>NZ_CP096378.1:1060000-3350000 GCF_053903085.1 Bacillus sp. AK124
TTTCATTGCAGTATTGGAGCCATTAGCTCAGTTGGTAGAGCATCTGACTTTTAATCAGAGGGTCGAAGGTTCGAGTCCTTCATGGCTCACCATTTTCATGCGGATGTGGCGGAATTGGCAGACGCGCTAGAATCAGGCTCTAGTGTCTTTTAAAGACGTGGGGGTTCAAGTCCCTTCATCCGCATTGCCAATCTATTTTGCGGAAGTAGTTCAGTGGTAGAACACCACCTTGCCAAGGTGGGGGTCGCGGGTTCGAATCCCGTCTTCCGCTTGATCATCTATGCGCCCGTAGCTCAATTGGATAGAGCGTTTGACTACGGATCAAAAGGTTAGGGGTTCGACTCCTCTCGGGCGCGCCATTATATAACGGGAAGTAGCTCAGCTTGGTAGAGCACATGGTTTGGGACCATGGGGTCGCAGGTTCGAATCCTGTCTTCCCGACCATTATTTGGGGCCTTAGCTCAGCTGGGAGAGCGCCTGCTTTGCACGCAGGAGGTCAGCGGTTCGATCCCGCTAGGCTCCACTTTGTTATCTTTAATATTCACCATGGCGGTGTAGCTCAGCTGGCTAGAGCGTACGGTTCATACCCGTGAGGTCGGGGGTTCGATTCCCTCCGCCGCTATTAAAGGACCTTTAGCTCAGTTGGTTAGAGCAGACGGCTCATAACCGTCCGGTCGTAGGTTCGAGTCCTACAAGGTCCACCATTGTTACGGAGGAATACCCAAGTCTGGCTGAAGGGATCGGTCTTGAAAACCGACAGGGGTGTCAAAGCCCGCGGGGGTTCGAATCCCTCTTCCTCCGCCATATATCTATTATTGTTTTGATCATCGCGGGGTGGAGCAGTTCGGTAGCTCGTCGGGCTCATAACCCGAAGGTCGCAGGTTCAAATCCTGCCCCCGCAACCAAATTTAAATTCATTGCCAAAATGGTCCGGTAGTTCAGTTGGTTAGAATGCCTGCCTGTCACGCAGGAGGTCGCGGGTTCGAGTCCCGTCCGGACCGCCATTTAATAAAGGCTCGGTAGCTCAGTTGGTAGAGCAACGGACTGAAAATCCGTGTGTCGGCGGTTCGATTCCGTCCCGAGCCACCATTTTACAATTTTATATATTGCGGCGGTTGTGGCGAAGTGGTTAACGCACCAGATTGTGGCTCTGGCATTCGTGGGTTCGATTCCCATCAACCGCCCCATGCGAAATGCGGGTGTAGTTTAGTGGTAAAACCTCAGCCTTCCAAGCTGATGTCGTGGGTTCGATTCCCATCACCCGCTCCATTTGCATATCATGGGCCTGTAGCTCAGCTGGTTAGAGCGCACGCCTGATAAGCGTGAGGTCGATGGTTCGAGTCCATTCAGGCCCACCATGATATTCCGCAGTAGCTCAGTGGTAGAGCTATCGGCTGTTAACCGATCGGTCGCAGGTTCGAATCCTGCCTGCGGAGCCATGGAGAAGTACTCAAGTGGCTGAAGAGGCGCCCCTGCTAAGGGTGTAGGTCGCGTAAGCGGCGCGAGGGTTCAAATCCCTCCTTCTCCGCCATTTTTTTAATAAGGCCCGTTGGTCAAGTGGTTAAGACACCGCCCTTTCACGGCGGTAACACGGGTTCGAATCCCGTACGGGTCATCATGTTAAACTCTGCATCATTATGATGCGGAGTTTTTTTATGCCTGTATGACTTCAGTCAATGTTCAAAAAGGATATTGTTGAACTTTGTCAATAAAAAGAAGCGCTTTCATGAAAGGGATCAAGCCATATTATGCGAATAAAAGAGTAATCTTTAAATATAGTGGCAGAAAGGATGAAATCAATGGCTGGTGTGAGTGCCTCGGATATTAAAGCGCATCTCTTTCATGACGGTCGGCTTTATGAATGCTACAGATTTTTCGGCGCTCATCAAATGGAACAGGACGGTCGCCAAGGTTTTCGCTTCTGTGTTTGGGCCCCTCATGCGAAGGAAGTTCGAATCGCCGGAACGTTTAACGGCTGGTCCGGTGCCCGGCATCAAATGGAGAAGCGTCATCAGGAAGGCATATGGGAACTGTTTATCCCCGGCATCGGAGAAGGGGAGCTGTATAAATATGAAATGATCACAGCCGCAAATGAAACAAAATTGAAGGCCGATCCCTATGCTTTTTTTTCTGAAGTCAGGCCGAAAACGGCATCGATCACTTATCAATTGGCCGGATACCCATGGGGCGACCGAAAGTGGCAAAAGAAAAAGAAACAAAAAAACGTATATGAAAAACCGATTTCCATCTACGAGCTTCATGTCGGTTCGTGGAAAAAGAAAGCGGATGGGCGTTTTTTCACATACCGGGAACTGAGCGAAACAGTCATTCCTTACGTTAAAGAACACGGATTCACACATATCGAGCTGATGCCGTTGACAGAGCACCCGTTTGACCGTTCATGGGGCTATCAGACAACGGGGTACTACAGTCCGACGAGCAGATATGGCGAACCGCATGACTTGATGTATTTTATCGACCAGTGCCATCAGCATGAAATCGGCGTCATTATGGATTGGGTTCCCGGCCATTTCTGCAAAGATGACCACGGCTTGTATTTGTTTGACGGTATGCCGCTGTATGAATATTCACATGAGCATGACAGGGAAAATTGGGAATGGGGGACCGCCAATTTTGACCTCGGAAAACGAGAAGTTCGCAGTTTTTTAATCTCGAATGCGTTGTATTGGATCGAGATGTATCACATAGATGGATTTCGAGTCGATGCAGTTGCAAACCTCCTGTATTGGCCAAACCGTCCTCAGGCTGAAGCGAACGGCTTTGCCGTCGAATTTATTCAAACTTTAAATGAACAGGTTTTTGCAAAAGATCCCCACTTTTTAATGATTGCTGAGGACTCCACAGACTGGCCGCTTGTGACGCATCCGACCTATGCAGGCGGTCTCGGGTTTAATTATAAGTGGAATATGGGTTGGATGAACGATGTATTAACCTATATGGAAGCTTCCCCAGAACAAAGAAAACACCTGCATCATCTTGTTTCATTCTCCTTAATGTATGCCTACTCAGAAAATTACATCCTGCCGTTCTCCCATGATGAAGTGGTATACGGCAAAAAGTCTCTGCTTCATAAGATGCCCGGCGATTACTGGCAGAAATTCGCCCAGTACCGCCTGCTGATCAGTTATTTTACGCTGCACCCGGGAAAAAAACTTCTCTTTATGGGCGGTGAGTTTGCTCAATTTGATGAATGGAAAGACGAAGAAGAGCTCGATTGGTTCTTGGACGATTTTGACATGCACCGCAAGGCCCGGATGTTTACAAAGGAGGCTCTTCACCTCTACAAAAAAAGCCGTATTCTGTATGAAAATGATCATCGGCAGCAAGGATTCGAGTGGATTGACGTCAACAATGCGGAACAGTCGATTGTATCGTTTATCCGCTATGGAAAACAGCCCGGTGAAGCGTTGATTATCGTCTGCAATTTTACGCCTTCCGTTTATCACGAATATCAGGTCGGCGTCCCTTTTCAAACCGGATATATCGAAGTGCTTAACAGCGATGATGCAAAATACGGAGGTTCACACCAAATCAACCCGAAACGCCTTCAAGCAAAAGCAGGCGTTCTGCATGGCAAACCATACAGCATCAGCATGACAGTCCCTCCGCTGGGAGCTGCGGTTTTCAGAGCAGTCAAAAAGAGAGGAGCGAAAAAGGGATGAAAGAACAATGTGTGGCTATGCTTTTGGCTGGCGGCAAGGGAAGCAGGCTGAATGCCTTAACGAAAAACCTCGCAAAACCGGCCGTTCCATTTGGCGGCAAGTACAGAATCATCGATTTTGCCCTCAGCAACTGCGCCAACTCGGGAATTCATCATGTCGGTGTGCTGACTCAATACCAACCGCTTTTATTAAACTCATATATCGGCATCGGCGAGCCATGGGATCTTGACCGCAATGACGGCGGGGTCTCCATTTTGTCCCCTTATGCAGAAGCGTCAGAAGTGAAGTGGTACAAAGGAACGGCAAGCGCGATTTATGAAAACCGCCATTTTTTAAAAGAGCTTCAGCCTGAACATGTACTCATCCTATCAGGAGATCATATCTACAAAATGGATTACGGAAAAATGCTCGAATACCACGTGGAGAAACAGGCTGACGCCACCATTGCCGTCATCGAAGTGAGCTGGGCAGAAGCCGGCCGTTTCGGTATCCTTCATACGAATGACAAGATGGAGATTACAAGCTTTGAGGAAAAGCCGAAATACCCGAAGAGCAACTTGGCATCGATGGGTGTCTACGTTTTCAAATGGAGCGTGCTTGAAGAGGCGCTTGAACGCGATGAAAAAAAATCCGGCTCAAGCCACGATTTCGGTAAAGATATCATACCGGCTCTTCTCGAGGAAAAGAAGCAGCTGAACGCTTATCCGTTTAAAGGGTACTGGAAGGATGTCGGTACGGTCAGAAGTTTATGGGAAGCTAATATGGATCTGCTTGGAGATCATCCTCCACTTGACCTGTTCGAACGGAACTGGCGGATTTATTCCGTCGCTCCGAACCTACCGCCGCAGTTTGTTGCCGAGCAGGCGGACATCAAAGAATCGCTCATTAGCGAAGGGTGCGCCGTATATGGGGCTGTCACCCGTTCGGTTATCTTTCAGCGCGTTGCAATCGGCAGACATTCCGCAATCAAACGTTCAGTCGTGATGCATGACGTTTCTATTGGAGAGCATGTTGAGATCGAAAATGCTATTGTATCGGCAGGAATTCGAATTCCGGACGGTTTTCACGCGAAGGCGGAAGATGGCGAAGTCCTGCTGATCACAGAGGAATATGTCAAAAAACATAAGGTTGTTTAAACAACACGGAGAGGCGGATGGTGCCAATGAATAAACAAATGCTGGGAATTATTGATGCAGCTGTCAACCAGCACTCTCTTCAGGATTTAACGGCCGGACGTTCGATCGGAGCCGTTCCATTTGCAGGAAGGTACCGGCTGATCGATTTTGCATTGTCAGGAATGGTTCATGCAGGCATTCGGAGTGTCGCTGTATTTTCCAAGTCTCCGTACCGTTCCTTGATGGATCATTTAGGATCGGGAAAAGAGTGGGATTTAAACAGGAAAAGGGACGGTCTTTTCTTTCTTCCGTCTTCGATTCCCCATGACGAGCATGTCGGGCTTGGTTCGTTTCGGCAATTTGCCGAGCATCTCGATTATTTTCAAAGAAGTACTCAGCCATATGCTGCTGTGGCAAACAGCTATACGGTCTGCCACATTCCTTTTCAAGAAGTGCTCAAACAGCACCTTGAATCCGGGTGTGATCTGACTGAAGTTTGTCAAGAAGGAAAACCTTTAGGTTTGTATGTCACGAAAAAAAGTCTGTTGAGAGAGATGGTTGAAGGGCATTGCGCCGGAGGAGCGCAATCTTTTGAGGAAGTCTGCCGGAAAGAGCGTGGTTCGCTATCCGTCAACAGCTATGAGCATTCGGGGTATACCGCCGTGATCGATTCCCCGGAAAGCTATCTCTTTCATAGTTTGAACCTCATTCAGCCCGTGTTTCGGGAGCAAATCTTTCATATGGGCCAGCCTGTCTACACAAAAATAAAAAACGATCCTCCTGTAAAATACGCTAAAAACAGCAGGGTAAAGCAATCGATTATCGCTAACGGCTGCGTCATCGAAGGTGAAGTTGAGAATTCGGTCTTGTTCAGAGGAGTTCACGTAGGAAAAGGAACGATCATTAAAAACAGCGTGATTATGCAAAAAACAAGGATTGGAGAAAACTGCCGGCTGGAGCACGTCATTTGCGACAAGGATGTCAAAATCGGCCATCATATCGAAATGTCCGGCACTATGAGCCTCCCTTTCATCATAAAAAAAGGAGCCGTACAAGGAGCGCTGATGAACTCTTGAAAGTCTTATTCGCTGTCTCTGAATGTGTGCCGTTTGTTAAATCAGGCGGGCTCGCCGATGTCGCCGGTGCGCTCCCGAAAGAACTCGCCCTTTTAGGAATAGAAACGGCTGTCATGATGCCGAAATACAGCTTGATTGCGGAAGATTTCAGAAGAAGGATGGTTAAAACGGCTGAATGCGAAGTTCGCGTCGGGTGGCGCAGGCAGTTTTGCGGCATTGAACACCTTGAACATGACGGAATTTCTTATTATTTTCTAGATCATGAGTATTATTTTAACCGGGATTCCCTCTACGGCCATTATGATGATGGAGAACGGTTTGCTTTTTTCTCGCGGGCCGTTTTGGAAGCATTATACGCGCTGAATTTTGATGCTGATGTCATCCATACCCATGATTGGCACGCAGGGATGATCAATTATTTATTAAAAGAGGAATATCAAAAAAAACCGTTCTATCAGCGCATGAAAAGCGTATTCACCATTCATAACCTTCAATTTCAGGGAATTTTTCCGAAGGAAGCGGTCCATGACTTGCTCGGCCTTGACATTTCCCACTTCACAACGGAAAAGCTCGAGTTTTATGGACACATCAATTATATGAAAGGCGGCATTATTGCCGCTGATCAGGTGACAACGGTCAGTCCGACGTACAGCAATGAAATTTTGACTCCATACTACGGCGAGCGGCTTGAAGGGGTGCTGGCAGACAAGAAGGATGTGCTGACCGGCATTTTAAACGGGATTGATGATGAGCTGTACGACCCTTTAAATGATCCTCACATCGATTATCATTACGATGCCGTCAACCGTGACGGAAAACGGAAAAATAAAGCTGTGATCCAGAAGACATTCGGTCTGCCGGTGAATGAAGACATTCCGCTCATCAGCATGGTGACAAGGCTGACGAAGCAAAAAGGCATCGATTTGATCAAGCGGGTATTGCACGAACTGTTTCAAGAAGAAGACATGCAGCTGCTCGTTTTAGGAACCGGAGAAGCGGAATATGAAAATTATTTTCGCTATATGGAGCAGGCTTTTCCGGAGCGGTGCAAGGCGTATATCGGTTTTCATGAACCGCTCAGCCGCAAGATTTATGCCGGCAGCGATCTTTTCCTGATGCCTTCAAAATTCGAGCCGTGCGGTCTTGGGCAGCTGATTGCCCTTAGATACGGAGCGGTTCCGGTTGTCAGGGAAACAGGCGGGCTTCACGATACAGTGACCGCTTACCAGGAAACAAACGGTGAAGGCAACGGTTTTACGTTCGCCCATTTTAACGCCCATGATATGAAGTATACGATTAAAAGAGCACTGTCTATATATCACCGGAAAGAAGAATGGGGCAGCATCGTTCAAAAAGCCATGACACATGATGTCAGCTGGGCTTTGTCAGCCCGTCAGTATCAGCAGTTATACAGCCGGGAGATAAAGGGGGAAGCGCCATGTTCTCGTGTAAAGAAGGCTTTAAACAATGCTTTTTGAAGCGTCTTGAACGGTTGTGCGGAAAAAGCTTTCGGGACTCTTCTACGCTTGACCAGTATCAGACGCTCGGCATCATGGTCAGGGAACATATCAGCGCAAACTGGATCAGGACCAATGAAAGGAGCCGCTCCAACCAAAATAAACAGACCTATTATTTATCGATTGAATTTCTTCTGGGCAGACTGCTCGGCCAAAACCTGCTCAACCTCGGCGTCCGTGAAGTTGTCCAAGAAGGTCTTTCCGAGCTTGGCATTTGTCTTGAAGACATCGAAGAGGCCGAAATGGATGCAGGCCTTGGCAATGGCGGATTGGGCAGGCTCGCGGCGTGCTTTTTGGATTCACTGGCTTCGCTCGACCTTCCCGGGCATGGGATGGGGATTCGCTACAAGCATGGCTTTTTCGAACAAAAAATCGTTGACGGTCATCAAGTCGAACTGCCTGAACAATGGCTCAAACATGGGTACGTCTGGGAAATCCGCAACGCCGATCAGGCTGTTTGTGTTCGTTTCGGCGGGCGGGTCAAGATGGCGCAGGAAGGAGGGCGCCTCCGCTTTTGGCAGGAAGAAGCGGAAGTGATGACAGCCGTGCCTTACGACATTCCGATCATCGGCTATGAGACCGAGACGGTCAATACCCTCCGGCTGTGGAATGCGGAGCCTTGCTCGCTCCATCATGAACCGAATATTTTGAAGTATAAGCGCGAGACAGAAGCTGTATCTGAATGCCTGTATCCGGATGACACGCATGACGAAGGCAAGATTCTCCGTTTGAAACAGCAATATTTTTTAGTATCGGCAAGCCTGCAAAGCATTGTGAAATGCTATAAGAAAAATCACCCGTCACTCCATGATTTTCATCAAAAAGTTGCGATCCATATCAATGACACCCACCCCGCTCTGGCTGTGCCGGAATTGATGAGAATTTTGCTTGATGAAGAAAAAATGACGTGGGATGAAGCGTGGCATGTTACCGTACATACGATTTCATATACGAATCATACGACGCTTGCCGAAGCGCTGGAAAAATGGAGGATCGATTTAATTCAACCGCTTCTGCCGAGAATTTTTATGATCATTGAGGAGATCAATGAGCAGTTTTGCGGCTGGCTGTGGGAAAAATACCCGGGTGAATGGGGAAGGATCGAAAAGCTAGCCGTCATCGCCCACGGCGAAGTGAAAATGGCCCATCTGGCGATCGTCGGAAGCTACAGTGTTAACGGCGTAGCCAACATTCATTCAACCATATTAAAAGAGCGGGAAATGAACGACTTTTATTCTGTATTCCCTTTTAAATTCAATAATAAAACGAATGGCATCTCACATAGAAGGTGGCTGTTAAAGGCAAATCCGCCGCTGGCGAACCTGATAACTGAAGCGATAGGAGACAGGTGGCTGAAAGAACCGGAAAGCCTCTTGGATCTTCGTCCGTTTGTGCACGATTCCGCGTTTCTTGAAGCATTTCAGCGCATCAAAAGGGAACGAAAGCAGCTTTTGGCAGACATGATGAAAGGCAGCATCGGATTCGCCATTAATCCTGACAGCATCTTCGATGTTCAAGTCAAGCGTCTCCACGCTTATAAGCGCCAGCTTTTAAATGTGCTCCATATCATGTATTTGTACAACAGGCTGAAGGAAGACAAAGGCTTTGCCATTTATCCGCAAACATTTATTTTCGGGGCAAAAGCATCGCCGACTTATCATTATGCCAAAAAGGTGATCAAGCTGATCCATTCAGTCGCAGATAAAATCAATCATGATCCGGATGTCAGACAATCGATCAATGTCATCTTTCTGGAAAATTACCGGGTATCAACCGCCGAGCGTATCTTTCCGGCGTCAGATGTCAGCGAGCAAATATCTGCGGCAAGCAAAGAAGCCTCCGGTACAGGAAACATGAAGTTCATGATCAATGGGGCTTTGACGATCGGCACGCATGACGGCGCCAATATTGAAATGCTTGAGAGGGTGGGGCCAGAGTGTATTTACACGTTCGGTTTAAAGGCGGATGAAGTGCTGAACTACACTGAAAAAGGCGGCTATCTGTCAAGGGAATACTATCAGCATGATGCAAGGATCAGACAAACGGCCGATCAGCTGATCAATGGTTTTTTCGAAGGGGAAGCCGGCGAATTTGAGCCGATTTATGACTCGCTGATCGCTTATAATGATGAATACTTTGTTTTAAAAGATTTTGCTTCTTATATTGAAGCGCAGGAACGGATTCAAAAAGACTACTTGAATAAGCGTTTTTGGGCCGAAAAAGCCGTCACAAACATCGCGCATGCCGGATATTTTTCAAGTGACCGCACGATCAGGGAGTATGCGGAAGACATTTGGAAAATTGAGCCGTATCACCGCCGAATTTAAAAACGCTAAGCCCCTGACCCGCGGGGCTTAGTCTTCTTCAGTATAAGGATCCTTTTCATAAGCCGGGAGATCACCGAAAGAGGTCATGATGCCTTCTTCATCAAGAAGGTCTTCATATTTTTCGTGTTCTTTCGTCGGGTAGACGGTTACTTCTTTTCCGGTAATGTCTGTTGCGGCATAGTTTTCGTAATCTTCGACATATCCGAGCGGCTCTTCATATTCCATGTACATCTGCCTGTATGAAAGCGGCGGAACGGCCAGATCCTGAGGTGTTTCAGAATTGCCGTAGCGTTCGACGTCCTGGTAAGCGTCTTCTGAATCGTATGCGACGTTTTCGTCGTCTTCGTCTTTTTCAAAATGTCCGAACGGGGGGTTCAGCACTTCTTCTTCAATCGGACGGTCTTTTGAAACGGAGACGGTTGACGAATGTTCGCTGCATGTCGTTGCGGTTGGCAGTACGGACAGCCTTTCATACGGGATATCCTTTCCGCATACCTCACAGCGGCCGTATGTTCCTTTTTCGATCAAAGCCAGAGCATGTTCGATATCGTGCAAATGCTCTCTTTCATGTTCAAAAAGAGCAAGATCTTTTTCGCGTTCGTACAGTTCTGTACCTTCATCTCCTGGATGGTTGTCATAAGCCGAAAGATCGCCCGTCGAGTTGAACGGATGCGTCACATCGATGCCAAAATGTCCGTTTTCTTTAAAGCGGCTGACGATCTGTTCTTTCCCGGCTTTCAGTTCATTTTCGAGTTTTGTCAACTGTTCTTTTGTTAGCACATGCATCGCCTCGTTTCTTTAAAGTGCTCGCGTTTTTAGTATGAACGAATTCAAACAGAACTTTCTTGTAAATAAAAGCAAAAAAAAGAGCCATAAAGGCTCCTTTTTTAAAAAATATACTGAATGAGCAGGGCAATGGCGAGCAAAAGGCCGAAAAAGGTGTTTGTCTGCGCCGTTGATTTCATGGCGACCATCAGATCCGCCGGTTTTTCTTTTTCCTTGAACTCCTGGATGGCTTTAATCGGTTTCGGCAGGCTTAATAGAACAATACAGCTCCACAGAGAAACGATCTCAAAGCCGATGTATATACCGATCAATATATAGGAAACAGCAAAAACCCAGCTCAAAATCTGTACGGCATTTTTTCTTCCAGCCAAAATCGGCAGCGTCTTCCTTCCGTTTTCTTTATCTCCGACCATATCGCGGATATTATTGGAAAGATTGATGCCTCCGACTAAAATCGTAATCGGAAGGGAGATCAGAAAGACGTTCCAAGTCAGCCCGCCAGTCTGAATATAATATGAAATCAGAATGATGACCATTCCCATAAAAACGCCCGACATAATTTCACCGAACGGCGTATAGGAGATTGGAAACGGTCCGCCCGTATAAAGATAGCCGACGGCCATGCATACCAATCCGATCAACGCAAGCCACCAGCTTGAAGAAGCGCAGATGTACAGGCCGAGTAAAACGGCTGCTCCAAAAAGTCCGTATGCCAGGTATAATACCGTCTTTGGCTTCATTCCATAGCGGACGATAGCACCGCCGATGCCGACCGAGTTTTCATTATCAAGTCCTCGTACAAAATCAAAATACTCATTGAATAAGTTCGTTCCGATTTGAATTAATATTGATGCGGCCAGCATAGCTAAAAACAGCCAGATATCAATTTTTCCCGATTCAAGGGACATTACGGTCCCGAGCGTTACAGGGACAAAGGCTGCTGTCAGTGTATGGGGTCTTGTTAACATCCACCATACGCGCCATTTTTCCGGCTTTATTTCAGAAACACTCCCTGAAAGTGATTGATGCTGCATATAGTATGACTCCTTTAGTTTTAATACGTACACGTCCATACTAAGTTTAGAAAAAGTTAAAAAAGGTGTCAATATAATGGGTGATATTGTTAGAAAAAAAGCGGCCGTCCAGCAATTCAAAAATATTAAATGACCTTGTCTTTTTCAATCGGCCGATTACGTTTATAATAGGTAAGGGCAGTTGTTAATAAAGTGTCGTTTTGTTGACACATACCGTTCACAGGTGTATGGTTATAAAAGCATTTTACGGATTTTGGAGGAATGTATCATGGTGACAACAGTGCAGCGCACTTTCCTAAGGGAAGCGCCTGAAGCATTAAACATCGTCAAAAAAGTCAACCATGCTGTTTTAATAAGTTATTCCAGAAAAATTGAGAGCATAGATGCTCTTTCCTTTTTCATAAATGGGGAAGAACAATTTGCCGGGAAACGGTTCTTCTGGTCTGATCCTGACGGCGGACTGACGCTTGTCGGATTGGGAAAGGAAATTTCGGTTTCCACAGACCTGAAGGATGCCGGACGTTATCAGGCTGTACATGAAAAATGGGAGCGCTTAAAAGAGAAAACCTTTCACTTCCACGAAGATCAATGCACGAGTCAGGCAGCGGTGGGGCCATTGCTGTTTGGCGGTTTTTCATTTGATCCGCTGGAAGATCGCAAGCAGCATTGGAACGGCTACCAGGAAGGCGCTTTTTTTATTCCTACCGCTATGCTGACACAGGACGGAGAGGAAACGTTCATTACGGTCAATAGATGGAAGGCTCCTGAAGAGGATGTGCGCAAAGTACTTGAAGAAATAAAGGGCGCTGCTTCACAGCTGATCAAGGCGGACGCTTCCCGTTATCCCGAAAACGGTCATGCGCGATTTACCGCCAAGGAGGAGCTTGATGTTCCTGAATGGCTTGAAGCGGTCCGGCGGGCGACTGACGACATTAAAAACGGGAAGTACGATAAAGTTGTGCTCGCCAGAGAGATCCTTTTAACGTTCGACCAGCCAGTCGAACTTCACAGAGTATTATTCAATCTGATGTCTGAACAAAAAACGAGCTATATATTCGCTATTGAAGAAAACGGCAAAAGTTTTGTCGGCGCGTCACCTGAACGACTGGTCAAAAAAGACGGAGACAACGTGCTGTCGACCTGCCTTGCCGGTTCAATCAAGAGAGGCGAAAGTGAGCAGGAGGACCGGATGCTCGGTCTTGAGCTGTTAAACGATGAAAAAAACCTTATCGAACACGACATTGTCGTCAATATGATCCATCAGGCGCTATTGTCAAATTGCAGCAATATCAAAAAGCCGGCCAAGCCGGGACTATACAAAACAAAAAATGTGCAGCATTTGTATACGCCGATTGTCGGCAAAATGAATGCGGAGTCCTCGCTTTTTGATTTAATCGAGAAGCTTCATCCAACTCCTGCACTTGGAGGAGCGCCTCAGCAAAAAGCGATTGAGGTCATCAGAGTGTTGGAGCCGATGTCAAGGGGCTGGTATGCGGCACCGGCGGGCTGGATCGACATGTCCGGCAATGGGGAATTTGCGGTGGCGATCAGGTCAGGACTTATCGATTCAAAAGAGGCCAGAATTTTTGCCGGCTGCGGGGTTGTGGCTGATTCCGATCCTCATATGGAATACGAAGAAACGCAAATTAAGATGAAGCCGATGCTGTCTGCACTTGGAGGCGATATCCGTTGACTGAAAATCCAATTACAAAATATATAGGGAATTTTATTGATGAGCTTTCTCTTGCAGGCGTGACAGAAGCGGTTATCTGCCCGGGATCAAGATCGACGCCCCTTGCGATTTTGGCCGCGAGTCATCCGGACATCAATGTTCATATTCATGTGGATGAAAGATCCGCTGCGTTTTTTGCAATGGGCATGGCAAAAGCTATGCGGAAGCCTGTCGCATTGATCTGTACATCCGGAACAGCTGCGGCGAATTTCTACCCGGCTGTGATCGAAGCTCATTATTCAAGAATACCGCTTATCATCTTAACGGCTGATCGGCCGCATGAACTGAGAGAAGTAGGAGCACCTCAGGCGATTGATCAGCAATTCTTATTCGGAAACTTTGTTAAGTTTTTCACAGACTCGGCTTTGCCTGACAGTCATCCCGAAATGCTGGCGTACATCCGTTCTTTGGCAGCACGCGCAGCCGGAGAAGCCAAAAAAGCGCCGCGCGGACCCGTGCATATCAACTTTCCGCTGAGAGAGCCGCTCATGCCGAACCTTGAGGATGAACCGTTTCAAAGGTTGAGAAACGGCAGTCATGTGGCGGTTGAAAGCGGCCGCTTTCGTGCTGACCGGCATCAGCTTGAAGCGCTGAGCGCTCTGATCAAAGAGACGGAAAAAGGCATGATCGTCTGCGGAGAGCTGCAAGATGATAACGCCAAAGCACATATTGTATCTCTCTCTCAGGCAGCGGGATATCCGATTTTGGCTGACCCGCTTTCAAACTTGAGAAACGGCAGCCATTCAAAAGAAACCATCATCGATGGATACGATTCATTATTGAAAGAAGAACAGCTGAAACGGGAGCTCATGCCTGAGCTAGTCATCCGCTTCGGCGCGATGCCGGTTTCAAAGCCGCTTTTTCAGCTGCTAAAGCAAAATCCGAGCATCAGGCAAATCGTTGTTGACCCAGATGGAGGGTGGCGCGATCCGACTCAGCTCAGTGCACATATGCTGCATTGCGCGGAAGAAGAGATTGCGGCTGCTGTGGCTTCCGCTGTCCATTCAGAAAAAAGATCAGACAGCTGGCTGGAGAAATGGCGGTTTGCCAACAGCCGCTTCCGAGCTCTTTTAAGAAATCTTGAAGCTGAGGATCTTACCTTTGAAGGAAATATCTACCGGAACCTGCAGCATTTGATTCCGGAAAACAGTTCCCTGTTTGTCGGAAACAGCATGCCGATCCGCGATGCGGATACATTTTTTGAAAATCAGGAGCGATCATTCCGGATTTTCGCCAATAGAGGGGCAAACGGGATTGACGGCGTTGTCTCGACTGCGCTGGGCATATATGCCGCAACGAAAGAACCGGTAACTCTTGTCATCGGCGATCTGTCTTTTTATCACGATTTAAACGGCCTTCTTGTCAGCAAAACGCTCGACATTCCGCTGACTGTCGTTCTCGTCAACAATGACGGCGGCGGCATTTTCTCATTTCTTCCCCAATCTGCTGAAGAAAGGTACTTCGAGCTCTTGTTCGGAACGCCGACGGGGCTCGAATTCGAGCATGCCGCCAAGCTGTATGGGGGACGCTATGTATGCCCTGAGTCATCCGCTCATTTTGCCGATGCGTATTTGTCCTCCGTCAACCGCCGCGGCTTGGATATCATTGAGGTGAAAACGAAGCGCGATGATCGTGTAGAGCAGCATCGCCGAATGCTTGATTCCGCAATGTATGAAATAAGAAAAGAGTGGCCGTTTTGAAATTAACACTGAAAGACGGCGTTTCCTATAAAATAGAAGACAATGGCCTGTCTGCGGAAAAAACGGCGGTGTTTTTGCATGGCTTTACAGGAAGTGCGGCAACATGGGACGGGATAGACGGCTATTTTCAGGGGCTGCGTCTGATCAAGCTGAACCTGCTCGGACACGGCGGAACAGACTCGCCGGCAGACAGCAGCCGCTACACAACAGAGAAGCAGGCAGCCGATCTGATCGAGATTTTTGATCAGTTAAATGTGAAACAGGCTTACCTCATCGGTTATTCAATGGGCGGCCGGCTTGCCTTATCAGTGGCGATGATTCATCCGGAGCGTGTGTCCGGTCTTGTGCTGGAAAGCAGTTCTCCGGGGCTTGATTCGCCGGAAGAAAGAAAAATGCGCAGGGAGCAGGACAGCCGGCTCAGCAGACGGATACTTGAAGAAGGAATCGAGTCTTTCGTAGATTATTGGGAAGGCATTCCGCTGTTTGCATCCCAGCTGTCAATGGACCCTTCGAAAAGAAAAAAAGTGCGTGAAGAACGTCTGAACAACAATCCGGTCGGGCTTCGAGGCAGCTTAATCGGAATGGGAACCGGATCACAGCCGTCCTGGTGGAACAGATTGAGCGGAATCGATGATCCGGTGCTTCTCATTGCGGGGAGCCTGGATCGGAAATTTATCGCGATCAATGAAAGCATGGCAAAGCGAATTCCAACTGCCCGCCTCGAGATTGTTGAACATACCGGTCATGCGGTTCATGTGGAAGAGCCCGATTTTTTTGGTAAAATAGTAAGTGAATTTATTTTAAAATAGGAGGTACACATCTATGACTGTAGAATGGAAAAGCGAACGTCAATACGAAGATGTATTATATGAAACATATAACGGCATCGCCAAAATCACGATCAATCGCCCTGAGGTACATAACGCATTTCGTCCAAAAACGGTTTCTGAACTGATCGATGCGTTTGCATATGCACGGGATGATGCCAATATCGGTGTCATTATCCTTGCAGGGGCCGGCGATAAAGCGTTTTGTTCAGGAGGAGACCAGAAGGTAAGAGGACACGGCGGCTATGTTGGCGAAGACGAGATTCCACGTCTGAACGTTCTTGATCTTCAGCGGCTGATCCGCGTCATTCCGAAGCCTGTTGTTGCGATGGTGTCAGGCTATGCGATTGGCGGCGGCCATGTGCTCCACATCGTATGCGATTTGACGATTGCTGCAGACAACGCAATTTTCGGACAAACAGGGCCGAAAGTCGGCAGCTTTGATGCAGGCTACGGATCAGGCTATCTGGCGCGTATCGTCGGTCATAAAAAAGCGCGTGAAATCTGGTATCTGTGCCGTCAATACAACGCTCAGGAAGCTAAGGAAATGGGCCTTGTCAATACGGTTGTACCGCTTGAAAAGCTTGAAGAAGAAACGATTCAATGGTGTGAAGAAATGCTTGAGAAAAGC
Organism: Bacillus sp. AK124; assembly: GCF_053903085.1. Classification (NCBI taxonomy): domain Bacteria; kingdom Bacillati; phylum Bacillota; class Bacilli; order Caryophanales; family Bacillaceae; genus Bacillus; species Bacillus sp. AK124. The sequence goes on from NZ_CP096378.1 coordinate 1,076,429, forward strand.
CCGACAGCACTCAGATTTCTTAAAGCGGCCTTTAATGCCGACACGGACGGGCTTGCCGGCATCCAGCAGTTTGCCGGAGATGCGACACTGCTTTATTACACAACAGATGAAGCGAAAGAAGGCCGCGATGCGTTTAAAGAAAAACGCCGTCCAGATTTCGGACAGTTCCCGCGTTTTCCTTAAAAGACGGAAGAGAGAAACAGCTTAGTGCGACTGAGCTGTTTCTTTTATCATTCAAGATATTTTTTGGAGATGATGATATGCTGATGGACCATCCGAATTGGCTTAAACAGCGAGCAGAGCTGACTCCTGACAGGATGGCTGTGATTCAGGGGGATCACAAGCTGACTTTTAATCAATTATTTCATGAAGCAAAAAAAACGGCCGGGCAGCTGAAGAGCTTTGGTCTGAGGAAAGGGGATACAACAGCTGTACTTCTCACCAACCGGCTGGAGATGGTTATCGCCGTCCATGCCTGTTTTATTCTCGGAGTTCGCATCGTTTTGCTGAATACGAAGCTGTCAATGGCCGAACGAACATATCAAATTGAACACTCGGAAGCAAAGCTATTGCTTACAGAACAGCCTTTCCTGGAAGAGCATAGAGAGGGCAAGCCGGCCCGCGCTGTTGACATTGAAGACGTTCAAAACGCCGCCGCCCCTCCGGTTACGAAAATCGAGAGCATTCATTTGGACGATGCAGCCACAATTATGTATACGTCCGGAACGACAGGACGGCCGAAAGGGGTTATGCAGACATTTGCCAACCATTATTTCAGCGCGGTTTCATCCGCTTTGAATTTGGGGCTCCAAGAACACGATCGCTGGCTGATCGCCTTGCCGCTTTTCCACATCAGCGGCTTATCGGCTCTTTTTAAATCGGTCATTTACGGAATGACAGTTGTTTTACATCAAAGGTTTGACGCGGAAGAAGTTCTCCGTTCGATCAAAGACAATCAAGTAACGATTGCATCGGTCGTTCAGACGATGCTGTCAAGGCTTGCGGCAAAAGTCGACAGCCGCCCCGAATCATTAAGGTGCCTGTTACTGGGCGGAGGGCCTGCTCCGCTTTCTCTCCTTGAGGAATGCAAAAGAAAGAGGCTGCCTGTCGTACAGTCATACGGAATGACTGAAACGTGCTCACAGATTGCCACCCTCGCCCCAGAATACTCGATTGAAAAGCTCGGTTCAGCCGGCAAGCCGCTGTTTGCATCAAGCATTAAAATCGAAAAGAACGGCACGGAATGCCAACCCGGAGAACATGGAGAAATAACCGTAAAAGGGCCGACCGTTATGAAGGGCTACTTAAAAAATGAGGCGGCAGACAAAGCCTCATTCAATGATGGCTGGTTTAAAACCGGTGATATCGGGTATCTTGACGTTGACGGATTTTTATACGTGCTGGACAGGCGTTCAGACTTAATCATATCAGGGGGAGAAAACATCTATCCGGCTGAAGTCGAGGCCGTTCTTCTGTCACACCCCAAAGTTGCGGAAGCGGGGGTAAAAGGGGTCGATGACAAAACTTGGGGAAAGGTTCCCCACGCCTATCTTGTCGCCGCCAGCCCTGTTGATGAAGAGGAGCTGAGCGACTTTTGCAAAGAACGGCTTGCTTCCTATAAAGTGCCTAAAGCCTTTCATTTTGTCGGCAAGCTGCCGAGAAATGCTTCGAATAAACTGATGAGACATCAATTGTAGAAGGAGAGCGCCATGATTCAAATCAAACAGCTGACATTGTACCATCTCAGCATGCGGCTGAAAAAGCCTTTTAAATCAAGCTTGGAAACCTTTCAGGATCGCAAGTTTATCATCATAGAAGCTGCTGACCGGGAAGGGGTGACAGGCTGGGGGGAAGTATCCGCTTTTTCATCTCCGTGGTATACAGAAGAAACAACGGAGACATGTTACCACATGCTAAAAGATTTTTTGATTCCGGCTGTGCTGCGCGAATCATTCACACACCCTTCAGAAGTGCCCGAGACGCTTCGCGGATTCAAAGGCAACAGAATGGCAAAGGCCGGCCTTGAAGCCGCCTTTTGGGACATTTACGCCAGGAAAAAAGGGATCTCTTTAAGAGAGGCGCTGGGCGGAGTAAAAACAGAAGTTCCTGCCGGGGTCGTCGTCGGTCTTGCTCCATTGGATGATATGCTTGAGGAAATTGAACAATATGTAAAAGAAGGTTATCAAAGAATAAAAATCAAAATTCAGCCGGGGCAGGATATAGAGCTTTTAAAGGAAATACGCCGGCATTTTCCGAAGGTGCCGCTGATGGCGGATGCCAACTCTTCTTATGAATTAAAAGACATCAGCCGGATTAAAGAGCTTGACGCATTTAAATTAATGATGATCGAACAGCCTTTGGCGGATGATGATATCGTAGACCACCGCCATCTGCAAAAACATATCAAAACATCAATTTGTCTTGACGAAAGCATCCGTTCTGCTGATGATGCGCGAAAGGCAATCGAGCTCGGCAGCTGCAAAATTATCAATATTAAGCCGTCCCGAGTCGGCGGTTTGACAGAAGCTCTGAAAATCCATGACATCTGCAAAGAACATCAAATGCCTGTCTGGTGCGGCGGCATGTTTGAAACCGGTATTTCAAGAGCACACAATCTTGCGCTGAGTTCTCTTCCGCAGTTTTTGATTCCCGGGGATCTTTCTTCATCCTCAAGGTATTGGGAAGAGGATATCGTAAAACCGGAAATCCGCATCGAAGGCGGCTATATTCAGGTTCCAAGCCAACCGGGAATGGGCTTTGAAGTGGATACTCATGTTTTAAGAGAGAATTCATCTAAAATAGATGTTTTCAAACAGTAAAGGCTGTTTTAAACGCTGATTTCCAGATTTTCAAGCTTTGTTAAATGGAAGGCTTCTCATGTATATTAAAGCTGTACATTATTCCCTTCTCGTTTGGACCGGCTTTCAAGCCGGTTTTTTTAAAAATATGAAAAGAGCTGCCTTAATAGCAGCCCTTTCCTTTAATCGCCCAAAAGCAAATCTTCGTGTACGATCTGTCCGATCAGCCGGTCCGCTTGATCAGGCAGCCCGTCCAGACAGCCGTATTCATAATCCCATAAGTTCATGAAGGAGCAGGCGGCTTTTTGAAATGCGGTTTCGTCCGCCCCGTGGATTTCCTGATAAAAAGCCTGTAGCAGCGACTCTTTATTCATGACTGTCCCTCCTTCATTCATCCGCTTTAATGATGTTCAGGTTTAAATGTTTTACAATCCGTTTCTTCACTATTAGAAGCTTTTTCACCTTCAGCATGACTGACGACATAAATGGCGTCGGCTGTGCACTTGTTTCCCTGTCCCCAATAAGTGCAGTTGCTGACTTCACACAGTATTTTTTGTTCCATATCATTTTGGCCCCCTTTAAAAGTTGTACACATTTAGCTTAACCTTATTCATGCTGTTTGATGTACCTCTTGTCCTTCATGAACAATTTCCAGAAATAATAAAAGCCGGGGAATAAAATAATAAAACCGACGATATAGGAGATGAACAGCGCCCTGAATGTCTCCGGCGCGGTGAAGCCTGATTGAATCGTGACATCAGGATAGACCATGTAAGGAAGGTGCGCTCTCCCGTACACATAGCTCGCCGTAAAATACTGCAGCGTAATGGCGATGACGGCGAGGCGAGGCTTTCCCTGCCGGTCGCTGTTATGTCTGTTTGGCAGAAACAAAGCCGCAAATGCGACGAGAAACAGCAAAAACGATAAAATCAGCCACGGAAGCCCGTCCATCATTTTTGTATAAAGCCAGCGGGCTTCCGTCCTCATGGTCATCATGATGCTGAATGACATAAGCAAAGCGAGCGGGCCGGTGATTAAAGCGTTTCGGCGGTAGACCTGATACGCGTCTTTTTCTCCGGCTACATTTGAAAAATCAGCCAGCAGCAATGAAGACAGAAACAGCGTGCTGAAAATGGCAAAGCCCATAAAAGAATAGGCATGAGGGCTTAAAAACAAATTAATAAAATCCAATTGGTGGTTTCCGTCTACCTGATATACGAAGTTGCCGTGTGTCACGGGCAAGACAAGGATTAAAACAGCCGGAATGATAAAGCCGCTGATCCCTGAAACGTAAGTCAACGCCCTTTCATAATCTTTTGCAGCGTGCGAAAAGACCAAAAATCCGCTTCGAATCGCCAAAAGCAATAAAATAATGCTGCCAGGAAGCAAAAGCACCGTTCCCAGCACAAAAGTGCCGCCCGGGAAAAAGCTGAAAAGGGCCACGACGATTCCGACGATGAAAACATTGGTCACTTCCCAGGTCGGGGAAAGGTAGCGGTTTGCAATATTGGTTGCTTTCAGCTGTTTTTTATTCATATAGATCATCGACCAAAATCCCGCTCCAAAATCCATTGACGCCATCACAGCGTAGATAAATATAAATCCCCAGACGATCGAAATAGCCAGCAGGGCATCTGTTGTTCCATCCAGTTGCATCATATGACTTCCCTTCTGTTTTTTTGTGCATTCAGCTGCTTTTTAAATCTTCTTCGACAGGGTGGCGTTTAAAGTAATATTGCAATACGAACACCACCGCTGCTCCTAAAATGATGTAGACGATAAAGAACAAAAGAAACAATATGCCGATCGAGCCGGAGGATGTCACTACTTCGGACGTTTTCTGCATATGGTAAATGACCCAAGGCTGCCTTCCGGTGCAAGCGAACACCCAGCCCAATTCGATTGCAAGCAAAGCGAGCGGGCCGCCGGTTATAAACACGGCCAGCATCCAGCGGGGAAAGCGGTCTTTTTTCATGACTTTTCTCCAAATAAAACCGATAGCGGCATAAACAATCAAAAGGCTGCCGATAAAAACCATGCCGTTGAACAAAGTATGAATGAACAGAGGAGGCCACTCATCCCTTGGAAAGTCATTCAGTCCTTTTACAACGGTGTCAAAGCGGTTGTCGGCCAAAAAGCTTAAAGCCCAAGGAATCTCAATCGCCCATTTGACCGATTGCGTCTTTTCATCAGTAAATCCGCCGATCGCAAGTGGAGCGTGGGACTGAGTTTCAAAAAGCCCTTCTGCGCCCGCCAGTTTTTCAGGCTGGTAGCGGTGAAGAAGCTGTGCGGATTCGTGACCGCTCAGAGCCGTGACCAGAGAAAACGCTCCTCCGACAATCAGCCCGAGCAGCAGCGCTTTTCTATGAAGGGCGTAGACTTTTTCATCACCGCGGTTTCGGAGCATTTTGTAGGCGGCTATCGTCGCAATAATAAACGCGCCCGTCATAAAAGCGGAGACGACAACGTGTCCTGCTGTAGCCACAAAACTTTTGTTGAAGAACGCCGTCCACGGCTGAACATCTGTAATTTCGCCGTTCACGATTTTGAAGCCTTCAGGCGTTCCCTGGAAAGCGTGCACATTTGTAATTAAGATGGCTGATGCGGCTGCTCCGATAACGATAAAAATGACAGCTGTAATTCTCATAAGGGGAGTCAGCCGATCGGCTGCGTAAACATAAATGGACATAAATAATGCCTCAATAAAAAAAGCGTAGATTTCAATTTGAAATGGGAGGGACATGACTTTCCCGATCACTTCCATGAATCCCGGCCAAAGCAAGGCGAGCTGCGTTCCGGCAATGGTTCCGGTCGGTATGGCGACCCCGAGCAACACGGCCTGTGCCTTCGTCCATCTTTTTGCCATAATGGCGTAGTGGGGATCTTTCGTTCTTTGATAGATCAGCTCGGCCAGCAAAATCATTAAAGGAATTCCGACACCGAGCGAGGCGAAAATAATATGGAACCCCATCGTTGTTCCGAAAAGGCTTCTTGCAAAAATCAAGTCATTCATCCGGAAAACCACCTTTCATTTACACCATTTTGCTTTTTATTGTTTACCGCCTTTTTTAGATTATTCTTCCTGTGAGCGGTTAAAATGGATAAGGTGATCAAAACATGGCAAATGAACATTCATTTTTGACACAAACATATGAAAGGTATATAATAAAACGTAATTATTACGTTTTGTTAGGAGGAATGGCATATGAAACCAAATATTCATCCGAAAACTTATCAAGTGATCTTTCAGGATGTAAACAGCGGGTACCGTTTTTTAAGCCGCTCAACTAAAACTTCCGATGAGACGGCCGAGTGGGAAGACGGCAAGACGTATCCCGTTATAAAAGTTGAGGTAAGCTCAGACACCCATCCGTTTTATACCGGAAGACAGAAATTCAACGAAAGAGGCGGAAGGGTCGAACAGTTCAAGAAAAGATTTAATATGGATTAAATGAAAAAGACCGGATGTTTCCGGTCTTTTTTCGTCCATATAAAAAAAACAAGCGCATGAGGTCTCATGCGCTTGATCTTTGTTATTTGTTTGATAAAGCTTTTTTCAAGACGGTCAGGTTTTCTTTCATGATGGTAGTATAATCTTTGCCGCTTTCAATGTCTTCTTTTGTTACAGATTCAAGGTTTTTCATCGTCAGACTTTCGGCTCCGATTTCTTTTTTGATGATCTCGGAGATTTTGCTGCTGACATTGCTTTCAAAAATGACGTATTTAATATTATGTTCTTTCGCTGTTTTAACAATGTTTTCAAGCTGCTTTTGTGAAGGTTCCTCAGTAGGCGAAAGGCCGAGAACGCTTATTTGTTTAATGCCGTAGCGTTTTTCCCAGTAGCCGTAGGCGGCATGTGAGACGAGAATTTCTTTTTTATCAGCTTTGTCAACGGTTTGTTTAAAGTCTTTGTCAAGCTGCTCCAAATCTTTTTTTAGAGACTCATAGTTTTTCGTAAACGTTTTTTCGTGTTCCGGATCTAATTTTACTAGTTGGTCTTTAATGTTTTCGGCCATTTTTTCAGCAAGGACAGGATCAAGCCATACGTGCGGGTCATGATCTCCATGGTCGTGATGATGATCATGGCCTTCGGCTTCTCCGTGTTCATGTTCTTCTTCGTGAGCATGCTCATCGTGGTCACCATGTTCTTCTTCATGTGCATGGTCATCGTGTTCGCCTTCTTCTTCACGTGACAGAAGGTCAATGCCCTCTCCGGCTTTGACGATTTTGACGTTGCTGTTTTTTAATGTGTTTACAGCTTTGTCTGCGAATCCTTCTACACCGACTCCAGAGTATATAAAGGCATCCGAGTCGGAAATTTCCGCCATCGTTTTTGAGCTTGGCTCGTAAGTGTGCGCTTCAACGTTTGGCGGGTAAACACTTTTGACGTTCACATATTCTCCGCCGATCTTTTTGGTGAAGTCTTCAAGCGGATAAATGGTTGTATAGATATCCAGCGTGTCTTTATTTTCTTTTTGTTCACTGGAAGTGCCGTTGCTTGAACAACCGGCTGCTAATCCGGCAGCAAGAATGAATGCAGATGCTAATCCGAATGTTTTTTTCATGGTATTTCTCCTCTCAATGAAAAACTGTAATGGTTCCGATTTAATGGTCCTGTATCATTGTATCGTAATAATTACGATTTGAAAAGAGGAAATGATAGTTAAATATACTCAGGCAGTGAATCATGGAAGGCCGACCAGTCTGAATTCATTTCTTTATCTGTAAGAAGGGTCTGATCCAGGGAGCGGATCACGTCTTCCTGATTCATGTCAATGCCGATAAAAACGATTTCCGTTTTCCGGTCTCCGTATGTTTCATCCCAGTCCGTTTTTAAATGGGGATCCTCTTCAAACGCGAGCTTTTGTTCTTCCTCGGGAGACGCTGCAATCCAGGGGCCTGCGCTTTGGATCATCAGAGAAGAGCCTGCCTGGGACAGAAGGCCTGCTGTGTCATTTCGAGAAGCAAGCCAGAAGAAGCCTTTTGCTCTGATAATATGAGGCGGCCAGTTTTCAAGCCAGCGCTTCAGTCTTTCAGGATGGAAAGGCCTTTGTTTTTGATAGACGAAGGAAGAAATTCCGAATTCCTCTGTTTCAGGTGTGTGCTCTTCATTCAGTTCTTTGATCCACCCCGCTGATTGACTCGATTTTTCAAAATCGAACGATTTCGTATTCATGATGGCCGAAATCGGTACTTTTGCGAATGTCGAGGAAATGATTCTGCAGTCCGGATTCAGTTTTGTCAGAGACCAGAAAAGCTTTTCTTGCTCTTCTTTATTGAGTAAATCAGTTTTATTCAAAATGAGGACATCGGCAAATTCGATTTGCTCAATTAAAAGATCGGCCACTTCACGGCTGTCTGTTTCATCTGCCGCTTGTTTCCGTTCCAAAAGGCTTTCCCCCGAAGCGAAGTCCTCAAAAAAACGGCTGCCGTCGACGACGGTGACCATTGTATCAAGCCTGCAATATTTGCTTAAATCAATATCCAGCTCCTCATCTTTGTAAGTAAAGGTTTGGGCAACGGGAATCGGCTCGCTGATACCGGAAGATTCGATGAGAATATAATCGATTCCGCCGTTCTCCGCCAGCTTTTGGACTTCGATGAGCAGATCGTCTCTCAGCGTACAGCAAATGCAGCCGTTCTGCATTTCGACAAGCTTTTCATCCGTGCGGATAAGATCCCCTTTTTTCACGAGGGAGCCGTCGATATTAATTTCACTCATGTCATTGACGATCACGGCGATTTTCATGCCGTGCGCTTCATGCAGGACATGCTGCAGCAGCGTCGTTTTCCCGGACCCGAGATAGCCGCTTAAAACAGTGACAGGAATCAGGTTTTGCATCATGTTTTCACTTCCTTTAAAACGTAATTATTTCGATTTGCACAATGGAAATCTTACTTGACTTATGAAAAAAATACAAGAAATATGTTATATTTAGATATAAAAAGCGTTTAGAAAGGAAATGAGCCATGAAACTTTTGGAGAACATTCTACAGTTCAATCAACAGTTTGTTGAGCGGCAGGACTATCAAAAATACCAAACAAGCAAGTTTCCCGATAAGAGAATGGTGATTCTGTCTTGCATGGACACAAGGCTTGTCGAGCTGCTTCCTCATGCCATGAATATGCGGAACGGGGACGTGAAGATCGTTAAGAGCGCGGGTGCACTCGTGGCTCATCCTTTCGGGAGTATTATGCGGAGCATTCTCGTTGCGGTATACGAACTGAACGCTGATGAAGTATGCGTGATCGGCCACCATGACTGCGGAATGAGCAAGCTGAGCTGCGACAGCTTTTTGGATAAAGTCGTTAAGCGAGGCATTCCAAAAGAACGGATTGAGACGCTTGAGTACTCCGGCGTCGATTTTGAACAATGGCTGAAAAGCTTTGATTCTGTAGAGGACAGCGTCAGGGATAGTGTAAGCGTGATTCGAAACCATCCGCTGATGCCGGAGGAAGTACCTGTTCACGGACTTGTCATCAATCCGGAAACAGGCAGACTGGATCTTATTGTCAACGGATATCCGGAAGAGCGTTAATCCTTTTGCTTTTTTTCCGGAACGGGATCTATCCCGCCGGGATGGAACGGATGGCATTTCAGAATCCGCTTAATGGTGAGCCATCCGCCTTTACATGCGCCGTGCTTTTCGATCGCTTCACGGCCGTAATTGGAGCATGTCGGATAAAAACGGCATGTCGGCGGAAGAGCCGGTGATATCCATTTTTGATAAAAGCGGATGAGCAGCAGGAATAAGGTTTTCATGTTTTTCGCACCTTTTTTGTTTTGATCTTATTATAATATAAGCAAAAAACTCATAAAAAGGAAAAGCATTGACCTGAAAACTTATCGGTAAAGTATGATATAATACAAAAAGACCGATTAGAGGGGAGAGAGGAACCATGCCTTCAGTTGAAAGTTTTGAACTTGACCATAATGCAGTAAAAGCGCCTTACGTCAGACACTGCGGCGTCCATAAAGTGGGATCGGACGGCGTCGTCAACAAGTTTGACATCCGTTTTTGCCAGCCGAATAAACAGGCGATGAAACCTGATACAATTCATACTTTGGAGCATCTTCTTGCATTTACGATCCGCACGTATGCGGAAAAATATGACCACTTTGATATTATCGACATTTCGCCGATGGGCTGCCAAACAGGCTATTACCTGGTGGTGAGCGGTGAACCGAAAGTGGAAGAAATCGTTGATTTGCTTGAGGATACGTTCAAAGAAGCCGTTGAAGTGACTGAAATTCCGGCGGCTAACGAAAAACAGTGCGGCCAGGCAAAGCTTCACGATCTAGAGGGCGCAAAGCGCATGATGCGTTTTTGGCTTTCGCAAAATAAAGAAGATCTGCTCAAAGTGTTTGGATAAAACGTTTGAAAAAAACCGGCTCAGAAAAGAGCCGGTTTTCATTTTTTGTTCACAAAGAAAATAATGCCATATATCCCTGAACTTTGCTACACTTTATATTGTAATACATATCATAGAAGAAGGGTGATAGGATGCGTTTGGGAAAATGGTTTATTCTCTTATGTTTAGCAGTCGGTCTTTCAGCCTGCAGCCAGGGGGACAAGCAGGCGGCATCGGATGAGGAGCCCAAAGTGCTGACGGCAAAACTGGCGGCTCCAGAAGCGGCGGCCAAAAATGAAAAGGCTGTCATAAAAGCGACCGTGCGCTATGGGGACGAGCCTGTTGCAGATGCCGATGATGTGGAGTTTGAATGCTGGAAGGCCGGGAGCAAGGAAGATAGCGAGCTAATCAAAGCGAAGAATGAAGGAAAAGGCGTATACAGCATTGAAAAAGCATTTCCTGAAGATGGCCATTACAAAGTTCAAGTCCATGTCACGGCGAAAAAACAGCATACAATGCCGGTTGCAGACATTAAGGTAGGGAAAGCAACGGATGTGACTGAAGAAGATGAAAAAGAAGAAGCCCACCATCACTGATGAGGCTGTTCTTCTTCCCGCGACGGAAGGGGATCGACTTCATGCTTGTAGTCATAAGCTTTTGATGTTGTGACAAGCGATACGGCCAGAACGGCGCCTGTAATCAGAATTCCTACAATAATCCAAAAGAGGATCATCACTTACCTCCGAATAGCTTTTTCCAACAGTTTACCATATCAGGCAAAGAAAATCATGATAAAGAGTAAAAGAAATGTTTCCTGCACAAGCTAAACGGGTAAATCAAAAGTAAACGAAAAGGAGGACGACCTTATGTCTGAAAAATTGAAAGCAACCGTCAACAAACAAGTCGCAAACTGGACCGTTCTATATGTAAAGCTACATAATTATCATTGGTATGTGAAAGGGAAAGATTTCTTTACGCTGCATGAAAAATTTGAGGAACTTTACACAGAAGCTGCAGAGCATATCGATGATTTGGCTGAACGCCTTTTGGCTATACAGGGCTCCCCGGTCGGAACGATGAAGGAATGCCTGGAAATGTCCGCGATTAAAGAAGCGGACGGAAGCGAGTCTGCTGAACAAATGGTGCAAAATATTTATAATGACTTTTTAACGGTGGCTGAGGAGCTGAAAAGCGGAATGGAGCTTGCCGATGAAGTCAATGATGAAACGACGGGAGACATGCTGCTCGCGATTCATCAATCGATCGAAAAACACAACTGGATGCTGAAAGCCTACTTAGGGTAAGAATAGCTCGGGCAATGCCTGAGCTTTTTTTATTTTCGTTCTTTTTAAAGCCTTTTTTAGAAATTGTCAAACAATTCATCCAAGCCTTTCAAAGTCTTTTTTCATAGGATAAGCTATGAAAAGTCTTTTTTGAAAGGATGTTGAAGCATATGTTTAAGGACTTAAGCATCTTTTCGCTCTTTACAATCGGTTTATCAGCCATCGGATTTTTGTTTGGCCGAATCGAATATTTATTTATGATCTTAATAACGCTCATGGGAATTGAATTTGTCAGCAAAAGCTTGAACGAATGTGTGGAAGATCGCTTTACAATGAAGAGGCTGTTTACAAGGCTGGCGAAAAAATTGGTGACGCTCTTTCTTATATCCGTTGCCCACCTTTTTGATCAGATGCTGCAAACAGGCAGTTCGATCCGCGATTTTTCTATTATGTTTTATATTTTATATGAAGCGTTTCAAATCATAAGCACGGCTCATTCGTTAGGAATCCCCGTGCCGCAGATGTTATTGGATATTTTAAATACCATAAAGGAAAAACTCCGGGGAAAGCCGTAACATTTTAACACAACTGGTCATACTAACACGAAAAAGGATGATTGGCTTTGGAAAAAAGGACATACTATGTTTCGGTGCAAGATGGAATGATTTCACAGAGCTCAGACGCTTCCCCGTGGGAATTTCAAATTTCAGCGACAGATGATGACATCATTATATTAAGGGAATATTTTGATCAGCTGTATTCAGAAGACTGGATAAACTTTTTCAGAGCTCACGTGCCGGCAGTCGAATACCATTATGACAGTGCAAATGACAAAATGGACGAACTGCGCAAAGACATTTACTCGATGCTTTACCGTCTGGGCAATGAAGAAACCAAGTCGTTTATCAGTGAAAACGGCCTTGCTGAACTCAATTCAGCAGATTAAACGAAGCACCATCAAGCACGGAGTTACCCAGCCTTGCTGCCTTCTCACTCAGAAATGGACACTGAAGTTCCCGAGGGAACGATAAAATTACTGAGCTGAACTGGACAAAAACTCTACCGAAAGAACCAATATATGATATGATGAGTGGAAGAAGCAAGGAAACGGATAAGAGGGATTAGGATGTACGAATTTAAAGATTTTTACCGTAATACGGTTCAGCTTTCTTTTGAAAAGGAACCTTTTTCAAAAGAACCAAAGCATGTATGGGTGATCTGCCGTTACGAAGATCAATGGCTGTTGACAAATCATAAAGACAGGGGCCGTGAATTCCCAGGCGGCAAAGTCGAACCAAGCGAAAATGCTGAGGAAGCGGCTTTGCGGGAAGTAAAGGAAGAAACAGGCGCTGTCGTAAGAAAGCTGACCTATCTCGGACAATATAAAGTTCTTGGCAGAGAGAAAGTGATCGTCAAAAATATTTATTTTGCCGATATCGAAAAGATCGAAAAACAGCAGACATACTATGAGACAAATGGCCCTGTTTTGCTGAAGAGCCTCCCGAAAGATATCGCTAAAAACAGAAATTACAGTTTTATAATGAAAGATTCCGTCCTGACGATCAGTCTTGAAAAGCTGAAAAAGGCCGGCATCATCAAATAAAAAGCCCTGCATTTGCAGGGTTTTTTCATGTTATACTCTGCCTTTCATCCACTTTCTTTCCAACAGCTCGACACCCTGATACATCAATGTTGCAAAGACGGCGATGATCAGGAGGCTCAGCATGACGAGGTTGAAATTAAAGACTTGAAAGCCGTAGATGATCATATAGCCGAGGCCTTGAGCCGACACTAAAAATTCTCCTACGATGACGCCGACCCAGCTTAAGCCGACATTGACCTTCAGTGTAGATATGATTGTCGGAATGGAAGCGGGCAGAATGACTTCTTTGAAAATCTCGCGTTTCGTTGCACCGAATGTTTTCATGACTTTTAAATAGTTTTCATCGATTTCTTGAAAGGACGTGTAGACGACGATTGTCGTAATGATAACGCTGATGATGGCGCCCATTGCAATAATACTCGTCAAGCTGGGGCCGATCGCCACGATGAGAATGGGGCCTAGCGCCACTTTCGGCATCGCATTTAAGACGACAAGATACGGATCCAATATTTTGGAGAGCCTCGGGAACCACCATAGGAGGGCGGCCAGAAAAGTTCCAAGCAATGTTCCGGCCAGAAAGCCGAGGATGGTTTCAAATACGGTGACACCGATATGCCCCGGCAATGATCCGTCTCCCATCTTTTCGAGGAAAAGCGCCCAGACGGCTGAAGGAGAGCTGAAGATCAGCGGATCGATCCACGCCAGACGGCTTGCGGTTTCCCACAGTGAAAAGAAAACGATGAAAATCACGATTTGATAAAAGCGGACCCGCCTTTTTTCGGCTTGCTGCTCCTTTAAAAAATCCTCATGAAGGAAGTCAATTTTTGATTTCAGATGTTTGTTATTCAAGGTCATTGAGCTCCTTCCATATGTTCTGAAAGAGGGGCTGAAATTCCGGTTCCTGTCTCGCTTCAAACGGTGTCAGCTTCCTGATCGCTTCAGGAACGGCAAATGTTTTATGGATGGTGCCCGGCTGCTTTGAAAATAGCAATATCCGATCGCTCATCGCGATCGCTTCACCGATATCATGAGTCACGAGCACCGCTGTTTTTTGATACGTCTTTAACGTGTTGAACACCAAATCTTCGAGGTTTAGTTTTGTCTGATAGTCAAGGGCTGAAAAAGGTTCATCAAGCAGGAGGATATCGGGGTCGACAGCGAGTGTGCGGGCAAGCGCCGCCCTTTGTCTCATACCGCCTGAGAGCTCTTTTGGATACTTTTTTTCAACCTCGTAAAGCCCGAATTTTTTCAGCAGGCCGAGAGCGGTCTCCTTTGTTTCCGGTCCGAATTTTTTGGAAATATGCAAACCGATTAAGACGTTTTCCTCAATGGTTTTCCAGGGAAATAAATAATCCTGCTGGAGCATATAACCGATGTGCCGATCCTCTTCGTCAGGCGTGCGCCCTTCCACCAAGATGCGTCCTTCCGTGGGGGAAACGATGCCGGCGATGATCGATAAAAGTGTTGTTTTGCCGCATCCGCTTGGGCCGAGAAACGAAACAAATTCGCCCTTTTCGACTTCAATGCTGACGTTTTCCAGCGCTGCTGTTTTTTCCTTTAATGAAAAGTAAGTATGTGTGACATCCTGAACTTGCAAAAAAGACACTGCGGCCACCTCCTAGTGATTTTTTGTGACCTTTTCGGCGATCTTTGTATTGACCAGCTCTTGATGAGGGGTGCGCTTCGGCAGCTCGCCGGCTTCATCCATGATGGTTTGAAGCTGGTTCCATTCTTTTTCAGCCAAAACAGGCTCAAGGGCAAAAGACCGTTGTTGTTTATACCGTTCGATTGAAGATTCAATGATTGAAAGCTCGGTATCTTTAAAATAATCTTGAATGCTTTCGGCAGCTTCTTTTGCAGAGTGCGTCTCTACCCACTGCTGCGCTTTGTAAACCGCGCGGGTGAACTTTTCGACCGCTTCTTCGTTTTTTGTTAAGTAGCTTTGTTTAGCCATGAATGTCGTATATGGAATTCGGCCCGATTCTTTTCCGAAGGAGGCGACAATGCGGCCGATGCCTTCTCTTTCAAAAATGGAGGCCTGGGGTTCAAATAATTGAACATAATCGCCTGTACCAGATGCAAAGCTGTTTGCGATATTCGCGAAATCAATCGTTTGGATCAGGTCCACATCCTTTTTGGGATCAATGCCTTTCTGTTTCAGGACAAATTCGCCCGCCATCTGCGGCATTCCGCCTTTGCGCTGGCCAAGGAACGTTTTGTTTTTCAAATCATCCCAGCTGAAATGCCCCGCATCGTTCCTGGCGACGAGGAATGTTCCGTCCGTCTGGGTAAGCTGTGCAAAATTAATCACCGGATCGCTTGCGCCCTGGGCATTCACGTATATTGACGTTTCCGAGCCGACAAGCGCAATATCGGCACCGTTTGACAGAAGGGCAGTCATCGTTTTATCTCCACCCCATGTCGTTTTCAGTTCAACATCAAGGCCTTCTTCTTTAAACAAACCTTCAGACAAGGCGATATATAAAGGCGTATAGAAAACGGAACGGGTCACTTCCGCGAGACGGATCTTTTCGGGCTTTTGACCGCCGCATGAAGCGAGGATAAACAGCATCATAATGAAGGATAATATGGTAAAAAAGAAACGCTTCAAACCGATTTCCCTCCTTTGATTTCGGTTATTTTCGGCATAAAATAGTTTATGTTATATACTAAACAGGTGTGAGAGGCAGCTGCGGATTAAAAAAGAGGTGACGTGACGAATGTGGTTAGAAAAAAGAAGGTTTCCATCGCCGAACAAAAAGGTGCGTCTGTTTTCCGGCACATACCTTTCACAAGGACTCAAGGTTAAGGGGCTCTTGGCGGAACCGGCCGCTCCCGGACATTATGACGGATTTTTGTATTTGCGCGGCGGAATTAAAAACGTCGGGATGGTCAGACCGGGCCGAATCGTCCAGTTCGCTTCACAGGGCTTTGTCGTTCTTGCTCCGTTTTACAGAGGCAATCAAGGAGGAGAAGGCGATGAAGACTTTGCGGGTGATGACCGGGAAGATGCTTTTGCCGCTTTTCGTCTTCTGCAGAAGCATGACCTGGTAAAAGACGGACGCGTACACATTTTTGGCTTTTCCCGCGGCGGGATCATGGGTATCTTAACGGCAATCGAAATGAAAGAAGCTGCAGCTTCGTTTGTGTCTTGGGGCGGTGTCAGCGATATGGTTATGACCTATCGCGAACGCAAAGATTTGCGGCGGATGATGAAGCGGGTCATCGGCGGGACGCCTGAAAAGGTTCCTGAAGCGTACGAATGGAGGACGCCTTTTGACGAGCTGGAGAAGATCGAAGCGCCCGTGCTTTTGATCCACGGAGCAAACGATGAAAATGTCTCCATCGAGCATGCGCGGCGTCTAGAACGCGAACTTCTGCAAAGAAACAAGTCTGTGGATACGTGGTATTTCAGTCGATATACCCACTATTTTCCTCCGCGGGAAAATAGGCGGATTGTAAGAGAATTGTCTCAATGGATGAAAAGCCGGCCTTGGACAAGTTATGGTAAACTAAAAGAAAAGAGAAAGGGAGGGGGACTTTAGGTGGGAATGCCAGTTGAATTTAATACAATGATTGTGACAAAAGGAAAAGAAACACGGGTTGAGGAAAATGTGTTTACACTTGAAAAAGAAGGTTATCGGGTTTACCCTCTTCATGTGCCGCTTGAAGTCAGAAAGACTAAGCGGGGCGACATTACCGGCACCGCGCAGGCGGAGCGCCTTGAATGGTCAGACGGACGGACTCATTTAACATACAGGCTCGTATCATTAAATTCGACGAATTAAAGAAAGCCAAGGCGCGGATAGCGTCCTTGGCTTTTCTGTATTATGCAGGCACATCTTCCTCTTTTCCGATTCCTTTTTTGGAAGTCAGCCTGTGAATCAGCATGGTGAGAGCGCCGTCTCCTGTCACGTTCGTTGCTGTACCCAAGCTGTCCTGAGCAAGGTAAAGTGCGATCATCAATGATACGCTGGTTTCATTAAAGCCGAGCATCGACTGCAGCAGTCCGGCCGCGGCCATAACGGCACCCCCCGGGGCACCGGGCGCTGCGACCATTGTGACGCCAAGCATTAAAATGAACGGCATCATGATCGAAAAAGTCGGTGTTTGACCGTTTAGAATCATTACGCCCATTGCGCAGCTCGTCAGTGTAATCGTGCTACCTGACAAATGAATATTGGCCAGGAGCGGAACGGCGAAGTCAGCCACTTTTTGGCTTGCTCCCGTTTTTCTGACTTGTCTCAACGTGACGGGAATCGTTGCCGCTGACGATTGTGTGCCGAGCGCAGTGAAGTATGCCGGCGCCACGATTTTCAACAGCGACAGCGGATTTCTGCCGTTTGCAGCGCCCGCAACGGAGTACTGAATCAAAAGTATGACGAGGTGAAGCACGATAATCATCACGAAAACTTTAGCAAATACGGATAAGATTGTCTGCACCTGACCGCCGAACGTCATATTGGTGAAAATACCGAAAATATGAACAGGCAGTAACGGAATAATAATATATGATATCAGCTTTTCAACGATCGTTTGAAATTCATCGAATGCGTTTTTTAATGTTTTTCCGGGCAGATAAGCGATTCCGATTCCCATGATGAAAGCAAAAATCAGTGCGCTCATCACGCTCATAAACGGCGTCATTTCAATGGTGAAAAATCCTGCTTGCAAAACTTCTTCCGGATTTTTAAATTCCTGCAGCTGATGGCCGGAAATGATCGCGGGGAGAAGATTTGATCCGACAAGGTACGCCAGGAGGCCGGCAAAAATGGTTGACGTGTAGGCGATACCTGCTGTAATGCCAAGGATTTTTCCGGCGCCGCGGCCGATTTGTCCGATGCCGGGAATAATAAAAGCGATAATAATAAAAGGAATGACGAATTTAATGAAGTTTCCAAAAATATCATTGAAAGTAGCGGCTGTTTTGACAAACCAAAGCGGAGCAAAGCTTCCGACGATAACACCAAGAACAATTGCCGTCATAATTCTCGGCAGTAATCCAAATTTCATAGATGTGTCCTCCTGATATATACAAATGTTTTTATCATATTATCATATGAAAGATTTCTTTTGTTAAAAATAAAAAAAGTCTGTATTTTCAAATAATAACAGCCGCGAATTGGAAGCGTTTTATCACAGGCCGTGCTTGATTGTCGTTTTAATCATTGTCCAGAAAATGGCATCGGCCGCTGACAGGCGAAGCGGATTTTTAATAAACTGCAGCAGCGCAGAATACCTGCGCTGCTGCAAGCGGGTTGAGTTATACGAGCGGTCCTCCGGCTTTTTCAATGTTTTCGGTATTAGAGAATTTTTTGAAATTCTTTTTGAATGCATTCGCCAAGTGGATCGCTTTTTCCTCGTATTCGTTTTCATCTGTCCAAGTTTTAGCCGGGTCAAGCACTTGATCAGGCACACCCGGAACATGGACCGGTGAATGAAGTCCGAAAATGCGGTCAGTCTTCATTTCGGCGTTATCCAGTTCTCCTTCTATCGCAGCCTGAACCATCGCTCTCGTATAAGCGAGGCTCATTCTTTCCCCTGTTCCGTATCCGCCGCCGGTCCAGCCTGTATTGACGAGAAAGACGCTGACGCCGTGTTCATCGATTTTTCTTCCGAGCATTTCAGCGTACACATGTGCAGGGAGCGGAAGGAACGGGGAACCGAAGCAGGTCGAGAATGTGGCTTCAGGAGCGGTGATCCCGCGTTCGGTGCCGGCGAGCTTGCTTGTATATCCGCTCAGGAAATGATACATGGCTTGTTCTTTCGTTAACTTGCTGATCGGAGGAAGCACGCCGAAAGCATCTGCCGTCAGAAATACAATGGTCTGCGGGTGTGCTGCGATGCTCGGCTTGACGATGTTGTCAATCGCATCAATCGGGTAAGCCGCTCTCGTGTTTTCCGTATAGAATGCGTCGGAATAGTCCGGCTCCCCGGTTTTGCCGTCAACCACGACATTTTCAAGAACGGAACCGAAGCGGATCGCATTGTAAATCTGCGGTTCTTTTTCTTTGCTTAAGTTAATGCACTTGGCGTAGCAGCCTCCTTCAATGTTGAAAACGCCTGTGCTGGACCAGCCGTGTTCGTCGTCACCGATCAGCTTCCGTTTCGGATCGGCGGAAAGCGTCGTTTTGCCTGTGCCTGACAATCCGAAGAAGAGAGCTGTTCCGCCTTCCTCGCCAATGTTTGCCGAACAGTGCATCGGTAAAATGTTTTGTTCAGGAAGAAGATAATTCATAATAGAAAAAATCGATTTTTTCATCTCGCCGGCATATTCGGTGCCTCCGATTAAAATCGTACGCTTTTCAAACGACACGATGATAAATGTTTCAGATCTGGTCCCGTCAATGAGCGAATCGGCTTTGAAATGCGGAGCGGAAAGAATCGTAAACGGCTGTTCTTCAGGTTTTTTATCATGTTCTTCAGGTCTGATGAACAACTGTCTTGCAAACAGGTTGTGCCAGGCGAACTCGTTGACAACTGTAATCGGAAGCCGGTATTTTTCGTCTGCTCCTGCAAACCCTTCAAATACATACAATTCATCGCGTTCCTTTAAATAGCTGAGCACTTTTGTGTACAGCCGGTCAAAGGCGGCTTCTGAAATCGGCTGGTTTACTGCGCCCCAATCGATTTTGTCCTTTGTGCTCGCTTCTTCCACAATGAATTTGTCTTTTGGCGAGCGGCCGGTGTATGTACCGGTTGTAGCCCGCACGGCTCCGGAAGATGTTAAGACTCCTTCTTTGCGTTCAAGGACTTTTTCAACCAAAAGGGGAACGGACAAGTTCAGCTGAACGTTTTCGCCCATTAATAACGTTTGTAAGTCAGTTGTTAAATCTACAGAATTCATAAAAAACCTTCCTTTGCGTGTTTTTTAATGTGTATAACATTAATGTAGAATTAGTATAACACATTTACTCTTATAGTCTATACCGTTTCTTCATTTTTCGTTCGGGTTTTTTCTCGAAAGACAAGTTTAAATTTATTGCGGCCGATATTGACATAACAAGCCATTTTAAGATAAGATATTTCATTGAGCGGATACTCTTATCCCGAGCTGGTGGAGGGACAGGCCCAATGAAACCCAGCAACCGGTTTCTCTTATTAATGGAAAAAAACAGTTTCTGAGACAACTACGGTGCTAACCTGATGCAAGGTGTTCAATACCTTGAGCGATAAGAGTGAAAGGCACGCAATACCAGACCCTTTCCTCAGCGAATAGGAAAAGGTTTTTTTATTGCATAAATCGAGATCCAAAAATTGCTAAAAAAACTGCCTTCAGGAGGAAGGTACTCGGCGTTTTTCACAGGACGTGAAAGGTTTTAGCCGAGTATCAAGCAGGAGGAAGGTACTGGGCGTTTTTCACAGGACGTGAAAGGTCTAGCCGGGCAGCCAGTCAGGAAAAATTCTATTAAGAGGAATTTTGACTTAGAATCTCGTCAAGAATAGCATATGGAAATTGTTTCAAAACGAGAGCGTATGAAGCCCGAGTATCGTCATATAATCAAGAGGGACGAGATCCGTATCATACTTAAGATCACGGCTGATCTTCATATACAGGAGGAAACATAAATGAGCAAAAACCGTCGGTTATTTACATCAGAGTCAGTTACGGAGGGACATCCGGACAAAATTTGCGACCAGATTTCGGATAGTATATTAGACGAAATTTTAAAGAAAGATCCGAATGCCCGCGTTGCCTGTGAAACATCTGTGACAACCGGATTGGTGCTGGTAAGCGGTGAAATCACGACGTCCACTTACGTCGATATTCCGAAAACAGTCCGCGAAACGATTAAAGAAATTGGCTACACACGTGCAAAATACGGTTTTGATGCCGAAACTTGCGCGGTCTTAACGTCTATAGATGAACAGTCGCCAGATATTGCAATGGGAGTCGACCAGGCGCTTGAAGCGCGTGAAGGAGCAATGAGCGACGCTGAAATTGAAGCGATCGGAGCCGGAGACCAAGGTTTAATGTTCGGTTTTGCCTGCAACGAAACAAAGGAACTTATGCCTCTGCCGATTTCGCTTGCTCATAAATTGTCTCGCCGTTTGACAGAAGTCCGCAAAGAGGAAATTCTGCCGTATCTTCGTCCGGACGGAAAGACACAGGTAACTGTTGAGTATGATGAGAACAACAAGCCGATTCGCATCGATACAATTGTCATTTCGACTCAGCATCACCCTGAGATTTCGCTTGAACAAATTCAGCGCAATCTGAAAGAGCATGTCATCAACCCGGTAGTGCCAAAAGAGCTGATCGATGAAAACACGAAGTACTTCATTAATCCTACGGGCCGTTTTGTTATCGGAGGACCGCAGGGGGATGCCGGTTTAACAGGACGCAAAATCATCGTTGACACCTATGGCGGATATGCCCGTCACGGCGGCGGAGCGTTTTCCGGTAAGGATGCGACAAAGGTTGATAGATCTGCAGCTTATGCTGCGAGATATGTAGCGAAAAATATCGTCGCCGCAGGCCTTGCTGATTCCTGTGAAGTGCAGCTTGCCTACGCGATCGGTGTCGCACAGCCGGTATCCATTTCAATCGATACATTCGGTACAGGCAAAGCCAGTGAAGAAACATTGATCGAAGTGGTTCGCAAAAACTTTGATCTAAGACCTGCCGGCATTATTAAAATGCTCGATCTTCGCCGTCCGATTTACAAACAAACGGCAGCTTACGGACATTTCGGCCGCCTCGACCTCGATCTGCCTTGGGAGCGCACAGACAAAGCAGATCAGCTGAAGAAAGATGCATTAGGAGAATAACAACCGCATAGCCGCTTTCATAAGCGGCTTTGTTTTTCGATGGCAAAAAGCGGGCGGATGTGAAACGTTTTTCTTTAAACACTTGTCTAATCAAGAAGCAGACTTTGATTTCTGCACGAAATTTAAAAAATCGGAGGCAATACTATGTGTGGATTTGTAGGGGTATTCAATCATCGCCCATCATCCGAGACAGCAGCCCAGGAAGAACTGATTAAACAAATGAATGAAATGATTGTACACCGCGGTCCGGACGATGATGGGTACTATCATGATGAGCATGTAGGCTTCGGATTTAGAAGGCTCAGCATCATCGATGTGGAAAACGGAGGACAGCCTCTGTCTTATGAAGATGATTCCTATTGGATTATTTTTAATGGAGAAATCTATAACTATATAGAACTGAAAGACGAACTTATTTCAAAAGGATACGAGTTCAAAACCGATTCAGATACGGAAGTTTTGCTTGCGACTTACCGCCACTACAAACAGGAAGCTGCTTCCAAGCTGCGCGGAATGTTTGCTTTTTTAATCTGGGATAAAAAAGAACAGCTCCTATACGGAGCGCGCGATCCGTTCGGCATTAAGCCGCTCTATTTTACGAAAACGGACGGCCATGTTTATTTTGCGTCAGAAAGAAAGAGCCTGATGGCTGTTGATGCCGATTTGGAATTGAATGAAAAAGCGCTTCAGCAGTATACGTCATTCCAATTTGTACCAGAGCCTGAGACGCTTGACAAAAAGGTGCAAAAAGTAGAACCGGGCCATCAGTTTACTGTCCGCCCGGGCGAGGATATTCAATTTAAAACATACTGGAAAGTTCAATTCAAGCCTGTTCAGACCGAAGAAGACAAGCTTGTTCAGGAAGTAAGAGACGCGATCTTTGATTCCGTAAAAGTCCATATGCGAAGCGATGTACCTGTAGGTTCCTTCCTTTCCGGAGGCATCGACTCTTCTTTTATCGTGTCGGTGGCAAAGCAATTTCATCCCAACTTAAAAACGTTCTCTGTCGGCTTTGAACATGAAGGCTTCAGCGAAGTTGACGTTGCGAAAGAAACCGCTGATAGGGTCGGCGTGGAGAACTTCAGCGCGATCATTTCCCCTGAAGAATATATGAACGAGCTTCCAAAGATCGTCTGGCATCTGGATGATCCGTTGGCAGACCCTGCTGCAATTCCTTTGTATTTTGTCGCGAAGGAAGCGAAGAAGCAAGTTACGGTTGTTTTGTCCGGAGAAGGAGCAGATGAGTTGTTCGGCGGTTATAATATTTACCGGGAGCCGCTTTCATTAAAGCCGTTTGAACGAATTCCGTCCCCGCTGAAAAAGATGCTTCTGTACGTAGCTTCAGCGATGCCGGAAGGAATGAAAGGGAAAAGCTTTTTAATGAGGGGCTGTACACCTCTTGAAGAGAGATATATCGGCAACGCAAAGATTTTTGAAGAAGGCATGAAATCAAAACTTCTTCGCCAGTATGACAGCAACCTCTCTTACTGTGACGTGACAAAGCCATATTTTGAAGAAAGCAAGTCCTACAGCGAAATTAACAAAATGCAGTATGTCGATATCCACACATGGATGCGCGGTGACATTTTGCTGAAAGCCGACAAAATGACGATGGCCAATTCACTGGAACTCCGCGTTCCGTTTTTGGACAAAGTCGTATTTGAAGCGGCTTCCAAAATTCCGGAAGAGCTGAAAACGAAAAACGGCACGACAAAATATCTGCTTAGAAAAGCGGCGGAAGGCATCGTTCCAGATCATGTCTTAAACCGCAAAAAGCTAGGGTTCCCTGTGCCGATCCGCCACTGGCTGAAAAACGAAATGCATGACTGGGCCGTGAACATCATTAAAGAGAGCGAGACAGACGCATATATCCATAAAGATTACGTGCTTCAGCTTCTTGAAGACCACTGCGCCAACAAAGCGGATAACAGCCGCAAAATCTGGACGGTTCTCATCTTTATGATCTGGCACAGCATTTTCGTTGAAAAGCGCTTTGTACCGGAAGAACTGAACCATCAGCCAAAAGAAGTCATTATCGTTTAAGTCAAAAAAGAAGGTTTTCGTTAATCGAAAACCTTCTTTTTTTATGCCGGTTTTTCAGCTGATAAATCTGCTAGCACACGTTCACATTCGGAGAAGAGATTGTCAAAAATCACTTCCCACGACTGGGTAAGGGCATAGCTTCTCGCATCGTATGACATCCGTTTTTTTAACGGCACATTGGAGAGGACGCGCAATATATTTTCGGTGAATGCATCCGGATTTCCAGGTTCGGAAAGAAAACCGTTTCTTCCGTTTTGTATAAAGTCTTTCAGGCCGCCGGAATCTGCCCCGATAACAGGCGTCCCGCAGGCGAGCGCTTCAAGCGCGGAATTTCCGAAGGTTTCCGTCGGAGAAGGAAAGACGAACAAATCTGAGCTTGCATAAATGCTTGCCAGCTCTTCTCCTTTGACATAGCCGGCAAAAGTCATATTGAGGGGAGCCCGCTTCTCAAGCTCTTTTTTTAACGGGCCGTCTCCCGCGATCAGCCAGTGGACGCCATCTTTCAAATTGGGGTGACTTGCGATCTTGAGCAGCGTCTCCAAATCTTTCTCAGGTGCAAGCCTTCCGACATAGCTGAGGATATAGGTTTCCTTTATGCCGTATCGCTTGCGGATGTGTTCGGTTTGATGCGCCGGACTGAACAGCGAGCAGTCCACGCCGCGCTTCCAGATGGAGAGGTTCCTGAATTGTTTGGCTTTGAGCTGCATAAACGTTTCGCGCGAAGGGACAAAAATTTTTCGAAAATCTTTATGAAACCAGTGCATATATTTCCATAATAGTTTGGAAAACATTTGAAGATCATAATATGAGAGGTACTGGTCAAAATCGGTATGGTAAGAGCCTACGACAGGGATGTTCCATTTCTTCGCAAGCTTGAGCCCTGCCAGGCCGATATTAAAAGGAGTCGCGATGTGAATGAGATCGGGATTGAATTCGCGGAGTTCTGATTTCATTTTGATGAGATTAGGAAGAGCGACTCTGCACTCGGGGTATAAGAAGAACGGCATGCTCGTAAAACGGCGGATGCGGCTCGAAAATTGTGTTTCATGCGTGCTTTCCGGCGCAAATACTTTATAGGGCATCCCGTTTTTTTCAAGATAATCCGTATACCTTTTCAGCGTTCTGGCGCATCCGTTCACATCCGGTGTAAAAGTGTCCGTAAATATCGCAATTTTCATCGTTTCCCCTCCTGTTTGTGATGTGAAAAATCAGTGACGCTTTGGAAGAAACGGCCGGCTTAGAAGACCATCGCCGACAAAGTTCCGACTGATATCCCGAGGGCCGTGCCTGCCAGAACATCCGAAGGATAATGGAGCCCGAGATAAATTCTGGAGAGTCCCACACTGATGCCTACCGGAATTAATAAAAGCGTGAGTATCGGAAAGAATATCATTAGCGGTGTAATGACGGAAAATGCCGCGGTCGTATGGCCGGATGGAAAAGAATGATCCTTGAGCGGATTTTGCAAAACCTGTGTTTCCTTTAGCGTTAAATACGGCCGCTTTCTTGGATACAGCTTTTTGATCAGCATGACTTGAAGGTGGCTGACCAAAAGTGCAATGGCGCTGGCGATCCCCGCTGTACGAACACTTCCGGATCCGAACAGCAAGAGAGACAGGCTAGCGGAAATCGTGCAGAATGCCCCTCCCAGATGTGTTGAGGAACGAAAGTAACGGTTTAGTGCTTTTTGGTGAAATAAGCTGTTCATACCGAGGAAGACCCGGCATTCAAAGTTGTAGATGCCGACCATCAGTTTATTCAAATGTCATAACCCCCTTTACATGAATGGCTGCTTCATGTTTATTGTAAAAAATGAATGTTTAGCAAATGATAAGTATTTGTAAAGATTTCGGAAAAGAAAAAAGCCGCAGACGCGTGCGGCCGAAAAGGTTATTGCTTAAATTATCGGTGGAAAAATGGTAAAGTTGTAGCAAAGCTAATCTTTTTTTTGCAAGGATTTGTAGTATTGTCCTTTTTCAATATATTCTTTGCGAATTCTTTCCATTTCCTGTTTATCCTTGTCGGTTAACGGGCGGATGACTTTAGCGGGCCTGCCGAATGCGAGGTGCCCGGCCGGGATCTTTTTGCCAGGCGGGACAAGACTGCCTGCCCCGATAAAAGCGCCTTCCCCGACTTCCGCTTCGTCAAGAATAACCGACCCCATTCCGATAAGGGCATGCTTTCGTATCACGGAGCTGTGCAGTGTAACCTGATGGCCTACCGTCACACCGTCTTCAATCACAAGAGGGCGCTCAGGGCTTTGGTGCAGGCAGGAAAGGTCTTGAATGTTCACGCCTTTTCCGATCCTGACCGGGGCGACATCGCCGCGGATAACCGAAGAGAACCAGATGCTTGATTGCTCTCCGATTGTTACATCTCCGGTGATGACCGCGTTGTCGGCGATAAACGCCGTTTCATGAATAACGGGTTCCGTTTTTTTATAAGGGTAGATCATTGGTTTCATCCTTTCATTTATAAAATTGTGTGAGGTGGTCAGCATGTGGTGCATGGAAGCGGAAAGACCTGTTGCTTCAATCGTCATCATTCACGGTGCATGTGAGCATCACGGGCGGTATAAATGGCTGTCCGAAATGTGGCGTTCATCCGGGTTTAATGTCGTCATGGGGGATTTGCCCGGACAGGGAACTTCGACAAGAGAAAGAGGACATATACGCTCGTTTCAAGAATATATTGATGAAGTGGACAAATGGGTCGCCAGGGCGAAAGCATTTGAACTGCCTGTATTTATGCTCGGGCACAGCATGGGCGGCCTGATCGCGATCGAGTGGTTTAAGCAGCAGCAAAGCGGCATTGCCGGTCTCATTTTATCATCCCCTTGTCTCGGGCTGCAATTAAAGCCGAACAAATTTTTGGACTGGATTTCCAAAGGGCTCAACGTTTTGGCTCCGTCCATGCGGTTTGAATCCGGGATCACGCCTGATAAAGCGACGAGAAACAAAGAAGTCATCGAAATGGACATCAACGATTCATTATATATCACAAAAGTTTCTGTCAGATGGTATCAAGAAATGTTAAAAGCGTTGAAAAGCGCGATGGAGCCGACGGACGCCTTTCTCAACATCCCGCTCTTTGTCATGCAGGCGGGCACAGACTGGCTTGTCGACAAAAAAATGGTCGTCAAGTGGTTTAACGAGCTTGCTTCTCACAATAAGACGTACAGGGAATGGGAGGGCTTATACCACGAAATTTTTAATGAGCCTGAACGGGAAGACGTTTTTAAAGCGGCCAGAGCGTTTGCGGAACAGTATATGACATAATGGAGGTGCATTCTTTGGCAGTACCGGAGCATCCTTTTGGATTAATGGCTAAAGTATACAGAGAAGTTTTTCCCCTTGTTCATCAAGAGTTGGACAAGTGGAAACGAAAAGCTGAAACGATTCAAAATCCCGAGCTGAAAACGCAGGCGAAAGCCAGCATTAGGGATAAAACCTTTCACTGTGAAGGCGGCGGCATTATGGCCCTCCTTTCAGGCGACAAAATCGAGCAGTCGATCCGGTTTATTACGGCGTATCAGACGATAAGCGACTATCTCGACAATCTATGCGACCGGAGCACCTCGCTTGACCCTGATGATTTTTCCATGCTTCATCAGTCAATGAAAGACGCGCTGACCGTCGGGGCTGAATTGAAGAACTATTACCGGTTCAGGGAAGACCAGGATGATCAAGGCTATTTGCACGACTTAGTGAAAACGTGCCAAGACGTGCTTGCGGAAATTGAGAACTATGATCTGATCAAGCAGCACCTGCTTGAGCTTTGCAGCTATTACTGCGATCTGCAAGTTCATAAACACGTTGTGGAGCATGAGCGTGTCCCCCGGCTCGAAGCGTGGTTTGAGAATTATAGATCGGCCTTGCCGAAAATGGAATGGTACGAGTTCTCAGCCTGTGCGGGTTCAACGCTCGGCATCTTCTGCCTCGTATCGTATTCCGTCCGTTCCGATTTTACTGAATCGATGGCCGGAAAGATCCGCGACAGCTATTTTCCGTACATACAGGGACTGCACATCCTGCTCGATTATTTAATTGACCAGGAGGAAGACTTAATCGGAGGAGATTTGAATTTCTGCACGTATTACCCATCACATTCAGATATGATGGAAAGGCTCGAATATTTCATCGAAATGGCGGATGAACATTTGCGCGGGATTCCGCACGAAAACTTTCACCGTTTGATCAACAGAGGTCTTCTGGGTGTTTATTTATCAGACGATAAGGTCGCGGGTCAAAAGGAAATCGGCCGGCTGGCGAAGCGCCTTATTAAAGCGAGCGGAAAAACTTCCTACTTCTTCTATATCAACGGAAGGGCCTACCGCAAAATTCAAAAAATGCCGTGGATGAAAAGTTCATAAAGGAAAGCTCAAATCATTTGCTGATTTGAGCTTTTTTTTCAATGGCGATAATAAACGGAGGATCATTCCGCTGGTTTAGGTATTGATAACAGAGGACGCGCGCTTTATCCTGGTCAAGATTTGAGCAAAATTCGAGAAGGTCTTCCTTCTCTCTTTTTCCTTCTGGATGGCCGTGATAGACGACAAGCACGATTAGCCCTTCGTCTTTCAAGATGTGCAGCAGCTGTTCGATGCTCGAAATGGTGGACACGCTTCTTGTTGTCACTGCTTTGTCTCCGCCCGGCAAATATCCGAGATTGAAGACGGCTGCCGATACATGGCCGATCGCTTCAGGCGGAAGCGATTCAATCAGCTGATCGTGGCTTTTTTGAATCAGAGTGACGTTGCCGCGGTGCTTTTCTCCAAGCCTTTCCGCAGTATGGATCAGCGCCTCTTCCTGGATATCAAAGGCATAGACATGTCCGTTTTCACCGACAAGTTCTGCTAAAAAATACGTATCATGTCCGTTTCCCATTGTCGCATCAATGACGATGTCTCCTTCGCCTGCGGCTGTTTTCAGCAGTTCTTTCGCATACGGGAGGATCTTTTTGAGCTTCATGTGGCGATGCCTTCTTTCTCTTTGTTGAACCATTTCCCCTGATAGCTGCCGCGCCTTTCCAGTTCTCCATTGATGGCATTTAAGACTTCCCATTTATTGACGCTCCACATCGGTCCGACCATCAATTCGATCGGTCCGTCACCCGTAATCCGGTGAATGATCATTTCCGGCGGAAGAATTTCAAGCTGATCGCAAACAAGCTGGACATAATCATCTTGCGAAAGGAACGTTAATTTTCCTTTTTCATACTGCTTCACCATTGGCGTTCCCTTTAACAGGTGAAGCAGATGGATTTTAATCCCCTGCACATCCAAATCGGCGACCGCTTTTGCGGTTTCCATCATCATGCCGCGGTCTTCGAGAGGCAGCCCGTTAATGATGTGAGAGCAGACGCGGATACCGTGTTTCCTCAGCTTGTTCACGCCTTCTACATAGCAGTCGAAATCATGTGCGCGGTTGATCAAATCAGCCGTCCGTTCATGAACGGTTTGAAGGCCGAGTTCCACCCAGAGGTATGTTCGTTCATGAAGCTCGGCAAGATATTCGACAACATCGTCAGGAAGACAGTCCGGCCGGGTTGCGATTGAAAGGCCGACTACGCCGTCGAGGCCGAGGACCGTTTCGTATTTTTCGCGAAGAACGCTGACAGGAGCGTGCGTATTCGTAAATGCTTGAAAGTACGCCATGTATTTGCCGTCTTTCCATTTTTCATGCATTCTGTCGCGGACTTCATTAAATTGGGTCAGCAGATCGTCGGCTCGGTTTCCCGCAAAGTCTCCGCTCCCTGCGGCGCTGCAAAATGTGCATCCGCCGTGTGCGACCGTGCCGTCGCGATTCGGGCAGTCAAAGCCTCCGTCAAGGGCGACTTTAAACACTTTATGACCGAAATGATTTCGTAAATGATAATTCCATGTATGATATCGTTTTTCACTGTTCGTATATGGAAAAGGGTTGTTCTGATGCAAACAAAAGGACCTCCTTTTAGTATTACGCATCCTAAAATTG
The DNA here is from genome assembly GCF_053903085.1 of Bacillus sp. AK124. NCBI lineage: Bacteria > Bacillati > Bacillota > Bacilli > Caryophanales > Bacillaceae > Bacillus > Bacillus sp. AK124. Next base: position 1,106,257 of record NZ_CP096378.1, read on the forward strand.
TAGCAAATAAACACGATAAGAACAAACCGATTCCCAATTATTTTCTTCAATGATCACGGCTGTGATGGCCAAACTAATCACGATGGATTTTTCCATTAAGGAGGGGTTTTCTTTGGCTACAAGACAATCCGTCGGAGAGCACATCCAAAGAAGCGAAGATGCTTATGATTATGCTTTATCTCAATTTGAAACTGCAAGCAGGCAGGAACATTACAATGAGACAGAGTACAGCGATGCGCAGCTGATGCTTGAAAACGCGGTCAATGAATTAAACAAGCTTTCGCTGTTTGCCAATGAGCAACAAAGGGAGGAAATTCACCGCAAAAGGCTTCAGCTGCAAACCCTTCAAAACAATATGATTCTGCAGAGATCGTATGAAAGATGAACCCTTTTTGAAAGGGTTCATTTTTTTGAAAAAAGTGATTGACAAAAAAGGACGATGTATTTAATGTATTAGGTGTACTATATCGAGTAATACAATTAACACACACATGTAAAGGAGCAACTCTCATGAGTGATAAACATAAAAAAATAACGCCGATGGTGGTCGTGGCGTTTATCATTGCCTGTTCGTTCTTGTTTGTTCTTGCGAAGCTGGGCTTTATAATTCAAGAAAATTTGGGATACGTGTTTTTTTAAAAGTGAATGACCTGAGATTGAACGAGAAAGAAGGGAGATAGATGATTCAAATCGATCCGAGAAGCTCTACCCCGATCTATGAGCAGATTATCCAGCAGATGAAAGAGCTTTGCTTAAAAGGGATAATCAAGCCTGGAGATAAACTTCCTTCTGTCAGAGAGCTTGCAACCATTATCATTGCAAACCCGAATACTGTCAGCAAAGCCTATAAAGAACTTGAACGGGAAGGAATAATTGAAACGTTGAGGGGGAGAGGAACGTATATTTCAGAAAACGCGAAAGTTACGCTTGATGAAGGGAAGATTGCGATGATTAAAGAGCAGTTAAAGCAGCTGATCATCGATGCGCATTACGCTGGGATCGACACTAAAAAGCTGCAGGAGTGGATGGCGGAAATCGACGAAGAAGTGAGAGGAGGGGAAGTGAATGATTGAGCTCAAATCTGTATCAAAAACGATTGACGGAAAACAAATACTCAAAAACATCTCCTTTAAGCTTGAGGAAGGAGAGATTTTCGGACTGCTCGGCAGAAACGGCTCAGGGAAAACAACGCTTCTCCGCCTGATTCAGCAAATCCTGCTGCCTGATGAGGGAGATATCTACTTCGGCAGCGTCAAGGTGAAGGACCATCCGCTCGTCAAGCGCAATATCGTCTATATGCCCGTTCAAAACACCTATTTCGAAAAATACAATTACAAACAGCTCGTCAATATTTTGCGAAACATTTATCCTGACTTTGATGTTACATACGCTAATGAATTAATGAACCGCTACGATATTCCTGAAACAAAAAAGTACAGGGAATTGTCTACAGGATTGAAAAAGCAAATGTCGCTGATCTTGTCATTTGCGATCCGGCCGGCGGTCATCCTGCTCGATGAACCGACAGACGGCATTGATGCCGTCACAAGACAAGATGTTCTCCAGCTGATGGTCGATGAAGTGGCTGAAAACAACACGACGATTCTCATCACATCCCACCGGCTTGAGGATATTGAAAGAATGTGCAACCGAATCGGTTTTCTCGAAGACAATACATTGTCGAACATCATGGATCTTGATGAACTGAAAGGCGATTTTATTAAAATCCAAATGGCATTTGAAGAAGATGTCAATTTGAAAATCAGAGAAAGGGAAATCCCTGTTTTGGATCACACCGGCGTCTTTTATACGGTGTTGATTCCGAAAGAAGACGATGTGAGCAAACAATTTCTTAAAAGTTTGTCTCCGAAAGTTTGGAACGAGCTTCCGGTCAGTCTTGAGGAAGTATTCATCGCGAAGTATGGAGGTAAGCGAAGATGGTAGACCGCGGACTTTTATATAAAGAGTGGAAACAGCATTTCTGGATTTTTTTAGTTGTGTTTGCAGCGGTGATGCTGAGTGAACCGCTTACGCTTTTGAATGATTATTTCCAGTACCAAGGATGCCTTGCAGAACTGAAAAAATTTCCCGATATGGAGTGTGTTTTATATAAAGATTATGAGATAGGCGGGGCTATGAGAATGTTCTGGGTTGGAGGAGTCGCGCTTGCACTCAGCCAGATCGGGTTTGAACGTAGCAGAGGAACGCTTGATTTCACACTCGGCCTCCCTTATAGGCGCGGCATCATTTTCAATACGAAATATGTCTTCGGCCTTTCAATTCTTTTAACAGCTCAGCTATTATCTTACTTATTATCTTACGCTTTGATTATTTTGTATAAGGTTGATGTCATTCATTTTCATGAGTATTTTATCGGGTCGGTCATTTTCTGCTTTATGGTCTACTCGCTTGTCATGGCGGCGGGCGCGATGACCGGCAATCCGCTGGCCCAGCTGGTCGTTGCATTTTCAACGTCGATCCTGCCGTATTTGCTGATCGGGCTTCCGTTGGCCAACCTTCGAATCATTCGGAGTTTCTTTGGAGGTCACTCTGCTTTCTTTTATGGTGAAACAGAACTATTGGATTATATAACGCCGATCATGTACCTCAACCATTTCGGCATTCAATACGGCAGCCTGGCCTTTACGCTTATTCCGCTCGCCATGGGGATTTTGTTTTATATGATCGGCTACTTCTGCTTTATCAGACAGCAGATTGAACGGAACGGACATTTTTTCCTTTGGGGAAAAATGGACCGGCCGATCCAAATTCTCGTGATTTTATTCGGCATCGGGGGATTCGGGACAGCCTCTGGCTCAAGCCTGTCCAGCTATATCTTCGGTATGTTGATCGGTTCGGCAGTCGGGTTTTTAATCAGTTACTTCTTGATTTTTAAAAAAATAAAACAGCTGTAACCCATAATGGAGAGGAGATTTACAAATGATCAGTGTAGAGCATATTCACCACTCGTTTAAAGTCGGCAAAAAGGGGAGGGAAAATGAAATTAAAGTGTTAAAGGATGTCTCGCTTACCGTCGAAAAAGGCGAAATCGCCTGCATTGTCGGACGGAGCGGTTCCGGAAAATCGACGCTGTTGAACTTGATTTCCGGCTATATCGCCCCGACAGAAGGTAAGATCGTCATTGACGGCACGAATGTCACGAATTACGGCGAAAAAGAATGGGCGGCATTCAGGCTTGAACATTTCGGCTTCATCTTTCAAAGTTTTCAGCTGATTCCGAGCCTGACGACTTTCGAAAATATCGAGCTGCCTCTGACTTTAAAAGGTGTTCATCCGTCTGAGCGGAAGCAACGCGTCAATGAGATGCTTCACCGCGTCGGCCTTGAAAACCACGCCGGCCACTATCCGAATGAGCTTTCAGGCGGACAGCAGCAGCGCGTCAGCATCGCCCGCGCTTTGATTTTGAATCCGTCAATCATTTTAGCCGACGAACCGACAGGAAGCCTGGACTCCGAAACAGAACAGGAAATTCTCGAATTCATTCGGCAGCTGAACAGGGAACGCGGGATTACATTTGTCATCATCACGCACGATGACGAAGTGGCATCGATCGCCAATACGAAATTTCAGTTATCTGACGGCGTGTTAGAGAAAGGGGAAGAGACTGTTGAAGTTTAAGGATCAGTTGAAGTTTATTAGAAGAAATATGAAGAAAAACCGCCTGCGTGTATTCATGACCATTCTCGCAACAACGGTGGCCTGCGCATTCTTAATCGTGCTCGCATCGGTCGGGTTCGGCCTGCAAAAATCGCTGACTGAACAGCTGATGAAAGAGCAAATCGTGACTGAGATAAATGTTGTCGGAAAAGAAGGGCAAAGCGATCAGAAAGTTCAAAAGAAAGACTTGAAAGAATTCGAAAATCGCAAAGATGTGTCCGCGATTATCGAGCGCACGCAGGTGTTCGCACCTGCTGAAGCAAAGTTGGGCAACAGGACAAACAATCAAATGTCGAATATCACGATTACTGACATGGCCGCTGAACAAAAAGCCAATATCAAACTCGATCGCGGCCGCGTAGCGAAAACACCGAATGAAATCGTCGTCGGCTACCATTTCGGGAAGAATCTCTGGACGAAAAAAGAAGCCCAAGATTATGAAAAGCAGATGGAAAATAATGCTGAGGAAGTAAAAGAACCAAAAGGATACGCAGAAGATATTCTCGGCAAAACAATTGAATTAAAGATCTCAAAAATGGATGAAAAAACAGGAGAAGAAGGGAAAGCGAAAACATATGATCTGAAAGTTGTCGGAGTTACGAAAAAACCTTCTTATGAATGGGCAAGCGATTCAACAGTCTATGTCAGCAACGACATGCAAAAAGACATCACCGGATTTCTGAAGGCGGACAAAGACAGCGGCACGATCGAAAAAAAGCTTTCGGTTTACGCGGATAACTTTGAACATGTCGGACAGCTGACAACAGATTTGGAGGATGAAGGCTACTACGTCGATTCAATAACGAAAAAACTCGAAAGCATTAATCTTTTTTTCATGGCTTTTAAAATCGGTCTGATCTTCGTCGGAGTCATTGCCGTCTTGATTTCAGCGATCGGCATTTTCAACACGATGACAATGGCGGTTACAGAGCGGACGCAGGAGATCGGCATTATGAAAGCGATCGGGGCAAGCCCGAACGTGATCAGGAAAATGTTTCTGCTGGAAAGCGCCTATATCGGTATCTTAGGATCTGTTTTAGGTGTTATCATTTCATACGGTGTCAGCTTTTTAGTGAACAAGATTATACCACCTATTTTATCATCGGTTTCAGAAGGAGGAGCGAGTGCGGCAGACTTCAGCATCACCTTCTCGTACATTCCGGTCAGTCTTGTCCTTATCGCGACCTTGATCAGTGCAGGCGTCGCCATTCTTTCAGGCCTGAACCCGGCCATTAAAGCGACAAGAACGAACGTGCTGACAGCATTAAGAAGAGAGCTTTAAGAAAAAAGCCGGCGGTATGCCGGCTTTTTTAACGTTTCGGAGGTCTGTACCCCGCATCACGCGCCTCCTGTTCTGTGCAGAACCAGCGGGCGACGTTTTTCGTGCGGTCATAATATGTACTTCCTGGTGTATGATAAATATGGTTGACGCTTCCTTTGATTTTGCACTCCTGTTTGCTTTCACCGCTGTTTTTCTTAGGGGAGGGCGCGCTGTGTGACGTTCCGGCCTGAGCGGTGGCGTTCTTTTCTTTTACAGTGGCTTCGGTACTGCCGCTTTTTTCTTCAGCCTTAGCCAGTTTTTCTGACAGCGATTTTGTTTTTTTCGTAAGCGAGTCTTTTTCTTTTGTCAGTTTTTCGTTTTCTTTTTTTAATGTGTCATTCTCCGTTTTGGCTGCCTTCAGTTTTTCGTTTGCTTGATTGAGCTGCTGCTTTAATGCGGTTTGCTCCTTTTGTACAGCGCTGTGTTCAGTTTTCAGTTCCTGAAGCTCGGTTGTCAGGTCCTCTGTTTTTGTCTCATCGACGGCATATGTTTCCTCACTGTAATAAGGCGCAGAGATGATCAGGAGGAGAAGTCCGCCTGCAAAACAAGGATAAAAGAGTTTTCTGGAAAACCTTTTGCCTGGAGAAAAGATTCTTCTGATCAAATGAAATACAAGGTAGCAGATGGAAAAAATAAAGGATAAAAACCCGATCAGCATGATAGATTCCATGATTCGTCTCCTTTCGTGTTTGATAACTATATTTTAGCTTAAAAAGAAAAAAATGTTTATACCAAAAAACTTCTTGCAAATCTAAATATTCAAACGTAAAATAAAGAAATCATTTAAAAAACTGAATATGCAGCTTATAAAGAGAGATGGAGGGACTGGCCCGGCGAAATCTCAGCAACCTGCAGCAGAGCAAGGTGCTAAATCCAGCAGAATGTCAGGCGCATTCTGAAAGATAAGTTGAACAACTCTTTCAGGCGCTGAAAGAGTTTTTTTTATTTTGGAGGAGGAGATGTACATGAACAAGATATTAAAATGGACTTCCGTGCTGGGACTGGCCTTGAGCATGGCGCTTCTGACCGCATGCGGAAACAATGCCGAAAGCGATGGTAAAACGATCAAAATAGGCGCTACTGCAGGACCGTATTACGATATGGTCAAAAAAGCGATTCAGCCTGAACTTGAGAAAAAAGGCTACAAAGTTGAAGTGGTCGAATTCACCGACTATGTACAGCCGAACACGGCGTTAAGCGAAGGCGAACTCGACGCCAATTTGTTTCAACATGAGGTTTTTATGAAATCATACAATCAAGAAAACAATAAACATCTTGCTGCACTCATTTCTGTGCCGACCGCTCCGATGGGTCTCTATTCTGCCAAATATAACGACTTGAACGATGTCAAAAACGGGGCGGAAGTGGCTGTTCCAAACGATCCGGCCAATGCCGCCAGGGCATTTTTAACGCTCCAGGATCAGGGGCTGATTCGGCTGAAAAGCGATGTCGACACATTGAAAGCCTCTGTGCAGGATATTGCGGAAAATCCGAAAAAGCTGACATTTAAACAGCTTGAATCTGCCAATCTTCCAAGAGCGGTCGATGACCTGGATATCGCGGCTGTCCCGGGTAATTTCGCTCTCTCCGCTAATATGAAGTTGCAGGACGCGCTGGCGCTTGAGAACATGCCTGACCGCTACCGCAATCAAGTGGTAGTGGATGAAAAAAACAAAGACAAGCCATTCGCCAAAGATCTCAAAGAAGCGGTAAAATCCAAAGCTTTCGAAGATGCGATCGATCGGGAATTCGCCGGTTTCGGAAAGCCAAAATGGATGACGCAATCATAAAAAAATTCCCCCTTTAAAAAGGGGGTTTTTTATGTTGAAAATCGAAATCGTGTCAATTGAAAAAAATGGGCAAAACGAATAGAATCTAGAGGGAATGCTAAAGAGAAAGAAGGAAACGCTATGCCGCGCACATTATGGCTATTGGTCATCGGAATGTTTATCAATGTCACAGGGGCATCTTTTTTATGGCCGCTGAATACCATCTATATCCATCAGCATTTGGGAAAGTCGCTGACAGCGGCCGGATTTGTGCTGATGCTGAACTCAGGGGCAAATGTGCTGGGCAACCTGTTCGGGGGATATCTATTCGATAAAATCGGCGGATTTAAAACCGTCGTACTTGGAATTGTGATCACGTTTGCGAGCCTTTCAGGCCTCGTCTTTTTTCACGAGTGGTTCCAATACATTCTTTTCTTAACACTGGCCGGTTTTGGATCAGGGATCGTGTTTCCGGCATGCTATGCAATGGCCGGCTCGGTTTGGCCGGAAGGCGGCAGAAAGCCGTTCAATGCTGTATACGTGGCGCAAAATGCAGGGGTGGCAGTTGGTTCAGCGCTCGGCGGAATTGTCGCGTCTTTTTCATTTACGTATGTTTTTCTGGCGAATGCAATGCTGTATGCCGTCTTTTTCATGATTGCGATTTTCGGATTTAGACGCATTCGGTCTGAAAAAGCCATGCAGTCTTCTGTTTTGGATCATGCCGATTCAGTCAGCGGGAAATCTAGATTCTCCGCGCTTTTGGTTATATGTACGGGCTACCTGCTCGGCTGGGTCGCTTATTCGCAATGGTCCTCGACCATCGCTTCACACACCCAGGAGCTGGGGATATCTCTTGGGCAGTACAGCGTACTTTGGACAGTGAACGGGGCGCTCATTGTTTTCGGTCAGCCGCTGATCGGTTTTTTTGTGAAACGGTTTGCCGAATCGCTGAAAAACCAAATCGTGATCGGATTTGTCATTTTTATGATGGCATACGGAATTTTGTTTGGCGCTGAACGGTTTCCGGCGTTTCTTGCCGCGATGGTTGTGCTGACCATTGGCGAAATGCTTGTATGGCCGGCTGTGCCGACAATCGCCAACCGTCTCGCTCCGAGGGGAAAAGAAGGGTTTTATCAAGGGTTTGTCAACAGTATGGCGACCGGCGGAAGAATGATCGGGCCGCTTTTTGGCGGAATGCTGGTTGATTATTTCAATATGCAGCTTTTGCTCGCGGTTTTGCTCGTATTGCTGCTGTTCGCAATAGGAACGGCGTTTTTATACGACAGGAAGGAAAAGCAGCTCTCCGCTCAATCAGATGCATAAGTGGTATAGAAAAAATAGGTAATTGTAATTATATGAAAATGAATCGAAGGAATCAAGATTATCAACCAAATCTTCACATATAATGGAAGAAACAAGCTTTTTTTCTTCTCAGACAGAACACATTTTCTGTATGGTAGTATCGAATATCATCGCAAGGGGTCTAGGGGGGCTGCTCGATGGCCTGAAGTCGCTTGACTAAACTAAGGGCTTTAGGAAGGTGATGAAGATGCTGCATCAAGTTTTGGTTGCTTGTTTGATTGGAGGGATTATGGGGGTTCTCGGGCACGTTAAAAAAAGAGGGCGCCTCGAGAAACCGAGAACAACGAAACGATTCATTTACCTTGGATTTTTTGAAGATATTCTTGTCGGAATGGTTGCTTCTATTTTGCTTGTTTTATCTGCGGAACCTGATTCTGGAATTCAGCTTGTCGTGTTATCGATCATTGCCGGCTACGGCGGTGAAGCTGTATTGAGAAGCTTTGACTTTGTCAGAGAACAGCAGGCAAATGTACAGAACTCCGAACGGCAAAACAAATCTCCACACGATTAAGATCCTCACTCTTACCCTTTTTTCAGCACATTCCCATTGTATACAAACCTGCTTGCACTTATGAACAGAATTCTATAAAATACAGATAAGATTACGGTTACGGCAAGAACAGTGAAGAGGAGCAGTAAGAAGCCCATTTTGTTTCAGAGAGTTGACGGCTGGTGAAAGTCAATCAAATGAGCTTCCGAACTCGCCTCAGAGTTGCAGCAGTGATGAGCTGCTGCCGCGTATCTGCGTTACAGATATCAAGTGAGTGTGCCGCATGCACACTAACAAGGGTGGTACCGCGGGAAATCTCTCGTCCCTTCTTAGGGATGGGAGAGTTTTTTTGATTTTAGAATAATCTGAATATAACGCTGCCAGTCCCGTCCATACTTGAATACAAAGAAGCCGTACTCATATTCAAAGGAGGTTTTTACAATTGAGTTTTGACCATCAAACAATCGAGAAAAAGTGGCAGGACTATTGGCTTAAAAATAAAACGTTCGCCACGCGTGAAGATAAATCCAAACCGAAATTTTATGCATTGGACATGTTTCCGTATCCGTCAGGCGCAGGCCTTCACGTCGGACACCCTGAAGGCTATACGGCAACTGACATTTTGTCCCGCATGAAACGGATGCAAGGGTACAATGTCCTCCATCCGATGGGCTGGGATGCATTCGGGCTTCCTGCGGAACAATATGCGCTGGATACGGGAAACGATCCTGCCGTCTTTACCGAACAGAACATTGACAACTTCCGCCGCCAGATCAGAGCGCTCGGCTTTTCGTATGACTGGGACAGAGAAGTCAATACAACAGATCCGGACTACTATAAATGGACGCAGTGGATTTTCTTAAAGCTTTACGAAAAAGGTCTCGCTTATGTAGATGAAGTCCCTGTAAACTGGTGTCCTGCGCTTGGAACCGTTCTTGCCAATGAAGAAGTCATCGACGGCAAAAGCGAACGCGGCGGCCATCCTGTAGAACGCCGTCCAATGAAGCAGTGGATGCTGAAGATTACCGCTTATGCCGACCGTCTCCTTGAAGATCTGGAAGAACTCGACTGGCCGGAAAGCATCAAAGAGATGCAGCGCAACTGGATCGGCCGTTCCGAAGGGGCGCATGTTCATTTTGCGGTCGACGGCACAGACGAAATGTTTACGGTTTTCACAACGCGGCCTGATACATTATTCGGTGCCACATATGCCGTTTTGGCTCCGGAGCACGATTTGGTTCAAAAAATCACGACGCCTGAACAGCAAGACGCGGTCGACGCCTATATCGAAGAAGTTCAATCAAAGAGCGACTTGGAGCGGACAGACCTTGCCAAAACAAAGACAGGCGTCTTCACAGGTGCTTATGCCGTCAATCCGGCAAACGGGGAAAAAATTCCGGTATGGATCGCGGACTATGTCTTGGCTACATACGGAACCGGAGCGGTCATGGCCGTCCCTGCCCATGATGAGCGGGACCACGAATTCGCATCAGCATTCGGGCTGCCGATCAAAGAAGTCGTCAAAGGCGGAGATGTTGAGAAAGAAGCTTATACAGGCGACGGCGAACACATCCATTCAGATTTTCTGAACGGCCTTGATAAAGCGGCTGCGATCGAAAAAATGATTCAGTGGCTTGAGGAAAACGGGAAGGGCGAGAAAAAGGTAACATACCGCCTCCGCGACTGGCTGTTCAGCCGTCAGCGCTACTGGGGCGAGCCGATCCCGGTCATCCATTGGGAAGACGGCACATCGACTCCGGTTCCTGAAGAAGAGCTGCCGCTGATCTTGCCGAAAACGTCGGAAATCAAACCGAGCGGAACGGGTGAGTCCCCTCTTGCGAACATTAAAGAATGGGTGGAAGTGACAGACCCTGAAACAGGCAAAAAGGGAAGACGCGAAACGAATACGATGCCGCAATGGGCGGGAAGCTGCTGGTACTTCCTGCGCTACATCGATCCGAAAAACCCGAACGAACTGGCTTCCCCTGAAAAATTACAGGAATGGCTTCCTGTCGATATGTATATCGGAGGTGCGGAACACGCCGTTCTTCACTTATTGTATGCGCGCTTCTGGCATAAATTCCTTTATGACATCGGGGTCGTTCCGACGAAAGAGCCGTTCAAACAGCTTTATAACCAAGGAATGATTCTTGGTGAAAACAACGAAAAAATGAGCAAATCCAAAGGCAATGTCGTCAATCCGGACGAAATAGTGGAGACTCATGGTGCGGACACGCTCCGGCTGTACGAAATGTTCATGGGGCCTTTGGATGCATCGATCGCCTGGTCAACGACAGGACTTGACGGCGCCCGCCGCTTCCTTGACCGCGTATGGCGTCTGTTCATCGATGACAATGGCGGGTTAAACGAGAAGATCGTTGAAGGAGCCGGCGAAACGCTTGAGCGCGTCTACCACGAAACGGTCATGAAAGTAACAGACCATTTCGAAGGTCTGCGCTTCAATACAGGTATTTCTCAGCTGATGGTCTTCATCAATGAAGCATATAAAGCTGATCAGCTTCCGAAAGAATACATGGAAGGCTTCGTGAAATTGCTGTCTCCTGTCGCGCCTCACTTGGCTGAAGAGCTGTGGAGCCGACTTGGACATGAGGAAACGATCACGTATGAAGCATGGCCTGTCTATGATGAAGCAAAGCTCGTTGATGACGAAGTCGAAATCGTCGTTCAGCTGAACGGAAAGGTGAAAGCGAAGCTGAACGTTCCAGCCGACGCCGACAAAGAACAGCTTGAAGAGCTGGCGAAAAACAATGAAAAAGTAAAAGAACAGCTCGAAGGAAAAACGATCAGAAAAGTGATTGCTGTACCTGGAAAGCTTGTAAATATTGTCGCAAATTAATGGAAAAGCCCCTTCAATCCGAAGGGGCTTTTCAGCGTGCCGACAAACCCGCGCATTCGTTGGCAGGCCTGCTAAGCCGGTGCTTACGATAGGAGAAAAGATCAGGCGGCTAACCGCCTAACACCGCCGTCACCACATCCTGTGGAAGACCGCTCCGATGCTCGGCTTTCCCAGACTGCAAGAATTGCGGGAAAAGGATGACAAAATCCCAAAACTAAAAGCCGTTTTGGGATTTTTTTAATAATCTGAAAGACCTGTCGTTCCGCCGAAAGGATGAAAATATTTCAGCCTTTCGCTTCGTTTCAAATGATCCGTGACCGCTTAAAATGGGAAAAAAGGAGATGATTAAGATGCATTTTTCCGATTTTTCCGCCGTACAGGTCAGAATCGCCCGGCCTACAGACCGTTTTGACGAAATCGTTGCGTTTTACGAAAAGGGGCTCGGCCTGAAAAAGCTTGGCGGTTTTTCCGGACATCAAGGGTATCATGGCGTCATGTTCGGCCTGCCGAATGTCCAATATCACCTTGAATTCACCTCCCATATCGGAGGCAGCCCTTGTCCGGCACCGACCAAAGACAATCTGCTCGTCTTTTATATTCCTGATCAGAAGGAAATCAAGAGTATTTTAAAAAGGCTCGCTGACATGGGCCATCACGAAGTGCCGCCTGAAAATCCGTATTGGAAGGACAAAGGAGCAACAGTGGAAGATCCGGACGGCTGGCGGATCGTGCTGATGAATACCGAAGGCATTTAGATATAGGAACGTTATGCCTGTGCCCAGTCTCTTGCTTTCGTGCGGACGATATCTGTAAAAGCCGCCATTGCAGGAGAAAGCCATTTGTTTTTATGATAAGCCATTTGAGTGGAAAACAGGGCGTCGCGGACAAGCGTGCCCTGAAGCTTTCCTTCTTCGATATCAGTGCGCGTTGTGATCAAAGGAAGAAGGGATACGCCCAAACCGCACATCACGCACTGTTTAATTGCTTCGACACTCCAAAACTCCATCGTATGGTCGGCAATGACTCCCCTTTGACGTAAATACTCCTCAAAAAAATCACGGTAGCTGCAGCCGTGCTCCGTATATAAAAACGTTTCATTTGCGGTAAAAGTCAAATCATCAAGGGCCTTTTGTCCTGCCGGGTGTTCCTTTGGAAAGATGAACACCATTGGCTCATTGACCAGCTTTTCAACATGAAGGTCGTTTTCTTTCCGATCGTTGTCCAAAAGAAAAGCGACATCGATTTTTCCCTGCTTCAATTCATCTCTCAGCTGCCAGCACGTGGAAGACTTTAATGTGACCGTGACCTGCGGATATTTGTTAGTAAATTCGTGAAGAATGGCAGGCAATCTGTAAACCGTTAAAGATTCCGAGGCGCCGATGATCAAGTTTCCCGACGGCTCCTGGTCGTTTTCCGGAATGTGCCTCGCTTTTTCATACAGTTCAACCATTTCTGCGGCATAAGGGAGAAGGTGTTTTCCTGCTTCTGTCAGCATCATTTTTTTCCCCAGCCTGTAGAACAGCGGCTTTCTTAATTCTTGTTCGATTGCTTGAACGTGCGAAGTCACAGTGGACTGCGCATATCCCAAATAATCGGCAGCACGGGTAAAACCGCCGATATCCACGATGGTTTTGAATGTTTTCAAATGTCGGATCTCCATCTCGTCATCCCCCTTTTTTATCTTATATCGAAAAATTCGAAGTTGCTGATCGATAATATCTATTTTACTGATGAATTAAACAAGATTACAATCATTTTAAACGACTTTGCGAAAGGATTGTATCAGTATGAGAGAAAAAAAGCTTGGCCCTTTATTATTAAGCGGGCTGATGACGGGGCCTATTTTAGGGTCGGGAATCATTCTGCTGCCGCCGATGATTCATCAGACAGCGGGGGACTATGCGATTTTTGCATGGCTGTTGATGTTGGGAATCGGTTTTTTATTTGCCTGGATTTTTGCCAGATTGAGCGTCGAGTATCCGAATGATGCCGGGATTGCTTATGCGGCTGAAAAAGCGTTCGGTTCCCGTGTTAAAAAGTTGGCAGTCTTTTATTTTATCATGGCTGCGAGCTTCGGCCCCGCCGCCGTATTAATGACGGCCGGCGAATATATTCATTCTCTTGCGGCCGGCACGGCATTTCCTGCTGAACTGTACGGCTTCATTTTTTTTATCTTTTGTATGGTAGTCCTTTGCTTTAATCTTTCATTTGTCGGCATGGTTGCACTCATTTTTTCCACTGCCGCGGCCCTCATTCTGTTTGGAAGCAGCGCAGCTTCTGTGCCTTACTTTCGTGAGGGGCCGCTCGTAGACGGAACATTTCAGTTTGCCGATTTTGGCCGCGGATTGCTGCTGCTGTTCTGGGCATTAGTCGGATGGGAAATCGTCGGCAACTACAGCATGGAAGTGAAAAACCGCGGGAAAACGATTCCCCGGGCCGTCGTGATCAGCAGCCTGACGGTAACGCTCATATATGTGGCGACTGCGGCAGCTGTTCAATGGATTGATCCGGGGTTCTTCGCAAACGGACAATTGAAGCTGGCGATGATGCTGACGCCGTTGTTCGGATCTTTTGCATTGCCGGTGATCGCTGTGCTCACCGCTGTTCTCTGCATGTGCGCTTATTTTCAGGTGACAGGCGGAGCAGCCAGGCTGGTGGCATCGCAGGCCGGCGGGCTGTTTGCCCGCAGATCAAGGGGAAATCAGCCGATGGCAGCACTGGGGCTTATGTTTTTCATTCATACCGTCGTTTTTGTCTGCCTGATGTTTCACTTTCTTAATGTTGAGACACTGGTCCTGATCGCAAACGCCTTTTTCATCTGCAACTCGCTGTGCGGTCTTGCCGCTGCTTACAAGCTGCTGTCCGGTCGCGTTTACAAAATAGGCTGCCTCTTTCTCATGGGGTGCTTCTCGCTGCTTCTTTTGTTTTCATCACCCTGGATATTACTGTTTATCATGCTGACCAGCGCCTTGTTTGTGGTGAACTTCCGTCAACTTATCATCTGGAAAAAGGTAAAACGCCCTTTCAAATCGTATTAATGAATCAAACGGAAAAAAGAAAGGGGAACACGATGCGCAGTCAACTTTTCAAACTGCTCGGCGATTTGCCGGAGAAAAAAAGCATTGATGTGAGTACTCTTAAAATTGAAGAAAAGTCATCTTTTATTCTTGAAACGCTTTTGCTTGATTTAAATGGAATTGAAGCGGTACCGGCCTATTTTGCAAAATCGAAACAGATGAACGGCAAGCGGCCGGCCGTGCTTTACTGTCATTCACACGGAGGACGTTACGAAAGGGGGAAGGAGGAGCTGATTGAAGGAGCGGATTACTTGCAAACGCCGCCGTTCGCCGAGGAATTGACGGCCTTGGGATTTTCCGTGCTTGCGATTGACCATTGGGCTTTCGGAGACAGGCGGGGCAAAACGGAGAGTGAGATATTTAAAGAAATGCTTTGGACAGGACGGGTGATGTGGGGAATGATGGTCTTCGACAGCATCAGAGCCATCGATTACCTGAGCATGCGTGAGGACACAGACGAAAGCCGCATCGCTTCACTCGGCATGTCGATGGGTGGTCTGATGGCCTGGTGGACTGCTGCATTGGATGAACGGGTCAGCGTATGCGTTGATATATGCGCGCAGGTGGACAGCGAAACATTAATCAAGACGCAGAATTTGGACCGTCACAATCTCTATTCGTATGTTCCAGGGCTGGTCAAGCACTTTTCAACGGCTCAAATCGAAAGCCTGATCGCTCCAAGGCCCCATTTAAGCCTGGTCGGAACCGCAGATAAACTAACGCCAGTTCAAGGAATTGACCTCATTGAAGAAAAGCTGTCCGATGTGTATAAAGAAAAAGGCGCCGGTGAACGCTATGAAGTGTTTCGCTCTCATTCAGGGCACTTCGAGACAGCCGGAATGAGGCATAAAGCGATCGGTTTCTTAAAAACATGGCTGTAAAACAGGAGGTGAATCACTGTGAAAAAGGTGACGATCATCGGAGGGAACGGCACGGTCGGCCGCGTGTTAGCGGGCGGATTGGCAGGCGAAGGATACGAGGTGACAGTGCTGGATTTAAAAGAACCGGATGAAAAGCCGGCTGTCCGGTTTGTCCGGGTGGATGCGGCAGATTACAATGAAGTCGTGAAAAGCATTCCTCTGAATACGGATGCGGTGATCAACCTTTTGGCTGTCAAACCGACAGGCGATTTGCTTGACCAGCGGGAGTTTGAGAAAATGACGGATATCTTTTTTAAAGCGACATATACGATTTTGCGGGCGGCGGCGGAGCTCGGCGTGCCGAAGGTGGTATTTGCAAGCAGCAACCATGTGACAGATGTGTATGAAAAGAACGGCGATTCTCTGCTGGGGAGGAAGATCAACACGGATGACTACCCGCAGTCCAAAAGCTTGTACGGCTTGCTAAAATTGGCCTCCGAAAATCTCGGCTATCTTTTCTCGCACCAATCAGACGCCAAGGTTTCCGTGATCAATCTGCGGATCGGGACAGCCGCTGAAAATGAGCAAGAAACGCTGCGCGCAAAACCGAGGAGCAAAAAAACGCTGTTATCCCACCCCGACCTCGTCCAAATCTTTAAAGCCGCAATCGAATCCGTCAAAACATACGGTACATATTATGCTGTCAGCGACAATAAGGGGCGGCCGTGGTCGATCGATTCCGCCATTCGGGAACTGGGGTTCAAGCCGAAAGTCAGCACCTCAGACATCCTTGATGAAGACTGACGTATCATCTTCTAAGGTGATGATCTTTTTCTCCGCTTTTCTGATCCTGCTTAAAAAATGATTATAGACGCTCTCCTTTCTGTTTGCTACATTTTAGACACGATATCGTAATATTTTGACAGCGCTTACAAGGAGGGGGAAATGACGATCAGGCATTCTGCTGGAAGCCGCGTGTTTGACATATTGAATTATTCATTTTTAACAGGGTTCGGATTGGTTTGTGTGCTGCCGTTCATTCATGTTATCGCAGCCTCTTTTGCGACAGTTGAGGAGGTCATTTCGAAAAAGTTTATCTTAATACCGACAACTTTTTCGCTGGATGCGTACAGGTATATTTTTTCAACTGACATTGTGTACAGAAGCTTAATCATTTCTATTCTTGTCACAGCCGCAGGGACGGCGGTCAGCATGTTTCTATCCTCTTTAATGGCATACGGGTTGTCGAGAAAGGAGCTGATGGGAAGGCGCGTCCTCATGTTCTTGGTCGTGTTCACGATGCTGTTCAGCGGAGGGATGATCCCAACCTTTCTCGTTGTAAAATCGCTCGGCTTGCTCGATACCTATTGGTCTCTGATTCTTCCGACGGCCATCAATGCGTTTAACTTGATCATTTTAAAGAACTTTTTTCAAAACATACCGTCAAGCCTCGAGGAATCCGCCAAAATCGACGGCTGCAATGACATCGGAATTTTCTTCCGCATCATTCTTCCGTTGTCTTTGCCGGCGATTGCGACAATTTCGCTGTTTTACGCCGTCACCTATTGGAATACGTACATGCAAGCGATTCTGTACTTGAGCGATGCGACAAAATGGCCGATACAAGTTTTGCTTCGCCAGATTGTCATCGTATCAAGCGGTATGCAAGGGGATATGACGGAGATGGGGGCAGCCGCGGCGCCGCCGGAACAAACGATCAAAATGGCGGTCATTGTCGTTGCAACCATACCGGTGCTGCTCGTGTATCCGTTTATTCAAAAGCACTTTGCAAAAGGCGCTCTTTTAGGGTCAATTAAAGGATAAAAACGGAGGGGACAATATGGGGAAAAAATGGCTGATAGCGATTTTTGCGTTCGCGCTTTTGGCCGGCGGACTGTTTGGCTGTTCGAAAAGCGGAGCAGATCAGGCTTCTACAAAGGATGAGAAAGTCGATCTGAACTCGCCTTTGGACTTGAGCTGGATGGTAATCCTTTATCATCAGCAGCCGCCGAAGGATACAGCGATTAAAAAAATCGAGGAGCTCACCAATACAAAGCTTGATTTAATGTGGGTGCCTGATGCAGTAAAAGAAGACCGCTTAAACTCAGCGCTCGCCGCCGGAAACCTGCCGAAAGTCGTCACCATTCAGGACATTAAAAATTCATCTGTCATGAATGCGTTCAGATCGGGGATGTTTTGGGAGGTTGGTCCTTATTTAAAGGATTATCCGAATTTAAGCAAGATGAACAAGCTGATCAATAAAAACGCTTCAATCGACGGAAAGCTTTACGGCATCTACAGGGAGCGCCCGTTATCAAGACAGGGGGTTGTCATCCGTAAAGACTGGCTTGACAACCTTGGGCTCGATATACCAAAGACGGTTGATGAACTTTACGAAACAGCGAAGGCATTTACAGAAAAAGATCCTGACCAAAACGGAAAGAACGATACGATCGGCTTTACCGACAGAAACGATTTGATCTACGGCGCCTTTAAAACATTGGGGTCCTATATGGGCATGCCGACTGACTGGGAGGAAAAAGACGGCAAGTTCACGCCTGACTTCATGACAAAAGAGTACATGGATACGATGAAATATATGAAAAAACTGTATGATGAAGGGCTGATCAACAAAGACTTCCCGGTTACGAGCAAAACGCAGCAGCAGGAGATGTTTTCACAAGGGAAAGCCGGCATTTATGTCGGAAATATGGTCGATGCCGTCAATTTAAGAGACCAGTCTGTCGATGATAAAATGGAGCTTGAGATCATCAATCGGATCAAAGGACCGGACGGAGAGGAACGCGTCTGGGCATCAGGCGGGCATAACGGAATCTTTGCCTTTCCGAAAACAAGCGTCAAAACAGAAAAAGAGCTGAAGAGGATTCTGGCCTTTTTCGACCGGATCGCCGAAGAGGATGTTTACAGCCTGATGACTTACGGGATCGAAGGGGTTCACTATAAAAAAGAAGGGGAAAAACAATTCAAACGAATTGATGAAAAACTGAAAGACTGGCAGGCGGAAATTCAGCCGCTCGTCTCTCTCGTCGGCATTGATAAACAATATTTGAAAAATACGGGAGATCCGCTCCGCACAAAATATGAAGAGCTGACAGAGGACAATAATGAGATCATCGTCTCAAATCCGGCCGAAAGTTTGTACTCACCGGCCGCATCTGAAAGAGGCGATGAACTGCAAAAGATCATTGATGATGCCACATATCAATTCATCCTCGGCAAAACGGATGAAAGCCAGTTCGAGAAAGCGGTTGAAAAATGGCGGACGAACGGCGGAGATCAAGTAATAGAAGAATATGAAGAGTCATTTAAAAAAGCAGAAAAATAGAAGGCAATCCCGGGAAGCCGGGATTGTCTTTTTATGCCGAATGAGTTTTCAGCTCGCGGTATTTGCCGGGCGTGATTCCTTCCAGCTTTTTAAATGAGCGGATGAAATTCTGCGGATTTTTGTATTTCAGTTTTTCAGAAATTTCTTTTACGGACAGCGTCGTTTCTGTCAGCCAGTTTTTCGCGACATGATGCCTGTAGGATGACAAGTATTCGCTGAACGATATTTTCATTTCTTTCCTGAAGATGCTGCTTAAATAGTTGGGGTTGTAATGAAGCCTTCCTGCGATCGATTCGAGCGTCAAGTCCGTGTCGAATTCCTGCTGGATAATATGGACGATTTTTTCTGAGATGTTTTTGTATTGTGATTCTTCTCTGATGCTGAGGGTATCGATCATTTTGACGATGATCTGCGCGTTCAGCCAACTTTCGATCTCCTCGATGGTCGTCAGCTCAAAGACGTCGTCGTACAGCATCGTATTTTCGTTCGGTTCAAAAATTTCGATTCCAAGCAAATGCATAAATTCAATCAAGTTGTTCAAGAGCCTTGCAATCGCTACCTGGCAGTGATGCGGATTCATGTTTTCAGAACAAATCGATTCAAGGAGAAGGTGAAGCTGTTCGGCCGCTTGTTTACGGTTGCACGTTTTAATAGCTTCAAACAGTTCATTTTGGATCTGCTTTGGAAACTGGGTTAAAAACGCTTTGTTACGGTCAAGATGCTCATAGAAAATCACCGCGTGTTTTCCTGATTTCAGACGGTATGTCAGCGCTTCAAGCCCTTCCAAATAAGCGCGCTTCGACATTGCAAGGCTTGTAAACGGCTGGCTGATGCCGATGCTGACGAACAATCCAAGCTCCTCATGAATTTTATCCCTGATGGATGATGCTGTATGCTCCAAGTCCTCCTGAAACCTGTCCAGCGGCTGTCCGCGGTTCAGCATGATGATGGTCTGCGTTTTATCAATGACAACCGGCGGGAGGCGCTTATTCTTGGGCACAGATCGTTCGACAAGGCTGTTGATCGCAAACAGCAGGACATCAAGATCCTTTTTATCATATGATGTGTCTTTCAATGTATCAATTTGCAAGGCAAAAACGGACAGGTGGCTCCAATCTTCAGGGAAGCCGAGCCCTGTAAAGCGGTCTTTGATTTCTTCTTCGCTCAGCTTGCCGAGCAAAAGCCTTGTTAAAAAATACTGCTTCAGCTGGGTGACCTGCTGTTCGACGCGCACCTTCAGATCATGGTTTTTATTTTTCATCTCTTTAATATTCCGTTCAATCAGTTCAAATTCGTTTTTCGGTTTCTCCTGGCCGGAAGCGGCCCCCGCAGAAAAGCCTGAGACGGATTCGTACAAAACCTTGATTGGCCTGTAAAAATGACGAGAACCAAACCAGGAAAATAGGTATGAAAGCGCTAACAAAATGACGCAGATCGTAAACGTAAACCAGCCGATTGATGCCGTCTGCTGATAGAGTTCCGGAATGGTCGTTAACGAAATGTATATCCAATTATTGTAATCTGATTTCTGGTATGTAATGTTATAGGCGGTGTCGTTGACTGTTGTATCAAACTGGCCGTTTTTTTCCTGATGCCGGCGGATCGTTTTGAAATAATCGTCTTGTTTGATCGATTGCCCAATCATTGACGGGTCTGAGTGAAGGATGATCCGTCCGTTGTCATCAAGCACCATCATGCTGTTTGTTTTTGAATGATGCGGCATGCGCTTGACAAGCGAACAAGAAGGAATACTTGCGATCGCAAGGCCTCTGTTTTCCATGCTGTTCAGCGGAAGCTGTTTGACCAGATTGACGTTGTACAGGCAGTTGCCCGAAGCCCCTTCTTTTGTGGCGACAAGGTCGTTGTTTTTTTCAAGCACCCAGCTGGAGCGGCTTTTTAAGGCGTTGTAAAGCGAGATCGTGATGGCTTGTTTTCCCTGATCTAAAGGATATAAACCGGAATTGTTGATATACCACTTTTTTTCTTGGCTGATCAGCGTGATATCCGACAGATCGGTATCGAATGTCTGCAGTTCGTTTAATTCCTTGTTGATTTGGTTATACAGCTGAAAGCGTTCTGGTGTAATGGTGCGGCTGAGTGTCTGAATTAAAGGATAGGAACGGACGTAATTGGTGAAGGAATGGTCAACCGTTTTTAAAATATGCTCGATATTTAGCTGTGTCTGGCCAACGGTTTGGAGCTTTTCGTTTGTAACGTTTTGTTCAATGGTTTCCGCTGATCTCTGATAGGAAAAAAAGCCGACGATGATGACCGGAATGGTGCTCAGAACGAGAAAGAAGGTCACCAGCTTATAGTAAAACTTATATTGTTTTCTCTTCATAAATTCCCCCCCAACAAATCTTCGTTTGAGTTGTTCATATATAATTAATCCGACTTTTGTGTGAATTTGTCAATAATCATTTTCTAACCATCGTTTCATTTTATTAGGTTTTGCCGGCTGCCGGGCGAGGTGGGGCCGATGTGATGATATGATTGTAGATTTATTTTTTCATGGTGGGATAAAGTGAAAGCAAACATCACGAAGGGAGGCCGTTTATGAAAGCAGCCGATGTCCAGACCGGAAAAAATCCGGCCCATATTGTTGAAAAAAAACGAAAGACGCGTTTTTGGGAAAAGCTTCTCCAGCAAAAATATTTATATTTGATGATTCTGCCGGGACTGATTTATTTTTTGCTTTTTAAGTATGTGCCGATGTGGGGGATTGTCATAGCGTTTCAGGATTACCAGCCGTTTCTCGGCATAACGGGGAGCGAATGGGTGGGTTTTAAGCATTTTGAAAGGCTGTTCACCGAACCGACGTTTTTTATGCTTCTGAAGAATACATTGATTTTGTTTTTCCTCAACCTTGTTGTATTCTTTCCGATACCGATTATTTTGGCGCTTTTATTGAATGAAGTCAGAGTCGCATTGTTCAAAAAGTTTGTCCAGACGCTGATCTATATTCCGCATTTTATGTCATGGGTCATTGTGGTATCGCTTTCATTCGTTCTGTTGACGGTTGACGGAGGATTGATTAATGAGATCATCGCCTACTTCGGCGGAGAAAAGATCAACTTTTTGCTGAATGAAAGCTGGTTCAGGCCGATGTACATTCTCCAGGTCATCTGGAGGGAAGCCGGCTGGTCGACGATCATTTATTTGGCGGCGATTACCGCTGTCGATCCGCAGCTTTACGAAGCGGCGAAAATGGACGGGGCCAATCGCCTGAGGAGGATGTGGCATGTCACACTACCTGCGATCAGAAGCGTCATCGTTGTTTTACTTATTTTGAAAATCGGCGATACGCTCGAACTCGGCTTTGAGCATGTGTATCTGCTTTTAAATGCAACGAACCGCGAAGTGGCCGAGATCTTTGATACGTATGTATACACGGCCGGATTAAAGCAGGGGCAGTTCAGCTACAGTACAGCCGTCGGTTTATTTAAAGCAGCTGTCGGTCTCATTCTTGTCATATTTGCAAACAGGATGGCGAAGAAGTTTGGAGAAGAAGGAATATATTAATATTTTTTGATGAAAGGAATTGAATGACATGAATCAATCTCTCATCACAAAAACGCCTCTTTACATTGCCAAAGAAGCGGCCAAAACAATAATGAAAGCGTATACACCAAAGGAGCTGCCGCCGGCCGGACGCTGGCACTACCATCAGGGTGTATTTCTGTGCGGCTTGATTCGCCTCTGGGAAGAAACGGGGAAAGAAGCATATTTCAACTATGTAAAAGAATACGCCAATGAGCTCATTGACGGCTGCGGGAATTTTTATTTCAGGAGGGATGAACTGGACGCCATACAAGCCGGACTTATCCTTTATCCTTTGTATGATGAAACGGGCGATGAACGCTACCGTAAAGCCGCCAAAAAGCTGAAGGGCCTTTTTGATACGCTGAATCAAACAGAAGAAGGCGGGTTTTGGCATAAAGATAAATATCCTTACCAAATGTGGCTTGACGGGTTGTACATGGGAGGGCCTTTCGCACTTAAGTATGCAAGAGCGTTCAGTGAGCCTGAAATGTACGATGTGGTCATCCTCGAAGAAAAACTGATGAGAAAACATACGAAAGACTGCCGGACGGGATTGTATCATCATGCGTGGGATGAAAAGAGGGAAATGCCCTGGGCCGACCCCATTTCAGGCTGTTCTCCCGAATTTTGGGGAAGGTCAATCGGCTGGTACGCGCTTGCACTGAGCGATATGATCGAACTGCTCCCGCAGGGGCATGACACGAGACAGGAGTGGACCCGGGTGCTTCAAGAGATGGTCAAAAGCATTGCCAATTTTCAAGATGAACGCACAGGGTTATGGCACCAGGTTGTCGATAAAGGCGGACTTCCGGACAATTGGCTTGAAAGCTCCTGCTCGTGTTTATATATGTACGCGATGACGAAAGGAGCTCGCATGGGCTATATCGATTCATCATATATTGATAGAGCCGCAAAGGCTTTCAAAGGACTCGTCGAAGAGAAAATCGAGCTGAGCGCAAAAGAAGGCTTGCTTTTAAAAGATATTTGCGTCGGAACTTCTGCAGGGACATACGATTATTATGTCGGGCGGGAAAAAAGCACCAACGATCTTCACGGTGTCGGCGCATTGATCATGGCTCTTGTAGAACTTGAAAAGACCGGCCGCTTTTCCCGCGAGGCAGCGAAGTGAAGAACTTCGCTTTCTCCGTCCTTCTATTTGCAGCAGTGCTTCTTTTTTCCTCATGCGGACAGGATGGGGGCCGGGGAACAGACGTATTGATCTTTTCGGCTGCACCGGCTGAAATAAAGGAAAACGTCCAGCGCGCAGCCGGGAAAGAACAGCTCAACATCACCGTTTTCCCGGCTGCACCGGAAAAACTTCTAGTTGAAATTGCGGCGAAAGAAGGAGATCTGTTTATCGTTCCAGAAGACATGTTTAAACCTTTTTACGATCCTGAAGGACTTCAGCCATTGAATGTTGCTTCGGAAGAAAAAGAGCCGTACAGCGCTCCGGGCAAAAACGGGGACGTACAGCTGTATGCGGCTGTAATTGAAAAAGGAGAAAAACGTTTGAACGGCTATACGTTTCAGCTGAATACAGACATGGCAGCTTTCATACCGGTCTATGCGAAGAAAACCCCTGAAGCGACGGAACTCATCGAAGCGCTTCGCTGAAAATGAAAGGGGGAGGAACCGATGAAAACATATGCGATATGCGGTCTGAGCGGCCGCGCTTTTAACATGTTTATCGAGCCTCTAGTGGGAAAATACGGGGAAGAACACCGCATCACCGCGCTCCTGGACAGCGATCCGCTAAGGGAAGAAGTCTGCAAAGACAGGTTTCCGGCGCTTCGTCCTGTCCCGTTTTTCAAGGAGAAAGCGTTTACCGAAATGCTTGATAAAATCAAGCCGGACGCCATTATTGTAGCAGGCCGTGATGATACGCATGTCCGCTATATATTGGGCGCTTTACAGGCGAATATCGATGTGGTCACTGAAAAGCCGATGGTGACAACGGCACGGGATGCGGCAGCCGTATTAAAAGCCGAAGCCGCGAGCAAAGGAAAAGTGACCGTTACGTTTAATTACCGCTGCAATCCGTACCACCGCAAGATCAAAGAGCTGATACTTGAAGGAAAGCTCGGCACGATTACGTCGGTTGACTTGAACTGGTACATCGATACGTATCACGGCGCAAGCTATTTTAAACGCTGGAACAGGATGAGAGCATACTCCGGCGGGCTTTCCGTCCATAAGTCAACCCATCATTTCGACCTTGTCAATTGGTGGCTTGCTCAAACGCCTCGCGAGGTTTTTGCCTATGGAGGCCTGTACTACTACGGACCCGGCGGCGAAATGAATCCTGAAAAAGGGGAAAAACGCTATTGCGGAACATGCCATGTCAAGAAGAATTGCCGCTATTATATGAGGTGGCAGGCAGGCGACCCGCAGGACGATCATGTCAAGACCAACGAAAGCCAGCATCTGCTCTATACCGATTACAGGCCTGACGCGTGTATTTTCGATGAAGAAATCGATATCGAGGACACGTATGCAGCCGTTTTGAAATACGACAAAGGGGCGCTGCTGAATTACTCCGTCCATTTTTCAGCCCCGTATGAAGGCTACCGGCTTGCAATCAACGGGACAAAGGGAAGGCTTGAAACGCAGGAATATCATGCGCCGGCAAGGGTTCCATTTGAAGTTCCCGAACAGACCATCGATTATTATCCGCTGTTTGAATCGAAAGAAACGATTCGCGTCGTCAGGCAGCCCGGCGGGCATGGCGGAGGAGATCCGCTGCTTTTGGAAGAGCTGTTTGGCGGAGGAGACCCGTTGAGGAATTACGACATTCTGGCCGGTGCCGAAGCAGGCGCCTATTCAATTGCAGCCGGCGAGGCAATATGGCGCTCCATCAAAGAAAAAAAGCCGATAGGAATCAGTGAACTTCTGTATACCCGGCAATATACATAAAGGGGGGGAATTCGTGGAACAAAGCGTCTCCATGGGAAGGGTGCTGAGTTTTTGTGAATGGGTGCTGAAGTTTTTTTACGCCAATCTGCTGTGGTTTGTTTTTACGCTGCTCGGCCTTGGCGTCTTCGGGTTTATGCCGGCGACGACTGCATTGTTTTCCGTGATGAGAAAATGGATTATGGGCAAAACCGATATTCCGATATGTAAAACGTTTTGGCAGGCGTACCGCGGCGAGTTTTTTCGTTCCAACGTCATCGGTCTTATTCTGGCGGCAGTTGGCATCATCATTTATGTTGACCTTGCTTTTATTTATCCGGAGCATTTCCTATTGCACGTTCTCCGGTTCGTCATTATGATTTTTGGGTTTTTGTTTTTAATTATGCTGTTTTATATGTTCCCGCTGCTCGCCCATTTCGATTGGAAGAAGCGGATGTATTTTAAGTTTTCGCTGATTCTGGGCATATCGTATTTACAGTATACATTAACAATGATGGCGGTTGCTGCCGTGCTTTATATCGCTTTTGCCTTTCTGCCCGGAATTGTTCCTTTTTTCAGCGTCAGCCTGCTCAGCTATGCGGTCATGTGGCTGGCATATCAAGTATTGAAAAAAGCGGAGGCCGTAGAACAGAGGGGAACTGTCGTAACGACAAGACACACCTGAACCTTTGCTTCAGGTGTGATGAGAGGAGATGGCCCACATGAGTGAAGAATTTGAAAAACGATATCTTCACTGGATTGATCAAGCTGTAAAGGAAAGCGAAAAGAAAGACGACTTCAAGTCCCTCCCCGGTTTTGGAAGACCGCTCAGTAAAGAGGCGCTCGAAGGGGATGCGCTTTCGTCAACTCTTAAAAACGCCCGTTATCTGCCGGAGTGGCTGAAGCTGCAAAAGGAAATTAAACAAGAGATTGAAAAAGCGATCAAATCGAATCAGCACGAAGCGCTGATCGATGCCATCAACCTAAAAATTAAAAAATACAACCTCACCTGTCCGAACCAATTCCAAAAAGGCCTTGTTTCAGCCAAAAACCTCGAAAGCCAGCTCAAATATTGGAGCTGATGCCACTCCTTGCACTTATTCATAAAAATAATTGCCAATAACAATTATTTTCTGTAAAATAAAGTTAATAAATGTAATTTTTATGTTTTTAAAAAGAAGAAAGGATGAATGAAGAAGTGGAAGCGAAAGCGGCATACGAAAAAGCGGCCGGGCTCTTGAATCAGTGGTACACCATGATCAAGCGCCATGAAGCGCTCTAGGCTGTATCTTTGAGATACGAGATCCGAAACCTGCTCTCTAAAATGGAGAAAAACAGAGATTTGGAGCTCTATTTTCAGCTTTTGGACTACCGCTGCAAATTGATGATGGAGCAGTTTGCAGAATCAGCCGAGCTCTTCCGGAAGATTAAAAGGCAGAAGGAAACGGTTAAGATCGCGGATGACATCATTCAGTACTATTTTTTCTTTTTTTCAGGCATGTATGAGTTTTATGAGAAAAACTATCTTGAGGCGATCAGCTGTTACAAAAAAGCGGAAATGAAGCTGCATAAACTGACCGATGAAATTGAAAAAGCGGAATTTTACTATAAGATCGCAACTGCCTACTACCAAATAGATGATCATTTCAGATCGTTGAACTACTCCGAAAAAGCGCTCTCACTTTTCAGCAAGCATAAAGAATACATAGACAAAACGATCGGGTGCGAAATGATTCTCGGGTCGGTTCAGTTTGAACTGTTCCGCATCAAACAAGCCGAGGAACACTACGGCCGGGCGCTTGATCAGGCCGTTTCCCTCCAAAACCGGCGAATCATCGGGCTGATCTATCATAATATGGGTCTGAACTACGCCAAATGCAGCATGCCGCTTTTGGCGGAGGAGCACTTTAGAAAAGCTCTTTCAATCGGTGTCCATGAGCAATCGGTCTTTGGCATTAACACCCTTTTTGAGCTGTCCCACCTCATGTACAAAAACGGTTCTCCCGAAGAAGCGAGACGTCTCTGCAAAGAGGGATTTACCAGAGCGGCGGAACAAGGAGAGGATGAATACGCGGCGAAATTCAGGCTGATTTTCGCCCTGTATGACGCGGGCCATCCGCTCGATATTGAACTTTCGCTTGAATACATGAGCGATAAACGGCTATGGCCTCATGTTGCCGAACTGACAAAAGATATAGCCGATTACTACATGAAGTCCGGCGACTATGAAAAAAGCGCGCTTTACCTGGAAAAATCGCAGCATGCCAAGAATCAAATATATAAAATGAAGGAGGGGCTCATATGAAAAAATCCATTTGTTTTTTCACCGTCATGCTTGTTTGTCTGATAGGGGGAAGCTTCACAGCCGATTCTGCAGCACAGGACGGATCGTTCCAGACATTGGGGAAATCAGTGTTTCCTGACAGTGGACGATAGAGAAAACCTGCTGAAATAGAAATTGCCTCCCGACTTTTGCTATAATAGTCTCACCTAAAGGCAATTGAAGGGAGCAGTAACGATGACGATAAAAGAGATTTCGGCTGATGAGCTGAAAGACAGGCTTGCAAAAGGAGAAACGCTGAACATTATTGACGTCAGAGAAGATGAAGAAGTGGCTGAAGGAATGATCCCTGAAGCCGTTCACATTAAAATGGGGGATATTCCTGAAAAACTCGATGTCTTCCAAAAGGAGCAGCCTTATATTTTTGTCTGCCGATCAGGCAAGCGCAGCGAAAATGTCTGCCTCTATTTGCAGGATAAAGGCTTTGATGTCACCAATATGGTCGGCGGCATGCTCGAATGGACCGGAAACACAAAGCCGAAAACAAAATAAGCGGGTCCGGCTTCTTATCTGTACAGATAAGAAGTTTTTTATTTATCACATGTCAGGAAACGCTCGGAGCCTCCTGCCGGCGACCTTCAAGGTTCTTTCGATCAGGATTTTAAGCATAACTTCGGCTGTGTGCGAATACCTTTCATTATAGAAAGGAGAGAGCGTATGCTGAAGGTAGCCGTATTTGATGAAGAACACGAAAAAGATTTGCAGCATGAGATCAATGAATTCTTAAAAAAGCTGTCGGAAGACCAGCTGGTCGATATAAAATATGACGTATCAGCCGCATGCGATCCTCAAGGCGAACAGCTTTACTGTTTTTCTGCGTTAATTTTATACAGGACATAAAAAAACAGCTCTTCAAAGGAAGAGCTGTTTTCGTTTATGCTTTTTTCACCCTCGGGCTTCTTGGCTTCTGGAATTTCTCAGCCTGTTTAATTTCTTTCCGCTCTTGTGACAGAGATTTATACAACGATACAAGCATGAAAATCACGACGACTGAGAACGGCAATGCGGCCAGGATGGCGGTGTTTTGCAGGGCCGATAGTCCGCCTGAATACAGAAGCGCCGCAGCCATTGCTGACTGGATGATGCCCCATGATACCTTGACCGAATTCGCAGGATTCAGTGAACCGTAAGTCGTTTGCATGCCGAGAACAAATGTTGCCGAGTCTGCGGAAGTGATAAAGAATACGGCAATGAGCACCAAGGCAATGATAGATGTAATCATCGCCAGCGGATAGTGGTCAAACATGCCAAACAGCATCGTGTCTGTAGACAGTTTTGCAACGTTAAAAGTCCCTTTTTGCTGAAGATCCATCGCTGAAACCCCGAAAATTGAAAACCATAGAAACGCCAGCACAGTAGGGGCAAACAATACGGCAATCAAAAATTCCCTGATTGTGCGCCCCCTTGATACGCGGGCGATGAAAATACCGACAAACGGCGACCAGGAGATCCACCAAGCCCAGTAGAAAATCGTCCATGAATTGATCCATTCACGGCTGTCCGGATCATTAGGCGCAAGGCGGAAGCTCATTTGCACCACGTTGGAGATATACGTTCCGATCGTGTCCGTAAACGAGTTCATAATCAACACTGTCGGTCCCACGAACAGCATAAAGATCATCAGGATGCCGGCCAGCACCATGTTCGTATTGCTCAAGTACTTGATGCCTTTTCCGATACCGCTCCATGCGGAAATTAAGAACAGCACGGTAACGACTGCAATAATTGCCAGCTGCACTTGAAAGCTGTTCGGCACTCCGAATAGATAATGGAGTCCGCCGTTGATCTGCGTGGCGCCGATTCCGAGGCTTGTTGCTACACCGACGACGGTTGCAAAGACAGCGATGCAGTCAATCCCTTTTCCAAGCGGTCCGTTGACTTTGTCGCCGAAGACCGGAAACAGCGTCGCGCTGATCAAGCCAGGCGCGTCTTTTCTGAATTTAAAGTACGCGATGCAAAGAGCAACGATCGCATAGATCGCCCATGCATGCAATCCCCAGTGGAAAAATGTATACCTCAGAGAATCTCTGAAGGCCTGGGCTGTTTCTGTTTCACCTGATGGAGAGCTAATGGCAAAATGGCTGATCGGTTCAGCCGCGCCATAAAATACGAGACCAATGCCCATACCTGCGCTAAAAAGCATGGCAAACCAAGATAATCGAGAGAATTCAGGTTTTTCTTCAGGTTTCCCTAATTTGATCTTTCCGATCGGACTGAAGATCAAAAAGATGCTGAATGCGACAAACAGAGAAACCACCAATAAATAATACCATCCGAGTGTGTTCGTAACATAACCTTGAATCGAAGTCGTTAACGCCTGAAGGTTATCAGGAGCAACGATTCCCCATAATACAGCTGCTGCTGTGATAACAATCACAATCCAAAAAACGCTTGAAATATTTTTCAAAATCATCCTCACCCTCTAATCATTTTTCGTCCTTACTCCCATCATTATGTTTAGTATGAGTTGCACATATAAAATTCATTCTCTCTCAGGAAGTTTGACCTAGCTTCCCCTATTACCCCACAATCAGGTGAAACAAAACTCTTTAACCGTAACATACTTTTCAAAAAAGGCACAAGTCTCAGCACTGCGCTGAAACTCTGCCATTCCACATTTGTCAAGGGTTTGGAGCAATTTTATTTTTTTCTTCGGCAAAGTGAAAATTCGCCTGCATTCATGCCTGCAAGTCTGCCTGTGACAAGCGCGGATGTGATATTGTACCCGCCCGTATAGCCGTGAATATCGAGGATTTCCCCGCAGAAATAAAGCCCCTCCTTTTTTTTGGACGCCATTTTTTTTGGATCGATTTCTTTTACGGAAACCCCTCCGCCGGTCACAAAGGCTTTGTCAAGCGAAAGAGTGCCGTTCACGTTGACGGTAAACTCTTTACAGTCTTTGACGAAAGCTCTGAAACGGTCTTTGGAAAGGGATGAAAACGTTTCAGAAGGATCAATCTTGTTGCGCTCGAGAAGAAACAGCAGATACCTTTCCTGCATCCAAGGCTTCAGCATGTTTTTGAGTGATTTTTTCGGAGCGTCCTTTAATTCTTTATGCATGTTTTGAAAAAGCTGTTCTTCATGAATGTCAGGGAACAAGTCGATTTTCAGCCTGACTTTTTCCTGCTTTTTCAACTCTTTAACGACAAATTGGCTGCACCTGAGGACAGCGGGCCCAGAAAGTCCAAAATGGGTAAAAATCATATCCATTTGGTGGGTGATGACCGGTTTTCCTTTTTTGTTCAATACGCTGAGAGCGACGTTTCTCAATGATAGGCCCTGCAATGTTTTCTGCTTGATAAAAGGCTCGTCAGACGTAACCGGAACTTCTGTCGGGAACAGTTCCGTAATCGTATGGCCGGCTTTTTCCGCCCATTCATAGCCGTCTCCGGTCGATCCTGTATGCGGGACGCTTTTCCCGCCGACAGCGATAACGACAGAGCCCGCTCCCATTTCTTCGCCGCTGCCTGTCACGATCCCGCACGCTTTTTCTTCATTGTATAGGACTGTTTTCACTTTTTCGTTTGTCCGCACGCTTACATGAAGCTGTTCAAGCCTTGTTAAAAGTGCATCCACTACGCTCTGCGCCTTGTCGGAGACAGGAAACATTCTTCCGTGATCTTCCTCTTTCAGCTTGACGCCAAGGCGCTCAAAAAATTTGATGATGTCCTCGTTGTTAAATTCAGAAAAAGCGCTGTACAAAAAGCGTCCGTTTCCGGGAATATGCCGGATGATCTCATCAACCGGCAAGCGGTTCGTCACATTGCACCGTCCGCCTCCCGAAATGGCCAGCTTGCGGCCGAGTTTGTTTCCTTTGTCAATCAAAAGAACGTCCGCCCCCTGTTCACCGGCCGCGATGGCGGCCATCAGCCCGGAGGGGCCTCCGCCGATGACGATGACATCAAAATACTTCATACCAATATCCTCAACTTTCCTGTCTTGTAGAGCCTGCATTCTGTGCAGGCGGGAGGGATTTCATCAGATAATATCCGCGCTCCATCTTCTTATTATAACGAAAGATCGGCTGGATGAAAAAACGTTAAAACATGGGGATGTTAAAATTTAGCCATGTTATTATTACCTGAGTAATGCGCCTGTATGTTAAAATAGAAAAGTTGAATCTATTGAAGAAAAATGGTGATTGGGAACATGTCAAGCAAACTGTTAAGAGGCACCTTTGTATTAACGCTTGGTACCTATATTTCAAGGATCCTCGGAATGATTTACTTGATTCCGTTCGGAGCCATGGTCGGTGCCACCGGCGGTGCCCTGTTCCAGTACGGTTATAATCAATATACGATTTTTTTAAGCATTGCGACCATGGGATTTCCGGCGGCCGTGTCCAAATTTGTTTCAAAATATAACTCGATGGGCGATTATGAAACAACGAGAAGGATGCTGCGCGCCGGAATGTCGATGATGCTCGTCACAGGCATCATTGCTTTCTCCATTCTATATTTGTCTGCCCCGTTTTTTGCGGAGATGGCTCTCGGCGGAACAGAAAACAACGGGCTGACGATTGAACATGTCGTGTATGTCATTCGCATGGTCAGTCTCGCTTTACTTGTTGTGCCGATCCTGGCGCTGATCAGAGGCTTTTTCCAAGGTCACCAGATGATGGGGCCGACAGCCGTTTCACAGGTCGTTGAACAAATTGCCAGAATCGTCTTTCTATTAACGGCTACTTATTTGGTGATCAAAGTATTAGACGGAGGGCTTGTCGTAGCTGTCGGCTATGCGACTTTTGCGGCTTTGATCGGCGCATTCGCCGGGCTGTTCACGCTTTATTTTTCCTGGCAGAAAAGAAAAGGGGCGCTTTTGGCGCTGAAGCCGAACCTGGTTCCTTCCGCCAATATTACGTACCGGCAGATGTTTAAGGAGCTGTTCAGCTATGCCGCCCCATACATCTTTGTCGGATTGGCGATACCGCTTTACCAGTACATTGATACGAATACGTTTAATAAAGCGATGATTGCAGCCGGCTATCAAAACATCAGCCAGGATTTGATGGCGATCGTGACGCTGTACGTGCCAAAGCTTGTGATGATACCGGTATCTCTCGCGACGGCATTCGGCCTGACATTGATCCCGGCGGTGACTGAAAACTTTACCAACAAAGATTTCCCTGCTTTAAATAAACAGATTGATCAGGCGATGCAGATCATTCTTTTTATCGTTCTTCCTGCATCAGTCGGTATGGCTCTTTTATCGGGTCCGGTTTACACGTTCTTTTACGGCTCGGAAAGCCTGCTCCCTGAAATGGGACGAGATATTTTGTTCTGGTACGCGCCCGTGGCGCTGTTATTCTCGCTCTTCACCGTCAACGCTGCGATTTTGCAGGGGGTGAACAAGCAGAAATTTGCGGTTGTCAGCCTGATGATCGGGATTGTGATCAAAATTGGGCTTAACGTTCCGCTCATCAAGCTGTTTCAAGGAAGCGGATCGATTTTGGCAACGGCGCTCGGCTATTCAGCGTCACTCCTGTACGGATTTATTATGATTAAACGTCATGCCGGCTATTCGTATCGCAAACTGTTTAAACGGTTTTTGCTGATGCTGATCCTGACGGCGGTCATGGGCATCATGTTGCTGCTTGTTCAGGCGCTACTCAGTCTGTTTATTTCATATGAAGGCGGGCAGATCAAATCTGCTGTCGTCATTTTCATCACAACCGCGGTCGGCGGATCGGTTTATCTGTACTTGGCTTACCGTGTGAAACTGCTCGAAAAAATGTTCGGTCAGCGGTTGAATCGCTTTTTCAAAAGAAAGGCCTCCTAAAAAGGGCTTTTCTTTTTATGTAAAAAAAGGGAGTGTCTTCATGAGATTGGATAAACTGTTGTCAAACAGCGGCTACGGTTCGAGAAAAGAAGTCAAAAAAATGCTGAAAAACGGGGCGGTACGCGTGAATGATCAACTGATCAAAGACGCAAAAGAGCATGTAGACCCGGAATCAGACGACATCACGGTTTACGGCGAATCCGTCGTTTATCAGGAATTTATTTACTTGATGATGAACAAGCCGCAAGGCGTGCTGTCAGCGACAGAAGACAGCCGCCAGGAAACGGTTGTTGATTTGCTCGATCCGGAGCTGCTGAGGTTTGAGCCGTTTCCGGTCGGAAGGCTTGACAAGGATACCGAGGGCCTGCTGCTTTTAACGAATGACGGCCAGTTGGCACACCAGCTTTTATCGCCGAAAAAACACGTGCCTAAAACGTATGAAGTACATGTCGATAAGCCGATTGATCAGGCGGCTCTCGATCAGCTTGAAAAAGGGGTCGATATCGGTGAAGGATATGTCACAAAACCGGCTGAAGCGTCGCTTTTGGCAAGCAAAAACGGCGTGGAACGTCTGCTTTTGACAATAACGGAAGGAAAATTTCATCAGGTTAAAAGAATGCTGAAGGCGGTCGGCCGTGACGTCATCTATTTAAAGCGGCTGAAAATGGGGGATGTCGATCTTGATGGAGAGCTTTTGCCGGGGGAATACAGAGAGCTCTCTGAGCACGAGCTTGCCGCATTGCAAAACAAAAAGACACTCTGATTCGTCGAGTGCCTGTAGAGCTGGTTTATGGGGCATCAAACTTCATCGGGTTTGATGCTTTTTATGTTTGATGGCTGTCCTATATGATATTCAGCGCTAAAGTTCAATTTTTCAGAATATTACTATGAGGAGATTTTTACTTTTTTTCTTGTAGTCTCCCATTTGCCTCTGCTGGGGCTGTGTACTAGATCGTTGTATGCCAACACATTCAGATCACGCTGGATTGTTCTCGGTGTAGTGCCAAATTCATCAACCAGTTCCTGGGTTGTAACGAGTCCTTTTTCTTGAATGAACATGTATACTGATTTGATCCTGGTTAGCATTCGGTTTGTTGAAGGTTTCAAACAACCACTCCCTATCGTATGATCGAATGGACTTGACTACCACAACTTACGACTCCAAAATGCAGCATGGACGGTTAGCGACCATTTCTTGAAAATGATCAATAAATATTATACACGATCTCTTTGCCAAATATCCAGAAAAAAGCCGGAGCCAAATTAATGAAAAAATGAAAATCGTGAGCAGAACATGCAGTACGATCACGTTTTTTTGCCAAAAAAATTTTAAACTTTTTCTAGCTTCATACGTAGTAAAAGAGAGGTGGTAAAGATAATGAAATTAAAAGTGCATATTGAAAAATCCGGTTATGAAGAAAAGGAATCGGCGATCGAAAATATATCGTTTACTGTGGGGGAAGGCGAGCTTGTCGGATTAATCGGACCGAATGGAGCGGGGAAAAGCACGACAATTAAAACGATACTCGGTTTAACAAGGCATATGGCCGGGCAGGTTGAATGGGCTGAAACGTCAAACTATGCATACATACCTGAACAGCCCAGTTTTTACGACGAATTGACTTTATGGGAGCATATCACGGCTTTAGGGACGTTTTTGCAGGAGGACGAGTCCTCGTTTTTGCCGAGGGCGAATCGGCTCATCGAGCGATTCTCGCTGGAGCATGCGCTTCATGATTATCCGGGGAGCTTTTCGAAAGGGATGCAGCAAAAGCTGATGCTGATCCATGCTTTTCTCATGCAGCCTGATCTATATATTATCGATGAACCGTTTATCGGGCTCGACCCGATCGCAAGCCGCCTCTTTTTGGATATGCTGAAAGAAGAGCAGAAGCGGGGAGCGGGTATTTTGCTTTGTACGCATGTGCTGGATACCGCCGAGAAGATCTGTGACCGTTTTTTGCTGATTTCAAATGGCCGTCTGATGCTGGAAGGTACGCTCGAAGAGCTGCAGGAGAAAACCGGCCTTTCGGGTGGCTCGCTGCTTGACTGCTTTTACTTTGCTGTAAAAGGTGCTCCCGCATGAGCGGCCGGGCTCTGTTTATCAGCAGGCTGAAAGCGGACTGTCTTTATCAGCTCCGGATCATCAAACTGGTCATCGATTGGACGGTTGCGCTGTATATTGTACTGCCTGCGGCTGGAATCGGCGTTTATCAATATATCAAATGGCTGAATGGAGGGTCGTTTGATAACGGATGGCAGGCCGGATTGATTGTGCTTGCTCCGGCCGTTTTTACGCTGTTTGGGTCTGTGAGGACATTTTTAATGGAAGCTGATCAGCTTTATTTGTTGCAAAAAAAGACACTCGTGCTGGACATGAAAAGGTGCGGCTATTTATATTGTCTGTTTATCCAGTTTTGCAAATGGCTGTTGGCGGCGGCCGTGTTTACTCCTCTGTTCGTCAGACAATTTGGGATTGAACTGCCCGCTTGTCTCGCCGTATTCTTTTTTTATTTCTGTCTCAATTCCTTGATCACCGTCTTGAAGAGGCGGAACATCGGATGGCAGTACAAGCTGAAACACCGGGTGCTGAACGCCGGACTGATCTTTTTCGTGTGGCTGTCGGCTTGTGCAGTTGTTTTGTTGTTTTCCTGGCCGGTTGTAATCTTGAGCGGCATGGTGCTGTCTGTGGCCGCGCTGAAGACCGCCGGCGGCACTCTCGGCAACATGTATCTATTTTATGAAGAGGTTGAATTTGATAACAGAAGAAAGCTGAGACTCGCAAAATTTTTCCTGTCGCTGAACCTGGATGGAAGCGTGCCGAAGCAGGGGAAACGAGGGGCAAAAGGGCCGCGGCTGTTCTTTAAAAAATCTCGGAACATCTTTAAAGCCCGTACAGTGCAAAATGGCCTTAAGGAAATCTTTTTTAAAGTGATGCTGCGCCATCCGGACTATAAAAGACAGGTTATGCAAATGATCGGCATTTTTACGGCGCTGATCATGGTTGGACCGATCTGGATGAAAGCGGGCGCTCTCCTGGTTTTTGCCTTCGCTTATCGAAGTCTGTTGTCCGTCCATTTTGACAAGGTGATGGAACGCGTTTTTTTGCTGGGGGCAGACAAAGAAAGCAACGCTTTTTATGAAGCCAGGCGGAATTCCATTGACTGGTTTTTCTATCCGGGGTTGATCTGGTGCTGCCTCGTCATCGCGCTCAGCCTGATGCTGAAAACCCCGTCTTTTTAAAAAAGACGGGGTTCAGTCGTTTAATGCCCTTCCAAAAAGAAGAGGTGTATGAAAAAGAGAACGGCAAACACGAAGACAAGCGGATGAATTTCGCGCCATTTGCCTTTCGCGGCTTTGACAATCGGATAAGAAATAAACCCGAGGGAAATGCCTGTCGCAATAGATGATGTCAGCGGCATTGTCAAAATGACGAGAAAGGCCGGGAATGCTTCGTCAAGCTCTTTCCAGCGAATGTTGGTGACAGCGCCGATCATCATGCTTCCTACAATGATCAATGCCGGCGACGTAATCGCCGAGATCCCGGAGACCGCGCTCACAAGCGGGCTGAAAAACAGCGCCGCTCCGAAAAGCACAGCGACTGTTAAAGACGTAAGCCCTGTTCTTCCGCCTGCGGCCACCCCTGCGGATGATTCGATATAAGCGGTCGTCGGGCTTGTCCCGAACATTGCGCCGATCGTCGTCGCTGTCGAATCGGCAAGAAGGGCTTTTCTTGCATTCGGCAGTTTGTTGTTTTTCATGAGTCCGGCTTGTTCGGCGACACCGATCATCGTTCCTGTCGTATCAAAAATCGTGACGAGCAGGAACGAGAAGACAACCGAATAAAGGCCGTAGTGGACGACATCTCCAAAAGCGGCGAAAGGGTTTGTGACGATCAGTTTTTCCGGCAGATGAGGCATTGACAGAATCCCTTTGGTAAACTCAAGCTGGCCGGTAAAAAAGGCGATCAGGCCGGTTAAGATCATACCGAAAAATAGAGCGCCGTTCACATTCATGACCATCAAAACGACGGAGAAAGCCAAGCCGATTAGTGCCAGGATCACTCCGGCCGAGTGCAGATTGCCGAGTCCGACCAAATTGGATTCATTGGCGGTAATGATTCCGGCTCCTCTCAGACCGACAAAAGCGATAAACAAGCCGATTCCGGCGGTAATCCCGTATTTTAGGTTAGCCGGAATGGCTTCGATCAGTTGTTTTCTAAGAGGTGTTAGCGATAAGATAATAAAGAGGATACCGGCCGCGAAAACAGCGCTGAACGCTGTCTGGTAAGAAATTTCGCCGTTGGACGAGCCGACGACTGACACTGCAAAATACGCATTCAACCCCATCCCGGGTGCAATCGCGATCGGAAAGTTGGCGGAAAGCGCCATCCAAAGCGTTCCGACGACGGCAGCAATGATTGTGGCAGTGAACACTTGATCAAACGGGACGCCTGTACCGGATAGGATACTAGGGTTGACCACGACGATATAAACCATTGTAAAGAAGGTTGTAATACCGGCGAGGATTTCTTTTTTGACTGTGGTTTGGTTTTCTTTTATGTTAAACATCATTTCCTCCAATAACGAACATTATAGCAAAACAATATCTATATTATTCGTTATCGGGTGTTTTTGCAAGGGTTTTTGGCTAAACTGAAAAAAGAAGGGGCGAAATTATGAACTGGGAACAGGAAGTGTCAAAAAGACGGAATGAGATCGTAGAGGATATTCAAGGTTTTTTAAAAATCAACAGCGTCCTTGATGAAGAGACGGCGGGTCCGGGTCGGCCGTTTGGAAAAGGAATTCAAGAATGCCTGACAGCGCTTTTGAATAAAGGGGAAGAAAGCGGATTTACGGTCAAAAATCTTGACGGGTATGCAGGCCATATCGAATGGGGGAAAGGCGAGGAGATCATCGGCGTGCTTTGCCATATTGATGTCGTTCCGCCCGGAGATGGCTGGACGAGTGATCCGTTTGCTGCAGAAATTAGAGACGGCCGCATCTATGCAAGAGGAGCGCTTGATGATAAAGGGCCGACAATGGCCGCGTATCATGCATTAAAAATTGTCAAAGACTCCGGCCTCCCATTATCAAAGCGAATCAGAATGATTATCGGCACTGATGAAGAAAGCGACTGGCGCTGTGTGGAGCATTATTTTAAACACGAAGAGATGCCTTCGGCCGGTTTTGCGCCTGATGCTGATTTTCCGATTATCTATGCGGAAAAAGGCCTGATTGACGCGGCTTTAAAAATTGAAACTGATCAAGCGGAAACAGGTGCGGACTTAACATTGGAGACTTTCCGGTCCGGCCGGCGTCTGAACATGGTGCCTGATGACGCCGAAGCCGTCCTAGAGGGGTCTGCCCCATCAGGTTTTGAAGAGTCATTTGTCCGGTTTGTAAAAGAAAAGCGTGCAGAAGGGCGTATTTTTCAAGAAGACGGCAGACTGACATTAACCGTGTACGGCAAATCAGCTCACGCCATGGAGCCTAATAACGGTGTCAATGCCGGCCTCATTTTGTCCGAGTTTTTACATACCCAATCCCTTGACAGAGCCGGGCTCCAGTTTGTTCAAACGGTTAGCGGGGCTTTTGCCGGAGATACGAGAGGGAAAAAAATCGGCATCGGCTGCCGCGATGACATCAGTGGAGAGTTGACGTTGAATGTCGGCCGGCTGCAGTATGAACAGGAAAAAGGCGGAGAAGCCCATATTAACATCCGCTATCCTGTGACTGAAGAGAGCGATCGGGTGAAATCCGGGCTTTCGCAAATAAAGGGCGCCCGGCTGGTGAGCTTTAAAGACAGCAAGCCCCATCATGTAGCAAAAGACCATAAGCTGATCCAAACGCTGCAGCGGGTCTATGAGGAGCAGACAGGGGAAACGGCACAATTAATTTCGATCGGAGGGGCGACATATGCACGGTCACTGGAAGCCGGCGTGGCATTTGGACCGCTGTTTCCAGGCCGTCCCGACGTTGCCCATCAGAAAGACGAGTATATGGAAATTGATGATCTGCTGAAGGCTGTATCGATATATGCACAGGCCATTTATGAATTGGCGAAGTAGCAAAGAGAGTGATGACATGAGTCATAAGCGAGGCGTTTTATTTGAAATCCCGAACGGGTACGGGCGCTTTCTTCTCGATATGCTGAAGCCGGTTGAACCGGCCGATTTCAATTGGCTGCTTGCCGATGGCGAATGCTATCTCGTGGAAAACGGTGAATTGTCAGATGAAAATCTTTTTCCTCAAGATCCGCAGGTGATGACAGGAGAAGCATTTAAAAAAAGGCTGGAAGACGCAAGGTACTATCTCATCTTCGCCGATCTGAAGGCTTTTCCGAAGGATGGCCATCCTGAAGATGTCAGCACATATGAATCATATATGAAAAGCAGCTGCGAGCTGATTGTGCTTAC
Organism: Bacillus sp. AK124; assembly: GCF_053903085.1. Lineage (NCBI taxonomy): Bacteria > Bacillati > Bacillota > Bacilli > Caryophanales > Bacillaceae > Bacillus > Bacillus sp. AK124. Next base: position 1,145,986 of record NZ_CP096378.1, read on the forward strand.
AGCCGATTCGAGTTTTGTCACGATATACTGCAAAGATCAAAAAAAACTGGAGCTTCTATATCAAAATGCAAAGGACTGCGGTTTCAAGCGGATTGAATATATAACGGATCACAACGATGCCAGGACAGGAATGTATGTGTAGCATAACGAAGACGGCCGCTCTCTAGAGCGGCTTTTTTGCTGTTAAACATTGCTGTTTTCAGGAGAGGGGCTTTTTGAAGCAGGAAAAGGAATTGCTGCATGTGAGGAAACGGTTTTATTCATTTTATTTTTTGTTCTTTTTCGGTTACGGGCGTTTTATCCGCTTCTTTCCGTGTCGTCAGACCCTCGCATTCGTTGTCAGGCCTGCTAAGTCGGTGCTCACGAACAAAAGAGAAACGGCGGCTAACGGAGCAGGCGTCGTCCTGCCTGAACACTGCCGTCATCACAATCCTGTGAAAACCAGCTCCAATGCTCGGCCTTCCTAGACTGCAAGGGTTGCGGTTCACGCTAAAAAGATGAAAAAATCCCAAAACGTCTCTTAGCTTTGGGATTTTTTCAACAATCTGAGCCTGATTTCACAACAGAAACCAGGCTTTTCTCTCTTAATCAAATTGAAATAAATCGCTTGATAAATAGCGTTCTCCTGTATCGGCTGTCATACAGACGACCACTTTGTCGGGAGGGAGCTTCTTAGCTGTTTCAACAGCGGCGAAGCAAGCGGCCCCAGAAGAAGGGCCGACAAGGATTCCTTCTTCCCGCGCCAATCTGCGCGTCATCTCATAGGCTTCTTCGTCCTTGATCTTTAAGATTTCGTCATAGACGTTTTCGTTTAAAATGTTTGGAATAAATCCCGGACTTGTCCCGACAAGCTTGTGCTTTCCCGGTTTGCCCCCGGATAAAACAGGCGACCCTGCAGGTTCTGCCACATGAACGGTTATCCCCGGAAATAACGCTTTCAGCTTTTCGCCTGTTCCGGTAATCGTTCCCCCTGTTCCTGCTGTTGCAACAAATGCGGCAAGTGGTTTGCCGATTTCTTCTATTGCCCGGGCAATTTCCAGAGCGGTTGATCTCCGGTGAGCCTCCGGATTGGCTTCATTATCAAACTGCATCGGAATAAAGCTGCCCGGAATTTCCCGAGCAAGCTCCTGCGCTTTTTTGATGCTGCCCGGCATCCTTTCATCCCCCGGCGTCAGGACGACCTCAGCTCCGTACGCTTTCAGAAGGTTGATCCGCTCTTTTGTCATCGTATCAGGCATAACAAGAATGGCTTTGTAGCCTCTTGCCGCAGCGTTCATCGCAAGGCCGATGCCGGTGTTTCCGCTCGTCGGTTCGATGATGGTTGAACCCGGTTTCAGCAGGCCTTTTTCTTCGGCATCCACAATCATTTGGTAGGCCGCGCGGTCTTTCACGCTTCCGCTCGGATTAAAAGATTCAAGCTTGATATAAACTTGGGCTGCGTTTTCGGGCTGAACGCGGTTCAACTTGACAAGGGGCGTTTCCCCGATTAATTCTGCAATATTGTGAACGGCTTTCACGGCTGTGCACCCTTTCCAAAAAACATGATTCTGTCATTATCCTATCATAAGGCCTCGGAAAGTGGAAAATAGAGAGGTTATAAGTCCTTATATTTTTTGTTAAAATATAGAGAAGACGAATGAGGAGGAAGCCATACATATGTCAGTCAAACCGCATTACTTTATTGGAATTCCAATTCCGGCGGAGCTTAGTGAGCCGCTTTATCGAACAGTCAGCAGCCGTCCGGAATTTTCTTTTCATAGATGGGTGCATCCTTTGGACTATCACATCACCCTCGTGTTCCTCGGCTCCGCTGAAGAAGAGCAGCTGGCTATGCTTGCTGACAGCCTCAAGCTGATCTCCGCTGAGACGGCTCCGTTTCAGATTGCCTTGAAACGTTTCGGAACCTTCGGCAAGCCGTCGGAGCCGAGAATTCTTCATGCGGAACCGGAATACTCAGACGCTCTCTTTCACGTGAGGGAACGGGTGAAGCATGCTGCAGATGCGGCGGGATTTGAAATTGAAAAACGGCCTTTTCATCCACATATGACGGTTGCTAGAAAGTGGAATGGATCGGCTTCTTTTAACGGCCGCCTGGAGCCTCTTGAAGACGCGGTGTCTTTTATGGCCGGGCATTTCACCATCTTTCAAACTCATTTAGACAGGCTTCCCAAATATGAGCATCAAGCCGTTTTCCATTTCGGTGAACGGCCGGCTGCAGAAAAGCAAGATTCGGAGATGAACGCAGATGGCACAGATTATTAAAATACAGGATTGCATTTCAAGGTATGAACAGGATCCTTATCATTATATCAACCAGTTTATCCGCTTGAAAAAGCAGCGCTGGCAGTCAATTAAAGAGATGGCTGAGAAAAAGAAAGACAGCCTTCATTACGATAAAGAAGCCGCCGATGATGAAACGGTCGGAAAAAGAAAGAAGACATTTACATTAAAGAGAAAAAAAGAAGCATCCGATATTAATAAAGGAAAAGAAGCCGATGAATGGTTTAACGGACTGGACGGAGAAACGGATGAAAGCTTGATTGCAAGAATTCCTGCGGCACGGGAGGAACTCGTGTCGTTTTTCAAAGAATACGTGTACGAGTTTCAGCTGAAATGGGCAAGCTCGACAATCTCTGACATATCCAGGCTTTCCCGGGAAATAAAAAGCGATAAAATCCTGCACATTTTGGCACAGCAGCTGCCGGATTCATATTTCATCATGTATCGGCCGGTGCTGCAGGTAAATCAGGCTGCGGTAGAGCTCAGCGTCTTGATTCTCACACCTCTTGAGATCTACTGTATATCATTTCTCGAAGGCGAGAAGGACAGCGCATTTATCGGTTCCAAAGATCGTTTTTGGAAAGAAAAAACGGTAAGGGGAAGGGAACGGTCACTGTTAAATCCGGCTGTTGAGCTTCTCAGGACAGGCACGGTTCTTTCCGGCTTGTTAAAGGGATCGGGAATTGAACTGCCTGTGCGCAAAGTTGTTGTCAGCCGGACATCGTATATCGATTATCCGGAACCTCCTTACGGAATCGGCATTTGCGACAAAAGACACTGGAAAGAGTGGCTGGAGAAGCAGCAAAAGAACTTCGCCCCGATTAAAAGCCAGCAGCTGAAAACGGCGAAAATTCTGTTGTCGCACGGCGTCTCCGACTCGATGCGGAGACAGGAATGGCTGAGCTGACCGCCAGAACGTTATCCCGGCTTTTTCATACTATAAAATGGAGAATGGAATCATGAGCGATTGGTATATCATCATAAATCCAAAGGCGGGAAATGCGACGGCCTTCAGAGTATGGAAATCATTGCAGAAAGACCTTCAAAAGGCAAATATATCGTACCGCTCATTTATGACCCAGCATCCCGGGCATGCTGAAGTGTTGGCAAGGCAAATATCAACGATGCAGGATGACAGGCTGAAGCGTCTGCTGGTGATCGGCGGGGACGGAACCGTCCATGAAGTGCTCAACGGCTTAGTCAGCTTGCGGGATATTCAGCTGAGCGTCATCCCGTCGGGCTTAAATAATGATTTTAAACGCGGCTTTGCCGTGAAAAAATCGAATGTCATTAAAGAAATGAAGCGAAAAGGGCAATCGCTGACCCGGACCTATGCCCTCGGAAGCTTTCATACGAAAGACAGTGAAAACGAACTCTATTTTGCCAATCATCTCAGCCTAGGATTTGATGCCTGCGCCGTCAAAAAGATGACTGCTTTGCCGAAATGGACGGCTGCTCTCAGGCTGAATCATTTGATTCAGCCGCTGATTTTCTTTGTTACGGCGTTTACGTTTAAACCGTTTGTTCTTTCGTATGAGAACGGGGATGACAAGCGTACGTTTAAAAAAATCTGGTTTGCGTCGGTTTCAAATCACCCCTACTATGGCGGAGACATGAAGATTGCACCGAACGCGAATCCGCGGGATGAGTTTTTAGACGTGATCATTATTGAAGACCGCTCCGTATTGAAAAAAGCCGGCCTCTTGTTTGCAATGATATTCGGCAAACACATCGGTAAAAACGGTGTTACGGCGTTTAAGACGAAAGAAATTTATTTTCATACGAATGAGCGGGTGCTCTTTCAAGCGGATGGAGAGGTGATCGGCTGGGCGCCCGTTTTCATCAAAACAGGGACCGAATCTCTTCGGTTAAGAGCATAAATCTTTCGAATGAAGGAGAGACTGAGATGCCGGGTATCAGCCGCCCCTTTGAAGCTTATCTCGATGAAATGAGAACGATCACTGTTTTAGTTCCGAAGAGCCGCGCCTCAAGCTGCAGCCCCCCTTTTCTACTTGAAGATGATCAAGGAGGGAAGATAGAGCTTTCGGTAAAAGCGACGGAGGAGCTTGAGGAGAAATTCAAGTATGTTCTCGAAAGCAGCCGCCCCGTTCCATTCGGAAGAGTTCATAAAGTATGCTGTGAAGAAAGCGTCTGGACAGACCTGCAAATTGGTTCTGTTACGCGAAGTGCGGCGTTTGACAAGGCTTTTTTTTATGACGGCCGTCTCGGTGCTTTTTATTCAAAAGAGCGTACTTTATTTAAGGTATGGGCGCCGACCGCGAGTACGGCAGCGATCAAGCTGGAGAGCCCTGATTTGCTTCAAACAAATACTTTTCAAATGATGCGCAGAGAAAAGGGTGTTTTTGAGGTAACGGTCGAAGGCGATCTGAACGGCTGGTCCTATTTATATAAGCTTTATGTAAACGGGACGCCGTTATTGACAGTCGATCCTTATGCGAAAGCTGTTACGGTAAACGGGGAAAAGGGCGTTGTAATAGATCCTGAGGAAGTCAAAGTGAAAAAATACCGTGCGCCAAGCCTTCACAGTCCGTGTGATGCGATTATATATGAGGTTCACATCCGCGATTTTTCGATTCATGAAGACAGCGGTATGCGCCATAAAGGCAAATATCTTGCTTTTACAGAGGACGGAACTGAAACGTCCGGCGGCTTCTCAACGGGAATTGCCTATTTGAAAGAGCTCGGCGTCACCCATATCGAGGTTCTGCCCTTTCACGATTTTGCCGGAGTTGACGAGCTGTCTCCGGACCAATCCTATAATTGGGGCTATAACCCTCTTCATTTTAATGCGCCTGAAGGAAGCTATTCGCTCGATCCGCAGAACCCCAAAAGCAGAATCGCCGAGCTGAAAACGATGATTCAGACGCTGCACAAACACGGCTTCTCCGTGATCATGGATGCCGTATATAATCATGTGTACAAGAGGGAAACATCCCCTTTTGAAAAAACGGTTCCCGGGTATTTTTTCAGACATAATGAATACGGTTTTCCAGCCGACGGAACAGGCGTCGGAAATGACATTGCATCTGAGCGGCTGATGGTGCGAAAATATATTCTCGATTCTGTCCGCTATTGGCTTGAAGAATATGATGTCGACGGAATTCGTTTTGATTTAATGGGCATTCTTGATATTGAAACCGTCCGCCAAATCAGTAAGCTTGCCGAGAATGTGAAGCCGGGCGCGCTCCTGTTCGGAGAAGGCTGGGATTTAAATACCCCGCTTGAAAGCGGGCAAAAAGCAACATTGCAAAATGCCGGGAAAGTTCCGGCGGTCGGCTTTTTTAATGATCGGTTCAGAAACGCAGTCAAAGGGAGTACATTTGAGCTCGGTGACCGCGGATATGCTTTAGGGGACACTGGAAAAAAAGCTGAGCTTCAACATGGAATTGCCGGCTCACCGGGATTCTTGCTGCCGCCACAGTCAATCAATTATGCGGAGTGCCATGACAATCATACGTTTTGGGATAAGATGGCCTTCTGTTCGGAAGAAGATGCCTGCACAAAACGGATCAGGCAAAGGCTCGCGCTGTCGATCGTCCTGCTTTCGCAAGGCGTTCCATTTCTTCATGCCGGGCAGGAATTTTGCCGAACAAAGAATGGGGACAGCAACAGCTACAGGTCGGGAGATGGCATCAACAGGCTCGATTGGGAAAAGCGGGCGGAGCTTTGCGAGGAAGTCGAATATGTGCGCCAGCTGATCAGGCTGCGGAGAAGCCATCCCGCTTTTCGTCTGCAAAAAGAGGAGGAAGTCAAGGAACATCTTTCTTTTATGAGCGGTACAGGAGAAGTGACGGCCTACAAGCTGAAGAACATTGCAGCATTTGATCCCTGGAACGAAATCATAGTGGTGCATTGTCCGTCTGCAAAAAAGGAAACGCTTGAGCTGCCCGCCCAGAAACAGTACTTGCTGCACTGCGATCCTTTTACGTTCTTCAATGGGAAGGTTCAAGCGGAAAAAAGGCTTCGGCTGAACGGTATCGGAACCTATGTTCTATACGAACCAAAAGGGATTTTTTAGTTTTGCTTGACGAAGTTTGGCGTCTAGCGCTAAAATTTAAAAGACGGCTATTGTTTAGCACAAATGACTCTCAATAGCCGTCTTTTTATTTGAATATAAAGAGACGACAATACAAGCGGTTTGCTGCCCGCTCTAGGGAGCAGATGCTTTTTAAAATCTTTTAATGAAATGATGGGTTGAAAATCGATATGAACTGGTTGGGACAATTACTAGGTAGCGAATGGGAGATTTCCCCCGCAGGAGGAGCTACAGGAGACGCATATTATGCAGAACATAATGGACAGCAGCTTTTTTTAAAGCGCAACAGCTCTCCTTTTTTGGCTGTCCTGTCCGCGGAAGGAATTGTTCCTAAGCTCGTTTGGACAAAACGAATGGAAAACGGGGATGTGATTACAGCACAGCACTGGCTCAAGGGAAGAGAACTGAAGCCGAAGGATATGAACAGCCAGGCGGTGGCTGAGATGCTTCGGAAAATTCACAGCTCCAAAGAGCTTTTAGACATGCTGAAGAGACTCGGCAAGCAGCCTTTTCAGCCAAACTCTGTAATTACTCAATTGAAGCAGTTTATCCAGGCCCGGCAATATCCGATACCGCAGCTTGACCAAGCCCTTTTGTATCTGGAGCACCATCTCGATGATGTACAGTCCGGAGAAAAGGTCGTCTGTCACTGCGATGTGAATCATAACAATTGGCTTCTTACAGATCAGAACCAGCTTTATTTAATCGATTGGGATGGAGCGATGATTGCAGACCCCGCGATCGATCTGGGGCCGCTTCTTTATCATTACGTTGAAGAGCGGGAATGGGGAAGCTGGCTCGAACGCTACGGCTCTTCGTTAACGGACAATCTCAGGCTGAGAATGGCCTGGTACGTATTGGCGGAAAAAGCAATGACAACACTCTGGCAAGAAGCGAAAGGCAATCAGGAAGGCTTTCACCAAGGGCTGGAACAGCTTCACGCATTAATGAAGCGTCTCGCCGGAGCTTCATGAAAATGAGCCGATATCTTCCACCCATTGTGTGAGATGATCCTGGTGTTCCTGAATGTGGCTGTTGATTGAAGCGGACGATTTTCCCCTCTGGCTGTACAAATAAATGTCTTCGAGAACGCCTTTCAGGCCGGCGTCAAGATTCGTATTTGCCATTAAAGACTTGATAATCCGCTCCATCTGTTCGCACTCAGCGACGGTTCCGGTGCAGTCTGCCTGATGGTCTGAGAGAATATCTTTTAATAGATGAATCTGATTTTGCTGATTTAAGCCCATAATATTGGCACTTCCCTTCATTCTCGGAGTATATGGATTAAAATGTTCAGAAAGCTGTAATTTATACGCGAAAGACCCGGAGGCCGATCTTCGGTCTTTTTTGCTTTGGAAGAGGCCTTGCGGGATTCCGGGATTTCATGGTATGTTGTAAGACGATATAACAAATAGAGGTGTAGTACATGCGAATGCGTCACAAGCCTTGGGCGGATGACTATCTGGCTGAAAACTCTCATATTGTGATCAGCGAGCCGTCTCAATGTAAAGGGAAATGGCATTCCATTTTTGGAAATGACAACCCGATCCACATCGAAGTAGGAACCGGAAAAGGGCAATTTATTTCAGGAATGGCCCTGCAAAATCCGGATGTAAACTATATCGGAATCGAATTATTTAAAAGCGTCATCGTAACCGCTGTTGATAAAGTAAAGCAGACAGAGGCGCCGAATGTAAAGCTTTTGAACATTAATGCCAATATGCTTTCAGACGTTTTTGCAGATGGGGAGGTCGACCGGGTCTATTTGAATTTTTCCGACCCGTGGCCGAAAAAACGCCATGCAAAGCGCCGTCTGACCAATCAAGCGTTCTTGAAAAAGTATGAGCAGGTGCTCGGAGGCAAGGGAGCGATTCATTTCAAAACCGATAACCGCGGGTTATTTGAGTACTCCCTTACCAGTTTTTCCGAATACGGACTCGTTTTGACGTTCGTCAGCCTTGATCTGCATCAAAGCGATTTTCAAGGAAACGTGATGACCGAATACGAAGAAAAGTTCGCCGCTAAAGGCCAGCCGATCTACAGAGTAGAAGCTGAATGGCGAACATAAAAAACAGACTGCTTCCGGCGGTCTGTTTTTTTGCTTTCAAATGAAGCTTCGGGTTGCGTTTTTTGCTACGATAGGAGAAGGAGGGATGATCATGGAAACTTTAACAATCGGACGAATCAAGCTGACATGGCTGAACGGAGGCGTCACACACATGGACGGAGGCGCCATGTTCGGCGTTGTGCCCAAGCCGCTTTGGTCTAAAAAGTATGACGTCAATGAGAAAAATCAGATCGAACTGAGAACAGACCCTATACTTGTTCAGAAAGACGGCACAAATTTGCTGATCGATTCCGGTATCGGACGCGGCAAACTGACGGATAAGCAGAAACGAAATTACGGGGTCACCGAAGAATCGTCAATTGCTAACTCGTTAAAAGCACTCGGGCTCTCAACGGAAGATATCAACGCCGTTCTGATGACACATCTCCATTTTGACCATGCATGCGGATTGACGCGCTATGAGGGAGAAAGCCTTGTTTCCGTGTTTCCGAATGCAGCGATTTACACGTCTGCGATCGAATGGGAAGAGATGAGAAATCCGAATATCCGCTCCAAAAATACATATTGGAAAGAAAACTGGGAAGCAGTTCAGCATCAAGTGAGGACCTTCGATGAGAAGCTCGAAGTTTTGCCGGGAATTACGATGCATCATACAGGCGGCCACAGCGACGGTCATTCCGTGATCGTTCTTGAGGATGCCGGCGAAACGGCCCTTCATATGGCTGATATTATGCCGACGCATGCCCATCAGAATCCTCTCTGGGTGCTGGCGTACGACGATTATCCGATGACATCGATTGCGGCGAAGCAAGCATGGCAGGCGAAAGCCGCCGAGAAAAACGCCTGGTACATTTTTTACCATGACGCCATTTATAGGGCATTAAAATGGGATGAAAACGGCGAGATTGCAGAGTCAGTAAAGAGAGAAAGGCGCTAAGCTATTTTGGTGAATGGTTTGCTTTGTAGTTATCCATCCTAAGGATAACTAACTTTTGAAAGGAAGACGACGGGTGAGCCACAATAATCTGAATGAACAAGTGATCGAGACGCAATTAAGAGGATTTGAAGTCCTTGCAACGCCCCTGCTGAACAAAGGGGTTGCCTTCCCTCCGGAGGAAAGGGAAGCTCTCGGCTTGACAGGATTGCTTCCTCCCAAGGTGCTGACGCTTGAAGAACAGGCAAAACGGGCGTATAAACAGTTCCAATCACAACCTGATGACTTGAGCAAAAACGTCTATTTAACGGCGCTTCATGACCGAAATGAAGTGCTGTTCTACAGGCTTCTGAACGACCATATGACAGAAATGCTGCCGATTGTTTATACCCCGACTGTCGGAACGGCAATCCAGCAATACAGCCATGAATACAGAAAGCCGCGGGGGCTGTTTTTGTCGGTTAATGACCCTGAAGGCATGAAAACGGCATTTGAAAATCTGGCCGCTAAAAAAAGCCGGATCGATTTGATTGTGGCCACTGATGCTGAAGGGATTCTCGGAATCGGGGATTGGGGAGTCGGAGGCATCGCCATTTCGATCGGAAAGCTTGCCGTTTATACTGCGGCTGCGGGCATCGATCCTAACAGGGTCCTTCCCGTTGTCATTGATGCGGGGACGAACCAGGAAAGGCTTCTCAATGATCCGCTTTATGTCGGGAATCAGCATTCAAGAATCAGAGGCGAGCGTTATGAATCGTTTATTGATCAATACGTTCAAATCGCAACCGAGACGTTTCCGGGCGTTTTGCTGCATTGGGAAGATTTCGGAACGCAAAATGCACGTCAGATTTTAAAAAAATACAAAGACAAAATTTGCACCTTTAACGACGACATTCAAGGCACAGGAGCAGTCACCCTTGCAGCGGTGCTTGCGGCCGTCAAAATATCGAAAATGCCCCTAAAAGATCATAAAGTGGTCATATTCGGAGCGGGGACGGCCGGGATCGGCAACGCAGAGCAAATTCGCGCCGCTCTTGTTCAAGAGGGGGTGTCGGAAGAGGAATCATACCGCCGTTTTTGGTGTGTTGACCGGAACGGTTTGCTGACAGATGATATGAACGACTTGCAGGACATTCAAAAGCCGTATGCACGGCCTGCCGACGAGGTCAAAGACTTTAGCCGGAACGGCCCGGGGGATACAATCGATCTGCTTGAGGTGGTAAAACAAGTGCAGCCTACCATTTTGATTGGAACCTCTACTGTATCGGGCGCATTTACAGAAGAAATCGTAAAAGAAATGGCAAAGCATGTGAAACGGCCGGCTATATTTCCGATGTCCAATCCGACGCCGTTATCTGAAGCAAGACCAGAAGATTTGATCAAATGGACGGAAGGGCGGGCGCTCGTCGCCACAGGAAGCCCGTTTGCGCCTGTCGATTACAACGGCATCCGTTATGCGATCGGCCAGGCGAACAATGCCTTTGTATTCCCCGGTCTCGGTCTCGGAACGCTCGTATCAAAAGCAAGGCTGATTACGGACAACATGTTTTACGCCAGCGCAGCTGCGATCGCGGGTATGGTTGACACCGGACGGCCCGGCGCAGCGCTCCTTCCGGAGGTTGAGGATTTGCGCACGGTTTCCGCAACAGTGGCAACGGCTGTCATTAAAGCAGCCATAAAAGACGGAGTTGCAGAAAATGAGCCGGGCGATGTGATTCAAGCTGTGCAGGATGCGATGTGGCATCCGGTCTACCGGCCGATTCGCGCCATATAAAAAATGCGGCCATTTCAGGCCGCATTTTTTTGATGCTATGCTGCGGTATCAATCACATCTACGATCATGCCTGTCTTCGCATCAACCATGACTTCGTACTGTTCAAGCTCTCCGAAAGCAGAACGTGTAATGCCTGTTTTGTACACCATGACGGTTTCGCCGTTTACGGTATAGGCTTCCGGAACGGTATATATCCATGAACCGTCGATCGGGCCTCTCTGTTTAAAAGCGGACTTGACGATGCGCAGCGCTTTTTCAGAAGAAATGTAAGGCTGCATGACATATTGTTTGACAACAACGGCCGCGGCAATGCCGATGCCGGCCCCAAGAAGAAAATGGCGCAGTTTCATCTTTTCAGCACCTCCAAAGCTTGTTTTTTTCATTATACAGAACATGTCCGTCCGTGTTAAGGATAGGCTCTCTTCTGGAAACACATCGCACACTTATGTAAAATGTAGAGAGATACATAAGAAAAGAGGGAAACAGATGAATCAGGAAACGAGAACGCTTTTTCAAACGCTGACGGAGCTCCCCGGCGCCCCGGGAAATGAACATCTAGTCCGCCGTTTCATGAAAAAAGAGCTTGAAAAATATGCTGATGAGATCCTCCAGGACAGACTGGGAAGCGTGTTCGGCGTTAAACATGGACCTGAAGACAGTCCGAAAATTATGGTGGCCGGCCATATGGATGAAGTGGGATTTATGGTGACATCAATCACCGACAACGGACTGCTTCGGTTTCAAACACTGGGCGGCTGGTGGAGCCAGGTTTTATTGGCTCAGCGGGTGGAAATCCATACGGACAACGGGCCGATCCCCGGCGTCATCGCGAGCACGCCTCCTCATCTTTTAACAGATGAGCAGAGGAGACGTCCAATGGATATCAAAAACATGATGATTGATATTGGTGCGGATGACAGGGAAGATGCCGAACGCATCGGTGTCAAACCAGGCCAGCAAATCGTGCCGATCTGCCCGTTTACCCCGATGGCAAATGAAAAGAAGATCATGGCGAAAGCATGGGATAACCGCTACGGCTGCGGACTCAGCATTGAGTTGCTGAAAGAACTGCAGGGAGCAGAACTTCCGAACACGCTTTACTCAGGCGCGACCGTTCAGGAAGAGCTCGGCACAAGAGGCGCGCAAACTGCGGCCAATATGATACAGCCTGACTTGTTTTTCGCGCTTGATGCAAGTCCGGCAAACGATGCGAGCGGCGACAAAAATCAATTTGGCCAGCTCGGCAAAGGGGTGTTGTTAAGGATTTTCGACCGGACGATGGTGACGCACAGCGAAATGAGAAATTTTGTGCTGGATACGGCAGAGACTCATGACATCCCGTATCAATATTTTGTTTCCCCTGGAGGAACCGATGCCGGTCGCGTTCACATCTCAAATGAAGGCGTTCCTTCGGCCGTGATCGGCATTTGTTCAAGATATATCCATACATCTGCTTCCATTATCCACGTTGATGACTACCTTGCTGCAAAAGAATTGCTGCTCAAGCTTGTCAAAGCTTGCGACAGTTCTGCCGTACAATCGATTTTGCGAAATGATTGAACAAAGAGACCCTGTGCCGCTTTACGCACAGGGTCTCTTTTTGATGATACAGCTACCGGCTTTCAAATACGTACGACAACGATTTAATCGCCTGATTGACAGTTTCTACGGTAATGTTCGCTTTGTTTGACAGTTCTTTTAACGGATGATGGAGTGACTCAGGACGGATGATGATCAGCGGCTTGCCTTTGGCAATCGCGTATGAAGCATCCATCGCCGTGTTCCATTGCTTGTATTTTTCCCCGAAAAGAGCGATGACCACATCCGCTTTGTTCATTAAAACGGAAGTTCGAAAATTATTCAAATCCGAGGCTGCATCATCTTTCGCGATCGAATCAGCCTGCTTGCCCATAATTTCTTCACCGATGTTGTCGGAGCGGTCGTGATTTTCCATCGGTCCGACAAACGTGATCGGCAGCTTGAGCGATTTTGCTTTTTCCTTCACTTCTTCACGCCAATTGCTATGTATTTCTCCGGCAAGATAAACGATAAATTCCATACATGCTCCTCCTGACTGTCATGGGATCACGGCGCAAGGCGCCTTAACGGATATTTTTACCCTATTACTTACCATGTTAAACGAGAATGGCTTGATAAAGCAAAAAAATTATGCTTATGATATGAAAGAGGATCGGATCGTTAAGATTTTCCCTTTTTAAAACGGGTAAGATACATAAAGAATCGTCCATCTTTTAAAAAAGCAGGTGGACAGCAAAAGGCTGGATATGGAGCCGGTTGTCTGGTATGATCCGAATGGATGATAAGAACATATATTGGAGGCGTTGAGTGATGAAAACAATCGAGACGAATGAAGAACTGCAAAAAGTTGTGAAAGACGATTTATCCTTGTTGATGTTTTCGGCTGACTGGTGCCCGGACTGCCGTTTTGTAGAACCGTTTTTGCCCGAGCTTGAGGCGAACTATCCGGAATTTACATTCTATTATGTTGACCGTGACAAATTTATTGATACGTGCGCGGAGTGGGACATTTTCGGAATCCCGAGCTTCCTCGTATTTAAAGAAGGAAACGAAATCAGCCGCTTTGTCAGCAAAGACCGAAAAACGAAAGAGGAAATCGAGCAATTTTTGACAGATTCCCTGAATAAGTAGCCGAAAGGAGAGTTCCTCTATGAAAATGACGTCAAGGAAACTTTCCGATATATTAAAAAAACGTTTGCAAAATGACAACTGGTCCTTTCATTTCGACAGGGAAAAAGACACCTTGAGAATCGAGGATAAAAATACAGGAAAAGGCATTACACTCGAACTCCCGGGGATCATCGCCAAATGGGAGCAGAAAAAAGATGATGCGATTGACGAAGTCGTCTATTATACTGAGGAAGCACTCAATGCCATGAAAGGCCAGTCGCAGGAAATGGAAGGGCGGGAAAGTCTCATCTATCCCGTCATCCGCTCGACTTCCTTTCCCGAGAAATCCAGCGCAGGCGTTCCCTTGATTTTTGACGGCCACACGGCTGAAACACGAATATACTACGCGCTCGATCTTGGCAACACATACCGGCTGATCGACGAAAAAATGCTGGAAAAAGAGGGCTGGACAAAGGAAAGGATTCGGGAAACGGCTTCCTTTAACCTTCGCTCGCTCCAAACCGTTGTCAAAGAAGACGCAGTCGCCGGCAATCACTTCTACTTTTTCAGAGCAAATGACGGCTATGACGCCAGCAGGGTGTTGAACGAATCGATTCTCGCAGAGTATGAGAAAAGCGCGGAAGGGACACTGGCGGTGTCAATCCCGCACCAGGATGTGCTGATTATTGCCGACATCCGCAACAATGCCGGATACGATATTCTCGGGCAAATGTCGATGAGCTTTTTTGCAAACGGAACAGTGCCGATCACTGCGCTTTCTTTCCTTTATGAGGATGGAAAGCTTGAACCGATCTTTATTCTGGCTAAAAACCGCCCTAAAAAGAAATGATAGAAAGGAATTTTTCTCATGAACGCATTTTATAATCCAGAAGGCGTAGGCGATACGCTGCTCATCTCATTGAACGATATTCCGCGCGAAGAGATCGCTTTTGAGCGCTGCGGAGACGTCGTGAAAATTTTTCATAAAGACACAAAGGAAACAGGAGGCTATAACATTTTTAATGTTTCCTCATATTTAAGCATTGAGGAAAGCGGAGCTGTTGCGCTTTCCGAATCCTTTGTCCAGGATGTGAATGAAATCCTGGTCCGCAACGGTTTGAAAGATGAGCTGACCGTCGATCTTTCTCCGAAGTTTGTGGTCGGATATGTCGAAGAAAAAGAAAAGCATCCGAATGCCGATAAACTGAGTGTCTGCAAAGTGAATGTAGGGAGCGATACGCTGCAAATCGTCTGCGGAGCTCCTAATGTTGAAGCCGGCCAAAAAGTCGTCGTAGCCAAAGTTGGAGCCGTGATGCCGAGCGGTATGATTATTAAAGATGCGGAACTTCGCGGAGTGGCGTCAAGCGGTATGATTTGTTCTGCCAAGGAACTGAACCTCCCAGACGCGCCGAAGGAAAAAGGCATTCTTGTCCTTGATGACAGCCGTAAAGCAGGAGAAGCTTTTACATTTTAACGGCATAAAATGAACAAAACTTTCGAATAGATGTAAAAAAGAAGCCGCTGGGTAGACAAACTTGGCGGCTTTTTTATTCGGAGGGCGGACACATGAGAAGGACTTGTCCTTTTCTGGGTGGGGAAGCAGTGGTATACTTAAAACCGTCCCCGAAAAATTTAAGGGAGTTAGAGAGTGATGATTCATGAGCTGGTTTAATAAAATGTTCAGCCTGTTTTTAGGCGATGATGAAGATAATGAAAAACAAAAAAAGCACATAGATGAGTTTGAGGCGGATTCATTTATAGAGAAAGACGAAGAAATGCCGCAAATTTCCGACGCAAAAGTCGTATATGAATATCCAAAAGGGAAATTCCGCTTCCCGGTTATACCTGATCAAAACTCGCGGCCGCGGGAAAAGGATGACAGCCGCGAACAAAGGACCCGCCGCCCGGCAAGCCGGCACACAGCTTCTCAGCCGAAACCCGGAAATTCCTATCATCATGAAGAGAAAGCGGCGAAAAAACCCTTTAGGCCGTCCGTCATCCCGTCACCGGTTTACGGCTTTCATGAACAGAAAAGAGCCAAACCGGAAAATTATACATATCGTGCAAACAAACAAATGGAAGCGCGTGTCACGCTGTTTAACGAAGAAATTGAAAAAGAGCAGAAGGTTGCCGGAAATAAGCAGCCGGTACGAGAAGAACCTTCCTTGCAAACTGAAAAGAACGGCCGTCCGCTGACTAAAAGCGAGAGTCGCAATCCGACATGGCGAGCCGAATTTGAAGATGTCCCGCATATGTCGGAGGAAACGGATTTCCGCCGAGAGCAAATCACAGAAGGTGGCGAAGCCGCTGAAGAAAAAGCGCTGCGGCATGAATCCGAACGAACGGAAACCCCTGTCTCAACACGTACTCCGGAAGAAACGGAAATCCGCCAAGAGCGAATGACAGAAGACTCTGGGCTCGCCGAAGAGAAAGCGCTGCGGCATGAATCCGAACGAACGGAAACCCCTGTCTCAACACATACTCCGGAAGAAACGGAAATCCGCCAAGAGCGAATGACAGAAGATTCTGGGCTCGCCGAAGAGAAAGCGCTGCGGCATGAATCCGAACGAACGGAAACCTCTGTCTCAACGCATACTCCGGAAGAAACGGAAATCCGCCAAGAGCGAATGACAGAAGGCGGCGGGCTTGCCGAAGAGAAAGCGCTGCGGTATGAAGCTGAAGAAGAGACAGCCACCGCATCATGGAACATAACGGAAGAAGAAGCAATTCCCGCCGAGCAAACGCCGGAACAAATCGAAAAGCTTTTGGATCAGATCGAGGAAACCGGAGAAGAGAAGGAAACTGCAGAGGATGCAGAAACCATCGTAGAAGAACATGGGGAGACTAACGGCTCGGACGAAATGCTGCCTGACCCGGAAGCTTCAATTCCAGAAAAGCAGTACACTGGCCGCAGTTCTGAAGTATCCGACCAGAGCGATGGTCCTTCCGATAACAAAAACCGGACAGATTCCAACACGCCGGCTGACGCTCGTGAAGAAACAAGCGGAAGCAGCCAGGCTGGCTGGAGACATGAGCATGCATCATTTTCACCGGAACCGGAAGAGACAGCGTCAAGCGCTGGTGAACCCGAAAACAGCGAACAGGACCGGGAGAGTACAGGGACAGTTGAGGGGCGGCCTGAGGCTCCGCGGAAACGGGAAACAGGAGCTGCTCCGGGATCGAAGAAAGGCTCTGTTCCGTTTAATGTCATGATGCTTTCATCAGATAAACAAAAAGAAAAAGCGCCTCAAGGATATCAGTTCCCGAATATGTCTTTGCTTGATGTGCCTCCGGCGCAAAAGCAGGATGATCAGGCCTGGATACACGAGCAGCGCGAGCTGTTGGACGTCACGCTTGAGAACTTCAATGTCAAAGCAAATGTCGTTCATGTCACCCAGGGGCCTTCTGTGACAAGATTTGAGGTGCATCCTGAACCCGGAGTGAAAGTCAACAAAATTACAAATCTGTCAGATGATATTAAACTCAGCCTGTCAGCGAAAGATATTCGGATCGAAGCGCCGATTCCGGGAAAAAATACGATCGGAATTGAAGTGCCGAATCTGCATAGTAAAATGGTTTATTTGCGCGAAATGATCAGAAGTTCGGAATTCAGAACGAATCCGTCCCCTCTGACCGCAGCCCTCGGACTCGACATTTCCGGAAAGCCCGTCGTGGCAGATCTGAAAAAAATGCCCCACGGGTTGATTGCCGGGGCTACGGGATCAGGGAAAAGCGTATGCATCAACACGATCTTAGTCAGTCTGCTGTTCAAATCGGCGCCGAGGGATGTCAAGCTTCTGCTTATCGATCCTAAGATGGTGGAGCTTGCTCCGTATAATAAAATTCCTCATCTCGTCAGTCCTGTCATCACAGATGCCAAAGCGGCAACTGCTGCATTAAAATGGGTTGTCGAAGAAATGGAGCGGCGCTATGAATTATTTGCCCATTCCGGTGTTCGGGAAATTGAACGATTTAATGAAAAAGTCCGGGAACAGAACATGGGTGAAAAACTTCCTTATCTTGTTGTCGTGATTGATGAACTTGCCGACTTAATGATGGTCGCTCCGAATGAAGTGGAAGAAAGCATCTGCCGAATCGCACAAAAAGCAAGAGCGTGCGGCATCCATCTTCTGATCGCGACGCAGCGGCCTTCAGTTGATGTCATTACCGGCTTGATTAAAGCCAATATACCAACAAGAATAGCGTTTTCTGTATCAAGCGCCGTCGATTCAAGAACGATTATCGATATGGCGGGAGCTGAAAAGCTGCTTGGAAAAGGGGATATGCTGTTCCTGGAGAACGGTTCAGGCAAACCGGTCCGCCTGCAGGGCAACTTTGTTTCCGACCGGGAGATTGACCGTGTCGTTTCACATGTCAGACGGCAGCAGGAGCCGAACTATTTATTTGAACAAGAACAATTGGTCAGACAAAATCCGGCCGGATTTGATCAGGATGAACTGTTTCTGGAAGCGTGCGAATTTGCCGTGGAACAAAACAGCGCCAGCACTTCAAGCCTGCAGCGGCGCTTTCGCATCGGCTATAACAGAGCTGCCAGATTAATCGATATGATGGAAAGGGAAGGCATGATTTCTGAGGCGAAAGGAAGTAAGCCGAGAGAAGTCCTGATTACAAAGGCCGAGCTGGAACAGTTAATAGAAAGTAGTTCACTTTTCGGCTAAACATGGTATGATAGCAGATGGGCGTGTTTTTTTTAGAGCGCCGCATATTAAAGCGCCGGCAGCGGCGTTTTAATCCGTTTTTAAGAGCACTTCCGTGAAAGGGTTCAAAAAAATCCTTTACGCAGGAGGTTTATTCACTCTTGAAAATGTCTGATACTGAATATAATGATGACTTTGAAGAAAACGATGCGGCCGAGCTTAGGTTGCAAATTGAAATAAGCGTCATATACTGGGAAGCAGATAGACGTTTGTTGGAGGTACAATTATGACTGTTTATCATTTTGTCGGAATAAAAGGGACAGGTATGAGTCCGCTTGCCCAAATTCTCCATGATAATGGATATAATGTCCAAGGATCGGATATCGAAAAGTACATTTTTACACAAACCGCTTTAGAGGAGAGAAATATCCCGATATATCCGTTTGATCCGGAAAATATCAAGCCGGGAATGATTGTTATTGCCGGAAATGCTTTTCCCGACACCCATCCTGAAATTGAAAAAGCGCGAGCCGAAGGCCTGCAAGTCGTGCGGTATCATAAATTCCTCGGTGACTATCTGAAGAAATTTACGAGTATTGCCGTGACAGGGGCACATGGCAAAACGTCAACGACGGGTCTTTTATCCCATGTCATCCAGAAAGCAAAACCGACATCTTATCTGATTGGAGACGGGACTGGAAAAGGCTGCGAAAACAGCGAGTACTTTGTGCTTGAAGCCTGTGAATACAGAAGGCATTTTCTGAGCTATCAGCCTGATTATGCGATCATGACAAATATTGATTTTGATCATCCCGATTATTTCGCGAATATCGATGATGTATTTGACGCATTTCAAACGATGGCATTACAGGTGAACAAGGGAATTATCGCATGCGGCGACGACGAATATTTGATGAAAATCCATGCGAACGTTCCAGTCGTATACTACGGCTTTGCCGAGGAAAACGATTTTCAGGCGAGAAATGTCATCAAAAATACCGAGGGCACAACGTTCGATGTTTTCGTCAGGAACACATTCTACGATACCTTCTATATACCGGCATACGGCAGCCATAACGTTCTGAACGCTTTGGCCGTTATCGCACTCTGCCATTATGAACAGGTCGATGTCGATATCATTAAAGAAGGATTGCAAACCTTTGGCGGCGTTAAACGCAGATTTAACGAAAAACATGCCGGCAGCCAAGTGTTGATTGACGATTATGCCCATCATCCGACTGAAATCACGGTGACGATTGAAGCAGCCAGACAGAAGTATCCGGAACGGGACATTGTCGCAGTATTTCAACCGCATACATTTACGCGCACGCAGTCGTTCCTGAATGAGTTTGCCGAAAGCCTCAAGAAAGCCGATTATGTATATCTTTGCGATATATTCGGATCTGCCCGGGAAAATGCAGGAAAGCTGACGATCGGCGATTTGCAGGAGAAAATCCCGCAGGCGAAGCTGATCGATGAAAATGACACATCGATTTTAAAGGAGCATGAAAATGCAGTGTTAATTTTCATGGGCGCAGGTGACATTCAAAAGTATTTAAAAGCATATGAAAATGTATTAGCATAATGAGAAAAAGGCAGTGTGAGTCAATCCGCTGCTTTTTTGTACATATGGAGCCGGGAGTTTCTGTTAAAGGAATTCTCTCGTGCGTGTAGAAAAAGTAAATATAAAGGTTTACGATTTAAACAATTGGGTATACATCAATTGTAAGACCTTAGCTCGAGGAGGATAAGATGATTATTATTCTATATTTAAGCGCCGCACTCATCGCTGTCAGCTTTCTTATTCTGGTTATCTATTTATCAAAAACATTAAAATCGCTTCAAGTCACACTCAATCATGTTGCCGCAACGCTGGAAGGTGTTGAAGGACAAATGAAAGGCATCACAGCTGAAACAACGGAGCTCCTGAATAAGACGAATCGGCTCGCTGATGATATTCAGGAAAAATCTTTGAAGCTGAATACGGTCGTGGATGCCGTTCAGGAAGTCGGCA
Organism: Bacillus sp. AK124; assembly: GCF_053903085.1. Taxonomy (NCBI): domain Bacteria; kingdom Bacillati; phylum Bacillota; class Bacilli; order Caryophanales; family Bacillaceae; genus Bacillus; species Bacillus sp. AK124. The sequence continues at coordinate 1,166,420 of NZ_CP096378.1, forward strand.
CATCGGTCAGGCAGTTTAACAGCTCCATTCAGCAGGTTTCAGAGTCCGTCACATCAGCCGCAGAGCAAAACCGTGAAAAAATTTCTCAAGTTGTCAGCTGGAGCAATGCAGCTTTGGAAATTTGGAATAGATGGAAACAAAAGAAGATGAAGGAGGAATAATTTATGAGTAAAGATGGAATGAATACTAAGGATTTTTTAATCGGCACGTTTGTAGGCGGAATCATCGGGGCAGCCGCAGCTTTATTTTTAGCACCGAAGTCAGGGAAAGAGCTTCGCGATGACCTCGGAAATCAGGCTGTCGTTTTAAAAGATAAGACCGGAAAGCTCACAAGCGAAGCGAGGGAGAGAGGTTCTGAGTACGTCAGCATCGCCAAAGAGAAGACATCTTCGATTTCACAGCTTGTTGCCGACCAGTCTTCACAGATCATGGATAAAGTCAAAGACTTGCGAAACAAAGGTGCTGAAAAAGCTGATGAACTAAAGGAAGAAGCATCGACTAAAATCGAAGAACAGGCTGAAGAAGCCAAAAATGAAATAGAAGATGAAGCAAGGGAAACAGCGGATACCGTCCAGAAATAATGGAGGAAAGGGAGATCACCGTGTCGAAACAGCTCATTCAAACAGAGGATGAATTTAAAAAGCTTGCAGAAAACAACGATACATTTATCTTTTTGAAACATAGTGTGACATGCCCGATCAGCAGGCGCGCGTTTGAAGAATTTGAATCATTCGCCAATCAGCATGAAGACATACCGGCTTATTATTTAAAAGTGCAGGAAAGCCGACCGCTGTCAAACTATATCGCTGAGCAGTACGGAATTAAACACGAAAGTCCTCAAGCCTTCATTTTTACAAACGGGAACGTGAAATGGCACGCCTCCCATTCGCAAATTACAGCTCAAGCACTTGCGGAAAACAGCAGATAATCCGCAGGTGAAAACGGCCAAGACGTATAGCGTTTTGGCCGTTTTCTATGTTGTTATGATGCTTTTGCCTCATGGAAATGCCTTTTTAGGAAAATGTATCGTTTGATCCATGGTTGTACGTTATAATTAATAAAACAGGAGGTGATGAGTTGAACACTGAATTAAAGGACATGCTTCAATCCGTTCTAAAAGAAGAATTGAGTCCGATCAATCAGCGTCTTGATGGAATCGACAAGCGCTTAGACAAAATCGACGCACGCTTCGTTGAGGTCGACAAGCGCTTCGATGAAGTGGATGCACGCTTCGCTGAGATCGACAAGCGCTTCGATGAAGTGGACGCACGCTTCGTTGAGATCGACAAGCGCTTCGATGAAGTGGACGCACGCTTCGTTGAGATAGACAAGCGCTTCGATGAAGTGGACGCACGTTTCGTTGAAGTAGAATAAGCGCTTTAACGCAATCGACAAGCGCTTCAAAGAAATAGACGGGCGCTTAAACAAAGTAGAAAACCGCTTAAACGCAATGGACAAGCGGCTGAATCGGCTTGAAACAGATATAGATGAACTGAAAAGAGGACAGGAGAGGCTCCCGAAAACGATCATCGAGAACATCGGACAATTTACGGAGAACATTGTCGAACATGCCGATGATAAGGCGGCTGCCTTGAATGACAGGGTTTTTAGCGTCGAAACGGCAATACAGAGAATATACAGGTTATCAAGTTAAAGAATCAAACAGGATTCTTTTTTTTTATTCTTCCGACAAACACCCGCACAGCAAGGGATAAACTGCATATAATGCTTTATCGCTTAAAAGCGTTTTGGTAATAAAGAATTTTTTCGTGACATTTTAAGAAACATTGTTTATAATAAACCCTAATCAATTGAATCATTCTTATTCTCATAGAGGGTGAAGTTAAAAAGAAAGGATGGATAACATGAGCAACACTGAACTTGATTTGCTGAGGCAGCAGGCGAATGAATTAAACTTGCAAATATTAAAGCTGATTAATGAGCGAGGAAGAATCGTTCAGGAGATTGGAAAAGCGAAGGAAGCGCAAGGCATCAACCGCTACGATCCAGTCAGAGAAAGAGCGATGCTGAACGAAATTATTGAAAATAATGACGGACCGTTTGAAAACTCGACGATCCAGCATATTTTCAAAGAGATTTTCAAAGCTGGACTTGAGCTTCAGGAAGACGATCACAGCAAAGCACTGCTCGTTTCCCGCAAGAAAAAGCCTGAAAATACGATCGTTGATTTGAAAGGCGAAAAGATCGGCGACGGAGAACAAAGATTTATCGTCGGTCCGTGTGCGGTTGAAAGCTATGAGCAAGTAGCCGAAGTTGCAGCCGCAGCTAAAAAGCAAGGCTTGAAACTGCTTCGCGGCGGAGCCTTCAAACCCCGTACAAGCCCGTACGACTTCCAAGGCCTCGGTGTTGAAGGCCTACAAATCTTAAAGCGTGTTGCTGATGAGTATGATCTTGCCGTCATCAGTGAGATCGTGAATCCGCAGCATATTGAAGAAGCCATTGATTACATTGATGTTATCCAAATCGGCGCCCGCAACATGCAAAACTTCGAGCTCTTAAAAGCCGCCGGTTCAGTGAAGAAGCCGGTTCTGCTGAAGCGCGGACTTGCCGCAACGCTGAAGGAATTCATCAATGCAGCGGAGTACATCATGTCACAGGGCAATGATCAAATCATCCTTTGCGAACGCGGAATCAGAACGTATGAGACAGCGACTAGAAATACGCTTGATATCTCAGCTGTGCCGATCCTGAAGCAGGAAACTCACCTTCCTGTATTCGTGGATGTCACTCATTCTACCGGACGCCGCGACTTGCTGCTTCCGACAGCAAAAGCAGCGCTTGCGATCGGAGCTGACGGCGTCATGGCCGAAGTTCACCCTGATCCTTCTGTCGCGCTTTCCGACTCTGCTCAGCAAATGGATATCCCGGCATTTGAAAAATGGTTAAATGAACTGAAGCCGCTCGTTCAAGTAAAAGCATAAGATTCGTTTATGGACCGCTTTCGAGCGGTCCTTTTTTTAGTTGTCATCAAAAATTGTCGAAAAAATGTCTTATTTTTAATTAAAAAGCTGTTTATTCTTATTTAAATTAATTATAAAAATAAAGGGAACGTTTTCATATTAGGTAAAACCGTGTATAATTTCAGAGAGCCCCTTTTGTTTTGGCAGGTTATGAAAAATAATGTAAACTTGAGTTCTGTTTATTTTACATAAAGTTTTACATTTTGACATTTCTCTACATGAAAATGTTTATGCTATAGGAAAAGAAAAGTGTACCCAGTTGAAGGAGTGGTAAAAATGAGTAATGTGACAATATATGATGTAGCACGCGAAGCAAATGTAAGTATGGCAACCGTTTCCAGGGTTGTGAACGGAAATCCGAACGTCAAGCCGACGACGAGAAAGAAGGTGCTTGAAGCCATCGAGCGTCTTGGCTATCGTCCAAATGCCGTGGCAAGGGGCCTTGCAAGCAAAAAGACGACGACTGTCGGTGTGATCATTCCCGATATTTCCAGCATCTTTTATTCAGAGCTGGCGAGGGGAATCGAAGATATCGCAACGATGTACAAGTACAATATTATTTTGAGCAACTCCGACCAGAATATGGACAAAGAACTTCATCTTTTGAATACGATGCTGGGAAAACAAGTTGACGGTATCGTCTTTATGAGCGGAAATGTCACTGAAGAGCATGTGGAGGAGTTTAAGCGGTCACCAGTTCCGATCGTGCTTGCGGCATCTGTTGAAGAAAAAGGGGAAACGCCGTCGGTTGCGATCGATTATGAACAGGCCATTTATGATGCGGCTACCATGCTGATTGAAAAAGGCCATAAGCGCCTTGCGTTTGTATCAGGACCTATGACTGAGCCGGTCAATCAAGCGAAAAAACTTCAAGGCTTTAAAAGAGCGCTTGAGGATAAGGGGCTGACATTTAAAGAAGAGTATGTCGCAGAAGGCGATTATACGTACGATTCAGGAATGGAAGCGCTGGAGGCGCTAATGAAGCTGGATGAAAAACCGACGGCCGTCCTGTCAGCGACAGACGAAATGGCACTCGGCGTTATTCACGCAGCACAGGATAAAGGACTGGCTATTCCGGATGACCTTGAAGTGATCGGCTTTGACAATACAAGGCTTTCATTAATGGTTCGACCGCAGCTGTCGACTGTCGTCCAGCCGACGTATGATATCGGTGCCGTAGCGATGAGACTTCTGACAAAGCTGATGAACAAAGAGGAAGTCGAAGAGCATATTGTCCAGCTGCCGCATCGCATTGAACTCAGACAATCAACAAAATGATCATGATTAAATAAACGAGAAAGAAAGCAAGTGTTCACAGCTTTTTTCGTGAATTGCTTGCTTTCTTTTCCTTGAGCTGGAGAGATTATGAAAAAATGAAACGATTTGATTATCTGACACCGGTCGGTTTGATTTTGGGTATTTTCATTTTAGTAATCGGCGTTGTCTCTGGAGCGGGGCTTTCCGGTTTTTATTCGTTTATCGATTTGACGTCTTTCTTTATCGTGACGGGCGGATTGTGTGCAGCTGTTTTCATCAGCTTTTCCCCGAAAGATTTAAAAAGAGCGCCGGCTGTGCTGAAGCAGGTCTTTATTTCGGAAGAAGACGATGTACGCGACTTGGTCAAAACCTTTGTCAGCCTGTCTGAACAGGCGCGCAAACAAGGAATTTTATCATTGGACGCCAATATCAATGAAATGAAAGACCCGTTTTTGAAAAAAGGTCTGCTTCTTGCCATCGACGGATGGGACGAGGAGACGATCCGCAATGTGATGAACTCGGAAATCGCCGCGATGGAAGAAAGGCACAGAAAGGGAAGAAGAATCTTTGAAAAAGCGGGGGAATTTGCCCCTGCATGGGGAATGATCGGAACCCTTGTCGGACTCGTCATGATGCTCAAAAACCTGAACAAGCCGGAAACGCTCGGTCCGAATATGGCGATCGCCCTTTTGACGACGCTTTACGGATCCCTTTTAGCCAACATGCTGTTTATACCGATCGCCGCAAAGCTTGAAGAAAAGACTGAGAATGAAATCTTTAAGAAGCAGGTCATGATCGAAGGCATCATCGGCATCCAGTCGGGAAGAAATCCGCGAAATCTGGAAAGCCAGCTTGTCGTTTTCAGTTCAAAAGAAGAATGGGCAAAAAAGCGGGCGGATCATATAAAACAAAAGGACAGGGCTCATGAAGCTTAGACATGAACGAAGAAAGCGCGAGCAGGGTCGCAAATCGTCAAACTGGATCATCACGTTTTCGGATTTGATTACGCTCATCCTCGTGTTCTTTATTTTACTGTTTTCGATGTCGCAAATCGATTTAAACAAATTTAAAGCAGCAGTCGGTTCATTTCAAGACAGGGCCGACGGCAAATCCGCCGCAGAGCTGAAAAAAGAAAACGCGGACGATCAGAAGGCTGAAAAAACGGCTAAAAGCCAAGAAGATTTATTAAAGAAAATCAACGACTATATTGAAAAAAATGAACTGTCAAGTTTGATAGCGGCCAAGCGTGATGAACGGGGCATCATCCTCGTCCTTCAGGAAGCGGTTTTGTTTGATTCGGGAAAAGCGGATCTGAAAGACCAGGCTCACCCGCTTTTGCATAAAATCGCCGTCCTTCTCAAATCAGTGTCCAACCCGATCCGTGTGGAGGGGCATACGGACAGCCGCCCGATTTCGACTTACCGTTTTCCATCCAATTGGGAGCTTTCTGCGGCAAGGGCGAGCACTGTGATCGGCTACTTTACGTCGAAAGAAAAGCTCGACTCTTCACGTTTTCTTGCCATCGGTTATGCCGATACAAAACCGGTCAAGGACAACCGCACAGAGAGCCATATGAAGGAAAACAGGCGCGTTGAAATTGTCATCGCAAAAAAATAAATGAGAAGAAAGCAAGGTCTTGCATAAAAGCAAGGCCTTTTCTGTACGCCGGGATTTTTCGCATTAAGTGGCGCGCTTGGCAGAGCGAATCGGATAAAGAGCTTTGGCAACGGTTTGGGCGTTTTTTTCCGTTATTTCGGATTTTCTTGGAATCGAAGGATACAAATCTGCCGGGTCGGACCAGTTGGCAGGAAGTCGGACAGATGCCTGCTTCCCCCACTTTTTCAGCCATTTTTCAGGCATCTTATCCTCAGGTTTCATTCCTTTCATTTCAAGCCAGATTCTTGCCCATGCCCTCGGTACGACGCGCCAAATGTCGTACCCGCCTCCGCCGACAGCGATCCATCTTCCGTTGCAATAGGTGTGTGCAAGTTCGTGAGCGAGCTTTGGAATCTCTTCGTAAATCTTCATCGTCGTGCACAAGTGTGTCAGCGGATCGTAGTAATGCGCGTCAGCTCCGTTTTGCGACAAAATAACGTCCGGTTTGAAAAACTCGGCTATTTCAGAAACAGCCGTCCGGTAGGATTCAAGAAAAGACTCATCTTCTGTGAAGGCATCGAGCGGGATATTAAAAGCGTAGCCGTAGCCTTCGCCATGACCTCTTTCCTGTACTTGCCCCGTTCCCGGGAAAAGGTAGCGGCCGGTTTCATGAATCGAGACGGTACACACGGAAGGATCATCATAGAACGTAAACTGCACCCCGTCGCCGTGATGGGCGTCCGTATCAATATATAAAACCTTCGCATGATATTTTTTCTGCAAATATCGTATCACAACTGAACTGTCGTTATAGACGCAAAATCCTGAAGCTCTTCCTCTGAATCCGTGGTGAAGCCCGCCTCCGAGATTGAGGGCGTGTCTTGCTTTGCCCGTCATGACATAGTCTGCAGCTGTCAGTGTTCCGCCCACCAAAAGGGAGGCGGCTTCGTGCATCCCGGCAAAGACAGGGGTATCTTCTGTTCCAAGCCCGTAGTTTTCGCTTTCGGCTGCCAGGAGTTTTCCCGCCCCTGCAAGCTGGACAGCCTTGATATAATCGCCTGTGTGAACAAGGCCGAGCTCGGCTTCTGTCGCTATGCGCGGAGCAATCGTTTCTCCCGGTTCAAATGCGCCGACCGTATTCAAAAGATCGTATGTTACATAGACTCGCAGCTGATTAAACGGGTGATCTTGATGAAATTGATAGGTTTGGTAAGAGGGAGAAAAAATAAATACGCTGTCCTTCATGGCAAATCCCTTTGAACAGCCGGCCAAAGAACCTGATACCCTTTGGACTTCACGTCTTTGATGATAGAGGCGGGATTCATTGTTTGAACGCGAAACACGAGTATTTTCGAATCATCTTCATCACCGGGATATACGAGCACGCTCAATATGGCGATTTGGCGCCTGCTGAAAATGGCGCTGATATCAGCGAGGCTACGGGCGATATGATCGGTTTTGATTTCGATTTGGGAGCCTGGAAAATGGGCTCCTGTCAGCTGGACGAACGTATGCAGCAAATCGGATTTTGTCACAATGCCGACAAGCTTCCCGTTTTTTACGATCGGGAGGCAGCCGATTTCGTGTTCGAAAAAAATAGCTGATATTTCTTCGGCAAAATCAAGCGGGTGACCGGTGATCACTTCTTTTGACATAATCAGTTCCACCGGCTTTTTTAAATCTTCGTCAGATCTGTTTTGGGCAAAAATACTCGGACTTGCTGTTTTGACGTCCCTGTCCGTGACGATGCCTATGACCGTTCCCCGTTCATTGATGACGGGAAGGTGTTTAATATGAAATGTTCGCATGCGTTTGATCGCTTCTTCAATCGTATCCGTTCTGGAAAGTGTCACAACATCCCGTTTCATGATTTTTTCAACAATCATATTCAGGTCCCCTTTGCTCCCTTAATACATAAAACGATTGTGGAATCTGAGTCTGTCAAAACGCTCGATCGACTCCTGACTGACCTCTTTTCCGATGCGGGCCATTAAACAGTTGGCGGGATGGGAGCTGATTTCCGGATCGTCTGTCGCAAACCAGACAAGCCCTCCGGCATTCATCATTTTCTCCATCATCTTTCTGTATTCCCAAACATCTTTATTAGTCCCCTTTAGATCCCAATGCCAGTAATATTCAGTCGTGATGATGATATATTTTTCCATCTGTGGATCCATCATGCTGACCGCAAGCAGCGTCTTCCCGACAGAGTGACCCCTGAACGCCGGAATGACTTCGATGGCTCCAAGCTCAATTAAATTTTCCATGTTTCCTTCAGACCATCTTTCAAGCGGGTCTGGATAAACATATGTCACATAGCCGACAATGGTTTGCCGGAAACGGGCGATGATGATCCGTCCTTCGGGAAGCCCTGCGATTTCGATTAATGCTTCATGTTGTTTTTGAGATGGGCGAAAGGCTGTAAGCTCGTTGTGAAATTCATATTGTGCGAGTTTTTCGGGACTGATAGGGCCCTCTATCAGCACGGAGCCTTTCTCGGTCTGCAATTCTTTGGCATGATAAGTTTTGTGATGGTCCACGTATCCACCGCCTTACATCTTAGTTGAAGTCTTTTATACATAACATACCAAAATATTAAGCGTTTTCATAGGATGGAAGAGTATTTTTTAAAAATTGAGAAAATAAAAAATCTATACTATAATATATTTTGATGAGCGAACAAAGGGGGATGGGCATGGAATTGAAAGCGTTGCCAGCAGAAAAGGGAAACTACAACTTGAAAGACTATGATGAAGCATACCGGACATTTGACTGGAAGGATGCCGAAAAACATTTTTCATGGCACAAAACGGGAAAAATCAATGCAGCTTATGAAGCGATCGACCGCCACGCTGAGTCAAATTTGAAAAATAAAGTGGCATTTTACTACAAAGATCCGGTCCGCGAAGAAAAGTACACCTTCAGAGAGATGAAAAATGAAACGAATAAAGCCGGGAATGTCTTAAAGCAGCATGCCAATGTGGGAAAGGGAGACCGTGTGTTTGTTTTTATGCCGAGATCACCCGAGCTTTATTTTATTCTTCTCGGCGCTGTCAAATTGGGAGCGATCGTCGGGCCGTTGTTTGAAGCATTTATGGAAGGCGCTGTCAAAGACAGGCTTTTAAACAGCGGAGCGAAGGTTATCGTGACGACGCCGGAATTGCTTGAACGGGTGCCGGCCGGCGAACTTCCGGATCTTGAATCAATCATTGTCGTTGGAGAAGGCGTAAAGGAAGAAGGGTCTGTCATCGATTATTACGCGAAAGCGGCTGAAGCAGATACTGATCTTGAGATTGAATGGATGGATCAGGAAGACGGGATGCTGCTTCACTATACATCGGGTTCGACCGGCGCGCCAAAAGGGGTTCTCCACGTCCACAAAGCAATGATTCAGCATTATCAAACAGCCAAATGGGTTCTTGATCTGCACGACGATGACATTTATTGGTGCACGGCTGATCCAGGCTGGGTTACCGGAACGGTCTACGGGATCTTCGGTCCGTGGCTGAATGGAGCAACGAATGTTGTCGTAGGCGGCAGATTCAGTCCCGAAGCATGGTACGAAACGATTGAAAAAATGGAAGTGACGGTATGGTACAGCGCGCCAACGGCTTTTCGGATGCTGATGGGTGCTGGCGACGATCTCGTGAACAAATATAATCTGAGCTCATTACGGCATATTTTAAGCGTAGGGGAGCCGTTAAATCCTGAAGTCATCAGATGGGGGCATAAAGTCTTCAGCAACCGGATTCATGATACATGGTGGATGACCGAAACAGGAGCGCAGCTCATCTGCAATTACCCGTGCATGGAAATTAAACCGGGATCGATGGGCAAGCCGATTCCAGGCGTAGAGGCTGCAATCGTCGATCACCAGGGAAATGAACTGCCTCCTTACAGAATGGGGAATCTCGCCATTAAAAAAGGCTGGCCGTCGATGATGCATTCGATCTGGAACAATCCTGAAAAATACAGCTCCTATTTTATGCCGGGGGATTGGTATGTGTCAGGAGATTCCGCCTACATGGATGAAGACGGATACTTCTGGTTCCAGGGAAGGATCGACGATGTCATCATGACATCGGGCGAGCGCGTCGGCCCGTTTGAAGTCGAAAGCAAGCTTGTTGAGCATCAAGCTGTCGCTGAAGCAGGCGTCATCGGCAAACCGGATCCCGTCCGCGGTGAAATTATTAAAGCGTTCATCGCCTTGAGGGACGGTTATGAACCGTCAGATTCGTTAAAAGAAGAAATCAGGCAGTTCGTGAAACAAGGCTTGGCCGCACACGCCGCGCCAAGGGAAATCGAATTCAAGGATAAACTGCCGAAAACAAGAAGCGGAAAGATCATGAGACGCGTCCTGAAAGCTTGGGAGCTGAACCTTCCGGCAGGCGATCTCTCATCGATGGAAGACTGATGTCTCATTGACAATGCAAAAATATTATGTTAAAAAAGATTTAGTCGAATATTCAAAAGGTGAAGACTGAGATTAGTAAAACGCATCCTTCCCTGTCTTAGAGAGCTGATGGCCGGTGAAAATCAGCACATATGGATGGTTTGAATTACACTCACGAACCGCTTTTGCGAAAAAAGCCTCCCGGGCTTTGTGTAGCAGAAGAACGGAAGCTTTTCCGTTATCATTGAGAGTGAAAAGAGCGCGGCCATGCGTTCTTTTAAGCAGGGTGGTACCGCGATTTTTATCGTCCCTTCGTTTTTGCGAAGGGGCGTTTTATTTTTGGAAAAAAGGAGCTAAATGATGATGACACACTTACTTGATGATTTGTCCTTCAGGGGACTGATTCAGCAGCAAACCGATGAAGCAGGCTTGAGAGAACTGCTGGATAAAGAAAAAATCAGCTTATACTCCGGATTTGATCCGACAGCTGACAGTCTGCATATCGGACACCTGTTGCCGATATTAATGCTTCGCCGCTTTCAGCTGGCCGGACATCGTCCGATTGCGCTCGTAGGCGGAGCGACGGGCCTGATCGGCGATCCGAGCGGAAAGAAAGCGGAGCGCACGCTGAACAATGAAGAAATCGTCCGCGAATGGTCGCAGAAAATCAAAAACCAGCTTTCGCGTTTCCTGGATTTTGAAGCTGAAAAAAATCCGGCGATTATGGCGAACAACTATGACTGGATCGGCAAAATGAACGTCATTGATTTCCTGCGCGATGTCGGCAAAAACTTTGGAATCAATTACATGCTTGCCAAAGATACGGTAAGCTCCAGAATCGAGACGGGCATATCTTATACTGAATTCAGCTACATGATCCTACAGTCTCTCGATTTCTTGAATTTGTACAGAAACCAGGAATGCAAGCTGCAGATCGGCGGAAGCGACCAGTGGGGCAATATCACGTCAGGCCTCGAGCTTATCCGCAAATCTGAAGAGAATGCAAAAGCTTTCGGATTGACGATTCCGCTTGTGACAAAAGCAGACGGCACGAAGTTCGGAAAAACGGAAGGCGGCGCGATCTGGCTTGATAAAGAGAAGACGTCGGCATATGAGTTTTATCAGTTCTGGATCAATACCGACGACAGGGATGTCGTGAAATACTTGAAATACTTCACTTTCTTGTCCAAAGAAGAAATTGAAGATCTCGCTGAAAAAGCAGAGACGGCGCCTGAAAAACGCGAAGCGCAAAAGCGCCTCGCCGAAGAAGTGACCGTTCTTGTACACGGCCGTGAAGCGTTTGAGCAGGCTGTCAACATCTCAAAAGCACTCTTCAGCGGAGATATTAAACAGCTGACTGCTGAAGAAGTGAAGGTCGGCTTTAAAGGGGTTCCTTCCATGGAACTTGAGAAAGCGGATGAACTGCCTCTTGTTGAGGTGCTCGTCCAATCCAAGCTGTCTCCGTCTAAACGCCAGGCGCGCGAAGATATCACAAACGGCGCGGTATACGTTAACGGCGAGCGCCGCACCGATGTTGCGGACGTCCTCACCGGCGACGACCGCATCGAAGGACAGTTTACCGTCATTCGCCGCGGTAAAAAGAAATACTTCCTGCTGACTTATAAATAATCAAAAAGCTCTTGCCAAACGGCAAGGGTTTTTTTGTGTCCGTATGTTTCATGTATGTTCATTCAGGAAATGTCAAAAATATAGATGTAATAGGTAGAGCATTTCCATCGTTGAAGAGGGAGGAATGTAGCATGAACCTGTTCATTGCGGCGAAAGAAAAGTTTATGGAAGATTACAACATGCAGCTGGAAACGGAACGAAAACAAGAGGTGCAGCAGTCGGCTGACGGATACAATCAATTGAATCAGACGGAAAATGCAGCAAAGTGGCTGAAGTAGAGGGTCTTTAGGGCCCTCTTGGTATGAAGGTGTCCGCGAAGAAATTTCCGCGCATCAGCCGGACATCATAGCCGTTAACGAAGGGTACAATCAATACTTTGAAGCCGGGTCTCCCGTCATCATGAAAGAAGATAGTGCTGGATCAAGCCGACCCATTGATTTCCAGACATATGCACGGGAAGAATTGAAGAGCTTCATACAGGAAAAAGGAATGTCCTCTCGTATGCTGTGCCGGATGACGGAAAATCTTACACATTTTAATATATGACAGATTAAAGCCGTAAAAAACAGACAGTGAATTTCTGTCTGTTTTTTTGGCTTCTTCTTAGAGAACAAAGATCAATGCCTCCGGCGGGATTCGAACCCGCACTCCTCTCGTAAGCATAGGCTAGGGGAGAACACGCTTCCCTACGGACTTTTACCGACAGGAATTCCACCTGTCTCAGCTATTTGCTTTTCGGTGCTTCTGAAACCCTTGCCTTGCGACCCGTTCCTACAATGTTTTACGGCGCTCTTCCCTTCTAGAGCTACAGAGGCGAAATGGATGATTCATATTATACAGAAGCAATGGTGAAATGAGAACTGAAATTTTGAAAAGGCACAAGCTCAAATTCCAATTAAAAAAATGTTCCTCTAAGATGACTTGGGAGCATCCTTCAAGTAAATGGTCGATAATGATATTTTATGGTATAATTCATATGTTTTTCGCAAATTTATAGATTTGACAATGGAGGAACTTGTATGAAGTGGTTTTGGAAAGGCTTGAGGAATTATGCGAATTTTGAAGGGAGAGCAAGACGAAAGGAATATTGGTTGTTTCATTTGTTTAACGGTATCATATGTTTTATTTTATTTATCTTAACAGTAATGATCGTAAGTTTATTTATTTCAGGAATCATGACAGCGGAAGGATATGATGGATATCAAGTAGGATATATCATCGGGTATGGCGGTGGATTCCTCGGGTACGTCCTGATCTTAATTTATCAGTTGGCTGTTTTGGTGCCTTCTTTGGCTGTCAATGTCCGCAGGCTGCATGATACCGGAAGAAGCGGCTGGTGGATTTTAATTGGCTTGTTGCCGATTATCGGTGCTGTCATTCTGCTGATTTTTTACTGTCAGGCTGGCGAAACAAAAGAAAATCAATATGGACCAGATCCAAAAGTAAATGTATCGTAAATTGCACCCCAATTGTTAGACAATCATCTGGCGATTGGGGTTTTTTATAGTCTGAAGAAGACCGAAGGGGAACGACTGTTAACTTGATTTTTAATGAGAGATGCCCGTATTTCCGAAGATTGTTTGGCATATCAATTTCAGTGACGATTCAAGATGGTTTTGAGATACCGGAGACAGTCAAATGGGCGAGGCTAAAACAAAAGCAGTCACTGAAGTTCATGCCCCTCGTATCGCGGGACGGATCTTAGCCCTCATCGAAGCCTTCCGGGAGTTTTTTATAAATAAATCGCACACCATCCCGCTAACACCCCCATCACAAAGCAGTCGTTGCTGTCCATTTTCTTACCGTGTTTAACAAAGACATTCAAAGCCCAATTCAATTTAGTGCCATCTTCAGTCTTTGCAACCCATTTTTTGCTGATATTGTAGTACATGACTTTGAAAATGGCGAATGCAGCTAAACAGAACAAGTAGAACAAGAGAAACTTACCAAAAAACATAAGCATTTGTTGGTCACTCCTCCGTTTTCATTCTTTAACCAACGATTTGATTTTACCGAATATATGCATAAGAGAAAAGGAGACGTTTGTCATATCTTGCTTGTGAGGAGGTATCTTGCAAGAAAGATCATCTATTAAAAACTTGACGCTTATGAGCTGGGTCCGTTTTATTCCCGGCTTATCAACAGCCCGCAATCTCCCCGAATCAACGGTGGAAGAAGAATACAACAAAAAACCCTAGAATCGCTGATATATCAACAATTCCAGGGTTTTTGCCATTGCTCTTTAAAGAGCATTTTCTATTAACGAGAGTAGAATTCAACGATCAATGCTTCGTTGATCTCAGCAGGAAGCTCAGAACGCTCTGGAAGGCGAGTTAGTGAACCTTCAAGCTTTTCAGCGTCAAAAGTCAGGTATTCAGGAACGAAGTTGTTCACTTCAACCGCTTCTTTAACTGCAGAAAGGTTTTGAGATTTTTCACGAAGTGAAATCGTTTGGCCAGGTTTAACTTGGTAAGACGGAATGTCAACGCGGCTTCCGTCAACAAGAATGTGACCGTGGTTTACCAATTGGCGTGCTTGGCGGCGAGTGCGCGCTAGGCCAAGACGGTAAACGATGTTGTCAAGACGTGCTTCAAGAAGAATCATGAAGTTTTCACCGTGTTTACCAGCCATTTTCGCAGCTTTGTCAAAAAGGTTGCGGAATTGGCGTTCGTTCACACCGTACATATGGCGAAGCTTTTGCTTTTCTTGCAATTGCAAACCATATTCTGATAGTTTTTTACGCTGTCCCGGACCGTGAGGACCTGGTGCGTAAGGACGTTTTTCTAATTCTTTACCCGTACCGCTCAAAGAGATGCCTAAACGGCGGGATAATTTCCAGCTTGGACCTGTATAGCGAGCCATAATGTGACTCCTCCTTTGGTTTTATTTTTGTGAAAATAAAACCCATCTGTTCAATTCAGCCATGTCCATTTTGTTTTCATGTATCCTCGCTCCAGCAGCAAAGAGTTACACGATACACCTTAATAGATAAGGAACAAAATGAAACACAGAAGCAGAACAAAAAGGCTGCATTATTTCACACAAAGAAGATTATATAATGTCCGCTGTGCAAAGTCAACCATTCATGGACTGTCCCAAAGAGCCTGAATCATTAATAAGTATAAAGTCCTGTTTTTTATGATATAATCAGGAAAATAAAATACATAAAACGGATTTTTTTAAGGTGATGACCATGAACAAACAAACTGAAGACCTATATCTGTCTTTTCATCAGAAGCTGTTCCAATTTCTTTTAAAAAAGCCGGCCGTCTCGTACGATGACTCTGTTGCCTGGCTAAAAGCGGCAGCAGAGTCATTTTTTTCGTTTATATCTCTTACATTGCGTCCTTCTTCAAGTCCGCAGGGAGCGAACGGCCAAAGCGGCCAGATCAGCCGAGTTAATGATTATTATATCATTATAACAATAGAAGAAAACAGCAAATATATAGAACTTTTGTGTCAAAAGAATCATAAAGTACCAGAACGTCTTGCTGAATCCATCCGCCTGTTTTTAATGCATTGTCTGAAACTTGATGCATTATTTCATGAGGAGCTCAATAAAACAAAGATTTATGAAAAGACGGCGCTGCTGCATGAGCTGATGGATCAGGAGCAGGTGCTCAAGACAATGGTTGAAAGTTTGAGGGATGTTTTTCCTTTTTTGGCATATTGTCTTTTCTTGTCATACGACGAGGACCAATACATCAGCCTTCCTGCGATAGAGCTAGATGTGCAAAGCGAATCGACCGATTCTTTCGCCTTAGAGGCATACTTATCAGGACAGGCGAAGAGCAAAAATGAATCGGAAGTTTACATTCCGATTAAAGGCCGGCAGGGAACGTATGGCGTTTTGAAGGCTTTTGGACCAGGGGCTGCCGATACGGCAGCGGATATATGCATTATTTCGAATGCGGCAGGGAAAGCATTTGAAAATTCCCGGCTTTACGAACAGTCGCAGAATATGATTTCAAATTTGGAGCTGATTAATGAAACATCGCATCAGCTGAACCGGACGAAACGCCTCCCTGATATGATGAAGAGTTTGTCCGAAAGGCTGATCAGTTCATTTGGCGCCGAAGAGGTGGGCTTTTTTTATAAAAATCATTTGGACGAGGAAACCCTGCTGCCGGGAAGCACAGGTTTTTTTCAGACGGATGCGGCCCTTCTATACATCCGCTATGTTAAAGAAAAGATTTCAGAGGAAAACGGGGTATTTGTCGGAAACGGTTCTTCGTTTTTTGGAAATGAAGGTTATGCTTCATTAATGGGCGTTCCGATGCTGGAGAATAATGAAAACAAAGGATTTGTCATCGTATTGAAAAAAAACGTCTGCTCTTTTTCATTTGAAATGTTTAAGCTGTTTCAGACGCTGATCAGGCATTCCACGCTCGCCGTGTCGAATTTGATGCTGCGTGACCGGCTGAAGTATCTTGTTCAAACAGACCGTTTGACAGAGCTTTACTCGAGAAGCTATTTCGATGAAAAAATCGGGTACAGTATGAAAGCGGATGAGAGCGGCGTACTCGTATTGATTGATATCGATGATTTTAAACAGATTAACGATACGTACGGCCATCAGAAAGGCGATGATATTCTCATTCAAGTCGCCAGGGTGATCCAGCGAAACATCCGCGACCAGGACGTCGCAGCAAGGTGGGGAGGAGAAGAGCTTGCGGTATACTTGCCGAAAGCAGGGCTGAACACCGGTGAAATGCTTGCTGAGAGGCTGATTACGCTTGTCAGGGAATGCACTGATCCAAAGGTGACGATTTCGTGCGGGGTATCCAATTGGTCTCAGGATCGTCCGAAATCTTTAACCTGCCTTTTTAAAGAGGCGGATGTCGCGCTGTACAATGCAAAGCGAAACGGGAAAAACAGGTTTATGACACATTAAAAAAGAGCCGGATTTACCGGCTCTTTTCGCTTAAACGCTCTCCAAGCATCTCTGTGAACTTTTTCAAATAATACTCATCTGTTTCATCGAAGCGGTTTTTAATCGGGCTGTCGATATCGAGCACTCCGATGATGTTCCCGTCCACTTCAAGCGGAACTACGATTTCGGATTGGGACGCCGCATCACACGCAATGTGTCCGGGGAACGCGTTCACATCTTCAACGCGCTCGACCCGGCCGTTTGTATAAGCGGTGCCGCAGACGCCTTTCCCGAACGGGATTCTTACGCATGCAGGAAGTCCCTGGAACGGACCGAGCACAAGCTCGCCGTCTTTGGCAAAATAGAAACCCGCCCAGTTGATGTCTTCCAATGATTGATACAAAAGAGCGGAGGCGTTTGCTGTATTGGCGATCATATCAGGTTCGCCTTCTGTCAGCGCATCGATCTGTTTGAGGAGAAGCTCGTATTTTTTTTCTTTGCTGCCTTCTGTTTTTTCGACATGAAACATGATAATTTCCCTCGCTTTTTCTTTGAAATGGCAAAAACACGCTTGCCGTGATGCTATTTGTCGAGCACTTTTTACAGGAACAATTCCGCTTGAAGTGGAATTGTTTTAAGTAAGAAGGGGTGAAACAAGATGGGATCAAACGCTATTTCAACCACGAAGGACAGGATCATCGAATCTGCCGTGGAGCTGTTCAACCAAAAAGGTTTTTCAGGAACATCCGTCCGCGAAATTGCCCGAGCAGCCAATGTCAATGTCGCCCACATCTCCTATTATTTTAATGGAAAAGGCGGTTTAATGGAGCATTTGATATCCCGATTTTATGAAGGCTATTTAAGAGTCCTTGAAAAGGGTTATGAACGCCTTCCGGATGCAGGTGCAACGGATTGCCTTCTTCAATTGGTTTTTGATATTCTATCGTATCAGCATGAGCACCGTCAATTAACTCGGTTTGTTTATCGCGAAGTCACGATTGATTCCACACTGAATCGCGAAGTGATGTCAACATATTTAACAAAAGAAAAGTACATTCTCCACCTGATCATTGAAAAGGGAAATGAGGACAACGAATTTTCCCGTTTTCCCCTTTCCCATTTTATGATTCAGCTGAAGTCGCTTTTAATGATGCCTTATCTGCAGCCTCAATATATTTCAGAAGTGCTGTATGTACAGCCGCACGAGCCGTACTTTTATCAGGCGTATTACAAGGAAGTCAAAACATGGCTTCTCAGTCTGTTGTACAGAGAAGGTCGGCAAGCCGCCGTTATTTAGCCAAGCGGCTCTCAAAATGTTCGTAACCAAATCCGGCATCCTCTGCTTGGTGGGCATCAGACCCAAAGACAAGCGGGATGTTTTTTTGTTCCGCTTCTTTTATCATCCATTCTTCCATATAGACGTCGCCTGCATAAGGCTTGCGGAGGCCGGACGTATTAAAGTCAAGTTCGTATCCGCGCTTTGCGGCTTCATCCAAACAGGAGGAGACCGATTTTCTGACGCTTTCTGACATCGAATACGGAAACAGCTTCACAAATTTTTTCGCCAGCGTAATGTGGCCGATTCGTTTTGGCTTAAATGCTCCCAGCGGTGATACAATGGAAGAATAAATTTCGTCATAATAGGCGAGATAGACCTGTTCTGTGCTGCCGTAGCAGCCGATCAGCTGCTGAAACGCTTTTTCATCGTAGTCAAGGCAGATGTGCGATGATCCGGCCGGCAAAAAATGAACGGAAAGAATGCTGTCGTCAAGATGCGTGCCGTATTGATCGAGAAAAGCTTTCGTTTCGTGTTCAAAGGTGCGGATATAATCGACTTCAAGACCGATTAAAACGTCGAGCTGTCCTTTGTACTCTTTCTTCAGTTCGGTCAGCCGTTCAATATAGCGGTCCAGCTCGGAGATCGGCATGGCGCTGTCTTTCTCCGGGGTCGGATCCATGAATGAAGGCGGAAGCGGCGCATGCTCGGTGAAGGATACGGATCGGAAGCCTTTTTTGCATAATTCTTCTATATAATATCTGAATTCGTCTTTTGATCCGTGCGGACAAAAGGGAGAATGAACATGACCGTCTCGTTTCAGCATGATGTCACCCCGTAAAAAAATAGTCAGATGTTGTCACTTTGATGTAAAAAAATTAAAAATTCTGCTCAAAAAATGTTGGTTACATGGTATCATAAGAACAATGAAAACGATAGTTTAACTTCATTTTTACATAACAATTTCAAATACATACCCTGACAGAACAGATAAACAGCAAGGGGGCTCATTATGGAGTTTGTCATTGGCTTACTGGCGTTATTTTTAATCTTATTCGCTACGGGCTACTTATTCAGAAAAAATATATATAAAGAGATCGACCGTTTAGAAGCTTGGAAAATCGAAATCATGAACCGATCGATCGTGGAAGAGATGTCAAAAATCAAGCATCTGAAAATGACGGGGCAGACTGAGGAATTCTTTGAAAGGTGGCGCCGGGAATGGGATGAAATCGTCACCTCGCATATGCCCAAAGTCGAAGAGCTTCTGTTTGAAGCCGAGGATTGCGCCGACAAATACCGTTTTCAAAAATCGAAACAGGTGCTCGCGCATATTGAGAATCTTTTATCAGCGGCTGAATCCAACATTGAAGACATCTTAAAGGAAATCGCCGATCTTGTCTCGAGCGAAGAGCAGAACCGCAAAGAAATCGAAGAGGTAAAAGAACGGTATACAAAAGTGCGGAAAAACCTTTTGGCATACAGTCACCTGTACGGAGACCTCTATGAGAAAATTGAAACCGACCTCGATACCGTGTGGGAAGGCATTAAACAGTTTGAAGAGGAAACAGAAGGCGGAAATTATATAGAAGCCAGAAAGGTGCTGCTCGCCCAAGACCGTTTGCTTGAAGAGCTTCAATCATACATAGACGATGTGCCGAAACTGCTTGCAAGCTGCAAGCAGACCGTTCCGCAGGAACTCGCCAAATTGAAAGCCGGCTATCAGGAAATGATCGATAAAGGGTACAAGCTCGATCATATTCAAGTGGAGAAGGAGCTCGAAAACCTTTTGAAAGAATTGAAGCGTGCTGAAGGTGCGCTTTTGGACGAACTTGATTTAGAAGAAGCCGCCGCAATCGTGCAGATGATTGATGAAACGATCCAGACGCTGTATAACCAGCTGGAGCATGAAGTCGAAGCAGGGCAGGAAATTTTTGGGAAAGTGCCTGAGCTTGCCGCTGCATTGGAAAAGCTTGAAGCCTCCAAAAAGGATACCGAAGCTGAAACCGAACTCGTCAAGAAAGGCTACAGACTGACAACCGGAGAACTGGAGAAACAGCAGTCATACGAAAAGCGCCTTGAAATGATCGAAAAGCAGTTCGAACAAGTGAAAGAAAGGCTTGATCAGAAACATGTCGCCTACTCGCTGTTAAAGGAAGAGCTTGCGGATATCGAAAAGCAGATGGAAGCCGCTCAACGGGAGCATGACGAATACAGGGACATGCTGCAAATGCTGAGAAAAGAAGAGCTTCAGGCAAGAGAGCTTCTCAAGCAATTAAAGCAGACGATCAAGGATACGGCTCGGAGCCTGGAGAAAAGCAATGTTCCAGGGATTCCGGAAGCCATAACCGAAAAGATCCGGCAGTCGCAGACGACTGTGCAGAAAGTGACAGAACAGCTGAATGAGCTGCCGCTGAACATGGATGCGGTGAACGAACGCCTTCAAGAGGCGGAACAGCTTGTCACAGAAGTGAAAACAAAGACGGATGAACTGGTTGAAATGGTTTTGCTGATCGAACGCATCATCCAATATGGCAACCGCTTCAGAAGCCAGGACCGGATTCTTTCCGAACAGCTCAAAGAAGCAGAAAAAAGTTTTTATGCATATCAGTATGAAGAGGCTTACGACATTGCCGCCAGAGCGGTCGAAAAAGCGTCGCCGGGAGCAGTTGCCCGGCTTGCAGCGGACGCGAAGCAGCCTGAATAGAGCAAAAACCCGGCACGTGAAAAGGCGTGTCGGGTTTTTTTGTCTATAGCTGCAATGAAAAATAAAAAAACCGGCCCTGTTTAAAAACAGAGCCGGTTTTTCAAAGATCAGCTGACTTTCTTTAATTTGTCTTTCGGCGAAGCGATGAAAAATGTCACAATGTAACCGATCACCGCGCCGATAACAGCCGGAATGACCCAGCCGACACCCATGCTGAACAGCGGGATGTTCGCTTTTAAGATATCGTTTACCGGACCCAGCGGAATTTTCGCCGCGTTTAATCCGTCGATGATGCTTAAAATTCCAGTCGGGATAAGGGCACCGATATAGACTTCGCGTCGTTCAGCAAACAGCTTGTCAATGAAAGAGAGCAAAACGACGACGATCGCAAGCGGATAAATCGCCGACAGAATCGGAACTGAAAACGAGATGATTTCTGTCAGTCCGAAATTGGCAATCACAAGGCTGAAAAGCGTCACGATGATGACAACAGCTTTGTAAGAGAGCTTCGGAATCAGCTTTGAAAAATACTCTCCGCAAGAGGAAACGAGTCCGACGCTCGTCGTCAGGCAGGCGAACAAGATCGCGATACCGAGCACGGCATTTCCAAGCGAGCCGAATAAATACGCGGAAGCTTTGGACAATATTTCGCCGCCGTTGTTGAGCGAACCGACGGTTTCAACACTTGTCGCCCCTAAATAAGCGAGAGAAACATAAACGAGTCCGAGACCGACTGCAGCGACGATCCCCGCTTTGATGCATGAAGCGGCGATTGACTTTGGATTTGTAACGCCGCGGTCTTTAATCGCGGTAATAACGACAATTCCAAATACGATTGAAGCGATCGCATCCATCGTTTTATATCCTTCTAAAAATCCGACAAACAGAGGTGCGGATTGATAGGCCTCTGTCACAGAGCCGATGCTGCCCATCGGGGTGATAAACGCTTTGATGACTAATATTGCGATTACAGTCAATAATATCGGTGTTAAAATTTTACCGATGCGGTCAACAAGCTTGCTTGGGTTTAAAGCCAGGAAATAAGTGATTCCGAAAAATATCAGGGTAAAGATAAACAGATAAAGACTTGATGAATGTTTCCCTAAAAACGGCTCCACCGCTATCACGTATGAAACATTTCCTGTCCTCGGAATAGCAAACAAAGGTCCGATCGTCAAATAAATGCTGACGATTAATATCGTGCCGAAGACCGGATGGGCTTTGTCAGCTAGGCCTTTTGCACTCCCTTTTAGAGCAACCGCGATGACGCCGAGCAGCGGAAGACCGACGCCTGTCAGCAAGAATCCGATGATAGCCGGCCAAACATTCTCTCCGGCAGCTTGACCGAGCTGGGGAGGAAAAATCATATTTCCCGCTCCGAAAAAGAGGGCGAACAGCATAAGTCCAATCGCCGTCGTTTCCTTAGCGGATAGTGAAGTTTTCATTAAAAAGAACCTCCTGGTTTGTTGTTTAAATTTTCTGTCAATTTATTTTCGTGATATAATATGACAAAAGTCCAAAGACTATTATATTTTAAAAATCAGAGAAGTCAAACATTTATTTTTAATTTTCAATTACAAGTTGATATGATAACATATACAGTCATGAAAAAGAACGTTCATTTTTAAAGGAGTAGATCATGATTTATCTTGATAATAGTTCAACAACAAAACCATATCCTGAATTATTACAAATTTATGAACAAGTAAATCAGCGCTTCTTCGGCAACCCGTCGTCACTGCACCGCCACGGCATTGAAGCGGATCAATTGCTTTCAGAAGCGCGGAAACAGATCAAAACGGCGCTTTCGCTAAAAAGTCATGATATCGTGTTTACGTCCGGGGCATCAGAAGCCAACAACATGGCGCTGAAAGGCATTGCTTTGGCACATATGCAAAAAGGAAAACATATTATTGCTTCCTCCATTGAACATCCGTCTGTGACGGAATCTTTGGAGCAGCTGAAGACAGCCTTCGGCTTTGAGGTTACATATCTTCCTGTCGACAGCCGCGGATTTGTTTCGCTTGAAGATCTGAAACAAGCGCTCCGCAAAGACACGATTCTGGTGAGCATCATGCACGTCAACAATGAAACAGGTGTCATCCAGCCTGTGGAAGACATCGGCAAAATCGTAAAAGAAAACACAAGGGCATACTTTCATGTTGATCACGTTCAAGGCATTAACAAGGTTCCGCTGGACATCTCCGGGGCGGACATTGACCTTTGTACGATATCGGGTCATAAATTTCACGGCTTAAAAGGAACAGGAGCGCTCATTCTGAACGAACGGATTTCGCTTTTTCCTTTGATTTCCGGAGGAGAACAGCAGAACAACAGGCGTGCCGGAACTGAAAATACCGCCGGCGCTGTTACGCTTGCAAAAGCGATCAATATGTCAAAACAGGATTATAACCATTATATAGAAGAAATAAAGGCGGCAAAATTGGCTTTTATCAAGGAGCTAAAAGAGCTAAAAGGTGTTATATTAAATACGCCGGAAGAAAACAGCGCGCCGCATATCATTAATTTTTCCGTGCCGGGATTGAAGGCCGAGGTCCTTTTGCATATGCTAGAAGAGCGGGGTATTTTCGTATCGACGACATCAGCATGCTCTTCAAAACAGCATAAGCCGAGCAAGGTGCTTTTAGCAATGGGAAAAGGTGAAGATGCAGCGGCAAGCAGCATCAGAATCAGTATGACATACCGGGACAATCAGGAGATTGTCGGCCCGTTTATGACGGCCTTAAAAGAAAGTTTACACAAACTAAAAGGAATTATGAGGTAGAGACACAATGAATGAAGACTATATTTTAATCAGATTTGGCGAAATTTCAACAAAAGGAAAGAACAGAAAGCTTTTTGTCGATCGCCTGAAAAGAAATATCAAAATGGTCTTGCGCGATTTCCGCAACGTCCGTTATGAGTCAACACGTGACAGGATGACCCTCGTATTAAACGGAGAAGACGCGGAAGCCGTAATGGCCCGTCTGAAAAACGTTTTCGGCATCCAATCGTTCAGTCTTGCCGTGAAGTGCCGGACAGATCTGGAAAGCATTAAAGAGACGGCGCTCGCGTCTGTTCAAGAACAATACAAGCCCGGAGATACCTTTAAAGTATCGACGAAAAGGGCTTACAAGCAGTTTGAATTAAATACAAATGAGATGAATGCCGAAATCGGCGGACACATTTTGCGCAACACCGATGATCTTACCGTTGACGTTCATTCCCCGGACATCCATTTGCGGATCGAAATTCGGGAAGATGCTACGTATTTGACATTCCGGGATGAAAAAGGTGCGGGCGGACTGCCGGTCGGAAGCGGAGGAAAAGCGATGCTTATGATATCCGGCGGAATTGACAGCCCTGTTGCCGGGTTCTATGCCATGAAGCGCGGGCTTGAGATCGAAGCTGTTCACTTTTTCAGCCCGCCATATACAAGCGAACGGGCCAAGCAAAAAGTGATTGATCTCACTAAACGCCTTACGGCTTTCGGCGGAGACATCAAGCTTCATATCGTTCCGTTTACGAAAACCCAAGAGCTCATTCAAAAGCAGATTCCCGAAAACTATTCCATGACGGCGACCAGAAGGCTGATGCTGCAGATCGCCGACAAACTGCGCGAACGACATAACGCGCTTGCCGTTTTTACAGGAGAAAGCCTCGGCCAGGTGGCAAGCCAGACGCTCGAAAGCATGTATGCCATCAACGCGGTCACGAGCACGCCGGTTTTGCGCCCTTTAATCGGCATGGATAAGACGGAAATCATCGAAAAAGCGAAGGAAATCGATACGTACGATATCAGCATACGTCCGTACGAAGACTGCTGCACGATCTTCACGCCTTCTGCGCCGAAAACGCGTCCGAAAAAAGAAAAAATCGAACACTTTGAAAGCTACACAGATTTCGAACCGCTCATCAACGAAGCTGTGGAGAACACAGAAACGATTGTTTTGAGCAGCAAAGCGGAAACGAAAGATCAATTTGCGGACTTTTTCTAAAGGAATATTCGATCAAACGCCTTTGTCTGTTTTTTGCATACAATTACCAAACATTCTTTGTATGAAGTCATGTGTTTTTACACAATCTATACTCACAAGGAGGTGAGAACACATGGCTCAAAACAACAGACAAAGCAGTTCTAACCAACTATTGGTTCCTGGTGCTGCTCAAGCTATCGACCAAATGAAATTCGAAATTGCTTCTGAATTTGGCGTTAACCTTGGAGCAGAAACTACTTCTCGTGCAAACGGTTCAGTTGGAGGAGAAATCACTAAGCGTTTAGTTTCTTTCGCTCAACAGCAAATGGGTGGAACACAACAATAATTAAAATTAAAAAGCAATGGATAATGGGTGGGGTTTAATCCCCACTCTTTTTTATGTTCTGCAAAATAGGCATTTCGGAATACAATTGTATGAAAGGATTATGTATAATAAAAAGATGGCACAAGACAAGGAGATGGATGGGTTGAGAAGAGAAGATTTGATTGCGCCGGAGAAGTATAACGCGGTTGATGAAATTGAAAAATTTAAATCTTCCCGTGATAAAACCGCTTTGATCTGGGAAGATGAATCAGGACGTCAAGTGTCTTGGACTTATGAAAAATTAATTGAAAGGGCTTACAAAATCGGCAGCATATTGACCCGTTCTGGACTGAAAAAAGGTGACAAGCTTATCGTGATGATGCCGCGGATCCCGGAGACGTATGCCGTCTACATGGCCATTTTAAAAGCCGGAATGGTGGTCATCCCATGTTCCGAAATGCTCCGGGCGAAAGACTTGGATTACAGGATCAAGCATGCCGGCGTCAAAGGAGCCGTCGTATATTCAGCATTTCTTGATGCTTTTCTAGATGTTCAAGCAAAAGATGAGCTGTCGTTATTTGCCGTCGGTGAAAGCAGAGAAGGGTGGATCAACCTGCTTGAAGAAATGAATCAGGCCGTTGCCGCGGATTTTCAAGCGGCTGATACCTCTCGCGATGACATCGCATTTTTATCTTACACATCAGGCACGACCGGTCAGCCAAAAGGAGTTGTACATACACACGGCTGGGCTTATGCTCACTTAAGAACGACAGCTTCCGCATGGCTTGATATTTCAGAAGGGGATCTCGTCTGGGCAACAGCGGGGCCGGGCTGGCAAAAATGGGTATGGAGCCCGTTTTTAGCAGTGCTCGGCAGCGGTGCAGCCGGCTTTATCTATCACGGGAAATTTACGCCGGAAACGTATTTGCAGCTGATTGAGCGCCATCAAATCAATGTGCTGTGCTGTACGCCGACAGAGTATCGATTCATGGCGAAAGTCAATGATTTGTCCCGCTTTGACCTGTCTTCTCTGCACAGCGCTGTTTCGGCCGGGGAGCCGTTGAACAGGGAAGTCATTGATACATTTAAAAAGCATTTTCATATTGATGTGCGGGACGGATACGGACAAACGGAAAGCACGCTGTTGGTGGGGATTTTAAAAGGAATGAAAATCAAGCCTGGAAGCATGGGAAAACCGACGCCTGGAAACCTGGTTGATATTATAGACGGGAATGGAAAGAGCTGTCCGCCGGGCGTAACGGGCGATATCGCCGTCCACTTAAGCACGCCGGCACTCTTTAAAGAATATTACAAAGATCAAGAACGAACGCTCCGCCAAAGAAGAGGAGATTACTTTATAACAGGGGATAAGGCGCGAAAGGATGAAGACGGCTATTTCTGGTTTGAAAGCCGCAATGACGATGTGATCATCAGTTCAGGATATACAATCGGCCCGTTTGAAGTTGAAGATGCACTGATCAAGCATCCTGAGGTCAAAGAATGTGCTGTTGTGGCAAGCCCTGACGAAATCAGGGGATCGATCGTGAAAGCATATGTTGTCTTAAAGGATCGATCCCGCGGAAATGAACAACTGACAAAGGAATTGCAAAACCATGTAAAAGCCATGACGGCCCCTTATAAATACCCCCGGGAGATAGAATTCATCGAAGAACTGCCGAAAACGCCATCGGCGAAAATTAAGCGCTTTGAACTAAGACAACGGGAAATCGTTCTTAAAACAAAAGCTGAATAACCACACAAGAGGGGGGGAATATCCTTTGGGGCATGACTCACTCCGAAACATCGAGAAGGAAATCGCGCTTTTAGTCCGTCTGACGACGGCCTACAGTCCGCGGTTCGGAAGTCTGGACCGCTCGGAATATCTGCTGTTAAGCGAGCTTGATAAGCAAAGTCCTCTTGCCATCAACTCGCTGGCTGAAACCTTAATGCTGAATCTTTCGACAGCGAGCAGACAGGTTGCAGCATTGGAACGGAAAAAGCTCATCAGGCGTTTTCCCGATCCCAACAACGGCCGGATCAGCCTTGTAGAAATGACTTCGGAGGGCATTGATACTCTGAAAAAAGTGCAAAAGGCTCGCTATCATGTATACACGGAGGTTCTTCAAGACTGGACAAAAGAAGAACTGAGCACATTGGAAACTCATTTGATCAGACTGAATCAGGATTTTAAAAAGTGGAGCAAATAATCGGCTAAAGGCTGTTGGTCAGACGATCACCAGCCTTTTTCTTTTTAATCTGTTGATTTATAGAAAAAAGGATGC
This sequence comes from Bacillus sp. AK124, assembly GCF_053903085.1. Taxonomy (NCBI): domain Bacteria; kingdom Bacillati; phylum Bacillota; class Bacilli; order Caryophanales; family Bacillaceae; genus Bacillus; species Bacillus sp. AK124. Next base: position 1,193,716 of record NZ_CP096378.1, read on the forward strand.
GTAATACAACTTGTAATACGATATATAAAAACCGGAAGGAGGAGCACTTTTGAGGCAATCCGATGTGTCGATATTAAATTCGTCCGCCAAAGTGCTTGCTGCCCGGCATGAATGCGGAAATGAAAATTTCGTGATAAACAACCGCAAAAAAGAGCAGGAAGAACATCCCGCTCTTTATTAATGAAAAGGTTTTCAAAATTATAGAAATGTGCGCCTTACTTTTTCCCAAAACGAATTGTCTTTTAATTTAATGGTTTTGATCATCTTGCCTGAGAGGCTGACTTCGACTTCTTTTACATGCATCGTACTGAAGGCTTCGTTATCAAGGCCGATGATCGGATAGTCGTTCCCGTCTTGGACGATTTTTAATGTCAGCTTTCGATCCGCACTTAAAATAAACGGAGATCCGAGCGTTCTGTATGTGTTGTTGTTCAATGAAGCGAGCTCTGTCACCTGTATGCATGGAAGCAGCGGATCAACGACGGCCCCTTCAACCGATTTGTTATACGCGGTGCTTCCGGTCGGAGTGGACACGATCATTCCGTCCCCGCGGAATGTTTCAAAGTGAAGATCATCAATATAAACGTCCATCACAAATGTTTTAATAATGCTTGAACGGATGGATACCTCATTCAGACATTGAAAGCTTGTCCCGTCAACGGTTACATCGATCAGCGGATATTTTCTGACCTCGATTTGTTCAGAGTTTGTCGCTTCAATCATTTTATCGGTATCATGTATATTAAAATCCGCATACAAATGAGCTTTCCCCTTTTTGGCCACGCCTACGTACAGGCAGTCATCCCTGAAATTCGTCTTTCGAACCGCCTGCAAAAATGTCCCGTCGCCGCCGATGCTTGCGATAATATTGGCTTCATTGTGGTGGTGAACGACGCGAAATCCGTGTTCTTCTGCAAGGTGTTTCAGTTTTTTGCACTGCTCGTCGGTTTCTTCGCTTTTTTTGTAAAAGAAATAAATGTTCCGGCGGTCTGTCACAATCATTCTCCCCTTTGTCTGTTAAGTTTAGATTTTTCTGCCATCTAACATGTATGTTAAAATGACCTGTGACCCTTAGTTTACCATGTCCAAAAACTTCTTGTATATGAAGCGGCATCATACTGAACTTTTTCTCTTCATATACGTACTAAGACATGCAGCTTTTTTTATTCAAAGGAGGAGAACAGACAAAATGAATGCGAAAAGATGGATCGCACTTGTCATCGCGCTGGGCGTTTTTGCGTTATCTGCGGTGGTGAGCCTTTTGCTAGCAGTATTTGACACGATGGGGAATGACGGAAAGATGCAGTTTGGCCTTAATGACACCCAGGAAGAAACGGTGCTTGAAGAAGGAAACAGCTCAAGAAAAATCGCCGTGCTTGAAGTGAACGGAACGATTTCCGACAATGGCGGCGCTTCTGGCTTGTTCAGCTCTGAAGGCTATAACCACAGATCGTTTTTGCAAATGCTTGAAAAAGCAAAAGACGACTCTGCTGTAAAGGGCATTATTCTGCGCGTCAATTCTCCGGGTGGCGGAGTATACGAAAGCGCCGAAATACATAAGAAGCTTGAAGAGATCAAAAAAGATACGAAAAAACCGATTTACGTATCAATGGGCTCGATGGCTGCATCTGGAGGCTATTACATTTCAACGCCTGCCGACAAAATCTTTGCAGCGCCGGACACGCTGACGGGTTCACTAGGGGTCATCATGGAAAGCCTTAACTACAGCAAGCTTGCAGAAAAGCTTGGATTGAAAACGGAAACGATCAAAAGCGGTGAGTTTAAAGACATCATGTCACCGACGCGCGATATGACGAAAAAAGAAAGAGAAATCATGCAGTCAATGGTCGATGACGCGTACGAAGGATTTGTCGATGTTATAGCCGACGGACGCAGCATGTCCGAAAATGACGTGAAAAAAATTGCCGACGGACGCGTTTATGACGGCCGCCAGGCGAAACAGAACCATCTCATTGATGAGCTCGGCTACTATGAGGATGCGGTCAAAGCGATGAAAAAAGACCACAAAAACCTTGCCGGAGCGTCTGTTGTCAGCTATGAAGAATCGGCCGGCCTTGCGTCGCTCTTTTCGATGACTGCAAATAAGATGTTTAAAAGCGAAGCCGATTTCTTAAACATTAAAGAAGCAATTTCTCAATCCGGCGCACCGAGACTCATGTATTTATACGCTAAATAGGAGGGGACCGAAAAAATGGATGTGACTTATGATGGAAAGGATCATAATGAATTATCACCGGACGCCGGTGTTTCCAGGGAAGAATCGGCCCCGCATGTAGAGCATGCATATGCCGGTTTTTGGATCAGGCTGTTTGCCTTTCTGCTTGACGGGATTGTTGTCGGCAGCATCAACAAATTAGCGGTTTCACCTGTTTTCAGCCTGCTGAATCTCCCTAAAGAATCAGGGTTTTTCACCTTTTCGCTTTATTCTTTTGTAACGGCGGCAGTATTTTTCGCTTATTTCGTCCTGATGACGAAGTATTTCGGACAGACGTTGGGCAAGATGGTATTCGGGCTGAAGGTCGTGTCGCTTGCCCCGGAAAAAGGGCTGACATGGGATGTGATCTTGTTTAGGGAGCTTATCGGCCGCTATATCAACAGTTTGTATATTACGTATCTCGTTGCTGCATTTTCGCCAAAGAAACAGGGGATTCACGATTTCTTTGCGGACACGGCGGTTATTCATGAAAAGCTGTATCGAAAAAAAGACTGAGCGTATCAAACCCGGCTGCTGAAAGACAGCCGGGTTTTTTTGCTGCCTGGAATAAGCTCCGTCTATGTTTATTTTTTCGAATTTCTTCCTATAATGATTAGTATAAGAGGAAGTGAAATCATGATTTACATATGGATTGCGGGAGTATTCCTTCTTTTGGCAGCGTTAATGATGATGAAAATCCGCATCGCGATCGAATATCTTCATACAGACGATGACGACCGGCTGACCTTTAAAGTTCGAACAGGTTTTGGGCTTCTGCGCTTCAAAAAGGAAATTCCGGTGATTAAAATCAATCAGCAGGATATGACCGTTGATGTAAAAGAACAGACGAATACGGCTCTAAAAAACGATAAAAAGAGGAGAAAAGTCGGCTATCGGGAAGTGTTCGATAATACGAAGCAAATCAAAAAATTGGTGGAACAGGTCATCAATCTGCAGCCGCTTATCCGCCGATTTATGAAGCGGATTCACATCACGAAGCTCGAATGGACCTCAGTCCTCGGCTTTCCTGATGCCGCTTTAACCGGAATCGTCACGGGAGGCGCCTGGTCTCTGAAAGCCGGCACAATGGCTCTCTTGCATCAGATTTTTTGCTTTGACAGCCAGCCGGAATACGAAGTGATTCCAGTCTTTAACAGCCGCTCCTCTAAAACGCATCTGACATGTATATTCCATTTTCGCGTTGGCCATGCTATAACCGCAGCTTTTAGAATCGTGATGAACTGGAAAGGGAAAATGCGCGGCTTATTTAAGCTGCCAAAAAATCTGTCAGGTTCAACAAAGAATGATTCATCAGTATAGGAGGAATGGAATATGGCTGAACATCCAATTCAAGGTTTGATGAAAACCGCAATGGAAAATTTAAAGGAAATGATCGATGTCAATACCATTATCGGAGATCCTGTAGAAACACCTGACGGCAGCGTCATCCTAACCGTCTCCAGAGTGGGATTCGGTTTTGCGGCTGGCGGAAGCGAGTTCGGCGGAAATAAACCGGCCGAATCCAAAGCGAGCGATGGAGATCGTGAACGAAAAGAATCGAAGCTCCCGTTTGGCGGGGGAAGCGGGGGAGGCGTATCGATTACGCCGATTGCTTTTTTGATTGTCGGATCATCAGGCGTTAAAATCCTGCATTTGGATGAAAACACGCACGTCATCGATAAGATTTTAGACGCAGCCCCGCAAACGATCGAACGGATTCAGCATATGTTTAAGAAAAACGATAAGCAAAAGCAAAATATGAACCGCCAAAACCAGACGCCTCCATTTTAAAAGCTTCGGCTTTCCGGCCACAGAAGTTAACTGTTCCTGCAGCAGTTAACTTTTTTTGTCTCGGCCGGACTTAAGCTTTGCAGTTTGTCCTAAACTCTTTTATAGTAGAGTCATACATAAATGAAGGAGGAATGATGATGGCTTCAATTACATTTAAAGGAAACCCGGTGACACTGGTAGGTTCAGAAGTGAAAGTCGGAGACCAGGCGCCTGATTTCACTGTTTTGTCCAATTCGCTTGAGGAAGTCACGCTTCAAGACATTAAAGGCAAACCAGCCGTTATTTCGGTGATTCCGTCTATCGATACAGGTGTTTGTGACGCGCAGACCCGCCGCTTTAACGAAGAAGCCGCAGGCCTCGGTTCAGTGAAAGTGTATACGATCAGCGCGGATCTGCCGTTTGCACAGGCTCGCTGGTGCGGAGCAAACGGAATTGAAAATGTGGAAACATTGTCAGATCATAGGGAAATGTCTTTTGGGGAAGCATTCGGGCTTTACATTAAAGAATTGAGATTGCTTGCCCGCGCCGTATTTGTGTTAGATGAAAACGGAAAAGTCGTCTACACTGAATACGTCAGCGAAGCGACAAACCACCCGGACTATGACAAAGCCATCGAAGCTGCCAAATCACTCGTTAAGTAAATTCAACTCATAAAAGGGCTCCAGGTGATCATCTTGCCGGAGCTCTTTTCATGGCTTTGATTTTTTGATAAGGAGAGACATCATCATGCAAAACTATCCAGTCGAAACGATTTATGAATGGCTTGACAAAGGAGCGGAAATCATCGCACGTGACCTGCAGATCCCTTACATAGAAGGATTGGCGGAAGCAGGAGAGGCATTCTTTACAGGTTCCGCGGACCGCGGGCTTTCCGAAAAAGCCGAACAAAAGGTGAAGGATCTGCTCGGCCGTGCGCGTTTTTCAGAATGCAGCCATGAGGCGATCCGAAAAGCCTTCCAGCTTGCCATCCTGAAAGGCCAGAAAGATATTCCCCATCCGAACCGGCAGATGACGCCCGATACAATCGGTTTATTTATCGGATATCTGGTGAACAAATTCATCGGACCCAAAAAAGAATTGACGCTGTTTGATCCGGCGGTCGGCACTGGAAACCTGCTGCTTGCCGTCTTGAACCAGCTGGCCGGTGAAGCCGGAAAAGCGTTCGGCTCAGAGATTGATGACGTTCTGATCAAGCTCGCCTATGTCCAGGCAAACCTGCAGGAAAAGGAAATCGAGCTTTTTAACCAGGACAGCCTGCAGCCGATTTTTATGGAGCCTGCCGATGCGGTCATTTGCGATCTTCCCGTCGGATATTATCCTGATGACGAAAGCGCGCGCGCTTTCGAATTAAAGGCAGATGAAGGCCATTCTTTTTCACACCATTTGTTTATTGAACAAAGCTTGACCTATACGAAACCGGGCGGCTATTTATTTTTTATGATTCCGAACCAATTGTTCGAAAGCAGCCAAAGCGAAAAGCTGCGTACCTTTTTAAAGGACAATGCGTATATTAATGCAGTGCTTCAGCTTCCGCTGTCGATTTTCAAAGATGAGGCACACGCGAAGAGCATTTTGGTTTTACAAAAGCATGGCGAACAGGCGAAAGCGCCTAAACAAGTTCTGCTTGCACAAGTTCCATCATTCGCCAATCAGGATGCGATGCTGAAAATGACAGCCAAACTCGACAACTGGTTTCAAGCTGAAAAAAGATAAGCAGATCAGAGAAGATATATTCTCTGATCTGTTTTTATATTCAGAAAATAATAATTTCTTTGTGAAAGCGTTAACATGTCGGATCGTGACTTGAAATGCACTCTTTTGAGTGTTTAAATGAGAAAGGCAGATATTTTTTGAATTTACTAAGAACGATTTTATACATATTTTTTATGATCCGGGTTGAACATAATGTCACCGGACTATAGGTAAAAAGGAGCGTCATTTTATGTCCAAAATTATTGCAATCAATGCTGGAAGCTCATCATTGAAATTTCAACTGTTCGAAATGCCCAGCGAAAAAGTACTAACAAAAGGCCTTGTTGAGCGAATCGGGCTGGATAACGGCATCTTCACGATTTCCGTCAACGACGAAAAAAAGACCGAAACAACAGATATCCCGGACCACTCCGTAGCCGTAAAAATGCTGCTGGATAAACTTACAAAATTCGGCATTATCAAAGATTTAAATGAAATCGACGGAATCGGACACCGCGTCGTACACGGCGGCGAAAAGTTCAGCGACTCCGTTTTATTGACGGATGAAATGATCCATGAGATCGAGGAGATTTCAGAACTCGCACCGCTTCATAACCCGGCTAATATTGTCGGAATTAAAGCGTTTAAAGAAGTACTTCCAAATGTTCCTGCCGTGGCTGTTTTTGATACGGCATTCCACCAAACAATGCCGGAACAATCTTATCTGTACAGTCTGCCATACGAATACTATGAGAAATTCGGCATCCGTAAATACGGTTTCCATGGCACATCTCATAAATATGTGACTGAACGCGCGGCAGAGCTGCTCGGCCGTCCGATTGAAGAACTTCGCCTGATTTCCTGCCACCTTGGAAACGGCGCGAGCATCGCAGCTGTTGAAGGCGGCAAATCAATCGATACATCAATGGGCTTCACACCGCTTGCAGGTGTAGCGATGGGTACGCGTTCAGGAAACATCGATCCTGCGCTTATCCCGTTCATTATGGAAAAAACGGGTCAAACAGCCGACGAAGTCCTGAACACACTCAATAAAAAGAGCGGTCTTTTAGGTATTTCCGGATTCTCAAGCGATTTGCGCGATATTGTCGAAGCAACTAAAGAAGGCAATGAACGTGCGGAAACAGCCCTTGAAGTATTCGCAAGCAGAATTCATAAATACATCGGTTCTTATGCAGCGAGAATGAGCGGAGTAGACGCGATCATTTTCACTGCCGGCATCGGGGAAAACAGCGTTGAAGTCAGAGAGCGCGTTCTTCATGGTTTGGAATTCATGGGTGTCTATTGGGATCCTGCGTTGAATAACGTCCGTGGAAAAGAAGCGTTTATCAGCTATCCGCATTCACCTGTAAAAGTCCTCGTCATCCCGACGAATGAAGAAGTGATGATTGCAAGAGACGTCGTTAGACTGGCTCACTAAAAATAAAAAAACAGCCTTCTCTTTACAAGGAAGGCTGTTTTTTTATGCATCTTCCCCTTTATAATGAAAAAAGACTGTATAAAGGAGGCTATTTAGCCATGAGTGTTGAGGAACATAAAAAAGAAGCGCCGGACCGCGTCAACTGCAAAGTTATTACTGTCAGCGATACAAGAACGGAAGACACAGATAAAAGCGGCCGGCTTATGAAAGAGTTTTTAGCGGAAGACGGTCATGAGATCGTTTCCTATGAGATTGTAAAGGATGAAAAGGAAATGATTCAAAAAGCTGTGCTGGAAGGCTGTCTTGATGACCGTATCGATGCCATCCTATTAAACGGAGGGACGGGCATTGCCTCTAGAGATGTAACAATCGAGTCGATCGTTCCTCTTTTTTCGAAAGAAATTCCGGGATTTGGGGAGATATTCCGCATGCTGAGTTATACAGAGGATATCGGAGCGGCTGCGATCCTTTCAAGAGCTGCAGCGGGTGTTATTCAAAACAAAGCCGTGTTTGCAACACCGGGTTCAAGCGGGGCGGTTAAGCTTGCAATGTCAAAGCTGATTGTGCCTGAGCTTGCCCATGTCATCAGAGAACTGAGAAAAGATATGAAAAAATAAAGCCGGAAAGCCCTCCGGCTGAACGCTGAATATGCACTGAACTTCATTCATAAAAAATGAATGAAGTTTTTTTTATAAAAAGGTTGAAAAAACCAGACTTCCTTGTTAAAGTGTATACATATTAAATGTATTTTTATTAAATAAAACTTATTTTTATACAAAAAAGAGCACCGAGATGAGAGGAGTTTTTCAAAATGACGCAAAAGAAAAAAGTGGTTTTAGCATATTCAGGAGGACTTGATACTTCTGTCGCGATAAAATGGCTGCAGGAACAGGGATATGATGTAGTGGCCTGCTGCCTTGACGTCGGGGAGGGAAAGGATCTCGCATTTGTTCAGCAAAAAGCGCTTCAAGTCGGGGCTTCTAATTCATATGTTATCGATGCAAAAGAAGAATTTGCGAAAGAGTTTGCACTGACCGCCCTCCAGGCCCATACGCTTTATGAAGGAAAGTACCCGCTTGTATCAGCTCTGTCCAGACCGCTGATCGCCAAAAAGCTGGTCGAAGTGGCTGAAAAAGAGAACGCCCAAGCCGTGGCTCACGGCTGCACAGGCAAAGGAAATGACCAAGTGCGCTTCGAGGTGTCCATTAAATCGCTCAATCCGGATTTAGAGGTACTGGCACCTGTGCGCGAATGGAAATGGTCGCGCGACGAAGAGATCGCGTATGCAGAAAAGCACGGCATTCCGATTCCGATCAATCTTGACAGCCCGTATTCAATTGACCAGAACCTGTGGGGCAGAAGCAATGAATGCGGAGTTCTGGAAGATCCATGGGCGGCGCCTCCTGAAGGGGCTTATGATTTGACGAAGCCGCTTGAAAAAACACCGGATACCCCCGATGTGATCGAAATCGCTTTTGAAGAGGGCATTCCGGTTTCCATTGACGGCGCTCATTACTCGCTGTCAGACTTGATTTTAAAGCTGAATGAACTGGCGGGCGCGCATGGAGTGGGGCGCATCGACCATGTTGAAAACCGCCTTGTCGGCATCAAATCACGCGAAGTGTACGAATGCCCGGGCGCGATGACTTTGATTAAGGCGCACAAAGAGCTTGAAGATTTGACATTAGTAAAAGAAGTGGCGCATTTCAAACCTCTGATCGAACAAAAAATGGCTGAAGTGATCTATAACGGCCTGTGGTTTTCTCCGCTTAAAGACGCGCTTTCCGGTTTCTTGAAAGAAACGCAGAAGCATGTCACGGGCGTCGTCCGCGTCAAGCTGTTCAAAGGCCATGCGATCGTTGAAGGGCGTAAATCCGAATACTCCCTGTATGATGAAAAACTGGCGACGTATACAAAAGACGATGCGTTCGATCATCACGCTGCCGTCGGCTTTATCGAGCTGTGGGGACTGCCGACGAAAGTAAACAGCATCGTCCAAAAAAAGGAGCAGATTAAAGCATGAAAAAGCTGTGGGGAGGCCGGTTCCAAAAAACACCGGAAAAATGGGTCGATGAGTTCGGCGCATCGATCCACTTTGACAAAACGCTCGTGAAAGAAGATATCGCAGGGTCTCTCGCTCATGCTTCCATGCTTGAAAAATGCGGCATTTTAACCGAAGCAGAAGCGGTCAAAATAAAAGAAGGCCTGACATCCCTTTTGCACAAAGCGGAAAAAAACGAACTCGATTTTTCAGTCGATTACGAAGACATTCACCTCAACCTTGAAAAAATGCTCATTGACGAAATCGGGCCGCTCGGCGGAAAGCTTCATACGGCCAGAAGCCGAAACGACCAGGTGGCGACGGATATGCACCTGTATTTAAAAGGGCACACAGAGCATATCATTGAGCTGATTACGGCTTTTCAACACGTGCTTATCGAAAAAGCGGAAGAACATGTGGAGACGATACTGCCGGGATACACCCATCTGCAGCGGGCGCAGCCGATCTCGTTCGCGCATCATTTGCTCGCTTACTTCTGGATGCTTGAGCGCGATAAAGAACGCTATCATGATTCATTCAAGCGGATTAACAAGTCCCCCCTTGGATGCGGGGCGCTCGCAGGAACGACATTTCCGATCGACCGTGAATATTCAGCAGGTCTGCTCGGGTTTGACTCGATATATGAAAACAGCTTGGACGGCGTCAGCGACAGGGATTTCATCCTTGAATTTTTAAGCGCGAGCAGCATTTTGATGATGCATCTGTCAAGATTCTCCGAAGAAATCATTCTTTGGTGTTCGCAGGAATTTAAATTCATTGAGCTTGATGACACTTATGCTACGGGGAGCAGCATGATGCCGCAAAAGAAAAACCCGGACATGGCAGAGCTTATCCGCGGGAAAACCGGACGCGTATACGGTGATCTGATCGGCCTCCTGACGATTATGAAAGGGCTCCCGTTAGCGTACAATAAAGATTTGCAGGAAGACAAAGAAGGTATGTTTGATACTGTGAAAACGGTCGAAGGAAGCCTTGAGATTTTTGCCGGCATGACGAAAACGATGACAGTGAACAAAAATATGATGAAAAAAGCAACGGAGCAGGATTTTTCAAATGCCACCGAACTTGCCGACTATCTGGCGAAAAAGGGCATGCCGTTCAGAGAGGCGCACGAAGTCGTCGGGAAGCTTGTCTACACTTGTATCGAAAAAGGCATTTATCTCAGCGGCCTGCCGTTTGAAGAGTTCGAAAAGGCAAGCGAACTGTTTGAAGAAGACGTCTACATCGTGCTCGACCCGCACCATGCCGTCGAAAAAAGGATGAGTGAAGGCGGGACGGGATTCAAAAAGGTGGAAGAAGCCATTCAAAAGGCGAAGCATTGTTTGAACAATTTTTAACACTTCCCGATTCGATTCATAACTGTGCGGCTTCATACGCAAAATAGATTTGTGAATCGAAAAGGGGTGTGGCAATGAAACAAGATCAGTCAAAACACGCATACATGTATGATGCCGACGGCGATAAAGAAACCGTTCAGCAAATCTCTGATGCCTATTTCAGCGGATTTGTCGCGCACGATGACGCACAGCCGTTAGCTGATGCAGATAAACAATAGAAAGCTGGAGCCCGTAACAGCGGGCTTCAGCTTTCTTCTGTCCAGCGACGATTGCAAATTTCCCGATGCTCCACATGTGATATACTCTGGCTTTTGTAGTAAAGTATAGGTAGATACATGCAATCATTTGCGAATACCGAGAACCAATGCCTGGGAGGGAAAGATGTGCGCCATGCGTTAATTACTGCCGGTTCAAAAGGTTTGGGGCGTAAAGTGACGGAAGCCCTGCTTGAAAAAGGCTACTCAGTGACGGTGAATTACAGGCAGGACGAAGAAGCTGTCAGCCGCCTCAAAGAAAAATGGCGGTCATCCCTTGACCGTTTACAGTTTGTAAAGGGAGATGTCACCAAGAAAGAAGACCTGCTCCGGATGGTGAATGCCGCACTTGAGCGATTTGGAAAAATTGATCTTCTGATCAATAATGCCGGCCCATACATATTTGAACGAAAAAAGCTTGCAGATTATACTGATGATGAATGGTATGACATGCTTGAAGGCAACTTAAGCTCTGTCTTCCATCTGTTTAAAGCGGTTGTTCCGGTGATGAGGCGCCAGCGGTTCGGCCGCATCATCACATACGGATTTCAGGGGGCAGACCATGCGCCGGGCTGGCTGCATCGTTCCGCTTTTGGAGCGGCGAAAGTGGGGCTGGCTTCTTTAACAAAAACGATCGCCATTGAAGAAGCGGGCTCCGGCATCACAGCCAACATGGTTTGTCCAGGCAACATCGTCGGGGATATGAAAGAGGCTTCGATTTCAGAAGCGAGGGCGTCACTTGATGAGGAAACGCCGATCGGCAGGTCGGGAACCGGTGAAGATATCGCAAGGATCATCACTTTTCTATGCGATGAACATTCCGACTACATTACGGGAACAGTCATTGAAGCGACAGGCGGCTTGAATGTGATTAACCGTCATTCTCTTTAGACGTGCGAAATTAAAAAACAGGGGTGGATATGATGAAAGTGACATATCATGGTCATTCAGTGGTAACAGTTGAAACGGGAAATCATCAATTGATCTTCGATCCGTTTATTACAGGAAATTCTTTAACCGATTTAAAGCCGGAAGAGGTTAAAGCGGATGTTATTTTGCTGACCCACGGTCATAACGATCATGTCGGCGATACCGTCGAAATCGCCAAGCGAAATCATTCGCTCGTTGTAGCTCCGAATGAACTCGCGGTCTATCTGGGATGGAAAGGCCTGAATGTCCATCCGATGCATATCGGCGGCTCCCATCAGTTCGATTTTGGCCAAGTCAAGCTGACGCAGGCTTTCCACGGATCGGCTTATACGGAAGAAGACAGCCAAAAGATCGTCTATACCGGCATGCCGGCGGGGATCCTCTTGACTGTGGAAGGAAGGACGATTTTTCATGCAGGAGACACCGGGCTTTTCTCAGATATGAAGCTGATCGGTGAATTAAATCATATCGACCTCGCTTTCCTGCCGATCGGCGATAATTTTACGATGGGCCCGGAGGATGCCAAACTGGCCGCAGAATGGCTCAGGGCGAAACAGGTTGTACCGGTTCACTACTCGACGTTCCCCGTCATCGAACAGGACCCGCATGCATTTGCGGACAGCCTTCCCGGCGGCGTCGGAAAAGTGCTTGAGGTCGGTGAGTCAATCGAATTTAAATAAACTTGTTTTTAGAGGACCCGAATCCGGGTCCTTTTTTCGGTTGAACCGGTTATATGTCTATCAAAACATGTTAATGATGATATAATATAGGAATCGGATTGTTCTTGGGAGGATATTATGAGGGTATTGAAATACGCGATTTTGGGGCTCCTTGATCACGGGAGTTTGAGCGGCTACGATATGACAAGCCGCTTTAAAGCCGAATTGGGCCAATTTTGGAGCGCCAAGCACAGTCAGATTTATCCCGAGCTGAAAAAGCTGACGGATGAAGGATTTATCGAATATGAAACGGTGATCCAAGGCTCAAAATTAGAAAAGAAAATGTATTCCATCACAGAGGCCGGAAAGCGTGAACTTCACGGATGGCTTACGGAATTCAAACCGGTCCCCGATACGGTAAAAGATGAATTTATGCTGAAAGCTTATTTTATCTCTTCGATGGAACGTGATGAAGCGAAAAGGCTTTTTGCCGATCAGCTTCAAAAGCGGGAGGAGAAAGCCGTTTTTTTAAAAAATAAGCTCGAAGAATTGAAGCGCGAAGCGGGTGAATCGATAACTTTCCGCTCGCCTCATTTCGGCCATTACCTTGTATTGACCCGGGCGCTGGAGCGGGAAAACGGCTATTGCTCATGGCTTGAAAAAGCGCTTCTTCTGATGGAGAATGATCGCTCTTAGACGGACATGATGTTGCGAAGGCGGATTGCGGTTCAATTGCACAACCATTTATAATAAATATATCTAGCAGTCAGAGGATGAAGGTGAAACGATTGGCGACAAAACACGAACAGATTTTAAAATATATTGATTCTTTGTCCGTCGGCGAAAAAATCTCCGTCAGGCGGATTGCGAAGGAAATGAAAGTCAGTGAAGGAACTGCTTACAGAGCGATAAAAGAAGCCGAGAATAAAGGGTTTGTCAGCACGATCGAAAGGGTCGGAACGATCAGGATCGAGCAAAAGAAAAAAGAGAATATTGAAAAACTGACATACGCTGAAGTGGTCAATGTCATTGACGGCCATGTGCTTGGCGGAAAAGCAGGGCTTCATAAAACGCTCAACAAATTCGTCATCGGAGCGATGAAGCTTGATGCGATGATGAGATATACCGGGGCGGGCAACCTGCTGATTGTCGGCAACCGAATCGATGCGCACCGCCAGGCTTTGGAAGCGGGTGCTGCCGTGCTGGTGACCGGCGGTTTTGATACGGAGCCGGAGATTATTGAGCTTGCCGACAGGCTCGAGCTCCCGGTCATTTCTACAAGCTATGACACGTTTACTGTAGCCGCGATGATCAACAGGGCGATTTATGACCAGCTCATCAAAAAAGAGGTCGTGCTTGTCGAGGATATTTTGACCCCTTTGGAAAAAACGGTCTGCTTATCCCCTCATGAAAAGCTCGAAAGATGGTATGAGAAAAACTTTGAAACGGGGCATGGACGTTTTCCCATCGTTGACGAGCAGATGAAAATCCACGGCATTTTAACTTCAAAAGATGTTGCCGGATATGACCGCTCTGTATTGATTGAAAAAGTCATGACGAAAAACCCGATTACAGTAATCGGCAAAACGTCAGTCGCTTCAGCGGCGCAGATGATGGTCTGGGAAGGAATCGAAGTGCTTCCCGTCGTTGACGAGCGGCAAAAGCTGATCGGCATGATCAGCAGGCAGGACGTATTAAAGGCGCTTCAAATGATTCAGAAGCAGCCTCAGGTCGGCGAAAAACTCGATGACATTGTGACAGGCGGTTTCAAAGAATCGGACAATGACAAAAACAAGCCGGATCCGGTTTATCAATACGAAGTAACGCCGCAAATGACAAACCACTTGGGAACGATTTCCTACGGCGTGTTTACGACGATTTTGACCGAAGCTGCAAACCGTTTTTTGCGGTCGCACAAAAAAGGCGAACTCGTGATAGAGAGCATGACGATTTATTTTTTAAAGCCTGTGCAAATGGAGTCTGTCATTGAAATAAAACCGAACATTCTCGAAGCCGGGAGAAAGTTCGGAAAAATGGATATAGAAGTTTTTCACCAGGGTGCTCTCGTCGGCAAAGCGATGATGATGGTTCAGCTGATGGAAAGAAGCTAAGGGACGCGGCCAGTGTCCCTCTTTTCGCTTATGCGTTTTCCCGTTCGTTTTCTTTCGCAAGCAAAGGGACATAGTGCTTATAGGCTCTGTAGCCGGCCCACATGCTCCCGAGCCCGGTCAGCATAAAAATAACGCCGATGACGACAGCAAGCGTGCCGCGGTTTAAAAGCAGCTGATTGGCGCCGAAGAACATGATAAACAGGCCCAGACTCATGCTTGACTTGGCCGAATAGTATTCCCGTTCAATCGCTTTTTTGGTGCGCACATACCTTACTTTGAAGTACCCATAAGCTATCGCTGAAAACACAATGAAAAAAACAAAAAACGGCATAATCGACATCCTCCATTGTAAGTTTTACAAACCCATTGTATACATAATCGGGTTCGCTTTCTACAATAAAAAGTCATAACTTTCACTTTCCACCAACAACAGATTATGATTTAATGGTTAAAAACAAAGTAAAGAAGGGGCGCGTCATGAAAAAAGAAATCATCAGAACCATATCATTATATGACACGATCATTATACATAGACATGTGAGACCGGATCCCGATGCCTACGGATCCCAATGCGGCCTTGCGGAAATCCTGAGGGCAACCTATCCTGAAAAAAATATTTTCGCGGTCGGAACGCCCGAGCCTTCCCTCGCTTTTTTGTACACCCCGGATATGATTGAAGACCCGGTGTATGAAAATGCACTTGTCATCGTCTGTGACACGGCCAATCAAGCGAGAATTTCCGATTCGCGCTACAACATGGGCGACAAGCTGATCAAAATCGACCATCATCCGAATGAAGACCAATACGGCGACCTTTTATGGGTGGATACGAATGCGAGCTCGACGAGCGAGATGATTTACGAACTGTATTTAGCGGGTAAAGAACAAGCGGGATGGACGCTTCCGACAAAGGGTGCCGAACTGATCTATGCCGGCATTGTGGGGGATACAGGGCGCTTCTTATTTCCGAACACGACAAAAAAGACATTGAAATATGCCGGAGAGCTGATTGAGTATCCTTTTAATTCTCAGGCGCTTTTTAATCAATTGTATGAGACGAAATTAAATGTTGTGAGGCTGAACGGTTACATTTACCAGAATGTTTCTCTGTCCGAAAACGGTGTGGCGTCGGTATTCATCACCCGTGACATTTTGCATCAATACAATATTACGCCGTCTGAAGCTTCACAGCTTGTCAGCACGCTCGGCAATATTTCAGGAATCAAAGCATGGGTGTTTTTTGTGGAGGAAGCCGACCAGATCAGGGTAAGGCTTCGTTCAAAGGGGCCGATTGTCAATGAAGTCGCTAAAAAATACAACGGCGGAGGCCATCCGCTCGCAGCCGGTGCTTCCATCTATGACTGGAAAGACACCGATCTTGTCATCGCTGACTTGGAGCGCATATGCAAAGAAAACAAATAAGAGGGGAAGTCCCTCTTTTTTTGTGCAGTTCAACTGCAAGCGTTTGCATTATATTTTGCGAAAAAGTAAGCAGCAAAGTGTAAGCAGATCATTTTACGCATCACAGCTGCTGCTTATTCAGGTATAAACCATGATCCGATATCTGTTACATCCTCATAAACATGGATGTTTTGGGCTCTTAACTCTCTTTTGATAAGGGACGCGAGACTTTCGGTTTCCGCATAAGCCGAGTAGCCCAGCTTGATCCGGTTGACTTTATCTCTTGCCAGCTGATGGTAACTGTAAATGTACATTCTGCTTTCCTCCCTTTTTAAAAAAACTTACATATCGCTTACTGTCAGTTTAAATTAAAATATGGAAAAAAGCGACGAATGCATGTAAATCGTAAAAAAAAATCCATAATTTTATTCGGAAAAAGAGATTTTGATTTCAACGGAAAGCCGTGTATAAATCGTCAGTTCGGTGACTTTCGCTTTGTACGTTTTATCGTTTATCGTATACTCTTTATTTTCAATCGTCCGCTTTAAAAGCTCCTTCGTCCGGTAGACGCTTTCGATATCCTTTGTGATGACATCCGAAATATTATCCCGGATACGCTCTTCAAAGTTCATCATGTCGGGCTGTGACAATTTGTATTGCTTGCCGTTGATCAGCTTGACGTCGACGCTTTGAATCAGCAGTTTTCTTTTATTGTCTTCATTCAGCTTATGAAGGTCCTCCCGGTAAATGGTGATCTGGTCATTTAAATCATTGATGCGCTCTTTCTGTTCTCTTATCAAGACGACCTGCTTCTCCTGAAAGGTGCCGTATGTAAACAGGAACACGACCCAGCTGATGATGGCTCCGCACATCATTCCCGCAAAAAAACGCTGCCAACCCGGTTTTTTATAATAAGGAGGGATTCTCATGAGGAAATATGCTCCTGTGTGAGCCAATTGATGATCAGATAACCGGTCTGCGCTCCTCCCATCGCCGAAAGAATCAGGAGAAGCTGTTTTACGATGTCTCTCGTATTGCCTTCGATAATGCCCCTTTCAAAGCTGTAGACCGCGTCAAACGTGCCGCCGATTGCCGCAACCAGCGCCCAGATTTTTAGACGGTTTGCGAGGCTTGTAATAATCGTTAAAGGCGGCTGTCCCGACAGATAGGCGCCGATCCCTCCGATTAAGCAACCGCCGAGAAGCACTCCTAGCGCAATAAAATAACAGCTGATAAAGTTTGGAAAAAAGGGCTGTTCAGGATCCATTCCGATCACCTCACCTTATCACACTATATGGATAAAGAAAGACAAGTATGATTGTTGATCAAAGAAAGAACATTTGTTTCTCATTCGATCCCATCATATAATGAAAAGAGACGGCTCGAAAAAGGAAGGGGTGACAGAAATGCCTTTTGTTCACCTGCAAGTACACAGCGGTTACAGCTTATTAAACAGCGCCGCTTCCGTAGAGGACCTCACGGCCAAAGCCAAAGAGCTGGGCTACAGCGCAATGGCGCTGACGGATGATGAGGTCATGTACGGGGCGGTGGAATTTTATAAATCATGCAAAAAACGCGGCATCAAGCCGATTATCGGGCTTACAGCCTCAGTTTTAACAGATGAAAAAGAACAGCTTTCATATCCGCTCGTTCTTTTGGCGAAAACAAACAAAGGCTACCAAAACCTGCTGAAAATCAGCAGCGTGTTGCAGTCGAAATCAAAAACCGGCATCAAAGAAAAATGGCTCAAAAGTTATCATGAAGGGCTCATTGCGCTGACAACGGGCGGGACAAGCCATGTTGAAGCGCTGTTGAAAGAAGGGCTGATCGAAGAGGCGAAGAACGCCGCCCTCCGCTGTCTTTCGATCTTCGGAGAGGGCAGCTTTTATTTGTCGTATCAGCCGTACAAGGGCGACCCGCTTCTTTCTGAACGCATTCTGGAGCTCAGCGAACATACGGGAATTCCGATTGCCGCAACCGGCGATGTACGCTACATCGAAAAAGAGGATGCGGCAGCTTATACGTGTTTAAAAGCGATTAAAGCGGGCGAGAAGCTGAACGAAGACATGAAGGCCGAAGGAGATCTGCATCTTGAGCTCAAGCCGCCCGCTGAAATGCTTGACATTTACAGGGATCGTCCGGACGCGTTGGAGAATACAGTCAAAATCGCGGATCTGTGCCAGGTGGACCTGAGCCTTGGCCAGACGCGCCTGCCGAAATATCCGGCGCCTTCCGGCAAGAATGCTGACGATTATTTGGCTGAGCTTTGCTTTCTCGGACTGGAAAAACGGTTCGATGCCGCTCCGAGGGAGTATGTCGAACGGCTTGAGTATGAGCTGAAAGTGATTCGCGACATGGCGTTCAGCGACTATTTTTTGATCGTCTGGGATTTCATGAAGTTCGCCCACGACAACGGCATTATCACAGGGCCGGGGCGGGGGTCGGCGGCCGGCTCTCTCGTCGCTTATACGCTGTTTATCACAGATGTCGATCCGATCAAGCACAAATTGCTGTTTGAACGGTTTTTAAATCCGGAGCGCATCAGCATGCCCGATATCGATATCGATTTTCCCGATACGAGAAGGGATGAAGTCATCCAATACGTGAAAAATAAATACGGGGCACTGCACGTAGCGCAAATTATCACGTTTGGTACATTGGCCGCAAAAGCGGCGCTCCGGGACGTCGGCAGGGTGATGGGCATCAGTCCGAAAGAAGCCGACCAGTTGGCGAAATTGATTCCGTCCAAACCTGGAGTGACGCTGAAAGAGGCGAGAGCTCTTTCTGTTGAACTGGACAAGCGCCTGAACGGGTCCAAGAAGCTTCAGGACATATTTAAAACGGCTCAGAAAATCGAAGGGCTTCCGCGGCATACGTCAATTCATGCGGCGGGCGTCGTGTTGAGCGAGGAGCCACTGACGAATATCATACCGATACAGGAAGGACATGACGGTGTATATTTAACGCAATATTCGATGGGCTATCTCGAAGACTTGGGACTATTGAAAATGGATTTTCTCGGCTTGCGCAATTTAACGCTCATTGAATCGATCAAAACGCTGATCGAAAAAAGCGAGCGGGTCACCATCGATTTTTCGGCGATTCCCTATGAAGATGAACAGACGTTTAAGCTGCTGTCAGAAGGAGATACGACAGGTATTTTCCAGCTCGAATCAGCCGGCATGAGAAACGTTTTAAAAAGGCTCAAGCCATCAAGCCTTGAAGACATTGTCGCTGTTAATGCCTTGTACCGCCCGGGCCCGATGGAAAATATCCCGCTGTATATCGAACGAAAGCACGGACGGGTTGCCGTGTCTTATCCGCACGAGGATTTGGCCGAGATTTTGAAAGATACATACGGCGTGATCGTTTATCAGGAACAGATCATGATGATCGCATCGCGGATGGCGGGTTTCAGGCTTGGAGAAGCCGATCTTTTGCGAAGGGCGGTCGGCAAAAAAAACAAGGAAATTCTCGATACAGAGAGAAATCATTTTATTAGTGGATGCTTGAAAAAAGGGTATTCCGTACAAGCGGCTAATGAAGTATACGATCTGATTGTAAAATTCGCCAATTACGGTTTTAACCGGAGTCATGCGGTTGCATACAGCATGATCGGCTACCAGCTCGCTTATTTAAAAGCGCATTACCCCCTCTACTTTATGTGCGGCCTCTTGACGAGTGCGATCGGAAATGAGGAAAAGCTTGCTCAGTACATCTATGAAGCGAAAGGGAAAGGGCTGCATGTTTTAGGTCCTTCCATTAATAAGAGCGGCTATCCGTTCGTCGTGGAAAACGGGGCGCTGCGCTACAGTTTAAGGGCTGTTAAAGGCGTCGGTATTTCGGCTGTGAAAGAAATCTACAGGGCGAGAAAAGAAAAGCCGTTCGCAGATTTGTTTGACTTTTGTGTCAGGACTTCTGTGAAAAGCGTGAACCGGAAAACGATTGAAGCTTTAATTTTTGCCGGAGCAATGGATGAATTCGGTGAAAACCGGGCCACTTTGCTCGCTTCTGTCGATGTCGCGCTGGAGCATGCCGAATTGTTTGCAGGAGACAATGATCAGCTCGGCTTCTTTCTCGATGAAGGCTTGACAATTAAGCCGAAGTACGCCGAGACGGAAGAAATGCCGCTCGTCGACCTGCTGGCACACGAGAAGGAGACGCTCGGCATTTACTTTTCTGACCATCCGCTGAGCGTTCACCGCAAGAAGCTGGACCGTGCAGGTGCGCTGCCGATTATTCAGCTGCTCGCCTCCAGCCGTAAAAAGGCGGCTTTGGGCGGACTTTTGACGAAGATGAAGACGATCCGTACAAAAACGGGACAGACGATGGCTTTTCTGGAGCTGAGCGATGAAAGCGGGGAAATCGAAGCGGTTGTTTTTCCTGAACAGTTCAGACAGCTTTCCCCGATCCTGGAAGAAGGCGTATCGCTTTTTGCAGAAGGACGTCTTGAGACAAGGAATGAAAAGCGCCAGCTGATCATCGCCGGGGCATCGCTTGTCGAATCGCTTCATGCTAAAAAGCAGCCGTCCGTCTATATTAAAGTGGAGGAAAGTCAGCACACCCACGATATCTTTAAGAAAATCAGCAGCATCCTGCTTGAACACAAAGGGGAAACGCCGGTCTGCGTCTATTATGAAAAACGGAAACAAACGATGCAGCTGCCGGAAAGCTACAACATCAAGGCTGACCACGCTGCCCTCTACAGGCTGAAAAGCGTTGTAGGTGAGAAAAATGTCGTGCTCAGATAGCAGGTATTTTGAGCATTATTGATCAAAAAAGCGGTCAATTGTGTTATCATTTTTAAGATTCTAGGGTTCGTCTTACAAGAATCTTAAGCAGAAAACGAAGCAAAGTTTTTGGCAAAATTCCCTTGAAGGAGTGTTTGTTAACATGTCATTGAAAGAAAAAGCGCTGCATATGCACAAAGTAAACCAGGGCAAATTGGAATCAAAATCAAAAGTGCAGGTTCGCAATGCGGATGATTTAAGCCTTGCATATTCTCCGGGTGTGGCTGAGCCCTGCAAAGCGATTTACGATGATAACAGCAAAGTATACGATTATACAATGAAGGGAAACATGGTAGCAGTCGTCTCGGACGGAACGGCAGTGCTCGGTCTCGGCAATATCGGCCCTGAAGCCGCCCTTCCGGTTATGGAAGGAAAAGCGGTTCTTTTCAAAAGCTTTGCCGGTGTGGACGCATTCCCAATCTGTTTAAATACATCTGATGTCGACAAAATTGTTGAGACGGTCAAGCTGCTTGAGCCGACATTCGGCGGCGTCAATCTTGAAGACATTGCAGCGCCGAACTGTTTTGTCATTGAAGAACGCCTCAAAAAAGAAACAAAAATCCCGGTGTTTCACGATGACCAGCACGGTACTGCAATCGTTACGGTAGCCGGTCTCGTCAATGCGCTTAAGCTGTCTGGCAAATCGATGTCTTCCGTCAAAGTCGTGGCAAACGGCGCCGGGGCAGCGGGAATTGCCATTATCAAGCTTCTTTATCATTTCGGCGTGCGCGATATCATCATGTGCGACACGAAAGGCGCGATTTACGAAGGCCGTCCGAACGGCATGAACGCTGTTAAAGATGAAGTCGCAAAATATACGAACAAAAACCGCATAGACGGATCGCTCAAAGATGTGATCAAAGACGCCGATGTCTTTATCGGAGTTTCCGTCGAAGGCGCTTTGACAAAAGAAATGGTTGAAAGCATGGCTGACAAACCGATCATCTTCGCCATGGCGAATCCAAATCCTGAAATCATGCCTGCTGAAGCGCATGAAGCCGGAGCAAGCGTCGTTGGAACGGGACGCTCTGACTTCCCTAACCAAGTGAACAACGTTCTCGCATTCCCCGGCATCTTCCGCGGGGCGCTCGACGTCCGCGCGACACATATTAACGAAGAAATGAAAATCGCCGCGGTTGAGGCGATCGCATCACTCGTTTCCGACGAAGAGCTGAGCCCCGAATATGTCATTCCGGCTCCGTTCGATCCAAGGGTCGCACCGGCCGTTGCCAAAGCGGTAGCGAAAGCCGCGATGGAAACAGGTGTTGCACGAATCGATGTCGATCCTGAAGAAGTCGCTGAAAAGACAAGAAAGCTTGCAGTAATTGAAGGAAAATAAAACTCCATTTTTGTGATCAGCGCGTGATTGCTCTGGCCTAAAGAGCCGTCACGCGCTGTTTCTCGAATATGATGTACAGTTTTTCCTCTTATTGGGGACACTTGTAAGGGAATATGCGGGCTGTAAAAAATTTTTTCAAATCGCTTTTCCGGACTTTTGTATCCGCTCTCAAGGCTGATATATCAATTTGTCAGTCTCTAACCGCATCAAGTGCGATTCGGCTGTTTGCCGGTCAAAAATGTCGAATTGAGGATGACACCGTTTGACAAAAAAAGTACAATAGTTTCGGTATAGTGATGTTCTAGTCTATAAACAGGACAGGCATACATGAAGAAAACCCTTCAGAAAAGGGAGGTAATCTTTTGTTAAAAGATATATTCAGCAAAAAGAAAAAAAAATACGCTTCCGTTCCCGCGGAATCAGCAAAGCAAGATGTACCGGAAGGGATCATGACAAAATGCCCGGATTGCAAAAAAATCATGCTCACAAAAGAGCTGGATAAAAACTTAAGGGTCTGCATGAACTGCGGTTACCATCTTCAAATGAACGCGAAGCAGCGTATAAAAAGCCTGCTGGACGATGGCTCCTTTGAAGAATTCAATCAGGATATGATGTCTGAAAACCCGCTGGAATTCCCAGGATACCTTGAGAAACTGCAAAAAGACCGGGAAAAAACATCGCTGAATGAAGCGGTTGTCACCGGAAAAGGGACGGTTGACGGATCTCCGGCAGTCGTTGCCGTGATGGATTCATCTTTCAGAATGGGAAGCATGGGGTCTGTCGTAGGCGAAAAAATTACGCTGGCGATCGAAAAGGCAAGAGAAGAAAAAGTGCCTTTCATTATTTTTACCGCATCAGGCGGTGCGAGAATGCAGGAAGGCCTTCTCAGCTTGATGCAAATGGCTAAAACAAGCTCCGCTTTAAAGCTGTTCAGTGAAGAGCAGGGCTTGATCATTTCGGTGATGACACATCCGACAACAGGCGGTGTATCCGCAAGCTTTGCATCTCTCGGCGATTACAACCTTGCCGAGCCGGGCGCGCTGATTGGCTTTGCCGGAAGAAGAATTATCGAACAAACCATCCGTGAAGAACTGCCTGAGGATTTTCAGACTGCGGAATTTCTGTTAAAGCACGGACAGCTTGATTCCGTCGTTCACAGAGCAGACATGAAAAAAACGCTCGGCAGCATTTTGAAAATGCACCAAACTGGAGGTGATCTCGAGTGGCTGGAGAATTAGAATTTGAAAAACCGGTGGTCGAACTGCGTGAAAAGATCGCCGAATTGAAAAGGTTCACACAGGATTCCGATATGGATTTAAGCTCTGAAATTACGAAGCTTGAAGCTCGTCTTGAAAGGCTTGAAGAAGACATTTATACAAATCTGAAAGCCTGGGACAGAGTCCAGATTGCAAGGCATCCGAACCGTCCGACAACGCTCGATTATATCGAACATCTCTTTACCGATTTTTTTGAATGCCACGGAGATCGATATTTCGGTGATGATGAAGCGATTGTCGGCGGAATTGCCAAATTCCGGGGCCTTCCTGTGACAGTGATCGGCCAACAGCGCGGCAAGGATACAAAAGAAAACATCCGCCGCAACTTCGGAATGCCGCATCCGGAAGGCTACCGCAAAGCGCTCAGGCTGATGAAGCAGGCCGATAAATTTAACAGGCCGATCATCTGCTTTATTGATACAAAAGGAGCATACCCTGGAAAAGCAGCTGAAGAGCGGGGGCAAAGCGAAGCAATTGCCAAGAATCTTTTTGAAATGGCGGGACTCTCTGTGCCGGTCATCTCGATCGTCATCGGGGAAGGCGGCAGCGGGGGAGCGCTTGCGCTCGGCGTCGCAAACCGCTTATTGATGCTGGAAAACTCAACTTATTCGGTGATCTCTCCCGAGGGAGCGGCTGCTATCCTCTGGAAGGATTCAGGACTCGCGAAAAAAGCGGCAGAAACAATGAAAATCACCGCTCCGGACCTTAAAGAATTGGATATTATAGATCATGTTATAAAAGAAGTAAGAGGTGGAGCACACCGCGATGTAGAGCAGCAGGCCGCCTACATCGATGAAGCGCTGAAAAGAGAGCTTAAATCCTTGCTGAAACTGGATAAGAACGAGCTGATTCAACAAAGATATAACAAGTATAAATCAATTGGAAAAATTTCGACTGAAAACCAATTTGTTGGGATAAAATAAATAAACGTGAGGCCTTTGGCTCACGTTTATTTTTTATGGATAAAGGTGAAAAGTGAAAGGATTGTGTCTTTCACCCGCGATTTTTCAAAGAGTTTGCTTAAAATTTATTTAAAAACTTTTTGTTTAATTGTATAATGAGTAAGGTTTTATAGGGATTTTCGGAAAATTTTCATCCCTTTTTCATTGTTTTAGCGGCAATGAACGTGTTAAGGTAAATTATATATGTTTTCGAGGTGAAAAAGATGAAACGTATCGGAGTATTGACGAGCGGCGGAGATTCCCCGGGAATGAACGCGGCGGTCCGCGCGGTTGTCAGGAAAGCAATCTACCATGACGTAGAAGTATACGGAATTTACAACGGGTATTCAGGTTTAATCAGCGGAAAAATAGAAAAGCTTGAAATCGGTTCTGTCGGAGATATCATTCACCGCGGAGGAACGAAGCTATATACAGCAAGGTGTCCTGAGTTTAAAACGGTAGAAGGACGGGAAAAAGGAATAGCGAATTTAAAAAAATATGGTATAGAAGGATTAGTCGTCATTGGCGGAGACGGTTCTTATATGGGAGCGAAAAAGCTGACAGAACACGGTTTTCCTTGTGTCGGAGTGCCGGGAACAATCGACAATGACATCCCTGGAACAGATTTGACGATCGGATTTGATACGGCGTTAAATACCGTTATCGATGCCATCGATAAAATCAGGGATACAGCTACATCCCACGAACGTACATACGTGATTGAAGTAATGGGCCGCCATGCCGGGGACATTGCTTTATGGTCAGGTTTGGCAGGAGGCGCGGAATCCATTTTGATCCCTGAAGCTGACTACGATATGGAAGAAATTATTGCGAGGCTGAAAAGAGGGCATGAGCGCGGCAAAAAACACAGCATCATCATTGTGGCGGAAGGCGTCGGAAGCGGCGTTGAATTCGGCAAAAGAATTGAAGAAGCCACAAATCTCGAAACTAGAGTATCGGTGCTTGGACATATCCAGCGCGGCGGTTCTCCGACTGCAGCAGACCGTGTATTGGCAAGCCGTCTAGGGGCATTTGCGGTTGAACTGCTTCTTGAAGGAAAAGGCGGACGCTGTGTCGGAATTCAAAATAACCAGCTTGTGCATCATGATATCATTGAAATACTCGATCATAAACATACAATTGATCAAAGCATGTACCGCTTGTCTCAAGAACTGTCAATCTAGTGTAAAACCCGAGGAGGAAGCAATATGAGAAAGACTAAAATAGTTTGTACAATTGGGCCGGCCAGCGAAACTGTTGAAAAGCTCACCCAGCTGATGGAAGCCGGAATGAACGTGGCGCGCTTGAACTTTTCCCATGGAGATTTCGAAGAGCACGGCGCAAGAATTAAAAACATTCGCGAAGCAGCCGGCAAGCTGGGAAAAGATATCGGTATCCTTCTTGATACGAAAGGTCCGGAAATCCGCACGCACACAATGGAAGGCGGTTCAATCGAACTGGAAGCGGGTTCTCAGCTGATCGTGTCAATGGAAGAAGTCATCGGTACGCCTGAAAAAATCTCAGTTACATATGATGGGTTGATTCACGATGTATCAATTGGTTCAACGATTTTGCTTGACGATGGACTGATCGGACTTGAAGTCACTGATGTCAACAAGGACAAGCGTGAAATCGTCACGAAAGTAATGAACAGCGGAACGCTGAAAAACAAAAAAGGCGTGAATGTGCCGGGCGTCAGCGTCAATCTTCCGGGAATTACGGAAAAAGACGCTAACGACATTGTGTTCGGTATCGAGCAGGGTGTTGATTTTATCGCGGCATCTTTTGTGCGCCGTCCGTCGGATGTTCTTGAAATCCGCGAACTTCTTGAAGAGCACAATGCGGCAGATATTCAAATCATTCCAAAAATCGAAAACCAGGAAGGCGTTGACAACATCGATGCCATTCTTGAAGTATCAGACGGTCTGATGGTCGCACGTGGAGACCTTGGTGTTGAAATCCCTGCTGAAGAAGTGCCGCTCGTTCAAAAAGAACTGATCAAAAAATGCAATGCGCTTGGCAAGCCTGTTATCACGGCTACCCAAATGCTCGACAGCATGCAGCGCAATCCGCGTCCGACACGCGCGGAAGCGAGCGACGTTGCCAATGCGATCTTTGACGGAACTGACGCGATTATGCTTTCAGGTGAAACTGCTGCGGGAAATTACCCTGTTGAAGCCGTTCAGACGATGCACAATATCGCTTCCCGTTCAGAAGAAGCGCTCAACCATAAAAAGATCCTTTCTGCACGAAGCAAGCAAGTCAGCATGTCAATTACAGATGCCATCGGCCAGTCTGTGGCGCATACGGCAATCAACCTTGACGTGAATGCCATCGTCACACCGACAGAAAGCGGTCATACGGCGAGAATGATTTCCAAATATCGCCCGCAGGCGCCGATTGTCGCAGTTACGGTAAATGATGCGGTTTCAAGAAAGCTGTCTCTTGTCTTCGGTGTTTTCGCAACAAGCGGACAAAACCACAGCTCGACTGACGAAATGCTTGAAAAAGCAGTGCAAAAATCTCTCGACACAGGCATCGTACGCCACGGCGACTTGATCGTTATCACGGCCGGAGCTGTCGGTGAAGCCGGCACAACAAACTTGATGAAAGTGTATGTTGTCGGAGACGTGGTCGCAAAAGGCCAGGGAATCGGACGCAAATCCGCGTTTGGTGAAGTGGTCATCGCTCAAAATGCACAAGAAGCGGATAAAAAAATGAAAGATGGCGCCGTTTTGGTTACAAAAAGCACGGATCGTGACATGATGGCGTCCCTTGAAAAAGCGGCTGCGCTGATTACTGAAGAAGGCGGTTTAACCAGCCACGCGGCAGTCGTAGGCTTGAGCCTCGGCATCCCTGTCATCGTCGGAATGGAAAATGCGACTTCCATTCTCAAAGAGGGAGAAGACATTACGGTCGACTCCGCCCGCGGAGCTGTTTACAAAGGACGTGCAAGCGTACTTTAATCGCTTATTGAAGAAGAAGGGAAGCTTTCCCTTCTTTTTTTGCAGGCGACAGGGCGGCCGTTCGCTTCCATATTAGAATTATGAGGTGAAGACAATGAAGTTTTTCTTATTATTTCTCGTCATTTTTCCAGCGAGTGAAATCGGTCTGTTCCTCTTGTCCGCTAATTGGATCGGTGTCTTGCCGACCGTTTTGCTGATCATCTTGACGGGATTTCTCGGGGCCGCTCTCGCCAAAAAACAAGGAATCGAAGTTTACTACAAAGTTCAGCGCGATCTTCAGTATGGAAAAATGCCTGGGGATGCGATTTTGGACGGGCTTTGTATTTTCATAGGCGGCATGCTGCTTTTGCTGCCCGGCTTTTTATCGGATATCATCGGTTTACTGCTGCTGCTGCCGGCAACGCGCAGCCGTTTCAAACCGTTTATATCCCGCAAGCTGAAGAGGATGTCTGAAGGCAGGCGGATCAACATCATCAAATAACCCGATAAGCGGCGGCCCGCATTGGAAAAAGCAGGCTGCCGCTTATTTTTCATTTCCTTTAATAAACTGCCATACGTCTTTAAAAATACCTGTTGTAAAGAGAGCCTGAATGAGAACGAGAAGGGCGGGGCCCATGATCAATCCGAGAAAGCCAAACAATTTGAAACCGGCAAACAGCGCGATCAATGTTCCCAAAGGGTGAAGTCCGATTGACCGGCTCAAAATCTTCGGTTCGGCCAGCTGCCTGAAGACGAGCACGACGATGTACAGGACTCCGAGGCCGATCGCAAGCGGCAGCTGCTTGGATGCTGCTAAATAGACGATCCACGGCACAAATACAGACCCCGCTCCCAAATACGGCAGCAGGTCGACCAGCCCGATGAGAAAAGCGATGGCGACAGCATGATTAACCTTCAACACAGAAAGCCCGATCAACACCAGCACCATCGTCATCGCCACAAGGGTAAGCTGGGCCTTGACAAAGCCTGCCAGCGCTCTTTTCAATTCCGCATAGACAGCCGCTGCACCCGAGATCAGCCGATCAGGAAGAACAGACCGCGCCTTGTTTTGTATTTTATGCAAATCTTTGCTGATAAAAAAAGTGGCCAGGAGCGAAAAGATCAGCACGGCCGCCATATTCGGCAGAAAGGCGAAAAAGAGGGGCACCATCTCAAGAATTTTTGAAAGAAACAAAGCGGTGCCTGATGCGAGTTCACTGCCCAAATTTTGGACCTGTGTAATGATCGATTCCTGCTGGGCGGCTTCGAGCCCGTCAAAAAAAGCGGCAAGCTGATTATACAGCGGCATGATTTGATTCGTAAAAAACGATTCGATATAAAGAGCGGCTTTATTAAACTGGACGGGGAGTATTTTAGCCAAATGAGCCGTTCCAGAGACAATCTCGGCAACGACCAGTGTCAAAAAGCCGGCTCCGGCGATCAAAAAGCCGCATAGCACGATGCCGACATTAACGCCTCTCGGGAGCCCGGTCCGCTTATCGAGCCATTCCACAAAAGGGTTGATCATGATGGCGAGAATAAGCGCAATCACAAAAGGATAGGTTAACGGAAAAGAGTAGTAGCCGACCGCTCCGCAAGCAGCGGTCAAAAACAGCACATACACTGCCCGAAGCGCAGCTGTGAGATAGGATTGATTCAATTCTGCATCCTCCTGATATTAGAAAGCATGTCCTTATTTCATTTTATTCTTGAGTCCTGTTATTATGAGAAAGGTCATAAAAAAATGGAGTTGAATACAGCATGTTTACTCAAGCTAATTTATTTTTGATCCTGCTTTTGGCCATCGCATTAATCGCGAAAAATCAGTCGTTGATCATCGCGGTATCCGTCCTGCTTTTGATCAAGCTGACCGGCCTCGATCAAAAGCTGTTTCCGGCCATCCAATCCAAAGGGATTAACTGGGGAGTTACCGTTATTACAATAGCGGTCCTTGTGCCGATTGCCACTGGAGAGATCGGCTTTAAACAGCTTGGCGAAGCGATGAAATCATATTACGCATGGATCGCACTCGGGGCGGGCATTCTCGTAGCATTGATCGCCAAAAACGGGATCACATTGCTCGCGGAAGACCCGCATATCACCACCGCTCTTGTATTTGGAACGATTTTAGCGGTCGCTTTATTCAAAGGTGTTGCCGTCGGCCCGCTCATCGGTGCCGGGATCGCCTATCTTGTCATGCAGGCTGTCCAGCATTTTACATCTTAGAAATGCGGGCCAGCTCCCCCTGTTTCAGGGGGTTTTTTAGTTTGAAAAAACGTTCGCAACTAAAAATAAACATACATAACGCAGTTAAAACTCCTAAAAATCTGTAAATAGAAGTCAGCTGGTGCAAAAAAATAAGGCCCTCTATAAAAGAGGGCTCAGTTTGTCAAAAACCTGTGTGGGGAAATATGACCGTTTATTTCGAATTTGTGGGTTTTTATTTGTGGAGTCTTCAGCAGGTAAGCTTGGATAAAAAGAAAAAATGATCTATCGTCTCTTTCGGGCTGAAACGCTTGCATCAGTTATCGCATCCTTTATTATGATGGCTGTCGAATTGGGAGTTCTGTTCAGTGCCGGAGAGTTTATTTTTTCTGCTAACTGAGACGTCGGATATGATTGCGGCGCGGACGGCAGCAAGTGATTTTAGTGAACGAAAGAGAAAAATTGCTAGAAAACAGAAAGAAATTGAAGAAACCATCAAAAAATTGAAGGATATGAAGATGTCATTTTCACAAAAGAAAGAGAACTAAAGAAGCAAAAAAAGCAAACCCAGAAAGAGGGCTGTCATCATCTCGATAAGATTGTATAAAAGACTAATCATGCCAACAACTTCTCATTACAATGATAAGAGCCTGCTTAGGTTGAGGCAGCAGGCTCTTATCATTTTTGAGATTATTTTTTTGTATAACGCACCCAGTCGTAATGAGCGTATAGAGGTGTTACACCGTTGTAGGAACCGAGCCAGTCATCGACACCAATACCATTCCACAAGTTCATCATGATCTTTCCTGGCGTAGTCGGAATTTGGCTCGTCGCGGTATGTTTTAATTGCCCATCGACATACCATTTAATCGAGTTTGGCTGCCAATCGAACGCATACGTATGATAGGAATTGGATGCATCAAATCCGAGATTCACAAGCTTCTCATGGTTTCCTACACCATTCGTATAGTAGTTAAACTGAACCTTTGTTGTGTCTTTTCCTAAAAATTCGATATCAATCTCATCCCAAGGAGTTCCATCCGTTGGACCTGTGTAAGTGAAGAACGATGAAACGATCCCTACGTTTTTAGCTGGTTTCATTCTGACTTCATAAAGTCCATATCCATATGTTTGAACAGAGCGATTTTCCCCGCAGTCAAACTTGTTATAAGATGGACTTGTTAGCCCCAAACGCATTTCACCTAATGATGTCATTGATACGTTATTTGCACGCCAAGTGCAGTTGAACACACCTCCATTCGAATAACCATTTGCTTTCTGCCATACACCGGAGTTATAGCTGTTAAAAGGGTCAAAAAACGATCCGCCTGCTTGAGCCGAGGCAGTAGAAGTGACTGCAGACAAACTCAAAAACAATCCGGTGACAAGAAGCAGCAACACTCGTTTCATACGATAAGGCATGTGGCATTCCCCTTTCTTTGAAAACGTTTTCTTTATCGATCATACCTGATTCTTTTAAAAGGGAACATCAGTCAAAATAATGATAATAACTTTTCATTCATAAAAACTCCCCCCGTTTGTTTTAAAACGGATGAAGGGGATTTGCTGTAAAGTAACAAGTAAAAGATTTTATCTCTTTTTCTTTTGTTTATAAATTTATTATAGGTGAAAATCATAAACCGATTAGTATGAAAGAACTGGAGGAATACGTCTGTCCACTTTTAATAAAAATCCCTTCCCAAAACCTCCCTCAAATAGATACAGAAGAATACATGATTCTACAAAGCTGTCGATTGATAATAAATAACTACGAACCCTTGATTTATAAGGCTTTGAAAGCATTTTTGATCAAAAACCTACAAATTTATCAGATTATTGTTTATAATATAAATATGCTTAATCTTTATTAAGCATATCGGAGTATCGAACGGTATATAGAAACGCACGATTGTTTTATTTGAAAAACGATTTAATGTAAGCATTTTCTTTTTGGGTTGAAGAAGATGTATACAACATGCGTTGTTTTTGCTCCTAGGTTTTGGTTTAATTTTAAAAGGGGAAATTTTTAAAAAAAGGGAGAGATGAGTATGACAGCAACACGCGGCCTTGAAGGGGTAGTCGCCACTACATCATCAGTAAGTTCAATTATTGATGATACTCTTACATATGTAGGGTATAACATCGATGATTTGACAGAAAAAGCTAGCTTTGAAGAAGTTGTTTATCTGCTTTGGCATTTAAAGCTGCCGAACAAAGAGGAGCTCGCAGAGCTTAAAAAACAGCTTTCTGAAAATGCCGGTATCCCCAAAGAAGTGATTGACCATTTCAAATCCTACTCGAATGGAAAAGTCCACCCGATGGCAGCTCTTCGGACAGCCGTTTCTTTACTCGGACTGTTTGACGAAGAAGCAGATCAAATGGATGCGGAAGCAAACTACAGAAAAGCGGTGCGTCTCCAAGCGAAGATGCCTGCGCTTGTCGCTGCTTTTTCAAGAATCCGTAAAGGGCTCGAGCCGATTGAGCCGAATCCGGAACTCGGTTTTGCCGCCAACTTTCTCTACATGCTGAATGGAAAAGAACCTTCACCTGTTGAAGTGGAAGCGTTTGACAAAGCCTTGATTCTGCATGCGGATCATGAGCTGAACGCATCTACGTTCACAGCAAGAGTATGCGTTGCGACGCTTTCAGACGTCTACTCAGGGATCACGGCCGCAATCGGGGCCTTGAAAGGTCCGCTTCACGGCGGAGCAAACGAAGCAGTTATGAAAATGCTTTCAGAGATTGGCGAGGTTGAAAACGTAGATTCATATATTCACGCCAAGCTTGAAAAGAAAGAAAAGATCATGGGGTTCGGCCACCGCGTATACCGCCAGGGCGATCCCCGCGCAAAACATTTGAAGGAAATGAGCAGACGTTTGACGAATTTAACGGGTGAAAGCAAATGGTATGAGATTTCAGAGCGGACTGAGGAAATCGTCACGTCTCAGAAAAAACTGCCGCCAAACGTAGACTTTTATTCTGCGTCGGTTTATCATAGCTTAGGAATCGACCATGATCTGTTCACGCCGATTTTTGCGATCAGCAGGGTATCAGGCTGGCTCGCTCACATTCTCGAACAGTATGAAAATAACCGACTGATTCGTCCGCGGGCTGATTACACCGGCCCTGACATGCAGACGTTCATTCCGATTGAAGACAGAAGCTGACCGTTTGAAAGGAGGCTGTTCGAGCTTTGTTCGGCCGGCCTCTTAACGGCTTTCTTAGGAAACAACGATTTCATGAATCTATGAAAAAACATGTTTGTCCCCCGCCAAACGGGGGAAACAAATGTTTTTCTATATTGAAGAATTACATATTATGGGAGGTTTTATTGTGGCACAAGGCGAAAAAATTACAGTCTCCGGCGGAGTATTAAACGTTCCAAACAACCCGGTCATCCCGTTTATTGAAGGGGACGGAACAGGTCCTGATATTTGGAGAGCGGCTTCAAGGGTTCTTGAAGCGGCTGTGGAGAAAGCGTATAACGGCGAAAAGGAAATCACTTGGAAAGAAGTCTACGCCGGGGAAAAAGCGTACAACAAAACAGGCGAATGGCTTCCTGAAGAAACGCTTGATACGATCCGCGAATACCTGATCGCGATTAAAGGTCCTTTAACAACTCCTGTAGGCGGCGGAATCCGCTCATTAAACGTAGCGCTAAGACAAGAGCTTGACCTGTTTACATGCCTGCGTCCTGTCCGCTATTTCACAGGCGTTCCTTCACCGGTTAAGCGCCCTGAAGATACGGATATGGTCATCTTCCGCGAAAATACTGAAGATATCTATGCCGGCATCGAATACGCGAAAGGCTCTGAAGAAGTTCAAAAGCTGATTTCATTCCTGAAAAACGAGCTTGGCGTTAACAAAATCCGTTTCCCTGAAACATCAGGCATCGGTATCAAGCCGGTTTCTGAAGAAGGAACGTCAAGGCTTGTCAGAGCTGCGATCGAGTATGCAATCGAGCACGGCCGCAAATCTGTAACGCTCGTCCATAAAGGAAACATCATGAAATTCACGGAAGGCGCCTTTAAAAACTGGGGCTATGAAGTGGCTGAAAAAGAATTCGGCGATAAAGTATTCACATGGGCCGAATACGACCGCATCGCTGAAAAAGACGGCAAAGACGCTGCAAACAAAGCGCAAAGCGAAGCTGAAGCGGCCGGCAAAATCATCATCAAAGACAGCATCGCTGACATCTTCCTTCAGCAGATCCTGACCCGCCCTGCCGAGTTTGATGTTGTGGCGACAATGAACCTGAACGGGGACTACATTTCAGATGCGCTTGCTGCCCAAGTCGGCGGAATCGGCATCGCTCCTGGAGCAAACATCAACTATGAGACAGGACACGCCATCTTTGAAGCGACACATGGTACAGCTCCAAAATATGCTGGCCTAGACAAAGTAAACCCGTCTTCAGTCATCCTATCCGGCGTGCTGCTTCTTGAGCATTTGGGCTGGAATGAAGCTGCCGACCTTGTGATTAAATCTATGGAGAAAACAATCGCATCCAAAGTCGTCACATACGATTTCGCTCGTTTGATGGACGGCGCGACTGAAGTTAAATGCTCTGAATTCGGTGATGAGCTTATCAAAAATATGTCTTAAACGGCTGTTTTGGGGTAAAACAACAACAATTAAAAGGGGTAGAAAACATGGGAAAGAAGCGAAATAAAGTATCTGTCATCGGAGCGGGCTTTACAGGTGCAACAACTGCGTTTTTAACGGCTCAAAAAGAATTGGCTGACGTCGTGCTAGTCGACATTCCGCAGCTTGAAAACCCTACAAAAGGGAAAGCGCTCGATATGCTGGAAGCGAGCCCTGTCCAAGGATTTGACGCGAATATTACAGGAACGGCAAACTACGAAGATACGGCCGGCTCAGATATCGTCGTCATCACGGCGGGAATCGCAAGAAAGCCGGGAATGAGCCGGGACGACCTCGTGGCTACAAATGAAAAGATCATGAGGAGCGTAACGAAGGAAGTTGTTAAATACTCACCTGATTGTATCATCGTCGTTCTGACAAACCCTGTGGATGCGATGACATACGCCGTCTATAAAGAATCGGGCTTCCCGAAAGAGCGGGTCATCGGCCAGTCGGGAGTTTTGGATACGGCAAGATTCAGAACGTTTGTCGCTCAGGAGCTCAACCTTTCCGTGAAAGACATTACAGGTTTTGTACTGGGCGGACACGGGGACGATATGGTTCCGCTCGTTCGCTACTCTTATGCAGGCGGCATTCCGCTTGAAACGCTTCTTCCGAAAGACCGGATCGATGCGATTGTTGAAAGAACGAGAAAAGGCGGGGGAGAAATTGTCAACCTGTTAGGAAACGGAAGTGCGTATTATGCGCCTGCCGCTTCCCTGACAGAAATGGTTGAAGCAATCTTAAAAGACCAGCGCCGCGTGCTGCCGACTATTGCCTACCTTGAAGGCGAATACGGCTATGAAGGCATTTACCTCGGCGTTCCGACGATTATCGGCGGAAACGGTCTTGAACAGATCATTGAACTTGAACTGACTGAAACAGAAAGAAGTCAGCTTGATCGATCCGTTGAATCAGTCAAAAACGTCATGAAAGTATTATCATAATGAAAACAGCAGGAAGGCTTT
This sequence comes from Bacillus sp. AK124, assembly GCF_053903085.1. Taxonomy (NCBI): domain Bacteria; kingdom Bacillati; phylum Bacillota; class Bacilli; order Caryophanales; family Bacillaceae; genus Bacillus; species Bacillus sp. AK124. Next base: position 1,228,715 of record NZ_CP096378.1, read on the forward strand.
ATACAAGCCTTCCTGTTTTTGAATGCGATCTTTTTTTACATAAAACCATATGAAAATCAAGACATAAACACGGGCTGTCAGCATATACCTAATCATAATCATCTGCCCGGACATTTTCATTCTTTTTTCTGGAAGCATTCCATCGCTTAAAACAGCGGTTTATTGCCGAAAAAGAGAGATTTTATGCAAAACACTGAAAAATCAAATTGTCGAACGGATAGGCTTTCGTTAAAATAGGAGTGAAAACGTTTATTTAACAAAAGATAGAGAAAGAGATGTCGGGGAAATCTGAAGCCTGGAGGCATGTCATGAGCAAAAAGATATTAGTTGTAGATGATGAGGAATCGATTGTTACCCTTCTAAAATATAACCTTGAACGGTCGGGCTATCATGTGGTGACGGCCATGGACGGAGAGGCCGGCTTATTAAAGGCGATTGAAGAGAAGCCGGATCTGATCGTGCTCGATCTGATGCTTCCTAAAATGGACGGCATTGAAGTATGCAAGGAACTCAGACAGAAGAAGCTGATGTATCCGATTTTGATGCTGACCGCTAAGGATGATGAATTTGATAAGGTGCTCGGTCTCGAGCTGGGTGCCGATGACTATATGACGAAGCCGTTCAGCCCGAGAGAGGTGACGGCAAGGGTCAAAGCGATTTTAAGAAGAACACAGACGCTGTCCGTTCATCCGGAGGAGACGGAAGAACCGGATGCAGGCGAGCTGATCATAGGCGAATTGAAAATACTGCCAGAACATTATGAGGTTTACTTTCAAAACGAACGCCTCGAGCTAACGCCTAAGGAATTCGAACTCCTTTTATATTTGGGAAGGCATAAAGGGAGGGTGCTGACGAGAGACCTTCTCCTCAACGCTGTCTGGAACTACGACTTCGCGGGCGATACGCGCATCGTCGATGTCCATATCAGCCATCTTCGCGATAAGATCGAAAAAAATACGAAAAAACCGGAATACATTAAAACAATCAGAGGTCTTGGCTACAAAATGGAGGAGCCGAAGCTGAATGATTAAATTCCGGACCCGGCTTTTAGCTGCCCTGCTGACGCTTTTGATTCTCGTATTTGCTTCACTCGGTTTTCTGCTCGTTCACTTGTTTCACTCCTCATACGATGCCAAACTGAGCAGCCATATTGAAAAAGAAGCCGCTTTGGTCGCTTCATTGGCAAATCGTGAAAACATGAAGTCTTCGGAGCAAGGAGCCATTTTAGAGAAGGCAAGCCGTGAACTGGACAGTCATGTATCGCTGGTTGATACAAAAGGTCAGGTTCTTTTTCATTTTGGGGGCCGTGCAGAAGATCAATCCGTTATCAAAGAAGCGCTTGAGTCGGATTTAAACGGTGAAGGAGGAGGCTTCAGAATCAATCCAGATGACGAGTCCGTTTACCGTTACGTGCAGCCGCTGAAAGAAGACGGGAATGTGAATGGATATATTCTGATCAGCACTCCTGTCGATTCATTGCAAGATATCAATCAAAAGATCTGGATTCTCCTCGGCGTGAGCCTTGGAACGGCCTTTTTAATCATCGCCGGGCTTGGGGCGAGAATAACCTCTCAATATACGAATCCGATTGAGTCTGCGACACAAGTAGCGATTGAGCTTGCCAAAGGAAACTATAAAGCAAGAACTTTCAACGAAGATGAAACGATGCTAAGCCAGTCCATTAATATGCTGGCGCAGAACCTGCAGGACATGACAAGAGCACAGGAAATGCAGCGCGACCGTCTGCAAACCGTCATCGAAAATATCGACTCCGGTCTGATCTTAATCGATGGAAAGGGTTATATTCACCTTGTGAACCGCGCTTATCAAAAGCAATTTCACGTAGAAGCCGATCAGCTTCTTTACCATTTCTATCACGAAGTGCTCGAACACGAAGAAATCATTAATCTCATCGAAGAAATTTTTATGACGGAAACAAAGGTCCGCAAAATGTTTAAACTGCCGATCAAAATTGAAAGAAGGTATTTTGAAGTCGACGGAGTTCCAATTATCGGCATCAATGATGAGTGGAAAGGCATCGTTCTCGTGTTCCATGATATGACGGAAAGAAAGCAGCTTGAAGAAATGAGGAAGGACTTTGTCGCCAATGTCTCCCATGAGCTGAAAACGCCGATTACATCGATCAAAGGGTTCACCGAGACGCTTTTAGACGGAGCGATGAACGAAAGGGAGACGCTGCTGCAATTTCTATCGATCATCTTAAAAGAGAGCAGCCGTCTGCAAACGTTGATCCAGGACCTGTTGGATCTGTCGAAAATCGAACAGCAGAACTTCACCTTGAATATTCAAAATTGCAATATTGGTGAAATCCTCGCTGAAATTGAGATGCTTTTGAAGAATAAAGCGGAGGAAAAAGGAATCACCTTGACCCTGGAAAAGCCGGAGATGCCAGCCGTTGCTTCTGGGGATCCGCACAGACTAAAGCAGATCTTTTTAAATTTGGTGAACAATGCCCTCACATATACGCCTGAAGATGGAAACGTAACGATTTCGGCTGATGTACTGGAAAATGCAGTGCAAGTCAAAGTGAAGGATACGGGCATCGGGATCAAGCGGTCCGAAATCCCGAGAATATTCGAACGCTTCTACCGGATCGATAAAGACAGGAGCAGAAATTCAGGAGGAACCGGTCTCGGCCTTGCGATCGTCAAGCATTTAGTCGAAGCCCACGACGGTGAAATCGACGTCGAAAGCGAGCGGGGGAAAGGCACCGAATTCACGGTCCGCTTAAAACGCGCATCCGAGTAGCTTCATTTAGCAAACTTTACAAAGGCTTAACAACTTTTATATATATGGTTAAAACTTGGCTGATAGGATCATTAGTGAACCCCTTCATCCAAGGAGCCATATGGACGGACGCGATCAACAGCGCGTCCCTTTTTTTATTTTTCTGCGAAATCACTCTCATTTTCCTTTCAAAATGAACTTTGCTAAAATAAAATAAGCAAATATGATCACGAAGTTGAATGGAAGCTGACGAATCGGCTCCTTAGGAGGATAAAGATGACTGAAAGAAAAAAACTAGTATTGGTTGACGGAAACAGCCTGGCTTACCGCGCGTTTTTCGCTCTGCCTCTTCTCAGCAATGAAAAAGGGATACATACAAACGCTGTGTACGGTTTTACTACGATCTTAATGAAGATGCTTGAAGAAGAAAAACCGACCCACATGCTCGTTGCTTTTGATGCGGGGAAAACGACATTCAGACATAAAACGTTTAAAGAATATAAAGGCGGCAGACAAAAAACGCCGCCCGAGCTGTCCGAGCAGCTGCCGTTTATCCGCGAGCTCCTCGACGCCTATCAAATCTCAAGGTATGAGCTTGAAAACTACGAGGCCGATGATATTATCGGCACCCTTGCGAAGTCAGCGGAAAAAGACGGATTTGAAGTGAAGATTTTTTCCGGCGACAAAGACCTGACACAGCTGGCTACAGAAGGAACGACGGTTGCCATCACGAAAAAGGGCATTACAGATGTTGAATACTATACGCCGGAACATGTCCGGGAAAAGTACGGACTTACACCTGAACAAATCATTGACATGAAAGGGCTGATGGGAGACTCATCAGACAACATTCCAGGTGTGCCGGGCGTCGGCGAAAAGACGGCGATCAAGCTTTTGAAACAGTTCCATACAGTAGAGGAGCTGCTGTCGTCAATAGACGAAGTCAGCGGAAAAAAACTGAAAGAAAAGCTTGAAGAATTTAAAGAACAGGCATTGATGAGCAAAGAGCTTGCGACAATTACGACAGAAGCGCCGCTTGAAGTCACCCTCGATTCCCTCGGATACGAAGGTTTTGACAGGGAAGCGGTCGTCAAGATTTTTAAAGATCTCGGTTTTAACTCTTTGCTCGAAAGGATTGGCGAAGAGCCGGGAGAAAAAGAAGAAGAACAGTTTGAAGAGACCAACGTCACGATCAAAACAGACATCACGGATGATTTGTTTGCGTCACCGGCTGCACTCGTTGTCGAACAGCTCGGCGACAATTATCATGAGGCGCCGATTCTCGGTTTTTCGATCGTCAACGAACATGGCGCTTTCTTCATCCCGGAAGAGACGGCCGTTCAGTCGGACCGTTTTAAAGAGTGGGCCGAAGACGAGTCGAAAAAGAAATGGGTGTTTGATGCAAAACGCGCGGCGGTCGCTTTGCGTTGGCGGGGCATCGAACTGAAAGGCGCAGAATTTGACGTTCTCCTTGCGGCCTATATCATCAATCCGGGACACTCTTACGACGATGTTGCAAGCGTTGCGAAAGAACACCAATTACACATTGTCGCGGCAGATGAAGCGGTCTACGGAAAAGGCGCGAAACAGGCGGTGCCGGATGAGAAGGAGCTTGCAGACCATTTAGCCAGAAAAGCGAAGGCGATATCGCTGCTCCGCGAAAAGCTCCTTGATGAATTGGAGAAAAACGAGCAGCTCGATCTGTTTGAAGCGCTCGAAATGCCCCTCGCCCACATTCTAGGTGAGATGGAATCGATCGGTGTCCAAGTCGATGTCGACAGATTGAAAAAAATGGGGGAAGAACTGTCCGCCAAATTAGCGGAATACGAGAAGAAAATCCACGAGTCAGCAGGTGAAACGTTCAATATCAATTCTCCAAAGCAGCTCGGTGTGATTTTGTTTGAAAAACTCGGGCTGCCTGCCGTCAAAAAAACAAAAACGGGCTATTCGACTTCAGCCGATGTGCTGGAAAAACTGCGCGACAAACACGTCATTATCGAAGATATTCTGCACTACAGACAGATCGGCAAGCTCCAGTCCACATACGTCGAAGGGCTTTTAAAAGTAATCAAAAAAGACAGCCATAAAGTGCATACCCGCTTTAATCAAGCTTTAACACAGACGGGAAGGCTCAGCTCAACCGATCCAAATCTGCAAAATATACCGATCCGTCTTGAGGAAGGCCGCAAAATCCGGCAGGCGTTTGTCCCTTCGCAAAAAGGCTGGCTCATATTCGCTGCGGATTACTCCCAAATCGAATTGAGGGTTCTCGCCCACATTTCAAAGGATAAAAATTTGATTGAAGCGTTCACGAACGATATGGACGTTCACACGAAAACGGCGATGGATGTTTTTCATGTATCAGAAGAAGAAGTCACCCCTGCGATGAGGAGGCAGGCGAAAGCCGTCAATTTCGGAATCGTCTACGGAATCAGCGACTACGGCTTGTCGCAAAACCTGGGAATTACAAGAAAGGAAGCGGCCGCGTTTATTGAGCGCTATTTCCACAGCTTCCAGGGAGTTAAAGAATACATGGAAGAAACCGTTCAAGAAGCGAAACAGAGGGGCTATGTGACGACTCTTTTAAGCCGGAGGCGGTATATACCGGAATTGACGAGTCGGAATTTCAATCTGCGCAGCTTTGCCGAACGGACGGCAATGAACACGCCGATCCAGGGAAGCGCCGCAGATATCATTAAAAAAGCGATGATCGACATGGCGGACAAGCTGAAAGAAAAAAATCTCCAGGCCAAACTGCTGCTACAGGTTCACGACGAATTGATTTTTGAAGCGCCTGAAGATGAAATCAAAGTGCTTGAAAAACTGGTTCCGGAAGTAATGGAACATGCATTGGAGCTCGATGTTCCGCTGAAAGTGGACTGCGCTTCAGGGCCTTCATGGTACGATGCAAAATAGAGAAAAGGAAGTGATGATGTGCCGGAATTACCAGAAGTCGAAACGGTCCGGCGCACTCTTGCCGGGCTTGTAAGAGGGAAAACGATCGATGCGGTTGATGTCAGATGGACAAAAATCATAAAACGTCCGGAGGAGCCTGAGGAATTCGCAAGGCTCCTGGCCGGTCAGACGATTCAGTCGATCGGAAGAAGGGGAAAATTCCTGTTGTTTCATCTTGATGATTGTGTCATGGTTTCCCATTTGAGAATGGAAGGAAAGTACGGGCTTCATCAAAACGATGAACCCCTTGATAAACATGTGCACGTCATTTTCAGGTTCACGGACGGAAGCGAGCTGCGCTACCGGGATGTCAGAAAGTTCGGCACGATGCATTTGTTTAAGCCGGGAGAAGAACTGACGGAGCTGCCTCTCAGGCAGCTCGGTCCCGAACCTTTCAGCGAGGAATTTACAGCCGGTTACTTAAGAGAGCGCCTGAAGAAAACAAACCGCTCAGTGAAAACCGCACTGCTCGATCAGCGGACAGTGGTCGGACTGGGCAATATTTATGTCGACGAGGCTTTGTTCAGAGCCGGTATCCATCCCGAGACAACAGCGAACAAGCTCACAAAAAAACAGACGGTTCTTCTTCATGAAGAGATCGTTCAAACGTTAAAGGAAGCTGTTGAAGCAGGGGGAAGCACAGTCAGATCTTACATCAATTCACAAGGTGAAATCGGCATGTTCCAGCTCAAACTTTTCGTTTACGGCCGGAAAGATGAACCTTGTAAAAAGTGCGGATCTCCAATTGAAAAAACAGTCGTTGGCGGAAGGGGCACGCATTTTTGCATAAAGTGCCAGAAAAAATGACAATCGCATAAAAGGGACAACAGCAAGCCGTATCATGGTTCAAGCTGTCGATGCATACGCTCCATATAGCTGTTAAAAGCAAGCTTTAAGGTGTGATGTTTCTTTTTCGGGTAAACAACACACGGATGGTTTTCTTCTTTCATATATATAAGAAGCCTAGAAAGCTGCCTTTAGGCTGCATGACTTAACTGCTCGCATCAACAGAAAGGAAGAGCCTGATATGATGTTTGCATCTTTCTTGCTGCTGGCATTTGCCGTCAGCTTGGACAGTTTTTCAGTCGGATTTACTTACGGATTGCGAAAGTTGAAAATCCCATTTAAAGCGATTTTGATTATTGCTTTTTGCTCTGGTGCCGTGATGTATATTGCCATGATGATCGGAACCCTTTTGGCGAAATTCCTGCCCGTTGTCGTAACAGAAAGGCTCGGAGCCGTCATATTAATGGGGATCGGCGCATGGGTGCTGTATCAGTTTTTCAGGCCGGAGAAAGAACAGGATCTCGTCTTCTCTGAAAAAACGCTCATCAACCTTGAATTGAAATCGCTCGGAATCGTGATACACATTTTAAGAAAACCGACAAGCGCCGACATTGATAAATCAGGAATCATTACCGGTATAGAAGCTTTCCTTCTCGGTTTCGCCCTCTCTATTGACGCGTTCGGAGCAGGGATCGGCGCGGCTGCGCTCGGCTTTTCCCCTGTACCGATGAGCATTACGGTAGGCATCATGAGCTCATTGTTCGTATTTTGCGGAATACAGGCGGGGCGATTTTTATCGAAATGGAACTGGATGGATAAACTGACCTTTCTTCCCGGTATATTGCTGATTATGATCGGCATCTGGAAACTGTAAGAAGGAGGTGCAGGCCTTTGACATTGGTCATCGGGTTGACCGGAGGGATTGCCAGCGGCAAAAGTACTGTCGCGCAAATGTTCCAGCAGTGCGGCATCACAGTCGTCGATGCGGACGTGATCGCGAAAGAGGCCGTTGAACAAGGGATGCCCGCTTATCACAAAATCGCAGAGACATTTGGTCAAGGCGTGCTGCTTGAAACAGGCGGTATCGACCGGAGAAAACTTGGAGAAATTGTTTTTACTAACGAAGAAAAGAGGATGCAGTTAAATGCGATCGTCCATCCGGAAGTGAGAAAAATGATGATCAAACAGCGCGACGAAGCCATCCGGGCCGGTGAACGGTTTGTTGTTCTCGATATTCCGCTTTTATATGAAAGCGGGCTTGAACATTTGACAGATAAAGTGATCGTCGTCTGGGTGCCGATGGAGCTTCAGCTTGAGCGGCTGATGAAAAGAAACCGGCTCACTGAAGACGAGGCGCTGAACAGAATTCACGCCCAGCATTCTCTTGACGAAAAAAAGAAAAAGGCAGACGCGGTGATCGATAACAGCGGCAGTCTGAAAGATACAGAAGCGCAGCTTCATCAGCTGCTTGATACATGGTCAAATATTGAAAAGTGAGCGCGAAATTGCGCTCACTTTTTTATTAGTCGTTTTTAAACTGGCTGTAATTCGCATAATACAGCGCGGTGCGTTGTGCACCTGCATACCGTTCGGCAAAAGCTTTGGCATTGCCTGCCTTCATCGTCCGATAACTGTAGTTGGATGAAGGTTTCCAGCTTGTTTCAGGCGATTTCTGTCCTTTTATCGCCGGATATGATCCGACATCTTTAAATGAGCCGTCTCCGTAATCATCAAGTATGCCTTTCTCGCTGCCCGTACCGAAGTAATTGGCTTCAGAATAAATTTTGGCCAATGTCGTTATCGTGAAGCCTAGATGGTAATTGTTGATATAATTGTTTTTCACATGAAAATGGCCGTAACGCATCAACCCGGGCGCCCTGACATAGAGATTCTCAAAGCGGTTGTGGCTGATTGTCATCCGCGGATATCCATTATATATACTGTGGTATTGCTTGTCATCTTGAGGCCAGCCGAGAATCAAGCCGTACCTGTGGTCTGTGAATGTGCTGTGAGACAGTGTGACGTAATCGGCTTTAGCGCCGATGTATAAGAGCTTGTCGAGATCGTGACCGTTTGCTGAATAGCTGTGGCCCTGGAATGTGACATGGTCAATCCAGTAATTCCTCGAATCTGTAATGTAAACAGGGATGTCGTTGTTTTCATTTATGAATGCATCATGTGCAATGATCAGATTTTTGAAAATCACGTTGCCTGAGTCCGTTTTTGTTTTAAAGTAAATGTTGTTCAGCTTATGTTTTTCATACGAGCCGATGATTGTTTTATTGGCACCCACCGTCAATACCGTTTTGGCTGAAGCGCCGATATTGCTGGAGACGACAATGGTGCGGGGCGTTGAACCTCCAATATTGGCTTTCAGTTCGCCCAGATTGTTGACATAGACGACTTTTCCAAGCAGGCCGCCGGTTGTGCCTGTTTTCTGCTTGCCATTCGTTTCCTTTGCATAGCCCGCGAAACCTTCGAGACCGTCGCTTGGAAGCTTCCACTTTTGGACGGAGCTGCCTGTATATTTGGCAAGCTTCACTCCGTTGCCGTCCAGTGTCAGGGCAAGGCTGTTGTTTTGCGCACTGACGATTTTATACGTGATAAAGTCTCCGTTTCCGTCTTTGTCAGCCCCGATAATATTCCACAACTCTTCTTTTCGTGAATTGTCATAGTAGACTACAGCGGGATTATTGTTTGACAACGCGTAATGGGAAGGGATGATAATTTTGCCGTTATCCATATTTCTGATTTTGAACTGTTTGCCGTCAGACGTATCCAGCCTCCATCTTTCTGCTTTTTCCCCGCTCATCTGTTTTGCTGTTAGCGGTGCATTATCTTGATTCCCGGCGGGCGTGATGTTTATGCCTGATAAGCTTTCCAGCCTGATCATCTGTTTCGGATAACCTTCGTTCGCCGCGGAAGCGGCTGCTGTTCCTATAAAAAAATAAATGCCGGCCGCAGCCAAAAAAGAAATGATAAAATATATGTTTTTGGTCAGTTTCATGGTTGTCCTTTCTTGAAGACACTGCCTTCTGTCGTGTGAAAATTTGGCGCCGTTGGAAATTGTAGCACTAAAGATGCATTTGAAATATATGCTTTAATGCCGATTTTTTCTAGTTCTTTGTTCATTGTTTCACAAAAACCGCGTAAATTTGCTGTAAAAGAAACAAATGGTATGGCTAATTAAAAATAATGTGTTATACTTATTTTGAATAAATCATGATGTGGAATGACATAAAATAAGGGGTGCATATTTGATGAAAGTGAAAGTTGCGATAAACGGATTCGGCCGGATCGGCAGAATGGTGTTTAGAAAAGCGATGCTTGATGAACAGATTGACATTGCAGTGATCAATGCGAGCTACCCTCCGGAAACGCTCGCTCATTTAATAAAGTATGACACAAATCACGGCCGATATGAGCTTGATGTAAACGCTGGAGACGATTGCCTGTTCGTTAACGGTAAAAAGGTCATGCTGACCAATCAGAGGGACCCTAAACTTCTTCCGTGGGCGCAATACGGAATCGACATCGTCGTAGAAGCGACGGGGAAATTTAACGCGAAGGAAAAAGCGGAAGCTCATATTGAAGCCGGCGCGAAAAAAGTTATTTTGACAGCGCCGGGGAAAAATGAAGACATCACAATCGTGATGGGCGTCAATGAACGCGAATTTGATGCGGAGCGTCATACGATTATTTCAAACGCTTCCTGTACGACGAATTGTCTCGCTCCTGTCGCAAAAGTGCTTGATGATGCATTTGGCATTGAAAACGGCCTGGTGACCACTGTTCACGCATTTACAAATGATCAAAAAAATATTGATAATCCGCACAAAGACTTGAGAAGGGCGCGCGCCTGCGGTTCTTCGATCATTCCGACAACGACAGGCGCCGCGAAAGCGCTGTCACTTGTCATGCCACATTTAAAAGGAAGAATGCACGGCCTGGCCCTGCGCGTTCCCGTCTCAAATGTGTCACTCGTTGACCTTGTGGCTGATTTAAAAAGCGATGCGACGGCAGAAGATATTAATGAAGCGTTCCGAATGGCGGCGGCAGGCTCGATGTCCGGGATCCTCGATGTATGCGATGAACCGCTTGTCTCATCCGATTTTAATACGAATCCATACTCGGCGGTGATCGACAGCCTTTCAACAATGGTGCTTGAGAACAGAAAGGTGAAAGTGCTCGCATGGTATGACAACGAATGGGGATATTCGTGCAGGGTTGTCGATTTAATCAGATACGTGGCTTCAAGAATGAAACACCCTTCGGCTGTATAAAATAAGAGCATGGACGGATAAAAAATAAATACCCCTTAACCATCAAATGATAAAACCGCCTTGCAAAAAATATTCAAACAAAGTATACTATTTTTCGTGAACTTCTAGTTCGTGAGCGCTTCGGCATTACTTAAAGGGTTAGGACCTCTCCGGACTAACTTTCCCCCGTGGTAAATGACCGGTTCAGTTGCTTGGAAATTCACTTTTCTAATTCTTGTTAAGGGGGGTCCATGCTATGGAAACAATGGGGCGTCACGTTATCTCCGAACTGTGGGGATGCGATTTTGATAAGCTGAATGACATGGATTTTATTGAAAAAACGTTTGTAAATGCGGCACTGAAGTCAGGTGCTGAGGTACGTGAGGTAGCCTTTCATAAGTTTGCACCTCAAGGTGTAAGCGGGGTTGTGATCATTTCTGAATCTCACTTGACCATTCACAGTTTTCCTGAACACGGATATGCCAGCATTGATGTTTATACTTGCGGAGATTTAGATCCGAACGTAGCTGCCGATTATATCGCAGAAGAATTAAGAGCAGAAACAAGAGAGAACATTGAAATACCGAGAGGCATGGGACCTGTTCAGGTGAAACAGGCCAACGCCAAAGCACAGGCACTTTAATGCCGATAGAGGAGCTGGATGAAAAAGCGGACACCGCTTTTAAAATCCGCTCCTTTTTCTTTCCTCTCGCGACAATCCCCGAAACATATTTTCCCCGGCATTCTCTTGCCCTAATTTGTTTTCCCTTGGAAATCAACCATTTTTTTAATAAAATATAGAGAAGAAAGACAAAGGGGACAGGGGATATGAGTCTTTTTCAAAACATTCACCGGTTTTTTTCTACACACGCCGAAACGTCTGACCGCCATCCTTCGGACAAGCTGAAGAGCCGCTATTATAAAGCGGCGTCAAAAGAAGCGCTCAATGCTGTAAAGGAAGTGCTGGAAGGCCTTGACGGCTGTAAGGTGACATCGGTGTCGGAAGAAAGAGGAGAAATCAGCGCCGAGGTGAAAAAAACGCGAAAAGCTTTTGTGGTGGCGACAGTCGTGTCGATTCGCCCTTTTGATACAGCGGTGGATTTTAATGTGTCAACGGAAACGTTTTTGCCGACCGATTTTGGCTACAGCCGCGGGCTTGTCTCGACGCTATACAGCGAACTGGACGGAAAGCTGCAGAAATCTGTACATTCAAACAATTGAATAGGGAGCTGAAAAAATGAAATGTCCAGCATGTCAGCATAACGGGACGAGGGTTTTGGACTCCCGTCCCGTTGACGAAGGCAGATCGATTCGCAGAAGACGCGAATGCGAATCATGCAACTATCGATTTACTACATTTGAAAAAGTGGAAGAAATTCCGCTCATCGTCGTAAAAAAAGAAGGAATCCGGGAAGAATTCAGCCGCGAGAAGATGCTCCGCGGTTTGATCAAAGCGTGCGAAAAACGCCCTGTCGCCTTAAAGCAACTTGAGGATATTTGCTTTGAAATTGAAAAAGAGCTTAGAAATCAAGGCGTTGCTGAAGTGAAAAGCGATATGATCGGAGAAATGGTGATGGACCGGCTTGCGAAAATCGACGAAGTCGCATACGTCCGGTTTGCTTCAGTATACCGCCAATTTAAAGATATTAACGTATTTATCGACGAGCTGAAAGACTTAATAAAGAAAGAACGGTAAAGAGCTGTAAATTAATCCAGCTCTTTTCTCATGATAAAACCACGGTCGTGTGACATGAAGGCCTGAAAAAGGTGTAAAATGAGGAAAAGAAACAAAGTGGAAGGTTGACAAAAGATATGAGTAATTATTGGAAAGACTTGCTTCCTGTCGATCCGTACGTTGTCAAAAGCTGCGGATTGCTTCAGGACTTGGACCGGCAAATTGTCACGCTATTGTATCAGCCTCTAATCGGCTCTTTTTCATTCAGCTTGTTTCTCACGCTGTGGGGGGAACTGGAGCAAAACAGAGTCTGGGGGAAAAGCTCGACTCACAGACAGCTGATGGCGGCGATGCAGACCAACCTGAAGACGATTCACTCAGAGAAGGAAAAGCTTGAGGGAATCGGACTGTTGAAAACTTATATGAAAGAAACGGAAGACGAGCGTTTGTTTATATATGAATTGATTCCGCCGCTCAGACCGGATGAGTTCTTTCAGGACGGCATGCTGAATGTCTTCTTGTACAACCGCGTCGGAAAAGCGAGGTTTCAGCAGCTGAAAGAATACTTTTCCCACCCGTCTGTTCCCGAAGAAGCACGGGATATCACCCGTTCTTTCAACGAAGTTTTTGCATCTGTCCAGCCGAGCGAATGGAAGATGTCTGACGATATGATCGAAGCGATGGAGCTTCGCGAAGATCGTGAATGGATGAAAGAAGGGAATGGCAAACCGGCGGCGGTCACAGACGACGCCTTTGACTTTCAACTGTTTCTCGCCGGTTTATCCGACACGCTTATTCCGAGAAAAGCGCTGTCAGACCAAGTGAAGGAAACGATTAAAAAGCTCGCCTTTCTCTACGGGATCGAACCGCTTCAGATGCAAAACGTCGTCATGTCAGCCGTTGATGAGCACGATACGATCACGACAGAAGCGCTCAGAAAAGCGGCGAGCGACTGGTATCAGATCGAGCGCAGCGGCTCGCTTCCGGAACTCGTCGACAAAGTGCAGCCGATGAATCTCCGCGAACAGCCGAATCAACAGTCGTCAACGAATGCCAAGGAAGACAATTTGATTGCTTTGCTTGAGCAGGTATCGCCGAAAAAGCTGCTGCAGGATATCGGCGGCGGAGCGGAACCATCCAAAGCCGATCTGAAAATTATAGAAGAAATAATGCTTGACCAAAAATTAGAGCCCGGCGTCATCAATGTTCTGATTTATTATGTCATGCTGAAAACCGATATGAAGCTTTCGAAAAATTACACCCAAAAAATAGCTTCTCACTGGGCCAGAAAAAACGTTCGCACGGTTAGAGAGGCCATGAAGCTTGCGAAAGAAGAAAACCGCCAATATCTTGAATGGGCGGAAGGGAAGAAAAAGCCTTCCCGGAACAAGAAAGTCATCAGGGAAGAAAAGCTGCCTGACTGGCTTCGGGAAAGTGACGAAGCCGACAGCAAACCGCTCGAAACAGAGCCGGCCGGTTCCGTAACGAGAGAAGGCTTTGACCAACAGAAGCAGAAGCTGCTCGAAGAAATAAAAAAACTGAAAAACCATTCCGCTCTTTAATGTGAGGTGAAGATGATGGAGCCGATTAAACGCGCTTTGCAAGGCGTGACGACGAGACCCGATTTTCAAAAACGCCTTGAAGATATGAAAGAAAAAGTGCTCTCTGACAAGGATGTTCAGGAGTTTTTAAACAGCCGCCAGTCAGAAGTGGATCAAGGAATGATCGACAGGAGCCTAAACAAGCTTTATGAATTTACACAGCAAAGCAAAGCATGCCAAGACTGCCCGAGTCTGAAAGAGTGCAAAAACCTGATTAAAGGTTATCATCCAAAGCTTGTGATGAACGGAAAAACGATCGATGTTCAATATGACAGGTGTCCGGAAAAAAAGGCAGCGGACGAGAGGGAAAGACAGCGGTCGCTGATTAAAAGCATCTATATTCAACAGGATCTCTTGAATGCTACGTTTGCCGATATTGACGGAGATGATCCGAGCAGATTAAAGGTCCTTCAGCTTGTGACGGGCTTTTTGCATGACTATAACGAAACGGGAAAGGGAAAAGGCATCTACGTCTACGGGAAGTTCGGGGTCGGAAAAACCTTTATGCTGGCCGCCATCGCCAACGAGCTTGCGGCAAAGGACCATCCATCCATTCTCGTCTATGTCCCCGAATTTGTCAGGGAACTGAAAAATGCGATACACGATCAGTCGCTTGAAGAAAAGCTTGAGATGGTCAAGTCTACGCCGATTCTAATGCTCGATGATATCGGTGCGGAGTCCATGTCAAGCTGGGTGAGGGATGAGGTGCTTGGCGCCATCCTTCAGCACAGAATGTCTCATCAGCTGCCGACGTTTTTCTCTTCCAACTTTGACCCTGATGAACTGAAACACCATTTCACCTATTCGCAAAGGGGCGAAAAAGAAGAGGTGAAAGCGGCAAGGCTGATGGAGAGGGTGCTGTATTTAGCGACACCTGTCCGGCTGGACGGGAAAAACCGACGTCAGTAATCACATGATCCCGAGCTTCAATTACGGAGATGAAGAAGATGCAAAAAAGAACCTTGGCCAAATGGACGGTTATCGCCGTAATCGCGGCGGCCGGACTATGGTTGAATGCGAAATATCTGAATCTGAGCCCCGCTCATATAAGAGAAGGCGTCTTATCCTTCGGGATTTTCGCCCCGCTCATCTATATCGGATTATTGATGATCCGGCCGTTTTTGCTGCTACCTGCTTCCGTTTTCGCCGTCAGCGGGGGCCTCGCATTCGGTCCGCTGTTTGGCTCTTTGTATTCTTTTATCGGTGCGGCGGGCGGTGCATTTTTGTCATTCGCTGTTGCATACAGGCTCGGCGGAAACCTTCAGCACATGCCGCTGAAGCTTGACAGCCTGCGGACGCTTTTGCGGAAAAACGGCTTTTTCTGCATTCTGCTCTTGAGGCTCGCGCCGATTCATTTTGACGCGGTTAGCTATGCGGCAGGCGTGTCAAAAGTGAAGCCCCTGTCGTTTGCCCTGGCGACGGCTGCGGGCATCATTCCGGGCACCGTTATTTTAAATGTGCTCGGGTCAAGCCTCTTGACCGGCGACATCATAGCAATTGCAGCTACAGCGGCAATTTACTTGATATTCATTACCGTGCCTCTTTTGTTCAGAAAAAAAGTGCAGGCGCTCCTCGATTAAGGGCTCATCCTTTTTTTACGTCTATTTTATTTGTCACTCCCATATACATGTATCAGATGTTGTTAGGGGGGACAAACATGCTTGAAATTACATTTGAAGATGATTATGATACAGCCGCGTTTTTGCATCTCCTTCGCAATGCGGATGCGAACCGGCATATCAAGATTCACGAAGCACCAGGGAAGATCGGAATTGAAAAGACCCATTCCTCTGTCAGTATTCAGGCCTATATTGAGCCGGTTCTGACGAGATTTTTTACAGAATGCAAAGAAGACGAATACATGCTTTCGGTTATTGAAGGCGATTATTACTTTTTGGACCGGGATGAACAGCAGCAGATTCTTCAACTGGCCCACAGCATTATGGAGGGCGAACTTGAAGGGCTTCCTCTCAACAAGGACGACACCCCTCGCGAACATTACATCATTCAGGAGCTCCAAACGATTTGTCTTGAGGAAAACGTCTTTTCCATTCGGTCTTTTATGACATTTCGCCTCGGGAGGTATTATGAACGCCTCAGGTCTTATGTGGAGGCGGCAATTGACGAGTATAAAATGGAACAGGAATATCAGACATTCATTCAATCGCTGAGAGACTACGTCATGTCGAAAGAGCCGATGCTTGACCATGTCCGCATTGTGCACGACGGTTATTTTGTATTGTGGGAATTAAAGTATATTTCTGAACGGGAACAAAAAAAATACATAGACAGGCGGTTCGTAAGAGAACACCCGATGTATATTGATTCCCATCTCCTGGCTCCGCTCGTATCGATTGCGCCGGAAAAAATAGACCTCTATACAGAAGACCGGGAACACGCCATGGTTCAGACCATTCAAAATATTTTTCAGGAGCGCGTACGGATTCTTTCGCTTGACGCCTTTCATCCGCGAGAAAACATTTTGGAAGAGCATTCTTGATTTTGTGTGAAAAACGATTTATAATACGATGTAAACTTAAAGATATTATGTATCGATAAGGACATGAAAAGATGAACACCGGTTTGACAGAGAGGGAGACCACGGCTGAAAGTCTCTTAAGCCAAGGAGCATTTTTTTACCGCCTTTGAACATCAGTTGTGAACGACAATGTGTCTAGTAATGACTGACGGGACTTCCCGTTACAGAACCGAAAGCCGAGAGCGCGACGGGTTTTTTGCGTTTTCGGGAAAAAGGGTGGAACCACGAATTCCGTTTATTAATCCTCGTCCCTTTCATAGGGGGACGGGGATTTTTTATTTTGTAAAAAAAAAGGAGTGACTAGGATGTCAGATATGGTAAAAATCAAATTTCCTGACGGAGCGGTTAAGGAGTTTGCAAAAACGACGACAACAGAAGATATCGCGGCATCAATCAGTCCCGGCTTAAAGAAAAAATCAATAGCGGGGAAATTAAACGGCAAAGAAATCGATCTGCGCGCACCGATCCTTGAGGACGGCGCCATCGAAATCATTACAGAAGGCAGCGAAGAAGCGCTTGAAATCATGCGCCACAGTACTGCACACTTAATGGCCCAGGCGATCAAGCGCCTGTATAAAAACGTGAAGCTCGGCGTGGGTCCGGTCATTGAAAACGGCTTCTACTACGATGTGGATATGGAAGAAGCGCTGACTCCGGAAGACCTTCCGAAGATTGAGAAGGAAATGAAAAAAATCGTTGGCGAAAATCTGCCGATCGTAAGAAAAGAAGTCAGCCGTGAGGAAGCCAGAGCCCGGTTTGCCGAAATCGGCGATGATTTGAAATTGGAACTGCTTGATGCGATTCCGGAAGGTGAAACGGTATCGATCTATGAGCAAGGCGAATTCTTCGATCTGTGCCGCGGTGTTCACGTTCCTTCGACAGGAAAAATCAAGGAGTTCAAACTGCTGAGCCTTGCGGGAGCATACTGGCGCGGAGACAGCAACAACAAGATGCTCCAGCGCATTTACGGTACGGCTTTCTTCAAAAAAGCGGAGCTTGATGAGCATCTTCGCCTCCTTGAGGAAGCAAAAGAACGCGACCACAGAAAGCTCGGAAAAGAACTGAAGCTGTTTGCGATTTCGCAAAAGGTAGGGCAAGGGCTGCCGCTTTGGCTGCCAAAGGGTGCAACCATCAGACGCGTCATCGAGCGCTATATCGTTGACAAAGAGCTTGCGCTCGGCTATGAGCACGTGTATACACCTGTCCTTGGCAGCAAAGAACTTTACGAAACGTCAGGGCATTGGGATCATTATCAAGACACAATGTTCCCTCCGATTGAAATGGACAATGAAACATTGACGCTTCGACCGATGAACTGTCCGCATCATATGATGATTTATAAAAACGACATTCACAGCTACCGTGAACTGCCGATCCGGATCGCGGAGCTCGGAACGATGCACCGCTACGAAATGTCAGGCGCTCTCTCAGGTCTGCAGCGTGTTCGCGGGATGACTTTGAATGACGCGCACATTTTCGTCCGTCCCGATCAAATTAAGGAAGAGTTCATCCGCACTGTCCGCCTGATTCAGGAAGTGTATGAAGACTTCGGCCTTGAGCAGTACTCATTCCGCTTGTCTTACCGCGACCCTGAAGATACAGAGAAATATTACGATGACGATGAAATGTGGAACAGAGCGCAATCGATGCTGAAGGAAGCGATGGACGAGATCGGACACGATTATTACGAAGCCGAAGGGGAAGCGGCGTTCTACGGACCGAAGCTTGACGTTCAGGTCAAAACAGCAATCGGAAAAGAGGAAACACTGTCAACTGTACAGCTGGACTTCCTTCTTCCTGAAAAATTTGATCTGACATATGTCGGAGAAGACGGAAAACCTCATCGTCCGGTCGTCATTCACAGAGGTGTCGTTTCCACAATGGAACGGTTTGTCGCTTTCTTAATTGAGGAGCATAAAGGCGCATTGCCGACATGGCTTGCCCCTGTTCAGTTCCAGGTCATCCCTGTATCGCCGTCCGTGCATCTTGACTACGCCAAAAAAGTTCAAGAGCGCCTGCAGCGTGAAGGACTTCGTGTTGAAGTCGATATCCGTGACGAGAAAATCGGCTATAAAATCCGTGAAGCACAGATGCAAAAAATCCCGTACATGCTTGTCGTCGGCGACCAGGAAGTTGAAAACGAAGCCGTCAACGTCCGCAAATACGGAGAGCAAAAATCAGAAACAGTTGCCTTTGCAGACTTCATTAAAAAAGCCGTTGCAGAAGCAAAGAAATAAACGAGAAAAAAGCATGATTCCCGCTCGGGAGTCATGCTTTTTTGCTTAGTTTGTCGGCTGTTTTTCCGCGGAGGATATCGAACAGTTCGCTCAAATGGCTGATTTCGTGATCGGGTGTAAGGTCAGTTTCATTCTTTTTGCCTTTGCGGTTGACCCAGACGGTTTGAATGCCCGCTCTGGAAGCCCCGAGAATGTCGGTGTTCAAGTTGTCTCCGACCATCACGGCATCATCCTTTGTCATGCCGAGGAGGCTGAGGCAGTGTTCAAATATGCTTGGATCAGGCTTTCCTTTTCCGAATTCACCGGAAATGACGATTTCATTAAAATAAGGAGCAAGTTCCGGTACGCCTGCCAACTTTTCTTTCTGCAGGCTCGGATCGCCGTTTGTCAGCAAAAGAAGCTCTACTTTTCCTTTCAGTTCATCTAAAACGGCAAATGTTTCTTCATACACGAAAGGGCTCTTTCGGCGCACTGCGGCGAAATATTCGCCGAGTTCTTCCCCGAAGGCGGGATCGTCGATGCCAAACGCCTTCAATCCGTTTGTCCATGCGTTTTTTCTGTATTCAGGAACAATTTTGTTCAGTTTTTGAAAGCCTTCGCTGATCGGCTCGCTGAAGTTTGACCACAGGCCTTCAAATGGGTTGATGCCGATCATGACGGTGTATGGATATGTTTCATAAGACGTGTAAAGCTTTCGCGCTGCTTCGCGGACCGCTGCTTCAAATTCTTCCGCATGGATTCCGTATTTTTCTTCAGCTTTAAGACACGTTTTGGAAAATGCTGTGCTGACGCTTTTTTCATCCCAGAGCAATGTATCGTCTAAATCAAAAAATACGGCTTTCATGATCTTCTCCTCTGCCATTAATTTATAGAATTCTCTTATTTATTTTACAATAGATTAAATGGATGTGAAAGAAATGAATTTAAGAATGTGATGTAATGCAGTGTCAAAGTGTGAAAGCTTCTCGAATATGATAGAATGAAACGGGTTTCTATTGTTTGGAAATGCAGGGGATTTTTAAGATGCATCTTATGTTCGTGATAACGGGCTCTCATGCGGACAGAAGAAGCAGATACAGTGTAGAAATGGAAGGAATGGTTTTGTGAAAAAACGATGGATATTTTGGTGGATTTGCAACATATTTTGGATGGCCGTTTTTGTAATGGGGACGGCTCTCGTGTGGCTGAGAGATGTTGATGGCGCCGGTGTTACTCAAACGCCTGAGCTTAAATTAATAGCGTTTATCGTTTTATTGATTGCATTTATATTTCCATTCATTATTCAAGTTGTGTGGCTGATTGTTAATTTGAAAACGGGTAGCAGCAAATAAGGTAAAGGCAGCAATTGTTTGCTGCCTTCAGCGTGTCGACAAACCCTCGCATTCGTTGTCAGGCCTGCGCGTCGGTGCTCGCGAATAGAGGAAGGATCGGCGGCTAACCACCCAGGCGTCCTGCCTGAACACCGCCGTCATCACCTCCTGTGAAAGTCCGCTCCGATGCTCGGCCTTCCTAGACTGCAAGGGTTTTCAATCACGCTGAAAGGATGACAAAATCCCAAAACAAAAAGTCGTTTTGGGATTTTGTCAACAATCTGAAGGCAGCAATTGTTTGCTGCCTTTTTTATTTTGTAAAGCATGCCGCGTCAAAGTGTGAATAAAAAGAGGTATGATAGAATAAGAGCAAATTCCGATACAGAAAGAAAGCAAGGGGAAGTACATGATTCAACTCATGATCATGATGCTGGAGAGAGTGGGGATCATCGTTATCCTGGGCTTTATGTTGGCCCATATGAAGGTGTTCCGTCAGCACCTCCAGCATCCGGAAGGGTATAAGGGAAAAGGGGTTCTCATCTTCATTTTTTCCCTGTTCAGCATCATCAGCAACTATACAGGCATTGAAATCCGGGAACATAAGATTTTGAACAATGATTGGATTTTTGCGATCGATCCATCAAGCTCGATTGCCAATACGAGAATTCTCGGTGTCGAAATCGGCGGTCTGATCGGAGGGCCGTTTGTCGGAGCGGGTGTCGGGCTATTGTCAGGCATTCACCGTTTTTCACTGGGAGGGACGACAGCTTTGAGCTGTGCGGTTTCTTCACTGTTGGCTGGCGTCATCGCCGGTTATATCGGCAGCTTTTTCAGGAAACGGCATCAGATGGTGACACCAAGGGTAGCCGCTCTGGCGGGTATTTGTATGGAGGGTCTGCAGATGCTGATGATTCTCGTACTTGCAAAACCGCAGGCTGAGGCTATTGCGCTTGTTCAGATGATCGGCATTCCGATGATGATTGTCAACGGGACGGGCAGCTTTATTTTTCTATCGATCATTCAGTCTATTATCCGCAAAGAGGAACAGGCGCGGGCCGTTCAGACCCATAAGGTGTTTTCGATAGCGGATCAGACGCTTCCTTTTTTCCGCCGGGGACTGAATGAGGATTCCTGCAAAAGCGCCGCTCTCATTATTCACCGGATGACGGGGACGGATGCCGTATCGATTACGGACAGAGAGAACATTCTCGCTCATGTCGGAGATGGAGCAGATCATCATATTCCTTCGAAAAATCTGATCACCGGTTTATCGAAAAAAGTCATTCAAACCGGAAAGGTCATGAAAGTGAAGTCGCGCGATGAAATCGAGTGTGCGCACCGTTCCTGTCCGCTGCAGGCGGCGATCGTACTGCCGCTCTTCTCCAACCGCGAAACAATCGGCACGCTGAAGCTGTACTTTAAGCATCCATCCGGTCTTAACCGTGTGACGGAAGAGCTCGCCGAAGGGCTTGCCATGCTTTTTTCCACTCAGCTAGAACTCGGTGAGGCTGAGCTGCAAAGCAAGCTTTTGAAAGATGCCGAAATCAAGGCGCTTCAAGCGCAGGTCAATCCGCACTTTTTATTTAATGCCATCCATACGATTTCTGCTCTGTGCAGGACAGATCCCGAAAAAACGCGGAAACTCCTCCTGCAGTTGAGCGTTTATTTTCGTTCCAATCTGCAGGGAGCCAGGCAGCTGATGATTCCGCTCTCAAAAGAGCTGAACCACCTGGAAGCCTATTTATCATTGGAGCAGGCCCGGTTCCCTGGCAAGTATCATATTGATTTTCATATCGAGGACGGTCTTGAAAGCATGGAAATTCCTCCATTTATATTGCAGCTGCTTGTTGAAAACGCGCTTCGCCATGCATTCCCGAGAAAACAAAAGGTATGCACGGTAAAAGTATGCGCTGTGAGAGAGCAGGACGGCGTTTTGATGAAGGTGTCAGACAACGGCAGGGGAATTGATCCCGAGCTGCTTGGACAGCTGGGACAGGCGCCCGCACCTTCAAAAGAAGGGAACGGGACGGCGCTTTACAATGTGAATCAGCGGCTTACCGGTTTGTTCGGGCACCAGGCTGCCCTCGAGCTTGCCAGCGAACCTGATAGAGGAACAGAGATATCCTTTAAGATTCCTTATCAAACCGAAAGAGAGGGGAACAGAGATGCTCAAGGTATTAATCGTGGATGATGAAATGTTTGCGCGAGACGAGCTTAGATATTTATTAGAGCAGACCGAAGAAGTGGTTGCGGTCGATGAAGCTGAACATATCGAAGAAGCGTTTGACAAAATGGCGGATCACAAACCCGATATTCTTTTCTTGGACATCGATTTGTCTGGGGAGAACGGTTTTGACATTGCGAAGCGGCTGAAAAAAATGTCGGCGCCTCCGGCTGTCGTTTTTGCGACCGCTTATGATGAATATGCGCTGAAAGCATTTGAAGTGGATGCGGTCGATTATTTGACAAAGCCGTTTGATGAGGAGCGAATCAGACAGACGATCCAAAAATATAAAAGGATGCGTCCCGGCCATCAGGAGGGGCAGCAGCTTGCGGGCCGCCACAGGCTGGCTCTCAGCATTGACGAAGCGATCGTCATTCTCGATCCGGACGAAATCGTATACGCCGGGTTAGAAGACGGACACGTCACAGTGAAAACCTTTGATCAGGCATACACGGTTCACGATACATTAGTCGTTCTCGAACAAAAGCTTTCACAGACGGCGTTGATCAGGGTGCATAGAAGCTTTCTCGCAAATATGGATCATATTAAAGAAGTCAAACCCTGGTTCAATTCGACATACAACCTCCTGATGAAAGACGGCTCCACGATTCCTGTCAGCCGTACATACGCGAAAGAGCTGAAAAAACGGCTGCATATGGTGTAAAAAATGATCAGCGGCGGTGAAAGACTGAATTCGTCATTCACCGCCGTTTTTTAGCGCTGAAGCCCGGGCCGTCCCGCTTCTATGGAGAATGTGGCATAAGTTGAGACTGGGGCGCCGGGCCGTGTGATATAAGGAAGAACCTGAAAGTCGGCTTCAAGCTGCCGGGGCGTCAAGCGGCAGCGAACATAACCGCGCTGCGCATTGTACAGTTTGACATGCGGGTTTCCGAGCCAGATCGGCGCCAATGAATCGGTCTCGCTGCCGTCAGCGTCTGAAGATATCGAAGTTGTGATCAGCTCGGTTCCGATTGTCGCTGAACCCGCATCGTCGAAGTTCTCCTTTAAGTCGGCAGCGGCATGTCTGTGAATATCTCCTGTCAGCACAACGGGGTTTTGGATGCCGTATGCCTTGTATGCGGAAAAAAGCCTGTCGCGGCAAGCGGGAAAACCGTCCCACTGGTCTGTGCTGTACTCAACTCCGGGGCCTGTATCGCGGTCGATTTGAGCCAGGACGACTTGCTGGACTAAAAAGTTCCACACCGTGTCAGACCGGCTCAAGCCGTTAAAAAGCCAGCGCTCCTGGTCAAATCCGAGTATGGAGCGTGACGGCTCAAGTCGTTCGGCCTCATTTGCCGGAAAATTATTGCGGTACTGCCGGGTGTCCAGAACATTGAATTCAGCCAGGTTTCCATAGCGGAACCGCCTGTACATCAGCATGTCAGGCCCATTTGGAATCGATGTGCTGCGGATCGGGATATTTTCGTAGAAAGCTTGGTACGCCGCTGCGCGCTGCCGGAGAAAATCGTCCGGAGATGTGTTGTATTGGGAATGGATGCCGGCATAATTGTTTTCGACCTCATGGTCATCCATCGTCACAACCCAGGGAGCCAGCGCATGAATGGCCTGGAGGTCCGGGTCTGTCTTAAAAAGAGAATATCTGAGTCTGTATTGGCTGAGCGTGACGGTTTTTGCGTTATGGGCAGCAGATAAAGTCACATCGCGGAAAAGATTTTTAGCATTAATGGCATATTCGTAAATATAGTCTCCGAGGAAAAAAACAACGTCCGGATGGTCTTCGGCCATATGCCGGTAAGCTGTAAAATATCCGTGGTACCAAGCTTGGCACGAGGCGAGAGCGAACGACATTCCCTTGATGTCGGCGTGCGGGGAAGGCGCTGTTTTTGTACGGCCTGTCCGGCTGATTTCCCGTCCCGCTTTAAACCGGTACCAATAATAGCTTCCCGGCTTTAAGCCGTTCACTTCAACATGAACGGAGTGGGCGAGCTCAGCGAGCGCTGAGACGGTCCCGCGCTTCACCACTTTGCGGAAATGTTCATCTTCGGCTACTTCCCACTGAACAGGGACGGCTCTGCCGGGCATTCCCCCTAAACCGTCTTCGGCAAGCGGATCGGGGGCAAGCCTCGTCCAAATGACAACCCCGTCGGGATGCGGGTCACCTGAAGCCACTCCAAGCTTGAATGGATAATCTGCAAATCGGGGCGCGCCGGCGGCGATCGAAGCGTCTTCAGGCATCAGGCCGCGTCTTGCTAAAGATGCGAATTCGCCAGCCGGAACAAAGCGCCCTCCTCTTGAATGGTTCATGAGTCAGAGCCTCCTCATCAATCGTTTTCTCATTAACCACTATACGATCTGTTTTGCTCCATTAGCACATTCTGGAATTTAAATAATTGTGAAGAATGTGCAAAGCCGGAAGAATAATTTGCATTTCAGCGTCCCGTTTCTGCAATTGAAGGGCGGTATCCGGCAAGTTATTTTGAAAACGCTTTTTTGGCCGGGGCCTTTTTATATAATGAACCCAACACAGCCAAAGAGGTGAACGAAATGAAGGGGAAAAAAGAATATGGCTTTTTAACTCAGGCATTTATTTTTGCTGTTATTATGTTTGTTTCAAACGGAATCGCCGCGATTCTGCCCATCCCGATTCCTCCGTCTGTCATCGGCTTGGTGATGTTGTTTGCATTGCTGTGTGCGAACGTGCTGAAGCTGGAACAAGTCGAATCGCTTGGCACGGCGCTCACTTCGCTGATCGGTTTTTTATTCGTTCCGTCGGGTATATCAGTGATGAACTCGCTCGGTGTCATGGAGAAATACGGGCTGCCGATCGTCCTCGTGATTTTCCTGGCCACCGTCATTCTGCTTGCAGCGACAGGCTTGTTTTCACAGTTCATCCTGTCTGCAAGCAAAAAGGACCGTCAGGACAACCGGGTTGAATCAGCCAAAAAAACAGCTTCTTGAATCAATAGGAGGTTATTAACGCTATGACACCTTATTTCGGTATCGTCGTTTCACTGGCCGCATTTGGCATCGGCACTTTTTTATTTAAAAAATCAAATGGTTTTTTCTTGTTCACGCCTCTGTTTGTCGCGATGATTCTTGGGATTGCATTTTTAAAAATCGGTGGTTTTTCATATGAGGACTACAAGAGCGGCGGAGACATCATTAAGTTCTTTTTGGAGCCCGCCACGATTGCGTTCGCCATTCCTTTATACAAACAGGTGGAAAGCTTGAAAAAATATTGGCTGCAAATCCTTGGCGCCATTATTGCGGGCTCTGTCTGCTCGGTTGCTGTCGTCTATCTGATCGCAAACGCGCTCCATCTTGACGGAGCCGTCATGAAAAGCATGCTGCCTCAGGCCGCCACGACCGCGATTGCGCTTCCTTTATCAAAAGGAATCGGCGGCATTCAAGATATCACGGCCTTCGCCGTCATCTTTAACGCAGTGATCGTCTATGCGCTTGGCGCGCTTTTTTTGAAGATCTTCAAAGTGCAGCATCCGATCGCCAAAGGGTTGGCGCTCGGAACATCAGGACATGCCCTCGGCGTCGCCGTCGGAATTGAAATGGGGGAAGTCGAAGCGGCAATGGCGAGTATTGCAGTTGTCGTCGTCGGCGTCGTGACCGTGTTTGTCGTTCCGTTATGTGTCCAAATGATCGGCGGATAGAGCCGGTGAAAGAAAAATAAAAAAATAGCCATTGCTATTTCAAATGTGTCCTGATATAATAGCAAATGTTGTGATAAATTTTATATCTTGACTTGCAGGATTTGTTTATGTAAGATGGATAATGAATTGAATATATATCAACAAGCAGAAGCACCCGCTTCTCACCTGATTGACACATTCTTGTAGTTGGCAGGTTAAACGTACATTTCTTATTTTTCTATGCAATGTTCGCAGTGTGGGTGTTTCGATGCCCGCACTTTTTGTTTGCCTGTGGAATGCAAAGAAACGGTCAAAATGAGGTGTGAAATCAATTCAAAGATTCTATGGAGGTGGCTCATTATTAGCAAAGATCAATTGGTTAATGAGGGTATCCGTGCGCGTGAAGTTCGTTTGATCGGACAAAATGGCGATCAGCTTGGGATCAAATCCCGCCAGGAAGCACTGGAAATTGCGGGTCGCGCAAATCTTGACCTTGTGTTGGTTGCAGCGAATGCAAAACCGCCTGTATGCCGGATCATGGACTACGGAAAGTACAGATTCGAGCAGCAGAAGAAGGAAAAGGAAGCACGCAAAAATCAAAAAATCATTAACTTAAAAGAAGTTCGGCTGAGCCCTGGTATTGAAGAACATGATTTCAATACAAAGCTTCGCAACGCCATCAAGTTCCTGGAAAAAGGGGACAAAGTGAAAGCGTCCATCCGCTTTAAAGGCCGTGCGATCACGCACAAAGAAA
Organism: Bacillus sp. AK124; assembly: GCF_053903085.1. NCBI lineage: Bacteria > Bacillati > Bacillota > Bacilli > Caryophanales > Bacillaceae > Bacillus > Bacillus sp. AK124. The sequence goes on from NZ_CP096378.1 coordinate 1,255,411, forward strand.
TCGGACAGCGCGTGCTGGACCGTTTCTCAGAAGCCTGCGCGGAAGTGGCGACTGTTGAAACGAAGCCGAAAATGGACGGCCGCAGCATGTTCTTGGTGCTCGCGCCTAAAACTGAAAAGTAATTAAGGAGGAAACATCCATGCCAAAAATGAAAACTCACCGCGGATCTGCGAAACGTTTTAAAAAGACAGGTTCCGGGAAACTGAAACGTTCTCATGCATATACAAGTCACTTGTTCGCAAATAAATCTCAAAAACAAAAGCGCAAGCTTCGCAAAAGCGCAGTCGTAAGCGCTGGCGATTTCAAACGCATCAAGCAGCAGCTTGCCAACATTAAGTAATTCGGAAAAGGTATAATTAGGAGGGAAATCTAATGCCAAGAGTAAAAGGCGGAACTGTTACACGCAAACGTCGTAAAAAGGTTCTCAAATTAGCAAAAGGTTATTTTGGTTCAAAACATACATTATATAAAGTAGCTAACCAGCAGGTTATGAAATCAGGAAACTACGCTTTCCGTGACCGTCGTCAGAAAAAACGCGATTTCCGCAAACTGTGGATCACTCGTATCAATGCTGCAGCACGCATGAACGGTCTTTCTTACAGCCGTTTGATGCACGGTCTTAAGCTTTCCGGTATCGAAGTAAACCGCAAAATGCTTGCTGACCTTGCTGTAAATGATTTGAACGCATTCAATCAGCTTGCAGACGCTGCTAAAGCGCAATTGAATAAATAATTGAAAAAGGCCGGAACCCGGCCTTTTTCTTTTGTTGTTAGAAGTTCCCTCGCGCGGGATGTGAAACGGTTCGTGAGACCGGCCGCCGCAAGCTCCCAACCGCGAAACAAGGAGAAATGAACAATATGACTCTCATATGGATTTACGCGATCCTCATAAACGGATACGGCTTTTTCTTAATGAAAGCAGACAAGCAAAAAGCGGTCACTGGGAAATGGAGGGTATCTGAGCGCCGCATCCGGCTCGTTGCGGCCGCTTTCGGATCCGCAGGCGTCTGGTTCGGGATGATGCGGTTCAGACATAAGACAAAACACCTTTCCTTCAGGCTTGGCATTCCTTTTTTGCTGGCCGTGCAAGCCGTTTTGACCTATTTTTATATGATGAATTAAAAAAGCAGACGAGGCTTATTGCTCTTCTGCTTTTTTGTTTCTCCACTTTTGAATGTTCGAATCCCAGTCGATTTTGCAATCGGGATAGTGGGCTTTAATGTTTTCTTCCAATTCTGCGAAGTCTTCTTCCGTGAAAGAGCTGAGCTTTTCTTCAGGCGCTTCCGTCCATACAAAAATCGTATGGATGAACAGCGGATGGTCTTTTGAAGGAATGTGTTTTTCTCCTTCGAAAAGCACGCCTTTAAATGTCAGCTTGAGATTTTTGCGTGCATTTTTCTGTTCGTCCAAAAAATAAAAGTGTTTTTTGGCCTGTGCTGATTTCAGCCTTCTGTCCGGACTCCCCAAAAATTGAACGGCCCTGTACACGACGTAAACCAAAAGCGCCAGCAAAGCCAGTCTCAATATGATGACAATCATGTTAAAACAGAACCTCCCTTGAACGTAATTTTGAGTATATCCCAATATATACGAACCAGTTCCCGCAAGGTTTCATTTTTTAACCAAAAAAGCTGTACAGAATATTGGTCGTATTGAAAAGGTATGTTTCTGTATAATAGTAAATGAGGGTTAATTAAGGAGGCTGTATAGAGATGGCAAAACTTGATGAAACATTGACGATGCTAAAGGAATTAACAGATGCAAAAGGAATTCCTGCAAATGAAAAAGAGCCCAGACAAGTCATGAAATCGTACATAGAACCGTTTGCCGACGAGGTTACGACAGACAGACTGGGAAGCTTAATCGCTAAAAAGACCGGACAGGCTGACGGACCGAAGATTATGATTGCCGGCCATCTTGATGAGGTCGGTTTTATGGTTACGCGGATCGATGACAGGGGTTATCTCCGCTTTCAGACGGTTGGAGGCTGGTGGAGCCAGGTCATGCTGGCGCAGCGTGTGACGGTCGTGACGAAGAAAGGCGACATCACCGGTATCATCGGTTCAAAACCTCCTCATGTCCTGTCTCAGGAGGCAAGAAAAAAATCGGTGGATATTAAAGATATGTTTATCGATATCGGAGCGTCGAACAGAGAGGAAGCGATGGAGTGGGGCGTTCTTCCGGGAGACCAGGTCGTTCCTTACTTTGAATTTACGGTGATGAATAATGAAAAAATGCTGCTTGCCAAAGCATGGGACAACCGTATCGGCTGCGCGATCGCGATCGATGTGCTGAAAAACCTGAAAGGAGCGGATCACCCGAATGTCGTCTACGGCGTCGGAACCGTACAGGAAGAAGTCGGACTGAGAGGCGCGAAAACCGCCGCGCATACGATCAAGCCTGATATTGCTTTCGGTGTTGACGTGGGAATCGCGGGTGATACGCCGGGTATTACGGAAAAAGAGTCGACAAGCAAAATGGGAAAAGGCCCGCAGATCATCCTTTATGACGCTTCAATGGTGTCTCATAAAGGGCTTCGCGACTTTGTCACGAATGTTGCAGATGAAGCCGGCATTCCGTATCAATTTGACGCCCTCTCAGGTGGAGGAACAGATTCGGGCTCGATCCACCTTACCGCGAACGGAGTGCCTGCTCTGTCGATCACGATCGCGACAAGGTATATCCATACGCACGCAGCCATGCTTCACCGGGATGACTATGAACATGCGGTAAAATTAATTACCGAAGTGATTAAGCGATTGGATAAAGAGACGGTTCAAAATATTACGTTTGACTGATGAAAGATGTGGCTGACAGGCTTATTTTATAAGCTGTCAGCTTTTTTTTGTAATGTCAAAGACAGCGTTTACATATATAAACATTGTTCGAAAAATTGACAAAGAAAGGGAGGCATTGTTTTTTCATTTACAAGAACAGGAGTGTGATTTGAATGAAAAATGTGTTGCGGAGAATGTCTTTGACAGGATTGATGTTCGGACTGCTGCTGGCTTTTTTGATGCCTGAATCAGGCAAGGCTGCGTTTTGGGACACAAAGGGGGACAATTTCATCCATGACCCTTCCATCATTAAAGAGGGAAATACGTGGTATACATTTGGAACCGGGCTCGGTACAGGGCTGCGTGTCATTAAGTCAACCGACGGCAGAAACTGGAGTGCTGCCCCGAGTATTTTTCCAGCTCCATTGTCCTGGTGGAAGATGTACGTACCAAATCATGAACCGCATCAGTGGGCGCCGGATATCAGCTACTATAACGGCCGGTATTGGCTGTATTACTCTGTATCGTCTTTCGGTTCAAACACATCAGCGATAGGACTCGCATCGACAGACCGGATTTCATCCGGCCAATGGCGGGATGACGGGCTGGTCATCAGATCGACATCCGGTGATCAGTTTAATGCCATTGACCCTGATCTGGTTATTGACAATAACGGGAATCCATGGCTCTCATTCGGTTCCTTTTGGACCGGCATCAAGCTGACAAGGCTTGATAAAAACACGATGAAGCCGACGGGAAGCCTGTATTCGATCGCCTCAAGGCCGAATAACGGCGGAGCGGTTGAAGCGCCGAACATTACCTACAAAGACGGCTACTATTACTTATTTGTCTCGTTTGACAGCTGCTGTAAAGGGGTGAACAGCACATATAAAATAGCGTACGGCCGTTCAACGAGCATTACGGGACCCTATTATGATAAAAGCGGCAAAAATATGATGAACGGCGGAGGGACGATCCTGGATTCCGGCAATGACCGCTGGAAAGGGCCGGGACATCAGGATGTTCTGAACAACTCGATCCTTGTCAGACACGCTTATGACGCGTTGGACAATGGTGTATCGAAGCTGCTCATCAACGACTTGTACTGGGATTCCCAAGGGTGGCCGACTTATTAACAGATGACGGGCGATTTTTCCGCCCGTTTTTTTGTTCTGAAATCTGTCAAAAAAAATAAAAAACACACTGGAAATTAAATTGACAGTTTTTTTCAAAATGATATAATGAAGTTGTTCGTACAAATATGTTTTTGAGTTTAGTTGTACGTACATATAGTCGCGATAAGTTTGAGAATAAGGTATATCCATATTTTTTTGTAAGCGTTTTAATAGTTTGCTAATCTTTACACAGAAACCTTAAAGAAGAGGAGGAAGCTATTTGATTCAAAAAAAGACGCATGTATTTTGGTTTGTGACAGGCAGCCAGCATTTATATGGAGAAAAGGCCGTACAAGAGGTGGAAGAGCATTCCAAAATAATCTGCAACGGATTAAATGACGGACATTTAAGGTTTCAAGTCAAGTACAAAGCGGTGGCCACTTCGCTGGACGGCGTCAGAAAACTGTTTGAAGAGGCGAACCGGGACGAGGAGTGCGCGGGCATCATTACCTGGATGCATACGTTTTCACCGGCGAAAATGTGGATTCCGGGCCTGTCCGAGCTGAATAAGCCGCTGCTCCATTTTCATACCCAATTTAACCGGGACATTCCGTGGGATAGAATCGACATGGATTTCATGAATATTAATCAGTCTGCACACGGCGACCGCGAATACGGCTTTATCGGAGCTAGATTGGGCATTCCGCGAAAAGTCATTGCCGGGTATTGGGAAGATAGAGACGTCAAACACTCGATCGACAAATGGATGAGCGCAGCGGTCGCATATATTGAGAGCCGTCATATCAAAGTCGCCCGATTTGGGGACAACATGCGCAATGTGGCGGTAACAGAAGGAGATAAGATTGAAGCGCAGATTCAGCTTGGCTGGTCTGTCGACGGATATGGAATCGGCGACCTCGTCACAGAGATCAATACTGTATCAGAACAAAGTCTGAACGAGCTCATCTCCGAATATGAGGAGCTTTATGAGTGGCCGGAAGGCGAAGAGGCAAGGGAATCCGTCAAAGAGCAGGCGCGGATCGAGCTTGGATTAAAGCGCTTTCTTTCGAATGGGGGCTATACGGCCTTTACGACAACCTTTGAAGACCTCCACGGTATGAAGCAGCTTCCAGGTTTGGCCGTTCAGCGCCTGATGGCCGAAGGCTACGGTTTCGGAGGAGAAGGAGATTGGAAAACGGCTGCGCTCGTCAGGATGATGAAAGTGATGGCCGGCGGAAAAGAAACGTCATTTATGGAGGATTACACGTACCATTTTGAACCGGGCAATGAAATGATTCTCGGCTCCCACATGCTTGAAGTGTGCCCGTCGATTGCCGATCACAAACCGAGAATTGAAGTCCATCCGCTGTCAATGGGTGCAAAGGACGATCCGGCGCGGCTCGTGTTCGACGGAATTGCAGGCCCTGCGGTCAATGTCTCTCTCATCGATTTGGGCGGCCGTTTCAGGCTTGTCATCAATGAAGTGGAAGCTGAGAAGGTTCCGCATGATATGCCGAATCTTCCGGTGGCGCGCGTACTTTGGAAGCCGCAGCCGTCTTTGAGAACATCGGCTGAAGCGTGGATTTTGGCTGGCGGTGCGCACCATACATGCCTTTCGTATCAGCTGACAGCCGAGCAGATGCTCGATTGGGCCGAAATGTCAGGCATTGAAGCGGTGTTGATCAATCGCGATACGACGATATTAAATCTTCGCAATGAACTTAAATGGAGTGAAGCTGCATATCGGCTTCGCAAGTTTTAAGGGGGTGAAGGCTTATCCCTTACACAATCGGAGTTGACTTTGGAACATTGTCAGGACGCGCTGTTCTCGTCGATGTCCGGACAGGTGAGGAAATCGCGACAGCTGTCAAAGAGTACACACACGGGGTGATAGACCGGGAGCTTCCCGTCTCAAAGCGGAAACTTCCGCGGGACTGGGCGCTCCAGCATCCGGCTGATTACATTGAAGTGCTGGAGGAAACAATTCCGAGCCTTTTAAAGCAGTCGAAAGCGGATCCGAAAGAAATCATCGGCATCGGAATCGATTTCACGGCTTGCACGATTTTGCCCGTTGACGAGAACGGCACTCCTCTTTGCATGAGGGAAGAGTATGCGTCAGAACCGCACAGCTATGTCAAGCTTTGGAAGCACCATGCTGCACAGGAGCAGGCGAATCGCTTGAATCAAATCGCGGAAGAAAGAAATGAACCTTTTCTTCAAACATACGGCGGGAAAATTTCTTCCGAGTGGCTCGTTCCAAAAGTGATGCAAATCGTGGAAGAAGCGCCTGTTATTTATGATGCTGCAGCCGAGATTATGGAAGCGGCCGACTGGATCGTCTATATGCTGTGCGGAACTAGAAAGCGCAACAATTGTACAGCGGGTTATAAAGCGATTTGGAACAATAAAAGCGGCTATCCTTCCGATGATTTCTTCGCAAGCCTGCATCCGAAGCTGAAAAATATCGTTCGCGAAAAATTAACAGAGGATATTTATTCTGTAGGTGAAAAAGCGGGCGGACTGACTGAAGAAATGGCCGGGAAGACAGGGCTTCTGGCTGGTACGGCGGTCGCTGTCGCAAATGTTGATGCGCATGTGTCAGTTCCGGCGGTCGGCATCACAGAGCCGGGCAAGATGCTGATGATCATGGGAACGTCTACCTGCCATATGCTGCTCGGTGAAGATGTCAGAATGGTGCCGGGAATGTGCGGCGTCGTTGAAGACGGGATTCTGCCAGGCTATGTTGGCTATGAAGCGGGCCAATCGTGCGTCGGCGACCATTTTCATTGGCTGATTCAACACTTTGTACCAGAAGCGTATATGAAAGAAGCTGAAGCCGAAGGGATTTCTATATTCGAACTGCTGTCTCAAAAGGCTGACCGTCTCCAAATCGGCGAAAGCGGTTTGCTTGCATTGGATTGGTGGAACGGAAACCGTTCAACACTCGTTGATGCCGATCTGACAGGCATGCTGCTCGGTATGACGCTTGCCACTAAGCCTGAAGAGATATACCGTGCATTGGTTGAAGCGACTGCTTACGGGACGAGGATCATTATTGAAACGTTTAGACAAAGCGGCGTGCCGATCGAGGAGCTGTATGCCGCAGGAGGAATCGCCGAAAAAAATCCGTTTATCATGCAGATTTACGCGAATGTCACCAACATGGAAATCAAAATATCCGGATCTCCGCAGGCGCCGGCTTTAGGTTCCGCGATATTCGGAGCGCTCGCGGCCGGAAGCGTGAACGGCGGTTATGACCATATCGAAGAAGCAGTCGCACATATGGGCAAGATCAAGGATCAAACGTACAAACCAATTCCTGAAAACGTTGCCTTATACGATCGGCTTTATACGGAATACAAGGAACTTTACACGTACTTCGGAAAGCAAAACAACGTGATGAAACGCCTTAAAAAATTGAAAAACATCCAGTCCATTAGTTCTGACACCGGTAAAGCGATGGCTTAAAGGGAGGAGAAAACTGTGCTGGAATCTTTGAAAGAACAAGTATTAAAAGCGAATTTGCAACTTGAAGAATACCGGCTTGTCACCTTTACATGGGGAAATGTCAGCGGTATTGACCGGGAGAATGAGCTGGTCGTCATCAAACCGAGCGGTGTCAAATACAGCGATTTGAAAGCCGAAGATTTAGTGGTTCTGAATATGGACGGCGAGATTGTAGAAGGGGATCTGAAGCCGTCTTCCGATACGCCGACACACCTCTATCTTTACCGGCAGTTTCAGTCGATCGGCGGGATCGTCCATACGCATTCTCCGTGGGCGACAAGCTGGGCGCAGTCAGGGAAGGATATTCCGTCACTCGGAACGACTCATGCCGACTATTACCACGGTGACATTCCGTGTACAAGAGAAATGAATCCTGAGGAGATCAGAGGTCAATACGAGTTGAATACAGGAAAAGTGATTGCCGAGACGTTCCGGCATCTGGACCCCCTGGCGATGCCCGGCGTTCTCGTGAACAATCACGGGCCGTTTTGCTGGGGGAAAGACGCCTTGGCGGCCGTACACAATGCTGTCGTCTTGGAAGAAGTCGCGAAGATGGCGTACCGCTCCCTGATGCTGAATCCGTCTCTTGAGCCGATTAAGAGCGCTTTGCAGGATAAGCACTATTTTCGCAAGCACGGGGCAGACGCGTATTACGGCCAATAGAGGAGGGAAGCTGTCAATGAAAGATTTGATCTCTTATGTGAAAGACACTTTGGGTGCGTGCGAATGCGGAGCCGTTCATCATCCGCTTACAGTCGAAAAAATCGCGATCGGCGGCAAAGCTGTTGAGCAAGAATTGCCCGCTTTCGTGAAATCGGCTTCCTATAAAAAAGCCGCTGTCATTTATGATGAAACGACCGGACGGATAGCCGGTAAGCGGATTGCGGCTCTTCTTGAAGAAACGGCTGAAACAGTTCAGGTTCTGCTGGAAGCTAATGAAGCGGGCGATGTGACGGCGGATGAGCAAACATTGGTGAGTGCATTGATCGGTGTACCGATTGATGCGGATGTACTAATTGCAGCCGGAGCGGGCACGATTCACGACATCGTCAGGTTTTGCGCCTATCAGCGCGGCATCCCGTTTATTTCAGTTCCTATGGCTCCGTCGGTTGACGGTTTTACTTCAGCCGGCGCACCGCTGATTTTAAAAGGAAAGAAACAGACGGTTCAAACGACAGCGCCGATCGCGCTTTTTGCCGATTTGGAGCTCTTGTGTCAAGCGCCACAGAACATGATAGCCGCAGGTTTTGGCGATATGCTCGGCAAGGAGACGTCGCTTGCGGATTGGGAAATTTCCCGCCTGCTTGCCGATGAGCCGTATTGCCCGGCCGCCAGCCGGCTCACGAGGGAAGCGCTTGATCAATGCCTTGACCGAAAAGATGACATCGCTGCCAAGACGCGTGATGGGATTAAGAAATTGATGGAATCACTGATCCTTTCTGGTCTTGTCATGCTGGTTCTCGACCATTCAAGGCCGGCTTCCGGCGGCGAGCATCATCTTTCCCACTACCTTGAAATGAAAGCGTTGGAGAACAATAAGCGGCAAGTGCTCCACGGTGCTAAAGTCGGCTGCAGCGCCATCATGCTGACTGACATTTACCGATCTCTTATCGGTACAAGCCTGGGTGATCAACACGCTGAGCAAGCGATTCGCTCCGTTTATGAAAAGCTTCCTGACGGTAAGAAAATGGCAGAGTGGATGAGGCGTATCGGCGGGCCTGTATCTTTCAAAGAACTCGATGTTGAAGAAGAGCTGGTGAGAGAAGCGCTCGCATACGCCCATCAGCTCAGAGATCGGTATACAGGACTGAAAATCATCAATCAATACGGCCTTTTGCCGGGGCTTTTAGGCAAAGGACCAGGCGTGAAAGGGGTTAAAATGTGAAAAGGTTCCTTTCATCTATCTTTATGGTCACGGTCGCTGCATGTCTGCTTTTATCGGGGTGCAAGGCAAGTCCAGCCTCTGATCAAGCGGACGGCACCGAATTGACATTTTGGACATTCAACGGCCTTCATGAACAGTTTTATGCTGAGATGGTGAAAGAATGGAACAAAAAGTATCCCGAGCGAAAAATCAAATTAAATACAGTGGTGTATCCGTATGGACAGATGCATGACAATTTATCAATCTCGCTTTTAGCCGGGAAAGGGGTTCCAGATATTGCCGATGTTGAGCTGGGGCGCTATTCGAACTTTTTGAAGGGCTCTGACATTCCTCTTACAGATTTAACGCCGCTTGTGGATGGCGACCGCGACAAGTTTGTTGAAGCGAGGCTGACGCTCTACAGCAAGAACGGCAAGCTTTACGGACTTGACACACATGTCGGAACAACCGTGATGTATTACAACATGGAAATGATGAATAAAGCAGGCGTTGATCCGGACGACATCAAAACATGGGAAGATTACAGGGAAGCGGGCAAAAAGGTCGTCAAAGCTCTCGGAAAGCCGATGACAACGATTGAAACGACCGATCCGAATTCATTTCTGCCGCTGGTTTCCCAGCAGGGATCCGGTTACTTTGATGAGCAGGGGCGTTTGACATTAAACAATGAGACAAACGTAAAAACGCTCGAATTTTTAAAGACTTTAATTGAGAAAGACAAAATTGCCGTCACAACGCCCGGAGGTAATCATCACAGTGAAGAATACTACGGGTTTATGAACCAAGGCGGCGCGGCGTCTGTCTTAATGCCGATCTGGTATATGGGCCGTTTTTTGGATTATATGCCTGACTTGAAAGGGAAAATCGCGATCAGACCGTTGCCGGCATGGGAAGAAGGGGGAGACCGTTCAGCGGGAATGGGCGGAACGGCCACCGTGATTCCAAAACAGGCGAAAGAGGTCGATCTGGCCAAGGATTTCTTGAAATTTGCCAAAGCATCGAAAGAAGGCAACATCAAGCTGTGGACCGTGCTCGGATTCGATCCGCTCAGATGGGATGTGTGGGACTCGGACGAATTGAAAAAACCAAATCAATATACAGAATACTTTCAAAACGGACAACACATCTTTTCCGTGCTTCTTGACATAAAGGATGAGATCAATCCGCTTTACCTTACTGAGGATTATGCGAAGACTTCTGATCTCGTCAACAGAAACGTCCTGTACGAAGCGCTCAAAACGAAGAGCAAAACACCGAAAGAAGCATTGGACAAAGCAGCAGCTGAAGTGAAAGGGCAATAGTCTTTCATTACTGTAAAGCGAGGCGATAACTTGAAGACTGTTAAAACAGATACAGTGCATTCGTTTCCGCCGGTGAGCAGAAAAAGAAAGATCAGACGATTATTATATTCAGCAAAAGCCGCACCCTACATTTTCACAGCACCTTTTGTACTCTCCTTCTGCATATTTTTTCTTTATCCGCTTATCAGCGTCGTCATCATGAGCTTTCAAAGCATTCTCCCCGGGGAAGTCCGCTTCATCGGGACGGAGAACTATCAAGCATTAAACAATCCTACATTTTATACCGCACTATTCAACACCGTAAAATACACCTTTTGGACATTGCTGATTTTAATACCTGTTCCTCTTATTCTGGCAGTCTTTTTAGATTCTAAACTCGTAAAGTTTAAAAACGTGTTCAAATCGGCTTTATTCATCCCGGCTCTGACGTCAACCATTGTGGCGGGGATTATTTTCAGGCTGATTTTTGGAGAAATGGATACATCGCTGGCGAATTCGATATTGGCTAAGTTTGGAGCTTCGCCGTACAACTGGCTGAACAACGAACATACCGGCATGTTTTTAATGGTGATGCTCGCATCCTGGAGATGGATGGGAATCAATGTCCTGTACTTTTTGGCGGGCTTGCAGAACGTTCCGAAAGAATTATATGAAGCTGCCGAAATCGACGGCGCAGGCACGTTCAAGAAGTTTTACCATATTACGCTTCCGTTTTTAAAGCCCGTCAGCGTCTACGTGCTGACGATCAGCATCATCGGCGGCTTCCGGATGTTTGAAGAAAGCTATGTGCTGTGGCAAAACAACTCTCCGGGCAACATCGGCCTGACGATGGTCGGATACATTTATCAGCAGGGGCTTGCCTACAACAACATGGGCTACGGCTCGGCGCTCGGCATCGTGCTCTTGATCATCATTTTCATCTGCAGCCTCATTTCATTAAAGCTGTCTGGATCTTTTAAAAAGGAGGGCTATTAATGCGTCCTGCCAGAGGCCTCAACATTGCGAAAGTTGCTCTGTTTCTGCTGTTTGCGATACTAAGCTTTTTGTTTGTGTTTCCGCTTTTCTGCCTTGTGCTCGGCTCGCTCAAACCATCTTCGGAATTGTTGCGCTTCGGCTTGAATTTAAAGCTGAGCCCTGAAATCCTGAGCCTTGACAATTACACATACTTGTTTAACGGAGGAAGCATTTATTTTCAATGGTTTTCGAACAGCTTGATTCTCGTGGTGATATCCACCGTGCTGACGCTCTTGTTTTCTTCAATGGTCGGATACGGGCTTGCCGTCTACGACTTTAAAGGAAAAAATCTCTTGTTTGTAGCTGTGCTCCTGATCATGATGGTGCCGATCGAAATTCTCATGCTGCCTTTATTTAAAATGACGGTTTCTCTTCATATTGTCGACACATACGCCGGTGTGATTCTGCCGTTTATCGTCTCGCCTGTCGCCGTGTTTTTCTTTAGACAGTATGCGCTCGGCCTGCCGAGAGATTTGCTTGATTCCGCGAGAATGGACGGCTGCACAGAGTTCGGCATTTACTTCAGGATTATGGCGCCCTTGATGAAGCCGGCATTTGGAGCGATGATCATTCTTCAATCCTTAAACAGCTGGAACAACTTCTTATGGCCGCTGATCGTTTTGCGATCGAAAGAAATGTTTACGCTCCCCATCGGACTGTCCGCTTTGCTCAGTCCGTACGGGAACAATTATGACATGTTGATTTCGGGTTCTGTGCTGGCGATTCTGCCCGTGATTCTCATTTTCCTGTTCTTCCAGAAGTACTTTATATCAGGTTTGACGGCGGGCGGAATTAAAGGCTGATCCACTATATATCATCTTGAAAGGAATGATTTAACATGACTGCACACAAAGCGAAGATGACGATTGACAAGGAATATAAGGTGGCAGAGGTTGATAAGCGAATTTACGGATCCTTTATCGAGCATCTCGGCAGAGCCGTTTACGAAGGTATTTATGAGCCCGATCATCCTGAAGCTGACGAATCTGGCTTTCGGAAAGACGTTATTAAATTGGTCAGTGAACTGAAGGTTCCGTTTATCAGGTATCCGGGCGGAAATTTTGTCTCAGGTTATAACTGGGAGGACGGGATCGGTCCTGTCGAACAGCGGCCGACAAGACTTGATTTGGCGTGGGCGACAACCGAGCCGAACTTAATCGGTACGAACGAATTTATGGATTGGGCAAAGCTTGTCGGGGCAGAGGTGAATATGGCCGTCAACCTCGGAACGAGAGGAATTGATGCCGCACGCAACCTGGTAGAATATTGCAACCATCCGTCAGGATCGTACTACAGCGACTTGAGAAAATCCCACGGATATAAGGAACCGCATAAAATTAAAACATGGTGCCTCGGCAATGAAATGGACGGTCCATGGCAAATCGGCCATAAAACTGCAGCCGAATACGGAAGACTTGCCGCTGAAGCCGCGAAGGTGATGAAATGGACGGACCCGTCGATCGAGCTCGTCGCCTGCGGAAGTTCGGGAAGCGGAATGCCGACATTCATCGACTGGGAAACGACCGTGCTTGACCATACGTACGAACACGTCGAGTACATCTCGCTTCACTCGTATTACGGCAACCGTGACAATGACCTTCCAAACTATTTGGCGAGATCGCTGGATATGGATCACTTCATCAAAACGGTCATCTCAGTCTGCGACTATATGAAAGCGAAAAAGAAAAGCAAGAAAACGATTCACCTTTCATATGATGAGTGGAATGTCTGGTATCACTCGAATGAAAAAGACAAAGAAGCTGAACGCTGGGCGAAAGCGCCGCACCTTCTTGAAGACATCTACAACTTTGAGGATGCGCTTCTCGTCGGCTGTATGCTGATTACGATGCTCAAGCATGCCGACCGCGTGAAAATCGCCTGTCTGGCTCAGCTTGTCAATGTCATCGCGCCGATTATGACAGACAAAGGCGGAGAAGCGTGGCGTCAGACCATTTTCTATCCGTTTATGCACGCTTCCGTCTACGGCAGAGGAACGGTATTGCAGACGGCGGTATCGTCTCCGAAGTATGATGCGAAAGACTTTACGGATGTGCCGTACCTGGAGTCTGTGTCTGTTTTCAATGAAGAAGCCGAAGAATTAACTGTTTTTGCCGTCAACCGCGCAACTGACGCCGGCCTTGAAATGGAAGCCGATATGAGAAGCTTTGAAGGGTACAGTGTCTCTGAGCACATCGTTCTGGAACACGAAGATCATAAAGCGACGAATGAAAAAGACCGCAACAACGTCGTTCCGCACAGCGGCGGAGACGCCAAAGTATGTGACGGCAGGCTGACGGCTCACCTTCCGAAACTTTCCTGGAATGTGATCAGAATGAAAAAAAGATGATCTAAAAAATCCGGCCGCTGTGCCGGTTTTTTTAGGTGTGAAAAGGTGTGCGCATTTATGTCGGAGAATACTATAAAACAGGAGGGGGGATATGATGAAGTCGTTTTTTTCGGCTGCATATTGCTTTTTGATGTACGCATTTATAGCATACCTTTGGCTTCTGTTTATCACGGCGGTCCTTGATCGGACCCGGTTTCTCAATCACTCATTTTTAGAGGCGGGCGTCATCTTGATCGGCACCATATTGTTTTTTTCGCTGTCTCACCATCTCTCAGCTTCACTTGTCAAAACAAACATCAATCGAATCGGAGGGATCGCCGCTTTCTGTCTAGTCATGGCCGTTCATTTTTTTATCGTTCCGTTATGCTGACAGAAAAAAGGCGGATATCCGATGATACCCGCCAATTACGCCTTAAAAAAGGCAGCAGATGAAGCATGTGTCTATTTTATTCTTATTATTCCTATTAGTCAACTGGGTTTTGGGTGGTTTTGAAAATTATTCCTTTGTTTTAAGGGCATGTTGATAAAGATCTGCTGCACTCTCTATTGGAATGTGGCTGATCGAAAACTTCATATTTTCTTTTCCTGAGGCAACGGCCAACTTAATTGACGCTAAGTTTTTTCTCTCTTGCATAAATGTTTGGCTCAATGATGCCCATTGAATGCGTCCGCGTTTCATAATTGCCGTTTTCCGGGATAAAATTCCGTATTGCAAAGTTAAAAACCGGCTGCTTTGATTCCAGCCAATCATCCGATACCCTATCCACCCCAGGCTGAATAATCCGAGCGGCAGAACTGCAGCCAGATTGTGATAGTCGGAAGGTACAAACAGCCATATCGGTATGGCAAAAAGACAGCCGGCTATAAATGGCATAACCATATAGTGAATTTTCGCTTCCTTTGTGAGCGTGTGCAGATGGCCTCCTTTGCGGTAACCGGTAAACGGTTCAAGCATGGATTCGGCCTTTTCTTTTTTAACAAAAGGAAGTAGGGTGACGGTTTTACTGCTTTGCTCATTTGAACGATTGCGAATCAAAACAGCTTTGATTTCTGCATACCCCAAGAATCGGTGAATCGGACGCTCAATGATGAGAATGGCCTGTATCTGGTCTTGTCCGATCGTTCGTTTTTTCTTTTCAAACAGGCCCTGCTCAATCTCAATTTCTCCTTTGCTATTTTTCCTTAATGTGAATTGAAAATCACTTGCAAATGTGAGTAATAGCGAAAGCGCGAATGATAGAATAGCCATCAAGACCACCGTGATCATGATCCAGTTGGGGCCGAACCAGCCGGATAAGGAGGTGAACAAAGTGTCCCTGTCTCCTTCTTTCGATATATCCATATATTTTAGCAATCCCAGTAATAACAGCGTAAACACAATTCCGACTTTAGGCGATAGCAGGCTGTGTAAAATGAGGTTACTTTTAGATAATTGAAACATGGAGTCTTCAGCATGTTCGCTCGGCTTGTCTTTTGTTTCTGCTTTTAAAGCCGTCCGAATGCGCTGTTCTTCTTCTTTTGAAATGCAGCTGAGTGTGATGCCGGATTCTTCTCCTCCGGCAAGTTCAATTGTCAAAGTCCGGGTGGAAAATAAATGATCATATACACGAATCGCAGAATCAATTGATTGTATACGATCCGGCTGCACCCATCTTTTCTTGACGACAAGCAAACCGGATTCAACATATATCGCTTTCTCATGTATTTGGTAGGTAAATGATCGCCATTTTAATACACCAATCACGAAAAACGACATGATAAGGCATGAGCCTAAAGTGATATTGATGAGGAAAGCGGGAATGTCACCGCCTAGTTTATGAATACATAATACGAGCAGTGGAAATAACCAAATAAAGGAAAAGAATTCTTTGATCGCTGTAGCGATAAAGTAAAGGACGGAAACCGGATGGAGACGATGTTTGATCAATGTGTCAGACTTGTTCATCGCTTAACCTCGCATAGGCTTCAATTTCTTTGCGGATCGAATCGGCTGTTCCTTCGGCCAATCCCAGAATGTCGTGGCTGCCGGCTGCCGTTGATAAAGTCACTGTATATAAATTGTACTTTTTTAAAATAGGACCTTGTTTTGCTTCGACATGCTGGACTTTCCCCATAGGAATTAATACTTTTCGTCTGAAAATGATCCCTTTATGGATTTGAATACTTACTTCACTTAGGCGGTATCGCCACAAGTGATATTTCCACTTCGGCAAAAGATAAAGTTCAAACGGTACCGAGGCAACAGCTAAACATAATGTGACAGCCAATATCCATTTTGGCCAGCCGAATGTGATAGTAAAGTATAGCAATGCCAGAATCATGGATGCATACACACATAAAGTGATCACACCTTCAAGCTTCCGTACAGCAACAATTTTCCCGTCCAATTTTTTAAATTCACCAGTGTTCACGATAGCCTCCCTATTTAGTTATTTTTCTTGTTGCATAATCGAACGTATCGACAATTTCTGATATCATGTCTTCCTTATCTGATATATCTTGATTTGCGATTTTGGTCCCAAGAGAATCGATGACGCTTCGGACGGTTCTGGCCATAATGTGCGGGGAAAACTGCCTGAAACTCCCTTCTGTTTCCTGTCCCCACTTAAAAATTTCAACTAATGGCTCATATATTGATTCATCTTCATTCTGGTAAAATAGCTCGCCGGTTTCTGTTCGTAGGTTGGATACCACCTCAATGATTGCGGTCACGTAAGCCCGGTGTTCATACATGAATCTGAGATTTGATTCAATGTATGCGCGCAGTGTCGCCGGCGCACTGTCTGAACCATCCATGAATTTTTCCATATAAGGTGCTGCAAGTCCGTAGCAATACTCAACAACAGCCTTCATAAGCTGCATTTTATTTGGAAAATGATACGTAACGACTCCTTTGCTGATTCCCCCCTTTTTCGCGATATTGCCGATCGAGGCATTCGCATAGCCTTCTTCCACAAGCACTTGAATAGCGTCTTCAATAATTTGCAGTTGTCTTTTTTGTGATTTCGTATTCATGGCTCAATTTTAGTACGATCGTGCTAAAGTGTCAATAAGAATATGAAATCAAACTGAGAGGTCCGGGTGCTCGTCTATAACAAAAGGAAGCTGTCATAAAAAGCGAAGATGGAGGCCGGGTCTTTTTTCGGAAAAAGATGATTGCGCTTACAAAAAATATGAGATATGTTAAAAAAGAAACAAAGGGGGGAGGAATTGGATGAATGCAATAACAATTGTGATCGCTTCCATCTGTATTTTGGCGATCGCCTATCGTTTGTACGGAACATTTATGATGGTGAAAGTGTTGAAGGTTGATGATGACAAGCCGACTCCTGCCCATCTCCAGAAAGACGGCAAAGATTATGTGCCGACGAACAAATGGGTGTCTTTCGGCCACCACTTTGCGGCCATCGCAGCCGCGGGGCCGCTTGTCGGGCCGATCTTGGCGGCGCAGTTCGGCTACTTGCCGGGGCTGTTGTGGCTCTTGATCGGAGCGGTGATCGGGGGAGCCGTGCATGATATTGTCGTTTTATTTGCGTCCATGCGGAGGAAGGGAAAGTCGCTTTCAGAAGTGGCGAAAGAAGAGCTCGGGCCTGTTGCGGGATTTTGCACGGGGCTTGCGA
This sequence comes from Bacillus sp. AK124, assembly GCF_053903085.1. NCBI lineage: Bacteria > Bacillati > Bacillota > Bacilli > Caryophanales > Bacillaceae > Bacillus > Bacillus sp. AK124. Next base: position 1,272,976 of record NZ_CP096378.1, read on the forward strand.
TGCTGTTTATTATTACGATCACGATGGCGGGGCTGTCGATGGTTGTGCTTCATGCGCTTGAACGCAATCCGTGGGGGACGTTCGCCGTTGCGATTACAATTCCGATCGCGATGGGGGTCGGTTTATTTTATAAAAAGACAGGCAACTTAAAATTAGCGTCAACCGGCGGATTTATTTTACTGATGGCCGGTGTCTTCATCGGACCGTCCATCGCGGAAACGCCGCTTGGAGACGCCTTGACGCTTGATACGAAAACGCTTGCTGTCGCACTTCCTGTCTATGCATTTTTTGCAGCTGCGCTCCCTGTATGGCTGCTGCTTGCGCCGCGCGATTATTTGAGCAGCTTCATGAAGATCGGGGTGTTTATCGCTTTGATTGCCGGGGTGTTCGTCGTCAATCCGGCGATTCCGTTTCCGGCGTTTACCGAGTTTACGGGCGGAGGGGGACCTGTATCACCTGGTCCGGTTTGGCCGTTTATTTCAATTACGATCGCCTGCGGTGCGATTTCCGGCTTCCATGCGTTTGTCGGTTCAGGCACGACGCCGAAAATGCTTGATAAGTGGAGCGATATGAAATTCGTCGGCTTTGGGGCGATGCTCGTTGAGTGTCTTGTCGGCATCATGGCGCTGATCGCGGCAACGGCATTGCAGCCGGGCGATTATTTTGCCATCAACAGTTCGCCTGAAGTCTTTCGGACGCTTGGCATGAATGTCGTCCACCTGCCTGAACTCAGCCGCGAAATCGGTCTCGATCTTGAAGGAAGAACAGGCGGAGCTGTTACCCTTGCCGTCGGCATGGCTTATATTTTTACGGATATTCCGTTTTTCAGCCATTTGGCCTCTTACTTTTTTCAATTTGTCATCATGTTTGAAGCCGTCTTTATTTTAACGGCGATTGATGCCGGTACAAGGGTGGCGCGTTATTTGATTCAAGACTTTTTCGGAGAAGTGTACAAACCGCTGAAAAAAACGGACTGGCTTCCGGGTTCGGTCGCAGCGAGCGCCGTTGCCTGTTTCATGTGGGGGTATTTGCTGTATTCAGGCGACATCAGCTCGATTTGGGCGCTGTTTGGCGTATCCAACCAGCTGATGGCATCCGTCGGTTTAATTATCGGCGCGACGGTCATTTTAAAAATAGCGGACAAACGGCGTTATATGCTGACATGTCTCATTCCGCTCGCTTATTTGTACGTAACGGTCAACTATGCGGGATACTGGATGATCAAAAACGTTTATTTTAATGCGGAAGCTGCCGGTTTCAGCGTTTTAAACGGCATTTTATCAATTATTATGCTGCTGCTGGGGCTGGTGATCATGGCGGCTGCCATTAAAAAGTGGACGGAGATTTGGCGCGATCCGGCATTGCGGATGGAGCCTTCTATTCCAGGATGAAAATAAACCGGGGCCGTTTCAGGCCGCCGGTTTATTTCGTTTTTAATCCTTGTTCCAATGTCTCAAGCATTTCAGTTTTATCCGATTCAGTTGCGTGCTGCCAGATGACCTCGAACAACACACCTAATCCCGGAAGCATTTTTTCTTCACCGCTTTGGATCGCATCGACGATCGTGTGCTCAAGCTCTTCTTGCGAGTTTCCTGATACATTGGCAATAACGGCATGGCGCAAATTCAAATCCATCTTTTTTCACTCCATTTCATCAAATCTGATTTTCTATATTCTGCCTCGCTTTCGGGTTTATTATGTATCATTGATGAGATATAATGTGACTATTGCGAGACAAAGGAGTCAAAACGATTTGAAACGAATTGAATCAGCCAAAAATCAAAAAGTGAAGGATTGGAAAAAACTTCATACGAAAAAAGAGCGGACAAAAACCAATACTTTCTTAATAGAAGGCGAGCATCTCGTTGAGGAAGCGCTGAAGACACCGGGTGTTGTGAAAGAAATCATGGTCCGAGACGAAGCGGATTTCCCGGCCGCGCTTGCTGAGTCTGTTGCCCGCTATATTTTGAGCGACGATGCTTTCTCGGCGATTGCCGAAACAGAGACACCCCAGGCTGTCGCCGCTGTATGCCGAATGCCTGAAAGTGGACCTTTTCAATACGAAAAGCTGCTGCTTGCGGATGCTGTGCAAGATCCGGGCAATTTAGGGACGATCATCCGGACGGCAGACGCGGCGGGGATCGATGCCGTTGTGATCGGACAAGGCACTGTCGACCCCTACAATGCCAAAACGCTCAGATCGGCTCAAGGTTCGCATTTTCACATTCCGATTTTAAAACGCGAGCTTTCGGAGCTGATTGAAGAGCTAAAGGGAAAAAGCGTCCCGGTTTACGGCACAGCGCTGCAGGATGCCGTGCCATTTAGAGAAGCGGAGCCGTCGCAGTCATTTGCGCTTTTGATCGGAAACGAAGGATCTGGGGTCGATCCGGATCTCCTCGCACAGACCGACCAAAATCTGTACGTTCCGATCTACGGAAAAGCGGAGTCGCTGAATGTGGCGGCCGCAGCCGCGGTCCTTCTTTATCATCTCCACGGATAACCGGTTGCACAGGATCATGTAATTCACTATAATGAATGTAATATGTTTAAAAACAGTGATAGAGGCTCCGTTTTTTCACATGTCGCCATTTAGGGAGAAAATGCCTTAGACTGCAAGCATTTTTATGGCAGGCCGGAAAAACGCTTCACCTCTTGAGTTGTCACCGGGACCGCGTCTCTCGAGGGATGTGTAAAGGTGAACCGGATTCATTCCGTTATGCCAATGAAGTAAGCAGCAAAGCTTTTTTGCTTTGTTTTAAAAAAGGGTGGTACCACGGCCACGATTCGTCCCTTTCATTATGAAAGGGGCTTTTTTTATTGCCTAAAATAACAGGTTGCTACATAAAAGGAGGAGTTTTTAAGATGCAGGAAGAGCTGAAACGGCTTGAGAAAGAAGCGGTTGAAAAAGTGGAAGCCGCTGGTTCATTAAAAGAAGTCAACGATGTCCGCGTTGCGTACCTGGGAAAAAAGGGACCGATCACGGAAGTGCTTCGGGGAATGGGAAAGCTGTCCGCTGAAGAAAGGCCGAAAATGGGCGCCTTGGCGAACGAAGTAAGAGAAAAAATCGCCGCGGCGATTGCCGAAAAAAATGCCCGCCTAGAGGAAGAAGAGGTGAAAAGGAAGCTGAAAGAACAGACGATTGACGTGACGCTTCCGGGAAGCCCTGTAAAAACAGGAGCGAGGCATCCGCTGACGATCGTTATTGAAGAAATCGAAGACTTGTTTATCAGCATGGGATATTCGGTGGAAGAGGGTCCTGAAGTAGAAACCGACTACTATAACTTCGAAGCGCTCAACCTTCCGAAAGAGCATCCGGCCCGCGATATGCAAGACAGCTTTTATATTACGGAAGATACGCTGATGAGAACGCAGACGTCTCCCGTCCAGACGCGCACGATGGAAAAGCATAAAGGCAAAGGCCCTGTCAAAATCATCTGCCCCGGCAAAGTATACCGCCGCGACAACGATGATGCGACACACTCCCATCAGTTTATGCAGATTGAAGGGCTCTGCGTTGACCGCGATATCAGCATGAGCGACTTAAAAGGAACGCTTGAAACGGTCGCGAAAAAGATGTTCGGCGAAGAGCGCGAAATCAGACTGCGTCCAAGCTTCTTCCCGTTTACAGAGCCGTCTGTCGAAGTCGATGTTTCCTGCTTTAAATGCGGAGGCAAAGGCTGCTCCGTTTGTAAACAAACGGGCTGGATCGAAATTCTCGGCGCTGGAATGGTGCATCCGAACGTGCTCGAAATGGCCGGATTCGATTCCAAACAATATCAGGGATTTGCATTTGGAATGGGTGTTGAACGGATCGCGATGCTGAAATACGGCATTGACGACATTCGTCATTTCTATACGAACGATGTCAGATTTTTATCTCAATTTAAACAGGCTTAAAGAGGAGGACGCGTGATGTTTGTTTCATATAAATGGCTGCAGGAATACGTGGATTTAGATGGGATGACTCCCGAGATTCTCGCTGAAAAGATTACGAGAAGCGGAATTGAAGTGGAAGGCATCGAATATAAGGGAGAAGGAATGAAAGGCGTTGTCATCGGACATGTGCTGGAGCGCGAACAGCATCCGAACGCCGACAAGTTGAATAAATGCCTCGTCGATATCGGCGAAGAAGAGCCTGTCCAGATCATCTGCGGGGCTCCGAACGTGGACAGAGGGCAAAAAGTAGCCGTCGCCACGGTTGGTGCGGTATTGCCCGGCAATTTTAAAATCAAAAAAGCGAAGCTTCGCGGGGAAGTGTCTAACGGCATGATCTGCTCTTTGCAGGAGCTTGGCATTCAAGGCAAGCTTGTGCCGAAAGAATATGCGGAAGGCATCTTCGTCTTCCCGGGCGATGCAGAAACCGGTGCGGACGCCCTTCAAAGCCTGGCGCTCGACGATGCGGTTCTTGAACTGGGACTGACGCCAAACCGCGCCGACGCCATGAACATGCTCGGCGTTGCCTATGAAGTGGCTGCGATTCTCGGCCGCGAAGTCAAGCTTCCTGAGACGGCTTATCAGGCAGGCGCCGAAAAAGCGGCGGACTATATTTCCGTCAAAATTGAAGATACAGAAGCCAATCCTTTGTACGCGGCAAAAATCATTAAAAACGTCAAAATCGGCCCGTCGCCGCTTTGGATGCAGACGAAGCTGATCAATGCCGGCATCAGACCGCACAACAATGTCGTCGATATTACGAACTTTGTTCTGCTCGAATACGGTCAGCCGCTGCACGCGTTTGACTATGACCGCTTTGGCTCAAAAGAGGTCGTCATCCGCAAAGCGTACGAAAATGAAACGATAACGACGCTTGATGAACAAGAAAGAACATTGACGCTTGAGCATCTTGTCATCACAAACGGTTCTCTTCCGCAGGCAGTCGCAGGCGTAATGGGCGGAGCGGACTCCGAAGTCCGCGAAGATACGGCGACAGTGCTGCTTGAGGCCGCGTATTTTAACGGTCAGACCGTTCGCAAAGCATCAAAGGATCTCGGTCTTCGCAGCGAATCAAGTGTCCGCTTTGAAAAAGGCATCGATCCTGCACGGGTGCGCCTCGCTGCAGAACGCGCGGCAGATTTGATCAGTCGGTATGCCGGAGGAACCGTCTTAGAAGGTACGGTTGAAGAAAACCACCTTGATATCAAAGAGAATGTCATCCGCCTTTCTGTTGATAAAGTGACGAAGGTTCTCGGCATGTCCATCAGCAAAGAAGAAATGGTCAACATTTTTGAAAGGCTCGGCTTTGCCGTTGAAGACGCTGAACGGGAACTGGTCGTGACGGTTCCGTCAAGAAGAGGCGATATTGCGATTGAAGAAGATTTGATCGAAGAGGTCGCAAGACTGTATGGATATGACAACATTCCGTCGACACTGCCGGAAGTAACAGGCTTTGCGGGCGGACTGACACCTTATCAGGACAAGCGCAGAAAAGTAAGACGCTTTCTGGAAGGAGCAGGCCTTTCCCAGGCGATCACATACTCATTAACAAACGATAAAAAAGCAACGGCTTACGCATTGGAAAAATCGTTTAAAACGATCCTTTCGCTGCCGATGAGCGAGGAAAGAAGCGTGCTGAGGCACAGTCTGCTTCCTAATCTGCTTGATTCGGTCGCATACAACCTGGCCCGGCAGTCAGATTCTGTAGCTTTTTATGAGGTCGGTTCAGTTTTCTTGAAAGCTGAAGAACATACGAAACCGATCGAAAAAGAACACGTCGCCGGAGCCGTGACAGGCCTGTGGCACAAAAACCTCTGGCAGGGCGAGAAAAAGCCGGTTGATTTCTTCGTCGTAAAAGGCATCGTCGAGGGTCTGTTGGAAAAGCTCGGCATCACGGAAGGCATCGAATTCGCTCAATCTGAAAGAAAAGAGCTTCATCCTGGGCGGACGGCCAATATTTTGCATAACGGCTCATTAGTCGGCTTCATCGGCCAGCTGCATCCGTCAGTTGAAAAAGAGCTGGATCTGAGCGACACGTATGTGTTTGAACTGGACCTGCACGAGCTCCTTCGATTGGATGTACCGGAGATCACGTATACACCAATTCCAAAGTATCCTTCTGTTACCCGGGATATCGCGCTTGTTGTGAATAAAGAAACAGCGGCCGGTCAGCTTGAGGACGTCATCAAAACAGCAGGCGGCAAATGGCTGAAAGAAGTCCATGTCTTTGACGTCTACGAAGGCGAGCACATGGAAGAAGGCAAGAAATCTGTCGCCTTCAGCCTGCAATATTTGAATCCTGAACAGACATTGACAGAAGAAGAAGTGACAAAAGTCCACGACCAAGTGCTGAAAGCACTGGAGGATGCGTATCAGGCTGTATTGAGAGGATAACCGGTTCCCAGCCCAATTGAGGCTGCCCGGCTGCAGTACAAAAAAGGCGTCTCCGCTTTATGCGGAGACGCCTTTTTATAACTATTGATACCAAACTTTATTTTTCTCGATCAGGCTGTTGTGTTCCGCATCCCAGACATCGACGGTGTATGCGTAATCGTAGTTCATAATGCAACGGATGCCGCTTCCTTGCGGATCATGCTCCACCCCGAAATTATGGGAAAATTCGTGTCTTTGTGCTTTTGCCGTATTTTCCGTTCCCAGGTCGAACGTGACGCTGAAAGCAGGACCGTCCGGTTTAACAGGGTATTGAAAAGCGATGCCGCCCGCTTCAAAATTGTCGTTGGCTGTAAAGCCGGCTACGAATTTATAAGGCCGTCCTTCGAATTTGTCCGCCAGGTTGTCAAGAATGTCAGAGGCATTGCTTCCGGAAGAACTCCATGGGGCAACAGCTTCCACGACAAAATCAATATCGTGGTCGCGGTTAAACATTTCGTCCGCCTCTTCAACGATGTTGACGATTCTCGTTTTCCAGTCTTTGTGTTTCTGCCGGTACTGCTTATCAGCCACCGCGAGGACACTTATCTTTTGCTTGCCCGTGCTTGCCTGAGTCGAAAATTTACCGTTGTTTACATTCTTTTTAAATGTGATCGTACTCGTTTCATTTCCTTTCTCATCCAGCACTTTTGTTTTCGTTGTTTTTTCAATGTGAACTTTGCCTGTTAAATCTTTATAACCTTCCTTAGGTTTAGGCAATGCTTCCTTATAAATCCCTTTTGCTTCATGAGTATGCTTATGACCGCCCGTTTCCGCGACTCCGGCCGCCCCAGGTATTAAACTTGCAGAAAGCAATAAAGTAAAGAATAAAGACCGTTTTTTCATTTGAAAAATTTCCTCCTTAGTTTTTAACAGACTAAAGATTCGTCTAGTTAACTAGAAATCCCTTCTTTCTATCCAAAAAGAGGAAAATATACATAGGTTCTTATGACAAACCTTTCAATGTAACTACAAAGTTCGTTAAAATCAGACAAGAAATCTGCCATTTGACAGTGATTTTTAAACAGAACTATAGGCCTTTTGTTTGCTAATATTCTGATAAATCGTAATATTCTCTAGCGAAAATGATCGAAATTCAGCTAAGATTGCTGAGTTTTGAATTGCCTGCGGGAATAGAAGCAAGAGAAAGGCACTGCTTGGCTGTTTCGCATAAATAGACAAGCCGTCCGCCTCTATAACCTTATTTTGTACCTAATTTCTTCTCTCAATAAATGTTAACCAAGTCACATTCCTCTGGCCCGCTGGAAAAAACTATTTCATATTTCTTTTTTTTAGTATAAAATCATTAATAGTTCAAAATAACCATTCAGAAAGGATTGGTACTATGACAAAAAACCCGAGCAACAGTACTCAAACATTTATCATTTTAGGCTGGATATGTACCGGTATATCACTACTGCTTTTTCCAATTTTATTTGGTGCAGGAGGAGTTATTTTTGGATATCTAGTAAGAAGTAATGGGAAAGTCCAACACGGGACAATCATGATGATCGCAGCTATCGCTTGTGGTTTATTTGGTGTTGTATTAGGAATGGCTTCTGCCGGATATTAAATTCATTCCAATCGATAATGAGAATCCGAGGCAGAACAGTATACATAAAAAAGCAGGCCGACGGGTCTGCTTTTTACTTGATTATAATGCCGGGATGCCAATAGGCCATAATCTCAGCACGCAATGTTTGCAGCCTCTTCATCTTCCTCCCTAATCTTGTCGGGCTCATAGGCCCTTTCCCGTAGGATAAGCGCATCCATATATATGTGGAAGATTTCCGTGATTCTAATATAACTAAGAACATATCATGATTAAGAAAAGCCTCATCTCATTATATTAATCAGGAGATAAAATGAATGATGGTAAGAGCATGAAGTTCATTACGTCCTGTCAAGACAATACACGATTCCGTTTCAAATATTTACTGTGAATGGATCGAAGAAAGAATTCGTAAGTTTCATTGCGAAGAGCCGGGATGAATGCGGGATATAGCCACAAGCGGAAATACTCCTTGGAACTCCGTGAATTGGTCTCTCGAGCTTCCTGCTAAAACAGCTGGGAACCCTGATAGTCAGGAGTTCCCGCTTTTTGGTGTATTCAGTTTTTCGACGCCAGGCGCACCGCTTTCTGTGTGTTCGCAAAATGGCGTTTCGTGAAATGACCGAGCGCTGCTTCGCCGTGTTTCTTGATCAGCTTTGCCGCCGCTTCATCGACGAGCGGACCCGCTCCTTTCGGGAGCGTCATCCCGGCTTCTTTCGAAAGCTTATCCATCTCCATTAAAAATGAATAGCGTGCGATGATCGAAGCCGCTGCAACTGAAAGATGGATGCCTTCCGCTTTTGTGCTGAAATATGTACGTTCTTTGATGGCGTTTTTGCCGGCCAGGTGTTTAAAATAGACGGCAGGTTCTGCGAACTGGTCAATTAAAATCGCTTCAGGCCGGGTTCCGTCCAATTTTTTGAGAAGGTTGCCGATCGCCTGGTTGTGGAGAAGGGCCTTCATTTTTCCCTGGCTCATCCCTTTTTCCTGCATTTCATTATACTTTTCATTTCTCAAGACGAGCAGGCTGTAAGGAACTGTCTTGATTAAGTCGCGCGCGATCTGAACGATTTGCGGATCTTTTAAGTTTTTTGAATCTTTAACACCGAGTTCCTTTAACAGCGGCAGCTTTACCTTGTCAGCGTATACGCACGCGACGGTGATCGGACCGAAATAATCGCCTGTCCCGACTTCATCGGAGCCGATCACAGACATGGAACCGATGCCTTCAGGCGGCTGATAGACGGACGGGATGCTTTTTTTGGATGCGGGCTTTTTGGCAGCCGGTGTTTCAGCATCCGCCGTCCAGCGCTCCGCTTCCTTTTCCGCGTTTTTTCCTTGGAACAGCACCTTCCCCGACCGGTATGCTGTAATGGTGCAGCCCTGTGGTTTGGCCTGGAAAACCGCGCCCTGTACGGAAAGGGAAGTCATGTGAGGCCCGTAGTGGCTTTGCATCCGTTCAATAACAGACGGGGGAACTTTTAAAACAGAATGTGACACGTTCTAATCTCCTTTATTAGCTGCTTAAACAGGCTAAATCATTGTTTTTATAAGTGTATCATAACAGCGGAGGGCTCGTCTTTCCATTCAATCTCTAAACATGTTATGATATAGACTAGGATTCTCGCATAATTGGAATGGAGGAGAAACGTTGTCTGATGGTCAAAAAACGAAAACAACAGTTGACATCTACGGTCAGCAATTCACAATTATCGGCGATGAGAGCAAGAGCCATATGAGGCACGTTGCCTCGATTGTGGATGATAAAATGAGAGAAATCAACGAAAAAAATCCGTATCTTGATATAAATAAACTGGCCGTTTTGACGGCTGTAAATGTGGTTCACGATTATTTGAAGCTGAAGGAAGAGCTTGAGAGATTAAAAGGACAAATTAAAGAAAAGGATTGAACATCACGATGCTAGATATCATCATTATCATTTTGCTTTTGTCCGGTTTGTTTATTGGACTCAAAAGAGGGTTTATCCGCCAGTTTATCCGTTTGGTTACGTTTATCGCAGCGATCGCTGTGGCCGCAACCTATTACGGCGACCTTGCACCTAAGCTCGGCTGGATTCCGTCTCCCGACTTTACGGGCGGCCAGTCTGCGCTGGCGTTTGTAAACGGAAGCCTTGAAGGCGCTTATTACAATATGATTGCGTTTTTGATTCTCTTTTTCCTGACGATTATCCTTTTGAGAATTGCCGCATCGTTTCTGGATGCCGTTGCAAGCATACCGGTTCTCAAACAGATCAACCAAGTACTTGGAGCCGTGCTCGGTTTTGCGGAAATCTATCTGTTCGTGTTTGTCGTTCTGTTCATCGGAACGCTTCTGCCGATCGATGTTCTGCAAAACATGATGGCCGGTTCGGTGATGGCTGATTTGATCATTCATAAAACACCGTTTTTATCAAACATGTTAAACAATCTGCTGCATCAGTACGGATCTTTGTAAAAACTTCTCTGTTTGTAGGGAAGTTTTTTTTCGGGGCTCTTGAGAACCCCGAAAACTGTCGAATAGGCCTGTTTGTTGTAGGATCAGCCAAAAATTTGTATGATTGAAGCAGGATGAACGAGGGGAAACAAGAGGTGAACAGCATGCATAAAAAAGATATCATCAAATTGCTTGAAACGATTGCGATATATATGGAACTAAAAGGGGATAACCCGTTTAAGATCTCCGCTTTCAGAAAGGCTGCGGCAGCTCTTGAACAAGACGACCGGAGCCTCTCGGAAATCGATGATATGATGTCCCTGTCAGGGATCGGCAAAGGCACGTATGCCGTCATCAAGGAATATATGGACACGGGAGCGTCCGGTACGCTGGAACGATTAAAGGAAGAGGTTCCGGAAGGACTTGTCCCGCTTTTGAAGCTGCCGGGCCTCGGCGGCAAAAAAATCGCCAAGCTGTATCAGGAGCTCGGCGTCTGTGATGCGGCGTCTTTAAAAGAGGCATGCGAACAGCAAAAGGTTCAGGGGCTTGCCGGATTCGGCAAAAAAACGGAAGAAAAAATCCTGCAGGCTTTAGGTGAAGCGGGGAAACGCCCTGAACGGTACCCGATCGCGGTCGCTTTGGCTGTCGCCGGCATCATCGAAGAACAGCTTGAAGGGCTCCAGGGCCTCATCAAGTTTTCGCGGGCTGGAAGCCTGCGCCGTGCCAAAGAAACGGTGAAAGACCTCGATTACATTATGGCTGTCACTGATCCGGAACTGGTCCGGGAAGGACTCTTAAAGCTTTCGAACATCAAGGAGGTCATTGCCGCAGGAGATACGAAAGTGTCTCTCACATTTGCGTTTGAATACGAAATCAGTGCGGATTTCCGGCTGGTGACGGAGGAACAGTTCCCAACGACGCTCCATCATTTTACCGGATCAAAAGACCACAATATCAAAATGCGCCAGCTTGCCAAAGAAAAAGGCGAAAGAATCAGTGAATACGGCGTCGAAACCGTTGAAACTGGAGAAATTAAAACCTTCTCAAGCGAACAAGAGTTTTTCGCCCATTTCGGGCTTCCGTTTATTCCGCCCGAACTGCGGGAGACAGGAAGAGAAGTTGAGGACTACCGCGATGACATCGGACTCGTTTCCGCCGAGGATATTCAAGGAGACCTTCATATGCACTCGGCTTGGAGCGACGGTGCTTTTTCGATCAGGGAAATGGCGGAAGCCTGCATGGCAAAAGGGTACCGCTATATGGCGATCACAGACCATTCCCAGTATTTAAAAGTGGCAGGCGGTTTGACGCCTGAGCGCCTGCGCATGCAGGCGAAGGAAATTGATGAACTGAATAAGGAATTGACCGATTTTCATATTTTTAAAGGCGTGGAAATGGACATCCTGCCTGACGGAACGCTAGATTATGACGATGAGCTGCTGGCGGAAATGGACCTTGTCATTGCTTCGATCCATTCAAGCTTTTCACAGCCGCAGCATGTCATCATGAAGCGGCTTGAAACCGCACTGATGAATCAGCACGTTGACATTATCGCTCATCCGACCGGCCGTCTGATCGGAAGAAGGGCGGGTTATGAAGTCGATATTGACCAGCTGATCGAGCTTGCGAAGAAAACGAATACCGCCTTGGAACTGAACGCAAATCCAGCGCGGCTCGATCTCAGGATGGAACACTTGATGAAAGCGAATGCTGCCGGAGTGACACTCGTTATTAATACGGATGCCCACAACACAGCGATGCTTGACGATATGAAAACGGGCGTTACGGCAGCGAGAAAAGGATGGACGCCAAAGGCCAATGTATTAAATACCCGCTCCTTTGAAGAAGTCCAGGCATTTTTGTCGCGCCATCGATCTTAAGGAGGTTTAATGGACGTTGCAGCAAAAAGCGCTATCAGCACTTGAATTTCATAAAGTAAAAGAACAGCTCACAGAGCATGCGGCATCTTCTTTAGGGAAGGAAATGCTTTTGGAACTCAAACCTTCCCGTTCGCTCGAAGAAGTCAAAAAGCTGCAGGAAGAAGTCGATGAAGCAGGAACCGTCCTGCGTTTAAAAGGAAACGCCCCTTTCGGAGGCCTTACCGACATTAGAAAAGCGTTAAGAAGGGCGGAAATCGGCAGCATTTTAAGCCCGGCGGAATTGACCGAAATATCGGGTCTGCTATACGCAGCAAAACAGATGAAGCATTTTCTCGAAGGCCTGTTCGAAGACGGGGTTGAGATTCCTTGTCTTCACCAATATGCAGAAAAGCTCATTCCGCTTTCCGAATTGGAAAGAGACATCAATTCGTGCATCGATGATCATGGAGAAGTGCTAGACCATGCATCTGAGACGTTAAGGGGAATCAGGACGCAACTGCGGACGCTTGAATCAAGAATCAGGGACCGGCTGGAATCAATGTTGCGTTCTTCATCTGCGCAAAAAATGCTGTCGGATACGATCATCACAATTCGCAACGACCGCTTCGTTATCCCTGTCAAACAGGAGTACAGATCAAGCTACGGAGGAATCGTGCACGATCAGTCGTCTTCCGGCGCGACATTGTTTATCGAGCCTCAGGCGATTGTCGATATGAACAATGCGCTTCGCCAGGCGAAAGTAAACGAAAAACAGGAGATTGAACGGATTTTGCGCGTCCTGACAGAAAAGACGGCAGAGCACACAAATGAACTCTTTCACGATGTCAAAGTGCTTCAGACGCTGGACTTTATTTTTGCAAAAGCAAAATACGCCAAAGCGACAAAAGCGGTTAAACCGGCTGTCAATGCTGACGGCTATGTCCGCCTGATTCAAGCCCGCCACCCGCTTTTGCCCCTGGATGAAGTCGTTCCGAATGATATTGAGCTCGGCGGAGAGTATACGACAATTGTCATCACGGGCCCGAACACGGGCGGTAAAACGGTGACGCTTAAAACGCTCGGGCTTTTGACCATTATGGCGCAGTCGGGATTGCACGTACCAGCGGAAGAAGGATCAGAAACCGCCATATTTGATCAAGTATTTGCCGATATCGGCGATGAACAGTCAATCGAACAAAGCTTAAGTACGTTCTCGTCACATATGGTCAACATCGTCGATATTTTGAAAGACATGACGGAAAACAGCCTTGTGCTTTTTGACGAGCTCGGCGCCGGGACAGACCCGCAGGAAGGCGCGGCCCTTGCGATCAGCATCCTTGATGAGGTGTGCCAGACTGGCGCGCGCGTCATTGCCACGACTCATTACCCTGAGCTGAAGGCATACGGCTACAATCGCGAAAATGTCATTAATGCAAGCGTCGAATTTGATATCGATACACTGTCGCCGACCTACAAGCTGTTAATCGGAGTGCCCGGCCGAAGCAATGCGTTCGAAATTTCGAAGCGACTCGGGCTGCCTGATTACCTGATCGGCCGCGCAAAAGCGGAGATGACGGCCGAGCATAATGAAGTTGATACGATGATCGCATCGCTGGAAGACAGCAAAAAGCGCGCCGAGGCGGAGCTGAACGAGACAGAAGCCATCCGCGCCGAGGCTGAAGCCCTTCACCGCGACCTCCAGCAGCAGATCAGCGAATGGCAGGAGAAAAAAGAAAGGCTCTATGAAGAAGCGGAGCAAAAAGCGGCTGAAAAAGTCAAAGAAGCGATGAAAGAAGCAGACGAGATCATCCAGTCGCTCCGCATGATCAAGGAAGACCATAAAGCATTTAAAGACCATGAGCTGATCGAGGCGAAAAAACGCCTTGAAGAAGCGGTGCCTTCGTTTGAAAAAGCGAAAAAGCCGGCTCAGAAAAAAACGGACAAGCGCGAATTAAAACCGGGCGATGAAGTCAAGGTTTTAACCTTTGGTCAAAAAGGGACGCTGCTCGAAAAAACGGGTGCGGCCGAATGGAATGTTCAAATCGGCATTCTGAAAATGAAGGTTAAGGAAAAGGATCTGGAATTCCTGAAATCGGCACCTGAACCCGAAAAACAAAAAACGATCGCCGCCGTCAAAGGAAAAGATTATCACGTCTCGCTCGAACTCGACCTTAGAGGGGAGCGGTATGAAAATGCGCTTCACCGGGTTGAAAAATACTTGGATGATGCGGTGCTTGCGGGCTATCCAAGAGTCTCGATCATCCACGGAAAAGGAACCGGCGCCCTCCGAAAAGGCGTTCAGGACCTCTTGAAATCCCACCGCAATGTGAAAAACTCCCGGTTCGGCGAAGCGGGAGAGGGAGGATCAGGCGTCACCATTGTCGAATTAAAATAAAAAAGGGAGTCTAGAAGGATGAAAGAGTTTTGGGAGAACAACCTTGTGGAAATTGCCGCGTACTACAGCGTTTCCGTTTTGTGTCTTGTGATATTTTTATCTGTGTTTGAACTCGTCACCACCTATAAAAATTGGGAGGAGATTCAAAAAGGAAACATGGCGGTCGCGATGGCAACAGGCGGAAAAATTTTAGGCATCGCCAACGTGCTGCAAAAATCGATCAGCCAGCATAATTCCCTGCTGCAAATGATGGGGTGGGGGCTGTTCGGTTTTATCCTGCTTTTGATCGGCTACTTCATTTTTGAATTTCTGACGCCGCGCTTTAAAATTGACAAGGAGATTGAAAACGACAACCGCGCAGTCGGCTTCATTTCATTCGTTATTTCAGTCGGCCTGTCATTTGTCGTGGCTTCGGGTATCTAAAGGGGATCAACATGGAGAAATTAGCGAAAGTCCTGTTTTTCACAGCTGGGGTATTTGTGGTTATCGGCCTGATTTATATGATCTTTTATGCTTGAAAAAGGTGTCCTTTAAAAGGGCGCCTTTTTAAAAAGAAAAAATATCATTACTTTCTGAATATTGTTTTGATATACTGAAATCAAGAATATATTGTTTAAAAGGGGGGAGCTTATGCCGACTGAAAAACCGTGGCTGCGTCATTATCCCGAACAAATTCCTCACGAGCTGCAATTTGAAGATCAAACACTCCATTCCATCCTGCAACAATCCGCCCAACAGTTTTCTGAAAAAACAGCGATTCATTTTCTCGGAAAAAAATGTTCGTACCGGCAAGTTTATGAGGACGCTTTAAAAATGGCAGATTACCTGCTGTCACTCGGCATTCAAAAAGGAGACAGAGTCTCGATCATGCTGCCGAACTGCCCGCAGGCGGTTATCGCGTATTACGGCGTTCTTTTCTCCGGCGGCATCGTCGTCCAGACAAATCCGCTGTATACGGAAAGGGAGCTTGAACATCTGCTTCATGACAGCGGGGCAACCATCATCATTACGCTTGACATGCTGTACCCGGCAGCATATAAAATGAAAGCGCTGTCAAATATCCGGCACATCATTGCGACAAGCATAAAAGATTACCTGCCTTTCCCTAAAAATCTGCTGTACCCAATCGTGCAAAAAAAAGAGAATCAAATGTCGGTTGAGATCAATGAAAATGAGACGACACACCTCTTCCGAACCATCATGAAACGCCCCGTTCCAAGCGGTCCGCCGGGGATTGAAATCGATCCGGCCCACGACATTGCCGTCCTGCAGTATACCGGAGGCACGACAGGCACGCCAAAAGGCGTCATGCTCAGCCACCGCAACATACTAGCCAATATGGAGATGTGCGATGCCTGGTTTTATCAATTGAATAAAGGGGAGGAGAAGGTGCTGGGGATCGTCCCGTTTTTTCACGTCTACGGAATGACGGCCGTCTTGAATTTCACGATCAGGCAGGGATATGAAATGATTCTGCTGCCGAGATTTGACGCGCGCGCAGCGCTGAAAACGATCGATAAAGAAAAGCCGACGATATTTCCGGGGGCACCGACGATATATATTGCCCTGTTGAACCATCCTGATCTTCACCAATTTGATCTGTCGTCAATTAAGAGCTGTTTGAGCGGATCTGCAGCGCTTCCTGTTGAAGTCAAACAGCAGTTTGAAAAGGTAACGGGCGGAAGGCTTGTCGAAGGTTACGGAATGTCTGAAACCTCGCCCGTCACTCACGCCAATTTTATTTGGGATTTGAATAAAGCGGGCAGTATCGGCTGTCCTTGGCCTGGTACAGACGCGGCTATCTATTCGGAAGAAACCGGCGGTTTTCTCGGACCTTATGAGCATGGAGAAATCGTCGTCAAAGGACCGCAGGTGATGAAGGGCTACTGGAACAATGATGAAGAAACCGCTCAAAGTCTAAGGGACGGCTGGTTTTTTACAGGGGACATCGGCTACATGGATAAAGACGGCTTCTTTTATATTGTCGACCGCAAAAAAGACGTGATCATTGCCGGGGGATACAACATTTACCCGCGTGAAATCGAAGAGGTGCTCTATGAGCACGAAGCCGTTCAGGAGGCGGTTGTTGCCGGCATCCCTGATGAATACAGAGGAGAAACGGTTAAGGCTTTTATAGTGCTGAAAGATCATGTTACAATAACGGAGAAGGAATTGGACGAATATGCCAGATCGCGTCTGGCTCCTTATAAAGTACCGAAAGTATACGAGTTCAGGGACGAACTGCCGAAAACGGCAGTCGGGAAGATTTTAAGAAGAGCGCTCGTTCAAGAAGAAAAAACCGGCGTCTGAAAAAGCGAAGTCTGCCGTCGATTTTGACGGCATGCTTTTGTGGTGCGATTTGAGTTTAGCTTCTTGACAAAGCGTCCATTTTTATTTACGATAAACTCATGAATGAGTATTCATTCATTAATTTGAAAGGAACGAAGCCAATTGAAACAAAAGAGACCAAAGTATATGCAGATTATCGACGCAGCTGTCATTGTGATTGCAGAAAACGGATACCATCAGGCGCAGGTTTCGAAAATCGCCAAGCAGGCCGGAGTGGCGGACGGCACCATTTATCTTTATTTTAAAAACAAAGAAGATATTCTCATCTCGCTATTCAAAGAGAAAATGGGACAGTTTATCGAGCAGATGAACGAAGAAATGGAAGTGACAAATTCGGCGACAGAAAAGCTCACGCTGTTCATCAAAAAGCACTTTGAACTGCTCAGCAGCGATCGCCACCTCGCGATTGTCACCCAGCTTGAGCTGAGGCAGTCGAATCTTGAGCTGAGGCTGAAAATCAATGAGATTCTCAAAGGGTACTTGACGATCCTGGAAGACATCATCACCGAAGGAAAAGAAGCGGGAGAATTTAAGAGCACGCTTGATGTCCGCCTGGCGAAGCAGATGATTTTCGGTACGGTGGATGAGACGGTTACAACCTGGGTGATGAATGATCAAAAATACGATCTGCCAAAGCTGGCAGACAGCATTCATGAATTGCTGATCCATGGGTTCGGCAGCCAAAAGACGAAGGAGGAGAAATAAAATGGCAGCATTAACATACGCCGTAGACGACTATATCGCAACCATTACGATTCAGCACCCGCCGGCAAATGCGCTATCGACGCAAGTGCTTGAAGACCTTTCCGCATGTCTTGAGGAGCTTTCAGAACGTCAGGATGTCAGAAGCGTCGTGATTCACGGGGAAGGAAGATTTTTCTCGGCAGGCGCTGACATTAAAGAGTTTACATCATTGATGGACGGGTCTGATTATGCAAATTTGGCTGATAAAGGCCAGCAGATTTTCGAAAAAGTAGAATCTTTTCCAAAGCCCGTGATCGCCGCGATTCACGGAGCTGCTCTTGGAGGAGGTCTGGAGCTTGCGATGGCATGCCACATCCGGATTGCCGAGGAGAGCGCTAAGCTCGGCCTTCCCGAACTGAATCTCGGAATCATTCCCGGCTTTGCGGGAACGCAGCGCCTTCCGAAGTATGTGGGCACCGCCAAAGCGCTTGAAATGATCGGGACATCAGAGCCGATATCCGGCAAGGAAGCTTTTGAATACGGCCTTGTCACGATTTTGGCGGCGAATGAAGAAGAAGTGCTGCAAAAGGCACAAGAGCTCGCGCGAAAATTCGCTGAAAAAAGTCCGCAGACGATGGCTTATGTCATTGAACTCCTGAATTCGAGCAAAGTGTATTCGTATGAAGGCGGCCTCAAGCTGGAAGGAAAATACTTCGGCGAAGTGTTCCAATCGGAGGATGCGAAGGAAGGGATTCAGGCATTTCTTGAAAAGCGGAAGCCGCATTTTAAAGGGAAATAACAAACGTGAAAACAAAGGGGATGAATAGAACATGAACATTTATGTCTTAATGAAGCGCACGTTTGATACAGAGGAGAAAATTCAGATTGAACAAGGGGAAATCAGCACGGATGGAGCGGAATTCATCATCAACCCGTACGATGAGTACGCCATTGAAGAAGCGCTTCAGCTGAAGGAGAAGCACGGCGGTGAGATTACGGTTGTCACAGTCGGCGAGGAAGAAGCTGAAAAAGAACTCAGGACGGCTCTGGCGATGGGGTGCGACAAAGCCGTTTTGATCAACATTGAAGACGATCTGGAAGAAGCGGACCAATATACGGCGTCAGCCATCCTATACAACTATTTGAAAGACCGCGAGTATGACATGATACTCGGCGGGAATGTGGCGATCGACGGGGGATCGGGACAGGTGGCGCCTCGTTTGGCCGAGCTGCTCGGCATCCCTTGTATCACGACGATTACAAAGCTGACGGTAAACGGCGGAGATGTTGAAGCGGAACGCGACGCCGAGGGTGACCTTGAAGTGATCCAAACGTCGCTTCCAATCGTAGCGACTGCACAGCAGGGGTTGAACGAACCGCGTTATCCGTCACTTCCGGGAATCATGAAGGCGAAGAAAAAGCCTCTTGAGGAGCTTGAACTTGATGATCTGGACATCGACGAGGAAGACGTGGCCGCCAAAACAAAAACGATCGAACGGTTCCTGCCTCCGAAAAAAGAAGCCGGGAAAATCCTTGAAGGGGAGCCGGAACAGCAGGCGGCAGACCTTGTATCACTGCTGAGAAGCGAAGCAAAGGTCGTTTGAAGCCGAAGGGAGCAAAAACACGGTCATTAAAATACAGGGGGAAATGGACATGAGCAAAAAAGTTATCGTATTGGGAGAGTTCAGGGACGGTTCGTTGAGAAATGTGACATTCGAAGCGATAGCCGCAGGAAAAACGGTTGCCGAAGGGGGAGAGGTGATCGGTGTTCTCTTCGGTGAAAGCGTTTCAAGCGATGCGGCACAACTGATCCATTACGGCGCTGACAGAGTGCTTACAGCCGAAAACCCGCTCTTGAAAAACTATACGTCTGACGGCTATGTTCAAGCCTTTATGCCGATCATTGAGCGCGAAAGTCCGGACGTGATCATTTTCGGCCATACGTCAATGGGCAAAGACTTGTCGCCGAAGCTTGCAGCCCGTATGGGAACAGGGCTGATATCAGATGCCGTCAACGTCGAAGTAGCCGGCGGCAACATCGTGTTTACAAGACCGATCTACTCAGGCAAAGCGTTTGAGCGGATCATTTCCGAAGATGAAACGATTTTTGCAACGATCAGACCGAATAATATTGCCCCGCTCGACAAAGATGAGACGCGAACGGGAGCGGTCGAAAGCATCGAAGCGGATATTCGGGACATCAGAACGGTTATCAAGGACATTGTCAAAAAAACGTCCGAAGGCGTCGATTTGTCTGAAGCGAAAATCATCGTAGCCGGCGGCCGCGGCGTCAAAAGCGAGGAAGGCTTTAAACCGCTGCAGGAGCTTGCCGACGTACTGGGCGGCGCGGTCGGCGCTTCAAGGGGAGCCTGTGACGCAGACTACTGCGACTATTCGCTTCAAATCGGCCAGACCGGCAAAGTCGTAACTCCAGACTTATATATCGCCTGCGGCATTTCAGGAGCGATTCAGCACCTCGCAGGGATGTCAAACAGCAAAATCATCGTTGCCATCAACAAAGATCCGGAAGCCGACATCTTTAAAATTGCCGACTACGGGATCGTCGGCGACTTATTTGAAATCGTTCCGCTGCTCACGGAAGAATTTAAAAAGCTGAGCGTCAGTACTTGATCAAAAGCCGGCCTGAAATGGCCGGCTTTTTACATAGGCACATTTCCGCCTTTTGCAAAATAACATGGAATAAGGACATTTTTAGAAAGGCTAAAATCCCGATGTGTAAAACTGCGCAGATAGGGAAATGTATAATCAAGCATTATGTTAGCGTGAACCAAAGGGAGATGCTATACTAAAAAGCATAATTTCACAATTGGAGGAATGAAAGAATGGCTATCGTAAAAGCAACTGATCAAACATTCTCATCTGAAACAAGTGAAGGCGTAGTTCTTGCCGACTTCTGGGCTCCTTGGTGCGGACCTTGCAAAATGATCGCGCCGGTACTTGAAGAGCTTGATCAAGAAATGGGAGACAAACTGAAAATCGTAAAAATCGATGTTGACGAAAACCAAGAAACTGCCGGCAAATACGGCGTGATGAGCATCCCGACTCTCCTCATACTAAAAGACGGCGAAGTGGTTGAAACATCTGTCGGCTTTAAACCGAAAGAAGCCCTTGAAGAACTGGTCAACAAACATTTGTAAAATAGAAACCTGTGAAAAAGGCGATTCCAAAGGGATCGCTTTTTTCTTACAACGCCCCGTCTTCCTTCTCCAATTGTAGCGAACGTACGGTCGGTCATGGTAAACTGAAATGAAGAAAAAACGCCGAAACAAGGAAGGATTTTTGATGAACAAAAAAATCAAAGAAAAGCTGGCCCTTCTCCCGGATCAGCCTGGCTGCTACTTGATGAAAGACAGGCAGGATACCGTCATCTACGTCGGGAAAGCGAAAATCTTAAAAAACAGGGTCCGCTCCTATTTCAGCGGGTCCCATGATGCCAAAACACAGCGTCTTGTCAGTGAAATTGAAGATTTTGAATACATTGTCACCTCCTCGAACATCGAAGCGCTCATTCTTGAAATGAATTTAATCAAAAAGTACGACCCGAAATATAACGTGATGCTGAAAGATGATAAAAGCTACCCGTTTATTAAAATCACGAACGAGCGGCATCCGAAGCTGATTGTCACGAGGAAGGTCAAAAAAGACAAAGGCCGCTATTTCGGGCCGTATCCCAATGTCCAGGCTGCGAGGGAAACAAAAAAGCTGCTGGACCGCCTCTATCCGCTCAGAAAGTGCGCCAAACTGCCGGACCGCGTCTGTTTGTACTATCATCTCGGACAATGTCTGGCGCCATGCGTATATGATGTGTCTGAGGAGACAAACCGACAGCTCACAGAAGAAATCACCCGCTTTTTAAAGGGCGGATACAATGAAGTCAAGAAAGAACTTGAAGCAAAAATGCTCGAAGCCTCGGAAAACCTGCAGTTCGAACGGGCGAAAGAATTCCGCGATCAAATGGCCCATATCGAGTCAACGATGGAAAAACAGAAAATGATGCTGAATGACATGGTTGACCGCGATGTATTTGCCTATTCGTATGACAAGGGCTGGATGTGCGTCCAGGTCTTCTTTATCAGGCAGGGCAAATTGATTGAAAGAGATGTCAGCATGTTTCCTTTATACAGGGAAGCAGACGAGGAGTTTTTGACGTTCATCGGGCAATTTTACTCAAAAAACAACCATTTCCTCCCAAGGGAAATTTTAGTTCCAGACAGCGTCGATAAGGACATGATTGAGGAGCTTTTGGACGTGAACGTGCGCCAGCCGAAAAGGGGAGCGAAGAAAGACCTGCTGCTCCTTGCCCATAAAAATGCAAAGCTCGCTTTGAAAGAGAAGTTTTCGCTCATTGAACGGGACGAAGAGCGGACGATCGGCGCGATTGAAAAGCTCGGCAAAGCACTGGGCATCTACACGCCGTACCGAATTGAAGCGTTTGATAATTCAAATATTCAAGGAACGGACCCCGTTTCGGCGATGGTCGTCTTTCTCGACGGAAAACCGCATAAAAAAGAGTACCGCAAATATAAGATTAAGACGGTTGAAGGCCCTGACGACTACGGGTCAATGCGCGAAGTCATCAGAAGAAGATATACAAGGGTGCTGAAAGAGAATCTGCCGCTGCCTGATTTAGTATTGATCGACGGCGGAAAAGGCCAGGTGTCTGCCGCCCTTGACGTTTTGGAAAATGAATTGGGGCTCGATGTCCCTGTTGCCGGTCTGGTGAAAGATGATAAACACAGAACTTCCAACCTTTTGATCGGCGACCCCCTTGAGATCGTCCAGCTTGAGCGGAACAGCCAGGAATTTTACCTGCTTCAGCGCATTCAGGATGAAGTTCACAGGTTTGCGATCAGCTTCCACAGGCAGCTCAGAGGAAAAAGCGCATTTCAATCGGTGCTCGACGGCATACCGGGCGTCGGCGAACAGCGGAAAAAACTGCTGTTAAAACATTTCGGTTCCGTTAAGAAAATGAAGGAAGCGAGCGCCGAAGATATCCGCAAGCTCGGCATCCCCCTGAAGACGGCGCAGCTGATTGAAGAGGCTCTGAAAAAATAATGTTGAACTTTTAAAAAGAATCTGATAGAATTTGTACTAATTTCATAATAAGATCGTGTGATATGGTGAAGATAGAGGTGCGAACTTCAAGAGTAGGCTTGATGAGGAAGATGGATTCCGATGAAAAAAGCTGAAAGGGGAGCGTCGCCGAAGCGGGGAAAAAATCCATTCGTTTTTCCTGCTGGCTTTACATTGAATAAATGTAAGGCTGTCAAGAAATCATTTCTTGGAGGGCTATCTCGTTGTTAAAATCATCGGCATTTTGTTGGTTAAAGCAATGAGGGAATTTCTCTCATTGCTTTTTTTGTACGAAAAAACGTACAGCCCGCCGGTCAAGTTTTCCTCTTCATACATAAACAAGCACGAACGAAAACAAAAAGGGTGGTATTTGATGGGTCTCATCGTCCAAAAATTTGGCGGAACTTCAGTAGGATCAGTGGAAAAAATATTGAATGTCGCAAACCGTGTCATCGAAGAAAAACAGCGCGGTCATGATGTTGTCGTCGTCGTTTCAGCGATGGGCAAATCGACGGATTCCCTCGTCGCGCTTGCTAAGGAAATTACCGAGCAGCCGGGCAGCAGGGAAATGGATATGCTGCTGACAACAGGAGAACAGGTGACAATTTCGCTGTTGACAATGGCTTTGCAGAACAAGGGGTATGATGCGGTTTCCTATACAGGCTGGCAGGCCGGCATCGAAACCGAAAATATTCACGGCAACGCAAGAATTACGAACATTGATACAGGCAAGCTGAAAGAGCGTCTGAATGAAGGGAAAATCGCCGTTGTCGCCGGATTCCAGGGGACGACAGCGGAAGGTGAAATCACAACGCTCGGCAGAGGCGGATCAGATACGACAGCCGTTGCCCTCGCAGCTGCCCTGAAAGCCGATAAATGCGACATTTACACCGATGTACCGGGGGTTTTCACAACCGATCCCCGCTATGTGAAAACAGCGCGGAAGCTGGCCGGAATCTCCTACGATGAAATGCTTGAGCTTGCCAATCTTGGAGCAGGCGTCCTGCACCCGAGAGCTGTTGAGTTCGCGAAAAACTATCAGGTACCTTTGGAAGTCCGTTCAAGCACCGAAAAAGAAGCCGGCACATTAATCGAGGAGGAATCATCAATGGAACAGAATTTAATCGTAAGAGGCATTGCATTTGAAGATCAGATCACACGCGTGACCGTATGCGGCCTGGCGAGCGGCTTGACGACGCTGTCAACGATTTTTACAACGCTCGCTAAACAGAACATCAACGTTGACATCATCATTCAATCAGTGACAAGCACAAGCCAAACGTCGATTTCTTTCTCCGTGAAAACGGAAGACTTAAAACGGACGGTCGAAGTTCTCGAAGAATACAAAGACGCGCTCGACTATGAACAGATTGAAACGGAAAACAGGCTGGCCAAAGTCTCGATCGTCGGTTCAGGCATGATCTCCAACCCGGGAGTAGCAGCGGAAATGTTCGCTGTGCTGGCGGAAAAAAACATCCAGGTCAAAATGGTCAGCACATCCGAAATCAAAGTTTCGACTGTCGTCAACGAAGGCGATATGGTGAAAGCCGTTGAAGCGCTGCATGATGCTTTTGAACTGTCAAAGCAGACAGCAGTCATTTAAAAAGAAAAAGGCGGGACTTTTGCAGTCTCCGCCTTTTTTGCATAGTTATGCCGGGTCTTTCAAATCCCATTTTACAGTTAAAACAACTTTTCCGGCTCTTTTTTTCACTTGTTCATACGATTCGGCAATTTGTTCGTTCATCAGCTGGATTTGCTCGGCGATAAATCCGGCTTCGAGCTGAAAGCAGGGTTCCTTTTGATATTTGAGGCGGTTTGAGACCAGCGGGCCTTCGAGCTCAAACTCAAGCTCCTGTTTTTTTGAATGGGCGATCGTAAGCGTTCCCCAGCCTGCATCCAGAAAGAAAGCGGGAAGATCCTCCCTGGATTCAAGCGGGAACTTGCGGGCGAGCTTTTTTCCCGCCCAGTACATCATATCTGCGTAGTCTTGTCCCAGCATATCGGGAAGCAGCACTTCCCTGATCAACTCATAGCCATATGCGGAGACTTCCAGCTCTTTTAATTGCGCTAAGTTTGCTTCATATTTGTTCATATCCAATGTCTCCCCTCTTTTCTCCGTTTATTATAGCTTAAATGGGGTGAAAGATTACAGCGGGGACATGCAATTAGGAAGAAAAAAATCTGATATATTTATATTTTGATAAAATAAAATTTTCTAAAATATGATTAAATTTTAGAAAATTTCAATTTATGTACGCGTTTTCTTGACGCCTATTTCTCATAGGAGTAAAATGAAATTGTCATAAAAACTTAACAAAGTGCGATATTTGAAACAGGACGGGGGATAGGAGACCTTTCATTTTTACTGCACTTTTCAACTAGGGGGTAAAGCAATGGCCGGGAACAGAGAGTTTGTTTATCGAAGACTGCATTCTTTGCTTGGCGTCATACCGGTAGGCATATTTTTAATCCAGCATTTGGTTGTCAACCATTTTGCGGCAAGCGGAGCAGAGGCGTTTAATAACGCCGCTCACTTTATGGAAAACCTGCCGTTCAGGTACGTCTTGGAAATCTTCGTGATTTTCCTTCCGCTGATTTATCATGCTGTTTATGGAGTATACATAGCTTTTACAGCGAAAAACAATGCGAACAGATTCGGATTTTTTAGAAACTGGATGTTCGTTCTGCAGCGGATTACAGGAATCGTTACCTTGATTTTTGTCAGCTGGCACGTGTGGCAAACACGGATTGCCGCCCAAATGGGGGCAGAAGTAAACTTTGACATGATGGCTGATATTTTGAGCTCCCCGATCATGCTCGGCTTTTAC
Organism: Bacillus sp. AK124; assembly: GCF_053903085.1. NCBI lineage: Bacteria > Bacillati > Bacillota > Bacilli > Caryophanales > Bacillaceae > Bacillus > Bacillus sp. AK124. The sequence goes on from NZ_CP096378.1 coordinate 1,298,533, forward strand.
ATTGTAGGTGTCCTCTCAACAATCTTCCACTTTTCAAACGGTTTATGGTCGTTTGCTGTCACTTGGGGAATCACCGTTTCTCCTCGCTCACAGCGAATCGCCACGTTTGTGACAATGGGAGTCTTTGTTGTGTTGTCCTATGTAGGGCTGAGAGCGATTTTGGCATTTGTGTAAAAGAACTAGATTACTAGAGGGAGTGGGGCAGGCATGAGCAATTCAAGCATCATCGTTGTCGGCGGAGGACTTGCGGGTCTGATGGCGACCATTAAAGCTGCGGAAGCAGGAACAAATGTAAAACTATTTTCGATCGTTCCCGTTAAGCGCTCACATTCCGTATGTGCGCAGGGCGGAATCAACGGAGCGGTCAATACAAAAGGTGAAGGCGACTCCCCTTGGGAGCATTTTGACGATACCGTTTACGGAGGCGACTTTCTGGCCAACCAGCCGCCGGTCAAAGCGATGTGTGATGCGGCGCCGTCGATTATTCATTTGCTTGACCGCATGGGCGTCATGTTTAACAGAACACCTGAAGGGCTGCTTGACTTCCGGCGCTTCGGGGGAACTCAGCATCACAGAACGGCATATGCGGGGGCGACGACCGGACAGCAGCTCTTGTACGCGCTGGATGAGCAGGTTCGCCGCTTTGAAGTAGAAGGGCTTGTTTCGAAATATGAAGGCTGGGAGTTTCTCGGAGCCGTTCTTGATGATGACAATGCGTGCCGGGGCATCGTCGCCCAAAATCTGACGACGATGGAAATCGAGTCGTTCCGTTCAGACGCAGTCATCATGGCGACCGGGGGACCGGGCATCATCTTTGGAAAATCGACGAACTCGATGATCAATACCGGATCAGCCGCTTCGATCGTTTACCAGCAGGGCGCTTACTATGCGAACGGAGAATTCATCCAGATCCACCCGACCGCCATTCCGGGAGACGACAAGCTCCGTCTGATGAGCGAATCGGCGCGCGGTGAAGGCGGACGAGTCTGGACGTATAAAGACGGCAAGCCTTGGTATTTCCTCGAAGAGAAATATCCGGCATACGGAAACCTTGTGCCGCGGGATATTGCGACGCGTGAAATATTTGATGTATGCGTCAGACAAAAGCTCGGCATCAACGGCGAAAACATGGTATATCTCGATCTTTCCCACAAAGATCCGAAGGAATTGGACATCAAGTTGGGCGGAATCATTGAAATCTATGAAAAATTCATGGGTGACGATCCGCGCAAGCTGCCGATGAAGATTTTCCCTGCAGTCCACTACTCAATGGGCGGACTCTGGGTCGACTACAATCAGATGACCAACATTCCAGGACTGTTTGCCGCAGGGGAATGCGATTATTCAATGCACGGCGGAAACCGCCTGGGCGCGAACTCGCTCTTGTCAGCCATTTACGGCGGCATGGTGGCAGGTCCGAAAGCCGTTGAATATATTCAAGGTCTTGAAACATCCGCAGAAGATCTGTCTTCTTCCGTTTTCGACAGCTGCGTCAAAAAGGAAGAAGAAAAGTGGGCTGACATTATGAAAATGGACGGCAATGAAAATGCATATGTCCTTCATAAAGAGCTCGGCGAATGGATGACAGATAACGTGACGGTTGTGCGCCACAATGACAAGCTGCTGAAAACGGATGAAAAAATCCAAGAGCTTGCCGAGCGCTACCAAAACATCAATATCAACGATACGGCAAAATGGAGCAACCAGGGCGCCGTATTCACACGCCAGCTGCACAACATGCTGCAATTGGCACGGGTGATCACGCTCGGGGCATACAACCGGAATGAGAGCCGCGGCGCCCATTATAAACCGGATTTCCCTGAACGTAATGACGAGGAATGGCTGAAAACAACAATGGCGAAACATGCAGGCGATTTTGAAGCCCCGAAATTCCATTATGAGGATGTCGATGTTTCATTAATCGCACCGCGTAAACGGGATTACTCGAAGAAAAAGGTGGCGAAATCATGAGTGAAAATAAGACAATCAAGTTTATCATCACTCGTCAGGATACATCGGATTCTAGTCCTTACCAGGAAGAGTTTGAAATTCCATACCGTCCGAATATGAACGTCATTTCCGCTTTGATGGAAATCAGAAGGAACCCGGTTAATACGAAAGGGGAAAAAACGTCGCCGATTGCGTGGGATATGAACTGTCTTGAGGAAGTGTGCGGCGCTTGCTCGATGGTGATCAACGGCAAGCCGAGACAGTCCTGTACAGCCCTGATCGACCAGCTTGAGCAGCCGATCCGCCTTGAACCGATGAAAACATTCCCGGTTGTCCGCGACCTTCAAGTGGACCGGAGCCGCATGTTTGATTCATTGAAGAAAGTCAAAGCATGGGTGCCGATCGACGGCACATATGACCTCGGACCGGGACCGAGAATGCCGGAAAGAAGACGGCAGTGGGCGTATGAGCTGTCAAAATGCATGACTTGCGGCGTATGTCTTGAAGCTTGTCCAAACGTGAACGATAAAACAAACTTTATGGGGCCTGCACCGCTCTCGCAAGTCCGCTTATTCAATAGCCATCCGACAGGAGCGATGAACAAATCGGAACGGCTTGAAGCGATTATGGGAGACGGCGGACTGGCCGAATGCGGAAATTCGCAAAACTGCGTGCAGTCATGTCCGAAAGGCATCCCGCTCACAACCTCAATCGCTGCATTAAACAGGGATACGACCGTTCAGGCGTTTAAAAACTTCTTCGGAAGCGACAACACGGAATAACACGAAAAAATGCACCTCTTCAAGCCGAAGAGGTGTTTTTATGACCAAAGGGGATGAAAAACAATGAAGCTGCCGGGATATATTGAAGAACCGTTTGACACATGGTGTCAGTCATTTTCTTTTTTTGATGAAGTATCCGTCCGTTTTTCAGAAACGGACATGTTCGGTCATATGAACAATGTCACACCGTTTGTCTATTTCGAGGAAGCGAGGATTTCCTATTTCAAGCACCTGGGCGTCATGGACCGCCTTTCAGACGGGAAGAGCGCGGCCATTCCCGTCGTGGCGAGCCAGCAATGCGATTATTTTCAGCAGGTCATGCTTCATGAACATTTGAAAATCGGCGTCAAAACAGCATCTGTCGGCAACGCTTCCCTCACCCTCCACTATGCGGCGAAAAATGGGGAAGGTGACCTTTGCTTTACAGGGGTGGCGGTTATGGTGCAAATTGCGAAAGATACGGGTAAACCGGTGAAATGGACAGATGAACAAAAAGCAAAACTGCTTGGCAATCACTCATTTCCTGAGAAATAATTGACAGGGAGAAGAAAATGAAAAAAGCGATGATCATCGGCGCGAGTTCCGGAATTGGCAAGGCGCTTGCCAAGCAGCTGTCAGCCGCAGGAGTGGAGGTCGGTCTTGCTGCAAGAAGGTATGAACTGCTAGCCAAATTGCGCGACGACCTCCCTGGACCTTCATACATTAAAAAGATCGATACAGCCGACAGCGAACGCTCGCCTATACTGTTGAAAGAACTGCTTGATGAGATGAATTGGGCAGATGCAGTCTTCATCTGTTCAGGTGTTGGATATTTGGAAAGCGAAATGGATTGGAGCAAAGAAAAGGAAACGATCGATGTCAATATGACAGGATTTGTGTCCTGCTCGAACGTGTTGATGGAGCATTTTATCAAAAATGGGAAAGGGCATTTAGTCGGCATTTCATCCATTGCCGCGCTGAGAGGAAACGGAGGGGCCGTCACCTACGCCGCTTCAAAAGCATTCGTTTCTAATTACTTAAAAGGGCTCCGTCAAAAAGTGAAAAAACTTGGGTATGATGAAATCGTGGTCACCGAAATTCAGCCGGGCTTTGTGGACACGGCTCTTGCAAAAGGTGATCACCTGTTTTGGACGGCTTCGCCCGAAAAAGCGGCTGCACAAATCATCAGTGCTGTGCAGAAAAAGAAAACGCACGCATATATTACGAAAAGATGGCGGCTGATCGCCTGGATTTTAAAATGTCTTCCTTAGAAGTTCAGCCCTGAAACGATGCCTGTGTCATGATCTGAAAAATAGGTGTTTGAGGGAACCCTTTTCTCCGTCAGAAACGTCACCGACCTTGCGTATGTTTCATATGATATCACGACTATATCGAAACCCATTCGTTTCAGATCAGCTCTCACCTTAGCAAGGAGGGTTACAATACTTGAAGGAGAAAGAGTTTCAATCAAAGCCGCTGCTAACAAAAAGAGAAAGAGAAGTGTTCGAATTGCTCGTTCAAGACAAGACAACAAAGGAAATCGCAAGCGAGCTCTTTATAAGTGAAAAGACTGTACGTAATCACATTTCCAATGCGATGCAAAAATTGGGAGTGAAAGGCCGTTCGCAAGCTGTTGTTGAACTTCTTCGAATGGGTGAGCTAGAGCTCTAAATTGAGCCGGTGTTCCTTCTTGTAACAAGAAGGGAACCGGTTATTTGTTTTGAGGTGCAATTTGTATATTCATGTTGAAGTCTTGCAATTTGTGTAGAAAAGAAGGAAAATAGACTCAAGTGTTTTGAAAACAAAACAACGAGTCGAGCGAGGTAGAGAAAATGAATTCGAATGCTTCTTTGAATCACATAGCGGATATTGAAAAATCACTCCGCCATATTGCGGGCATCATCAAACAAAAAGGAAGAGAAATTCTCACCCAATATACGATTACCCCTCCCCAGTTTGTCGGTCTTCAATGGCTGTATGAATACGGGGATATGACGATCGGCGAGTTATCACAAAAGATGTACTTGGCGTGCAGCACCACGACGGATTTAATTGACCGAATGGAGAAAAACAACCTCGTTGAACGGGTGAAAGATCCGTCCGACAGGCGCGTAGTCCGCATTCATCTTCTCTCGGAAGGAGAGCGGATCATCCAGGAGGTCATTCAAAAAAGGCAGGACTATTTGGAAGACATGTTAGAGGCGTTTTCCGAGGAAGAAACAGCCGCATTTGAAAAATTATTAATTAAACTTCAGCAGGAAATGAACAGAAAATGAGGCGATTTTGTTGGATCAACCGATAGGAGTCATCGATTCGGGAGTCGGCGGTTTAACCGTTGCAAAAGAAATCATGAGGCAGCTGCCGAAAGAAAAAATTATATATCTTGGAGATACGAAAAGGTGTCCGTACGGACCCCGGGACAGAAAAGAAGTCCTGTCATATACATGGGAAATGACAAATTATTTGTTATCCCGCCACCATATTAAAATGCTCGTGATCGCCTGCAATACAGCGACGGCCATCGCACTTGAAGAAATCAGCAGAGAAGTCGCGATCCCGGTCATCGGCGTTGTGCAGCCCGGAGCCAGAACCGCGATTAAAGTGACGGAGAACCAGCGAATCGGCGTGATCGGAACAGAAAACACGATCAAAAGCGGCGCATATGAAGAAGCGCTTCTTTCGCTGAACGGAGATTTAACGGTAGAAAATCTGGCTTGCCCGATGTTTGTCCCGTTTGTGGAAAGCGGTAAATTTTTGGATGAGACGGCTGATGAAATCGTCAGGTCGTCACTGCACCCGCTCAGGGATTCATCAATCGATACACTGATTCTCGGATGCACGCATTATCCGATTTTAAAAGAGCCGATTCAGCGCTATATGGGAGAGCGCGTCAACATCATTTCCTCCGGAGATGAAACGGCCAGGGAAGTCAGCACGATCTTGTCATACAATAGTTTATTAAGCAAAACGGGTGAACCGCCGGAACACTTGTTTTTAACAACCGGGGAGCGCGCCCGCTTCACAAAAATTGCAAATGATTGGTTTGGATACGAAGTGAAAAATGTGGAAAGCATTTCTCTTCAGGAAACCGCTATAAAATAAAGCTGCCGCACAAGCAAACGGCAGCTTTTTTCATGAGCCTTTTCTTTAAAAGAAAAGGTTTTTTGTATTCAGAGGGATTTTTTTAAAAAGCGGTCTAATTCAAAAACGGGCTCGTATACATAATAGTACAAACTGCCTTAGGAGGGAAAAGTATGCTGAAAAAAGGAATGAAAGGAATCGCGGTTTCGGTTACGGCCTCCGCGCTGCTTCTTTCCGGGTGCGGAATATTTCAGTCAGATCAAGCCTCAGAGGAGATAGATCCGCCGCAGGACATCACATATGTAAAAGAGGAGAAGGAGCAAGACAAAACAGACAAAACCAAAGATAAAACAGAAGACAAAGGCAGCAAAACGACAAGCGACGATAAAGCGGCTCAAACGAGCGATACGGTCATGAGAGAGCTTTATCTCATTGATAAGAACGGCTATGTGACAGCGCAGACGCTGCCGCTGCCAAAGCAGGAAGGTACGGCTAAACAAGCGCTTGAATACCTCGTTGAAGGCGGCCCTGTTTCAAACATCATGCCAAACGGATTCAGAGCCGTGCTGCCGGCGGATACAGCGGTCAATGTTGATATTAAAGAAGACGGAACAGCGATCGCTGACTTTTCAAATGAATTTAAAAACTATAAAGCAGAAGACGAGCAAAAAATCGTACAGGCGATTACATGGACGTTAACGCAGTTTAACTCGATTGATAAAGTGAAGATCCGCATGAACGGCCATGATTTGAAAGAAATGCCTGTTAACGGCACGCCGATTTCAGAAGATCTCAGCCGCGAGGACGGCATCAACCTCGATACGGCGGGTGTGACCGATATAACAGCGACACAGCCGGTCACCGTCTATTATTTGGCTGAATCGGACAAAGGCACATACTATGTTCCTGTAACGAAACGGACGTCTGCAAAAGAAAAAGACCAGGTGACGGCGGCGATTAAAGAGCTGACGGAAGGACCGGGCAATAAAAGCGGCCTGCTTTCCGATTTCCAGGGCGATGTCAAGCTTGAAAACGAGCCGAAGATTGAAGACGGCCATGTGACTCTCGACTTTAACGAAGCGATCTACGGGAGCGCCGACGGCGAGAAGAAAGTGATATCGGATGAAGTGTTAAATAGTATTGTGCTGACATTAACCGAACTGCCTGATGTGAAAAGTGTGTCGGTTACTGTGAACGGAAAATCCGAGCTCGTCAATGAAAAAGGAGAAAAGCTTTCCAAGCCGGTTTCAAGACCGAGCAAGGTGAACACAGGTAGTTTTTAAGCAGAGATTTTTGATATACTATAAAAAAAGAGGTAAGCGATTAAAGCTGCCTCTTTCTTTATTCAGCTTTTTGGAAGAGCAGAATGATTGTGAAAGGTTTATGTACATACAATCGGAGGTAAAAAATGAGATACGATGGAAGAGAAAACAATGAACTGCGCCCTGTCACAATGGACCTCGACTTCATTACGCATCCCGAGGGATCGGTCCTGATCACAGTCGGCGGGACAAAGGTGATATGCAACGCGTCTGTGGAAGACCGCGTACCGCCCTTTTTGAGAGGAGAAGGGAAGGGCTGGATCACCGCGGAATACAGCATGCTGCCGCGGGCCACGAACCAAAGGACGATCAGGGAATCGTCAAAAGGGAAAATCTCCGGGCGGACGATGGAAATTCAGCGGCTGATCGGACGAGCTTTGCGGGCGGTCGTTGATTTGGAAAAGCTCGGTGAGCGGACGATCTGGATCGACTGCGACGTCATTCAGGCTGACGGAGGCACGAGAACCGCGTCGATCACCGGAGCATTTACGGCCATGGCGCTTGCCGTCGGAAGACTTGTCGAAAAAGGCACGCTGAAGGCGATGCCGATCACTGACTTTTTGGCTGCCACTTCAGTGGGAATCGATAAGGAAAAAGGATTAATCCTTGATTTGAACTACCAGGAAGATTCTGCGGCAGAGGTGGATATGAACGTCGTCATGACAGGAGAAGGCCGCTTTGTCGAACTTCAGGGAACAGGAGAGGAAGCGACATTCTCAAGAAGTGAATTGGACGGGCTTTTAGAACTGGCTGAAAAAGGGATCGCCGAACTCATCGAAAAGCAGAAAGAAGTGCTCGGCGACGTTGCATCAGCCATTCAACAATAACATGAGAAAGGCTTGATACACGATGAAAGAAGTCATCATTGCCACGAAAAACGAAGGAAAAGTCAGGGAATTCAAAGCGATGCTCGAACCGAGAGGCTACGATGTCAAATCTCTACTGGACATCGGCTATACGCCCGAAATCGAAGAAACCGGGCAGACGTTTGAAGAAAACGCGGTGATTAAAGCGGAAACGATTTCGAAAGAAACCGGTAAAATCGTAATTGCCGATGACTCAGGCCTGTCTGTCGACTACCTCGGCGGCAGCCCCGGCGTATACTCGGCCCGCTATGCAGGAGAAGAGAAAAACGATCTCGCCAACCTGAAAAAGCTATTGAAAGAGCTTGAAGGGGTGGAAAAAGAAGACCGCTCCGCGAGGTTCAGATGCGCGCTCGCATTATGCATTCCAGGACAGGAAACGAAAACGGTCGAAGGTTCTGTGGAAGGATACATTACCGAAGAACCGCGCGGCACAAACGGCTTCGGCTACGACCCGGTTTTTCTCGTCAAAGACAAAGATCAAACGATGGCCGAGCTCTCAAGCGGCGAAAAGAACAAAATCAGCCACAGAGCGGAAGCACTGAAAAAACTGTCCGCTCTCTTGGACCAAGCGTAAAGGAGGAGGGCCGATCATGAAGGTTCTGATTGTCAGTGACAGCCACGGCCTTGAAGACGAACTGGAAATGATCGCTGAGCGGCACGGGAAGGAAACAGATCTCATGATCCATTGCGGGGATTCCGAATTGGATCCTTCCCATCCCGCGCTTTCCTCTTACTTAACGGTAAAAGGAAACTGCGATTTTTACGGGGAGTTTAAAGACGAAGTTGTCGTTCCCGTCGGATCAAAAAAGCTTTTTTTCACACACGGGCATTTATACGGCATTAAACAGTCGCTTTTAAATGTATACTACCGCGCTGAAGAACTCGGCGCCGATATCATCTGTTTCGGCCATTCCCACATCGCGGGAAGCGAACTGATGGACGGAAAACTGCTGATCAACCCCGGCAGCATCCGCCTTCCGCGGGTGCGGAAAGAAAAAACTTATGCTATACTGAACATTGACAAAGACAATGCAACGGTCCGCTTTTACGACTTGGACGGCCGGGAAGTCGAAAGCCTGACGAACCATGTCCAACTGCCAGCACATTCATGAGGAAGAATTTTTTTCTTCCTCGTGAAGAAAAAAATTCTAAAAAGTTGTTGACTTTATGTCCCGATCCGCATATAATAAATCTTGTCGCTGATAGTTAAAGCGAAACAAAACAACATCATGTCCCAGTAGCTCAGCAGGATAGAGCAACGGCCTTCTAAGCCGTCGGTCGGGAGTTCGAATCTCTCCTGGGACGTCTCTGGAAAAAGCCTCAAACTTCTTGGTATACAAGGGTTTGAGGCTTTTTTATTTGATGGGAACTTCTGCTCTATTTTTGGTTTGAAAATATGTTTTGGGAGCGGATTTAAAACTCCATTATTTATTGGATATCCTATTAAAATATACACTCCATTTTTTTATTTATAACAACTTCTGAGGTACCTAATCCTCTTTCTATACTTCTTCCAAGAACATCTCCATTTGTATCTTGAGGTGAGAGTAGTTCTCTGAATGGCCTTTTTCTTCAAATAACAACACCCTAAAAATTCCCTTTCATCATTTCGAACAAAATGAAAAAGATAAAGGGTGTGATCAATTTTAAGGAGGATGTTGTCATGACAAAACAACAGCAAAACCAGCAGCAAAAACAAAAGCAACAAAAACAAAAGCATGAGCAGCTGCTCGGAGTGAACATCACGGATACCGAACTTGCTCAGGAATTCGGAAATATCCAGCAGCAGCTTGCCCAGCTGGAGCAAACTGTTAATCAAATGGGGTCACAGCAGCAGGGCCAAAGCGGCCAGCAGAGCTCTCAATTGAGCCAGGGAATCAATCAGCTGAAGCAGCAAATTCAGCAATTCAGCTCCCAATCTCAGCAGCAAATGCAGCAGACGGATCAGCAAATTCAGCAAAGCATTCAGCAGGCTGTTCAGCAGCTGAATCAGGCTCTTCAAGGAATCCAGACAAACCAGGCCATGAACCAAATGAGCCAGGCACTTCAGCAGGCGCAGCAATCATTTAACCAGCAAGGACAGCAAGGTCAACAGGGTCAGCAAAACCAACAAAACCAGCAGCACAATCAAAATTTCCAGCAGCCCCTCCAATAAAAAAGCTTAAAAGAGCCGTTTAGCACGGCTCTTTTTTATATCGGTCATTCCTCGTTTTGATCCTTTTCGTCATGGGTTGGATGCGCCCCGGGGTACTGTCGCGGCATTCCTTGGTGGAGGTTTCGGAATTCATATGTGAAATTGCTGTAGTACTGCTGACCTTCCTTCCATGGCGTGTTTTTGTTTTCAACAGGCTTGTCTTTGCCCTGGGCAGCTCCATACGCTCCTTCAGGAAATTCTTCTGCCGTTAAAAAGTTTCTTTGTGTTTCAACGTTTGACAGTTCTTTTTTGTCGTCCATCAGATCACCCCTGTTTTAGTTTTATTGTTGCCATGAAAAAGAAGAGCTATGTGTTTTCGTTTTGTGCAGTAGGATTCATTTTAAGAACGGGAGAAGATGCTCATTTTCTGCCGAGAGTACAACGGGCAAATGCGCCGATCGCAACGAAAAGCACAGAAAAAACCTTTCGGATGTTATGGTATTTTATGGTTTATTGGTTCTTTTCTCCTCAGCATTTAAGAATGGTTCTTCTATCTTAATACCCGTCTATTCTCGCTTTTTGTTATACATCTCAATTCAGCAATGGTTTAATCTGTTTTTCAGATTGATGTAAATGGGGCATTGGTTGTAAAATTTACCATGTAGAAAATCTTACAACGTTCGTTCTGCTTTTATTTTAGAAAGGGAGCTGAAGAAAGATGCATACGCTAGAAAAAATGGAGCAAACAAATTTTCAGACGGCGAGAGATTATGTGACAAAAGCATACGAGACAGTGCGGCAGCGAAATCTTCACGAAAGCGAATTTCTTCAAGCTGTAAAAGAAATTTTCGATTCCCTCGTCCCTGTATTGGCAAGACATCCAAAGTATATCGAACACCGCATTCTTGAAAGGATTGCAGAGCCTGAACGGATGATCACCTTCAGGGTGCCGTGGGTCGATGATGAAGGCAATATCCAGGTTAACAGGGGGTACCGGGTTCAATTTAGCAGCGCAATTGGTCCGTATAAAGGCGGCATCCGTTTTCATCCTTCTGTAAATGCGAGCATTATTAAATTTTTAGGCTTCGAACAAATTTTTAAAAATTCTTTGACCGGCCAACCGATCGGCGGCGGAAAAGGCGGGGCTGATTTTGATCCGAAGGGCAAGTCTGACAGGGAGATCATGAGTTTTACGCAAAGCTTCATGAATGAACTGTACAGACATATTGGACCGGACACAGATATCCCTGCCGGTGATATTGGTGTCGGAGCTAGGGAAGTCGGGTTTATGTTCGGACAGTATAAAAAAATTCGGGGCCGCTATGATGCAGGTGTGTTAACAGGCAAAGGCCTTGAATACGGGGGCAGTTTGACGAGGAAAGAAGCGACAGGGTACGGTCTGGTTTATTTCGTAGAAGAAATGCTGAAGGATCAGGGGCTGCGTTTTGAAAACAGCACCGTTGTCGTCTCCGGTTCAGGCAATGTGGCGCTGTATGCGATGGAAAAAGCCGCTCAATTCGGCGCAAAAGTAGTGGCCTGCAGTGATTCTGATGGCTATGTCTATGATGAAAAAGGCATCAGCCTTGAGACGGTGAAGCGGCTTAAAGAAAGCGGGAACGGAAGGATTCGCGAGTATGTCAGCGAGCATCCGGAAGCACACTATTTCGAAGGATGCTCCGGCATTTGGTCTATTCCGTGCGATATCGCGCTTCCGTGCGCGACTCAGAACGAAATTGACGAAGAAGCGGCCGGAGTGCTCATTTCAAATGGGGTCAAAGCCGTCGGAGAAGGGGCGAATATGCCGTCTGAAGAGGGCGCCGTCAAACGCTTTTTGGATGCGGGGGTTCTTTTCGGGCCGGCTAAGGCTGCAAATGCCGGCGGTGTGGCCGTTTCAGCGCTCGAAATGGCGCAGAACAGCGCACGGCTCCACTGGACGGCGGAAGAAACGGATGAGAAGCTTAGAACGATCATGAGCGATATTTACAAGAGAAGCGTTGAAGCGGCTTCAGAATACGGACGTCCCGGCAATCTGCTTGACGGCTGCAATATAGCCGGATTTATTAAAGTGGCGGATGCGATGATCGCTCAGGGAGTCGTTTAACCGTAAAAAGAGAGAGCAAAATGCTCTCTCTTTTTTGTGCTTTGTTAATCTTCTCTGAATCCACCGGTAAAGCCGTGCACAGCGGGAACGGAAATTCCCGGATAGCTGATGCCGAATCCGAGAGTCGGAGTTGTGAACACTCCGCCGTACGGATAATAGGTATAGGGCCCGTGTGCTGAAGGATTATAGACATAAGTAGTCGGATAACCGAAGTATCCCGGGTATTGGCGCACGCGGGGATCAGAGTATGGAGGAAAGGTGCGGTACATCATATTCACCCGTTTCTATTTGGATTAACAGCAGTTTATGTAAAAAATCGTAAAATGGAGTCTGTACACAAATGTGGTAAAAAATCTAACCTTCCGGGATGAAATTTTAAAAAGTTGTCAGTCATAAAATCTAACAAAACTGTATAAAACACCAGTTTTTTTATGTAATCTTTATAGATTGCATAAAAAATTTCAAATTGTTTTTCAATTTTGCATTTCCTTTTATATCAATCATGTAAGCGTATACAAGTAGATTGATTAATCGAAATTGTCTAATAATTTTAAAAAATACGGTTGACACTGCATGTAAAGGGGCGTAATATGAGTTCAAACAAAAGAACAAATCACTTGAAAACTTTTCATCTTTCCCGGGAATGACAGCGGGAAAACGGGTTCCCGCATCATCGATTTTTAACCGTTTAAAGCGTTCATTTACAACAGAAAGGTGTGCTAGAGGGATGGGGGACCAGAAAGACCAGTGGATCTTCCTAAACGACAAACTCGTTAAAAAAGAAGACGCTAAAATATCAGTCTATGATCACGGATTTTTATACGGGGACGGCGTGTTTGAAGGGATCAGGGTATACGACGGCAACATCTTCAGAATGAAAGAGCACATGGACCGCCTCTACGATTCTGCGAGATCGATCATGCTGGAGATTCCATATCAGCAGGAAGAACTGACACAGCACGTTCTCAAAACAGTCGAAAAAAACGGGCTTAAAGACGCTTACATCCGCTTGGTCGTTTCAAGAGGAGCAGGTGACCTCGGACTCGATCCAAACAATTGTTCACACCCGAGTGTCATTATAATTGTCGAACCATTGGCAATATTCCCGAAACACTTATATGAAACGGGAATTGACATCGTTACGGTTCCAACAAGAAGAAACAGACCTGATGTGCTGAGCCCTAAAGTGAAATCGCTGAACTATTTAAACAATATTCTTGTCCGGATCGAGGCGCACATGGCGGGCGTGACAGAAGCGCTCATGCTCAATGATCAAGGCTATGTCGCCGAAGGTTCTGCGGATAACGTATTTATTTATAAAAGCGGAAAGCTTTTGACGCCTCCGGGCTATATCGGAGCGCTTGAAGGAATCACCCGGAATGCCATCATCGAAATAGCGCAGGAGCTCGGCTATGAAGTGAAGGAAGAGCCGTTTACCCGCCATGACGTATACACAGCCGACGAAGTGTTTTTAACCGGAACGGCTGCAGAAGTCATCGCGGTCGTTAAAGTTGACGGCCGCAAGATCGGGGACGGCAAACCGGGAGTCCACACAAACCGGATGCTTGAAAAGTTCCGCGAGCGCGTCGTCCGTGAAGGGATAAAAGTCAGCCTCGAAGATCAAAGCTTAAGTGTCAGTTGAATAAAGACAAACGTTGAAGAGGATAAGTAACAGCGGAAACGCCGCCTGCAGAGAGCCGGGATTGCTGGAAACCGGTGACGGCCTCCGCTTGTGAACTCCCCTCTGAGTGTCAGCCTGAACGACTTCCAAGTTTAGTAAGGCTGGCCGGGTGAACGTCACGAAGGTTCACTCGTTATTAAACCGGATAAGCGATTATCCATAAGGCGGCTTTCGAAAGCCGCGAACAAGGGTGGTACCGCGGAAAGAAAAGCCTTTTCGCCCCTTTGGCCTGCAAGGTGTGCAGCGTCAACAGTGGGCGGGAAGGCTTTTTTTAGCTGCAAAAGCAGATTGGAAACATGCTTTGCGGCATATATACATGAATTATTTTTAAAAAAACCACGTGAATGAACAGTGATGATGATCACTTGATAAGGAGGAAGAAAAATGGGGACGAATGTACAGTTGGATGCTGAAAATGCCCAATGTACACAAACAATGGCAGGGGCGTCAATGCTGATTGAGGCTTTAAAAAAGGAAAATGTCGAAGTGATCTACGGGTATCCCGGCGGTGCGGTCCTGTCGATTTATGACAAACTCTACGGATCGGGGATGTTTCATGTACTGACGCGCCATGAACAAGGCGCTATCCACGCAGCCGAAGGATATGCGAGGATTTCGGGGAAACCGGGTGTCGTCATCGCCACATCCGGTCCGGGAGCGACCAACCTTGTAACGGGTCTGGCCGACGCGATGATCGATTCATTGCCTCTCGTCGTATTCACCGGTCAGGTTGCGACCTCGGTTATCGGATCTGACGCATTTCAAGAAGCTGATGTCATCGGAATTACGATGCCGATTACAAAGCACAGCTACCAGGTTCGCCATGCAGAAGATCTGCCGAGAATTATTAAAGAAGCATTTCATATCGCAACAACAGGAAGACCGGGCCCCGTTTTAATCGATATTCCTAAAGACATCGCCGTTGTAGAAGGAGAATTCCGCTACGACCATGAGATTCACCTTCCTGGCTATCAGCCGACGAAGGAACCGAATTATCTGCAGATCAGAAAGCTTGTGGAAGCGGTCAGTGCAGCGAAAAAGCCGGTAATTTTAGCGGGCGCGGGCGTCTTGCACGGGAAAGCGTCAGAAGAATTAAAAAATTATGTCGAACAGCAGCAAATTCCGGTGGCGCATACGCTGTTAGGCTTGGGAGGATTTCCAGCCGACCATCCGCTTTTCCTCGGGATGGCCGGAATGCACGGAACGTATGCGGCCAACATGGCTCTGTATGAAAGCGATCTGTTAATCAGCATCGGTGCGAGATTCGATGATCGGGTCACAGGAAACTTGAAGCATTTTGCAAAATATGCGAAAGTCGCTCACATTGACATCGATCCGGCTGAAATCGGCAAAATCGTTCATACGCACATTCCGGTTGTCGGCGACAGCAAGCTTGTACTGACAGAGCTGATCAAGCAAAACGGCAAACCGAGCGCTTCCGATGAATGGAAAAAGCAGCTTGCTGACTGGAAAAACGAATATCCGCTCTGGTATGAAGAGAATGAAGCAGAGGGATTCAAACCGCAGAAGCTGATCGAATATATCCACCGCTATACAAAAGGCGAAGCTATTTTAACGACGGACGTCGGACAGCATCAAATGTGGGCCGCGCAATTTTATCAGTTCCAAAAAGCCGACAGGTGGGTCACTTCCGGCGGGCTCGGCACGATGGGCTTCGGGCTTCCGGCGGCAATCGGGGCACAGCTTGCGGATAAGGATGCGACGGTTGTATCGATACTCGGCGACGGAGGATTCCAGATGACACTGCAGGAGCTGTCCGTCATTCGCGATCTGAACCTTCCGATCAAAGTCGTGGTCTTAAACAACCGCTGCCTCGGAATGGTCCGGCAATGGCAGGAGATCTTTTACGATGAGCGCTATTCACACTCCAAGTTCGCATCACAGCCTGATTTTATCAAGCTGTCTGAAGCATACGGCATCAAAGGTGTCCGAATCACATCTGAAAAAGAAGCGGAAGAAAAGCTGGAAGCGGCGCTAACGTCGAATGAACCGGTGGTCATCGATGTTCAGGTTGCACAAGCTGAAAAAGTATTTCCAATGGTTGCGCCTGGAAAAGGGCTGCACGAAATGGTGGGGGTGAAACCTTGAAAAGAATCATCACGCTGACGGTTTTGAATCAAAGCGGCGTCTTAAACAGAATTACAGGGTTGTTTACAAAACGGCATTACAACATTGAAAGCATTACCGTCGGCCACACCGAAACAGCGGGGATTTCCAGGATCACGTTTGTCGTGCATGTGGCAGATGAAAAAGAAACGGAACAGCTGACAAAACAATTAAACAAACAGATTGATGTACTGAAAGTCACGGATATTACAAATCAATCGATCGTCCAAAGAGAGCTGGCATTAATCAGGGTGGTTTCCCCTCCGTCGAGCAGGGCGGAAATAAACGGCGTCATTGAACCGTTTCGGGCGACTGTCGTCGATGTCGCAAAAGACAGCGTCGTGATTCAAGTGACGGGGGAATCAAGCAAGATCGAAGCCCTGATCGAACTGTTGAAACCATACGGGATTAAAGAGGTTGCCAGAACAGGCACCACGGCCTTTGCGAGGGGAACCCAGCAAAAGCCGTCCTCTATTAAAACAATATCTATTGTATAAAACATAAAAAGGGAGAGATTGAAATGGTAAAAGTATATTATAACGGTGATATCAAAGAAAACGTATTGGCAGGCAAAAAAGTAGCGGTAATCGGATACGGCTCTCAAGGCCATGCGCACGCACTGAACCTGAAAGAAAGCGGAGTGGACGTCATTGTCGGCGTCAGAAAAGGGAAATCCTTTGCTAAAGCAGAGGAAGACGGCCATCAAGTTTTCACGGTAAGAGAAGCGGCAGAACAGGCCGACATCGTTATGGTGCTTCTTCCGGATGAACAGCAGCAAAAAGTGTATGAAGCGGAAATTAAAGACGGACTTCAAGCGGGCAATTCACTCGTATTCGCCCACGGATTCAACGTTCATTTCCATCAGATCGTGCCTCCGGCAGATGTTGACGTATTCCTTGTCGCTCCTAAAGGACCGGGACATCTTGTCAGAAGAACGTTTGAACAAGGTGCAGGGGTTCCGGCGCTGTTTGCGATCTATCAGGATGTCACAGGGGAAGCGAAAGACAAAGCCCTTGCTTATGCTAAAGCGATCGGCGGAGCAAGAGCCGGTGTTCTTGAAACAACATTTAAAGAAGAAACTGAAACCGATCTTTTCGGTGAACAGGCGGTGCTGTGCGGAGGATTGACTTCCCTTGTCAAAGCAGGATTCGAAACGCTGACAGAAGCGGGCTATCAGCCTGAACTCGCATACTTCGAGTGTCTGCACGAGCTGAAGCTCATCGTCGACTTGATGTATGAAGAAGGTTTAGCAGGCATGAGATATTCGATTTCAGACACAGCGCAGTGGGGAGATTTCGTATCAGGCCCGCGCGTCGTCGATGAGAAGGTAAAAGCATCAATGAAAGAAGTATTGAAAGACATCCAAAACGGTACATTCGCGAAAGAATGGATCGTCGAAAACCAAGTCAACCGTCCGCGTTTCAACGCCATCAATACAAGCGAAAACGAACACGAAATCGAAGTGGTCGGAAGAAAGCTTCGCGAAATGATGCCGTTTGTCAAGCAGGGCAAGAAGAAGGAAGCGGTGGTAGCCGGTGCGAAAAATTAACTTTTTTGATACGACACTCCGTGACGGTGAGCAGTCGCCGGGCGTTAATTTAAACACGCAGGAGAAGCTGGCGATCGCCCAGCAGCTTGAAAAACTCGGGGTCAACATTATGGAAGCGGGTTTCCCCGCTTCATCCCCCGGGGATTTCAACGCAGTAAAAGAAATCGCAAGGACGATTAAAAACTGTTCGGTAACGGGGCTTGCCCGCTCTGTCAAAGGAGATATCGATTCGGCGTGGGAAGCGCTCAAAGACGGGGCTGAACCAAGGCTTCACATTTTTATCGCCACTTCTGACATCCATTTAAAATATAAGCTGAAAAAAACGCGCGAACAGGTTCTGGAACAGGCGGTCGCAATGGTGAAATACGCCAAAGAACGCTTCCCGATCGTCCAGTGGTCTGCCGAAGATGCGTGCCGGACCGACCTTCCGTTTTTAGCCGAGATCGTCAGCGAAGTGATCGCCGCGGGAGCGGACGTCGTCAATCTTCCGGATACGGTCGGTTATTTAGCGCCAGCCGAGTACGGAAATATCTTCCGCTATATTAAAGAAAATGCCCGCAATGCTGACAAAGTCACGCTTTCAGCCCATTGCCACGATGATTTAGGCATGGCTGTCGCCAACTCTTTGGCTGCGATTGAAAACGGAGCGGATCAAGTCGAATCGGTCATCAACGGCATAGGCGAAAGAGCGGGGAACGCCTCTCTTGAAGAAATCGCCGTCGCCCTCTATCTCCGAAAAGATTTCTACCAGGCGGAATCAACGATTCAGCTGAATGAGATTAAGCGGACAAGTGATTTAGTGAGCAAACTGACCGGCATGGCCGTGCCGCGGAACAAAGCGGTCGTCGGCGATAATGCCTTTGCCCACGAATCAGGCATTCACCAGGACGGCTTCTTAAAAGAAAAAACAACATATGAAATTATTTCTCCGGAGCTTGTCGGCGTAAAAACGGATGCGCTTGTCCTCGGAAAGCATTCAGGGCGCCACGCATTTAAAGATAAGCTGCAAAACCTCGGGTTCCAGTTTGGAGAAGAAGAAATCAATAAATTTTTTAACATCTTTAAAGAACTTACCGGCAAGAAAAAGGAATTTACGGATGAAGATCTCATCTCGCTGATTCTCGAGGAGAAAACGGCAGACCGCAAAATCGGCTATGAATTTATTTCGCTGCAGGTTCATTACGGCACCTCGCAGGTTCCGACAGCAACGGTTTCCCTTAAAGATCAGGAAACGGATCAGATCATCCAGGAAGCGGCGACCGGAGCGGGAAGTGTTGAAGCGGTGTACAACACGCTGAAGCGCTGTATGGATAAAGAAGTCCAGCTCCTTGATTACCGGATTCAATCCAATCGCAAGGGACAGGATGCATTCGCGCAAGTATACGTCAGGGTGATGATCGACGGAAAAGAATCCGGAGGACGCGGAGTCGCCCAGGATGTTCTCGAAGCATCTGCCAAAGCTTACTTGAACGCAGTGAACCGCTATCTCGTATTGAAGACGAATACGGAAGGATTGTCAAAACAGGCGGCTGTAGGATCATAACAGTAATAAGGAAGGAGTTTGTTGAATTTGAAAAAACGAATCGCACTTTTGCCCGGTGACGGAATTGGTCCCGAAGTATTAGACGCGGCTGTTGATGTGCTGAAAAGCGTTGCTGAACATTATCAGCATGAATTCGAATTTGAATACGGCCTGATCGGCGGAGCGGCAATTGATGAGGCGGGAGCGCCGCTTCCCGAGGAAACTGTCGCCGCCTGCAAAGCTGCGGACGCCATTTTGCTCGGAGCAGTAGGCGGGCCGAAATGGGATCAAAATCCTTCTGAGCTGAGGCCTGAAAAAGGGTTGCTCGCCATCCGCAAGCAGCTCGATCTTTTTGCCAATCTGCGGCCTGTTAAAGTATTTGAAAGCCTTGCGGGAGCTTCTCCGTTAAAAGCTGAATATATCGAAGGTGTTGACTTTGTCATCGTTCGCGAGCTGACGGGCGGCCTGTATTTCGGAAAGCCTAGCGAGCAGTACGTCAATCAGAACGGCGAGGAAGAAGCCGTTGACACGCTGTTTTATAAAAAGTCGGAAATGGAAAGAGTCATCAGGGAGGCCTTCCAAATGGCGCAGAGACGAAAAGGCAAAGTGACCTCAGTTGATAAAGCGAACGTCCTTGAGTCAAGCAAACTATGGCGCAAGACGGCGGAAGAAGTAGCGAAAGAGTTTCCTGACGTCAAGCTTGAGCACATGCTCGTCGACAATGCAGCGATGCAGCTTATTTATACGCCTGGACAGTTTGACATTATCGTGACTGAAAACATGTTCGGCGATATTTTAAGCGATGAAGCATCGATGCTGACCGGGTCGCTCGGCATGCTGCCGTCGGCAAGCTTATCAAGCTCCGGACTTCATCTATATGAACCTGTGCACGGCTCGGCCCCTGATATCGCGGGACAGAACATAGCCAATCCGCTTGCGGCGATCTTGTCCGCGGCTATGATGCTCAGGACGTCATTCGGTCTTGAAGCTGAAGCGAAAGCTGTTGAACACGCAGTTGATCAAGTTCTCCGGGCAGGTAAGCGGACGAAGGACCTGGCAAAAGGATCGGAACATTCCACGACTCAATCGATTACAGGGGAAGTAAAAGCTGCGCTGGCAGACGACAATGCCATTTCAAACATCATGACCGCTTACGTTTAAGGAAAATGGATATTGGTAGAGGGAGGAAGAAAGATGATGCCTCGAACGATCATCGAAAAAATTTGGGATCAACACGTGATTAAAAAAGGTGAAGGGAAGCCTGACCTTCTCTATATCGATCTGCATCTGATACACGAGGTAACGTCACCCCAGGCCTTTGAAGGCCTAAGGCAAAAGAATAGAAAAGTCAGACGGCCTCAAAATACGTTTGCCACAATGGACCACAACATTCCGACTGTCAATCGGTTTGAGATTAAAGATGATGTCGCCAAACGGCAGGTCAGTGCGCTCGAACGGAATTGCGAAGAATTCGGCATCCGCCTCGCAGACTTGTCAAGCGTCGACCAGGGGATCGTCCATGTCATCGGGCCTGAACTGGGGCTGACGCTGCCGGGCAAAACGATCGTTTGCGGAGACAGTCATACATCTACACACGGAGCGTTTGGTGCGCTCGCTTTCGGAATCGGAACGAGCGAGGTGGAGCACGTCTTGTCGACGCAGACGCTTTGGCAGCAAAAACCGAAGACGCTGGAAATCCGCGTTGACGGCAAACTGCAAAAAGGAGTGACGGCTAAAGACGTCATTCTGGCGGTCATCGGAAAATACGGGGTTAAATTCGGTGCGGGTTATGTCATTGAATATACCGGCGAAGTATTCCGAAACATGTCGATGGACGAACGGATGACGGTGTGCAACATGTCAATCGAAGCTGGGGCAAGAGCAGGATTGATTGCACCGGATGAAACAACATTTGAATATGTCAAAACGAAAAAATATGCGCCAAAAGGCGAAGAGTTTGAGAAAGCTGTAGAAGAGTGGAAGAATCTGAGAACCGATCCGGGGGCGGTCTACGACCGGACGATCGTGATGGACGGAAGCGCGATTTCACCGATGGTGACGTGGGGCATCAACCCTGGCATGGTGCTGCCGGTTGATGAAGCGATTCCGGGCCCTGAGGCCTTCTCTCAGGAAGACGATAAAAAAGAAGCGCAGCGCGCATATGAATATATGGGTCTTGAACCATATAAAAAAATCGAGGACATTACAATCGAGCACGTCTTTATCGGTTCATGCACCAACTCGCGCATGACAGATCTTCGCCAGGCTGCTGAAATGATAAAAGGCCAAAAAGTCGCCGACGGCGTCAGAGCGATCGTCGTTCCCGGCTCGCAAAGCGTCAAAATTCAAGCTGAAAATGAAGGGCTTCACCAGATTTTCATCGAAGCGGGTTTTGAATGGAGAGAATCGGGATGCAGCATGTGTTTGAGCATGAACAACGATGTTGTCCCTGAAGGAGAGCGCTGTGCTTCCACTTCCAACCGCAATTTTGAAGGCAGACAGGGCAAAGGGGCCAGGACGCATCTCGTCAGCCCGGCGATGGCCGCGATGGCCGCGATTCACGGACGCTTTGTCGATGTCAGAAAATATTACCAAGAGACAACAGCTGTATAGAGGAGTGACAAGATGGAGCCATTAAAGACCCATACCGGAATAGCAGCGGTGCTAAACAGAATCAACGTAGACACGGACCAGATCATTCCGAAGCAATTTTTAAAGAGGATCGAAAGAACGGGATACGGCCGCTTTGCTTTCTTTGACTGGAGGTATTTGGATAACGGCGATCCAAACCCTGATTTTGAGCTGAACCGGCCGGAATACAAAGGCGCTTCGATTTTAATCGCCGGCGAAAACTTCGGCTGCGGCTCTTCAAGGGAACACGCCCCATGGGCGCTAGACGACTACGGATTTAAAATCATTATCGCGCCGTCTTTTGCCGATATCTTTCACCAGAACTGTTTCAAAAACGGCATGCTGCCGATCCGCCTTCCTTACGAGACGTGGAAAGTGCTTGCTGAACAGTATGAACATCAGTCTTTGCTGATGACTGTCGATCTTGAAAAACAGACGATAACAGACCACGCCGGGCAGCAGATTGCCTTTGAGGTCGATCCGCATTGGAAAGAGATGCTGCTGAACGGGTACGATGAAATTTCTTTAACATTGCTCCTTGAAGAAGAAATCGAACAATTTGAGAAACAGAGAAGTTCTTGGCTGCAAGCATAAAAAAGCTGTCCGATGTAGATCGGAGGCTTTTTTTGCTGAAGGCAGCATACTGCCGCCGGTTCTTTCTTGTGTTTAGCGGGCCGGGTTGATACACTTGTTAAAAAATAAGTGCCTGAAAGGAACTTAGAAATGAAGCATGACAAGAAAAACTCGAAGATCATCCCGTTCCCGAACGTTAAGGAGCGTTTAGTGCACAAAGGGATGGCCGCGCTTAAAGAAAAGAATTACCATGAAGCGCTCAGGCTGTTTTCTGAAGCGAAGCGCTATGATGACGAGGAATCGGATATTTATCTGGGAATGGCCATCTGCCTGCTGGAAATCGGCGAGCTTGAAGAAGCGAAAGGCATCTGTGAAAAAATGCTGAAAGAAGGCCACGGCCACTATTTTACCGTTTTACAAGTCTATATGACGATTTTAATCCAGCTCAGACAATACGAAAAAGTAAAAGAAACGATTGAAGCTGTACTCGAAGAAAATAAGCTGCCTCCTGAAAGCGCGGAACAGTTTTATAAACTGCTTGATTTCAGCCGCAAGATGACGGAAGACCCCGGACCTGAGGATATCACCGAAGACCTTCCCGAGACGGAGGAGGTTGATCAGGAAAGGCTTTTGAATGACACGGAAGAGCAGGTTAAGCTTCTTCACGGACTGAAGGACCGCAATCTGACAAGCTATATCGGCTTGTTGAAAACAATTTTGCAAAATCCGAGCGCGCATCCTGTCGTAAAAACGATGATTCTCCAGCTTTTGGCCGAGTCAGACCATGAAAAGCCGACACTTGTCGCAAAATTTGGCGATTCGATGACAATTAATCCGACAGAGACAGTCAAGCCGGATGATATGCCGATATTAAAGCATGTTCTGAGCGTGCTGGATGATACGCTGGGGAATGAAAATCCCACGCTGTACCAAGCGGTCGAAGAGCTGTGGAGAAGGCATATTTACGTCCTCTATCCGTTTCAGCCGAAATACTCAAACCGCGAGCTCTGGGCTGCTGCGCTGCATAAAGTCGGATACGAAATGCACGGGATCGACATCGATAAAGAGGAGCTTCATATTCTCTATGAATTCAATGACAGACAGCTTGACGAGGCCTGCGCGCTCATCAAAGACATAGAAGAAATTTCTTATTTGTAAATGTTGAAAGCAGCGGGCATTGTGTTATAATATAGTGGTTGCATTTGTGAAAAACGGAAGTTGATCCGTTTGCCGCTTAAAGTTCATTATTTATCTTTGTATACATAATGATGGCTGTCAGAAACACATGAGCTGCACACAGTCGGCAGCTTGCGATGGACGTAGCCGTTTGTTTGTTTTAAAATGGAAAACCGACACAACCTGAATAGATTTTGGAGGGAAACACATGTCAGTAAAATGGGAAAAGCAAGAAGGAAACGAAGGCGTTTTAACGGTTGAGGTAGATGCCGATACCTTTAATAAAGCCCTTGATGATGCATTTAAAAAAGTCGTAAAGCAAGTATCCATTCCTGGATTCCGCAAAGGGAAAGTACCGCGCGGTTTGTTTGAACAGCGTTTTGGTGTTGAGGCGCTTTATCAGGATGCGCTGGACATCCTGCTTCCTGTCGAGTATCCGAAAGCGGTAGAGGAAGCGGGCATTGAGCCTGTTGATCGCCCGGAAATCGATGTGGAAAAAATCGAAAAAGGCGAAAACCTGATCTTCACTGCGAAGGTAACGGTTAAGCCTGAAGTGAAACTTGGCGAATACAAAGGCCTTGGCATTGAAAAAGACGATACTGCCGTAACGGATGAAGACGTTCAAAATGAACTGAAGTCTCTTCAAGAGCGCCAGGCTGAACTCGTTGTAAAAGAAGACGGCAAAGTGGAAGAAGGGGACACTGTTGTTCTTGACTTCGAAGGATTCGTAGACGGCGAAGCGTTCGAAGGCGGAAAAGCGGAAAACTATTCCCTTGAAGTCGGTTCAGGCTCTTTCATTCCAGGTTTTGAAGATCAGCTTGTCGGACTTGAAGCCGGTGCTGAAAAAGACGTAGAAGTAACATTCCCTGAGGAATACCATGCGGAAGAGCTTGCGGGCAAACCTGCCGTATTCAAAGTGAAAATCCACGAAATCAAAGCGAAGGAGCTTCCTGAGCTTAATGACGAGTTTGCGAAAGATGTCGATGAGGAAGTTGAAACGCTTGCCGAGCTGACTGAAAAAACGAAAAAACGTCTCGAGGAAGCAAAAGAAAACGAAGCGGACGCTAAACTTCGCGAAGAGCTTGTCGTAAAAGCAGCTGAAAACGCTGAAGCTGACATTCCTCAAGCGATGATCGACACAGAGCTTGACCGCATGATGAAAGAATTCGAACAGCGTCTGCAAATGCAAGGCATGAACCTTGAGCTTTACTTCCAATTCTCAGGACAGGATGAAAACGCGCTGAAAGAGCAAATGAAAGAGGATGCTGAAAAACGCGTGAAATCCAACCTGACACTGGAAGCGATCGCCAAAGCTGAAAACCTTCAAGTCACTGACGAAGAAGTCGAAGAAGAGCTTTCTAAAATGGCTGAAGCGTACAACATGCCTGTTGAAAACATCAAACAAGCAATCGGTTCTACAGAAGGAATGAAAGAGGACTTAAAAGTTCGCAAAGCAATTGATTTTCTTGTAGAAAACCGTTAATATGTTTCATAATCATACTTTATATAAAACAGGGCGCGAATGTTTCGTGCCTTGTTTTATACAATTTTGACTTATCATCTTTTCTTTGGGAAAGGATAGATAATGTCGTTTTGATCAACATACATATTGAATATGCCGAACGGCAAACACAACGTTATCGCCTTTTTGGAAAGTGTGGTAAAATGCAATACATAATGGAACGAATGTTTTCAAGCGATGTTTCTTTTAACGAAGAAACAGGAATGACAAGGATATAAGGGGTGAAAGAATGTTTAAATTCAACGAGGAAAAAGGACAATTAAAATGCTCGTTTTGCGGAAAAACACAAGATCAGGTACGCAAGCTTGTCGCCGGACCAGGCGTATATATATGTGACGAGTGCATCGAACTTTGCACTGAAATTGTAGAAGAGGAACTCGGCTCTGAAGAAGAAGTGGAGTTCAAAGATGTCCCAAAACCAAAGGAGATCCGCGAGATTCTTGATGAATACGTCATCGGCCAGGACCAGGCAAAAAAATCCCTTGCCGTGGCCGTCTACAATCATTACAAGCGGATCAATTCGAACAGCAAAGTCGATGATGTCGAGCTGTCAAAAAGTAATATTTCCATGATCGGACCGACTGGAAGCGGAAAAACGCTTCTTGCTCAAACACTAGCCCGCATCCTGAATGTGCCGTTTGCCATTGCAGATGCCACTTCGCTTACTGAAGCAGGCTATGTTGGTGAAGATGTGGAGAACATTTTGCTTAAGCTGATTCAGGCTGCTGACTACGATGTTGAAAAAGCGGAAAAAGGCATTATCTACATCGATGAAATCGATAAAGTAGCCAGAAAGTCCGAGAACCCTTCAATTACACGCGATGTATCAGGTGAAGGCGTTCAGCAGGCTCTGCTTAAAATTCTTGAAGGTACGGTTGCAAGCGTTCCTCCACAAGGCGGAAGAAAGCATCCTCATCAAGAGTTCATCCAGATTGACACAACGAACATCCTGTTCATTTGCGGCGGAGCTTTTGATGGAATCGAGCAAATCATCAAGCGCCGTCTCGGTCAAAAGGTCATTGGCTTCGGCTCTGACAACAAGCATGAAGATCTTGAAAAAGAAGCGCTTCTTTCCAAAGTTCTTCCGGAAGACTTGCTTCGCTTCGGTCTGATCCCTGAATTCATCGGCCGTCTCCCGATCATCGCAAGCCTTGAACCACTCGATGAAAAAGCGCTGGTTGAAATTTTAACAAAACCGAAAAACGCACTTGTTAAACAATATAGAAAAATGCTTGAGCTGGATGATGTGGAGCTTGTATTTGAAGACGAAGCGCTCACAGAAATCGCTAAAAAAGCAATTGAACGTAAAACAGGAGCACGCGGACTTCGTTCCATTATCGAAGGAATCATGCTCGACGTGATGTTCGATCTGCCGTCACGCGAGGATATTGAAAAATGCGTGATTACAGGCAAAACCGTCACTGACGGCGAACCGCCGCGTCTCATTATGAAAGACGGCACGGTCGTCAATAAAGACAAAAAAACTTCAGCATAATGCAGAGAACCTCCTAGCCAAAGGAGGTTCTTTTTTTGCATTTGGAACCGTCGTCATACAGAAAAAAGTGACGGTTCGAAAAGCAAAATTATCCCTTTCTGTACGTTTATTCCCTCCGTGATCAGGAAATACTATCTGACATACTTAAAGATACGAAACCATTTCAGGAGGGACCATCAGTTGAGCTGGACGAGCATTGCACTTTTTGTACAACTATTTTTCGGGATCATCATCGGATTATATTTTTGGAATCTGCTCAAGAATCAAAGAACCCAAAAGGTTACGATAGACAGAGAGTCCAAAAAAGAGATGGAACAGCTCCGGAAAATGAGATCAATCCATTTATCAGAACCGTTATCAGAAAAGGTAAGGCCGACAGCTTTTAAAGACATCGTCGGCCAAGAGGACGGCATTAAAGCGCTGAAAGCCGCCCTTTGCGGACCAAATCCGCAGCATGTCATTATTTACGGCCCTCCAGGTGTAGGGAAAACCGCAGCTGCAAGGCTTGTCCTCGAAGAAGCGAAAAAGAACAAGCGCTCACCGTTCCAGGAACATTCCGTCTTTGTCGAGCTTGACGCGACAACGGCCCGCTTCGACGAGCGGGGAATCGCCGACCCGTTGATCGGATCGGTCCACGATCCGATTTATCAGGGTGCCGGAGCGATGGGGCAGGCCGGAATTCCTCAGCCAAAGCAGGGAGCCGTTACGCATGCGCACGGCGGGGTATTATTCATCGACGAAATCGGAGAGCTTCATCCGATTCAAATGAATAAAATGCTGAAGGTGCTTGAAGATCGGAAAGTGTTTTTGGAAAGCGCCTATTACAGTGAAGAAAACACGCAAATCCCCAAACACATCCACGACATTTTTCAAAACGGGCTGCCGGCGGATTTCAGACTGATCGGCGCGACGACGAGGATGCCTGACGAAATCCCGCCAGCGATTCGGTCGAGATGTCTAGAAGTGTTCTTCCGCGACCTTGAAAAGCAAGAATTAAAAACGGTCGCCAAAAAAGCGGCTGATAAGATTCAGAAGAAAGTCGCAGAGGAAGGACTTGACCTGTTGACGCGGTATGCGAGAAACGGCCGCGAAGTCGTCAATATGATGCAAATCGCCGCCGGAATGGCTTTGACTGAAGAGCGCGACGAGGTGACGGTTGAAGATATCGAATGGGTGATCCATTCGAGCCAGCTGACACCGAAATATGAACAAAAAATCGCCTCCAAACCGCAGGTCGGCATCGTCAACGGACTTGCCGTCCACGGCCCTAACAGCGGTTCGCTGCTCGAAATTGAAGTCACAGTCAACAAGGCTGCTGATAAGGGATCGATTAATATCACAGGCATCGCAGAAGAAGAGAATATCGGCAACCAGTCAAAATCGATCCGACGGAAAAGCATGGCGAAAGGGTCGGTCGAAAATGTCATGACTGTATTGCGGACAATGGGAGTAAAAGCTTCGGATTATGATATTCACGTGAATTTCCCCGGCGGTATCCCGGTTGACGGACCATCTGCAGGAATTGCCATGGCGGCGGGCATTTTCTCCGCCATTCATAAGGTTCCGATAGACCATACTGTCGCCATGACGGGGGAAATCAGCCTGAACGGCCGGGTAAAGCCGATCGGCGGCGTGATTCCGAAAATCAAAGCGGCCAAGCATGCGGGGGCAAAAACTGTTATTATTCCGCACGAAAATGTCCAGTCGATTTTAAAGCGGATAGAAGGCGTACATATCATTCCCGTCAAAACCTTGCAGGAAGTGCTGGACCTTGCATTGGTCAACCCTCCTTCAGAAATGCCTGACGGCGCTCAGATGAAAAGAGAATCCGTATAAATCCCCATCATTTCAGATGGGGATTTTTTTCGGGCCGGTTTTCTCCGACAGGCGCCGGCATGTTTTCTTAGCGGAGGACATCTTTTCCTTTTTCAGAACTGAAAGAAAGGGTATACTACAGGAGACCCTTTTTATTTCGCCGGGCTTACAATTGTACAGGGATAAAAAAAGTATATTATAATGGTTCATACTAAAGTTACGGAGGTGTCAGTCAAAATGGCAGATGAAACGAAACGAAACATCCCGCTCCTCCCTTTAAGAGGTTTACTCGTCTATCCGACGATGGTTTTGCACCTTGACGTCGGGCGTGAAAAGTCGGTTCAGGCGCTTGAACAGGCGATGATGAATGACCATATGATTTTTTTGGCAACACAAAAGGACATATCCATAGACGAACCGGATGAAGACGAGATTTTTACATTCGGAACCTATACAAAAATCAAGCAGATGCTCAAGCTGCCGAACGGAACGATCCGCGTTTTGGTGGAGGGGCTGCAGCGCGCCCGCATTCTTGAGTACCATGATTTAGATGAATATACGTCTGTAAAAATCGAACGAATCGATGAAGAGACTGAAAAAGATGTTGAAGATGAAGCACTCATGCGCACATTGCTTGACCACTTCGATCAATACATAAAGATTTCGAAAAAAATATCGGCTGAAACATTTGCCGCTGTGACAGATATTGAAGAGCCGGGAAGAATGGCCGATATCGTCGCCTCCCACCTGCCGCTTAAGTTGAAAGACAAGCAGGAAGTGCTGGAAACGATCGATGTCAAAGCCAGATTAAACAAAGTGATCGACCTGATTCACAACGAAAAAGAAGTCCTTGAGATTGAAAAGAAGATCGGGCAGCGCGTCAAGCGTTCAATGGAAAGAACGCAAAAGGAGTATTACCTGCGCGAGCAGATGAAAGCCATCCAAAAAGAGCTTGGCGATAAAGAAGGAAAAACGGGCGAGGTCCAAAAGCTGACTGAGAAAATCGAACAGGCCGGCATGCCTGACAATGTGAAAGAAACCGCGTTTAAAGAGCTAAACCGGTACGAAAAAATTCCGTCAAGCTCAGCTGAAAGTTCTGTCATCCGCAATTATATTGAATGGCTTATTTCCCTCCCATGGAATGATGCAACAGAAGACAGGCTTGATTTAAATCTCGCCAGTCAAATTCTTGATGAAGAACATCACGGCCTTGAAAAAGTGAAAGAACGGGTTCTCGAATATTTGGCAGTCCAAAAGCTGACCCGCTCGTTAAAAGGACCGATCTTATGCTTGGCCGGACCTCCGGGTGTCGGAAAAACCTCGCTGGCCAAATCGATCGCCAAATCGCTCGGACGCAAATTTGTCCGCATTTCCCTTGGCGGCGTGAGGGATGAATCCGAAATCCGTGGCCACCGCCGCACATATGTAGGCGCCATGCCGGGCCGCATTATTCAGGGGATGAAAAAAGCAGGCAAGAACAATCCCGTGTTCCTTTTGGACGAGATTGATAAAATGGCTTCGGATTTCAGGGGAGATCCTGCTTCAGCGATGCTGGAAGTGCTCGATCCTGAACAAAACCATACGTTCAGCGACCATTATATTGAAGAGACGTTTGATTTATCAAAGGTTTTGTTTATTGCGACCGCGAACAACCTGGCCACAATCCCGGGTCCGCTCAGAGACCGTATGGAGATCATCACGATCGCGGGCTATACGGAAGTGGAAAAGGTCGAAATCGTCAAAGACCATCTGCTTCCAAAACAGCTGAAAGAACACGGTCTGAAAAAATCCAATCTGCAAATACGGGAGCAGGCTGTCCTTGATGTTATTCGCTATTATACGAGGGAAGCCGGCGTCAGAAGTCTTGAACGCCAAATCGCAGCGATATGCAGAAAAGCGGCGAAGCTGATCGTATCAGGGGAAAGAAAAAGAATTACGGTCACGGACAAAAACCTTGAAGACTATTTAGGAAAAAGAATGTTCAGGTACGGACAGGCTGAGCTCGACGATCAGATCGGCGTTGTCACAGGTCTTGCCTACACGACGGTCGGCGGAGATACGCTGTCCATCGAAGTGTCTCTTTCCCCCGGGAAAGGCAAGCTCATTTTAACCGGAAAGCTCGGCGATGTCATGAGAGAGTCGGCACAAGCCGCATTCAGCTATGTCCGTTCAAAAGCGGAAGAGTTAAACATCAACCCTGATTTTCATGAAAAACACGATATTCACATTCACGTGCCGGAAGGGGCCGTTCCGAAGGACGGGCCATCCGCGGGGATCACAATGGCGACAGCTCTTGTTTCGGCGCTGACGGGCCGACCTGTTTCACGAAATGTCGGCATGACCGGCGAAATCACGTTAAGAGGCCGCGTCCTTCCGATCGGCGGCTTGAAGGAAAAGGCGCTCGGCGCACACCGTGCCGGCTTAAAGACTGTCATTATGCCGAAAGATAATGAAAAAGACATTGAGGACATTCCAAACAGCGTGCGGGAAGGCTTAACCTTCATTCCTGTCGCTCACCTGGACGAAGTTCTAAAGCATGCGCTAGTAGGAGAAGAGAAATGAAAGTAACGAAATCAGAGATTGTCATCAGTGCGGTGAAACCCGAGCAGTACCCTGAAGGGGGGCTGCCGGAAATCGCCCTTGCCGGGAGATCTAATGTCGGAAAATCGTCATTTATCAATACAATGATCAACCGTAAAAACTTAGCGAGGACATCATCAAAGCCGGGCAAAACACAGACATTAAACTTTTATATCATTAACGATATTCTTCACTTTGTCGATGTGCCCGGTTACGGATTTGCGAAAGTCTCCAAAACGGAGCGCGAGGCTTGGGGCCGTATGATAGAGACGTATTTGACATCCCGCGAAGAACTGAAAGCGGTCGTCCAAATCGTCGACCTCAGGCATGCTCCTTCACAGGATGATGTCATCATGTACGACTTTTTAAAGCATTATGAAATTCCTGTGATCGTGATTGCGACAAAAGCGGATAAAATCCCTAAAGGTAAATGGGAAAAGCATGCCAAAGTCGTCAAAGAGACGCTCAATATAGAAAAAGAAGACCAGCTCATCTTGTTTTCCTCCGAGACGAAAAAGGGTAAACAAGAAGCGTGGTCGGCGATCGAGCAAATGATCGCAAGATAAAAGAAAAAGCACTTGCGGGATTGATGCAAGTGCTTTTTCTTGAATAAACTATTTTCTTTTTAAGAATAATAAAAGCAGACTAACCGCGATAAAAGCGGCCGGCCAATAAGCTTCTACATATGCCGTCTCGATATTCGCCGTCTTCAGCCAGGCGGCAATCTGCCGGAAAAAATAAAGATAGAGGGCGACTGCGATCATCAGCAGACTCTCATATTGATATTCTTTCGTCTTAAACGATTTGACAAGAAGCGCCGCACCGAGGATCAGCACGATGACCGCAAAATCATCCGCGCGGCTGAAATAGTCCTCTTTAAATGTGAAATAAACACCGATCGCTGTCATGAAGAGCCCTGCAAAGGAATGGGCGGAATCGGCTTCCTTCTGTCCCTGATAAAAAAGAGCCAGCCCGATGAGCCCCGCAAGTACAGACCATTCTTCCTGTCCGTCAAACAGGTTGATCCGGCCCGACCGCAGAAAGGCGTAGACAGCCACGGCTATCAACAGCAATGGAAGCAAAACAGATTTCTTTTTCAAAGTATCACCTTCTTGATGTAGTGAAAGAAATAGAAACACATTTTCTACTATATCACATCAATTTTTTAAAATCTGTTCACATTTTGGGAAGAGAAAATAGTGAATATATGTTATAATCGTTTTGAATAATAAATTCTATATTATAATCATTCTAATTTAGATAGATGTTGGGGGTGCAAGCAAGAGTTATGCATATACTTGTCGTGGGATTGGATTACAAATCAGCCCCTGTTGATATACGTGAAAAGTTAACCTTTCAGCCGGATGAGCTGGGGCAGGCGATGTCGCAATTGAAAGAAGAAAAAAGCATACTTGAGAATATCATCGTGTCGACATGCAACCGGACAGAGCTGTATGCAGTCGTTGATCAGCTGCACACCGGACGTTATTATATGAAAATGTTTTTGGCGAACTGGTTCGGACTAAGCAAAGAGGACATTTCGCCTTACTTGAAGTTTTATGAAAACGACGGAGCCGTTGAACATTTGTTCCGCGTATCGTGCGGATTGGATTCGATGGTTATTGGAGAAACGCAGATTTTAGGCCAAGTGCGTACAAGTTTTAAGCTGGCTCAGGAAGAGAAGACAATTGGTACCGTTTTCAACTATTTGTTTAAGCAGGCTGTCACCGTTGCCAAGCGCTGCCATGCCGAAACGGACATTGCTTCAAATGCTGTATCCGTAAGCTATGCAGCCGTCGAGCTTGCCAGGAAAATCTTCGGCGACCTTTCCGATAAACACGTGCTGATTCTCGGCGCGGGCAAAATGGGAGAGCTTGCGGTTCAAAACCTGCACGGCCACGGAATCGGACAGGTTACCGTGATCAACAGAACATTTTCAAAAGCGAAGGAGCTTGCCGGCCGTTTTTCAGGCGCGGCGAAAAGCTTAAATGAGCTGCAATGCGCTTTAATGGAAGCCGACATTCTCATCAGTTCAACGGGCGCAAGCGGCTATGTCGTCACAAAAGAGATGATCGAACATGTCAATAAGCTTCGCAAAGGATGTCCGCTTTTTATGGTGGATATTGCCGTGCCGCGGGATCTTGACCCGGCTCTCAGCGATGTGGAAGGCGTCTTTCTGTACGATATTGACGATCTTGAAGGGATCGTGGAAGAAAATCTGAAGGAGCGTCAGGCCGTTGCTGAAGAAGTGGAGCTGATTATTGAAGCTGAGATCGTCGCTTTTAAACAATGGCTGAATACGCTCGGCGTCGTGCCGGTCATCTCTGCTCTCAGGGAAAAAGCTTTGACAATCCAGGCGGAAACGATGCAGAGCATCGAACGGAAGCTCCCTCACTTGAGCACAAGAGAGAAAAAACTTTTAAACAAGCATACGAAAAGCATTATCAACCAGCTCTTGCGCGACCCGATTTTAAAAGTGAAGGAGTTTGCGTCAGAAGCTGATGCCGAAGAAAAGCTTGCACTGTTTACGCAGATTTTTGATATTGAAGAAGCGGCTTTTCCTGACGGAGAGAATCAAGACGAACGCCAGCCGGTTCATGCGTTTAAGCGGCAAAACCAGCAGGGTTTGACTTCTATCGCGAGCGAGTGACAGACATGACAGACACATTGTTAGCAAGGCTTAACGAAGTTACAATCGTGTTGTACGCGCTCACCGTCCTCTTTTATTTTATAGACTTTTTACAGCACAACCGGAAGGCGGGAAAAGCGGCCTTCTGGTTGCTTTCTATTGTCTGGATTCTGCAGACGGTATACCTTTTTTATTTCATGCAGTACACAGATCAGTTTCCTGTTTTGAATAATGCACAGGGGCTTTATTTTTACGCGTGGGTGCTTGTCACGCTGTCTCTCGTTTTGACGAAGCTTTTGAAAGTGGAATTTCTCGTTTTTTTCACCAATCTCATCGGCTTTTCAATGGCGGCGATCCACACGTTTACACCGACGGCCCAGCAGTCGGCGGAGCTTTCGGGAAGGCTCGTGTCCGAGCTCTTGATCATCCACATTACAATGGCGATTCTTTCGTATGGAGCGTTTTCATTGTCGTTTGTCTTTTCCGTGCTGTATCTTTTTCAGTACCGTTTATTGAAAAAGAAAAAGTGGGGGAAATGGCTCTTACGAATCGAAGATTTGCCAAAACTTGATCATATGGCTTATGTCCTTAATCTCATCGGCGTTCCCATGCTTTTGCTGAGTCTGATTCTGGGGATTATCTGGTCGTATGTATCGCTTGAAACCCTGTACTGGGCGGATCCGAAAGTGCTCGGATCGATCGTGCTGCTTTTTTTATACGGATACTATTTATTTATCAGGATTGTCAAAGAGCTGCAGGGAAGGATCGCGGCCATGTGGAATACCGCGTCTTTTCTTGTTCTTTTAATCAATTTCTTTTTGCTCGGCAGCTTTTCGCAATTTCATTGGTTTAGTTAGTTAAAACGGTTGCCCGTGACGGATTGGGAGGAAGAAAACATGAGAAACATCATTGTAGGCTCAAGAAGAAGCAAATTGGCGATGACCCAGACAAAATGGGTGATCAAAAAGCTGGAGGAATTAAATCCGGATTTCACGTTTGAAATAAAGGAAATCGTTACAAAAGGCGACCGGATCTTGGATGTTACCCTGTCAAAGGTCGGCGGGAAAGGCCTGTTCGTCAAAGAAATCGAACAGGCGATGCTTTCCGGGGAAATTGATATGGCCGTTCACAGCATGAAGGACATGCCGTCGGCGCTTCCCGAAGGGCTGGTGGTCGGCTGCATTCCAAAACGGGAAGATGCCAGGGACGTTCTCATTTCAAAAAGCCGTCAAAAGCTGGCCGACCTGAAACAAGGTGCGGTTATCGGCACGAGCAGCCTCAGAAGAAGCGCGCAGCTTTTGCAAATGCGCCCCGACCTTGAGATCAAGTGGATCAGGGGAAATATCGATACAAGGCTGAAAAAACTTGAAACTGAAGATTACGACGCGATTATTTTAGCAGCGGCAGGCCTGTCAAGAATGGGCTGGAAGGACGATGTCGTCACCGAATTTCTTGATCCAGAGAGCTGCCTTCCCGCCGTTGGGCAAGGCGCGTTGGCGATCGAGTGCAGAGGCTCGGATGAGGAGCTGCTGTCCCTCTTTTCGCGCCTGAACGACCGCTACACACAGCTGACCGTCACGGCCGAGCGCGCTTTTCTTCATGCGATGGAAGGCGGCTGCCAAGTGCCAATCGCCGGATTTGCGACGATGGACGAAGACGGCGTCATCGAACTGACCGGTCTTGTGGCATCGCCTGACGGAAAAACCGCATACAGAGAAACAGTAAAAGGAAAAGATCCGGAGGCTGTCGGCAGAGAATGCGCGGCGGTCATGTCGGAAAAAGGAGCAAAGGCACTGATTGACCGTGTGAAACAGGAGCTGGAAGACAATGAAGCATGATCTTCCTTTACAGGGAAAGAAAGTGCTCGTCACCCGCAATAAAGCCCAAGCCCAATCCTTCAGGGAAAAGGTGGAGGCTTTGGGCGGAGAAGCTGTTTTAACGTCATTGATTTCGTTTCGGCCCGCCCTCCCGCGAGAACAGGCCCAGCGCTTTCGAGCAGATCTTGAAAGCGCGGACTGGCTTGTTTTTACAAGCGTGAACGGGGCAAAATTCTTTTTTTCTTATTTGAAGAACGCCGGGTTCAGCGTTCCTTTCGCATCAAAGGCCAAGGTTGCCGCTGTCGGTGAAAAAACGGCCAGGTATTTGCGCGACAGGGGTCTTTCTGTCGATCTGATGCCTGAGTTATACGTGGCTGAACATTTGGCGGAGGCACTGAAGCGAAATGTCGGCCGTCATGATAAAGTGGCCGTTTTAAAAGGGAATTTATCCCGGGACGTCATCAAGAAAACCCTCACTCCGCTCGGAATTCAAGTTTCGGAATGGATTTTGTATGAAACCGTTCGTGATGAAAAGGGAATTCTGGAGCTTAAGGAAGCAGCAAAACACGCGTCTTTTGATTTTGTGACATTTACCAGCTCCTCGACGGTACATACATTCATGTCCATTTTGAAAGAGGAGAGCAGAACGTGGGCTGAAAAGAACGGTACGGCTTTTATTACGATCGGGCCTATGACAAAGAAGGCGCTGTCGGACTACGGAATTCCTTCATATATGCCGGACGTCTATACAATCGACGGAATGCTGCGTGAAATATGCCGCATTTCAAGAAAGGGAGAATGACAAATGGAAGCATCATTTCAAAGACACCGCCGCCTGCGGACGACAGCAGGTATGCGAAAATTGGTAAGAGAAACCGAGTTAAGAGCATCTGACTTTATTTATCCGATATTTGTAACCGAGGAAGAGAACGTTAAAAGCGAAGTTCCGTCCATGCCGGGCGTATACCAGCTGTCTTTGGACCGGCTGAAAGAGGAAATGGAGGAAGTCGCAGGCCTCGGCATTCAATCTGTGATCGTCTTCGGCGTGCCTGAACACAAAGATGATGTGGGAAGCGGAGCCTATCACAACCACGGCATCGTTCAAAAAGCGATTGCACAAATTAAACAAGACTTTCCTGAGCTTGTCGTTATCGCAGATACATGCCTATGCGAGTACACGGACCACGGTCACTGCGGCCTTGTGGAAAACGGTGAAATACTAAATGACGAATCGCTCGTTCTTTTGGCAAAAACCGCTGTCAGCCAAGCCCGTGCAGGCGCTGACATTATTGCGCCTTCAAACATGATGGACGGTTTCGTTGCCGCCATCAGGGATGCGCTTGATCAGGAAGGATTTACAAATGTGCCGATCATGTCGTACGCTGTAAAATATGCGAGCGCGTTTTACGGCCCGTTCCGCGATGCCGCGGGAAGCAGTCCGCAGTTCGGCGACCGCAAGACGTACCAAATGGATTATGCCAACCGCAGGGAGGCTCTCCGGGAGGCAAAATCCGATGTGGAAGAAGGCGCCGATTTCCTGATCGTCAAGCCGACGCTTTCATATCTTGATATCGTCAGAGAAGTGAAAAACGAATTTAACCTGCCTGTTGTCGGATACAATGTAAGCGGGGAGTATGCGATGGTCAAAGCCGCGGCACAAAACGGCTGGATTGAAGAAAAAGCTCTTGTTCTCGAAATGCTGACAAGCATGAAACGGGCGGGCGCTGATTTGATCATTACGTACTTTGCAAAAGATGCGGCAAAATGGATTTCGGAATAAGAATTTGAACTGGGGGTTTTAGAGGATGCGGAGCTATGAGAAGTCTAAAGCGGCATTCGAAGAGGCGCAACGAGTCATGCCTGGCGGGGTGAACAGCCCGGTCAGAGCCTTTAAATCAGTGAACATGGACCCGATTTTTATGGAACGGGGAAAAGGATCAAAAATCTATGATATTGACGGAAACGAATACATCGATTATGTCTTGTCATGGGGACCGCTTATTTTAGGACACAGCA
Organism: Bacillus sp. AK124; assembly: GCF_053903085.1. Taxonomy (NCBI): domain Bacteria; kingdom Bacillati; phylum Bacillota; class Bacilli; order Caryophanales; family Bacillaceae; genus Bacillus; species Bacillus sp. AK124. The sequence continues at coordinate 1,335,881 of NZ_CP096378.1, forward strand.
ATGAAAAAGTGGTGAAAGAAATTCAAAACACGGCAGAACACGGGACAAGCTTCGGTGCACCGACAGAACTGGAAACCGAGCTTGCCGAGCTTGTCATCGACCGCGTTCCTTCCATAGAAATCGTTCGGATGGTAAGCTCCGGTACGGAGGCGACGATGAGCGCCTTGCGGCTGGCGCGCGGTTACACAGGCCGTAACAAAATCGTGAAATTTGAAGGCTGCTACCATGGACACGGTGATTCCCTGCTGATTAAAGCGGGCTCTGGAGTAGCAACGCTCGGCCTCCCTGACAGTCCCGGAGTTCCGGAAAGCATTGCAAAAAACACGATTACCGTTCCTTACAATGATCTGGAAAGCATGAAGCTTGTCTTTCAGGAATTCGGAGAGGACATTGCCGGCGTTATCGTTGAACCTGTCGCGGGCAATATGGGTGTTGTACCTCCGGTTAAAGGGTTCCTCGAAGGGCTTCGCGAGCTGACTGAGACGCATGGCGCTCTGCTGATTTTTGATGAAGTAATGACAGGCTTCAGGGTGGGCTACAACTGTGCGCAAGGCTATTTCGGAGTGACGCCTGATTTGACTTGCCTCGGAAAAGTGATCGGCGGCGGTCTTCCTGTCGGCGCTTATGGAGGAAAGGCGGAAATCATGGAGAAAATTGCGCCGAGCGGTCCGATCTATCAGGCCGGCACGCTGTCCGGCAACCCGCTTGCCATGACAGCCGGACTCGAAACATTGAAACAGCTGACTCCTGAATCCTACCAGGAATTCTCCCGCAAAGCAGACCGTTTGGAAAAAGGAATTTCTGAAGCTGCCGGGAAAAATGGCATTCCGTGTACATTTAATCGAGCGGGGTCTATGATCGGCTTTTTCTTCACAAATGAACCGGTCATCAATTATGATACAGCGAAACAGTCTGATCTCGGACTGTTTGCCGAATATTATAAAGGGATGGCCGATGAAGGCGTGTTTCTCCCGCCTTCACAGTTTGAAGGGCTGTTCTTGTCAACCGCTCATACGGATGACGACATTGAGCATACGATTCAAGCTGCTGAACGCGTATTCGAAAGAATCAGCCGCTCCAGATAAAGAAAAGGGCTGCCGGACATTGCCGGCGGCTCTTTTTTGCATGGTGCCGGTAACGGCTTATGATTTTTCTGTTCATATTCTCCCTGCTTTTCTCATACATCTTTACTGACATCTAATTTTAAAAATTAGGTGAAGGGAGGATATCAGTTTGCCGCAAAACAATCGTTTGCAATTTTCTGTAGAAGAGTCAATCTGTTTTCAAAAAGGACAGGAAGTATCCGAATTATTATCGATTTCATTGGATCCTGACATTACCGTTCAGGAAGTAAATGATTATGTATCCATACGAGGGTCATTAGAGCTGACAGGCGAATACAACATAGATCAAACCCGGGAATATGCAGAGCTGCCTGCGACAAGCCGATTTGTGGAAGATGTAAAGCTGAAAGGGGACGGCAGCGCAGAGCTGACGCATTGTTTCCCAGTGGATATCACCATCCCGAAAGACAAGGTCAATCATTTAAACGACGTATTTGTTTTTATTGACGCTTTCGATTATCAGCTGACAGATGCGAGAATGCTGACGATTCAAGCTGATTTGGCGATTGAAGGCCTCTTGAATGTAAGCGGTGAAGCCGGAGAAGAAGAACCGCGTACTATGCCTGCGGCCGTCCAGCCGGAAGAGGAGCTTGAGCCTGCCTTCAGATCACCTTCAAACGACGAAGAACAGGGTAAAGAGGAAGAATTTTTGATTCAGCTTGACAGATCTTATGAAGAGCAGGACGAAGAACAGCCGTATGAAGAAGCAGAAGAAACTGATACCGATGCGGAAGCGGTTCCGATTTACCAGTCGTTTCTCGGAGACGATACAGAGGAAACAAAGCCGTTTTTTACAGCGTCTTTGTCTGCGGCAGAGCGGACGAAGCGCGAAATGGAAAATCCAAAAGACGCCGCTCTTGAACATCCGGAAGAAGAATATGAGCTGAAAAGGGAGAAAGTAGAAGCAAAACCGGAAGAATATGAGCTGAAAAGGGAGAAAGTAGAAGCAAAGCCGGAAGAATATGAGCTGAAAGAGGAGAAAGAAGCAAAGCCGGAAGAACACGAGCTAATTAGGGAGAAAGTGGAAGCAAAGCCGGAAGAATATGAGCTGAAAGAGGAGAAAGAAGCAAAGCCGGAAGAATACGAGTTAAAAAGGGAAGAAGCGGAAGCAGAGCCGGAGCCGCTCCAAAGGGCTTATCAAACTCATGATGAACCGAAAGAAACCCCGTTCTACGGTGTTCCGCCTCTTTTGGAGGAAGACCAGAATGACAGGGAGCCTGAGACGTTTGAAGTTGAAGTGACACAGAAAGCAGAAGCGATTGATGAAGAAGAGGAAGCCGGACATACCATTGAAATCCCGGAATATTCGTTTCATGAGCAGACGGAGCCTGAAGAAGAAAGAGATGAGATGCCGGCAGCAGACGACCAGGAAGTGTCAGCTAAGGAGAATGACAATGCTCTCTATTTGACAAAGCTGTTTACAAAACAGGGAGAGGAGGAGTTTACTCGAATGAGGATGTGCATCGTTCAGCAAAACGATACCATTGATCTTCTGTGCGAACGCTATGATATTAACGTCCAGCAGCTCATCCGGATGAATTCCCTTTCCCTTGACGAGGAATTAAAAGAGGGACAGATCCTTTATATACCGGATTATCAAAGCAGCCATGCCTAATGCATTGATAAAAATGTGGTGAAGCCGATGGAAGGCATCCAGTCTGTTTTAAATGAGTACGGTCTTACGCCTGAATATATGGAATCGGTCAGTCCGAAGGTATGGAAAGTGTATACGGATCACGGTGTATTCGCCCTGAAAAAATTGGCGGCTTCAAGAAACACCCGCTTCACGGAACAGATGATCATGCTGGAGGAAAAAGGCTACAGGCAGTTCGTTCCCGTCTATCGAAACCGCACGGGCGAATTTTTAACGCAAGCCGGAGAAGATGTCTGTTATCTCATGCCTTGGCTTACCCTTGAAAGAGAGGAAGAGCGTGAACAAAAACACGAATATATGTTTAAAGAAATCGCTCTTCTTCACCAGCGGACGGAAAAAGAGCTCGTTGTGAGGCGGGAAGAAATACTCGGGCACTATGAACGGACAAAACGGAAATGGGAACAGCAAAAACAGAAATATGAAGAATTCATTTCAAGAGCGGAAAACGAATGGTATATGTCCCCGTTCCAGCTTCAGGCAGCCATGTATTTCAAAGAGACGATATCAGCTGCAGACTTTGCGCTTGCCCGCCTTGAAGAGTGGTATGAGACCATGAAAGACAAAGAGTCTTCCAGAATGGTTTTAAACCACGGGCAGCTGTCCGTCCGGCATTTTCTCTATAACGATACCGGAACGGGTTACTTTACGAACTTTGAGAAAGCGGGACACGGGCCGCCTGTGAACGATCTCATCGTATTTTTTACAAGAATGTTTAAGACGAACCCCGTTATGTGCACGGAATGTGTAAACTGGTTTTATACGTATCACAATGTCTATCCTTTGCGGGAGGAAGAAATCAGCTTATTCCTCAGCTATATGGCTTACCCCGGGCCTGTATTCGGCGTGCTGAACCGCTACGGCCTTGAGAAGGGGCTTGGAGAAAAAGAAGCCTGTACAACGCTTTTGAAGGCGTACTGGCAAATGAAAAACGCCGAACCGCTTGTGATGAGCATTCACGAGACGGAAGAAAACAGAAAACTGCAGGAAGAAACAGAGTCCCCATCATCATGATGCGGACTTTTTTCGTGCCTATATCCAGTCAAGGTGAAAGGCGCACGCAAGGAATATGAGAATGCCCAAAAGGAGGACATCAAATGTGGTAGGAAAGATGATCGTGCGTATGCCCTGGAAGATCGTGATCGGGAGGACGACTTGAACAGCAACAAGCCTGACTTGCTTCAGCCACGGCTGGAATGAATGTGTATTGAATTTTTTTCGCATCTTATGCCTCCTCTCCTTATCGTTACAGCATCATATGAGGAAAAGGAGCTTGTGTGCATGGCCCAGTATCGTATAAAACAAGAGAAAAACGGAAAAGATGATTGACGAAAATGAAAAAGATTTAGTAATATAAGAAAAAGAAAAAGTACGTGCTGAAAAGTCAATGATCACCCGCTTTGAATGGGAAGAGTACAAAAACAGACGCTTGCAGAGAGGGAAGCCGGTTCGCTGAAAGGCTCCCAGTCAGTCTTTTTTGGAAGGTCGCCCAGGAGCGCAATTTCTCGAACGAAAAAGTAGAGAAATTCGGGAAAGTCCCGTTATCCCATTTAAGTGCGTGAATGCGTTTTTCGCATTCATGAAAAAAGGTGGTACCGCGAGAGAGTTCTCTTCGTCCTTTTAACAGGATCGAGAGGGCTCTTTTTTATTGTTCAGCCGTTTAATACTGTTGGAGGTTTGAAAATGGATAATCAAGAACTGACGATGCCGACAAAATACGATCCGTCTGCAGTTGAAAAAGACAGATACGACTATTGGGTGAACGGCAAATTTTTCGAAGCGAAAAACGACCCTGAAAAAGAACCGTACACCGTTGTTATTCCCCCGCCGAATGTGACGGGTAAGCTGCACTTGGGGCATGCTTGGGATTCCACTTTGCAGGATATCGTGACAAGAATGAAACGGATGCAGGGCTATGACGTGCTCTGGCTGCCGGGTATGGATCACGCCGGTATTGCAACTCAGGCAAAAGTAGAAGCGAAGCTTCGCGAAGAAGGAAAAACGCGCTATGATCTCGGCCGCGAAAAATTCCTTGAAGAAACATGGAAATGGAAAGAGGAATATGCCGATTTTATTCGCAGCCAATGGGCGAAAATCGGCCTCGGCCTCGACTATTCAAGGGAGCGGTTCACCCTTGATGAAGGGCTTTCTAAAGCGGTGCGCGAAGTATTTGTAAAGCTATATGAAAAAGGGCTGATTTACCGCGGGGAATATATCATTAACTGGGACCCGGCCACTAAAACGGCTCTGTCTGACATCGAAGTCATCTATAAAGACGTACAAGGCGCATTCTATCATATGCGCTATCCGCTGAAAGACGGTTCAGGCTCAATTGAAATTGCGACGACCCGTCCGGAAACGATGCTCGGCGATACAGCGGTTGCGGTACATCCGGAAGACGAGCGGTACAAACACCTAATCGGAAAAACGGTCATTCTGCCGATCACGGGAAGAGAAATTCCGATTGTCGGAGACGACTACGTCGATATGGAATTCGGCTCAGGTGCCGTCAAAATTACGCCTGCCCATGATCCGAACGACTTTGAAATCGGAAACCGCCACAACCTTGAACGCATTCTCGTTATGAATGAAGACGGCACGATGAATGACAAGGCGCTTCAATATAAGGGCATGGATCGTTTTGAATGCCGCAAGCAGATCGTGAAAGATCTTCAGGAAGAAGGCGTGCTGTTCAAGATTGAAGAACATACGCATTCGGTCGGCCACAGCGAACGCAGCGGAGCAGTCGTTGAGCCGTATTTGTCAACGCAGTGGTTCGTGCAAATGCAGCCGCTTGCCGATGCCGCCATCGAATTGCAAAAAAGCGAAGGAAAAGTCAACTTCGTCCCTGACCGTTTTGAAAAAACGTATCTGCACTGGATGGAAAATATCCGCGACTGGTGCATTTCCCGCCAGCTTTGGTGGGGCCACCGGATTCCTGCGTGGTACCATAAAGAAACGAGCGAAATCTATGTGGGCGCTGAAGCGCCGGAAGATGCCGAAAACTGGGAGCAGGACAAAGACGTTCTTGACACATGGTTCAGTTCCGCTCTTTGGCCGTTTTCAACGATGGGCTGGCCGGATATCGATGAGGAAGATTTCAAGCGTTACTATCCGACGAACGTCCTTGTCACAGGATATGATATTATTTTCTTCTGGGTATCCAGAATGATCTTCCAAGGTATCGAATTTACCGGAGAACGTCCGTTTAAAGATGTTTTGATCCACGGGCTCATCCGCGACGACCAAGGCCGCAAAATGAGCAAATCGCTCGGAAACGGCGTCGATCCGATGGATGTGATCGATAAGTACGGAGCGGATTCGCTGCGCTACTTCCTTGCAACGGGAAGCTCTCCTGGGCAGGATTTACGCTTCAGCTTTGAAAAAGTGGAGTCAACATGGAATTTTGCGAACAAGATTTGGAACGCATCAAGATTCGCCTTGATGAACATGGACGGCATGACATACGAAGAGCTTGATTTGTCAGGAGAAAAATCAGTTGCCGATAAGTGGATTTTAACAAGGTTGAATGAAACGATTGAAACTGTGACACAGCTGGCTGACAAGTACGAATTCGGCGAGGTTGGCCGCCATCTCTACAATTTTATCTGGGATGATTTCTGCGACTGGTACATCGAAATGGCTAAACTTCCGCTTTACGGTGAAGATGAAGCGGCGAAAAAGACGACCCGCTCCATTTTAGCGTATGTGCTGGATCAAACGATGCGCCTGTTACATCCGTTTATGCCTTTCCTGACGGAGGAGATCTGGCAGCATCTTCCTCACGAAGGGGAATCCATTACAGTCGCCAAGTGGCCTGAAGCTGTTAAAGAATATACGGACACCGAAGCAGCGGCGGATATGAAGCTTCTCGTTGAAGTCATCCGCGCTGTACGGAACATCCGCAGCGAAGTCAACACGCCGCTCAGCAAGCAGATTGAGCTTTATATTAAAACAAGCACGCCGGAAATCGCCGAACGACTTGAAGAAAACCGTTTGTACGTGGAACGCTTTACGAATCCGAGCCTTCTTCAAATCGGAACGGATATTCAAGCGGTCGATAAAGCGATGACCGCTGTCGTATCCGGCGCCGAGCTGATTTTGCCGCTCGAAGGTCTGATTAACATTGAGGAAGAAATTAGCCGCCTGCAAAAAGAACTCGATAAGCTGACGAAGGAAGTTGAACGGGTTCAGAAGAAATTAGGCAACGAAGGATTTATGAAAAAAGCGCCTGCACATGTCATTGAAGAAGAGCGGGCGAAAGAAGCCGATTATGCAGCGAAACGTGAAGCTGTAGAAAAAAGAATCGCCGAATTGAAAAATTAATCACACGAAAAAAGGAGGTGTTTTCCAGGTCTTTCTAAAGGTGCTGGAAAACACCTTCATCAATTGAAGGGAAGGAATGCGCTTGTTCAAAACGTTTGATGAAGCACTCAGCTGGATTAACGGAAGGCTTAAATTCGGTGTGAAGCCGGGTTTGGAACGAATGGAATGGCTGCTGAGAAAGCTCGGACACCCCGAGAAAAAGCTCAATGCGATTCATGTCGCCGGAACAAACGGAAAAGGTTCAACGATCGCTTTTCTCCGTACGGTATTAAATGAAGCCGGTTATACAGCAGGCACCTTCACATCACCGTATATCATTACCTTTAACGAACGGATCAGCGTTGACGGCGCACCGATCTCAGACGACGAATGGACGGCGCTCTTTAATGAAGTCGGGCCTCTCGTCCTTGAGCTTGAAAAAACCGAATTCGGAGCCGCCACCGAATTTGAAATTATTACGGCATGCGCATTTTTATATTTTGCTAAATACCGGAGCACCGATTTTGTTATTTTTGAAACGGGATTAGGCGGCCGTTTGGATTCGACAAACGTTGTGAAGCCGATGTTAACGGTCATCACTTCGATCGGTCATGACCATACGGCGATATTAGGCGGTACGCTGAAAGAGATTGCCGCAGAAAAGGCGGGGATCATCAAACACGCCGTTCCTGTTATCACAGCCGTTCATCAGCGTGAAGCAGCTGAAGTGATAAAACGAAAGGCGATGGAGACAGAATCTGCTTTTATATCCCTTCATGAGGATTGCGAGCTGTACGGAGAGCGTTCACTGTCCGATGGAGAACAGTTTTCACTGAAAACACCGTTACATCGTTATGAAAGAATTGAAACAAGCCTGATCGGAACCCATCAGCGGCAAAACGCGTCTTTGGCCATACTTGCGGCCGAATGGCTGACAGCCGAAAAACATGCGGCCATCGGCGAAGAAGAGCTGAAACGCGGCATTCATAAGGCGGGATGGCCCGGCCGGTTTGAGAAGGTATTGAACAGGCCTCTCGTTTATATCGACGGCGCTCATAACAAAGAAGGGGTAGAGCGGCTGGCCGAGACGATCACGTCCCACTTCGGCGGGCGGAATATTCACGTATGCTTCAGCGCCCTCAAAGATAAGCCGTACAGAGACATGATCCGCAAAATCGAGTCGTTTGCGTCATCGATTCACTTCACATCTTTTGATTTTCCGAGAGCGGAATCCGCTCATAAGCTGTTTGAGCAAAGTACCGCTGATCATAAAACATGTGATGAAGACATCGGCTCTGTTTTCCGCTATATCAAAGAACAAGCTGAAGATGAAAAAGCGGTGGTCGTTGTTACCGGGTCGCTTTACTTTATTTCCGCCGTCAGGGCAGCTTTAACTGAATAAAAAACATAAAAATGCGCTTTTGGCCATCGGCTGACAGCGCATTTTTATGTTTTATGAAAAGCGGAGGCGCTTCATATTTGCTAAAATAACAGCCTCAGGAATCCGCTCTTTCCCATGAAGCGGTTAAATTTGATTGTGAGGCTGATCGTGATGTTCATCTTTTACCTTTTTACGGCGGGGTTAGTGCTCGGTTCCTTTTTTAGTTCGGCCGGGCGCCGCATTCCTGAAAAGATATCATTGATTGCTCCGCGTTCCCTCTGCCGGGCTTGCAAAAGAAAGCTGGGCCTCTCGGAGCTGATACCTGTTTTGTCCTATTTGATGCAGCGGGGGAGGTGCAGGGGGTGTCAAACCCCGATATCGATCGTGTATCCGGCAGTTGAGCTCTCCGCCGCCATCCTGTTTGCGTTTGCCGGCATGCACGTTGGGCACCAGGGGGAGCTGGTGATTGTGCTTGCTCTTATTTCCCTGCTTTTGATCGTCTTTGTATCTGATGTGACACATATGGTCATTCCGGATGCTGTTCTTTGTTTTTTCCTGATTGTCTTTGCTGTCGGACGGTTTCTTGTTCCCCTTGAGCCGTGGCATTCCGGTTTGAGCGGTGCGTTTGCCGGCGGTATGCTTCCGCTCTTGACGCTGCTTTTGACGAAAGGAGGGATCGGCTGGGGGGACGTAAAGCTGTTTGCGGTGCTCGGCATGGCGCTCGGCAGCCGCCTCCTCATTCTCGCTTTTTTCCTTTCGGCAGCCGCGGGAACGGTGCTTGGTCTTATTGCGCTGCTGGCAGGCAAGCTCAAGAAAAATGAACCTATGCCGTTTGCTCCCGCGATTCTGATCGGGACGCTGATAAGCTGTTTTTATGGCAATCCAATGATCGAGTGGTACCTTCAAATGGCACGGTGGTGAAAAATTTGACGAAACCTTTTTGGGCAAGACGACAAAAGTCTTGTTCTTTTTTTTTGAGGCTGTGATAAAGTGTGGACAATAAGAGGGACAGCCTTTGGGAGAACTCCTCCTTCCTTCTGGCTTCCCTCTGCCGATCGTATAGAGAGCGGCCAAACTGCCGCCTAATCTTAATATAAAACAATAAACGGAAAGCGAGGGAAGCACATGAAAAAAAGGAAAAGCAAGAAAAACTCAGCTAAAAAAGCGCCCCAGGAAGACCCGCTCAAAGTGATGATCAACGGCAAAGAAGAGACCATCTACGGAAATGAAAAAGAGTTTTCCAACAGAAATGAAGAAAAGAAGTTCACCTTTTCGAACTGGGAAGAAAAGAGAAAGGCAGAACGGGAAATATCGGCTTCAAAAGAGGACGGCACACCTGAAACAAGTGAATTTACATGGACTCCTCCAGATGAAGAAGAAACCGTCTACAAAGATGACCCTAAAGTGGTGAAGCCTTATCAAAAGAAAAATGAAGCCAAAAACAAAAACAACCGAAAAACGAAAACGTCCCTTACGTATCCTGTGAAGCGCTTTGCTGCGACCATTATCTTTGCTGTTTTGCTCGGCACGGGACTCGGGCTGTTCGCGCTGAATCTCGCAACCCATAAAGAAGGAGTGCCGGCATCCGGCAGCCTGGGTGCGGATGCGGAAAACGGGCAGACGGTTAAAGCCGGTGACTCCGATGTCGATGAGAAAAAGAGCGGAGAAAAAAATAGCGGACAAGCGGGAGAATCTTTTAACAGCTTTGCCGTTCAAGCCGGCAAGTTTTCATCTAAAGAAGGAGCGGAGACGCTGGCCTCTCAAATCGCAGACAAGGGGTATGCCGCAGTTTCGATTGCCAAGGACGACGGGTTTTATGTGATCGCCGGAATAACGGGTGAAAAGCAGATGACATCTGAACTTGGCAAAATATTAATTGAAAACGATTTTGAAGCGTGGGGCGGAAAAGAGCTTCCGGTTGCACTCGAGCCCGGTTTGCTGGAGCCTTTTAAAGAAGCGGCTGAGCTGTCGGCAAAAGCGATTCTCGGCGCGGAGGTTACATCTCAAAACATAGCTGATGTCAAAGCTGAACTTGACGGCGCCAAATCAAAAGGAGAATCTGACGAGGTAAAGAAGAGCATACTGGAAGCGGTCAACCTGCTGGAGAAACCGACCGCAGCCAACGGCTGGAAAAGCCAGCAGCTATTGCTGAGCCAAATAAAATAAAAAACCGGCAGAGGTGAACTGCCCCCCTGTCAAGTAGACAGTGGAAATAACGAAAACACACTAGACAGCTTTAGCCCTGTATTCCGCCGGGCTGAGGCCGTTTAGTTTTTCTTGTAGACAATCGTGATTGTAAAACGTGAACACCATACTTGTCCGCAATCTCTTACCGAAGCATTTCCTGATCACATTCTAAAAGAATGTTCAGTTTTTCTTCTATCGTGTACCATTTCCCAGCCATGAAAAAACTCCCCCAAAGTAAACAGATTTTTTTTCATCTGTCTACTTTTAGGGGAGCATATCAGATGCGCTGGTTTTTTTATTTTCACGATTTTTGTCATTAAAAAGTTACTTTTCTGAAATTGTGGCGGCGGCGTTCTTTTGGTAGGATAAAACAGGTATCTTTTTTTCCTATGCAAAAACCTTTGAAAGGATGTCTTCTTATGACCCGACAGCTCATATTGGCTTCACAATCACCCCGCAGAAAGGAACTCCTCGATCTCCTGCAGATTCCGTACAGCATCGTTACGAGCAACGCGGAAGAAAAATTAATTCGAAACTTTTCACCAGCAGAAAACGTCAAATGGTTGGCGGAACAAAAAGTGCGTGCAGTAGCCGAACAATATCCTGATGCCGTCGTCCTTGGCGCCGACACTATCGTTCTTTATGACGGGGCTTATTTAGGCAAGCCCAAAGATGCCGAAGATGCAAAAAGGATGCTGAGCATGCTTTCGGGACAGACCCATTCAGTGCTCACCGGCGTCTGCATTAAGGACGGCGAGAGATGCGAAACATTTTTTGAAGAAACCGAAGTCTCTTTTTGGCCTCTTGAAGAAAAGGAAATCAGCGCTTACATCGCTACGGGAGAGCCGTTTGATAAAGCCGGTTCATACGGAATACAAGGAAAAGGCGCGCTTTTTGTCAAACAGATAAAGGGTGACTATTATACAGTTGTGGGTCTTCCGATTTCCAAAACGATGAGAATGCTGAAAACGTTTGACTTCACTCCTTTTGATGAACCGAACGAGAAGGGAATCAAAAGGGAGGGTTTATCATAAGCGATCTGCCATTGAAATTAAAGGATTTTCCTGATGAAGAAAGGCCGCGGGAGCGCCTTCTCAACACAGGCGCCGAAAGTTTGTCAAACCATGAACTGCTCGCGATACTGCTCAGGACCGGGACGAAAAAAGAATCGGTTCTTCAGCTTTCAAGCCGGCTGCTTCAAACGTTTGACGGCCTCCGTTTGTTAAAAGAAGCATCCGCTGAGGAGCTTTCAAGCATTTCCGGGATCGGCCGCGCCAAAGCCGTGCAGATTTTGGCGGCGCTCGAACTTGGCCGGCGCATTCACAGCCTTGCCTGCAAAGACCGTTATGTGATCCGTTTCCCCGAAGATGCGGCCAATTTTTTAATGGGGGATATGCGCTTTCTGTCTCAGGAGCACTTCGTATGCCTGTATCTGAACACGAAAAACCAGGTGATCCACAAGCGCACAATTTTTATAGGAAGCTTGAACTCTTCAATCGTCCATCCGAGGGAAGTGTTTAAGGAAGCTTTAAAGCGCTCCGCAGCCTCATTCATCTGCGTCCACAATCATCCGTCCGGAGATCCGGCTCCAAGCCGCGAAGACATAGAAGTTACACAGCGCCTTCACGAGTCCGGACAGCTGCTTGGAATCGAATTGCTCGATCATATCATCATCGGTGATCAAAAATTTGTGAGCTTAAAAGAAAAAGGATATTTGTAACACTTTTTTTTTCATTAAATTAAGCTATAATAGAATTTATGGGTTTTTGCTTAGGAATATTGTTTTAAGAAAGGAAGATACATACAAATGTTTGGAATTGGTGCGAGAGACCTTGGAATAGATTTAGGAACGGCGAATACGCTTGTTTTTGTGAAAGGTAAAGGAATTGTCGTCAGGGAGCCTTCCGTCGTTGCGCTGCAAACAGATACAAAGCAGATCGTTGCAGTCGGAAACGATGCGAAAAACATGATCGGACGTACGCCCGGCAATGTCGTCGCCCTCCGCCCGATGAAAGATGGCGTAATCGCTGATTATGAAACAACAGCGACAATGATGAAACATTATATTAGCAAAGCTGTTAAAAACAAAGGCTTATTTGCGAGAAAGCCGTATGTCATGGTTTGTGTTCCGTCGGGAATTACGGCGGTTGAGCAGCGTGCGGTTATCGACGCGACGCGCCAGGCCGGGGCGAGAGATGCATATCCGATTGAAGAACCGTTTGCAGCGGCGATCGGAGCCAATCTTCCTGTTTGGGAACCGACTGGAAGTATGGTGGTCGACATCGGCGGCGGAACGACCGAAGTCGCGATTATTTCCCTCGGCGGCATCGTCACATCCCAGTCTATCCGCGTTGCCGGTGATGAAATGGATGAAGCAATCATTACTTATATTAGAAAAACATATAACTTGATGATCGGTGACCGTACTGCGGAAGCGATCAAACTTGAAATCGGTTCTGCCGAAGCTTCTGAAAACGGAGAAAGCATGGAAATCCGCGGCCGCGATCTTTTAACAGGTCTGCCGAAAACGATTGAAATCACTGAAAAAGAAATTACAGCGGCGCTTCGCGACACTGTGACTGCAATTGTCGATGCCGTAAAAAATACGCTTGAAAAAACTCCGCCTGAACTCGCGGCTGATATTATGGACCGCGGAATTGTCCTGACGGGAGGCGGTGCGCTGCTGCGCCACTTGGACAAAGTCATCAGCGAAGAAACGAAAATGCCGGTTTTAATTGCGGAAGACCCTCTTGACTGTGTAGCGATCGGAACAGGTAAAGCTCTCGAGCAAATTCATCTATTTAAAGGCAAAAATTAAGGACACAGGGAATAGAAGAGGTGTATAATCATGCCGCAGTTTTTTACGAATAAACGGTTGATGCTTTTACTCCTTTGTATCATCATTTTAGTGGCAATGATTGGATTTTCGTTAAAGAATGACCGGAATGCAACTTGGCCCGAAAAATTTATTGGCGATACAACTGGTGTATTCCAAACGATTTTTCATACGCCCGCTCAATTTTTTGCGGGCTTCTTTGAAAATATCGAAGACTTAAAAAATACGTACAGCGAAAATGAGCGCCTGCGGAAAAAGCTCGACGGCCAGACGCAATACGAGGCAAAGCTGCAAGAGCTTGAAAATGAAAATAAGTCTTTAAGAAAAGAGCTCGGCCATTTGAAATCAATTAAAGACTACACGCCGATTCTGGCGACCGTTATCGCCAGAAATCCCGATAAGTATGAGTGGTGGAACCTGATCACGATTAACAAAGGTTCTAAGCACGGCGTCGAAAAGGATATGGCGGTCACAGATGAAAACGGCAACTTGATCGGAAAAATCAAAAGCACAAAAGTGAACAATTTCACTTCCACCGTCCAGCTTTTAAGCGCAACAGACAGAAACAACAGAATTTCTACGGTTATCGCTGCAAATAAAGGCAAGAAAACGGTCAACGGAATCATCAACGGCTACGACTCCGAGAAAAAGGCGCTGTCAATGGAAATCATTGAGCCTGATGAAGACAGGGAAGTGAAAAAAGGAGACCTCGTCGAAACTTCCGGCGCGGGCGGCGTTTTTCCGAAAGGCCTGACGATCGGAAAAGTGACAGAAGTTGAACCCGATTCCTACGGCTTGACGAAAATCGCTTATGTAGAGCCGGCGGCCGATATGTATAACCTTGATAACGTCATCGTCGTCGACAGAACGCTTGATACGGTGGATGTCGACAAGATGGACGATGAGGAGGAAGGTTCGTGAAACGCTTCCTTCTTCCCGTCGTTATGATGTTTGTTTTAGTATCTGACAGCGTCTATGCGGATTTTGTCAACCTGCCTTTTGTGACGGAAGAACAGCAGCTCATCCCGCGTTTTCTGCTGCTTGTCTTAGTTTTTATGACGGCTTATGTCAATCAGCCTTTTGCCATTACATATGGATTTATTTTCGGATTGTTATATGATATTAATTACACCGACCTTTTAGGTGTATATATGTTCGGTTTTGCCGGTATTTGCTATTTATCGTCAAAAGCATTCAAAGTATTGCAGACAAACGCGCTGGTCGTCATTTTTATTTCGCTGCTCGCCGTCTGTGTTCTTGAATTCTACCAATATGGCGTGCAGATGCTGATACGTCCGGAAATCATGCCGTTCCATCAATTTGTGCTCGGCAGGCTCCTGCCTACGCTTGGGCTGAACGCTGTTGGCGGCCTTTTGCTCATTTACCCGTTCAAATGGTTTTTTACCAGTCTTAAGAAAGAGCTGAGGAATGAGTAAAAGAGGATTTTATGAGCCGATGTCGAAAAGAGTATGATGTTGAGGTGAACACCGTGAAGACCCAAAAGCAGCAATACGTAACAATTAAAGGAACGAAAAATGGATTGACGCTTCATCTTGATGACACATGCTCTTTTGAAGAATTATTGTACGGTCTTCAGGATATGCTGTCACTCGAACATTATATGGATGGAAAAGGCCAGAAAATCAGTGTGCTCGTTAAGCTCGGCCACCGTTATGTGACAGAGGAGCAAGAACAGATCCTGACCGATGTGATCACTGAGAAACAAAATCTGTTCATCCACTCCATTGAAAGTGAAGTCATGACCAAAGATGAAGCAAACCGTTTAAAAGCGGAAAGCGAAATTATTTCTGTCGCTAAAATTGTCCGTTCAGGGCAAGTCCTTGAAACGGAGGGTGATTTGCTTCTGATTGGGGATGTGAATCCGGGAGGAATGGTGAAGGCCGGAGGGAATATTTTCATTCTCGGCTCATTAAGAGGGATTGCCCACGCCGGTTTTAATGGAAATAAACGAGCTGTTATTGCGGCTTCGGATATGAGACCGACTCAATTGCGTATCAATCATGTGCTCAATCGCTCCCCAGACCACATCCAAGAAGGGAACGACATGGAATGTGCTTATTTAGATGAAAATGAGAATATGGTCATTGACCGCCTTCAGCAATTAGCTCATTTAAGACCTAGTTTAACAAGGCTTGAGGGAGGAATGTAAAATTGGGTGAAGCTATCGTAATAACCTCGGGGAAAGGCGGAGTAGGCAAAACGACGACATCCGCAAATCTTGGCACCGCCTTGGCCATTTTGGGAAAACGGGTATGTCTCGTTGACACGGATATCGGCCTGCGCAATCTTGATGTTGTCATGGGCCTTGAAAATAGAATCATATATGACTTGGTAGATGTCGTTGAGGAGCGATGCAAAATCCATCAGGCGCTTGTGAAAGATAAACGCTTCGATGATTTGCTTTATTTGCTCCCGGCCGCCCAGACAAGCGATAAGTCGGCTGTTCTTCCCGAGCAGATGGTCAAGCTTGTCCAGCAGCTCAAACAAGACTTCGACTACATTGTCATCGACTGCCCTGCAGGGATTGAGCAAGGTTATAAAAATGCGGTCTCGGGCGCTGACAAAGCGATTGTCGTAACGACACCGGAAATCTCCGCTGTTCGTGACGCCGACCGGATCATCGGCCTGCTTGAAAAAGAAGAAAATATTGAGCCGCCGAGACTTGTCGTCAACCGGATCCGCAACCACCTAATGAAAAACGGCGATACGCTGGATGTTGATGAAGTCATTCAGCACTTGTCGATCGAACTGATCGGTATTGTTGCGGATGATGACGAAGTGATTAAAGCTTCCAATAACGGGGAGCCTGTCGTCATGGATCCGAACAATAAAGCTTCAATCGCATACCGGAACATCGCCCGCCGCGTGCTGGGCGAATCTGTGCCTTTACAGTCGTTTGAAGAAGAAAATAAAGGCGTTTTCGCAAAGATTAAATCATTTTTCGGCGTACGCGCTTAACTTGCAAAAAAGCAATCTCCAAAGCGAGATTGCTTTTTTTGCAGTTTCATTGATCGTTTTCGACTTTGTGCTTTAACAAGGAAAGCTTATTGTCCCAATACATGTCGAAGTAGGCGAGCCACTGCTGCAGCTCCGCGAGAGGTTCGGGATGAAGCCTGTACAGTTTTTCTCTGCCCGCTTTTCTCCCGCTGACAAGCCCGGCTTCTGACAAAATTCTAAGATGCTTTGAAACAGCCGTCCGGCTCATCGGGAAATGATTGCTGATATCTGTTACAGGCAATTCCCTGCCGGCGAGGAGCTTCAGCATCTTTCGCCGTGAGGGATCTGAAACGGCTTGGAACACATCATGTTTTACGGCCGAGGATGTCACGAGCCTTCCACTGCCTGACGCAGCTTTTGATTGACGATCGCTTCCCAGCCGCCATTCATCCGATTGCGGACATCCGCTTGTTTTTCTCCCGCTTTTGAAACCGTTTCTTCCGGCGCGCCCCATCCTGAATGAATCAGGGTAAATTCGGTTTTTTCTGCAGACAGCTTTTTCAATTCAAATGTGACGATCCATCCAGACGTATCCCAGCTGAAAGCGAGTCGATGCGGCGCTTCAAGCTCGATCACTTTGCACGGGGAGGGGCCGAACGGAGACTGCAAGGTGAATTCACAGCCGATCTCCGGACGGAAATCATTTGGCATAAACCAGGCGGCGATGCCTTCGCTGGTGGCGACAGCTTCCCACACTTTTTCTATCGATGCGTGAAAAACAGCCTGTTTATGTATATCAGGCACTTGTTGATTGCTCATAATAGACCTCCTAGAAAAAAGTAAAACCAAAAGGTTTCCTATCTATTATATGAAACCTTTTGGTTTTATGTCAATATACCGTCATAATCCCCTGGGACAAGACATATCATTGAACAAACGAACCTGAATGTAAAGGATGAGGGTTATGAGTCATAGAGCAGATGAGATTCGAAAAAGAATGGCCAGGAAAAGAAAGCGGAAGACGCAGGACAAACAGCCCTTTTCGTCAGACGGCAAAAAGCTGCCGGTCAAGCCGCCTGCATGGACAGCCTTTTCGGAAGATGAAAAGGCCGGAGACTTCCCTCCGCCTGAGGGAAGCTCCCTGCTGATAAACGGGAAGCACCCGCTTGTCAAAGCGGATGCGCTCATCATGAAATGTCTTCTGTCGGCATGTCTTGTCCTTGTGTCCGCCATTGCCTACAAAGGCCAGTTTGAACCCGCAAACCAAATCAAGCCAGTCATCAGCCAGGTGTTTACTGAAGAGTTCCAATTCGCGGCCCTCCAGAATTGGTATGAATCCAAGTTTGGCGATCCCCTCGCATTCTTTCAGCCGAAAGGCGACAAACCATCCGGCCAGGTCGAGGTGAATCAGGATCTCGCTGTTCCTGCCATGGGAAAGGTTCAGGAGAAATTCTCAGGCCAGGGCATTAAGGTAGAAACAGAAGACGAAACGATCCGCAGTATGAAGGAAGGCTATGTCATTGAAGTGGACAAAAATCCGGAAACGGGCCTGACGGTGGTTTTGCAGCATGCGGACAACAGCTATACCTACTACGGCCAGCTGAAAAAAGCGGATGTCGCTTTATACGATTTTATAGATAAAGGAACGAAGCTCGGAACGATTAAGCAGGATAAAAATCAAAAAGGCGTCTATTACTTTGCGATCAAACAAGGAGAGGAATTTGTTGATCCGATACAGGTGATCACATTTGAATAAATGGACGGAGCTCTTCACCAAGCTTCACATTCACCCGCTGCTGTGGCTTGTCATGGCGATCGGTATCATGACAGGACATATTAAAGCGCTGTTTTGTTTAATGATCGTTATTTTGATTCACGAGCTTGGCCACGCTGCTGCTGCCGTTTATTTTTCATGGAGAATTAAAGGCATTTTTCTGCTGCCTTTTGGAGGAACGCTTGAAGTCGATGAACATGGCAACAGACCGTTAAAGGAAGAGCTGGCCGTCATCGCCGCGGGACCTGTTCAGCATATTTGGCTTCAATTTGCAGCCTGGCTTTTGGCGGTCAATTCGCTCGTCAGCCCTCATATATTTGAAATGTTTACCTTTTACAATCTGACCATCCTCTTGATTAATCTATTTCCGGTTTGGCCGCTTGACGGCGGGAAGCTGCTGTTTTTGCTGTTTTCAAAACACCTTCCGTATCAGAAAGCACAGCGGATGATGCTGGCTGTGTCGTGCTTTTGCTGTACTGTTTTAATCGCGGCGATTCTGTTGGTTTCCCCGTCACAGCTGAGCGCTTGGGTGCTCCTCGTATTTTTGGCTGCATCTCTTTACCAGGAATATCGCAATCGCCATTACGCCCATATCCGTTTTTTGCTTGAGCGCTATTACGGAAAGGAGAGGGAAGTGCGACGCCTCGCCCCGATCACGGTGTGCGCCGAACAGCGGATTTATGAGGTCATGCTTCTGTTTAAAAGAGGCTGCAAACACCCGATCATTATTGAGAAGGACGGACAAAAACTGAGCCAGCTTGATGAAAACGAAGTTCTCCACGCTTATTTTACAGACAAGCGCACGACTTCCTCAATGGAAGATCTGCTTTTGGTTTATTGACGATATCCATCTTCTAAAAGACATTGACACTCGAGCTCTTTTCTGGTATATTTTTTAATGTTATGGATGTAGCACCCGTGCTACAACCGCTCAGCACAGGTGTTAAGTGCTTTCTTAGCCCCCTGTGACTGGCGAGTCTTAGTTTATTAGGAGGT
Source organism: Bacillus sp. AK124 (assembly GCF_053903085.1). Taxonomy (NCBI): domain Bacteria; kingdom Bacillati; phylum Bacillota; class Bacilli; order Caryophanales; family Bacillaceae; genus Bacillus; species Bacillus sp. AK124. The sequence continues at coordinate 1,355,093 of NZ_CP096378.1, forward strand.
GCAGAGATGTACGCAATTATTCAAACAGGCGGAAAACAAATCAAAGTTGAAGAAGGCCAAACTGTATACGTCGAAAAGCTTACTGCTGAAGCCGGCGAAACAGTTACTTTTGACAACGTATTGTTTGTCGGCGGTGAAAATGTTAAAGTTGGCAGCCCTACGGTTGAAGGCGCTACGGTAACAGGCAAAGTTGAAAAACAAGGCCGCGCGAAAAAAATTACCGTATTTAAGTACAAGCCGAAGAAAAACCAACATAAAAAACAAGGTCATCGTCAACCTTACACTAAAGTTGTAATCGAAAAAATCAACGCTTAAGGCGTGTATGATATGATTCATGCAAAGGTTACCAGAGCCCGATCGAACAAAGACATCTTAGGCTTTGAAATGTCGGGACATGCGAATTTTGCTGAACATGGTCAGGATCTCGTTTGTGCAGGGGCATCGGCGGTCGCCTTTGGAGCTGTTAATGCCGTCATGAAGCTGACGGGCATTGAGCCGGTCATTGACCTCGGGGAAGACGGCGGATTTTTATCTTTCGGATTCCCGGACGGTACGGATCGGGAGGCTTTTGAAAAGGCGCAGCTCCTTCTCGAAGGCATGATCGTCTCCCTTGAAACGATCGAACGAGACTACAAAGGTTACTTAAAAGTAACGACGAACAGAATATAGGAGGTGAGCTACATGCTAAGATTAGATCTTCAGTTTTTTGCATCTAAAAAAGGAGTAGGTTCAACGAAGAACGGACGTGACTCTGAGGCGAAGCGCCTAGGTGCTAAACGTGCAGACGGTCAATTCGTATCTGGCGGTTCCATCCTTTATCGTCAGCGCGGAACAAAAATCTATCCAGGTGAAAACGTTGGGCGCGGCGGAGATGACACTCTATATGCAAAAGTCGACGGAACTGTTAAATTCGAACGTTTCGGCCGTAACCGCAAAAAAGTGAGCGTATATCCTGTAGCCTAACCTTTAAACGAAACTCCGGTCGTTCTGACCGGAGTTTTTTACATACAGCATCGTGACTTGCTTAAAAACACCTTCCCGCCCCCTGGACAAGGCCGGGTTTCCGCTCTGATTCTGCTTCTTTAAAGTATATAAACGTGTTTCATTTATACTGCCTTCTCTGTTATAATTCAAAGTACAAACTGAATCAGACTCCTAAAATAGAGAACAAACGATTGGGAGTGCAAAAATGGAAGAAACTTCGAAAAAACAAGAAAAGACGATGGACGATAAGGCTTTGACCCATGAGCTTATTCATCTGCTCAGCCATTCAAGGCACGACTGGATGAATAAACTGCAATTGATTAAAGGAAACTTAACATTAAAAAAGTATGACCGCGTATTTGAAATTATTGATGAAGTGGTCATCGAAGCTCAGCATGAATCAAAGCTTTCAAACCTTAAAATCCCGCGTGCGGCGTATGAGCTGCTTACATTTAACTGGATGGCCCATTCGCTGACGCTTGAATATGAGGTGATCGGTCAGGTCAGAGATTTGTCAGCTTATGAAGAGAAGCTCGTCGTTTTCGTCAGAAAGCTGTTTGGGACTTTTGAGGATGCCGTTTTGAAAGGCGGCGACAATCATCTGACGATCACGCTGCAGACGGACGGTCTGGACGATCGGCTCGTCATCTTTCTGGATTTCCACGGCGTATTCACAAAACTGACCGGTATCAAAGACTTTCATCATTCACTGGCTGATTTTTATGAAATCAAGCGGCTTGATGTAACAGACTGTGAGTGCATCGCCGAAATTCATATCAAGTAAAGCGGTTTTTAGGAATAGAACGGAGGACATTATGTTTGTTGATCAGGTAAAAATATACGTAAAAGGCGGAGACGGAGGCAACGGGATGGTTGCTTTCCGCCGCGAAAAATATGTGCCAAAAGGAGGCCCTGCCGGAGGTGACGGCGGAAAAGGCGGAGACGTCGTTTTCAAAGTTGACGAAGGCCTCAGCACGCTGATGGATTTTAGATATCAAAGACATTTTAAGGCGACGCGCGGAGAACACGGCATGTCTAAAAACCAGCACGGCCGAAATGCAGAAGACATGGTTGTGAAAGTTCCGCCCGGCACGGTTGTCATTGACGATGATACAAAGCAGGTCATCGCTGATCTAACCGAACACGGACAGGAAGCCGTCATCGCAAAAGGGGGACGCGGCGGACGGGGCAATACCCGGTTCGCTACGCCTGCCAACCCGGCGCCGCAGCTTTCTGAAAACGGCGAGCCCGGCAAGGAGCGCTATATCGTTCTCGAGCTGAAAGTTTTGGCGGATGTCGGCCTTGTCGGTTTCCCAAGCGTTGGGAAGTCAACGCTTCTGTCTGTCGTGTCTTCGGCCAAGCCGAAAATTGCCGATTACCACTTTACAACACTGAACCCGAATCTCGGAATGGTCGAAACGGAAGACGGCCGCAGTTTTGTCATGGCGGATCTTCCGGGACTGATTGAGGGGGCGCACGAAGGAGTTGGCCTCGGACACCAATTCCTCAGACATATCGAAAGAACGCGCGTCATCGTGCACGTGATCGACATGTCGGGTCTTGAAGGGCGCGACCCGTATGAAGATTATGTGACCATCAATAAAGAGCTTGAACAGTACAATCTGAGGCTGACAGAACGTCCTCAAATTATTGTCGCCAATAAAATGGATATGCCGGATGCGGAAGAAAATCTGAAGGCATTCAAAGAAAAGCTTACAGATGATTATCCTGTTTTTCCAATCAGCGCGTTGACCAGACAAGGGTTGAGGGATCTGCTGTTTGAGATTGCCGACCGTTTGGAAACGACACCGGAATTCCCGCTCTACGACGAAGAAGACATGACTGAAAACAGAGTCATGTATAAGCTTGAGGATGAGGAAGCGCCATTTGAGATCAGCCGTGATCCTGACGGCACCTTTGTGCTCAGCGGAGCCAAGCTTGAACGCTTATTTAAAATGACGGATTTTTCAAGAGACGAGTCTGTTAAGCGTTTTGCCAGACAGCTTCGCGGAATGGGCGTTGATGACGCGCTTCGTGCTCGCGGTGCAAAAGACGGAGATACGATCCGTCTTCTCGAATTTGAATTTGAATTTATCGACTGATCATACCGGAGAGTTTGCCAGGCAAGCTCTCCGACTTTTAGCTGAAAGGAATGCTTTTCCTTTCGCCGGATCAATGTAAAGGAATCAGGGTTTTTAAAAGGAGAGAAAAGTCTGTGAAAGAGGAGACCTTTTATCTTGTCAGGGAAGACGTGCTGCCGGAGGCAATGCGGAAAACACTTGAGGTCAAAAAGCTGATTGAGCGGAAAAAAGCGGAATCTGTAGCTGAAGCCGTCCAAAAGGTAGATTTGAGCCGAAGCGCTTTTTACAAGTACAGAGATGCGGTTTTTCCTTTTTATACGATGGTCAAGGAGCAGATTATCACGCTTTTTTTTCATTTGGAGGATCGCTCGGGAACGCTGTCCCATCTGCTCCAAGTGGTGGCTGAATCGGGCTGCAACGTGCTGTCGATCCACCAGACCATCCCTCTTCAAGGAAGAGCGAATGTCACGCTGTCCGTCAGTACGAGAGGCATGGATGGAAATATCGATTTGCTGATGAACAAATTAAGAAAGCTGGAATTCGTAGAAAAGGTCGAAATACTAGGTTCGGGCGCTTAAAGGGAGAGAATGTCATATATCATGAGTATGAGAGTAGGTTATTTAGGTCCAGAAGCAACATTTACGCACCTTGCCGTCTGCTCCTGCTTTTCAGATGCAGACCAGCAAGCATTTAACACGATACCCGCATGTATGGATGCGGCGATGAACGGCGAGATTGATCTGGCTGTCGTCCCGCTTGAAAATGCGATTGAAGGATCGGTGAATCTGACAATAGACTACTTAATCCACGAACAGCCTCTTTATATTGTCGGAGAAATCACCGCTCCCATCCGTCAGCATTTACTTGTGCATCCTGCAAGAAAAGAGGCTTGGGAAGACATTCAGAAGGTTTATTCCCATTCCCATGCCATCGCGCAATGCCATAAATTTTTGCACAGCCGGTTCCGCTCCATTCCGTTTGAATATGCGACATCCACCGGAGCAGCTGCAAAATACGTGAGTGAACATCCGGACGAGAACATTGGCGTAATCGCCAATGAAATGGCAGCCGCTACGTATGGATTAGACATCGTCAAAAGAGATGTGCATGACTATGAATACAATCACACGAGATTTGTGATGCTCCATCCGGATCACGAGGCATCTCCACCGGTCAATCCGCACTTGACGGGAAGGCCGAAAACGACTTTGCTGGTAACCCTTCCTTCGGACAAATCAGGGGCTCTCCATCAAGTGCTGTCGGCTTTCGCCTGGAGAAATTTGAATCTTTCTAAAATTGAATCGCGGCCGACAAAAACCGGTCTCGGCAATTATTTTTTCATTATTGATATTGAAATGGCACTGGACGACGTGCTGATTCCGGGTGCGATAGCTGAGCTTGAAGCTTTGGGCTGCAAGGTGAAAATGCTCGGAGCCTACAATGCGTATACATTATAAAGAAAAGGTCCTTTGCGTTGATGACGGCAAAGGACCTTTTCTTTATTCGGGAATGAGGATGCCCGCTTTTTGCAGGGCGTCGCAAGCTTGTTCGATCTTCTCTTCGTCATCTGCCTCCAATGTGTGCAGATGGGTGCCGTTTGTCAGTTGAGACAGATAAGCGGCGTTTGTCGACGAGATTTTTTTGACGAAGTCCGAGACTTCTTTTCTTGTGCTGACCCTGATCGAAGCTGTTAAGTCACCGTAGACCGGATGTTCAATCGTTACATCTTTCACCGTTACGCCAAAGTCGACGATCAGATTCAGTTCTTCTTCCGTTTTTTCCGGCTCGTGGTCACAGGCGATGATCCGCTGAACCGGCTGTTTTTTGCCGAGGGCCGACCGCAAATACACGTATCCTTGGCTTGTTGCGATGATCGGTTCGTTTTTTGCTTTTAATAAAGAAATGTCCTGTACGATGACCTGCCGTGAAACAGATGCTCTTTTCGCCAGTTCGCTTCCTGTCAGCGGAGCCTCAGACTCCTTCAGCCAGGCCAGAAGCTGCTGGCGCCGCTCAGCGCCCGTAAGTTTTAATCCGTCTGTCAATCCGATGGTCTCCTTTCTCATGCATCATATCTTCAAAAACGTCCAACAGCTTATCAACATGTTCGCTTGTCGTATCGCATCCGAACGAAATTCGGACGAATTGAAGCGCGAGCTCCCTTGGGACTAAAAGGGCTTTCATCGTATTCGACGGCTCATGATAGCCGGCTGAACACGCGCTTCCGGTAGAAATGCAAATTCCTCTCCGATTACATTCCAGCATAGTATATTGTCCTTCAAAGGAATGAAAAAAACAACCTATAATATGCGGCAGAACATGCGAATTTGCCGAATCGGGCACAGCGAGGGAGACGGGAAGCTTCCGGGCTTTTGCCTTTTCCAGAAAACGGGCGCGCAGCTCCTGATGTTTAAGATACGCGGCATCCATACGCTTTATTGTCAACTCGGCAGCGGTAATGAAAGCGCCGATTCCAGGGACATTGACGGTGCCGCTCTTCAATCCGTTTTCATGTAAAGTGCCCGGGTAGACGGGTTTCCAGTTCACACCAGGCCGAATATAGACCGCTCCAACTCCTTTTGGTCCGTATACTTTATGGCTTGAAAAAGATAAGGCATCAGCGCCGAGCTCATCAATGCCGACCGGAATCTTGGCAAAGGTCTGTACGCAGTCGCTGTGCAGGAGCACGTCCCGCTTATGCAAGTAAGCCGAAAGCTTTGCCAGGGGCTGGATGACGCCTGTTTCTGAGTTGGCATGCTGAATTGAGACAAGACCTGTATCAGGACGGAGGTGCCGTTCCAGTATCTCTGTTGTGATGATGCCTGAAGCATTTGGTTTCATCAAGTCGACTTCAAAGCCCAGTATCTCAAGATGCCGCTTCAAAATGTGGATCGACTGATGTTCCATTTCTGTCATTAAAAAGCGCTGCTTTCCGGCGGGGAGTCCATTTAAGATGGAGTGAATCGCCAAAAAATTGGCTTCGGTGCCGCCGCTCGTAAAATAAACGCCTTCTTCTTCCCCGGATAAAAGTTCCGCCATCTTTTGGCGGCAGTAGCGCAGAATACTTTCGGCTTTCCCTCCTGCATCATGCAGACTACTCGAATTTCCGTACACGTCTGTGCTCAGTTTTTGAAACGCGTCCAAGGCTTCTTTTGCCGCCGGTGTCGTCGCTGCATAATCAAGATAAATCACGGCTCTCGTCTCCCATTCTTTATAAAAAATACTTGAGTTTATTTTATCGATATGTAAATATAGGTGTCAAGACATATGTAAATTTACAGGAGGAGTCGACATGTCTCATCAGACGATAATTGTTGTCGGAGCAGGTGCCGCTGCGCTGTCTTTTGCTGCATCCATTCCGCCGTCTTATGAAGTGATTGTGATGACAAAAGCATCTGTAAAAGACAGCAATTCAACCCTCGCTCAGGGAGGAATTGCCTCGGCTGTATTGCCTCGCGATTCCTGGTCAGCTCATGCGGACGACACATTATATGCCGGATGCGGCCACAATCAAATCGAAGCGGTTCAAGATGCCATTAAAGACGGCCAGCGCCTTGTTGATGAGCTGATTCTTCAGCATTTCCCTTTTGATACTGACGAATCCGGAAAGCTCTGCCTCGGCAAAGAAGGCGCACATTCGATGAACAGAATTTTGCATGCCGGGGGAGACGCTACGGGGCAGGCGCTGATCCGGCACTTAATCGGAAGGCTCGGTCCTCACGTCATACTGAAAGAATACGAAACGGCGGCGGATTTATGGATGGAAGACGGACGCTGTGCGGGCGTCTGGACGAAAGACCGCCAGGGAAAGACTTTTCTCAGGAAAGCCGATTTTGTTGTGCTGGCGGCAGGAGGCTGCGGAAATCTATTTCAAATCAACACGAATAACCGTTCTGTGACAAGCGATGCGATTTCTTTGGCATATCGGGCAGGAGCCGAGCTCGCAGATTTGGAATTCGTTCAATTTCATCCTACATTGCTCGTCAAAGACGGGCGCGCACACGGGCTTGTTTCAGAAGCTGTGCGCGGAGAAGGAGCTGTCTTGGTTGATGAAAACGGCCAGCGGGTGATGGAAGGGATTCACCCCATGCAGGATTTAGCGCCGCGGGACATCGTATCTCGTGCGATTCACGAAAAGCTTGCCTGCGGAAGCAGCGTATTTTTGGATATTACCCGCATATCAGACTTTAAAAGCCGCTTCCCTACGATTTCCTCTCTTTGCGAAAAAGCCGGAATTTCCATTGAAGAAGGCCGGCTTCCGGTTTCACCGGGCATGCATTTTTTAATGGGGGGCGTTTCTGTGAACAGATGGGGGGAAACGGCGGTTCCACACCTTTATGTGATTGGGGAAGCTGCATGCACCGGCTTTCACGGTGCCAACCGTCTGGCAAGCAATTCTCTCTTGGAATGCATCGTCTTCGGAAGGAGAGCGGCGGAACGGATACAAGCTTATCAAAAACTTGAGCCTGTCAGAGGACAATCTCCTCAGCCTGAGGATGTGACATATTCTGTTCCCCTGACAGATGTGAAGGATATTCAAAAACACATGACAGATCATGTGGCGATCGTGCGAACGGAGGATGAATTGACGAAGGCGAAAGAATGGCTTGAGCGAGTGCCTTTTCAAATCGTGAATGTGAAAGAAATCACAAAAGAACAGCTTGAATTAGCTCATTTATGGCAGACCGCCAAGCAGATGACGGCCTCGGCATTGCTTCGTACAGAAAGCAGAGGCGGCCATTACCGTTCGGATCGCCCGGTGCCTGATGATAAAAACTGGCATGGCAAGCAAATCGTTCACACAAAAGGCGGGATCAAGATAAGACAAAACGAAGGGATTGTGAAATATGCAGCGGCTCATACTTAGGAACATGCTTAAAGAATTTTTCAAGGAAGATATCGGCTGGGGGGATTTCACTTCTGAAGCCGTTTTCGATGCCAATCTTCAATGCGAAGCTGTCATCACAGCGAAGGATGACGGATGGTTTGCAGGAGAATTAGTAATTTTCGAAGGCTTTCGGCTGCTCGATGAAACGATTGCCGTGCAAATGCTGAAAACAGATGGCGAAGCGGTCCATAAAGGAGAAACGATCGCGCGACTCAAAGGCCGTGCAGCTTCTCTCATGACCGGCGAACGGGTCGTGCTGAATCTCATTCAAAGAATGTCGGGGATCGCCACTTTAACAAAGCAGTCCGTTATCAGGCTGAATGATCCGGATATCGCGATTTGCGATACGAGAAAGACGACGCCGGGCCTGCGCATTCTTGAAAAATACGCGGTCAAAACCGGCGGGGGCTGCAATCACCGTTATGGTTTGGACGGCGGCATCATGATTAAAGACAACCACATTGCCGCCTGCGGCTCGATTTCAAAAGCGGTTGAAAAAGCACGGGCAGCGTGCGGCCATATGGTCAAAATCGAGGTGGAGATCGAGTCTGAACAAGAGCTTCAAGAAGCGATTGAGGCTGAAGCCGATATCATTATGTTTGACAATTGTCCTCCTGACAAGGTGAAAGCATTTGCGGAAATGACACCCGCAGGCATTATGACGGAAGCTTCAGGCGGAATTTCATTTGAAAATCTCCCCGCATACAGGGGAACAGGGGTGCACTGTATTTCATTGGGCTACTTGACCCATTCGGCGAAAAGCCTTGATATCAGCATGAATGTCGATCTAAAAAAATAAGCGGGATTGGAGAGGTGACAGATGTCTATTTTAAACTTGATTCATGACAGGAACGCCGGCATGATGCCGGAGCTGTATAAAGAATTGACCGAAGAAGAAATGGCCGGAAGGATTTTGAATATCAAAAAGAAATTCGGAGAAAGGCTGTTTATCCCGGGGCATCACTACCAAAAAGACGAAGTGATCCAATTTGCGGACGCGACGGGAGATTCGCTTCAGCTGGCGCAAGTCGCCCAAAAAAATAAAAAAGCGGAATATATCGTGTTCTGTGGCGTGCATTTTATGGCAGAAACAGCCGATATGCTTACTTCCGACGAACAGATTGTCGTTTTGCCGGACATGCGCGCAGGCTGTTCGATGGCCGATATGGCCAACATGCAGCAGACGAATCGCGCCTGGGAAGAGCTTGCAGAGCTGTTTGGCGATACCATCATTCCCCTCACATATGTCAATTCGACAGCGGAAATCAAAGCTTTTGTAGGAAGAAATGGGGGAGCGTCCGTGACATCCTCAAATGCGGCCCGCATGTTGACATGGGCGCTATCGCAAAAGGAGAGAATTTTATTTCTTCCGGATCAGCACTTGGGACGAAACACGGCATTTGACCTCGGCATTCCCCTCAGCAGAATGGCGGTGTGGGATCCCATCGAAGAAAAACTTGAGTATAACGGCGATTATGAAGACATAAAAATCATTTTGTGGAAGGGGCATTGCTCTGTTCACGAAAAATTTACCGCGGCGAATATCAAAAGTGTTAAAGAACGGGATTCGGACATTAATGTTATCGTTCATCCGGAATGCACCCATGAAGTCGTCGCGCTCAGCGATTTCAGCGGGTCTACAAAAAAAATCATCGATACGATTAATGAAGCAAAACCGGGGAGCAAATGGGCGATTGGAACAGAGATGAACCTTGTTTCGCGCATCATTCAAGAACATCCTGATAAACAAATCGAATCCCTTAATCCAGATATGTGCCCTTGTTTGACAATGAACAGAATCGACATGCCGCATTTGCTGTGGTCGCTGGAGCAGATTGACAAAGGTGAACTGACAGGCGTGATCAAAGTTGATCAAGATATCGCAAAAGATGCCATTCTTGCGCTGAATCGGATGTTAACGATCCGTTAAATGTTTGGAGAACAAGTTTTTATCATAACCCCTCCGCTATGCGCATAAATTTGTGGAGAAGCATATTTGTTATTCTCATCTGTTCGTTCACGTTTTTGCATAGGAGGGGAAAACGTTGAAAATTCATATTGTCCAAAAGGGCGATTCTCTGGAAAAAATCGCGGAAAGATATGAAGTGGACTTTGAAGAACTGAAAAAGCTGAATTCGCAGCTGAGCAATCCAGATTTGATCATGCCGGGCATGAAAATCAAAGTACCATCAGGGGGAGTGCCGGTCAAAAAAGAAGAACAGCTCAATATGAGAAAAGAATTACCGAAAAAACAGCAGGAACATCCATTTGCAAAAGAAAAACCGAAAGGTAAGCTTGATGTTGAAGATATAAAACCGAAAGAAAAGCCTTCGGTTCCTTATGTTCCGCCTGTCCCGAACATCGGGCAGTCAAGTTTGCCTGAAGGCGACATTTCAAATTTGTATCAAAGCGTCAATCAGCTTCATCAGCCGTACGCACCTCCAAAACCTTATGAACATCAAGAGAAAGGCCCTAACATGTATAATCCATGGACAAATGAGGAGGAGAATCATATGGAAAATGTCAATTATCCGAATGTTCCGCAGCCGCCGAATGTCGGTGCAGCAGGTGATGAAAATAAGCAGTTTCACGGCATGCCAAATGTAGCTGCTGCCGGATATCATCACCATCACCATCCGCATCCTTATCCGTTCTATCCTGGAGGCTGCTGGATTCCTGTTTCACCGGTGCTGCCTGGATCGGGCTTATGCCACCCTTGGTATCCATATCCTGCTCAAATGCCTTACATGCCTCAGCCTAGCTATGTATCTCCTGCTGAATATGACGGTGATGACAACATGGGGCATGACAATGCCGGTCATCACGGATATCATCATCAGCCGATGACTGCTCCGGCATATGCGCCTTATCAGCCGTTTCCGGGATATGCATCACCAAACGTCGGACACGATCCCAATATGGCACACGGCAAAGAAGATGACTGCGGGTGCGGGCCAGGCCAATTCCCGGGAGGTTTTCCGGGTGCAGCGCCATATGGACAGATGCCGCAAATGGGAGCTCCGTACGGTATGGGCGGATACGGACAGCAGCCCGCAGGCGGACAGATGTTTAACAGACCGGAAGATGAAGAAGACTGATTCGGAATGGGACGATGATCTATCGTTCCTTTTTTATTGTGGGCCGCTATAAACACTTTCATGCTTTTTCACGGGACTGTCTATAACTGTCAAGGGTAACTCTTCACATCTCGCACATCCTAAAAAAGAGCGCAATGCTCAAATTCAGCGGTTTTCACGGGGGGGATTACCATTGGACAGCAAGCTGAAAGTGTTTTCGGGTATTTTGCTTTTGACAGCTGGTTTATCTGCCTGCGGAACGAACGACGCTATAGATAATGGAAACAATACGCGTCCGATCGGATATTATTCAAATGATGCAGATCGTAATAACGGTCTTGATAATGACGGTCCTGTTACAGAAATGCTTGAAAACATGAACGGGAGAAACGGTGCAACGAACGTGAACAATCGAGCGGGCAACGGCAATCCCGTTCCAACAGGCGATGGAACTTTCAGCCGGGGAGACATGAATTATCACAATCATTTGGTGAACACGGCGGACACAGGCTATAACAGACCGGAAAACCGTAAAATCTCCAGGAATATCACTGGACGCGTCAACAAGTTGAATTATGTTGACGAGAGTCAGGCCGTCGTAACGAATGAAACGGTCATCATCGCGGTACGGTCAGATAAACAGCTGACAAATAATGAGAGAACTCAAATTAGAAAAGCAGCCAAAACGTTTGCTGGAGACCGGACCGTTCAAGTTGTCGAGGACGACGGCGCATTTACAAGGCTGCGCGAAATGAACGACGACCCTCAGAACATTAGGGATCGCGGAGACACGACGAATAACAATTTGAACCGCTTGCGCAACCAATAAGCAGGGAATTGCCGGGGATTCCCCGGCAATTTTTTTGTAAGCGTTCGGCCGATTTCTTTACAAAAACGGGGAAAACCGTATAAAGTGTACATAGAGACGAGAATTTTTTTGGAGGTAGAAAGATATGGCTGGCCATTCTAAATGGAAAAATATTCAGAGAAGAAAAAATGCCCAAGATGCTAAACGCGGCAAAATTTTCATGAAGCTTGCCAAAGAAATATATGTAGCCGCAAAAGAAGGGGGACCCGATCCCGAATCTAACGCAAGTCTGCGTCTCGTCATCGATAAAGCCAAAAATGCAAACATGCCAAACGACAACATCGACCGCGCCATCAAAAAAGCTTCCGGCAGCCAGGATGGAAAAAGCTACGAGGAAATTACGTATGAGGGCTACGGCCCAAGCGGTGTGGCTGTCATGGTCAAATGTTTGACAGATAATAAAAACCGGACGGCGACAAACGTCAGAACCGCTTTCAGCAAAAACGGCGGCAGCTTGGGGGAAACAGGATGTGTTTCTTATATGTTCGACCGGAAAGGATATATTGCAATCGAGCGTGAAGATCTTGAGATAGATGAAGAGGAGTTTATGCTTGAGGTCATTGATGCCGGTGCCGAGGAGCTCGAAACGAGCGAAGAGCTGTTCGAGATTTATACAGAGCCCGAACAGTTTGAAGAAGTAAAGAAAAACTTGGAGGAGCGCGGCTACGAAACGGCGACAGCCGAAATGACAATGGTTCCGCAAACCTATGCAGAGGTCGATGAAACACTTCAGGAAAAAGTCGAAAAACTCATTGACGCACTTGAAGATGATGACGATGTGCAGGAAGTGTATACGAACGTTCATTAAAGGACGCCGCACCAGGTTCGCGGCGTTTTTTATGCATTCAACCATTTAGCAGTCGTATCAAGCTGCTGCGGAATCAAGATTTGATTTTTCATCATATATTGTGAAGGAATCTGTCATCATGAGAGGAGGTTCTATAAATGGCTGAACAGCGCGAAAATGAGAAGCCTTTCACGGCTATAGACGCGGGTGCGCAAGATCAGGAAACCGCTCAAGTCATCGAAAAAATCAACAGCTTTATCACGGGATTTGGTCAATCCATCAATGAGCTGGTTCAGAAAAACAGCGGCATCGATCTGAGAGAGGCCGACCTCACAAAAAGTGAAAATGCAGAGATTAATCAAGCGGTCCAAAATATCATCAGCGAATACATTCAAAATATCAACAGCCTGAATGCTGATCTTAGCGGAAAGATCGGTGAATCGATCAACGGCATCGTCACAAACAAAAAAGATGTTTAAGCATTTGACAGCATGACGTGTATTGCCGGCAAAGCTCCATTCAGCCTTGTCGGCAAGTTTTTTTATACATATGAGAATGTACTGTAACGCTAAATGCTTTTTTTCATGCCGCAGCGCCGGCATTCACGCAAAAACTGCCCGTTTTTTACAGAGCTTTTAAAAAGGGTGTAATCGCAATTGTCGCACCGTCCGTGGCGGACATCCGGATATTGATTGTAATCATAAACTTTTGTCAGGTCGTAGCCTTTTGTTTCATATTCAGTTTCCATGTTTTATCACCTGCATTTTTATTGTCGGTAATAGGATAACAGAACGGGGATGAAAAGAAAATATACCATCAGCAGCCGGCAGATGTTACTTTTATCAAACCGTATACCCCGTTTCTGATAGAATGCCTTATTCTCAAGCGGGATAGGCTGTAGGGAAAGTCGTGCAACAAGAGACGCCTATTCTTATGAGATTTTTTTCTTAAAATTTATCGATCTTTTAAACTAATGAAAAAGCATCATTTTATTTAAATTTTTATTTTTTATCAAACTTATTCATAATTGAACGCGTCATGTCTAAAGCGTAAAATAACTGTGTCACAAAAAAGCCAAAAATACAATGAGGCTTGGAGGACATGCTTAGAAATCGAAAGGTAGTGTAAAAGGGGAATAATCAATGAAGAAAAAAGTACTCATCTACTTGGTGATCGCAGCAGTGATGATAAATGGCGCATACAGGTGGTTCGAAAAAACAACCCGGGAGAACTTTCAGATCCAGGCTGGGGACAGATACATGAATTTCAAGGAATTGCAGGAACACGAAAAAAGCGGTTATGACATTGAGTACCACGAAAAAGCGGGAAGCGACTGTTTAATTTTTTCGCCTCATGGAGGAAGAATAGAAGGCGGAGTAAGCGAGCTTGTCAGAGCTTTCAAAGATGATTATTCAACTTATTTATTCGAAGGAAAAAAGGATGAGAACAACTCGGATCTTCATATTACAAGCACAAACTTTGACGAGCCTCTGGCATTGCAGAAAATAAAAGAACACCGCTATACCATCGCATTCCACGGCTATTCCGGCGACCGCCCGCACACGCTTGTGGGAGGAACGGACAGAAAGCTGGCAAAAGCCATCGTCAAATCTCTGAAAAAGTCTGACTTTTCCGCAGAATTGGTCAAAGTGGACGGGAAATTTGCCGGAACTGCCGAGGAAAACATCAATAATGAAAGCCAGTCAGGAATGAGCGTGCAGCTTGAAATCAGCACGGCTCAAAGGAAAGAGTTTTTCGAAGACTTTTCCTATAAAGAGAGGGAGGAAACAAAAACGAGAACATTCCGCAAATATGTCAAGGCGGTTCGAAGGGTGCTGCAGGACAGATGCTGAAAATGGAAACTCGTGTTATTCTGTGTATGAACTGCTAAAACACGAAGGAGGAATAAAAAATGGAACGAAAAGACCGCATCGTTCAGGAATTTATGTCCCACCGCCTGGTGACAGAAGAACTGATTCAAAAGATTGATGAAAAACATCTCGATTACAAACCGACTGAAACGTCGATGTCAGCGAAGGAACTTGTCACGCATATGCTACAATCTTTCTATGCCTTTGCTTCGGCGGCAAAAGAAGGAAACGGAGAGTCTTTTAAAAAGAAGCCGGAAGAAACAGGGTCAAGCCTGAGCGAGCTCGCCAAAACGTATACAGAAAAAACAAAAAAGCTGCTTGAATCTTTTACGGATGAAGAATTGGATCGTGAGGTCGATTTGACCGGCGTCTTCGGACGGAAAGTAGCCGGCGAACAGCTGCTGCAGCTAGCGATCGGACACGAAATTCATCACAAAGGCAATCTGTTTGTTTATGTGCGTGAAATGGGACACACGGATCTGCCTTTGTACGTAAAAATTCATTGATTACGGGAGCCTGAAGATCACCCCTCCTTGAAAGAAAACCGGCTCAAAAGGAATACGAAAGCAGCCGGGTGTACACATTATGAGTAAAAGCAAAAGGAGGGTGTCAGCATGAATACGCATCGTGCCCAGGAAATCGTCGAATCACCCGACATGGTTGATGTTACTTATAACGGCAGGCCGATTTATATTCAGCATGTCAACGAACAAAATGAAACCGCAAGAATCTTTCCGCTCGGCCAGCCGGAGAACGAGCAGGAAGTACCGCTCGCAAATTTGAAAGAACATTAAAACGAACAGTCATCACCCCTTCTGTTGAAGGGGTTTTTTGTGTGTTTTTGAAATGTATGCCTTGCACGCTGTTTTTGGTTCGGTTAAATTGAGGTTAGGAGCTTAGAAAAAATTAGAAGAAGTTTTGCTTCGCTTGTTTGCTTACAAATAGCTGCAAAAGTTTTAGGAGTGTTTCCAAATGAATACAATTTTATATATTGAAGACGATCATGAGATCGGCCAATTTCTGAAAGACGTACTTGAAGAAAAAGGCTACACCCTGATTTGGCTGAATTCTTCACATGGTTATGAAGCGTACATTGAGCAAGTCGATTTAATCGTCCTTGATATTATGATGCCCGGTCTGGACGGATTTACGATCGGGCAGAGAATAAAAGAAGCCCATCCGAACATTCCGATCCTGTTTCTGACTGCGAGAACAGCTCTAGAAGATAAGCTAAAAGGACTTGGATTTGCAGATGATTACGTTACAAAACCTTTTCATCCGGAAGAACTGCAGGCGCGAATTGAAGTGCTGCTGAGAAGATTTGATAAATCGCCTATCAGCGAGATTAGGCTGAGGCACCTAACGGTTTACTTAGAAGAAAAAAGAATTATTAACATTCATACTGGAGAAGAAATCTTATTAACGGATAAACAGCTGAGAATCTTCCTGTTTTTGCTTCGTCACCCCAATCAAATTTTGACGAAGGAACAAATCTATGAAAACATTTGGAAGCAGCCGTTTATTGAGGGGGATAAAACATTGATGGTCCATATCAGATACTTGCGTCAAAAAATCGAAAACAACCCAAATAATCCAAAAATACTTGAGACGATCAGGGGAATCGGGTATAGGATTAAACAATGAAATTATCGACTAAATATCTGCTGAATATCATCGCCTCTGTTTTTTTCTTCCCCATTGCATTTTTGGGAGTCAATTTCGTTTATTATATGACGCTGACATATATCATTGGCTATCAGAGTGAGACGCATTATGAACCTGGTCAATTGGAAAAGCAATGGACAAACGATATCGGGAATTTAAAGGGAAAGTCAAATGATGAGATTATTTCTTCGTTCAAGAAGACGAAGCAATACAAGGATTCGCATGTCATTTGGATGAACAACAGCGGGAATGTATTGTTTTCTACATCACCTCGATTTGCCGAAGACAAGACCAATTTGACAGTCAGTGATGCGATTCAAACTCTAAATCAGGATGATGAGGAATATTTGCTTCTGTACCAGTATTTGAATGGGAAAGAAGATAGCGGATACGCGATACTGGAAACACCCCATTCGCTGATCGGCACTCAGTGGGAGGTTATGAGAACCAAATACTCTTATCTGTGGTTCATTGCGATGCTTGCTGTTTGTTCATTGTTTGTCTTTAACTCCTGGATGTTTTTCAAAAAACTTCATAAGCGGTTAATTGAACTACAAAAGCATATGACAAAACAGGATGAAAATGGCATGCCAAAACCGCTTGTAATCAAGCAGTTTGATGAATTGGGACAAGTCGAACATTCGTTTAACCAAATGGTCGATAAATTGAGAGTCAGCAGGAGAAAAGAACAGGATGAAGCGGAGATTCGAAAAAATTTAATAGCCGGTCTGTCTCATGATTTAAGGACGCCGCTTACTATCATCAGAGGACATACATTTTCATTGCGGGATGAAAATATTAGTGAAAAAGGAAAGCATTCATTACATGTGATCAACGACAAAATTTCTTTTATTGGTGATTTAATAGACAATTTGTCTTCATTTACGCTCTTGGCTGCCGGCAAATTTCCGCTATTTAAGGAGCGCAGCGATATTTTAAAAATTCTTCGATCCTCACTGTCCGCATGGTATCCGATCTTTGAAAAAAAACACTTTGTCATCGATATTGATTTGAAAGAACCGATCGTTTGGGAAGTTGACGAAACTTGGCTAAAAAGAATCTTTGATAATATTTTCCAAAATATAATACGCCATGCCGATTCGGGTAAATTTGTATCTGTTCAAACAAAGCGGATGAACGGGCGGCAGGTTTTGCTGATTAAAGACAAGGGCCCTGGGATTGACACCGAGTCTGAAAATAAGGGGGCGGGCATCGGTCTGTCGATCATTGGTATGATGCTGAAGCAGATGGATTTGGAAAGTGAAGTAAAAAGCAGTTCCGCCGGTACATTATTTATGATTTACAAAGGCTGAAAAAAGCGGCAAATCGCTATGATTTGCCGCTTTCAGACTGTTGACAAAATAGGTCGGATTTTTATAATCCGACCTATTTTTGTCCAATTTATTCTGTTTTTTCGATGAGAATGCTGGCGAATTGGACTTTTCCAAGTCCAATTCGCCAGCTTTTTGAGATTCATGGCAGCGAAAACAAGCATCGCCTGCATGGACAATTTTTTCTTTCCCCGCAGGGTTGTCCAGCGCAGGCCATGCTTGTGTTTTAAATCCGCAAAAACTCGTTCGATCGTTTCTTTGCGTTTGGCGTAGATTCGCCTATTCTCATCCGTGTGGCGAAGATGGTCGGCTTCATCCAAATGATCCTGCCAGAGATGCCTGTGAATCATCTTTCGATGATTTCGACTTTCCGTACATTGCTTCAGAAAAGAACAGTGTTCACATCGGTTTGGATCTGATGCATAAATCCGATAGCCTTCACGGTTGGTTGTGCGATATGTCAGAACGTGATCGTCAGGGCAAATATAAGCATCGTAATATTCATCGTATACATATTCATGTTTTCTCATGAACCCTTTTTTAGTTTGTGGTCGAGTGTAAGGCATGACGGGACGGACATTTTGATCACTTAGAAACTTTGCGATAAACGGCGTTTTATATCCGGCATCAACTGCGACTGTATGAGGCTTAGCGACGTGCTCTTTCACCTGTTGAAACAGGGTCGTGAACACTTGGCTGTCATGAATATTGGCAGGCTCAACAACCGCCCCCAGCACAAATCCATTCCGGTCACAAGCTGTATGAAAACCATAAGCAAAAAGACGTTCCCGTTCACCTTTTACAAAATAACCGCTCTCAGGATCTGTCGTACTTTCTTTTATTTCCCGTTCTTCTGAGCATTGCCTGGGCTTTAAGGGCTTTTTGCCGTTGGCTTCGCGATCGGCATTAATTTCTCGATCTAATTGTTCCTGATAAGCTCTTGTTTCTTTTCTCACAATCTTCTTCACAAACTTTTTCTTATTCGCATTGGCTTTGACATGGGTTCCATCGATAAAGGCGACCGACGGGTCGACAAGACCGAGATCCATGGCCTGACGCAAGATTTTATAGAAGATTGTTTCAAATAGGTCCGTATCATGAAAACGGCGCTCATAGTTTTTACTGAAGGTTGAAAAATGAGGGATTTTTTCAGAAAATCCATATCCAATAAACCAGCGATAAGCGACATCGGTTTCGATCCGTTTAATGGTTTCGCGCATCGAGCGGTGGCCAAACACGTACTGAATCAGAACCATTTTGATCAATACAACGGGATCAATGCTTGGGCGCCCTTTTGAAGAATAAAGGGGAGCAACTTTTTCATAAATAAAAGAAAAGTCCATGGCTTCTTCTATTTTCCTGACCAGATGGTCTTCCGGGACAAGTTCACTTAAGGCAAAGACTTCAAGCTGTTCGCGCTGATCTTTAGAGTGCTTAGACAACATGGCAAAACCTCCAAAAACTAGATTTCACTCACATTTTAACAAAAAAAGCTTGTCGATCAAGCCACTTTTTGTGGCTTTGTCGACAAGCTGAAAGCGGCAAATCGCTATGATTTGCCGCTTTTTTAGATTTATTTAAACGGAATTTAAACTCCGGTGCAGCTTATTTTTAACCTTGATGGTCTATAGTTGAAAACAGAATCAATTCTTATGAAAGGGTGAGATACTTTGTCGAAGGGTGGGATGGTATTCATGTCAAAGTGAAAAAAGCTCGTCTTATATCTCCTTGGAAAAGGTGAAATTTACTGTCTGTAAGCTCAGGACGGAGCAGCAAATCAATATTGCTTATATTGTTGTTGGGAATTTTTTCGGTGGTCGCAATCTGTAAAATTCCGAATGAAGACAGACACGGGATATGAAAAAGGCATGTTATCAGTGTGGGTTAGGCAATTTTGGGAGTATAAGATGTAATCGCTTAACACGCCTGTATATAATCTCAAAAAACTTATATGCAGTAAGGAGAGGAAGAACATGGAGCAAATTGTTTTTATAGTTTCAATGTTGGCTTTGGGAGCCACTTTAGTTACTTTTTTTGGTTTGATTTTAAACGACGGATTAAAAGGGGTGTTCGACCTGTCAAGAAAACCGGTTAAATTTATGGCAGGGACATTTTTGCTTTACATTGTCACTTTTGCAATCTATATTTTGATCAACAGCCATTAATCAGCAAACTAATCAAGGGGAGGGATCTGTAAAAGGCTACACCTCTTTTTAATAAATCGATGACTGAACCGGATAACGGAAGCGAGTCTTTCCAAAAATGGTTGGGAAAATGGTTTTAAAAAGGATTTTTCTAGCGTAGGAATGATGGTGCAACCAGGCCAGCTATATGGATTGCTAATATTACTGAATAAAAACAATTCGCTGATTTTAGCATTGAATTAATTCCTTTCAATTTTAAATTCAACAAATAACGACTAAAAAACACTCGAATCTCCGAGTGTTTTTGTTAATTTATGATTTTTGCAAGTCCTCTTACTGCCAGCCTCAGCACATAAAACAACGGCTCAAGCAAATCAACGAGATAAAGATAATCCCATTTATCATCATTTCGTTTCTTCTTTTTCTTCAACAGCTGTTTCTCCCTTCCTGACTTTAATGGGGTTATTTCATATACGGACGCGCCTTCTTTAAGTTTCAAATTAGGGGTGAAATTTGTTTTTTCTGGCGGCCCATTGTTTCTGAAGCCAGTTTTTTTTATAAAGATAAGCGATCAATTCCATCCACAGCTTAGGAAGCCTTTGCGGGAAACGGCTTTTTTTATAAATGGTTTGATAGGCTGTTTTTAAGTCATCCCACTGTCTGCATTCTTTCGTCTGCAAAAACCTGGCCACATCGATGACTTTGATTGTCCCAGCCGGCGTCAGTATCAGGTTTCTGAGGTGGATATCGGATGGATTCAATCCTTTCCGCTTCGCATCGTTCAATGCGCGGTCGACCTCGCAGATCATGTCATCATCGATCAGAATGCCTTTGTTTAAACACTCATAAAAAGTGTATCCTTTAATATACTCCATTAAAATATATGATGGCCCTGTTTCATATATATCAGGATAATAATTCGAATCAGAAAGCTTTTTGTAAATCTCCGCTTCCCTTGCGGCAATGTTCTTAAATTCGGGAAAAAAGACTTTAAGAGCCATTTCCCTGCCCTCTTCAGTCAGCTTAAAAACGTATGCGCTCCTGCCTTTCCCGATCAACTCTAAGTCATCGGGTTTTTGGATAAGTTTATTGAACTTTTTTTTCGTATTATACTTTACGGCCTCTGCATAGGTTTGCGCCTTTTTCACGCCGAACTCACCTTCTTTTTAAGGGCTGGTCAAACGAAAAACTCTCTATAATGTTGTTTATACATGAGAACGAGGGGTTTTGCACCTTAAATGCTTTTGAGTTCTTCATATTGGTTTAAAAATGTAACATTCGTAAACCGGTTGTCATCTAATTGCTTTTTTAGATTAATTTTTAAAAGCGTTGGTCAAACTATGGATATGATCGTTAAGGCAAAAAAGAAGGTGATATTGATGAACAGCCAAAGCAAGTTCAAAATCGGTTTATTGCTTATTGGAAGTCTGCTGGCCGCGCTCAGCTTTCACCTGGAGGCCCTGGCCGAAAAGCCGGCTAAAGTTCAAATCCAGCTTGAAAAGGTTTATCTGGACGGGGACGTTGGAATCGAAAATAAAGTAGAGGCCGCTCGAACACTGGAAGACTTTAAAGCTGCTTATAAAGGGTGGCAGCTCATCGATCAGAAAAAGGGGTTTATTTTGTTTCGCAAACAGGTGGACGACATTTCTCCCCTCAGCAAAACAAACGGTTATATCGGAGTGACGGAAGACGGCGTGATTTCGACTTTTCACGGCCGCCCGGGCATATTATCAGAGCCGATTCAATCGTTTTTTCAGATTGATATAAAGCGCCTGGAAAGCCGGATGGCGGATGATTTGCGCAAAGGGATCCCATACCGCACGAAAAAGGAATTTGAACATGTCATTGAAGCCGTAAAATCATCCGGAAGCCAACATCATGTAAAAGATATGAAGACATGACGCTGTTATGTCTTTTTTCAGCTGCAGACAGAAGCCATTTTTAGCGAACATATGTTAACTTTTTGATTCTAGCTTTGCCTGTTTTGTGTTACAATGAAGAGCAGTCAAAGAGGTGAATGAACGTTGATCGAATTCGTAAAAGGGACGATTGATTATGTATCGCCCCAATATATTGTCATTGAAAACGGCGGGATCGGCTATCAGATCTTTACGCCAAATCCGTTTATTTATAAGAAAAACAGCAACGAAACAATCTATACATACCATTATGTAAGAGAAGATACGAATGCGCTGTACGGCTTTTCGACAAGGGAAGAAAAAATGCTGTTTACGAAAATGCTGAATGTTACGGGAATCGGCCCGAAAGGAGCGCTTGCGATCCTCGCTTCCGGCGATCCGGGAGCGGTGATTGAAGCGATCGAGAATGAGGATGAAGCGTTTCTCGTCAAGTTCCCCGGCGTAGGCAAAAAAACGGCAAGGCAGATCATTCTTGATCTGAAAGGGAAGCTCGCAGACGCCGTTCCTGAAATCGCGGCCGATCTGTTTAACCATGAAGAGCGGGAGCAAATTCATGAAGCGGAAACGGCTCTTGAGGAGGCGCTTGAAGCATTAAGAGCGCTCGGCTATTCCGACCGGGAAATTAAAAAAGTCCAGCCTCATTTGAAAAAGGAAGAGGCGCTTTCGACGGATCAATACGTTAAAAAAGCATTGCAAAAATTGTTAAAGTAAGGTGATATCATGGATGAGCGGCTTGTATCAAGTGAACTAGACAACCATGAATCAGCGATCGAGCAAAGTCTGCGTCCGCAAAGACTGGCTCAGTATATCGGCCAGGAAAAAGTGAAAGACAACCTCAAGGTATTCATTGAAGCTGCGAAAATGCGGGAAGAAACGCTTGACCATGTCTTGTTGTACGGGCCGCCGGGATTGGGAAAAACGACGCTCGCTGCGATCATCGCCAACGAAATGGGAGTCAATCTCAGAACGACGTCAGGTCCGGCGATCGAGCGCCCCGGCGATTTGGCGGCGATATTAACGGCTCTGGAGCCAGGTGACGTTTTATTTATTGACGAGATCCACCGTCTGCACCGTTCGATCGAAGAGGTGCTGTATCCTGCGATGGAAGATTTCTGCCTTGATATCGTGATCGGCAAAGGGCCGTCGGCGCGTTCTGTGAGGCTCGATCTTCCTCCTTTTACCCTTGTCGGCGCGACCACAAGGGTCGGGCTTTTAACCGCGCCTCTCAGGGACAGGTTCGGCGTTCTGTCAAGGCTTGAGTATTACACGCGTGACGAGCTTTCAGACATCGTGATCAGAACGGCGGAGCTGTTTGAGGTTGACATCGATTCGCTCTCGGCTCTCGAAATCGCGAGACGGTCAAGAGGGACGCCGCGGATTGCCAACAGGCTTTTGAGGAGGGTCAGAGATTTTGCCCAGGTGCTTGGAAACAGCTCCATCACGGAGGAAGTGGCGGTGGATGCGCTGGAACGCCTCCAGGTTGATAAACTCGGGCTTGATCATATCGACCGCAAGCTTTTAATGGGCATGATCGAAAAATTTGGCGGCGGTCCAGTCGGCATCGATACGATTTCGGCTACCATCGGTGAGGAGTCTCACACGATCGAGGATGTGTATGAGCCGTATCTTCTTCAAATCGGTTTTATTCAAAGAACGCCGCGGGGGCGCATCGTAACCCCTGATGTATACAGCCACTTTAAAATGGAGGTTCCGAACCGTGACTGAATTTCCAAAGATTTTAATGGTGCTGGGCGCCGTCATTTTTGGCATCGGTTTATTCATGCAAGTCATCGGCAGGCTCCCCGGCGATATTTTTGTAAAAAAGGGAAACGTGACATTTTTCTTTCCGGTTGTTACATGCATTGTCATCAGCATCATTCTGTCCGTGGTGTTTTCGTTTTTCGGACGAATGAAATGACGCGACATTCAAGTCTATAGATAGAGTAAGGTGAAAAAAGATGAAAGTAGAATTATTCGATTTTGACTTGCCTGAACGCCTTATCGCACAGGTTCCTTTAAAAGAGCGGGATGCGTCCAGGCTGATGGTGCTGGATAAAAAAACAGGAGAAATCACTCACAGCACGTTTAAGCACGTGATTGATTTTCTGAACGCGGGCGATTGCATCGTGTTGAATGATACGAGGGTGCTACCGGCCCGCTTGTACGGAGTCAAGGAAGAGACGGGCGCAAAGGTTGAAGTTCTTCTGTTAAAACAGGAGGAAGGGGACGTATGGGAAACGCTTGTCAAGCCCGCAAAGCGGGTCAAGCGCGGAACCGTTCTTTCGTTTGGAGACGGCCGTCTAACGGCGGTCTGCACAGAAGAGCTCGAGCACGGCGGAAGAAAAATTGAATTCCGCTATGAAGGAATTTTTTACGAGGTGCTCGAATCGCTCGGCGAAATGCCTCTGCCTCCTTATATTAAAGAACAGCTCGATGACAGAGAGCGCTATCAGACGGTTTACTCAAAGAAACAAGGATCGGCGGCTGCGCCGACGGCCGGGCTGCATTTTACGGAAGAGATTCTGGATGCGCTCAGGAAAAAAGGCGTGCATATTGCGTTTATTACCCTTCACGTCGGGCTCGGGACATTCCGGCCTGTCAGTGCGGAAAATGTAGAGGAACACGATATGCATGCCGAGTTTTATGAAATGTCGGAAGAAACGGCAGCATTGTTAAACCGCGTCAGACAGGAAGGCGGAAAAATCATTTCCGTCGGCACGACATCGACGAGGACGCTTGAGACCATCGCTTCCGAACATGACGGCCGCTTCCGGGAAGCGAGAGGCTGGACATCGATTTTTATTTATCCAGGCTACACATTCCGGGCGATTGACGGGATGATTACCAATTTTCATCTTCCGAAATCGTCCCTCATTATGCTTGTCAGCGCGCTCGCAGGCAGAGAGCATGTGCTTTCTGCCTACCGCACCGCAGTGGAACACGAATACCGCTTCTTCAGCTTCGGAGATGCCATGTTGATCAAATAAAATTCAAAAAGATTGGAGGGCTCATAATTTGTCGCAGCAACCGATACGCTATGAGTTCATAAAAGCATGTAAACAAACAGGAGCAAGGCTTGGGAGAGTGCACACCCCGCACGGCTCATTTGAAACGCCGGTGTTTATGCCCGTAGGAACGCTCGCCACCGTTAAAACGATGGCGCCGGAAGAGCTGAAAGAAATGGGTGCAGGCATTATTTTAAGCAATACGTACCACCTTTGGCTGAGACCGGGCCATGACATCGTCAAAGAGGCGGGGGGCCTTCATCAGTTTATGAATTGGGACCGCGCCATTTTGACGGATTCAGGCGGCTTTCAGGTGTTTTCCCTGAGCGAGTTCCGCAAAATCGAAGAGGAAGGCGTTCATTTCCGCAATCATTTAAACGGAGACAAGCTGTTTTTATCTCCTGAAAAAGCGATGGACATCCAAAACGCCCTCGGATCAGATATTATGATGGCGTTTGACGAATGCCCGCCGTACCCGGCAGAGTACGATTATATGAAGAGGTCTGTTGAGCGGACGAGCCGCTGGGCGGAAAGGTGCCTGAAAGCTCACAAACGCCCTGACGAGCAAGGGCTTTTCGGAATCGTTCAAGGCGGAGAGTACGAAAACTTGAGAAAACAAAGTGCGAAAGACTTGATTTCACTGGATTTTCCGGGATATGCTATAGGTGGACTATCCGTCGGAGAGCCGAAAGACGTGATGAACCGTGTGCTGGAGTTTACAACTCCGCTGCTTCCTGCGGATAAACCGCGCTATTTAATGGGGGTCGGCTCACCGGACTCTCTGATTGACGGAGCCATCCGCGGAGTGGATATGTTCGATTGCGTGCTGCCGACAAGGATAGCGAGAAACGGTACGCTCATGACGAGCGAAGGGCGTCTCGTCGTGAAAAATGCCAAATATGAAAGAGATTTCAGACCGATCGACGAGCAGTGCGACTGCTATACGTGCCGCAATTACTCGCGCGCTTATATCAGACATTTAATCCGCTGTAACGAAACGTTTGGAATTCGTTTAACTTCTTATCATAATCTTTATTTTCTGTTAAAATTAATGGGGCAAGTCAGAGATGCCATTCGTGAAGATCGTTTAGGTGATTTCCGGGAAGAGTTTTTTGAGCGCTACGGTTTTAATAAACCAAATGCTAAAAGTTTCTGACACATAAACGAAGAAAGCGATAAAGCCATTTGAAAGGGGTGAAAAAATAATGGAGATGCTTGGAACATTACTTCCGATTATTTTAATGTTTGCGGTTCTTTATTTCCTTTTGATCCGTCCGCAGCAAAAGCAGCAGAAGGCTGTCCGCCAGATGCAGGAGGAGCTGAAAAAAGGAGATAAGGTCGTAACGATCGGCGGCCTGCACGGCATCGTTGATTCAATTGACGAAAGCAAGGTTGTCATCAAAACAGGCGACAATACCCGTCTGACATTCGACCGCCGCGCGATCAGAGAGGCGTCAGCAGAATAGCCGAAAGGCTGATACATAAGCATCGGAAATCAGACTGTCGTAGGACGTGAAAACGGCGCTAGCGCCGTTCCTTATGTCTTGATGAAGCCGCAGTTGTTCCTGATGTGACATGGCATAAAAGAAGCCTGATGGGCATGAGAAAAGGGAGCGGTCATCCGCTCCCTTTTTGCTGTCTTTATGCACGGCTCCCCTGCAGATTGACCCCGAAAATCCCGCCCAGCATGCTGACTCCCAAAAAACCGGAATGATAGAGCAGCTGCTTCAAATTGAAGGCTTCGCCAAAGCCGAGATATTGAAACAAAAGCACCGTAAGAGAGAAGCAAAGCGCTGTCAACCCTCCGCTCAGCCACCCTTTTTCCTTCGATTTGCCTCCCGCAATAAAACCGCCGATGAACAAGGTAATAAAAGAAATGGCGGTAATAAACCAGCTGAATGAACTTTCGGTTAATGATGTGAAGGTGAGGAGCAGCGAAATGACCAGGCTTCCCGCAAACATCAAAGCGAAAATAACCGCCAAGCTGTATAAAATCCCTTTGCCGACTTGTTTTGGTTCGTTCATCACGATCCTCCTTTCAATATAGACGGGCTCGTCTTTTTAAATGTATTCTGCACGTTTGGCAAATAGACTAGCTCCCCCGACCTTTTATACATAAAAGCCTCAATTTTACAAAGGCTATGTTTATGATCATGATAGGCGGAAGGAGGCGGGCGGTAATGGATGAAATTTTAGCTCTTACGTTTCGGACGGTCGTTTTGTATTTCATCATCTTTATTTTGTTTCGCTTGATGGGAAAGAGGGAAATAGGCGAGCTGAGCATATTGGATCTTGTCGTTTTTATTATGATGGCCGAAATCGCGGTTTTGGCCATTGAAAATCTCGATGACCACCTTCTCCATACGATCATTCCAATTCTCGTTTTGACGCTGATCCAGGTTATATTTGCATATCTGTCATTGAAAAATCAAAAAATCCGCCGGCTTCTCGATGGGAAACCGACGATTATCATAGACCGCGGAAAAATTGATGAACACGCCATGAGGACACAGCGCTATAATTACGATGATTTGATGACACAGCTGAGAGATAAGAATGTGGAACGAATCGGGGATGTTTCATATGCGATTTTGGAGCCGACCGGGAAGCTTTCAGTGTTTACAAAAGACGGGCCAAACAAAATGATCGAACTGCCGTTGATTGTTGACGGAATGGTTCAAAAAGAACAATTAGAAAAGATCGGGAAAGACCGGGAGTGGCTTGAGCAAAAGCTTGAAAAAAGAGGACACCGCGATCTTTCCAAAATTTCTTATTGCACATATAATAAAGGTTCTTTTTTTATTGACATAAAGGATGAATTTAAACCTTAAAGCGAGAGCTTACGAAATCCAGCGGCCGAACAGCGGAAACCGCTGGATTTCTTCTTTTTTGACCAGCTTGAAGGCGACCAGAAGGAAGACGTAAAGAAAGCTTGTAACCGCGACACACAAAAGCAGGCGCATCGGCTCGGACTGGTCTAAAAAAAGGTGTTCTTTCATCAGAAGGCTTCCCCACCCTGATATCAAAATGACGCCGAAGGATACGATATATTCTTTCAGGTTAATGCTGATGGGAAGTACTTTGCTGACGGTTGCGGCGTGCAGCAGGGTGACGAGGATGATCCCCGTCAAAATCGCCAGCGCAGCCCCCATAATGCCAAGTGAAGGCCGTGAAGCGAGAACAAAAATGAGACCTGTTTTCACAACGGCGCCGACCAGGCTGTTCATCATTGCCGCGCCGGCCAGGTTTAAAGCCTGCAGGACGGCCTGCAGCGGACCTTGGAAATAGTAAAATAAAAAGAATGGAGCCATGATTTTCACATAAATCGCAGCATTTGACGACCCGTACATCACGCTGACCAGCTCATCCGCGTACGAAAACAAAATGACCGCCGATATTCCGCCGCTTAAAAGGCAAAGCCTCATCGCCTGCTCAAGCCTGTATTCCACGACTTGCATTTTTTTCTGTTCGATTCCTTCGCTGATGGCTGGAACGAGCGCCGTAGACAGAGAATATGTGATAAAGCTCGGGAGGGTGAGAAGCGTCAGGGCAAAGCCGGTCAACTCTCCGTACTGGCTCGTTGCGGCGGAAGCGGCGACCCCTGCTATTGCAAGGCTTTGCGCTACGACAATCGGTTCAAAAAACCATGACAGGTTGCCGATAAAACGGCTGCCCGTTGTTGGGAGCGAGACGCTCATCAGCTCGAAAAACGTGGTTCGTCCAGATTTCAGGGATTGGAAAAAACGTTTTCTGATGCGGATTTTCTTTTTGTATTTAAAGGCGACGAACAAATAAAGGAGTGAAGCCAACTCGCCAAACACGGATGACAGCATCGCGCCCGCAGCCGCATATTCGATGCCGAGCGGAAGGAATGCCGTCGTGCATACGGCGACAAGCGATATCCGGACAATTTGTTCGAGAACCTGGGACACGGCAAGCGGCCTCATATTTTGCTTTCCTTGAAAATAGCCCCTCAGCACGCTGGAAACAGCAATGATCGGAACGACCGGTGTAACCGCCAAAAGCGGATAAAGCGTTCTTTTGTCTGTGAGCAGCGTGTCGGCCATCAGCGGGGCGTAGATGAGAAACACCGGAGTAATGACGGCGCTGAGCGTCCCGGTAATTGCAAGAGACATCACTAAAATCTGCTTTGTCTTTCTGTGGTCTCCGCGCGCTTCCGCTTCAGCAACCAACTTGCTGATGGCGACAGGTAGGCCGAACTGGGTGAGGGTGACCGCCAGAAAAAAAGTCGGAGCCGCCATCATATAAAGCCCGACACCTTCACCTCCGATGAACCTTGCGATGACAATCCGGTTGATAAAGCCGAGCATTCTCGTAATCAAACCTGCCGCTATTAAAATGAGCGTTCCTTTTAAAAACGTCTGCTTCGTCATTTCTAGAGTCCCCTGCCTTCTCAAACAACCTTTAATCATATACAATAAGATATGCGCATACATCGTCCAAGCATGACAAGTCTCTCTGAAAAAATGTGAAAGGAGCGTGGCTTTGGCATGGGCAAACATCCGGCTGATCTGTACAAGGATCATTTAAAACCCTTTCTTCACAGCAAGACGGAAGAGTTCAGGATACTCGGTTATGACGATATTGAAATAGAGGAATTGTGGTCATACTTATTGAATAAGAAATGGAAGAAAAAGAAGGATGTTCAAATTCATCAGCTCGCCGGTGATATTTTATCTGTGAAAATTGGCGAATTTATGAACTATGCAACCGTAGAATCATTTAAAACGTCTAATTTACTCGACAGCAAAGAAGGGCAGAATATGCTCGATGAGCTGCTGAGGTAGCCGTAGATTTTGGTTGATTTAAGGAGGAAATACATAATGAAAAAAGGACGCTTGATTGCGTTTTTCCTTACCGTTCTCTTGATCGGTACGGGACTGGGAATGTTCACGAAGCCGGCTGCAGACAGCATCAGCCTCGGCCTTGACCTTCAGGGCGGTTTTGAGGTTCTGTATGAAGTCCAGCCTGCCAAACAGGGCGACAAAATTGACAGGGACGCCCTCATCAGTACGGTTGAAGCGCTGAACCGCCGGGCGAATGTGTTGGGCGTCAGCGAACCGAACATCCAAATCGAAGGAAACAACCGGATCAGGGTTCAGCTTGCCGGCGTCGACAACCAGAGCAGGGCGCGGGAAATCTTATCCACACAGGCTCAGCTTACGTTCAGGGATACGAATGACAAAGAGCTTTTGAACGGTTCAGATCTTGTCGAAAACGGCGCTAAACAGTCGTTCAAGCAGGACACAAATGAGCCGATCGTGACGATCAAGCTGAAGGATGCCGATAAATTTGGCGAAGTGACAAAGAAAGTGCTCGATATGAAGCCGAACAACCAGCTCGTCATCTGGCTTGATTACAAAAAAGGCGACTCCTTTAAAAAAGAATCGCAAAAAGCGGATCATAAATACATCTCCGCTCCGAATGTCAGCCAAGTGCTGAACACGTCAGACGTGATGATTGAAGGAAACTTTACGATTCAGGAAGCAAAAGATATGGCGAGCATTTTAAATGCGGGAGCTCTTCCTGTCAAACTCGTTGAAAAGTATTCGACATCCGTCGGCGCGCAGTTTGGGGAGCAGGCTTTGAATGATACCGTGTTTGCGGGAATCGTCGGTATTGCTATTATTTTCTTATTTATGCTTCTTTACTATCGCTTGCCTGGTTTTATCGCGGTCATTACGCTTTCGGTCTACATCTACATTACACTTCAGATCTTTGACTGGATGAATGCGGTTCTGACCCTTCCGGGGATCGCGGCTCTTATATTGGGCGTCGGGATGGCGGTTGACGCCAACATCATTACGTACGAACGCATAAAAGAAGAGCTGAAGCTCGGCAAATCGGTCCGCTCGGCTTTTAAAGCAGGAAACAGAAGATCATTTGCAACGATCTTTGATGCCAATATTACGACGATGCTTGCCGGAATCGTGCTTTTCATATTTGGTACGAGCTCTGTCAAAGGCTTCGCGACCATGCTGATCCTATCCATTTTGACAAGCTTTGTTACAGCTGTCTTCCTGTCGCGCTTCCTGCTCGGCCTGCTGGTCGAAAGCCGCTGGCTTGACCGGAAAAAAGGCTGGTTTGGGGTGCGCAAAAAAGACATCCTGGACATCAGCAAGACAGACGAAAATACTGAGCCTCCGACTCCGTTTACCAAATGGGATTTTGTCGGCAAGCGTAAATGGTTCTTTGCATTTTCGGGCGTTCTTCTGGCCGCTGGTCTTATCGTCTTGCTTGTGTTTAAGCTGAATCTCGGCATCGATTTCTCAAGCGGAGCGAGAATCGAAGTTCAAAGCAATCATAAGCTTACAGCCCAGGAGCTTGAAAAGGATTTTGACCAGGTCGGGCTGGAGCCGGACTCGATCGTTCTCTCGGGCGAAAAAAATAATCACGGAGTCGCCAGGTTTGTCGGCGTTCCGAATCAGAAAAAAATAGCTGAAGTGAAAAATTATTTTAAAGAAAAATACGGCAGCGAACCAAATGTCAGCACCGTCTCGCCGACCGTTGGTAAAGAGCTGGCGAGAAACGCGTTCTATGCGGTGATCATCGCGTCGATCGGCCTCATTTTGTATGTATCGATCCGCTTTGAATACAAGATGGCGGTTGCGGCTATCGCTTCATTGCTGTATGATGCGTTCTTCATCATTGCCGTCTTCAGTCTCACAAGGCTTGAGGTTGATATTACCTTCATTGCCGCCGTGCTGACGATCATCGGCTATTCGATAAATGATACGATCGTCACATTTGACAGGATCAGGGAGCATTTGAAAAAGCGCAAACCGAAAACCTTCAGCGACTTGTCGCATATTGTGAATTTAAGCTTGCAGCAAACATTCACACGTTCAATTAATACGGTGCTTACGGTCGTCATTGTCGTCATTGCGCTCTTAATCTTCGGAGCTGCATCGATTACAAACTTCTCTGTTGCGCTGTTAGTGGGGCTTTTGAGTGGAGTGTATTCATCGCTCTACATCGCGGCTCAATTATGGCTTGTTTGGAAAGGCCGGGAGTTTAAAAAGCCTATACAAAAGCAAGGAGAAAATTAACTATCCAGGCTGCCCGCACTGCTGGGCAGCCTTTAACATTGTTTGAATCCTGAGATTGAACTTCAAGAAGTCTTTTGCTATAATGACTGAACTCTAAAAAATGTGCGTGTTAAAGCCATTTATAAAGGATCTTTGTTATAAGGAGGTTTTTTATGAGGATGCGCGAGTCCGAACTCCCAGGCATCGGAAAAAAGATCGAAATATTTACGCGGAGTGCGGATAAGATCACAATCATTCTCCATGAAGACGGGACAAGAGAACTGTATCATTTTCATGAAAATGATGATGAGGAATGTGTGTCTAATATTCGTTTTGATGATGATGAAGCCAGGCAAATATCAGCGATACTTGGCGGAATGGCATATAAACCAAAAGCTTTGGAATCTGTGGAGGCTGCGCTTGATAAGCTTATGATTGAGTGGTTTAAAATAGAGTCCGGTTCACTGGCCGACCAGGAGACGATTGGAGCCTTGGGTATCGGCGAACACTATCATGTAACAGTGATAGCTGTAGTGAAAAAAGACCGCGGCAAAATTTTGAATCCGGGTTCGGAAACGGTGATAAGTGAAGGTGACACCATGGTTATTTCCGGGGAAAGAAATGAATTAACTCGGCTGATGAAAGAAAAGTTGACCGCATCGGAACGAGATGTTTGAATATTGCGTGAATTGGAGTGGGTATGGTGAACAAACAATGGACGTTAATCTCTGCACTTATTTTTACATTAATTGTTGCTGTTTTCGCGGTCATTAATGTTGAACCGGTGAAGGTTGATTTTCTTTTTGGAACGGCAGAATGGCCTTTGATCCTGGTCATTTTGGTATCGGTATTGATGGGGGCGCTCATTATCGGCTCGGCCGGCGCTTTCCAGATCATGCGGCTGAAAAAAGAGCTGAAGGCGCTCAAGAGAGAAGAACGGGTAAAGTATCCTGAACTTGAAGCCGAATCGGCGGCCCCTGAAAATCAGAAAGACTAGAAAGATTGCACGAAATAAATTGAATCCCCTCATGCTGCTCTAGTATAATAGTGTGGTTGAGGGGTGAATTTATGTTAGCGTCAAAAATGCGTTGGGACGTGCAAACGCCCGACAAAGAAAAGGTGGAGCAGCTCGCCGGAAGATTAGGCATTACTCCCCTTGCCGCCTCATTGCTTGTCATGAGAGGTTACGATACAGCCGACAAAGCATCTTCATTTTTAAATGGCAAGGATGCAGTTTTTCACGATCCTTATCTGCTGAAAGATATGGAAAAAGCTGTACAGCGAATCAAACAGGCAATTTCAGATCAAGAAAAGATTATGATTTACGGCGATTATGATGCGGACGGTGTGACAAGCACGACTGTCCTTTTGCAAATGTTGAAAAAATGTTCAGCACAAGCCGATTTTTATATACCTGACCGCTTTAAAGAAGGGTACGGCCCGAACGAAGCGGCCTTTCGCGGGATCAAAGAATCAGGCTATTCATTGATCATCACAGTTGATACAGGCATTGCCGCCGTTCATGAAGCTGAAGTCGCTAAAGAGCTTGGCGTCGATTTGATCATTACGGATCACCATGAGCCGGGACCCGTTTTGCCGGATGCCTATGCGATCATTCATCCGAAGCAGCCGGGCTGCGGCTATCCATTTAAAGAGCTTGCCGGCGTCGGTGTCGCATTTAAGCTAGCCCACGCTTTGAACGGAGAGCTCCCGGAAGATTTGCTCGACCTTTGTGCGATCGGCACGATTGCCGACCTTGTGCCGCTTCATGATGAAAACAGGCAGATTGCCAAGCGCGGCATGGAACAGTTCAGGAGAACGAAGCGCCCCGGATTAAAGGCGCTGACCAAAATTGCCGGAGCGGAGATACATAGTGCGGATGAAGAGACCATCGGTTTTCAAATTGCGCCCCGCTTAAACGCGGTCGGCAGAATTGAACAGGCTGACCCGGCCGTTTACCTCCTGAACACAAAAGACGAAACAGAAGCGGAAGAGCTGGCCGAAGATATCAACGCCTTGAACAAGGAGCGCCAAAAAATCGTCAATCAGATGACAGAGGAAGCCGTTCAGATGATCGAGGAGGAAGGGCTTGACCGGCCGGTGATCGTCGCGGCGCGGCCGGGCTGGAATCCCGGTGTCGTCGGAATCGTGGCTTCAAAGCTTGTCGAGCGGTATTACAGGCCCGCCATCGTTCTCGGTATCGATGAAGAAAAAGGCATTGCCAAAGGATCTGCGCGCAGCATCAAAGGATTTGATTTATTTCAAAATCTCTCGGAGTGCCGGGATATTCTCCCGCACTTCGGCGGGCACCCGATGGCAGCCGGAATGACGCTCAACCTGGAAGATGTTTCGGCACTAAGGGAGAGAATCAACCGTCAGGCTGAAGCGGTTCTGACCGAGGAAGATTTTATTCCCGTTCAAGACGTCGATTTGTGCTGCCGGCTCGAAGATATCACGGTTGACAGCATTGCCGAAATGAACATGCTGGCGCCGTTCGGCACGGGAAATCCGAAGCCCTTCGTCCTTGTCAGCGACGTTAAAATTGATGATTCCAGGAAAATCGGCGCCAACAAGAATCACTTGAAGCTTGTGCTGGCAGACGGCGAGAACAAGCTTGATTGCATCGGATTTTATAAAGGCGCCATCGAAGACGGAATCGTTCCTGGAGCAAAGATCTCGATTGTCGGGGAACTGTCGATTAACGAGTGGAATAACAGAAAAAAACCGCAGCTGATGATCAAAGATGCGGCCGTCAATGAATGGCAGCTGTTTGATCTGCGGGGAAAACGGTCATGGGAAGAAAAAATATTGCAGCTGGATCCTGCGAAACGGGTGTGCATCTGCTTCCGTGAGGAAACCAAAGCGAAGCTTGCGGGGACAGGCCTTGAAGAAGAGCTGACCGTCATCAGCGGTTCTGAAGATGCAGAGCGTCTCGTCCTTGAGAGCCGCTATGCGGTATTTATAGATATTCCGCCGTCGCTCGACATCTTTGACCAAGTGATAAAAGGCAAAAAACTGGAGCGCATTTATCTGATTTTTTATCAATCAGACGAACATTTTTTCTCAACATTTCCAACTAGGGAATATTTTAAATGGTACTATGCTTTCCTCCTGAAAAGAGGTTCTTTTGACTTGCCGAAATACGGCGGGGAGCTTGCCAGACATAAAGGCTGGACAAAAGACACAATTGATTTTATGACAAAGGTGTTTTTTGAGCTCGGTTTTGTTACAATAGAGAATGGTGTTTTATCTGTTGTTTATCATGCCGAAAAGCGCGATCTGACAGATTCTGAAACCTACCGGGAAAAACAGCGCCTGATTGAATTGGAGCAAAAGCTCATTTATTCTTCGGCGGATGAGCTTAAACAGTGGCTGGATAAGCGGATGGCGGAAAACGCCGTCGCTTATAAAGTATGAGGAGGACATGAAGACAGATGGATTTGAAGAAGTATGTGACAATTGTGCCGGACTACCCGAAGGAAGGCGTACAATTTAAAGATATTACAACATTGATGGACAAAGGCGACGTCTATCGCTACGCGACAGATCAAATTGTAACGTATGCGAAAGAAAAAGAGATCGATCTTGTCGTGGGACCTGAAGCGAGAGGATTTATCATCGGCTGCCCTGTCGCATATTCGCTTGGGGTAGGATTTGCGCCTGTCCGCAAAGAAGGCAAACTGCCGCGTGAAGTCATCAAAGTCGACTACGGATTGGAATATGGAAAAGATGTCCTGACCATCCATAAAGATGCCATTAAACCGGGGCAGCGCGTCTTGATCACTGACGACCTGCTTGCAACCGGCGGGACGATCGAAGCAACGATCAAGCTGGTTGAAGAGCTCGGCGGCGTCGTAGCCGGAATCGCTTTCCTGATCGAACTGACATATCTTGAAGGAAGAAATAAACTGGACGGATATGATATTTTAACCTTGATGCAATACTAAACAAATTTTATACTATAAAAAGCACTCATAAAAAGCGGGTGCTTTTTTTCCTATTCATATAGTATTCCGGGGCCGGCAAAAGTCCTTTTGAATTTCTTCTCTTTACATCTGTGACATTTTTCTTGATAATAATTACAATACAGTTTTCAATTATAAAAAAGGTGATTCCATGGCGAACGAACAAGTATTAACCGCTGAGCAAGTCATTGAGAAGGCGAAAAGTTACCTTTCCGATGAACATGTTGCTTTTATAAAAAAGGCTTATCAGTACGCGGAAGACGCACATCGCGAACAATACCGCAAATCGGGCGAGCCTTATATTATCCATCCGATCCAGGTCGCGGGTATCCTCGTCGATTTGGAAATGGACCCCGCCACAATAGCGGGAGGATTTCTCCATGATGTGGTGGAAGATACGAGCGTAACGCTTGAAGATTTAAAGGAAGCATTCAACGAAGAAGTTGCGATGCTTGTCGACGGCGTCACGAAGCTTGGGAAAATTAAATATAAATCACAGGAAGAACAGCAGGCAGAAAATCATCGGAAAATGTTTGTGGCTATGGCTCAGGACATCCGCGTCATTTTGATCAAGCTGGCGGACCGTCTTCACAACATGAGAACCTTGAAGCACCTGCCGCAGGAAAAGCAGCGCAGAATTTCAAATGAGACGCTTGAAATATTTGCTCCGCTGGCTCATCGCCTTGGGATTTCAAAAATAAAGTGGGAGCTTGAGGATACCGCTTTACGCTATTTAAATCCACAGCAATATTACCGGATCGTCAATTTGATGAAGAAAAAGCGGGCCGAAAGGGAATTGTACGTCGAAGAGGTCGTAAACGAAGTGAAAAGCCGCGTCGAAGAGGTCAATATTAAAGCGGACTTTTCCGGCCGGCCGAAGCATATTTACAGCATCTACAGAAAGATGGCGATGCAAAACAAGCAATTCAATGAAATTTACGACTTGCTCGCAGTCCGGATCCTCGTCAACAGCATCAAGGACTGCTACGCGGTTCTAGGCATCATTCATACATGCTGGAAGCCGATGCCGGGCAGATTTAAAGACTATATCGCAATGCCGAAGCCGAACATGTACCAGTCCCTCCACACCACCGTCATCGGGCCGAAGGGGGATCCGCTGGAAGTCCAGATCAGGACGTTTGAAATGCACGAAATTGCGGAATACGGAATCGCGGCCCACTGGGCTTACAAAGAAGGCAAAAATGTCAATGAAGATTCAAGCTTTGATAAAAAGCTTTCCTGGTTCCGCGAAATTTTGGAATTTCAAAATGAGTCGAGCGATGCCGAAGAATTTATGGAATCTCTAAAAATCGATTTGTTTTCTGACATGGTGTTCGTTTTTACGCCGAAAGGGGACGTCATTGAATTGCCGTCAGGCTCTGTGCCGATCGACTTTTCGTACCGGATCCATTCAGAAATAGGCAATAAAACGATCGGGGCGAAAGTAAACGGAAAAATGGTCACGCTTGATTACAAGCTGCGCACAGGGGATATCGTAGAAATTCTAACATCCAAGCATTCGTACGGTCCGAGCCAGGACTGGATCAACCTTGCGCAGACATCTCAGGCTAAGCATAAAATCCGCCAGTTCTTTAAAAAGCAGCGCAGAGAGGAAAACGTCGAAAAAGGCAGAGAACTGGTTGAAAAAGAAATTAAAAACCTGGACTTTGAAGTGAAGGACGTCTTAACTGTCGAGAATCTGCAGAAAGTCGCCGACAAGTTCAATTTTGCCAATGAAGAAGACATGTATGCCGCAGTCGGCTATAACGGCATTACAGCCGCTCAAGTTGCAAACCGTCTGACGGAAAAAGAACGGAAAATCAGAGATCAGGAAGAACAGGTGAAAAGCGTTCAAGATGTAACACCTGAACCGAAACCTTACCAAGGGAAAAAACGCGAAGCGGGTGTTCGCGTCAAAGGCGTTGACAACCTTCTGATCAGACTGTCAAAATGCTGCAACCCCGTTCCGGGAGATCCGATCGTCGGATTCATTACAAAAGGCCGTGGTGTATCCGTCCATCGCGAGGACTGCCCGAATGTTTTAACAAATGAAGCGCTCGACCGGCTGATTCAAGTAGAATGGGAGCATGAGCCGCAGACGCAGCGGAGAAAAGAATATAACGTCGAAATCGAAATTCTCGGCTATGACCGCCGCGGCCTTCTTAATGAAGTTCTTCAGGCCGTTAATGAGACAAAAACAAATATTTCATCTGTGTCAGGTAAATCGGACCGCAATAAAGTGGCGACGATCCATATGGCCATCTTCATTCAAAATATTAATCATTTGCATAAAGTGGTTGAACGGATCAAACAGATCAAAGATATCTACTCCGTGCGCAGGGTGATGAATTAGGAGGAAAAGCGTCATGAGATTAGTTGTTCAGCGCGTCACAGATGCAAGCGTTTCGGTAGGAGGCGAGACTGTCGGTCAAATCGGCCTCGGCTTGATGGTGCTTGTCGGCGTGACGCATGAGGATACGAGCGAAGATGCCGCATATTTAGCAGAAAAGCTAGTCAATCTGCGGATTTTTGAAGATGAAGGCGAAAAGATGAACCTGTCGCTTTTAGATGTCGGAGGCTCCGTTTTATCGGTTTCTCAGTTTACCTTGTACGGCGACACGAAAAAAGGAAGGCGGCCGAATTTTACAAAAGCGGCAAAACCCGATCAGGCGCTTCAATTATACGAGGAGTGGAACAGCATGCTTCGCGCGAAAGGCGTTGCTGTCGAAACGGGAAGATTTGGCGAAATGATGAATGTCAAGCTGACAAATTCGGGTCCCGTCACCTTTATTATGGATTCGAAAGCATAAAAAAGCTCCCATTTGGGAGCTTTTTTATTAGTTAAAATAGTTTTCTAAGCCGCTTCTAATGCCGTCTGTCACTCTTTCTCTATAAGCGTTCGTGCTGACAACCGCTTCTTCTTGAGGATGGCTCAAGTAGCCGAGTTCAAACAATGCGGCGGGCTGTTTATTTTCTCTTAATACGAAGTAGTCCCCGAATAATACGCCGCGGCTAGGCAGAGGCGAGTGTTTTTCGATCTCGGACTGAACGTCTGCTGCGAGCTTCCGGTCTTTTGACGGGCTGTAGTAATAGGCGGTATTTCCCCTTACGGACGCGTTTGCAAAACTATCATAATGAATGCTGATAAAAGCGTCGGCGTTTCGGTAATGAGAGGTCGCGACCCGCGACTGAAGGCTGACGAAAGAATCGTCATTCCGCGTCATATAGACGTTGACGCCATCGGCTCTCAGTTTCGCGGCAAGAAGCGTTGCTGTTTTGATGGTCAGCCGTTTTTCGAGCGTCCCCCGCGTTCCGATTGTCCCGCTGTCATGTCCGCCGTGTCCGGCATCGATGACAACCGTTTTATTTTTGATTGTGCCGCTCGCGCTTGACCGCTTTGCCAAAGGCGGTGCTGCGCTTTTCGAATCTCCGGCTGAGCCAGACTGGTCAGCGGTCTGAACGACCCAGTTTGCCACATAGGCGGAATCGCCGTTTGACAGTTTGATTTCATACCAGTCGCCTTTTGCAGAGACGATCGGGTAAGACTCGCCTTTCCCTGCGCGCTTGACGATCGCTGAGGATGTCGAAGGCCCGCTTCTAACATTTGTGCCTTCATACACGATGGTGGCCTGCTGTTTTGACCCGGAGCCGCTGCTTGTTTCCGAAGTTCCGCTTTTCTGTTTGGGTCCTTCGAGAATATAGTGGCTTGCGACCCAGCCCTTTTGACCATTAAATTCGATTTCATACCAGCCGTGCTGTTCGTTTAAAATCGTCACACTTGCATTCCGTTGAAGCGACGCAATAATCCGTCCTTGATGGGAAGCTGTGCTTCTGACATTTAAGGTGGATACGCCGACCGTTCCTGATTTTGTTGATGAAGCGCGTGATGAAGACGATTGAGACTGTTTTGCTCCTGAACCTTGATTGACATAGTCTGAATGGACCCAGCCAGTGATGTTCTGATAGGAAATCTTCACCCAGTTTCCGTCGGTCTTTAGCAGGTCAGCCTGTTCTCCTTCAGGGAATACGCCTTGGACTTCATATGAAGTGCCGGGGCCTTTTCTGATTCTCAGGTTTGCTTCGGAAGATGTGACTTTTCCCTCCGCTGAATCAGAGCCGTTGGAGACTTGGCTTTTTTTCTTGATCAGCCAGGATACAACCCATCCTTTTTGTCCGCCGTTCAGCTGGATCTGGACCCAATCCCCGCGCTCTTCAAGAATCGGATAGCTTTCATTCCGGCTGACGACGCTGACGATTTCATGGCTCAGTCCGGGTCCGCTCCTGACATTGATTTCATCGGTGGCAATCACGGCTTCCCCGATGGCTGCAGAAGCTGTGTTTGACGATGTATAAAAGGCTGCTTGTGCTGCCAGCATCATCGATAGGATCAATACTGTTCTTTTTTTCATATTGTTACCCATCTCCTCCTTTCGGTAAAAAACTTGGAACACTACTTCTTCTTCTATATCGTATATTCCTTGCCGTTTTTTTAATAAAATGAAAATGATTTGTTTATACTATAGAAAAAAGATATCAAAAGGATGTTGTTGTGTGAGGTATAATCAAAGAATGGGCAGAGCGATCCATGAGCAAGATGCAAATCTGCATCTAAAGGATCATGCGGATCCGGAGCAAGCCGGCTTTATGGAAGAAACGGCGACTGAGCTGGGGCTCGCGTCCAAAGAATCAATTCAGAATAAAAAGAACCGCAAATAGGGTTGACATGCACACTTAACACTCGTATTATAATATAAATTAGTGTACATATGAGTTGAACTGAAGATGGAGAATAGTAGGCAAGAGTACGTGAAAAGAGAGGAACCGCCCTGGGCTGAAAGCGGTCTGCACGGTATCTTGACCGAATGAACACTCCGAAGGTTTCCCGCTGAAAGCCCGGCAGAACTTGCGAGCAATTAGGCGGCGGACGTGAACCTGCGTTAAAGGCATGAGCGGGAACGGGTTGATCGTTCCAACTAGGGTGGCACCACGGGTATAACTCTCGTCCCTACTATTGGTTTTATAGTAGGTTCGGGGGTTTTTTTATTTCCATAAATGAAAAAAAGCATTTAAGTCATGAGGAGGATTTAAAAATGGGATTTAATATTCCAAGGGGAACACAAGATATTCTCCCAGGAGAATCGGAACGCTGGCAATACGTCGAAAAGATTGCGAGAGAAACGTGTCATGCGTATCAATATAAAGAAATCCGGACACCTATTTTTGAACATACAGAACTATTTTCCCGCGGGGTGGGAGAATCGACCGATATCGTACAAAAGGAAATGTACACATTCGCTGACAAAAAAGGAAGAAGCCTGACGCTTCGTCCTGAAGGCACTGCATCTGCAGTACGCTCTTTTGTGGAAAACAAACTTTTTGCTAATCCGGTTCAGCCGACGAAACTTTACTACATCGGACCGATGTTCCGCTATGAAAGGCCGCAGACAGGCCGCTACCGCCAATTTTATCAATTCGGCATCGAAGCGATCGGTTCGAACGATCCGGCGATTGACGCGGAAGTCATTGCCTTGGCGATGAGCGTATACCGGAAAGCGGGTCTCAGCAATCTGAAGCTGGTCATTAACAGCCTCGGCGACAAAGAGAGCCGAACCGCTCACAGAGAAGCGCTGATCCGCCACTTTGAGCCGAGGATCGACGAGTTTTGTTCAGACTGTCAAAAACGGCTCCGACAAAATCCGCTGCGGATTCTGGACTGTAAAAAAGACAGGGATCATGAACTGCTGAAAACCGCTCCTTCTATTCTTGACTACTTAAATGAAGAATCCAAAGCCTATTTTGCGAAAGTGCAGCAATATCTGACCGACATCGGCATTGCGTTTGAGGTCGATCCGAACCTGGTGAGAGGTCTTGACTATTACAATCACACAGCTTTTGAAATCATGAGCAATGCCGAAGGTTTCGGAGCGATTACGACGCTTGCTGGCGGAGGGCGCTATGACGGCCTTACCGAGGAGTTCGGCGGACCGAAAGCGCCGGGCATCGGCTTTGCAATGAGTATCGAACGTCTTCTCGCCGCACTTGACGCGGAAAATGTGAAAGTCGGAGCGGATGAAGGCATTGACTGCTATATCGTGACACTTGGCGACAAAGCCAAAGACTATTCTGTATCCCTCCTTTATAAATTGAGAGAAGCAGGAATTTCCGCCGAAATCGACTATGAACAGAAAAAAATGAAAGGCCAGTTTAAATCCGCCGACCGTCTCAATGCGAAATATATCGCTGTTTTGGGCGAGGATGAACTGAGCCAAAATCAAATGAATGTCAAAGATGCGAAAACAGGAGATCAACAGGCCATCGGCCTTGATGAATTCATCCATTTCTTGAAAACAAACACTGAAAGTTAAAGGAGAGGACCGCTTTGTTTGGACGAACATATTATTGTGGCGAAATAACGGAGAAGGCGATCGGAGAATCCGTCGTTTTAAAAGGATGGGTTCAAAAAAGACGCGATCTCGGAGGCTTGATTTTTATTGATTTGAGAGACCGCACCGGCATTGTGCAGGTTGTATTTAATCCCGACGTTTCCAAAGACGCCCTTGAAACAGCTGAAAGCATCCGCAGCGAATATGTGCTTGACATTACAGGAAAAGTCGTTGCCCGTGAAGAAGCAACAGTCAATCCGAACTTGAAAACCGGGAGAATCGAAATCCAGGCGGAATCGGTCAATGTGCTGAGTGCGGCCAAAACGCCGCCTTTTGCGATCAGCGACCAGGCTTCAGAAGTGTCTGAAGACATCAGGTTGAAGCACCGCTATCTCGACTTGCGCCGACCGGAGATGTTCAACACCTTAAAAATGCGGCATAACGTTACAAAAGCCGTCCGCAGCTTCCTTGATGACAACGGCTTTATCGATATTGAAACACCGGTGTTGACAAAAAAAACGCCTGAAGGAGCGCGCGACTATCTCGTGCCGAGCCGCGTCCATGAAGGAGAATTTTACGCGCTGCCGCAGTCTCCGCAGCTTTTCAAACAGCTGTTGATGGTGTCCGGCTTTGACCGCTATTATCAAATCGCCCGCTGCTTCAGGGACGAAGATTTGCGCGCCGACCGCCAGCCGGAGTTTACGCAGATCGATATCGAAATGTCATTTATGAACCAGGAAGACATCATGAAGCTCGCTGAAGAAATGATGGCGAAAGTCATGCTCGAAACGCACGGTGTGGACATTTCTCTGCCGCTGCCGAGAATGTCATATCAGGATGCGATGAACCTTTACGGATCCGACAAACCGGATACCCGCTTTGACATGCTTTTGACCGATGTATCAGAAAACGTAAAGGATTCCGATTTTAAAGTGTTTGCGTCAGCTGTGGCAAACGGAGGCGCGGTTAAAGCGATAAACGTTAAAGGCGCTGCATCTAAATATTCGCGGAAAGACATTGACGCACTCGGCGAATTCGCCGCAAACTACGGGGCGAAAGGGCTGGCATGGCTGAAAGCCGAAGCGGACGGACTGAAAGGCCCGATTGCGAAGTTCTTCCAGGACGAAAAACAGCAGGTGCTCATTGAAGCGCTTGACGCGAAGGAAGGGGACCTCATCCTCTTTGTCGCAGACCGGCTGGAAGTCGCCAATGACGCGCTCGGCGCGCTGCGCTTAAAGCTCGGAAAAGAATTGAATCTGATCGATGAAAGCTTGTTCAACTTTTTATGGGTCGTTGATTGGCCGCTTCTTGAGTATGATTCAGAAGAAGGACGTTTCTATGCGGCACACCACCCGTTCACGATGCCTGTCCGGGAAGACCTTGATCTGGTCGACACGAATCCGGAAGACATGAAAGCGCAAGCCTATGATCTTGTCTTAAACGGCTATGAGCTGGGCGGCGGATCAATCCGTATTTTTGAAAAAGATGTTCAGGAGAAAATGTTTGCGCTTTTGGGTCTATCTGAGGAAGAGACGAAAGAGCAGTTCGGCTTCCTGCTTGAAGCGTTTGAATACGGGGCTCCCCCGCACGGCGGAATCGCGCTCGGCCTTGACCGGCTTGTGATGCTGCTCAGCGGCCGCACCAACCTGAGAGATACGATCGCATTCCCGAAAACGGCAAGCGCAAGCTGTTTGTTGATGGAAGCACCTAGCGAAGTGGACAGCGCCCAGCTCGATGAGCTGCACCTGTCAATCAACCGCAAAGTTCGACAGTAAATTGTAAAATATACGGCTGTACATCCCATTGA
This sequence comes from Bacillus sp. AK124, assembly GCF_053903085.1. Classification (NCBI taxonomy): domain Bacteria; kingdom Bacillati; phylum Bacillota; class Bacilli; order Caryophanales; family Bacillaceae; genus Bacillus; species Bacillus sp. AK124. The sequence goes on from NZ_CP096378.1 coordinate 1,398,914, forward strand.
AAATCAAAGGGACGTATGATATCATTTTTAACAAATAAAGTCCTGATGTGTTTGTTGTACACCTAGTTTTGACCGAACATTTTTTTACTTGGGAGTTCGACGTTTCCAAATGGAGCAAATGCCTCTTATCACTCGTGTGCTCAGGAGGACTTGCAAAGTTTGGAACAGAACACCCACCTGCCGAGAGCGGGATCAAAACGAAGGAATACGACAACGGCACAATCGGGACTTTTTTTGTGCTTGAAAAGGCCTTTTTCGGCCATACATAGGATAATCTATGAGGCGAAGCGAAAAAATATGACGGGAAAATGAAATAGACCGCTTGTTTAATCACCCGATTATGATAAGATACTATCGGTAACTGTTAATAAAGATGGAGTGAGATTCTTGTTACATCAGTTTTCACGCAATGAATTAGCGATTGGAAAAGAAGGTTTAAATATTTTAAAAAACAGCACGGTCGCCGTTTTGGGCGTCGGCGGGGTCGGCTCTTTCGCCGCGGAAGCGCTCGCCCGTTCTGGTGTCGGCAGAATCGTGATGGTCGATAAAGACGATGTTGACATCACCAATGTCAACCGTCAGCTGCCGGCTTTACTTTCAACGGTCGGACAGCCGAAAGTGGACTTAATGAAAACGAGAATCGCCGATATTAATCCTGAGTGTGATGTCATCGCTTTAAAAATGTTCTATACCGAAGAGACGTATGAACAGTTTTTTGCTTATGAACCGGATTATGTAATCGACGCGTCAGACACGATTCATTATAAAATTCACTTAATGAAAGAGTGCCTGAAGCGGGACATCAACATCATTTCAAGCATGGGAGCGGCCAATAAAACAGATCCGACAAGGTTCCAAGTGGCCGATATTTCAAAAACCCACACCGATCCGATTGCAAAAGTCATCCGGACGAGGCTTCGCAAGGAAGGCATTACGAAAGGCATTAAAGTCGTCTTTTCTGACGAAAGCCCGATCGTGATCCGCGAAGACGTACGCCAAATCGTCGGAAATGACGAAGCGAAAATCCGCAAAGCGCAGATGCCGCCGTCTTCGAATGCTTTTGTTCCGTCAGTCGCAGGCTTGATCATGGGCGGCCATGTGATCATGGAGCTTTTGAAAGATATCCCGATCAAAAGGGTGAAAGATAAGTAATACAAAAATGACGGCAACGGTGCTGTCGTTTAAGATTGATGACAAAATCCCAAAACTAAAAGCCGTTTTGGGATTTTGTCATCCTTTAAAGCTCAGTGTAATAATAAACAGCCTGTTCCCCATATGAAAATGGAACAGGCTGTTTATTATTTTTGTTTCATCAGCTTGTCATATACTTGTTTCAGCGCGAGCTCAAATTTTCCTGTCTGCTTCGGCTGATAGTAAACTTTGTTTTTCAGCGGATCAGGCAGGTACTGCTGTTTGACCCAGCCGTTCTCGTAATTGTGCGGATATTTGTATTCGACGCCTCTGCCAAGCTCTGCGGCTCCTTTATAATGGGCGTCTTTTAAATGGTTCGGCACATCGCCGATCTTTCCGGAGCGGACGTCTGACAGCGCTTCGTCAACCGCAAGGATCGCCGAGTTCGATTTAGGAGACAGGCAAAGCTCGATCACGGCGTTGGCGAGCGGAATCCTTGCCTCCGGAAATCCGATTCGTTCCGCCGTTTGAATAGCTTGAAGCGTTCTTCCTCCAGCCTGCGGACTCGCCAGGCCGATATCTTCATAGGCGATAACAAGCAGCCTCCGTGCAAGGCTTTCCAAATCCCCCGCTTCAATGAGCCTTGCCAGATAATGAAGTGCCGCATTGACATCAGAGCCTCTGATCGATTTTTGGAAAGCGGAAATGACATCATAATGCGCGTCTCCATCTTTGTCGTGGACAAAGCTTTTTTTCTGCAGGCATTCTTCTGCGATTTCCAATGTAATGCGGATGGTTCCTTCGCTGTTTTCCTTTGTGGACAATACGGCAAGCTCGAGCGCATTCAAAGCGGAGCGGACATCGCCGCCGCAGCCGCGGGCCATATGGTCAAGGGCTTCATCGTCGAGGGCAACATCATACGAACCGAGGCCTCTGTGTTCATCCTCAAGCGCCCGTTTAATGGCCGCTTTGATTTGTTCAGAGTCTAATGGCTGCAGCTCGAAAATCTGCGTTCTGCTTCTGATCGCCGGATTGATCGCATGGTACGGGTTGGCTGTCGTCGCCCCGATCATAATAATCATGCCGTTTTCCAAATACGGAAGGAGAAAGTCCTGCTTGCCTTTGTCAAGCCGGTGCACTTCATCAAGGATTAAGATGACCTGCCCCGACATTTTGGCTTCGGCGGCAACGGCTTCCATGTCCTTTTTATTATTGATGACAGCGTTCAGTTTTCGGAAAGCGATGCTTGTGCTGCCGGCAATCGCCGTGGCGATCGACGTTTTGCCGATGCCCGGGGGGCCGTACAGAATCATCGATGAGAGGTGTTTGGCCTGCACCATCCGATGAATGATCTTTCCTTCTCCGACCAGATGATCCTGGCCGAGAACCTCTTCGATTTTTGTAGGGCGCATTCGAAATGCGAGTGGTTTCATGATTGATCTCTCCCGAATGTATTCTTTTTATAGAGTAACGGAAAAAAGACGATTAGAAAAGAAATGAATATGGCAAGCTGAATATAGGGCCGAAAATGAAAGTTTATATAAAGTGTGCTATAATAACCTGTAATCTATCAGAAGGGCAAGGCTGGAACCTTGCCTTAACCGAGTTTTTAATATATAACAGATGCTTAAAAACCAACAGCCGGCTTGCACCGGTAATTTCATTTGGAGAACGGCTTATGCCTTGTTAGGATGTGCTGGGCGCCTCCTGCGTCCGAACGGGACTCGGCTGCGTGCTTTTTCCTCCTTCGAGGAACGCCGAGTGCTTCGTCTTGGTGAGAAAGGAGACTCGGCTAAAGGCTTTCGCGTCCTGCGAGGAACGCCGAGTAGCTTTGTCCTGGTGAGAAAGGAGACTCGGCTAAAGGCTTTCGCGTCCTGCGAGGAACGCCGAGTAGCTTTGTCCTGGTGAGAAAGGAGACTCGGCTAAGAGCTTTCGCGTCCTGCGAAAAACGCCGAGTACCTTCGTCCTGAAGGCATGATTTATTATAGGTTAGAGGTGTTTATTTTGAAAATATCAACTAAAGGCAGATACGGGCTGACGATTATGATTGAGCTTGCTAAAAAGCATGGGGAAGGCCCGACTTCTTTGAAAAGTATTGCTCAGACAAACGATTTATCGGAACATTATTTGGAACAGCTTGTTTCACCTTTGCGGAACGCAGGGCTTGTGAAAAGCATCCGCGGCGCGTACGGCGGCTATATTCTGGGTGACGAGCCTGAGGCGATTACGGCGGGCGATATCATTCGCGTTCTGGAAGGACCGATCAGCCCGGTGGAAGTACTTGAAAATGAGGAGCCGGCAAAGCGCGAGCTGTGGATCAAGATTCGCGACGCTGTCAAGGAAGTGCTGGACTCCACGACGCTTGAAGACTTGGCCAGCTATACAGAGGGCGAGCAAGAAGCGTATATGTTTTACATTTAAGATTGAGGTGTAATGTTAGGATGGAACGGATTTACTTAGACCATGCAGCGACTTCTCCGACTGACCCACGGGTAGTGGAAAAAATGCTGCCTTACTTAACGGAAAACTTCGGAAACCCTTCAAGCATTCATTCCTTTGGGAGGGAGAGCCGAAAATGGCTTGACGGCACGAGGGAGATGATCGCTCGGGAAATCGGAGCGCATCCCAATGAAATCGTTTTTACGAGCGGGGGAACCGAAGCCGACAATATGGCGATTCTCGGAACCGCACTGGCGAGAGAGCAGCAGGGCCGCCACATCATCACGACAAAGATCGAGCACCACGCCGTTCTGCATACGTGCAACAGGCTTGAAGAAATGGGATTTGACGTCACATATCTTGATGTCGACGAAAGCGGAAGAATCTCCGCTGAGCAGGTGAAAGACGCGCTGCGGGACGATACCATCCTGGTGACGGTAATGTATGGAAACAATGAAGTGGGAACGATTCAGCCGATAGATGAGATCGGCGATCTGCTAAAAGACCATCGGGCGCTGTTTCATACAGATGCGGTACAAGCCTTCGGCTTTTTGCCGATTGATGTGCAAAAAAGCCGCATCGATATGATGTCAGTCTCCGGACATAAACTGAACGGGCCGAAGGGGACAGGCTTCTTATACGTCAACGAAAAGGTGAAGCTCAGCCAGCTGCTTTTCGGAGGAGAGCAGGAACGCAAACGTCGGGCGGGAACGGAAAATGTCCCGGGAATCGCGGGACTCGGTGAAGCCGTTTTGCTGTCAGGTCAGGAAAGAGAAGAAAAATCGGCGCTTTACCGCCGGTTTAAAGACATCGTCATTCGTACGCTGGAAGCAGATGGCGTCTCCTTCGATGTGAACGGCAGCAGAGAGCACAGCCTGCCGCATATTTTAAATCTGTATTTTCCGGGAGTATCTGTTGAATCGCTGCTCGTTAATCTCGATATGGCGGGAATTGCAGTATCGAGCGGATCGGCGTGCACGGCCGGATCTGTGCTTCCGTCTCATGTTCTCTCCGCCATGTTTGGCGAGGAAGATGACCGGCTGACGTCATCCATACGGATCAGCTTCGGCTTTGGCAATACAGAGGAGCAGGTGGAGCGGGCCGCGAAAGAACTTGCGGCAATTGTTCAGCGCCTGTCATAAGTGTCGGGAAGCGACGCTCCGAGCTAAAGATTCGCATCTTGCCCGAAAATGATGATATGATCTGAAAGGACAAGTTTTTGAATTGATTTATTGGAGTTGATGAAAATGACGAAGCGGCCTGAAGATACACGGGTGGTCGTCGGAATGTCCGGAGGCGTTGATTCCTCTGTGGCGGCTTTGCTTTTGAAAGAGCAGGGCTATGATGTCATCGGAATTTTTATGAAAAACTGGGATGACACAGATGAGAACGGTTTTTGCACAGCGACGGAAGATTACGAAGATGTTATAAAGGTATGTAATCAAATCGGAATTCCGTACTATGCGGTAAATTTTGAAAAGCAGTATTGGGAAAAGGTTTTTCAATATTTCCTTGATGAATATAAAGCGGGCAGAACGCCGAACCCGGATGTGATGTGCAACAAAGAGATTAAATTTAAAGCCTTTTTGGAGCACGCTTTGTCGCTTGGAGCCGATTATTTGGCCACCGGCCACTATGCGCGGGTCGACCGTACGGACGGGCGTGTTAAAATGCTCAGAGGGCTGGACGAAAATAAAGATCAGACCTATTTTCTTAACCAGCTGACAGAAGAGCAGTTAAGCAAAGTGCTGTTTCCGATCGGCGAGCTTCAAAAAAGCCGCGTCAGGGAAATCGCAAAAGAAGCGGGGCTTGCGACAGCTGCCAAAAAAGACAGCACAGGCATCTGCTTTATCGGAGAACGGAACTTCAAAACGTTTCTCAGCCAGTACCTTCCAGCACAGCCGGGAGATATGCGGACGATGGAAGGCGAATTCAAAGGCCGCCACGACGGTTTAATGTACTATACGATCGGACAAAGGCACGGCCTCGGCATCGGGGGAAGCGGAGACCCTTGGTTCGTCGTCGGAAAAGACCTTGAAAAAAACATCTTGTATGTTGACCAAGGATTCGACAATCCGCTTCTTTTCTCCGATAAGATCACGGCGACAAACGTAAGCTTTGTGCATGACGGCGTCTTCGGCGGCGAAGACGAGCTCACCTGCACGGCCAAATTCCGCTATCGCCAAGCCGATCACGAAGTCACTGTCAGAATGACCGGGACAGATGAAGCAGAGGTCGTCTTTAAAGAGCCGGTCCGCGCCGTTACGCCGGGACAAGCGGTTGTCTTTTACAGAGGTGAAGAATGCCTAGGCGGCGGAACGATTGATGATGTGTTTAAAGACGGACAACAACTTTGGTATGTATAAAACCGGGGCTCTGGATAACACCCCGGAGCTTCTCGAACGGCTGCCGGCAATGTCGGCGGCCTTTTTAAAATAGTTCGTGAAAGGGAGAGGGCTTTTGGATTACAATCAAATTGGAATAGATGCTATGCAAAAAGGCGACTTTGAAAAAGCCGCAGAAGCCTTTACAAAGGCAATTGATGAAAACAGCGGCGATCCGGTGCCTTATATCAACTTTGCCAATCTGCTTTCGGCAGTCGGGGAACTGGACAGGGCGCTTAAGTTTTACGACCGGGCGGCTGCTTTGGACGAGAAAGCGGGAGCAGCTTATTATGGAGCCGGGAATGTCTATGTCATGAAAGAACGGTATCAAGAAGCGAAGGACATGTTTGAAAAAGCGCATCGGACGGGCATGGAAAACAGCGACTTATATTATATGCTCGGGACGACGCTTGTGAAGCTTGAGCAGCCGAAGCTCGCGATGCCGTATTTGCAAAGGGCCGCTGAGCTGAACGATATGGATGTCGAAGCCCGTTTTCAATACGCGATGTGCCTTGCCAATGAAGGGATGCTGGACGAAGCTATCACGGAGTTTTCAAATGTAACAGAGCGCGATCCGTCCCATGCAGATGCTTTTTATAATTTAGGCGTTGCCTATGCGTTTAAGGAAGATCGGGAAACCGCGCTTGCCATGCTGAACAAGGCGCTGGACATTCAGCCGGACCATATGCTCAGCATTCGCGCCAAGCAGCTTTTGGAAGAAGCTTGATTGATCAAGGGCCGTCATAACGGATTTTGAATGGAGAGGGGGAGAACAGTGATGCAGCGCCATAACCCGGACCAAATTGAAATGGAAGAAGCTTCATTTGTAAAAGGAACGGTTGCGGCTGTCATTTATCATAATGAAACAAACCTGTATACCGTATTAAAAGTAAAAGTGGAAGAAACATCGGAGTCTTTTGAAGACAAAACCGTTTCTGTCACGGGTTACTTTCCTTTGATCCATGAAGACGATATCTACACTTTTTACGGAAAAACCGCCTCCCATCCGAAATTTGGCCTGCAATTTCAAGCGGATCATTTTAAAAAAGAAGTGCCGACAACAAAAGAAGGTGTGATCCAATACTTGGCCAGCGATTTATTTGAAGGAATCGGCAAAAAAACGGCCGAGGAAATTGTTAATAAGCTTGGGGAAGGTGCGATCAACAAAATTTTAAGCGACGGCACCGTCCTGTATGATGTTCCGAAGCTCTCCAAAAAAAAGGCGGATAAGCTTGCCGCTGCCCTGCAGCAGCATCAGGGGCTCGAACAGATTATGATCTCCTTGAGCGAATTCGGCTTCGGCCCCCAGCTGTCCATGAAAATTTATCAGGCGTATGAAGCGGAAACGCTTGATAAAATCCGCGAAAATCCGTACCAGCTTGTCAAGGATGTCGAAGGAATCGGCTTTATCAAGGCGGACGAACTGGGCGGCAGAATGGGGATCTCAGGCAAACATGAAGAGCGGATCAAGGCGGCGATTTTATACACGGTTGAAGCGACATGCCTTCAAGAAGGGCATACATACATAGACACGAGACAGCTCATCATCGAGACGCAAAAACTGTTAAACCAGTCTGCAGGTGATGAAAAAGTAACCGAGATGGATGTGGCGGACGCGATCATTTCTTTAGGGGAGCAAAAAGAGCTGTTCATTGAAGATGAAAGGTGTTATTATCCGTCCCTTTACTACGCTGAACAAAGCTTTGCCAAAAGGGTGCAGAAAATCGCCGGACAGACCGAATACGATGACCAGTTTCCCGAATCGGAATTCCTGCTCGCTTTAGGGGAGCTTGAAGAACGGATGAAAGTGCAGTACGCGCCAAGTCAAAAAGAAGCGATTCAAAAAGCGCTGATGTCGCCGATGCTGCTTTTGACAGGCGGACCGGGAACCGGGAAAACGACCGTCATTAGGGGAATCGTCGAGTTGTACAGCGAGCTGCACGGCTTAAGCTTAAATCCGGCTGATTACAAAAAGGATGAAACGTTTCCGTTTGTGCTCACAGCACCGACCGGCCGGGCCGCTAAGCGGATGAGCGAGTCGACCGGGTTGCCGGCCGTAACGATTCACAGGCTTCTCGGCTGGAATGGAGCCGAAGGATTTACGCACGATGAAGACAATCCGATTGACGGACGGCTGCTCATCATTGATGAAACGAGCATGCTTGATATATGGCTCGCCAACCAATTGTTCAAGGCGATTCCCGACCGGATTCAGGTCATCATGGTCGGAGATGAAGACCAGCTTCCGTCCGTCGGTCCCGGACAGGTGCTGAGGGATCTTTTGGCATCGAATGTCATTCCTTCTGTCAGATTAACCGATATTTACAGGCAGGCTGAAGGCTCTTCCATCGTTGAACTGGCGCATGAAATGAAACAAGGAAAGCTTCCTGAAAACTTGACCGCGCCGACAAAAGACCGTTCTTTCATTCGCTGCCGCCAGCAGCAGATTAAAGAAGTCGTCGAAAAAGTCGTCAAAAACGCGCTGCAAAAAGGGTATTCGGCCAGGGATATTCAGATTTTGGCTCCGATGTACAGGGGAGCAGCCGGTATCAACGAGTTAAACGCGCTTTTGCAGGGCATCCTGAATCCCCCGAAGCCGAAAGGCAGGGAAATGAAGTACGGCGATGTCGTGTACCGTACCGGGGATAAAGTGCTTCAGCTCGTCAACCAGCCGGAACACAACGTGTTTAACGGTGATATGGGTGAGATCGTCTCGATTTTTTATGCAAAAGAAAATACGGAAAAAGAAGATATGGCCGTCGTCTCTTTCGACGGGAATGAAATCACCTTTACAAAAAAAGATTTTAACCAATTTACGCACGCCTATTGCTGTTCAATCCACAAATCGCAGGGCAGCGAATTTCCGATCGTCATCCTTCCGGTCGTCAAAAGCTATTACCGCATGCTGAGAAGGAACTTGCTTTACACGGCCATCACAAGAAGCAAGAAATTCCTGATTTTGTGCGGGGAAGAAGAGGCCCTTGAATGGGGCGTGAAAAATAAGGAATCATCGGAAAGGCAGACATCGCTTAAAAGAAGGCTTCAGCAGGCGGCGCATGAAGAGGATGAAGAGCTCATGGCGCTGCAAAAAGAGCTGCCTTTTAGCGTCTATGACGCCAATATCGGGATGGAAGGCATTACACCTTTTGATTTTATGGAAAAGGAAGCAGAATAAGTGTTTTTCATGGAATCCATTTCATCGTATGAGTCGCGTCGCAACAGCAGATCATAAGAATGTTCGTAAAAAGGTGGTTGATCACACTTTGAGAACATGCAATGAGCTGGAAGGACTCAATGTTTACGACAGACAATCTTCTCTCCCGCTTGGGGTGGTAACAGATATCTGTTTTTCCAATGAAGGGACATGTCTCGGATTGATTATGGAAGAGAAGCGGCGCTTTTACAATCCCCGTTCGCTTCTTCCGCTTCCCGCTGTCACCGAAATCGGACGTGACAGCGTATATGTTGATTTCACCGAATTCAAGCCGATGCAAATTCCGAAGCAGAGTCTTTCTTATGACCAGATGAAACAAAAAATGGTCAAAAACGGAGCAGGAGATACGCTGGGCATGCTGGAAGATGTATACTTTTCTTCCGACACGGGCATAATCGTAGCATATGAACTATCAGACGGTTTTTTTGCCGATTTGTCAGGCGACAAAAAGCAGATTCACTCATCTGGGGAACCGCTTGAAGTAGGCAGAAGCACAATCGTCTTGAACGAATAAGAGGTGTGTGTTCAAATGCTCGTTTGCCCGAATTGCAAAAGCAAAAACATCGGCAAAATCGGTGTAAATCAATATTACTGCTGGGGATGCTTTATTGAGCTGACCCTTTCAAAAGGAAAAATTTCGACTCATCAAGTCGAAGAGGACGGAACATTGAGCAGCCTGGACGATCTGTTTTCAGATGACGAACGAACGATTAACCTTTGAATGGAGGTTAGAAAGTTGAATCGTACAATGACTTCTCTCATTTCTTTAGGAGCCGGGGCTTTGATGTACTACATGGCGTCTCAGAACGATATGATGAACAAGCGAAACATGAGAAAGCTGAGAAGACGCGTCATGAAAATGTTTTAAGCAGAAGGGATACCCTTAAAAAGGGTGTCCCTTTTTTCTTCGGGAATAATTACAAGCAGAAATCAAAAGCTAACAAGGGGTGAAAAAAATGCTGAAAAAACCGCTGCAGCTTTTAATGTGGGTCTCGATCTTCATGCTTTTGCTATTAACCGTCTATATCTTTTTGCAGCTGAGAATGATTTGGGAGCCTGTCTGCGTGCTGCTGAAGTCGATTCTGATCCCGCTTGTGATTGCGGTTTTTATCACCTATCTGCTTTTGCCTGTCGTTGAAAAGATACACCGGGCAGGCGTGCCGAGAACATTGAGTATTTTGCTGATTTATGTTCTGTTTTTTGCCGGTCTCGGCTACGCCTTTTACAAAGGGGTGCCGATTCTCATTAAACAGCTGACAGAGCTATCAGAGGGAATTCCGTTTCTTGCCGCATCTTACGAAAGCATGCTGGATCAGCTGCATCATCATACAGACGGCTGGCCCGACGGCATGCACGACAGGATCGACAGGTTCGTCAATCAGACGGAAGAATTCGTAGCAAGCTGGGTGGAACGGACGATCAGAAGCATCCGGTTCGTTTTTGATTATATGCTCGTGGCTGCGATTATTCCTTTTTTAGTATTCTACATGGTGAAAGATATTGATACGATGAAGAAGGCGGTATGGTATTTGACGCCTTCTTCATGGAGGGCGAGAGGCAGCGAATTCATCCGCGATGTTGATGATTCTCTTGGAGACTACATCAGAGGACAGCTTTTTGTCTGTCTTGTCATCGGCTTGGGAGCGAGCCTGTCATTTTGGTTTTTTGACCTGCCCTATCCGCTGATCCTCGGCCTTGTCATCGGCGCGACAAATGTCATCCCGTATTTCGGTCCCGTCATCGGCGCGATTCCCGCCGTCATGGTGGCTGCCGCTTTATCGACGAGGCTCGTTTTCGTGGTGATCATTACGATTTTGGTGCTGCAGTTTATCGAAGGCAATATTCTCGGCCCTCTTGTCATCGGCAAAAGCCTGCATATGCATCCCGTCGTCATTATGCTTGGTTTGCTGGCGGGCGGGGAGCTTGCCGGCATCATCGGCATGATTCTCGCTGTGCCCGTCATGGCCGTTATCAAAGTGATGTTCGTCCATTTTTTAGCGGCAAGAAAAGCTTGAGCGGCAGAAGTTTGACATAACGGCTTCAGTTGTCTATAATTTCGAAATAGACATACATACGTATCTCGTTTGACGGATCCGAGTATACTGAAGCCCTGTTTGATAGAGAGAAGCTCCATTGCGGTGAAAGAGCTTTAACAGAAGATCAGTAGAAGCTAATCCTGAGTGCAGGCGAAAACCTGCCGTCTTCATCCGGCGTTATTCGGATATCAAGGTGATGGGCGTTTTGTTACGCGCATAATCAGGGTGGTACCGCGAGAGGAGCTCTCGTCCCTGTGTAAACGATGTTTGCATAGGGCGGGGGCTTTTTAATTTGCATGTGCATCATTAAAGGAGGAAAAAAAATAATGAAGACATTAACATCCGCACAAGTGCGCCAAATGTTTTTAGATTTTTTTAAAGAAAAAGGGCATGCCGTTGAACCGAGCGCCTCTCTTATTCCGCATGAAGATCCCTCCCTGCTTTGGATCAACAGCGGAGTCGCGACGCTGAAAAAATATTTTGACGGACGGGTTGTGCCGGAGAATCCGCGCATCTGCAACGCTCAAAAATCAATCAGGACGAACGATATTGAAAATGTCGGGAAAACAGCCCGCCACCATACGTTCTTTGAAATGCTCGGGAACTTTTCGATCGGCGATTATTTCAAAGAAGAAGCGATCGAGTGGGCCTGGGAATTTTTAACCGATCAAAAATGGATCGGCTTCGATCCCGAACGCCTGTCAGTCACGGTCCATCCGGAAGATGACGAAGCGTATGAATTATGGTCAAAAAAAATCGGCGTTCCTGAGGAACGGATCATCAGACTGGAAGGGAACTTCTGGGATATCGGTGAAGGCCCGAGCGGACCGAATACCGAAATTTTCTATGACCGCGGTGAAGATTATGGAAATGACCCGTCTGATCCGGAACTTTACCCGGGCGGGGAGAACGAGCGTTACCTTGAAGTATGGAACCTTGTGTTCTCCGAGTTCAACCACAATCCTGACGGAACATACACACCGCTTCCGAAGAAAAACATCGATACGGGGATGGGGCTTGAACGGATGGTATCTGTTATTCAAGACGCCAAGACGAACTATGATACGGATTTGTTTATGCCGATCATCAAGGCGACAGAAGCCATTTCAGGAGAAAAGTACGGAACATCTGCTGAAAAAGATACGGCATTTAAGGTTGTGGCCGACCATATCCGGACGGCTGCGTTTGCGGTCGGCGACGGAGCGCTTCCGTCAAACGAGGGGCGCGGCTATGTCATCAGAAGGCTGCTTCGCCGTGCTGTCCGCTATGCGAAGTCCATCAATATCAACCGTCCGTTTATGTATGAGCTCGTTCCGGTAGTTGCCGACATCATGGCCGCATTCTACGGCGAAGTCAAAGAAAAAGCGGACTTTATCGCGAAAGTCATCAAAACAGAGGAAGAACGCTTCCATGAAACATTGCACGAGGGCTTGGCGATTCTCTCAGAAGTGATTCAAAAGGAAAAAGCAAAAGGAAACCGCATCATTTCCGGGGAAGATGTCTTTAAACTGTATGATACGTATGGATTCCCTGTTGAACTGACCGAAGAATACGCCGAAGATGAAGGCATGGAAGTCGATCATGACGGATTTGAGCGCGAGATGGACAAGCAGCGCGAACGGGCCCGGCAGGCGCGCCAGGACGTCGGCAGCATGCAGGTTCAAGGCGGCGCTCTCCGCGATATCATGACAGAAAGCGAGTTCATCGGCTATTCCGATATCAAGACGGAAACGAAAATCGCCGAGCTTCTTCAAGACGGGGAACTTGCCGACCTCGTTCAAGAAGGCAAGAAGGTTCAGTTTATCCTGGAAAAAACCCCGTTCTATGCTGAAAGCGGCGGACAAATCGGTGATAAAGGCTGGGTTAAAAGCGGGGATGCCGCTATTCGCGTCACAGACGTTAAAAAAGCGCCGAAAGGCCAGCACCTCCATGAAGGGATCGTGGAAAGCGGCGCAATTAAAAGAGGCATGAGCGTGACCGCAGAAGTCACGGAGCGGCTCAGAAAAGACATCGTCAAAAACCATACCGCGACACACCTGCTTCATCAGGCGCTGAAAGATGTGCTCGGTACGCATGTCAACCAGGCCGGCTCGCTAGTCACTGACAGCCGTCTGCGCTTTGACTTCTCTCACTTTGGACAGGTGACTAAGGAAGAACTCGAACAAATTGAAACAAAAGTGAACGATAAAATTTGGGCATCGATTCCTGTGCAAATCGACTTAAAACCGATTGATGAAGCGAAAGCGATGGGAGCCATGGCGCTGTTTGGCGAAAAATACGGAGACATCGTCCGCGTCGTTCAGGTCGGCGACTACAGCATCGAGCTGTGCGGAGGCTGCCACGTGAGAAACACAGCTGAAATCGGCCTCTTTAAGATCGTGTCCGAATCAGGCATCGGGGCCGGCACCCGCAGGATCGAAGCGGTAACAGGGCAGGGCGCTTACGAAGAGATGAACGCCAAACTGGAGCTTCTCGAGCAGGCGGCAGAAGTCCTGAAAACCAACGTGAAGGAAGTTCCGAAACGGATCGAAGCGCTCCAGTCTGATCTGAGAGAAGCTCAGAGAGAAAACGAATCTTTATTGGCGAAACTGGGAAATAAAGAAGCCGGAGAGATTTTAGAAAAAGTAAAAGAAATTGACGGAATCAAACTGCTCGCAGAAAAAGTGAATGCCAAAGATATGAATCACCTGCGCACAATGGTTGACGATCTGAAGGCGAAACTGGGCTCAGCCGTCATCGTTCTCGGGGCGGTTCAAAACGAAAAAGTGAATATTTCCGCCGGAGTTACAAAAGATTTAATAGAGCGGGGTTTCCACGCAGGCAAGCTTGTCAAGCAAGTCGCAGAAGCATGCGGAGGCGGCGGAGGCGGCCGTCCGGACATGGCGCAGGCGGGAGGAAAACAGCCTGAGCGGCTTGCTGAAGCATTAGCATCTGCGGAAGAATGGGTAAAATCCGTTTTATAAATAGCCGTTGTGGTGTAGAATGGTGATTAGAAGGTAATCAGGCTGAAACTTTGCCTGCGAATTTGGGAAAGAGGTGCAAAACGGTGAGCTCATTTGATAAGACGATGAAATTTAACTTTTCCGACGATTCGATGGAAACCAATGTAAATGAAGTGCTGATAACCGTCCATGATGCGCTTCAGGAAAAAGGCTACAACCCGATCAACCAAATTGTCGGATATCTGCTATCAGGAGATCCCGCTTACATTCCAAGGCATCGAGATGCACGTAACCTGATTCGGAAAATAGAAAGAGACGAGATAATCGAAGAATTGGTTAAATCGTACTTAGAACAGCATAAAGAGGCGTAAACAAGCATGCGAATATTAGGTCTGGATTTAGGTTCGAAAACGCTCGGCGTAGCGCTGAGTGATGAAATGGGCTGGACGGCTCAAGGGATAGAAACGATTAAAATCGACGAGGCGGGCGGTGACTACGGCTTGAACCGCCTCGCCGAATTGACGAAAGACTATGTGATTGACAAGATTGTACTCGGTTTTCCCAAAAACATGAATGGAACCGTCGGCCCGAGGGGGGAAGCGAGCCAGAAGTTCGCGGAAGTGCTTGAAGAAACGTTTCAAGTTCCCGTCGTGCTTTGGGACGAGCGCCTCTCGACAATGGCGGCCGAAAGAATGCTGATTTCAGCAGATGTAAGCAGGCAGAAAAGAAAAAAAGTAATTGATAAAATGGCGGCCGTGATGATCCTTCAAGGATATCTCGACAGCCTAAACTTATGAGGTGATCAAGATGGAACACGGAGAAAAAAACATTACGATTGTAGACGACAAAGGAAACGAACAGCTGTGTGAAGTGCTCTTCACATTTGACAGCGATCAGTTTAACAAGTCATACGTGCTTTATTATCCGGTTGAAGCACAGGACGAGGAAGAGATCGAGATCCATGCTTCAAGCTTCGTACCGAATGAAGCCGGAGAAGACGGCGAACTGATGCCGATTGAAACAGAAGAAGAGTGGGATATGATCGAAGAGACGCTGAACACGTTTTTAGCGGATGAAGACGAAGAAGAATAAAGCAGCGGCTGAACCGCTTGGCAAAATCCTAAAACTTAAACCGTTTTAGGATTTTGTCATTTTTAAATGGGCATCTTGCAATCATTTGCGCCCTGCTGCCGACAGGCGGCTTTTTTTATTAAATCTTTTTGTAATAAATTGCCGAATGATAACGAATCATGTAGTATAGACCGTGGGAGGAGAGGAGGACACCAATGTTTGAAGATCAGACTAAGAAACCGTTTATAAAAAGACTCCTTAAACATAGAATAAAGTTTTGGCTGACTGTGGCCGCGGTTCTGCTGATTTTAACCACAGGCGCTGTTTCGCTCTACATCAAATCGGCGCTCGAACCGGTCGATAAAAATAATGCAAAAACGGTCAGCGTCTATATTCCGGAAGGATCGACCGTTACGTCCATCGCCGCCAAACTGAAAAAAGAGGACCTAATTAAAAACGAAAAAGTATTTATCGCTTATGTGAAATTTAAAAATGCCTCCGGCTTTCAAGCGGGGAACTTTCAGCTCAGCCAGTCGATGGATGCGGCCGGCATGGTCAAAAAGCTGACGAGCGCTTCGCATGTACCGGCATTTAAAATTACCGTTCCTGAAGGAAGACAGCTCCAGGAAATCGCAGCTATCATCGCCGGACAAACCAACTACTCGGCAGCGGACATTATGAAAAAGCTGGATGACCGCGAATTCATCAGCCGATTAAAACAGAAGTATCCGAAACTGATCACCGACGACGTGCTAAACAAGAATATCAAGCATCCGCTTGAAGGATACCTGTATCCTGCGACATATCCGTTTTACGACCCTGAGACGAAGCTGGACGCAATCATCGAAGCGATGATCAAACAAACAGATCAGCTGGCTGAAAAGTATGAAAAGCAGATGAAAGACAAAAAGATGTCCGTCCACAAAGCCTTGACGATGGCTTCGTTAATTGAAGAAGAAGCTACCGAAAAAGCGGACCGGCACAAAATCTCAAGCGTCTTTTACAACCGCATCAGCAAAAACATGCCATTGCAAACGGATCCGACCGTTTTATACGCGCTTGGGGAGCATAAAAACCGTGTCATGTACAAAGACCTTGAAGCGGATTCCCCGTATAATACGTACAAACATGCCGGTCTACCGCCTGGGCCGATTGCTAACGCGGGAGAGAGCTCCTGGGAAGCGGCATTAAATCCGGAGCAAACAGACTATGTTTATTTCCTTGCAAAGAAAAATGGGGAAGTCGTCTTTACAAAAACGCTTGAAGAACACAATAAAGCAAAAGCAAAATACATTACGAACACGCAGGACGAGGAAAAAGGAGAGTAAAAATTACTCTCCTTTTATTCGCAAATACAAAGGTTTTATGATAAAATATATCGGGTTGTTTATTGAGAAAAGACAGTCGACTGCTTTAGGAGAGTGCTGCACATCTGACCTAAGGCTCTTTTTTATGAAAGGGAGGCCATCTGCCCGTGAAGATTGGACACGAAGAATTGACCGGCTATCTTGAAAAGCTGCTGAAGCAAAGGCCGGCTGAAATTATGAAACTGGAGGCCTATGCCGAAAAGCATGGCGTGCCCATTATGGAACCGACAGGAATCGAAGTGCTCCTGCAGCTTCTTTCACTCAAAAATCCGAAAAAAATTCTTGAAATCGGTACCGCCATCGGTTATTCGGCGATTCGGATGGCACTTGCCCTTCCCGAAGCTGAAATCTTTACGATCGAGCGCGATGAAGACAGGTATCGGGAAGCGTTGAAAAACATCCGGTCATTCCAGCTTGAAAACAGAATTCACGTGTTCTTCGGCGATGCGCTCAGCGAATCGGACGCCGTTCAATCGATGGCTCCTTATGATGCGCTTTTTATCGATGCCGCAAAAGGCCAGTATCAGAAGTTTTTCAGTATATATGAAAAAATGCTCGCCGATGACGGCATCATTTTTACTGACAATGTCCTTTTCAAAGGCCTTGTCGCATCAGATTACAATCAGATCGAAAACAAGCGCATCAAAAAGCTTGTATCGAAAATAGATCATTACAATCATTGGCTGATGGAGCATCCTGACTACCACACGGCGATCCTGCCTGTGGGCGACGGATTGGCCGTCAGTCAAAAAAGAGGTGAACGGATATGAAAAAGCCTGAACTGCTTGTGACGCCGACGGCTGTTTCGGATATTAAGCCTTTGGCAGAGGCGGGCGCCGATGCGTTTATCATCGGTGAACAAAGGTTCGGTCTGCGTTTAGCCGGGGAGTTTTCCAGAGAGGAAGTAAAAGAAGCCATCATTCAGGCTCATCAAAAAGGCGCAAAAGTATATGTTGCCGTGAATGCGATTTTTCACAATGACCGGGTTCCAGAACTGAATGACTACCTTTCTTTCTTGGACGAGGCAGGCGCCGATGCGGTTGTCTTCGGCGATCCCGCTGTACTTATGGCTGCACGGGAATCAGCGCCGAATATGAAACTTCACTGGAATACGGAAACGACCGCAACCAACCATTATTCCTGCAACTATTGGGGGCGAAAGGGCGCGAAGCGCGCGGTGCTCGCAAGAGAGCTCAACATGGACAGCATCGTTGAGATTAAAGAGAAAGCAGAAGTCGAGATCGAAATTCAGGTTCACGGCATGACATGTATGTTCCAGTCAAAGCGCTCCCTGATCGGCAACTATTTTGAATACCAGGGAAAAGTCATGGATATCGAAGGAAAGAAAAAAGAAAAAGGCATGTATCTTCATGATAAAGAACGCGGTAACAAATATCCGATTTTCGAAGACGAAAACGGCACGCACATCATGAGTCCGAATGACGTCTGCATCATTGATGAGCTTGAGGATTTAATCGATGCCGGCGTCGATTCATTTAAAATTGAAGGGATTTTAAAATCGGTCGAATACATGACTGAGGTAACGGCCATGTACCGCGAAGCCATCGACCTTTGCATCGCAGACAGAGAAGCATACGAAGACAAGAAAGAAGAATGGATCGAGCGGATTGAACAGCTGCAGCCTGCAAACCGCAGCATCGATACCGGATTCTTTTTCAAAGAAACAGTATACTAAAAGGAGGGATAGCCATGTCTGCAGTAAAAGATAAAATTTCCAAAATCGTTGATGGAAAACGCGTCATTACGAAAAAGCCAGAACTTCTTGCTCCGGCGGGAAATTTGGAAAAACTGAAAATCGCTGTCCACTATGGCGCAGACGCTGTATTTATCGGCGGACGTGAATATGGACTCCGCTCAAACGCAGATAACTTTTCAATTGAAGAAATGGCTGAAGGTGTCGAATTTGCGAAAAAATACGGCGCCAGAATTTATGTGACGACAAACATTTTTGCGCATGAAGAAAATATCGACGGGCTAGAAGACTATTTGCGCGACCTCGAGGGAGCAGGCGTGTCAGGCATTATCGTCGCTGATCCCCTGATCATTGAAACATGCCGCAGGGTCGCGCCGAAGCTGGAAGTGCATTTGAGCACCCAGCAGTCCCTTTCAAACTGGAAAGCCGTTCAGTTCTGGAAGGAAGAAGGCCTTGAGCGGGTCGTGCTCGCGCGCGAAACGAGCGCACTTGAGATCAGAGAAATGAAAGAAAAAGTGGATATTGAAATCGAAACATTCATACATGGTGCGATGTGCATCGCTTATTCCGGCCGCTGCGTGCTCAGCAACCATATGACGGCCAGAGACTCTAACCGCGGAGGCTGCTGCCAGTCATGCCGATGGGACTATGATTTGTATCAGACGGACGGGGCGAATGCACTGCCGCTATATGAAGAAGGCGATGCACCGTTTGCGATGAGCCCGAAAGATCTGAAGCTGATCGAATCGATTCCGCAAATGATTGAAATGGGTATTGACAGCCTGAAAATCGAAGGCCGGATGAAATCGATCCACTACATTGCGACAGTCGTCAGTGTGTACAGAAAAGTGATCGATTCTTATTGTGCTGACCCCGAAAATTTCGTCATCAAAGAAGAATGGCTGAAAGAACTGGACAAATGCGCCAATAGAGACACGGCGCCTGCTTTCTTTGAAGGAACCCCCGGATATGAAGAGCAGATGTTCGGCGTTCACGGCAAAAAGACAACATACGACTTTGCCGGACTTGTCCTTGATTATGATGAAGAGACAAAAATGGTCACGCTCCAGCAGCGGAACTTCTTTAAAACCGGAGATGAAGTCGAATTTTTCGGTCCGGAAATCGAAAATTTCACATGCAAAATTGACACGATATGGGACGAAAAAGGCAATGTGCTTGATGCAGCCCGCCATCCCCTGCAGATCGTCAAATTTAAAGTGGACAACAAGATATATCCTAGCAACATGATGAGAAAGGGGCAGTAATGGCATGGGGAAAAAACCGGTAGTTATCGGCATAGCGGGAGGCTCCGGATCTGGAAAAACGAGCGTCACCAGATCCATTTATGAACAGTTTAAAGGTCATTCGATCTTGATGCTGGAACAGGATTTATATTATAAAGATCAGAGCCATCTGCCGTTTGAAGAGCGGCTGAACACGAACTACGACCATCCGCTTGCATTTGATAATGACTATTTGATCGAGCATTTAAACGAATTGCTTGCCTACAAGCCGATCAAAAAGCCGATTTACGATTACAAGCTGCATACGCGTTCAGAGGAAGTCGTGCACGTCGATCCGAAAGATGTTATTATTTTGGAAGGAATCCTTGTCCTCGAGGATGAAAGGCTCCGCGACTTAATGGACATCAAGCTGTATGTCGATACGGATGCCGACCTGCGGATCATCAGAAGGATGGTCAGAGACATAAAAGAAAGAGGACGTTCGATCGATTCTGTCATCGAGCAGTACATCTCAGTCGTCAGACCGATGCATAACCAGTTTGTCGAACCGACGAAACGCTATGCCGATATCATTATTCCGGAGGGCGGACAAAACCGCGTCGCCATCGACCTGATGGTAACAAAAATACAAACTATTCTTGAACAAAACGCGATTTTATAATAACATAGCATAGACAAACACAACTCTGACCATATTATGTATAGAAATTGAAGGGTTCTCATCCTGAGCCCTTCTTTAACTGTATAAGCACCATTTACCGGAGCCTTCCATCCGGTTTATATGATACTTTACAAATATGGGAGAGAAGAAGGGGACAAGGGTTGTCCTCATTCTTGTATATTCAAGTCTATACCTCACATACAAGTGATGAGGAACCAACTAGAAGGAGTGAAGGAACATGGCACAAGAGAAAGTATTTCCTATGACAGAAACGGGAAAGAAAAAACTGGAAGAAGAACTTGAGTATTTGAAAACGGTTAAACGTAAAGAAGTTGTTGAACGTATTAAAGTGGCAAGAAGCTTCGGAGACCTCTCCGAAAACTCCGAATACGATTCAGCAAAAGAAGAACAAGCTTTTGTAGAAGGGCGCATCACAACCCTTGACAATATGATCCGCAACGCAAAGATCATCGAAGACGATGGTGCAAACTCAGATATCGTCGGCCTCGGAAAAACCGTTACATTTACGGAGCTTCCTGACGGTGAAGAAGAATCTTATACCATTGTGGGCAGCGCGGAAGCCGACCCGTTTGAAGGAAAAATCTCGAACGATTCCCCAATCGCGAAAAGCCTTCTCGGCAAACAGGTCGGGGACGAAGTGACCGTTCAAACACCGGGCGGCGAAATGCTTGTAAAGATTGTGAAAATTTCATAAAATTTGTTTAGCAAACGATGACCTCGTCCACAATGTGGATGAGGTGTTTTTATTATGAAATGGCAAAAGCGCATGAAGTGGGTGTCGATTATCATTTCGGCTGCCCTGTTATTTTTGCTGATCAGGCTCGCTGAAATTCAACTGTTTTTTACCGAATCCTTTTCTAAACGGAATGTGAACTTAATCCAGGAAAGCGTCAAACAGCGCACTGAGGAAGTTCGGATTTCAGACGGGAGAGGATCTTTTTTAGATCGGAACGGCGAACATTTGTCCGTCAGCCAAAAACCGGCCATCGTCTTATTTCCTTTTTTAAAACATCAGCCATGGCCGGCCGAAGAAGCAGCCGAAATTTTAAACATGACAAAAGATGAGCTCGAGAATAAGCTTGAGCATGCGAAAAAACCTGTGATTCTTACAAAACATGAAGGAGCGTCCATTTCAAAGACGGCTCTCGAAAAAATCAATAAACTGAAATATCCCGGCGTTTACGGCGTATACATAGAAGAAACAGAAAAGAACAGGCTGGCTTCGCATACGCTCGGTATGACCAATCAAGACCCGGACCTTCTCCGACGAAAATATCCCGATAAAGAGGGCCTCTCCATCAGCACGAAAATCGGCACCTTCGGCATGGAGCGGACATTTGATGAATTCCTGCTGCCTGAACAAGATACAAAACTGTTGTATCATGTGGACGGATTGGGAAACCCTTTGTTCGGTATGGACGTCAAATATACGGCAGATGCAAATCCGTTTTACCCGCTGCAAGTCAAAACAACGATCGACAAAAAGGTTCAGCGGGCAATGGAAGATGTACTGGCTGACCATCAGCTTGATAAAGGCGGAGCGGTTCTGATTGACATCGAGACGAACGGCGTGGCGGCGATTGCGAGCAAGCCCGATCTCAACATGGCATCGCAAAAAACAAGGCAAAACTATATGCTGACACCGGTATATCCCGGCTCGGTTTTTAAAACCGTGATTGCCGCGGCAGCGATCGAAAACGGCATGGACCATCCGTCAAAAACCTTTAACTGCAATTTGAACCTGTACGGTGAGGCCGGAGAAGACAAAGGGAAGCTCAGCTTGGAAGACAGTTTTGCGGAAAGCTGCAACTACACGTTTACAAATCTTGCTGGGCAGCTCGTTGAAAAAAACAGCTCCGTGATCGAAGATACCGCCGCAAAGCTTGGGCTGACCGGACGGGTCGGCTGGGAAGGGAAGCTGTATCATGAAGATGAGTTCAGACAGTTTCATCATGAAACTGCCGGATCAATCTGGGGGGATGAAAAGGACAAAAAAGTCAAAAAAGCTGTAGCCCAGACCGCCATCGGCCAAAAAAATGTGAAGCTGACCCCGTTGGAAATCGCCAACATGATGGCGACCATTGCAAGAGGCGGAGAGAAAAAACAAGTCAAGATCGCAGACCAGATCGAATATAAAAACGGCACATTGATGACGGCTTTTAAAGATCACAAGCTCCCCGGAGAGAAAATCGATCAGTATACCGCGCAAAAGCTGCAGAAACTGCTCAGAAAAGTCGTCACGTCTGAAAAGGGGACAGGCCGGCGCTTCAGAGATCTTCCGTACGAAGTAGCGGGCAAATCGGGCACAGCTCAGACAGGCCGGACGGCAGATGACAAAAAATCGCTCTATCATAAATGGTTCGCAGGTTATTTTCCGGCGGACAAACCGAAATATGCGCTCGTCGTCGTCCATATGGATACGCCTGATAGCAAGGCTGCGACAAATGCCGTATTTTATGATATTGTTAAAAAAGTATATGAAATTGAAAAGAACCAGACATAGAAGAATGCCTCAGGTGATGATAAAATAGAAAGCGAGGCAAGAGGGAAAAAGGAGTGCAATGAACTTGAGCGAAACAAGGGAATCTCGTTTTGAAAATCGTGATAAGCGCAGGAAAGCGAATCTTGTGCTTAACATTTTAATAGGCATCGTATTGGTATTAATCGTTGTCGTCGCCAGCAGTCTGATGATGAACAGCCCAAAGGAGCAGGCGCAGCAAGATGCTTCGAAAAACGATTCTGAACAGACGACAGAAGCACCTGCTTCCGACAATAAGAAACAAACGTCTGACGAAGATGTAAAAGATGAGGACAAAGGAAAAAGCGATTCTGCCGACAAAGAAGACAGCGATTCCGACTCGGACAAGGATAAAGACTCTGCTTCAGACGAGGACAAATCAACATCAGATGATCCGTTTAAAGGAGCCGAAGTGAAAGAAGGCGGTTCAAGCGCCAATGTTGAAAAAACGATCATCAATCCTGACTGGAAGCCTGTCGGCACACAACAGAGCGGACAGCATACCGCAACATATGATTCGTCTTCACAAGACTGGAAAGAAATGCTTGAAGCCATTTCATATGCGACAGGGGTTTCCCAGGATAACATGACGTTGATCTGGCTCGGAAACAACGGCAGCCCGCAAGATGCGAAAGGAACCATTCAGGCGAAGGACACCGGCGTCAAATACCAGGTAGCCATTACTTGGGTTGACGGGAAAGGCTGGAAGCCGACAAAAGTTGAACAGTTGAAGTAAAGAAAAAAGCGTCCGGTTTTAACAACCGGGCGCTTTTTTTTATGATTCGGCTTTAAAATGCACGACTGCGCTGTAGTGGATCCGTCCGTCAATGACCGCCGTCTGATGGGAAACCGAATGGACCCTCAGCAAAAGCGCCTGGTTGTTTTCAATCTGCTGACTGATCTTTTTTTCAAGCTCCTCTAAGCTCAGCGCCTCAAAAAACTCAATTTTATCTTTGATCAGATCGAGCCCGAAGTTCATAAACCAATCCTCCATTCGTTTCAAGTCATTTTTTATTAAAGCAAAGAAGCGTCCGGGTGACAAGGGAAATATAACCAAGCCTTTTTTGTACCCAAAACGAATGACTTGTGGTAGGATAAGAACTAATCAACCAAATAAATCATACTATACTTATAGGAATTGTAAAAATAGATGGAGAGTGACGATAAAATGGGAAGAGAGTTCATTCCTTTATTTGAGAACTGGGCAAATTCTTATGATGATACAGTAGTTGGCCACGATCTTCAGTACAAAGAAGTGTTTCGCAACTACGACGGCATTCTGGATGATGTCGTCAGCCGCTCCGGGCATAAAGTTCTTGAATTCGGCGTCGGCACTGGCAATCTGACTGCAAAATTGCTGGCAGCCGGAAAGGGAGTCACAGGTGTAGAACCTTCAAAAGCAATGAGGGAAATTGCCGAGGCAAAGCTAGCGGAGACTGCAGTGATCGTTGACGGAGACTTTCTCGACTTTCCGGAACCGCCGTTTTCTCCCGACACGATTGTCAGTTCCTATGCGTTTCACCACCTGACAAACGAAGAGAAACGGGAGGCTGTGAAGCGATATGGAAAAATGCTCGGAAAGCATGGTAAAATAGTGTTTGCTGATACCGTCTTCAAGGATCGGGAAGCCTTCTCTGCCGCTGTTAAAAAAGCGAAGGAAAAAGGGTTCCTGCAATTGGCGGAAGACCTTGAAACGGAACATTATCCGACGCTTTCGGAAATGGAAATGATCTTTACCTCAGAACAATTCAGGATCGCCTTTCAAAAGCATAATGATTTTGTCTGGGTAATGGAAGCGGCAAAATTGTAATTTGAAGGGAAGTTTTAAGATATGAAAATCGCAGTTATCGGAGCAATGGAAGAAGAAGTCACGATTTTGCGAAGCAAGCTCGAACAGACGAACCAAGAAGTCATCGCAAACTGTGAATTTACCAGCGGATTTTATGAAGGAAAAGAAGTCGTACTTTTAAAGTCCGGCATCGGCAAAGTCAATGCAGCCATGAGCACGACGATTCTGCTCGACCGCTTTAAACCGGACGTTGTCATCAACACCGGATCAGCCGGCGGCTTCCATCATTCGCTTAATGTCGGAGACATCGTCATCTCGACCGAAGTCCGCCATCATGATGTCGATGTCACGGCATTTGATTATGAATATGGACAGGTTCCGAATCTGCCGGCCGCATACAAGGCCGACAGTACATTGATCCAAGCGGCGGAAGCCGAAGCGTCTGAACTGGGACACATTCAGGTTGTCAAAGGAACGATTGCAACAGGCGACTCCTTTATGAGCGATCCTGACCGCGTGGCATTCATCCGCGGCAAGTTTGCAGATCTTTACGCGGTTGAAATGGAAGCGGCTGCTGTCGCACAGGTTTCCTATCAATTTAATACGCCGTTCGTTGTCATCAGGGCGCTTTCAGACATCGCCGGAAAAGAGTCTGAAATTTCATTTGACCAGTTTTTGGAGCAGGCTGCCAAGCATTCGACAGATCTTGTGCTCCGCATGATCAAAAGAATCAATTAAAAACAGGGGGGAGCCCCCCCTCTGTTTTGCACCTCTTGAAGGAGGAAGGAACATGAATGTGATCAAGGACATCACCCAATTGATCGGTAAAACGCCGCTTCTGCAGATTTTGAATTTTCATATCCCCAGCGGTGTTAACATATATGCAAAGCTTGAAATGATGAATCCGGGAGGCAGCATTAAAGACCGGCTCGGAGAAGTGATGATTGCTGAAGCCGTCGATTCGGGAAAGCTGAAACCCGGTGGAACGGTTATTGAGGCGACAGCAGGCAATACGGGAATCGGCCTTGCCCTCGCCGCCAGAAAGCACAGGATTAGACCCGTTTTTTGCGTGCCCGAGCATTTCAGCATGGAAAAACAGTCGATCATGAAAGCGCTCGGCGCTCGAATTGTTCATACCCCCAGAAGTGCCGGAATGAAGGGTGCGATTGAAAAGGCACTTGAACTTGAGAAGGAGATTCCTGATTCTTATTGCATTTTGCAGTTTAAAAACCCAGTAAATCCATTGGCTTACTATAAAACGATCGCCCCGGAAATATGGGATGATCTAGAGGGCCGGATTGACGTCTTCGTCGCCGGTGCGGGATCAGGCGGGACATTTGCGGGAACCGCCAAGTTTCTAAAAGAAAAAAATCCGTCCATTAAAACGGTTATTGTTGAACCTGAAGGCTCGATTTTAAACGGAGGAGAACCGCACGGACATAAAACCGAAGGAATCGGAATGGAATTCATTCCGGAATATATGGACGAAAGCCATTTCGATGAGATTTACACCGTGCTTGACGAAGAGGCGTTCCGGCTTGTAAAAGAAGCCGCTGAAAAGGAAGGGCTTCTGATCGGAAGCTCATCAGGCGCCGCGTTGTTTGCCGCGTTGAAAGAAGCCGAAAAAGCGAAAGCCGGCACAAACATTGTGACAATTTTCCCCGACAGCAGCGACCGCTATTTAAGCAAAAAAATTTACGAAGGAGGAATATAAGATGAAGCCAAAAACGAAAATGATCCACGGCGGCATTACAGGAGACGAAAAAACAGGAGCGGTATCGGTTCCTATTTACCAAGTCAGCACGTACAAACAGCCGCGCGCCGGACAGCATACAGGATACGAATATTCCCGGACGGGAAATCCGACAAGAACGGCGCTCGAATCCTTGATCGCGGATGTTGAAGGCGGTAAAGCAGGCTACGCGTTCGGCTCTGGGATGGCAGCGATCACAGCGGTCATGATGCTTTTTAAAAGCGGCGATCACATCGTGTTGACAGATGATGTATACGGCGGCACATACCGCGTGATGACAAAGGTGATGAATCGCATCGGCATTGAAGCGACCTTCAGTGATATGAGCAGCATTGAAGACATCGAAAAAGCGATCAAGCCGAATACAAAAGCGATTTATGTTGAGACGCCGACAAATCCTTTATTGAAAATCACGGACATCAAGAAAGCCGCTGAAACAGCGAAAAAGCACGGCCTGTTGCTGATTGTCGACAACACCTTCTACACACCGTACTTTCAAAACCCAATCTCGTTGGGAGCCGATATCGTCCTTCACAGCGCGACGAAGTACTTGGGCGGACACAGCGATGTCGTCGGCGGACTGGTTGTGACAGCCTCGAAGGAACTCGCAGAAGAGATCCATTTCATTCAAAATTCTACAGGCGGGATTCTCGGGCCTCAGGATTCCTGGCTCTTAATGAGGGGGATGAAAACCCTTGGCTTGAGAATGGAAGCGCATGAGCAAAATGCCAGGAAAATCGCAGCTTTTTTAGATGATCATCCGGCCGTCAAAAAGGTTTATTATCCAGGGCTGCCGTCCCATCCGGGACATGAGCTTGCCAAGCGGCAAAGCATGGGCTTCGGCGGCATGATCTCGTTTGATATCGGAAAAGAAGAGAACGTGGACATTGTCCTTGGCCGTCTGAAATGGTTTACGATTGCCGAAAGCCTTGGCGCGGTTGAAAGCCTGATTTCAGTGCCGGCGCGGATGACTCACGCTTCGATCCCGCGTGAACGCCGGCTGGAGCTTGGCATTACAGACGGATTGATCCGCATTTCCGCCGGGGTAGAAGATATTGACGATCTGTTGGAAGACTTGCAGCAAGCGCTGGCCCCGATTTCTTAAAATGGCTGAATTTACATGTCTGGTCATCTGTCAATCTATGTTATCCTGAATCATATCCATTATGAAACAAAAGCAGGTGATCATGACATGCAGAAGAAAAAAGTCAAATCGCTGATGGAAGACTATAAGCAGTTTGCTTTTACGCTTCTCAGCGTAAGCGCATTTTTATATATCGGATCGGTCATTCCCGGACAAGGTTTGGAAACCGGCCAAAAGATGACAATGATGCTCGCGACATGCGGCTTTTTGGGAGGAGCCTTCTATTGTGTGAAGCGCTCGCTTAAATATAAAAGACAATTAGATGAGATGGAAGAATCGTAAGCGGAGAGACTCAGAGAGGGGCTCTCCGCTTTTTTTGTTTGATTAATCCGTCCATTTATTAAAAAAACGGTTTACAAACAGGAATTTGATGGATATACTTACAAAGTAAACAAAAAGCAAAGGAGGTTGATGAACATGAAACCAGCACTGACTACATACATTAGACTTTGTGAACGCCAATATCATGATTCATCAAACCTGTGGGAGAGATTGTGCACTTCCTTAACCGATGCTTTTTCAGCACAGCCGGTCCGTTAGGAAGTTAGGCATAATCATACGCTGCTCCTCCCGCAAGATAAAGACTCGATTCGTTTTTATCTGGCGGTTTTTGTTTGCGCCCGCAGGTTTGTCAGATAATCTGCGGGCTGTTTTTGTTTTTAGCGAACTTGAAAGGAGGTGAGCGATGTGACAATAAATCTATTCTTCTTAACACTAACCATTCAGAGACGATTTAAAAGTCCGGAAGAGTACGAGCGAGAATACGAAATCGAACAAATGTACAACGAAATGAAAGACCTGCAGCTGAAATATCTTTACATGAACAGCCAGCGCTAGCTTAAAGCGCGAAAAAAAATAAAGGAGGAGATCAAGATGATGCATAGAAGGGAACTGTTGGCACATTACACTCGGGAGAAGGACCAGGTTTAGCCGGGGCTGAAACGAGTTCCGCATCTCCGCTTTTCTGCATAATATGAAGCAAGCAATTCAATGAATGCGGGTGAAAAGCATGCAGAAAAACGGCAGAATGCCTTTTATCGGCCACGGGTATACATCAATGCCTCATTCTTTCAAGCACGGATACGGTAATCCGTACCGGCGCCAAAGAATGGAGATGGCGCGCCAATTCGGGTATTGGCCGCATTATTGGTATTATTGAGAAAGAGCAGAAAACGTTTGTTTTCTGCTCTTTTTCATGTGGACAAACTGAATGGCAAAATAAAAAGGGGGGATTTAAAGCCCCCCTCCTGTTCATTTAGCAGACGTAACAAGCGCCGATGATAATTAACAGAATGAATAGAACCACAACAAGCGCGAATCCGCCTCCATAGCCGTATCCGCCGCCGTATCCGCCAGGGTAGCCACCCCAGCCGCCGCAGCATCCGCCGCCGTAACCAAAGCCCATAAATAGCACCACCTTTTAGTGAAAATTCCATATATACTATGCATGGGTTTGAGTTGTGGAAAGGGCGGATAGACCAATTCATTAAAAAAACAGTTTTCTTAAAGCGAAACATTTTCAAAGCTGAAGCCGTCTAGTTATGGAATGTAACAAAAGAATGCAGTTATTTTTGCTAATGCTTTTAATATTCGGTTTATTGACCGATATGATTGGTGAAAGGCCCGTTTGAACGATTTGCAACCTGAAAAACCGGGCTAATTAGTTAGTAAAGCAGGTGTTATAACGTGTTTGAACAATGGCTTGGAAAACAATTGTGGAGCCCGAGAGGCATTTTGTCGAAATGGGTCGCGTCATATATGGAAAACGGAAATCATGATATAAACGAATGGACCATCAATTTAATGGATGTCTGTCCGCATGAGCGCATCCTTGAAATCGGAACGGGAAGCGGAGCGGCGCTTTATCAGATCGCGGAGATGCTTGAAAGCGGCAAAGCCTGCGGCATAGATGCTTCAAAAAGCATGGTCAAGCAAGGGATGCGGCGAATCCGTCATATGAAAGAAGAAGGAAAAGCCGAATTGAAGCTCGGCCATGCCGAAAACATTCCTTATCCGGACCGTTCTTTTCATAAAGTATATTCAGTCCACACCCTTTATTTTTGGACGGATTTCAAACAAGCATTAAAAGAAATTTACCGTGTTTTACAGGTTGACGGCACGCTGTTTCTCGCCGTCCATCTGGAAGGGCAAATGAAAAAATCGAAAAAAACAAAAGGCTTTTCCTTATACTCAGAAGAGCAAATCAAGCAACTGCTTGAAGAAAGCCATTTCAGAGACATCACGGTACATATGAACGAAAATGACTGCTGCATTTCTGCGGTAAAATCGTGAGCTTTGTACGATCATCCCTTTCATACGAGAGGGATTTTTTATGTTTGATAGAGTTGAAACCGGATCTTAAATATCATATTTTTGATTTTTAAAGAAAAGTATTCCAATAACATAGCAAACATGGTTTAATATCAAAGTGAACGTTTTTACTATATTTTCCGGAGGTATTTATGAACAAAAGGATCGTGAAAAGTTCAATTGCTTTCTTTCTCCTTGTTGCATTGATTTTTGGCCAGCTGCCTCTACCGAAGACTATTGCGGCCGAAGACAGCGTTCCGATTAACGAAACCACACTGACCGGCGCGTCCCCAGTTGAAGCGTCATTTCAAAGCGATGATGAGGTGCATTGGTATAAAATCAATCCTTCAAATCAGGAAATCGCAAACCACACGCATTTCCGCGTTAAACTGAAATCAGATGCAGAGCTGAACATTTCCGTTTACTCCAGCCTGGAAAACGCAGCTGATCACCAAACGTTTGACAGATACAACGGCTACTCCTATGAAAATAATCCCGCTTTAATCGATTTTCCGATTGCCTGGAAAGGTCCTTACTACATAAAAGTAGAAAATCACCATGATGAGGAAAACGAAACCACTTCAATTACAGATATTTCTTACACCATCAGCTATGAAGGCGTCACCCTGCCTCCGGCAAACCAGGAGGCGGAAGAAGAGTGTCCGGCAGAATTAAGCGTCTCCGAAAGGGAAACCGGCAAGGGCATATTAAAACAGTTAAGAACGATCAGGGATGAAGTTCTTTCAAAAACTGAAAAAGGAAAAGAGCTGTCTTCCCTTTACTATAAAGCAGCTCCATTCATCAGCGCAAAAATGCTCTTTAACAAATCGATGAGAGACAGTGTCTACAAAGATTTGGTGCAGCTGAAGCCGCTGTTTGCCGATGTCGCAAAAAACGGACAAGAGAGCGCATACACCATGACGAATGATGATCAAAAAGCGATCAGCAGCCTGTACGAAACAGCACGCGCGTCCGTTCCCGAATCGCTGAAAAAACAGCTGGATCAAGTCGCAAAAGACATCGGCATCGAACAATTAACAGGCAGCAAAGTATCGGCTGTGCTGGAGAAAGCGGGGATGGCGACAGCTTCATCAAGCGCGCCCGAAAAACGCTATATTGTAAAATTGAAAGACGGCAAAAAACTGAGTTCTTTCAAATCTAAAGCCCAATCTTCCGGCGTCAAGGCATTAGAACCCCTTGGTAAAAATAAAACGGAATTTAAAGATATGTATGTTGTGGAAATGAAGGAAAGCCGTTCTGCCGGATTCAAAGCGGCGGCAAAGCAATATCAGACGGCAGCTGCCAAGATCGCCAAGATGCCTGAAGTGGAATTCGTCGAACAGGTTCAGCAATATGAAGCACTGTCAGCGGACACCCAGTATCCATATCAATGGTCGCTCAAAAATAACGGCAAAAACCGTGCTGCGAATGCAGATATACAATTTGAACAGCTTCAAAAGCTGATGAAAGGCAAAAAGCTGAGAGATACAGTAATCGCCGTTGTCGATACGGGTGTTGATCATACGCTTGCCGATTTAAGCGGCAGCGTCAAAAAAGACGAAGGCTATAACTATATCGGCCGCACCGCGGACGCGATGGATGACAATGGCCACGGCACACACGTGTCAGGCATCATCGCAGCTGCGCAAGACAACCATTTTTCAATGGCGGGAATCAATGCCTATGCCAAAATCCTGCCTGTCAAAGTGCTGGATTCCTCAGGCAGCGGAGATACGGAACAGATTGCCAACGGCATCATCTATGCTGCCGACCACGGTGCAAAAGTCATTAATTTAAGCCTTGGCGGACCGTACAGCCGGGTGATGGAATATGCGCTCAAATACGCGGCGTCCAAAAATGTGACGATCGTTGCCGCCACCGGCAATGACGGAGTGTCGGAGATTTCGTACCCGGCATCTTCGAAATATACGCTTTCAGTCGGGGCGACCAATAACCTCGATCTCGTCTCGGACTATTCCAATTATGGAAAAGGTCTCGATATGGTGGCGCCGGGAACCGATATTCCAAGCCTCGTTCCGGACGGAAATGTCACTTATATGAGCGGAACATCCATGGCGGCGCCGCATGTTGCAGCTGCAGCAGGACTTCTTTTGTCACAGAATCCATCTTTGAAACCAAAGCAAGTCGCAAAGCTATTGACCGAGACGACAGCAGATGTGGCATTTGAAGAACAGGATAATCCCAACCCGGACTATGATCTGGATGTAGAACCGGCTGCTCAAATCCCTGGTTATGATTTCGTTTCCGGGTGGGGGAGGCTGAATGTTTATCACGCAGCCAGCGTTTTTGAGCTGAACATGAAGGTTCATCCCGTTTTAAACCGCCATACGGCAGTGACAGGCACAGCCAAAAGCGGTGTGGCGGTCAAAATCTTGCGAGGGAAGCAAGTATTGGGCACGGGAACAGCCGGAAAATCAGGCGCGTTTTCAGTGAAAATTCCGGCCCAGAAGGCGGGGCAAGTTCTTCATGTCGCGGCATCGGGTTATCAGGCGGAAGCCTCGCTCAGAACCGTCGTGGAAAAAGCGCCGAAAAACCCTTCTGTCAAACGCATCACGAACAAAGATACTGCCGTAACGGGGAAAACGGCAGCCGGCTACACGATCAAAGTGAAAAACGCGTCCAAAAAAGTGATCGCGCAAGGCAAAGCGGATGCATCCGGAGCGTTTAAAGTGAACATCAATAAGCAAAAAGAATATGCCGTTTTGTATGTCTCCGCATCTGCTGATGACTACAGAGAAAGCGGCGATGTTAAAATGACGGTTGCTGATGTCATCCCGCCAGGCGCCCCGAAAGTTTATCCGGTTTCCGATAAAAGTACGGTGATTCAGGGAAAAACAGAAGCAAACGCGCAAGTCAGCGCAAAAGTAAAAGGAAAGACGATCGCTTCCGGTAAAGCGAACGGCAAAGGTGAATACAAGCTGAAAATCAGCAGGCAAAAAGCCGGAACGGTCATCAGTGTAACAGCAAAGGATAAAGCCGGGAATGTCAGCAAAGCGAAAGCCGTCACTGTGCTTGACAAAACTCCCCCGCCCGCGCCAAAAGTGAATACAGTAACAAACAAGAGCACGGCCGTTAAGGGGAAAGCAGAGGCAAACGCCGCCATCACCGTCAAAGCAGGAAAGAAAACGCTTGGAACCGGCAAGGCCGATAAAAAAGGCGCGTTCTCCGTTAAAATAAAAAAACAAAAGGCAAACACTGTTTTAGCGGTCACTGCAAAAGATAAAGCCGGCAATACGAGCAAAGCGAGCATATTAAAAGTCAAACAAGCAAAATAATCCGATGGCAGAGGGAACTGATGACATATCAGTTCCTCTTTTTTAATCGAAATTAATATATAAGAATACTATTAAACAGCCGCGCTGCCTGCATTCGATTTATGAATTTCAACTCATGTCAACAGTTGGGTCTATTCTCCCTTTTTTTGTTTTTCTTTAAAAAATTTTATATTAAAAAAGGAATTTTCGAGTGTTCTGTCAAAAAGTGAATGTATTGGAAAAAGCGGAATGAACGTTCATTCCGCTGGCTTGGAGGGCAAAATCAATGGAATCGGAAAGCAAATATCAGAAGATTATCGAGGCTTCGCTCGTCCTTTTCGCAGACCGTGGCTTTGACGCTGCAACCATTCCGATGATTGCCGAGAAGGCAAACGTCGGTGCAGGCACCATCTACCGCTACTTTGACAGCAAGGAAGACCTTGTGAACGTCTTGTTCCAAGACAGTGTGAAGAGATTTAAAGAAAAGATTGAGGAGGACTATCCTGAAGATTCAGCAGGGATAAAAAAACAATTTCAGCATATTTTCCGCTGCCTTTTCGAGTTTTCTCAGGAAAATGTCCATGCGCTTTATTTTTTGGAAATTGACAAAACCTCTCATTACCTGACAGAGAAAAGCCGTGAAGTCTTAAACGAACTGCTGGATTTCGTCTATTTATTTTTTGAAAAAGGGAAAGCGGCCGGCGTGATTCGCCCCTTGCCTTCTCACATCTTGTCGGCTGTGGTATTCGGGGCGTTCGTTCATATTCAGAAATTGGTAAGGGCCGGGGAAATCGAAGATCCTACCGGACTGATCAAAGAGATTGAAGAATGTTCCTGGCATGCTGTCAAACATCATGGATGAAAAGCTTTTTTCAAAACAGAAAGGATGATTTTCATGAACACGTTAAATGGAATTCCAATCCCTAAAACTTACGGACCGCTCGGCAACCTGCCTTTGCTTGACAAAAACAAGGTCTCCCAGTCTCTTTGGAAAATCGCGGATGAGATGGGGCCTATCTTTCAATTTAAGTTTGCAGATGCGATTGGGGTATTTGTGTCCAGCCATGAACTGGTTAAAGAAGTCTCTGACGAATCCCGGTTTGACAAAAACATGGGGAAGGGGCTATTGAAAGTTCGCGAGTTCAGCGGAGACGGGCTGTTTACGAGCTGGACGAAGGAACCCAATTGGCGGAAAGCCCACAATATCCTTCTGCCGAGCTTCAGCCAAAAAGCGATGAAGGGATACCATCCCATGATGCAGGACATCGCCGTCCAGCTCATCCAAAAATGGTCCCGTCTCAATCCGGATGAAAGTATTGACGTACCGGATGATATGACGCGGCTGACGCTGGATACGATCGGCTTATGCGGATTTAACTACCGCTTTAACAGCTTCTACCGCGAAGGGCAGCATCCGTTTATCGAGAGCATGGTCCGGGGTTTGAGCGAAGCGATGAGACAGACGAAGCGCTTTCCGCTGCAGGATAAGCTGATGGTCCAAACGAAGCGTCAGTTTGACAGCGATGTTGAGTCGATGTTTTCTCTTGTTGACCGGATCATCGCTGACCGGAAGCAGGCCGGCAGCGAAAGCGGAAATGACCTTTTATCGCTTATGCTTCATGCGAAAGACCCTGAGACCGGCGAAAAACTGGATGATGAGAATATCCGCTATCAAATCATTACGTTTTTGATCGCAGGGCACGAGACGACGAGCGGTTTATTATCGTTTGCGATCTATCTGCTCCTGAAGCATCCGGATAAGCTTAAGAAAGCGTATGAAGAAGCGGACCGCGTGCTGACCGATCCCGTTCCTTCCTACAAACAGGTTCAGCAGCTGAAATACATTCGAATGATTTTGAATGAATCGATAAGGCTTTGGCCGACGGCGCCGGCTTTCTCTCTTTACGCAAAAGACGAAACGGTTATCGGGGGAAAATACTTGATTCCGAAAGGCCAGAGCGTCACAGTGCTCATCCCAAAACTGCACAGGGATCAAAGCGTCTGGGGAGAAGATGCCGAGGGGTTCCGGCCTGAACGGTTCGAGCAGATGGACAGCATTCCGGCGCACGCATACAAACCGTTTGGCAACGGCCAAAGGGCATGCATCGGCATGCAGTTCGCCCTTCACGAAGCGACGCTTGTGCTCGGCATGATTCTTCAGTACTTTGATCTTGAAGATCATGCAAACTACCAATTGAAGATCAAAGAATCGCTGACATTAAAACCGGATGGCTTCACAATCAGGGTAAGGCCGAGGAAAAAAGAAGCAATGATGGTGACACCGGGTGCTCAACCTGAAGAGAACATGCGGCAGGAAGAAAAGCCTTCCGCACCGGCTGCGGAAAATACGCACGGAACTCCTCTCCTTGTGCTTTACGGTTCAAATCTCGGCACAGCCGAAGAGGTTGCAAAGGAGCTTGCTGAAGAAGCGCGTGAGCAAGGATACCGAAGCCGGACGGCGGAGCTTGATCAATATCCAGGCGCCCTCCCGGCAGAAGGGGCTGTTATCATTGTGACGGCTTCCTATAACGGAAACCCGCCCGATTGCGCAAGGGAATTTGTCAATTGGCTTGAGCATGATCAGACAGGCGATTTGCACGGTGTCAAATATGCGGTATTCGGCTGCGGTAACCGGAGCTGGGCCAGCACCTACCAGCGGATTCCGCGCCTGATTGACAGCGCATTGGAAAATAGAGGCGCCCAAAGGCTGCACAAGCTCGGAGAAGGGGACGCAGGCGATGATTTTGAAGGACAGTTTGAATCATGGAAAAACGATCTGTGGCCGCTTTTAAGAACCGAATTTTCATTGTCCGAACCCGATCCGAATCAAACAGAAACAGACAGGCAAGCCATATCTGTCGAGTTTGTAAGCGCACCTGCGGCTGCGCCGCTGGCTAAAGCTTATCAGGTGTTTACAGCGAAAATATCGGCAAACCGGGAACTGCAGTGTGAAGAGAGCGGAAGAAGCACGAGGCATATTGAAATATCGCTTCCTGAAGGTACCGCATATCAGGAGGGAGACCATCTCGGGGTGCTTCCGCAAAACAGCGGGGTGCTGATTGAACGTGTTTTTCAGCGGTTTGGGCTGAACGGAGATGAACAAATTTTGATCAGCGGCCGGAATCAAGCATCACATTTGCCTTTGGAGCGGCCTGTTCATGTCAAGGATCTTTTTCAACATTGCGTCGAGCTCCAGGAACCGGCCGCAAGGGCCCAGATTCGCGAGTTGGCGGCACATACTGTT
This sequence comes from Bacillus sp. AK124, assembly GCF_053903085.1. Lineage (NCBI taxonomy): Bacteria > Bacillati > Bacillota > Bacilli > Caryophanales > Bacillaceae > Bacillus > Bacillus sp. AK124. The sequence continues at coordinate 1,435,171 of NZ_CP096378.1, forward strand.
TGTCCGCCTCATCAGCGCGAGCTTGAAGACCTGCTGAAAGATGACGTCTATAAGAATCAAGTGTTGAAAAAACGGCTGACAATGCTTGACCTGCTTGAACAATACCCGGCCTGTGAACTGCCGTTCGCCCGCTTTCTGGCGCTTCTGCCTCCGCTAAAACCGAGGTATTACTCGATTTCCAGTTCGCCGCAGCTTAACCCGCGGCAAACAAGCATCACCGTCTCTGTCGTAAGCGGCCCGGCATTGAGCGGCCGCGGGCAATATAAGGGGGTCGCATCGAACTATCTCGCAGGCCTTGCGCCGAAAGACGCGATTTCTTGTTTCATCAGGGAGCCCCAGTCAGGCTTCAGGCTTCCTGAAGATCCTGAAACACCGGTGATCATGGTCGGACCGGGCACCGGAATCGCACCTTACCGCGGATTTCTTCAGGCGCGCCGCATCCAGCGCGATGCCGGGATAAAGCTCGGGGAAGCGCATTTGTACTTCGGCTGCCGCCGTCCGGACGAAGATTTTCTGTATCGAGACGAATTGGAGCAAGCGGAAAAGGACGGAATCGTCCATTTGCATACAGCGTTTTCCAGGCTTGAAGGCCGTCCGAAAACATATGTGCAAGATTTGCTCAGAGAGGATGCAGACATGCTGATTCACTTGTTGAACGAAGGCGGCCGCCTGTATGTGTGCGGAGACGGAAGCCGCATGGCTCCCGCTGTTGAACAAGCTTTGTGTGAGGCGTACCGCATTGTACAGGGAGCGAGTCAGGAAGAGTCGGAAAGCTGGCTGTCCGGACTTTTGGAAGAAGGGCGCTATGCAAAGGATGTGTGGGACGGCGGCGTTTCCCAACATGACGTGAATGCGGACAGCATCGCAAGAACATAAAACAAAAAGAGGCATTCTGAATGGATCAGGATGCCTCTTTTTTAGAGCTTGTGATTTTTTCATTGATATAGATGAAAAGGTTTGATCCCAAGAACAAAACGAGCAAAATATACACCCATTTTGCCGGCGTCTCCCAGCCCTCGAAAAAAGGCAGAGAAGCAATGAATGTTTGCCCTTTCATGATGACAAACACCAATAACGCCACAGAGATGACGAGAACGATTCCTTGTAAAATGAGCGTTTTTGCACTATGTTTTTTCAAATCGCTCCATACGTACATCAGCCCGAACACCAGGGAGGCCATTGAGATAATATCATTCGCTGTGCCGTTGATCTTGAGCCCTGCCCGGAGAAAAAGATTCAAACCTACAGATGCCAAAATTCCGTAAAATCCGATTGTTTTAAGCAAGCTGATACCCCCTCAAACCATTATAGAGGGAGATAAAGGAAAAGCCAACATGACAGGGTGCATTCAATCATTCTAAAAACGGCTGATCTTCAGGAGGATTCGTCATGCTGGCTTTGATTTAAATATCGGCATGCGGTGAAGAAAGTTTAGCTTTTATTTCGGACCTGTGTATCGTCTTGCCGCCTGTTCCTTTTGGCTTCGGCAAAGAAAATTGCCGGATAAGCGGCCAAAAGCAGCAAGGTAATGAAGGAGACGATTCCCGGCCATTTAAAATGAGTCCAGAAGAAGCCTCCGAAAGACCCCGCTAAGCTTGAGCCGAGATAATAGCTCAGCAAATAAAGGGAGGAAGCTTGAACGCGCTGTTCGCCGGCCGTCTGCCCGACCCAGGAGCTTGCGATCGAATGCGACCCGAAAAATCCGAATGTAAAGACAGCGATCCCGGCGATTTTCAGAGAAAGCTGAGGCAAAAGCGTAAGCAATGCGCCTCCCGCGATAATGGCAATCCCGATTTTCAGCATCAACGGGCTGCCAAAACGGTCGGCTTTCTTCCCCATATAAACGGAACTGATTGCCCCTGCCAAATAAACGATAAAGATGAACCCGATGACAGTTTGCGAGAGTCTGTACGGAGGTCCCATCAATTGAAACCCGATATAATTGAACAGCGTAACAAAGCTTCCCATTAATAGAAATCCGAGTGAAATAATCGACAGCAGCCGTTTGTTCATCAAGACGGCAGAGTAGGCGAGGCTCGCCTTTTTCACGCTCGTTTTCCGCTTGGCGGAGTGCTGCGGCCGGGGCAGCAACATCCAAAACAAATAGCTTAATAGCACTGATAATCCCCCGATGATCCCAAGCGCTGCGCGCCAGCTGAACAAGTCTGTCAAAAGGCCGGTCAAAAGCCTTCCGCTCATTCCTCCGAGGCTTGTGCCGCTAATGTATAACCCCATCATTTTGCCGAGTCCTCGCGGATCAAATTCCTCTCCGACATAAGTCATGGCGATCGCGGGTACGCCTGCAAGGAAAAAGCCAAGCAGCCCTCTCATCACCAAGAGCGCCGCGAAGTTCGGACTAAAGGCGGTCAAGAGGCCGAGCACAGATGTCGCAAACAGGGATATTGCCATAATCGTCTTCCGGCCGAATCCGTCAGATAAAGCTGCTGCCGTAAGCAGTGCAAAAGCCAATATACCTGTTGAAATGGATAAAGTTAAGCTTGCAGCTGCAGCCGATATGCCGAATTCCTCCGCAAACAGAGGCATGAGCGGCTGTGTGGTGTAAAGCGTGGCAAATGTCACAAAACCGCTGATGAATAAGGCGATGCTTGCTTTTTGATAATCTTTCGTATGCGGCTGTATGTAAGTCATGGTAGCTCCTCTTTTCCAGAATGACAATCTATGTTTCATGGTACGCTTTCATTTGTGATGTGTCTAATTTATAATATCTATCAACATCATGCATTCTAGTTATGAAGGAGCGGATGAGCATTGGAACTCTATCAAATTGACCATTTTATTGCCGTGAGCAGGCATAAACACTTTACAAAAGCCGCCCTGGAACAAAGGATTTCCCAGCCGGCTTTGAGCAGGTCGATCAAAAAGCTTGAAGAAGAATTGGGCGTCCCGCTGTTTATTCGAAAAACAAAATCGATCCGCCTGACAAAGTACGGCGAGCAGTTCCTCATCAAAGCGAAACAGGCCCGCCTTGCTCTTGACGAAGGCGTCCAGCAAATCAGGGAAAGCGTCAATCCGAATGCCGGGGAAATCTCGGTATCTTTTTTGCATACGCTTGGTTCACGCCTGATGCCGCAGCTGATTGCCGGTTTTAAAAAGAAATACCCGAATGTTGCGTTCCGTCTGTATCAGGCCGCAAATGAACATCTTCAGCATATGGTGGAGACGGGCGAGGCTGATATATGTCTCAGCTCACCACCCCTTCCAAACGAACTTCTTGAATGGACGGTGCTGGATACTGAACCGCTTTACCTGGTGCTTCCCGCCGACCACCCGCTCGCAGATCGGAAAGAAGTCGCGATCAGATCCTTTGCCCATGAGGACTTTGTCGGTTTTAAGCCGGGTTATGGTCTTCGATATGTGTTTGATCAAATGTGCCGGGAACTGTCCATCAGCCCGAAGCTTGCGTTTGAAGGGGAAGAAGTGTCGACGATTTTGGGCCTTGTATCAGCAGGGCTCGGTGCGGCGATCCTGCCGAAAACGGCGGAACACATCCATTCTCCGGTGGCATTTTGCCGAGTGTCAGACTACCGTTCTGAGAGGACGATCGGTCTCGCCGTTTTGAAAGACTATTATTTATCGCCGGCGGCACGCAACTTTAAAGAATTTGTCATCGAATACTATCGACGGAATGAGCGGCCTGATCAGCCGTAAAGCAAATAAAGACTTCTCATGGTGACAATTATCCTGTATATTGATAATGATAATTATTATCAATTGGAGGGTTGAACATGACGAAAAAGCAGTATTCTTATATATTGACCGTTTTACTCGCATTTTCTGTTTTTCTTTCAGGCTGTCAAAGCGGCCAAAAACAGACGGCATCAAAGAACGAAGCGAAAACAAGAGTGGTGAAAACAATCAACGGAAATGTCACTGTACCGGCCAATCCGAAGCGCGTCGTTACGATAGGATATGCCGGGACAATGCTTGCATTCGGAATCAAGCCGCTTGGAGAAACAGGGAAATATCTTGAAAGTCCCTATATTAAAGATCATATTTCAGAAATAAAGAATATCGGGGGAAAAGACGGTTTTTCAGTATCTGTGGAAAAGATTCTTAAGCTTAAACCCGATTTGATCGTATCGATGACAAACGATAAAAAAGAATATGAAAAGCTCTCAAAAATCGCTCCGACTGTCGTTTATCCGTTCGGCACGTTTAAAGATGCACGCGATGAAATGAAAACGTTTGGCAAGCTGCTCGGCAAGGAAAAGGAGGCTCGGGAGTGGACGAAAACGTTTAATCAAAAAATGAAAGCCGCCCGCGCGAAAATCAAAGATGCATCTGTACAAGGTGAAACGTTCTCTTTAATCGGCGCATATGCAAAATCTGTGTATGTCTACGGGGCCTACGGGTATCGGGGCGGAGAAGCGATCTATACGCAGCTGGGACTGACGCCGCCTGAATCTGTTAAAAAGGATGCCATTGATACAGCTGACGGATATAAAGCCATATCTTTCGAAGTTCTGCCGAAATATGCCGGAGACTACATATTTGTCGATGAATCATACAACGGAAAGCTTGATCAGGACAATCCGGTTTGGAAGTCGCTTGACGCGGTGAAAAAAGGCAAGGTCTTTTTCCTCGATCCGGACAGGTTCTGGCCGTATGATCCAAACGCTGTTCAGGCGCAGGCCGAAGAAATCGCGGACATGATTTCCAAGAAAGCGAAAAACGAATAGAAAAGCGGGGAGCCGAAAAGAATGATCCGGCTTCCCGCTTTTTCATTTTTCATAATGCTGAAATTGAATATCCAGTGTCCGGAGGTATGTTTGCAGGCCCGCATCTTGGATGGGGATGATATAGGCCGCTTCACCTGACTCATTATGGTGGGAATGCCATAATCCCGGCGGTGTAATGAAGGCTTTTCCGGTTACCCAGTCAATCCGTTTCGGATCGATGATTTCCTTTGTGGCCGGATCGATTTTGCTTCCGACTAATGTGTACGTCCCTGGTGCGGCATAGGCGACAAAATCGAGAGCCACCGACTTGTGGCTGTGGGGCGCTTGATTGGAGCCGGGAGGCACGATGCCGAACATCGCCCACAATACATGGGTGATCGTCAGCGTTTGATCGAATATATCATTGTTTAAAAGAACGGAAATACGGTTTCGGAAACGGGCGTCAGGAGCGGCGGCCGCTTCAGCCAATTTTGCTTTTGCCTGTTCAGCGGTGTAGATGGTTGGTTGAAAGCGGGATTCCGACGGCTTTACGCCCAAATAATGCAGGAGAGGTGAATCGGTGATGTAATAAATGGCTGCATCTTCTGCTGCGGTATGCTGGCTGCTTGAACCGGCAGGCAAAGTCAAAAAATCGCCTTTCTGCCAGTGAATCGTATCTTCGCCCGCTTCGGTACGCCCTGCGCCGCTGACAATGTAATATAGTTCGCTTGTCGCGCGGGGGGCGGTGTGAATCGTGTCGCCCGAACGAATCTTGATGAAGTGGGCGAGAAGGGAAGGGCTTGAAGCGGGATATTCCGTCTTCAGTTCTTCTGAGATGTCCAGCGGGATGATCCGCGTTTCACCTGTTTCATACAATTCAGGTCCGAACTCTTTCACAGGAATCGGACTGATTATTCCGCTTCCAATCGGGTCAGAGGCAGTGGTATACTCGAAAAAACGGGCATGTTTCGTCAAATGCTCGGCTCGGGTTTCAAATTGAGAATGCATTGAAAAACCTCCTGTTATTTTTTGATAATTCAATCATATCTCATTTGGAAGATGATAGTAAACCATTACATTGATAGAAACAGATACGGAAAAGAGGGATTGGATTGGGAAAAGGATTGAACGGCAGAAGAATTGCCATCGGAGCATCGCGAAAAACGGATGAAATGAGCACATTAATCAAAAAGCAAGGCGGGGTTCCCGTCGTACGTTCCCTTCAGGGTACCGTGTTTTTGGCCGAAAAAGAAGTAGGTCCTGATTTGCGAGCCTTTGTTGAAACGGGAGCCGACTGGGTGATTTTTACGACAGGAATCGGGACGGAGACGCTTGTCAACCTAGCTGATAAACTGGGGATCGGTGAGCGCTATTTACAAGCGATCCGCGGGGCGAAGGCGGCATCGAGAGGCTACAAAACAATCGCCGCATTAAAAAAGCTCGGCATTACGCCGGTTGCGGCGGATGAAGACGGCACCACCAAAGGACTGATCGACTCGCTTCAATCCCATGATTTTTCCGGGAAACGGGTGATGGTACAGCTTCACGGCGAAAACGCACCGTCACTGCTTCAGTTTTTGGAAGAGAAAGGTGCAGCTGTTTTTCCGCTTCTGCCGTATCGCCATGTTGCACCGGACCGGGAAACCGTCGCTTTATTGTGCAGCGAGGTCATCAACCGTGAAGTGGATGCGGTTTGCTTTACAACAGCCGTCCAAGTCCGCTCGCTTTTTCATTTTGCGAAAGAAAACGGCTTTGCGGAGAAAATTGTCCAATCTTTTCAAGACAGCGTGTTGGCAGCCGCTGTCGGAAAAGTGACGGCAGAAGCTTTAAGAGAAGAAGGAGTTGAACGCCTGCTCGCTCCCGGCCTCGAACGAATGGGAGCGATGATTGTGGAGCTGGCCCGGTTTTATGAAACGGAAGAGGAAATCAAAACACAGTAAGTGCGAAGGAAATCAGCAGATTGGGGCGTGAGAGTCTCCTTGGGAGGCGCTGTCATGTATGCAGACCCAAAAGGAAAAAAGCCGCAGACACAGCTTGCCGTGCGGCTATCATTTTCTGGGCTGTGATACTTTTTGTGCATCATGCTTTTGAATATGTTGATCGTGAGCCGTTGATGTCAAATTTTTCTGTTTTGCTGGGTTTGAGTCTCACCGTGTTTTTTCTGACGGAAAGCCTGGTCAAACGGCTTGCAGCCGCAAAAACAAGAAAAACGCTTCGCCGATGAGCCGAAGCGTTTTTTGCTTTATAAAACAAATTGATCTGAAACGAATACCGCGCCGTCTTCATTAAAAATCCGGGCAGGCTTTGTTCCGATGACCCGGATGTCTGAAATGCTTGCGGCGATTCCCGTTTCTTCCGGCAAGGCGATGACGGGAGTGTCAAAGGCATGCCTATACCTTTTAATCAGCGGATCATGTTCAACCTTGTAGTGACACCAAACCGCATAGTCTCCCAGAAGCTTTAATCCGTTAAAATCGCGCAATCCGCAAGCATTGCGGTCCATATAAGAGCAAGTCATGATGTTCTTTCCGAGAATGACGGCGCCTGCGCTTCCGCCGTAAATGACGCCGCCGCTTTCGGCATAGCGCTTTAACACCTCGATAAAATGTGATTCAATGAATTGTTTGAGCAGACGAAACGTATTTCCTCCGCCAATATATACGGCAGAAAATGCGTCTAAATCGTGCACGGTTTTGCCTTTGACATCCGTCCACATCACGATATTTTTAACGCCGAGCGGGTGAAAGAGCCGGCTGATCCAATCGAAGCCTTCATCATACCTGTCGGCGTCCATGGCAATCGGAATATACAACAAAGGCTTATGCGGGCAGAGGCTCCCGGCAAAATGTCGATCCAGCCGTTCAGTTTGGTGCGCATCTCCGCCCCCGGAAAGAAACCATTTTCCCATCCTGACCTCCATCTATTTATTATGTTTCCTTTAATTGTTCATTCAGCACGCTGTCCTCCAAAACGGCAAATTTGTCTCCATACACTTTCGTAATATGTGTTTCTCCCCAGGCGCACAATGAATCCAATATGTCTTTAAGCGTCCATCCGTATTCGCTGAGTTCGTATTCGACCTTCGGCGGCACCTGCTGGTACACGAGCCGATTGATGACGCCGTCCTCCTCCAGTTCGCGCAGCTGCTGGGTCAGCATTTTCTGCGTAATGTTCGGCATCAGCCGCTTCAGCTCGCTCGTGCGTTTTTTGCCGTGCGTCAAATGGCACAAAATCACACATTTCCATTTGCCTCCAATTACTTCAAGTGTAGCTTCGACAGATATATTGTACTTTTTCGGCTTCATGTTCTCCTCCAAACCATAGGAACCGAAAAGTACCTATCTAACTTTTTGGTTCCTATCGCACTTAAAAGTGCGTACTTTTTTTTATAGATGATATGTACCATAATATCATTTGCCGGCAGACATTTGCTATACATTAAAAACGAAAGGGGGAAAAAGAATGACTTCTGTTCATGATAAAAAACGCAGTACATTAGCGCTTTTAGCCTTGGCGGCCAGCGCATTTGCCATCGGAACAACCGAATTCATCAGCGTGGGGCTTCTGCCTTTAATTGCTGATGACATGAACATTTCAGTGACGACCGCGGGGCTGACTGTATCGTTATACGCTTTGGGCGTGACAGTCGGCGCACCCGTATTGACGTCTGTCACATCGAGTATGCCGAGAAAAGCGCTGTTGCTTGTGATTATGATTATTTTTATGATCGGAAACGGGCTTGCGGCATGTGCCGGAAGCATCGGTGTTTTATTAACCGCCCGCGTGATTTCCGCGTTTTCTCATGGCGTATTTATGTCAATCGGTTCAACGATTGCGGCAAGCCTGGTCCCGGCGGATAAAAGAGCCGGAGCGATATCAATTATGTTTACCGGTCTGACGATTGCGATGATTACCGGAGTTCCCATCGGCACGTTCCTCGGTCAGCTGTTCGGCTGGCGGATTGCTTTTGCGGCGATCGTCGCTGTCGGCGCACTGGCGTTTATCGCCAACAGCTTTCTTGTTCCGGCCGATTTGCCGAAAGGCGTCCGAACGTCTTTCAAGAGCCAATTGAAACTTGTAACCAATGGCCGTCTGCTGCTTTTATTCATCATTACGGCGCTTGGTTATGGAGGAACATTTGTTGTCTTTACGTATTTATCCCCGCTGCTTCAGCATGTGACAGGTTTTAAACAGGAAGCTGTTGCCGTCATTTTGCTTGCTTACGGCATTGCCGTCGCGCTCGGAAATATCATCGGAGGTAAAGCGGCCAACCAAAAACCGCTTACTGCATTATTCTATATGTTCATCGCCCAAGCGGTTGTGCTTCTCATCTTAACGGCGGCTGCTCCTTATCAGGCAGCGGGCTTTATCGTCATCATGCTGATGGGATTTTTAGCATTTATGAATGTCCCCGGGCTCCAGTCCTATGTGGTAATTCTGGCTGAACGGTTTGTTCCGGGGGCGGTAGATGTCGCATCAGCTGTCAATATCGCTGCATTCAACGCCGGGATCGCGATCGGATCTTATACAGGAGGCGCCATCACACAGTCGATCGGTTTGATTCACACTCCATGGGCCGGAGCTTTGATGGTGCTCGGCGCCGTCGCGCTGACGGGCTGGAGCAGGGCGCTGGAACGAAATGACCAAAAACAAAATCAAGCTTTAAAGAAAAACTGCGCATGATGTATACAAAAATATGAGGAGGCCAATTAGATGACGGCAAAAAATCTGCAAGATCGAATCACATTGAATAACGGGACGGACATGCCCTGGTTTGGACTAGGCGTGTTTAAAGTAGAGGAAGGGCCCGAACTGGTGCAAGCCGTAAAAACGGCAATCAAGCACGGCTACCGCAGTATCGATACGGCAGCCATCTACGGAAATGAAGAAGGGGTTGGCCAAGGAATTCGCGAAGGGTTGAAAGAAGCCGGAATTTCTAGAGAAGACTTGTTTGTAACGTCAAAGGTCTGGAATGACGATTTAGGCTATGACGAAACGATTGCAGCCTACGAAGCGAGTCTCGAAAAGCTCGGGCTCGATTACCTGGATTTATACCTGATCCACTGGCCTGTTGAAGGGCGCTATAAAGCGGCGTGGAAAGCCCTTGAAACTCTTTATGAACAAGGGCGCGTAAAAGCAATCGGCGTCAGCAATTTTCACGTTCACCATCTGGAAGACTTGCTGAAAGATGCCGCCGTCAAACCGGTGATCGACCAGGTCGAGTATCACCCGCGGCTCACGCAGAAAGAGCTGCAAGCGTTTTGCCGTTCGCACAGCATCCAGCTTCAAGCATGGTCGCCGCTGATGCAAGGCCAATTGCTCAGCCACCCGCTGCTGAAAGATATCGCGGACAAGCACGGCAAGACACCTGCTCAAGTCATTTTACGCTGGGATTTGCAAAACGGAGTCATCACCATTCCAAAGTCGACAAAAGCGGAGCGAATTGCCCAAAACGCGGACGTATTTGATTTTGAACTGACCCTCGAGGAAATGAAGCAAATTGACGGGCTGAATGAAAACACCCGTGTCGGTCCTGATCCTGATAACTTTGACTTTTAACAAAAAACGGCCCCGTTCGAATTTCCGAGCGGGGCTTCGACACATTTTTTATCCGCCGTTTTTCACAGGTAAAAGCCATAACATGAAAGAGAAAACGAGATATTAAGAGAAAATAGAAGGTAATAAGTCATAAACTGTGTAAAAAAGGTTATAAAATTGATAAACGAGGAAATTTGATCATTTATGAAACTTTACACGATGATTGAACGGGCGTAATATAAATCTCATCAAAAAACTGAATAAAATTTCCAATTAACGTAACCGCTGAATTCCAATTGGAAGCGGGGGAACCAATTTTTTGTGGCGCTGCCACTTGGGGTGAATCCTTTTCAAGGTAAGGTGACTCTTTGCACCTGAATCCGACAGCTAACCTCGCAAGCGTTTAAAGAGAACCAAAAAACGTGCATAAAGCACGGTTTCTTAACTGTGCCCAAAAAAGCCGTAAGAGGTTTGTTCTCTTGCGGCTTTTTTTCGTGCAAAAAACATGAAAGGAGGTGAGCGGAGTGCTGGATATCGTGATGCTGGCCATTGTCGCATTTTTAGCGGGGATGATGTTTCTGTTGCTGAGATGGGCGGGGAAAACCGCTGATCAATCATAAATGTGAAAGGAGTGATTGCCATGGCGCTATTGGCAGCGGGAGCAGCCGCCATGTTTGTCTATTTGACTTATGCTTTATTGAATCCTGAGAAATTTTAATTGTACACAAATTGGGGGTATTGAAATGACGATGCTCATATCCATCTGTTTTATCCTGCTTGCCGCATTGCTGGCAGCCAAACCAATGGGGCTTTACATAGCGAAGGTATTTGACGGCGCCCCGTCCAAAATCGACCGGTTTTTCCTTCCGGCGGAACGCTTGCTGCTTGAGCTGGGCGGAGTAAAAGGAGAAAACCAATCGTGGAAGAAATACGCCGCCGCGCTGGTACTCACGAATACGGCGATGATTTTCATCGTTTATCTCGTTTTTCGTCTGCAGGGTGTACTGCCTTTAAATCCTGAAAAGGTCGCGGGAATGGAACCTACACTGGCTTTTAATACGGCAGTCAGTTTTATGACGAATACAAATTTGCAGCATTACAGCGGCGAAAGCGGTCTGTCCATGCTTTCGCAGATGATTGCGATCACCTTTTTAATGTTTGCCGCTCCCGCTACGGCGCTGGCAGCCGCGGTTGCGATGATTCGGGGGCTCGCCGGGAAACCGTTCGGCAACTTTTTTGTCGATTTGGTCCGTTCGATCACGCGGATTTTACTGCCGATCACAGTTGTGGTGTCGCTTGTTTTCGTCGCCCTAGGCGTACCGCAGACGCTTGACGGTTCCGTGACAGCCCATACGGTGAGCGGAGGTGAGCAGTCCATTGTTCGGGGGCCGGTGGCGTCCTTTTTATCCATCAAAGAGCTGGGGAACAACGGCGGGGGGTATTTTGGCGTCAACTCTTCTCATCCATTTGAAAATCCGAATGGATGGAGCAATGCGATACAAATTTTATTAATGCTCTTGATTACCATCTCACTGCCGTTTACGTATGGGAAAATGGTTGGGAATCTGAAGCAAGGCCGCATTCTTTTTGTATCCGCAGGTCTTTTGTTTTTGCTTTCAGCCGGGGCAGCTTTCATGGCGGAATCGCAAGGCAATCCCGTCATCAATCAGCTCGGAATCGAGCACACAGAAGGCAGCATGGAAGGTAAGGAAGTGCGTTTTGGAACATTGAATTCAGCTTTTTATGCGATGGTTACCACCGCGAGCGAGACAGGAGCTGTCAATACGATGCACGACACGCTCACGCCACTAACGGGTCTTTTGGCATTGCTTAATATGATGCTGAACACGGTGTTTGGCGGAATAGGCGCCGGATTGATGAACATGCTTCTATACGCGATGGTTGCGGTTTTTCTGTCGGGTTTAATGGTCGGAAGAACGCCTGAGTTTTTAGGCAAAAAAATTGAAGGAAATGAAATGAAGCTTTTAGCTGTTACTCTGCTGATTCATCCTTTGTTAATCTTAGGGGCGTCAGCGCTTGCCGTCATGACGCAAGCGGGTCAGGCTGCAATTTCAAATCCCGGATTTCACGGGATCAGCCAGATTTTATACGAATATACGTCTTCAGCCGCGAATAACGGTTCAGGATTTGAAGGGCTCGGAGACGCGTCGCCTTTTTGGAATATAACAACGGGAATTGTGATGTTTATCGGCCGTTATTTCTCAATTGTCACACTGCTCGCAGTTGCGGGGTCACTTTTGAAAAAGCAAACCGTTCCGGAAACAATCGGAACATTTCGCACCGATTCAAGCCTGTTCAGCGGGATTTTTATCGCTTCGATCCTGATCGTCGGGGCTTTAACATTCTTTCCGGTGCTTGTGTTGGGACCGGCCGCAGAATATTTAACATTACGATAAGGGGGCTTTACTCATGAACGATTTGCATCATTCCAGTCAACAGGCCACACCGGATGCCGTTCACACAACAAAGCAAACGATGAACGACACGATCATCAAAGATGCGGTCAAACATGCCTTTTTAAAATTAGATCCGCGAACTATGATCAAAAATCCGATTATGTTTGTCGTAGAAGTTGGATTTTTCATAACGGTTCTGCTTTCCGTGTTTCCCCGGTTTTTCGGCAGTACGGCGGCTCCCTGGTTCAATCCGGCGGTTTCTTTCATTTTGCTGATCACCGTGTTATTCGCGAATTTCGCCGAAGCGCTGGCTGAAGGAAGAGGAAAGGCGCAGGCCGATTCTTTAAAACAGACGAAAAAAGGGGTTTCGGCCAATAAAGTAATGGATGACCGCATTGAGAAGGTAGCGTCTGCCGAGCTTAGAAAGGGGGACATCGTCATCGTCTCCCAGGGAGAAATGATACCTGGCGACGGTGAAGTCATCGCGGGTCTCGCATCAGTAGACGAATCGGCCATCACGGGAGAGTCTGCTCCGGTCATAAAGGAAGCAGGCGGTGATTTCAGCTCTGTTACGGGAGGCACCCGGGTCGTCAGCGATTCGATTAAAGTCAAGATCACGAGTGATCCGGGTGAAACGTTCCTCGATCAGATGATCGCTTTAGTCGAAGGGGCTGAAAGGCAAAAAACGCCGAATGAAATCGCGTTGAATACGGTTTTAACGAGCTTAACGCTGATTTTTCTGATCGTTGTTGCGACACTCCCGTTTTTCACGTCCTATCTCGGTTTTCAAATTGATCCCGCCGTCTTGATTGCCCTGCTTGTCTGTCTTATACCGACGACGATCGGCGGGCTCCTGTCAGCCATCGGGATTGCGGGAATGGATCGCGTGACCCGCTTCAACGTTCTGGCGATGTCGGGGAAAGCTGTCGAGGCTGCGGGCGACATTAACACGATTGTTCTTGATAAAACAGGGACGATCACTTTTGGAAACCGGATGGCCGGGGAATTTGTTCCTGTCGGAGATGAATCGCTTCAAACCGTTGGTGAATATGCGGCGCTTGGCTCCATCCATGACGAAACACCGGAAGGACGCTCAGTCATCGAACTCGCTGATAAACTCTCGATTCATTATGACTCGTCCGTTGCTGAAGCAGGAGAACCGATTGAATTCAAGGCGGAAACGAGAATGAGCGGCGTGAACCTGCCCGACGGAAGGCACATTCGCAAAGGCGCTGTCGATGCCGTGAAAAAGTGGGTGATCAACAATGGCGGAACGATACCTTCGAATCTCGATCTGGAAAGCGAACGGATTTCGAAAGAAGGCGGAACACCGCTGGCTGTAGCGGCAGACGGAACAATCTTCGGTTTGATCTATTTAAAAGACACCGTTAAACCGGGCATGAAAGAGCGCTTTGCCGAGCTTCGCAAAATGGGGATCAAAACGGTGATGTGCACAGGCGACAATCCGTTAACGGCCGCTACGATCGCAAGGGAAGCGGGCGTTGATGACTTTATTGCCGAAAGCAAGCCCGAAGACAAGATTAATGTGATCAAGCGCGAACAATCTGAAGGAAAGCTTGTCGCCATGACGGGCGACGGAACCAATGACGCGCCCGCACTTGCGCAGGCTGATGTCGGGCTTGCCATGAACAGCGGCACAACAGCTGCCAAGGAAGCAGCGAATATGGTGGACCTTGATTCGAATCCGACAAAAATCATTGAAGTCGTCTCGATCGGAAAGCAGCTGCTTATGACGCGCGGCGCCTTGACTACGTTCAGCATCGCAAACGATATCGCCAAATATTTTGCCATCATCCCGGCGATGTTTATGCTGGCGATTCCCGAGATGAACGCGCTGAACATCATGAGGCTTGGTTCGCCGATTTCAGCAATCTTATCTGCGCTGATATTTAACGCGCTGATCATCCCGCTTCTTGTGCCTTTAGCCATGAAAGGAATTGCTTATAAACCGATGAGCTCAAATGCTTTGCTGGCCCGCAATTTATTGATCTATGGCCTCGGCGGCGTCATCGTCCCTTTCATCGGAATCAAGCTGATCGATATGCTGCTTCAGATTATGTTGTAAGGAGGAATCGTCATGAAAGAAATCGGAGTAATCTTCAGAATCAGCCTGCTGTTAATGCTGGTTTGCGGGCTTGGATATCCGCTCGCGCTGACAGGGATTTCACAGGCCGCCATGCCTGGAAAGTCAAATGGAAGTCTTGTGTATGACCGGCAGGGGAATGTGATCGGCTCTGAACTCATTGGCCAGCGGTTTAGAGACCCGCGGCTCTTTCAAGGAAGGGAATCCAGCATCAAGTATGATGCCGCAGGATCTGGATCCCCAAACGAAGCGCCGTCAAATCCCGATTTGCTGAAACGGATGAAAGCATCGATTGAAAAGTGGAAAGAGGAAAACCCTGATGTTCCTATCAGTAAACTGCCGGTCGATTTAGTCACGAACTCCGCTTCGGGATTAGACCCTGATATCAGTCCCGACGGGGCGATGGCGCAAATTCCGAGAATCAGCCGTCTGACAGGACTGCCGGAGAAAGAGCTTGTGCAGCTTGTTCATCAGCATACCAAAAGCGACTTCTTAAGTGAACCGCGCGTCAACGTGCTGCTTCTCAATATCGATTTAAAAGAAAAACTGAAGTAGAATGCTGCCCGGTGTCTGATCATACGACACCGGGAAAAACAAACTTGATGAGAAAACGGAGATGCTGCAATGCGGAAAAAAAACACCCGTGATTATCGAAGGAAGACGCCGGGAGAGCTGCTGGCCGAAATTGAACAGCCGAAAAGAGGGCATTGGACCATTTATATCGGTTCTGCGCCGGGAGTCGGAAAAACGTATCGGATGCTCCAGGAAGCGCACGATTTAAAGCGGGAAGGGATCGATGCCGTGATCGGCCTTGTCGAAACGCATCATCGAAAAGACACGGCCGCACTCGTCAAAGGTTTAGAAGTCATTCCAAAACGAAACATTTCATATAAAGGGATAACGATGGGAGAAATGGATGTCGATGCGATTATTAACCGGAAGCCAGACCTTGTGCTTGTCGATGAACTGGCTCACACCAATGTGCCAGGTTCGAAAAATGAAAAGCGGTACATGGACGTTGAAGATATTTTACAGGAAGGCATCAACGTGCTGTCCGCCGTCAATATCCAGCATATCGAAAGCGTCCATGATATCGTTCAGCACGTCACCGGGGTGAAAGTGAGAGAACGGATCCCGGACCGCGTGTTGGAATTGGCGAATGAAGTCATCTTGATTGACGTCACTCCGGAAACATTGCAAAAGCGGCTTCAGGAAGGAAAGGTATATGAAAAACATAAGATACAACAGGCTTTAACCCATTTTTTTACGAAAAATAATTTAGCTGCGTTGAGAGAGCTCGCCTTGCGAGAAGTTGCAGATGATGTGGATGATCGTCTGGAGCGGACGAACGGCAGCCTCCGGCCGAGGGGAACGAATGAAAAGATTTTGGTGTGCGTCCAGCACGGAAAAAATGCCGAAAAACTGATACGGCGCGGATGGAGAATCGCAAGCCGGCTGAAGGCCGATCTGCTCGTTTTAAACGTGTCGCGCACGTCAAAGGAGCAGCTGGCCCCGACAGAACGGGATAAAATCGGGCAATGGGAGACGCTCTGTGCACAATTCGGCGCCGAATTCATTTTTAAACACTCAAACAAAAGGCGCATTTCTGAAACGATCACTGATACAGCGAAACAGCACGGCATTACACAAATCGTGCTCGGCCAATCCGCCCGATCGCGATGGGAAGAAATCAGAAAAGGCTCGATTGTCAACAGCATTATGAGGCATACAGACGGAATCGACCTTCACATTGTCTCGGATGAGAAAGCTTGAGATCGGGATGCCGTTGTTAAAGGATGTTCAGCGGCGCCTGCGGCCTCCAGTATCAGCAGTTCTTTTTTCATCTCCAATCCTCCCCGGTATCCCGTGAGCTGTCCGTTTTTGCCGATAACCCGATGGCACGGCACTACCATTAACAGCGGATTTGCGCCGATCGCCGTACCTACGGCCCGGACAGCGTTCCGCTTTTGTATACGCCCGGCGATATCGGAATAGGAACGCGTGCTGCCGAAAGGAATTTCGGAGAGCGCCTGCCACACGGCCAGCTGAAAAGGCGTTCCGGCAAGGTCGACAGGAAAGCTGAAATGAGTCCGCTTGCCATTTAAATACGCCTGAATCTGCTCGGCGTATTCTGCCAATCCTTTGTCATCCCGAATGAAAACTGGCTGTGCGTACCTTTTTTCAGCCCAAGCGGCCAGCTCACCGAATCCTTGATTCCATGCCCCTGTAAAACAGAGCCCGCGGGCAGTCGCCGCAATGTGAATCTGCGAGCGGCGGCAAGTCAGCGTACGCCAGTATACGATTTGATCTTCCATATGTTTACCTCCGTTTCATTTGCCGGTATGACGTCGGTGATTGCCCTGTTTTCTTTTTAAACAAAGCGGCAAAATAATCCGCATTCCCGATGCCTACCATTGAGGCGATTTCTGCGATCGTTCGTTCAGAATGGGCAAGCAAAACGAATGCTTTCTCAATCCTTTTCTGCAGGATGTATTCTGCCGGCGAGACGCCTTTGATTCGTTTAAACGTCCGCTGCAGATGAAAAGGGCTGATATGGCACCTGTCAGCCAAAGCTTGCAGAGACAGCGGATCGCGATAAGATTCCTCGATGATTTGCACCGCCCGCTGTGCCAGCTCTTCATCCGGCAGCAGCATCCCGGCCGGATTGCAGCGTTTGCAGGGGCGGTACCCTTCTGATAAAGCATCTTTTGCATTGAAAAAGATTTGCACATTTTCGATTTGCGGAACTCTCGATTTGCAGGAAGGGCGGCAAAATATCCCGGTCGTTTTGACCGCGTAATAAAAAACTCCGTCATAGGCGGAATCGTTTTCCGTAATCGCCCGCCACCTTTCAGGCGTCAATCGTGATTTGCTGTTCATATCTTCACCCCGATCTATGTCAGTATAACCTAAATGACAGCCGGAGGTGGAGAGGCGGGGAATGGCACAGCAAGAAGACAAAGAAGAAGAGGGACGGTTGCCTGCGTCTCCGAAACGCGCTACAATTCATTTGCAATACAGGATGAGGTGAGAATATTGCCGAAATCAGAGAAGCAGGCCTCCTAAAATAAAAAAGCTATATTTTAGGAGGTAAAACATGAATTTTCAAACAATCGATCTCGACACTTGGTATAGAAAATCTTATTTTGACCATTACATGAAGGAAGCGAAATGTTCTTTCAGTATAACGACAAACGTCAATGTGACCAATTTGCTTGCCGTGCTCAAGAAAAAGAAGATCAAGCTGTACCCGGTTTTTATTTATATCGTATCAAGGGCCATTCATTCGCGTCCTGAGTTTAGAACAACTTTTAACGACAAAGGACAGCTGGGATATTGGGAACAAATGCACCCGTGCTATACGATTTTTCATCAGGACGACCAAACGTTTTCCGCCCTCTGGACAGAATACTCAAATGATTTCTCGCGGTTTTATCGTCAATATCTTCAGGATGCCGAGCGCTTTGGAGACAAAAAGGGCTTATGGGCTAAGCCGGACATCCCGCCCAATGCGTTTTCAGTTTCTTCTATTCCATGGGTGCGCTTTACAAACTTTAATTTAAACCTAGATAACAGCGAACACTTGCTGCCGATTATTACAAACGGGAAATACTTTTCAGAAGGCGGTGAAACATTTTTGCCGGTTTCCCTGCAAGTACACCATGCAGTGTGTGACGGCTATCATGCCGGCGCTTTTATGAACGAGTTGGAACGGCTTGCCGCCGATTGTGAGGAGTGGCTTATGTGACAGAGGAAAGGCCGATAGGATTCGGCCTTTTTTATATGCACTTCTTAGCGGGTCTCCTACCATCTCTCCCTGCTGTTTAAATTTACTCACGGGATTTGGAACGCCGGCTCTCAACAAACTTCCGGTAATGAAAATCATGAACCAAACGGATCGTCGGCCTGATTAACAGCTGAAAGCTGCCGATCACAAACATCCATATTCCCGCCGGCTTCAGTTCCTCGAAGAAAAAACAGAAGCTCCCGACAAGGAATAAAAGACCGATAAGAAAATCGTTTAATGTATGAAGAACTTTGTATCTTTTTTTGAAAAAGAGTTCGTATCGATCATTGTGGTTTTGCGGCATTGCTTGATCCCTCCAGTCCTTTTATTACCCTGCCGGAAGCAGGAGTGAAACGTCGGTATGCATAGGATTTATGAATAAGGAAAAACATATGGGGACATCGACCATCGAGGAGTGAAAAATATGCGGCTATTCATATGTGCATTGTGCCTGTTCGGCATGATTGTTCCGACATTTGAAACGAAAGCGCTGACGTTTGAAGAATTGCCGGTTAAACAGGCTTCAAAACAATGGGAAGTTCAAATCGGTAAAGCCGAAGCAAAAAACGGAATGGCGAAGCCGGAAAAAGGTAGCTTTCATACTTATGCTGTCGAAATCAAAAACATTGGACACGATGTAGCTTCGGCGGAAATTTATCTCTATCGGAATGAACCCAATTCTTCAACGAAATTTTCGCTTTGGAATATTCCTCACGACAATGCGGTCTCTTTAGCCAAAAGCTTAAATGACGGAAGCCCTGTCAAGCACCGGAATTTGCTATTGGCAGAGAATGCGACCGAATTGGAAGTGGACTTGATTTGGACGGAAAAAGGGAGCGAAGGCAGACTTTTAAAGGAATCGTTTATTTTCAAAGGGAGATGAATCATAAAGATAGAGGCCGTTGAACCGTCAACGGCCTTTTTTGTGAAAGTTAAGGCAGCCGGTCGTTCGGCCAACATGGTATCGAAGTGAACGTTGATCAGCAGAGCTTTCACAAAACATTTACATTTAGAGAAAAATACAGGATGTTTTCACCAATATTTTCTCAATAATGATACACTATTGACAAGCTGCTACTTTGGGTGGGGTGTTTCTGTGGATGCTGATGAAGCAAAAACACCAGACTGTGTCATGAGAGCACGAACAAATCGATATAAAAGTAGGAGAGTCAGGATTGTCAATCTGTAAAAGATCTTTTTTTTATCCCGTGATTCGGCTTTAAAGTTCTGAATCTTCAAGAAGTTTGCCGCCTTTTTGCTGATCAATCGAGAACAAAGGATGATACATATGAAAAGAATAGATAAAATCTACCATCAGCTGCTGGATAATTTTCGCGAAACGAATATCCATCAGCTTTTAAGGATACAAGGGAATTCGGCTCAAGAAATCGCCGGTCAGCTGCAAATGGAGCGTTCAAATGTCAGCTTTGAATTAAACAATCTCGTTCGTGCCAAAAAGGTGATCAAGATTAAAACGTTCCCTGTGCGCTATGTCCCGGTGGAAATCGTTGAAAACATCTTGAACATCAAATGGAACTCAGAGTTGATGGAGGTTGAAGAACTGAAGCGGCTGGCTGACGGCCAAAAAAAGCCGGCGCGCAACGTGTCCGCCGATCCCCTCGAGCTCATGATCGGGGCTAAAGGGAGCTTGAAAAAGGCAATCTCTCAGGCAAAAGCGGCTGTCTTTTATCCTCCGCACGGCTTGCACATGCTGCTGCTCGGTCCGACGGGTTCGGGGAAATCGCTGTTTGCGAACCGGATCTACCAGTTCGCCGTTTATTCGGACATATTGAAGCCCGATTCCCCGTTCATCACATTCAACTGTGCCGATTATTATAACAATCCTCAATTATTGCTCTCGCAATTGTTCGGACATAAAAAAGGGTCGTTTACAGGTGCCGGCGAAGACAAAGCAGGATTAGTCGAACAGGCGGACGGGGGCATTCTGTTTATGGATGAAATTCATCGTCTCCCGCCGGAGGGGCAGGAAATGCTGTTTTATTTCATTGACAGCGGCACATACAACAGGCTTGGTGAAACAGAGCATAAGCGAACGGCAAAAGTCCTGTTTATCTGCGCAACAACAGAAAACCCGAGTTCTGCATTGCTGAAGACATTTTTACGGAGAATTCCGATGACCGTACATATTCCGTCGCTCGATGAACGGTCCCTTGGAGA
Organism: Bacillus sp. AK124; assembly: GCF_053903085.1. NCBI lineage: Bacteria > Bacillati > Bacillota > Bacilli > Caryophanales > Bacillaceae > Bacillus > Bacillus sp. AK124. The sequence continues at coordinate 1,455,874 of NZ_CP096378.1, forward strand.
AAGAGTGGAGCTGACAACGTTTTTATTGGGGAAAGAAGCAGAGCGGATCAAGAAAAACTTAAATGTTCATATCGACGTCTATAATGCATTGATTCATTCTGCAAAATTCGGAAATGTCGGGCAGCTGAAATCAAATGTGCAGCTGGTCTGTGCGCACGGATTTTTAAATAACCTTGACAAAGACGAGGTTGTTGAACTGACCGTCCGGGATCTTCCCGATGAGATCAAACAGGACTGGATGTCCAGCAGCAAAAATATCGAACGGAGCAAAATGATTTCTGAATACGTCAACATTACAACGATCATCTCTCCGATTGTGGAAGATGATACAACGAAAATCGATGACTCATTTAACTTATACCATGTCATAGAAGAAAAAGCGAAAATCCTGAATAAAGAAGGCTTAACAAAAAAACAAATCAATCAATATATTTTAACGGATATTCATTTGCACGTCAGAAGCTTTTTTAATCAGAAAATGCTTCAAAACCACAGCTTGCTCAAATTCGTTGAAGACGACGTGATTCAGATGACGAAAGAATTAAAGGAAGTCGCTGAACATGAGTTAGACTGCAAATTCGACCGTAAATTCATCTATTTCCTGAGCATGCACATCGCCGCATTTTTAAAGCGCGGAAAACAGATTGATGTTTTAAACCCGCAGGAAACAGATGAAATCAGGGAAACCCATGTGAAAGAATATGAGGTCGCACTGATTTTCAAAGATAAAATTCAAGCGTATTTTAAAGTAACCGTTCCGGAAATCGAAGTCATCTACTTGACGATGCTGATTCAGTCGATTAAATCATGGAAAGAAAACAAAAGGACGGGCATTGTCGTGGCGGCCCATGGAAACAGCACGGCGAGCTCTATGGTTGAAGTAGCCACTGAACTGCTGGGGAGCACCCCGATTGCTGCGGTTGATATGCCTTTGACCGTTTCACCTGCGGAAATCGTAAGCAGTCTGGCGGAGAAAGTGAAGCAGGTTGATGAAGGAGAAGGCGTATTAATGCTTGTCGACATGGGATCGCTTGCGATGCTGGAAACAAGGCTCGAACAACAAACGGGCGTAAAAATAAAAACGATCAGCAATGTTACGACATCGATGGTGCTTGATGCTGTCCGCAAGGTGAATTATTTGAATTTGAATTTGCACGCCATCTATGATTCGGTTACAAAGGATTTCATCGATTTATGGGCCGATAAACCGCGGGTCTCAGGCAAAAAGAAGGCGATCGTCTCCATTTGCACGACAGGCGGCGGAACGGCGAAAAAGCTCGAAGAGATCTTAACAGCAATCGTGAGCAGGACATCAGATGAACAAATCAGCATTTTGTCGGTGTCATCGATCAAATTAGCAAGCCGCATGAAAGAAATTGAAAAAACGTATGAGATCCTTGCCACGGTGGGCACGAAGAATCCTAAAATCGATGCTCCGCACGTGCCTTTAGAAGTATTGATTGAAGGCGAAGGAGAAAAAGTGATTCAGCAAGTGATTGGAAACGGCAATGTCCCTGCGAGCGGCGGATTATCCGGTGAAAATGTGGTGGTGAAGGAGCTGTGCGAAGACAGCCTGAAAAAATATCTTGTCTTTTTGAATCCCTATCATATGATAGACATGCTGTTGGAGTGGCTTCAGACGGTTCAAGACGAACTGCGCATCACATTCAGCAACGCGGTGCTGATCAAAGTCATCATGCATACCGCTTTTGCTTTTGAAAGGGTGATCAAACAGAATCCGATCGCTTTTCCTGAGGAAGAAGAAATGAATGATCAGCTTCAAAACGTTCTTCACATCACAGAGAAAACATTAAAGCCTTACGAAGAAAAGCTTGGACTCGCGATCAGCGAAGATGAAAAAATATTTATCGCGACCATCTTTTCTGAAGAGTTATAGCTGTTTTCCATGAGCGATTTTTTCAGGTAAACCTGTATTAAGTGGAATCCCATTTTAATACAGGTTTATTTTTATGCTTGAATGTGTTTCAAACTTGAAAATCATTCGTCTTGAGATGCAGTGAAAGCGCTTAATACAACTTTGTTGGCACGATCCTTGCATTATAAATAAGCGAACGAAAAAAGAAAGGAGCAATGTACATGATTACAGTCATTATCAGCGGCCACGGAAACTTTCCCACAGCATTAAAAGAATCTTCAGGGATGATATTCGGAGAAGAAGACAGCCTGATCGCGGTGCCGTTTCTGAAAGGGGAAGGCATTCAGACACTGCAAGAAAAATATCATCAGACGCTGAAGGACATTCCGGAGGAACACGAGGTGCTTTTTTTAGTGGATATTTTCGGCGGGACGCCATACAACGCAGCGACTCCTTACATCGCGAAGGAGCGGAGATTCGATATGGCAGCCGGCGTGAACCTGCCGATTTTGTTAGAGGCATTGAGCTTGAGGGAGCATATGCCGCTCAAACAACTGCTGAACCAGTTGAAAAAGATGAGCCGGGAATGCTTCCAAATCTGCAGCGAGCAATTGGAAAAATTCAGTCAGTCTAATCAGGGAAGAGAGGATGAATTGTAATGAAAATCGTTTTAGCAAGAATTGATGACCGCTTTATTCACGGCCAAGTATTAACAAGATGGATTAAAATCCACGCTGCTGACCGCATTATCGTCGTCTCTGATGAGGTGGCGCAGGACGAAATGAGAAAAACGCTGATCCTTTCTGTCGCACCTTCAAATGTGAAAGCCAGCGCCGTTTCGATCTCCAAAATGGCCAAAGCGTTTCACAGTCCGCGGTACGAAGATACGACGGCAATGCTGTTATTCGAAAATCCGGGCGACATTGTTTCTTTAATCGAAGCAGGTGTTCCGATCGAAACAGTCAATGTCGGCGGGATGCGCTTCGAGAATAACCGCAGGCAAATCACGAAATCGGTAAGCGTGACTGAAAAGGACATCAAATCGTTTGAACAATTGCACGGATTGGGCGTGAAGCTGGAACTGAGGCAGCTGCCGTCAGATTCGAGCGAAGACTTTATGCAGATTTTAAGAAACGCAATAAAATCCTAGAAGGAGGGTTCTAAAGCCATGTCAACGATTCAAATTATTTTGCTGCTCGTCATTGCAGCTATAACAGGTATCGGTAGTGTATTGGACGAAGGGCAGACACACCGTCCGCTGATTGCCTGCACGTTGGTCGGCCTGGTTCTCGGGGATCTGAAAACAGGCATCATTCTCGGCGGAACGCTGGAGCTGATGGCGCTTGGCTGGATGAACGTCGGTCTTGCAATGGCCCCCGATACGGCTATCGCTTCCGTGATTTCGACCATTTTAGTGATTACCGCCGATCAGGGAGTCGGTGAAGGGATTGCCGTCGCGGTGGCTTTGGCTGCTGCGGGTCAGGCGCTGACGATTTTCGTCAGGACGATCACCGTATTTTTAATTCACCGTGCCGACAAATACGCAAAGGATGGCAATTTTAAAGGAATTGAAATCATGCATATTACCGCCATGGCGTTTCAGGCGCTGCGCGTTATGATTCCGACATTGATTGTGGCTCTGATCAGTGTCAGCGCTGTTCAGGCGTTTTTGGGAAATATTCCGGACGTCATCACAAAAGGTTTGCAAATAGGCGGGGGGATTATCGTTGTTGTCGGATATGCGATGGTCATCAACATGATGAACATTCCGTATTTGAAGCCGTTTTTCTATATCGGTTTTTTGCTGGCCGCGTTTACCGATTTCAATTTAGTCGGCTTCGGTGCCCTCGGGCTTTGTCTGGCATTTTTATATCAGCAAGTGATGCAAAAAAATCATGCGCAGGGGGCGGTGGCTGCCGCCAGTGACAGCAGCGTGGCTGCATATGATGATGACGATGATCTGGATGCTTAACTATTGAAGGAGGGACGAATAATGAGCACAGAAAAAAGGTTAACGAAGAAAGAGATTTTCAGTATGTTTATCCGCTCAAACTTTTTGCTCGGATCATTTAACTTTGAGCGTGTACAGGCGCTCGGCTACTGCTACGTCATGATTCCGGCGATCAAAAAATTGTACGGTCCGGGAGCGAAACGGAGCGAAGCGCTCCAGCGCCACTTGGAATGGTTTAATACGCATCCGTGGCTGACAGCGCCGATATTCGGCGTGACCGCTGCGATGGAAGAAGAAATGGCCAACAATAAAAAGATTGATGCCAAAGCGATTAATGGAATGAAAATCGGCTTAATGGGCCCGTTGGCAGGTGTGGGCGACCCGATTTTCTGGGGGACGCTGCGTCCCGTTCTGGCAGCCTTGGGAGCGTCGCTTGCTTTAAGCGGAAACATCGCCGGCCCGCTTTTGTTTTTCTTTTTAATCAACGCGATCAGGTTAAGTACAAAATACTACGGGTTAAAGTACGGCTATGTGAAAGGCATGGAAATTTTGCAGGACTTGGTCGGGAACCGCATTCAGAAACTGACGGAAGGCGCTTCAATACTCGGGCTGTTTGTGATGGGAGCGCTCGTTTCCAAGTGGACGACGATCAATATCCCGATCGTCGTGTCGAGAATTAAAGATGATGCAGGCAAAGTCGATGTACAGACCGTGCAAAACATTTTAGACAGCATCATGCCGGGGGTACTGCCTCTAGGATTGACATTGCTCGCTGCCTGGATGCTTCGCAAAGGGGTGAATCCTCTTCTCATGATTTTCGGTATTTTTATCATCGGGATTGTCGGCTATTGGGCTGGCTTTTTGGCATAAAATGATTTAGTTGTTCTTTTCTTAGCTTTTGGAGAGGCAGGTCCATTCGGCCGCAAAAAGGGGGAGGCTGTTTGGACTTCCTGCCTTAACCGTCACTAAAAACCGTGTGAAGAAGAGGGGAGAAAAGGGATGAAAAAGAGAATGATTCAGATGGGGATCATAGGGGCTATGATGTTTCCGGAAGCCTTTTCCGCAGCTGCGGCCGACCCGGACTACTATAACGAGGATCATCGGCCCAAGTATCATTTCACGCCGGAAGCAAACTGGATGAATGACCCGAACGGGATGGTGTATTACGCGGGGGAATATCATCTGTTTTATCAATATCATCCGTATGGCTTGCGCTGGGGGCCGATGCATTGGGGGCACGCAGTAAGCAAAGATTTGGTCAAGTGGGAGCATTTGCCGGTCGCGCTGTATCCGGATGAAAAAGGGACAATTTTTTCGGGAAGCGCTGTCGTCGATCGGCATAATACAACAGGGTTTCAAACAGGGACGGAGAAGCCGCTCGTTGCCATTTATACGCAGGACCGGGACGGGGAACAAGTACAAAGCATCGCCTACAGCAATGACAAAGGCAGGACATGGACGAAGTACTCAGGCAACCCCGTCATTCCAAATCCGGGAAAAAGAGATTTCCGAGATCCGAAAGTCGTTTGGCACAAACAGACGAAAAAGTGGGTGATGGTGCTTGCGGGCGGCGACCGAATTTTAATCTATACATCGCCTGACCTGAAGCACTGGACATATGCGAGCGAATTCGGCGAAGGAGAAGGCAGCCATGGAGGCGTGTGGGAATGTCCGGATCTGTTTGAGCTTCCTGTAGAGGGCAGACCGAATGAAACGAAATGGGTGATGCAAGTCAGTGTTGGAGACGGTGCTGTCTCAGGAGGATCAGGCATGCAATATTTCGTCGGAAGCTTTGACGGCACAACCTTTAAAAATGAAAACCCGCCGAATCGCGTATTATGGACAGATTACGGCAAAGACTTCTACGCAGCTGTCAGCTGGTCTGATATCCCGCGGTCTGACGGGCGAAGGCTTTGGTTAGGATGGATGAGCAATTGGCAATACGCAAACGATGTTCCCACTTCCCCGTGGAGAAGCGCAATGTCTATCCCGAGAGAACTAAAATTGAAAGCGTTTTCCGAAGGATTCAGAATTGTTCAGGCTCCGGTAACTGAGCTGAAGTCGATCAGGGGTGCATCGCAAATGTGGAAAAACAAGATCATTTCACCTCGAAACAGAAATTTTTTGAAAGCGCTGTCAGATAATGCGTACGAAATCAATGCGGAATTTCAAGTAAATACCGGAACTGCGGCCGAATTTGGCTTTAAAGTCCGAACAGGGGAAAACCAATATACGAAAATCGGCTACAGCAAAAACAGCGCTTCACTGTTCGTCGACCGAAGCCAATCCGGAAACGTCTCCTTTAATCCGAACTTTAACACCGGAAAGCATGCGGCCCCGCTGCAACCGGTCGGTGGGAAGGTGAAGATGCGCATTTATGTCGACCGCTCTTCAGTTGAAGTATTCGGCAACGACGGGAGGCAGGTGATCACCGACATTATTCTGCCGGACCGATCCAGTAAAGGGCTTGAAGTATACGCATCTAACGGGTTTGTCAAGCTGAATTCAATGACGGTTCATCCTCTGAAAAACGTATGGGGAACGTCACCCTTTCAATCGAATTTGACCGGCTGGACGACCGTAAACGGTGTATGGGCCGACACGATTGATGGAAAACAAGGGCGATCTGACGGGGATTCGTTCATTTTATCTTCAGCAAAAGGAACAGATTTCACATATGAAGCAGATGTCACGGTAAAGGATGGAAATGGCAGAGGGGCGGGTGCTCTCGTGTTTCGGGCCGACAAGGATGTTCAAAACGGATATCTTGCCAATGTGGATGCCAAGCATGATGTGGTGAAGTTTTTCAAATTTGAAAACGGCTCGGCCTCTGTTATTGCCGAACACCGCACACCGATAGAAACCGGCCGGAAATATCACCTGAAGGCGGTGGCCCGCGATTCCAACTTTCATATTTACTTGGACGGCCGATTGGTGATAAGTGCTCGGGATTCCACGTTTACCGAGGGAGCATTTGGCTTGAATGCATGGGATGCGACCGCAGTCTTCCAACATGTTTATGCTGATCGATAACGATGAAGCTGGAATGCCGGGCATTCCAGCCTTTCATTTAAAAGACGCTGCGGACCAATCCGCCGTCCGCCCGCAAGGCTGCACCATTGATCGGCGAGGAAAGCGGACTGCTTAAAAAGGTGACAAAGTGCGCGATTTCTTCCGGCCGAATCAGCCTTTGTATGATAGAGGTCGGCCGGTTTTCTTTCATAAACCGCCTTTCCGCTTCTTCGACCGTCAGGTTTTCATCTGGATAAAGAGTCTTCAGCATCGTTTCAACGCCTTCGGTTAAGGTTGAGCCCGGCATAACGGTATTGACAGTCACATTTGTACCCGTAGCAAGCTCTGCCAAGCTCCGGGAAATCGAAAGCTGCATCGTTTTTGTTGCGCTGTAATGCGCCATTTCCTGTGACGGCATAACCGCAGCTTCGCTCGCAATAAAAATGACCCGGCCTTCTTTTTTCTCGATCATGCTTTGCAAATATCTCCGCGAGAGCCTTACTCCGCTCATAATATTCACTTCGAAAAAGCGGAACCAATCCTCATCCGGAATCTCAAAATATTCCGCCGGCTCAAAAATTCCTAAATTATTAATGAGAATATCAACATGCGGGAACGCTGCTATTAGGTCTTGACACCCTTTCTCAGTGCCAAGATCATAAGGGGCCGGATGAAGAACAGCCTCGGGGAATTGGCCTTTCAATTCGTCTATTATTTGATTGACCTTGTCTTGCCGGCGTCCGTTAATGATGACAGACGCACCTTCTTTCGCAAGTGAAGCGGCAATCGCTTTGCCGATTCCGGACGTTGATCCGGTCACCAATGCTGTTTTTCCTCGTAAGTTCAGGTTCATCATGGATCCCTCCGTTTTCTTTTCAGTATAAACAGAACAATGTCATACAAAACATCATTCATGATTATGGAACAGAAGAACCCGAAACGGAAGTACGCACTTTAAAGTTATATAGGCACTTTTTTGTGCCCCCTCAGTTTAAAGAGGGGACCGTTTGTTTGACCAGGCAAAAAAAGCATCAAAAAACCGCCGTCTGTAAACGGCGGGCTTACTGTTTATGGGGAATTCAATCATAGCAAGTAACGGTGATGTATGTATCGTTCCCTTTAAACAGAACGAGTTCTGCTTTTTTGTTCGCGCCATCTGTAAAATCGCTGACATCGATCACCGGACTGTTGCTTTTCGGTCCGACGTAGATATTTTTTCTAACGATTTCGGGCGTGCTTCCCGCCCCGTCAACTTCATACAGCGTAAAAGTAAAGCCATAAAAGCTGTTGTTGTGAAAATAAAATTTCCCTCCGCCTGATTTAATGATCGGAGTCTGCGATGTCATGCCGTATGTGCCGATATTATCCCATACACCGGAACCTGCTGCAGACGCAGAAGAAAAAGGCAAAAGCAAACACGCCAAAGTGAGCAGTAAGGCACCGATTTTGCTGAATTTCATGATTGGTCCTCCTTTTTAGTCACTACACTGGGGATTGTATCATTCATCACAGATGAAAGAATGAGGCATTGTTCCCTGAAAAATTGGGTTTATCTTTTTCATATGATGCACTTTTTGCGAACGGCATCCATAAATTGTGCTTTTATTAAGAAAAAAGGCCGATCATGGTGCTGCGGCGCTGTAACAAATGAAGCTGATATCCCATGAAGGCCTCCGCGGTTTTTCGAGTTTTTTTCTTTTGAAATTGAAATAGACACTGCTAATGATTGACAACATTTTCAAACTGACTTAAACTTAGTTTGATGATTAAACTAAGTGTGTGCATAAGGAGTGGATGAAAGAGGGAGATCATTTTATGTTCTGATCAAAGCAACCTTAGAAATCTGATTCTTGCGAAAATTGAAAAATGGAGGTGATAAGATGACATAAACCTACAATCTAGTATTCGTGGTTGACGAGTGAAGCATCTGTCTCACTTCGGCTGAAAGGCCGCTTGCCAGGTTATATGTATGCGTTTTCATAAAAACTTATCATAAAGCCGTTTTGAAAGGCTGTGGAGGAGGTAAGAATTATGACGGGTGGACATGTAAACCAAGTTAGTATGTATGAGAAATCCGGTTATGCTTCTGGAGATTTAGCATGTAATTTAATTTACACCACGGTTTCTACATATCTGTTATTTTTCTATACGGATGTTTATGGTTTATCAGCCGCTGCCGCTGGAACAATGTTTCTGATTGTTCGAATCATTGATGCGCTTGCCGATCCTTTTATCGGAACATTAGTAGACCGAACAAACAGCAGATTCGGGAGGTTTAGGCCGTATCTGCTGTTCGGCGCGTTTCCGCTTGCTGTACTTGCCATCCTCTGTTTTACAACTCCAGATTTTTCAGATACCGGAAAATTAATCTACGCTTATATCACGTATGTCGGTTTATCACTCACATATACAGCGATAAATGTTCCATACGGCGCATTAACCTCCGCGATGACGAGAGATAATCAAGAGGTCGTCAGCATTACTTCGGTTCGGATGGTCTTTGCCAATCTTGGCGGACTCATCGTATCTTTTTTTGTTCCTTTACTTTCTACTTATTTAGGTGATACGACAGGAAACACGGCTCTTGGCTGGCAGCTGACGATGAGCATGCTGGGGATAATTGGCGCCTGTCTATTAATCTTTTGTTTTAAAAGTACAAAAGAACGGGTCACTCTGCCAATGTCCGAAGAAAAAATTAAATTTTCCGATCTATTCGAGCAATTCCGGGTGAATCGTCCGTTAGTCGTTTTAAGCATTTTCTTTATCATTATTTTTGGCGTCAACTCGATAAGCAATTCCGTCGGCATCTACTACATGACGTACAATGTAGGCAGAGCCGATCTTGTGAAATGGTACGGCTTGCTTGGAAGCCTTCCTGCATTGGCCATCCTGCCGTTTATACCCCGAATCAATAAGTGGCTGGGAAAGAGAAAGCTATTAAATGCCGCTTTATTATTAAATATCATTGGACTTTTAGCCATTCTCATTGTTCCGCCAAGCAATGTGTTTCTGGTGCTCTTCTTTCGGGTCATTGCCGCAGTTGGAAGCGTGACGGCCGGTGGATATATGTGGGCGCTTATCCCTGAAACAATCGAATATGGCGAATATAAGACAGGGAAACGCTTGAGTGGATTGATTTATGCGATTATCGGCTTCTTTTTCAAGTTTGGCATGGCACTCGGCGGAATCGTTCCAGGACTCATATTGGAGAAGTTCGGCTATGCCGCAGGCCAGGTCCAAACACCTGAAGCGTTGACAGGGATATTATTAACGACAACTGTAGTTCCGGTTATTTTCCTTATATTGGCTATAATCGACATTAATTTTTACAATTTAAGCGATGAAAAATATGCAAAAGTCGTACGTGAATTAGAGAATAGAGATAAAGTGACTTGGACTCTATGAAGAATTTCAGTGGAAATATACATTTTAAAGACAACCGTGAGGAGGAATGAAGATGAAAATTATCAATCCGGTGCTTAAAGGTTTCAACCCGGATCCATCCATATGTAGAGTAGGGGAAGATTATTATATCGCAGTATCCACCTTCGAATGGTTTCCAGGAGTGCAAATCCATCATTCAAAAGATTTGGTGAATTGGCGTTTAATTGCACATCCGTTGCAGAGGGTTTCACAATTGGATATGAAAGGGAATCCCGACTCAGGCGGTGTATGGGCGCCTTGTCTAAGTTATAGTGAAGGAAAGTTTTGGCTTATATATACAGATGTAAAAGTTGTGGACGGAGCCTGGAAAGACTGTCATAACTATTTAGTTACTTGCGAAACCGTCGATGGGGATTGGGGGGAGCCGATTCAACTAAATAGTTCCGGCTTCGATGCTTCATTGTTCCATGATGTCGACGGAAGAAAATATTTGTTAAATATGCTGTGGGATCACCGGATCGGCCGCCATTCATTCGGAGGCATTGTGATGCAGGAATTTTCCGTGCGCGAAAAAAGGCTTATCCATCAACCGAAAATCATTTTTGAAGGCACAGATATTAAACTGACTGAAGCGCCGCACCTTTATCATATCGGGGATTATTACTATTTGTTGACAGCGGAAGGCGGGACCCGTTACGAGCATGCCGCCACAATTGCCCGTTCAAAACATATCGAAGGACCATATGAGATTCACCCCGACAATCCAATTTTAACGTCTTGGCACGAACCTCGGAATCCGTTGCAGAAATGCGGACATGCATCAATTGTGGAAACGCATACAGGTGAGTGGTATTTAGCTCACTTAACCGGGCGTCCTATTCATCCTGCTGATGACTCGGTTATTCACCAAAGAGGATATTGTCCTTTGGGAAGAGAAACCGCGATTCAAAAATTAGAGTGGAAAGACGGCTGGCCTTATGTGGCAGGCGGAAAAGAGGGGAGGGTGGAGGTGGAAGCGCCCCGCATATCTGAAACCAAGTTTCCATCGACCTATCAGGAAGTCGATCAATTTGCTGATCGGACATTAAATATGAACTTTCAGACATTGCGGATTCCCTTTACGAAAGAATTAGGATCATTGACTGAAAGGCCGAATCATTTACGTTTATATGGACGTGAATCACTAACCTCTACATTTACCCAGGCGTTTGTAGCCAGGCGTTGGCAAAGCCTCCGTTTTACAGCGGAGACTGCTGTTGATTTCAACCCGGAGACCTTTCAGCAAGCCGCGGGACTCGTGAATTACTACAACACCGAAAACTGGACGGCTCTTCAAGTGACTTATGATGAAGACCTTGGGCGCATTTTGGATGTAACGATATGCGATAATTTTACATTCTCACAGCCGATAAAAGACAAAATTGTCATCCCGCGGGACATACAATATGTTTATTTAAGAGTAAATGTCGAATGGGAAACATATTATTACTCCTATTCTTTTAATAAAAAAGACTGGTATAAAATTGAGATCCCGTTGGAATCTAAAAAACTGTCAGATGATTATGTGCGCGGAGGAGGATTCTTCACCGGAGCTTTTGTGGGAATGCAATGCCAAGATACAAGCGGAGCACATCAACATGCCGATTTTGATTACTTTATGTACAAAGAGCTATGAGTCAACAAAATACCGCTCCCGACAATCGGGAGCGGTTCAAATTTGTTTTCTTCCCTTCCCATTTTAATGCCTCTTTCCTTCCTCGGTTAATTTAAAAGTTGTCATCCTCGCTCGCTTTGGGGTAAGTGAAACGCAAAAGGAGCAGATGCATTATGAACCTTTCAAATTAAACTTCATTACTAAACAATGATTACAGAAGGTGTTCATTAATGAACATCCATCGCTTGATTGCCGATTGAATTTGAAAGTTGCCCCAACTTATAATAAACACATGTTCATTAGTTGATGAGTGTTCAGAATGGCAAAGGAGGTTTTGCGATGAAGCAATCCGTTTGACTTTTCCAGCGAGCCATCCTCAAGCTCCATGTCGCTTTCTAACCAAAACCTTTGATCAAACGCAGGAAAACGAACTGCTGCGCATGCGTGAACAGGGCTGAAAGCTTTAGATTTACGGAGACGGGCTTGAAGAAAAGTTATGGCGAAAACCAGCTCCTCCAAAGGCAAAGCATAAAGGGGAGAGGCCGTTCGGCCGAACCCTGTCGATCGAATTTAGCAGAATGACGCTTTTGGTATCATGAAATCAGTCAATGTGTGGTTTAATATGTAAAGGTAGGTTTATAATAACAATTTTTCGGAGATGGAGGTTGTAAAAATGTCTTCAAAACATCAAAAAGTCTCTACCATATTATCTGAAAAAGAACTATCTTCTGCTGCATTTAAACATAATGCGTACGATTTTTACAAAAACACACGCGGCTCTCGTTCTGTTTATCCCGTATCCATGGGAGATCTGGGTGAGGGCTGGCTCATTACGAGGTACGATGACGCGGTTCGTATATTAAAGGATGCAAGAATGAAGAAAAACTACGAAAATGTGTTTACAGAAGAAGAATTAGAAAACTTCTCCGCTCTGGGAAATGAAGAACCTTTATCAAAGCATATGCTCAACTTAGATCCTCCTGACCACGGCCGTTTGCGGTCCCTTGTTCAGAAAGCATTTACTCCCCGGATGATATTGCAGCTCGAAGGAAGAATCCAACAAATCGCTGATTCCTTATTGGATGAAGCAGAACCGAACCATTCTATGAATCTTGTAGACGACTACGCTTTTCCCCTGCCGATTATCGTGATCAGTGAGATGCTTGGTATTCCAGTTGAAGATCGGCAAAAATTCAGGGTTTGGTCCCAGGCGATTATTGATTTTTCCGACACTCCTGAAAGCCTGGAGGAATACAAGCATAAAATAGGCGAATTCGCTGAATACCTGGAATATTTGGTCCGCAAAAAAGGGAGGAGCCGGCTGAAGATTTAGTCAGTTCGCTCATTCAGGCAGAAAGCGAAGGAACGAGATTAAGCATAGAAGAGCTGTATTCGACGATTATGCTCCTTATCGTTGCAGGACATGAAACGACGGTAAACTTAATAACCAATATGACCTTTGCCTTGCTGAACCACCCTGATCAGCTGGAAAAGCTTCGTCAAAATCCTGATTTAATCGACTCAGCCATTGAAGAGGCGCTCAGATTTTACAGTCCAGTGGAATTAACCACCCTGCGCTGGGCGGCCGAACCATTTACATTGCACGGGCAGGAGATTAAGCGAAAAGATGTGATCATCGTTTCATTAGCGTCAGCCAACCGCGATGACACGGTCTTCCCGAATGCCGACCGCTTTGATATTGAAAGAAAGGATAACCGCCACCTTGCCTTTGGCCATGGCAGCCATTTTTGCCTCGGCGCACCGCTTGCCCGGCTGGAAGCCAAAATCGCAATTCAAACATTGCTGCGCCGCTTTGAACATATAGAGATCAAAGGTGAAAGGGAGCAGATCAAATGGAAAGGCAATTTTCTGATGAGAGCTTTAGAAGAACTGCCACTATGTTTTTAAATGGTTGGATTTACAGTCAGCCGTGATATGTTTGCTGTCATTTCGGCTCGAAGAAAAAGCAGACGACCATCTATCACAGGACTCATAAAAATCGTACTCCCCGATATGACGGGGAGTACTTTTCTTGCCGGCTTAATTGTCTAATACTTTTTCAGGCCGCTTTTGCGAATGCAGCCTCTCATATTTTCCTCGCAGGTTTACAGCCCTCGACAGTAAAAACCTTTAATTCTCTCATTGATTTTAAAATTTGTAAGTTTCTTGTTTCTGTTTATAATTAGAAACATATGCTAATGTTCCGCCGCCTTAAAACTGATTAACAGATGAGCATTCCCGGAATGTTCCGTGAGACGTTTTAAAATATACTGGCTAAAGAAGAAAGGTGTTTTTAAACTTGAGAGGATTCATCAAATGGACAGGGGTGGCGATTCTGTGTATTGGCTTGATCGCCTGTACTTCCAACAAGAATGCTGAAAATGTTCATTACGCAAAAGACGACAGACAAACATTGGATATTTATACACCGCAAACAAACGAGGATGAAAAACATCCTGTTCTCATCTATCTTCACGGTGGAGGATGGACAAGCGGCGACAAAAGCAGGGCTGCTTCGAAGCCGGCATTGTTCACGGAAAACGGCTATGTTTTCGTATCTGTCAACTATCGGCTTCATCCCGATGTTCAGTATGAAGAGATGGCTGATGATGCGGCTAAGGCCGTTAAATGGGTGATGGATCATGCTGATGAATATCAAATCGATCCGTCAAAAATCAATGTTATGGGACATTCGGCAGGAGGGCACTTGGCCGCCTTAATTGCCGCAAATCCGGCATATTTAAATCGTGTCGGCCTCACGCCGGCCTCGCTCAATTCGATTGTGGTTTTAGATGGACCCTTGGATATGAAACGATTCATCGAAGCGATCCCGTCTTATCAAAAAGTGTTCGGTTCCGACGAAAAGGTATGGACAGAAGCTTCGCCGCTCTCCTACATCAACAACTCAAAATTACCGCCTGCCTATCTTGTGACCCGCTGGGAAGACCCCGCCGTCTACAAATTCGCGGAAACCGTAAACAAAGCGAAAGCAACGGATTTTGTGTATCGGGTCAACAGCTTATCTCACAGTGATTTAAATAAGATGTTCGGCTCACCGGATGCGCCGGCAGAAGCACAGAATCTGACAAAAGCGGTTATGGCGTTTTTAGAGAAGGAAAATAAATAGACTAAACAGGCCGATTTAGCCTCCTATGCACTGGATGAAAATGTATAAACAGCTGTTAAACTAGCAGAGAAAGGCCTGAATTTTAAATCCGGCCTTTCTCACCCCTTGTTACCCTCCTCACTCATAATGCATCAATCTGCAAAATCCCAAAATTTAAACAAAACATTAATAAAATCAAGCCATTTGATTTAACAAATTTACGATACGATCATATAGAACTTGATGGTTGGGAGATTAAGAGCAAGGGGGATATGATGTGAGAATGAAACGATTAAGGATGAGGAAGCATTTACTGATAGCTGTCTGTTCTTTGGCACTTCTTCTAAGTTCTCTGGTTGTAGGCGATGCGAGCGCGGCAACTAAACCAACAACTGCAGCTTCGCCGCAGTCTTCCGGATTTTTCGTAGATCATTACAAAAATAATATCTCTGCTAATATGACGGTGGAATCCAATCCAGTCATCGGGGTGCTTTCCGAATTTAATAAACTTTGGACCCCCGGAAAGACGTGGAATACCGGTACTAAACTGAACAGAAGAGTGTTGGATGCCAACATCCAAAAAGTCGTGGATATTACTGAACACCGCACGATGTTTGAGGAAAATGCTGCATATTTTGATGATCGGAGGGGCCAGAGCTACAGTGTTATTGACGGCCTCGGGAAGCTTGCTGACGTCTATCGAATGAACGCGGGAGCGACGACAACGATCATCAGCATCCCGGCAGATGCCTCGATAAAAAAATATCATGATGAAGGAACCAATTCAGGCAGCACCAGTTCGGAACTTGGACATGTCGTGAGCTTGGTCAATACTTTACGCGGCAACTATTCTTCATCGAATCCGGCTAAAGGCTATTTCAATTATCCCCGTCCGTTTCGCTGGAAAGACAATTCGATCATTGTTCCAACGCTTATTCCCGTCATCAATCCTGATCCGAGCAAAGACGGAGGTTTTCCAAGCGGACATACGAACGCCGCATATCTCAGCGCTTTTGCCATGGCCTATGCGATACCAGAGCGTTATCAGGAGCTGCTGACTCGCGCTTCTGAACTCGGTCATAACCGGATTGTTGCCGGTATGCATTCCCCGCTGGACGTTATGGGGGGGAGGGTCATGGCTACAGCATTGTCAGCTGCGATTCTGTCTGATCCCGACAATGAAAAATTGAAGAAAACGGCTTATGATGAAGCTCATCGTAAACTATTAACGCAAACCGGTACAGGCGAAGACAGATACAGCGATTATGAAACGAATAAAAAACAATATACGGAACGATTGACATATGGATTTCGTCAAATGAAGACAACCGCTAAACCAATGGCAGTTCCAAAGGGAGCCGAAGTCCTGCTGGAAACGCGTTTTCCTTACCTTGACAAAAAGCAGCGCCGTTTGATTTTAGCCACTACCGGTCTTCCGGCCGGCTATCCTGTTCTTGATGATGCGGAAGGATGGGGAAGGCTTAATCTCTTTTCCGCCGCAGATGGGTATGGTGCTTTTACCAAAGATGTTACCGTGAAGATGGATGCTGCCAAAGGCGGCTTCCATGCAACGGATCGCTGGCGCAACGACATCTCCGGCGCTGGAAAGCTGACCAAAAAGGGGACAGGCACTTTGAAGCTGGAAGGGAAAAATACATATTCCGGCGGTACACGGATTGATCAAGGGACGCTTGAGGGCGGTTCGGAGACAGCTTTCGGGAGAGGTGATGTTTCACTGGGAAGAGGCACCCTTAGGGAAGATGTGCCGGGAAAACTGATGATCGGGGGAGACTACAAACAATCTGCTGAAGGAATACTTGAACTTCATCTCAGCGGTAAAAAAGATCAGTTGAAAATTAAAGGAAAAGCAAGATTAAAGGGGACATTACGTCTCAATTTTACAGACAATTACGTTCCGGCTGATGGATCGGCGGTCATAACCTTCCGCAAGCGTCATGGCTCATTTTCTTCCGTCGAAACCAGAGGATTGCCAAGCAAGTATAAAGTGAAGATCATCTATAAGTCCAACAGTATTCAGTTGAAACTTGATCAAAAGGGGAGAAGCTGATCTTCATCATAAGCTGCAAGCTGGCGCTTACTGCCGCCAGCTTGTTTTTCGTTTTGACGAAGTCTATCTTGAACAGGAGATCTTAAAAAATAGTCGGCACCATTCCACCGTCCATACGGATCGGAGACCCTTTAAATGCGGATGCATAAGGACTGCATACAAATGCCGCCAGTCTGCCGATTTCAATAGGTTTGATAAATCGCTGTATTTCGGATTGAGGCAGGTTTGTGGTCATGAATTTCTTCTCTTTTTCTGAAAAAGTCATTCCTTCATCAGGGTACATTCCCTCAATGATTTGCTTCACATTCTCAGAGAGCGTCGGCCCCGGCATGATCGTATTGACCGTCACTTCTGTTCCGATTGTTAATTTAGATAAGCTTTTTGACAATGATAATAGCATTGATTTTGTCATACAATACTGAGGCATCTGCCCTGAAGGCATCATCGCTTCTTCACTCGCAATAAAGATGATGCGGCCAAAATCACTTTTCAGCATTTTCGGCAAATAAAATTTAGTTAAACTGTTTGCGGCCAGAACGTTGGTGCGGAAGTATTTTTCCCATATTTCATCGTCAACGTCCTCATATTCCATGATTTCATAAATGCCCATATTGTTTATTAAAATATCGATTTGAGGGTATTTTTTAAATAAAGCTTCCCTTTGCTTAATATCCACGATGTCAGCCGCGGCGTTTTGGGGAGAGGTGGCAGGAAAAGCTGATTTTATTTCATTGACTGTTCGTTCTGCCTCTTCCTCATTTCGTCCGTTAATGAGGACATGAACACCTTCTTTGGCAAGTTCAATAGCGATGGCTTTTCCTATCCCTTTCGTCGATCCTGTAACTAAAGCTGTTTTGTTTTTTAATCCCATATCCATCAAACATTTCTCCTATTCTAGTTAAGTCCATTCAGCCGGGTTTGCTTACGCCAATTAGAAGGTGTCTCGCCTTCCCAGAGGCGGAAGGCCCGGTAGAACGAGTTCTGATCTTCATATCCGATCAGAAAGGCCACTTCTTTAATATCGAGCGAAGGGTCTGCCAAGTACTCCCGCGCCTGCTCATGTCTGACTTGGATCAACAGCTGTTTGAAGCTAGTGCCTTCATCAGTAAGCCGGCGCTGCAAGGTGCGGCCGCTCATTCCCAATTCGCCCGCGACAGTCTGAATGTCTGGGTGCCCTCCTGTGAGCGTGCGTTTCATGATCCACTTGACCACTTCAGTGATTGAAAGGCTATTTTGCTGATCATTCAACGATTGATCCAGCACAGGAGTCAGAATCTCCAGCAACTCTGCATTATACGAGACAAAGGGGCGGTCCAGATCTCCTCGATGCAGCGTCAGCCGATTCCGATCTGCACCGCTCCGGATACGGCAGCCGAAGTATGCTTCAAGCGCCTGCATGTCGCCCATTGGGTGTGCAAACTCGACCGACTTCGCTGTCAACGGCTGACCTGTACCCCGGCGCCCGAGTTCCAGAAGAAATGCCAGTGTAATGCCAATCAAGAGCGGCGGACCGGGTTGCTTATCATCCAACCATTCCAGTTCGATTGTGCAGTGCTCACTTTCCTCGGTGATACGCAAGCTTTCGGGAGGGCACAATTGTTTATAGCGGGCCATTCGCTTTAGCGCGTCGCGGTAGTCACGAGCATGGTAAGCCGCTAATACGGCTGGAGGGTAATGTGCCGGCTCAAAGCCGGTCGCAAGCTTGATGATTCCTTTGGAAACATCATCAACGAGATCGGAATACGCCTGCCAGATCGCGAGGTATTGGGCGGCGGTGACAACTGGTTCAGTCATCATGGTGAGCGGCAGCTGGGCTTTTCGGAGCACGTCAGAGGCGTTAATTCCTAAGTGACGCAATCCCGCCCAAAACCCTGCCGGGAATTTAATTCGATTATGAGACATCATACGTATGAGCACTCCTTTAACTTTCTGCACCTTCGCTCACTTGGTCGTCATTCCATCCTGCCTTATTGGCGGGACAGTTATAACTTTACCTATCCATTGTCGGACTGTAACTAGCAAAGGACGACATTTAACTTGCCGATTACGCCGAACGTGTCAGCGTACGAAGACTGTGACAGGCAGGCGCCTTATATATAGGAAACAAGCCGGGAGGAAACTCCCGGCTGTAAAATCATCCCTTGCCAAACACGGGATTTCCTGTTTTCATCACATGTTTTCTCGTCATGAAAAAGAGGAGGGCGGCGACAAAAAACTCGGAAAGCGGCAAGGATAGCCAAACTCCCGTGACGCCAATAAACTTAGGCAAAATCCAAAGCAGGATGAGAAGGGACACGAAGCTTCGCAATATGATGATCAAAGCCGATGAACCGGCCCGGCCAATGGATTGAAAGTAACTCATATAGACAAAGTTATAGCCAAGGAAGATATACCCGATAAAAAATAGGCGGATTCCATCGATGGCCAGATCCTGGATTTCGGTTGATTCTATTCCGAATAAACCTACAAGGAACGGTGCAGCCACCCAACCGATAACGAGCAAAAGAATTCCCAGGATAACAGCGGTCTTCTCCCCAATCTTCATGCTGCTTTTGATTCGTTCGCTTTCTTCAGCACCATGATAATAACTGATCATTGGCTGAAGCGCCATTTCAATGCCGAAGAAGGACAGGAACATAAACCCGTGAAGGTAGTTGATGACCGAGAAGGCAGCGACCCCTCCCGTGCCTGCCAATTCGGACATCGCCAGGTTATACCCTGTTACAAATATGAGGAGCCCGGCCTCCGCCAGAAAACTTGGAAACCCGATGGCAAAGATGTGCAGAAGGGATTTCCGGGACCACTGAAACGCCAGCTTTCTCAGTTGCGCTTGACGGTTAAAGAAGTGCAGGGATAATACAAGCAGTCCGGCGAATCCGCCAAGCACCGTTGAAATCGCAGCACCTGTTACCCCCATGTTCAAAATCATGATTGTATAAAAATTCAGAATGATATTCACAATCGATGTTGTTGCAAGAGCTATCATCGAAAGCTTTGGACTGCCGTCATTCCTTACAAAAATACTTAAGACCTGTTCTAATGCGATGACCCAGCCGAATAAAAACATGACGTTTAAGTACTCTATGACGTAAGAAGAGGTGTCGGAGTTAGCGCCAAGCCATAGGGAAATGGCTTGAATATTGAAAAGCCCGAACACCCCTAAAAGCGCACTGATGATTAGTGTAGAGAAGAGAGCCAGAGAAAAAACGCTGCTTGCCTTTTGCGGACGATTCTCCCCGATGCTGATAGAGTACTTCGTTGCTCCGCCTATCCCAATCCACAGAGCGATGGCCATAATCAAAGAAATGACCGGATAGGAAAGGTTCACTCCAGCCAGTGCTGCGGTTCCAATCCCATTTCCAACGAATAGGCCATCAATTAAAATATTCGCTGACATTAAGAGTAATCCAAGCGTTGCAGGGATGAAATATTTAAAAAACACTTGATTAACTGGTAATTTCATTAGCTGCTGATGTGTTTCTGTCATCATGTATTCCTCCTATAATGAGCTACAGGAGTATTCTAAACCTTCAAGTTACTTGAAGGTCAATCAAAACTTTGTCACCGGAATTTGGATTAAAGTGACAAAATGATCGGACTCCTTGATGACAGCCTCATCAAGAACGGAAATCTCAACGGGGATTCCTTCAAGTTTATATCCTTCCTCTTTCAGCTGACGTAAAACAAGCTGATAACTTTTTCTCATGTCCTCGTAGGGGCCAATATGAGGATAGCTTGCATACAAACCTTCGTTTAAATATTCATTGCTGTTTTCGCCGTGCAGCAATTCAAATAAGCCGATGTATTTTACAGGTCCTTCTTGCTTCAAGCTTTCCATATCCACGATCGTTCCGATGTCTCCGGTGAAGAAGCCGTTATTCTCGATCGACTGGCTCGAAAGCGTTTCTCTATCCTTTAAATAGATGTCGTCGCCTTCCTCTATCAGATCAACAGGTTTGTCAAAATACAGATAGGAAACAGGCCGTTTTGGGAAATACTGAAATGTTAAAGCAGGATGACCGGCAAGTTTTATTCCTTCTTCGATTGTGGAAATTTTGTTTTCGATCCTCGCCGCACTGCGTTGGAGCCGGCAAATTTCCATCCTCACTTCCTCAAGCTTCTTCTTCAAAATATCCATCGTCGTTTCCGGAGTCCTTTTATCTAACTGATGCTGAATGTCTTTTAACGAAAATCCATTTTTCCTTAAAAAAATAATGGTATCCAGAACCTGAAATTGTTCAACACCATAATATCGATAGGATGTTTCAGGGTCAGTAT
This sequence comes from Bacillus sp. AK124, assembly GCF_053903085.1. Taxonomy (NCBI): domain Bacteria; kingdom Bacillati; phylum Bacillota; class Bacilli; order Caryophanales; family Bacillaceae; genus Bacillus; species Bacillus sp. AK124. Next base: position 1,477,203 of record NZ_CP096378.1, read on the forward strand.
ACTTTGGCTTGAACAGTCCGATTTCATCATAGTAACGCAGAGTCGATGCGGGCAGCTTGAAAAGCCGTGCTACTTCTCCCACGCGGAATCGATTATTCACCATTTTTCACCTCATTTGTTGGTATGTGAACTTTTTTTAGGGTTATCGGATGTATATCTTAAGCCTACTATTAACATTAGGTGAAAATGCATGCCTGGTCAACAAGGAACCGCAGCCTCTAAAAGGGGCATTACGCCAAATGATAGATTTTCAAAAATAAATGAGGGCTTCATGATTGGAAGCCCTCATTTATTTTTCACAAACGTGAATTAAAGAAGCTCATTTCAGAGAAAAGGTTTGAAATGTTCCCGGCAAGTTTATTGCTGAAGCGCCCTTGTTCCGATTGAACGAAATCGCGGGTGCTCTGCCAGTATGGAACGCTTCATTTCTTTTACAACCGGGTGATCTGACTTTAAAAACCGATCTTTCTCGTAAAGCCCGGTCAATTGGCCGTGATCTAAAACACCTAGTGTATCACTTAATTGATAGGCGGCTTTTAAATCATGCGTTATAAAGAAATACGACATTCCAAAATCGTTTTTGAGCTCTTTTAATAAATCCAATATAAGCGTTTGGGTTACCATGTCCAGGCTGCTGACAGACTCGTCCAATACGATCAGCTTCGGCTTGAGCGAGACTGCTCTTGCAATATTAATTCGCTGCAATTGGCCGCCGCTGAATTGATGCGGATATTTTGTTAAATCCTCTTCAGTTAAGCCTACTCTTTCCAATAGCTCGATAATGGTCCGTTTTTGCTCGGCGATTGTGAGCCTTTCATAGTTTTCCAGCGGTTCTGCTATGATTTGTTCCGCCGTCATTCGCGGGTTGACGGAAGAATATGAGTCTTGAAAAACAGCTTGAAGGTCGCGGCGGATTTTCCGCCGGATGGATTGCTCGGCTTTATATAGATCATGACCTTGAAAAAAGATTTGGCCTGATTGCGGCCGTTCCAAACCGAGCATCACTTTTCCCAATGTGCTTTTCCCGGCTCCGCTTGGTCCAAGCATGCCCAGACATGCGCCTTCTTCAATTGAAAAGCTGACATTGGAAAGGACTTGTTTCGATGGAGCTTTCCATTTGAACAATTTGCGCGCCGTATAATGATGAGTGACGTCTTTCACTTGTAATAAACTCACTTGTTCACCCCATATCAAATGCAGGTCTTCTTCATACTGACTCAAGTGGCAAGTTGATCCATTGGCAAAGTCAACCGTGAACTTAACAGCTTCTTTGTATAGTCATGTTTTGGTTCATCAAACAGCTGAAACACATCTCCATTTTCTACAATTCTCCCATTCTGCATCACAGCGACTTCATCGGCCATTTCAGCAATGACGCCCAGATCATGAGATATAAGCAAAATCGCCGTGCCGAATTCAGATCGCAAGCCGTCTAAATATTTCAGCACCGTCTTCTGATTAAACACGTCGAGCGCAGTTGTGGGTTCATCCGCAATAAGAACGGCCGGCTCCAGGCATGCTGCAATTGCAATCATGACCCGTTGAAGCATTCCGCCGCTTAATTGAAAAGGGTAGGAATGCAAAAGTTTAGCAGGGTGGGGGAGGTTTACATGATGCAATGCTTCGGTCGCGAGCTCTTTCGCCTGTTTTTTGCTAAAAGATGTATGAGAGCGAATCGATTCGATCATTTGCTGGCCGATCGTAAAAACGGGTGTAAAAGCGTTCATCGGATTCTGCATGATATAGGCTATATCTTTGCCGCGGATTTTACGCATGTCCTGTTCTGCTAATCCGTTCAATTCCCGGCCCCGCAAAGCAATACTTCCTTCCACCTTGGTTGTTTTTGGGTCAAGCGTCTGAAGAATAGACATGCTCGTTACCGTTTTTCCGCAACCGCTCTCACCAATTAAACCAAGAACCTGTCCGCACTTCAGTTCAAAATTAATCTCTTGAACGATAGTTGAATTTCCTTTTTGATTGTGAACCTGCACATGCAAATCTCTGACTTGAAGTACTGTTGATTGTTCTGTTCCCAACTTCCTCATTCCTTTTTATCATCGACGTTTGACGCCGTATTGATCTGATAAGGCTTCGCCCAATAAATTGAACGTCACAACGACAACCATGATCATCAGCCCTGGATAAATCATTAACTCGGGGTTCGTCCGAATATACGATTTACCTTCATGAATCATCGCTCCCCATTCAGCTGCCGGGGGCTGGACGCCTAATCCGAGAAAAGACATGGCGGAGATATCCATAATGGCCCAGCCCATTTCCAACGTGCCGATGACGACGAGGGGAGGGAGGACATTAGGGATAATATGCTGTTTAATAATTTTCCATTGTGAAGATCCATTGATTTTTGCCGCCGCAATAAAATTCTCCTCTTTCAGACTAAGCACCATTCCTCTAAAAATTCTTGCATAATAGACCCATTGCACAAGCATGAGGGCCACAATGACTTGAGGAAGTCCAGGACCGAATATGCCCACGAGGCCAAGAACTAAAATTAAGTTCGGAAAGGCCATCACACCATCGCAGCATCTCATTAACAGCTGATCAATCCAGCCGCCTTTATACCCTGAGATCGTCCCGATTATGAGGCCGATAACGAGTGAGGAAATGAAAATGAGCATCGCGAATCCAAGAGAAATCCGGGCGCCGTACAAAAGGCGGGATAAGTTGCATCTTCCCAGATGATCAGTTCCTAAAGGAAACGTCCAGGACGGAGGCTGCAGCTTATAGACCAAATGGACATCAGCAGGGTGATGCGGCGCAATCCAAGGGGCGAATACAGCGATGATAAAAAGGACGGTTAATATGATGGTGCAGATTGCGATCACTTTTGGGCCTTTGAAAATCTTGCGTATACTTATCATCGATGCTGTCCTTCTTTCCTTGAAATGCGCGGGTCAATATACATTTGAATGAGGTCAACAATTAAGTTGCTCAATATAAAAAAGGCGGCGGCTAAGAACACATAGCATTGAATGACAGGGATGTCCCGATTGAAAATGGCCTCAATAAAATAACGGCCAAAGCCCGGCCAAGAAAAAACGACTTCAACAATAATTGTGCCGGTGAGCAGCTTGCCAAGGTTCATTCCCAGCCCCGTAATCATCGGAGAAATGGCCATTCGCAATACATGTTTGGCCATAATGTTCATCCTCGTCATTCCTCTTATGCGAGCAAATTGCACATAGGGTTCTTGCAGGTTTTCGATGACACTTGCACGGAGCAGCCTTGTATACATCGCGATTAAAGGAAGCGCCAAAGTCATCGACGGCAGTACAAGATGCTGCCATGTCCCGATTCCCTCTACCGGCAAAAGGTCTAACTGAACAGAAAAGAAAAAAACCAGCATATACCCTAACCAAAAAGTCGGGATGGATGCTCCGAAAAAGGAAATGAAGCGGCTGATATGATCAACTGCACCGTTTCTTTTAATTCCCGCTAAGAAGCCTAGCGGCACACTGACAAGCACCGCAATCATTAAACTCCCAAGCGCGAGCTCGATCGTCGCCGGCATTCGGTGTGCAACTTCATCCCAAACCGGCTGATTCGAAACATAAGATATGCCAAAATCAAGTTGGCATATCTTCAATACAGAGTTTACATATTGAATAAAGAATGGCTGATCCAAGCCAAACTCATGTCTTTTTTGCGCTAAAATTTCATCGGTTGGCTGGATATGTGCTGCGGCTAAGTATGCTTCAGCTGGGTCAACCGGTGAGAGATGAATCATTCCAGTTGTGAGAAGTGCAGCTAAAAGAAACACTGGAATAATAGACATGATTCGTTTCAATATATAGTTGCCCATAAAAGCCTCCTAGTGTTGCTGCTTGATGCGAATCCCTGTAAATGGATGTTCGTCACGATTGGCAGGGAACGTAAAGTTGCTGATATTCTTTTGATATATCGCCGTCTTTTTAATATAAGAAACAGGAACGATGGCTCCCTGGTCTTGAAGGGATTTTAAAATAGATGAGTAAAGCTCCTGCCGCTCTTTTTCATCAGTCGTTTGAGGTACCTTTGCCATCTGCTTGATCAGCTCGTCCTTGTTTGGATAGGCTGAAATCGCTTCATTAAATCCGAATCCTTTGGAGGAGACAATGTTTAAAAATGTGTGCGGGTCATAAGGCGCACCATAGTTGCTAAAGAAGTTCATATCAAACTCATTCGCTTTAAACCGTTTGACTTGGGTTGCCAATTCTACACCTTCAAGATTCAGCTTTACCCCGATCGCCGCCCATTCTGCCTGCAGCGTTTCGGCCATTGTTTTTTGAATGGATTCCGCTGAATCATACATTAAACTAAATTCAAGAGGCTTTCCGTCTTTCTCGCGCACCGTCTTGCCATTCGGAAGCTTCCAGCCTGCCGCATCTAATAGCGCTTTTGCTTTCTCTGGATCATAGTTGATTTGCTTTACATCAATATCAGACGTGTATGGGAAGTCTGTCGGCAAAATATGATCTGCTTTTTCTTCTAACCCGGAGGTGATGCCTTTTACCAAGGCTTCTTTGTCAAAACCATAGTGGAGGGCTTGACGCACGCGCTCATCAGAGAGCTGTTCTTTTTTCGTATTCATGACAAGCTGTCTCGTCGCCACCGGTTCAGAAAGGCTTGTTTCATATTGGCCTGTCGCTTGCAGCTGCTTGAATGCATCTAAACTGATAACGCCTTCGCCGTAAATGAGGTCAAGCTCGCCTTTTTCAAATGCAAGCACCCTTGTTTCGGCGTCCGGGATGACTTTCACCTTGATTTTCTCGACTTTTGGCTTTTCACCCCAATAATGTTCATTGCGTTTAAAAACCGCATATTCATCAGCTTTATGCTCTTCCAATACCCACGGGCCCGTACCTACCGGTTTTGCGACACCCTTTGATGTATCGCCGTCCTTAGGGAAGCCGGCTTCTCCCAAAAACCGGACCGGCCGTACTACGGCTAGTTCCTGAATGGTCGGGTAATATGGTTCAGTTAATGTCAATTTAAATGTATGATCATCGATTACTTCTGTTTGGGCTATTTTTGAAAGAAACCCTAACCAGCTGTGTAATTCAGTATGTTTTAAAATGGAATCAAAATTCTTCTTCACAATTTTTGCATTAAACGTTGTCCCATCTGAAAATTTTACATTCTTACGCAAATGAAACGTATATACTTTACCGTCATTTGATATATCCCAAGATTCGGCTAAATGCGGTTTAAGCTTTCCTCCCGCTTCATAGGTAACCAAAGGTTCATATACCATCGACTGGGCAAATAATTGGGAAGGATTATACACATGCGGATTCATCTCGCCAATATCTCTAGGCCAAGCCATTGTGACCATGTTTTCATGCGTTTTCTCTGTTGAATTTCCTGAGGTTGTACATCCGGCCAATAAAATAGAAAAGGCGAGCATTAATACAAAAGTAATTTTAATTTTCGAACTAATCCTTCCGCTTATCATGCTTTGTTTCCTCCTAAATGAAGTTGATAATCATTTTCATTCTATGCAGGAAGCATGCCCTTGTCAATGTAAGATATAGGAACTGCTTACATGCTGCGGAATGGGGAAGCGGCGGCATCCCGTGAAGAACGAGCGCAAAGAGGGGGAGGCGAAAATGAAGTGGCGAAGAATGAACTTTTTATTAAAATGGATTGTAAAAACGAAGCAATCAAAGTACACTTAATGATAATGATAATCATTTACGATTGAGGGTGTAAACTCATGACATATACCGGGAGTGAAGAGCGATGAGCAGAAATGAAGTGTTTGATGTGACCGTGATCGGCGGAGGTCCGGCCGGTTTATATTCCGCCTTTTACAGCGGACTGCGGGGAATGAAAACGAAGATTATCGAATATCAGCCGATGCTGGGCGGAAAGGTTCACGTATATCCTGAAAAAATGATCTGGGATGTCGGGGGGCTAACGCCGATTTCCGGAGCCAGGCTGATAGAACAGATCGTGCAGCAGGGGCTAACATTTCATCCTGAAGTGCTGCTGAATGAGAAAGTTGAATCGATTGCCCGCAATGAAGAAGGGTTGTTTGAGTTACATACGGCTGCCTCAGGGGTGCATCTGTCCAAGACGGTCATCGTTGCCGTGGGCGGCGGCATCCTCAATCCGCAAAAGCTTCAGATTGAAGGAGCAGAGCGCTTTGAAGTGTCCAATCTGAATTATACGGTCAAATCGCTGCAGCATTTTAAAGATAAAACGGTCATAGTATCAGGCGGCGGCAATTCGGCTGTCGATTGGGCCAACGAGCTCGAACCTGTAGCGAAAAAGGTCTACCTCGCTTACCGCAAAGATGCGCTCAGCGGGCATGAGGCCCAGGTGGATCAGCTGCTGAACAGCTCGGTGAGCTGCTTCTTCCATACACAGATTACCAAGCTGATCGCTTCGGAAGATCATGAGGTGATCGAACGGGTCGAGCTCACGAACGCTCAAACCGGTGAGGTGATGGAGCTGCCTGTCGACGAAGTGGTTATCAACCACGGCTATGAACGCGACACCTCACTGCTGGAGAACAGCCGGCTTCATATTACCAGGGTTGATGACTATTATATTAAAGGTACCGCCAACTGCCAGTCTTCCGTGCCCGGACTGTATGCGGCAGGGGATATTGTGCATTATGAAGGCAAGCTGCACTTGATCGCCGGAGCGTTTCAGGATGCGGCAAACGCGGTCAACAGCGCCAAGCGCTTTATCGATCCCGAAGCACACAAGAGTGCGATGGTGTCGTCACATAATGAGGTTTTCAAAGAGCGCAACCGCGAGCTTGTGAAGAAGATGTTCGTGTAGAAAAGGAACGTTTCCGCCGTGGGAGCGGCTGATTCGTCGAGGGGATCTTGGAGATATGCCAAGATTCTCTTTTTATTTAAACCAGCCTTTTTCCTTTGAACGGGTAATGGCTTCGATCCGATTTTTGACCTCAAGCTTTTCAAGAATCATTGAGATATAATTTCGCACGGTTCCGCTTTTGATGCTGAGTTCTTGGGCGATTTCTTTTGTGTTTTTTCCGTCAGCCACAAGTTCGAGCACTTCTTTTTCTCTATCTGTGAGGGGATTGGCCTCACTGTACATGTCTTCCATCAATTCAGGCGCATAGATCCGCTTTCCTTTCATGACGCTGCGGATGGCGCTCACAAGCTCTTCGCTTGGGCTGTCCTTTAACAAATAGCCTTTAACACCTGCTTTAATGGCCCGCTGAAAGTAACCGGGGCGGGCAAAAGTGGTTAAGATAATAATGTTGCAGCCTGTATCCTTTAGTTCCTCAGCAGCTTCAAGTCCCGTTTTTCCCGGCATTTCAATGTCCATAATGCATACATCAGGCCGATGTTTTTTTGTGAAATCAACGGCATCCTGTCCGGTTGTGCCTTTGCCGACGACTTCCATATCATCTTCTAAATTCAGTAGTGATCCTAAAGCGCCCAAGAGCATCTGTTGATCTTCCGCAATAAATATACTAATCATGCAAGCCATCCTTTTTTGTTTATTTTGAGTTATTAGGAATTGACATGGTAAGCTTGGTGCCGTTTTTTGTATCAATGTGAAGGCTTCCGTTTGCAAATTCAAGCCGTTCTCTCATGCCAAGCAAGCCGTGTCCTTTTGAAAAGTACTTCTCTTCACCTTGAAACGTTCCATCGTCAGTCACTGTAATGACAACTTCCTTCCAGAGCTGCTGGATGTCAATGCGGCAGGTTTTAGCCTGACTGTGTTTGACGACATTAGTGACAGCTTCCTTTAAGCACATACTCAATATGTTTTCATTAAGCAATGAGATATTTTCCGGCAATTTTTCTTCTTCATAGATGAACGCAATGTCGGCTGCTTCAAGAATTTGTTTGATGTTAATCATTTCATCCTTGAGCCGGATGCCTTTCATGGAGGATACAATTTTTCTGACTTCATTTAAAGAAGTTCTCGCAGTTTGCTGAACGCTTTTCAGTTCACGCGCGGCTTGATCGGGATCTTTGTAAATTAATTTTCTCGCCAAGTCGCTTTTTAAACCGATCAGAGACAGCTTTTGTCCAAGTGTATCGTGAAGGTCGCGGGCAATCCGCTGCCGCTCTTCTAATTTTACCAAATTGGCGATCCGTTCATTAGCATACTCGAGTTTTTCTTCGAGGCGTTCGCGCTCCTTGCGGTTTCTAATACTGAACGGCAATAAAATCGCGCTGATGAGGGTGATGACCACAAAAGGAATTTGTGTCAGGAAAAATTCCTTTTTTAACACGAGGCTGAAGTTGGCAGCGACGGCTGCGCTTATTAAATGAACATAATATAAAATGTGAAAAGGGGCTCGTTTTTTTATGTTCCCTATAAAATACGCGATAAAAAAAGCAAAATAAATATAGCTGAACAGCATAATCGAGGCGGTTGAAATGCCGATTAATATAAACGCCCACAAATAAATGTCCCAGCCTTTTGAAACAAACGCAAATCTGTATACCGCAAAAAATAAAAGTGTCAAAATGATGCCGACGACGATGACAAGGGTAGATGATGATTGCATGATAAAGTAGAAGGGCAGGATGAAAAATATCGTCCATATATACGGCGAGATCCCGTTAAGTTTTTGAAATGCAAAATGCTTTTTGAACATGATATAACCTCGTTTTCAGCTTTTCATCTTTAGAGTAACTTTACCATTGCCTGAGCCGGATTGCATCATCCGACAATAAATAAGGAAGCCTTCTTGTTGATATAAGAAGACCTCCTCATCGTCAGGCGTTCTTTCGCAGTTTCTGTTTTTCCGTTGAATTCTGCGGAAGAGGGGAAGATGTTTGTTTCATGTCCCGAAAGGTTACAAACTGCTTTTTTTCTTCATCCCAAAGCCGGAACGCGAGTGATTGCAGGCTTGTTTTTAAAGTGATGGTCGGGACGTTTTTTAGTGGTTCGTGCTGCTCATGTGCGATTTCAAGTTTATAGTTAGGCACCTTTGGGCTCAGATGGTGAACGTGGTGGTACCCGATATTGCCTGTAAGCCATTGAAGCAGTTTCGGGAGCTTATAAAATGAACTTCCTTCCACAGCCGCCTGAACGTAGCTCCAGTTTTCATCCGCTTCAAAATAAGAATCTTCAAATGTATGCTGAACATAAAACAGCCAAACGCCGATTGAACCTGAGATCAGAAAGATCGGACCCTGTACGAGCAAGAACGATTGCCAGCCAAAGATCAGGCAGCAGACAGCAGCCAATGCCGCGATTGCAAGGTTGGTAAGATATGTGTTCACACGTTCCTTTCGTCTTGCACCTTTTTTGTTAAAGCGGTTTGTGATCAGAAAGACATAAATCGGTCCGAGAATAAACATGATAAACGGATTTCTGTAAAGTCTGTATGCGATTTTTGTGCGTAGAGGTGCGGCTTTATATTCGTTTACCGTCAGCAGCCAGATATCGCCTGTTCCGCGTTTATCCAGGTTGCTGCTTGTCGCATGATGAATCGAATGGCTGTGCTGCCATTGAAGATAAGGAAATAAAGTCAGAACGCCTGTCAAAAAGCCGAGAATATGGTTATGGCGCTTTTGTTTGAAAAAGGATAGATGGCAGCAGTCGTGAAAAATAATGAAAATTCTCGTCAAAAACCCTGCGGCAATCACCGTTATTCCTAATGTAAGGAGGTAGGAGACATCGAGGCTGAGATAGGCAAGAAACCACAGTCCGAAGAAAGGAATAAACGTATTGAAGAGCTGAATCAGACTGTTTTTGGTATCAGGCTGGGCAAATGCAGCAACCTGTTTTGTTAACTGTTTTTGTTTGTGTGTGGTGGTTTGTTCAGTCATAGTAAAGTTATCCTCTCATAAATGGGTCTTAAGTTAAGTTTACGGTACAGAGAGATGTCTTTGTAGTAGCACACATCATGCTTCGAACATGACACTTGTCATGTTTCCTTCACCCGAATGGATAAGAAGATTGACAATGTCATGATGGGCAAATCCGTATGATGATATGGTGAATAATGGAATCTGCAAAAACGCGATGATTGATTAGTTAAACAAAGTTCTTTTACAATGATGTGATAGATGTTCATTGTTTAGTCATTTCATAAGGAGAGAATTCATATGTCACGAATGGAAAATAAAACATTTAATTGTGAGAAGGAGCTGACGCTCAACATTATCGGCGGAAAGTGGAAAATGCTGATTTTGTGGTTTTTAGGAAAAGAAGGTACGAAAAGGTTCGGAGAATTAAAAGCTTTGATGCCCGGCATTACGCAAAGAATGCTGGTGAATCAGCTGCGTGAATTAGAAGAGGATCATATTGTACATAGGGAAGTATATCCGGTTGTCCCCCCAAAAGTTGAATATTCCCTAACGAAACAAGGAGAAAGTTTAATGCCTATATTAGAGGCGATGTATGAATGGGGTAAAAATTATATAGAAACGAACTTTTCAAAAGATGATGAATAGAATGATTGACTTTAAGATACTGTTTTGGAGACAGTATCTTTTTCTATACCATATGAGGAAAAGTATAGTATGTAAAAAAAAAGTGCGTACTATTAATGGAATTTTCCCCTTGTTATACTCTTGATGTAACAAAATATGAAAAGAATAATCCGCGGAATTCTTAATTCAAACAGGAGTGATTGTAAGTGGAATTACAGTTAGCATTAGATTTAGTCAATATACCGGAAGCCATCGAAGTAGTAAAAGAAGTAGAAGAATACATTGATATTGTAGAAATCGGTACGCCGGTTGTGATAAATGAAGGACTCCGTGCAGTGAAAGAGATGAAAGCCGCTTTCCCGAATTTGAAAGTGCTGGCAGACCTTAAGATTATGGATGCGGCGGGGTATGAAGTGATGAAAGCATCAGAAGCAGGAGCCGACATCATCACCATTTTAGGGGCTGCTGAAGACATGTCTATTAAAGGCGCTGTAGAAGAGGCGAAAGCGCAAGGGAACAAAATCCTGGTGGATATGATTGGGATTAAAGACATCAAATCGCGTGCTAAGGAATTGGATGAGCTTGGTGTCGATTATATTTGTGTCCATACCGGTTATGACCTTCAAGCCATTGGCCAAAATTCATTTGAAGACTTAATGACGATTAAAAATGTTGTGAAAAACGCTAAAACGGCTATTGCAGGCGGAATTAAATTAGACACACTGCCCGAAGTCGTTAAATTAAAACCTGATTTGGTTATTGTCGGGGGCGGTATTGCAAATCAAGACGATAAAGCTGCGGCAGCCGCAAAAATGAAGCAGATGATCCAATAAACATGAAGACTTATAATTATGTAAAAGCGATCATCGCAGAGCTTGATCATGCAACGTCTCAAAATCAAGCGGAAGGTATAGAAGACTTAATATCCACTATCATGTCTTCTGAAAAAGTGTTTGTTTCCGGTGCAGGCCGCTCTGGTTTAATGGGGAAATCATTTGCTATGCGATTAATGCACATGGGGATCAATGCGTTTGTAACAGGGGAAACCGTAACACCGGTATTTACCGAAAAAGACTTGCTTATCGTGGGCACGGGATCTGGGAAAACAGAAAGTTTGCTTCATATGGCGGAAAAGGCAAAAGATATCGGAGGCACTGTAGCAACAGTTACGATCTCTCCAGATTCGCCGATAGCTGAAATATCTGACCTGATACTGCAGCTGCCCGGCTCCCCAAAAGATCAAACGACAGGCAATAAACAGACGATACAACCGATGGGCTCGCTTTTTGAACAGACTCTTTTATTGTATTATGACGCTATCATATTGCGAATCATGGAAATGAAAGGGCTGAATACTCATAACATGTATGGAAATCATGCCAACCTTGAATAATAGAAAATCGCCATCCGTAATCTTGGATGGTGATTTTTTTGTATACAAATCTGTTTTTAATATATCATTTACATCTATATTATATTTTTAAAATGTGGATAACGTAAACTGGAGCAGGGACTAAATGGATATATGAAGAAAGGAGCTTATTATGCTTACAAGTTTTAGCTTGGTTGGGTTTATCCCTTTATTTGCTTTTATTATTTTCATCATATTCGTGTTGAGAAAGCTTGTCCTTTTTTTAAGAAATAAGTAGAGTGTTGATAAAGAAGGAGGCGGTCTTCGTAATTTCCGCCTTAACCGCATTCGATTTCATTTGACTGGAAGACAAAAAAAGTGTTTTCTGATTATATTATTGTCATGTTTTGATGAACTATTATGTACATACTCATCTCCTAAAGAACGGGTATCAACTAATTTTTAATAATACAGACCTTATATCTTCGATACTGATAAAGCAGATGAAAAGGTGATTAATTATTGAATATATTTTGGTTATGTGTTATGTTTTTATCAAGTTAACAGACATCATTTCTTGTTATTTTGCTAACGAAATTTAAAATGATCAAAAAGGGGATAAACAAATGCCATTACTACGTTTCGATCTAATAGAAGGCCGTGATGAACAAGCATTAAAAAAATTATTAGATACCGCACACGATGCGATGGTAGAAGCGTTTAACGTTCCGGAGAAAGACCGCTATCAAATTGTCCATCAGCATCCGGCGAATGAGCTCATCATCCAAGATACAGGTTTGGGATTGAATAGATCGAAGGATCTGGTTGTGATCAGCATCACCAGTAAAACAAGAACGGAAAGCCAAAAAGAGAAATTGTACGCTTTACTTGCTGAAAAGCTTGAAGCGGGATGCGGCATTTCACCTGAAGATGTCATGGTGTCCATCACAGAAAATGGAGATGCCGATTGGAGTTTCGGCCTCGGCGAGGCGCAGTTTTTAACTGGAAAGCTGTAAGCGGACAAAAGGAATGTTGACAGGGACATCTGAATCCCTCCAGAAATAGCTAAAGCTGCTGACGGGAAGTCAGCAGCTTTTTTCTTTATATTTCTCCGGGTTTTCGCTTATTTGCTCTTGGCCATTTGTGATGCATTACATACTGAGTCATCGTGTAAAAAATAACCGCCCATTGGTTTTCGGTGAGCGTTCCAACGGTTTTTTCATTGTTGATTTTTAGACTTTTTCTTAAGTGTTTCATTTGACGCGGGGTAAAAATTCCGCGTAAAGCAACACAGAAAGGGGCTTGCGGCTCCTTTAGCGCATATTCGGCAAGCCCAAGAAACGCAATGTAATGTTTATGTGATAGAGGCGCTTCTTTTTTTCGTGTTATTCTGACCATTGCCGAGTCCACTTTTGGAGGGGGAGAAAAATGCTCTTTCGATATTTCTCTGACAATGCCAATATCAAACCACATTCTCCAAGCTAAAACATAGGAATTTTTAATGAATTTTGATGTGAAACGTTTAGCAGCCCCTTTTTCCATTACGATAATCCCTTTTTGAAATCCGCTTGCAGGATTGTTCAAAAGCATTTTCATGATGGGGGTTGTGATGGCATAGGGAATATTAGAGACCACCACAAACTTTTCTTTTGGTAAATGAATCTTCATGATATCTTGATGAATAATTTTCGTATTTGAATGCTGTGCCGTTTTACGTGTGAGTATATCAACGAATTTAGAATCGTTTTCCACTGCCAATACCTTACCGGCTTTTTGACTTAGCACAGTTGTCAAAGCCCCTTTTCCCGCTCCTAACTCTAAAACCGTATCGTCTATGCTAATATTTGCCCGATCCACAATTTCTTCAATTAATTTTTTATTATGCATCAAATGCTGTCCGGAAAAATTCGGAGATTCCCCTCGGTTTAACTTTTTTCCTCTGTACTTATGATTTTTTTTCTTCATGTTTCCTCTTCCTCTCATCATAAAAAATCACAGGCGGTCTGCCTGTGATTCAGAGTAAAGGGAAGAGCCATCCTTTAAGGATGAAGCCGCGGTATTTCCATAACCAAATAAGCCTTTCTCAGCCGTTAGAAAAAAAGGATTAAACAAAAAAGAAAGGCAGAACGATCCGCCTTTCTACAAATTACAAATTTTATATGCAAATTGAAGATTATTAAAAAAGGACAGACTGATCCCGTTTACTCTGCATACACAAACAGAGCCTTTGAACGTATTTAATTACTGGTTCAAAGTTGGGAAACGAAGTCTCATTGAGTGTGTCATTTTTTAATAATCCTCCTGAAAAGTTAAAGTTACGATCTCATTGTAGGGCATTCTTTGGAAAACGTCAACGTCTGGAATTTTCTTCTCCTTACGAATATCGCAGGGGTTAACCAGGCAGTGTTAAGAATAGGAGTCTGCTAACATTGAAATTATAGATGTGATTGTCTATAATTCAAAATACAAATCGTAATATTTATGATTTGCAAATAACTCATAGAAAAGTGGTGCAATAACATTGAATCAGTCATTCGCATTCTCACGGCATCGCAGACTGCGCTCAACACCGGGTATCCGGGATTTGGTAAGAGAAAATCGGCTTTCCGCTGACGATTTCATATATTCTCTGTTTGTCTAAGAGGAAAGGCGGTCAAAAACAACCCCTTTCTGCTTGTTAAAATGTTTCACATAATAAATATAAATGATATGCAGAGGAAATTTAGTTTTTATCAGACTTAGAAACAAAACAGCCGCTAAAAAAGATGAGGATCATGATGTACCGTTTATGGAGAGCAAAAAACAAATAAAGTTGATTTGTATTGATTAGATGAAGCGAAAGAGCATGATAATGGAATCAAAGAAATGAATTTAATTTACAGAGGGAAGTGAAAGCATGGATTTTGAAACGGTTATGAAGGAACTTGAAGCGCTGGGTACCGAAAATATGAAAAAAAGATACATAACGAATGGTGCACACGAACCTCTTTTTGGTGTGGCTACAGGCAAAATGAAGTCGCTCGCAAAGAAAATCAAGAAAAATCAGCCTTTGGCGGAGCAGCTTTACGCTACGGGGAACTACGATGCCATGTATTTTGCCGGCATTATTGCTGACCCAATCACAATGACTGAAGCTGATTTTGAGCGCTGGATCGATGAGGCGTATTTCTATATGCTATCTGATTATGTTGTTGCAGTAACTTTGGCAGAAACCGATTTTGCGCAAGCTGTCGCAGATAAATGGATTTCAAGCGGGGAAGAACTCAGAATGTCGGCAGGCTGGAGCTGTTACTGCTGGCTTTTAGGTAATCGATCGGACGATGAATTTAATGTGACCAAAATTGCCGGTATGCTTGATCAGGTGGAACATGCGATTCACGATTCTCCGGATCGAACAAAATCGGCTATGAATAACTTTATCTACACAGTCGGGATTTCATATTTGCCGCTCCATGAAAAGGCGGTTGAAACCGCAAAAGCAGTAGGCCCGGTCGAACTTCGGCGGGACAAGAAAAAAAGCAGTATCCTGAACGCTTCCAAAAATATTCAAATGGATGTTGAGAGAGGCCGCCTTGGTTTCAAACGGAAATATGTAAGATGTTAGCACAGTCTGCAGTGAAATTTCTAAAAATAACTAGGGAGCGGAGCATGGAAAATAACGTTTTTGAACAGATGGCAAAACGATATGATACAGAAGAAAGAATTGAATTAGCAAAAGTGATCGTGAATGAAGTAAGACAAGAATTGAGAAATAGTCAATCAAAATCTTTAATCGACTATGGGAGCGGTACTGGTCTCATTAGTTTAGAATTATCAGATTTAGTACATTCTATTTTGTTGGTCGATTCGTCAAAACAAATGCTGGAGGTGGCGAAAGCTAAAATTTCTCGCAAAGGAATCGCCAACGCAAAAGTGCTTTATTCAGATTTTACCCAAGAAACTCCTGAACTGAAGGCAGACATCGTTTTAATGTCACTAGTCCTTCTTCATATTCCGGATACGAATAAAATTTTACAAGAATTGTTCGGTGTTTTAAATAATGGCGGAAAGCTCATGATTATTGATTTTGACAAAAACGATAAAATTCAACATCCGAAAGTTCACAGCGGTTTTTCGCACGGAGAATTGAAAAAAAGATTATCCGATGTTGGATTTAAATCAACTGAAATGAAAACATTCTATCACGGCCATCGTATTTTTATGAATCAAGATGCTTCAATGTTTATATCCAGCAGCATAAAGTGATTTCTTGTTTTTGAAATGAAATAGCGGAAGCCGGAAAACGATCCGGCTTTTTCTGCTTCACTTCCCTTCTCCACAAGGTAAAACACATGAAACATCTTCATCAGCGCTCGGGTCCGCGACAGAAGCTTAAAATTTGATTTATCCTCAGCAGTTCAGTATATTATACACATAGGGGTATATGTATTGTGCGGGAGATAGGCTGTTTTGTACAAAAAGTCGTCACAGGCTGGATTCTTAACGAATATGACAGAAATGCAGGACAGTTCATATCCGCATAGTAACGGTTTCGCGAAACTGTTGATAAAAATGATATGCTATCATCATAAGAAAATGGGAGGTAATCTGATGGAATACGATGATCAATTAAAAAATAGGATCAAACGAGTTGAGGGTCAAGTTCGAGGGATATTAAAAATGATGGATGAAGGAAAAGAGTGTAAAGAGCTCGTAAGCCAAATGTCAGCGGTTCGTTCCGCATTAGATCGCGCCATTGGTGTTGTTGTCAGCAGCAACTTGGAGAAATGCGTTCGCCTTCAAATCGAAAGAGGAGAAGATACCGAAGACCTCATTCAAGAAGCCGTTAATTTATTGGTTAAAAGCAGATAGTGTTAAGATGGCTGTTGATAATACAGCCTCTGTACACCCCCCCTGGTTAAAATAAAATCCCTTAAGGGTATAAAGAGCTGAAGCTTATATTTTTTTATTTTTTACATACCCATACGGGTATGAGTATAAATAGGAGGGTTGATCTATGTCAGACCAAAAAGAAAAAACGACCATTGTTTTATTTAGCGGTGACTTAGATAAGGCGATTGCCGCTTTTATTATTGCAAATGGAGCCGCTGCTTATGATCATGAGGTAACAATTTTTCATACATTTTGGGGCCTTAACGCTTTAAGAAAAGATGAACCGGTGCCAGTAAAGAAAGGGCCGCTTGAAAAAGCGTTCGGCTTCATAATGCCCCGGGGTCCAAAGAAATTCGGATTATCTAAAATGAATTTTGCCGGTATCGGGCCTAAAATGATCAAACATGTCATGAAAAAGCACGGCGTGCTGTCTCTGCCTCAGCTGATTGAAATGGCCCAAGAACAAGGAGTTAAGCTTGTTGCCTGTACAATGACAATGGACTTGTTAGGCTTGCAAAAAGAAGAACTTATCGATGGTATTGATTATGCAGGAGTTGCCACATATCTCGGGGATGCCAACGAAGCAAAAGTGAATTTATTTATATAACGGTCTCCAAATTAAACGGTGCTTTAAGGAATATGGTTGCCGGAGCGATCAAATGGAACCGTGATACAGAAAATGAGTATGGAGGGATGATTGATGAACATCAAATCTGACCGCGTGTTAGATGCAAAGGGGCTTGCTTGTCCAATGCCCGTTGTAAAAACGAAAAAGGCCATTAATGAGTTAGAACCGGGGCAGGTAATTGAAGTGCATGCTACTGATAAAGGGTCTCTTGCTGATATACAGGCATGGGCAAAAGGAAGCGGCCACCAGTATCTCGGGACGACAGAAGACGGAGATATATTAAAGCATTTTCTTCGTAAAGCAGGTCACTCGGAAATAAAGAAAGAAAAAACGTTTCCTTATGTGATTCAAAATGAAGAACTTCAAAAAAAGGTAGAGGCGGGAGAACGGATAACAGTCGTTGATGTTCGGGAACCTGCAGAATACCGTCTCGGCCATATTCCAGGAGCGATTTCAATCCCATTAGGTGAACTTGAAAAAAGAGCAAATGAACTGAATAGAGACGGGAAAATGTACGTTGTTTGCCGTACAGGTAATAGAAGCGATCTGGCAGCTAAACAGCTTGCAGCTAACGGCTTTAAAGACGTTGAAAATGTGGTGCGGGGAATGGAGGAGTGGTCAGGGCCTATTGAAAAAGGATCAATAAATTGAACGGCTGCAAAAGTTGCGACCATTGCAACATGATGCCAATGAGATGCTAACAATCTAAGGAGGTTTAGAAGTGGACTTTACAATCATTTCACCAAAAGAAGTAACCGAAAAGCTATTAAGAAAAGAATCGTTTTTTATTTTAGACGTACGAAATAAAGATGCCTTTAGTGATTGGAAAATCGAGGGCAGCCGGGTTGAGCATTTAAATGTTCCGTATTTTGATTTAATTGATGGTGTAGATAAGATTGCAGGCCAAGTTCCTAAAGATCAAGATGTTTTAGTGGCTTGTGCCAAACAAGGGTCTTCAGAGATGGTTGCACAGCATTTAGTGGATGCCGGTTTTGAAAGAGTTTTTGCGCTTGAAGGCGGCATGAAGGCGTGGAGCGAATTTTTACATCCTGTAAAAATCGGAAACTTGAAAGAAGGAGGCTCGATCTATCAATTCGTAAGAATGGGGAAAGGCTGTTTATCCTATTTTATTGAGACTGACGGAGAAGCAATGGTAGTGGACCCTGCTCGTACTGTAGACGCATATATAGATTTTGCAAAAGAGAGAAACGTTACAATTAAACATGTGGTCGATACACATTTACATGCGGATCATATTTCTGGCGCACGTTTACTGCGTGAGCGTACAGGAGCCGCATACTACCTGCCGCCAAAAGATGCAGAGGAAGTGCGATTTTCGCATGAATCGTTAATTGAAGGTCATGATGTTTCGATAGGAAACACAAGCATGAAAGTGGAGCCTATCTACTCACCGGGCCATACGATCGGAAGCACATCTTTAATTGTTGATAATCACTATTTGTTAACAGGAGATATTTTATTTGTTGAATCAATCGGCCGGCCAGACTTGGCTGGAAAAGCCGGGGACTGGGCAGAGGATTTACGTAACACGTTGCATGAAAAATACAAACAAATATCAGGTGACTTGATTGTTCTTCCAGCTCACTTTTCGACAGTCAGTGAATTAGGCGATCAAGGGCAGGTTCAAGCTAAGCTGAGTGATGTATATAAAAAGAATGCCGGTTTAAATCTGGATGAAAATGAGTTCAGACGTGCTGTATCAGAAAACCTGCCGCCACAGCCAAATGCCTATCGGGAAATTCGGCAAACCAACATGGGCAGAATAATGCCTGATGCTGACAGACAAAGTGAGATGGAAATTGGACCAAACCGTTGTGCGGTTCATGGATGAATATAGATTTGAAGATAGGGAGAGATAAAACATGAAATCAGATAAAGTCATAGATGCTAAAGGATTCGCGTGCCCGATGCCAATTGTGAAAACAAAAAAAGCGATGGATGAATTGCAATCCGGAGAAGTGTTAGAAGTACATGCCACTGATAAAGGGGCAAAAAGTGATCTGACAGCATGGGCGAAGTCAGGCGGTCATGAGTTGCTTCAAGGTACTGAGGAAGATGGTGTACTAAAGTTTTGGCTTAAAAAAGGTTAAGGTGATAAAAGGGGGGACTATTCCCCTTTTTATTGAAGAAAAGGGGGAAAGCCGGTGGACATCTCTTTTATTCTTCTCATATTTTTCATCGGATTTGTCGGTTCTTTTATGTCCGGAATGCTTGGTGTCGGCGGGGCAATAATTAATTACCCTCTATTATTATATATTCCTGTGTTATTAGGGTTTACAGGTTTTAATGCTCACCAGGTTTCAGGTATTGTCGCAGCCCAGGTTTTTGTTGCAACATTTTCCGGTGTATGGGCTTACCGGAAAGACGGTTACTTAAATAAAGAACTGATCTCCATCATGGGATTAAGTATTTTGATCGGCAGTCTGATCGGTGGTTATGGGTCACATTTTTTCTCTGAAGACGCCATAAACCTGGTTTACGGATTATTGGCGATTATCGCTGCCATCATGATGTTTATTCCAAAGACAGGAACAGAAGCTCATCAAAGTGATCACGTTCGCTTTCCAAAGATATTAACCTCAATCATGACTTTTGCAGTCGGTTTGACTTCGGGCATAGTCGGTGCGGGCGGAGCTTTTCTGCTTGTTCCGCTCATGTTAGTCGTTTTAAAAATACCTACACGAATCACAATCGCAACATCGCTCGCAGTTACATTTATTTCATCGGTTGGAACAACAGCCACAAAACTTATATTCGGACAGGTGCCCATTTTGCCGGCTTTGATTGTAATGGCTGCCAGTCTAATTGCATCCCCGATCGGTGTTTTCATTGGCAAGAAAATGAATGTCAAAGTTCTTCAAGGTATTTTGATATTCGTTATTTTGCTTACAACAGTGAAAATTTGGGTTGATATCTTCCGTATTTAAGGATTTCTGTATGATCCGTTTTGAAGGAGGGATTGGATGAAAGAGATTACAGAGCTGACTTCAATGGTGGCAATTGAGAAGTTTATAACCGGTCATAAATTAAGTTTTATATATATATCAAGGCCTCAATGTACAGTATGTCACGCTGTTCTGCCTCAGCTTAGAGCGCTGTTGGCCCGCTTTCCAAAGATCAAATTAGGACATATAAATGCTGACATAGTGGAGGAGGTTGCCGGCAGGTTTTCAGTTTTCACAGTTCCTGTGCTTCTTTTGTTTATTGAGGGAACCGAATGTCTAAGAGAAGCGCGTTTTGTTCATTTTGAACAGCTTGAACAGAAGCTAAAAAGAATCTATCAGTTGTACGAGGTAATAGATAGCTGAGGGAGGGGCCATGATGTGTCAAAACCCGACTTTTTTTGAACGGTATAAAGAAGAAGGAAAGTCAATGGAAAGCGGCTATTTAAGGCAGATCTTCGACCATTTGCAGGATGGAATCATCATGATGGATCAGGAACGCAGAATTCTGGTGATGAATCCGTCCGCAGAGAAGATGACGGGATGGAAATTAGGTGACAAGGTTCCGTACTGTTCCTACTGCCAAACGAGAAAATTGGAAGCGGGAGAAGAGCGTTGTTATTTGCTGGCCAAGCGGGAAGTTCCTTATTTTCTTTCCTCGATGCCCACATATGAGGGACGATTCGTTGACATGGAGATGAGTACGGCTGTCATTTCTGAAAACGGCGATCAAATGGAAGTTCTTTTGGTCCTGAAAGATTTAACGATAAAGAAAAAGGAAGAGGAAGCGCGGATCTCCAAGCTGGTTCTGCAAAAAACGCTAGAAACTCAGGAAAACGAACACAAGCGGCTGGCCCAGGAACTGCACGATGGCGTAGGACAATCGCTTTATTCGGTTTCAGTAGGTATTCAAGCGATTCAATCGCGCATGGAGCAGGAAGAAACATTTAGAGAGTACATGCAGGAAATCATCGATGAACTGGAAAAAGCGATCCAAGACGTCAAGCTCTACTCTCTTCAGCTGCGGCCGCACAGTCTCGATCAGCTGGGGCTGATTCCTGCTGTCAAGCACCTTGTGTCCAGCTTAAACAAGACTCATCAGGATGTTTCTATTACGTTTGCCTCAAGCAATGTCAGCATTCGCTTGCTGCCGGTTTTGGAAATCAATTTATACCGCATCATTCAGGAGGCGCTGCATAATGCCCTGAAATATTCGCAGGCGACACATATTAAGGTCATATTGTACAAAGAAGATGGCGAGCTTATTTTGATGATTCAGGACAATGGCATTGGTTTTGATCGCGGGCTGACAGAGGAAGGCTTGGGATTCAAACATATGGAAGAAAGAGTCAATCAGATGGAAGGAAGCCTTCGAATTCACTCCGCACTTCAGAAAGGAACGACAATTAAAGTGAAAGTACAGGACAAGGAGGGGAGGGGGAGTGATCAAGGTATTGCTGGTCGATGACCACATGATGATCCGCAAGGGCATCCGTGTGCTTTTGGAAGGTTTTTCTGAAATCGAAATTGCGGGAGAAAGCAACAATGGCAACGAAGCCGTTTTTAAGGCCGGACAGTTGAAACCGGATGTCGTGCTGATGGATTTGTCGATGCCAAACGGGTTGGACGGATTCACAGCGAGCACTGCGATCCGAAAGATGAACCCTTCTGTTAAAATCGTGATTTTGACAATGCATGATAAAGAAATTTTTATCCAAAAAGCGATAGAGGCGGGGGCCCATGGATACGTCTTGAAAAACAGTCATTATCAGTTGCTTTATCAGGCGATTGTCGAAGTGTACAGGGGAAATCTCTATTATAAGACATCTGTATCGCAGGACATCATTGATCAATGGCTGAATTCAGAGTCCCAAAAGCCGCCTTCTGTTTTAACTGTTCGCGAAAAGGAGATTCTCAGATTCATTGTGCTGGGTTATGCCAATAAGGAGATTGCCGATAAACTCTCAATCAGCGTCAAAACCGTCGAAAATCATAAAACGGGTATTCGGATTATTTGGTGGAAAAGGGCTTATAATTCACCCTTTTCCAATTTCTTAATAAGTGTGGAAAAATCAACACCATAGTTGCCTGTTATGACGTGGTCTGTTACTTCATGCCAATTGAAAGTGTCGTATAATATAGCCTTGCTGAAAGCACTTGAATTAAATCGTGGCTTACGTTTCTTATGGAGGTTCTCATTAAACAGTATTTTGGCTCGTAACGCTTCAAATGAGTAACCTCTACCCATTCGTTCAACTTGCCTAATAATACTGTTTATAGATTCTGTATAAGCGTTTGTAAGTTTTTTATCGAAGTAGTTGAATATTTCGTCTTGCCAGTTGTCTACAGCTCTCACAAGATCTTTATAAGCGTCTTTGGAGTTACTGGACATACAATGTATTCTCCACAGTCTGTAACGGTCTCTGCCTTCTTCAGGATCATCGGTATCCCATATCCAGTAAAATTCTTCTTTGAGTTCATGGGCTTCTTTTAGATCAGGCAGACTACCTAACCAAGTATCTAAGAGAAATGCTTCACGCTCATTTAAATCGTGTTTACGCTTTAGAAGGATAAACCTCTCACGCATAAGGGTACGCCTTTCCAAAGCTGTCATTTTAGCTTTGATAGCCTTTCTAACACCGTCTAAGGCTTGGTTAGCCATTCGGACAACGTGGAACTTATCTACAACCACTTTCGCGTGTGGTAAGACGGTATTAACAGCATCTTTGTAAGGCTTCCACATATCCATTGTGACGTATTCAATATAGGTCCTGTCACTGATTTCTGAAAGGCGTTGAATGACTGTTTCCTTGTTACGGTTGGTCTTGATGTCATAGATAGTCCTACGTTCAACGTTAGTCAATACAAGGCGAGGTTTACGGATAATGTGTATTTCATCTATCCCAAGCCATCTAGGAGTCTCAAACTGGTATTCTCGCTCTTTGAATGATACGTAGTCCTTAAAAACGTTCCTGACGGTCTTCTCGTCAACACCAACGTTTTCTGCAACTTCTACAAAGGTTTTTGACATGGATTGTTCTTCGATAGCTTTTACAAGCCTTTTGGTCATACTACGCTTTTCGTCAATGGATATAAGGCGTTCCCAGAAGGTAGAATCACATTCACAACACTTATAACGTCTACGGTTCAATTGTAAGCCCACTCGCTTTAAACGAATGGGCAAATCCATAATCAATTGCTTTCGTGAACTGTGCTTATATAACTTGTCAAAACCACATTCAGGACAACGTTCTGGTGGGTTGATTGCTTCCACTTTAAACAACATATCGCTTTCATTTTCTTGTGGTGGTTCAATAACTATGAGGTCTTGAAGAGATAATAGGTTAGTCATCTTTACCTTTTATTTTGAGAGAACCTACACCAATAATTGCTCCCAGTATAACTAACACCATACTGGCTATAATTTCATACCCTTGCAAAGCCTCGATGTAATTTACGAGAAACCAACTTGGTCCCCCACCTGCTAATCGGTTTATGATACCTCCAACTCCTTGGATTAATAGAAGTAGACTTACACCGCTTGCAATCTCTTTCATAACACTACATCCCCTTTCCAAATAACTAATATCACGATAGAATTCCCCTAATGCCGATATTGAATAAAACAGCTCCAATAACTGCCACTCCCACTAATAAAGAAGACAATGGAGCTTTTAATAATTTTGTTTTTAGTTTTTCAAGCTTATTCTGTATCCAACCTCTAAATAGAATATAAATGAACAATAATATGATTGAAGGAAGTACCATAAGCACGTTATAGCCAAGTAAAATACTTATGGACAAGCCGGTATTGAACGCTAAACCATCCATTAATAATATCGAGTAAAAATACGGTAAGGCTGTGGTAAACTCGATCGCAAATACAATAATACCGAGTATAATCATCGCACTTATTGATAATTCTTTAGGTAACCACTCTAAAAACCGGGATTCCATTCCTTTTTTAGGCTTATAAAAACTAATGAGTACAAGGACAACTCCAAGTATCGTATAAAACCAACTTGAAATTTGATTGTTAGTCACGCTTTCTATAAAACCAATTATCTGCCCAACTCCCAGGTAAACCAAGATACCCACCATAAAATAGCAAATTTGTGTGGATATTAAAAAAACCATCAAACGCGATGCCAATTTTTCTCTTTGTATTAGAAGGATATAAGCTGTGATGGCCAATACCCCGGGGCTTAAAATGTCAATGAAAGCACAGAGCACAATAATGAGGAGTGCTGTTGTGAAATCTATGTTGGTAGGAATTAATGATTCAATGATTTCAAGCACCTAAATATCCTCCTTATTTATTTATTTCACACACTGTGATAAAATGATAATAACACAGTGTGCGAAATAAAAGCAAGAGGTGATTTAAGTGCCAAAAATCGTTGATCATGATCATAAAAGGAAGATCATCGCTGAAACGGCTTGGAAAATTATCAAAACGGAAGGCATTGAAAGAGCATCTATCCGCAGAATCGCATCTGAGGCTGGAATGTCTACCGGAGCACTAAGACATTATTTCTCAAACCAAGATGAATTACTATTATTTATCATGGAATATTTTCTTGCTCGCGGGAGAGAAAGGTCGGAGAATATATCCTGGTCAACAAACCCTCTTAATGCGGTACGTGAAACGTTGTTAGAATTAGTTCCGGTGAGTCAGGATAAACAAACTGAAACGGGTGTTTGGCTAGTTTTTGCCATCCGCTCACTTACTAGTGCAGCTTTGAACGCAAAAAAAGATGAACTAACTGAAGGAGAATATATTTTAATGGAAGCACTGCTTGAAATATTAATAAAAGCAGGTTGTATAAATAAAACCATAAATATTGAAATCGAAAAATTAAGACTTGCTGTCATCATTGAAGGCATATCCATTCATGCTCTTTTAAGACCGGATATATTCACAATTGAAAAAGCAGAACAAATTATTACACACCACTTAAATGAACTTTGCAATCAATAATATAATAAGTTAAACACTTGTTTTCTAAATAACCCCTGTGGAATGACTCGACAGTGAAAAGAAGTAGAATCCCACCATAAAATCCGAAGAGCCTAAATTAATAAAGGTGAAAATCAAGCAATACAGAACTTCGAAGCCTGTCAAAGATGGAAGCATGTGTTACAAACAATATAAATATAAGCATAAGTCCACATGGCATTATAAGAAAAAACAAAGCAAACAACAAAGCTCAAGCTTGTTTTTACAAAGTAAGCCCTGTTAAGGAGCGGGAAAATGAGTAAATGTCCAGTATGCAGGAAACCGTTTACTTTTAGAGAAAATTCTAAACTGATTAGAACAAAGAGGCCAACTTGTCCCAGATGTAAAAGTCCGCTAAAGGAAACAACAGCTTCAAAATTGCTTTTTAGTTTGATTTTTATTTTGCCAATCCTTTATTTTATGTCTTTTTGGAGCGGATGGGATTCACTATTAAAGTGGCTTTCTCTTTTTATTTGGATTGTGTTTTGTTTATTTATTTTGCAACCTGTACTTTATCGTTATGATAAGACAAAAGCTTAAGTCATTAAGCTAAAGGGCTGAATTGAAGAAGTATTCAGTCCTTTAGCATGTCAGGGGAACCTAAGAATGTGCAAAAAATCTTAAGGGTATTCTTTTTTCATGGGAGGCCTTTTATAGTTTACAACGTCCTAAATTCTCTCCTTTTTATTCTTCCTCTAAAATCGCGACAGGGTTAAACACTTCATAATGAATGTTGTTTTTTGATACGTTCCATTTTTTGAGGGCAGCGTTAATGGCTTTCATAAAGGGAAGAGGGCCGCAAAAATAAAAATCGGCATCCTTTCCCGGCAGGATGGACTGAAGCCACTCCAGGTCAACATAACCTTCCTTATCAAAGTTTAGTAGAGAACGGTCCATGGAGGCAGGTGCTTCGTAGCACACAAATGACCGGATATTCTCATGCTTTTCAGCTAATTTTTCAACATGTTCTTTAAAAGCGTGAAACTCACTGTTTTTTGCTGAATGAATAAATGTTACATGTCTGTTGGGATGTTGTTCAGCCACCGTATTTAACATGCTTAATAATGGTGTGATGCCGACGCCTCCGCTGATCAAAACAAGCGGCAAATCTTTGCTGCTAATGACGAAATCGCCCGCCGGAGCGGAAAATTTGAGAATATCGCCTGTTTGCACTTGCTGATGCAAGTACGTTGAGACGATGCCAGCCGGTGCGCCTCCGCGTCCTTCCTCACGTTTGACGGAGATTCTGTAATAATCTTTGCCGGGAGCGTCGGAAAGGCTGTAATGGCGGATGTGGGTATACGTTTCACCTGGAATCTCTGCTTGTAAAGTTAAATATTGGCCGGCTTTATAAGAAGCGATTGGTTTACCATCCTCCGGCTTTAAATAAAATGATGTAATCAGCCTGCTTTCCTCCACTTTTTGATCAACGCGAAAATCACGATAGCCACTCCAGCCGCCAGGCAGATGTTCAGTTTCTTCATAAAGCTTTTGTTCTATATCGATAAAAGCTTTTGCGATTTCATCGTAAGCTTTTTTCCAGGCTCCAAGCACTTCTTCTGTTGCCGCATCGCCCAGCACATCTTTCACAGCATTGAGCAGAGTTGCGCCCACAATTGGATATTGTTCAGGTTTTATGCCGATTGCTCGGTGCTTTTCAGTAATTCTTTTGATAACGGGATCTATCGCTTCTAAATGATCGATATTTTCGCCAGCGGCATACACAGAATACGCCAAAGCCTCTTGTTGAATACCGCGCTTTTGATTTGTTTGATTAAACAAATTGTGTAACTCAGGCACTTTTGAAAATAATAATTCATAAAAACGTTTGCCGATTTCATGGCTATGCTCCTTTAAGACTGGGGCAGTTGACTTCACAATTTTGATTGTTTTCTCATCAAGCACTATATTCCCTCCTTTTTATTTAGTTTGATTTCTTAAATACGAAATATACAAAACAAGCAAAATAAACATGTGATATCCAGTCATAGGATGTTGCAGGTTCTTTTGTCAACTTCATTCTTTTCTTAAGTGAAGGACATCTTTTTCAACAATACTGCTCTCGAATTATCAATTTCTTTCACAGAAACTGTGTTCCGGGAGGCTATTTAAGAATCCTAAAACACCAAAAAACGGATTCATTGAGGAATGCATAAATAGTACCTGTTTGGGAATTATGGAAATAACGTGAAATTATAAGAAAGGTCATCTGAAATGAAGCAAACAAACATACAGCTGCCTCTTCAAACATTCAGCTTGATTGTGGGGTTTATGGTATGGGTCATTATTTCATCATTAATGACATATATCAAAAAGGATATCGCACTTTCATCAGTGCAATTATCATGGGTGACAGCAATTCCGGTAATATTGGGATCTGTTCTTCGGGTTCCGATAGGCTATTGGACGAATCGGTTTGGCGCGAGGCGGGTTTTTCTTGTAAGCCTCTTATTTTTAATCCTGCCGGTCTATTATTTAAGCCTCGCTGATTCTTTTAACGACTTATTAATAGCCGGTCTTTTTTTAGGTATTGGCGGAGCAATATTCTCTGTCGGAGTTACTTCTTTGACAAAGTACTATTCAAAAGATCGGCATGGATTTGTCAATGGGATATACGGAGTCGGAAACATCGGAACAGCGTTTACTTCATTTGGTGCGCCGATCCTTGCAAACCAATTGGGATGGGAAGTTACTGTCAGGCTTTTTCTCATTCCGCTGATCATATTGGCTGCTCTCAATTTCTTATTGGGCGATAAACATGAACCAAAAGTTAAAACAGCTTTAAAGGAGCAAATCCTCAATGTTTATCGGGATGAAAAACTATGGTTTCTCAGCCTTTTTTACTTTATAACATTTGGCTCATTTGTTGCATTTACCGTATATCTTCCCAATTTTTTAGTTTCTCAATTTAATCTTAGCGAAGTTGATGCAGGATTGCGTACCGCAGGATTTATCACGATTTGTACGTTGTTTCGCCCGCTTGGAGGATGGCTGGGGGATAAATTCAATCCATTTAAGGTTCTTATCATCGTATTTTCAGGATTGACGATTTCTGGTGTGCTACTCTCTTTTTCTCCAACGATGACATTATATACCGTTGGAGTTTTAACAGTGGCGGTTTGTTCGGGAATCGGAAATGGAACCACGTTTAAACTAGTGCCACTCTATTTTTCAAAACAAGGCGGCATTGTGAATGGAATTGTTTCCGCCATGGGAGGACTTGGGGGATTTTTTCCGCCTCTCATTTTAACCGCAGTCAATCAGATGACAGGGAATTATGCCATTGGTTTCATGGCGTTATCAGAGTTTGCCTTGGCAAGCTTAATTATAGTTGTTTGGATGTTTTATTCTGACAAGCTTAGGCTTGCGGACAACATTGTTGAAAGTACTGGACAGGGTGTAATGGTCACCAACACTAAAGGCGTTATTCAAAAAGTAAATCCCGCATTTAGTGCTGTAACCGGATATCAAAAAGAAGAAGCTGTCGGCCAAACCCCGCGGCTTTTAAGGTCTGGAAGACATGATCGAGATTTTTATGAAGAGATGTGGAAGAAACTCAAGGAAAACGGGTATTGGCAGGGCGAGATTTGGAATAAGCGTAAAAATGGAGAAGAATATCTCGAATGGTTGACAATCAGTGCCGTTAAAAATGATGCCGGCGAAGTCATGTATTTTGTAGCAATCTTTAGTGATATTTCTCAAAAAACATAAAAGAAGTCGTTTTGTAATGGACTTCATAAAACGATCGAAAGGGAGTGTTGTCATGAAGAAGAAAATTTCCCCATTGCTCAAAAAGATGACTTTTTTTGGACGCACCGCTGATTTAAACAATCATAGTACGTTATCCAGTGCAGACCGCGAGTCTGAAAAATACTATCGCAGAAGGTGGCAGCATGACAAGGTGGTTCGCACCACTCATGGCGTGAATTGCACCGGTTCCTGCAGCTGGAAAGTTCATGTGAAAGACGGAATCATCACGTGGGAAACACAACAAACAGACTATCCGACTACCGGTCCGAACATGCCTGAATATGAGCCGAGAGGATGCCCGCGCGGTGCGAGTTTCTCATGGTATACATACAGCCCGATACGAGTTCGTTTTCCATATGTGAGAAGCGCTTTGTTAAAAGTGTGGAAAGAAGCCATGCAAAAAACGAACGATCCGGTCGAGGCATGGGAAGTGATTTCTGAGAATCCCGGCATGCAAAAAGCTTATAAACAAGCGCGCGGTAAAGGCGGATTCGTCCGGGCAAACTGGGATGAAGTAAATATGATGATTGCCGCTCAATTAATTTTTACGATCAAAAAATACGGCCCCGACCGCATTGTAGGTTTTTCGCCGATCCCGGCAATGTCCATGGTCAGTTATGCGGGCGGGGCGAGGTTTTTGAATTTAATCGGCGCGCCGCTGCTCAGCTTTTACGACTGGTATGCCGATCTCCCGCCTGCATCGCCGCAAGTTTGGGGCGAACAGACGGATGTTCCTGAAAGCTCTGATTGGTATAACTCCAGCTACTTACTGGTATGGGGTTCTAATTTGCCGCAAACGAGAACGCCTGATGCCCATTTCTATGTTGAAGCAAGGTATAACGGCACTAAAGTAGTTTCTATTAGCCCGGATTATGCTGAGTTTGTTAAATTTGCCGATCATTGGTTAAACGTTAGTCCAGGTATGGATTCAGCGTTGGCGATGGCGATGACCCATGTTATTCTCAAAGAATTTTATGTCGATCAAAAAACGCCCTATTTCGAAGATTACGTCAAGAAATATACTGATTTGCCTTTTCTTATTACATTAAAAAAGCATGGCAATCACTATAAAACAGACCGGTTTTTGCGTGCAAGCGACCTGGGGATGAATGTAAACAAGGCTGAATGGAAAACGATTGTATTTGATAAAAACTCCAATCAATGTGCTGCACCTAATGGAACCGTCGGCCATCGCTGGTCGGAAGGAGGGGAGTGGAATTTACACCTGAAAGATACTGAAAATCAGCTCGGAGATCTTGAGCCTGCACTCTCCTTGTTAGGGATAGAAGACAAAACTGTATTGCTGCAGTTTCCTTACTTTGGTCAAGAACAAAAGCAAATTATCGCAAGAGGAGTGCCAGTCAAGGAAATTCAACAAAACGGAGAGTCTGTTTACGTCACAACCGTTTTCGACCTCATGCTTGCGCAAACTGGCGTAAATCGCGGATTACCCGGTGATTATCCAAAAGACTATGACGATCCAAAGCCATACACACCGGCATGGCAAGAACAAATAACCGGTATTGACCGCAAACTAGCCGCTCAAATTGCAAGAGAATTCGCCCAAAATGCGGTTGATAGCAAGGGACGGTCGATGATTATCATGGGATCAGGCATTAACCATTGGTATCATTCTGATACCATTTACAGGGCGATTCTCAATCTAGTTTTGTTAACAGGCTCCCAGGGAGTAAACGGAGGAGGATGGGCGCATTACGTCGGTCAGGAAAAAGTACGCCCCCTTGAAGGATGGCAAACTGTGGCGATGGCACGTGACTGGGGAGGTCCGCCGCGTTTACAAAATGGAACATCTTTCTTTTATTTCGTGACAGAGCAATGGCGTTATGAGGATCAAAAATCCTCAGATTTAATTTCACCGTTAGTCGAGAAGCCCAGATATCATCATCTGGGAGATTATAATGTACTCGCTGCACGATTAGGGTGGCTGCCTTCCTATCCGCAATTTAATAAAAACTCGATTACGTTGTACGAAGAGGCAAAGGCAGCTAATAATGATGAAGCTGTGAAGTATGTCGTTGATCAAATGAAAAATGGTCAAATGAAATTCGCAATTGAAGAGCCGGGCAATCCTGTTAATTTTCCGAAAACGTTATTTGTATGGAGGGCGAATTTAATTGGAAGTTCTGCAAAGGGGCATGAATATTTTCTGAAGCACCTGCTCGGTACACATTCAAGCATTTTAGGCGAACAAGATCAATCCCTGCATACAGAAGAGGTAGATTCAGCATCTGTTGCACAAGAAGGAAAACTTGATTTGCTTATCAATATGGATTTTCGAATGTCAGGTACGGGGTTGTATTCGGATATTGTCTTGCCGGCTGCAACCTGGTATGAAAAGTATGATATCAGCTCTACCGATATGCACCCTTTTATTCATCCTTTCAATCCAGCGATTACACCGCCGTGGGAGAGCCGATCTGATTGGGATACTTTTAAAAAGCTGGCGAAAACATTTCAATCTTTAGCCGAGAAATATCTGCCGGAGACGGTAAAGGACATTGTCGCTACACCGCTCCTCCATGATACTTCAGACGAGACATCGCAGGCGTTAGGATTAATCCCCGACTGGAAAAATAATGGGGTTGAACCGGTTCCTGGAGAGAATTTCCCGCGCATTCACGTCGTCGAAAGGGAGTATACCAAAGTATACGATAAATTCATTGCGCTCGGGCCGAATATACGGGAAAAAATCGGCGCCAAGGGACTAAGCTGGGATGCTAAAGAGGAATATGACGAATTGAAAGATATTTTAGGCACAGCTAAAACGACAAAAGAATATAAAGATTGCCCCGATATCTCTGCAGATCGAAACGCTGCTGAAGCTATCCTGACATTATCCAGCACGACGAACGGTTCGCTCGCAATGAAAGCATGGGATACTTTAGAAAAGAAAACCGGGCAAAAATTAAAAGACCTAGCCATAGAACGGGCTGAAGAGCACATTTCATTTGACGAGATTACAGCCCAGCCAAGAAAGGTTTTATCATCTCCGGTCTATAGCGGGACAGAGACAGGCAATCGCCGTTACTCGCCTTTTACAACCAATATAGAACGGCTGATTCCATTCCGAACCTTGACCGGCAGGCAGCATTTCTTCTTAGACCATGAAATCATGCGTGAATTTGGGGAGGATCTGCCGACCTTTAAAGCGCCTTTAAGAAAAGCTGCTTTCTATAATAAAGATGGACGTCCGGCATCAACAACCAAAGAAATAAAACTGCGCTATTTAACACCGCATTTTAAGTGGTCTTACCACAGCACATACTACGATACATTGCCGATGCTTACGCTGTTCCGGGGCGGACCGCATGTATGGATGAATAATAAAGATGCCGAGACTGTTGGTATCCGTGATAATGACTGGCTTGAAATGTACAATCGCAACGGGGTTGTCGTCGCAAGGGCCGTCGTCAGCCATCGGTTACCGAGAGGCGTGGCGTTTATGTATCATGTGCAGGACAGAACAATTAATGTTCCCGGTTCAAAAATAACAAAAGAACGTGGGGGAACTTTTAACAGTCCCACTAGGATTCATGTTAAGCCGACACAAATGATAGGGGGATACGCTCAACTAAGCTACGGATTTAATTATTATGGGCCGACCGGAAACCAGAGGGATGAACAAGTCGTTATTCGTAAATTAGAGCGAAACGAGGTGGATTGGCTTGAAGATTAAAGCGCAATTTGGAATGGTGATGAACCTCGATAAATGTATCGGCTGCCACACATGCAGTGTGACATGCAATAATACATGGACGAATCGTAGCGGCGCCGAATATATGTGGTGGAACAATGTTGAAACAAAACCGGGCGTCGGTTACCCGAGGGAATGGGAAAACCAAGAAACCCACCGCGGAGGCTGGGAGTTGAAGAACGGAAAGATTGAATTGAAAGCCGGCGGCCGTGCCAAAAAGCTGCTGAATATCTTTTACAACCCCGATTTGACCCGAATCGATGATTATTATGAGCCATGGACCTATGATTACGAAAATTTAATCAAAAGTCCTCAGAAAAAGCATCAGCCAGTTGCAAGGCCTATCTCTCAGCTTACCGGTGAATACATCGATTTGAAGTGGGGGCCGAACTGGGAAGACGATCTTGCGGGTGTTTATGATACAGGCAAAAAGGATCCGAACATGCACAATGTTGATGAACAGGTGATTCAAGAATATGAACAAGCTTTTATGATGTATTTGCCAAGAATTTGTGAACACTGTATCAATCCGTCATGCCTTTCTTCCTGTCCGTCCGGGGCCATTTACAAACGTGATGAAGACGGCATCGTTCTTGTTGATGAGGATGCATGCCGCAGCTGGCGTTTTTGCATGTCGGGCTGTCCGTATAAAAAAGTTTATTTTAACTGGAAGACGAATAAAGCCGAAAAGTGTACGTTTTGTTTTCCGCGTATTGAAAACGGCCAGCCAACAGTTTGTTCTGAGACTTGCGTCGGCCGCCTGCGTTACATCGGCATCGTCTTATATGACGCGGACAAGATAGAAGAAGCGGCATCTGCTGCCGACCCAAAGGATTTATATGAGTCCCACTTAAACCTATTTTTGGACCCAAATGATCCGGAAATCGTCAAACAAGCAAAGAAGGACGGAATTCCGGAGGATTGGATTGAGGCGGCTCAAGCATCACCTGTATATAAGCTTGCTGTGGAACATAAGGTGGCGCTGCCTTTGCACCCGGAATACAGAACTTTGCCAATGGTGTGGTACATTCCGCCTTTAAGTCCGATTACCAATACGTTCGGCGGTCAAATTGATATGTTGGATCCCGGAATTATTTTTCCGACGATCAAGCAGTTCAGAATCCCCATCCAATACCTTGCGAATTTAATGTCAGCGGGGGATACAAAAGTTATTGAACGCGTATTAAAGAAAATGGTTGCCATGAGGAGTTATATGAGAAGTGTTAACTTGAAGCAATCGTTTGATCAAGCCATCCTTGAAGACGCCGGGTTAACTGAAGAAACCGCTGTCGAATTGTATGAATTATCCGCGATAGCGAAATACAATGATCGTTATGTCATTCCAAAATCTCACAGGGAAGAGGCAGGCAATATGTATTCAGGACAAGGTTCAGCGGGGTACGAGTTTATGGAGGGCTGCTCAGGTTGCAGTTTAGGCACTGAAAAATACGAAGATTTATACGCCTTCAGTGAAGAATATTGGAGTGATCTAAATGGGAACACAATGGATGGAAGAAGATAGATTAGTGTTTAAGCTTTGTTCATTATTCTTGAGATATCCGGATAAAGAATGGACAGAATCGGAAGAAGCAAGTCAAATTGTTGATGAAATAAATGATAAAGGAATGAAGTACTGCCTTCGGCGGTTTCTGACCTATGTAAATGAAACCTCCTTTAAAGAGATGTGCGAGAATTATGTGCGGTGGTTTGATTTTAGCGAACCTAAAACGCTTTATTTAACCCATGGAAGATTTGGAGAGAATAGAGAGCGCGGCCTAGCTTTTGTAAAATTAAAAATGGAGTTTGCAAAAGCCGGGTTTTATATTAAAAATGATGAATTGCCCGACTATTTACCGCTTATATTAGAATTTGCCTCAATTGCGGAAAAAGACTTTGTTCAAAAGGTGTTTTTAATCCACAAAAAAGCAATTGACCTATTGCTGACAGAGCTTGAAAAAGAGGATAATCCGTATGGCTTTTTATTAAAAGCTTGTGTAGCAGCCATTGCAACACATTTGCCACCTAGTGAAAAAGACGCGGATCACCATGCGGGATGACTCAAATTGGAGGGATTGTTATGACAGAACTAGATTATTTCTTATGGGTGATCATTCCCTATTTATCGTTAACCATTTTTGTTGTCGGACATGTTCATCGCTATAATACAGATCAATTCGGTTGGTCGGCACAATCAAGTGAATTTATCCAAAAAGATCAATTATTGAAGTGGGGGAGTACGCTGTTTCACTATGGTGTCATTTTTGTTTTCTTCGGACATGTGGCAGGAGTGCTGATTCCTAAAGCGTTTTATGATGCAGTCGGAATAACTGAACATATGTATCATTTTGGCGCTGTATGGTTCGGGGGAGCCGCCGGGGTGATGATGGTTGTCGGAGGAGCCTTATTGACAGTACGTCGGCTTAGAAGTAAAAGGGTAAGGAGAAACAGCTCAAAGAAAGACCTTTATGTATTGCTTTTAATCGGAGTAGTGACCGTTGTTGGTTTTACAAATACAGTCGCTTATACAGCGACAGGAGGAGAGTTTGATTATCGGGCAACAATAGGTCCGTGGTTCAGGGGAATTTTAAGCTTTCAGCCTTCTCCGTATTTAGTGATGAACGCACCGCTCGGGTTTCAACTTCATATTTTGGCGGCATTTGTTTTATTTGCCGTATGGCCTTACACGAGACTGGTCCATGTGTGGAGTCTGCCTTTAGAATACTTATCTAGAAAGTATATTGTATTCAGAAAAATGAATCCGAAAAAAGCGCTTAAATAGAAAAATGAACCTGCCCAAACACAAAAAGCCACTTCAGTACTCAAGAGTGGCTCATTTCATGATCATTGAATAAAAAGCGCGTTTTTTAATGACCGTCCAGCAAATAGCTTTCCTCATCGCGATTATGTATTTGAACCAGAACATATATCGCTTTAAAACGGTCGATTACATCATCGTTTACCCCTTGTTTATCC
Organism: Bacillus sp. AK124; assembly: GCF_053903085.1. Taxonomy (NCBI): domain Bacteria; kingdom Bacillati; phylum Bacillota; class Bacilli; order Caryophanales; family Bacillaceae; genus Bacillus; species Bacillus sp. AK124. The sequence goes on from NZ_CP096378.1 coordinate 1,512,836, forward strand.
AGTTCTTCTTTTATATCGCTTACCAGTATCCTAAGTAAATCATGATCACGCTTAAGCATGCTTAGTGTATGAGAGATATCCGGGTTTTCTTCAAGCTTTCTTTTGTATAAACCCTCTTCTTCTGAATCCGCATGTGCAATTGTACGGGTTTCCCAATGTTCGAGAAGAGCCCTTGCTGCAATCATAGCATGCTTTTTATGTTTTTCGCCATAAACCTGTTCTAATACCTCCATCAAATCCCTTCCTTCTGTTACTGCTCCATCGTGGATGGATCTATGAGAACCTAATTTATTCAAAGATGGACCTGACAATTAAAGTAACCCTCCTTTTTACCCGAAATACGCTAAGGATGTTCATATCCATTATGAACAAATATTATAATTTTCAAACAAGTTCTGCATAGTGATTTATCCATAGAATCGCTGTTTTTAGGAGCTGTCGGCGCTGTTAACGATCGCGTTTCAAGCGCTGGGTAATCTCCTTATGTATCACTAATATCCATTCTGTCGCCAGCCAGAGCTTTTTCTTACGGAGGATCGCTGTTATTCACTTATTTAATAGCTGGGTATCAAATATAGTTATTTTTTTTATTTCAAACACTGAGATAAAATATTTATGATGAGGATGCTAGAGCGTGCTTTTAACAAGAGCCTATCCATTCTTTTTATGAAAAGAACATGGAGGGAACGACAGTGATGAATAAATGGGGAAAACAAATCAAAATTCCAGCAATGTATATGCGAGGCGGGACAAGCAAGGGTGTCTTTTTTCTTAAAGAAGATTTGCCAACCGATCCATCTAAACGTGATAAAGTTTTACTGCGTCCAATAGGCAGTCCAGATCCTTACGGCCAGCAGATCGATGGTTTGGGTGGTGCCACATCGAGTACGAGCAAGGTGGTTATTGTTAGTAAAAGCAATCGTCCTGGATGTGATGTAGACTACCTATTCGGACAGGTGGTCATCGGACAGCCATTGGTTGATTGGAGTGGAAATTGCGGGAATCTTACTTCAGCTGTAGGTCCTTCGATATTTCGAGGTCTGGTAGATGCCCCGCTGGATGGCGTGGCTGAGGTCAATATCTGGCAGGAGAATATCGGGAAGAAGATCGTGGCGCATGTCCCGATGAAGGATGGGGAGGTGCAAGAGCTTGGAGATTTCGCGCTGGACGGAGTCACTTTCCCTGCACCGGAAATAAAGCTTGAATTCCTTGATCCGGGTGCCGATGGGGGAAACATGTTTCCGACCGGGAATCCGATCGATATCATTCATGTGCCAGGCGTAGGAGAAGTCGAGGCTACTTTAATAAACGCTGGAAACCCTGCTGTCTTTGTTTCTGCGTCTTCAATGGGATTATCGGGAACTGAACTGCAAGGAGATATCAACGGCGATGCGGATCTATTGACCCGTTTTGAAGCGATTCGGGCCCATGGAGCGGTGATGATGGGTCTAGCGGAAAGCGTGGAGTACGCAATGACCAATCGTCAGCACACACCTAAAATCGCATTTTTTGAAACCTCTGCGAGCTACACAACATCTGACGGAAAAGAAGTACATGGAGAAGATATCGATATTCTGGCACGCATTCTTTCCATGGGTAAGCTTCATCATGCCATGACCGGTACAGGCGCTGTAGCTATTGCTGCCGCGGCCGCAATACCGGGAACGATTGTCAGCAGGATTATAGGGGATGCGAGGCCGGAGCTCCGTTTCGGTCATCCATCCGGTACTTTGAAAGTGGGTGCAGAAGCTGCTCATGATCAAGCAGGATGGGAAGTGAAGAAAGTAACCATGAGCCGAAGTGCTCGAAGATTAATGGAGGGCTTGGTTCTGATACCGGATCAAGAATAACAGATCATAAAAGGGCTGCATGGATGCCAGCCCTTTTGTTTACACTCAGTTATTTGGAAATCATTGAATCTAAGTATTTGATCGTCGCTTCTTTGTCACCAGAAATCGAGGATTCTCGTTGGTGATCTTTGAGCAGCTTTTCCTTGGCTTTTTTTAGTGTTGCTTCTTCTAATTCCTTCGGGACCACCACAACGCCGTCTGCATCTCCAACAATAATGTCACCGGGTTTAATTGAAACACCCCCGCAAGAAATTGGAACGTTTAATTCGCCGACACCCGCTTTACCGCTTGCAGCAACGGTTGTCCCTTTACAAAAAACAGGAAAATCCAGTTCCTTTATTCCCGTCGAATCCCGGATGACTCCATCCACAACAATTCCGCCTAATTCCAGTGTTTTGGCCATTCCGACGACAAAATCTCCCGCAATCGCTCTATATTCATCGCCTTTCGCATCAATGACAAGAATATCTCCAGGTTTGGCTGTTCGAATGGCTTTAAGTACGGCTAAATTATCACCTACGGGCATTTTTACCGTAAAAGCTCTTCCGCTAAGGACGAAGTCTTCCTTTAGCGGCTTAATACTCGGGTGTAAGTTATTCAAACCGTCCAGAGCATCAGAAATGCAGGTAGTAGGAATGGAGTGAAACTGATCAATTATTTGATCCATGAATTCAAGCACCTCTTTGTTTGAATTTTTTCATAACCATACTATACCGAAAAAATGAGCTGTATCAGTATTCAAAAATGTTATACTTAGCTATAACGAAAACTATTTGTAATGATGGAGTGGCCAGGATGGATGATCGTGATTGGGTAATGCTTGAAAATCTGTATTTTCATAACAACATTTCTAAAACTGCTCAGATTTTATACATATCCCAACCTGCTTTAACAAAGCGCATTAAGCACATCGAGAAAGAGTTTCAAGTACCGATCATAGAACGTGGAACAAGAGGGATTCGATTTACCGCAGAAGGTGAGTACCTCGCCAAATGTGCTGGTGAAATGATTGAAAGAATGCGTCAAATGAAAGAAACCATTTGGAATATGAATCAAGAGGTAGTTGGAACCATCCGGTTAGGCGTGTCTAATATTTTTGCGAAAAATATGCTTCCAAACATACTGAGACTTTTTAAAAACCGCTATCCGAGAGTAGACTATGAGGTTATCACCGGGTTGAGCAGCGAAGTGTATAATCTTGTCTATAATAAAAAAGTTTATTTTGGATTTGTACGTGGAGATTCGCATGGGCGGAATCGAAATGTTTCCTCTTTGAAGAAAATATTTGTATTGCTTCCAAGGAAAAAATCGATCTCGAACAGCTTCCCGAATTGCCGAGGATTGAATATAAAACGGATGCGAACCTAAAGAGGTTAATCGATGATTGGTGGAGAGGAAAATTTTCGCCATCCCCGCGCATAGAGATCGAAGTGGATAGTACCGATACATGTAAAGAAATGGTGAGAAATGGACTGGGATATGGCCTCCTCCCAAGCGTCCTTTTAAAAGAAGATAAAGATATAAAATGTTTTACGATAAAAGATGCACATGATGAACCGCTGATTCGAAAAACTTGGATGATCTATCATAACGAAACCATCAAATTGAAAACGGCAAAAGAATTTGTCTATTTTGTTGAGAATTATAGATTTGATTAGAACCGCGTGGTAAGCAATCACGCGGTTTTAATATTGGGGGGGGGGGAATTAATAAAAAGATGATCAATTCTAAAATAATGTATAAATGGCACGACTTATTAGCTTGCTTTTGGTTGACGTCACTTCTCCTTTTCAGCACGGCAAAACTCATGAGATATCTTCATCAAAGCGTGCTTCCCAGGCCCAGACACGCAGCTTCGCGATTTCACGCTCCGTCTTTTCTTTCTTCAAATCAAGCTGAAGCGGCCGACGATGACTTCTTTTTCTCTCTCCTTAAGGATGTCGATGAATGATTCACTTTTCAAGCTTTATACATGAGCTTGATGGTGACGATGAAGCTTTCGTTTTTTCGACCTTGAGGACATCGTAAGGGTGATTTCGTTGCCACGTTCAGGGAGAGTTTATGGTCATGATCTGCATACAAGATCAGGTGGCGGATTAAACATTGAACTTGAAGATGCTTAGTATGTCGCATATTCTGTTGTTTTTTTCAGCACAATCCCTGGGAATACCGCTATTCAAGACATTATATATGCTCCATCGACCGTGAAATTGCTATAATGTGGTTAATTTCTATTCGCGTTTCGATAATCAGAAGAACCATGAACCTATCGTGAAATACATAAAGAATTAGAAACTAAGAAGAAAGGATGAGATTGTTGAAGGAATATTTTTCAATCGGGGAAACAGCCCGTCTTAATAACATTTCCATTCAAACATTGCGCTATTATGATAAGATCGGAATTTTTAAGCCTCAATGCACAGACCGGGATAATGGCTATCGATATTACCATGTTAAACAGTTCTTTTATTTAGATATTATAAAATATCTCAAATCTATTAAAACGCCGTTGGGAGAAATTAAGCGAATGATTTCGCATACATCTACCCCCGAACGGATGCAAGCCTTTCTTGAGGAGCAAGAAAGCGTGATTGAGCGTGAGATGGAAAGACTCGAACGTGCCAGGCAATTGCTTCAAAGAAGAAAGCACCAGCTTAATGAACAATTGGAGATACGCACTAAAAAAGAAGAAGGTCTAGTTTATGTTCGACATATAGGAGGCCAAACCATTTTAAAAGCAGTGACACCTCAAGTGAATCCTCATGACCAATCAGATTTGTATTACCGAAAATTGGCTGAAGTTCTTGAAGAAAGAGGAGAAATCGTTGATAACTATTATGGATTGATTTATGATTTAAAGCCTTATAAAGATTCCGGTGACATTTATTGCAACAGCGTTTATACTACGATTTATGATGGAGTAAAGATAGATACAGGGGAACAAAACATGAATATAGATATAATCCCATCCGGCGAATATGTATGTATTTCATTTGATTGCACGGCAACAAATTATTTTTCATACTATCAAAAACTGTACGATTTTATTGAATCACATGGCATTCAAACGGATGGAAAAGTATATCAAGTTTCTTTTCCAAACAGCTATAACTCATTAAAAGAAGAAGACTTCCTCACAGAATTTAGAGTGCGGAAAAAATAACGAACCCCTTGACCCTATAGTTGCTATAGGGTTTATGATTTATGCATCGTTCTGATGAATATTTGAAAGGAAGGATGTATAAGATGGCAGAAAATAAGACGCTTCGGTTACTCATGGCGCAAAGCCTGCTGGAAGCCCATTTATTAAATTCTAAACGAATGGTTCATGTGAAGAAGTACCTGACGATTTAGATGTGTGCCTCTCAAATTTAATGAATCTAAAACAAAAGGAGCGATGAAGATGAGAGCACCGATAGATGAACCCATTTGGTACGCCTACCCTGGAATGGTAGCTGTCGTTACGGCTCAATATGAAGGTGAAAAAAACGCCATGGCTTCCGGGTGGCATACGTATATTGGATCTTCTCCCGGGATGTATGGAATATCGATAAATAAAGAGACATATACTTACAAATTGATTGAGAAAAGCGGCGTTTTCGGTGTGAATTTTCTTCCGGGAAGATGTTCGGAACTCATTCAAGCATTAGGCACCCATAGCGGCAGAGATTTAAATAAGTTTGAAGCATTTCATATTCAATACGAAGAAGGACGAAAAGCTGAGATACCGATTTTAACTGATGCGTATTTTGCTTATGAGTGTAAAGTACACAGTATTTCCACTTTGGGCGATCAAGAGTGGATTGCGGGAGAAGTTTTACAGAGATATCAAGATAAAGAGCTTTTCTTAAAAAATGGTATGCCGAATTTAGAAAAATTGGATGTTCCGCTTCATATTGGAGGGTCCAGCTATCGAATATTAAATAGTCAAGCAGAGGAGCGTCAACACGTTTTTTATCCCAAAACTGATTGAAACATTCAGGTTTCTTCGCATTCCGCAAAGCTACTTTAAGAAAGCTTTGCGGTCTTTTTATATAAAAAAGAGGATCATGTCACTCGTTATTTCTCTTTTATTAACGCTTTTGGGAGGAACAGTCCTTAGCTTTGGAGGAGGGCAGAAGCAGCAGGCCGAAGGTAGCGATATTAGTCTTTATTGCTAAGCTTATAGATTTCACGAGCCATTGATTCCAGTATATACATAACGGGGATTTGCGTAGTAATATTAGCATTTTCAAACCACTCTTCTGTCACGTAATACGCAATATTAATGTCAGATATTCTGGCAATGGTGGAGTGCTTATGATTTGTAATACTGATCACTTTAATTCCTTCTTGCTTGAGCTGATGAAGATGAGTGACTGTAGAATGGCCTTCACCTGAGACTGATAAAGCAATCGTTATGCTATTGCGGCGGAATTGGGAGTGTGTCGGAAAGTAAGGATCTTTAATATACATTGAAAATTTGCCTAAACATGAAAAATACCTTGCTCCATACTCGGCAAGAATACCTGAGCTTCCTACGCCGATAAAAATGACACTCTCCGCTTTGGCAATTAGAAGCGCGGCCTCCTCAATCTTTTCTTCTATGTCTCCTCTTAATGTTCTCTCAAAAAACTCGGCTACTGAATGTTGGGAACTCTTCAATACCGTCTTTTTATCTTTTTCTAACTGCATTTTAAGCTTCACTTTAAATTCCGAAAAACCCTCACAATTTAATTTTTTGCAGAAACGCAGAATGGAGGCTGTTGATACGTGGGTTTCATCTGCCAATTCGCGGATTCGCATATAGACGACTTTCTCGCCATTTTGACAAATGTAATTGTATAAAGAAGTTTCCAGTTCATTAAACGAAGCGATGATCTCGTGTGTAAACATGGATGCGGGACTCTCCTTCCCTTGACCCTTTCTGCTAACTCCATCTTAGCATACCTGCTTCATAAGAAACATAGTGTTACATATGTGCGACAAATGACTTCTTGTGTGATTAAAAACAACATGTTACCGACTTATTTACCGGCTTGCTCATCTGCAGATACAATTTATCCATAAGTACTTTTGCTAAAATTACCCGGAGGTGTAAAGAGGATGACACAAGGTATTAAAATTGTCACGATTGGCGGGGGATCGAGTTATACTCCTGAATTAGTAGAAGGGTTTATCAAACGGTACGATGAATTGCCGGTTCGAGAGTTATGGCTGGTAGATATTGAAGCGGGAAAAGAAAAATTAGAAATCGTCGGAAACCTTGCGAAAAGAATGATTGAAAAAGCCGGTCTTCCAATTGAAATTCATTTAACGCTTGACAGGAGATCAGCTTTACACAATGCCGATTTTGTTACGACTCAGTTTCGCGTAGGGCTGCTTGATGCCCGTGCAAAGGATGAAAGAATACCTTTAAGTCATGGAGTTTTGGGCCAAGAAACAAACGGACCGGGCGGATTGTTTAAGGGGCTGCGTACCATTCCGGTTATATTGGATATTGTAAAAGATATGAAAGAACTATGTCCGGATGCCTGGTTAATCAACTTTACAAATCCTGCCGGCATGGTGACCGAAGCTGTCCTTCGCTACACTGACCATAAGAAAATTGTCGGCTTATGCAATGTTCCAATCGGAATTGAGATGGGGATCGCCAAGCTCTTGGATGTTGATCATTCACGGGTTCGCATTGATTTCGCCGGTCTCAATCATATGGTATATGGATTGGATGTATACGTCGACGGAGTCAGCGTAAAAGAGAAAGTGATGGAGCTGTTATCAGATCCCGAGAACAGCAGTTTTGTAAAAAACATCGAAGGGCAAGGCTGGGAGCCGGAATTTATCCGGGCATTAAATGTGTTAACTTGCCCATATCATATGTACTATTATAAGACAGATGAGATGCTCCAAAAAGAATTGGAAAACTTTAAAAAGGGAACAACGAGAGCTGAAGTCGTTCAGAAGCTTGAAGAGGAATTATTTGAGCTGTACAAAGACCCCGATCTGGCCGTTAAACCTCCCCAATTAGAGGAGCGCGGCGGAGCGTATTACAGCGATGCAGCCGTTCGTCTCATTTCGTCTATCTATAACGATAAACGTGATATTCAGCCGGTTAATACAATCAACAACGGAGCGATTGCAAGTATTCCGGATGACTCTGCGGTCGAAGTAAGCTGTGTGATTACAAAAGAAGGTCCAAGGCCAATCGTTCATGGTGATCTGCCAGTTGCAGTCCGGGGACTCGTCCAGCAAATCAAGTCATTTGAACGAGTAGGCGCCGAAGCCGCTGTAACAGGAAGCTATGATACAGCTTTGCTGGCGATGACGATCAATCCGCTTGTCCCTTCTGATAAAATCGGCAAAGCGATTTTAGATGAAATGCTCGAAGCGCATAAAGAGCATTTGCCAAGGTTTTTCAAAAAAATAGAAGCATAAGGGAGGAGCAGTTGGTTAAATTGGGCGTTCACTTTATGCTGATAAGGAGGAAAAAGTGAGCATAAAACTCATAGCGGTTGATATGGACGGAACGTTTTTGGACGATGAAATGAAATATAACAAAGATCGTTTTATGAAACAATATCGTGAATTAAAAGCACGGGGGATAAAATTTGTTGTTGCAAGCGGGAATCAATATGATCAGCTTAAATCCTTTTTTCCATCAATTGAAAATGAAATAGCTTTCGTTGCTGAGAACGGTGCTTATGTAATAGATTCGGGAAAAGAAATATTCTCAAGCGAAATGTCTAAAGAAACGATAAAAAAGGTTATCGATGTTTTAGAAGGATACGAATACACAAATCTAATTGTTTGCGGAAAAAAAGTGCTTATATACATGAAGATGTCCGCGACGATGCATATCATCATGCTCGTAAATATTATCATAAACTGCAAAAAGTGCCTCGTTTCGAAAATCTGAATGATAAAATATTCAAGTTCTCCACAAGCTTTTCCGCGGAAGATGTTTCAGGACTTTTACGCGACTTGAAAAAGTCAATCGGTTCTCTCGTTACTCCAGTATCAAGCGGACATGGCGACATCGATTTGATTATACCCGGTCTTCATAAAGCAAGCGGGATTAAAATCCTTCAAGAGCGGTGGGGGATTCGTGATGCTGAGTCAGCTGCATTTGGAGACAGCGGAAACGACCTGGAGATGATTTCCACTGTTCAGTATGGAATCGCAATGGAGAATGCCCAGAAAATGATTAAAGATGCTTCCCGATATATGACACAATCCAATAACGAGGAAGGCGTCTTACATGCAATAGACGCCATTCTTAAAAATGAAGAACCATTTATATCATAAAAAAGCTTATGAAATGGCTTATCTGATATGCTCCCCTAAAAGTAGACAGATGAAATAAAAAAATCTGTTTACTTTGGGGGAGTTTTTTTATGGCTGGGAAATGGTATTAATCTTCCGTTGACGACGACGCTTATACGGGACTTGACAGCAAACAACTTCCAGAAGCAGGTGTCGGTATTCATAATATTGAAAACCTTGGTTCAACTGTGATCGCAACCGTTGCCGCAACTGTCATGCAAGGATTGCAACCAACGATTACGAATGGCTTAAAAGGTTATCATGCCGGTTTCTTAGTTTCTACAATAGTCATTGCGATAATCTTCATTCCTATTTCTCACACATAAAAAAGTTCAATAAACAAATGGCTGATAGGGTCTAACGATTGATTTCCTATAGATAGGAACTTTTATTATTGGTATTGAAAATCGGCAAATGACATACTGAACATGTAAGCGAAAACAATATTGTTAGGGGGAAATTGAGATGACACAAGTGTTATTAATCTGTGGTGCAGGTGCTTCCAGCGGTTTTATGGCAAACGCCATTCGTAAAGCAAGTAAGAAAAGAGGATTGGAAATGTCTGTGCAGGCTCGAAGTGAGTCCCAATTATCAGAGTACCTAAATGAAATCGATGTTTTATTAATTGGTCCTCATTTGAAATATATGGAGGATGAAATAAAAGAAAGAGTAAAAGAATATCAAATTAAAGTATCTGTTATCCCGCAAAGCATTTATGGCTTATTAGATGGCAATAAAGCGTGCGATCATATCGTTAACTTACTTAGCTCAGGTGAATAATATGATGGACAAAATCATGACATTTATGACAAACTCGTTCACTCCGCGAGTAAATAAAATCACGAAAAACCCTTGGATATCTTCGATTCAGGATTCTGTTATGACCATTCTGCCGCTCATCCTGGTAGGTTCGTTAATTACGATCGTCAGTTTATTGAATAATGTTGTTTCGTGGTTTCCTGATGTTTCACTTATTAATACTTTTACATTCGGGCTTCTCGGCATATTCGTTGCCTTTTTAATCCCATATTTCATTATGGAAAAAAAGAAACAGGATAATAAAAAATTAGTAGCAGGCGCAACGGGTCTGTCGCTCTACCTATTTTTGCTGTCACCCGTTATTTTAGAGGATGGAAAAATTCAATTTGTCCTTGATCGATTCGGGGCAACCGGTATGTTTCTCTCCCTGATTGTCGGTTTGTTTGTTGGATTTGTCCTCTTTTTATTCTCGAAATTTTCGTTTTTTTCAGAGGATTCTTCGTTACCGGACTTTATCGCTGTTTGGTTTGACACGCTTATACCGATTACGCTGATTATGCTGTCTGGATGGCTGATTGGCGTTCAAGCAAATATTGATTTCTTTGAAGTCATCCTGGCTATTTTTAAACCATTATCAAATATTGTGCAAACCTACCCTGGTTTTGTTTTATCTATTTTCATTCCAGCATTTTTGTATACATTCGGTATCAGTGGCTGGGCAATGATACCAGTCGTTTATCCAGTTTATTTATCAGCTCTGGCAGAAAATGAGCAAGTTGCAGCAGCAGGAGGAGACCCATCCAATATAGGCGTTGTGGAAACTCTCTATGCATTTACAGATATGGGCGGTATCGGAACGACTTTGCCTCTCGTGATTATGATGTTCTTTTTAGCAAAGTCGATGCGCTTGAAGGCGATTGGACGAGCAACAGTTGTCCCATCCATCTTTAATATCAATGAACCTTTAATGTTCGGGGCTCCGGTTGTCTTTAATCCGTTTTTTATGATTCCGATGTGGATTGTATCTATCGTGATTCCAAGTATTACCTACTGGGCTCTTTATTTAGGTTGGGTAAGCATCCCTTCGAAGACATTTTTGCTTTGGTATGTACCGATGCCCATTTCATCATATTTGGCTACTCAAGATTGGAGAGCTATTATTTTAGCCATTATATTATTCGCTGTTGCGTTTATTATCTTCTTCCCATTTTTCAAAGCATACGATATTCAAGAAAAGAAGAAAGAATCTGAACTAAGCGAATGAGAAGAGTGATTCATTATAGTTTATAAAAAACATTGAAGGAGATTGTATCATGGTTGATAGAGAAAAAGAACAAGAAGCACTGAATTTAGTTTCAATGCAAATGATTTTACATGCAGGTGATGCCCGCAATGATGTCATGGAAGCATTAAAATGTTGTGAAGAAGAAAACTATGACCGCGCTGAAGAACTATTAGAAAAAGCCAATAAAGATATCGTTGCATCTCATAAACTGCAAACTGAAACAGTACAAAAAGAGGCACGGGGAGAGGAGCCTATTTTCTCATTGCTGTTTGCTCATGCCCAAGATACGTTAATGACAGTAAAGAGCGAGTATGAAATTGCTAAGCGGTTAGTTCGCGTTTTTAGAAGACTTGATGAAAAAATTGATGGAATGCAGGCATAACCTTGATTCGTATGAAGTCACTTTTCCAAATAAAGCAGTGTGGCTGCGGTTATGCACAAGTTATTAAATACTATGTAATAGGCATTCATAAAGCCGATTAAGGAGGCAATTAAATTGAGAAAAAATCCAAATACATTCCCTGAAAACTTTTTATGGGGGGGCGCCATTGCGGCAAACCAAGCAGAAGGCGCCTATCTGGAAGGCGGAAAAGGACTCTGTGTAGCAGATATCAATAAGTTTAATGATAGCGTGGATATTAAGAAAAAAGGCAATTTTGAACTGACAACTGAAGACATTCAGTTTGCAATAAAAGATAAAGAAGGATATTATCCAAAACGAACCGCGATTGATTTCTATCACCGTTATAAAGAGGACTTAAAAATGCTGGCAGAAACCGGGATGACTTCGTTCCGTACATCGATCAACTGGGCCCGAATATTTCCGAAGGGAGATGAATCAGAGCCGAATGAAGAAGGATTAAAATTCTATGATGAGCTAATTGATGAGATCATTAAAAATGGAATGGAACCGCTCATTACGGTTTCCCATTATGAAATGCCGTTACATTTAGCAACTGAATACAATGGCTGGTATAACCGGAAAACGATTGACTTCTTTGTCCGTTATTGTGAAGTATTATTTAAACGTTATAAAGACAAAGTGAAATATTGGATTCTCGTCAATCAAATTAATTTAATTACGTTTGAGTCATTCAATCACCTCGGTATCCCGGCAGATCGCGTGGAAAACTTACTGGAAGCCAAATATCAGGGTGCACACAATGAGCTTGTTGCTTGTGCGAGAGCAACAAAGATAGCTAAAGAAATTAATCCAGAGATGCAAATCGGAATGATGCTCTTCGATGCAATTTCTCATCCTGCAACATGTAAGCCGGAAGATGTACTGGCAACGGTAAAACGCAACCAAATGGAATACTATTTCTCTGATATTCTCATGCGTGGCAAGTATCCAAATTACGCTTTCCGCTTCTTTGAAGAAAATAATCTTCATATTCAATTCGGAGAAAATGATGAGGAAGATTTCAAAAATACAGCAGATTTCTTTAGCTTCTCTTATTACTACACTCGAATTTCTGATGCAGAAAGCGTAAAGCAGGCTAACTCTGCAAAAATAAATCCGGAGCTTGAAGCGAGCGATTGGGGCTGGTCCATCGATCCAATCGGTTTAAGAACCGCTTTAAATCTGTATTATGATCGTTACCAAAAACCGATCATGATTACTGAAAACGGCATCGGTGCTTATGATAACGTTGATGAAAACGGCGAAATTCATGACCCGTACCGCATCGATTTCCTTAAACGCCACATTGAACAAATTAAAGAAGCAATTAAGGATGGTGTGGAAGTAATCGGCTACTATCCTTGGGGGCCAATTGATATTGTCAGTTGTTCATCATCCGAAATGTCCAAGCGCTATGGATTCATCTACGTTGATAAAGATGATTACGGCAATGGAACGCTTGAACGAAAGAAAAAAGACAGCTTCTATTGGTATCAAAAGGTCGTTGCAACAAATGGAGAGGATTTAGGATAACGAATGACAGTTTTGCAGATTGGATCTAGCGTTGCTTGATGAAAGGTTAGTTAAAAATAGAGGAGTTAAGATATGATATGATAAATCAAACATTTACAATCATTGATCAGGTTGGCATTCATGCACGTCCCTCAACAACATTAGTCCAGACCGCTAGCAAATTTAACGCTGATATTTATTTGGAATACAACGGAAAAATCGTGAATCTAAAATCGATAATGGGAGTTATGTCCCTGGGCATTCCAAAAGATGCTGTTATTAAAATAACTGCTCAAGGTGCTGACGAAGAAGATGCAATCGCCACTTTAGAAAAAGTAATGACACAAGAAGGTTTAGCCTGAAAAAAATAAAATATCAGTCAGTTCGGTGATTTTTCTGCAATGTATTGGCTATAAGGAAAGCAGAGCTGCCATACACGAATAGTGGCAGAAAAGGTGGAGGAGAATCCTCTACCGTCTTTTTTATATGTGCTTATGCCGCTTCTAAGCGGAGGGAGCGTTGAAGGAAAGTTGACGATCCTGCACATAATGGAAAGAAAGACAGGACAACTGATGAAACTGTCACCTGAATGACTGCTGTTGGATAAAACGATAATCCATCTCGATAACGTTTTTCTATAATATTATCAGAATTTTTAAACAAGGAGCCCGATGATGAGAAATGATCGTAGAGAGGCTTTTATTCAATACTTGGCAACTAAAAATGATTGGTGTACTGCCGCAAGTTTGGCAAGTTATTTTAAAGTGTCCACAAGAACCATTAGAAAATATGTCAATGAAATGAACCGGGATCAAATGGTTATTACGTCTTCTGCGCAAGGGTATCAGCTAATAAGCAGAGATAAAGTGAAAACGGACAATCATTACACTTCTCCAATAGACCGTATAAAAGTGATCTTGAAAGAATTAATTCTTCACACAGAAGGGCTAAATATATTTGATTTAGGTGATAAGCTTTTTTTAAGTGTGTCATCAATCGAAAATGATATGGTTCAGGCTAATAAAATGATTAAGCCGTACAGCTTAAAAATCCGTCATAAGAAAGACACGGTTATTTTATTAGGTGAAGAGACGGATAAGCGGCGATTAATGAGCTTTATTATTTCACAAGAAACTTCCGAAGAATTTTTAAGTTTAAAGGCTGTTCAAGATTCTTTTCCGAATTACGATGTTTTTTCACTAAAAAATGAAATCGCTTCCATTCTTGAGAGATTTAATTTGTATGTAAACGATTATATTATGAATAATCTTCTTCTCCACCTTGTGATTACATTGGATCGAATCAAAAATAACAACTCGGTCATTCAGTCATCTGACCTTAATAAATTAAAAAGTAATTTTGAAACCAAAGCAGCTAATAAAATTGCGGATTTATTGGAAGTGAAATATGGTATTGCCTTTAATGAATCGGAGCGATACAATTTTATATTGCTTTTATCAAGTAAAACGACATTGCTGAATTATCAGTCATTAACATCCAGCTCCTTAAATCGCTACGTCGCTGAACATTACGTAAACCTGTCAAAGAAACTGTTAGAGAAAGTACACGAATGCTACTTTATTGAAATTGTTGATGATGAGTTTTTTGTCAAGTTCACGCTCCATATACGCAATCTGCTTTTCCGGGCAAAGCATGGGCAAATGGTTAAGAATCCTTTAACCTATAAATTAAAGGATTCATACCCTCTAATTTATGAACTGGCTGTCTTTATCTCGAATCAAATTCAGTTGATGGAAAACATTCATATTAATGAAGATGAGATTTCTTATATTGCTTTTCATATTGGCTCTTATTTTGAACGAAGAAAAAATTTGGAAAAGAAAATTTTATGTGTGGTGATTTGTCCAAACTATTATGATATGCGACTGCAACTCATTCAAAAGCTCGAAAAGAAATTTCACAATTCTTTAGAGATTATAAAAGTTTTATCTGACTCAAGTGAGATTGTTTTACTTGAGGAAATAGATTTAATCATAAGCACATTACCACTAAAGGATGAACAAACCCCATCTGTATTCGTTCATCCTTACCTGACAGAAGAGGACTATGAATACATCCAAATTCAATTAAACAAATTAAATAAACAAAAAAAGAATCGCAAAGTTAAACAATATCTTGATTTATATTTTGATGAAGATTTGTTTATGAAAAATGTTTATCTCGACAGCAATGAATCTTATATTGAATTCATGTCAAAACTTCTGTATGAAAAAGGCTATGTCTCTATAGATTATGGAAAGTCTGTGCTTGAGAGAGAGCGCATGTCCTCAACTGCTTTTAATAACAATGTAGCTGTCCCTCATTCCATGCATATGGATGCTGCAAAAACAGGTATTTGTATCATCATCTTGGATCGCCCTGTAAATTGGGGAAAAGAGAAAGTTCAAATCATTGTTATGATTTCAATTAATAAACAGCAGCGTGAATTATTCAGCCCTTTCTTCGAAGGGGTGATTAACATTTTATCGGAATGGAGAAATGTTCATGATCTAATAAAAGCCAAAGACTATAATGATTTTATGGATAAGATGATGAGACTTTTAAATGAAAAATAATGCAGCAGAAGCATATGGACGAGCTAGTGATAACCCGCCAAGAATAAATTGGATATATAACCATTTCGTGTTATGCGATTCACTTATAATAATAGAACTTCATTCTGAATAAAAAATCCCAAATTCTCAATAAAGCCACTGAGAAATTGGGATTTTCTTTTTCGAACATTCCTTACAGTTCAAATCCATAGTTAATGAGACTGAGTTAATAAAAAGTCGAAGAGTTCCACCTTCTGTTTGTGAGATAATCAAGTCCAATTTAGGAATAAAAATCGATTCAGCGGTGGCATATGCAGAAAACACCAATATATTTATAGTCTAAATAGTTCCTGTTTGATGACAAAATAAAAAGATGCAAACTGAAGGGAATGAATGATCGTCCGCTTCTCCTTCTCCGCTCGATAAAACTCATGAAACATCTTCATCAGCGCCCGTTTTTCAATCCGGGATACATAGCTCCGCGAAACCCCGAGCTCCTTCGCGATTTCGCGTTGCGTTTTTTCTTTCTTCAAATCAAGACCGAAGCGGCCGACGATGACTTCTTTTTCTCTGCCGTCCAGGATGTCGATGTATTTTTTGACTTTTTCAAGCTCTGTGCCTGAGCTGGATGGTGTCGATGACGTCTTCGTTTTCGGATCCTGAGGACATCGATGAGGCTGATTTCATTGCCATCCATAGGTTACCTGTTTGGAATTCAGGTGAAAAGTTCAGATAAAAAGAGTTTTACAATAGCTTGTTACATACCAAAACCGATTTATTGACTTTAGGGAATTTATATTGACAAAACTATTGCGTGAATAACTCCTTTTTATAAAATAAGAGGTAATGATTTGGATATTCAAGGGGGAGAGTAGCACTTTTTTACAGGTGCTTGTTTTATGACTCCGTCAACAGGCATGACCTTATTAAACGGTGTAATATTAGAATCAAAGAAAGAATTTGAATGAGGCTTGTCAGCATACAAAGAAGTATACAAGGGAACTGTAACAAATAACGTTCCGGCAGGCACTTTGGTTGGAGCGGCAATTTCTTTGACAAGCATATGGACCAGGGTTCCTGCGAGCAGAGTAAAACAAACAGTTTTGACTCTAACTTCATTAGCTGTAGGGTAAGGCGAGGCCTTCTTCAAAACAATACCCCTAGACCTTCGAAGTAATCCAATAAAAGATATATTCAGATTTTAACCATTTAAGAGAAGCCGCCGATATTTGCGATATCCTCTTTAAGAAAAATATTAATTATAGGAGGAAAAATGTTTTTAATAAGAAAAGCCAAAGTGTCAGACGCTAATTCAATTGCCGAAGTTCATGTGGAAAGTTGGAAAACCACATATCAAGGAGTATTGCCTGATGACACGTTATCTAAGCTCTCTGTCGAAAATCAGGCAGAGCTTTGGAAAACTTCATTAAGTGATCCTCAAAATCAAGATATTGTCTATGTTGCAGAAGAAACCGACGGTAAAATTATAGGCTTTGCTTCCGGAGGTCCAAATCGCGATCATCTTAGCAAATATAAGGGTGAAGTTTCCGCGATTTATCTGTTGTTACAGTATCAAAAAAAAGGAATCGGCTCTCGACTAATGAGGGCGGTTGTAGAGGAGCTTGTAAAGAAAAACATAAAATCATTAATGGTATGGGTTTTAGCCGGTAATCCATCGATAAATTTTTATGAAAAATTAGGTGGAAGGCAGAGCACAACAAAACAAATACAATTCGGTGAAGATTATTTCAAAGCCATTGCTATCTGCTGGACGGATATAAATAGTTTTTTGTTATAAAATGATCTCCGCGTTATTATATGCTCCCCTAAAGGTAGGGCAGATGAAATAAAAAAATCTGTTTGGCTGCTTTGGGGGAGTCGGGATGCTCGTTACCAGGCCAATGATCGCACCCGTTATCCAGCCAAATTAGCTCGCATAAAAAGAGGCTGGGTTTTATATCATCCCAAGCCTCTTCATTGATCTCATTTCCCCTTCGCCTTCTTCCGCTTCTCCTTCTCAGCCCGGTAAAATTCATGAAACATCTTCATCAGCGCCCGCTTCTCAATCCGAGACACATAGCTCCGCGAGATCCCAAGCTCCTTCGCGATCTCGCGCTGCGTTTTTTCTTTCTTCAAATCAAGACCGAAGCGGCCGACGATGACTTCTTTTTCTCTGCCGTCAAGGATGTCGATGTATTTTTTGACTTTTTCAAGCTCCATGTTGAGCTGGATGGTGTCGATGACGTCTTCGTTTTCTGATTTGAGGACATCAATCAAACTGATTTCGTTGCCTTCTTTGTCCTGGCCGATCGGGTCGTGGAGTGAGACGTCTTTTTTCGTTTTTTTCAATGCCCGCAAATGCATGAGGATCTCGTTTTCTATACACCGCGCCGCATAAGTGGCGAGCTTTGTTCCTTTTCCGGCTGAATAGCTTTCGATTGCTTTGATCAGCCCGATCGTTCCGATGGAAATCAGGTCTTCTGCATCCTCGCCTGTGTTTTCGAATTTTTTGACGATGTGGGCGACCAGCCGGAGGTTATGCTCGATCAGCATGTTTCTCGCGTGTTCATCCCCCTGGGCCATCAGCTCCAAGTACTTTTTTTCGTCACTGCTTGACAGCGGTTGTGGAAAGGCATTGTTTTTCACATATGATACTAAAAAAACGAGTTCCTTGATGACATAACCGAGCGCTGCAAAAACACCTGTCATTATCGGCACCTCCACATAATGTATGTAGGCAGAAGCCTATATGTAAATGTATGTGGGAGGGGGGATGTCTGTGTCTGTACGCGGCAAAATTGCCGGACTGCCAAATATTCCGGCGTTCTGTTCTGCATGAAGCCGCTTGTTTTCGCCGGTGATGGCGACTGGTGCAACCGCTTCCATTTTTTATCCGTTTACAAAAGTTAACAAGAGCGGGATAATAAAGGCAAGGAGGTGAGGGTGCCGGACGGTTCACCATAGGGTAAACGTTATCAACCAGTCGGTCCGGTGCGGCAGATGAAAAACAAACGTCTGTTCATACTTTCGTTAATTGTACTGAGCGTGGTCATGATCGGAGTTCAGGAAACCTTCCCAAACCCGCTGACGACAGGTTTAATGACTGTCGTTATTGCGGTGGCAGTTTTTAATATTTTAAAAGAATCGCTGAATAAAAAAGATGAAACACACAGCAAATGAGGCGACAGAAAGCGTTTGCTTCTATCGCCAATAGGAAAACCGGCTCAAAGTGGTGAGCCGGTTTTCTTATTTGTTAGTCTTTCAATGCTTTTCCCATGCCTTTTAAAAATTGCAGGCCGAAGCCGACGGCCCGGTTGATGTCCGGGTCGTTCATGGCTTTCAGCAGATCGAGGACTCCGGTTTTTTTATCGCTTTTTAAAAAGTCTTCTCCTTGTTTTGTGCCGGCGACGATGCTTTCTACCAGTTTCCCCATGATTTCCGGTTCGGCTTTGGAGAGCGCGCCGCCTGTCGCAATGGCTGTATTCATCAGGTTTTTGGCCGGCTCTTTAGACAGCTGGCCGAGGACGATTTTGGCGATATCTTCCTTCGCGCCGATCATGCTGTCTGCGGCATCAAGGACCCCGAGGCCGTTCAGTTCGCCGAGAAGCTTCATCGTTTTTGAAACGGCGGCTTCCTGTTCAGCCAAAAGGGTTTTGAGTTCTTCTAATTTTTCAAGCTTCATTTGCTCCTCAGATTTGTCTTCTTTGCGGATGGCGGTGATGGGAGCTGCCATGTGTGATGACCTCCTTTTGATTTAGTCTGTTAAATGAACGTACCCCGGACGCTTCCATTTCCGCTCGACTTCAGCTCCGTTTTGCGGATGGCGTTTCTTATTGCGCGGATTTGTTTTCGGCAGCGGCGGTTCTGCGCATCCGCCGAGCACTTCCATACGCACTTTTGTCTGCTTGTAAGCAGGTGTATTGGTACGCGCATCTACTGCGGGGCCTGTCAAGAAATTGATCGCCGATTCTTTATCTGTCGAGTTCATCGGCAAATACAATTCGTTCGCTCTAACCCGGTCTGTCACAAGCGCGGTTAATTTTACGGAGCCAAACGGCGAGATCAGTCTGACCTGCGATCCGTCGCAGATGCCCCTGTCTTTGGCGAGCTCAGGCGAGACTTCAACAAAGACGTCCGGCACTTTGGCTTGGATGCCTGCTGATTTGTTCGTCATATTTCCTTCGTGAAAATGCTCCAGCATTCGGCCGTTGTTAATGTGAAGGTCGTACTCTTCAGGGAATTCGGCAGGCTCTGTCCAGTCTGCTAGGGCAAAGCGCGCTTTCCGATCAGGGAAGTTAAAGCCGTCTTCATATAAAAGAGGCGTGCTTTCTCCGGTCAGGCTGCCCCACAGGAAGCTGTTCCATCCTTCAATTGCGTCATAATCCGCCTTTGCGAACAGTGGTGACAGGCTTGCCATTTCTGAAAAAATGTCTCCCGGGTGGCTGTAATGCCAGTCAGCTCCAAGCCGGTTTGCGATCTCTTGAATGATGACCCAGTCCGGCTTTGCGTCTCCGAGGGGCGAAAGGGCCTGATACAATCGCTGGACGCGTCTTTCCGTGTTTGTAAAAGTTCCTTCTTTTTCAAGCGAAGCTGACGCAGGCAGAACAACGTCGGCGTATTGGGCTGTTTTTGAAAGAAACATATCCTGAACCACAAGGAAATCAAGGCTTGATAAAATGTCATGGACCCGGTTTGCGTTTGAATCGACTAAAGCCATATCTTCTCCGACGATATACATGGCTTTCATTTTGCCTTCTTCAACGGCGTGAAGCATTTCGATGTTGTCGAGTCCGGGCTTCTCGTCGATTGTTGTGCCGTAAGCTTTTTCGAACTTTTTCCGCGCTTTGTCATCTGTAATATGCTGATATCCCGGAAGCCAGCCGGGAAGCGTCCCCATATCGCAGGCGCCCTGGACATTGTTGTGGCCGCGGAGCGGGTACGCCCCAGCGCCCGGGCGGCGGTAATTGCCGGTAGCTAAAAGAAGGTTTGAAATCGCGGCGGACGTGTCGGAACCGCCTGTGTTTTGGGTGACTCCCATCCCCCAGAGGACGCACGTGCCGTCGGCGTCACGGATCATCTCAGCGATTTGGATCAGCGTCTGTTGATTAATGCCTGTGATTTTTTCTGCATATTCAAGGGTGTATGTCTCAAGCGATTGTTTATATTCTTCAAAGAAATTGACGTTTTCATTGATAAACGCCTGATCGTGCCAGCCTTGGTCGATCATATACTTCGTCACGGCCATCAGCCATACTTGATCAGTTCCTTGCCGCGGTCTGATAAACAGATCCGAGCGTTCGGCCATTTCGTTTTTGCGAAGGTCGGCGACGATCAGCTTTTGTCCGTGAAGCTTATGGGCGCGCTTCACACGGGTTGCCAGTACCGGGTGGCCTTCGGCCGGGTTGGCGCCGACGATGATGACGAGGCCTGCTTTCGCGATGTCTTGAATGGTGCCGGCATCACCGCCCATGCCGACTGTGCGGAATAATCCGTCCGTTGCCGGAGACTGGCAGTACCGCGAGCAGTTGTCGACATTGTTTGTGCCAAATACTTGCCGCGCCAGCTTTTGCATCAAGTAGTTTTCTTCATTCGTAATTTTTGAAGACGAAATAAACCCGACGGCGTCTTTTCCGCTCTGCTCCCGAATCGAGCCTAATCTGCGGGCGACGTAGTCAAGCGCTTCTTCCCAAGTTGATTCTACAAATTCGTCATTTTTGCGGATCAGCGGTTTGGTTAAACGTTCTTCCGCATTTACGAAATCCCATCCGAATTTCCCTTTCACACACGTCGAAATGGCGTTGACGGGAGCTTCTGACACAGGCTGAATTTTTAAGATGTCACGGCCTTTTGTCCATACTTCATATGAACAGCCGACACCGCAAAATGTACAGACGGTCTTTGTCTTTTTGATCCGCTGTGAACGCATCGCCGCCTCGACTTCTGAAACGGCAAAGATGCTGCTGTATCCCGGCTCTACATCTTTGACAAGGTCGATCATTGGCTCCATGACATCCGGTTTGATGCCTGTCATGAACCCGGCTTTTCCAAGCATCGATTTTTCCATTAACGCATTGCACGGACAAACCGTGACACACTGCCCGCAGCTGACGCATGATGACTCGTTGATTGAAACGCCTTCATCCCAGATCACCCGCGGCCGTTCACGCTCCCAATCAATTGAGAGCGTCTCATTGACCTGCAGGTTTTGGCACACTTCAACACATTGTCCGCATGCGATGCACTGATTCGGATCATAGCGGTAAAAGGGGTGCGACATATCGACTGCGCAAGACGGGTCTTCTTTTGGCGTGTAAGGGTATTTCTGCTCTTCGATTCCCATCATTTCTGCCGTATTATGTAGCGTACAGTTGCCGTTGTTGTTGTCGCATACCGTACAATAAAGCAAATGGTTTTCGAGCAGGCGGTCCATTGCTTCTTTTTGTGCTGCTTTGACCCGTTCTCCAGACAGGCTGACCGTCATTCCGTCTTCTGCCCGCAGGGAGCATGCCCGTTTTAATTTTCCGTCTGCTTCCACAATACAGGTATCACACGTTTGAATAGGATCCGTCTCCGGAACATGGCATATTTGCGGGTGTTCAAACCCGTTTTTGTTCAATATGTCTAAAACGGTTGCCCCGGCCGCTGCTTTAATTTCTTTGCCGTCTATCCGGACACTGATTGGCTTTCCGTCCATCTTTATTCCCCTCCATCATCTTTTCAAAATCAAAAAAGCCATGTACATATATACCGAATCCTGGCGCGGAAAGCGGTATAGACATACATGGCGGAATAGTTTACTAGCAAAGCTTACTAACAGACCAATCCTATATTGTCAGAATTCGATAGATTCATAACACGACGGTATTACAAATCCATCAGCCCGGCTTTTATTATAAAGTGATATTGATTATAATTCAATAGAATAGGAAAATTTTAACCAAGTGAAATGTCTAAGGGGACATCGAGACAGATGGAAGGTTTAAACGGAAGGGGTATGCATGATGTCTAAAAAAATCCACGAATTCAACGATATGATCCGCAAGCTTCGAAAAGAGCTGTTTGGCAAGGGGCCTGAACGGATTCACACGGTCTTTGTCGACAATATGGCAGTTTCGACGCTTTACGGCAATTTGACGGCGAGCGAGCAATTTATTGCAAGCACGTCGGAGGGAAGGGAAATGGTCCATGCCGCAAGGACGACCCTGATTCAGAAACACTACTCCAATCACGTGCCTGAGGGAATGGAGCAGCTCATCGGAGCGAAGCTCGAGCACCTTTTTACAGACATCAAAATTCAGGAGGATATTGCGGTGTCTGTTTTTATCTTTGACCGCAATATTGAATACGGCACCGAATCAGCCAGCGGGGCTTGACGATCGGTCTCAAGTTCGAGGGGGAGTCATGATGATTGAACTGAAATCGAGTGAAAAACGAAAAGCAAAGGTTTTGTTAACAGAAGAAAGTCCGACATTCGCGCATGCGATAGCCGAAGGACTTATCGAAGGAAACGTTTATATCGATGATTTCCTCACACCGGCCACTGTTCTTTTTCGAACAGCTACCGGGATTTATTATGTCGCTGGAGATATCCCCGACAGCGGAAGGAGCGAATGGCTTCATTATCTGAATGAACAGAGGAACGGAGCGCGCTTTACCGTGTTTTCGGCTTCTGAAGAGTGGGACGCCTTTTTAATCGGGGGGCTTGGCGAGCCTCTGCAGCAAATGGAGCGCGTGTCATTTTTCCTCGGAAAAGAGGAATATGTTCGCAGCGCCGCATTTGCCGGTGTTGAAAGATTTTCTGAAGATGACCTTCAAAAAAGCGTGAATTTTACGGAAAAATACGCGGTTGAGTATTGGGGAGGGCCAGGCCGTTTTTTGAAGAACGGTTTCGGATTTAAAGTGTCGCATGAAGGTGTGATCGCCAGTGAATGTGTCACCATTTTTTGTTCGGAACGCTTTGCCGAAGTTGATATCGTAACACACCCGGATTACAGGGGACGTGGGTTTGCAGTCCGCTGCGCCGGCGCCTTTATCGCGTATGCAATAGAGAACCGCTTGAAACCGCGCTGGGATTGCGACCGGCAAAACGACGCATCGATTCGCCTCGCTGAAAAATTAGGCTTTCGACCTGTCAAAACATATTCATTGTTTGTCGGAAAACCGTGAACCAATACGAATGTTTTTAAACAGGGGGGACAGGTTAAAGGCATAGTAAGGACTAAACGCTTGCAGGATGGCAGAGATTTCTCCCATTGAAAGTGCAGCTTCTCTCCTATATGATCGTAGTATTGGCTTTTGGAGGTGGAACGAATGAAAAAAAGCTTGGTGATGGTCCTCGTCTTTCTGCTTCTGCTTGCAGGCTGCGGAGAGGACGATCCCAGAAAAGTCGTAGCATTTGGAGACAGCAATACACGCGGCTCAAATTGGCAATTTCGCGATTATCCAAAAGCGGAAAAATGGGTCAATTTACTTCAGACTTCCCTTCAAGGGCAGTACAAAATAAATAATGCGGGAATAGGCGGAGAAACAACGGAAGACGCCAGGCTTCGGTTCAGGAAGGATGTGCTGGATGACGAGCCGGCATATCTTTTTATCATGTTCGGAACAAATGATGCAGCAATTCTTGCGAAAGGGCTGCCGCGCGTATCGAAAAAAAGGTTTAAAGAAAACCTCTATTATTTTGTTAAAGAAAGCCGCCGCCGCGGGATAGAGCCGATATTAATGACGTGCCTGCCGATCGTCGAAGGAAGCGGGGACAACATCTTTTATTATGCAAGATACCGGGCTGCTTCGTTTGAAAAATACGGAGGAGCGCGTAAATGGCACGATTCCTATAATGACGTCACAAGGGAAACGGCGCGTGAGCTTGATGTGCCGCTAATCGACAACTGGAAAAACATCGTGAAAAAAGCAGGCGGAGCTACAGATGAGAAGCTGATCCATTCGGGGTTTATCGACCCATCGGGAAATCACTTAACCCCAAAAGGCGCGCGAATTGTTTTTGAAGGAATTAATGAAAGTAAAGTCATAAAAACTTCTTGATTTAAGTAAAAGGCCTAGCCATTTCTCCTTTTTCTTCATAGGCTGTTACTATAACAGTCTAAAGGAGGAATGATGCGATGGGATATCCTTTTCCCGCTGGTCCGTGTTCGTACCCGGCTTATCCCGGATATGCAGGCGCCGCATACGGATATGCGTTCGTTGTCGTCCTTTTAGTCGTCCTGCTCGTCATCGGCGGGTTCTACTGGCTTAGTCCTCACGGATTCTTCAAATAGCACCTCTTTTAGAGAGGTGTTTTTTCATGAAAAACAGTAGTAAGCGTATTATTCAAGTGATATAATATCAACCTAAGTGAAAAAAAGCGGCAAGAGCGCCCGGGAGTGCTTGAGCTATGAAGAGACGGAAAGCAGATGACCGAGCGACCTTCTTTTGATTTCGGTTTCAATCAGCTCGATGAATTCGCGGTTTAAATTCATCTCATTTGCTTTAATGTATGATTCTATTAAAAGTTCATCAGACAGCTTTTTCATACTCGGTACCCATTTAATGGGAAAGACACCTCCTCATAAAAATTGGAATAACCTGTTTGGAATAAGCATAAAATGTTAAGTTATATGATCTTTGTTTGAAGTACCTATAATCTATCATGAATATTGGGCAAGAACAATCGTTCTGTTATCCACACCAAAAAGTGGATAACTTGTGGGTATCATGTTTATAATTTAATAAAAGGTCGATGAAATATGAGTGGATACTGTGTGTAATTTTATCCACACCTGTTGAAGAATCCTATTATATGTCGAAAACTTTTCGGACAGCCGATTTTTTAAGACACTTTTAGATTTGATTCGACACATTGAAAAAAGAAGCAGTAATTGAAAGGAAAGGGTGCGGCTTTGTGTTAAAAAAGTTCTTTTTGCCGGATGAATTTGTAAAAAATATTTTTCATATTACCCCTGAAAAACTAAAAGAGCGCAATGTAAAAGGGATTATTACGGATTTGGACAACACGCTTGTAGAATGGGACAGGCCTAGTGCGACACCGCGTCTCATCGAGTGGTTTGAAGAGATGAAAGAGCACGGCATTAAAGTGACAATTGTCTCAAATAATAATGAAAAACGCGTCAAAATATTTTCTGAACCGCTTAATATTCCGTTTATTTACAAAGCGAAAAAGCCGATGGGCAGAGCTTTCAGAAAAGCCGTCAAAAATATGGGTCTTAAAAAAGAAGACGTCGTTGTCATAGGAGATCAGCTCATGACAGATGTGCTGGGAGGGAACCGCAATGGGTTTCATACCATTCTTGTCGTGCCTGTGGCTGCTTCCGACGGCTTTTTTACGCGTTTCAACCGCCAGGTGGAACGCAGAATTCTCAGCGCTTTAAAACGGAAAGGCCATATTCAGTGGGAGGATTAAAGAATGGAAAAGGTAGTTTGTATCGGATGCGGAGTCGCCATTCAAACCGAAGATAAAAATAAACTGGGCTACGCGCCTGAAGCATCGCTGTTAAAAGATAATGTCATCTGCCAGCGCTGCTTCAGATTGAAAAATTATAACGAAATTCAGGATGTTTCACTGACGGACGATGACTTTTTGAAAATCCTGCACGGCATCGGGGAAACGGATTCGCTTATCGTGAAAATCATCGACATCTTTGATTTCAACGGAAGCTGGATCAACGGGCTAAACCGCTTTGTCGGAGGCAATCCGATCTTATTAATAGGAAACAAAGCAGACATTCTCCCTAAATCAGTCAAGCGCGAGCGCCTTGTAAACTGGATGAAGCGCGAAGCGAAAGAGCTCGGCTTAAGGCCTGTTGATGTGCTGCTCGTCAGCGCCGGGCGAGGGCAGGGGATGAAAGATGCGATCGACGCGATCGAATATTACAGGCAGGGCAAAGACGTATATGTCGTCGGGTGTACGAACGTAGGAAAATCAACGTTTATCAATCGGATTATTAAAGAGGTTTCCGGAGAGGGCGACATTATTACGACATCTCAATATCCGGGGACAACGCTTGACGCGATTGAAATTCCTCTGGATGACGGATCGGCGATGTATGATACGCCGGGAATCATCAACCATCATCAAATGGCGCACTATGTCGCGAAACGCGATCTGAAAATATTAACGCCGAAGAAGGAGCTAAAGCCCCGCACCTTTCAGCTGAACGAAGAACAGACGCTGTTTTTCGGCGGATTGTCGCGGTTTGATTATGCAAGCGGAGGCAGATCTTCGTTTGTATGCTATATGCCGAATGAACTCAACATCCACAGAACAAAGCTTGAAAACGCGGATCAGCTGTATGAAAAACACGCTGGGGAAATGCTTGCTCCCCCTGCAAAAGAAGATCTTGACTCGTTTCCGGAGCTTGTTAAACATACGTTTACGATTAAAGAGCCGAAAACGGACGTTGTGTTCTCGGGCCTCGGCTGGGTAACTGTCCAAGAGGCGAACCAAAAAATTGTCGCCCACGCGCCTAAAGGCGTTCACGTGTTTTTACGCAGATCTCTAATATAAGTGCTAAGGGGAGAGAGTTATGAAACCGATGTACGGACTGATTGGCAATCCGGTGGCTCATTCCATGTCTCCGGACATCCATAATGCGGCTTTGGAGGATCTTTCTTTAGAAGGACATTATCACGCTTTTCGCGTGGAAAACGAAGATCTTGAAGATGCTGTGAAAGGTATGCGGGCCCTTGGCATTCAAGGGTTTAATGTGACGGTCCCCCATAAAGTATCGATCATGAAGCATCTCGACCGCATTGATGAAAGCGCCGAAGCTCTCGGGGCGGTCAACACTGTCAGAAGAGAAAAAGAAGGGCTGGTCGGATATAATACAGATGGAGCAGGATTTCTTAAATCGCTGAAGCCATCCCTTGATCGTCCGCTTTCTGAGCTCTCGATACTGTTGATTGGGGCAGGCGGTGCGGCGAGGGCGATATTTACCACTCTGGCAGCTGAGATGCCGAAGCAGCTGGACGTGGCGAATCGTACACCTGAAAAGGCACTAGCATTCACTAAGCGTTTTGAAGGAGAGGCACGTGCTTTGTCGTTGCAGGAAGCAGAAGCAGACTTGTCAGCATATGATATCGTGATTCAAACGACGTCGGTCGGGATGCACCCGAACATCGAAGCTGCCCCGCTTTCATTGGCGAATGCGAAAGAAACGTGCCTTGTATGCGATATTATCTACAATCCGCTGAAAACGGCCCTGCTGCAGGAGGCTGAAGCAAAAGGCTTGAAAACATTGGACGGAGTCGGCATGTTCATCGGCCAGGCAGCCCTTGCTTTTGAGCTGTGGACCGGACATGAGCCGAATATGGAAAAAATGAAATCAATTGTGTTGCAGCAACTAGGAGGAAAATCATGCTAACAGGAAAACAAAAACGATATTTGCGCCGGGAAGCGCATCATCTGTCACCGATTTTTCAAGTCGGTAAAGGCGGAGTCAACGAAAACATGGTCAAACAAATCAGTGAAGCGCTTGAAGCCAGGGAATTGATCAAGGTGAGCGTGCTGCAAAACTGCGAGCAGCCTAAAGAGGAAGTAGCCGAAGCGCTGGCGGGCGGAGCACGCGCCGAACTGGTGCAGACGATCGGAAACATTATCGTGCTGTATAAGGAGTCGAAAGAAAATAAAAAAATTGAGCTTCCTTAACGCTTAAAGGTGGTAATCATGAGGAAAATCGGGATTTTTGGAGGGACATTTGATCCTCCGCACAACGGGCATTTATTAATGGCAAATGAAGTCCTGTATAAACTGGATCTTGATGAAATTTGGTTCATGCCCAACCAAATTCCGCCGCATAAACAAAAAAACTCGTTTTCGTTAAGTATGCACAGGGCGGAAATGCTGAAGCTCGCTATATCGGGGAAAGAGAAATTTAAATTGGAGACGATCGAACTTGAAAGGGAAGGCCCTTCTTATACATTTGATACCGTTCGCCTGCTGAAAGACCGATATCCAAACGATGAGTTTTACTTTATTATCGGCGCGGATATGGTAGAATACCTGCCGAAATGGTCAAACATTGACAAGCTTGTCAACATGATTCAATTTGTCGGAGTGAAGCGGCCCGGCTTTCAAATTGAGACGCCGTATCCGCTCGTTTTTGTCGATGTGCCTATTTTTGAAGTGTCATCATCTTTACTTAGGGACCGCATTAAAAATCAGCAGCCGACAGATTATTTAATCCCTGACGAAGTGAAGGTCTATGTGAAGGAGAATCATCTATATGAAACGTGAGGAAGCCTTAGCCTGCGTGCAAGAACAGCTGACAGAACAGCGCTACATCCATACGGTCGGCGTAATGGAGACGGCTGTAAAACTTGCCGAACGGTTTGGCGCAGATGTGAAAAAAGCCGAAATCGCCGCGATATTTCATGACTATGCCAAATTTCGCCCGAAAGAGGAAATGAAACAAATCATCCTCGACGGAGGCGGGCCGCTTGAAGTGCTCGATTTTCATCATGAACTATGGCATGCGCCGGCAGGAGCAACGCTTGTCAAAACAGAGGTTGGAATTACGGATGAAGACATCCTGTCAGCCATTCGATTCCATACATCTGGAAAGCCGAATATGACTCTTCTTGAGAAAGTGATTTATGTAGCGGATTATATCGAGCCGGGCCGCCGTTTTCCAGGGGTTGAAGAGGTTCGGACTCTAGCTGAAGAAGATTTGGATTTGGCCCTTATCCAGGCATTGAAAAATACGATTACCTTTTTAATTTCAAAAAATCAGGCCGTTTATCCGGAAACGGTCGCCACATATAATGCTTTAGTAAACGATAGACATTAGGAGGAATTACTGAATGGATCAAGCTTCAATTTTAAAAATTGCCGCAGAGGCCTGCGATGATAAACGGGCGGAAGATATTATCGCCTTGAATATGCAGGGGATTTCCCTTGTGGCTGATTATTTTCTGATTTGCCACGGGAATTCTGACAAACAGGTTCAGGCCATTGCCCGGGAAATTAAGGATCAAGCTGAAGAAAATGGAATCGACGTGAAGAAAATGGAGGGCTTTGACGAAGCCAGATGGGTTTTGATCGATTTGGGCGATGTCGTTGTCCACGTTTTCCACAAAGAGGAACGAGGCTATTACAACCTTGAAAAGCTGTGGGGAGACGCGCCGACTGAAGACCTTTCGTTCGGAGTTAATGAATGATCTATAAAGGATTTTCTGGTATTTATGACAAGCTGATGTCTCACGCTCCTTACGATGAGTGGGTCAGCTGGATTGAAAAAACGATCGGTGCACAGCAGAAAGAACGTATACGGATACTTGATCTGGCGTGCGGAACGGGTGAAATATCGGTCCGCTTGGCTGAAAAAGGCTACGATGTCACAGGAATCGATATCAGCGAAGATATGCTTGCCCAGGCTCAGTACAAAGCAGCCGTCCGGCAGCTCGATATTCAGTTCTTTCAGCAGGATATGCGCGAACTTGCCGGGCATGGGCAAGAGTTTGACGCGGTTGTGATCTGCTGTGACTCGCTGAATTATCTAAAGAGCGAAAAAGACGTTTTCAATACTTTTAAAAACGTTTTTTCTCTATTAAAAGAAGGCGGGCTTCTTCTGTTTGATGTTCATTCCATTTACAAAATGGATGTCGTTTTTCCGGGAAGTACGTATGCCGATCAGGATGAAGAAGTCAGCGTCATTTGGCAAAGCTATGCGGGGGATGAGCCTCATTCAGCTGTTCACGATTTGACCTTCTTCGTAGAAAGCGGAGGCGTATACGAAAGGTTTGATGAATCGCATGAACAGCGGACTTTCCAGACGGAAAAGTATATCAGCTTATTGCGGCAAGCCGGATTTGAGGTGCAGTGCGTGACTGCCGATTTTTCAAAATTGGAGCCTGGCGCAGAGTCGGAACGTCATTTTTATACAGCGAAAAAAACAAAAACCATCGTTTAATCGTAACGATGGTTTTTCATAATGCATTTTTCCTTTGTTGAGATCTCAGCGCATTCGTGAAACAATGAATCAAACGGAAAATTGCTTCTTGACTAGAGCGATATCTTCTTCATACTTCAAATGGGTGTTTCGGAACATCTGGCGGAACATATCCTGAACGCCGCTTTCCAGCGCCTTAATTCCCTCACCGGTTACACCGCCTTTAACGCACACCTTTTCCTGCAGGGCGGGCAATGTGTAATGCCCTGTTTCGAGCAGCCTTCCCAAACCTACCAGCATTTCTGTCGTCATTAAAATCGCGTCTTCTTTTGATACGGAGGTTTCTTCGACAGCGGCC
Source organism: Bacillus sp. AK124 (assembly GCF_053903085.1). NCBI lineage: Bacteria > Bacillati > Bacillota > Bacilli > Caryophanales > Bacillaceae > Bacillus > Bacillus sp. AK124. The sequence goes on from NZ_CP096378.1 coordinate 1,543,763, forward strand.
TGAATAAACTCCTGAACCAAATAACTGACAAAGGCGGGGCCGCAGCTGACAATGTCTGAGGCGACCCTCGTAATCCCGCTTTCGATTTCAAGAGGGATTGAGATCTTGCTCACTAAAGCCGTCAATTTTTCTTTTGCCCCAGCTGTGCAGCTTTCTCCGAAAGTCAATAATGACACGCCAGACAACGCTCTGTTCGTAATGCTCGGGATCACTCTTGCCGCCTGGCAGGAGACGATGGCTTCCAGCTGTTCGACCTGCACCGGACTCGTAATGGTGACCACAATCTGATCGCGGGTGAAGACGGGTGAGAGCCGCTTTAGCAAAGGATAAATATCCAGCGGCTTTACACAGATAAACACGGCATCACTTTCCGTAATCACTTCTTCCGGCCGTTCTGCAACCTGAATGTCTGGGAATCGTTTTTTTATGTTTAACGCTTTGTCGATCGTTCGGTTAGTAATTGTTAAAGATGAGGGAATGACCGCTCTGGATTCAATCAACGCCTCAATTAAAATGGTCCCCATATTTCCTGTCCCGATAAAGCCGATATTCAATCGTTCTCCCCTCCTTTGAACCTGTATCTTTTAAACGATATGAAGGCTTCAGTCAAAATATGTATGAAAGCAGGTGAGCAGTTTGACAGATTGGCTAAAACAATATAAATGGCATGCGGCGGGAGGAGTGGCACTCGTCTTGATCATCAGCGCGGCCTTCATGCTGTTAAGCGGAAAGCGCGAAACTTCATCCGACATTTCCATTCCTGAAGAGGCTTCTGCACAGACTTTTGACAAGAAAGAGGAAGTGAAGCTGAAAAAAAACGCGGGGGAAGAGGAGGTTATCATCGATTTGAAAGGCGCTGTGAAAAATCCGGGCGTCTATCAAATGAAGGAGGGAGACAGGGTGCACGATGCATTGAAAAAAGCAGGCGGCACCGAGAAAAAAGCGGACCAAAAGCAAATTAATCTGGCGGCCGTTTTGCGGGACGGTATGGTTCTTTACATTCCATTTGAAGGGGAAGAGGCCGCTGGCTCTCTTTCGGAAGCGGACTCAAGAGCAGACGGCAGCTCAGGTGATATCGTCAATATCAATACGGCTTCCTCTGAGGAGCTTCAGACGATTCCCGGGATCGGTCCTTCAAAAGCGGAAGCGGTAATCGAATACCGTGAGGAGAACGGAATGTTTCAGACGATTGAAGACATAACAAACGTTTCGGGAATTGGAGAGAAGTCTTTTGAAAGAATAAAATCTTCAATCACGGTAAAGTAAATTGACGTTTGCGGATAAACATATGTAAACTTAGGGAAGTCGACATCGTATTTTTGGAGGGAAAACAAGTGGAACGGATTTCTTGGGATCAATATTTTATGGCGCAAAGCCATTTGCTGGCGCTTCGCAGCACGTGTACAAGGCTTGCTGTAGGGGCGACGATTGTCAGGGATAAACGAATTATCGCAGGGGGCTACAACGGATCGATCGCCGGAGGTGTTCACTGTGCGGATGAAGGCTGCTATATGGTGGACGGGCATTGCATCAGAACGATTCACGCCGAGATGAACGCGATTCTTCAGTGTGCAAAATTCGGCGTTCCGACCGAAGGCGCTGAAATATATGTCACGCATTTTCCGTGCATTCAATGCTGTAAATCGATCATTCAGGCAGGTATTAAAACGATATACTATGCGAAGGATTACAAAAACCATCCTTACGCGGTTGAACTTTTCGATCAGGCTTCTGTTAAAGTGGAACAGGTAGAGCTCGATGAGATGATTATCGACTTAAAAAACCAGGAAAAGTTATCGTTTGTGGCCGATCTGATCAAACAGCTGGCTGATAAAGGCCTTGAGGAAGAGGAAATCAGGAAAATACACGCAGAGGCCAACAAACTGTTTACAAGCTACGTGTAATTCAATGGACAGACATCGCATCTTCCCGTGCGGAGCGATTTCAGCGGCAGCCGGAATCGCCTCCGCTCACTCTTCTCTTTATCTCTTCCTCGCCGTCGGTTTTTTTCTGTTCTTTATCCTCTGTTTCTTCAACAAACAAATGCTCCTTTTCATCATATGTGCAGCGATTTGTATTTTATATTTCACTTCTTTTTACATGATCGACCATTTCAATACAACGATTTATCATGAAGGCAAATTTCACACGCTCGCTTCTGTTCGGGATATCCCCATAATGGACGGAGACCGGCTTTCATTCACAGCCGAAACAGATAAGGGGGAAGCTTTGAAAGCGGGCTATACGATCCGGTCTCCGCAAGAAAAACGGGCGCTCTCCGCTCTTCAGCCGGGAAGCATCTGTGTCATGCAAGGTGAATTAAGAGCGCCGAAAAAAGAGACGGTTTCTGGAACTTTTGATCAAAAAGAATCCTTGTATCAAAAAGGGATTCACTGGATATTTGCGGTTCAGTCCATTGAAAACTGCAAGCCGGGCGGCGGCCTTATGCCATTTCTATTGAACATCCGAAAAGCGGGCCTTGATTTTACAGAAGAAAATATGGCGAACCCGGCTGCCGGTATTGTAAGAGCGCTTACTTTCGGTGACCGGTTTCTCATTGAACAAGATGTACTGGACGGCTATCAGCGCCTTGGGATCATTCACCTTTTAGCGATTTCCGGGCTTCATGTCGGTCTGTTGTCGGCCGCTCTGTTCCACGTATTTATTCGCTTCGGTTTGACAAGAGAATGCGCCAAATGGCTGCTCGTTTTCGGGCTGCCCGTTGCGGCAGTTTTGACCGGAGGCGCCCCGTCGGTAGTGAGGGCGGTTCTCATGTCTGAAATCTATCTGCTGGCATCACTGTCTAAAAAGAACTTCAAAAGCGCCGATGTGATCAGCCTCGCCTGCCTCGGACTGCTGCTGTATCATCCTTATCTGCTATTTCAAGCCGGATTTCAGCTTTCTTTTGCCGTATCCTTCGTTTTCATTCTTTCAAAAGAAATATTGAACAAGCCGAAAAGCCGAATCTCTCAGCTGCTATTGGGGTCATTTTTGGCTCAGCTCGCTTCCCTTCCTATTCTGCTTATTCATTTTCAAGAGTTTTCATTTCTCAGCACAGTAATGAATCTGCTTTTCATACCTCTCTATATTTTTATCATCATGCCGCTGTCTTTCGGAAGCCTGTTGGCTTTCATATGTTTTCGTCCCCTGGGGGAGGCGGCAGCCTGTGTGCTGGACCGTCTGCTTGTGTGGAGCCATCAGGCTGTTAAAGCGGTGTCTGCCGCAGATGTTTTCGTTTTTTCTGCGGTTAAACCGCCGGATATTTTGTTGTTTTTCTACTTCGCAGCTATTTTTCTGTTTTTGCTGTTTCTTGAAAAAGAGATGTCGTTTCGTGCGGTTATGATTTCGTCCGGCTTCCTTGCCGCTGTGTTTGCTATTCACTTATATCTTCCTCAGTTTGCAGGAGAAGGAGAGGTCACAATGCTTGATATCGGCCAAGGTGACAGCATGTATGTCAGCGCTCCCGGTCAGAATGGCACCGTCTTCATTGATACGGGAGGAACCGTATCCTTCCGGAAAGAGCAGTGGAGAAAGCGGAAAAAGGATTTTTCCCTGGGAGAGAGCGTATTAATGCCATTTCTGGCATCCAAAGGAGTCAAGAAGCTCGATGCTTTAATTTTGACTCATGCTGATCAGGATCATATTGGTGAAGCTCAAGTGCTGATCCAAAAACATAAAGTCAAGCAATTGATCGTGCCGAAAGGCTTCGCAGCCGAACCGTCTGATGAAAAGCTGCTTCGCCTTGCCTTGAAAGAAGGCGTCAAGGTGCATGTAGCCAAAAGAGGTGACATCCTTCATATTGGCAATCTTGAATTTTATGTTCTTTCACCGAAAGAGGCGGACAAAAACAGCAAAAACAACGGTTCCCTCGTATTGTGGATGAAAGCGGGCGAATTTTCATGGCTGTTAACGGGCGATTTGGAGAAAGAAGGTGAAAATGAGATCATGAAAGTGTATCCGAATCTTAAAGCGGATATTCTGAAAGTCGGTCACCATGGAAGCAAAGGTTCTACGGGGGAAGATCTGATTAAGCAAATTGAGCCGAAAGCAGCCATCATTTCGGCGGGAGAGCACAACCGCTACGGCCATCCCCACGGGGAAGTGCTGGATATCTTAAACCGCCACCATGTGAAGGTATTCAGAACGGATCGGCACGGTTCGATTCAGTACCTATTTCGAGGCGGAAACGGAACGTTTTTGCTTCATCCCCCATATGATAAAGTACATTCCCCGCAAGAAAAAAAGACTGCTGAAAAACAGCAGCCGTCAAAAAGCCGCTTGCCTGACGGAGAGTAAAGCGGTGTCCATGACTTGGCTTGATTAAGCGGCCAGATGTATAACAGTAGCGATAATAAACATTGTAGCGAAAAAGCCAAAAGACACGATAAAACCGACACCTGAATCTACAAGATCGTTACGTTTGCTTTGCACGTCTTTTTCAAATTCATTCACAATTTACCCCTCCTATTGATATCCAGTATAATTCAATTCTTTGCAAAAATCTAGGAGCTTCATGCAACCGTTTTCTAAAATTTATGAACATCGTCTTCTATAAACTGACCCGGGGGTTTATGGAAGGCGTTTATTATAAATGAGAGAGCGGGTGACTCCGCTTCTCTCTTTACTAATTGCAAAACACGCTTTAGGATAGAAAGGAAGGATGAAAGAGGGGAAAATGCAGATGACGGTATTTGATATTTGGAAAAGCTTAAAAAAAGGCGATATTCATCCTGTTTATTGTTTATACGGGAAAGAGACGTATCTTCTGCAGGAGACGGTTCAAAGGATCAGACAAGCCGTTGTTGATGAAGAGACAAAGGATTTCAACCTTTCCGTATTTGATCTGGAAGAAGAGGCATTGGACCTTGCTGTTGAAGATGCTGAAACTTTTCCGTTTATGGGGGAGAAGCGTCTTGTTGTTGCGAAAAACCCGTCTTTTTTAACAGCTGAAAAAAAGAAAGATAAAACGGAGCATAACCTCGGGAGCCTGGAGGATTATATTGTGCAGCCGGCGCCTTATTCTGTTTTTGTGCTGCTCGCTCCTTATGAAAAGCTTGATGAGAGGAAAAAGCTGACCAAGCTCTTGAAAAAACACGCCCATATGGTTGAAGCAAAAGAACTGAACGGCCGGGAAACGGCTGATTTTATCGCAGGGCTTGCAAAATCAGAGGGGAAGCTCATAGAACGAGAAGCGGCGGAGGAGCTTGTCATCCTGTGTAATGCCAGCCTGTCGGCCATTGCCCAAGAGGTGAAAAAGCTTAGTACATATATTGGTGATCGGGATTCGATCACGCTTGAAGACGTCAAAAAGCTCGTTGCCAGAGGTCTCGAGCAGAACATTTTTGAATTGATCAACAAGGTTGTGAACCGGAAGCGTACAGAAGCGCTGCAGATTTTCTATGATCTGTTAAAGCAAAATGAAGAACCGATCAAAATGATGGCGCTGATCGCAAACCAGTTCAGGCTTTTGATGCAGACGAAATACTTTTCGCAGCAGGGGTACGGGCAAAAGCAAATCGCCTCAAACCTCAAAGTTCACCCGTTCAGGGTGAAGCTCGCGATCGACCAGGCGAGGCTGTTTTCTGAAGAAGAGCTGAAAAGCATCATCGAGCATCTCGCCGTTATGGATTATGAAATGAAGACAGGCAAAAAAGACAAGCAGCTCCTGCTTGAGCTGTTTTTGCTCAAGCTTTTGCAGTCCGATTGAAAAAACGGCTCTCTAATTTTAAGAGAGCCGTTAGGCTGTCGAGAAAATCTCGACAGCCTTTTCAGTTATCCTTATTTCTTTTTCCATTTACCTTCATAATCGGCAAGCTTCACCCTTAGGTGATAAAACATGCTTTGCATATCGCTTCGCTTCGGCTTTGAGGATATTGTCATTAGGATTGTGAGATGCAAAAGCCGGAAGAAACGTGCCATGACATCGGATAATAGTACCCTCAATCGGCCGTAAATACTCTTCTACAGTGAACATATTGCGGCCCCCAACGCGATATTCTTCTTCCGCTCCGCCTGTTGTCGTAGCAATCATGAATTCTTTGCCTTTCAAGTTTTCGCCTCCGGGGCCGTGCGCCCAGCCGTATGTCAGCACATCATCAAACCATTTTTTCAAAAGAGGCGGACAGCTGAACCAATAAAATGGGAACTGAAGAACGATCCGGTCATATTCAAGTAATAATCGCTGTTCTTTTTCAACATCGATACTCCAATTTTGATACTCCTGATACAGATCACGAATAAAGATATCAGGATGATTTTTCAATTCGTTCATTAGTGCCTTGTTCCATTTGGACTCCCTCAGATTTGGGTGTGCTGCAATTACCATTATGTTCATAAACATCTTCCTTTACTGTTTGTTGTTTTCCTTGAACCTTTGTTCGTCCCAATTATTACGAATATTTTTGGCATTGCAAAGTACGCTTTTTTTTCGTACATAGTCCTTTAAATCGTACGATTGCGGTGAAAGAACTTTTTTATGGTAGTACGGTAAACCGTACTATGTATGTAAAATAAGAGTACTACCGCGAATCAGAATGATATGGTAACGTAACTGATATCACGAATACCGAATCGGGAGTTGACAAAGATGAAGTCAAAAGTACAGGAAATGAAGACGACGGAAGGTATAATCATAACTTTGGCGGCCATAGGAGGAAAATGGAAGCCGCTGATCCTGTTCGTATTACTTCATGAAGGCACCAAACGCTTCGGAGAGCTGAGGCGGATGCTCCCTGGGGTTACACAAGGGATGCTGACCAACCAGCTTAGGGAGCTCGAACATGATGGTCTCGTCAAACGGCAAGTTTATCAGGAAATCCCTCCGAAGGTCGAATATAGTTTAACCGGGCACGGAAAAACGTTGGCGCCGGTGTTGACTGATATGTGCAGCTGGGGATATAAGCATCTCGACTTTGTGAAGCAATTGAGTGATGAAGAGGAATGAGTTTGGCCCAAAAGTCTTTACAACAATGGGGACCTTCATGATTTATGTCTATTTCGCTTCAGTCCGGGGCATTGTTTTTGGGGCGCTTCCCTTTCTTTACTCAAAACGTGTTTCACTTTGATGCCCGCTCCAGTTACTCACAGGTTATAAGTAAAACCATCCTTGCTAAACCGTTATGACGATCCGGGAACCAGTTGGAGCTTCGATTTCTGAAACCGACGATTTCGCAGCCTTTCTTTTTCCGGGAGATAGTTTAACGAGTTTCGGTGTATCCTGAATATGAACAGCAGAGGCCAAACATAGCAAAGGGGCACGATTGCAAAAAAAGAAAAGATAAAATCGGAAACATTGAAATGTGCGGAAAAGGAGAAATGTAAAAATGACAAAGAATTTAAGGACTTGCAGCAAAGGACACGAATATTATAAAAGCAGTGATTGTCCTGTTTGCCCGATTTGTGAGCAACAGCGCAAACCTGACAACGGATTTCTTTCATTGCTCTCTGCGCCAGCCAGACGAGCTTTGGAACACAATGGAATAACTTCTTTGCAGGATCTGTCAAAATACAGCGAAAAAGAGATTTTGAAATTTCACGGTATGGGACCGGCATCTTTGCCTAAATTGCGAGTTGCTTTGAAGGAAAAAGGGTTATCATTTAAAAGTTAAACACCATGAATGATTATACTTGTACATAGCAAGGGAACTTCCTTTTTTGGAAGTTCCCTTGCTATGTATAAAAATCAACAATATTTAGCACAAAAAATAGCGCCGTGCGAGTGAACATAGCTGACAGGTGGAAGGAAAGCTCTTCCCCTTGATAAGTCTTATACGCTATTTCATTTCATGTCCAGTTTACTCAATCCGCGAATATTTCGCTTCGGCACGGGTTCAGGCTTGACGCAAAAAAAGGTCGGACCCCAGAGCATTCCCTTTTCCGCAGAGCCTACCCATGGCTGGATTTTTGCAATGCAGCGCATCGCGCACATTGTCATGTTGATTTTCTTCCGCCAGCGGACCGCGCGGTTTTTACGATTTATCGGCGGTCTGACGGCTTCTCATTTAAGAGAGCCGTTTTTTTGACGGCAAGCAAAAAAGCTTGGCATGGCCAAGCTTTCTATTATGCAGAAAGTCCGTTCACTTTTTTCGCTAGGTTTGATTTGTAACGAGCTGCGGTGTTTTTGTGGACAAGACCTTTTTTAGCTGCTTTATCGATTTTCTTTGCTGCTGCAGAAAGAGCTGCTTTCGCTTTGTCTGCTTCGTTGTTGCTTACGAAAGTTTCAACTTGTTTCATAGCAGTGCGCATTGAAGATTTGATTGTTGCGTTGTGCGCGCGGCGCTCGTTGTTTGTTTTTGTGCGTTTGATCGCTGATTTAATGTTTGGCAATGTGTTTCACCTCCTAAGACATAACCTCTGTTCCTTTTCTATAGGTTAGATCTCAACAATAGAACAAATTGTATTCTATCAAACACACCCTTAGATTGCAATATAAATGTAAAGTATTTTTATTTGAAAGCTCCGCTTCGCGGGAATGTTTGCAGACCTTGTGGGCACACTAACACCAGTTATGTTTTTGGAGGGAATGCAAATATGGAGAAAAAGAAGCTTGATTTAAGTCAATATGCAGTCCGGACAGACTTAGCCGTGGAAGCGAGGGATCTGGCAGAGGAAAAGGAAGCTTCTCCAAAGAAAGAGCTGAAAGGGTTTACAGTCAAAGAATACGAAAAAGACGGGATCAAAATTCAGACAATGGACATTGATGAAGAAGGAGCGAAGCTGTCGGGGAAAAAAGCCGGCCGCTATTTAACCTTTGAAACACAAGGGATCAGACAGCAGGATTCCGTATTGCAGGAAAAAGTCGTCAATGTGTTCGCGAAGGAATTTTCCGCATTTCTCGATTATTTGAACATTCCGCGGGATGCCAGCTGCTTAATTGTAGGGCTCGGCAACTGGAATGTCACGCCTGACTCGCTCGGCCCCCTAGTGACGGAGAACCTTCTCGTGACGAGGCACCTTTTTCAGCTGCAGCCCGAAAATGTAGAGGATGGCTACCGTCCGGTGAGCGCGCTTTCCCCGGGAGTCATGGGCTTGACCGGAATTGAAACGAGCGACATTATCCAAGGGGTAATCGATCGCTCAAAGCCCGATTTTGTCATTGCCATTGATGCGCTGGCATCAAGAGGGATCGAGCGTGTGAATTCTACCATTCAAATTTCAGACAGCGGGATACACCCCGGATCTGGGGTAGGGAATAAAAGAAAAGAATTAAGCGAGGAAACGCTTGGCATTCCGGTCATCGCCATCGGTGTTCCGACGGTGGTCGATGCCGTCACGATCACGAGTGATACGATTGATTATATGCTGAAGCATTTTGGAAGAGAGATGAGAGATGACAGTCCGTCCAGGTCGCTCGTTCCCGCGGGGATGAGCTTTGGGAAAAGAAAGGTCCTCACCGAAGAAGACCTTCCCGATGAGGAGCACCGCAAATCGTTTCTCGGTATAGTCGGAGGCCTCGCAGAGGATGAAAAAAGGCAGCTGATCCATGAAGTCCTCGCTCCGCTCGGCCATAACTTAATGGTAACCCCAAAAGAGGTCGATACCTTTATCGATGATATGGCAAATGTGATTGCGAACGGTCTGAACACAGCGCTTCATGAAAATGTCTCGCAAGACAATAAAGGAATGTATAACCACTAAGATTAAGGCGGCTGACCAGGCCGCTTTTTTTCGTGCTTATAGCATTACCGGAACTTGTTCTACTTCCTCTATCTTGTACATAGTCTATTTACTAGACAAGCTCTGGAGGGATTTGCGATGAGAAAAAGAGGCAGGAATCGTCAGTTTGTGCTGGCTGTAAATGGAAGAAGTGCGATTAAGACAGTATTCTTATTTATCGTCAGCCTGCTGCTCGTTTTTATTTTATCAGGCGTGCTGACATCGCTGCGTCCTGAGTTAAGGCCGTCTTCATCGTTGTACCGGGTGACCGATGAATTGGCGGGCGAGACCTTTGGGCTCATTTTGGGAATGGAAAACCACTACTTCGCATCAGAATTGCCGGAACCGAATAAACGCTTTGAACTTTCTCCGATCGTCTTGAAACTGGCGACCAGCATTAATTTAAAAGATCCGCGAAGTTTTCTCGGTCGGGAGCTTCCGGGCTTCTCTCATTTTGACTCGGAAATCCTTATTGCAGGGCAAGGGACGGATTACACGAATATGCCGTCAGAATCTCCGCCGCCGACTGAGGTTTTAAAAGAGGAGAGAGAAGCGAATCTTGCAGAGCTTGAAGGGAAACAGAAAAAGCAAACAGGGGAGGAAAAACCTCCTGAGCAATCGACGGGTGACCGAAAAGTCGTATTTATCTACAATACGCACAATACGGAATCGTATCTCCCCTTTTTAAAAGGTGAGACGGAACCTAATCGGGCGCTTCATTCGAAAGCAAATGTTACGCTTGTCAGCGATATGCTCGGTAAAGCTCTGGATTCTCAAGGCGTAGGCGCGAAGGTGGATAAGACGGATGTCCAGGGGAACCTGAAGAAAAAAGGCTGGGATTATGCGCGATCATATGACGAATCGAGACCAGTCGTCAAAGACGCGATAGCCACAAATAAAGACTTGCAATATTTTATAGACATTCACAGGGATGCAACACGTAAAAAAGCAACTACAACAACGATAAACGGAAAAAGCTATGCGAGGCTCGCGTTTGTGATTGGGAAAAAGAGCTCTAATTTTGAAGCTAATTTTAAACTGGCAAAAGAACTGCATGAGCGGCTGGAAAAAAAATATCCCGGTTTGAGCCGCGGTGTTATATCTAAGGGAGCTGCCGGGGATAATGGCATATATAATCAAGATTTAAACGAAAGATCCGTCTTAATCGAATTTGGCGGCGTAGATAATAACCGTGAAGAGCTGGAGCGGGCTGCAGAAGCGATGGCGGATGTATTCAGCGAGATGTACTGGAATGCTGAAAAAGTTGATGCAGACACCGGTGAAGACGATAAGAAAAAACAATAGGACAGGTGATGGAAGTGGCTTCTTTTATGGGAAAATGCATATTGGCTTGCTGTGTCATGTTTTTCGGCGTCCTTCTCGGCATGCAGCAGGCGAACAACGGAATGATTGAAATGAAAGGGTATCAGGACCCTGATTTAAAAGCGGCGCTCAGCATATCTGAAGGGGATGCGAAAGAGGCGTCAGTCCTCGGCCATCAAATCGATTTGGAGGAAAAACAAAAAGAGCTGGAACAGCTGGAAGCTTTCAACCTCTTTTCCTCGGCCGGCCGCGCCCTGGCCGATTCGGTCACAAACACAGCCCGTTCATTGTATGACTGGATAAAGGAAAAAACGGAATAAGTAAAAGAAAAAACGAGTCGGATGCAGGACTCGTTTTTTCTTTTTCGGGTTTAGAAAGCATATGTGACTTAGCATTGAATCTTCACAACCCTATTGATATAATCTAAGCTAGCGCATATTGCGTTTCATAGTAGGAGTGATTAGTGTGACAGATAAAGAAAAACGATTACAAAGGCAGTCGAGAATCCGAAATTTCTCTATTATCGCCCATATCGATCACGGCAAGTCAACGCTTGCGGATCGAATCCTTGAAAAGACGGCGGCAATCACTCAAAGGGAAATGAAAGAACAGCTCCTCGACTCGATGGATTTAGAACGTGAAAGAGGAATCACCATTAAACTGAACTCCGTACAGCTGAAATATCAGGCAAAGGACGGAGAGGAATATATTTTTCATCTGATCGATACCCCGGGACACGTCGATTTTACGTATGAGGTTTCGAGAAGCCTTGCCGCATGCGAAGGCGCGATTCTCGTCGTCGACGCCGCACAGGGAATCGAGGCGCAAACGCTGGCAAACGTTTACCTTGCGCTTGACAACGACCTTGAAATCCTGCCGGTCATTAATAAAATCGACCTTCCGAGCGCAGAACCCGAACGCGTCCGCCAGGAAGTCGAGGATGTCATCGGTCTTGACGCTTCAGAAGCCGTCCTTGCTTCAGCAAAAGCAGGCATCGGAATTGAAGAAATATTGGAGCAGATCGTTGAAAAGGTTCCCGCACCAAGCGGAGATCCGGAAGCGCCGCTTCAAGCGTTGATCTTTGACTCTCTGTATGATGCATACCGCGGGGTCGTCGCCTATATCAGAGTCGTCCAAGGTACCGTAAAAGCCGGTCAAAAAATCAAGATGATGGCGACCGGAAAAGAATTTGAAGTCACTGAAGTCGGCGTTTTCACACCGAAGGCCGTCCCGGTTGACGAACTGACTGTCGGCGACGTCGGATTCCTGACGGCCGCAATCAAAAACGTCGGAGACACCCGTGTAGGGGATACGATTACAAGTGCGGAAAACCCAGCGCCCGAAGCCCTGCCAGGCTACAGAAAACTGAATCCGATGGTCTATTGCGGTCTGTATCCGATTGATACAGCGAAATACAACGACTTGCGGGAAGCGCTTGAAAAACTTGAGCTAAACGATTCAGCCCTTCAGTATGAGGCGGAAACGTCCCAGGCTCTCGGATTCGGCTTCCGCTGCGGTTTCCTAGGGATGCTCCACATGGAAATTATTCAGGAGCGGATTGAACGTGAATTCAACATCGATTTGATTACGACGGCTCCGAGTGTTATCTATGACGTGTACATGACAGACGGAGAAAAAATCGTTGTCGATAACCCGTCAAATATGCCTGATCCGCAGAAGATCGACCGGGTGGAAGAACCGTTCGTCAAAGCGACGATGATGGTGCCGAACGACTTTGTCGGAGCGGTCATGGAACTGTGCCAGGGCAAGCGCGGCCAGTTTATCGATATGCAGTACCTTGATGCGAACCGCGTCAGCATTGTCTACGAAATTCCGCTTGCGGAAATCGTCTACGAGTTTTTCGATCAGCTTAAATCAAATACGAAAGGCTATGCGTCATTTGATTACGAACTCATCGGATATAAACCGTCCAAGCTCGTGAAAATGGATATTATGCTGAACGGCGAAAAAATCGATGCCCTTTCCTTTATCGTTCACCGCGATTATGCGTATGAACGGGGAAAAGTTATTGTCGAAAAGCTGAAGGAACTCATTCCGCGCCAGCAGTTTGAAGTGCCTGTCCAGGCAGCCATCGGCACAAAAATTGTCGCCCGTTCAACCATCAAAGCCATGCGCAAAAACGTTTTGGCGAAGTGCTACGGCGGGGATATTTCCAGAAAACGCAAACTGCTCGAAAAGCAAAAGGAAGGAAAGCGAAGAATGAAACAGGTCGGCTCTGTCGAAGTTCCGCAGGAAGCCTTTATGGCAGTCCTGAAAATGGACGACAGCAGCCCGAAATCATAATCATGAGCTGCCGCAGCGTAACACACTGCGGCTTCTTCCTGTAAAAGAAGGTGAAAACAATGAAAGCAGCATATATCCATATTCCGTTTTGCGAGCACATTTGCCATTATTGCGACTTCAACAAGTTTTTTATTCAATCTCAGCCTGTTGATGAATATTTGCGTTCTTTAGAGAAGGAAATGGCCAATTCAATGGAAGCGGCCGGACATCCGGAGCTGAAAACGATCTTTATCGGGGGAGGAACGCCGACATCGCTGTCGGAAGCGCAGCTTGAGCGGCTTCTTGATTCCATTCATCGCGTTTTGAAACCGTCCGAAAGCCTTGCCGAATTTGCAGTGGAAGCCAATCCCGACGATTTATCGGCTGAAAAGCTGGAGGTTTTAAAAGCCGCCGGTGTAGACAGGCTGAGCTTTGGCGTACAGACGTTTGAAGACGAGCTGCTAAAAAAAATCGGCAGAGTCCACGAGCAAAAAGACGTACTCGTTTCCTTTGAAAGAGCGCGAAACGCGGGGTTCGATAATATCAGCCTTGACCTGATGTTCGGTCTGCCAGGACAAACCATCGGCCACTTCGCTTCATCGCTCGATACGGCGCTTGCCCTCGGGGCTGAACATTATTCGGTCTATTCGCTGATCGTCGAGCCGAAAACCGTTTTTTATAACTTGATGAAAAAGGGTCGGCTTCACCTGCCTCCGCAGGATCAGGAAGCAGAAATGTACGAACTTGTGATGCGGAAAATGGAAGAAGCGGGCATCGGCCAATACGAAATCAGCAACTACGCCAAAAAAGGATATGAGAGCAAACATAACCTCACATATTGGAACAATGAGGAGTATTTCGGTTTGGGCGCGGGCGCGCACGGCTATATCAATGGTGAAAGAACGGTAAATGCCGGCCCTGTTAAACATTATATCGACCTGATTGAGCAGTCAGGTTTTCCTTATAAAGAAAAACACAGGGTTACAAAAAATGAACAGATTGAAGAAGAAATGTTTCTCGGTCTTCGAAAAACCGCGGGAGTAGACAAAGAACACTTTTTCCAAAAATACGGAAGAACTGTTGACGATCTCTTCCCGAAAGTGCTCCGTTCGCTGGAAGAAACAGGGCTGATTGTGAACACGAGCAACAACGTATTTTTAACACATAATGGAAAACTGTTAGGGAATGAAGTGTTTCAAGCATTCCTGGGTGAGTTATAATTGACATTTTGATTTTGGTTTGGTAATTTTGATATACAATTAGCACTCAGTTGTGTCGAGTGCTAACAGGGGTGATATGGATGTTAACAAATCGTCAGCTGTTAATCTTGCAGGTTATCGTCAACGATTTCATTCGTTCAGCTCAGCCGGTAGGATCAAGAACGCTTTCCAAAAAGGAAGATATCACATTCAGCTCAGCAACGATCAGAAACGAAATGGCTGACTTGGAAGAGCTCGGTTTTATTGAAAAAACCCACTCATCTTCAGGCCGGATTCCTTCTGAAAAAGGCTATCGCTATTATGTCGATCATCTGCTTTCACCCGGAAAGCTGTCAAAAACGGACTTGAACATTATTCATTCGGTTTTCAAAGAAAAAATCTTTGAACTCGAAAAAGCGGTGCAGAAGTCGGCTCAAGTACTGTCTGATCTGACAAATTATACATCGATTGTCCTCGGTCCGAGACTGAGCGAAAATCATCTCAAACAGATCCAGATTGTGCCGATTCAGCCTAAGAAGGCCGTTGCCATTCTAGTAACGAATACCGGCCATGTCGAGAATAAAACGATCAACTTTCCGGCGGAGGTCAATCTTTCCGATCTCGAAAAGCTGGTGAATATATTAAATGAACGCCTTAGAGGCGTGCCGATCTCAGAGCTGAAAGACAGGATTTTCAAAGAGGTCGTCATCTTCTTAAAGTCGCATATCCAAAATTACGATACGATTTTACACGGGCTCGGCGCAACGCTGGATTCATCTGTTCAAACCGACCGGCTGTTTTTCGGCGGCAAGATTAATATGCTGAATCAGCCCGAATTTCACGATATTGACAGAGTGAAATCGCTATTGTCGCTCATTGAGAAAGAACAGGAGCTTCTCCGGCTCTTTCAGTCGACTGAGTCCGGAATTACCATTAAAATCGGCAAGGAAAACGACTATGAAGAAATGGAAAACTGCAGCCTGATTACCGCGACATACACGGTCGGTTCAAAACAGATCGGCTCCATCGCGGTCATCGGGCCGACGCGCATGGACTACTCCCGCGTCGTCGGTTTGCTTCAGCACGTATCATCTGACTTGTCAAAAGCGTTGACAAGTTTGTATGATGGGTAAGGCAGTACCTGAAAACAAAACAGAAGGGAGAAATCCCTTCTTTATCATGAAACTCATCCTTTAAGGGAGGTGAACACAGATGGCAGAAGAAAAACAAACTGAAGAGCTAAACGAACAAGAGGAACTGAACGAGACAGAAGCGGAGACAGCCGAAGCCGAACAAACGGCTGCTGAAGCTGATGCCCCGGCAGAAGACACGCAAACAGAAATGCTTGAAAAACAACTCAAAGAACTTCAAGAACGTCTTGAAGAAAAAGAAAATAAACTTTTACGTGTTCAGGCGGACTTTGAAAACTACAAACGACGCGCACGCCTTGACCTTGAGGCTGCTGAAAAGTACCGTTCCCAGCGCATCATCAGCGATTTGCTGCCGGCGCTTGACAACTTTGAACGCGCGCTACAGATCGATCCTGACAACGAGCAGACGAAAAGCCTGCTTCAAGGGATGGAAATGGTGCACCGTCAAATTTTGGAGGCTCTTAAAAATGAAGGAGTTGAACAGATTCCTTCAGTCGGAGAGCAATTTGACCCGAACATGCACCAGGCTGTTATGCAGGTCGAGGATGAAGCGTACGAATCAAACGCAGTCGTTGAGGAACTGCAAAAAGGCTATAAACTTAAGGACCGGGTGATCCGTCCTTCTATGGTAAAAGTCAACCAATAACTACATAGCAGGAGGTAAAAATCATGAGCAAAGTAATCGGAATCGACTTGGGAACAACGAACTCATGCGTTGCAGTGCTTGAAGGCGGAGAGCCGAAAGTCATCCCAAATCCAGAAGGGGCCCGCACGACTCCTTCGGTTGTTGCATTTAAAAACGGAGAGCGCCAGGTGGGTGAAGTGGCGAAACGCCAGTCCATCACGAATCCGAACACGATCATGTCGGTCAAGCGCCACATGGGCACGGACTATACAGTTGAAATCGAAGGCAAAAAGTACACGCCGCAAGAAGTGTCTGCCATCATCCTTCAGCATTTGAAATCATATGCTGAAAGCTATTTAGGCGAAACTGTATCTAAAGCCGTAATCACAGTTCCTGCATACTTCAATGATGCAGAACGTCAAGCGACAAAGGATGCCGGTAAAATCGCCGGACTTGAAGTTGAGCGGATCATCAACGAGCCGACTGCAGCTGCGCTTGCATACGGTCTGGATAAGACGGAAGAAGATCAGACGATCCTCGTCTACGACCTTGGCGGCGGTACATTCGACGTTTCCATCCTTGAATTGGGAGACGGCGTATTCGAAGTTCGTTCTACAGCGGGTGACAACCGCCTTGGAGGAGACGACTTTGACCAAGTGATCATCGATCATCTCGTCTCAGAATTCAAGAAAGAAAACGGCATTGATCTTTCTAAAGATAAAATGGCGCTTCAGCGCTTAAAAGATGCGGCTGAGAAAGCGAAAAAAGACCTTTCCGGCGTATCTTCTACGCAAATTTCGCTGCCGTTTATCACAGCCGGTGACGCAGGTCCGCTGCACCTTGAATTGACACTGACCCGCGCGAAGTTTGAAGAGCTGTCTTCACACTTGGTAGAGCGCACAATGGGTCCAGTCCGCCAGGCTCTTCAAGATGCGGGGCTTTCTGCAAGCGAAATCGACAAAGTAATTCTTGTCGGCGGATCAACACGTATTCCTGCCGTTCAGGAAGCGATCAAAAAAGAAACTGGAAAAGAAGCGCATAAAGGCGTCAACCCTGACGAAGTCGTAGCCCTTGGTGCAGCCATTCAAGGCGGCGTCATCACAGGCGATGTCAAAGATGTTGTCCTTCTGGACGTAACTCCGCTGTCACTTGGTATCGAAACAATGGGCGGCGTGTTCACGAAGCTGATTGACCGCAACACGACAATCCCGACAAGCAAGTCCCAAGTGTTCTCAACAGCGGCTGACAACCAAACAGCGGTTGACATCCACGTGCTCCAAGGTGAGCGCCCGATGGCTGCCGACAACAAAACGCTCGGACGCTTCCAGCTTACAGATATTCCGCCGGCTCCTCGCGGCGTACCGCAAATCGAAGTGTCATTTGACATCGATAAGAATGGTATCGTCAACGTCAGTGCGAAAGATCTGGGTACCGGCAAAGAGCAAAACATCACGATCAAATCTTCTTCAGGTCTTTCTGACGAGGAAATCGAACGCATGGTGAAAGAAGCTGAAGAAAACGCCGAAGCGGATGAGAAGAAAAAAGAAGAAATCGAGCTTCGCAACGAAGCGGATCAGCTTGTCTTCACAACTGAAAAAACGCTGAAAGATCTTGAAGGCAAAGCCGATGAAGCGCAAGTGAAAAAAGCGAATGATGCAAAAGACGCGTTAAAAGCTGCGATCGAGAAAAATGACCTTGATGAAATCAAGGCGAAAAAAGATGAGCTGCAAGCGATCGTCCAAGAGCTTTCAATGAAGCTTTACGAAGAAGCTGCAAAACAGGCTCAGGCTCAGCAAGACGGCGGCGCCGGCGCTAAAAAAGCCGACGACAATGTCGTTGACGCTGAATATGAAGAAGTAAACGACGACAAAGATCAAAAATAATTGAAATAAAATGTGCTGTGCTTACCCCGGTTTGCACAGCACATGACCTTACAGGCGATGAAAGTCAAAGTCAGGATCTCTTGACTTTGACTTTTTTCTTCCTAAAGGACAAAAGGAATTGAAAAAACATAATTTGAAATGATACAATCTAATTTATGTGAGAAAATCGGGAGTGTGAAGAGATGAGTAAGCGTGATTACTATGAGGTGCTTGGGGTAGGTAAGAGCGCTTCTAAAGATGAGATTAAAAAAGCTTACCGCAAGCTTTCTAAAAAATATCACCCGGACATCAACAAAGAAGCCGGAGCGGATGAAAAATTCAAAGAAGTCAAAGAAGCCTATGAAACACTTTCTGATGACCAAAAACGGGCCCATTACGACCAGTTTGGCCACACCGATCCAAATCAGGGATTTGGCGGCGGAGGTTTCGGCGGCGGCGACTTCGGCGGCTTTGGGTTTGACGATATTTTCTCAAGCATTTTCGGAGGCGGCGCAAGGCGGAGAGACCCGAATGCCCCGAGGCAGGGCGCCGATCTGCAGTATACGATGACACTGTCATTTGAAGAAGCGGCCTTCGGAAAAGAGACGACGATAGAAATTCCGCGTGAAGAAACATGTGAAACATGCAGCGGCTCAGGCGCGAAACCGGGAACAAAGCCGGAAACATGTTCACACTGCGGCGGCTCTGGCCAGCTGAACATGGAGCAGTCGACTCCGTTCGGAAAAGTTGTCAACAGAAGAGTATGTCATTACTGTAATGGAACGGGTAAGCAAATTAAACACAAATGTTCAACTTGCGGCGGTACAGGAAAAGTGAAAAAACGCAAGAAAATCAATGTCACCATCCCGGCGGGTGTGGATGACGGCCAGCAGCTTCGAGTATCCGGACAGGGTGAACCGGGGATCAACGGCGGTCCGTCAGGTGACTTATTCGTCGTTTTCCGCGTCCAAGAACACGAATTTTTCGAGCGCGATGGCGACGATATTTACTGCGAAATGCCGCTGACATTTGCACAGGCTGCGCTCGGGGACGAAATCGAAGTGCCTACTCTTCACGGTAAAGTAAAATTAAAAGTGCCGGCGGGCACGCAGACAGGCACCAAGTTCCGTTTAAAAGGAAAAGGCGTTGCCAACGTACGCGGGTACGGTCAAGGCGATCAGCACATCGTCGTCCGCGTCGTGACACCGACGAATTTAACAGAAAACCAGAAAAATATTCTCCGCGAATTTGCAGAAGTGAGCGGAAATATGCCGGATGAACAGGAAATGAGTTTTTTCGATAAAGTAAAGCGCGCCTTTAAAGGCGATTAATGATTGGATGAGGAGTTGGTAGTATGAAATGGTCCGAAATCTGCATTCACACGACACATGAAGCGGTTGAGCCCATCTCGAATATTTTGCATGAAGCTGGTGCGAGTGGAGTCGTAATTGAAGATCCGCTTGATTTAATTAAAGAGCGTGAGAATGTATACGGAGAAATCTACCAGCTCGACCCCAATGATTACCCTGATGAAGGAGTCATCATTAAAGCGTATCTCCCGATCAACAGCTTTTTGGGAGAGACCGTAGAAGGAATCAAGGAAACCATCAATAATCTGCTGCTGTATGATATTGACCTCGGACGGAACAAAATCACCATCAGCGAGGTTAACGAAGAAGAATGGGCGACAGCATGGAAAAAATATTATCATCCCGTAAAAATTTCCGAGAAGTTTACGATTGTTCCGACATGGGAAGAGTACACACCGGTTCATACGGATGAGCTCATCATCGAGATGGACCCGGGAATGGCGTTCGGAACAGGCACACACCCGACAACCGTACTTTGCATACAGGCGCTCGAAAGGTATGTGAAAGAAGGGGATTCGGTCGTGGATGTCGGAACGGGAACAGGCATTTTGAGCATTGCATCAGCCATGCTTCGCGCCAAACAGGTTGAAGGATATGATCTCGATCCTGTAGCCGTGGAAAGCGCCCGCTTGAACTCCAAGCTCAATAAAGTCAGCGATCATATCGAGATCAAGCAAAATAATCTGCTTGACGGCGTCGAAGGGGAAAAAGACGTCATCGTCGCCAACATCCTGGCCGAGGTCATCTTGCGCTTTACGGATCAGGCATACAGCCTGTTGAAAGACGGCGGTTATTTCATTACTTCGGGAATCATTCAGCAGAAAAAACAGGAAGTCAAAGATGCACTGGTGAAAGAAGGCTTTACGATCGTCGAGGTTCTTTCAATGGAGGACTGGGTCAGCATCATCGCTGAAAAATAATCGTTAGTAGGTGTGACAAGCGTATGCAACGATATTTTATCGAACAATCAAAACAAGAGGTCACGGCCGCACCTGTGTTCTCGATCAAAGGCGAAGACGTTCATCACATTGCGACCGTGATGAGGATGTCTCCCGGAGACGAGGTCATTTGCTGTGCAAAAGACGGCCATGAAGCGAACTGCCGGATCGAGTCCGTCACAAAAGAAGAGGTTTTATTGAGCGTAATCGAATGGACGGGGAAAACACGCGAACTGCCCGTCCAGATCCATATTGCAAACGGCCTTCCAAAAGGAGATAAGCTGGAATGGATCATTCAAAAAGGGACAGAGCTCGGTGCAAGCTCGTTTATTCCTTTTCAGGCATCACGCTCCGTTGTTAAACTTGATGAAAAAAAGGCAAAGAAAAAGCGGGAAAGGTGGGCGAAAATCGCCAAGGAAGCCGCAGAACAGTCCCACAGAAACACGATTCCCGATGTGGCGCCGGTTCACACGTTTCAACGTTTGCTTGAGAGCCTTGAGGACTTCGATAAATGTGTCGTTGCATACGAAGAGTCATCAAAGCAAGGCGAGACGAGCCGGTTTCAATCCGTGCTCAAAAGCCTGCCGGAAGGATCATCCGTGCTCATGGTGTTTGGTCCTGAAGGCGGATTTTCAGAAGATGAAATTGAGGCGCTTAAAGAAAAAGGAGCCCTCGCCTGCGGGCTCGGTCCGCGGATCTTAAGGGCGGAAACAGCTCCGCTGTACGCGTTGGCGGCAGTTTCTTATCATACAGAGTTACTAAGAGGTGAATAACAATGGCAACCGTTGCATTTCATACACTTGGCTGCAAGGTCAACCATTATGAAACAGAAGCAATTTGGCAGCTTTTCAAAGAAGCCGGCTACGAAAGAAAAGAATTCGAAAGTTCGGCGGACGTATACGTCATTAATACATGCACCGTCACAAATACAGGTGATAAAAAAAGCCGCCAGGTGATCAGACGGGCGATCCGCCAAAATCCTGACGCCGTCATTTGTGTGACAGGGTGCTACGCCCAGACTTCCCCGGCGGAAATCATGGCGATCCCGGGCGTTGATATCGTCGTCGGTACGCAGGACCGTGAAAAAATGCTCGGCTATATTAAGCAGTACCAGGAAGAAAGACAGCCGATTAACGGCGTCAGCAATATTATGAAAGCAAGAGTGTTTGAGGAGCTTGATGTTCCTGCATTTACCGACAGAACACGTGCTTCATTGAAAATTCAAGAAGGCTGCAACAATTTCTGCACATTCTGCATCATTCCGTGGGCGCGCGGCCTGCTTCGTTCCCGCGACCCTGAGGAAGTCATCCGCCAGGCGCAGCAGCTCGTTGATGCCGGCTATAAAGAAATCGTTTTAACCGGTATTCACACCGGCGGTTATGGAGAAGATATGAAAGACTACAACTTTGCACAGCTGTTGAAAGAACTGGACAGCCGTGTGAAAGGTCTGAAACGAATCCGTATCTCTTCAATCGAAGCGAGCCAAATTACAGACGAAGTGATTGAAGTGCTTGACCGCTCAGACAAGATCGTCAGACACCTTCACATTCCGCTTCAATCCGGCTCAAACAGCGTTTTAAAACGGATGAGAAGAAAGTATACGATGGAGTTTTTCGCTGACAGGCTGACGAAACTCAAAAAAGCTCTTCCGGGGCTCGCAGTCACTTCTGATGTGATCGTCGGCTTCCCGGGGGAAACGGAAGAAGAATTCATGGAGACGTACAACTTTATTAAAGAACACAAGTTTTCCGAGCTCCACGTCTTCCCGTACAGCAAACGGACCGGAACTCCAGCAGCACGCATGGATGGCCAGGTTGACGAGAACGTGAAAAACGAAAGAGTTCACAAACTGATCGCTCTTTCAGATCAGCTTGCGAAAGAATACGCATCAGATTATGAAGGCGATGTTCTGGAAATCATTCCGGAAGAGCCGTTCACGGAAACGGGCGAAGACAATCTGCTTGTCGGCTACACGGACAACTATATGAAGGTCGTTTTCGAAGGTTCCGAAGACCTGATCGGCCAGCTTGTTAAAGTGAAGATCTTAAAAGCCGGCTATCCGTACAATAAAGGCCAGTTCGTCCGCGTCGCCGAAGACGACGTCCATGAAAACATCCGCTTATCGTCATAAATGATCAATTTAGCCGGTTCACGAAAAAGGTGTTCCGGCTTTTTTTGCGAATATCATAAAAGACAACCACTTGAAAAGGAGTCGTGACGATGACAAAACAAATTGCGCGAATGATCGATCACACGCTATTGAAGCCTGATGCTGTCACATCCGAAATCGAAGCGCTTTGCAAAGAAGCACGTGTATACGATTTTGCTTCCGTTTGCGTCAACCCTTGCTGGGTAAAGCTGTGCGCCGAGCTTCTTAAAGATTCAGAAGTGAAAGTGTGCACGGTTATCGGCTTTCCTTTAGGTGCGGCGTCTCCGGAAACAAAAGCCTTTGAAACCAGGCAGGCGATTGCAGACGGGGCCGGTGAAGTTGATATGGTGATCAACATCGGTGCATTAAAAGACCGCGATACCCGAACCGTGGAGCATGACATCAGAGCGGTGACAGACGCGGCAGACGGCAAAGCTCTCGTAAAAGTCATCATAGAGACCTCACTGTTGACGGATGAAGAAAAAAGGCACGCTTGTGAACTGGCCGTAAAAGCCGGCGCCGACTTTGTCAAAACATCGAGCGGTTTTTCCGGCGGCGGTGCGACAGTTCAGGATATAAAACTGATGCGGGAAGCTGTCGGACCTGTTATCGGCGTTAAAGCATCAGGGGGCGTCCGCGATAAGGAAAGCGCCCTTGCCATGGTTGAAGCCGGAGCGACGAGAATCGGAGCAAGCGCAGGCGTGTCGATTGTCAAAGGCTTAACAGCGGATGAAGACTACTAATCAACAAAAACCAGGCGTTTACCGGGCCTGGTTTTTGTTTGGAATGAGAAACATGATCAGCGAATGAAACAGATTTGAGAGCGGCAGAAACAATAGGGATGTGACGACGTTGAAGAGCAGGCTGAAATGGGCAATCTGCTGAGCGGGGCTTTCAGACAGTCCGGAGATAAAGCCTGTTATTGATGAGAGCAGGGGGTATACAGCTGCTACACCGATGACATTAAACAGCACATGGGCATAAGCCGTTTGCCTGGCCGCAGCTCCGCCTTTGAAGGACGCCATCACGGCTGTGATGCATGTCCCGATATTGGAGCCGAGAACAACGCTCATCGCTTCGGTCAAACCGACGACACCTTGATCCATAAAGCTCATCAGGATGCCGACACACGCCGAACTGGAATGAATCATCGCGGTCAACACCGTGCCGATGATTAAGGCGTAAAGCGGTGAATTTTCAGCAAGCTGCACAATATAAGCGCCCGAGTCTAGCTGTGACAACGGCACGGCAAGCCGGTTAAAGCCGCTGATACAGAAAAAAATAACACCCAAGCCGATCATGCTTACGCCCACTTGCCGAAAAGGGGATTTTCCGGCCATGAAAAGAACCGCACCTGCGGCAAAGAGGGCAAAAATCAAAAATTCCAGCTTCACCGCCAAAAATTCCGTTGTGAAGGTGGACCCGATGTTTGTTCCCAAAATGAGCGGAATCGAACGTTTAAATGAAAGGGCGCCTACCGAGACAAAGCCAATGACGATCACCATAAATGCCGAGCTGCTTTGCAAAACCCCCGTAAATACAATGCTGACCAAAAAGGCTTTCACCGGATGATCCGTGAAAAACAGCAGCCGCTTTTCGATTTTTTCAAATGTCAGTGAAATCAAGCCTTTTCTCAGCATGCTCATGCCTTTGAGAAAAAGAACGATCAATAATATGAATAAGATCAAGATTATCATCAGTTTTTCGAACAGCCTCCTTTATAAATATATACAGACAAGCTGCCGAAATCATGACTGAACAATAAAACGATTCTCCTTGGTTGACCTTACCGGAGGCTTATATTATAATGTCAAAGTACATGTTTATATGTATGTCTTTTTTTAAAGCAGTCGATTGGTGTATTCGGAGGGAGGGAAAGAGAATGTCAAAAACGGTCGTTAGAAAAAACGAATCGCTTGAAGATGCTCTTCGTCGCTTCAAACGCAGTGTATCAAAGACAGGTACTTTGCAGGAAGCAAGAAAGCGTGAATTTTATGAAAAACCTAGCGTAAGACGCAAGAAAAAGTCTGAAGCTGCAAGAAAGCGCAAATACTAAAAGAGGGTGGATTTATGAGTCTTCTTGAGCGGCTGAATCAAGATATGAAGCTCTATATGAAAAACCGTGAGAAAGACAAACTGACTGTCATTCGCATGGTCAAAGCTTCGCTTCAAAACGAAGCAATCAAGCTTAAGAAAGACAGGCTGACCGATGATGAAGAACTGACTGTTCTTTCTCGTGAATTAAAACAGCGTAAAGACTCCCTCCATGAATTTTCAAACGCTAATCGTTCAGATTTAGTAGATAAAGTTCAAAAAGAGTTAGACATTCTGGAAGCTTATATGCCTGAACAGCTGACGGAAGAAGAGCTGCTCGGCATCGTCAATGAGACGATCGCCGAAGTCGGCGCCTCTTCAAAAGCGGATATGGGCAAAGTGATGAGCGCTATCATGCCGAAAGTCAAAGGCAAGGCGGACGGCGGTCTCGTCAATAAGCTTGTCAGCAAACAACTGTCTTAAGAAAAAGACGCCTTTAAGCAATTAAAGGCGTCTTTTTTTGTGCGTGTTCATACAATAGAAAAGTAGTAGAAAGATGAAACCTTTGCTACATTTATAACGTATGTAATGTTAATGATAATAGGGGAAGGAGGTCTCAGACATCGTTGCTGCTGAAAAAATTCAGAATTTTTGTTGCTCTGGCCAGCGGTTTTGTTTTATTCTTATTACTAGGCGTTCATTTGACCGTGAAAGCGGATGGAGATACAGTGTATGTCATTCCGATCGAAGAAACGGTTGAAAAAGGGCTTTCAAAATTTCTTGAGCGTTCTTTTCAAGAAGCGGAAGATATGAATGCCAAACATATCATACTCGATATCAATACCCCCGGCGGAGCGGTCGATGCAGTCCTTGACATGGCTGATACGATACATAACTCCGACATTCCGGTGACCGCTTATGTGAATAGAAGGGCTCTGTCCGCAGGCGCTTACCTCGCCTTGAATGCAGACGATATTTATATGGCGCCCGGCGGGAAAATGGGAGCTGCCGCGATCATTGACACGCAGGGAAATGCCGCTGATAAAAAGTCGGAATCTCTGTGGCTCGCTGAAATGGAAGACGCAGCCAAAAAAAACGGACGTGATCCGAAATACGCTCTCGCGATGGCCGATGCGGATGTCGATGCTAAAGAAGTTGGGGCGCCGAAGGGCGAGCTGCTCACATTAAGCCCTGACAAAGCGCTGGAAGTCGGCTATTCCGAAGGCACAGTTTCGAGCCTTGATGATCTTTTGAAAAAGCTGAACTTGAAGGATGCCAAAATCGAGCGTTCCGAGGTGAGCTTCGCCGAAAAGGTGGCCCGGTTCATCACGCATCCGGTCGTGATTCCGATTCTCCTTTCAATCGGAAGTCTCGGGCTGATTGTCGAGCTTTATTCGCCTGGTTTTGGGATCCCCGGCTTTATGGGACTCTCCGCGCTGCTGCTCTTTTTCTACGGTCATCTCGTCGCCGGGCTTGCCGGAATGGAAACGATCCTTCTGTTTGCAGCAGGCATTATTTTAATCATTTTAGAGATTTTTTTGCCGGGCGGAATAGCAGGGATTGCCGGCCTGATCGCGATTGTTGCGAGCCTCTTTTTAGCATCGGGAAGCTTTAAGGTCATGGCCGTATCCATTTTGATTGCAACTGCTGTTTCTATAGCGGCATCCATTCTATTAACAAGGGTGTTGGGGAAGCGTATGAAATTTTTTAAAAAATTGATCTTAACCGACTCGACAAGCACGGAAAGCGGATATGTGTCAAATGAAAGCCGGCGCGATTTAATTGGTAAAACCGGCGTCACGTTTACACCGCTCAGACCGTCCGGAACGGTCATCATCGGCGATGAACGGCTTGATGTCGTATCTGAAGGCTCGTTCACCGCGAAGGACAAGAAAGTGAAAGTAGTTAAAGTGGAAGGCTCACGCATTGTTGTGAGAGAATTATAAATTATATTATTAGGAGGAATATTATGGATCCGTCAACACTGTTTCTTTTGCTAATTATAGCAGCCGGAATCATCTTACTAGCTGTCTTCTTTACATTCGTCCCGGTCATGCTGTGGATCTCGGCTTTGGCCGCTGGTGTTAAAATCAGCATTTTCACACTGATCGGAATGAGGCTCCGCCGCGTCATTCCAAACCGCGTGGTGAACCCGCTGATCAAAGCGCATAAAGCGGGACTTGATGTTACTATCAATCAGCTTGAAAGCCACTATCTTGCAGGGGGTAATGTTGACCGGGTTGTCAACGCGCTTATCGCTGCCCAGCGTGCAAACATTGAACTCACATTCGCCAGATGTGCGGCCATCGATTTAGCGGGCCGTGACGTGCTTGAAGCCGTTCAAATGAGCGTTAATCCGAAAGTCATCGAAACGCCGTTTATTGCCGGTGTAGCAATGGATGGTATCGAGGTGAAAGCAAAAGCGAGAATCACGGTTCGCGCAAACATCGACCGCCTTGTCGGGGGAGCGGGAGAAGAAACAATCATTGCCCGTGTCGGCGAAGGGATCGTTTCGACAATCGGTTCCTCCGATAATCATAAAAAAGTGCTTGAGAACCCGGATATGATTTCACAAACCGTCTTGAGCAAAGGATTGGATTCAGGCACAGCGTTTGAAATTCTATCGATCGATATCGCTGACGTTGACATCGGCAAAAACATCGGAGCGATTCTGCAGACCGACCAGGCTGAAGCCGATAAAAACATCGCCCAGGCGAAAGCAGAAGAACGCCGCGCCATGGCGGTTGCGCAAGAACAGGAAATGCGCGCCCGCGTCGAAGAAATGCGTGCTAAAGTCGTCGAGGCAGAAGCCGAAGTGCCGCTTGCGATGTCTGAAGCTCTCCGCAGCGGAAAGATCGGAGTCATGGACTACCTCAATATGAAAAACATCGACGCCGACACAGACATGCGCGATTCTTTCGGAAAGATGACGAAAGACCAAAATGAAGAGGATCATAAATAAACAAGCCCCTGTAAAAAGGAGGGAGCTCATTGCTTGATATCCTGTTCGACAATCCGATTATCATGGCGGCCATCATCGCAGCCATCTCCTTCATATTCAACAAGCTCGGAAAAAATGATGAAAATGAAGAAACCAAGCGAAAACCGGCGCCTGAACGGCCGAAAACGCAGACGATGCCGAAGCAGACGGCACAGCGCCAGCCGGCAGAAAACAAACAACAACGGCCTGCAGCAGCGGCTGCTGCAAAAAGCGAAGATATGGCCGCAGAACTCCGCAGAATACAAGCGGATGCCGAGCGGTCCATGCCGGCCGTTGAACGGGCCATTAAAAAGCAGAGCAGCCGGGTGGTCAACCGGAAACAAGAGCTGCTCGATATGAATAAAAACACGATTGTCCAAGGCGTTGTACTCAGCGAAGTATTCGGCCCTCCGCGGTCGAGAAAGCCGCATTACACAATGAGGCGCCGGCCTAAAATTTAAGTATTAGAACCCCCATATCACTCATACATATGAGATGAAAGGGGGTTCTTTTTTTATGGCGCAAAGAAAAAACCGCATCAAAGCGTGGCTGACAAGAACATTGGAAATTCCCCCTGATGTCATGATGGATCTTCCGAGGATCACGATGATAGGAAGACTTCACATATATATTGAAAACCACAGAGGGCTTTTGCTTTTCAGCGATACGGAAGTAAGGCTGATGCTCAAACAGGGGCAGTGCATCATTCAAGGCAAAAACTTTGTCATCAAAACGATTTTGCCTGAGGAAATTCTGCTTGAAGGCACGATTGAGCTCGTACGCTATATCGATTCATAAGTCGGGGGGAAAGAATCGTGAAGAATAAATGGCTTTCTTTTTTTTCAGGAAAGATCCAGCTTGAGATAACGGGAAAGGGGATCGAGCGATTATTAAATGAATGCACCAGGCGCAGCATCCCGATGTTTAATGTTAAGAAAAAGAAAGACGCTGTCTTTCTTTATATTCCGCTTTCTGATGTACATGCCTTCCGGAGGGTCATAAGGGATTTTGACTGCAAGTGCCGCTTCGTCAGACGAAAAGGTTTCCCTTTCCTTGTGCAGAAGTCTAAACGGAATAGCGGCTTCACTATTGGAATTGCTGCTTTTTTTATCATCATGTTTTTATTGTCCAACATGCTCTGGAAAATTGACATAACAGGAGCCAATCCGGAGACAGAACATCAAATCAGACAGCACTTGAATCAAATCGGCGTCAAAAAAGGGCGCCTTCAGTTTACGATGCTGACCCCGGAAAAAATTCAGCAGGCGCTTACAAAGCGCGTCGAAAACATCACCTGGGTGGGCATTGAATTAAACGGCACGGCCCTTCACATGAAAGTGGTTGAAAAAAATGAACCTGACAAAGAAAAATATATTGGTCCGAGGCACATCGTCGCCAAAAAAGGGGCGACCATCTCGAAAATGTTCGTGGAAAAAGGCGAGCCGCTCGTCACCGTGAATCAGCACGTTGAAAAAGGGCAAATGCTTGTTTCCGGACTGATCGGGAGCGAAGAGGAAAAGCAAAAAGTCGGAGCCAAAGGGAAAATCTACGGTGAAACCTGGTACAAGTCAAAGGTAACGGTTCCTCTTGAGACATCATTTGACGTTTTTACGGGTAAAGTAAGGACAAGTCACAAGCTATCCTTCGGTTCTTTTTCTGTGCCTGTCTGGGGCTTTTCTTTTAAAAA
Organism: Bacillus sp. AK124; assembly: GCF_053903085.1. Classification (NCBI taxonomy): domain Bacteria; kingdom Bacillati; phylum Bacillota; class Bacilli; order Caryophanales; family Bacillaceae; genus Bacillus; species Bacillus sp. AK124. Next base: position 1,573,018 of record NZ_CP096378.1, read on the forward strand.
AGAAGAGTTCTCGCGTCCGAAGACAGAAACCGAAAAACACTCGCTGCATTTTATGAATTTTACGCTTCCTGTCGCGTATGAAAAGGAACATACGAGAGAGAGCGAACAAATCAAAAGGGTGTACTCGAAAAAAGAAGCGGTCCTTGAAGGGGTCGAAATGGGAAAAAGAGACATCAGGAAAAAAATCGGGAGCGACGGGAACATTATTAGTGAAAAAGTTTTGCACGAAACGAGTGAGAATGGTAAAGTTAAATTGATCATCCTTTACCAGGTTATTGAAGACATTGTTCAAACAACACCAATTGTTCAGGAGACTAAAGAATGACAGAACACTTACTTGCGATTCATCAGCAACTGGAAAGTCCGAACGAGGCTCAAGCGCTGTTTGGGAACCAGGATTCCCATTTGAAGTTAATGGAGGAAGAGCTGAACATTTCGATTGTCACGCGCGGTGAAACCGTCTATGTGACCGGAGACGAAGAAACGTTTGAAATCGTGGACAGCCTGCTTGCATCCCTCTTGAATCTCATCCGCAAAGGAATCGAGATATCAGAACGCGATGTCTTGTATGCGATCAAGATGGCGAAAAAGCAGAAGCTTGAGTTTTTTGAAAGCATGTATGAAGAGGAAATTACGAAAAACGCCAAAGGAAAACCGATCAGAGTCAAAACCATCGGTCAAAGAGAATATATCGCCGCCATGAAAAGGCACGACTTAATCTTCGGCATCGGCCCTGCAGGAACGGGGAAAACCTATTTGGCTGTCGTAAAGGCCGTTCATGAACTGAAAAACGGACGCATCAAAAAAATCATTTTGACAAGACCAGCTGTTGAAGCAGGGGAAAGCCTCGGGTTTTTGCCGGGGGATTTAAAGGAGAAAGTCGACCCTTATTTAAGACCGCTATATGACGCGCTCCATGACGTGCTCGGAACGGACCATACGGCACGGCTGCTTGAAAGAGGAACGATCGAAATCGCGCCGCTTGCTTACATGAGGGGGCGGACGCTCGACGACGCATTTGTGATTTTGGATGAAGCGCAGAATACGACACCGGCACAAATGAAAATGTTTTTGACGAGATTGGGTTTTGGTTCTAAAATGGTCATTACAGGCGACATTACGCAAATCGATTTGCCGAAGGGCGTCACATCGGGGCTTGCCGTTGCAAAAAAGATGCTCCTTGATATCGAAGGCATTTCAATTGTTGAACTGGATCAGACGGACGTGGTCAGACATCCGCTTGTCGCCCGTATTATTGAAGCATACGAAAAGTCAAAATAATTCCGAATGGCCCGATCGCCCGTTATCGGGTCATTTTTTAGTTTCCCGCGGGAAAAGAGGTGCTTTTGTTGAAAAAGAAAAAAAGAGACGGAAAGTTTCGGCCCATCCGCTTGGAAAACGGCCGCTTCCTCCCCGTCATTCTTTATGCGGCTTTATCCGCGCTAATGTTCATCCTGCTGTTTTTCCATGTGAGGCCCGAGTCCCTCGACCTCGATTTATTTTCGATCAGCGAGAATACGATCTATGCGCCGGCAACAGTCGAAGATCAAAAGGCAACGGCTAATAAAAAGCAGGAAGCGAGAGAGGAAGTTCCCGACCAGTACACCTTGAAAAAAGAGTACTCTGACAACAGGGTTGACCTTGTCTCATCAATTTTCGACATCATTAAAGAAGTGAAAAAAGAAAGCGCAGAACAAGAGAAAAAAGACAAGCAGGCCCCATCTGAAAAAGACCAGATCAAATCTGTCGAAGAAAAGCTGACTTCAGATGTGACGGACTCGCTGTCGCAGGATTCAATCAAACACCTGCTGAAGGCCAGCGACGGAGAGCTTTCCATGACACAGGATTCGGTCATCACCGCCGTCAATGACGTGATGAGCAAAGAAATCCGCGCCGGAAAGCTTGATGAAGCGAAAGAGCATGTAACGAAAGAGCTGAAGGGTAATTCGATACCTTCAAAATTAAAAAACGCCGCCGATGAAATCGGACGCTTTGCAATCATTCCCAACTATGTATACGATCCTGACAAGACGGAGCAGAAGCGTCAGGAAGCGGCTGACAGCGTGCAGCAGGTGCAGATCAAGCAGGGGCAGATACTTGTTGAGGAAAATCAGCTGATCGACAGGGAAGTCTATCGAAAGCTTGAACTGACAGGACTTTTAAGCGGAGCCAACATTTTCAAGCCTGTCGGCGGACTGCTGCTTTTAATCGCGCTTTTCATCTCAGCTTTGGTTTACTATTTCGAAAGGCAGTACAGCAGCCGGATTCCGAAAAATAAGTCGCTCATGCTGTTTTCATTGATTACAGCGATCGTTTTAATCGTCATGGAAGTGATCAGCCTGTTTCAGCAGCTTGAAATCGGCCATATCGGCTATCTCGTGCCGATTGCGATGGGCGTGATGCTCATTAAACTGCTGATCAATGAAAGGCTGGCGATCCTGTCGAGCATGATCCTTTCCATTTGCGGAAGCATGATGTTTAACCAGGGTGTGACAGGCACGTTTAACTATGGAATCGGAACGTATTTCTTGATCAGCTCGATGGCGGGTATACTATTTTTAGGGAAGCATAATGCGAGGGCGAAAATCCTCCAGGCCGGCTTGTTTGTCTCCCTGATCAACATCGTCGTCCTGTTTACCCTGCAGCTGATTCAAAACACGGCGCAAACCGGACTTGAGATGGGTACATACCTTGTTATGGGAGCGGTGTCCGGCATCGGATCGTCAGTTCTTGTTCTCGGGCTCATGCCGTTTTTTGAAAGCGGCTTTGGGATTCTGTCCACGATGAAGCTTCTCGAGCTTTCAAACCCGAATCATCCGCTGCTCCGCAAAATTCTGACGGAAACACCCGGCACATACCATCACAGCGTTATGGTCGCGAACTTATCGGAGGCGGCATGTGAAGCTGTCGGAGCAAACGGGCTTTTGGCAAGAGTCGGAGCCTATTACCATGATATCGGCAAGACAAAGCGGCCCCAATACTTTATAGAAAACCAAATGAATATTGATAATCCGCATGACAAGCTTTCTCCGCAGCTGAGCAAAAACATCATCATTGCCCATGCAACAGACGGCGCCGATATGCTGAGGGATCATAAAATGCCGAAGGAGCTTGTCGACATCGCCGAACAGCATCACGGCACATCGCTGCTCAAGTTTTTTTACTATAAGGCGAAAGAAAAAGGCGATCAGACGACTGAAGAAGAGTTCCGCTATCCCGGCCCTAAGCCCCAGACAAAAGAGGCGGCGATCATCTCGGTGGCCGACAGTGTCGAAGCAGCCGTCCGCTCAATGCATAACCCGAATCCCGAAAGGATTGAAAAGCTGGTGCGCGGGATCATATCAGATAAGCTGCAGGACGGGCAGTTTGACGAATGCGATTTAACTTTAAAAGAGCTCAATATTATCGCGAAGACGCTCTGTGAAACGCTGAAAGGCATTTTTCATTCCCGGATCGAATATCCGGAAGCTAATCCTAAACAGAAGGTGAAACACACATGAGTTTAATTCTAGATATCACAGACGAGATCGGACGGGTCCCTGAAGACCAGCTTGCTGAAATTGAGAAAATTCTTCAATTCGCAGCGGCAGAGGAAGGCGTCGCAGACGGCGCCGAAGTTTCGGTTACGATCGTCAACAATGAAGAGATCCAAAAAATCAACAAAGAGTACAGAGGCAAAGATTATCCGACTGATGTCATTTCATTTGCCCTTGAAGAAGACGGGGAAGGAGAGATTGAAATTATCGGCGCTGACATGCCGCCCGTTCTCGGAGATATCATCATCAGCGCTGATAAAGCACGGGAACAGGCCGAAGAATACGGGCATTCACTGATGAGGGAGCTGGGTTTTCTGACGGTTCACGGCTTTTTGCACCTCCTCGGCTATGACCATATGACAGAAGAAGAGGAAAAAGAGATGTTCACTAAGCAAAAGGACATTTTGAATCGATATGGGCTCTCAAGATCCTCATAAACAAAATGAATGGCGCCGTCTGAAATGGAGTTTTTCAAACGCCTTAACAGGAATAGTCAAGACGTTCATGTCGGAGCGCAATTTTAGAATTCATTCCGGGGCCGCCATCCTTGTGATCGTCTGCGGCTTTTTCTTCAGGCTGACTCTGATCGAATGGTCCATCATCTTGATCCTGATCGGCGGAATGCTTGCCTTGGAGCTGATGAATACGGCTGTGGAGCATACGATCGATCTTTTCACAAAAGAGAACCACCCGCTTGCAAAGGCGGCAAAGGACGCGGCGGCCGGGGCGGTTTGCGTGTTTGCGGCCGTTTCGTGTATGATTGGGTTACTCATCTTTTTGTCAAAATTGTTTTGATGCCGTGCCTTTCATTGTGCGCAATTCTTACAAAAATTTTACATTTGTGATTTGGGCGTGAAAAAGAAGCCATTTTTATGTAAAATAAAAGTGTTAGCGGTACCATAACCGCTATAGGAAGGAATACACACATTGACTAAACAAGAATTGATTGCAGAAGCTTTAAAAGCAAGGGAATTTGCATATGTTCCGTATTCGAAATTCAAAGTCGGCGCTGCCCTTTTGACTGAGGACGGCAAGGTGTACAAAGGCTGCAACATTGAAAATGCTGCATACAGCCTGTGCAACTGCGCCGAGCGGACAGCGTTGTTCAAGGCTTACTCGGAAGGGGAAAAATCGTTTAAGATGCTTGCCGTCGCTGCGGATACGCCGGGTCCGGTGTCGCCGTGCGGAGCGTGCAGACAGGTGATTTCTGAACTTTGTTCACCAAACATGCCTGTCATCTTAACCAATCTGAATGGCCAAATCAAAGAAATGACGGTTCAAGAATTACTGCCAGGAGCATTTTCATCGGAGGACTTACATGACACAGGAAAGCTTTAAATCAGGATTTGTCTCCATTATCGGACGACCAAACGTAGGAAAATCTACATTTTTGAATCGCGTGATCGGCCAAAAAATTGCCATCATGAGCGACAAACCGCAAACAACAAGAAACAAAGTGCAAGGTGTGCTGACAACCGATACATCCCAGACGATTTTTATCGATACGCCGGGCATTCATAAACCGAAGCATAAATTGGGCGATTTTATGATGAAGGTGGCGCAGAACACTTTAAAGGAAGTCGACTTGATCTTGTTTATGATCAATGCGGAGGAAGGCTACGGAAAAGGCGACGAATTTATCATCGAGCGCTTAAAAGGAGTCAAGACGCCGGTATTTTTGATCGTCAACAAAATCGACCGGATTCATCCGGATGAGCTTCTTGTGCTGATCGATGAGTACAGAACCAGGTATCCGTTTCAGGAAATCGTTCCGATCTCCGCCCTTGAGGGAAATAATATCGATACGCTTTTAAAGCAAATTGAAGATTATTTGCCGGAAGGTCCGCAGTTTTACCCGAGTGACCAGGTGACCGATCATCCGGAGCGATTTATCATTTCTGAGCTGATTCGGGAAAAAGTGCTGCATCTGACAAGGGAAGAGATCCCTCACAGCATTGCGGTCTCGATCGAGTCCATTCAAGAACGGGAAAACGGTTCTGTGTATGTGAGCGCGACCATCGTCGTCGAACGCGATTCACAAAAAGGGATCGTCATCGGAAAAAGAGGCAGCCTGCTTAAAGAAATCGGCAAGCGGGCAAGAACCGATATCGAGGCGCTGCTCGGATCATCGGTGTTTTTAGAGCTGTGGGTTAAAGTGCAGAAAGACTGGCGCAACAAGATGTCTCAGCTTCGTGATTTTGGATTTAGAGAAGACGAGTATTAACGAACAGAGCTTGACCGCGGTTTAGTCGTGACAAAATCTCTCGAAATCAAAGATATATTAGAAAAAATTGTTTAACATGAAATGGAGGATACAAGGTCAAGATAATCTTAAGAATTTGGATGTTTAAAAAGCTAGTTATAAACAGAAAGGTGGGGCTTTTTATGTTGAATTTTACTTGGAATGTATTTTCACAAACAGGAAGCGTAGACACGTACCTCCTTTTTAAAGAATTGGAAAAGGAGAACCTGGAAAGACCCGAAGTACTTGAAGAAGAGCTAGCGCAAATTGACTTTCCAATTTTGTGATCATGCTTGACCCCTCCAATTTTTGGATGGTGCACATATGCTGACGAAATGTGAAGGTATCGTCCTTCGTACAAACGACTATGGTGAAACAAATAAAATCATTACGCTATTGACGAGAGAACACGGGAAAATCGGTGTGCTGGCAAGGGGCGCCAAAAAGCCGAACAGCCGCTTGTCAGCGATTTCCCAGCCGTTCCTTTATGCTTCTTTTTTATTCCGCAAATCATCCGGTCTCGGCACATTGGAGCAGGGCGAGATGATCGAAAGCATGAGGCATATACGCGAGGATCTGTTTTTAACAGCATACGCGGCCTACATCACTGAATTAATCGACAAGGGAACGGAGGAAAAGAAACCGAATCCGTTTTTATTTGAGCTGCTTCTTCAGTCGATGAGGAGGCTCGATGACGGTACAGATCCCGACATTATCGCCAACCTTATCGAAGTTAAAATGCTCAGCGTGATGGGACTGTATCCGGAGCTGGATGAATGTGTACATTGCAAAAGCAAAGACGGCACATTTCATTTTTCGATCCGCGACAACGGCTTTATCTGCCACCGCTGTTTTGCGAAAGATCCATACAGGATACCGCTGTCTCCCGCATCCGCCAGGCTGTTGAGGCTGTTTTTTTATTTTGACCTGTCAAGGCTCGGAAATGTCTCGGTTAAACAGGAGACGAAGGATGAGCTGAAAAGGGTCATACAGACGTACTATGACGAGTACTCAGGGATCTACCTGAAATCGCGGCGCTTCATGGAACAAATGGACAATATGAAAAAGATGCTGGGCGATGAAAACAAAAGTTGACAACCTCTTCATCTTTTTATAAGATCATGTCATGAAGATTGGATTCAATAATGACGTTGCGTTGACGGAAAGAAGTAATTGCGCACGGCCTCATTGAAGCGACTCCGGGGCGGTGAAAGCCGGGGATGAGAGCGTAATGAAAGGCATTCCCTGAGCAACTTTTAAAAAAGAGGCTGAGACATTTCCTCTCAGCAATTAGGGTGGAACCGCGGGAGAACTCTCGTCCCTATGTTTGTGGGCAAACAAGCATAGGGACGGGAGTTTTTTTCTGCCCAAACCAGCCCTATGCCAAAAATTAAACTTGAAAACACGTTTTATGGAGGTGCTTCATTTGAATATTCAAGAAATGATTCTGACACTGCAAAAGCACTGGTCCAATGAAGGATGCGTACTTTTGCAGTCGTATGATGTAGAGAAGGGTGCAGGAACGATGAGTCCATATACATTTTTGCGGAGCCTTGGACCTGAACCTTGGAAAGTCGCTTATGTGGAGCCGTCAAGACGCCCTGCGGACGGAAGATACGGGGACAACCCGAACAGGCTTTATCAGCACCATCAATTCCAGGTGATCATTAAGCCGTCTCCCGACAATATTCAAGAGCTTTATTTAGATTCATTAAAAGCTCTTGGAATCGACCCTCTGGAGCATGATATCCGTTTTGTCGAGGATAACTGGGAAAATCCGTCGCTCGGCTGCGCCGGGCTTGGCTGGGAAGTGTGGCTTGACGGCATGGAAATCACCCAGTTTACCTATTTTCAGCAGGTCGGCGGGCTTGAGTGCAAACCGGTTTCTGTGGAAATCACATACGGTATTGAACGCCTTGCTTCTTATATTCAAGACAAAGAAAACGTCTTTGACCTCGAATGGACGAAAGGCTATACGATAAAAGACCTGTTCAAGATGGCTGAATACGAGCATTCCGTCTATACGTTCGAGACATCTGACGTCGACATGCTGTTCGAATTGTTTGCCACGTACGAAAAAGAAGCGAACCGTCAGATGGATCAGGGACTTGTCCATCCTGCTTATGATTATGTACTGAAATGCTCGCATACGTTCAACTTGCTTGACGCAAAAGGAGCGATTTCCGTCACGGAGCGCACAGGATATATTGCAAGGGTGAGAAATCTGGCCAGAAAAGTGGCGAAAACGTATTATGATGAACGCGAAAAGTTGGGTTTCCCAATGCTGAAGGAGGAAGAGGCTTCACATGAGTAATCAAGATTTGCTTTTAGAAATCGGATTAGAAGAAATGCCGGCGCGCTTCATGCATGACAGCATGACTCAGCTTGGTGAAAAACTGGAAAGCTGGCTCAAGGAAAAAAATATTGCCTTCGGTTCCGTCAAGCTGTATAACTCCCCTAGAAGACTGGCCGTTCTTGTCGAGAACGTGGCGGAGAAGCAGGACGATGTGACAGAAGAAGCGAAAGGACCGGCAAAGAAAATCGCCCTTGACGAAAACGGCGAATGGACAAAGGCGGCCATCGGCTTTTCACGGGGGCAAGGAGCAAGTCCGGAAGATTTGTATTTTAAAGACATCAAAGGAACGGAATATGTTTTTGTGCAAAAATTCCAAAAAGGTCAGGATACGTTTTCATTACTTCCTGAGCTCGGCGACTTGGTGACAAGCCTCCACTTTCCAAAAAACATGCGCTGGGGCAGCGAAGATTTGAAATACATCAGGCCGATTAAATGGATCGTCGCGCTGTTCGGCAGTGAAGTCGTTCCGTTTTCAGTCGCTCATGTCGAAACCGGCCGCACAACACAGGGACACCGCTTCCTCGGAAAAGCAGCCAGCTTGAGCGCACCTTCTGAATACGAAGCGGCACTGGAAAGCCAGTTTGTGATTGCCGATCCGGACAAACGGAAGCAGCTGATCGTTAAGCAGCTTGACGAACTGGCGGCTGAAAAGTCCTGGGACATTCCGAGAGACGAGGATCTGCTGGATGAGGTTACCCATCTGGTTGAATATCCAACGGTTCTGTCCGGTTCTTACGAAGAGGAATTTCTCGCAATTCCTGAAGAGGTGCTCGTGACAACGATGAAAGAGCATCAGCGCTATTTCCCTGTCAAAGATAAAAACGGCGATTTGCTTCCTTACTTTGTGACCGTCCGCAACGGAGACAGCCGCGCCCTTGAAAACGTGGCGAGAGGGAACGAAAAAGTACTGAGAGCGAGGCTTTCAGACGCCGCCTTCTTCTATAAAGAAGATCAAAAATTAAACATTGACGAGAATGTGAAAAAACTCGAAAAGATCGTTTTCCACGAAGAACTGGGATCGCTTGGAGACAAAGTAAGACGCACTGAGGCGGTTGCTGAACGGATCGCTGAAATCATCGGTGCGGATCAAGAGACGGTGCAGCTGATCAAGCGCGCTTCGCACATTTCAAAATTCGACCTTGTGACACACATGGTTTACGAATTTCCTGAGCTGCAGGGCATCATGGGTGAAAAATATGCGCGGATGCTCGGGGAGAAAGAAGAAGTGGCGCTCGCTGTCAATGAGCATTATATGCCGAGACAAGCCGGAGGGGAAGCACCTTCATCAATCGTCGGCGCCGTCGTCGCATTAGCGGATAAACTTGATACGGTCGCTTCATTCTTTAAAATCGGCGTTATTCCGACAGGATCTCAGGATCCGTATGGACTAAGAAGACAGGCGAGCGGCATCGTCCAAATCCTGCTTGACCGGAACTGGGGCATTTCATTCAAAGAACTGGCTGCGTTTGCCGGACAGGAAGCAAACAGCGAACTGCTCGAATTCTTTAAACAGCGCCTCAAATACGTATTAACAGCGGAAAACATCCGCTACGATGTGGTGGATGCCGTGCTCGAAAGCTCGAACCTTGAGCCGTATTCGGCTGTCAAAAAAGCCGCTGTTCTTGAATCGGCTGCAGCAAAACCGGAATTTAAAGAAACGGCTGAAGCGCTGGCAAGGGTTATTTCGATCAGCAAAAAGAGCGAAACGAACGCCATTGATGCGTCACTGTTTGAAAACCCTCAAGAAGAGGAGCTTTTCAAAGCTTATGAGGCGTGCAGACAGCAATTAGAGACCCTTTACCAAGCAAAAGATTATGAGGGAGCCTTCAGTGAGCTGTCCAAGCTAAAAGAGCCGATCGAAGCTTATTTTGATCACACGATGGTCCATGCCGAAGATGAAAGATTAAAAGCGAACCGCCTGGCGCAAATGGCAAGCCTGGCGGAGCTGATCCGATCTTTTGCAAACATCAATGCCATCATTGTAAAATAAACACCGCAGAAGACGGTTGCTGACAAGCTGGCAATCGTCTTTTTGCTCAAATTGATTTTTCACATCCTTGTCAAATTGTGCCTGTCTTTTTCATAGAATTCAATTGTAATTGCTGTTATTTTAGTCTTCATATGCGTTATAATATGTTATCGACTTTTATACATAACGAACGAATTGTGAGCTTCGGCTTAAAGGTGGTGAGTACGATCGAACTAAATAAACGTCAGGAGCATATTTTGCAGATTGTCAAAGAGAACGGACCGATTACCGGAGAACATATCGCGGAAAAGCTGAATCTGACAAGGGCTACGCTTCGTCCGGACTTGGCGATATTGACGATGTCAGGATTTTTGGAAGCAAGGCCGCGGGTCGGTTATTTCTACACGGGAAAGACGGGCACGCAGCTCTTGGCTGATAAGCTGAAAAAGCTGCAGGTGAAAGACTTCCAGTCCATTCCGGTGGTCATTCATGAAAATGTCTCCGTTTATGATGCGATTTGCACGATGTTTTTAGAGGACGTAGGAACGCTTTTTGTCGTTGATGATAATGCCATCTTAGTCGGTGTACTTTCACGAAAAGACTTGCTCAGAGCCAGCATCGGCAAACAGGAGCTCCCTTCAATACCCGTCCATATCATTATGACGAGAATGCCGAACATTACGCTTTGCAGGCGCGACGATTTCATTTTGGACATTGCCAAGATGCTTATCGAAAAACAAATTGACGCACTGCCTGTTGTAAAAGATACAGAAAAAGGCTATGAAGTTGTGGGAAGAATTACGAAAACGAACATGACAAAAATTTTAGTCGGCTTATCTGAAAATGAAATCATGTAGAGTGAACTTCAAATGGAGGGATATCATGAGTAATCGGACGATTTATGTTGTATCAGACTCTGTCGGCGAGACCGCTGAGCTCGTAGTCAAGGCGGCTATCAGCCAGTTTAACGGTTCATCCGAGCAGACAAACATCAGGCGGATTCCTTATGTCGAAGACCGCGGAACAATAAAAGAAGTGATCTCGCTGGCAGAAGCGGACGGAGGCATCATCTGTTTTACGCTTGTTGTCCCGGAGATTCGTGATTTTTTAATCGCCGAAGCGGAAAAGGCGAATGTCGTGTATTACGATATCATCGGCCCGCTGATTGAGAAAATGGAGACGGTCTACGGCTTCAGCGCGAAATACGAGCCGGGCAGAGTCCGGCAGCTGGACGAAGATTATTTTAAGAAGGTAGAGGCCATCGAATTTGCCGTAAAATATGACGACGGCAGAGACCCAAGGGGCATCTTAAAAGCGGATATCGTGCTGATCGGCGTGTCGAGAACGTCCAAAACTCCGTTATCCCAATACTTGGCGCACAAACGGTTAAAAGTGGCAAACGTTCCGATCGTTCCTGAGGTGGATCCTCCCGAAGAACTCTTTACCGTTGATCCGGCTAAATGCATCGGGTTAAAAATCAGCCCGGATAAGCTGAACCATATTCGCAAGGAGCGCCTGAAATCGCTCGGCCTCAACGACAAAGCGATTTACGCTAATATCAACCGCATCAAAGAAGAGCTGGAGTTCTTTGAAAAGATCGTCGGCCGCATCGGCTGCAATGTCGTAGACGTATCAAATAAAGCGGTAGAGGAAACGGCCAACATTATTCACAACATGATGACAAAAAGGGTCTAAGAATAAAACTCAGGACACCCCATCCTGGGTTTTTGCTTTGATGGTTTTGGGAAAAGTGAAAATGTTAGCATCTTTAACCCATTTGTATTATAATAAAAAATTGTGATAAAATAATTAACTTTTAGGTTTAAGCTTAGTACAGAACGAATAAACTATTATGGGTATCGTGTCAAGAATTTCCCGAAAAAAACTTTCGACAAATTCTTATAGATCGATTATTTTTGAAACCTGTGTGATTTTGCCTGTATTTATAGCAGGAGATTGATGGAGGGATGGAGAATTAGTCTTCTTGAAAAAGAAAGGACGATTTTTGTCGATGCAGACGCATGCCCGGTGAAAGATGAAGTGCTCAAAACAGCGGCGGATTTCGACGTAAAGGTCATATTCGTGGCTTCATTCGAGCATTTTCAAGTCACAAGGAAAGAAGAAGAGAATTGGACATATGTCGATCCGCATAAAGAAGCAGCCGATCTGTACATTGCCAACCATGTTCGACCAGGTGATGTCGTCGTCACACAAGATATCGGGCTGGCATCACTTTTGCTTGGCAAAAAGGTCTATGTGATGTCGGAGAGAGGCTATCTTTTCGAAGAGGACTCCATCGATCATGCTCTTTTCCGCCGTCACGTCGCACAAAAATTGAGAAGAAGCGGACGTTACACGAAAGGCCCGAAAAAACTGGTCAAGGAAGACCGAGAGCGATTTGTCAAAGAGCTGCAAAAAATCTTGTCGAAAATTGAAGGATTTACGTACTAAGCAGCGAATTATGTACGACGGAGTGTTGGAACATGGGCAATCGTATACCAGACGAAATTGTAGAACAGGTGCAAAAATCAGCTGATATCGTAGAAGTTATCGGAGAGTACGTCCAGTTGAGAAAACAGGGGCGTAATTATTTTGGGCTTTGTCCTTTTCATGGTGAGAATACGCCATCTTTTTCCGTTTCCGGAGAAAAACAGATTTTTCATTGTTTTGGCTGCGGAGCGGGAGGGAATGTTTTTTCATTTTTAAGACAAATGGAAGGTTATTCATTTACGGAGGCCGTCTCTCACCTGGCGGACAAATATCAAATAGATCTGCCGGAGCAGGTAGCGGCTGTATCAGCATACAGCACAGGCAGTTCGGATGAACAGAAAATGGCGGAAGCTCATGATCTGTTAAAGAAATTTTATCATCATTTGCTGGTCAATACAAAGGAAGGCCAGGAAGCGCTCGATTATTTGCTCGAAAGAGGCTTTGAGATGGAGCAGATCGAGCAGTTTGAAATCGGATGCGCCCTTGATTCATGGGATTTCATCACAAAGTTTTTGGAACGGAGAGGTTTTGATCTTGCGCTGATGGAAAGAGCTGGACTCATCATCAGACGCGAGAACGGTGACGGCTATTTTGACCGTTTCAGAAACAGGATTATGTTTCCGATTCATGATCATCACGGCGCAACGGTCGCTTTTTCCGGAAGGACGTTCACCGGGGAGCAGCCAAAATATATGAACAGCCCGGAAACGCCGCTTTTTCGAAAAAGCAAGCTTCTCTATCATTTCCATCAGGCCCGCCTTCACATTCGAAAAGAAGAGAGGGCCGTCCTTTTTGAAGGATTTGCCGACGTCATCTCAGCCGTCAGTTCCGGTGTGAAAGAATCGATCGCCACGATGGGCACATCGCTGACAGAAGAGCATGCGAAAATCATCAGGCGAAATGTCGGAGAGGTCATACTGTGCTATGACTCGGATCATGCCGGTTATGAAGCCACGCTGAAAGCGGCGGAGATTCTTCAGAAAAAAGGCTGCGACGTCAAGGTGGCCATGATACCTGACGGGCTGGATCCCGATGACTACATCAAAAAATTCGGAAGCGAGAAATTTAAGAATGATGTAATAGGGGCCAGCGTTACGATGATGACGTTTAAAATGAACTATTTCCGCAAGGGCAGAAACCTGTCTGATGAAGGAGACCGTTTAGCCTATATCAACGATGTACTGAAGGAAGTCAGCCTTCTCAGCGGACCTTTGGAACAGGAAATATACGTCAAACAGCTGGCAAATGAATTTTCAATCTCATTTGAATCCTTGAAGGATCAGCTTTCCGTATTTGAAAAGCAGGCTGTAAGCCGCAGCAGGGAAAGCAGCCGTCAGGACTCAAAAGAGCGGCAGGCGGCCGTTTCGCGCGCCCCGCGGAGAAAGACAGGTCTTCGGCCGGCTCATGAGAACGCGGAGCGGATGCTCCTGGCTCACATGATTCATGACCGGGACGTCATTCGAAAGGTTTTAGACCGGGTGGGCTTTGAATTCAACCTTGATCAGCACCGCGCGATTGCCGCTTATTTGTACGCCATGTATGAAGAAGGAGCGGACATTTCCATCCAGGAGCTCTTTAAGAGAGTTGAGGATCAGGAACTCGGTCAGCTTCTGACAGATATCTTAATGCTTCAGGTGAACGAAGAATTAAGTGAAGCGGAATTATCTGATTATGTAAAAAAAGTGTTGAATTATCGAAATTGGTCAATGATAAAAGAAAAAGAAGCTGCAAGGGCGGAAGCCGAGAGGCAAAAAGACTTCATCAAAGCGGCAACTTTGGCACAGGAAATTGTTAAGCTGAACCGTTCGCTGAAATAAACCGTTATATATAATAGGAAAAGCTTTTGGCAATGAATCCTAACGGAGGAGCAAAAGCTGCTTGTCCTAATCATATATTGTCAATTTATGATTTGCTTTCCCGTGAAGCCCTAGATGAGAGAGAAGGCTTTATTCGTGAAATAGGAACAAAAAAAGCGGGATGCTTTTAGAATTCGTCTGTAAGTTTTGGAAGGAGGGATCCATGAATGGCTGATAAACAAGCACACGAGACCGAAACTGAATTCACATTTGAACAGGTGAGGGATCAATTAACAGAAGCCGGAAAAAAGCGCGGAGTGCTCACATATGAAGAAATTGCAGAGCGCATGTCCAGCTTCGAGATCGAATCAGACCAAATGGATGAGTATTATGAATTTTTAGGAGAACAAGGCGTTGAATTAATTAGCGAGAACGAAGAAAATGAGGATCCTAATATTCAACAGCTGGCCAAGGCCGAAGAAGAATTTGACCTTAACGATTTAAGCGTGCCTCCGGGCGTTAAGATAAACGACCCTGTCCGCATGTATCTGAAAGAAATCGGACGGGTAAACCTTTTGTCTGCAAAAGAAGAAATCGAATACGCGAAAAAAATCGAAGAAGGCGACGAAGAGTCGAAGCGCCGTCTGGCTGAAGCCAACTTGAGACTTGTCGTCAGCATCGCAAAACGGTATGTCGGCCGCGGAATGCTTTTCCTTGACCTTATTCAGGAAGGAAACATGGGCCTGATGAAGGCGGTAGAAAAGTTTGACTACCGCAAAGGATACAAATTCAGCACATACGCGACATGGTGGATCAGACAGGCGATTACAAGAGCGATTGCCGACCAGGCGAGAACGATCAGAATTCCTGTTCATATGGTTGAAACCATCAACAAACTGATTCGTGTTCAAAGGCAGCTCCTTCAGGATCTCGGCCGCGAGCCAACGCCTGAAGAGATTGCGGAAGATATGGATCTGACGCCTGAAAAAGTCCGTGAAATTCTAAAGATCGCCCAGGAACCGGTTTCACTCGAGACTCCGATCGGTGAAGAGGACGATTCACATCTGGGAGACTTCATTGAGGATCAGGAAGCGACTTCTCCGTCAGATCATGCAGCATATGAATTGCTGAAAGAACAGCTTGAAGATGTACTGGATACATTGACAGACCGTGAAGAAAATGTGCTCCGCCTTCGCTTCGGCCTTGATGATGGTCGTACAAGAACATTAGAAGAAGTTGGTAAGGTATTTGGGGTAACAAGAGAACGAATTCGTCAAATAGAAGCTAAAGCACTTCGTAAATTAAGACATCCAAGCAGAAGCAAACGCTTGAAAGATTTTCTCGAATAAACTTGAACGGGTCAGGAGATCCGTTCTTTTTTTCACGACAGAATGAAAGCGCTATTATTGGTAACCCGATTATATTTTACTTAATTTCTTTCGAATTTGCAAATATCCAAAAGTGCATTTTGAGTCATTATAACCTTGAGATCGAAGGAAAAGCCCTTTATAATTATTGTTGTAACCGTATTCAAAAACTGGTCTTTAAATGGAAAATGAACAATTGCTTCATCATCCGTTATTTTGTCTAAAATGTGAACTTCATCAGCTTTTGTTTCATAATTGGTTTACTTTTTGTAAAATTAAAGTAGAATTAGAATTGTTTACATAAGGGGCAGGGGTAAATTAAAAAGGGGGATGTAAAATGAACCGCAATCCATTGATACCATTTTTATTAATCGCCATTATGGGCATAGGACTGGTTTTTATCTTATCCATAAAAGGCCTTTATGATGAAAAAGAAATTGCAGGCGAAGGGAATAAAACAGCTCAAGAAGACAAAGCGGATGCCTCGCCTGAAGAAATTTACAAAGCGAACTGTGTAACCTGCCACGGCGAGAATTATGAAGGTGTATCAGGACCTAAACTGAAGGGCGTCGGAGACCGGATGGATACAGGTGCGATTAAAGAAAAGATTGAAAAAGGCGGTAACGGAATGCCGGGAGGACTGGTTCCGGCGGAAAAGCTTGATGATATGGCAAAATGGGTGTCAGAGATTAAATAGGTTAAAACCGTTTCATCACCAAAAGGATTCGCAATGAAAGCTTAGACAAGAGCTTTTGTGCGAATCCTTTTTTGTTTTCGTTAAACGGGGGCTTTTGCTTAGCGCTGAGTCACGTTGAAGGGTGATTTGGACTATTTAGATTTTCGGTCCCGGCCTTTAAGAGGATGATGCGTCTGCCGGAAATAGGCCTTTGTTACTTTTTTTGGGGCGCACTCCACCTTTGTGGGGGAAAAAATAAGCAATCCACCCTATTTAAGTAAGATTGCATCTATTTTACTATTATATAAATGGAAAGAATGCAGCAGATGCACTGTTTTCATCCGTCTATTTGAGTATTTCTTGAGGTGAATCATATGAGTCATGAGAGCACATTGAATCATATCCACAGCACGATTAACCAAAAGCTGACTGATGTAGAAAGCCGGATTGAACGTGTCAAAACAGCAAAAAAGGAAATTGAGAAAGAACACGAAACCGGGATTGTCGAGATCAGACAAATCTTGCACCCTCATCTGAACAGCCACTGGACGGGGGACTTCGCCAATGATTTTGATGATGAACGGGATGAAGCTCATACATCAATGTACAACATCGTGAACGGAAAGTACGAAGGCTATATTTCACAGCTGGAGAGAAAAATTTTCGCGCTGGAAATTGAAAAACACAGCCTTGAATTGGCGGGAGCGGCAGCTAAAGAGGCGGATCATTTGCTTTCTCTCGGAGAAAAAGCGGTTGATCAGTTGAGCGATAAACTCCGCTCAATCAAAAACAGTTGGAGCTGGTTTTAATGACGACAATCAAGCTGAAACATGAAGCGGTCATCAAAAAGCTGGAGGCCGTAAGAGAGGCGCTCGATGCCCTAGACCTGCCAAATCCTCCGAAAGCTGCGGGGAAAAATAAATTGACATATGTGACAAAGTGCCACGAACGCGAGCAGAACATACATCAGATGGTGGCCGATTACAAAAAAGCCGTACACAAAAACATAAAGGATACGAAGGAAAATGTCGATTTGCTGAAAGAGCAGGACAAAGCAATCGCCAGAAAATAGCCTGAGGTTAGAGAGGACAATTCAATGAAAGTATTTGAAGCGCATTCTTTAATTGAAGCAGCGAATAACCGCAAGAAACAATACGAAACCTTTGAGGATCAACTGCAGACGCTCAAAAAAGCGTTTCTTGGCGTCGCTGATTTAGGTGAAGATTTTCAGGGGAAAGGTGCCGACAACATTAAAGACTTCTACAAAGGACAGGCAGAGATCGTAGACAGCTGGTTAAAGCTTGTTGAAGCGCAGATTGCTTTTTTTAAAGGTATATCGGGTGATATAAAGGACAAAAAGCTGTCCGATTCTTATGTGGAAATCTCTTTTTTGGATCATGAACTGAAAAACGCTGATTTGAAAGCGACAGAAATCGTCTCGGGGCTCAAGTTGGAAATGGATAAAATCATCGCAAGCATCAGCGATATCGTTGACTTGGACAATTGGACGCTCGACGATTATATTGATAAAATGTCTAAAGCGCAAACAACTCGGCAAAACACCATCGACGCCGTTAATCAGCTGGATGAATCGCTCAAGACCGAATACACAAACTTACAAGCACTCGACAGCGCCGTGCTCGGCAAATATTCCGGGCTAATGGAAGCTACAAGCCACGGAAAAACCGCCTCGCCGATGTATTTTAGCTTGAAATCGTTCCACTCAAGCGAGATCTATAAAAATACGATAGACGTCGAAAATCAAGCCGCCAATTATATTGAATTCAAAAATGAACAGGCAGAAGCGCGCAGGCTTCAGGAAAAACAAGAAGAAGAAGCGAACAAGCCTTGGTATTTAAAAGCGCTCGACGCTGCCGGAACATTTGTCGGAGAAGTCAGCGGGTATTATGATTATAAGAGAGCCGCTGACGGCGTCGACCCGGTCACAGGAGAAAAGCTGACAGACGGCCAGCGTGTCGCCGCCGGAGCAATGGCGGCAGCAGGATTTATTCCGATCGTAGGGTGGGCAGGCCGAGCCTTCAAAGGCGGCAAAGCCATTTATAAAACAGGAAAAGGACTCATCGCCGCTGAACACGCGCTTGACGCTTACAAAGCCTCAAAAACGTTGAACGTCTTGAAAATGACGGAAATGGGCGCCTACGGCCTTGTCGCTTCAAATGGGTTCTCAGAAGCCGTCACGGGCAAGGACATGTTTGGAAACAAAGTTTCTGAAGAGAGGCGGAAACAAGGCCTGATCGAAGCAGCCTTGAGTCTCGTCGGCGCAGGTGCTGTAGCAAAAACGGCAAACCACGGCGCTCAAACATTGGCCAAAACACCTGGCAAAAATATTCCGCTCGCAAAATCGCCAAAAGCGGCGCTGGTACAAAAAGGAAACAACATCCTTGAAAAGGTGAAATCCTTCCAAGTTCCGACAAACGTCCGCGTCTACGTCGAACAGCCGGCCTCCACAACAGGCCACCGCATCGGCACCCCAATTGTCCGCGTGAATGTTGAGAAAACGCCGGTGAAAGAGCTTGGAATTGTGAAGATGGTGAGTGGTAAGGGGATGGGTAATGGTAAGATCCAACTGGGTAAAGAAGATCTGGATGTTTTACGGAAAAAGTGGAATGTTCCAGAGACTAATACAATTGCAGTTGGTAAAACCGATGTAAAAGGACTTGAAAAAAGGACTTTTGAAGGTGGATCTCCAGAAGTAAGAAAAGAAGCTGGACTGCCTTCATTGGATACAATCTTACCAAATAGAGAGATCAGGGCCCCATACGATCATATGAAAAATCCTAAATTAGCACAGTTTACAAGACATGCTGAAGAAGGAGTTTTAAACGAGTTTGATTCTGCTGTAAAGAAGGCAGGCATCAAACCGACGGAAGTAACAGGTACATTAAGAGTTCACCAGTCTAATCCAAGAGGCGTATGTAATAAGTGTAGTAAAGGATTACTTAAACCTTATCCTATTGAAAAGAGTGGTATATTTTATCAAGCAAGCAAGAAATATCCCAATCTAACAATAGAAGTAACATCAGAGATTGATGACAGTGTTAAAACTAATGGACTGTTATCTTTCGTTTTAAAAGATGGAAAGATTATCGGATAATTTTAAGGAGGAAATCATGGATAATATTTCAATCGATAATTTACAAAATGAAGTTAAAGTAGGCTTTGTTTTAACAGTTGCCGAAAGAGTATTTTCTGTAATCAGCAAAGACGATGAAAGGTATCCTGAAGGGAGAGAAGCATTGGACAAATGCTGGTTATGGGTTGAATCTCATGCTGTTACTGGTGATGACTTATACGAGCTAATTGATAACGCAGACTTTACAGGAATTTCAGAATTTGCTGAGGAAGAAGAAGACTTAAATATTGCTAGGCTATGGTCACTATTAGTTGATGCTGTCGCTTATACTTCTTGGGAAGCTTATAAAAAGGAAAAAGTGAAATATTTACCACAAGCGTTAGAGAGTATTAATAACGATAGTATTACCATCTTTTTAAACAGTGCAGTGGAAACTGGTTTTATCACATTGAAGGAGATTGAAAAAATAGGAAAAGGCATTGAAAATTATCAGAGCACAAACACTGAGATCCCAACAAAAAGAGAAGAGTTTATAAAGTTATTTTAATTAGGAAAAAACTTATATAACAATCGTAAGTTTAATATATGTTTATTAACTGCTCCTAAAGTTAAGAATAAAGCACTTGGTTGTAAATAAAAGGAAACAAGTGCTTTTTCTAGTTTTAGGATAGAAAATGAGTAGGTACATTATAATTTTACGAAGTGATTCTAATGGCCGTGAAATGTAAAGAGGGATAATTAAAGGGTTGTATTCTCTCGGAAGTCATCGCAACAAATCAACAGTTTATATTATACAAATCAGGAGTGAACGATTTGTCTAATTCCATAAAATCATTAGAACCTATAAATATACCGTGCGGCTGGTTCGTTAAATACCATGATTTAACCGTCACACAAGAAACAGTTGAACCAAATACGAAATTAATAGAATTAGAAAAACAAAGATATCATGCTGCGGTCAAAATCATTAAAGGCCATGATGATTATCTTATACATATTTGTGACAATCATGGAGAAACGATTGACACAATCAATGTTGAAGATCGCCGGCAGTTAGTGGACGAATTGGAACGGATCATTTGGAAAATAGAAGCGGCGGCATTTGGAGGGAACATTTTTATTTTTGAAGGCCCTCCTGACTATTTACGTCTGAGAGTTCCTCAAGGATGGACTGTCTCTTATAATAAACTAATTGATATCGATCCAGATCATTTAGAGGAAGACAGTGATGACTGGTTCAACTTTACGTCATCATTATTGCAGTTGGAGCATAAAGAAAGCCGCTTGACTTTAGATGTCGGCTGGTATATAGATATTGATCCTTCAGGCACCTTTTATATGCTGTTAATAAAAAATCTAGACTGGGATAACCCGTTAGAAGACATGGAAACGAGAAGACCAGAAAAATTAGTGGACCACATCGAAGCCACACTTCAAAAAGCAGCCGAACATAAATATAAATAGCCAGCCGATGATTTGTTAGATTTTGGTCAAAAAAAGTTCTATTCCATATACCCAGAGCCAGCATCTTATGAAGAATATGTACCGAATCATTGGATCGGAATTTATGAGGACTTTACAAATCTAGTTCCTACAAATCAAAAGTATTGGATCAATCATAAAGGGAAAAGTTTATTTTCAAAAAGATAGGAGAGTGTCTTATGAATAGTAATGATACGGTAACCATGTTAAATGAGGAATTTGTGAATGATCAGACAGGTGAAAAGGTCGAAGGCATTACGATTATCATAGATGGACAATTTAAACAAGTTTTAGATATCATTAAAGCCAAAAGCGACAGTTATGAGAATTACACTGAAATCATACGGGACGCTGTTTTTGAGGGTGTAAACAGTATGACGATGAAGCTGAGAAATAAAGAATAATAATGAATGATTAGAAAATACTTCGATTTACAAAAAGACAAACAGAGCTCCCAATTTTTTGCTTGTTGAGGGGTTCTTTTTTATATGCTGCTCATTCTATAAGACATCTTGCTGTCCCGGCTTATCCCGGTATGAATCAATAACTTTGAATGAACTGAACAATTTAGATATGATCTGGATAAAGGCGCTTTGAAAAAAGGGATGATAGAAAGTTGGTTTTTAAAGATGAACATCAACAACATACACGATTTTAATTTAAACCAAGAAAATGACTTTTTAACGATACAAACAAAACTAAAAAAACATATCAATCTAGTAAAATCTATCAGTAAAGACGCTCTGCAAACCTGTGCGGGGGTTGATTTAGCTTATTGGGAGGAAGATGGTGAAGCGTTTGGTGTCTGCAGTATCATCGTGCTGGATTTTCATACGAAGCGTGTCATTGAAAAAGTACATAGTGCAGGAAAAATCGCTGTGCCTTATATCGCGGGGTTTCTTGCTTTTAGGGAGCTGCCGCTTATTATTAAGGCGGCTAAGAAGCTGACGATTGAACCGGATGTTTTTTTATTTGACGGGAATGGCTATCTCCATTTTAACCATATGGGGATTGCGACACATGCGGCGTTTTTTCTCGAAAAGCCAACGATCGGCATTGCGAAAACTTACTTGAAAATAAAACAAACTGATTTTGTGATGCCTGATAATAATTTCGGTGCTTATACTGATATTGTAATTGATGGCGAAGTCTACGGACGTGCGGTGCGGACAAGGCAAGATGTCAAACCGATATTTCTATCATGCGGACATTTGATTGATTTAGACAGCAGTTATGACATCGCGATGAGCTTGGTCAATCGAGAAAGCAGGCTGCCGATTCCGGTTCGGCTCGCGGATCTTGAGACTCATGCTTTACGTGCGTACTACAGAGAAAATCAAAAATTGATCGAGTAAAATGTTGATTTGCTGTTCCAGCTTGGAAACTAAAGCGATTTTTTATATGATAGTAAAGGAAAAATGAATCTAGAAAAGTTGTGATAATTGTGAATGAATTGAAGTTATCGAAAAGGCTGCAGACTGTGGCGAAATACATAACAAAAGGGGCGGTTGTGGCTGATATCGGGTCTGATCATGCGTATTTGCCTTGCTATTGTGTGCTGAATCGACTGGCAAGCGCCGCGATCGCCGGAGAAATCACAGATGGTCCTTTTCTTTCTGCGAAGCAGCAGGTTGAGAAATTGCAATTAAGTCCGCTCATATCCGTAAGGAAAGGCGACGGGCTTGAAGTGATTGAAAAGGGCGAAGCTGATGTGATCACGATTGCCGGAATGGGAGGCTCGCTCATTGCTCACATTCTAAAAGCGGGCAAGGATAAGCTCTCAGGTAAGGAACGTTTGGTTTTACAGCCGAATATCCACGCTCACCATATTAGAGAATGGCTCTATCAGGAAGGCTATGCACTGATCAATGAAGAAATCCTTGAAGAAGACGGCAAGTACTATGAGGTTCTCGTCGCGGAAGCGGGCGATCGGGATGCGGCTTACGATGGGATTTCCTTTGCGGCAGGCATGCTTGTCGGCCCATTTTTGGCCAAACAAAAAAATGCTGTTTTTATCAAAAAATGGTCGCAAGAACTGAAACATACGGAAAACATCTATCAACAAATTGAAGCGGCTCTTCCGAGTGCAGAAAATCAACAAAAATTGCTTGAACTGTCAAAACGGATAGAGGTCTTAAAGGAGGTACTTAGAAGATGACAAAAACGATAAACGGGCATGAAATCATCCAATTGTTTGAACAATTTTCACCAAAGTCATACGCCGTTGAAGGCGATAAAATCGGCCTGCAAATCGGCACGCTGAACAAAACGGTGTCCAATGTCATGGTCACGCTAGATGTTCTCGAAGAAACGGTTGATGAAGCGATTGCAAAGAACGTTGACTTAATCATTGCGCACCATCCGCCTGTTTTCAGGCCGCTGAAACATGTCATCACAGACCAGCCTGGCGGAAGGCTGATCGAAAAGTGCATCAAGCATGATATCGCCGTTTATGCGGCTCATACAAATCTCGATGTTGCTGACGGCGGTGTCAACGACATGCTTGCGGAAGCGCTGGAATTAAAGAACACAAAAGTGCTCGTTCCAACCTACGAAGAGCCGCTGAAAAAACTCGCCGTCTATGTCCCGAAAGATTATGAAGAACAGGTGCGCGCAGCGCTTGGAGACGCCGGAGCCGGTCATATCGGCGCCTACAGCCACTGTGCGTTTTCTTCAGAAGGAGTCGGCAGCTTCAAGCCGCTGTCTGAAGCCGATCCTTTTATCGGCGAGCGGGGCGAGCTTGAACGGGTCGAAGAGGTAAGAATTGAGACCGTTTATCCGTCAGGTATTGAAAAATCCGTGATCAAAGCGATGAATGAGGCTCATCCGTATGAAGAAGTGGCCTTTGATATTTATCCCGTCGAGCAGAGTCCGCTTCGAAAAGGGCTGGGCCGTATCGGTGAATTGAATGAAGAGATGACACTCGAAGCATTTGCCCGTTATGTGAAAGAAAAGCTGGAGGCAAACGGAGCGCGGATGGTGGGCAAGTCTGATGCGAAAGTGAAGAAGGTCGCTGTATTAGGCGGCGACGGCAATAAATACATCCATCATGCAAAACGTATGGGCGCCGATGTATATGTAACAGGAGATCTTTATTTCCATACGGCGCACGATGCCATGATGATCGGGCTGAATGTGGTCGACCCTGGACATTATGCCGAACAAATCATGAAAAACGGAGTTGCGAAAAAGCTGACGGCGATGTGCCGAAAGAAAAAATACAATGTCGCCGTCTTTCCATCAGATACAAATACGAACCCGTTTACATTTTTATAAAAACAAAACCTGAAGCGATGGATGCTTCAGGTTTTTGCTTTTACTTTAGGCAAGATTTTTTGAAGAGGTACTTCGTGACTGATCTTCCATGTGGAAGGATCTTCACGATCGAATTGTTCTAAAAAGCGGATGACTTCTTTTGTAATCGGAGTCGGGGTCGATGCGCCGGCCGTTACAGCGACGGTTTCCACGCCGTCGAGCCATTCCAGCTTTAATTCGCTTAAATCGCCGATCCGGTATGCTTTCGTGCCTGCGATTTCCTCGGAGACCTGGGCGAGGCGATTCGAGTTATTGCTTTTCGGATCGCCGACAACGATTGTCAAGTCGGCTTTTTTCGCCTGTTCGGACACCGCTTCCTGACGCACCTGGGTGGCCAGACAAATCTCCTGGTGGAATTCAACATCCGGATATTTTTCTTTTACTTTTTCCATAATATCATGGACATCCCATTGGGACATCGTCGTTTGGTTCGTGACAATCAGTTTCTCCGCTTCAATGTCCAGCCTTTCCACGTCTTCTTCGGTTTCGACAAGATGAACGATATCCGGGGCGACACCGACCGCTCCTTCAGGCTCCGGGTGTCCTTTTTTTCCAATGTAGATGACGTGATAGCCTTCCGCTTTCATTTTTCGGATTAAATCGTGTGTTTTTGTCACATCAGGGCAGGTGGCGTCAATCGCGACAAGACCTTTATCCTCAGCTATTTTACGGACTTCGGGCGAAACGCCGTGAGCGGTGAAGATCACCGTTCCTTTGTCGACCTGATTCAAAATCTCAAGCCGGTTCGGACCGTCAAGCGTATAAATGCCCTCTTTTTCAAATGCGTCGGTGACATGTTTATTGTGAACGATCATTCCTAAAATATATATAGGTCTCGGCAGACTTTTATCGAGAGCCGCGTTTTTTGCGATGACCATGGCGTCGACGACACCGTAGCAATAGCCGCGCGGCGATATTTTAATTACGTTCATTCTTAGTCCTCCTATAAAGAAGTAAGAGCCGGGCATGATAAAAAGCCGTAAAAAACGGCTTATTTTTGCAGTCTCTATAGACCTATTATATCTGATCCCGCAGGAGATATCAAAGAATGTTATACATACAGTTTAGGTTTTGATCCTCCGGTTTTTCTTTTTGCAGACGGAGTGGCTGAACGGCTCCGTTTTTTTCTGATTTCTTCGGCTTTGGATTTTTCGGGTGTTTTGGAAGACACTTTTATTTCTTCTTTCTTTTCGCCGCTCGTTTCGGTCTTGTTGTCCGGTTCGTCTTTTTGTTGTTCGCTGTCCTCCGCCTCAGTATCATCGGAATTCAGCTGTCTGAACATTTTCACCATGCCGGGGAGATTGCGGACGAGAGGTCCGTATTGCTGAATCATCGGCGTTACTTGCTGGGCTACACCGAGCGCTTTTTGAACATTGCCGAGCATGTTTGAAATGGTAGCCGGATTGGCAAGACCCTGAATGCCTCCAAGGCCGCTTCCGGTTCCGCCGAGGCCTGCTCCTGTTCCCCCGGACGCGGCAGATCCAGGAAGGATTTTCGAGAGCAAACCCTGAATCCCGCCGCCTCCTCGCGCCCCTGCTTGCTCCTGGGCGGCGCCCATCGGCTGAAACATTTGCTGCAGGCCGCGCTGCTGCGCTTGAGGGGGCTGTATTCTCATCCCCGGATGTCTCGGCATCAAGGCTCTGCCGGGCCTTTGCGGCATCTGCGGTCTTGGCTGATTTCTCATCGGCTGTTGCTGAAACATACTTGTACCTCCTTTCAAAATCCTTCTCTTGATAGGGTATGCACCAACGGTGGCAAAGTGCCTTTGCCGCCGGCCCGAATAGGGCGGGGGTGATGGTTTTTTTCCGCAGGATCAGTTATAATTTAATGATGGACATGATATCAGCCTTTTTTTAAGCAGTGCGGCATAAAAAAGGATACATAAGCGCACAATTCAGCCATATAGGATAAAGCTTGGAGCGCCGGAATAAAGGCTTTCCAAGAAGGAGTTGGGAAAATGAAACAAACGAAATTTGAAATGTACGATTTAAAGCCGTTTATTATAGAGGCTGTTCACGACTTGGGATTTTATGAGCCGACTGATATTCAGAAGCGGTTAATTCCTGCGGCGCTGAAAGGGGAGAGCGCGATCGGACAGTCGCAGACAGGTACGGGAAAAACGCATGCCTATCTGCTCCCGCTCTTAAGCAGGATCGATTTTGAAAAAGAGTTCGTTCAAGTCGTGATTACGGCTCCGACAAGGGAGCTCGCCAACCAGATTCATCAGGAAGTCCTGAAAATCACCAAGTTTTTAGGGCCTGATGAAGCGGTTCGTTCGAAATGTTTCATCGGCGGTACCGATAAACAAAAATCGATTGACAAATTAAGAACACAGCCCCATCTGGTGGTTGGTACGCCGGGGCGGATTGCAGATCTGATCAGGGAGCAGGCGCTCGATGTTCATAAAGCCGGTTCGCTCGTTATCGACGAGGCGGACTTAATGCTTGATATGGGATTTTTGGAAGATGTCGATTTTATCGGGTCGCATATGCCTGAAGGCTTGCAGATGCTCGTATTTTCCGCAACGATTCCAGAAAAATTAAAGCCTTTCCTGAAAAAGTATATGGCCAATCCGAGGTATGCGCATGTTGAGCCGAAGCACATCACGGCCGAAAAAATCGAACACGTGCTGATACCTTCCAGACACAGGGATAAAAATGAGCTGCTGCTCGAGGTTATGACCCATTTAAATCCGTATTTGGCGATTGTTTTTGCCAATACAAAAACAACGGCTGACGAAATCGCCGCATACCTGACGGACAAAGGGATGAAAGTCGGACTTCTTCACGGAGGGCTTACGCCGCGGGAACGAAAAAAAGTGATGAAGCAAATCGGCGATCTGGAATTCACCTATATCATAGCCACTGATTTGGCTGCAAGGGGAATCGATATTAAAGGCATCAGCCATGTCATTAACTATGAACTGCCAGACGATCTTGATTTTTACGTTCACCGCGTCGGCCGTACAGCGCGCGCCGGAACATCCGGAACAGCGATGACGTTTTATGATACCTCTGACGAAGATGCACTTGTGAAGCTTGAACAGATGGGAATCGTGTTTGAAAACATGAGGCTTGAAAAAGGCGAGTGGAAAAAGATCGATGACCGCAAGCGCCGTCAGAATCGAAAAAGAACGCCTGATGAAACGGATGAGGTCGCCAAGCGGCTTGTGAAAAAACCGAGAAAAGTCAAGCCAGGATATAAGAAGAAAATGCAGACGGAAATCAATAAAATAAAAAGACAGCAAAAAAGAAAGCAATTTAGAAAAGGAAAGTAGGGGAAACAGTTTTGTTGAAAATCGGTTCACACGTCTCAATGAGCGGAAAACATATGCTGCTTGCGGCCAGTCAGGAGGCAAGCTCCTACGGCGCCAATACATTTATGATCTATACGGGAGCGCCGCAAAACACGCGCAGGAAAAAAATCGAGGATTTAAATATTGAAGCAGGAAGAGCCCATATGGAGGAGAACGGCATCTCTGATATCGTCGTTCATGCCCCGTATATTATCAATATCGGCAATACAACAAATCCGGCCACATTTGAGCTCGGTGTCGAGTTCCTGCGTTCTGAAATTGAAAGGACGTCGGCGATCGGCGCCAGACAAATCGTTCTTCACCCGGGAGCTCATGTAGGTGCAGGCGCAGAAGCGGGCATTCAAAAAATCATCGAAGGATTGAACGAGGTCATCGACCCGAATCAGAATGTGCAGATCGCTTTGGAAACGATGGCCGGCAAAGGTTCAGAATGCGGACGGACGTTTGAGGAGTTGGCACAGATCATCGACGGCGTTACACACAATGAACATTTATCCGTCTGCTTCGATACATGCCATACCCATGACGCGGGTTACGATGTCGTATCCGACTTTGACGGTGTCTTAAACGAATTCGATAAGATCGTCGGAATCGACCGTTTAAAAGTGCTTCATATTAATGACAGCAAGAATGTCAGAGGCGCGAGAAAGGACCGGCACGAAAACATCGGATTCGGAGAAATCGGTTTTGATGCGCTTCAATACATCGTCCACCACGATCAGCTGAAAGATATTCCGAAAATCCTTGAAACGCCTTATGTAGGAGAAGATAAAAAGAACAAAAAGCCGCCATACCGGTTTGAAATTGAAATGCTTAAAAATAAACAGTTTGATGAAGGGCTGCTGGAAAAAATCAAGCAGCAATAAAAAAGGGGGGCGTATCAGCTCCCCTTTTTTTATGATACGTATTGAGAAAATAGCTGGTTCAAGAGCTGCACCGCTTCTTTTGAAGTGACCGCTTCCACCTGCTTGAGCAGTTTATTGCGTTCTTCCTCATTAAAAATATTGATGTTTTTTCCTTTCACAAGCTTTTCCACTTCAAGCGCCTGTTTTCTTGTTACATGAATTCCGTATTGTTTAGCGTACTTCAGCACCTCGTCAGCCGTGACCTGATTTAAACGCTGCAGCACGATTTTTTGAAATAAAATCACGTCCATTCCTCCCCTCTGAACTAATGTATGGCGTAAAATTAAAAATGTGTCATTTTTTTATTTCAGTCTGTTAAATGATATGATGATAAGGGACAGTTTGGCCAGTTTGGAAAAAGGAGAGACAGAATGGCAAATACCATAAAACAGCATAAAAAAGAATCAGCGGTCAAAGTGGCGTTTCGGATCGTCATGATTCTCGTCGGGGCTGCCTGTGCAGCCGCCAGCATCGAATTATTTTTAGTGCCGAACAACATCATTGACGGGGGCATTATCGGCATTTCACTAATATTGGACTACATTTTTAAAGATACTCCGTATATCAACTTCGCACTGCTCGTCGTCGTTCTTAACATTCCGTTTATGTTTTCAGGCTACAAGCACATCGGAAAAACGTTCTTAATTTCAACCCTGATCGGAATCATCAGCTTATCAATTATTGAAACCTTGTTGCATCATGTAGAAGGGGTTACGACTCAGCCCGTTCTGGCAGCCGTATTCGGCGGTCTTCTGCTCGGATTCGGCGTAGGGCTTGTTATTCGTAACGGCGGTTCTATGGATGGAACTGAGATACTCGGCATTTTGCTTACGAAAAAGCTGCCATTTTCAGTCGGCGAATTTGTCATGTTCGTCAATGTCTTTATTTTTACGTGGGCAAGCTTTGTATTCGGCCTTGAGCAGGCTATGTTTTCGGTTATGACGTACTATATTGCGATGAAGACGATCGACGCCGTTATTCAAGGGCTTGATGAGACGAAAGCGGTCATCATCGTTTCAGATCAATACGAGGAGATTTCCGATGCGCTGCTGCATCGCCTCGGCCGGGGAACGACAAAGCTCAAAGGGAAAGGCGGCTATTCCGATGAGGATACAGAGGTGATTTATGCCGTTGTGACCAGGCTTGAAGTGACAAAGCTGAAATCGATTGTTTTCAATATTGATCACAATGCTTTTATAACGATTATGGACACGCACGAAACGCGTGGAGGAAAGTTCAAAAATGCCATCCATTAGGCTTTCATTTACTTTTTTTTAGTTTATATGTATAATTTAAAGATGAACTGGTCAATCGTGAAAATGGCTTGCTGCTTTTCGGCTGCCATTTTCTTTTTGTGCGATAAATCGTAATGATTCTGGAGAAGTTGAAGGTGAACGTATTGAAACAACCTATTATTGAAATGAAGCATGTATCATATTCCTATGATCATCGAAATGTGATAGAAGATATCAATTTAAACATTGAAGAAGGGACTTTTCTCGGCTTGGTCGGTCCAAACGGATCGGGAAAGACGACATTGCTGAAATGCATTCTGGGGCTGATTAAGCCGCAGACAGGCGAACTTAATTTGTTCGGCGTCCCTCTCAGAAAATTTAAGGACTGGAGCAAAATCGGCTTTGTATCCCAAAAAGCAAACAGCTTTAACACCGGTTTTCCCGCTTCCGTATATGAAGTGGTGGCAAGCGGTTTAACAGCGAAGCTCGGCTTATTCAGACGCATGGCCAAAGCCGATAAGCAAAAGGTGGATGAAGCGATCGAAGCCGTCGGCATCACGTCCCTGAAAGACAGGAACATCGGCGAGCTTTCGGGGGGACAGCAGCAAAGAACTTTCATCGCGAGAGCGCTTGTGAGCGAACCGAAGCTGCTCATTCTTGACGAGCCGACGGTTGGAGTCGATCAAAAAACAGTTGAAGGGTTTTACAAGCTGCTGGAGAAGTTGAATCGTGAAAAAGGCATTACACTCATTCTTGTCACCCATGATGTCGGCACGGTTTCCGATAAAGTCACACACGTTGCCTGCATGAATAAACATCTTCATTTTCACGGCAATACAGAAGAGTTTGAGTCCATGACAGATCAAGACTTGTCTCAATTTTACGGGCATGATGTTCAAGCCATCAGCCACAATCACCATCATCATGGAGGACACGAATAATGCTGACACCTTTTTTTCATTATGAGTTTTTGCAAAACGCTTTTATTTCAGGAATATTAATCGGCCTCATCGCGCCCTTGCTCGGTGTATTCATCGTTGTCAGGCGCCTGTCGCTGATCGCAGATGCGCTCAGCCACGTCTCTTTAGCCGGCATAGCAGCGAGCCTGTATGCAGGCAAACAGTTTGCAGTGCTCGCCGGCGTCAGCCCGATCTATTTCGGAATGGCGTTTTCCGTTGCCGGATCTTTGATTATCGAGAGGCTGAGAACGGTTTATAAACATTATCAGGAGCTGGCGATCCCGATTATCATGTCGGGGGGAATCGGGATTTCCGTTATTTTTATTTCGCTTGCGGACGGATTTAATACGGATCTGTTCAGCTATCTATTCGGCAGCGTCAGCGCTGTTTCGCGGGAAGACATGCTGGTGATCGTCGGAATTTCCGCGGCCGTTTTGATTGTGGTGTTTTCCCTTTTTAAAGAGCTGTTTCTTCTGTCGTTTGATGAAGAGCATGCTAAAGCTTCGGGGATTTCCGCAAAGTGGATTCATTTTATATTTATTTTGATCGTTGCGCTTGTTATTGCCGCCTCAATGAGAATCGTCGGTACGCTTCTCGTTTCAGCGCTGATGACGCTCCCTGTCGCTGCGAGCATGCGCATTGCCAAGGGGTTTAAGCAGGCGATCTTCTTATCGATTCTATTCGGTGAACTTTCCGTCATCGTCGGCCTGGTGCTTGCTTATCATCTGGATCTTGCGCCGGGGGGAACGATCGTGATGCTGTCGATCTTTATCCTGATACTGTGCATCAGTTATAATAAAATCAAAAGGAGGATTCGCCGTGAACGTACAGGAAGCGCTTGATTTACTGAAGGAAAAAGGATATAAATATACAAGCAAACGGGAGGATATGCTTCAGCTGTTTAGTGATTCTGATAAATATTTAACGGCGAAAAACGTCCTTTCCGCTTTAAACGATGATTATCCGGGGTTAAGCTTTGATACGATCTACAGGAATTTGTCGCTGTTTGAAGAACTCGGCATTTTGGAAACGACTGAGCTTTCCGGTGAAAAGCTGTTTCGCTTTAAATGTTCTTCTGCTCATCACCACCATCATTTTATTTGCATGATGTGCGGCAAAACGAAGGAAATCGAGCTATGCCCGATGGAAAAGCTGACAGACGATCTTGACGGCTACCAGATCAGCGGCCACAAGTTTGAAATTTACGGAACGTGCCCGCGATGCGAAGAAAAAAGCGCAGAAGCGCAGTAAAGAAAAGCGGCATATGGCGTTAAAAAGCCATATGCCTTTTTAACGCAAAAAGCATGTAAGAGACTTTATCTTACATGCTTTTTGCGCCTTTAATCGTTTTCTCGTTCTTTTTCAGCCATTGGGCGGCTTCAAGCCAGCTGTCGACTCTGACGATGTTTGAATCGATCGGAAGCTGATTATACGGCGTATTAAACAACAGAACCGGAATGCCTGCTTCTTTTGCAATCATGGTTGCATTTCCGTGGTGGTCCTCAAAGAAAACATCGATCTTATGCCTGAAGACGGCTTCCAGTTTATCGTGACCGCCGACAAGTTCTATATGGTCATAATGAATGTCGCGTTTCTCGAACCAATCAAAGGTGATATCCTCCAGATGGTGTCTTCTTGCCGTAATGTATATCAGCTTATGCTGCTTTTTCAGCTCATCCAGCGTCTGTTTGGCATATTGAGCCAGCAATGCTTCCTGATAGATGCGGGGCTCGTTTTCGTTCATCCATTTCCAAAAATCTTCCTGGGATATATTCAGCAGCTTTGTTAAGTCATATTCCTTAATATCTTCCAATGTAATGGAGAGGCTGAACGACTCGTTCAAATAGGGAACAAAAGTATCCTGGGCAGTGATCGTTCCATCAATATCGATTCCTAAATGTAACATGTCCACACTCCTTATCATCCATTCCTCCAGTGTATCATAATCTTTTAACATTTACAGTAAAGTTTAGCAAACATGAATCGGGCTAAAATGCTTAAACTATAAATGCTCCTTTATGGATTAAAGAGGGGGGATATCGAATGGAAAGAGATCAAAATGTTCGCGGTCGTAACCGGGCCGGTTATGATGCTGACCTAGTCGATGCGACTTTAGATAATGATGACTTTTTAGAAGAAACAGCAGCAGAAGTTGCCCCGACTTATCGTACGGATAACAGGGACAACGGTGACGCGCGTAACGATGCCGATGCTGCCGGCGGACGCGTAACCGGGTATATCGCGCTTGCGCTTTCGATTATTTCCTTGTTTATGCTTCCAGTGCTGTTAGGAATTGCAGGGATCATTGTCGGTTATATAGCCAGAAGACAAGGAGCAGCTGGCTTAGGAGCATGGGCAATGGGTATCGGTGCAGTTTCCTTGGTGCTTGGCATATTCATCACCCCGTTTTTCTAACGGAAAAAGCTTGACGGATATCCGTCAAGCTTTTTTATTTTGTGTTTAATTTTTCTTTTTCGGCCGCTTGTTTGGCATAATGCTCTTCGGCGAGCTTGTCGATTTCTTTTTTCAATTCCTCGACCATCGTTTCCTCAGGCACTTTCCGGACGATTTCGCCTTTGCGGAACAGGAGGCCTTCGCCGCGTGCGCCGGCAATCCCGATATCGGCTTCACGCGCTTCTCCGGGACCGTTGACGGCACAGCCGAGAACGGCAACTTTAATCGGCGCCTTGATTTTAGCGATGTAATCTTCGACTTCATTGGCGATGCTGATCAAATCGATTTCGATCCGGCCGCAAGTCGGACAGGAAATCAATGTCGCTGCATTGGAAGCGAGCCCGAAAGATTTCAGGAGCTCCCTGGCGACTTTTACTTCTTCGACCGGGTCCGCGCTTAAAGAAATCCGCAATGTATTGCCGATTCCTTTTGAAAGGATCGCGCCGAGACCGGCGGCGCTTTTCACCGTACCGGCAAACAGCGTACCCGATTCGGTGATGCCTAAATGAAGCGGATAATCGAATGCTTTTGCCGCTTTTTCGTACGCTTCAATCGCCAGATTGACATCAGACGCCTTCATGCTGACGATGATATCGTGGAAATCGAGATCTTCAAGAATTTTAATGTGGTGCAGTGCACTTTCGACCATGCCGTCTGCTGTCGGATAGCCGTATTTCTCAAGGATTCGTTTTTCCAGAGAGCCTGCATTGACGCCGATCCGGATCGGAATGCCCTTTTCCTTCGCTGCATTGACAACCGCTTCAACCTTTTCGCGGCGGCCGATGTTTCCCGGATTGATGCGGATTTTATCGGCTCCGCCTTCGATCGCTTTTAAAGCCAATTTATAGTTGAAATGAATATCCACGACAAGAGGAATGGATATCCGCTTTTTGATCTCAGGAATCGCGTCTGCAGCCCGTTCATCAGGACAGGCGACGCGGACGATTTGACATCCCGCTTCCGCGAGTCTGTTGATTTCGGCGACGGTTGCTTCAACGTCATGTGTTTTCGTTGTTGTCATGCTTTGAATGACGACTTCGTTATTGCCGCCTATTGTTAAAGGTCCCACTTTAACGGGACGCGTTTTTGTACGATGTGTGATTTCACTCACTTGAATTCGCTCCTTAAGTATAATTCGGAGGCGGTTGCTCCTTTTCTTATACCAAATCGTTTACAAGTATTATTGTAACAGCCCGTTCATGAAACTGACAAGAAATTAACGCTTATTCAGGATAAACGGGAAACTTGTAGGTGATGCCTGCTTGAATGCGGCTCGCCTTCACATTCGGATTCAGCGCTTCAAAATCTTCGGCTATTTTGTCGGCCGGAACGGCGCTGTTCCCGATAATTGAAAATACGGTCTGTCCGGGTTTGACGGTAACGGTCTTATATTGCAGGCTTGCAGCCGGAGCTTCTGCTGCCATGGTTGAAGCCGGCAAGGCGTTTTGAGGGATGGTGCCTGATTTCAAGTCATAATAAACAATGAACAGGGCGAGCAAAATCGAAAACAGCACAATCACACGTTTCATCTGATTTGTCCCCATTTCGTGCATTTTTTATTATGTTACGCTTGTCCCTCTTTCAACATGACAATAAATTTGCTCCTGCCCGTTTTACCTTGCTGCTTTAGAAGACGGCGTCTCTTTAATGGCGAGAAACAGGATGATAAAGTTCACAAACCAGTTCAGGAGGAACTGACTTGGAACCACCGCCTCCAGCGCGTCCATAATTGCAAAAAACACGGTCGCGAGCGTGATCGAATAAGCAGACATCACCCAAAGGTGCTTATAGGAGAGCATTTTCTTCTGTCCATTGCGAATGACCAGCCCGATGACGGCAAGAACCGAGACATCAATGAATTTTCCGGCTGCCGTCGCCAAAAACAGCAGAACGCATAAGACGGGAACAATCACCGATTTATTTTGATCAACTAAAGAAAGGATATCGTCCTTGGACATGTCTTCGGGAAGCATGGTGTACGGCATTTCCTGAACTTGGCCGTCAATGGCGATGACGAACTTATCTTTCAGAATGCCGACGGAATTCCGTTTGTCTTCGATCTGTTTTGTTTTATAAGAGCCGCTCGGATCAAAAACGATGACAAATCCGAATGACTGTGATTCAATCGCTTTCTTTGCATCTGTTTGCAGTGAGCCGTCTTTTATGGAGAAAGCGGGGAATTCTTTTACAGCTGACTGAAAGCTGTTCATTGTATTCACCACTCCGCTGCTGATATGGTAAAGGTTCGGGAGAGCGGCAATGATGCTGAGCAAAAATACGTATAAAATCGTTTTCCCTATGCCTTGGAAACGCATTTTGCCAATCGCGTGAGGGGAATATGTACTTTTAAAAAATCGCTGAAATAAATTCATTCGTTTTTCACTTCCTATTTCTATAATGTATCTGCATTATTGTATCGTCACAAAAGGACGAATACAAGAAAACTTATCGATCAACAGGGACTCTGGAAGTTTCCTTTTGGAAAAATGGGTATAATATGAAGCATCACAATCGATTGGAGGAGATTCGGATGGATGTTTTATATTGGATCATCATTGCGGCGATGTTCGTCATTGCGTTCATCGGCCTTGTTTATCCCATCATTCCGAGCGTCGTTTTCATCGTAGCCGGCTTTGTGCTATACGGTTTTTTATTTACATTCGGGCATTACTCCTACCTGTTTTGGATCATTGAAGGCATTTTTACAGCCGTATTGTTTGCTGCTGACTATATTGCAAATCTCCTCGGTATTAAGCGCTTCGGCGGCAGCAGGGCGGCGATATGGGGCAGCACAATCGGCCTTTTGATCGGACCTTTTGTGATACCTGTGGCGGGCATTATTTTGGGGCCGTTTGTCGGGGCCTTGGCGGGTGAGATGATTGTCCATCAGAAGGATTTGAAAACAGCGGCCAGAATCGGGATCGGTTCATTGATCGGATTTATTTCAGGCGTTTTTGCGAAAAGTGTGATTCAGCTGATAATGATCGGCTACTTTTTATATACTGTGCTCTAAAATTTTCCCGTCCATGTTTAAAAAGAAGGGGAAAAGGAAAAAGTTTAGTGAGCGCTTGAAATGCAACTGTGATCATTTTGTGAGCATTTCCATTGAAACAAGCCTTTTCTTTTGATACATTGAAAGAGGAAAGGCTTGCTAAAGGCGGCATTTCAATACATACAAATTAAGGAGGAATTGATATGGCTTACAAACTTCCAGAATTACCTTATGCTTACGATGCGTTAGAACCTCACATCGACAAAGAGACGATGAATATTCACCATACGAAGCACCATAACACATATGTTACAAAATTGAACGAAGCGGTGGCAGGCAAACAGGATCTTGAAAGCAAATCTGTTGAAGAGCTTGTTGCAAACCTTGATGCTGTACCGGAAAACATCCGCACAGCTGTCCGCAACAATGGCGGTGGACATGCCAACCACTCATTGTTCTGGAAACTTCTTTCTCCAAACGGAGGAGGCGCTCCGACTGGTGAATTGGCAGAAGCGATCAACAGCAAATTCGGCAGCTTCGATCAATTCAAAGAAGACTTTGCCGCTGCAGCAGCTGGCCGTTTCGGCTCCGGCTGGGCATGGCTTGTTGTCAATAACGGAGAGCTTGAAATCACAAGCACGCCAAACCAAGATTCTCCTCTTTCAGAAGGCAAGACCCCTGTCTTAGGTCTTGACGTATGGGAGCACGCATACTACCTGAATTACCAAAACCGCCGTCCAGATTACATTAAAGCATTCTGGAACGTCGTGAACTGGGATGAAGTTGCCCGCCTTTATAGCGAAGCAAAATAATCCAGTTTGAGAAAAGAGGCCCGCGAAAAGCGGGCCTTTCAGATTGTTGATAAAATCCCAGAACGACTTTTTGTTTTGGGATTTTATCATCCCTTTTCAGCGTGATTGAAAACCCTTGCAGTCTAGGAAGGCCGAGCATCGGAGCGGAGCGAATGTTGGATTCGTGAGTACCGACGCGCAGGCCTGACAACGAATGCGAGGGTTTGTCGACACGCTGAGAGGCCCGCGGAAAGCGGGCCTTTTTATGTTGTTCGCGAAGCGGAGCGGCTGTTGAAGGACCGGCAAAAAGCCGGTCTGTTTGTTTTTCGTTTCTTTTGCTCTGAAGTACATAACTGACTTTTGATGAGACAGACTAATGATGATCAGTAAAGGGGAGTCAGTTATGAGCAGAATCAAAAACATAATAGGCGATGTTGAAGTAAACAGGGACCTCCTGCTGCTGCTTGCAGTCGGCGGCCTTTATTCTCTTAGCATTGCCCTTTCCAATACGTTTGTGAATGTATATCTGTGGAAGCAGTCCGGACAGTTTGTCGATTTGGCCATTTACAATTTGTCGATCGTCGTGATGCAGCCTATCATCTTTATGTTTGCAGGCCGCCTTGCTAAAAAAATCGACAGGGTGTTTATACTCAGGTTTGGCGTTTCGTTTTTGGCTGTATTTTATTTAACTGTGCTGTTGGCGGGGGAGAATGCGGGATCACGGCTTGTGCTGCTCGGCAGTGTGCTCGGAATTGGCTACGGATTTTATTGGCTTGCGTTTAATGTCCTGACATTTGAAATCACTGAGCCAGACACGAGAGATTTTTTTAACGGGTTTCTCGGCATTTTAAATTCCGGCGCGGGAATGATCGGTCCGATTGTCGCCGGCTATGTTATTTCACGGCTTGCTGACAACACGGGGTACACGGTGATTTTCAGCCTGTCTTTGGCTTTATTTTCAGTGGCTGTCATCACGAGCTTTTTTTTAAAGAGGCGTGAATCGCGCGGCCGCTACATTTTGAAGAAAATCTGGGCGGAACGAAATTCAGACCCGAATTGGCGCAGCATTACAAATGCTCATTTTTTTCAGGGGCTGAGAGAAGGGATTTTCGTTTTTTTAATCAATGTCTTTGTCTTTATTACGACAAAGAGCGAGTTGGCATTGGGGAAGTTCGGCTTGATTAATTCAGCTGTTTCTTTTTTTGCATACTATTTCGCAACGCGGCTTATTAAAAAAGGAGCGCGCAAAAAGGCGATTTTAATGGGCGGTCTCATCCTGTTCGGCGCTCTATTTCTGATTTTGTTTCATATGACGTATGTGACGCTGCTGCTGTATGCTGTAGCGATTGCGATCGGCTATCCGATTTTGCTCGTACCGTATTCATCGCTCACATATGATGTGATCGGTAAAGCAAGGTATGCCCGGAAAGCGCGGATCGAATATATTGTCGTCAGAGAGGTTTTTTTAAACATCGGACGGATTGTCTCGATCTTGGTCTTTTTGCTGCTCGTGTCGCTGCTGAAAGAAGACCTGGGCATTCCGGTTTCCCTCGTTTTGCTGGGGGCAGGCCACACGCTGATCTACTATTTCGTCAAAGATATCCGTCTGACAGAGCCCGCCCGCGAAACGGTCGGAAAAGATGCGCATAAACAAACAGCTGAACCCAATTATTTAGAAGGAAAAAGGTAAGCCGCAAGGGAAAATAGTAGAAAAATGCCGAAAAAAACTTTACAATAGATTTGGCACCTTTTCATAAGGTGTCTTTTCTTTATTTCAAAAAGGTGATGCTAATGATGAACAAAAAAATGAAAACTGAAAAACGCAAATCGCTCCCCATTAGATTGAACATATTGTTCCTGCTCGCTTTTATTATTTTCACCATCGTCGTCGTGCGCCTCGGCATGGTGCAGATCGTCTTTGGCGAAGACTATACGAACGAAGTGCAGAAGCAGGAAGAAGTCGATGTCTCGACAAGCGTTCCGCGGGGGAAAATATATGATCGGAACTTAAACACGATCGTGAAAAATAAACCGATGAATGCCATTACATACACAAGGACATCATCGACCTCTCAAAAGGACAGGCTTAAAATAGCAAAAAAACTTGCAGAAATGATCAAAATCGATACAGATAAAATAACGGAGCGCGATAAAAAGGACTACTGGATTTTAACGAGGCCGAAAAAAGCCGAGAAGCTCATCACCGATCAGGATCGGAAAAAAGTTAAGGACGGCAAGCTGAAAGAAGACGATTTATACCAGCTGCAGCTTGACAGGATCACGGAAGATAAACTGAAAGAACTGACAGATCAAGATTTGAAAGTCTTGGCAATCAAGCGTCAGATGGATTCTGGATACGCGTTGACTCCGCAGTATATTAAAAACAAGGACGTAACCGCAAAAGAAATGGCGGTTGTCAGCGAACACCTGGACGAGCTCCCTGGAGTCGATGTGACGTCAGATTGGAAGCGGGATTATCCTTATAACGGTCTGCTCAGAACGATGATCGGCAGCATATCTGATTCAAATGAAGGGCTTCCGAAAAGTCTGCTTGATCATTATTTGTCGCTCGGCTACAACCGGAATGACCGGGTTGGAAAAAGCTACCTTGAAGCCGAATATGAAAATGTGCTTCAGGGACAGAAAGAGAAAGTGAAAAATATTACCGACAAATCAGGGGACATCGTCGATACGGAAGTCATTTCAGAGGGGAAAAGCGGAAAAGATTTAGTCTTGACGATCGATGTTGATATGCAAAAAGAGATTGAAAAAATTATCGAGGATGAACTGAAGTCCGCCAAAGCCCAGCATAGCGCTCCGCTTCTCGACCGCGCATTCGTCGTCATGATGGACCCGCGAAACGGGGAAGTGTTATCGATTGCCGGCAAGCAGCTTAAAAACGAAAGCGGCAAATTAAAGGTTGACGACTATGCCCTCGGCGCGATGACGTCTTCTTACGCGATGGGCTCGGCTGTCAAAGGGGCCACTGTTTTAACAGGTTTGCAGACGGGAGCCATTAATTTAAATACGACTTTTCTTGATGAACCGCTTTGGATCGGTGACTCGCCGAATCCGAAAAAGTCATGGAGAGTGGGCTTGGGAACACTGGGTATCCAGGGAGCGCTTGAACAATCTTCAAACGTGTTCATGTTTAAAACAGCGATCGCCCTTGGTAAAGGTCAATATAAGGCGCACCAGCCTCTCGATCTTCAAACAAAAGCATTTGATACATTCAGGTATTATTTCAGCCAGTTCGGCCTCGGCGTCAAAACCGGAATCGATCTGCCAAATGAAGCAACAGGCTACAAAGGATCTCAAAGACTGCCTGGTTTCTTGCTTGACTATTCCATCGGACAGTATGACACATACACACCGCTGCAGCTGGCTCAGTATGTATCAACGATTGCCAATGGCGGGTACCGCATGAAGCCGCAGCTCGTGAAAGAGATCAGGGAGCCTGATTCGAAAAAAGGAATCGGGGCCGTTACACAGTCCGTGCAGCCTGAAGTATTGAACAAATTAGACATGAGCGATCAATATATTAAAGAAGTCCAAAACGGATTCAGGCGCGTAATGACAAAAGGTACGGCAGCGGGTCAGTTTGCTTCTGCTTCATATAAACCAGCAGGAAAAACAGGAACGGCCCAGTCTTTCTATGACGGACCGGACAAATCGAAAACGGGAACACCGACATACAATACAACGCTTGTTGCCTACGCTCCTTACGATAATCCTGAAGTCGCAATTTCCGTCGTCGTTCCTTGGGTTTATAATGACTATGGCCAAAGATATTCAATTACAAACGAACTCGGCCGGAAAGTGCTTGATAAGTATTTTGAACTGAAATCAAAACAATCGAAAGAAAATACCGCCGAAAAAAATAAAGACAAAATCGAAAAAGAAGCTACAGAATAGGACTTTTTCATTAAAACACCTGCATTGAACCATGCAGGTGTTTTTTTGTGCGCCCGTTCCTTTCACCCGCATTCTATACAAAGTTCAAGCTTATTTTACAAAACCTTAATAATTCATTTAAACAAGATTAACACTGAAAAGTTACGCTATACCCGTAGGACAAATTACACATTTACGCGGGAGGATTAAGAAGTGAAACCATTTAAAAAAATCACACTGATGTTCATCATGTCCGTTTTAGTTGTCTTCGCAGCAGCTTGCGGAAGCAGCAGTACAAACAACAATGCAGACGAAGGCAAACAAAGCGATAAAGCAGAGAATAAGGCTTCAGGTTCTTTGACGATT
The DNA here is from genome assembly GCF_053903085.1 of Bacillus sp. AK124. Classification (NCBI taxonomy): domain Bacteria; kingdom Bacillati; phylum Bacillota; class Bacilli; order Caryophanales; family Bacillaceae; genus Bacillus; species Bacillus sp. AK124. The sequence continues at coordinate 1,614,253 of NZ_CP096378.1, forward strand.
TCGGGTTCTTCGGCGATGCAGCCTCTTGTTTTAGCAGCGGCTGAAAAATTCATGGATGAAAATCCTGATGCCGATATTCAAGTTCAGGCTGGAGGTTCTGGCACAGGTCTTTCCCAGGTGGCTGAAGGCACAGTCCAAATCGGCAACTCCGATGTCTTTGCCGAAGAAAAAGAAGGCATTCCTGCCAAAGAACTTACCGATCATCAAGTTGCGGTTGTCGGAATGGCAGCTGCGGTCAATCCTGAAGTAGGCATCGATGACATTTCGTTAGAGGATCTCAAAAAGGTATTCACAGGTAAAATCAAGAACTGGAAGGAACTAGGCGGGAAAGATCAAAAGATTACGCTTGTCAACCGTCCTGATTCTTCAGGAACCCGCGCGACTTTTGTTAAATATGCACTTGACGGAGAAACTCCGGCTGAAGGAATCACGGAAGATTCTTCAAACACAGTGAAAAAGTTAATCGCTGAAACGCCTGGAGCAATCGGATATCTTGCGTTTTCTTATATCAAGGATGACACTGTCACTCCGCTTTCAATCGACGGCGTTAAGCCGACAGCCGAAAATGTACAAAAAGGCAAATTCCCGATCTGGGCATACCAGCATTCTTATACGAAAGGCGAGCCTGAAGGCTTGGCGAAAGAATTCCTCGACTATTTGATGAACGATGACATTCAAAAATCCATCGTGACGGAGCAGGGCTACATTCCAGTAACAGACATGGAAGTCAAGCGCGATGCGAATGGAAAGCAAACTGATAAATAATTGACAATAGAAGGCGGGAAAGTGTGCTCCTGACACTTTCCCTCTTATGACTTGTTCTTATAGGAGTGTAAAAAAATGGTTCAAAAAATAGAGAAACTGTCCGCAAAAGAGCGGCTGATCAGCTCCAAGCATAATCGCAAAATGGATGAAATCCGCGGGAGGATTTTGGTTGCGTCGTGCGCGTTTATCATGATGGCGGCGGCGATTTCGATCACAATTTTTCTCGGAAATAAGGGGTTGCAATCTTTTCTGGCCAATGGTGTAAGTCCAATTGAGTTCTTAACCAGTCTAGATTGGAATCCAACGAACGAAAACCCTGAATACGGAGCCCTTCCGTTTATACTCGGATCTTTTGCAGTGACCCTTCTTGCATCTTTGATTGCTGCACCGCTTGGAATAGGAGGTGCGATTTTCATGACGGAAATCGCGCCATCATGGGGCAGAAAAGTACTGCAGCCGGTTGTCGAATTGCTTGTTGGTATTCCTTCCGTCGTTTATGGATTCATAGGCCTTACAGTGTTAGTGCCGTTCATTTCACAGTTTAAGTCAAGCGGATCGGGCCACAGCCTTCTGGCGGGAACGATTGTCCTGGCTGTCATGATTTTGCCGACGGTCACTTCTATTTCAACGGATGCGCTCATGTCTCTGCCGAAAAATCTGCGCGAAGGATCATACGCATTGGGCGCAACCCGCTGGCAGACAATCCGAAAAGTGCTGATACCGGCAGCGCTGCCTTCGCTTCTGACAGCCGTCGTCTTAGGAATGGCGAGGGCGTTCGGCGAAGCGCTGGCCGTGCAGATGGTCATCGGAAATTCCCGAAACCTGTTTGAGAGCCTTTTAGACCCTGCGGGGACATTAACAACGATTATAACGTTGAATATGGGCCATACAACATACGGAAGCGTGGAAAACAATACGCTCTGGTCAATGGGCCTTGTCCTTCTGATCATGTCGTTCTTGTTCATCCTGCTCATCCGCTATCTGTCATCCAGGAGGAAACTGTAATGAACAGCAAAGTAACAGATCGTTTAGCAACCGGTGTTTTTGGATTGATTGCTGCGGTAATCGCCGCCATTCTTGTCGGTTTGTTCACTTATATCATCATCAATGGTGTTTCACATATCAGCCTCAGCTTTTTAACTTCGCGTTCCAGTGCGCTTTCAAGCGGCGGCGGAATCCGCGATCAGCTGTTCAACTCGTTTTATATTCTCGCACTGACGATGCTGATCACAGTTCCCCTTGGAGTCGGCGGAGGAATTTATATGGCTGAATATGCGCCCGCCAACAAATTGACCGATTTTATCCGTGTCTGTATTGAAGTTTTGTCATCCCTTCCTTCGATCGTCATGGGGATGTTCGGCATGCTGCTGTTTGTTAATTTGACCGGATGGGGGTACAGCATTATCGGCGGAGCGCTTGCTTTGACGATTTTCAACCTTCCCGTCATGGTCAGGGTGACAGAGGATGCGATCCGCTCTGTACCTAAGGAACAAAAAGAAGCTTCCCTTGCTTTAGGTGTGTCCAAGTGGCATACGATTAAAACGGTCTTGATCCCTGGTGCGGTGCCGTCCATCATCACAGGGGCGATTCTTGCGTCGGGCCGCGTATTTGGCGAAGCTGCCGCTTTGCTGTTTACAGCCGGACTAACCACGCCGAGACTGAATTTCGCCGATTGGAATCCGTTTTCTGAGACCTCGCCGCTCAATATTTTCAGACCGGCTGAAACGCTGGCCGTTCACATTTGGAATGTAAACACACAGGGGATCATCCCTGATGCTGAAGCGATCGCAAACGGGGCATCCGCCGTTCTTGTACTGTCCGTCTTGATCTTTAATTTGGCAGCCCGATGGCTCGGCTCTTTTATTCATAAAAAGTTAACGGCAAACAAATAAGAAGGAAGGATGAAATCATATGGTTCAGGTTCAGATGCCGGTTTTGGAAACCGTGCGCGACACTATCGGAATCGCTCCGTTTCCTGAAGCGAAAGAACATATTTTAGAAGTGAAAAATTTAAATATTTACTATGGAGAAAAGCGGGCCGTCAACGACATTTCCATGCATGTTGACAAACATGCCGTTACGGCTTTGATCGGCCCGTCAGGCTGCGGAAAATCAACTTTTTTAAGAAGCATCAACCGGATGAACGATCTGATTCCATCAGCCAGAACATCCGGAGAAATACGATATGAAGGACTTAACATCCTTGATTCCAATATCAATGTCGTCAATCTGAGAAGGGAAATCGGAATGGTATTTCAGAAGCCGAATCCCTTTCCAAAATCGATTTACAGCAACATTACCCATGCTTTAAAGTATGCGGGTGAACGGCGTAAATCTGTGCTTGATGAGATCGTGGAAGAAAGCTTGAGGAAAGCCGCGCTGTGGGATGAAGTGAAAGACAGGCTGCATGAGTCGGCTTTTTCGCTGTCAGGCGGGCAGCAGCAGCGCCTCTGCATCGCCCGGACGCTCGCGATGAAGCCTGAAGTCCTGCTTTTGGATGAGCCTGCTTCAGCGCTCGATCCGATTTCAAATGCGAAAATAGAGGAATTAATCGTCGGTTTAAAAGAGGAATACTCGATCATCATTGTCACGCATAACATGCAGCAAGCTTCAAGAATTTCCGATCAAACGGCATTTTTCCTTAACGGAGATTTGATCGAATACGATCGTACGGAAAAGATCTTTATGAATCCTTCAGAAAAAAAGACAGAGGATTACATCAACGGCAGGTTTGGATAAGGAGGGGCCGGTATGAGCGCTGTAACAGCCGTAAAGCCAAAAGATGTGTACCAGATCAATGATTTGAATTTATGGTACGGCGAACATCACGCATTAAAGAACATTAACTTGACAATACCCGAGTACGAAATTACCGCCATCATCGGTCCGTCAGGCTGCGGAAAGTCGACCTTCATTAAAACGCTGAATCTCATGATCAATATGGTTCCGAATGTCAAAATGACCGGAGAGATCAGCTACAACGGAACGAACGTACTCAACAGCAAAGTCGATCTTGTTGAGCTGCGGAAGAAAGTCGGTATGGTGTTTCAAAAAGGAAATCCGTTTCCCCAGTCGATTTTTGATAATGTCGCATACGGACCAAGGATCCATGGACTGAAAAACAAAAAGGAATTGAATGAGAGGGTGGAAAAAGCGCTTGTGGATGTGGCGCTGTGGGATGAAGTGAAAGACCGCCTTCATTCCCAGGCGCTCGGACTTTCCGGGGGGCAGCAGCAGCGCCTCTGCATCGCAAGGGCGCTGGCCACCAATCCGGACGTTCTCTTGATGGATGAACCGACATCAGCTCTTGATCCAGTTTCGACTTTGAAAATTGAAGAGCTGATGCTCAAGCTGAAAGAGAAATACACGATTGCAATCGTCACGCACAATATGCAGCAGGCATCGAGAATTTCCGATCAAACGGCATTTTTCCTCATGGGCGAGCTGATTGAGTGCAACGATACGGTCAAAATGTTTTCAAGTCCTGACGACTATCGGACAAAAGATTATATTACAGGCCGGTTCGGATGAGAAAAAGGCTGCCGCTTTAAAGCGGCAGCCTTTTTTGCACCGGAGCGGAGGCAATAAAAAAGCAGGCTGGTACGAAGGGGACCGGTCCCATAAGATGAGACAAATAAAAAACACCTTCAAAGTTGAACGGATAGTTGTTATCCGAAATAAGACGTGGAGGTGTTTTTTCTATGGGGACAAGAGTGAATTATCCGGTTGAAGTCAAACGGAAGGCTTTAGAAATGAGATTGGTAGGCGTACCTAAGAAAGAGATCATGCAGAAATCGAATATCAAGAATAAGGCGCGGGTTCAGGCATGGGGCAGGTGGTATAAGGCTGCGGATAAACACTGATTCGAACAGCCTGTTGGAAAACAATATACTTATCGAAAGGATCCCGAGTATTCTTCTGAATGCAGGCAGAAAGTCGTTAGCTGAAACAACAAAATGAAGTTTTAAAAAAGGGGGTAGTCCCAGAGGCATTCTTTTCGATTTTCACGAAACAATTCAACCTTAAATTTACCTTAATAAATAAAATCCCATATTGACCAAACATTGTAAAAGGTGATATGTTTTTAATAGAATTAACAAAAAATACTTTTGTTTATATAAGGAGCATTTATGGATAATAAACAAAACTTTATTACTCTCGTACATCATTTCATATTTTCTCCAAAGGACTTTCTTTCTATCAAGTATTCTAGCGATAAGAATTATCGTCATTCTTGGTTTGTCTTCCTAGCTGTATTGTTTCTGTTCTTAGGCTTTTATTTAGCTATCTTCCCAACACTCTCTACCTTGATTAATAATTCATTTCAAGACAATGGAATTGATTATACAACTGATATGAATACACTCATTATGATCATTACATTAGTATTAGGTATTATTCAATTTACCTCGATGGTTCTTGTAAGCTTTTTTATTATACATATTATTGGGATATTAATTGGCGGGACCGCTACAGCCAAAGAATTTTTCCCTAGTTTTATTTATTCAATCATACCTATAGGCATCAAATTTACAATACTCATTATTTTTTCTTTCTTTTTAGGTAGTGATTTCGCCTTTTCAGTTATTTACCCAAATTCTCAACAGCCGCTAGATATTATCTTGAATATTATTATCGACCCTTTCTTTTGGTGGTCTACTATTCTAGGGTGTATTGCCTTAAAAGTAATACATCAAATTTCTTATAAAAAAACCATCATAATCATTAGCATTACAATGTCTTTAGGTATTATTTCTCTTTTTTCAACAAGTTTATTTTTATAAACTGAAAGGAGGTGAGATTTCAAGATGAAAAATAGCAATCTTTTTAAAATTGCAAGTATTACAGGTGTAGTTTCTCTCTTTGCCATTGCTACTTTCCTTATGGGCTCTTCAGAAGGTATTGCAGGTTTAGCTTCTATTGACTTTAGTTCAGGTCATCAGTTCGCTTTAGACCTTGCAACAAACCTAGGAATTAGTAAAAAAACAGCCTATGTAGCAATCGGTGTTATTATGACAACAGGCGATGTATTAACAATTCTCAGCCTATTGGCTGTTGTTTTGGGCGGAACTGGTCTAATTACAGCTGCAATGGTAGCTACAGCGAAAAAGCTAGCTAAAAAATACGGCAAGAAATATGCTGCTGAATGGTAAGATGCTCAAAAGGAAGAGATTGAGGAGTATAATTATACTCCTCCTTATTTTCGTTCTAGGAGGAATATACACATGCTCAACAAAAGGGTTCTCATTGCAAACTTTAAACTAACCTATAGACGAACTTTAAATCGCTTGATTTATTTTTTCCCATCAAGCGAAAATTTACTTAAATCAAATAAAATTCTATTTGTCTTTGCGCCCTTTTTCTTGGTGTATATATTTATTCTATATAAAGCCTCACAGACTCTTTTAACTGGAGTTCCAGAGCATATTCTAACTCTAGGTACTAACTTTATCATTCTCTTTTTTGTTTTGAATATATTAAAATCATCGACTGATATCATACATCGATATGTATATCCTGAAGATTTTCTTCTTCTTCATACTTTAAAAACGGATCCCAAAAAAATTTTATTATCAAGATTCTTCACAACAATTTTTCTAAACATCCTGTTTAAATTAACAGTAGTGTTATTCCCTATACTCTTTTTTATAAATTTTTCTACACATGACCGTATATATCTTTTGTTATCATTTCCATCACTGCTAATATTTATTGTTGGACTGACAAGTCTTTATTCATCGCTTACATACATCGTTTATTCTAAATTTCTACATAACATTTTAAATTCACGATTAAAAAGCTTGTTATCCCTTATAGGAATTGCCTGTATATCTGCCATTTCAACTACTTTTCTTGGTTGGATTGGACTTAATTATTTTTATCAAAATGATCTCCTCGAAGCTATTGGCAATTTCATATATCTATTCAAATTAGATACGATATTAACCACCAATTGGCTGCCTACAAATTGGTTTTTACTTTCAACAAGTGATATACATTTATTTTTTTTATGTTCTATAGGTTATATTGCTTTAGGTTGCCTTTTCGCCTTTATTACCTTTCATTTAATTTTGAAAGTATTGATTATAAAAGAAGCAGTACCTAATAATCTTTTGCCAAAATTAAAACCAATCAAGTTGCCTTTTTTAAGTTTCTTACAAAAGACCTTACCACGGCAAAATATTGCTATTCTAAAGAAAGACCTTACTGCATTATTAAGAGCTAATTTTACAATAAAAAAACGACTGGTACTTTCCATTAATATGATTGCAGTAGAACTAGGTGTATTGATAGGTCTTAGTTTAAATCAAAAGTGGTTTGATTTCTCAGACATTTTTGTTATCTACCCAATTTTATTTGCTGTGACTTATAATACATCTTTATTAGGAGAGGGATTACTTGGCGTAACTTCAGCAGATGCAGAGCGTGAGAACCTTTACGTTTATAAGAGCTCGGGTGCTTCTATTTTTAAATTGATCGCAGGAAAATCTTTATTGCACTTATCTGTGATTCTTATTTTAATGAATACGTTATTTTTATTCATCTTATTGTTATTCAACTTAGATATTATGACGCAGCTTATATTGTTCATCATGATTAACTCCATCAGTCTTATCATAGGGGCTGGACAAATTATTGGAACATTTCTCTATCCTCGTTTAGATTGGGAGAACTTTGAAGACATTGGTTCATCTGTTAAAGCATCATTTTTTGAACATACTATTCTCGGAGTGTTACTGGCATTTTACCTTCAGTTGTATGGTATCACAGGCGTTCTCGTTACTTTTAATATTATTAATAGGGGAGTATTCTTTTTAATCATTGTGACAGGTACCATTTTATTTGTTATAGGTATTGGAGTCTTTTATTATTTTTGGATTAAAAGAATAGGAACGAAAAATTGGGAGATGAAAACATGAACATTGAAAATGTGTCTTTCAAATATAAAGATAAACTGATCCTTGAATCTATTAATTTAAAGATAGAGAAAGGCAAAGTTTACGGCTTACTTGGACCAAATGGAGCTGGTAAATCAACTCTTTTAAAATGTATCCTTGGTATAGTGAAACCTTACGAAGGTAAAATCACTGTCAAAGGAGAAACCTTGGAATCTGAAAGATCCTCTTACCTTAAATATATAGGATACGTTCCAGACGCACCTTTTATCTATCATTATTTAACACCTAGAGAGTACCTTGAGTTTGTTGCTGATTTACAAGAAGTCCCTTATGAGATTAAAAATGATAGAATAGATCTTTTGTTAAGTCAATTTAAATTGAAAGATAATGAAAACGACATGATATCTACATTTTCTTTTGGTATGAAACATAAGTTATCTGTTGCAGGGGCCATAGTTCATGAACCAGAAATATTAATATTAGATGAACCATTAGGGGCATTTGATCCCCCCACTACAAAGATGATGAAAAGTTTTCTCAAACGTTATGCTGAACAGGGGAATACTGTCATCATGTCTACACACCTTGTAAACATAGCACAACAACTATGCGATAAGGTTGGTATACTGATTAATGGTACTTTAGTTAAAGAATATAATCACCTGACAGACATAAAGGATTTTGAAGATTTGATTATAAGGGATATGGATACGATACTAAAATGAAGGAATTAATAAAAAGAAATAAGCGTATACTCTATATAGCAAGCACCTTTTACATAGTGGGTTTAGTTCTTGGTGTGATTTTTAACAATATTCTACCTAGCCTTAGTCAAGATAATGTTCAAAATATCACAGTATCAGGTTACTTTACACATAATTTTGCAGCAAATTTATTTCTCATTTTTTCAATGTTTACATTTGGAATTTTGACATCTATCTTATTACTATTGAATGGCTTCTTAGTCGGTCTATCTTCTTTACATAGTATCACTGACCATGGAAACGATGTCTTATTTATATTAACTGCTTTGGTTCCTCACGGTATTTTTGAGATTCCGGCAATGATTTTGTCGGGAGCACTTGGTTTCAAATTGTTAGATTACGTGTATATGAAGATAAGGGGTATTTATTTTTCAAAAAAACAGTTTTTACAAGATTTTTTGTACTTTGTTATTATACTTTTTTTATTGACATTACTTGCTGCTGTTACAGAAGCATTAATAACACCTTATTTACTTAACAAATTAACATTAGGAGGCTCTTATGTTCTTTAATAAAAAGCAGATAGATAAATTACTGGATGATCATACAGAAGAAGAACAAAAAGAAACGAAAAGTAAAGTTAATACTTCATTTATAATAGTATTTTATTTTTCAATACTACTATCAATCTGCACTGTCTTTTTTGATTATAGGTACTTTTTGATTGCTTTGTTTGGCCCGACCATTTTAGTAACTTTTATATCCCCACCTTTCCAAACCAAAAAAGGTATTTATAGAATTTTTTCGGCCATATATTTAATACTTTTAATTACAGTTACTTTCTTTTGGTTAAATTGATTGCTTAATTCTCAATCAAAAAACGTCCTTAATGGATGTTTTTTTATATCGTTTAAATTAATAATTTGATTTGCTTTTTGACAAGTTCAACTTCGTACTACGAATGGGTTCTCCATCTTTTTTTATTGTATAGGTATGTAAACGGTTTCTGTAGGGGGAGGGCTTATGTTAACGTTTACTGGTTTGGGGAAAGCAAGTCCGACCATGGTGCCTTTGGTAGGGGTGCTTATTTCTGGATTTGGCATCAATGATATTTAAAGAAGGGATTATCAAAGTACTGCCAGTGGCGACCATGTTTATCTTCGTCACTTTAATTTTTGCATTCTACAAGACACAGGATTCTTTGAACCTCTAATCAAAGCATTAAACAGCTGACAAAGGGGAATGTTGTCACTGTTTCCATGGGTACAGCTGCAAGTGGGATGATCTCACACTTAGATGGTGCAGGAGCCACAACCTTTTTATGAACTGTACCCGCACTGCTTCAGCTTGTAAAAATTACATATGGGTCCTTGCTTACTGTGCGATCAAGGTTAAGTGTATACATCTTATGAGTATCAGAAAGCTATTAATATAATGCCTCCATCCGATCGTTTCATTCCTCACTAAAGTCTGAAACGTTTGATCTTAACAGCATTGATCGAACTACGACTGCCATCGTAGAACACACTGTTAAAGAAATACATTCATTATTTTAACAATATTCGTATTAAAACAAAACTAAACAACCAATCACCGGTAAACTATCGGGAATTGGTTGTTTAAAGGTGTTTTTAAATCCTGACTCAAAACGGGGGTCAGTCCCGTTCCAGCCTGCTTTTTTATTTGGACAGTGTTTTGACGATGTTTTTCAAGCTGTCACCGCGCTTCAGTTCGTACTTACCTGCGCGGATTTTAGATTCGTTTCCGGTCTTTTTTACATAATCTTTGAAGTCATCGGCAGATGAAATGACTTTTCCTTTTGCAAGGAGGTCTGCTATCTCAGCCGTGCTCATGCCGCTTTTGATTTCAAGCTTATACTTGGAATCTTTTTTTTCTGCTTCTTTCTCTTTTTTGTTTTGAGACGAAGCATCCTGCTTCAGAGCGGTCTCTTTATAATGGAGCAGCTGCTGGTATTCTTCGCGTTTCAGCGAAACCTGCTGGTTGTCCTTTAAATAGGTTTTGACATCGGTTTCGCTGATGTTTTGAGCGTCTTTAGAAGCTTCAGCTTTTCCGTTATCTGTCAAATAAAATGCGCCTGCAAGAACGGCGGTAGCCAAAATCATTCCTCCGGCAAATGCTTGTACACTTTGTCTGGTCATACAAGCACCCTCTCATTGTCTTTAATGATCGCTTTCACATCTTCGACAGATACGTGCTCAGCTTTAGCGATGGCGTCTACAGACATGCCGTTTTGGTATTTTGAAAGAATCTGCTTCGCAATATGCTGGCTGATGCCGGCATTTGGTCTGCGGACGACCACATTTGAATCGAGGAGCTCTTCCTCAAGCACGGTCATCTTCTTTTTCAATTTATAGATTTCCTGCATGGCGGACAGCTGAAGGGTTTCCAACTCCTGTTCAACTTCCTTGATCGGTTCTCTTTGAAAATATGAGAATGCAATCAGCGCAATGCTGACAACGAGCAGCGCAATGATAGCAATTTCCACGTTCATCACCTTCAATTCTAATTTTCTCCTTCTTTTTTATACCATAAAAACGCTTGCTTCAAAAGGAGTTAATGCAAAAAATAAAAATTTTGTCGAAGAATTTTATTTTCGTTGCGCCTGCGGGGCCATTTCCAATAGGATAAATACATAACAGGGCTTAACGGGAGGGCGCACGGTGAAAAGGATAATCATCTCGAAAAAACCTTTTCAACATAGTATTCGAAGCGAATCTTTGTTTTGTAACGATATTTTAAAAATATCTTCGCCGGATCATGAAACCGTTCGGCTGAGCTGGGAAATCTCAGATGCTGCGCTTTTGGCAGCTGAAGCGGTGCTGTTTGAAAATATTAAAGACGTCGAAAAGCAAGTTCTTCTCTTTTGCGTAAAAAACGGAGAGCGCAGCGTACGGACGATCCATACCGGTGCATTTAAAGGGGAAGCCTCTGTTTTTCCCGCTGCAGGCAATGCGTTCTACAAAGCGGAATACCGAATATACAATTCGCTCAACATGTCACTGGCCGTTCTCAAATCCGACTGCTTCTACCTTGGGGAAAACGGAATCCATTCAAACAGCTGTTTTCTCTGTCACGACAATCAGCAGGATTGGACGACTCAATTTTCCGCGTACACGAGTTATTCTTTAATAGAAGCAAAGGAGCGTCCCCGTTGATGAACGTTTTGCTGCTGTCGCTGGAAAATCCCCTTTCATTGAAAAGCGGGGCGGGGCGCTATGTGAAAAGTCACCTTGAACTATTGCGGAACGAAGTCAGCTTTACCGTCTGTACGACGGCTGCCGAGCCCAACAGCCATGCATGGGAAACGCTGGAGATTCCGCTTAATTTAAAAGCGTTCGCTTCTTTTGAAGAGGCGGTGGCCGCCATAAATTTTCAGATGATCAAAACCGTGCTGGCGTATAAAGGACAATTTAATTTTATCCATGCAAATGATGATATCACCGCGCCTGCCGCCGTTTATCTCAGCGAGGTGCTGGCTCTTCCGCTGATTTCCACGGTACACGGCCTTGAAAGCGGCCGGAAAACGGCAGCAGGCGAGAATGTCCACCCATACAGAGCAAGCCTCGAACGGCTTCTGGCTGAAAAAAGCGATCAAATTCTCGTGCTGAGCAGCATGATGAAGACAGACATGCAAAAGGCGTTTTCGCTTCCTTTCGAGCAAGTCCGCGTCATTCCCCATCCGTGCATAAAAAGCCGCACGGTGAAAAAACGAATGAAAAGTGCGCCGTACTTTTTTTCCTGCGGAAGGTTTGTTCCGGAAAAAGGGTTTATCGAATGGCTGCACGCCTTTCAGCAGCTTCGCAAACGGCAGCCTGATCTTGAACTTGTCATTGCCGGGGAAGGACCGCTTCAAAGCGGGATCGAGACCAAGGCAAGAGAATTGGGCATTAAGGAAAGTGTGACAATTCTTCCTTTCCTTTGTGAAGAAGAAAGAGAGAGCTGGCTGGCATTTTGTGAAATGGCTGTTTTCCCAAGTTGTTATGAGCCGTTCGGCATCGCTGCTCAAGATAGCATGGCAGCCGGCGTTGCCGTCGCCGTCGGAACCAACGGGGGATGGAACGATTTCGTCATCGATCGGGTGACCGGCTTTCAGATTGATTTTAATCATCCGGATAAAGCTGCATATGCGCTTGCAGAAATTATCCGCGATAAGGAGCAGCTGCTCAAGGTCGGGCAAACGGCAGAGGCTTATATATTAGATTTGCATGATCCTGGATATATCAAAAATGTGTTTTTGCAACATGTGTATCACACGTCTTTTTAACAAACCGTGACAAACTAAAAAAAAACGCCTGGCATTCCGGCATCATAAGTGGTATTATAGATAAGTCTGAACAGAAATGATATATAGTTTGGAGGGAAAAATAAATGCGCGTTAATATTACTTTAGCTTGCACTGAATGCGGCGAGCGTAACTATATTTCTACAAAGAACAAGCGTAACAATCCAGATCGCGTTGAATTCAAAAAGTATTGCCCACGTGACAAAAAATCAACATTACACCGCGAAACAAAGTAAGCAGCAGGGATTTTCCTGCTGTTTTTCTGTTTTTAAGGGGGAAAGAGATGTGAAGCGTTCTTTACGAAATGAGGTCAGAAAGAGGCTTGCAAACATGCCGGAACAGGAGTTTCTTCTAAAGGCGGAAGCGATTCACCGGAAGCTTTTTCAATCCAAACAGTGGAAAAAAGCGTCTGGCATTGCCCTTACGATATCCAGAAATCGCGAAGTTCCGACAGAACCGATTATCGAACAGGCACGGCTTGAAGGAAAAACGGTGTGCATTCCGAAATGTATGCCTGATACAAAAGAGATGCACTTTCGCAGCTTTCAGGATGAAAGCGATCTTGAAGTTGTGTATTTTGGCCTGCAGGAACCGATCGTGCACAAAACCGGGCGGATGGAGCCTGAAGACATCGATTTCATCCTTGTGCCGGGAATTTGCTATGACCGGACAGGATACAGAATCGGCTATGGAGGCGGCTATTATGACAGATACCTGGCCGGTTTCACAAAAGATACCGCATCGCTGGCTTTCGAGTGCCAAGTGATCGATCATGTCCCAAAGGAGCCGCACGACATTCCGGTTGAGCAAATTTTTACCGAAGACGCCGTTTACACCTGCAGCGGGTCAGCTGAATAATTATTAAAAAATGAGACACGATACGGTTATAGGAGGGATCATATGAGAAAAGTTACATTCATTGCAGTAGGCGTCATTGCCGCCCTTGTGTTTTTTCAAAACCGTTATCGTGTCATCAATTTCATTCTTGGTCAAAACCAGATCCGCCACTATTTTATCCATTTGATGATGAGAATTCCGTTTTTTCGCAATAAGTTTATACAGCAGGCTTTCTGAATCCCGTTTAAAAACGGGATTTTTTTAAAGCGCTTAAAAGGCGCAGAATGACGCGTTTCCTGTTATAATGGACAAAAACAATTGTGGAGCGTCGGTATGTATTCAATCGATTATTTGTATTGGAATTTCATCGGGAACCTCTTAGACAGGGATTTTGAGCTTGTGCAGGCACCAGCTTCATTCGGAGAAGCCTGGCTTGAAGCAAGGGGGAGCGCGCCGTATGATTTGGTTCGCGTTTTTCGGAAGGATATCGATTTCAGACAGGATCTCGTCGGTGACTTGGAATCTCTTTATGAAAGAGCGGAGCGCCTGAGAGCAGCATCAAGGCAGCGAAAGCTCTCGATATTAAACGTCTATTTGTCACAGGAAGCACCTGTAGATGAGTGGGAAGATGTTGTCAGTCATCCGGTCGCAGATAAACGGATCAGCATCGTGCCGGTTTTTATTGAGCACGCTTCGGCTGAAGAAGGCTTCCGCAAACTCGCCGTTGCTTTAAACATGGGGCCGGATGAGCTGACAGGCCACATGCACGATGCCGGATACGAGAATGTGGAAGAGAAGAGAGCCGAAGTATTAGCAGCGGCTAAAGCAAGAGAAGAAGAAAGGCGGCGGGAAGCGGCTTTATTTGAGAAAGGCAAACCGATGTTTACCTGGATTTTTGCAGTGCTTCAAGTCTTCATGTTTCTGCTTCTGGAAATGTCGGGCGGCAGTCAGAATACCGACACGCTCATCCGGTTCGGTGCGAAGGAAAACAGCCTCCTGTTAGCCGGGGAATGGTGGCGGCTTGTCACGCCGATCGTTCTTCATATCGGATTGGTCCACCTCATGTTCAATACATTTGCATTGCTGTCTGTCGGAGCCGCGGCAGAAAGGGTGTTTGGATCATTCCGCTTTCTTGTGATATACATATCAGCCGGAATTTTTGGATCGATCGGCAGCTTTCTGTTCAGCCCGTATCCGTCCGCAGGGGCTTCGGGAGCCATCTTCGGTTGTTTGGGAGCACTTTTGTATCTGGCTTTTTCAAACCGGAAAGCTTTCTTAAAAACGATTGGAACAAATATCATTGTGATTATCATCCTCAACCTCGGCCTCGGTTTCACGATTTCAAATGTTGACAATGCCGGCCATATCGGCGGATTGATCGGCGGGCTCCTGACGGCCTTGGCAGTCGGAATCCCCGGGAAAAAAAGACCGCTCCAGCGGCTGACAGACTGGGTCCTCATCTTTGTCATCGGAGGAGGCGCCCTGTACTTTGGGACACATTCAGCTTCGATGCAGGAAAATGCCATGCTGCATCAGGCGGCGAAATGGTATGAAGAGGGAGACTATAAAAAGGTAAAAGATGCCTTGCAGGAATTCGGCTCAAAGCAGGATGCTTCCAGCGACACTTTAAGACTGCTCGCTTATTCCGAATTTCAGCTCGGCGAGTTTGAAAACGCTGAGAAAAGGTTCGAGGCCGTCGTTGAAAAAGATCCATCAGATCACGCCTCACTCTATAATCTTGCCAGGCTCTATGCTCAAAAAGGCGAGTTCGCCAAAGCCGAACAGTCTGTTGAAAGAGCGTTGGCAGAAAAGCCTGATGAAGAGTTGTATAAAGCGTTTCGGGACGAACTTAAGAAAGAAACCGCCCGGTAACCAAGTATGAAAAGCTTCCGTTATGTTAAAAATGGTCTTTAGTATAGACTCATTTGACGGGAGCTTTTAATATACAATGGAAAAAAAGCATGCGGTCCAAAAAAATTTAGCGAAAAATGTTGAATATTTAAATGAAAAGCTGGGGGTCGACAAAAGCTTCGACATGATCCGGCTTGATGTTGTTTATGCTGATAGAGACATGTCGCTTTATCTTGTCGACGGCTTTGTAAAAGATGATATTATGCACCACTTGCTTAAGAATCTCTCAAGGCTCACCCCTGAAAGTCTGGAAGACGATCCGCTTGAGAAGCTGATCAAAACGTACATCCCATACATCGAAATTGATACGGAAGACGACCTCGACAAAGCAGCCGCCCAGGTGTTGTCCGGGCCGGCCGTTCTCCTTGTCGACGGGGTGGACCATGCCATTATTATCGATGCGCGGACATATCCGGCAAGAAACCCGGAGGAACCCGACAATGAACGTGTCGTCAGAGGTTCAAGAGACGGCTTCGTCGAAACGATCGTGTTCAACACCGCACTGACGAGAAGAAGAATCCGCGACCGTTCCCTCAGAATGGAGTTCCTTCAGGTCGGCAGAAGAAGCAAAACAGATGTCGTCATCTGCTATTTGGAAGATATCGCTGATTTGGAAAGTGTAAAAAAGCTGAAGCAATCGCTTGAAGCGATCGATACGGACGCTTTGACAATGGCGGAAAAGACACTGGAAGAATATATCGGCGGCCGTCATTGGAATCCTTATCCGACGGTCCGCTATACAGAAAGGCCTGATACTGCGGCCGTTCATTTGTACGAAGGCCACATTCTCGTCTTTGTGGACGGTTCGCCAAGCGCGCTGATTACCCCTGTTACTTTTTGGCACCATCTGCAGCATGCCGAAGAGTACAGAAACAAACCGCTTGCAGGCGCCTATTTGCGAGTGGTCCGTTTTATATCTGTGTTGGCATCGATCTTTTTGCTGCCGCTGTGGTTTTTGCTCTCCGTTCATCCCGATCTTTTGCCGGACGCCCTTCAATATATAGGGCCTGAAAAAAAAGGGGCCCTTCCGCTGCTTGCGCAATTCATCATAATTGAAATAGGCGTCGACATGATGCGGATGGCTGCAATCCACACCCCGTCGTCTCTGGCTACGGCTCTCGGACTTGTAGCTGCTTTAATGATCGGAGAAGTGGCGGTGCAGGTCGGACTTTTCTCGCATGAAGTCGTCTTGTATCTCGCTGTTGCGGCTATCGGCACGTTTGCTACGCCGAGCTATGAGCTGAGCATAGCGAACAGGCTGGCAAGAATCGTTCTCCTGATCGCGGCCGGCGCATTCGGACCGATCGGCTTTGTCATCGCGATCTTCTGCTGGGTGATTTATCTGGTCAGAATGAAGTCGTTTCATGTGCCGTATTTATGGCCGTTTATCCCCTTTGACTACAGAGCCTTTCGAGATATCGCGATTCGAACGCCAATGCCGCTGAAAAATAGAAGGCCCGTATTTTTGGATCCCCAGGATCCAGACCGCTGAATGTCTGTTTTCCTTCAGGAAAACAGGCTTTTTTTTTGCTTGACGCCGGACAGCTTTATGAATACTCTAATGTTAGACCTTTAAAGAATGGTGAAATAAAATGAAAACAGCCTATGATGTACAGCTGTTGCTGAAACAGTTTGGATGTTATGTTTATTTTGGAGATCGCGAACTTGAACTTGAATATATGATGGACGAACTGAAAGAAATGTTTCTTTCGAATCTGATAGAAAAAGAACAGTGGCTTAAAGGCGTTTCAATTTTGCAGAATGAACTCACAAAAGTAAAGAGAAAATAAAACAGGGATTAGAGGGGGAGCAAAATGAATGACAGCTGGCTGGTCGGAGTCGACCTTGGAGGAACAACGGTAAAGCTCGCTTTTGTAAGCGCTTATGGTGAAATCCTGCACAAGTGGGAAATTCCGACCGATAAATCGGGGGAAACGGTTACGGTAAGCATCGCAAAAGCCATCGACGGAAAATTGAAAGAGCTCGGCAAACCGAAGCACATCTTAAAATGGATCGGCATGGGCGCTCCGGGCCCCGTCAATACGGAGACCGGCATCGTTTATAAAACGACGAACATGGGCTGGGAGAACTATCCGTTAAAAGACCACCTTGAAGCAGAGACAGGATTAGCGGCGGTCATTGAAAATGACGCGAACATCGCGGCTCTCGGCGAAATGTGGAAAGGAGCGGGAGACGGCGCAAAGGATTTGATTCTTGTCACATTGGGAACGGGTGTCGGAGGCGGCATTATTGTAAACGGAGAAATCGTTCGCGGGCAAAACGGTGCAGGCGGAGAAATCGGCCACATCTGTTCAGTTCCTGAAGGAGGAGCGCCGTGCAACTGCGGGAAAAGCGGCTGTATCGAAACGATTGCTTCGGCTACGGGCATCGTCAGGATTGCCAAAGAAAAAATAGAATCCGGTCATCGAGATACAGACTTGCGTGCATGTCCGGATATCACGGCGCGCGATATTTTTGAAGCGGCCAGGGAAAATGATCCGGTTGCTTGCGAAGTCGTCGATTATGTGGCGGGTCATTTAGGAATGGTCCTCGGCAACTTGGCGAGCTCACTCAATCCTTCGAAAATCGTAATTGGCGGAGGCGTCTCAAAAGCAGGAGAAATCCTGCGCTCCAAAGTTGAACAATCTTTCAACCGCTTCGTATTCCCGCGGGCCGGCGAGGCGGCTGAGATCGTAATCGCTTCACTTGGAAACGACGCAGGCGTGATCGGCGGCGCATGGATCGCCAAAAACCAATGGCTGAAAAGCCAGGCGGAGCCTGTTTTATAAGCATTTTCGGAACGCTTTGCAGCATTGTTAACACTTTTAAGCCAATGTGAAAAATGATTGATTTTTTTGTACAGACAGGTTAAGATATGATTTAGTAATTTTAGCGATTTTTCTAAAATAAAACAATATGTGGAAATTCAATTTGCGGAAACATGCGTCTTGCTGCATAGGGAGGTTTCGAATGCGAAAGTCATTTTTTTCAAAAATTTCGTTTTTGTTAATTGCGACATTGCTGATGTGGCTGAAAACGTATGTCGTCTACAAAACAAGCTTCAACATTAAAATTGAAAACTTCATGCAAGAGTTTATATTGTTCATCAATCCTTTAAGCTTTTTGCTGTTTATATTCGGAATCGGCCTGTTTTTCAAAGAAAAAAACAGGAACCGGTTTATTATCGGGGCAAGCATCGTCCTGACGTTTGTCTTGCTTGCGAACATGATCTTCTACCGTTTTTACAACGACTTTTTAACGATTCCTGTATTGTTCCAGACGAATAATATGGGTGATTTGGGAAGCAGTATCAACTCTTTGTTTATGCCGACCGATTTGCTCCTCGTCGTCGACATTGCCATTTTAATTTGGCTGTACAAGCGCCAGCCTGCCAAAACAGGCGGAAAGGCGACAAGAAAGGAACGCGCGGCTTACTATCTATTTGTCGCTGCCGTTTTCTTTTTCAATTTAGGGATTTCTGAAACAGAAAGACCGCAGCTTTTGACAAGATCGTTTGACAGGGAAGTTCTTGTGAAGAATATCAGTCTTTACAACTTCCATATCTATGACGGGCTGATCCAGTCAAAGCAATCTGCACAGCGTGCGCTGGCCGACAGCAACAGCCTCACGGAGATTGAAAACTATGTCAACGCAAACCGCACGGACACCAATCAGAACCTGGCCGGGATCGCCAAGGGTCGGAATGTGATCCTCGTTTCCCTGGAATCCACCCAAAGCTTTGTCGTGAACCAAAAGTTAAACGGCAAAGAGATTACGCCTTATTTAAACGACCTGATAAAGAAAAGCTACAGCTTCGAGAATTTCTATCATCAGACAGGCCAAGGCAAAACGGCAGATTCCGAATTCATCGTCGACAACTCTCTCTATCCTCTTGGAAGAGGAGCGGTCTTCTTTACGAATGCAGGAAACGAATATACGGCAATGCCTGAAATATTGAAAAACCACGGCTATTATTCCTCGATTTTCCATGCGAACAACAAAAGCTTCTGGAATCGGGATATTATGTACGATACGTTTAAATACGATAAGTTTTACGATATCAATTCCTATGATGTAAACGAAGAAAACTCAGTGGGCTGGGGACTGAAAGATAAGGAATTCTTCGAACAAACATCAGAGCTGATGAAAGAAATGCCTCAGCCGTTTTATACCCGCCTGATCACGCTGACAAACCATTTTCCGTTTGAGCTGGATGAGGAAGATAAACTGATCGATGAATTTGATTCAAAAAGCCGTACGTTAAACAGATATTTCCCGACCGTCCGCTACCAGGATGAAGCGCTTAAACGTTTTATTGAAAAGCTGAAAGAAGACGGCCTCTACGATAATTCTGTTATCGTGTTATACGGTGACCATTACGGGATTTCCGAAAACCATAACGAAGCGATGAGCCAATTCCTCGGCAGAGAAGTAACCCCGTTTGAGGAAGTGCAGCTTCAAAGAGTCCCGCTTGTGATCCACATTCCGGGAGTGACGGATAAAGAGCCGAAAGCCATTGACACCGTCGGCGGCCAAATCGATATTCGGCCGACTGTACTGAACCTTCTCGGAATCGATTCGAGCGATCAGATCCAGTTTGGAAACGACCTGTTTGCCAAAGACAAAACGGAGTTTACAGTGCTTCGCGACGGCAGCTTTATTACGAAAGACAAAGTATACACAGACGGCATATGCTATGATAAATCAACAGGAGAGCCGTCTAAAGATAAAAAAGGCTGTGAGCCGTACATTGAAAAAGCGAAACAGGAGCTTTCATATTCAGATCAAATCATTTATGGCGACTTGCTGAGGTTTTATGACAGCGAGCGCTTAAAAAAGCAATCTGACGCCAAGCCGAAAGACGAGTAAGCTTTTCTTTTGGCGGAGAAAGCTGATGCAGCAGGCCGGATATCGTTCCGGCCTGTTTTTAATGACAAGAGTCCGTCATCAAAATCATGATCCAAGCCGATGCCGGTTATGATATAATTGATAATGATTCTCTTTATCGATATTCAAACCAGAAAGAAGGTATGAAAGGTGAATATGAAAGGAAAGACGCTCGCTGGAGCATGCTTTGTACTATTATTGATCGCAGCATTGACAGCATGCGGCAATCAAACGGAGAGCAAAGATTCGTCTTCTCAATCAAAAAGCGAAGAAACGATTACATACAAGGCTGAAAACGGAACGGTTAAAGTTCCGAAGCATCCGAAACGGGTGGTTGTCATGGCTGACGATTATTTCGGCTATTTCAAGACACTCGGTCTCAATGTAGTGGGTGCCCCTGACAGGGTATTCAAAAATCCTTATTTCAAGGGGAAAACCGAGGGTGTGACAAACATTGGTGAAGGAAATTCCGCTGAAAAGGTTATTCAATTAAAACCGGACCTGATTGTCGTATGGACGACCCAAGGCGCTGATATCGAAAAGCTGGAAAAAATCGCTCCGACGGTCGCTTTGAAATATGACAGCTTGAATAACACTGAACGGCTGAAGGATTTCGCAAAAATGACAGGTACTGAAGATCGAGCGGAGAAATGGCTGGCTGAATGGGACAAAAAAGTTGCCGCGGCAAAATCAAAAATTCAAAAAGCGGTCGGGGACAAAACGGTTTCCATTATGCAAACGAATGGCAAAGAAATCTTTGTATTCGGCGATCAATTCGGAAGGGGAGGAAGCATTGTTTATCAAGATCTCGGCTTAAAGGCGACAAAGCTGACGAAGGAAAAAGCAATCGACGAAGGGCCGGGCTACACGAGCATTTCATTAGAAAAGCTGCCTGAATTCGCCGGAGATTATATATTTATAGGGCCCTGGGAATCAAGCGGAGACGACAGCGCCGTGCTTAATACCTCCATTTGGAAGAACCTTGGCGCGGTCAAAAATCAACATGTCTATAAAATCGACCCTGTCGGCTTCTACTTTTCCGATCCGATTTCATTAGAGGGCCAGCTTGACTTTATTACAGAAAGCTTAGCGAAATAATAGATGAACTTCCGCCTATTTGGGCGGAAGTTTTTTTGCGGGCTGAAACCTTATTGAAAAAGCGTTTTTTAAGCGAACCGGGAGAGTTTTTAAACGAGCCTTCATCATATGCTATTGTGGGAGGGATCATTGATGGCATTCATCAACATCAAACCGGAGTTAAAGCAGAATATGGATAGATTGTCTAATATCCTGAACATACCCGAACCGCTTTTAATCAGCGCAAACGCGAATGCAGCCGCGGACGAATTTTATTTTCCGGGAGCGTCTTTTCAAGCAGGAAAAAACGTTCCAGCAGCCGAAACATATGAACAGCTGCAATTATTGGTGAATCAATACACACTTGAAGATGAACAGTGGCTGACAAAAACAGTCGTTTACGATTCAGCAGTACTGAAAAAGGAAATTGACAGATTGACGGAGTGCTTTCCGTTTGTTACTTCCCGCATCATCGGTCGCTCAAGCATGGGCCAGCCTATATACGAACTGCTCCTCGGAGCTGAAAATGCCGAAAAAAAAACGCATATGAATGCTTCTTTTCATGCCAATGAATGGATCACCACTTCTGTTTTGATGAAATGGCTCAAAGAATATTGTTATCATTTATGTACAGGCCGGTCCGCTTTAGGTTTTTCACCGCTTGACATTTTTTCATCAACAAAGCTTTCCGTCGTGCCGATCGTTAATCCCGACGGGGTTGATCTTGTGCTTAACGGTCCCGGTCATCTTGGGATAGCGCGGGAAGCACTGGATGAGATGAATGAGCATCAACCGGATTTCCGGGAATGGAAAGCCAATATAAACGGAGTGGATTTAAATAATCAGTTTCCGTCTTTTTGGGAGATCGAAAAACAGAGAAAACCGCCCAAATCCCCTTCCTACAGGGACTACCCCGGAGATGAACCGCTGACAGAACCGGAAGCGGCAGCGATGAGGGATTTAATCGCAAACGAGCCGCCTGATCGGCTTGTGGCGCTTCACACACAGGGAGAGGAAATTTATTGGGGGTACAAGGGGCTGGAGCCTCCTGAATCAGCCGATGTGATCCAAACATTTGAGCGCCTGAGCGGTTATAAGGGCGTCAGATATATAGACAGCTATGCAGGATTTAGAGATTGGTTTATTCATTTTTTCGGAAGAGAAGGATATACTGTTGAACTCGGCAAAGGAAAAAATCCTTTACCACTGAAACAATTTGACGATATATATTGTAAAAGCAGAGGCATACTTTGGGCATCCTGCTTTTTTGAAAGCTGAAACTTTTCACGGTGAAAATCGTAAATTAGACAGCCAATCATTTATGGAGGGAGAATGGCCGGTTTGAGAGTTTCGTTATGGCTTATTGCCGCTGTGATGACCGTGGCTGCGGCTGGTTGCACACCGCAGCATCAGGAAGGAACGAAAAGCGTTCATCATGAGGAGCCGGAAGGGAAAAAGAAAAGCAGTGCAGCAGTAAAAGATAAAAAAGTGATAGCGCTGAAGGACCGGCACTTTGATGAGGCGGCAGGATGGCTTGATAATGAAACCGTTATATACACCGCAACCGATCCGGTCGCAGGAAGTGAAGTCAAATCATATGATATATTTAAAGGGACGGGCGAAACGATCTACAAGACGGATGACAGGCTGATAGCGGCGGAAGTAAACAGGGAAAAAGGCATGATTCTCATCCAAACCGCCGGAAACGGCTCTGAAATGAAGTTAACTTTGCTTAATTTACAGGGAAAACAGCTGTACACAAAAAAATTTCGCACGCATGAACTGCAAGTGGACTGGAATCGGTTTGACCCTTATCTTTTATACGTCACAACTTTTACGAAAGATTGGAATTATGAATCGCGCCTGATTGATGCGAAAGAACAGCAAACCGAAAAAGACATCGCACAGGCCGCCTTTGTTCATTGGACTTCCGCCGACACTTTTGAATATATCAAATGGAATGAACGGAACCGGGAAAAACCGGCTCCTGTTTATTCCTTCAACACAGCGGACGGACGGGAAAAGAAGCTCGCCGGTGATGCCGTACTGCTCGATGTTCTGGGGGATATGCGGCTGATTGTAGCGCCTTCATCCAGTCATCGCCAGGGCACCTACATATTTTCAGACGTTTCTTCTTCGGAAAAGAAAATTTCTTTCAAATTGCCGCTGTTCTCGGAATATGGCAGCCTGTCACCGATGGAATACAGCTACGACCCTCGGCATGAGCTGTTTTATACGTATCAGCCGAATGAGTCGGGCTCCTTGTATGATCTGATTTCCGTCAGTCTCAAAACCGGCAAACGGGAAGTCATTCGTGAAAAAGTGGAAATGCTTCCGATTACCGTATCTCCTGACGGGGATTATGCATTGTACGGTTATACCCAGGATCAAATCATTTCATTCAACTCAAAAACTGCAGCACCCCTTGTGACAAAAGAATAGAAAGGAGAATGGACAGTGGCCATAGCAGACGTTACCATCATACCGATCGGTACCGAAACTCCAAGCGTAAGCGCGTATGTAGCGGAGATTCAAACCATTTTAGAAGGATTTAAAAAAGAAGGCAAAATCCAATATCAGCTGACACCGATGAATACTTTGATTGAAGGGGAATTAAGCGATTTATTTGAGGTGATTCAGACGATTCACGAAGCGCCTTTCCAAAAAGGCATCCACAGAGTGGCGACGAATATCAGGATTGACGACCGCCGCGACAAGAAAACGACGATGGAAGGCAAGCTTGCAAGCGTCCAGCGTCATTTCAGCCAATAAGAAAAACAGCCTTATTCCGGAATAACGGAATAAGGCTGTTTTTGTCTAAAGGCACCGGGTTTAGTGGACTGTCGGATACCCGCTGTTAATGATTGTCATGACGGTAAACCATCCAAACACTAAAAAAGCCGCCCCGCCAAATAAGATGCCAAGAACGTTGATTTGTTTAAGAGAACGAAGAACTCCAAGAGCAGATAATATCGTGACTAGACCGAAAATGATCACGAGCAACATCAATATAAACCCCCTTCGTTTGGATCCCCTGCAGTATATTTCCAATTTTATTTTAACCGTTTTCATCAAATTTGTCGAGGACAACATGATTCATTGAAAGTTTCCCGCAAAACCTTCATAATGGAACAAAGAAAGATGAATCTGAGGTGAAGAAAATGAAATGGAGAAGAATGCCTTTAGGGCCAATCCAGACGAACGCTTATATTTTATCCCATGATGACGGTACCTGTTTAATAATTGATCCCGGCAGCGAATCAGGGAAACTGAATGCATACATAAAAGAAAACGGTTTGAAGCCTCTTGCAGTATTGCTCACTCACGCTCATTTTGATCATATCGGAGCCGTGGACAATGTCAGAAAAGAATGGAACATTCCTGTATACGTACATAAAAATGAAGCTGAATGGCTGACTGATCCTTCATTAAATGGTTCAGCGCTGCTTACGGGACAGACGATCACAGCAGAAAAAGCAGATCATCTGATCGAAGAAGAGGGGGATCTTAAAATCGGCTCTTTTACGCTCCGCATGCTCTTTACGCCTGGACATTCTCCGGGCAGCGTCTCGTATTATGCGGAAGAAGAAAACCTGATCGTTTCCGGGGATGTTTTATTTAAAGGGGGAGTCGGGCGTACAGACCTGCCGGGAGGAAATCAAAAGGTGCTGATGGACAGTATTCATCAAAAACTGCTGACACTTCCGGAAGAGACGCTTGTGTTAAGCGGTCACGGCCCCGAGACGGACATTGCAACAGAACAGGAACAAAACCCGTTCATCAACGGATTTACTTTGTAAAACATAAAAAAGACGATCCTGATGGATCGTCTTTTTTAATGGCCTCCCTGCCCGGGAACCATAATAAACACAGAATAATATGTAAATGCGGCAAAAAAGACTGTCAAGTAAGCACCGAAAATATAAATGTACATCCGCTCGGTCAAGTTGAGATACGATAAGAACACAAAGAATACAGTTTGACCGAAGAACAGCAGTGATGCATCTTTCATATTTCCTAAATAAAACATGACCGCAAAGATACCTGTCCAGAATCCTAACACACGGAACATGCGATTCATTTATATCCCTCCCAAAAAGCCCCTTTGATTTTATTATAAGCCAATTTATCTTGAAATGTAAACATTTTCATTTTGGGAAAATCAATTCATTTTTTACAATTTTGTGATAAGCATTTTTAAAAAATCACCTGTCACGTGTTTAAACGGAAAATATCACGGGTACTAAAACATACAAAGACAAAGTCAGTACATTTTAAGGAGGAATCATTCATGGAAGAGCTGACCTTTTATTCATACCCGAGCTGCACATCATGCCGGAAAACGAAACATTGGCTGAAAGCGAACCAGGTTGATTTTACAGAGCGGCATCTTTTCAGGGAAACGCCGAATCAGGACGAGCTGAAACATATTTTGTCTCTCACGACCGAAGGAATTGATGAGATATTGGCGACAAGAAGCCAGGCATTTAAAGAGTTAAATCTTGATATCGAAGAATTAACGGTCAGCGAAGTGCTGGAATTGTTAATTCAAAAACCAAAGCTGCTGAGACGCCCGATTATCGTAAACGGCGATAAGCTGGTTGTCGGATATAATCCCGGCGAACTCTTAAAATTAAAAAAACACACCTTACACCGTTCTGTTTCCTGAAAAAAACGAAGATTGCTGACACATTGCATGTTCAGCATATCTTCGTTTTTTCGCCTGTGTAACTGGGCTAGCTGGATTCGAACCAGCGCGTCACGGAGTCAAAGTCCGTTGCCTTACCGCTTGGCTATAGCCCAATGCGCTTACGTATAGTGTAGACAATCGATTTCGTTTTATACATAGTGATCAAAATGTTGGTCATATAGCCGATTGATTTTAAAGGAAAACAATGAGGAGGATTGACATGGAAAACAAGCATGCAGCCCTTTATGAGTATTTGGTCAAACAGGCGGACAGAATCACCGATGAATGGCTGTCCCGAACAGCGTCTGAAAAAGAAAAAACGGCACAGCAATATAAGGACTTTATACTGGCTGTTTCAAGGGTATTTGCCAAGGATGAACAGGCGCTATGCTGGGATAAAGCTTCCGGATGCGCCAAGGAAATTGCCTACGACAGGGCTGTTAGCCAAATTCCGGTGACTGAAAGCATAAAGGGGTTTAAAGTGTGCCGTGAACTTTTAATAGATGAAATCGAGCATTTTTCGGATAAACATGCACCGGACTGTTCGAAAAAAGACTTTTTTATCTGGAATAAACAGCTTCACTCAATGATGGATGAGGTTATTGAACAGTTTATTCTTGAATATGAGCATACGACAAAGAGGCAATTGAAGGCGCAGACCGAGATGATACGCGAACTGAGCGCACCTGTTATACCGGTATCAGAACACATCGGTGTGCTGCCGCTCATTGGCGAAATTGATACTCACAGGGCAACGGTGATCATTGAATCTGCGCTTAAGCAGTGTGCTGAGCTTCATCTCTCGCATCTGTTTATTGATATTTCCGGTGTTCCTGTCGTCGATACGATGGTTGCCTACCAGTTGTTCAAAGTCGTAGACAGCACAAAACTACTTGGCGTTGAGACGGTTCTTTCGGGCTTGAGACCGGAGATTGCCCAAACAGTTGTGAAGCTTGGGATGGATTTTTCGCATATTAACACAGAACAGAGCCTTGCTAAGGCGCTTTGCAATAAAGGCTTTTGCATCCGTGAAAACGGCAAGGCTGAAGAGAAGGTTTAAATTTCTCATTTCAGCAGTTGGAAGCTGAATAAAATAGTCAAATCGGTATTCGGAAATTCCGTTTTTGCTTCGTATTCAGCTTGATTTGCGATTTTTAAGGATTTGATGCTTCCGATGTTTTTCGTATAAACTGCGCTTAGAAAGGAGGCGCAATGGTTTGTACACGATTGAATCATTAAGCGGAAGATTAATTGACGAGGCATATAGAATGAAGGCGTCAGACATTCATATTGTTCCCGGTGAAAAAGAGGCGGTGGTTCGCTTCAGGATTGATGATGAACTTTTTCAAAAAGACAGATTAACGAGAAATGAGTGCTCAAGGCTCATTTCTCACTTTAAATTCCTTTCTTCGATGGATATTGGGGAAAGACGGCTGCCGCAAAGCGGAGCTTTGACTCTTTATATCAACCGTCAGCCCGTTCATTTAAGAATGTCCACTCTGCCCACCATCCATGATGAAAGCTTGGTCATCAGGCTTCTTCCCAAGATGAGCAGCAAGCCGCTCACAAAGCTCTCATTGTTTCCGAGTGCAACATTCAAGCTGCTGTCTTTTCTGAAGCATTCCCACGGATTAATTCTGTTCACCGGTCCGACAGGCTCGGGGAAAACGACAACACTCTATTCTTTAATCGAATACGCTAAGCGGCATTTTAAGCGAAACATCATTACCTTGGAAGACCCTGTTGAATCAAGAAGCGAAAACATTTTGCAAGTGCAAGTAAACGAAAAAGCTGGCATGACTTATTCTGCGGGGTTGAAGGCGGTGCTTCGCCACGATCCGGACATGATCATCCTCGGGGAAATTCGCGATGCCGAAACAGCCCAAATCGCAGTCAGGGCAGCTTTGACAGGACACCTTGTTTTATCGAGCATGCATGCGAAAAATGCCAAAGGCGCAATATACAGGCTGCTCGAGTTCGGCGTTGATATGACAGAAATTGAACAAACACTGGTCGCAATCAGCGCCCAGCGCCTCGTCGGTCTCGTCTGCCCGTTTTGCGGCGACAGCTGCTCTTTATATTGCAGATTGTCGAGGCCTGTGAGAAGAGCAAGCGTCTTCGAGCTTTTGTACGGAAAAAGCCTCAATCTCTGCATCGAAGAAGCAAAAGGCAGGTGCGGTGACATAAAAACAGAAACTTTGAAAACGCTGATCCAGAAGGGAATAGCACTCGGATATCTGCCGTCGAATACTTATGAACGCTGGATAGGCCATGAAGATTAAAATGAAGTGGCCCGTCCGGGAACAGGCGGACATTCTGAAAAAACTCGGAGACATGATGAAGAGCGGATATACGATTTTGGATGCTTTAAGTATGCTGAAACTGCAATTGAATGAAAGGCGAAGAGCAGATCTGACATTTGCGATGGAGAAGCTGACAGAAGGGCGACCTGTGTTTCAAGTGCTTGAAATGATTTCATTTCATAAGGATGCTGTTACCATTGTTTACTTTGCCGAACAGCACGGGAATTTGCCGTATGCCTTTCGGCAGAGCGGAGAGCTGCTTCACCGCAAGATCGCTCAAACCGAAAAACTAAAGAAAGCCGCCAGATATCCCTTGTTTTTAGTTTTAACGGTCTGCGTCATTATCTCTATTATGAAATCGGCAATCATCCCGCAATTTTCCGCGATCTATGAATCAATGAACGTTGAAACGTCTTTTGCAACGACCCTCATCTTTTCGGTTTTTGATCATTTTTATCTTTTTATCGCAGGAATGATGTTGATTGCCGCCGCTTTATCCCTCTATTATCTGTGTTCATTTCGCCATAAACCTCCAGAAGACAAAATGACCTTTCTCATTAGAATCCCCTTGCTGGGCCAAACCTTCAAACTATTCAACAGTTATTTTTTATCGCTCCAATTGAGCAATCTTTTGCAAGCTGGTCTGTCTGTATATGACAGTTTAAAAGCATTTGAAAGCCAGCCGTTTTTATCATTTCATAAAAATGAAGCGAAGCGCCTGATCGAGCGGCTGAAACAAGGGGAGAGTCTGGAGCAGATGCTGGCCGGGCATCCGTTTTATGAAAATGATCTGGCGAAGGCTGTTGCTCACGGCCAATTAAACGGACACTTATACAGAGAGCTGTATTCATACAGTCAATTTTTGATTGAACGGCTTGAACGGAAAGCAGAAAAATGGACAGGTTTGATCCAGCCATTGATTTACGGGCTAACAGCGGCGATGATATTAATTCTTTATTTGTCTATGCTTTTGCCAATGTATCAAATGATGAACCAGTTATAAGGAGGACGGAACTGTGAATGAAAAGGGATTTACACTGATAGAAATGTTAGTCGTCATGCTCGTCATCTCCATCCTGCTGTTGATCACCATACCGAATGTGACCAAGCATAATCAAAGTATTCAAAAGAAAGGATGCGAAGGGTTAATTAATATGGTTCAAGCGCAAATCACGGCTTATCAAATGGATCATGACGGGAAAACGCCGAGTAGGGCGGACCTTGAATCTGAAGGTTACGTGAAGAAGAACTTAAAGTGCCCGAATGGGAAAGCAATTAAAATTTCAAACGGCAAAGCACAGGCTGATTGACGGTTATGAATCAAAAAGGATTTACGCTTTTGGAAAGCCTAACTGTATTGATGATCGGTTCCATTATGCTCTCTCTTCTCTTTGCCGCACTGCCTCCCGTTTATGAAAAAAGAGTTGTTCAGCACTTTGTCTCACAGCTTGAAGAGGATCTGCTTTACGCACAGCAGACAGCTCTCGTCCGCCATGCGACGGTTAAGGTGCAGTTTGACTTTGCCGGCTGCCGCTATATTATTAAGCACGCGGACGAAGGCTCATCGCCTAAGCTGGTCAGGACATACAGTTGCCATATTGCGTTCAAAAAAGCGACGCTCAAACGAACTCTTACTTTTAACCCAAGCGGAGTTCCGAATCAAGGGGGGAAAATCGTGATCGATACACAGCACGCCTCTTTTGCACTGACGATCTATTTAGGAAGCGGAAAGATTAATGTGCAAAAAAAATAGAGGCTTTACAACAGTTGAAGCTGTTTCCGCATTCGGCATTTGGGTCATGATCACCATGTTATTGATTCCTATGGTTCATCAGCTGTCTTTGCAGCGCGGGGCATCTGAAAAAGAAGAAGAGGCATATCGCATATTGGATGAAAAGATCAGCCGCTACACACTGACCGGACGGTTTCAGCCTAAAGAAACTGTGCTTTACCGAAACACATCTTACTTTATTGAATGGAAGGAGCAGGGAGATGATTATGAAGTATGCATCTCCATTAAAAAAAGAGACAGTCAAAGGCGTTGCTTCACCATTTTGCGGTCAAAAGGGATTTACCCTTCTTAATGTACTGGTTTCCTTAATGGTGTATATGTTCATTGCAGGAACGATGGCCTCGATACTTCATCTGTTTTTATCCCCGGAAAGAAACGGTGCGGATATTCACCCGCGCGAATGGACGATTACTGCCGAGCAAATATTGAAGGAGTGCAGGAACTCGGTTGATCTAAGAGCGGGCGACGATCATCAGTCATTGGAAATGACAAATCGCCAAGGTGCCGCTGTTCGCTATGAGAAATATCAGACAGTTATTCGAAAAAGAGTCAATGGAAAAGGTCATGTGCCGCTTTTGCAACATGTCAAACATATGAGGTTTGTGATTGAAGATCATCTGCTGATCCTTGAAGCGACAAGTTTAAGCGGCAAGTCATACCGTAAGTCCATTCCGCTCTATCATATGTAAAAGGTGATCACGTGAAAAATTCAAAAGGATTCATTTATCCGGCTGCTGTTTTCACAGCTGTGATTTGCATGCTCTGCGCGGGTCATTCAGCCGTTTTATTAACGAATCAACGAATGTTTGCACAGCAAACAAAAGAATTTCATATTCAGCAAAACCTACTCCAAAATGGAATGCTCCATGCCTTGTCTCATATTCACGAAGAGACAAAAGAGAAAATTCAAAAACAGCATGGCTTGATATCCTATACTGTCAATCCGGCTCATCAGCGGCTCAAGCGAGTGAAGATAGAGGTAACGACAGCTTCCGGCACAGGAACGAGCGCTGAATTCCAATATGATTTGAGCACTAAGAAAATCACACAGTGGAAAGAATATTAAAAATTGTGTGTCGGAATCATGAAGAATGTATAAAAAAAGATTCGTATGACAACACTTCAACTGACAGAACTCCCCAAGAGGTGATGTGATGAAAACGAACGATTATGTTAAATATATGACGGAACAGCTCGTAAAATATATGGACACGCCTAAGCAGGAAAGAAAAGAAATGAAAGAAAAACGTAAAGAATCAAAGCCGCCGTCCAGGATATATCAATGGTTCGGCATTCTTCCTCTTGGGTGTATCATGTTTTTTAAAAGGCATAAATAAAGACAAGCCGCTTTCTACTGCAAAGCGGCTTATTTATATTCTTCCACAACGACGACTTTGTTGATTTTGTGTGTCGCAGGTTCAAATGAAATTGTAACAAACACTCCGAAATTTTTATTTCCTTCACTCAATGTGACATGGTATTGTTTGACCGCTTCATCCGCCCGCTTTCGATCCCATACTTTTTTCGTGAGACGCACTTCTGCTTCCGGATACCTCTTTTTTGCTTCCTCAACCGCTTTTTCTTCCCACTTAGACATGCGGGCTGTTTCGTAAGCTGCCGCATGGGCATTGAGCGGCCCGATGCTTGCAAGCAGTAAAAAAGAGCATAACATAGCATTTTTCAGCACGGGGCATCATCCTTTCTATCCTATTTTTTCCTTGTCAACAGTGTTTATACAAAAATGAAGAAGAAATTATGTACTTTATAAAGAACTTCAAACTTTTCGAAAAGATGAGAATTTGAGAGATT
Organism: Bacillus sp. AK124; assembly: GCF_053903085.1. Taxonomy (NCBI): domain Bacteria; kingdom Bacillati; phylum Bacillota; class Bacilli; order Caryophanales; family Bacillaceae; genus Bacillus; species Bacillus sp. AK124. The sequence continues at coordinate 1,646,230 of NZ_CP096378.1, forward strand.
TTTTGAGGAATTAAACGAAAACGTTCTGTAAAACGAACTTAATCGACTATTTTGATAGTTTTCAAATGGCACATTTGTTCTTTATACTCTAACTATCAAGTTCTTTAAAACGAACGAGCGAAAAAAGCCATTACATACTCGCTAGGAGGGTAGTCATGATCCGATTATCTCGAACTAGGAGATCCCGAAAAAGAGCCGGAAAAAACATCATCGTTTTTCAAACGCTGCTGATCATTTATCTTTTAATTGGATTGGGGAGTCAGCTGTCACAGCATACAAACGCATCATTTCACGATGTGGAAACATACAGCATGACAATGAAAGCGGCCTCTTCATTTCCTCAAGATGGGAAACAGTGGGACGGGAGCAATTTGAAGCTTCAAAAACAGACAAAGACGAAAGGAACGGTCTGTGCACCGCTGACATTGTTTGCAGAATATAAAAACCGCGGCAGCCAAATCGCCGACTCTGAATGGAAGTGGGAGCTGCATAAACTCGGTAATGCCAAAAAACCGTTAGAGGACGGGACTGTGATCGATAAAGGCGCGTTCAAAAAAGAAGCCGAAAAGAACATCTACCGGATAGAGTCAAAGCGGGCGGCAAAAGGAGGGCTCTACGCATTTAAATTGATTAAGCCTGAAGGCCATCCCGATGTGAAAAAGGGCAAACCTTTTATTTGGTCAAATGTGATGAAGCTTCAAGACTGTAAAGAAGAAACACCGAAGCCGCCTAAAAAAGCATCAGAAAAGCCGAAGCAAACAGAACAGACAGAAACACGGGAAAAGTCTGAACAGGACATAGAGAAAACACCAAAGAGCAGTGAATCCGTAGATAAAGAAAATAGAAAAGAAGAAAATTCATTAGAAAGCGGGGAAGCGTCATGAAACATGTGATCAAATGGGTCAGCAATATCTTATATGTGATTATTTTCACAATCATCATCGCCGCGGTCATCGTCGTAATTTCGACAAAGTCGTCCGGCGGAGAGCCGCAGCTCTTCGGCTATCAATTGAAAACGGTTTTATCCGGTTCGATGGAGCCGGAGTTTAAAACAGGTTCTGTGATAGCCGTTCAAAAGATTGAAAATCCCGGGTCTTTGAAAAAGGGAGATATTATTACATTCATGCAAGACGAAAACACCATGGTTACCCACCGAATTATCGGTATAACAAAAAATAAATCAAACCTCATGTTTAAAACAAAGGGTGACAATAACCAAAACCCTGATTCCGATCCGGTGCTGGCGGAAAATGTTGTCGCTAAGTATTCGGGCATTACGGTTCCGTATGCCGGGTATTTGCTGGATTTTGCAAGTAAACCGATCGGCACAGCTATATTGCTGATCGTGCCGGGACTCTTGTTGATTCTTTATGCAGTGATTACTGTATCCGCGGCTTTAAGAGAGATTGACCAAAAAACTAAAGCAATTGAAGCCGCCGGGAAAGATCAATCAGTTTCCATGTAATCTTCGTTGGTCACCTGAACATTCAGGTCTCCATATATACAGATTTTCTTATTATAAAAGGAGGAGTTATCAATGGGTACAAAGAAAAAACTCGGATTAGGCGTTGCGTCTGCTGCGCTTGGACTGGCATTAGTAGGAGGAGGAACTTGGGCTGCGTTTAACGACATCGAAACAACTCAAGCAACTTATGCAGCAGGTACGCTTGACCTGAATGCGAAAGATACATCTGCAAGAGTGAACTTGTCCAACTTAAAACCTGGCGACAAATTCACTAAAGATTTCGAATTCAAAAATGACGGATCACTTGCGATTAAAGAAGTGCTGATGCAGGTTGGCTACAGCAATTTCGTTGACGGAAACGCGAAAAACGGCGGAAAAAGCACAGCGGAAGACTTCCTGAAACAATTTAAAGTCAGCGTTCTGACTGTCGGAGTTGAAGGCGGAAACGGCTATCCTAAAAACATCATTTTAGATGAAGCCAACCTTTATGATCTGTACAATATGTCCGCGAAAAAAGATAAGGCCGCGTACGAAAAAGTGAAGAAAGCAATCGAGCCAGAGTTCCTGCATGACAATGGCAAAATCAATGTAGCGACAATCAACGGAAAAACGGCGCCTGAATACGACGGCATTCCGAAAGATCCATATGACTTTGACAAAGTTCAATTGGTGATTGAGTTCGTCAATGACAAAACAACAGACGCCAGCGGCAGAATGGTACAGAACAAATATCAAGGAGATTCTGTGCAGCTTGACTTCTCATTCGAAGGTACTCAATGGAACGGCTTGACAATCGACGGCAAAAAACATGCCGATGAAAAAGGTTATGTAAAAGAGAACGAAAGAGCGCACAGTGAAGATAAATAATGGTGCAATTTAAAAAACGGATCTGTATGATCCGTTTTTTTATGTTCATGAGGAATCGGCTTATTCAGCGTAAAAAATGCCAAAGGGAGTAAGATATGTTTCCCTTACTCCTTTTCCTGTCTTTTCTTCCACTTTTGATAATCTAAAAATTCTCGAAATTGTTTTTTAGAAACCCCTGATGCCATAGCGTCACGAACTAGATTTTCCCATTCACTATCTAATTGACCATCGTATTCGGTTTCATCTTTCTCATTGAGCAGGGTATGAACCGAGACGTCCAGAACAGCGGAGACTTTTTCTAGAAATTGAATGGAGGGGTTTGTTTGCAAGTTTCTTTCTATTGAACTTAAATAAGACTTCGCTACCCCAGCCTTTTCAGCTAGTTCAGATAGTGAGTAGCCTTTTTCTTTTCGATATTGTTTAATACGCTGGCCAATCAATGTCATCACCTTCCTTTCGATATTATAGCACATTCAGAAAGGATTTATTGAATGACTTCTTTCAATTGATGCGGAAGGTTTTGAAGACTTCTCACCCAAATTGAGAAAAATACGTATATCCTCTGGACTAATGCCTTGTTCAAGAGCGTGTTTAATCAGTTCTGTCCACTCCTCATCCAATTCTTCTTTCTCATTTTTATCTTTATTCATACATTTCCCCCCCAAAATACTTCATTATGTATTTCAGACAACCGTGTTGTGATAAACAAAGATAAACCCCGAGACTCAACACTTTACCAAGCTTGTCCAAATGGTGTTACGAAAGTTCCTCCTATCTCTTTAGTTCTATTATAAGTCCAGCTCACTGAATAAAAACAAGAATGTTGTCGAATCGGAAAAATTATCCTGAATTTTTTTTGTGCAAATAAAATAATCCCCCGTTTTGAACTTTAATATCGATTTTAGGCTCGTAAAGCGTTTGGAGAGCCTTTTTCTCAATTTCGTATTCCTCCGGTTTTTCTTCAGTATCCTCGTAAAATTGGTTTAAAAGTGACAGGTCGTTATTCCAGCGTTTCAGGGAAGCTTCAGCCCAATCAAGCGGCTCGCTTCTGGCCGCCTGTTCGATATAGCGCTCAAGCCGTTTAATGCCGCTTTCCGGCTTAATCAACGGCGACATCGTGTAGCAGTAATCAGAGATCTGTGAAGAGAGATCTCGGGCCTCCATTTGTTCTTGAAACGATTCGACCAGCTGACCGCTGATTAAATGAAGGCCGAGAGACAGAAGCTTATCTTTTTTCATGTCGGATTGGTACGAGATCGTCACATTCATGCCGAGCCACGGTTCCAGGGAAATATGGGCTCCATCGGAACGGATTTTCTCATAAAGGCGAATAAATTTGCCGTTTTTTTGCACGGCCTGGAAAATTTGAAAAAGTCTTGGTGATCCAAAATGAATAAACTCACCTTCGATATCGGAAGGGGCCTCGTCTTCATTCGTGATCAGCGTGATTTTCATCGGATTAGGTTCTCCGCCCGTCTTTTCGAGCCAGTGCCAGTAAAACGGCCTGTTCATAATCTGTTTATCGACTTCAACCGTCAGCTGCACAGTCATGTGGCCTGAACTTTTGTCGGTGATCGTGCAGCCGTTTGCGATGAAAAAGCGTTCTAAAAACAGGTATATTTCTTCCTGACGCATTTGATTTTAGCCTCCGATCTGTTCTTGGTTTGAAACGGCTTCATTTCCGTATGAAATGAAAGAGGTTAAGTTTTCCATTTTAATCTTCATTTCCTCGTCTGTCGCGGAGTAAAAGAGAATGTCATGAAGGTGGTCTTCAAAATTGCCGACCTCGATTTTTGTTAAAATATCATCCAAGTCTCCGACGACTTTTTCGAACAAATGGATCTTTTCATAGAGAAGTTTTAAAATATGCTCTTCTACGGTATGCTTTGTTGCCATGTTGTAAATGTAAACATCGCGTTCCTGGCCGAGCCGGTGAATCCGGCCGATCCTTTGTTCGAGACGCATCGGGTTCCACGGAAGGTCATAGTTGATGATTTTATTGCAAAATTGAAGGTTGATCCCTTCACCGCCTGCTTCAGTCGCGATCAGAACTTGAACTTTGCCCCTGAACAAATCTTTCATCCAGTCTTTCTTTCCTCTTTTAAATCCGCCTCTGAACGGTACAGAACTGATGCCGTTCTGCTGGAGGAACCATTGCAGATAAATCTGCGTCGCCCTGTATTCAGTAAAGATGATGACTTTGTCATCGAGTTCTTGAATGAGCTCAACAACTTTCAGCGCTTTTGAATTTTGCGCGACCTCGTTGACCTTTTCGATCAAATGGTGGATGACAGGTTCGGAGATCACCGGCGCTTCGCGATCCTTTCGGTCAAGCATGTTTTTCAGCGTCATATAGACAGCTTCTCTGCTTGAACAGCATTCGCGCTCCAATGTCATGATTGAGAACATGCTTGATGAATGCTGATGACTTGTCTTCAGCTTTTTAATCTCGTCATACAAAGCCTGTTCTGTAGGAGAAAAGGAAATGGGCACGGTTTCGACATGGCGCTTCGTCCAGGTGATGCCGGTATCATGCCGTCTGTTTCTGATCATGACTTTATTGATAAGGGACTTTAAGCGTTCATGCGCTTCAGCTGAATTGATCTGTTTTGTATAATCTTTGTTGAAGTTGCTTTCATTTCCCAAGTGTCCGGGTTTTAGCAGGGAAACGAGATTAAATATTTCGTCGATCTTGTTTTGGATGGGCGTCGCCGTCAGCATCAGGCAATATTTTTTCTTTAAGCTGCGGACAAACTCGTAATTTTTTGTTTTATTGTTTTTCAGTTTGTGAGCTTCATCAATAATCACCACATCATACTGGATCGACAAAACCGTCTCCCTGTGCGGCGACCGCTTTGCCGTGTCAAGGGAGGAGACGACAACATCGCACTGCTCCCAGACATAGCTTTTTTTCTGTTCCACGGCCGGAATTAAAAACTTTTCCCGCAGTTCCTTCACCCATTGCGAGACGAGCGAGGCGGGGACGAGGATTAAGATTTTCTTGGCCAGCCCGCGAATCATGTATTCTTTTAATATCAGCCCAGCCTCGACCGTTTTGCCGAGGCCCACTTCATCCGCCAAGATGGCTTTTCCGTTCATCTGCTCGACTACCTTCCGGGCGACTTCGAGCTGATGGGGAAGCGGGGTGAAGCCTGGGAGGTGATAAGGGGCCTGCAAGCCTTCAAACGTCGGAATCGCAAGCCTTTTCTGCACTTCACAGGAAAGCTTGTAAAGCTCCCAATTCGCCCATGGTCCGTCTTCATCAAGGTGCTTTTTGAACTGTTCCGGCCACTCGTTGTCGAAATGAATGTCTGGTCTCATCACTAATGCCGCCTTTCTCTTCTGAGATTCAAATGTTCTTTTTTAAAAGAAAATATTGCGTGAAAAAAACGGATTTTACTAACAAATAAACAAAACACGAACATTCTTATTTTAAAATAATAAATTGTTAATGATTTTTCCTGTTGCCCAATTGTTGTGATGATGGTAGGATATTTGTAGATCATCAGTAAAAAAATCATAAGCTTTATATAGTATGTCCATGAAAAGAAATGAATATGAGCGAATGACAGCAAGGGGAGAGACCGATAGCGGGAAACCTTAAAGCGGCGCCGAAGGAGCAAGCTGGGGAAACAGTGAATCTCTCAGGCAAAAGAACTCTTGCTTGACGCAACTCTGGAGAGAGTTTGTATCATATGATGTTTTAACAAACCACCAAAGGGGACATCTTTGCTTTTGATGCAAAGTAAACTTTCAGGTGCCAGGACAGAGAGCCTCAGAACTGACAAAGGGGCTTCTCTGTCCTTTTTTGTGCCGTCCAAAGCGGCGGAACCATCCAGGTGATGTTGGAATCTTTCTTGTTTTCTGATGATTGGCAAACTTGTTTTTAGTTTGAAAAGCGAAGGGGGAAGCAGAATGCTTAAACGAACGCCTTTATTTGACCTTTATAAGGAATATGGCGGAAAAACGATTGATTTTGGCGGCTGGGAACTGCCTGTTCAATTTTCTTCAATTAAAGAGGAGCATGAAGCCGTCAGGACGAAAGCGGGGCTTTTTGACGTCTCACACATGGGGGAGGTCGAAATCACAGGAACAGACAGCCTTCCGTTTTTGCAAAAACTGTTGACAAACGATGTTTCGACACTGAAAGAAGGCGGTGCCCAGTATACGGCCATGTGCTATGAAGACGGCGGAACGATCGACGATCTCCTCGTCTATAAAAAAGCGGCCAATGTCTACATGCTCGTCATTAACGCAGCCAATATCGACAAGGACGTCGATTGGATGAACAAGCACCAAGAAGGAGACGTTTCGGTTCGAAACGTGTCTGGCGAGGTTGCGCTGCTTGCCCTTCAAGGACCGAAGGCCGAATCGATTTTAAAACAGGTCGCAGATAGCGATCTTGCCGGGTTAAAGCTGTTTACGTTCAGGGATGATGCGGCGATTGGCAGCGTGCAGGCGCTTGTGTCCAGAACGGGATACACGGGAGAGGACGGCTTTGAGATTTACTGCCGGAGTGAAGATGCAGCCTACATTTGGAAGCTGCTTATTGAAACGGGCAAGGATTCGGGATTAGTGCCGTGCGGCCTCGGGGCCAGAGATACGCTGAGGTTTGAAGCGAAGCTGCCGCTGTACGGACAAGAGCTCTCAAAAGATATTACACCGATCGAAGCCGGCATCGGATTCGCCGTCAAAACAAACAAAGCCTCGGACTTCTTCGGAAAAGCCGTCCTGGCAAGCCAAAAGGAACATGGAGCGGACAGAAAGCTCGTCGGCCTTGAAATGATCGATAAAGGCATTCCAAGGCACGGCTACGCCGTCTATTATCAAGGCGAACAAGCAGGCGAGGTGACAACCGGCACACAGTCGCCGACCTTAAAGAAAAACGTCGGCCTCGCATTGCTGAAAAAAGAAGCCTGTGCCCTCGACACCGTCGTTGAAGTGGAAATCAGAAATAAGCGCTTGAAAGCCAAAATCGTGAAAACCCCATTTTACAAACGGCAGCCGTAAGTTTGCCAAGGCCGTGAAAGGAGACTGAAGATGAAGCACCGTTACCTGCCAGCTACAGATCAGGATAAAAAAGAAATGCTTGAGGCAATTGGAGTCGAGAAGATCGACGAGCTATTCTCCGATATACCCGAAAGCGTTAAATTTAAAGGGGAATACCAAATTAAAAAGGCAAAGTCCGAGACTGAGCTCACAAAAGAGCTGACGAAACTCGCGGCTAAAAATAAAGATACAGTGATGCACGCCTCTTTTTTGGGAGCGGGCGTATACGATCATTACCAGCCCGTCATCGTGGACCACGTGATTTCGCGGTCGGAATTTTACACGGCTTATACACCGTATCAGCCTGAAATTTCTCAAGGGGAGCTCCAGGCGATCTTTGAATTTCAAACGATGATTTGCGAGCTGACGGGCATGGATATCAGCAACTCGTCGATGTATGACGGGGGAACGGCATTAGCCGAAGCGGCAATGCTTGCTTCAGGACATACAAAAAAGAAAAAAATCGTCGTTTCGGAAACCGTCCATCCCGAATCGCGCGAGGTTTTAGTAACGTATGCGAAAGGACAGTACATCGACGTGGTAGAAGTCCCTGCCAAAAACGGAACAACAGATCTTGCGGCTCTTGATGAAGCCGTCTGCGAAGATACAGCAGCAGTGATCGTCCAATACCCTAACTTTTTCGGGCGAATTGAGCCGCTGAAAGACATTGAACCGATCGCCCATAAAGGGAAAAGCATGTTCATCGTGTCCGCCAATCCGCTGGCTCTCGGGCTTTTAACACCGCCCGGGGCACTGGGAGCTGACATCGTTGTCGGGGATGCCCAGCCGTTCGGAATACCGGCCGCTTTCGGCGGGCCGCACTGTGGATTCTTTGCCGTCACGAAAAAATTGATGAGAAAAGTGCCTGGCCGTCTCGTCGGTCAGACGGAAGATGAAAACGGGAAAAGGGGATTCGTTCTCACCTTGCAGGCGCGCGAGCAGCATATCAGACGGGATAAAGCAACATCAAATATATGCTCCAACCAGGCGCTCAATGCGCTTGCCGCATCAGTCGCCATGACGGCGCTCGGCAAAAAAGGCGTCAAGGAAATCGCATGGCAGAACCTGCAAAAAGCGGCTTACGCAAAAGAAGCAGCTAAACGGGCCGGTCTTGAAGTCGTGTTTGACGGGCCGATGTTCAATGAGTTTGTCGTCAGGCTCAATGAACCTGTCGAAAAAGCGAATGAACGCCTGCTTGAGAAAAATATTATCGGAGGCTACGATCTCGGCGCTTCATATCGGGATTTAAAACAGCACATGCTGATCGCCGTGACAGAGCTCAGAACAAGAGAGGAAATCGATACACTCATGAATGAATTGGGGGATCGCCATGAATAATCAAGATCAATCGCTTATTTTTGAAGTATCAAAAGAAGGGCGGATCGGCTACAGCCTTCCTGAGCTTGACGTCCCTGAAACAGATGTGACAGACGTCCTTGACGAAGCGTATCTCAGAGATGAACCGGCAGATCTCCCCGAAGTGTCTGAGCTTGATATTATGCGCCATTATACGGCTTTATCAAGGCGCAACCACGGAGTGGATTCGGGCTTTTATCCGCTCGGTTCATGCACGATGAAGTACAACCCGAAGATTAACGAAAAAATCGCGAGAATCCCAGGACTTTCTGCGATCCATCCGCTCCAGGATGAACGGACCGTGCAGGGTGCGCTGGAGCTCTTGTACGACTTGAGCGAGCATTTGGAAGAGATCACGGGGATGGATGAGGTCACCCTTCAGCCGGCTGCGGGTGCGCACGGCGAGTGGACCGGGCTGATGATGATCCGCGCGTTCCATGAGGCAAACGGCGATCATAAAAGGACGAAGGTCATTGTACCTGATTCGGCCCACGGTACAAACCCGGCGTCTGCGACTGTTGCCGGATTTGAAACGGTCACCGTCAAATCGAATGACGACGGTCTTGTTGATCTCGAAGATTTAAAGCGTGTCGTAGATGAAGAAACAGCCGCGTTAATGCTGACTAATCCAAATACGCTCGGCCTTTTTGAAGAAAATATTTTAGAAATGGCTGAAATCGTCCATAAAGCCGGAGGAAAGCTGTACTATGACGGAGCGAACCTGAACGCCGTTCTCAGCAAAGCAAGGCCGGGTGACATGGGATTTGACGTCGTCCATTTGAACCTTCACAAAACCTTTACAGGACCGCATGGAGGAGGAGGACCTGGATCAGGCCCTGTCGGCGTCAAGAAGGAATTGATTCCGTATTTGCCGAAGCCGGTGCTGGTGAAAAAAGACGGCCGTTATACCTTTGACCATGACCGTCCGCATTCGATCGGCAGGGTGAAACCTTACTACGGAAACTTCGGCATCAATGTGAGAGCTTATACGTACATTCGTTCAATGGGGCCGGACGGGCTCAAAGAAGTAACGGAAAACGCCGTTTTAAATGCGAATTATATGATGAGAAAGCTTGCTCCATACTACGATCTGCCGTTTGACCGGCACTGTAAGCACGAATTTGTGCTGTCGGGAAGGCGCCAGAAAAAGCTGGGAGTCAGGACGCTTGACATCGCAAAGCGGCTTTTGGACTTCGGCTTCCATCCGCCGACTATCTATTTCCCGCTGAATGTCGAGGAATGCATCATGATTGAACCGACAGAAACAGAGTCTAAAGAAACGCTCGATGCGTTTATCGATACGATGATCCAGATTGCAAAAGAAGCGGAGGAAACGCCTGAAGTCGTTCAGGAAGCACCGCATTCAACCGTTGTGAAACGCATGGATGAAACAAAAGCTGCGCGGAAGCCCGTGCTGCGTTATGAAAAATGATAAGAAGCCGGCGGATCGATTTCGCCGGTTTTTTTGTAAAAAAAACATCTTTATGTAAACGGTTTATGTACTGAATGATAAGGATTTCTCTCGTATTAAATAGTAAATTCATCAAATTTAAAATTAAAAATAAAAATTACATTGTAAAACGTGATAGTTTCAATGTTTTTATCAAATATAATGGTTTAATTTGCCTTAAAAGAAGAGGATTATGGAGTATTTAAAAGGATTCACAAGGGTAGAGAGTGACAACGATGAATATGAAGGTTTGATACAAAATGACAGTGAATATGCCGTTTGTCTCATATGTTACATAAATGTTACGGTATATTAGATTGCTTCATACGGGAGGAGAAATATGAATTCAGACGAAAAGCCAATCAAGATAAAAGTAGAAAAAGTGTCTAAAGTTTTTGGGAAAAATACAAAGAAAGCAACGCAGCTGCTTGCCGATGGCAAAACCAAAAAAGAAATTCTGAAAGAAACCGGGGCGACCGTCGGGGTGAACCAAGCGGATTTTAGCGTGTATGAAGGTGAGATATTTGTCATCATGGGTCTATCAGGGAGCGGTAAATCAACCTTGGTGCGGCTTTTAAACCGGCTGATTGAACCGACTGCAGGACATGTGTACATAGATGGTGACATGATAACAAATATGTCCAAAGACCAGCTTCGGGAAATCCGCCGGAAAAAAATCAGCATGGTCTTTCAAAAGTTCGCTCTGTTTCCGCACAAAACGATTCTTGAAAACACAGAGTACGGATTGGAACTGCAAAAAGTCGATAAAAGTAAACGCCGGATAAGAGCTATGGAATCATTAAAGCTTGTCGGTCTTGAAGGATATGAACAGCAATATCCGGATCAGCTGAGCGGCGGGATGCAGCAGCGCGTCGGGCTTGCCCGCGCATTGACGAATGATCCGGACATTCTGCTGATGGACGAAGCGTTCAGCGCGCTTGACCCGCTGATTCGCAAAGATATGCAGGACGAACTCCTCGATTTGCATGAATCAGTAGGCAAAACGATTATTTTCATTACCCATGATCTTGATGAAGCGCTGAGAATCGGCGATCGAATCGCATTGATGAAAGACGGAAACATCGTTCAAATCGGTACGCCGGAAGAGATCTTAATGAACCCGTCAAATGAATATGTTGAAAAATTCGTTGAAGATGTCGACTTGTCTAAAGTGCTGACAGCCGGTCATATTATGAAACGCGCTGAAACCGTACGCGCAGACAAAGGGCCGCGCGTCGCTCTGACGCTGATGAAAAACCTCGGGATTTCCTCGATTTATGCCGTTGACAAACACAATAGGCTTCTTGGCTCTGTTGATGCTGAAACAGCTAAAAAAGCAGCCGAAAAAAGCCAGACGCTGGAGAGCGTCATCTCGAGAGACATTACAACCGTGGAAGAGAATGCGGTCCTGACGGATATTTTTGAATTGGTCTCTGATGCCAGCATCCCGATTGCTGTCGTCGATGAAAAACAGCGGATGAAAGGGATCATCGTCAAAGGCGCGTTAATCGGAGCGCTTGCCGGAAATGACCGGTATATTAATGCACATTCAGATCATGAACCAGCTCATGAAACTGTTGTTCAGGAGGTGAGATAATGTTTACTTTATCATCGCTTCCCCGCATTCCTTTAGCCGATTGGATCGATCAGTTTGTTGACTGGCTGACGGTGTCGTTCGGCGGGGTATTTAACGGAATTGCCAGCGGAGTGGAATCGTTTGTTGATGTGATTGTCCAAGGCCTGGGTTTTGTTCCGCCGGTTATTTTGACCGTTATCTTTGCCGCGCTCGTCTGGCTGATCAGCAAAAGAGGCATTGCGCTGTTTACTTTAATCGGATTTTTTATCATTGATTATTTAGGATATTGGGACGCCATGCTCCAGACATTGGCGCTTGTCGTCACATCCGTTCTGATTTCTGTCATTATCGGCATTCCGGTCGGAATCTGGGGCTCCCAAAAGAAAACGGTTCGGAGAATCGTTACGCCCATTCTTGACTTAATGCAGACGATGCCGGCATTCGTTTATTTGCTTCCGGCCATCTTCTTTTTCAATATCGGGGTTGTGCCGGGTGTTGTCGCTTCCGTTATCTTTGCGATGCCTCCGACAATCCGGATGACAATCTTAGGAATTCAGCAGGTGCCGGAAGATCTGATTGAAGCTACAGAAGCATTTGGTTCAACGACAAGCCAGCGGCTCTTTAAAGTGCAGCTGCCGCTTGCGACGAAAACCATTCTGGCCGGTATCAATCAAAGCATCATGCTTGCGTTGTCAATGGTCGTTATTGCATCCATGGTAGGTGCGCCTGGACTTGGAGAAGAAGTTTACCGGGCTGTTACCCAGCTGCAAACGGGTACTGGTGTAGAAACCGGGCTTGCGATTGTTATTATTGCGATCGTACTTGACCGGGTTACACAAAATATAAAATTGAAAAAAAGCAGGGGGAATGCATAATGTGGAAAAAGATAGCGGGAATCGGCACTGCAGCAGTACTGACATTGGGTCTGGCTGCCTGCGGAAGCAGCAATAATAATGAAAACGCGTCTGTAGGCGATCAAGTCAGTTATAAAATTACCGGCATTGATCCTGGAGCGGGCATTATGAATGCAACGGACAAGGCGCTCAAGGATTACGATCTCAGCAAGTGGGCTGTAACATCAGGCTCAAGCTCAGCGATGACAGCCGCATTGAAAAAAGCTTACGATAAAAAAGATCCGATCATTATTACGGGTTGGACACCGCATTGGATGTTTGCAAAATACGATCTCAAATATTTGAAAGATCCAAAAGGTTCTTACGGCGATGCCGAAGAAATCCATACTGTTACGCGCAAAGGATTCAAGGACGATCATCCGGGCGCACACAAGCTGCTCAGCCAATTCAGCTGGACAGAGGATGATATGGGAGAAGTCATGCTTGCCGTTCAGGAAGGCAAAAAAGCGGAAGAAGCTGCAGCAGATTTCGTTAAAAAACATCAAGACCTTGTTAAGAAATGGACAAAAGGCGTCGATAAAGCGGACGGCGAAAAAATTAAGCTCGGCTATGTGGCATGGGACAGTGAAATTGCGAGCACAAATGTCATCGCAAAAGTTCTTGAAGACTTAGGCTACAACGTGACGCTCAGCCAAGTAGAAGCAGGCCCGATGTGGACTGGAATTGCAAATGGAAGCGTCGATGCTTCACTTGCTGCATGGCTGCCGCAAACGCATAAAACATATGCTGAAAAATACAAAGGCAAATACGAAGATATCGGTACAAGCATGACAGGCGTAAAAATTGGCCTTGTCGTTCCGACCTACATGAAAGATGTCAATTCAATCGAAGACTTGAAAAAATAACGAACAAAGCCGGCGAACCCATTTCGCCGGCTTATTTTTATTTGAAGGATCATCTGCTCCGCCTGTTTTGATTGTCTGCAGGATATGCTAAAAAAAATCCTAAAACGCAAAGACGCTTTAGGATGTTGGCCGCAACTGGAGACAGCTGCGGTTATTAATTTTTCGTTTTAATTTTTCCGCCCCATTTTTTGAACCCGCCTTTCAGGTTGTAAATCTCCTTACAGCCGTGTTTGCGGAGCGTTTGGGCGGCTCTTCCGCTTCTGACGTTGTTTTGGCAGTACAGGTAAACCGGTTTGTCAGGACGGATTTCGCTTTTTCTTTGCTTAAGCTGTGAAAGCGGAATGTTTCTCGCACCCAAAATGTGGCCGCCTTCATACTCGTTCGGCTCGCGCACATCGATGAGTTGCGCTTTGCGATAGCCGGCCCGGAATTCTTCTTCTGTCAAGGTTTTCATAATGCGCTGCTGATAGATGTATGAAACGACCGCGTAGATGATGAGCGCGGCGCAAATCAAGAGAATGATAATGCTGCTGGTAGACAATCTGATCCGACTCCTTTTTGAATTCATCCCGTCTGATAATCGGGAGATTTTTAACGATATGTTAAGACAAATACTATTATAGTAAAGCCTCAGAAATCTGTCATCTGATTCGCCGAATTTATTTTCAATTTTAAGAGGGAATGGTAGACTTATTTTATACCAAAGAAAAAGAGGGTAGGTTATGGAAAAAGAAATATGGCGTTTTATCGATTCGGGACGACAGGATCCCGCTTTTAATATGGCGCTCGACGAGGCGCTCCTTTATTGGCACAGCGAAAATAAGATTCCGCCGACCATCCGCTTTTACGGCTGGAATCCGCCAACGCTTTCAGTCGGCTATTTCCAAAATATCGAAAAGGAAATCAATCTGGATGCCGTCAAAAAACACGGTTTAGGCTTTGTGAGAAGGCCGACCGGCGGAAGAGGCGTGCTCCATGATCAAGAGCTGACCTACAGTGTTATTGTGTCTGAAGAACACCCGGAAATGCCCAAGACGGTGACGGAAGCGTACCGCATCATCTCAGAAGGTATTCTTGAAGGCTTCAGAGAGCTGGGACTTGATGCGTATTTCGCCATACCAAGAACGGAAAAAGAGAAACAGAGCCTGAAAAACCCGAGATCTTCCGTCTGTTTTGACGCGCCGTCGTGGTATGAGCTCGTTGTCGAAGGCAGAAAGGTCGCAGGAAGCGCCCAGACGAGGCAGAAAGGAGTCATTCTCCAGCACGGTTCGATCCTTCTTGATCTGGATGAGGACAAGCTCTTTGATTTGTTTATTTACAAAAATGATCGCCTCAGAGAGCGCATGCAGAGAAACTTCAAACAAAAAGCGGTCGCCATCAATGAGCTCGCAAAAGAAAAAATCACGATTGAAGAAGCGAGCAATGCTTTTAAAAAAGGGTTCGAAAAGGGGCTTAACATTCATTTGGAGCCTTATGAACTGACAGAAGAGGAAACGGAATTTGTCGCCGATCTCGCCAGAACGAAGTATGCGGCAGATGAATGGAATTATAGAAGGTAATCGGGTGAAAACGTTATCCCGTTGCTTGTTTTTTACATGCACATAGTGTAAACTTGTTATGATTTGAATAGGTGTGATTTGGAGGGATTTGATGACAACACCGAGTATGGAAGATTACATAGAACAAATTTATATGCTGATTGAAGAAAAAGGATATGCAAGGGTCTCAGATATAGCCGAAGCTCTGGCCGTCCATCCCTCCTCGGTTACAAAAATGGTTCAAAAACTCGATAAAGACGAATATTTGATTTATGAAAAGTATCGCGGCCTCGTGCTGACGCCTAAAGGGAAGAAAATAGGCAAACGTTTAGTATACAGACATGAATTATTGGAGCAGTTTTTACGAATCATTGGTGTTGACGAAGAGAAAATTTATGATGATGTCGAAGGAATCGAGCATCATTTAAGCTGGAACAGCATTGACCGTGTCGGAGATCTTGTGCAGTATTTTGAAGACGACAGCAAAAGAATCGACGATTTGAGAAGCGTCCAAAAAAGAAACGAACAGGAAAATCAATAAAAGCCGCCGGGTAACGGCGGCTTTTCTCTTTCCGTATCAGTTTTTCCAGCTGCCGCTTTGTCTCATGGTCTTTTTTTTCTGTCCGTTTCTTAAAATGGTGTAAAGCCATCTTTTAAGGGAGGGAGATCGCGATGTACATCGACGGGGTTTTTTCAGGCGGCGGTATGAAAGGGATTGCACTTGTGGGGGCATACGAGGCGCTTGAGAAACGGGGCTTCCGATTTAAAAGGCTGGCCGGAACGAGCGCCGGTTCGATTATTGCCTCGTTTATCGCGGCAGGTTATACAAGCGCGGAGATCCGTCAAATGATGGAAGAATTAAATGAAAGCGAGCTCCTTGACCCGAGATTTTCACTCTTGCCTTTGAAAATGCTGCAATGGGCATCGATTTATTGGCGGCTCGGTTTATATAAAGGAGATAGACTGGAAAACTGGATTTCCGAAAAGCTGAAAGCGAAAGGCATTTCAGTTTTCGGGGATCTTGAACAGGGAAAACTGAAGTTGATCGCCTCCGACTTATCGAATGGCAAGATGCTTGTGCTGCCTGACGATTTAAACAGATACGGCTTAAACCCAAGGCGTTTTTCCGTCGCCAGGGCGGTCCGGATGAGCTGCAGCATTCCTTATTTTTTTGAGCCGGTGAAGCTCAAGTCCTCCAGCGGCATCAGCGTTGTCGTAGACGGCGGAGTTCTGAGCAATTTTCCGATGTGGCTGTTTACAACAGAAAAAAAACGGCCGGTATTGGGGATCACGCTGATGCCCAATGAAAAAGAGAGGCCGAAGAAAACGATTAAAAATGCGTTCGAACTTTTCGGGGCGCTGTTTGAGACGATGAAAGAGGCGCATGACGCCAGGCACATTGCCACAAAACATGAGCGCAACATCATTTTTTTACCTGTTGAGGAAGTCCTGTCGACTGAATTCGCGATGTCGGCAGAAAAAAAACTAGCTCTAATCGAGCTAGGAAAAAAACGAACAGAATTATTTTTGAAACAGTGGACGTTTTAAAAGAAAGCCCTGTTTTTCTTTTTGCTTTTTTTGCCTTCAATCACTGTCAGCTGAGTCTGGCTTTTTTTCTTCACCAATACCGGCTTCGATTTATTAATAGACGGTACGCTTCTCAGATGATTAACCTTGCCTTTTATAGAGCGTTTTTTGTGATCTTGAAAACGCTTGTTGGATTGCTTGGCTGCTTTCTTAAAAGCGGCTCCTTCACTGCCCATATCGCGATTGGAAATGCGCCTGATCACGAAATAAATGATGGCGCCGACCGCTGCAAAAACAACCAAGTATTGGAGCAGGCGGCCCGGACTTGTGATGGCGAAATAGACAAACCCAAAAATTCCAAACGCAATAATTAAAGCTGAGACAGGATGTACGCGTTGCTTCATAACTGTCCACCTCCCAAAAAATTAACCAATTCGTTGCATTACATTACGATATTAGAAGGTTCCTTCTGTTCGTCCTCTGCTTTGGTCTCCATATGAAGAAGCTCATTGAAGCTTGCGATGGCGACTTCCACCTGATCGTCAGACGGCTCTTTCGTTGTTAAAAGCTGCAGCCACAAACCCGGATAGCCGAGCACCTTCAATACGGGGATGTCTCTCAGTTTGTTTGTCAGCTGCAGAACTTCAAATGAAATGCCGAGAACGACGGGTATCAGTGCGAGTCTATTCAAAATACGGACCCAGAGAGGGTCAGTAGGAACGAGCAAGTAAACAAACATGCCCACGATGACGGTGAATAAAATAAAGCTGCTTCCGCATCGGTAGTGCAGTCTTGACTGCCGCTGAACGTTTTCAACCGTTACCGGCAGATTTTGCTCGTAACAGTTTATGACCTTGTGTTCTGCTCCGTGATATTGAAAAACTCTTTTAATAAAAGGAGTGCATGATATGGCGTAAATATAGCTTAAGAGAAGGAGCAGCTTAAAAAAGCTTTCGATCATAATCTGCGCGACGTCCGACTGAAAGACCGGACGGGTGAGCTCCGCTAAAAAAACGGGCACGAGCGTAAAAATAAACTTGCTGAACAAAAAAGACAGGACGCCGACTGCGGCGAGGCCAAAAATCATCGTCAGCTTGGACGGCTTCTCTTCTTTCAATTGATCGTCTAAAGAAGGATCGAGGTCATAGCGTTCGCTCGAAAAATTCAAGTGCTTGGTGCCGTTCGCGCTTGCTTCAATAATCGCGATAATCCCTCTGAGAAAAGGAATTTTTTTAAATTTTTCAAGCGCCGGATTGGTTTTCCGAGGCAGCTTAAAAAATTCAAGGCTTCCGTCTTTTCTGCGGATCGCGGTTACATAATGGCGCCTGCCGCCGAACATAACGCCTTCGACGACAGCCTGCCCTCCGTATGCGGGCTGTTTTGTTTGATTTGACATTTGCATCAACCTATCTGTATCAATCTATGAGTACATTAACCATTTCCTTACACCTATTGTACAGGAAAAACGCTGAAACCTCTAGATTGACGGGCTCAAAAATTTAAGAAATTCGAACCTATTACAAAGCCAAATCTAATTAAAGTATACCCTTTTTCATGCTTTTTACACTCGGATCTTAAAAATCCGGGAAAGCTGATGTTGGAGAGGCTGTTTTTGGACATACTGGAAATGGAGGTGATCTGGACTGTATGGGTAATGAAGACAATCAAAAACAGCCGGAAGAGCTTGAGCAAAATAAGCGTGAAACTCCGATGACTTTCATCGGAAGGGTGATCACGACTGGCTTTGTCGGCGGAGTGCTTTGGAGTGCACTCGGTGAGCTTGCGTACCTTTTTAAGTTCTCCGAAGTCAATGCAAACATGATTCTCCAGCCTTTTGTCATCGGCGATTGGAAAAACGGATTTCTCGGGACGTTTATCAGCATCCTGCTGATCGGTGTTATTTCCATCGGAGCTGCCCTGCTTTACTACGGCACTTTGAAGCAGGTCAAAGGCATGTGGGCAGGCATTGTATATGGAGCCGTTTTGTGGGCTGTCGTGTTTTACCTGTTCAATCCGATGTTCCCAGATGTTCAGACTGTGGCTGAATTAAAGAGGGAAACGGTTGTGACGACGCTTTGCATTTACCTGCTTTACGGTTTATTCGTCGGCTATTCCATTTCGTTTGAATACAATGAGCTCAATTCTGAAAAGTTGACGCGGGCCCTTGGAGAAACAAGAGAATAGTGCCTGATCAGGAAGCAATATGATAAAATGTTCACTGTAAGTGGACATTTTTTTGCGTGATGAGAAGGGGGAGGCAGAGTTGCCGCATATTTTAATATTGAACGGACCGAATTTAAACCGGCTTGGAAAACGCGAACCCGATGTATACGGTACAGACACATTAACTGATTTGGAACAAAAACTTTTTCAATTTGCCGAAGGCATTCAGATTGAATTGACTTTTTTTCAATCAAACCACGAAGGGGACCTGATTGATGCTCTTCATGAGGCAGAGGAACAATACGATGGAATCGTCCTGAATCCGGGGGCTTTCTCCCATTACAGCTATGCCATCCGCGATGCGGTGGCAGCAATCAGCATACCGGTGATTGAGGTCCATCTTTCAAACCCTCATGCGAGGGAAGAGTTCCGGCACCGCTCGGTCATCGCTCCGGTTGCAAGAGGCCAGATCACGGGACTCGGCTTTGAAGGTTATAAGCTGGCCATCTGTTATTTTATGAACGCAAATAACAAATAGGGGGACTAGTGGACAATGAAACTAAACAAATTGAGAGAGCTTTTCGGCGGTTTGGGTATTGACGGGATTTTGGTGACGAGCAGCGTTAATCTGCGGTACATCACCGGATTTACCGGATCTTCAGGACTGGCGGTCATCTCCGGCGACCAAGCGGTCTTTATTACAGATTTCCGCTATACAGAACAGGCGAAAGATCAAGTCAAAGGCTTTGACATTGTTCAGCATGCCGGCGGAATCGTTCAAAAGGCCGCCGAAGTGATCAAAGAGATGGGGATAAACAAAATCGGTTTTGAACAGGATAAAATGACATACGGAACGTATGCCGCCTACAAAGAGCAGCTTGGCGCAGCTGAACTCGTTCCTGTTTCTCAATCTGTGGAAAAGTTGCGCTTGATTAAGTCTAGTGAAGAGATTAAGATATTAAAGGAAGCTGCAAAGATTGCAGATGATGCATTCAGCCATATTCTGACGGTCATAAAGCCCGGCATCACCGAAATTGAAGTCGCCAATGAGCTCGAGTTTTACATGCGGAGCCAGGGAGCGGATCATTCGTCCTTCGATATGATCGTGGCATCAGGCGTACGCTCAAGTCTGCCGCACGGAGTGGCAAGCGGCAAAGCGATTGAGAAAGGCGACCTTGTGACATTGGACTTCGGGGCTTACTATAAAGGTTACTGCTCGGACATAACGCGTACGGTCGCGGTAGGAGAGCCGGATGATGAGCTGAAACGCATTTATCAAACCGTGTTTGAGGCGCAGGCTATCGGCATGCGGAGCATCAAGCCGGGAATCACCGGGAAACAGGCTGACGCTTATACAAGGGACTACATATCTTCACAAGGCTACGGCGGGTATTTCGGCCATTCAACAGGCCACGGCCTCGGCATGGAAGTTCATGAAAGTCCGGCGCTTTCAGCACGTTCGGACCAGATGCTTGAAAAAGGCATGGTTGTAACGGTTGAACCGGGAATTTACATACCGGGAAAAGGCGGGGTCAGGATAGAAGATGATATTGTCCTGACAGAGGAAGGAAACGAATCCCTTACCCATTCCGCGAAAGAATTAATTATTTTATAATCCGTTTGATTGGAGCAATAGGAGGATAATCATGATTTCAGTAAACGATTTTCGTACAGGATTAACGATTGAAGTAGATGGAGGCATCTGGCGTGTTGTTGACTTCCAGCACGTTAAGCCGGGAAAAGGTGCGGCATTTGTCCGCTCCAAACTGAGAAATCTTCGCACAGGCGCGATTCAGGAAAAAACATTCCGCGCAGGTGAAAAAGTGGCACGCGCCCAAATTGAAACAAAAACGATGCAGTACTTGTATGCCAACGGCGACCAGCACGTTTTTATGGATACGACATCTTACGAGCAGCTTGAGCTGAACGAGAAGCAAATCGAACACGAGCTCAAATTCCTGCTTGAAAATATGTCTGTCCACATCATGATGTATCAGACAGAGACGATCGGAATCGAACTTCCGAATACAGTTGAACTGAAAGTTGTGGAAACAGAACCGGGCATTAAAGGCGACACAGCCTCAGGCGGAACAAAACCGGCAAAAACAGAAACAGGCCTTGTTGTCAACGTGCCGTTCTTCGTAAACGAAGGAGATACGCTTGTTGTCAATACTTCTGACGGATCTTACGTATCAAGAGCATAAGAGTAACAGCGGGAAAGAGTCGGCTTCATTGAAGCCGGCTCTTTTTTTGCTGTCTGAAATCTTTTACCTCTCACAGGCCAAATAGAAAAATCGGAAGACTACTTTTTCAATGAGGAGCATAGATTGTAAAAAAAGAGGATGTGTTACTGGAGGTTTAAGATCATGAAGCTTTTCTTTGGACAAGTCAATCCGACGGTTTTGACAATGGCTGCGTTAAGAGTGGTATCATCTTTGATCGAACTGACGGCGGCTGTCGTAATGCTTTTGACAAACGACGTCAGAAAAGCCGTGGCGGTCAACAGTGTGCTTGCGATGGTCGGACCGCTCATCTTTATTATTACAATGACAATCGGCATCTATCAGATTGCAGGGCAGCTTTCTTACGCAAAGCTGATTTTGATCTTTATGGGAGTGGTGTTGATCATCGCGGGGATCTATAAATAGTGACACATGATAAGAGAGACCGACTTGTCATAATGTCTTCCGTTGATCATACATTTTTATAGAAGACAAGCAAAAAGAGGAGGGAGTGTTTTTGCATCACATCACAGAGATTCTCCCCGATACGATCAAACGCGCGCTCAACGGTCTTGGCGACCATGAAATCAATCAGATAGAAGAAATTCGGATTCGGACAAGTCGTCCGCTCGAACTGGTGAACAAAGGAAAGCCACGCTTTCTCCCTTATGCGGCGACGCCTGAAGACTCGGCGCTTCTTTTAAACAGGCTGGGAAATTACAGCATGTATACACTGGAAGAGGAATTGAAAAAAGGATATGTCACGATCAGAGGCGGACACCGCGTGGGGCTTGCCGGCCGGGTTGTCGTCGAAAACGGAGCAGTCAAAGGAATCAGAGAAATATCATCATTTAATATCCGCATTGCCAAAGAAAAAATCGGCATTTCCGAACCGTATGTCCCTCATTTATTTCAAAACTCGTGGCTGAACACGCTGATCATCGGTCCGCCGCAAACCGGAAAAACAACACTGCTCAGAGATCTCGCCAGGCTGATCAGCTCAGGGAGCGGCAACGTGTCTGCCAAAAAGGTGGGAATCGTCGACGAAAGGTCTGAAATCGCAGGTTGTGTAAACGGCATCCCGCAATATCGGCTCGGCGACCGGGCAGACATCCTTGACGCCTGTCCAAAAGCGGAAGGCCTGATGATGATGATCAGATCGATGAGTCCGGAGGTTATGATCGCCGATGAGATCGGAAGAATGGAAGACGCAGAAGCGCTCTTGGAAGCGGTCCATGCGGGGGTGTCTGTCATCGTTTCGGCTCACGGCTCCTCATATGCCGATATCGCCAGGCGTCCATCATTGAAAATGCTTCAGGAGCACCGGGTTTTTGAGAGAATCGTGGAACTATCCAGAAAGAACGGTCCCGGCAGCCTGAGCCGCATCTTGAACGGGAATGGAGAGCCGCTCGGTGCGGCGAAGAGGATGTTATCATGCTGAAGCTTTTAGGTGCCGTGCTTATTTTGGCAGCAGCCACATGGACAGGATTTGAAATGGCGAAGCCTTTCAGGGATAGACCGAAGCAAATCCGCCAGCTGTTGGCCGCTTTGCAGTCTTTAGAGGCTGAAATCATGTACGGGCACACACCGCTCCTTCAGGCGTCAAAGCAGATCGCACACCAGCTTTCCGGGCCGATAGCTTCTTTGTTTCAGACATTTGCAGAACAGCTGGAAAAAGGCAGCGCTTCAGCGGGGACGGCATGGGAAGACAGCTTGGAGAAAGTATGGCCCGAAACGGCTCTCAAAAAGAAAGAATACGAGATTTTACGGCAATTCGGCGAAACGCTTGGCCGTCATGATCTGATTTCTCAGCAAAAACATATCAAACTGGCGTTAACCCATTTAGAGACAGAGGAAGCTGAAGCAAATCTCGCCCAGGCGAAAAATGAAAAAATGGTGAAGAGCCTTGGGTTCTTGTCGGGACTGCTGCTGATTCTTCTATTGATGTAATGAAGAGGGGAGCATACACGAAATGGGAGTAGACGTAAATATTATTTTTCAAATTGCCGGCGTCGGGATCGTCGTCGCTTTTCTTCACACCATACTGGATCAAATGGGGAAGAAGGAATATGCCCAATGGGTCACGCTTTTAGGATTCATTTATATATTGTTCATGGTGGCTACTGTTGTCGATGATCTATTCCAAAAGATAAAAGCTGTCTTTCTATTTCAAGGATAGGGGGGCTCACTCATTGAAATCGTACAAATCGTAGGATTGGGAATGATCGCCACCTTCCTCAGCTTGATTGTGAAAGAGCAAAAACCGACGTTTGCTTTTATGATTGTCGTTTTTGCCGGATGCACGATTTTTTTATTCTTAGTCGATCAAGTCTACGAAATCATTCGGATGATTGAAAAAATAGCTGCCAATGCCAACATCAACATGATGTATGTCGAAACGATTTTGAAAATTATCGGGATTGCTTATATAGCGGAGTTTGGCGCCCAGCTGACGAAAGATGCCGGACAGGGTGCGATTGCTTCAAAAATCGAATTGGCAGGCAAAATCCTCATCTTAGTCATGGCCGTGCCTATTTTAACCGTCATTATCGAAACGATCATCGGACTCATCCCTTCCATGTCTTAGTCAGAAAGGAGGATTTCCTGAGTGAAGCGTTTTCTGTTCTGGCTCTTGGTCATAGGAATCGTATGCTTTGGAGCGCATGATGTACAAGCTTCGCCAAAAGAAGCGGAGCCGGCTGGGGAACCCGCCGCGGAAGAATCGGCTGAAGCGATGGCCAGAGAGCAGGCTGAAGGTTTGGAGCTTGACCGGGTCGGGGAGTTCTGGAACAACATTTTGACTGAGTATGGAGGACACCTTCCCGAAAGTCAAAAAGGAAGCCTGCTTGAATTTGTCAAAGGTGAAAAGCACTTTTCGCCTGAGGAATGGAGCAAAGCGCTGTTTTCTTACTTGTTTCATGAAGTGCTGGCTAACGGGAAACTGCTCGGGACGCTGATCCTGTTGACCATCTTCTGCGTGCTGCTTCAGCTTTTGCAAAACGCGTTTCAGCAAAGCACCGTCAGCAAAGTGGCGTATGCAATTGTCTACATGGTGCTGATCATTCTTGCGCTCAACAGCTTTCGGGTTGCCGTCACATATGCGAATGAAGCGATCCAGACGATGACAAGCTTTATTCTGTCGCTCGTACCTTTGCTTCTAGCGCTGATGGCGACTTCGGGAGGAGCCGCCTCAGCCGCATTTTTTCATCCGGTCATTCTCTTTCTCATGAACACGAGCGGCTTGTTTATCCAATATATCGTGCTGCCGCTTTTGTTTTTATCAGCGATTTTAAGCATTGTCAGCACGATGACGGACCAGTATAAAGTCACACAGCTGGCTCAGCTCCTCAGAAACGCGGCGATCGGCACGCTGGCTGCATTTTTAACCGTGTTCCTCGGTGTCATCTCGGTTCAGGGCGCCTCAGCCGCAGTGACGGACGGCATTACTTTGCGGACGGCCAAATTCATCACCGGAAACTTCATTCCCGTATTGGGCCGCATGTTTACCGAAGCGACGGACACGGTGATCAGCGCGTCTCTCCTGTTGAAAAACACCGTCGGGATACTCGGGGTGGCGATCTTGATTTGCATCGCAGCCTTTCCCGCAATCAAAATCCTCTCTCTCGCGCTCATATACAAAATTGCCGCAGCCGTTCTCCAGCCTCTCGGAGGCGGTCCGGTGATCAGCTGCCTGGATGTTATCAGCAAAAGCGTCATCTACATTTTCGCGGCCATGGCCATCGTTTCGCTGATGTTTTTTTTAAGCTTAACCGTGATCATTACAGCGGGGAATTTGACGATGATGATGAAGTAGGGAGGGATGAGATGGAATTTCTGACAGAGTGGCTCACGAACATTATTCTATTTATTCTGATGGCGATCGTCATCGATATGCTTCTGCCGAATTCGAGCATGCAAAAATACGCGAAAATGGTGATCAGCCTGCTCTTGATCGTTGTGATACTGAATCCGATCTTCTCTTTATTCAGGACCGATCCGGATGTAATCTTTGAGAGGCTTACAAAAAACGGACAAGTTCAGTCAAACGAAATAAAAAATCAGTTGAATTCAGAAAAAAAAGAAATACAAGCCTCACAACAAGCATATATCTTAGAACAGATGGCTGTTCAATTGAAAAAGAGCGCAGAGGGAAGGTTTACCAGCGACAAATACAAGATTGACCGAGTCGCGGTCTCTTCTGACAGCCAGCTGAAAACAGAGAAAGATCTCAGTAAGCATGCGGAAGTCTCGGTATTCATGGAACCGGCATCCGAAAAAACGGTCCAAGCCGTCGCTCCTGTCGAAATCAATACGGATCGAGGCTACCAGCCAATGCGAGAAAGAGAAAAGAAAGAGACGGGGGAAGTCAGAGAACAGCTTGCAGGCATATGGGAAATAAGCCCCGACAAGATTACAGTTCATATTGAAGGGGGAGAACGAAGCGGCAATGAATAAAAGAACCTGGATCGAAAAGCTGATCGGCCACCTGCTACCCAAAGACGAGAAAAACGGAAAAAAGCTGACGAAATATCACTATTTTCTGCTGCTTTTTGTTCTCGGCGTTTCCTTCATGCTCGTCAGTCAAATCTTCTCTTCCGAACCTTCTCAAGATCGAGCGGCAGATCAGCCGTCGGCTTCACAAAAAGCTTCGTCTGAAAGCGCCGGACAGAGCGGTGAAGGTGAAAAAGAAGTGTTCAAACCCGCCTCAGATGACAAACCGAAGGACTCGATCCAAGATTACGAACAGGAATATGAGAATCAGCTCAAAGACATATTGGAAACGATTATCGGCGTGGAAGACGTATCAATCGTCGTCAATGTTGATGCAACCTCATTGAAAATATTCGAGAAAAATAGAAAAACCCAGGAGACTTCAACGAATGAGACAGATAAACAGGGAGGCAAGCGAACGGTGTCTGAAATGTCTTCTGACGAAGAAATTGTCATCATCAAAAACGGAGATAAAGAGACGCCTGTCGTCGTTCAGACGAAAAAGCCCGATATCAGGGGTGTTCTCGTTGTCGCTCAAGGAGTCGACAACGTTCAAATAAAAAAGACCATCATTGAAGCAGTGACAAGGGTTCTTGATGTTCCGAGCCACCGCGTCGCTGTTGCCCCTAAAAAAATGAAGGAGGATTCATAAATGATGCTGAAAAAACAAACGGTTTGGCTTTTAACCATGTTAAGTCTCGTCGTTGTGCTGAGTGTCTACTACATTATGTCGCCTGAAGGAGAAAATGTCGTCACGGTGGATGACAAAGAACAAGTCGCTGCTGAAAAAGAAAAACCGATGAAAGAAGAGCCTGCCAAAGATGGCAAAGAAGACACCGCGCCTGCTAAAGACAAAACTGAAGGGAAAGACACAAAAGATAAAGAAACGTCTGCGAGTGAGCAGAACGGAGAAGTTGTAACAAAAGAATCATCCGGTGATGAAGATTTATTCACAACATACCGCATGGAAATGGACGATCAGCGCAGCAGGGAGAGGGAGGAATTAACCGAAATCGTCAGAAGCGATAAAGCGACGGCAAAAGAAAAAAGCGAAGCTTACGACAAGATGACAGAGCTCAGTGAAGCTGAAGGAACGGAAAAGACGCTTGAAACGCTGATCAAAACAAAAGGCTATAAAGACGCCTTGGTCAATGCCGACGGCGATAAAGTCAATATTACGGTGAAGGCGAAGGAGCACTCGAAGGCCGCTGCCACCGATATCATCGACATCGTCGCAAAAGAAGTGAAAAACTTAAACGATGTGGCTGTGACGTTCGAGCCAGCAGAGTAAACATGTCCCGCTTGCAAAAAGCGGGATTTTTTTATGCTTGAGGCCCCTGTTGATGCAGGGCGCTCATGATTGTAGTTGAATTCGGCATTCCTCTCCTGTAAGATGAATATAGTATGTACTTTTAGTACTAACTGATAAATGCGTAAAATCTTTTTCATTAGGAGTGCGATAGCATGTTAAACATTGATGAAATCAGACAGTTGATAAAATTAATTGATGAATCTTCGATAAATGAATTTACATACGAAAACGAAGGATCGAAGGTTGAACTGAAAAAACAAAGCGGAACCGTGCAAACCATCCAGCAAGTGGCTGCGGCGCCTGTTCAAACACCGGCTCCGGAAGCTCCCGCGATGCAAGCGCAAGTTCAGGATGCGCCTGCAGCAGAAGAAGCCGCAAAAGACGGCGGAAACCTCCACAAAATCACCTCTCCGATGGTCGGAACGTTTTATGCGTCTTCTTCGCCTGAAGCCGACCCTTACGTAACAGTCGGTTCGAAGGTAACAGAATCCTCTGTCGTCTGCATTGTGGAAGCAATGAAGCTCTTTAATGAGATCGAAGCCGAAGTGAAAGGCGAGATCGTTGAAGTATTGGTTGAAAACGGCCAGCTGGTTGAATACGGACAACCTTTATTTTTAGTAAAAGCAGAGTAAGGAGCAATAAGATGATCAAAAAGCTATTAATTGCGAACAGGGGAGAAATTGCTGTCAGAATTATCAGAGCTTGTAAAGAACTGGGGATCGATACAGTAGCCGTCTTTTCCGAGGCCGACAGAGAGGCGCTCCATGTTCAGATGGCTGATGAAGCATTTTGCATCGGACCTAAGCTATCAAAAGACAGCTACTTGAATATAACGAACATCGTCAGCGTCGCCAAAATGACCGGCGCTGATGCGATTCACCCGGGCTACGGTTTCCTGGCGGAAAACGCCGATTTTGCCGAGCTTTGCGAAGAGGTAAACGTAACCTTCGTCGGTCCGACAGCAGACGCGATCTCTAAGATGGGGACAAAGGATGTTGCCAGGGAAACGATGCAGCAGGCTGGCGTTCCGATCGTACCGGGTTCCAAAGGAATTATTGAAGATATTGAAGATGCGGTTTCATTAGCGCGCGATATAGGGTATCCTGTCATTATAAAGGCAACTGCCGGGGGCGGCGGAAAAGGAATCAGGGTCGCCCGTACGGAAGAAGAACTGATCAACGGCATTAAAATCACTCAGCAGGAAGCGGCCACCGCTTTCGGCAACCCGGGTGTGTACATTGAAAAGTACATTGAAGACTTCAGACACGTCGAGATCCAAGTGCTTGCGGACACACACGGAAATACGATTCACTTGGGTGAACGCGACTGTTCAATCCAAAGAAGGCTCCAAAAGCTGCTTGAAGAAACCCCTTCACCTGCGCTTGATGAAGGAATCAGGG
This sequence comes from Bacillus sp. AK124, assembly GCF_053903085.1. Taxonomy (NCBI): domain Bacteria; kingdom Bacillati; phylum Bacillota; class Bacilli; order Caryophanales; family Bacillaceae; genus Bacillus; species Bacillus sp. AK124. Next base: position 1,674,405 of record NZ_CP096378.1, read on the forward strand.
AGCAAATGGGGCAGGCGGCTGTCAAAGCGGCTGAAGCCGTTAAGTACACGGGCGCGGGAACAGTTGAATTTATCTACGATTACCGCGAGCAGAAGTTCTACTTTATGGAAATGAACACGCGCATTCAGGTTGAGCATCCGGTAACAGAGATGGTGACGGGCGTTGATTTGATTAAAGAGCAGATCAGAGTGGCGTCAGGTGAAAAATTAGCCCTCACCCAAGATGAAGTCACTTTTAACGGCTGGGCCATCGAATGCCGGATTAATGCGGAAAACCCTGAGAAAAACTTCATGCCTTCTCCGGGAAAAATCGAGATGTATCTGCCTCCGGGCGGGCTCGGCGTCAGAGTGGATTCTGCGGCTTATCCGGGATACTCGATTCCTCCTTATTACGACAGCATGATTGCAAAAGTCATCACATACGGGAAGACGAGGGAAGAAGCTGTATCAAGAATGAAAAGAGCGTTGAGCGAATTCGTCATCGAAGGCGTTCATACGACGATACCGTTCCATCTGAAACTGCTCGAGCACGAAACATTCGTAAGCGGAGAATTCAATACGAAGTTTTTAGAAATATATGATGTAATGGGGTCGTAATTTTAACGGAGGTGAACATATTGAAAGACGACAACAGCTTATTGGAAATGAGCCATGAAGACAATCATTTAGGAAAAGTGGAAATCGCTCCGGAAGTCATCGAAGTCATTGCCGGAATCGCAGCTTCCGAAGTTGAAGGCGTAGCTGAAATGCGCGGCAATTTTGCGACAGGTGTCGTGGAACGGTTTGGAAAAAAGAATCACGGCAAAGGCGTCAAAGTTGATTTATCAGATGACGGAATTATCATTGATGTTTATTGCGTGATGATGTTTGGCGTTTCGATTCCTAAAGTTGCAAATGCCGTTCAGGATAATATCCGCCAGACGCTTCTCAATATGACAGCTCTTTCGATTAATGAAATCAATATTCACATCGTTGGCATTCAATTCGATTCAAAAACGCACGAGGTGGAAGTCGATCAAGAGATGTAGTGCGGTGAAGTGGAAGAACCAAGGGGAATGACGGCCCTTTGGTTTTTTCATGTTCCGTTTTAAAAAATGACGTTTAAAAGCATCTTTCCGCTGTTATCGACCAAAAATAAAGGAACCGGAAAGTTTGCAAAGAAGTTCGAAAAACGAATGATAACAAATGTTTGTTTCTTATTATTCGGTTATTGACGATAAAACCGCGATTTTTGCATGCGGAAAGACTAAAAATATGATATGATCTCTTTGTGGCTTAAACGGCAAGCGGCAAAGAGGGTTAAAGGAGAAAAAGAAAGAATGAAAAGAAGAACAGCAAGAGAAAAGGCTTTGCAGTCACTATTCCAGATTGATGTCAGTGATACAGAACCGAATGAAGCGATGCAGCACGCCTTGGACGGGCAGGAAAGCGACGCTTTTTTCGAGCAGCTTGTTTACGGGGTCTTAGAGAACAAAGAGAAAATCGATGAGATGATCAAACGGCATCTCGTCAATTGGAAGCTTGACAGGCTAGCGAATGTCGACCGCGCGATTTTGCGTTTGTCCGCCTACGAAATGATTTTTTTAGAAGACATACCTGTCAACGTCTCTATGAATGAAGCGATTGAACTGGCCAAGCAATTTGGAGATGACAAGTCGGCGAAGTTTGTAAACGGTGTTCTTTCTAACATTAAATCCGATCTTGAATAATCTAGGAGGAGAGCAAATGACAGCAACCATCATCGACGGGAAAGAAACAGCAAAGGAAAAGCGCGGGCAGCTGGCCAAGGAAGTTGAAGAGCTGAAAAAACAAGGAGTGACCCCGGGACTGGCCGTTATTTTAATTGGTGATGATCCGGCGTCTCTTTCATATGTACGGGGAAAGAAAAAAGCAGCTGAAGCCATGGGGATTCGTTTTCAGCTGGATCATTTCGATGCAAGTTTCTCTGAACAGGAACTTCTTGAAGTAATTGACCAGTACAACCAAAATAACGACTTTCACGGAATTCTTGTCCAGCTGCCTCTTCCGGATCATATTTCCGAACAAGCGGTGATTGAAAGAATATCCCCTGACAAAGATGTTGACGGTTTTCATCCATTAAACGTAGGAAAGATGCTGCTTGGCGAAGATACATTTCTGCCTTGCACGCCTGCGGGCATCGTGGAGCTTTTAAAGAAAACCGAGATTGATCTGTCGGGAAAAGAGGTTGTTGTCGTCGGGCGAAGCAATATCGTCGGAAAGCCGGTAGGGCAGCTGCTCTTGAACGAAAACGCAACCGTTACGTACTGCCATTCAAGAACGGCCGACATTACGGCTCACACAAAAAAAGCCGACATTCTGATTGTCGCTGTCGGAAAGGCGAATTTCATCAAAGCGGATCAAATGAAAGAGGGAGCCGTTGTCATTGATGTTGGCGTTAACCGCCTTGACAACGGAAAGCTCGTCGGTGATGTCGATTTTGAAGAAGCGAAGGAAAAGGCTTCCTATATTACACCCGTACCGGGCGGTGTCGGTCCGATGACGATTACAATGCTGGCCCATAACACGGTTAAATCAGCGAAGCGTACAATTTAACTTTAATGTACAGCCGTTCATCCGCCTGGTCTCGCGCCGGCGGATGAACGTGCTTGTGCCTTCTTAGAAAGGAGACTGTGCCATGAGTGAAATTTCATTTGTCACGGTCACGGCTTTGACAAAATATATTAAGCGCAAATTTGACGTGGACCCCCATCTTGAAGATATTTGGATCAAGGGCGAGCTGTCAAATGTTAAAATACATAGCAGAGGCCATATTTATTTTACACTGAAAGATGATAACGCCCGCATTCAATCCGTCATGTTCGCCAGACAAAACAGAAATCTCGCCTTTACCCCTGAAAACGGGATGAAGGTATTGGTGAGAGGCGGCATTTCGGTATATGAACCGAGCGGCAATTATCAGCTCTATGCGAAAGAAATACAGCCTGACGGCATAGGTGCGCTTCATCTCGCGTATGAAGAACTTAAGAAAAAGCTGTCGCAAGAAGGCTTGTTTGATGAAAAACATAAGAAACCCATCCCCGCGTTCCCATCCGTCGTCGGTGTTGTCACATCTCCAACCGGAGCGGCTGTACGCGATGTGATCACCACCATTAAAAGAAGATACCCCCTTGTAAAAGTGATCGTCTTTCCAACGCTCGTTCAAGGAGTAAACGCGGGCGAGTCCATCGTCAGCAGCATCAAAGAGGCTAACCGCAGAGAGTTATGCGATGTATTAATCGTCGGACGCGGAGGGGGATCGATCGAAGAGCTGTGGGCATTTAATGAAGAGGCTGTCGCCAGGGCCATTTTTTCTTCCGACATTCCGATCATTTCCGCCGTCGGGCATGAAACGGATTTTACAATCAGCGATTTTGTTGCGGATTTGCGCGCGGCGACCCCGACGGGAGCGGCCGAACAGGCCGTACCTAATATGCTTGATTTGCTGGAGCGTCTGAAAACGCTCGAAGCGAGAATTGCAAAATCGATGAAGCAGGATTTAAGAAAGCGGCAGGAGCGCGTGAAAACCCTCCAGTCCTCTTATGCCTTCCGCTACCCGAAACGGCTGTATGCCCAAAAGGAACAGGAATTCGACCTGATATTCGACCGTTTCCAAAAACAGCTGGCGATGACCGTTGAACGCAAAAAACAAAAACTGAACGAACAGACATACAAGCTGGAGATGCTTCATCCCGAGGAGCAGCTTAAACAAGCGAGAAAGAGGCATGAAGAGCAGACAGTCCGGCTGAAGCGTAATATGGATGTGCAGCTTAAGCAGATTCACTCGCAGTTTCAAACGGTTCTTGGTAAACTGAATGCATTAAGCCCTCTCCAAGTGATGGAAAGAGGGTACAGTTTGACATATAAAGAAAACGAATTGATTAAAAGTATTGAACAGGTTCATGAAAAAGACGAGATCCGCGTCACATTAAACGATGGGACGCTGACCTGTGAGGTACTGCAAAAGAGAGGCGAAACAAATGGCTGAAGAAAACAAAACAAAACGGGAAGACCTGACATTTGAAGAGGCGATGAAAGGTCTGGAACAGATTGTATCAAAGCTTGAAGAAGGGGATGTGCCTTTGGAAAAGGCGATCGACTACTTCCAGGAAGGGATGGCTCTTTCGAAAATGTGCCACGAAAAACTGCAAAATGTCGAAAAGCAGATGGACTACATTTTGCGGGAAAATGGGGAATTAGCTCCTTTCAGTGTTCGGGAGGAGGAAAAAGGTGACCGGTAAACTTGACGGATTTTTAAAATCGAGAAAAACAGTAATTGAAGAACGCCTTCCGATGTATATTAAAGACCTGCGAGCGCCGTCCATCCTTAAGGAATCCATGCTGTACTCATTGGAAGCCGGAGGGAAACGGCTGAGACCGATTTTGGTACTTGCGCTTCTTCATGCGTACGGAAAAGACGAAGAAGCCGGAATTCCGGTAGGGTGCGCGGTTGAAATGATCCATACGTATTCATTAATCCATGACGATCTCCCTTGTATGGATGACGATGACCTCAGAAGGGGAAAGCCGACAAACCATAAAATATACGGGGAAGCGACGGCCATTCTCGCCGGAGACGCCTTATTAACCGAAAGCTTCAAAATGATCACTTCCAATATGCCTTCTGATGTATCTGCTGAAAAACGCATCAGACTGGTGAATGAGCTGATATCGGCAGCGGGGGCTGAAGGCATGGTCGGCGGTCAGATTTTAGATATGGAAGCGGAATCAAAGTCTGTCTCTCTTGATGAACTGCAGCGGATTCACGAAGGAAAAACGGCTAAACTCCTCAGCTTCAGCGTCATCGCGGGGGCGATTCTAGCAGATGCTTCTGAAAAAGAGATCGAAAAGCTCCGCGAATTCAGCCATCATATCGGCATCGGCTTCCAGATCAGAGATGACATTCTCGACCTTGAAGGATCAGAGGATAAAATCGGCAAACGGATCGGATCTGACGAGACAAACGGAAAATCGACCTATCCGTCGCTCCTTTCGCTTGAGGGCGCCAGCCAAAAGCTTGATGAACATATTGAAAAAGCAAAACGGCTGATTTCAGAGCTTCCGTTTGAAAAAGAGCTTATGTACGAGTTTTGCGATATGATTGCCGCAAGGGATCATTGATACAGGGCTTCCATTTGAGCATCAAAGGCTTATTATGCTAAAATATAAAGAGTTGAACTCTAAAACGCCGCGCCGTTATCACGTTGTGTTAGCGGCTGTTTTTTCAAACGAAGCGTCCGCATATGCAAGTTTGCGCATGGGGATGAATTCGTCATATAATAATTCAAGCTGAAACTTAAAATGAAGCAAGGCGCATACTTGCAGAAATCATGCTGAAAGTGAGTTGATCCGATTGGATCTGTTATCGATAAAGGACCCTGCATTTTTGAAGAACCTTTCAAATCAAGAACTGGAAAGCTTGAGCGCTGAAATTCGCCGTTTTTTAATTGAAACGCTTTCTGAATCCGGAGGGCACATTGGTCCGAATCTCGGCGTTGTCGAGCTTACCATTGCATTGCATAAAGAATTTAACAGCCCGAAAGATAAGTTTTTGTGGGATGTGGGGCATCAATCGTATGTCCATAAACTGCTGACCGGCCGCGGAAAGGACTTCGCCACCCTGCGTCAGCATAAAGGACTGTGCGGTTTTCCAAAGCGGAATGAAAGCGAACATGATGTCTGGGAAACGGGCCACAGTTCGACTTCTCTCTCCGGTGCGATGGGGATGGCAGCTGCGAGAGACTTGAAAGGGACAAACGAATATATCATCCCGATCATCGGAGACGGTGCACTGACCGGCGGCATGGCTCTTGAAGCGCTTAACCATATCGGCCATGAGCAAAAAGACATGATTGTCATTTTGAATGACAACGAAATGAGCATCGCTCCAAACGTCGGAGCGATTCATTCCATGCTCGGAAGGCTGCGCACAGCCGGAAAATATCAATGGGTCAAAGATGAGCTTGAGTATTTGTTCAAGCGGATTCCTGCTGTTGGCGGGAAGCTTGCCGCTACAGCCGAGCGGATCAAAGACAGCCTGAAATACCTGCTGGTATCCGGGATGTTCTTTGAAGAGCTCGGATTTACGTATTTAGGGCCTGTAGACGGTCATTCCTATGATGAACTGTTTGAAAACATGCAGTATGCGAAAAAGACGAAAGGCCCGGTACTCCTCCACGTTATTACGAAAAAAGGAAAAGGCTATAAGCCTGCGGAAACCGATAAAACCGGCACATGGCACGGAACCGGCCCATATAAAATCGATACCGGTGATTTTGTTAAGCCGAAAGCCGCTGCGCCGTCATGGAGCGCGCTCGTAAGCGAAACGGTCAGGAAGCTTGCCCGCGAGGATGAAAGGATTGTAGCCATTACTCCGGCCATGCCTGTCGGTTCAAAACTTGAAGGGTTTGCGAGCGAGTTTCCGGAGCGCATGTTTGATGTCGGCATTGCGGAACAGCATGCGGCAACGATGGCGGCTGGTCTCGCGACTCAGAATATGAAGCCGTTTCTGGCGATCTATTCGACATTTCTTCAGCGCGCTTATGACCAGGTTGTCCATGATATTTGCCGGCAAAACCTAAATGTATTTATCGGCATTGACAGAGCGGGCCTAGTCGGCGCTGATGGGGAAACACACCAGGGCGTGTTTGACATTGCTTTTTTACGGCATATTCCGAATTTGGTTCTCATGATGCCGAAAGACGAAAACGAAGGCCAGCACATGGTCAACACGGCTGTCAAATACGATGACGGCCCGATTGCCATGCGCTTTCCGCGCGGAAACGGACTCGGCGTCAAAATGGATAAAGAATTGAAAACGATCCCGATCGGAACGTGGGAAGTGCTGAGACCCGGGACAGACGCGGTCATTTTAACATTCGGCACCACCATTCCGATGGCGCTTGCTGCCGCGGAGGAGCTGCAGAAAGAAGGACGTTCGGTCAGAGTGGTTAACGCCCGTTTTATCAAGCCGCTTGACGAAAACATGCTGATGGAAATCCTGAACGAAGGGCTTCCGATTTTAACGATCGAAGAGGCTGTGCTCCAAGGCGGATTCGGCAGCTCGATCCTTGAGTATGCCCATGAACATCAGTCATACAGCCCGATCATTGATAGAATGGGGATACCTGATCAATTTATTGAACACGGCAGCGTCGCCAAGCTTCTGGAAGAGATCGGAATGACAAAAGAAGACGTCATCAGACGAATAAGACTATTGACGCCCGTAAAGACTCATAAAGGAATTGGATCATGACAGGAAAAAAAGAACGGCTCGACGTTTTATTAGTAGAAAGAGGGTTAATGGAAACGCGGGAAAAAGCGAAAAGAGCCATCATGGCCGGCATCGTCTATACGAATGAAAACAGACTGGACAAGCCGGGCGAAAAGGTCGACCGCACGATTCCGCTGACCGTTAAAGGAAACCCGTTAAAATACGTCTCAAGAGGCGGATTAAAACTTGAAAAAGCATTAAAAGAGTTTCAGCTTTCCGTTCAAGGCAAGCTGATGATTGACATCGGCTCTTCCACCGGCGGCTTCACAGACTGCGCGCTGCAAAACGGCGCTCTCCGCTCATATGCCGTTGATGTCGGGTATAATCAGCTCGCCTGGAAGCTGAGACAGGATGAGCGGGTTGTAGTGATGGAACGCACGAATTTCCGGTATTGCACACCTGCCGATTTTACGGAAGGACTGCCGGAGTTCGCGACGATCGATGTCTCTTTTATCTCACTGAAAATCATCCTGCCTGTGCTTAAGAGCATTTTAGTTCCGGGAAGCGACTGCATCGCTCTCGTCAAACCGCAGTTTGAAGCAGGGCGGGAATCCGTTGGGAAAAAAGGGATCGTCCGCGATCCCCTCGTCCATCAAGCTGTGCTTGATGACATCAGCCGGTTTGCGGCTCGGGAAGGATATGACTGCAGAAACGTCTCGTTTTCGCCGATTACCGGCGGCGACGGCAACATCGAATTCCTTCTCCATTTGCATTGGGACGGAGAAGAGCAACCTGGCACGCCGATAGCAGAAGAAACGATCAATCAAATTGTCGAAGAAGCTCACAAGACATTAAAAGCGAAAAAAACGGATCCGCGTGATTAAAAACCCTTGAGAGCCGTACGGCGAATGCGAGGGTGGCCGGCACGCAAAAAGGAATAATAGTGGGCTATTATTCCTTTTTTACTGCAAACATGTACTTTTCCGACAAAATCATTTAACATAAATGTATAAACATACACAATTTGTGTATAAAACGAGGTGTGAAATGAACAAAGGTCAAAGGCATATTAAAATCAGGGAGATTATCACCGCTAATGAAATTGAAACGCAGGATGAGCTTGTCGATATTTTAAAGAAAGACGGCTATAATGTGACGCAGGCCACCGTCTCGCGAGACATTAAAGAGCTTCATTTGGTCAAGGTGCCGACAAACAACGGTTCCTACAAATACAGCCTGCCTGCTGATCAGCGCTTTAATCCCCTTTCCAAATTAAAAAGATCATTGATGGACGCATTTGTCAAAATCGACTCAGCCAGCCATCTGATCGTTTTAAAAACAATGCCGGGCAACGCGCAGGCGATCGGGGCGCTGATGGACAATTTGGATTGGGAAGAAATCATGGGAACGATCTGCGGAGATGATACCATTTTGATCATCTGCCGGACGCATGATGATACCAAAATCGTACAGAAGAAAATATTGGAGCTTTTATAAACGAAGGCCTGAAAAGAGGTGTCATGAAAGCTTGTTAGCTGAATTATCGATCAAAAACTTTGCCATTATCGAAGAATTAACCGTTTCTTTTGAAAAAGGGCTGACGGTTCTGACCGGTGAAACCGGGGCCGGAAAATCGATCATCATCGACGCCGTCTCTTTGCTTGTCGGAGGCCGCGGCTCGTCCGAATATGTCAGGTATGGCGAAAAAAGAGCCGAATTGGAAGGGCTTTTCCTCCTTGACAGCGGCCATCCGGTTTTTGATTTGTGCACAGAACTCGGGATTGAAGCCTCGGATGACATGATCGTTATGAGGAGAGATATTAACGCAAACGGCAAGAGCATCTGCCGCGTCAATGGAAAACTTGTCACCATTGCCGCTTTGCGGGAAGTCGGCAGACTGCTGCTTGACATACACGGGCAGCACGACAATCAGCTGCTGATGGAGGATGAGCACCATCTTCAGCTTCTGGACAGGTTTGCAGGAGAAGAAATCGAGCATGCTCTAAAAGCGTATCAGGAAGTTTACAGCCGCTACATGGACGTCATGAAAAAGGTGAAAGAGCTTTCTGAAAGCGAGCAGGAAATGGCTCACAGACTCGATTTAATACAGTTCCAGCTTGATGAAATCGAATCTGCAAACCTTGAGCCGAAAGAGGACGAACTTCTTCAGGAAGAGCGCCGTCAAATCGCTAATTTCGAAAAAATATACGAAGCTCTGCAAAATGCCTATAATGCGCTACGCAACGAGCAGGCTGGGCTTGACTGGGTCGGCATGGCTTCAAGCGAGCTTGAAAACGTCTCAGGCATCAATGAAGGGCTCAATAAAGTATCTGAATCTGTAGCCAACGCATACTACATTCTCGAAGATTCAACTTTTCAGATCAGAAATATGCTGGATGAACTCGAATACGACCCCGAGCGCCTCGATTATATCGAATCGCGATTAAACGAAATCAAACAGCTGAAACGCAAATACGGCGCTACTGTCGAAGATATCCAAGCTTATTCGGCTAAGATAGAGGAAGAGATCGACCGGATCGAAAACCGGGACAGCCACTTGCAGGCTTTAAAATCCCGCCTCGAATCAATCGGCAAGGATGTGGCGATTGAAGCCGCCAATGTGTCCGAAATCAGAAAAAAATGGGCGAAAAAACTGGCCAAACAGATTCAGCAGGAACTGAAAGATCTGTATATGGAAAAATCGACATTCGATACGGAATTCCAGGTGAAAAAAGCGGAACGGGATGATGATGCACCCGTCGTCAACGGTATGCCGGTTCAGCTCACAAAGCACGGCATTGATACCGTCCATTTCCTAATCTCAACAAACACGGGAGAACCGCTCAAATCTTTGTCAAAGGTTGCATCTGGAGGAGAGCTGTCAAGAATCATGCTGGCCATGAAAAGCATTTTCTCTGCTCAGCAGGATGTTACATCGATCATTTTCGATGAAGTGGATACGGGTGTAAGCGGCAGAGTCGCGCAGGCGATCGCCGAAAAAATACACCGCGTCTCGATCGGCTCTCAAGTTTTATGCATTACCCACTTGCCGCAGGTGGCCGCGATGGCTGACACCCATCTTTTGATTACGAAACAGTCGAAAGACGGGAGAACGACGACAAGCGTCACACCGTTGACAAAACAGGAAAAAATAGCGGAAATCGGCCGGATGATCGCCGGAGTCGAAGTAACGGATCTGACGAAGCGCCATGCGAAAGAACTTTTGAACCAAGCTAAGCTTGTTAAAACTACCGGATAAGCTGTTCATCCTGAACAGCTTATTTTTTTGTCGGCATTTTCTTATACAAACTCATTCTTATCATTTTATCCAATGATTTTCTTCCGTCCGCAGTTATAAATCGCTGTCCGAAAGGCAAAAGTAATGAATGTAGCGAAAGAAATTTTATATGGTGTGGGTTAGGTGCGAGGAGAGTGAAAAGGTGGATGTTGAAAAAATCAGAAAAGTTGTGGGTATGATTCTCCTTGTTTCTTTAATAAGTGTAGGGTTTTACAAACCGGTGAAAGAATACATTGTAATCCCAAAAAACTTGAACATTTTTGAGACGGGTACCCGTGCGGTTGAAACGAGCTTATCCGTCAGTGCTTCGAAAGATGGATCATCGGAAGCATTCACACTGAAAGAAAATCAAAGTGAAGTGGAAATAAAAGGTGAAAAGAATGGAAAGGCAGAACTCGTCTATGATTTTGCCGGATTCCCAGTTAAAAAAACGAAAGTAAATGTCCTGCCTGATTTGAAAGTGGTCCCCGGCGGGCAGTCTATTGGTGTAAAGCTTCACTCCGTTGGCGTATTGGTCGTAGGTTTTCATCAAATCAATACCTCTGAAGGCAAAAAATCGCCCGGTGAAGCAGCCGGAATCGCGGTAGGCGACATTATCACCGAAATCAACGGCACGAAAATCGAAAAAATGAATGACATTACCCCTTTTATTCAAAAGGCCGGGAAAACAGGAGAAACCTTACATCTGTCGATTAAAAGAGATAAACAAGAAATCAAAACGAAGCTCATTCCGAAAAAAGACCAGGCTGAAGATAAATACAGAATCGGCTTATATATCAGGGACTCTGCCGCAGGAATCGGCACAATGACTTTTTTCGAGCCGAAATCGAAAAAATACGGAGCGCTTGGTCACGTCATTTCAGACATGGATACGAAAAAACCGATCGTTGTTGAAAAAGGGCAAATCGTGAAATCGACCGTCACTTCGATTGAAAAAGGAACAGGCGGAAATCCCGGAGAGAAACTGGCCCGTTTCGCATCAGAACGAAAAGTGATTGGTGATATCAACAGAAACAGTCCATTCGGGATCTTCGGGACGCTTCACGAGTCAATCAAAAACCGCATCGCTGACAAAGCCATTCCGATTGCATTTTCAGATGAAGTAAAAGAAGGCCCGGCCCAAATTTTAACGGTTATCGAAAACGACAAAGTCGAGAAATTCGATATTCAGGTCGTCAGTACGACACCTCAGAAGTTTCCGGCTACAAAAGGGATGGTGCTGAAAATTACCGACCCGAGGCTGTTGAGCAAAACAGGAGGCATCGTTCAAGGGATGAGCGGAAGCCCGATCATCCAAAACGGAAAGATCATTGGCGCCGTAACTCACGTTTTCGTCAATGATCCGACGAGCGGATACGGCGTGCATATTGAATGGATGCTGTCTGAAGCAGGGATCGATATTTATAAAAAAGAAAAAGCAAGCTGACTGCCGGATGCCTCCGGCAGTTTTTGATTTCGTCTTTTTTTCTTGAGCGTTGTGCGTTAAAATGAAAGAAGAAAAGATTTTTCGACAAATTCACGTTCCCCGGTTTGTCAAGTCGCATTTCGAGTCGAAAAATCGAGAAAATCAGAAAAAAACAGAGAAAAAGCGAGAGATACCACTATTATTGGAAAAATCCTTTTTAAAAAAAGGGAATAAAGTGGTGCTGTCGAATTAAACATATTAGAAAAAGAATGATGAAATTTATCAACATACACATTGGGGAGGAAGAAACGTGGAGAAAATTAAAGTATGTGTTGCTGATGATAACAGGGAGCTTGTCGGCCTATTAAGCGAATATATCGAGGGACAAAGCGACATGGAAGTACTTGGTGTCGCGTACAACGGACAGGAATGCCTTTCGTTGTTTAAAGACAAGGAGCCCGATGTGCTTGTGCTGGATATTATCATGCCTCACCTCGATGGATTGGCCGTTCTTGAAAGGCTGAGGGAATCGCAGCTTAAAAAGCAGCCGAATGTCATCATGCTGACGGCGTTCGGTCAGGAAGACGTGACGAAAAAAGCTGTAGATTTGGGCGCGTCGTATTTTATTTTGAAGCCTTTTGACATGGAGAACTTAGTCGGCCATATCCGCCAGGTCAGCGGAAACGGATCTCAATTGACACACCGTGCCCCGTCTTCTCAAAGCAGTGTGCTTCGGCCGCAGCCGGAATCGCCGAAGAAAAACCTGGACGCCAGCATCACGACCATCATCCACGAAATCGGCGTGCCCGCTCATATAAAAGGCTATTTATACTTAAGGGAAGCCATCTCCATGGTGTATAACGACATCGAACTGCTCGGAAGCATTACAAAAGTGCTTTATCCGGATATCGCCAAAAAATTCAACACGACTGCAAGCCGAGTCGAACGGGCGATTCGCCACGCCATCGAAGTCGCATGGAGCAGAGGCAACATCGACTCGATTTCGTCACTTTTCGGCTACACAGTCAGCATGTCAAAAGCCAAGCCGACGAATTCAGAATTCATCGCGATGGTCGCAGACAAGCTGAGACTGGAGCATAAGGCTTCTTAAACGTTGACATGGCGCGGTTTTGACGAAGATTTACCGTTGAATTGCCGACCTTTTTATAACGAATAGTTTATCGTAATTCCGATGAATTTTTCGCCCTTATTGCGATGAATTGCGATCCGAAGGGTTTCATACAGTATTTGAAGGTCTCGTTTTTATAAACGAGGCTGTTTTTTTGCTCTTAAATGTACTGTTTGTGTTTCAGCACGGTGTGTATTGTGTAAAGTCAGCCTAACAGCTTATCAAAAAATACCAAAATATTGTAATTTGTGCACTTTTTAGACATGCCTGTTTGTTATATGATGAAATCGAAATGAAATAAATGGAAAAGGAGTTGTTTTAAAATGAAAGTCAATAAATTATTAACTGGTACGACTCTGGCTGTTGGTTTACTTATTTCTACAGCGCCGGTATTTGCTGCACCGCATTCATCTGAGGTGATTGCACATCCGACTGCTCAATACATCAATTGTCCAAGTGACTTGCCAAGCTCATTCAAAAGCAGCAAATCATCAAAATGTGTAAAATCTTCTTCAGGAGTTTTCAGTAACAAATTTTCTGATAGCGATGGAACATGGTATTTCAAAGGGAAATTTTACAGTAATGTTTTTAACACTTGGGTTGGTTTTTACGAAGGATGAACAAAAAAGGGGGGGCTCCCCCTTTTTTTGTTTTCACGGAAATAGATGGCGGAGAATGTAAAACCTTTCGAAAAAAGCCAATCTCGAGTTAAAAGTATGAAATAAGCGGGTGGTATGATGATCTTTACGAAAACAGATCTTCGCTATTATCTCGAACAAGACAAGAAAGCGTTAGGAATCTCAAGTCGAAAAAGGCCTAAATGGTTTGGCGATGATATTTGGAAGTATCAGATAGCCTTGCGCAAACATGAATATTACTCAAATGCCAACTCCAAGGTGTTCAAGCATGTTTACCGGTATCTGCATAAAAAGAGAGGATTGAATCTCGGATTTGACATCCCGGTGAATGTTTTCGGTCCGGGGTTGAGGATCAACCATTACGGATTGCTCATCGTAAACAGCAATGCAAAAATAGGTGCAAACTGTGACATTCATCAAGGAGTTAACATCGGGCAAAATCACGCTCACCACGATGTTCCAACAATCGGAGACAATGTCTGGATCGGGCCTGGAGCAAAGCTCTTTGGCAGCATTCACATTGCCGACGGCATTTCGATTGGCGCAAACGCCGTAGTCAACAAATCTTTCACTGAGGAAAACATTACAATAGCCGGTGTGCCTGCCAAAAAGATTAAAGAGGCGCCGTCAACAATGGACCGGAAGCAGGCTCTGCAGCAGCAAATATAAGCATGAGAACTGCGGAAGGAGCAGCGCTGCTAAGCTATGAAGGACTAAATGTTGTCATCAAGCAGCCGGGCTTTAAAAATGCATTCCTGCAAGTTCTGATAAAAGCTACATAGCACGCAGCCAGCTTTCGGTGTATCCGTCTATTTTTCAAAGTTTGTCTCACGCCCGGTGCATTGGCGTCATAGACTGAATCATATAAAGCGAAAGCCGCATGAAACGTCTTTTTTCTTATGAAAAAAGACGTTTTTTTATACAAAAAAATAAAAATGATGAAATAGATCTGATTTCTTCCAGATGACAACCATTTTTCGCCTTGGGTAGACCGTTTTTCACAGACGTTTTTGAGCGGATGGCTTCTAACAATTCGGAAATCCCTGGGGCGTTGGACGGGTAAATCGGGCGAATATCTGCTGGAGTGGCCTGCTTTACAGCCGCCGGGTATTAAAGATAAGGTACGGGGTGTAAAAAATTCAGCAGGCGAGGTGGTCGACATGAAAAAAGGAGTCATCCTTGTTTTGTTCGCTATGCTGCTATTGGCAGGCTGCGGGACAACGCAACATAATGAGAGCCGAAAAGGAACAGGCGGGGAAACGTTTGTGAAAGAAGGCACCTTTGTCGGTTTGGCGGATCAGCATACCGTCGCCGTCAATATTGACGGTAAAGAAACGACGTTTCAGGTCCCTCCCGAAAAACGGGATAAATATAAGGGGATCAAGGATGATACAAAGGTGGAAGTGAAGTACACGAAAACAGAGGACGGAACATTACAGCTTGAAGATATGAAAGAGAAAGAATGATCGTTTGCAAAAAGGGATTGTAGGAGGAACTAATCGTGAAACTGTTAATGAGGAGTTTAGTTTTGCTGCTGTTTTCGTTTATTGCGGTTTTTCCAGCTGCTTTTGCAGCTGAGCCGCTTTCCGGTAAGACGGTATATGTTGACGCAGGTCACGGGGGCGAAGACAGCGGCGCGGTCGGAAACGGGCTGCTTGAGAAAGATGTCAATCTTGAAGTGGCAAAGCTGGTTGATGAAAAACTGAAAGAAGAGGGAGCTGCCACAGTCGCCTCAAGAACGGATGATACGTTTTTGACGCTGGAAGACCGGGTGGCCAAAGCGAGCAAGCACGCTTCGGACTTGCTGATCAGCATTCATGCAAACTCGGCCGTCCCTGAAGCGTCAGGTACAGAAACATACTTCGATTCTGCCTATCAAGCCGCTGACAGCGAACGCCTGGCGTCTAACATTCAAGAACGCCTTCCGGATGCGCTTGGCACTCGGGACAGAGGTGTAAAAGAATCAGGGTTTTATGTCATCAAAAATTCTCAAATGCCGAGTGTTTTAGTCGAACTCGGCTTTATCACGAACAAAACTGATGCAGCTAAACTCGAAAGTCCGGAATATCAGGAAAAAGCGGCAGACGCGATTGCTGACGCTGTCACAGCTTATTACGAATAACAATAGGGGCCCCGGTATAAGACCGGGGTTCTTGTGTTATGTTTATGTTAAAAAAGGCCTTATGTGTGGAAAGAAAACAGTAAGACCTTCATAATGGGATATAAACTTGCAATTCTTGTAGAGGTGAACCAGAAATGACGAAAATATTTGCACACCGAGGAGCTTCAGGCACTTTTCCCGAAAATACAATGGAGGCGTTTAAGCAGGCGGCGGCCATCGGTGCAGACGGCATCGAATTGGATGTACAAATGGCAAAAGACGGACGTCTTGTTATAATACATGATGAAAAGCTTGACAGGACGACTTCGCTGAAAGGATATGTAAAGGATCTTACATATGCGGAGATCAAGCGCGGAGACGCAAGCCACCGTTTTTCCGAAAAAACCGGCTCTGTCCCGGTACCGACCCTTGAAGAAGTGTTTGAGTGGGCGGCAGATGCTGAATTTCTTCTCAATGTGGAATTGAAAAACAGCATTATCCGTTATGAAGGAATGGAAGAAAAGGTGATGTCGATGATTGAAGCGTACGGCCTTCAAGACCGGATCATTCTTTCATCATTTAATCATGAAAGCCTTGCGTTATGCAGCAGATTGAATCCAAGTATCGAGTTGGCCGCGCTTTACATGGATGTCATCTTCAAGCCTGAGGAGTACATTGAAATGATTCCGGCTGCAGGATTTCATCCGTATCGCCGTTCAATGTCGGTTGACATGATCAAAAACGCCCATTTGAAACAAAAAGCGGTCCGGCCGTTCACCATCAACCGTGAAGAGGAGATGAAAAAGCTGATTGCTGAAGGAATTGACGGTTTCTTCACCGATTTTCCCGAAAAAGCGTTAAAAATAAAAGCCGAGATGTGACACGCTGAAAGGATTACAAAATCCCAAAACTAAAAGTCGTTTTGGGATTTTGTCAACAATCTGAAAGCCGCAGACAATATCTGCGGCTTTTTGCTTTCCGTTCGCAGAGATCACACCTCGCGGCCGCTCTGCTTTTTTCTAAAGCGGGGGCTTACTTGGTTGCGTTTTCTGTCTCTGTATAGAATAAATCCGCCTAATAAATAAAGGCCGCCTGCGAAGCATATGAACCCCGCCAGCCCCTGAAGCCAAAGGATCTGAAACGGGCTGATCAAAACGCCGAAAACAGTGTCGCGCATCAATTTAATTCCGAGAGCAGCCAGGCCTCCCGGTATCAGCAAAACGAGCAGTGCGATCATTCTCCCCATACACGAATCCCCTTACCAAAGATTTACCTTTATTGTCTATTTGAAAAAAAAGTTTGTCAAGAAAGGAAAACATGATAACATAGATGTTGTGCAAATTGTTGCAAGTGAACGTGATAGTGTGCAAAATTTTTCATGCAAAGGGGTAAAGGGATGATGCAAAAAGTACTGATCGTTGGTGCTGGAAAAGGGGGGACTGCTCTCTTGGATGTGCTGCTGAAAACAAAGACGATGCATATCGAGGCGGTCATCGATAAAAATCCGGAAGCTCCCGGGCTTTTCATCGCGCAAAAAAACGATATCGAAACGGCGCTCGATTGGGCGCCGTACATCACAGAACAGATCGATATCATCATTGAAACGACCGGAGACGCCGGTGTATTAAAGCAACTGATGCGAAAAAAGCACGACAGTACGATCGTGGTGCCGGGATCGCTCGCTTATATCATCTCTCAGCTGATGAACGAAAAGCAGCAGCTCATCCAAATGTTAAAAGAGCAGACGTATAAACACGACCGTATTTTCAACTCTATGAATGACGGCATGATTTTTATCGACATTAACGAAGAGATCATTTTGTTTAACAAAATGGCGGAAGTGATGACCGGGACAAAGCGCACTGAAGCGATCGGCCAGCATATTCAAAGCGTGATCCCGACGACGAAGCTGCCGCGCATTCTCAATACGAGAGAGCCTGAGTATCATCAAAAACAATTTCTCCATCCGAACAGGCAGATCGTCACGACCAGAATTCCGATTATCGATGACGGAGGGACGCTGCTCGGGGCGCTTAGCATATTTAAGGACATTACCGATGCGGTCGAGCTGGCTGAAGAGGTGACCAACCTGAAGGAAGTCAGAACGATGCTTGAAGCGATCATTCAATCTTCGGATGAAGCGATATCGGTCGTTGATGAAAACGGAAACGGGATGATGATCAACAGGGCGTATACAAAGATGACGGGCCTGACAAAAGACCAGGTGATCGGGAAGCCGGCCAATACCGACATATCCGAAGGTGAAAGCATGCATTTGAAAGTGCTTGAAACGAGGCGCCCTGTCAGAGGGGTCAGAATGAAAGTCGGCCCCAATAAAAAAGAAGTGATCGTCAATGTCGCGCCGATTATCGTTGACGGTATTTTAAAAGGGAGCGTCGGTGTTATTCACGATGTATCTGAAATTCAATCGCTCACAAACGAGCTGAACAGAGCGCGCCAGATTATCCGTACACTCGAGGCGAAATATACATTTGCCGACATCATCGGTTCAAGCGAGCAGATGCTCGTCGCGCTGGAACAGGCGAAATTGGGGGCGAAGACGCCTGCGACGATTTTGCTGAGAGGCGAATCGGGAACGGGGAAAGAGCTTTTTGCCCATGCCATACATAACGAAAGTGACCGAAAGTATAATAAGTTTGTTCGCGTCAATTGTGCGGCCATTTCGGAATCACTGCTTGAATCAGAGCTGTTCGGCTATGAAGAAGGCGCTTTTTCAGGCGCGCGCCGCGGCGGCAAAAAAGGATTTTTTGAAGAGGCGAACAACGGCAGCATTTTCTTGGATGAAATCGGAGAGCTCACGCAAAACACACAAGCGAAGCTCCTCCGCGTTCTTCAGGAAAAAGAAATTGTCAGAGTCGGCGGGACCAAACCGATTTCTGTGAACGTCCGGGTCATCGCAGCGACAAACGTCAATATTGAAAAAGCGCTCGCTGAGGGCAGGTTTCGCGAAGACTTGTACTACCGGATCAATCGCTATCCGATATCAATTCCGCCGCTCAGGCAGCGGAAAGAGGATATCGAAGCCTTGAGCAGGCATTTGATTGGGAAGATCAATCAAGAATACGGACGCAATGTAAAGGGGCTCACGAAAAACGCACTCAAATCGTTAAAAGCACGGAAGTGGCCGGGGAATGTCAGAGAGCTTGAAAATGTCCTTGAGCGGGCGATGATCTTTTTAAAACCGCAAATGGAATGGATTGATCTCGAACACCTGCCTGAAGCAGACCGTCCGAAAAAAAAGGTGGAAGCCGGAGCAGCTTTCCCTGAGATTGAAGAGGAAAAGCTGTCTGATGCGGTTGAACGGTTTGAAGCTCATGTCATAAAAGAAACGCTTGAAAAGCATCAATACAACAGAACGAAAACGGCGAAAGCGCTTGGAATCAGTATCCGCAATCTCTATTACAAAATGGATAAATACAATCTTGCAAAAGATAGCATGCAATAAATTGCAAAACGAGTGCAAAATCATGCAAACTGTAAAACAGGATCACAGTACCGAACCGCTTTTTTATACTGGCACGAAACTTGCATGATATAGTGGGCGGATGTTTGCTAAGAAAGGTGGGTACTATGAAGCTGAAACAATTATTGCAAAAAGCGGCGGAGCTAGACAATAAAACGGTCGCCGTCGCACATGCAGAAGATGACGAAGTGCTGCAAGCAGTCAAACTTGCGGTCGACAAACAATTTGCCCGGTTCTTGTTGATTGGGCACAGAGAAAAGATCAGGCATATGATGACAGAACAGAACATTTCAAAACGGCACGTGGATATCATTCATTCGGAATCGCCGGCGGATTCGGCGAGAATTGCCGTTCAAGCTGTCAAAAGCGGAAATGCTGATGTTCTCATGAAGGGGAATGTCCCGACAGCCGTGCTATTAAAAGCCGTTTTGAATAAAGAGTACGGGCTCCGTTCCTCGCATGTACTGTCACATGTAGCAGCTTTTGAAGTCAGCGGGTTTGAGAGGCTGATTTATGTAACAGATGCGGCAATGAATATCAGCCCCAAGCTTGATGAGCTGAAACAAATTTTAGAAAACGCAGTCGGCGTGGCGAGAGCGGTCGGCGTGCAAATGCCGAAAGCCGCTTGCCTCGCCGCGGTGGAAACGGTGAATCCCGCAATGGAAGCGACATTAAATGCAGCTGCCTTGACGCAGATGAATCATCGGGGCCAAATCAAAAATTGCATCGTTGACGGGCCTCTTGCGTTGGATAACGCGATCTCACCGCTTGCCGCCCGGCATAAAAACATTTCTGGAATCGTTGCGGGCGAGGCTGACATCCTGCTTGTTCCTTCAATTGAAACAGGCAATGTCCTTTACAAATCATTGATTCATTTTGCGGGTGCGAAAGTGGGAGCCATTTTGGCAGGGGCAAAAGCGCCCATCGCCTTGACAAGCAGGGCCGATTCCGCAGAAAACAAGCTGTATTCGATTGCTTTGGCGCTGTGTACGTCTGAAGCACGACAAGAGGAGGAATAAAAAATGGAACTATTTCGATATATGGAACAGTATGACTATGAGCAATTGGTATTTTGCCAAGATAAACAGTCCGGATTAAAAGCGATCATCGCGATTCATGATACGACGCTCGGGCCGGCTCTCGGCGGCACGAGAATGTGGACATATGAAAGTGAAGAAGCCGCAATTGAAGATGCGCTGCGCCTTGCGCGGGGAATGACCTATAAAAACGCGGCGGCCGGACTGAACCTCGGAGGAGGCAAAACCGTTATTATCGGCGATCCGCGCAAAGATAAAAACGAAGAAATGTTCCGCGCTTTCGGCCGTTACATTCAAGGGCTGAACGGCAGATACATCACCGCGGAAGACGTCGGTACAACCGTTGAAGATATGGACATCATTCATGACGAAACTGATTTTGTTACAGGCATTTCGCCTGCTTTCGGTTCATCTGGCAATCCTTCCCCGGTAACGGCTTACGGGGTATATAAAGGGATGAAGGCTGCGGCAAAAGAGGCCTTCGGGACAGATTCGCTTGAAGGAAAAACCGTTGCTGTCCAAGGGGTCGGAAACGTGGCATACAATCTGTGCCGTCATCTCCACGAAGAAGGCGCGAAACTGATCGTGACCGATATCAATAAAGAAGCGGTCGAACGCGCAGTCGCCGAATTCGGCGCCCGTGCCGTCGATCCGGATGATATTTATTCACAGGAGTGCGATATATATGCACCGTGTGCTCTGGGAGCGACAATCAACGATGATACGATTCCGCAGCTGAAAGCCAAAGTGATTGCCGGGGCAGCCAACAATCAGCTGAAAGAAACGCGCCACGGGGATCAAATCCACGACATGGATATCGTTTATGCCCCTGACTATGTCATCAATGCCGGCGGCGTCATCAATGTCGCTGACGAGCTTTACGGCTATAATTCAGAGCGCGCGCTGAAAAAAGTCGAAGGCATCTACGGAAATATTGAACGCGTCCTTGAAATTTCAAAACGCGACCGCATTCCGACATACTTGGCCGCAGACCGCCTGGCGGAAGAGCGTATTGAGCGCATGCGCCAATCGAGAAGTCAATTTTTGCAAAACGGCCATCACATTTTAAGCAGGCGTTAAGATCATAACCCCTATTCGCTATTGGAGGTTTTATATCAATGCAGGTACAGGAAAAACGTATTCTCGTCATCAATCCGGGATCAACATCTACAAAGATCGGCGTTTTTCATGATGACCGTTCGATTTTCGAAAAATCAATCCGTCATGACGAGGCTGAGTTACAGCAATACCAAACCATTATTGATCAATATTCGTTCAGAAAACAGGCGATACTCGAAACCCTGCATGAACAGGGAATCAATATTTCTAAATTGGATGCCGTTTGCGCCCGGGGAGGGCTGCTCAGACCGATTGAAGGCGGCACTTACGAAGTCAACGATGCGATGATCACCGATTTGAAGAACGGATATGCGGGGCAGCATGCATCAAATCTCGGGGGTATCATCGCCAGGGAGATTGCCGACGGATTAAATATTCCCGCTTTTATCGTCGACCCCGTTGTTGTGGATGAAATGGCCCCTATCGCAAAAATTTCCGGCACGCCGGCCATTGAAAGGCGCAGTATTTTTCACGCGCTCAACCAAAAAGCTGTCGCGAGGAAAGCGGCCTGGCAGTTTGGAAAGCGGTATGAAGATATGAAAATGATCATCACCCACATGGGAGGCGGCATTACGACCGGCGTTCATTGCCACGGTCGGGTGATCGATGTCAACAACGGCCTCCACGGAGAAGGTCCGCTCAGTCCGGAGCGGGCCGGAACCATTCCTGCGGGTGATCTGATCGAAATGGCCTTCTCCGGCAAGTATACGAAAGGCGAGCTGATGAAAATGCTAGTCGGCGGCGGAGGCCTCGCCGGCTATCTCGGCACGACGGATGCGGTTAAAGTTGAGAAAATGATCAAGGAAGGCGATCAAAAGGCTGCGCTCATCTATGAAGCGATGGCTTATCAAATCGCCAAAGAAATCGGGGCGGCCAGCGCCGTCTTAAAAGGCGAAGTCGATGTCATTATTTTGACAGGCGGACTGGCGTACGGAAAATCGTTTGTTACCTCGATCAGACAATACATAGACTGGATTTCGGATGTCGTCGTCTTTCCGGGAGAAAATGAGCTTCAAGCATTGGCTGAGGGTGCATTTCGCGTATTAAACGGCGAAGAAGAGGCGAAACAGTATCCGAACCAGAGGAGGGAAAGTCATGGCAACTGAATACGATCTCGTGATTCTTGGAGGGGGCACAGGCGGCTATGTGGCTGCCATCAGAGCTTCGCAGCTGGGGCTGAAAACAGCCGTCGTTGAAAAGCGGAAACTCGGCGGCACGTGCCTTCATAAAGGCTGCATCCCGTCGAAAGCGCTCCTAAGAAGCGCGGAAGTTTACAGGACAGCAAAAAAGGCGGACGAATTCGGAGTGGTCATTTCTGAAGTCGGCCTGCGGTTTTCTCAAGTTCAAAGCAGAAAACAAAAAATAATTGACCAGCTGCACAACGGTGTCAAACACTTGATGAAAAAAGGAAAGATTGATGTTTACGAAGGAATCGGACGAATTCTCGGGCCGTCGATTTTTTCCCCGATGCCGGGGACGGTTTCCGTTGAGATGGCAAACGGGGATGAGAATGAGATGCTCATACCGAAAAACGTCATCATCGCCACAGGCTCAAGGCCCAGGTCGCTGCCAGGGCTTGAGCTTGACGGGGAAAACGTGCTGTCATCCGACGAAGCGCTTGAACTTGAGCAGCTTCCGGCTTCCATGCTGATTGTCGGAGGAGGTGTCATCGGAATCGAGTGGGCTTCCATGCTGTGCGATTTCGGTGTTGACGTGACCGTCATTGAGTATGCAGACCGGATTTTGCCGACTGAAGATGCCGATATTTCTAAAGAAATGCAGACGCAGCTGGCGAAAAAAGGCATCACCATCATCACGGGAGCGAAAGTGCTGCCCGACACATTGGCGAAAGGCGATACGGTCAGCATTCAAGCGGAAAAAGACGGAGAAAAACAGACCTATTCCGCTGAGAAAATGCTCGTATCTGTCGGAAGGCAGGCAAATGTTGAAGGGATCGGTCTGGAAAACACAGATATCCAAGTGGAAAACGGCTTTATCGCGACAAACAGCATGTACCAGACAAAAGAATCCCACATCTATGCGATCGGAGATGTGATCGGCGGCCTTCAGCTTGCACATGCTGCTTCCCACGAAGGGATTACGGCTGTTGAGCATATTGCTGGCGAGAATCCGCACGACATCGACTATTCGCTTGTCTCAAAATGCATCTATTCAAGTCCTGAAGCCGCATCGGTCGGCTTGACAGAGGATGAGGCGAAGGCACAGGGCAAAAGCGTTAAAGTAGGCAAATTTCCGTTTCAGGCGATTGGCAAAGCGCTCGTGTACGGTGAGACGGACGGCTTTGTCAAAATCGTCGCCGATCGCGAATCAGATGATATTTTGGGCGTTCACATGATCGGCCCGCATGTGACAGACATGATATCTGAAGCCGGTCTGGCAAAGGTGCTTGACGCCACCCCGTGGGAAGTCGGACAAACGATCCATCCGCATCCGACGCTGTCGGAGGCGATCGGAGAAGCCGCCCTTGCCGTAGATGGAAAGGCGATTCATTTTTAGAAAGCATGAAGGAGTGAAAAAAATGGGCAATAACCGTCATGAAGCAGTTGGATTAACAGATGAACAAGCAATCGACATGTACAAAACCATGCTTTTAGCCAGAAAACTTGATGAGCGGATGTGGCTCTTAAACCGTTCAGGCAAAATTCCTTTTGTCATCTCTTGTCAAGGACAGGAAGCCGCCCAGGTCGGAGCGGCATTTGCATTAGACCGTGAGAACGATTATGTGCTTCCATATTACAGAGATATGGGCGTTGTCCTTGCTTTTGGCATGACGGCAAAAGATTTAATGCTGTCGGCGTTTGCAAAAGCCGAGGATCCGAATTCGGGAGGAAAGCAGATGCCGAGCCACTTCGGTCAAAAGAAAAACCGGATCGTCACAGGCTCTTCGCCAGTGACAACGCAAGTTCCGCACGCGGTGGGTGTAGCGCTTGCCGGAAGGCTTGAAAAGAAAGACATCGCGACTTTTGTGACGTTCGGCGAAGGCTCTTCAAACCAGGGGGACTTCCATGAAGGGGCGAACTTTGCCGCCGTTCATAAGCTTCCCGTCATTTTCATGTGTGAAAACAATAAATACGCCATTTCGGTTCCTTACGAAAAGCAGGTGGCTTGTGAAAACATTTCCGACCGCGCCGTCGGTTACGGCATGCCCGGCGTGACTGTTGACGGAAATGATCCGCTTGAAGTCTACAAAGCGGTTAAAGAAGCAAGGGAACGTGCCGAAAGAGGCGAAGGTCCGACATTAATCGAAACGATATCATACCGGCTGACCCCGCACTCCAGCGATGATGATGATCGAAGCTACAGAGAGCGCGAAGAGGTGGCGGAGGCGAAGAAAAATGATCCGCTTAACAAATTCGCGCATTACTTAAAAGAAAC
The DNA here is from genome assembly GCF_053903085.1 of Bacillus sp. AK124. Lineage (NCBI taxonomy): Bacteria > Bacillati > Bacillota > Bacilli > Caryophanales > Bacillaceae > Bacillus > Bacillus sp. AK124. The sequence goes on from NZ_CP096378.1 coordinate 1,699,242, forward strand.
AGGCCTTCTGGACGACCAGTCTGAGAAGCAAATGTCGGATGAGATCACAACCATCGTCAATGAAGCAACAGATTATGCTGAACATGCACCTTATGCAGATCCGGAAGATGCGCTGCGGCATGTTTATGCGGAGTAAGGGGGAAGAACAATGCCAGTTATGTCATATATAGATGCTGTCACTTTGGCTTTGAAAGAAGAAATGGAAAAGGATTCCCGCGTCTTTGTTTTAGGGGAGGATGTCGGCAAAAAAGGCGGTGTGTTCAAGGCAACAGCAGGTCTTTACGACCAGTTCGGCGAAGAGCGGGTGATGGACACGCCTTTGGCGGAATCCGCAATTGCCGGCGTCGGAATCGGGGCTGCCATGTACGGGATGAGACCGGTCGCCGAAATGCAGTTTGCAGATTTTATCATGCCGGCTGTCAACCAGATTATTTCAGAAGCGGCAAAAATCCGCTACCGCTCCAACAATGACTGGAATTGTCCGATCGTCATCCGCGCACCTTACGGCGGAGGCGTGCACGGCGCGCTGTACCATTCTCAGTCAGTTGAATCCGTATTTGCCAACCAGCCCGGGCTGAAAATCGTCATGCCTTCGACACCTTATGATGTCAAAGGGCTTTTGAAAGCGGCCATCCGCGATGACGACCCTGTCCTGTTCTTCGAGCATAAACGTGCGTACCGGCTGATCAAGGGCGAAGTGCCGAGTGACGACTATGTGCTGCCGATCGGAAAGGCGGATGTGAAGCGGGAAGGCGAAGACATTACCGTCATCACATACGGATTGTGCGTCCATTTCGCCCTTCAGGCTGCCGAGCGGCTTGCCAAAGACGGGATTTCCGCACATATCCTTGATTTAAGAACAGTATATCCGCTCGATCAGGAAGCGATTATTGAAGCGGCTTCCAAAACGGGCAAAGTGCTTCTGATGACCGAGGATACGAAGGAAGGCAGCATTATGAGTGAAGTAGCCGCGATCATTTCAGAGCATTGCCTGTTCGATTTGGATGCGCCGATTAAGCGGTTGGCGGGCCCTGACGTCCCGGCAATGCCGTATGCTCCTACAATGGAAAAATTCTTTATGGTCAATCCGGATAAAGCAGAAGCAGCAATGAGAGAATTGGCCGAGTTTTAATATAGCGAAGGAGGACATATCGTATGGCAGTGGAACAAATGACAATGCCGCAGCTCGGGGAGAGCGTGACGGAGGGAACCATCAGCAAATGGCTTGTCAGCGTCGGAGATCACGTCAACAAATACGATCCGATTGCTGAAGTGATGACGGATAAGGTCAATGCTGAAGTCCCTTCATCGTTCACGGGAACGATTACCGAGCTTGTCGGGAAAGAAGGCGAAACTCTGCAAGTCGGAGACGTCATCTGCAAAGTCGAAACAAACGAAGAAGCGAAACCGGAGGCTGAGGCTGCTTCCAATCTGGATCAAGCGGAAGCGGAGCCGGCCAAACCGGAGGAAAAAGATACATCTCAGAAAAAACGTTATTCCCCGGCGGTGCTGAGACTTGCCGGTGAGCACAACATTGATTTGGAGCAGGTGGAAGGTACCGGTGCCGGCGGACGGATCACCAGAAAAGACATCCAGCGCATCATTGCTTCCGGAGCTGCTCCTCAAGCTGATGCGGCGCCGGAAAAACAGCCGGATACAAATGCCGCGGGAGCGAGTGAGCCCGTCCAAAAGCCGGCGCAAGCCGCCCCTCAAGCTGCACCGCCTCAGAGTGCGGCTGGAGACGTCGAGATTCCTGTGACCGGAATCCGTCATGCGATTGCGACCAATATGGTCAGAAGCAAGCATGAAATCCCTCATGCCTGGACGATGATGGAAGTGGATGTCACAAGTCTTGTGAGCTACCGCAACAAAATAAAGGACGAATTTAAGAAGAAAGAGGGCTTCAGCCTGACCTTTTTCGCGTTCTTTGTCAAAGCGGTCGCACAGGCGCTGAAGGAATTCCCGCAAATGAACAGCATGTGGGCCGGAGATAAAATCATTCAGAAAAAAGACATCAACATCTCAATTGCAGTAGCGACTGACGATGCGCTGTACGTTCCTGTCATCAAGCATGCCGATGAAAAAACAATTAAAGGCATCGCGAGAGAAATCTCCGAACTGGCTCATAAGGTCAGAAGCGGCAAGCTGACGAGCGGGGATATGAGCGGAGGTACGTTCACGGTCAACAATACCGGTTCGTTCGGGTCGGTTCAGTCAATGGGGATCATCAACCATCCACAGGCGGCCATCCTGCAGGTTGAATCGATCGTCAAGCGTCCCGTCGTCATGGAGCATGGCATGATCGCGGTCAGAGATATGGTGAACCTGTGCTTATCCCTCGACCACAGAGTGCTTGACGGCCTCGTTTGCGGCAGATTCCTTGCCCGTGTGAAAGAGATTTTGGAACAAATCGATGATCATACTTCCATTTATTAAAAAAGAAGAGCTGGCCCGTTAAGGGTCAGCTCTTTTCTTTTTCTAAGGGGGCGAGCATGCGGAGATGTCCGTTTAGCACCTCGATTGAAGCCGGCGTTTTTGTGCAGATTTCGCCGTCTGTATCGGCTTCCATTGGGAGGGCGGTTTCAACTTCAACGGTTTGCCCCTGATAATAGGAGAGCTCGCCTGCAAAGGAATCCCATTCGGGATCATCCATTGCAAAAAGTTCTTTCAATGCAGCCAGATTCGTATTCCGGCAGACGAGGATGTCCGCTTTTCCGTCGTTAATGCTCAGCTGCGGAAGGGGGATCTTGTTTGTTCCGATAAATGGTCCGTTCAGCACGACCACCATGACCGCTTCGTCAGTAAACTCTTCTCCGTCGATCGACAGGCGGAAAGAGAAAGGCTCAAGATTGGAGATGGTCCGCAGTGCGCTTGTAAAATAACTGATTCTCCCGAGCAGCGCTTTTTCCGTTTGATTGATATGGGTGGAAGCTTCCGTAATCAATCCGATGCCCCAGAAGTTGAGACAATAATGATCATTTGCTTTTAACACATCGACCGGGACAGGTTTTCCATTGACGAGCGCTTCCGCCGCTTTTTCAATGTTCTGGGGAATGCGGAGCGCCCTCGAAAAGTCGTTGCATGTGCCGCCCGGGAGAATGCCGATATCTGGCTTCGTTTGAAGCTGGCTGATGCCGTTAATGCATTCGTGCACCGTTCCGTCACCGCCTAATATAAACAATTGCCCGATATCCTCCCCGATCTTTCGGCAAAATTCGAATGCATCACGTTTTTTTCTCGTCGGTTTTACGATGAGTTCGTCTATAGCCTGTGAAAGAACAGGTACGGCAGCACCCAGTGTTTTTTCAACATTTTTTTGTCCTGCATTTCCGTTGTAAATCAGCATTGCTTTCTTTCGGTTCATAAAGGTGCTCCTTTATTTGATAGAGTCTTTACTTATTTTTCCCCGGGCTGCCCGTGCCATAAACCTGAAGGAACACGAATCGCCTGATTTGCGGTTCGGACGGTTTCAAAGTATCATTAGAACAGATGAGCAAACAGCGCCTTTAGCATCATGCTAAAGGCGGCTAAAAAGGAGAGATCTTAAAGTGAACATGGATTTTAATCTGTTTATGAATGATGTCGTGCGCCAAGCCAGACAGGAAATAACGGCTGCCGGCTACACCGAATTGAAAACGCCTGAAGAGGTCGATGAAGCGCTCACGAAAAAAGGGACTACGCTTGTGATGGTCAACTCCGTCTGCGGCTGTGCAGGGGGAATTGCAAGGCCAGCCGCACATCATGCGGTTCATTACGATAAGCGCCCGGATCATCTCGTCACCGTTTTTGCCGGACAAGACAAAGAAGCGACGGCTCGAGCAAGGGGATATTTTGAAGGATATCCGCCCTCTTCTCCGTCATTCGCTCTTTTAAAAGACGGCAAGATTTTAAAAATGGTCGAACGCCATGAAATTGAAGGCTATGAGCCGATGGCTGTCATCACTAAGCTTCAAGGATTGTTTGAAGAATACTGTGAAGAAGTATAAGGTAAAGGAAATACCGCCTGCCAAAACAGTGGCAGGCTTTTTTTATGTATAAAAATTCTTTTTATATGCAATCAGAAAGATAAAAACACAGGCTTTCAATTGGTATTTAAATGCTTGTTTGAAGGTTTTTCAGTTATTTTTCAAAATGGTATTGCATCTGGCCTAGAAAATGTTTAAAATACATATCAACGAATAAATATTCAAAAAAGGTTCAGGGGGATACACAACATGAAAAAATGGATGTTACTGGTAGTGGCAGCATGTGTCACATTTGCATTGACTGCATGCGGGACGAGCAGCAGTTCTGCTGATAAAAAAACATTGGTGATGGGAACTTCAGCCGATTACCCGCCTTTTGAATCGAAAGACGGAGATAAGATTGTCGGTTTTGATGTTGATCTGGCCAATGCACTGGCTAAAAAAACGGGCCATGAAATCGAAGTGAAAGACATGGACTTCAACGGCCTGGTGACCGCTCTTAAAACAAACAAAGTCGACATCGTGCTTTCAGGAATGACGCCGACGCCTAAACGCAAAAAGCAGGTCGATTTTTCAAACGTCTATTATACGGCTCACAACATGATCGTTACAAAAAAATCAAGCGGCATCAAATCGCTTGACGATTTGAAAGGAAAAACGGTCGGCGTGCAGCTTGGCTCCATTCAGGAAGAAAAAGCGAAGGAGCTTACGCCGGATTATAATTTAAAAGTTGAAAACCGCAACCGCATTTCGGATTTAACCGAAGAAATCAAAGCGGGCCGCTTTGACGCAGCAATCATAGAGGATATCGTTGCCGAAAAATATATTAATAAAAATGAAGAACTGGTTGGCTACAATCTGCCGAAAGAACCGGATGAAAAAGCCGGCTCCGCGATCGCCTTCAAAAAGGGAAGCGATTTGACCGAGAAGTTCAACAAAGCGCTTGAAGAAATGGAGAAAAGCGGAGAACTTGAAAAGCTGAAAGAAAAATGGTTCGGCGGAGAAACGAAAAAGTAAGCGTGAAAAGTTCAACTTTTTGTTGAACTTTTTTTTCTAAAGCGATGTGCGCCTCTTTGATGATGAGGCGGGAGAGGGAGAGTCACATGAATTTTCTTGATTTTTCTAGTACAATACCCGAGATGCCTTTCATTTTGGAAGGCTTGGGCGTCACCTTAAAAGTGGTCGCGGCTGCGGCCGTGCTTGGATTTTTGCTGGGGGTTTTGATTACGCTTTTAAAAATCAGTTCGATCAAGCCCCTCGCATGGATTGCCGATTTTTACACTTCCATATTCCGGGGGACACCGCTTGTTCTGCAGCTGATGATCGTCTATTACGGGCTGCCTCAGGTGCTGGGCTTCGATATTGATGCTTACTGGGCGGCCGTCATCGCATTCGGCTTAAATTCCGCCGCTTATGTGTCAGAAATCATCAGAGCCGGAATCAATGCGATCGACAAAGGGCAAAAAGAAGCGGCGATGGCGCTGGGCGTCCCGTATGCAAAGATGATGAAGGATCTCTTGCTGCCGCAGGCCTTTAAAAATATCATGCCAGCGCTGATCAACGAATCGATTACACTGACAAAGGAATCGGCTGTTGTCACCGTCATCGGACTCGGCGATATTATGAGACGAAGCTATCAGGCGGGAGCGGCGATCTACAGCCCGCTTGAGCCGATGCTGTTTGCGGGTCTCATCTACTATGTGCTCGTTTTGATCCTGACGTTTGTCGGCAAAGCGATTGAAAGGAAGCTGAATGTCAATGATTAATGTTCGCAATCTCTCAAAATCTTTCGGAAAGCACGAGGTGCTTAAACATATTTCCGTTTCCTTTGAAAAAGGCGAAGTAGCCGCTGTCATCGGTCCGTCAGGCTCAGGCAAGTCCACGTTTCTGCGTTGCTTAAACATGCTCGAAAAGCCGACGGAGGGCAGCATTTTCATTCAGGATCAAGAGATTACAAGACCGAAAACAAATGTGCTGAAAATCAGAGAGAACATCGGCATGGTCTTTCAGCATTTTCATTTGTTTCCGCATAAAACGGTTCTTGAAAATATTACGTATGCACCTGTCCATGTCAAAAAAGAAAGCAAACAGGCAGCAACGAAAAAAGCGGAAGAACTGCTTGAGAAAGTGGGGCTTATCGATAAAAAAGATGATTATCCGAACCGTTTATCAGGGGGGCAAAAGCAGCGCGTTGCGATTGCGAGGGCGCTGGCGATGAATCCGGACATCATGCTGTTTGACGAGCCGACATCGGCCCTTGATCCTGAGATGGTCAAAGAAGTGCTTCAGGTGATGCAGGATTTGGCGAAAACCGGGATGACGATGGTGATCGTGACGCACGAAATGGGCTTTGCCAAAGAAGTCGCCGACAGGGTGCTTTTCATGGATGAAGGAACCATTGTCGAAGACGATGATCCTAAAGCGTTTTTTTCTTCTCCAAAATCGAAAAGAGCTCAAGACTTTTTAGAGAAAATACTATAAAATAAGCTGAAGAAGATGCTGATCTTCTTCTTTTTTATTCACTAAGACTAGCAGAAAAGATTGGGGTTAACGATGTTTAAAATAGGTTATCGCACATTAAAAACAGCGCTTGGCACAGCATTGGCCATCTATATCGCACAGCTGCTCGGCCTTCATAATTTTGTGTCGACAGGGATCATCACGATCCTCTGTATTCAAGTGACGAAAAAGCGGTCCCTTCAGGCATCATGGGCCCGGTTTGCGGCATGCATTCTTGCGATCGTTTTTTCATACGCGTTTTTTGAACTGATCGGCTATCATCCGGCTGTCATCGGTCTGATGCTGCTGTTCTTTATTCCGACAACCGTTCTTCTGAAAATAAAAGAAGGAATCGTCACAAGTTCGGTCATCATTCTTCATCTTTATATGTCAGAAGGGATCACCCTTTCTCTCATTTGGAATGAATGCCTCATCATCATTACGGGAATCGGCGTTGCCCTGCTGATGAATTTGTACATGCCGAGCCTCGATAAAGAGCTCAAACAGTATCAGCAGAAAATCGAAGATAACTTTGCCAAGATTTTTGAAGAAATCGAACGCTATTTGCTGACCGGGGAACAGGACTGGACGGGAAAAGAGATTCCTGAGACGCACCGTTTGATCAATGAAGCGAAGACCCTGGCATACCGCGATGTGGAAAATCACTTTCTCAGGCACGAAAATCTCTATTATCACTACTTTAAAATGAGAGAAAAGCAGTTTGAAATTATCGAAAGGGTCCTGCCGAAAATCACGTCGATTTCGATGACGGTTGAACAGGGGCATATGATCGCAGCGTTTCTTCATGATTTAAGAGGAGCCATCCATCCCGGCAATACGGCTCATAAGTTTTTGAAGCGGCTCGTGAAAATGAGAGAGGAAATTGATGAGATGGAGCTGCCGACGACACGCGAAGAATTTGAAGCGCGCGCTGCTCTTTTCAATTTTCTCGGCGAAATGGAACAGTATCTTGTGATTAAGAGCTACTTTAAAGGAATTAAATCTCCTGCATAACCGCATGAGTTTCTCCTTCATTGGTCAATCTAATGAAACAGGGGGAAACCCGTGCGGTTTTTTCTATTCCTGCGGAAGTCCGGGCTTGAAAAAAAGCAGGCGTTTCTCCGCAAAAAGAGCCGCCTGCTTTCATGATTTGTATTAAAAAATCATGCTGAGTCCGGTAAGCAGAGTCGTCAGCACCATGACGCCGATCATTAAAATAACCATGAATTTGATGAATTTTCGAGACAAGCTTTTCACCTCTGTTTTTTAATCTCCCATTATTTTATACTGCTTTTTTTCATCGGACAAGTTTCGTGTAAGAATCAAATAGAGAAGGGGCAGAACACGATGAATATGTTTGAAAGAGTCGACGATTTAAACAACAGCCGTCAACAAGCTTTGCTTGGGGGCGGGCAGGAACGGATCGACAGGCAGAAGCAAAAAGGCAAGCTCACCGCCAGAGAGAGAATCGATCTTCTGCTTGATGAGGGAACGTTCACTGAGCTGAATGCTTTTGCCAGAAGCCGGCAGTCCGGCGGCCCGTTAGGCGACGGGGTTGTCACGGGATTCGGAAAAATCGACGGGCGACCCGTTTATCTGTTTTCCCAGGATTTTACCGTCACCGGCGGAGCGCTCGGAGAAATGCACGCCAAAAAAATAGCTGCCGTCATGGATCTTGCCCTCAAAAATAAGGCCCCTTTCATCGGTCTGAACGACTCAGGTGGTGCGAGAATTCAAGAGGGTGTGCTATCATTAGATGGATACGGTCATATTTTTTACCGAAATGTCCTTTGCTCAGGCATCATTCCGCAAATCTCTGTCATTCTCGGCCCTTGTGCGGGCGGCGCGGTTTATTCTCCAGCTTTGACCGACTTCGTTTTTATGAACGAAAAAACCGGACAGATGTTCATTACCGGTCCGAAAGTCATCAAAACGGCGACAGGCGAAGCTGTCAGCTCCGGAGAATTGGGGGGCGCCTATATACATAATTCAATCAGCGGGAATGCCCATTTTTCCGGGGATTCCGATGAGGCCGTCCTCAGTGAGGTGCGCAAGCTCTTGTCCTACATCCCCCAGAATCACGAAGAAAAGCCCCCGGCTAAGGCGAGAAAGGCGAAAGATGATGAGATAAGGCCTGATTTAATGACGATTCTGCCTGAAGACGGTCAGCGGCCGTATGACATCAAACAGATCATCGCGGAAATCGCAGACAGCGGAACATTTTTTGAAGTGCAGCGCCACTTTGCCAAAAACGCGGTGATCGGTTTTGCAAGGATAGCGGGGGAAAAGGCGGCGATCGTGGCCAACCAGCCGAAGTATTTAGCCGGAAGCCTCAGCATGGATGCGGCTGACAAAATCGCCCGGTTTATCCGTTTTTGCGATTCCTTTCAGATCCCGATTTTGACTTTGGTGGATTGCCCCGGCTTTCTTCCGGGAATACGCGAAGAGCACGGCGGGGTGATCAGACACGGCGCTAAAATCCTATACGCGTATGCGGAAGCCGCCGTCTGCAAGGTGACGGTCATTTTAAGAAAAGCATACGGCGGAGCATATGTCGCTTTAAACAGCAAGGCGCTTGGAGCGGATGCCGTATTTGCTTGGCCGAATGCAGAAATTGCAGTGATGGGCGCCTCGGAAGCTGCAGATGTGCTGTTCGCGAAGGAAATCGAACGGTCGGAAGACCCGCGGGCCGCCCGCGAGGAAAAAATCCGGAAATGCATGCACGCTTCAAGCCCTTTTGCCGCTGCAAGATACGGCATGGTAGACGATATCATCGATCCGAAAGAGACGCGGAAGAAGCTGATCCAAACGTTTGACATGCTGAAGAGCAAAAGAGAAATCCGGCCGGACAAAAAGCATGGAAATATACCGCTTTAAAAATGGAGGGGAAACTAGCATGAATGAAAAACGCCTGTTAGAAGAGTTTTTAGAACTTGTGCAAATTGATTCCGAGACAAAACACGAAGCTGATATTTGCAAGGTGCTGAAAGAAAAATTTGCTGCTCTTGGAATGGATGTCGTGGAGGATGACACCGCGCCAAAAACGGGGCACGGAGCGGGAAACCTCGTGTGCACGCTTCCTGGAACGAAAGAGGCGGACACGATTTACTTTACATCCCACATGGATACCGTCGTGCCCGGAAAAGGCGTGAAGCCGGTCATTGAAGACGGATATGTCAAAACAGACGGCACAACGATTTTGGGAGCTGACGACAAAACAGGCCTTGCAGCGATGCTCGAAGCCGTAAAAGTGCTGAAAGAAAAAAACATTCCGCACGGAACGATCCAGTTTATCATTACGGTCGGCGAAGAATCGGGGCTTGTCGGAGCGAAAGCTTTAGACCGATCTCTGATCAAAGCCGATTACGGATATGCGCTTGATTCCGACGGGAAGGTCGGCAATATTATCGTAGCAGCGCCGACACAGGCGAAAATTAGAGCAACTGTCTACGGAAAAACGGCTCATGCCGGAGTAGAGCCGGAAAAAGGAGTCTCCGCGATCACGATCGCTTCAAAAGCGATTGCCAAAATGCCGCTTGGCCGCATCGACGAGGAGACGACGGCTAATATCGGCCGCTTTGAGGGCGGAACGCAAACCAATATCGTCTGCGATCAGGTCGACATTCTCGCTGAAGCCCGTTCGCTTGTTCCGGAAAAAATGGAAAAGCAGACCGAAAAAATGAAGCAGGCGTTTGAAGCAGCCGCCGCTGAAATGGGTGGCAGAGCCGAGGTGGAAATCGAAGTCATGTACCCGGGCTTTAAATACAAAGACGGGGATCTCGTCGTTGAAATCGCCAAAAAAGCCGCCGGGAAAATCGGCCGTCCGTACGAGCTATTAACGAGCGGCGGAGGAAGCGATGCGAACGTCATCGCAGGACACGGCATTCCGACTGTCAACCTTGCAGTCGGATATGAACAAATCCATACGAAAAACGAAAAAATGCCGATTGAGGAACTTGTCAAAACTGCAGAAATGGTTGTTGCCATTATTGAGGAAGTAGCAAACCCGTCATAAAGGCGGGTTTTTACAGGGACCGTTTCAGCTCGAGCCGATGGTTTCAGCGGAAACGGTCACACTACCTGAAGTCACGATCGAGAAGATGGAAGGGAAACGCAAAAAAGCTTGCGCCTTTAAAGGCGCAAGCTTTTTTATTTTGTAGCCGATTCAGCAGGCTGAATGGCTTTTTTGTTTTTTTGGTAAACTTGATGAAGAACGACGGATTGAATCGTCAGAAGCAGTCCGCTTGTCAGCCAGTACAGCGGCAGGGCTGCAGGGACGTTGATCGAAAAGATCGTCATCATCACAGGGAAAAAGAAGCCCATGATTTTGGCGGACTGCTGAGCCGCCGGATTTGTTTGGGCGTTCTGTGCGTTCAGCTTTTGAGACACATAGAACTGGATAAAATACATGAACCCGGCGCATAAAGATACGATAATATCCGAATGCCCGAGGTTAAACCAGAGAAAAGAGTGTGAAGCAATTTCGGGCGTCGAGCGGATCGCATAATAAAAACCGATCAGGATCGGAAACTGAATTAGCATCGGCAGGCAGCCCATCGCCAGCGGATTGATGTTATGCTTTTGGTAAAGCTGCATCATCTCCTGCTGAATTTCCCTCTGCTTCACAGGATCTTTCGTCTTTTTTAGCTTGCTTTGAATCGCATCCAGCTCAGGTTTGACAAGCGCCATTTTTTCCTGCATGGCCCGCTGTTTTTTATACTGGTTGGCAAACAGCGGAAAGACGAGAACCCGGACGATGATGGTCACAAAAATAATCGACAGTCCGTAGTTTCCGTGGAAAAATCCAGCGATTCCTTTAATCAGCTCTGAAAAAGGCCCCACGACATAGTGTTGGAAGAAGTTGTCGCTTCCTCCGGTACTGCCGGTGGCTGCCGAAGCTTGTTCACCTATAAACATGGTCATGATCAAAAACATTGCAGTCGCAAACAATTGTTTTAATTTCGTGTTCAACACGTTCTCCTCCTTCTGAATAAAAGGGCCCGTCTGCCGGACACCTTTTCCCGTTTAAATTGAAAGAAGAAGGGAACGGTGGTCTTCATCGTCGTTCGATGAAGCTTTCATGCGAATGACTTTACTTATCCATACCGTAATGCGATGATATAGGATGATAAGAAAATCGATTGCAGAAACAAACTGTATTGCATGATATTCTTCAAACCGTTTCGTTTTCCAGCTGTCGCCCGTACTGCAGTCCTTTAGGATGAGGGCGATACCGATCGCCGTCAGTGCGGGAAGGACGATTGTGAAAAACTCAAACAGTAAAAAAGCATCGTTGAAAGATTCAAGAATCATCTATTATCACTTCCGTTTCATTTAACATCTTACTATATGAATGCCGGGATGTCTAATCTGAGTACCAGGAGGGAGCCGTTTTGTCTGCTGATAAACAAAAGGGAAGAGTCATCTTTCATATCGATATGAACAGCTTTTACGCGTCTGTTGAAATGGCGTATGACCCTTCGCTGAAAGGCAGGCCGCTCGCCATCGCGGGAAATGCAAAGGAGCGGAAAGGCATCGTCGTCACGTGCAGCTACGAGGCGAGAGCACGCGGCGTAAAACCGCCTATGCCGCTTTGGGAAGCGAAGCGGCTCTGCCCCGAGCTGATCGTCAAGCCGCCGAATTTCGACCGCTACAGAAGCTCTTCAAGAGAAATGTTTCAAGTGCTCAGGGAGTATACGGACCTTGTCGAGCCCGTTTCCATTGATGAAGGGTACATGGATTTAACGGACACGCCATACAGAAATCGGGCATATGAAACGGCGAAGGAAATTCAAGAGCGCCTTCAAGAAGAACTGCTTCTTCCGTCAAGCATCGGGATCGCTCCGAATAAATTCCTGGCCAAAATGGCTTCGGATATGAAAAAACCGCTCGGCATTACGATATTGAGAAAGCGCGAAGTGCCCCGGATTCTTTGGCCCATGGACATCAGCGAGATGTACGGAGTCGGCCGGAAAACCGCTGAAAAGCTCAAGACGCTTGATATCGGCAAGATCGGCGATTTGGCTGCCGCAGATGAGTATGCTTTAAAGCGCCTCCTAGGTATCAACGGCCCCCGTTTAAAAAGGAGGGCAAACGGCATCGACACCGGAGAGGTGAATCCCGACAGGATATACGAATTCAAAAGCGTCGGCAATTCCTCGACTCTCCCGTATGACAGCACAGATGAGAAGGAATTGTGCGGCCTGATTGACAAGCTTTCCGTCTCAGTAAGCGACAGGCTGAAGCGAAAAGAGGTCATGGCAGCAAAAGTTTTCATCATGATCCGCTTTGCGGATTGGACAAACATAACCAGAAGCAAGACCCTTCTGAATCCGACCGATTCAAGAGAAGATATTGCGAAGGAAGCGAAAGCCCTTTTCAGGCAGCATTGGCACGGAAGCCCTGTCAGACTTTTAGGCGTGACGGGAACAGACCTCGTCAATCGGAAGGAAGCCGTCAAACAGCTTGATTTATTTTCGTTTCATGAGGATGCCAAAGATGAGCCGATCCAAAAAGTGATGGCCGAATTGAATGAAAAATATGGAACAGACCTCATCAAAAAAGGGATCAGGATCGTGAAAAAAGAAAGCAAGACGAGCGGAACAAGCTTTAACAAAGATTTTTTCCAGGACGAGAGACAAGATCAATAGCTTGAAAATGTAGGTCAAAGTGTGGTAATTTCAATTTAAATAAAAATTAAACTAAAATGCTAAACGCTTTAGAAGGGACGTTTGACATGGCAAAACAACAAATAGGTGTAGTTGGTTTAGCAGTAATGGGAAAAAACTTGGCTTTAAACATTGAAAGCCGCGGGTTTACGGTTTCTGTTTACAACAGATCAAGCGAGAAAACGGAAGAGTTTCTGAAAGAAGCCGAAGGCAAAAACGTTGTCGGTACATACAGCATTGAAGAGTTCGTTCAATCTCTTGAAAAACCGCGCAAAATTCTGTTGATGGTCAAAGCTGGAACACCGACAGACGCAACGATTCAATCGCTCCTGCCTCATCTTGAAAAAGGCGACATTTTGATTGACGGCGGAAATACATATTATAAAGATACGCAGAGAAGAAACAGAGAGCTGGCCGAAAGCGGCATTCACTTCATCGGCACCGGTGTTTCCGGCGGTGAGGAAGGCGCTTTGAAAGGTCCTTCTATCATGCCAGGCGGACAAAAAGAAGCCCATGAGCTTGTCAAGCCGATTCTTGAAGCGATTTCTGCAAAAGTAGACGGCGAACCGTGTACGACATACATCGGTCCAGACGGCGCCGGCCATTATGTAAAAATGGTTCATAACGGCATCGAATACGGAGACATGCAGCTGATCTCAGAATCATACTTTATTTTGAAACACATTGTCGGTCTGTCTTCAGATGAGCTTCACGAAGTCTTCTCCGAGTGGAATAAAGGAGAGCTTGACAGCTATCTGATCGAAATCACGGCTGATATTTTCACGAAAAAAGACGAGGAAACTGGCAAGCCGCTCGTTGACGTCATCCTCGATAAAGCAGGTCAAAAAGGCACAGGAAAATGGACGAGCCAAAGCGCTCTTGACCTGGGCGTGCCGCTTCCGATCATTACGGAATCCGTTTTCGCCCGCTTCATTTCTTCCATGAAAGAAGAGCGCGTCAAAGCAAGCAAGCTTCTGACAGGTCCTGAAGCGAAACCGGCCGCCGAGAACAAAGAAGAGCTGATCGAAGCGGTCAGAAAAGCACTCTTCATGAGCAAAATCTGTTCTTACGCACAGGGCTTCGCTCAAATGAAAGCCGCATCAGAAGAATACGGCTGGGATTTGAAATACGGCGATATCGCGATGATCTTCCGTGGAGGATGCATCATCCGCGCGGCGTTCCTGCAAAAAATCAAAGAAGCGTATGACCGCGATCCGGGGCTTGACAACCTGCTTCTTGATCCTTACTTCAAAAATATCGTTGAAGGCTATCAGGGCGCTCTCCGCAAAACGATTTCTCTTGCGGTTGAACAAGGAATTCCTGTACCTTGCTTCTCAAGCGCTCTCGCTTATTTTGACAGCTATCGCACTGCGACATTGCCGGCCAACCTGATTCAGGCGCAGCGCGACTACTTTGGCGCACATACGTATGAGCGTACAGATAAAGAAGGCATTTTCCACACTGAGTGGATGAAATAAGATGTAAAACCGCAAGCTGAAAAGCTTGCGGTTTTTTGATTTCGGAAGGATGCATGTTTAAGCGCTTCTGTGGAAACCTACTCAAAAGAGAGTTTCAATAAGGAGGAATCAACCCATGTATCCGAGTTTAGAGGGAAAAACGGTGGTTATTACAGGGGCGGGTACAGGTCTTGGAAAAGCGATGGCATTTCGCTTCGGTTCTGAAAAAGCCAATGTAGTGATCAATTACTTCAAGGAAGAAGAAAATCCTGAAGAGACGGTGAAGAAAATAGAAAACAGCGGAGCGCGTGCGATTGCCGTTCAAGGGGATGTCTCAAAAGAAGACGATGTAAAAGCGCTGATTAGACAGGCTGTTGATTCATTCGGTTCCGTTGATGTGATGGTGAACAACGCCGGGGTGGAAAATGAAGTACCTTCTGAGGATTTGTCTCTGGAAGACTGGAACCGGGTCATATCAACTAATTTGACAGGGATGTTTTTAGGATGCCGGGAAGCGATCGGCTATATGCTCGATCATAATATTAGAGGCTCGGTCATCAATATGTCGAGCGTCCATCAGCAAATCCCGTGGCCGCATTTTGTCCATTATGCAGCAAGCAAGGGCGGGGCAAAACTGCTGACGGAAACCCTTGCCCTTGAATATGCCCCGAAAGGAATTCGGGTAAACGCGATCGGACCGGGTGCGATCGATACGCCGATTAACGCCGAAAAATTCGCTGATCCCGAATTGAAAAAAGGCGTTGTTGAATTGATTCCGATCGGGTATATCGGAAAGCCGGAGGAAGTCGCGGCTTGCGCGGCCTGGCTCGCATCCGAAGAAGCGAGCTATGTGACGGGCCTGACGCTGTATGCGGACGGCGGAATGACGAAATACCCGGGATTCCAAGCTGGAAAAGGATGAAAAGAAGGCGGGGTGCCTTCTTTTCATCATAAGCCCAAAAAAATTTACATAAGATTAATAGAAAGCAAAAGTGCTGTTTACATAGCAATGATAGTGTAGGTTTGTCAACAAAAAGCGGTTATGGAGGGAGTACATAAGAATGGGTTTCTTACGCAACAGAATCGTCGGCATTACACTGGCAGGCGCAGTCGCTTTAGGATCAGCGGGAACAGGCAGTGCAGCAATGGAAACAGCGAAAAAGAAGGAACAACCAAAGGTGAAAAACGTGATCATGATGGTCATGGATGGAACAAGCTCTTCTGCAACAACATTGGCACGCTGGTATAAAGGCGAACCGCTCGCGATGGACCAGATTGTCAGCGGCGGTGTCCGGACGCATTCGGCAGAATCGGCGATCACTGATTCTGCACCTGCAGCAACTGCGATGGCAACGGGACGAAAATCAAATTCTTCCTATATTGGAGTGCTGCCTTCAAAGGTGAATACACCAGGTGTCGAGAAGGTCGGTAAAAAAGATCAATACCGGCCTGTGGCAAACGTGCTGGAAGGCGCCAAACAGAAGGGAAAAGCAACTGGCATTATTGCAACCTCTGAAATTCAGCATGCCACACCTGCCGGCTATTCCGGCCATCATAAGGACCGCAATAACTTTGAAGTGCTCGGTGAACAGCAGGTTTATCAAAACATGGACGTTGTCCTTGGCGGAGGAAAAGAATCGCTTCAGCCGGGGACAAAGGATAAAAGCCGCAAAGACGGTGAAGACCTTGTCAAAGTGCTCAAAGATAAAAAGTACGATTTTGTTGAAACGAAAGATCAGCTCCTCAAGTCAAAATCGAAAAAAATTTGGGGCGCATTCTCACAGCGCGATCTCGCGTATGACATGGACCGCCGTGCAACGCATCCAGAGCAGCCGACGATTGCGGAGATGACGAAAAAATCGATTCAGACGCTTTCTAAAGACAAGGACGGTTTCTTTTTATTCGTGGAAGGAAGCAAGCCTGACTGGGCAGCGCATCAAAACGATCCGATCGGCATGATCAGCGATGTATTGGCATTTGATAACGCGGTGAAAGAAGCGCTTGAATTCGCTAAAAAAGACAAACATACAATGGTTATTGCCGTCTCAGACCACGGCAACAGCGGCATCTCCATCGGCAACAGCAACACGACGAAAGGCTATGACACAACGCCGGTATCAGCCTATATCGATCCGCTGAAAAAGGCTAAAATGACGGTGGAAGGCGCAACCGGCAAATTAAAAGACGATTTATCGAATATCGAAGAAGCGGCAAAGCTTTACGGACTTGATGATTTAACGCCGGCAGAGAAGGAACAGCTGAAAAGCGTGAAAAACAAAAAAGAAGCGGCTTCATTATTCACCAAGCTGCTCAGCAACCGAGCCAACATCGGATTCACAACAGGCGGTCATACAGGTGAAGATGTCTTCCTGTATTCGTACGGTCCCGAAAAGCCGCAGGGCCTCGTCGATAACACCGGCATCGCTAAAACGATGGCAAAAGCAATGGGCTTCAACTTAGACAAATTAACAAACGAATTATTTATCGAAGCAAAACAGGCATTTAAAAAAGCCGGAGCCAGCGTAACGATCGATCAGAAAGATCCGGCTAATCCAGTTCTTGTCGCATCGCGCAAAAAAGGGAAAGCCGAAATGCCGGTGAACAAAAACCTCATCAGAATCAACGGAAAGGAATATGAATTAGACAGCGTGATTGTTGAAAGCAATGGATCCTTCTACGTGCCGAAGGAAGCAGTTCAGCTGTTCAAAAAATATGCCCGATAATTTGTTTGGCCCCCCTCTTGAAAGAAGAGGGGGTTTTTATTATTCAAAATAAATACATACATTTATTTTTAAATGTCTAGACATATAAAAATAAAAAGATATAATAATAGTTGTGTGAAAGCGCTTTTAATAAAGGAGGATATGACGATGAAAAAGATTTTACTTGCATGCAGTTCGGGTATGTCGACAAGTCTCCTTGTCACCAAGATGGAGGAATACGCGCATTCAATCGGTGACGAGGCAAAAATTTGGGCGGTCGGACAGGACCAGGCAAAAAAAGAGATGGCAGAGGCAAACGTCGTTCTCATCGGCCCGCAAATGAGCTTTTTAAAAGGCGAGCTGCAGAAAGAAGCAGAACAGTACGGTACTAAGGTTGATGTGATTGATATGATGGCTTACGGAATGGCAGACGGAAAGAAAGCTTATGAACAGGCGCTCAGCTTGATCGGAGATTGATGATGATGGGAAAATTAAAACTCGATGAATTAACAGGCGAACAAATTTGCTTTCAGCTCATTCTTCATAGCGGAAACGCCCGCAGCAAAGTCATTCAGTCCATCAGGGCATACCGCGCCGGCAGCGTTCAGAAAGCAGAGGAGCTGCTGCACCAGGCTGAAGCCGATTTGCAGCAGGCCCATGATATTCACTTTCAAATGATTCAAAAAGAAGCGGGCGGGGAAAAAAGTGAGTTCTCTTTGCTGCTCTTGCACGCGGAGGACCATTTGATGTCGACGCTCACGATGAAGGAACTTGTGTCCGAATTATTGGAATTATTCAAAGAGAAAAATCTATGATTCGCACTGTATGGCAAAATCGAAGGGGGATAAGAGACCATGTTTGAAAAATTGAGCAACCTCTTGGTGCCGATTGCCGGGAAGCTGAATAACAACCGGTATTTAGGCGTGCTGAGGGATGCGTTTATGCTGGCTTTTCCGCTCACCATTTTCGGATCGATCATTGTCGTTTTAACCAATTTGCCGTTTCTCAATAAAATGATGAGCAAATCGGCGCTTGAAACGTTCCAGTCGGCTTTAAGCATAGCGCCGAGTGCAACGATCAGCATTATGTCCGTTTTCGTCGTGTTCGGGATCGGGTATTATTTATCCAAAACTTATGAAGTCGAAGCGGTTTTTGGAGGAGTCGTCGCTTTGGCATCGTTCCTTCTGCTGACTCCGTTTGTATTAAACGGCGAAGGAGGGGAAGTGATTCCGAACGTCATCCCGATTGACAGGCTCGGTGCGAAAGGGATGTTCCTCGGAATGATTACCGCCTTTACATCCGCGGAGATTTTCAGATTTTTTGTCCAGAAAAACTATACAATCAAAATGCCCGCCGGCGTTCCACCTGCTGTAGCTAAATCTTTTGCCGCGCTGATTCCGGCGGTGATGACCTTGTCCGTCTACTTGGTCATCAATATCCTTGTGACCCAAGCGTTCAATACGAATATGCACGATTTAATTTACAATCTGGTACAGGCTCCGCTTGTCGGCCTTGGAAGCGGTATCATTCCGACCTTGATTGCTATATTTTTTACTCAGCTTCTCTGGTTTTTCGGACTCCATGGGCAAATTATCATCAACTCTGTTATGGATCCGATCTGGAATACGCTTTCGATCGAAAATTTGAATAGCTATACCGCAACAGGGGAAGTTCCGCATATTATCAATAAGCAGTTTATGGAAGTGTACACCGTCGGAATGGGCGGAACCGGGATGACACTGGCCGTGATTATTGCCATCCTGCTGTTTATGAAGAGCAAGCAAATGAAGCAGGTCGCAAAACTCGGAGCAGCGCCGGGGATTTTCAACGTAAATGAACCGATCATTTTCGGCCTGCCGATCGTCATGAACCCGCTCATTTTTATTCCGTGGGTGATCTCGCCGATGATCGTCACTTTAATTACGTATTTCGCAATGGCGTCCGGGCTTGTGCCGCCGCCGACCGGGGTCACGATTCCTTGGACTGTGCCGATTTTTATCAGCGGAATGATGGCGACCAATTCGCTTGCCGGTGGCATTCTACAGATTGTCAATTTAGCCGTTGTCTTTATGATCTGGTTCCCGTTTTTGAAATTCATCGACCGGATGAATATGAAAAAAGAGCAGGAAATCAATGCAGCGGAACAAGATCAGACAACGCTAGGACTTTAAAAGGAGATTGATGACATGTCAAAAACAGAACTGCAGCTAGAACAAATTCAATACCGTTTTCCAAAAGGCTTCTGGTGGGGGTCGGCGGCATCCGCGACTCAGACTGAAGGAGCGGCGGCTGAAGGAGGCAAAGGAAAGAACATTTGGGATCACTGGTACGAAAAAGAGCCGAACCGATTTTTTGACGGAGTAGGCCCTGAGAAGACTTCGCGTTTTTACGAGACTTACAGAGAAGATATTCAGCTGATGAAGGAGCTCGGCCACAACTCTTTTCGTTTCTCCATTTCGTGGGCCCGTCTGTTTCCTGAAGGAAAAGGGCGGTTGAACGAGGAAGGAGCTGCCTTTTATAACCAAGTCATCGATGAGCTGCTGGCAGCTGGGATCGAGCCTTTTGTCAACCTTTATCATTTTGATATGCCGCTTGCGCTCCAGCATATCGGCGGATGGGAAAACAGGCAAGTCGTCGATCACTTTGTTTCATACGCGGAAACGTGCTTCCGGCTGTACGGGGATCGTGTGAAAAAATGGTTTACCCACAATGAACCGATCGTTCCTGCTGAAGGCGGCTATTTATACGATTTTCATTATCCGAACATCATCGACTTTCAAAAGGCCGTCCAGGTCGCATACCATGAAATTCTTTCAAACGCCAAAGCGGTCGAAGCCTACCGCAGACTCGGAGGCGACGGCAAAATCGGCATCATTTTAAATTTAACGCCATCCTATCCGCGAAGCCAGCACCCGGCAGATGTGAGAGCTTCTGAAATAGCTGACGCTTTCTTTAACCGGTCGTTTCTTGATCCTGCCGTTAAGGGTGAGTTTCCGCAGCTTTTAACAGATATTTTAAAAGAAAAAGGCTATTTGCCTGTCATGGAAGAAGGAGACTTGGAGCTGATCAAAAATCACACTGGCGATCTGCTCGGCATCAATTATTATCAGCCGAGACGGGTGAAAGCGAAGGAGCACATGCCTCATCCGGACGCGCCTTTTATGCCGGAGCGTTTTTTTGACCATTATGAAATGCCCGGACGAAAAATGAACCGCCACCGCGGCTGGGAAATATACGAAAAAGGAATCTATGATATTTTAATGAATGTCAAAGAAAACTATGGAAATATTGAATGCTTTATTTCTGAGAACGGAATGGGTGTTGAAGGAGAAGAGCGTTTCCGTGGCGAAGACGGCATAATCCGCGATGACTACCGAATTGCGTTTATCGAAGAACACTTAAAATGGGTGCACAGAGCGATTCAGGAAGGAGCGAATGTCAAAGGTTATCACCTTTGGACATTCATGGACAACTGGTCATGGACGAACGCCTATAAAAACCGCTACGGATTTGTATCTGTCAACCTTGACAAAAACGGCGAACGAACGATTAAAAAAAGCGGATACTGGTTTAAGAAACTTGCCGAGAACAACGGTTTTTAAAAAGGACTCGGGCTAAAAGATGGTCTGTTGGGCCATCTTTTTATTTCTGCTTCAAAACCGATATAATGATAAGGAAGGTGTTACAAGCATACAGAATCCTTAGTAATGGTGGTTAAAACATGAGAAAATACGAATATATTTCAAACGAAATGAGGAGGCGGATTCAGGAAGAATACTATCCGATTGATCAGCCCATACCTGATGAGCTTTCTCTCGCCAAAGAATTTTCCTGCAGCAGAATGACGATGAAAAGAGCCCTCGATATTCTCGTGTCAGAAGGCATGCTGTACCGCAAGCGCGGACACGGCACCTTCATAGTAAAATCATCGATTCAGCAGCTTCCCGTCAGTGTGACAGACCGCGAAAACCTCGGGCTGACCAAGCTTCTCGCCAATAAACAAATCGAAAGCCGCATCATTCAATTTGATGTCGAATTCCCTTCAGATGAAGTGGCTAAGCAATTGTCAATCGAAAAGACCGTTCCGGTGTATCATATCATCAGGCTCAGAAAGGTTGAAGGCGAACCGTATGTCATTGAAGAAACGTATATGCCTTCGAATGTCATCTCTGAATTAAATGAAGACGTTCTTCACGGCTCCGTTTACCGGCACATCACCGAGACGCTGAAACTGACAATCGCCGGCTCGCACCGGAAGATCAGGGCGGATAAGTCGAATGCGCTCGACCGAGAGTACTTGGAATGCGCCCCTGACGATCCGGTTCTTGAAGTTGAACAGGTCGCTTTTTTAAATACGGGAGAACCGTTTGAATATTCTTTTGCAAGGCATCGCTACGACAAGTTTGTGTTTTCCAGCGTCCATGTTCGGAAATGAAAAACCTGCATAACCGCGGGTTTTTTGTTTTGTCATGCAATCTTCCAGCACGCTTGTCCTCCGAGGGGATCGTGGGCTACCATCGCTTTAGCGGACGGGAATTTCCGAGGCCGTGCGCATATTCAGAACCAGCTGCTCATAAAATTAACTAAATAATTAGAAATAAAACAATATATTGACAACTAATACATTTTTCGTGGTACGATAGTATTGTTATTTGTCCAACAAGCAAAGGGGGAGAATGAATGAAAAAGTGGAAAAGCTTATCATGGATTGTATTGCTACTGACGCTTGTCATGGGATTGGCAGCGTGCGGAAGCGGCAATGCATCAGGAAATAAGGACGGCGGATCTGCGTCAAAAGGATCAGAAAGCTACAGTCTGCTGACAGGGGGAACCGGAGGTACATATTATCCGCTCGGCGGTCAATTTGCAAACCTTTGGGAGGATGCAACAGGAGACAAATTTACGACGCAGACTACAGGTGCTTCTGCTGAAAACATGGCAACTCTGCAAAAAGGGGAAGCTGAGGTCGCTTTTTCTCAGACGGACATTGCCACTTATGCCATAGAAGGCAAAGAAATGTTTAAAGAAAAAATTGAAGGAATCAAGGCGATTGCCGCCCTGTATCCTGAAACTGTACAGATTGTAACAACGGAAAAAAGCGGAATCAATTCGATTGAAGATTTAAAAGGCAAAACGGTTTCCGTGGGTGCTGCGGGTGCAGGGGTCAACATTAATGCCAAGCAGATTTTGGAGGTTCACGGGATGTCTTTTGACGACATCAAACCGCAAAACCTGTCTTTTGAAGAGTCGACAGACGGCATTCAGTCAGGCGCGATCGATGCCGCCTTCATCACGGCTGGAACGCCTACCGGGGCTGTCGAAGGGCTTTCTGCGCAAAATAAAATAAAAATTTTAAATATTGAAAAAGATAAGCAGGAAAAGCTGATGGAAAAGTATCCGTTCTATGCTGAGGATACGATCAAAAAAGGCACCTACGGCATCGGGAGCGATATGAACACGGTCGCTGTCAAAGCGATGCTCGTCGCATCCGACAAGATGGATGAGGACACCGTCTATAAAATGACGAAAGCGCTGTTTGAAGCCGATAAAATCAATCATGCCAAAGGCGAATTTATCAAGCCTGAAACCGCGCTTGAAGGATTGGGCGATATTGAAATTCATCCTGGAGCGGCTAAATATTTCAAAGAAAAAGGGATAGAAAAATCGTAAAGCCGCAGGCAGATAAGCGATGAACAAGCCCGGACAATCGATAGACCGTTGCAATGAAACATCGGTCTATCGTTTTTCTATTCGGCAGGGGATTTGGAAAAATGGGGAAATTTAAAATTGTAAAACGGCTTGTGCCGGCGCTGATTATTGCCGCTTTTGCAGCGGCATGCCTGATTCCTTATCAGACCGCTGTCGTGTTCGAGAAAGAGGACAGCGGCGAGATCATCGCTTTTCTTCCCCTCCAAAAGGAGAAAAGCTTTGATGTGATCTATACGCATTCCATCCATCGGACAGAAGTGATCGAATCGTATGTGTGGGAAAAAAGAATGATTCGGCAGACCGCTCTGACCTATCATGATCCGGCCGTCGGGATGCCCGCAAACGCGGAGCAAGGTGAAAGGCTCGTCATCAATAACGGTGTCTATACCATTTCGGATATGAAGAGGACCTTTCCGTTCATTGATATGCGGATCGGAAGGGTGAGGGCGAATCACAGGATCAAGTATTCAGGCGCTGAACATGAGTTAAAGCGGTACATCCGCCCCGGCACATGGACAAGGATGAATGTCCGAAAACTAAATGTCTTGCAACAACTGAGGGGAGTGAAGATCAATGACTGAGCAGCTTTCGGAAAAAGATCAGCAGGAACTGCTGGAGAAATACGATCCTGAAGCGGGGACGAGAAAGCTCAAAGGGTTGACGGGGGTCATTGCATTTGTCGGCCTGCTCGCTTTTTCTTTGTTTCAATTATACACAGCCATTTTTGGCGTTTTTCCGGCTCAAATTCAAAGGTCGGTTCATTTAGGATTTGCGCTCGGTCTGATTTTTTTATTGTTTCCGGCGACAAAAGGTTTACGGAAGACCGGCAAATTCAAAGTCGCCTGGTATGACGCAATCTTAGCCGTATTAGGAGCGGGCGTCGGCGCTTATTGGGTTGCCAATTATGAAACGATTGTAGGCGGGATCGGATTGATCACGGAAACGGACTTTTATGTCGGACTGTTGGCCGTCCTGCTCGTATTGGAAGCGACAAGACGTGCTGTCGGGCTGCCGATTACGATCATCGCCGGCCTGTTTCTTTTGTACGGCCTTTACGGCTCGTATCTGCCGGGCTTTTTGTCTCACAACGGCCTGACGCTGGAAAGGCTCGTTCAGACGATGTATTTTACGACGGAAGGAATTTTGGGCACGCCGCTCGCTGTGTCTTCGACATTCATCTTCCTGTTCATCCTGTTCGGTTCATTTCTTGTCAGAACCGGTGTGGGGCAGTATTTTAATGACCTTGCTGTGGCGATCGCCGGACGAAGCACTGGCGGACCGGCAAAAGTCGCGATTTTTTCAAGCGCGCTTCAGGGAACGATCAGCGGAAGCTCTGTCGCCAATGTCGTCACTTCCGGATCGTTTACGATTCCGATGATGAAAAAACTGGGCTATAAAAAAGAATTTGCCGGTGCAGTCGAAGCTTCCGCATCTACCGGCGGACAGCTGATGCCTCCGATCATGGGAGCCGCCGCCTTTTTAATGGTTGAGTTCATCGGCGGAGGTATTACGTACTGGGATATCGCGAAAGCCGCGATGATTCCGGCTGTTTTGTACTTTACGGGCATCTGGATTATGACTCACTTTGAAGCGAAGCGCCTCGGCTTGCGCGGTTTAACGAAAGAAGAAATGCCGAACCGCAAGGAAGTATTCAAAAAGATTTATTTGCTGCTTCCGATCGTTTCGGTCGTCTTTTTGTTAATGTCGGGCATCACGGTCATGCATGCCGCTTTGTATTCGATCGTTCTGGCGATCCTGGTTGGTTTGTTCAACAGGGAGACGCGAATGGGTCTTAAAGGGATTGTGCTGGCTCTCGCGGAAGGAGCGAGAATGGCGCTTTCCGTTGCGGCGGCAACGGCAGCTGCCGGCATCATCGTCGGAGTCGTCACAAAGACGGGTCTCGGCCTCAAACTTGCAAACGGCCTGCTCGATTTGGCAGGAGGCGCATTGCTGCCTTCGCTCTTTTTGACAATGATCGCCGCTCTTGTTCTCGGAATGGGATCGCCGACGACGGCAAACTATGTAATTACGTCAACGATTGCCGCACCAGCCTTGATTTTGCTGAATGTTCCTGATCTGTCGGCCCACTTGTTCGTGTTTTATTTCGGCATCGTAGCTGACATTACACCGCCCGTTGCTTTGGCCGCATTTGCCGCCGCCGGTGTTGCGGGAGGAGAGCCGATCAGAACGGGGATCAATTCAGCAAAGCTTGCGATTGCCGCTTTTATCATCCCGTATGTATTCGTCCTGTCTCCGGAGCTTCTCATGATTGACGCACATTGGTATGAAATTCTCTGGGTGATCTTTACCGCATTGTCCGGAATGATTGCCATCGGTGCGGGCATGATTGGATTCTGGATGAGAAAAGTGTTCTGGTTTGAAAGAATAATGGCGGCTGCCAGCGGTCTTCTGCTGATTTATCCGGAGGGCTATTCCGACATAATCGGTCTCGGCATATTCCTTCTGTTGTTCGTTCTTCAGCTGATGTGGAAGCGGGACAAAAGCCATCCAGAAGAAATGCAGGCCTTAAAAGCATAAATAAAAAAACAGCCTTCAATGTGAAGGCTGTTTTTTATTAAAGCGGCCACCAATGAAAGCCGTCTTTTGCGAGCAGGTCATCAGAAGCTTTCGGTCCCATAGAGCCCGCCTCATAGTTAGGGGAAAGGGTTTTGTTTTCCTCCCAGTTTTGAGAAATCGCATCAACAAAACTCCAGGAAAGCGCAACTTCATCCCAGTGGGCAAAGTTTGTCGCGTCTCCGTGCAAACAGTCCAAAATCAGCTTTTCATAAGCTTCAGGCGTGTTGATGCCGTCCCCGCAGTTATGGCAGTAGTCGAGCTTGATCGGCTGGGCAAAAGTGCCGCCTCCAAGCTTCCTTGCGTTTAAATGAAGGGTGATGCCTTCATCCGGTTGAATATGGATCACCAGCAGGTTAGGATGCATCGTGTTGCCGTTTCCGTAATAAAGATTCATCGGAATGTCTTTAAATTGGACGACAATCTGGGTTGATTTTTTCTGCATCCGTTTCCCTGTCCGGATGTAGAACGGCACACCGGCCCATCTGAAGTTGTCGATCAGCAGTTTGCCGGCAACGAACGTTTCCGTATTCGACTCTTTTGCTACATTTTGCTCATCGCGATAAGCCGGAACCTGTTTTTCGTCAACGACACCCGCGTCATACTGGCCGCGCACAAAAAACTGATCGACTTCGTCTTTTCGAATCGGACGAAGGGCTCTGAGCACCTTCACTTTTTCGCTGCGGATCTCTTCCGTGTTCAGCTTGATCGGCGGTTCCATCGCAAGCAGCGCCACCATTTGAAGAATGTGGTTTTGAACCATGTCTCGAAGCGCACCGGATTTTTCATAATATCTCGCTCTGTCTTCCACACCCAAATCTTCACTTGACGTGATTTGAATATTCGAGATGTATCTGTTTGTCCAAAGCGGCTCAAAAATCGCGTTGGCAAAGCGGATGACTTCGATGTTCTGCACCATTTGCTTTCCTAGATAATGGTCAATCCGATAGATTTGATCTTCTGTAAAGGCTTCACGAATTTCCTGATTCAAGGATTTTGCGCTCGGCAGATCATGTCCGAAAGGCTTCTCGATCACGAGCCTTGACCAGCCTGTTGTTGAAGTGACACCCTCTGATTTTAGGAACTTTGCAATCGTTCCGAAAAATTCAGGAGCCATCGCTAAGTAAAACATCCGGTTATTCGGAATATCATATGTACTTTCCAGCTTCTCTAAAAGTTCGTTCAATTCCCGGTATGAGCCGGAATTTGTAACATCAAAAGGATGATAGTAGAAGTGAGATGTAAACTCGTCTACATCCTTTTCGTTTAACGGAAACTTCGAAACCGATTGCTGTACGGTACTGCGAAAGTCTTCATTTGTCCAAGGGCGTCTGCCGACTCCGACAACCGCGAATTCATTCCCGATTTGTCCGTTTTCGTAGAGCCTGTGGATAGAAGGATATAGTTTTCGTTTTGCCAAATCCCCTGTTGCGCCAAATATTACGATAACTGCTTTTGGTTCCATTTGATCTTTTTTCAATTAAACGTACCTCACTTTATTCGAAGCTAAGTTTATTTTCTTCATTTTAAAGCTAATAATCCCTTAAAGCAAACATTTGAGATCGAATCGTATGAAAAGTTTACTGAAAACGGGCAGGGTATTTAGTTGCATAGCATGGCGTGAAGCCGGCGTTTCTTTTTTCTCAGACTTCCTGTATGCTTGTGATAGATGAAGTTTTTAGCAGGAGGAAAGGATATTGGAGTTATTATTTTTAGGAACGGGAGCAGGCATCCCCGCAAAAACGAGGAATGTCACATCCGTTGCATTGAAGCTTTTAGAAGAAAGGCGGTCTGTTTGGCTGTTTGACTGCGGGGAGGCCACACAGCATCAAATTTTACATACATCGATCAAGCCCAGAAAAATTGAAAAGATTTTTATTACCCATCTTCACGGCGATCATGTATACGGGCTTCCGGGTCTTGTCAGCAGCCGCTCTTTCCAGGGAGGAGAAGGTCCGCTGACCGTGTACGGACCGCAAGGAATCAAAACGTTTCTTGAAACGGCGCTTGACGTATCGGGGACGCATGTCACATATCCGCTTGTGATTAAGGAGATTGAAGAAGGGACAGTCTTTGAAGATGACCAGTTTATCGTGACGGCGAGAAGCGTATCTCACGGCATCCCCGCTTTTGGATACCGCGTGCAGGAAAAAGATGTTCCAGGCGCACTTGACGCCGAAGCGCTGAAACAGACCGGAGTCTCGCCTGGCCCTGTTTATCAAAAGCTGAAAAACGGGGAGACGGTCACATTGGAAGATGGCCGGAAGATTCGCGGTGCAGACTTTATCGGACCGCCGAAAAAAGGGCGGATTGTCGCTTTTTCCGGAGATACGAGGCCATGCGAGAATGTGAAGAAGCTTGCCGAAAAAGCCGATGTCCTCATCCATGAAGCAACATTTGCGAAAGGCGACAGGGAGCTTGCCGGAGACTATTATCACAGCACTTCAGAACAAGCGGCGGAAACAGCGCGGGAGGCCTGCGCAAAAGAACTGATTTTAACCCATATCAGTGCAAGATACCAGGGGGAAAACGTGCTTGAACTGGTAAATGAAGCGAAAGCGATCTTTCCTGATACCGTGGCAGCTTTTGACTTTTATGAGCATGAGATCAAAAGAACTTAATTGGCATTCGAAGCTTCTTTGTTCCGGCAATGCGGGACGGGAAGCTTTTTTTGTTGACACGGTTTTAAAATGGTGTATAATAAAGCGTAATCATTACGTTTTGATAAGGAGGACAACATGAGAGTCAAAATTACATTGGCGTGTACTGAAACAGGGGACCGCAATTATATTACGACAAAAAACAAACGTACAAATCCGGATCGCCTGGAATTGAAAAAATATTCTCCGCGTCTGAAAAGGCACACGATACACCGAGAAACAAAATAACAAAAAACCAGCAGAATGTCTGCTGGTTTTTTTGTTTAATTGGCGGCTTGATAAGCGTATGTTTGCTGCTGTGCGGCATACCACACATCATAGATCGCAAGCTGGACGATGTGGGGCTCATCATGATGGATCAAATGCGAGCTGTTTTTCGCTTGAATCCAGCCGCTTTGATGCGAAAGAGACAGCAGTCTGCTGTGAAGCTTCAGCCACTCGTGATGAGCCTGTTTCGCCGCCTCCGTTCTTTTTCCCGCCGAAAGGACGAGCAAAGGAACCGAACCGAGGTGTTTCTTTTCCTGCTTCAGAATGTCCAGGCTTTGTTGAAAGTCCTCATGGGACCCTTCGATCGAAAACTGTTTGCTGTAGTCTTCTTTTAATGTTTCCGGAAGAAGAGGCAGCACTGTTTCCTCCTGATCTTCACAAGCGGGATCAAGCAGCACCATGCCGATGACTTCATCGCTGTACCGGCTTGCAAACAACCTTGCAATGACGGCGCCGAACGAATGGGCAACAAACAGGTATGGCGGTTTGACGCCTGCTGCTGCAAGCAGCGCTTTTAGTTCCTTCACCATCTGATCCGCTGTTCTTTTGCTGCTGCTCGGCCCGCTGTTGCCAAGGCCTGCACGGTCGTATGCAAACAAGCCGAGATCTTCGTCTATATCGGGTAAAATGGGCTGCCAAGTCTTTGAAGAAGAACCGTAGTCCGCTTCAAAAATAATGGTTGCGTTCTTTTTTCCTTTTCTCTGCTTTGTGTAAAACATGCATCCTTCAACTGTATATATTCTTTCCGTTATGGTCATAGAGGTCATCCTCTCTCTGTATATGGTGTTCTATTAGGAAAGACGCACGAACAAGGATGTTCGTTTCTCACGAGTTTGAAAAAAAGAAATATCCCGCCTTGAGGCGGGATATCAGCTCTCTGTATATGGTGTTCTATTAGGAAAGACGCACGAACAAGGATGTTCGTTTCTCACGAGTTTGAAAAAAAGAAATATCCCGCCTTGAGGCGGGATATCAGCAACTTACCAGGCTCTGTCGTACTGAACAGGTCCTTCAATTTTTGTGTTCAGCTGTTTGGCAGCGGTTTTCGGCCAGTATGGATCTCTCAGCAGCTCTCGCGCAACGAAAATGAGATCTGCGCGTCCATTTTGGAGGATTTCCTCAGCTTGAAGGCCGCTTGTGATCAACCCGACTGCACCTGTCTGGATTTCGGCTTGGGCGCGAATTGTATCGGCGAAGCCGACTTGATAGCCCGGGAAGACGTTGATGTCGGCAGGCACGACTGCACCGGAGCTGACATCGATCAAATCAACGCCCTGTTCTTTCATCCATTTGGCGAAACCGACATAATCGGCGACATCAAGGCCTTTTGTTTTGTAGTCTGAAGCTGAAACGCGTACGAACAATGGCCCGTCCCAGACTTCTTTTACAGCGTCGATGACTTCGCGAAGCAGCCTGTAGCGGTTTTCCGGTGATCCTCCATATTCATCCTCGCGTTTGTTGGAAAGCGGTGATAAAAATTCGTTGATCAAATATCCGTGGGCCCCATGAATCTCAATGATGTCAAAGCCGGCGGCTTTCGCGCGTTCAGCTCCTTTTTTGAAAGCCTGAACGGTTTCTTTTATGTCTTCTTTTGTCATTTCAACAGGTGTTCGCGAATTTTCGTCGAAAGGAAGAGCTGAAGGCCCGTAGATTGTACCTTCGACCTCGGCTTTTCTTCCGGCGTGTGCCAGCTGAATCGCCGTTTTGCTGCCGTACGGCTTGATTTGTGACGTTAATGCGGCAAGTCCGTCAATATGCGCGTCATCCCATATACCAAGATCCTGATCGGAGATTCTGCCCTCTGGGGTGACGGCGGTAGCTTCTACCATGATCAGTCCGACTTGTCCGACGGCGCGGGAGATGTAGTGGGTCATGTGGAACGGCTGCACTTTTCCATCCTTTTCATGGGAGGAATACATGCACATCGGCGACATGACAATCCGGTTTTTTAGTGTAACTCCTTTTAAACTCCATGGTGTGAACAGTTTTCGATTACTCAAATTTTTTCGCCTCCCGTAAGTTTTCGCCTCGATTATACCAATTCTGCCCATTCACGTCATATAAACTGCTCAAGTCATTTCCATATGTAAGAATGTTCAGTACAATAAAGTTGTTCACATTCTATTTTTTACTAAATACGATATTTGCATACACCTGCGGAAAACAGCGAAAGAGGGGGTTTGCTTTGTGAAGTGGCAGACAGTGGAAGAACTGAAACAGCTGCTCATTACTCTAGTTCAATACGAAAGCATCTCAGACACGGCCGGAGAAGTGGCGCTTGCGAAGTATATGCATGATTTATTAAAAGACCGTTCGTACTTTCAAAAGAATCCTGAATATTTAAAGCTTCACCCGATGGAAGACGGGCGTTATTTTCTAACCGCCCTCGTCAAAAAGGAAGAGAAATCAAATACGGTGCTCCTCTTGAGCCATTTTGACGTGGTCGATACGGCAGACTACGGCGAATTCAAACATATGGCATGCAAAGTCCCGGAACTCATGGATGTATTAAATGATAAAAAAGAACTTTTGCCTGAACGGGTCAGAAGTGACTTGGAAAGCGGCGAGTGGCTGTTTGGAAGGGGAAGCATGGACATGAAAGCGGGTCTTGCTGTTCAATTTTCGATGCTGGAACGGGCGATGAACGGAGAATTTGACGGAAACCTTCTATTAATTACGGTTCCGGACGAAGAAGTCAACTCACAGGGGATGCTTGAAGCTGTACCCGCACTGAAAGCTTTAGAAGAGGAATTTGGCCTTCATTATACATCATGCTTAAATTGTGAGCCGATGTTTGAAAAGCATCCGGGAGATCAGAAGCAATACGTCTATTCAGGCAGCATCGGCAAAGCGCTTGCCGGATTTTTCTGCAAAGGGATTGAGATGCATGTCGGCGAGCCGTTTGCAGGGGTGAATGCGAATTTAATGGTGTCCGAAATCAACAGGCTGCTCGAATTAAACGTTGACTATTGCGAAGAAGCGGATGGAGAAGTGACGCCTCCCCCGGCCAATCTGATGCAAAAAGATTTGAAGGAAGCGTACTCGGTTCAGACTCCTCACGCAGCGGTGTCGCTCTTTAATGTGCTGATGATGGAGCGTTCCGCCGCCGAGCTCCATCACATGCTGCTTGACACAGCCAAGGAAGCGGCCGCCAATATTCAAACAAATATTGAGCGTAAAACGGCCGAATATCAGCGATTTGAAGCATTCACGCCAATGAATCCGACCGTTTCCGTGCTGACGTTTGAGGAGCTGTGGAACAAAGCAAAGGAAAAGGCCGGGAAGTCCGAGGCGGAGCGCATACTCAACTTTGCATTTGCCAACAGGGGGAAGCTTGGAGACCGCGATTTTTCAACGAAAATCGTGTCTGAATTGGCTTCGCTCTGCAAAGAAGATGCTCCGATGATCGTTCTGTTTTACAGTCCGCCGTTTTATCCGGCTGTTTCTTCAAAGGACGATCCTTTGATCCGAAAGGTGATGAAAGATGTGAAACAGTATGCGGCCGACAGGTACGGTATTGAATTTACAGAAGTCCAATATTTTCCCGGCCTGTCCGATTTAAGCTACCTTCAGCTGCAAAAGCAGTCTGTCGATGCGTTCACATCCAATATGCCGCTGTTTCAACACGGCTATTCATTGCCTAAAGGACGAGAAAACGCACTGTTTGTGCCGGTCATCAATATCGGGCCGGCCGGCAAAGACCCTCATAAATGGACGGAACGCCTCCATGTGCCGTTTTCATTCGGAAAGCTGCCCGATATCCTTCGGCTGGCGATACACAAGCTTCTCTAAGTATACGGACGGGGCCGCTTGGGGAAAAATCGGGAACAAGCGAAACGCTGTCTCCCGATTTTTTTAAATTTTGGCCGCAAACATATCCCTGATTTCCGCAGAACGATTCGCCGCTTCTTTGACGCAGGATATGACGATCTGTTCAAATTGTTGGTCGTCAAGCACCCGAAGGCCTGCTTCTGTTGTCCCTCCGGCGCTTGTAATCTCTTTTCTCATGACAGAAGGGTTCCTGCCGGTTTCAAGCATTTGAGCCGCACCTGACATCATATCGATAATCAGCTGTTTCGCCGTTTCTTCAGGAAGTCCCAATTCCGCAGCTGACGCCAGCAGGGCTTCGACAAATCGATAAACAAAAGCGGGGCCGCTTCCGGCTACTGCTGTCACCGCATCAAGGGCAGATTCCTCAACGATTGCAACGCTTCCGATTGTCGCAAAGAGGTCAGCTGCTTCCCGCATCTGCTCTTTCGTCACGAGCGGGCTTGCCGCAAAGGCTGTGGCTGATTTTTGAATGGAGGCCGATGTATTCGGCATGGCCCTTACAACTGGCAGATCAAGCCCGGCGTAGTGCTGGATCGTGCGAATCGGAATGCCTGCAAGGACTGAAATCAGCAGCTGATCTTTTCGCAAATAGGGGCGGAGTGCGGCCATTCCGGCCGCCGCGTCCTTCGGCTTCATCGCCAAAACGAGTGTATCCGAACGGGCGGCGACTTTTGCCGTATCGGCTTCTCCGCACACCCCGTATGTCTCGCTTAACTCACGAAGTCTGGCCGTATTCGACTGATTCGTAACGAATATCGCTTCCGGCTCCATCGCACCGCTTTTGACAAGCCCCTTAATCATCGCTTCAGCCATCGAACCGGCTCCGATAAATCCCATTCGTTTCATTATGAATTCCTCCTTCTAAAAAACAAAAAAACCTTTCCGTCTTCACAAAGGACGAAAAGGTTTCGCGGTACCACCTTCATTAGCATATACATGCTCAGCTCTTGCCCCGTAACGCGGGATACGTTTAGGTTTGCCTAAGCGCTCTGAGGGCAGGTTCAACATGCAAGCGGGCTGTGAAATCTTTCAGCCGTGGATTTCACTCTCTTTCACCATTGCTTGTTTACTATTCCTCTTCATTGCGTCTTCAATCATTTACCTGCATATATTTGTTGTTCATTATGCTATGAGGAATGATGAAATGTCAACAGGCATTTGAAGCAAAAATGACATGCGCGGGAGAAAAAGGTAAAATATGATCAACATCAATTCGCAGGATGAGGAGAATCAAACGATGAAAGACGCAAGAATCATTCCTATTTCACTGCCGACTCCGTTTGCAGTCGGAGACGTCAACATTTATTTGGTCAGAGGCGAGGCGCTGACTCTGGTCGATGCCGGGCCCAACACAAAGGAGGCGGCCGCCGTTTTGAAGAAAGAGCTGGCCGGCCAGGGACTGTCATTAAACGATATTGACCAGGTCGTTCTGACCCATCATCACGCTGATCACGCCGGACTGCTGGACGAATTCCCCGCAGGGGTCAACATCATCGGCCATCCGTTCAATGAACCGTATATCAGCCAAAATCCCGATTTTATTGAAAAACAAAAGGCCTTTTTTACATACCTGTATCAGCGATTCGGCGTTCCCGGCGATATGAAGCCGCCGGGGCTTACGGTAAAAGCGTCGTACCGGTTTTCCTGTAATCGGACTTTGACAGAGACCGTTTCAGAATGCGCGCAAATTGACGGGCTTGAAGGGTGGAGGGTTCTTGAGACGCCCGGACACGCCGCTTCACATATTGTCCTTTATCATGAGGAGCTTGGAAGCATGCTCGGAGGAGACTTGCTGTTAAAGCCGTCTTCTTCAAATCCGCTTCTTGAAGTGCCGCAAAAAGGAGAAAGGCGCCCGACTCCGCTGCTGGACTATTTGAAATCGCTCGGCAGGCTGCGGGAGCTTCCGCTCAACATTATTTATCCCGGCCACGGGGAGGACATCACAAAAGTGAATGAGCTTGTCGCCAAAAGGCTGGAAAAGCAGCGAAACAGAGCCGAAGAGGTGTACCGCATCCTTACTGAAAAACCGCATTCACCTTATCAGATATGTCAAAAACTGTTCCCTGCAGTCTATGAAAAAGAGCTGTTCTTAACGATGTCAGAAACGATTGGGCAGCTTGACGATTTGGAATCCCAAGGGAGGATCGGAGCAGAAACGGCCGATGGAATCGAGTACTATTACGCAAAGTAGGTGACGAACATGCAGCAAAAGTTGAAAGAGCAAAACGTGATGATTACAGGGGCTTCAGGAGGACTTGGGGAACGGATCGCATACCATGCCGCCAAGGAAGGAGCCGAGGTCATTCTGGCTGCGCGCAGAAAAGACCGCCTCATGGCTTTGAAGCAAAACATCGCCGATGAAACCGGTGCAAAATGCCGCATAATCGCATTGGACGTCAGCCGGACGGATGACATAAAAGCGGCGTTCCAAGAGGCCGGTCCGGTTGATATTCTTGTGAACAACGCGGGATTCGGTATTTTCGAAAACGCGCTTGACGCTTCCCTTGAAGATATGAAAGCGATGTTTGAAGTCAACGTATTCGGTCTGATCGCCTGCACGAAAATGGCACTCCCGCATATGATCAGGCAAGACAAAGGCCATATTATCAACATCGCCTCGCAAGCGGGCAAATTAGCGACGCCCAAGTCAAGCCTTTATGCGGCAACAAAGCATGCTGTGCTCGGGTATTCAAACAGCTTGAGAATGGAGCTTGCCGAAACGGGGGTCAACGTGACAACGGTCAATCCTGGACCGATTCAAACCGACTTTTTTAAGACGGCCGATAAAAGAGGGGATTATGTCAAAAGCGTCGAGAGATGGATGCTTGATCCGGATCAGGTTGCTAAGAAAGTCGTCTCGGCAATGATGACGAACAAGCGAGAAATTAATCTTCCAGGCTGGATGAACGGCGTCAGCAAACTCTATCAGCTCTTCCCAGCCCTGGTTGAACGAGCAGGCCGGAGCGCTTTCTATAAAAAATGATCGTCTCTGAAAGGAACGGAATCGTCCGTTTCTTTTTTATTTGCATTTTTTTAGATGATCTCCTGTCAGAGAGGCTCAAAATATCATATAAAGACAGGGAGACTTTGTCCCTCTTCAAACCGCTGCACCGAACCTGTGCTTCCTTCTATAGGCTTTGCTTGATCTGAAGGCACCTGTCCCGTCTGAGGCAATCGATATAAAAATACTGTATGCCGAAAGATTCCGTGCTTCCGGGAACACGTGCCGGCCGCTGATGAAAAATAAGGTAAAGGTCGCTTTCGTTATGCTGTTCTTCTTATATAAAATGGCAACTGGGTGACGAAAAGGAGTAATATTTTACCATTTATTGAAATTCTCTCATCCCGGCCGAAACATGATATCACGTGATACTCGCAACAAAATACACGATAAAAGGAGTTTCTTAACGGTGCAGGAAGAATGGAACCCATTGATGAAAAATCGTTGCATCATCTGGTTAGTCACGGGGATTTGCTTAACGGTCATCTTTCAATTTCCGCTGCAGAGCGTCGCTTCATCTGCAGACAAATACGCCAATTTTGCCGAGCTTGCCGAACATGAAACAGAAGGAGAAGATTATCAAATCGAATATACAGACATGGGCACCGAACTGCTGATTCTTTCGCCGCACGGCGGAGGAATCGAAGGAGGTGTCAGTGAACTTGTCCGCGCCTTCAGCGCCGATTATTCCACTTACTTATTCGAAGGAATCAAACCCTCGCAAAACTGGGATCTTCACATCACAAGCAATCATTTTGATGAACCGCAGGCCGTCAAAGCGGTCAAAGAGCACAACTATACGCTGGCTTTTCATGGATATCATGACATCGTTGAACATACGCTTGTAGGAGGAACGGATACCGGAGGGGCGAAAGCGATTGTCAGAGCGCTGCACAACCAAGGTTTTTCAGCGGAGCTGGTCAGCCCAAGCCACCGGCTTGCAGGGGGAAATCCCGAAAATATCAATAATCAATGCAAAACAGGTCAAAGCATTCAATTGGAAATCAGCACGCCTCAACGAGAGGCTTTTTTTTCGGAGTTCGGCCTGTGGACGCGGGCAAGTTCTAAAAATGAGACGTTCCAAACGTATGTCTCAGCTGTTAAAGAAGTTTTGGAAACGCGGTATAAATAAGATTGTATATTTGGGTCACATTAAAACTAAAGACATTTAAGAGGGTGAGTATGTTGATCTATATATACAACTGTTACGGCGGCACTCATTCTTCTGCACTTGCCGCCGCTTATCATCTGAAAAAGCTCCCATTCAGCAGAAAACCGTCGAAAAACGAAATTTTAAGCACCGACTGTTTTAATCAATTAAGTCCGAAGGAAATGGGAAAATTAATCTTTCACGGTCTTGATGAAGAAGGCCACCAGGTGTACACGATCGGCAGAGGATCATCAAAAGCGGTCATTCCAGCCATGCTGGGCGTTTTTGAGCTGTTTGAAAAAAACGGAAAACTGCAGGAAAAAGTCGTTTTTTCAAACACGTCTCCGACTGTGCCCATTGCGATGACATTCGGCGGTTTATTTTCAAGAAGGCTGAAAATCGATCCGATCGGGGTTCCTTTGCTGGTGCTCGGAGCGCAGCAGGCATACAAAGACATCATCAAACTGGTGCAGCAAACAAAAGACCGTTCAAAAACGACTTCTTCGGTGATCGAAGTGCTGGATAACAATTTCATAAAAAAATGAACATCTAAACAGCTTCCAGTATGATGAGTCTTTCGGCTTCCATATTGGAAGCGTTTTTTATTTTTTAAATATAGTAATTGTTTTTTAAAAAGGACATTTTCTAAAAAATTGAATATAAGATAGAGGATATTGTTGAAATAGGACGAATCTATAACCTTAGAATTACTTTTCATAAATTTACTTCTTTGTAAATTTGAAGGGTAGAGATCAAGGATTTCCCTTCCACTTTGCTAGAGAATACTATCTGAAAGAAGAAACGGGGGGTTAAAAAGACGGCTGCAATCGTTATGAGAAGCAGCGATTTTATATTGGGAAATTCAATCTGTGACACTTTAAATGATAGAAGTGTAGTTTTGAAAATGAAAATCAGCGTGATAAGAGACGGAAAATTAGAATGATGTTATTTTTTCAGAATAACAAATGGAGCCGTCTGTCTCAATACAAATTAGGAGGCGCCTATGAAAAAAATGTTTTCTATTTTTCAAAATAAAAATTATGCGCTGCTGTTCTTCGCATCCTTTACCTCACAAATGGGAGGGATCATCGGACTCACTGCCCTCTTGTTTTACCTGCTAGACCGTTTTTCCAATCAGCCTGCATATGCCACAATGACCGAGCTGATGCTGTCATTGCCTACATTGGCTGTATTTTTCCTCGTCGGTGTTTTCGCGGATAAGTTTGACCGGCAGAAAATCGCCAAAAACTGCGATTGGATCTGTATGGGACTATCGATTGTATTACTGCTGTCTCTCTATCTTGAATGGATGCCGTTTACATTTGCCGTTCTTTTTTTAAGAAATGCCGTTAAAAGTTTTTTCACCCCTGCCCAAACTTCTCTTATTCAAGGAATATTATCTGAAAACGAATATTCGCTGGCCGTCGGATTGAATCAAATGGTAGCCAGTTTATTTATGCTGTTCGGAAACGGGCTTGGCGTATTTTGTTATTGGACGCTTGGAGTTGAAGGAGCCGTTATGGTTGATGCAGCCAGCTTCGCACTGAGCGGGCTTTTAATTCAAGCCTGCCGGATTTCCGATGCCGTCCGCATGCCAAATGGAAAACATTCCATTAGACAGCTGAATATCGCTGGTATATGGAAAGATTTCACACTTGGTTTTACTTATATTCTCAACCATAAATTGCTGCTTGCCCTCGTGTCCGGATTCGTCCTTTTCGGAGTTGTCAATGGGGGGCTCTCGGTCATGCAGGTGTTTATATTAAAATACAAGCTTGCACCTGGAAACTATGAAGAGATGTCGATTCTACTCGGCATTGTTTTCGGTGCGGGGTTTTTGGCGGGGAGCATCGCCGCATCCTTGCTTTCTCAAAAATTGAAGCTTTATCAACTTTTGATCCTAGCGCTGATTGTTTGCGGATGTGCCACGATTTCCGGCTCCCTGGTTAAAAGTTTGTGGCTGTATATGGTCTGCTCCTGCTTTATCGCGGTTTCGCTTCCAAGCATCAACGTTGCCATCGGAGGGTGGATACCAAACATCGTCAATCCGAAAATGATGGGTAGGGTGCAGGGGTGGATTCATCCGCTTATGATGCTCTCACAGTCGCTGACCCTTCTGTTTATTGCGTGGCTTTACCCGGCATGGATCGCGCTTGAAAGCCTGTATTGGCTAGTCGGGGGAAGCCTGATTGCTGTTGGCGTTTTCTACATGATTATCCTTCCGAAGTTTTTAGCGCTGAATCGGACGGCTGACGTATCTGTCGATTAACGGTTTATTCACCAAAAAATATCTACAACGAAAGGGAATGATAGAAATGAAATTATTTTGCCTGCCTTACGCCGGCGGATCCGAATCTGCATTTTATTCCTGGAAAGGCCATATGCAGCCCGACATTGAGATTTGTCCGATTCAGCTGAAGGGAAGGGGCCGGCGTTTCAACGAGCCTTGTTACGAAAGCCTTGAAGAAGCAGTTCAAGACATTTTTGAGCAGGTTCAAGCTGAACGAAAAGGTGACGACTACGCTCTTTTTGGGCACAGCATGGGAAGCCTTTTGGCATATGAACTTTACTATCAAATGAGCGGGGCGGGAGCTGAAAAACCGGTTCACATTTTTTTCTCGGGCTATAAAGCGCCAAACAGGATCAGAAAGAAAGAAAAACTGCATACCTTGCCCAATCCTAT
This sequence comes from Bacillus sp. AK124, assembly GCF_053903085.1. Classification (NCBI taxonomy): domain Bacteria; kingdom Bacillati; phylum Bacillota; class Bacilli; order Caryophanales; family Bacillaceae; genus Bacillus; species Bacillus sp. AK124. Next base: position 1,738,408 of record NZ_CP096378.1, read on the forward strand.
TTTTAAGAAAAAAATTGTCGAGCTCGGGGGAACACCTGAGGAGCTCATCAATCATAAAGAGCTATTTGAATTGTTTATCCCCATTCTCAAAAGCGACTTTAAAATGGTAGAAAACTATATCTATCAAGAAAGAAACAGCAAAATAGATTGCGACATTACCGTTCTCAACGGAAAAGAAGACGCTATGAGCAAGGAAGATGTATCCGATTGGAAACATCATACTTCAGGACACTTTACAGCCTACTACTTTGAGGGGAATCATTTCTTTTTGCACCATCACGTTGAAAAGATCACCGGCATCATCAATCATTCATTGACAGCCAGCCGGACGTTTTAACCTACGATTTCGGCGAGATTCAAGCCCGGGTCTAATCTATTTTTCCTTCCTCCGCCGCTTCGAAAATTACTTTTATTATAATCGGAACAGTGTTTTTTAGGTCTTTTGATCTGGTTGCTATTTATCTTGTCTCATAAATACGTGTTTCGACAATGTAAAATATAAAATATCCAATTCATAAAAAATTAACCATTATTAAACAATATTCCCATGGAAAATAATGATTATTTTTGATAATCTGTTTTCACAAGACGGAGGTTCAATAAAAAATCGGTAAAAGAGCAACTACAGACCAATATTATGGTGAATATTTTATCAAAAAGGAGAATTTTTATATGGTTGCTAAACATTCATTAGAAAATGGGGTATTTCACAAAATGACAGAGAATGAAAAAGAACTGATCCTACATTTTAACAACACAAAAACCGATTATCCAAAAAACAAGACGCTTCATGAGCTTTTTGAAGAACAGGCCATGAAGACGCCTGACCATACGGCTCTTGTGTTCGGTGCTCAGCGCATGACCTACAGAGAGCTGAATGAGAAGGCAAACCAAACCGCGAGACTCCTCAGAGAAAAAGGGATCGGCAGAGGCTCGATTGCCGCGATCATCGCGGACCGCTCCTTTGAAATGATCATCGGCATCATCGGTATTTTAAAAGCGGGAGGTGCGTATCTGCCGATCGACCCTGAAACGCCGAAAGACAGAATTGCCTTCATGCTCAGCGACACGAAAGCCGCGGTGCTGCTTACGCAAGGAAAAGCGGCGGACGGAATCGATTGTGAGGCTGACATCGTTCAGTTGGACAGAGAGGCTTCAGACGGATTCAGTAAAGAACCGCTCAGTTCTGTCAATGATTCCGGCGATACCGCCTATATTATCTACACATCAGGTTCCACGGGAACGCCAAAAGGCGTCATCACCCCGCACTACAGTGTCATAAGGGTCGTTCAAAATACCAATTATATCGATATCACAGAAGACGATGTCATTCTCCAACTGTCCAATTATTCGTTTGACGGATCGGTGTTCGACATCTTCGGCGCTTTATTAAACGGAGCGTCGCTGGTCATGATTGAGAAGGAAGCGCTATTGAACATCAATAGACTTGGAAGCGCTATCAACGAGGAGAAGGTCAGCGTGATGTTCATTACGACGGCACTGTTCAACATGATTGCCGACATTCATGTCGACTGTCTGTCGAATTTACGAAAAATCCTCTTCGGCGGGGAAAGAGCGTCGATACCGCATGTAAGAAAAGTGCTGAATCATGTCGGCCGGGATAAATTGATTCATGTTTACGGCCCGACAGAAAGCACGGTATATGCGACATATTATTTCATCAACGAGATAGACGATGAGGCGGAAACGATTCCGATCGGCAGCCCGCTGGCGAATACGTCGGTCTTGATCATGGATGAAGCCGGCAAGCTCGTGCCGATCGGGGTTCCCGGCGAGCTGTGCATCGCGGGCGACGGTTTAAGCAAAGGATATTTAAACCGCGAGGAACTGACGGCGGAAAAATTCATCCCGCATCCGTTCATTCCGGGAGAAAGGCTGTACAAGACGGGCGATTTAGCGAAATGGCTGCCAGACGGCAACATCGAATTCATCGGCCGAATCGACCACCAGGTGAAAATCCGCGGCTTCAGGATCGAACTTGGCGAAATCGAAAGCCGGCTGGAGATGCATGAAGACATCAATGAGACGATCGTCACCGTCAGGGAAGACGAAGAAAGCCGCCCGTACATTTGCGCCTATATCACGGCGAATCGCGAGATTTCCCTTGATGAGCTGAAAGGATTTTTAGGTGAAAAGCTTCCGGAATACATGATTCCCGCATATTTTGTCAAATTGGACAAGCTGCCGCTCACCAAAAACGGGAAAGTCGACAGAAAAGCTCTGCCTGAGCCGGACAGAACGGCGGGGGCGGAAAACGAATATGAAGCGCCGCGAAATGAAACGGAAGAAAAGCTGGCAGCTGTTTGGCAGGATGTTTTGCACGTTGAAAAAGCGGGCATTCATGATCATTTTGCACAAATGGGCGGACATTCATTGCATGCGATGGAGCTCATCGCCAAAATAAAGGAAAAAATGAATGTTGAAATTCCGCTGCATCAGCTATTTAAGCTTGCGACCATAAAGGAATTGAGCGCTTTTATCGAAGCTAATCACCAAGAAGACAAGGGCGACACTCTCGTGACAAGGGCTGCCGATCCGGAAAATATCCATGAAATATTCCCGCTCACAGGCATTCAGCTGGCTTATTTGGTTGGCAGGGATGAGACGTTCGAAATCGGCGGAGTCGCTACGAATTTAACTGTCGAATTTGAAGCTGATGTCGATTTGAATCGATTTCAGCTGACACTGCAAAAACTGATTGACAGGCATCCGATTCTCCGCACGATCGTATTTGAAAACGGAACGCAAAAAATTCTCGAAGCAACACAACGTTATACGATCGAAACTCAGGATTTAAGAGGTTTCACAGAAGAAGAAATCAACGTCAGAATTTTAGAACAGCGGGAGAAGATGACATCAAAAATCATTGATCCAAGTGTATGGCCTTTGTTTGAACTCAAAACGTTTATGCTGCCTGGAGAGAAAAAATATTTTTTCCTCAATGTGGACCCGCTCATTTGCGATGACAGCAGTATGAAACGATTAATCAGAGAGTTTAAACAACTATATGAAAACCCCGGCCTCCAACTGCCTTCACTAGAATACAGCTTCAGAGATTATGTTTTGGCCTCAATCAATTTTAAGCAAACAAGCAGATATCAAAAAGATCAACAATATTGGCTGGATAAACTGGATCATTTTCCAAGTGCGCCTGAGCTGCCTCTTAAATCTGATCCAGCCCATGTAGCGAAACCTTCGTTCAAGAAGTTTTCAACGTTTTTGGATGGACATACATGGAATGAATTAAAAAAGAAAGCCCGGCATCATCATCTCACGCCGACTTCCGTCCTTTGTGCTGCATATGCCTATATATTAGCTTATTGGAGCCGGCAAAATCATTTTGCTATCAATTTAACCGTATTTAACAGAATCCCGTTTCATCCGGATGTCAAGAACATGATCGGAGATTTTACCTCTTTAATGCTGCTGGACATCCATGCGGAAGAAAACATGAGCTCTTTCTGGAGATTTGCTTTAAATGTACAGGACACGCTTTTGGAAGCACTGGAACACAGACATTATGACGGGGTTGATGTGATCAGAAACATCGCCAAAAAGAATGGCATGAATAAAAAAGCGGTCATGCCGATCGTATTCACAAGCGTGCTGAGTGAAAATCCCGACGACTCATTTGACAGTCTTGTCGATTTTGACAACATTCATTTCTTTAGCACGAGAACGTCGCAAGTATACATTGACAACCAAGTTTATGAAATAAACGGCGGCCTTTATATTACATGGGACTATGTGGAGCAAATTTTTGAACATGAAGTAATTGAATCGATGTTTGACCAGTATATCGCTGTCATCCAGAAAGCCGTATCCGGCGAGGACGTTTCAACCATCCAAATGAATGAAAAAAGCCGCCAAATGATCAGCGCCTATAATGACACAGACCAATCTTTCGATGCCAAGCCCTTGCACGAATTGTTTACCGGCCAGGTTAAACATGGACCTGACAGAATGGCACTCAAGCATCATGATGAGGTGATGACCTATCAGGAGCTTGACGAAAAATCCAACCAGGTCGCAAGATTTCTCATCGGAAAAGGGGTTGAAAAGGGCGACTATATCGGTGTCATCGGCAAAAGAAGCCTGGGGACGATTGTCAATTTATTGGCTGTATTGAAGACTGGAGCGGCTTATATACCTCTCGATCCGGATTATCCGGAAGAAAGAAAGGCGTATATCCAATCAAAAAGCAACTGCAAATTCTTCATCAGCCATGACGTGTATGACAAAGAACATATCGAGCGCTTCTCGAAAGCGCCGGTTGACCGAAAAGTCGATTTGGATGACATGGCATATGTCATCTTTACGTCAGGAAGCACAGGCAAGCCAAAAGGCGTTCAGATTACGCATGGTGCCGCAGCGAATACCATTCTCGATATCAATGAAAAATTCAACGTCACAGAACAAGATAACATAATGGGCATTTCCTCCTTGTGCTTTGATTTATCTGTTTATGACGTGTTTGGCGCTTTAAGCAGCGGGGCCTCACTTGTCATCATTGATGACCAAAGGGATGTATTCAGTCTGAAAGAGACAGCCGAAAAAGAACGGATTACAATTTGGAATTCTGTTCCGGCGATTATGGGAATGACGGCTGATGTATACCCGGACAACGAACTCAATCATCATCTCAGACTCATCCTGCTAAGCGGAGACTGGATACCGCTTCAGTTGCCTGCAACCATAAAGAAGACGTTTAAAAACGCAGAAGTGATTAGTTTGGGAGGCGCAACAGAAGGATCCATCTGGTCGATCTACTATCCGATTCAAAAAGTAGAGGAAGACTGGAAAAGCATTCCTTATGGAAAACCGCTGGCCAATCAAAAAATATACGTATTGAACCAGAATAAACAATTATGTCCCGTCGGTGTCGAAGGAGAGCTGTATATAGGCGGAGCGGGGGTAGCAAGCGGGTATATTCATGATCAAGAAAAAACGGAGCATTCATTTATCCAGCATCAGGAATTAGGTTACATCTATAAAACGGGTGACTACGGCGTCTTGAAAGAGGACGGTTATGTAGAGTTTCTCGGAAGAAAAGACAGCCAGGTGAAGATCAGAGGCTACAGAGTGGAAATGGGGGAAATTGAAAATACTCTCGTAAGCCATCAGGAGATTACGAAGGCATCGGTTATTGATTATACAAGTCCGGACGGAATCAAAAACTTATACGCTTTTGTTGTAGCCGAGAACGCGATCAGCCAATTAGATGTAAAGGAATTTTTGCAAAAAACGCTGCCTGACTATATGATTCCTGCGAAATTCGTGCAAATTGAGGAAATCCCGTTAACTGTAAACGGAAAAGTCGATAAGCGCACGCTCCATGACTTGGCTGAACAACATACCGCAGATGAAGGTCAACGAGGCGGACGGATGCTGCCGGAGAATGAAACACAAGCCATGCTTCTGGAGATTTGGAAAGATATATTTGGCCTGGACAGCATCAATCTCGATGTCAGCTATTATGAAATCGGCGGAGATTCACTCAAAGCGATATCCATCATCACGGAAATCAACAAACGAATGAATGTTGAGATGCCGATCAGCGAAATCTTTAAAAATGATACAATCATCGCTTTGGACCACTATTTGAAAAACAGAGAAGAAAGCGATATGGAACATCCGATTCAAAAGGCTCGCGAAAAAGAGTATTATCCGACATCCCCTGCCCAACAAAGAATGTATATGCTGTCGATGCTGGAAAATGAAAGGGGAGCTTACCATATTCCGATGGCCCTTCTTGTCGAAGGCCGGATAAACGCTATGCAGCTCGAAAACGCATTGAAGACATTTTTGCAAAGACATGAAATATTGCGAACCGGGTTTGAAATCCAAAACAATGAACTCATCCAAAAAATTTATGAGAATGTCGACTTCCGCCTGGAATACGAGTGCTTAGACGCTTCGATTACAGATCAGCATGCTTTAATGGAGATCACAAGCAGGTACTGTAAAGAATCCATTAAGCCTTTTGATTTAAGCCGGCCGCCTCTTATGAGGGCCAAGCTGATCAAAATCGACGATATTAGGCATATACTGGTCATAAATTTCCACCACATCATCAGTGACGGGGTTTCTCAAGGCATCCTGATGAATGAAATATTGGAACTTTACAGCAATGTGCCATTGCCGGAAGTAAATGTGCAATATAAAGATTATGTGGAATGGAATCATACATTTAATCAATCAGCCGCGATGAAAAAGCAGGAAGCCTATTGGCTTGACGTTTATCGCGATATACCGTCAAAGCTGGACTTTCCTTATGACTATAAACGTCATCATATCGACACGTTTGAAGGAAGCAGCGTGTTTTTGGAAATGGAGCGGGAACTGTCAGATCATATAAGGAAGCTGGCGAAACATAATGGAACAACTCTTTATACGGTGATGCTGAGCGCATATTATGTGCTTTTAAATAAATATACAAATCAAACAGATATCGTTGTCGGAACCGCTGCTGCGGGAAGGCTGCATCCTGATCTGCAAGATGTATTCGGCGTTTTTGTTAATACACTTGCTTTGCGGAACGAGGTTGATACTTCCTACAGTTTTAAAGAATTTTTGCAACAGACGAAAGAGCGTACGATTGCGGCCTTTGACAATTCCGAGTATCCGTTTGATGATTTGATCCGCAAACTCAATGGTGTACGGGAGTCTAACCGCAATCCTTTGTTCGACACGATGTTTGTTCTGGAAGATGCCAGGATGTTTACCAAACAGAAAGGCGATGTCAAGCTGAGTCCGATCATCTTTGAACTGGACAATGCAAAATTTGACATGATCTTTAATGTGTTGGATTTTGAACAAAAGATCGTATTGAACATTGAATATTCGACAAGTCTTTTCAAGGACGAGACGATTCAAAAGATAGCGGAAGATTATTTCAGGATTTTAGAGGAAGTTTCAGAAAACCTTGATGTTGCTTTACATCAAATCGACATGATATCCCGTCAAGAAAAACGGACACTTTTAGAGTCCTTTAACCATACAAAGACGGCATATCCAAAAGGAAAAGCAATCCACCAGCTGTTTGAGGAGCAGGCAAAACGAATACCAGATCACACTGCAGTTGTTTTTGAAGATCAAAAACTGACGTACCGACAGTTGAATGAAAAAGCAAATCAAGTGGCAAGGCTTTTGAGAGAAAAAGGTGTCAAGCCGGATACGCTCGTCGGGATCATGATGGAGCGTTCGTCAGATATGATCGCAGCGATTCTCGGTGTGCTGAAAGCAGGCGGCGCCTATTTGCCGATTGATCCTGAGTATCCTCTGGAGCGGATGAGATACATGGCTTTTGACAGTGAAGTCAAAGTCATCATCTCTGACGTTCCGCTTGCCGAGGAGCTTACGGCGGAATCGATCGAGTTGATACATATGGATGATGAGAGGATTGCCGGGCAGGATCGGTCAGACATTGACAATGTCAATCAAAGCGGCGACCTTGCATATGTCATCTATACGTCGGGGTCAACGGGAAAGCCAAAAGGCGTGATGATCGAACATCAATCATTGATCAACTTGTGCAGCTGGCATCAATCCTGTTTTGAAGTCGGACAAAACGACAACAGCTCCATTTATGCGAGCATCAGCTTCGACGCTTTTGTCTGGGAGCTGTTCCCTTATATAACAGCGGGAGCCACCGTTCATGTCCTCAATCAGGAGACAAGGCTGGATGTTGAAAAGCTGAACCGGTATTTTCATGACCATCATATTACGATCAGCTTTTTGCCGACACCAGTCTGCGAACAATTTACAGCGCTTGACAATCATTCGTTAAGAACGCTGTTAACGGGTGGAGATAAATTAAACGTCTTTAAAGAAAAAAGCTATCAAATCGTAAACAATTACGGACCGACGGAGAATACAGTTGTTGCTACAAGTTTTCCAATAGACAAATCGCATCAAAATATTCCAATCGGAAAACCGATCGATAACGTCAAAGTGTATATATTGAACAAAGACCTTCAGCTTTGTCCGCTCGGAGCCAGCGGTGAGCTCTGCATCGCCGGGGAAGGGCTGGCCCGCGGGTATGTAAACAGACCGGAATTGACTCGGGAAAAATTCATCGAAAATCCGTTTGTACCCGGGGAAAGAATGTACCGCACAGGTGATCTTGCCAAAATGCTGCCGGATGGAAACATTCAGTTTTTGGGACGGGTTGACCAGCAGGTTAAGATTCGCGGCTATCGGATCGAACCCGGCGAGATCGAGAACCGGCTGCTTAAATATGAAAAGATTGAAGAAGCGGCGGTCATCGCAAGAGAAGACGGAGATCATGACCCGTATCTTTGCGCATATGTAACGGTTAAAAAGGAAGTCGAACCGGAGAAGATCAGAGCGTTTTTAAAGAAAAGCCTTCCGGATTATATGATTCCTCAGTACTTTGTCCAGCTTGACGGGCTGCCGCTTACCGTGAATGGAAAAGTGGATAAGAAAAGCCTTCCGGTTCCGGAACGGAGCGTCACAATGGATCGCCGCTACGAAGCGCCGCGGGATCAGATGGAAGAAAAACTTGTTTCCATATGGGAAGAGGCTTTAGGAATCAATAAAATCGGGATCAACAGCCATTTCTTTGAAGCCGGCGGGCATTCGCTTAAAGCCGCCGCTTTGGTATCAACCATTCATAAAGAACTGAATGTCAAGCTGCCTTTAAGACAAATATTCGAAACCCCGACGATTAAAGGGCTGAGGGAATATATCGGTGCGGCGAAGGAAAGTGCTTTTACATCGATAGGAAAAACCGAAGAAAAACCATATTACCGATTGTCTTCAGCGCAAAAAAGGCTCTATATCCTTTCTCAAACAGGCAGTCATGTTGCATATAACATGCCTTTTGCCATGACGCTCGAAGGCGATTTTGATATCCGCCGATTTGAGAATACATTAAAAAACATGGTCAAAAGACATGAATCATTTCGAACTTCATTTGTCATGATCGACGGTGAGGTGATGCAGCAGATTGAAAAAGAGATCGATTTTCAAGTCGCATACAGTGACATCGGCAAAGAAAGCGCCGAAGAAAAAATCAAAAGCTTCATCAGGCCGTTTCATTTGGAAAAAGCACCGCTTTTAAGGGCGGAGGTCGTCAAATTGAATGAACGTGAGCACTTGCTGATGTTCGATATGCACCATATCATTTCCGATGGCGTGTCCACCGACATCTTCATTCAAGAGCTGGGAGCGCTTTATGAAGGGAAATCACTGAAGCCGTTCCATATTCAATATAAAGATTACGCAGAATGGGAAAATAGCCATGCCCGCAGCGAGGAGCTGAAAAGACAGGAAGAATACTGGCTGAAGACGTATAAAGGCGATATCCCGGTCCTTGATCTCCCGACAGATCATAAAAGGCCGCTGACGAAAAGCTCTGAAGGTGACACCGTCACTGCAGCAATCGAAAGTGAAACATTCCGCAAGCTTCAGCATATGGCGAAAGAAAACGGCGTTACGATGTACATGCTTCTGTTGGCCGGTTATACAGCACTGCTTTCCAAATATACAGGTCAGGAAGATATCATCGTCGGGACCCCGGCTGCAGGGAGAAATCATGAGGATATTCAACATCTCATCGGCATGTTTGTCAATACCTTGGCGATCAGAAACCATCCGGAAGGGAAAAAGACTTTCAGACATTATTTGCAAGAGGTAAAAGAAAACACGCTTCAGGCTTATGAAAACCAGGATTATCCGTTTGAAGAGCTTGTAGAAAAAGTAAACATCAAACGGGACATGGCCCGAAACCCGCTCTTTGATACGATGCTCGTGTACCATAACACAGACGTAAAGCCGTTTGAAGCAGAGGGGCTGAGAAGCAGGCTGGTAGAGATCAAGCGCGGCATTTCCAAGTTTGACATCACAGTGACTGCGAGTGAAGCGGCAGACGGATTAAGATTGGAAGTTGAGTATTCAACGACGCTATTCAACAAGGAAAGAATGGAAAGACTATCTGAACACCTGATCAGCTTGTTGGAACAAGCGGCGGATCATCCGGACATTGCCATCAATCAGATAGATGTCCTGACAAAGGGTGAAAGACATCGGGTTCTGTATGATTTTAACCGAACAGACGGTGTGTTCTGCAAAGAGATGACGATACCGGAGCTGTTTGAAAAGCAGGCGGAAAAAACGCCTGATCATCCGGCGGTTGCCTTCGGGGATGAAACGATTTCTTACAGGGAGCTGAATGAAAGGGCGAACAGCCTGGCTTTCACCTTGCGTCAAAAAGGAGTAGGCCCTGATGTGATAGCAGGGATTCTCACAGAACGGTCAATCGAAATGATCGTCGGTATTATGGGTATTTTGAAAGCTGGCGGAGCCTATCTGCCAATCGATCCGGCGTATCCGCAGGAAAGAATAAGCTACATGTTAAAAGACAGCGATGTCAGCGTATTATGCGCGGCAGGCGATGTGGATCTGGGTGAAGCTTATGCCGGAGACATCATCCGGATTGATCAAACCGGACAAAATGACCACGTGGAAAACCTTAAGCATGACATCAAGCCGGAGCATTTGGCATATGTCATCTATACATCGGGATCCACTGGAAAACCGAAAGGCGTCATGATCGAGCATCATAGTGTGAACAATCTTGTTCATGGATTAAATGAAAGAATTTACCATCATCTCGATGCTCATTTAAATGTAGCACTGGTTGCGCCTTATATATTTGATGCCTCTGTCAAACAAATATTCGCAGCGCTTCTCTTCGGGCATACCCTTTGCATCGTCCCGCGCGAGACAGCTTGGGATGCGATGAGTTTAATTGAGTATTATTCGAAAAACAACATCAATGTATCGGACATGACGCCTGCTCATTTAAACATGCTGGCGTATGTAGACAAAACGGAACTCGAATTCGATCTGAAGGAATTGATTGTCGGCGGAGATGCTTTAACACCTGATGTCATAGGCGGCCTATTTCATAAATTCCCGAATCTGTCATGCAATATCACGAATGTATACGGCCCGACAGAGTGCTGTGTTGATGCTGCTTCACATCAAATCGAATCGGGAAAAGTGCCGCAAACACCGTCCATTCCGATCGGCAGACCGCTTCTCAATACAAGCATCTATATTGTGGACAAAGACCTCCGCCCTCTGCCGGTTGGGATTGCCGGAGAACTATGCATAGCAGGCGAAGGGGTTGCCAGAGGGTATGTAAACAGACCTGAGCTTACGGCGGAAAAGTTTGTCGACCATCCATTTGAGCCGGGCAAAAAAATGTACAAAACCGGAGATTTGGCGAGGTGGCTTCCGGATGGACAGATTGAGTTTTTGGGACGCGCCGATCATCAAGTGAAAATCCGCGGCTATCGAATAGAGCTTGGCGAAGTGGAACAGCAGCTCTTGTCACATGAGAAGATTAAAGAAGCGGCGGTGATCTCAGGAAAGGATCAAAACGGCAACAGCTATTTATGCGCCTATTTCGCGTCTGATCAGGAATTGCCTGCAGCTGATGTACGACAATTTCTTGAAAGGGAAATGCCTGATTATATGATTCCGTCCTATTTTGTTAAGCTTGACAGGCTCCCGCGCACCCTAAGCGGTAAAGTGGACAGAAGCGCACTGCCTGAGGCGGACGGAAATTTAATAGAAGGAACTCGGTACGATCCGCCCCGAAATGAAATCGAACGAAAACTCGTGCAAGTCTGGAGAGAGATTCTCGGTGCCGAGGACATCGGGATCAGCCACCATTTCTTTGCGGCAGGGGGAGACTCGATCAAGGCGCTCCAGATCGTTTCCAGGCTGGCAAAGATGAACCTGAAACTTGAGATGAAGGCGCTGTTCGCCAATCCGAAAATAAAGGATCTCAGCCGATTGATCAGAGAAGAAACGAGACATCGCAAACATAACAAACCCGTTACAGGTGAGACGGAACTGCTTCCTATCCAAAAGAGATATTTTGCGAACAACAAAGAGGAGCTTGACCACTTCAACCAGTCATTTATGCTCTTTAGAAAAGACGGCTATGACGAAAACATCGTCAGAACAGCCTTCAATAAAATACTGGAGCAGCATGACGCGTTAAGGATGATCTATGAAGAAAAAGACGGAGACATCATTCAATACAACAGAGGCTATCGTGAAAACTTGTTCGACCTGGATGTTTATGATGTAAGAGGCCTTGACAATCAAGCGGAAAAGGTGTTTGAGCTGGCGACAGGCATTCAAAAAAAATCATCGATTAGAAAAGGAAAACTCGTTCATCTTGGCATCTTCCGGGCTGATGAGGGCGATCACCTGCTCATTGCGATCCATCATCTTGTCGTTGACGGCGTATCGTGGAGAATTTTGTTCGAGGATTTTGAAACATTGTACCTTCAGGCATTGAAAGGCGAACCTCTCGACATCGGATATAAAACGGATTCATACCAAGAGTTCGCCCGTCAATTGAAGAAGTATGCCCAAAGCCGCAGGCTGTTAAAGGAAAGGGAGTATTGGCAAAAGGCCCTGGAAGCGGATGCTCCATTTATTCCTGCTGAAAAGCTTGAACGAGACACGTTTGAACACAGCGCGACTTTGTGCATCAGAATCAGCCCAGACGTGACAGCAAAACTTTTGCGAAACGCAAACAAAGCCTACAACACGGAAATCAACGATATTTTGCTGACGGCATTAATCGCCGCAGTCAGGGATATCACCGGAGAAAACAAATTGAAGGTCATGATGGAAGGGCACGGCAGGGAGGACATCTTAGACGGTGTTGACATCACGAGAACGATCGGCTGGTTTACGACGGTTTATCCGGTCTTTATCGATTTGGGAGAAGAAAAAGAAATATCGCAAAATATCAAAATGGTCAAAGAAACGTTGAGAAAAATACCGAATAAAGGAATCGGCTACGGCGTTTTAAAATACATGACAGAAGAGCTTCAGAAAATACAAACTCAGGCTCCGCTTTCTTTTAACTATTTTGGAGAAATGAACAATGATATGAATAGAAAAGTATTTTCCCAGTCGCCATTTTCACCGGGCGAAAGCATCGGCGGAAAAATCGCTAGGCACTGCGCCGTCGAAATGAATGCGATCTCTTTAAACGGCGAATTGACAATCTATACGACGTTCAACCAGGACCAATACCAAACAAGCGCAATCGAACAACTCAATCAATCATTCAAAGAAAACCTGGAAAAGATCGTCGATCATTGCGTTAATAAAGAAGGATCGGACATGACGCCTTCCGATTATGGCGATGTCTCACTTGGTCTTGAAGAGCTGGAGCGTATTAAAGATAAGTACAGCGCTTTTCAAATCGAAAAGATCTATCCGCTGGCCAACATGCAAAAAGGAATGCTATTTCATAACGCTATGGATCAGACATCAGGGGCATACCTCCAGCAAATTGTCATCGAATTAAAAGGACGTGTCGATCCGGACATTTTAGAAGAAAGCTTTCACGAGATCGTGAAGAGGCATGAAATCTTAAGGGCGTCTTTTGAATATGAAATCACATCCGAACCGAGACAGATTATAGCTAGAGAACGGAAAACGCCTTTCGCATCAATAGATCTGACAGGCGAAAATCGGACTCGCCAGCATAGGTTCATAGAAACATATTTAAAAGAAGATCAGGAAAAAGGCTTTGATCTGAGCAGTGAAGCCCTCATGAGGGTTTGTTTGATCAGAATGAATGACGAATCGTATCGGCTGATTTGGAGTCATCACCACATCCTCCTGGACGGCTGGTGTCTGGGTATTGTTTTGAGCGAGCTGTTCAGTCTATATGGAAAAATAATGAAAGGTGAATCCCGCCGATTAAAAGAGCCGAAGCCGTATGGAGACTATATCAAATGGCTGGAAGAACAAGATAAAGAAGAAGCGGCGGCATACTGGAAGGATTATCTAAAAGGGTATGAGTCGCGGTCTGAACTTCCGGCGTTCAATCGCGGCGCAACGTCAGAAGAATATGGCGGCAAAGAAAAAGTCATATCGTTTTCAAAAGAACTGACAACGAAAATCACCCGGATCGCCAAGACGCATCATGTCACCATCAATACGGTTCTTCAAGGAATTTGGGGCATGATTCTCGCCAAATACAACAATACCGATGAAGTCGTATTCGGAACCGTCGTCTCGGGACGGGAGGCTCCTGTTGACGGCATCGAAGAGATGGTCGGCTTGTTTATTCATACAATACCGACCCGGATCAGCTTTGAAGGCGCAAGAAGCTTTAAAGAGGTGTTAAAGAAAACACAAGCCGAGTCTATCGAAAGCAATCGATACAGCTATATGAATTTATCGGAAATTCAGGAACTGAGTGAAATGAAAAGAGAGCTGATCACCCATGTCATGGCCTTTCAAAATTATGCGTTTGATGAAGAGCTGTTCAGAAGCCAATCCGGGGAAAGCGGTTTTGAACTGGAAGGTGTTCATGGAAAAGAACGAACCAACTATGATTTTAATCTGACCGGCGTTTTAGAAAATGAGCAGCTGAAACTCAAATTGACATTTAATGAAAATGTGTATGACGACACCATCATCGAAACACTAGAAAAGCATATCATCACCGTCGCAGAACAAGTGGCGGAAGATGAGACACAAACATTACGAGACATCAACCTTGTGTCAAAAGAAGAAAAACACAGAATTTTACACATATTCAACGACACAAAAACGAATTACCCGAAAGACAAGCCGCTTCATGAGCTTTTTGAGGAACAGGCCATGAAGACGCCTGACCAGACGGCTCTTGTGTTCGGTGCTCAGCGCATGACCTACAGAGAGCTGAATGAGAAAGCAAACCAAACCGCGAGACTCCTCAGGGAAAAAGGGATCGGGAGAGGCTCGATTGCCGCGATCATCGCGGACCGCTCCTTTGAGATGATCATCGGCATCATTGGCATTTTAAAAGCGGGAGGTGCGTATTTGCCGATCGACCCTGAAACGCCTAGAGACAGAATCGATTATATGTTGAAAAATAGCGGTGCGGCATTGTTAGTAACAACAGATTCGCTTCTTCAACCTTTTGATATAAGAACCGTTGATTTGCGTTCGGACGAGTTGCACTTACTAGGCGAAGAGAATCTTCCGCGTGTAAATAGCTCAAGCGATACAGCGTACATCGTCTACACGTCCGGCTCAACCGGAACACCAAAAGGAGTGGTCATCCCGCATTACAGTGCGGCGAGAGTCGTTCAAAATACCAATTATATCGACATCACAGAAGATGACGCCATTCTCCAGCTGTCCAACTATTCGTTTGACGGATCGGTGTTCGATATCTTCGGAGCTCTCTTAAACGGAGCGTCACTCGTCCTGATCGAAAAAGAGACGGTCTTGAATACACATGAGCTGGCCGAAGTGATTGAGAAAGAACGAGTCAGCGTGATGTTCATTACGACAGCGCTGTTCAATACGCTCGCCGACATCAATATCGGCTGTCTCGCCAAGCTGCGGAAAATCCTTTTTGGCGGGGAAAGAGCGTCGATTCCGCATGTGAGAAAAGTGCTGGATCATGTCGGCCGGGATAAATTGATTCATGTTTACGGCCCGACGGAAAGCACGGTATATGCGACATATTATTTCATCAATGAAATAGATGAAAAAGCCGATACAATCCCGATCGGCAGCCCGCTGGCGAATACGTCAGTCTTGATCATGGATGAAGCCGGCAAGCTCGTGCCGATCGGGGTTCCCGGAGAGCTGTGCATCGCAGGCGACGGTTTAAGCAAAGGATATTTAAACCGCGAGGAACTGACGGCGGAAAAATTCATCCCGCATCCGTTTATGCCGGGAGAAAGGCTGTACAAGACGGGCGATTTAGCGAAATGGCTGCCTGACGGCAATATCGAATTCATCGGCCGAATCGACCATCAGGTGAAAATCCGCGGCTTCAGGATCGAACTCGGCGAAATCGAAAGCCGGTTGGAGATGCATGAAGACATCAACGAGACGATCGTTACCGTCAGAGAAGACGGAGAGAACCGCCCGTACATTTGCGCCTATATCACGGCAAAGCGTGAGATTTCCCTTGATGAGCTGAAAGGGTTTTTAGGTGAAAAGCTTCCGGATTATATGATTCCCGCCTATTTCGTGAACATGGACAAGCTGCCGCTCACCAAAAACGGGAAAGTGGACAGAAAAGCCCTGCCTGAGCCGGACAGAAGCGCAGGAACTGAAGCAGAGTACGAAGCGCCAAGAAACTATGTCGAACAGCGCATCATTTCCATCTTGGAGGACGTACTCGGAACAGAGCGGATGGGTATTTCCTGCCATTTCTTCGACAAGGGGGGGAATTCGCTGAAAGCGATGCAAGCTGTTCATTCCATTAACAAAACGTTTGGCATTGATATGAGGATCAGCACGTTCTTTAAACATCCGACTGCAAAATCATTAGCGCGTTTTGTATTAACCGCTGAAGCCGAATCGGCCGTTAGTGAGGAGTACGCGGAAGAGGAAGTGTGATGGAATTGCACTGTACAATCTATCATTTGAAATGATAGATTGTACAGCTGCCCCATTTTCCGCAAAAAAACGATTCTGATATTGGCCGCAAGTCTGACGAATGGAGTGAGATGAGTATGAGCATAATGGACTTCATAAATGATTTGAAAAAGAAAAATATCACCTTATACCATAACAAGGGCAAAATCAAAATCATCGGTCCTCAAGAATTATTGACGGCTGACTTAAAACAGCAAATCAAGCGGTATAAAGAAGACATCATCGCCGCGCTGGAAGCGTGCGAAACGGACATTGAGCGAAGCTTTCCGAAAGCGGCGCCGTCTAAAAGCGGAACCTATCCTTTGTCAAGAGAACAAAAAAGGATGTTCATTTTAAATCAGCTTGATGACAGCAAAACGGCCTATAACATGCCGCTGGCTGTAAAAATAAACGGTGAAGTTCAAATCAGCCGAATTGAACAGGCTTGGAAAGCGCTCATCAAAAGGCATGAATCGTTGAGAACTTCTTTTGTCATGCTCGATGGCGAACCGGTGCAGAAAATCGAACAGGAAGCCGAGTTCCGACTTGAATACAGCGAGTTGGGGGATCAAAGCATTCAGGAGAAAATCAGCCGTTTCATCAAACCTTTTCAATTAGAAAAAGCCCCGCTTTTAAGAGCGGAACTCGTAAAAGTGGATGAAGCTGAGCATATGATGATCGTTGATATGCATCATATCATTTCAGACGGCATCTCTATCGGAATATTAATGAAGGAATTCGCCGACTGCTGTGAAGGCAAAGAATTACCTCCGGTGGCGGTTCAGTATAAAGATTATTCAGAGTGGCAGAAAGACATCGAGCAGCAGAGCCGGTTGAAGAAGCAGGAAGCGTATTGGCTTAACACCTTCCGGGGAGACATTCCGGTATTGAATATGCCGCTTGATTTTCCGAGACCGAAAATCCGAAGCTTTCAAGGGAACAGAACGGTTGTGGAATTGGATCAGGACACCACAAAAAAACTGAAGACGATAGCCGCAAGAAACGGCGTTACAATGTACATGCTTCTTTTGGCAGGCTACACCATTCTGCTGTCAAAATACACCGGACAAGAGGATATCATTGTCGGCTCGCCGATCGCCGGAAGACCGCATGCCGATTTAAACGGGACAATCGGAATGTTTGTCGGCACCCTTGCGCTGAGAAACCGGCCAACGGGGAACATGACATTTAGCGAATATGTCCAAACGGTCAAAAACAATACATTGAACGCCTATGAAAATCAAGATTATCAATTTGATGCATTGATCGAACATCTGGGCTTGACACAGGACATGAGCAGAAATCCGCTGTTTGATACGATGTTTGATCTGCAGCATGCGGATGATTTCGCATCTGAAGCCGGCGGGGGGCATTTTGACACGTATGATATTCCATTTCATGTCGCGAAATTCGATGTAAGCCTGACGGCATTTTTGCATGGAGACAACCTGAAATTTGATTTTCAATATTGCACGGATCTGTATAAAAAAGAAACGATTGAAAGAATGGCCGGACATTTTTTGAATGTTTTAAAAGACGCTGCTCATCACCCTGAACTGGCGTTAAGCGAGATTAGGATGATGTCGGAAGAGGAGAAAGACATCATCTTACATACATTCAATCATGAGAAGACAGATGGTCCGAAAAACAAGACACTCAGCCGGCTGTTTGAAGAGCGGGCTGAAAAAACACCCGATCACCCCGCTGTTATATTCGAAGATCAGCAATTGACATATAGAGAGCTGAACGAAAAAGCCAACCAATTGGCCTGGCTTTTAAGAGAGAAGGGCGTAAAGCCGGATACAATTGTCGCGATCATGACAGACCGTTCACTCGAGATGATCATCGGAATTATCGGAATTTTAAAAGCCGGCGGAGCCTATCTGCCAATTGATCCGGATTATCCGGAGGACAGAGTCAAATATATGCTGGAAGACAGCGGGGCTGATATGGTCGTCATCCAGGAGCCCTTTAAATCGAAAATAGACGGGCGTCAACTGATAACCGCCGAAGACACCCGATCTTTCAGCAAAGAAAATCTCCCAAATGTCAATAAGGCTTCTGATTTGGCATATGTAATTTATACTTCGGGTTCTTCAGGCAGGCCGAAAGGTGTCATGACGACTCACCGCAATGTCGTTCATTATGTTGATGCTTTTACGAAAAGGATCCCTTTGAGCGAAGATGATACAGTTTTGCAAATCGTATCCTTTTCATTTGATGCATTTTCTGAAGAAGTCTACCCTATTTTAGCTTGCTCAGGGCGCTTGGTGATCAGCAGAAAAGTAAGCGATCTGAACATTGATGAACTGGTGAAAACGATCGGGAAGCATCGTGTCACACTTGTCAGCTGCTCCCCGCTTCTATTGAATGAAATCGATAAAAATCAGCACTTAACCTTTCATCCGCAGATGAAATTTATCAGTGGAGGCGACGTATTAAAATTTGAGTACGTCGAAAATATCATCAAAGGCGCCGACGTTTACAATTCTTACGGTCCCACGGAAGCGACAGTTTGTGCAACCTATTATCAACTAAGCAGCGCAGACCGCAAAAAAACGAGCATTCCTATCGGCAAGCCTTTAAGCAATTATAAAGTATACATTGCAGATCAATACGGCCGGCCGCAACCGGTTGGAGTACCGGGCGAACTATTGATCGGCGGCGAAGGGGTCGCAAGGGGATACTTGAATCATGAAACATTGACAAAAGCGGCCTTTGTGCTGGACGAATCAGGCGAGAGAGTATATCGTACAGGCGATTTAGCAAGATGGCTGTCTGACGGAAACATCGAGTTTTTAGGCAGAATCGACAGCCAAGTCAAAATCCGCGGCTATCGGATCGAACTGGAAGAAATCGAACACCGGTTGCTGATGAACGACGATATTAATGAAGCCATCGTGGTGGCGAAGGAAGATCAGGAAAACAGCAAATATCTATGCGCCTACATCGCATTCAATAACAAAAACGCAGATATTGAGCAGGTTCAAGAACGTTTGGCGAAGGACCTTCCGGAGTATATGATTCCGTCCTGCTTTATCAAGCTTGATCAAATTCCCCGCACGATCAATGGAAAGGCTGATCTTAAGGCATTGCCGGAGCCGGATCGAGGGGCATTTGCCCAAGCCCGCTACGAAGCCCCGCGCAATCAAACGGAAGCCTTACTTTTATCGATCTGGCAGGATATCTTGCCAGCGGAACAGATCGGGATTAACGACCATTTCTTTGACATCGGCGGACACTCGTTAAAAGCTTTTTCAATGGCCGCGAAAATTCAAGCGGCATTAAAAGTCGAAGTGACGCTAAAGGAAATCTTCAGCCATCCGACGATTAAAGACATCGCAGCTTATATCGTACAAAAACAAAAACAAGTTCAATCCGACATTCTAAAAGCGAAAAAGAAAGAATACTACCCGCTTTCTTCCGCTCAAAAAAGGCTGTACATCCTCAATCAAATCGAAGAAGGCCAAACCGCCTACAATATGCCTTTTGCGATGAAAATAAGAGGTGGGCTCCAAACGAAAAAGGCCGAGAAGGCCTTCAAAACGCTAATCAAAAGACATGAGAGCTTAAGAACATCCTTTGTGACCATCAATGGCGAACCCGTTCAGAATATAAACGAAGAGGTCACATTTGAAATGAAATACCGGGAGCTTGACAATTGCAGCCTTCGGGAACGGATGAATCAATTTATCAGACCGTTTGACCTGGAAAAAGCCCCTCTTCTGAGAGCGGAGCTGGTGAGGGTGAACGCAGCCGAACACATTCTCCTGCTTGATATGCACCATATCATTTCCGATGGCGTATCAATCGGGATCTTGATGAAAGAATGGGCGGCTTTATATGAAGAAAAGGAACTTGCACCGTTAAAGATCCAATATAAAGATTATTCCGAGTGGCAGCGAGAGTCCTGTCAAAAAGACCGGTTGAAAAAACAGGAAGAATACTGGCTATCCGTTTTTCAAGACGCCATCCCTGTTCTGAACATGCCGACAGACTTTCCAAGGCCGCAAATGCAAAGCTATGAAGGAGATCGAATCGCATTTGCAATCGAAAGAGAGCTGACGGATAAGCTGAAAAAAACAGCGAAAGAAAACGGAGTCACGATGTATATGCTGCTGTTGGCCGGGTATACAATACTGCTTTCGAAATACACCGGACAGGAAGATATCATTGTCGGTTCGCCGATTGCGGGGCGAACCCGGGAGGAGTTGGAACAGACGGTCGGGATGTTCGTAGGCACCCTTGCGATGAGAAACCATCCGAAAGGCGGCAGGACATTCATTGAGTATTTGCAAGATGTAAAAGAAAATACGTTTAACGCCTATGAAAATCAAGATTATCCTTTCGATGAACTCGTAGACAAATTAGATTTGGAACGGGACATCAGCAGAAATGCCTTATTTGACACAATGTTTGATATGCAGGCGCTGGATGATGCAGAGCCTGATATAGAGGGATTGCATGTTGAACCCGTTGATTTGGAGTTTCAGATTTCAAAATTCGATTTGTCGCTGGCAGCAGCAGAGTCCGCAGGCGTCATTACGTTTCACCTGGAATTCTGCACAAGGCTGTATAAAAAAGAAACCGCCGAAACGCTGGCGCAGCATTTCGTGAATATCCTAAGAGATATTTCCGATCATCCGCAGAAGCCGTTAAACGAAATCAGCATGCTTTCAGAGGAACAAAGGAACACAGTGCTGTATCAATTTAATGATACGAACGCCGAACACCCGTCGGGAATTTTTTCTGAGCTGTTTGAAGAGCAGGCCGAAAAATCACCGAATCATCCGGCGGCGGTCTTCAAAGATCATATGTTGACATACCGCGAATTAAATGAAAAAGCGAATCAATTGGCCAGAACATTGCGGAAAAAAGGGGTTCAGCGGGAGTCAGTAGTCGGAATCATGGCGGAGCGTTCGTTGGAAATGGTGACAGGCATATTGGCGGTTCTAAAGGCCGGCGGGGCGTACATGCCGATCGATCCGGGGCTTCCGAAAGAGCGCATCCAATATCTTATCACGGATAGCGGAGCTGATCTATTGCTGACCCAGCATCAGCTTATTGGCAGCATCAGCTTTGCCGGAGAAATCATCCAAATCGATCAGGCCGATGCTTACGACACGGATGGAAGCAATCTGGAGCATCTTAATTCCCCCGGTGATTTGGCATACGTCATCTATACCTCGGGTACGACGGGAAACCCGAAAGGCGTGATGGTCGAGCACCGCAATATCATTCATGCCCACTATACTTGGAGAAAGCACTATGAATTGGCATCATTTTCAGTTAACCTGCTCCAGCTTGCCAGCATGTCGTTTGATGTATTCGCAGGAGATTTATGCCGCAGTCTTCTCAACGGCGGAACAATGTATATGGTCCCGGATGATGTCAAACTGGAAATGAATCTGCTGTATGACATGATCAACAAATACGGCATTCATATGTTGGAATCGACGCCAAGCCTGATCATTCCTTTGATGAAATATATCGATCATCACAAGCTTGACCTTTCAAGCATGAAGCTGTTGATCATGGGTTCTGACACTTGCACGATCAAAGATTATAAGTGGCTCGTTGAACGGTTCGGACAAAGGATGAGAATCATCAACAGCTATGGCGTCACAGAAGCTTCTGTCGATTCCGGCTATTATGAAGAAGCTTTGGATCGGATTCCAGAGATTGCGAATACGCCGATAGGAAAGCCGCTGGACAATACAGCATTTTATATATTGGATTCCTCATTAAACCCGCAGCCGGTCGGCGTTTATGGTGAGTTGTACATCGGCGGTGAAGGGGTCGCGAGGGGATACTTAAACAAACCGGAACTCACGAAGGAAAGGTTTGTTCCAAATCGTTTTGCCGCCGGGGGGAAGATGTATAAAACGGGAGACTTGGCAAGGTGGCTGCCTGATGGAAATGTCGAATTCCTCGGGAGAATCGATCACCAAGTCAAGATTCGCGGTTTCAGAATAGAAACAGGCGAAATTGAAACGAAGCTTTTGGAAAATCAAAACATCAGCGAAGCTGTCGTTATAGACCGGGAAGACAAGAAAGGACATAAGTACCTGTGCGCCTATATTGTCGCTCGAGCGAAAACAAACGCAAATGAACTGAGGGAATATTTGTCCGATCATTTACCGGATTATATGCTCCCTTCCTATTTTATTCAAATCAACAAGATGCCCCTCACGCCAAACGGAAAGATCGATCGAAAAGCGCTTCCTGAACCTGCCGGAGACGCCATAGCGGCAAGCGGATATAAAGCGCCGCGCAATGAAACGGAAGAAAAGCTGGCCGCTGTTTGGCAGGAGGTGCTGGACAGGGACAAAATCGGAATCAACGATAATTTTTTTGAAATCGGGGGAGATTCAATTAAGGCTCTGCAAATCGTTTCAAAATTATCAAGAGCCGATCTCAAGCTTCAGGTTAAAGATCTGTTTACCAATCCGTCCATCAGACACCTCAGTAAATATGTCAAAAAAGAAACGAAAGCTCGCACCAGCGAAATCGTGCAAGGGCAAGTGCCGCTGACTCCTGTGCAAAGGTCGTTTTTTGAAGCGAATCAAAGGGAGCAAAACCATTATAATCAAGCGTTTATGCTCTACAGGGAAAACGGGTTTGCTGAAAGGATCGTCGAAAAGGTTATCCGTAAACTCACAGAACACCATGATGCATTACGGATGGTCTATCGGGAGAAGAACGGTGAAATCATTCAGCATAACCGCGGCTTGGAAGACAGCGTCTTCGATCTGAATGTCTATGATTTGAAAACGGAAAAAAATCTCGAGGAAACTGTTTATCAGATAGCGACGAATATTCAAAAAGACATATCCATCAGCGAGGGCAAAATGATCAAGCTCTGCGTGTTTAAAACAACGGAGGGAGACCATCTGCTGATTGCGATCCATCACCTTTTGGTAGACGGCGTGTCCTGGAGAATATTGTTCGAGGATTTTGAAGCGGCATACGGTCAAGCCCTGCAAGGCAAACCGATAGAGCTCGGTTATAAAACGGATTCGTACAAAACGTTTTCCGAAAAACTGGCTGAGTACGCAAGCAGCAAAAAGCTCCTGAAAGAACAAGAATATTGGCGGGAGATATCCAAAGGAAAGATGGCATTCCTCCCTAAACATCGCCAAGCGGTACATGATAACTATGAAAATAGCAGAACACTCAGAATATCCCTCAGCCAAATGGAGACGGAACAGCTCCTGAAAGATGCGCATAAAGCATACAATACGCAGATTAATGATCTCCTTTTAACGGCTTTGTTGATCGCCTCAAGGCAGCTGACGGGGGAAAACAGGCTGAAAATTCTTATGGAAGGCCATGGAAGAGATGATATTTTGCAAGATGTGGATATTACGAGAACGGTCGGCTGGTTCACCGCAATGTATCCGGTATTCATCGACTTAGAAGATGAAACAGACTTGTCTGTGATGATTAAGATCGTGAAAGAAACTTTGCGGAAAATACCGAATAATGGAATCGGATACGGCATCCTCAAGTATTTGAGAAAAGACGAAGGGCTTATAAAGGATGAAAAGCCTCCGATCTTATTCAATTATCTTGGTGAGCTCGATCATGATCTGACGACTGAACAATTTTCATCGTCAAAGCTTTCAACAGGTCAAAGCATCGGAGAAAAAAGTGCAAGAGATGCTTCTGTTGAAATCGATTCAGTCGTTGCCGGCAGGCAATTGATGATCAGTACGACATTTAACGAATACGAGTATTCTCCAGATACGATCAGCGAATTGAATCAAGCATTCAAAGAAAGTTTGCAAATGGTCATCAGCCATTGTACGGGCAAAAATGAAACCGAAAAAACGTCCTCTGACTACGGTTATGACAAACTCTCGTTGGAAGATCTTGAAGAATTATTAAATGAATATGAATCTATCGACAGCTAGACATCATGAAAAAAGCTAAAGAAGCCCCCTTGAAATGGTTAACCTGCTGCTTAAAAATGGGCGGCCCATGTGGATCGGAAAACAAAAGGAATTCTAGGAGATGAGATGACGATATGAAAACAAAAGTTGAGAAAATATATCCGTTATCAAACATGCAAAAAGGAATGCTGTTTCATGCCATGAAAGACGAAGCGTCACACGCATATTTTGAGCAGTTCATCATTGAATTAAAAGGTGATGTGGATGAGCGGATGTTTGAAGAAAGCCTAAATGAAGTCATGAAAAGGCATGAGATCCTAAGAGCATCATTTCATCACAGATTGGATGAGCCGCTGCACGTCATTATCAAAGATCGGCACATGAAGTTTGACTATCTTGATATACGAGGCCGGCATGATCAAGACGGCGTTTTGGAGAGATATTTGGCAGAAGATAGACAAAAGGGTTTTGACTTAGCCAAAGATACGTTGATGAGAGCTTGTCTCATCAGAACGTCTGACGATTCGTATCAATTTGTCTGGACGTATCATCACATTTTGCTTGACGGATGGTGCCTTGGCATCATCCTGGATGAGCTGTTGACGATATATGAAATGAAGCGGAAAGGCCAACATCATCAATTGGAAGACCCGAGGCCGTACAGCGATTATATCAAATGGCTGGAGGATCAGGATAAAGAAGAAGCTCAGAGCTATTGGGAGAGCTATTTGAGCGGCTATGATCAAAAAAATTCACTTCCAAAGCTCCGCACACCTTCTGAGACGGGTTTTAAAAGAAGAGAAAAAACAATTGTATGTTCCAAAGAATTGACAAATCGCCTCATCAAATTGGCCAACCAGAATCTTGTAACGATCAATACCGTGCTGCAAAGCATTTGGGGCGTGATTTTGGCGAAATACAACAACAGCGAGGATGTGGTGTTCGGAACCGTTGTTTCCGGCAGAGATGCCGAAGTGGAAGGTATAGAAACAATGGTCGGCGTCTTCATCAACACCATCCCGACCAGAATCAGGCTGGACAAAGACAAGCTTTTTAAAGATGTTCTGCGCCAAACCCAAGCCGACGCTTTGGAAAGCAGCCGCTACAATTACATGAATTTAGCTGAGGTTCAAGCGCTAAGCGAGTTGAAAAATGATTTGATCGACCATGTCATGGTCTTTGAAAACTATGCCGTTGACCAAAAAGCGTTTGAAGAAAAAAATGATGTAGGTTTTGAAATGGTGAATGTCAGCGGGGAAGAACAGACCAATTATCATTTCAGCATTTCCGCGGCTCTTGATGATCAATTAAAGCTGCTCTTCATCTATGATGAAAATGTATATGACGACACCATCATCGAAACATTAGAAAAGCATATCATCACCGTCGCAGAACAAGTGGCGGAAGATGAGACACAAACATTACGAGACATCAACCTTGTGTCAAAAGAAGAACAACAGAGGATTTTAGACACATTCAACGATACAAAAACGGATTACCCGAAAGACAAGCCGCTTCATGAGCTCTTTGAGGAACAGGCCATGAAGACGCCTGACCAGACGGCTCTTGTGTTCGGTGCTCAGCGCATGACCTATAGAGAGCTGAATAAGAAAGCAAACCAAACCGCGAGACTCCTCAGGGAAAAGGGTATCGGCAGAGGCTCGGTTGCGGCGATCATCGCGGACCGCTCCTTTGAAATGATCATCGGCATCATCGGGATTTTAAAAGCGGGCGGCGCATATCTGCCAATCGACCCTGAAACGCCTAAAGACAGAATGGCCTTCATGCTCGAAGACACAAAAGCCGCGGTACTGCTTACACAAGGAAAAGCGGCAGACGGAATCGATTGTGAGGCTGACATCGTTCATCTGGACAAAGGGGCTTCAGACGGATTCAGTAAAGAACCGCTCAGTTCTGTCAATGATTCCGGCGATACCGCCTATATCATTTATACATCAGGATCTACGGGAATGCCAAAAGGCGTCGTCACCCCGCATTACAGTGCGGCAAGAGTCGTTAAAAACACCAATTATATCGACATCACTGAAGATGACGCCATTCTCCAGCTGTCCAACTATTCGTTTGACGGATCGGTGTTCGACATCTTCGGCGCTCTCTTAAACGGAGCCTCACTCGTCCTGATCGAAAAAGAGACGGTCTTGAATACACATGAGCTGGCCGAAGTGATTGAGAAAGAACGAGTCAGCGTGATGTTCATTACGACAGCGCTGTTCAATACGCTCGCCGACATCAATATCGGCTGCCTTGCCAAGCTGCGGAAAATCCTTTTCGGCGGGGAAAGAGCGTCGATACCGCATGTGAGAAAAGTGTTGGATCATGTCGGCCGGGATAAATTGATTCATGTTTACGGCCCGACGGAAAGCACGGTATATGCGACATATTATTTCATCAATGAAATAGATGAAAAAGCCGATACAATCCCGATCGGCAGCCCGCTGGCGAATACGTCAGTCTTGATCATGGATGAAGCCGGCAAGCTCGTGCCGATCGGGGTTCCCGGAGAGCTGTGCATCGCAGGCGACGGTTTAAGCAAAGGATATTTAAACCGCGAGGAACTGACGGCGGAAAAATTCATCCCGCATCCGTTTATGCCGGGAGAAAGGCTGTACAAGACGGGCGATTTAGCGAAATGGCTGCCTGACGGCAATATCGAATTCATCGGCCGAATCGACCATCAGGTGAAAATCCGCGGCTTCAGGATCGAACTCGGCGAAATCGAAAGCCGGTTGGAGATGCATGAAGACATCAACGAGACGATCGTTACCGTCAGAGAAGACGGAGAGAACCGCCCGTACATTTGCGCCTATATCACGGCAAAGCGTGAGATTTCCCTTGATGAGCTGAAAGGGTTTTTAGGTGAAAAGCTTCCGGATTATATGATTCCCGCCTATTTCGTGAACATGGACAAGCTGCCGCTCACCAAAAACGGGAAAGTGGACAGAAAAGCCCTGCCTGAGCCGGACAGAACGATGGGAGCGGAAAGTGAGTATGAGGCGCCGCGAAATGAAACGGAAGAAAAGCTGGCAGCAATTTGGCGTGATATTTTAAAGGTGGAAAAGGCCGGTATCAACGATCATTTCTTCGAGCTGGGGGGACATTCTCTCAAAGCGGCCGCGATGGCGGCAAGAATCCGAAAGGAGCTCAAAGCGGAAATCCCTCTTGGGCAAATCTTTAAAACGCCGACAATCAAAGGATTGGGAGAATATATCAGATCGACAAAAGATAGTGTTGATTCATCTATTAAAAAAGTGGAAGAAAAAGAATACTATCGTCTTTCATCCGCGCAAAAAAGACTGTACATTCTAGGTCAAATCGAAGGGAGCGGATTGTCCTACAACATCCCTTTTACCATGAAAGTCAAGGGCTCCTTCGATATACGCCGGTTTGAGAACGCATTGCAAATTGTCATTCAAAGACATGAAGCGCTTAGAACGTCCTTCTTGATGGCGGATGGAGAGCCAGTTCAAAAGATTGAAAAAGAAGTAGATTTCAGCATCAAATCCAGCGAAATAGAGTCTCTATCCATTCAAGAGATCATCAAACAATTTGTCAGACCGTTTGATTTAAAAAAGGCCCCGCTTTTTAGAACAGAGGTGGTCAAGGTTGACGACGAGGAACATATCATTCTGTTTGATATGCACCATATCATTTCAGACGGCGCATCGATGGGGGTTTTGACAAAAGAAATTTGCGATTTGTACGGCGGAAAAGAACTGGAGCCGCTCAGCCTCCAATATAAAGACTATTCAGAATGGCAAAGGGCTTTTTATCAAAAAGATGAGATGAAAAGGCAAAAAGAGTACTGGCTCAATATTTTCAAAGGCGAGATTCCAGTCCTCAACATGCCGACGGATTACCCGAGGCCGCAAATGCACAGTGTTGAAGGCGATAGAATCGGTTTTGCAATCGACGGCGAATTGACGAAGAAGCTCAAGCGGATCGCCAAAAACAACGGAGCGACCATGTATATGCTTCTTCTGGCGGCGTATACGGTTTTGCTTAGAACATATAGCGGACAGGAAGATTTGATTATCGGAACGCCGATTCAAGGAAGAAAACATCACGAGCTGAAACATGTAATCGGAATGTTTGTCAATACGCTGGCGATGAGAAATCATCCGAAGGGCGACAAGACATTCGCTGAATTTTTGCAAGATGTAAAAGAGACGGCGCTGAAGGCGTATGAAAACCAAGATTATCAATTTGACGATCTTGTCGAACAGCTTGACCTTGAACGCGACATGAGCAGAAATCCGCTGTTTGATACGATGTTTGTCCTGCAAAACTTGGAAAAAGCGGATGCTGAAATAGAAGGGCTCACATTTGAACCGTTTGAAAGCGACATCCATATTTCAAAATTTGACCTCACTTTATCGGCAATCGAAAAAGACTCGAAGATCGAATTTGATTTGGAATACTGTACAAAGCTGTTTAAAAGAGAAACGGTCGAAAGGATGGCGGCGCATTTCGTCCGTGCTTTAGAGGATATTTCCAATCGGCCGGACAAGCGGCTTGATCAAATAGAGGCCATGTCAGAAGACGAAAAAAACACATTGTTATATCGGTTTAATGATACGAAAACTGATGCTCCAATAGACAAAACCATTTGCCGGCTGTTTGCGGAGCGGGCGGAGACATCGCCTGACCAAACCGCGGTCGTGTTTGAAGATCAAAAGCTGACATATCGACAATTGCATGAGAGGTCAAATCAGCTGGCCCGGTTTTTAAGAGACAAAGGGGTTAAACCGAACACAGCCGTCGGCATCATGGTGGACCGCTCTCCCGAGATGATCATCGGCCTTCTGGGAATTTTGAAGGCCGGAGGCGCGTACCTGCCGCTTGATCCGGCATATCCTGAAGACAGGATCAAATACATCCTAGGCGACAGCCAAACAAAGTTTCTTCTGTCGGAAGAGGCGCTCATCAAAAAACGGTCCTTTATCAAAGAGGCCGGCATGATCAACATTGATATTCACGATAAACAAATTGCCGCCCTGGATGCGGCTCAATTGGAGCCTGTCAGCCATAGCGGGGATTTGGCTTACATCATCTATACTTCAGGGTCCACAGGAAAACCGAAGGGCGTCTTAATCGAACAAAAAGGGCTGAGCAATCTTGTTTCAGCAGTTGTCAAATTGATGCATTTAAACACGGACAGCAGAGTGATTCAATTTGCTTCACTATCATTTGATGCGTCAGCATTTGAAATCTTTCCGGCGCTGGCAGCCGGGGCGGCTTTAGTGTTGGGACGGCAGGAGGAAATGATGCCGGGGCAGCCGTTAACAAGCTTTCTAAGACAGTATGACATCACTCATGCGACTTTGCCGCCGACCGTTCTGAATGTGTTGGATGAATTCAGATTGGAAAACCTCAAAGTGATCGTTTCCGCGGGCTCTGCCTGCACTGAAGAACTCGCAAAAAGGTGGTTCGGAAATCGGCTGTTTATCAATGCCTACGGACCGACGGAAACGACGGTCTGTGCAACGGCGGGGGTT
The DNA here is from genome assembly GCF_053903085.1 of Bacillus sp. AK124. Classification (NCBI taxonomy): domain Bacteria; kingdom Bacillati; phylum Bacillota; class Bacilli; order Caryophanales; family Bacillaceae; genus Bacillus; species Bacillus sp. AK124. The sequence continues at coordinate 1,768,274 of NZ_CP096378.1, forward strand.
TACGGAGGATCCGGTCGTCCTCATATCGGCAGTCCGATTGACAATACAAACGTATATGTATTGGATCAAAACCAGAAGCCTGTGCCGACAGGCGTTGTTGGAGAGCTTTGCGTCGGCGGAATCAGTCTTGCACGCGGGTATTTAAACCGGCCGGAACTGACAGCCGAAAAGTTTATTTCACATCCGTTTGTATCAGGGGAAAGATTGTACCGGACGGGTGATCTGGCCAGATGGCTGCCCGGTGGACATCTCGAGTTTTTAGGAAGAATAGACCATCAGGTGAAAATACGCGGATACCGGATTGAACTGGGAGAAATCGAGAATCAATTGCTCAAGCTTGACAAAATCGACGAAGCGGCGGTTATAGCCAGGAAGGACGATGACAACAGCGATTATTTGTGCGCTTATATCGTCTCCAAAGAAGACTGGACATCAACCGAGCTCAGTGAATGGCTCGAAAAAGAGCTCCCTCACTATATGATTCCGGCTTATTTTGTCAGACTGGATAAGCTGCCGCTCACCGCAAACGATAAAGTCGATCGAAAAGCCCTCCCTGCACCTGACAGACATGTCGCAACAGGAGCGGAATACGAAGCACCGCGGAATGACACAGAAGCTAAGCTCGTTGACATCTGGAGGGATGTTCTCGGTGCCGGAGACATCGGTATCAGCCATCACTTCTTTGCAGCAGGAGGAGATTCGATCAAGGCGTTGCAAATCGTCTCAAGGCTGTCCAGGCTTGGCCTGAAGCTTGAAATGAAGGATCTGTTCGCCAATCCGAGAATCAAGGATCTTTCCAAGTATGTTAAAAAACAATCACAGAGGCAAAATGCCAATACAATCGTCACGGGACATGCAGAACTCACTCCGATCCAAAAATGGTATTTTGCTAATAACAAAGAAGAGCTGGATCACTTTAACCAGTCATTTGTGCTCTTCAGAAAGGGCGGATTTGACGAAAGCTGTGTTAAAAAGACTTTCAATAAAATAATGGAGCAGCACGACGCGTTAAGGATGATCTATGAGGAAAAAGGCGGGGACTTCATTCAGTACAACAGAAGCTTTCAGAAAGACCTGTTCGACCTGGATGTTTATGATGTAAGAGGGCTTGATCGTCAAGCGGAAAAGGTGTATGAGCTGGCGACAAGCATTCAAAAACAAACATCGATCAGAAAAGGAAAACTTGTTCATCTCGGCATCTTCCGGGCTGATGAGGGCGACCACCTGCTCATTGTAATCCATCACCTTGTCGTCGACGGTGTATCGTGGAGAATACTGTTTGAGGACTTCGAAACATTGTACAGTCAGGCATTAAAGGGGCAAACGCTCGAGATCGGCTACAAAACGGATTCCTATCAAGAATTCGCCCGCAGGTTAAAAGCATACGCCCGCAGCCGAACCTTATTGAAGGAAGCCAAGTATTGGCGGAACGTTGCCAAGGCACGTGTCCGGTTTATTCCGCCAAGGAACATATTAAAGGAAGATGTATACGAAAACAGCACGACGTTGAGCATCAAGCTCGGCAAAGAGGCAACAGCGGACCTTTTGCGAAACACGAACAGAGCCTACAACACCGAAATCAACGATATTTTGTTAACGGCATTACTAACCGGAGCAAAGGACATCACAGGGGAAAACAAACTGAAGGTCATGATGGAAGGCCACGGCAGGGAAGATATTTTAGAAGGCGTTGACATCACGAGAACAATCGGCTGGTTTACGACGATGTATCCGGTGCTTCTTGATGCAGGAGAAGAAAAAGCCCTCTCCCAACATATCAAAATGGTCAAAGAAACGTTGAGAAAAATACCGAATAAAGGAATCGGCTACGGGCTCTTAAAGTATATGGCCGAAGACCCGGATTTTATCAACGAAGAAAAGGCACGGATTTCATTTAACTATTTAGGCGAGATCGATGCCGACATGAATCGCGGCGAATTTTCCGGCTCAAGCTTCTCCGAAGGGGAAAGCATCGGCGGAAAAATCGCGAGAAGTCATTCTATCGAAATTAACGCCATCGTGATTCATCATGAGCTGGTGATTCATACAACCTTTAATCAAATGGAATACGAAAAAGATACGATCAGCCGGCTGAATCATCAATTAAAAGAACGCCTGGAACAAATCATTAAGCACTGCACGCAACAGACGGAAAGCGAAAGAACGCCGTCCGACTATGGAGATACAAATATCAGTTTAGACGAACTTGAAGAAATCAAAGGAAAATACAGTAGCGTCATTGAAAAAATCTATCCGCTTGCCAACATGCAAAAAGGTATGCTGTTCCATGCCATCGAGGATCATACCTCAGATGCATATTTTCAGCAGACGGTCATGGATATTGAAGGATATGTCGATCCGGCGATTCTTGAGGCAAGCTTTAATGACATCATGAAACGGCATGAAATCTTAAGGGCCTCTTATGAATATGAAATTGTTGAAGAACCGAGGCAGATCATCATCGAAAACCGCAGCATCGATTTCACCTATTTCAATATCGCGAAAAGCTCCGCACAGCAACAGGAAATGTTCATTGAGAGATTGATCAATGAAGATCGAAAAAAAGGCTTTGATTTAAGCAGAGATGTATTAATGAGGGCTTACTTGCTGAAAACGGCGGAGCGATCGTACCGGCTTGTCTGGAGCCATCACCATATTTTACTCGATGGCTGGTGCCTTGGCATCATCATGCGTGAGCTGTTTGTCATCTACGAAAACCGGATGAACGGCAAAGCCAGTCCATTAAAGGAGACGAAGCCGTACAGCGATTATATTAAGTGGCTTGAAAGACAGGATCAGGAAGAGGGCCGTCAATATTGGCGCGAATATTTAAAAGGGTATGAGGAACAGGCACAGCTGCCTACATTAACAAAACGCAAAAAAAGCAGCCTGTATGACCGCCGGGAGAAGGTCATCCATTTGTCAAAACAGCTGACAAAACAATTGAAGGCGCTCGCTGCTAAAAACAGCGTTACGCTTCATACGGTGATTCAAACGATTTGGGGCTTGATGCTTACGAAATATAATAAGATCGATGATGTCGTGTTTGGAACGGTCGTATCGGGCAGGGAAGCAAACGTAGACGGAATCGAAGACATGATCGGTCTGTTTATCAACACCATCCCGACAAGAATCAGATTCAATGAGCAGGCGCGTTTTAACGAATGTTTGCAAAAGGTTCAGGAAGATGCGATTCAAAGCAACCGCTACAACTATATGAATCTCGCTGAAGTCCAGGCTTTGAGCAGCTTAAAGAAAGATCTGATCGATCATATTCTCGTATTTGAGAACTATGAAACTGATGAACAGGACTTTGAAGAGAGTCAAATGAAGACAGGCTTTAAGGTGAATGAGATCAGCGCTGCGGAACAAAGCAATTACAGCTTTAGCATGTCGGTGACTCCTGGCGAAGAGCTCACCCTTGTTTTGACATATGACGGCAATGTCTATGACAGGGATATCATCAACAATATCGAAGGTCATATCAAAAGGGTCGCTGAGCAAGTGACGGCAAATGAGAACCGGAAAATCGCAGAGATTGACATGCTGGCGGAGGAAGAAAGAAAGACGCTTCTATATGAGTTCAACCGGACAAACGCAGATTATCCAAGGAATAAAACGATCCATCAATTATTTGAAGAACAGGCGGAACGGACGCCTGGGCATACTGCGGTCGTATTTGAAAAGGAGAAGCTCTCGTACAAAGCACTGAATGAAAGGTCAAATCAGCTGGCGGGACTGTTAAGGGAAAAAGGCGTAAAACCTGACATGATCGTCGGCGTTATGGCAAAGCGTTCTGTGGAGATGATTGTCGGAATGCTGGCGGTGCTGAAGGCCGGAGGCGCATACTTGCCGATCGATCCCGAATATCCGGAAGACCGGATCAGATACATGATCGAAGACAGCGGCATCAGCATCCTGCTGAAAAAGGCGGACAAACAGATTGACGTTGATCTCACCTGTATCGATATGAACGAAAAAGGGCTGACAAAAGACAAAGCCACAGAGAACATAGAGCACACGAGCGGTTCTTCTGACATGGCTTATGTCATCTATACCTCAGGTTCGACCGGAAAGCCGAAGGGTGTCATGGTCAACCATCAATCAATTGTTAATACGCTTTATTGGAGGAAACAATCGTATGGCTACAGTACAGCCGATGCCACACTTCAAGTGCCGTCCTTTTCATTTGACAGTTCTGTTGAAGATATTTTCACGACGCTTATATCTGGGGCGAAGCTGGTTTTAATTAGAGATTTGCGGATGAATCCGCGTGAGATCATCGGTGCGTTGCGAACGCATAAAGCGACAAACTTGCTGGCCGTTCCGAGCTTTTATCTAAGCCTGCTCGACACGATTGAGCAGCCTTTAGAGGATTTAAGATTTATCACGGTCGCAGGGGAAGGCTTCAATGAAAGTCTGATCCGGCAGCATTTTGAAAAGCTGCCGAACGTCAAATTGTTTAATGAATACGGACCGACGGAAAACAGCGTTTGCTCAACGCGGGGCGAGCTGCAAAAAGATGACGAAAAAGTCGTCATCGGCCGGCCGATCAGCAATCACAAGGCTTATATTTTAAATCACAACCAGCAGCTGCTGCCGTTGGGCACACCCGGTGAACTTTGTCTGAGCGGGGAAGGCCTTGCCCGCGGATACTTAAACAGACCTGACCTCACGCTTGGAAAATTTGTTCCAAACCCGTTTGTTCCAGGAGAAAACATGTACAGGACGGGGGATCTCGCAAGATTTTTACCTGATGGCCAAATCGAATATTTAGGAAGAATCGACCACCAAGTCAAAATCCGCGGATTCAGAATCGAACTGAGCGAAATCGAAAACCAATTGCTGAAAATAGAAGGCATTGACGCGGCGGCAGTTATGGCGCGGGAAGATCAAGCCGGCGGAAAATACCTATGCGCATATATCGTCGCGGACAAAACGGCCGGCGTTGCAGACGTCAGAAAATGCTTGTTAAAGGAACTGCCGGATTACATGGTGCCGTCATACTTTGTCAAGCTCGATCAATTGCCGCTTACGGCAAACGGCAAAATCGACAGAAAAGCGCTCCCTGAACCTAGCGGCACAATCAGTGAAGCGACGTACGAAGCACCGAGGAACCGCACAGAGGAAAAGCTTGTCTCAATCTGGGAGGACGTTTTAGGGATCGAAAACATCGGAATCAGCCACAATTTCTTTGAACTTGGCGGCCATTCCTTAAAAGCTGCGGCATTGACTGCAAAATTGCATAAAGAAATGAAGATTGAAGTCCCTTTAAGACAAATATTCGAAACACCAACAATCAAAGACATCGGTGATTTTATCGAATCCATGAAAGAAAGCCCTTATGCGTCCATCACACAAGCGGAAGAGAAAGAGTATTACGCATTGTCATCCGCACAAAGAAGGCTGTATATCCTTAATCAAATCGAACCAGGCGGCCTCTCTTACAACATGCCTTTCGCCATGAAAATTGCAGGAGATTTTGATGTCGACCGGTTCGAGGATGCTTTTCGGCAATTGATAGAAAGACATGAAGCCTTGAGGACGGCCTTTGTGGTGGTTGACGGCGAGCCTGTACAAAAAATCGAAAAAGAAGTCGATTTTAAAGTGAAGTACGGACGACTCGGACAGGACCGGCTGGAAGAAAAAATCAAAGCGTTCATCAAGCCGTTTGCTTTGGAAAAAGCGCCGCTTTTAAGAGTGGAAGTATTAAAAGCGAGTGGCGATGAACATGTACTGATGTTCGACATGCACCATATCATTTCAGACGGGGTATCCATGGCCATTTTCACAAGAGAACTGGCCGAGTTGTATGAGGGGAAAACATTGCAGCCGTTAACGATTCAGTACAAAGACTTTTCAGAATGGCAAAAACTTTTTTATCAAAAAGATGAGATTAAACGCCAGGAAGACTACTGGCTCAACGTTTTTCAAGGTGAAGTGCCGGTGCTGAATTTGCCGGCGGATGAAAAACGTCCGCAAAAGCGTTCGATTGAAGGAGATATCGTTCAGTTTGAAATAGACGGCGAAACGTCCGCCATGCTGAACAAACTGGCGAAAGAGAACGGCGCGACGATGTATATGTTGCTTTTGGCGGGATACACAACGCTCTTGGCGAAGTATACAGGCCAGGAGGATATCGTTGTCGGCTCACCGATCGCGGGAAGGCATCACAGCGATTTGAAACATGTCATCGGAGTGTTTATCAACACGCTGGCGATGAGGAACCATCCAAAAGGAGACATGCCATTTGCCGATTATTTAAAAGAGGTTAAAGAAACGGCGCTGAAAGCTTATGAAAATCAAGACTATCCATTTGATGAACTGGTTGAAAAACTTGATGTCAAACGGGATATGAGCAGACACCCGCTGTTTGATACCATGCTTGTTCTGCAAAACTTCGACGGCGATGAAGCGGACATCGATGGCTTGATATTCCAGCCACTCCAAACCGAGGTGAACATCTCAAAATTTGATTTGACGCTGACAGCCGCTGAGACAAATGAAGGCATTCAATGTGTTTTCAACTACAGTACAAAATTGTTTAAGCGGTCCACGATTGAAAGAATGGCGGGCCATTTGATCAATATTTTAAAGGAAGCGGCAAACGATCCGCAAATGCCGTTGAGCGACGTGAACATGCTGTCAGATGAAGAAATGCGAGTGCTTCGGGATCAGAATCAAGGACAACAAACAGATTACCCTAAAGATCAAACGGTTCATCAGCTGTTTGAGCATCAGGCTGGCAAAACGCCGGAGCAAACAGCGGTGGTCTTTGCGGATGAAAAGCTGACGTACAGGGAACTGAACGAAAAAGCAAATCAATTGGCAAGGCTTTTGAGAGACAAAGGAGCAAGCGCCGGTGCACCTGTAGCGATCATGATTGAACCATCGCTTGAGATGATCATTTCCATGCTGGCGGTACTGAAAGCCGGAGCGGCTTACGTGCCGATCGAGCCGGAGCAATTGGCAAAACGGACGAATGAGATTTTAAGTGACAGCAGAGCTGCAATATTGCTTGTCAAAGGCTCTGTCAAAGAAAACGTCGCGTTCGCTGGAGAAATCGTCAATGTTGCCGACGGTTTGATTGATGCGAAGGCCGCGTCAAACCTGTCTACATCGGGTGCAGCCGATCAGAATGCATATATTATATACACATCAGGCTCCACCGGAAAGCCGAAAGGCGTATTTATCAGACACGGGAATGTGGTGAATTATACAGCATGGTTTATGAAGGAAGCGGGTCTTACAGAAAACGACAAAGCCATGCTTGTGTCTTCATATGCGTTCGATTTGGGCTATACGAGCATCTTTTCGGCGCTGTTAAGCGGAAGCGAACTGCATATCGCACGAAAAGAATGCTATACAAATGCGCACCGGGCTTTAAAGTATATCAAAGAAAACGGCATCACCTATATCAAACTGACGCCGTCTCTGTTTAACATTTTTGTCAATGATCCGGGCTTTTCCGCCGAAAAACCTTGCGCTTCTCTCAGGCTGGTCGTCTTGGGCGGGGAGATGATCAATACAAGGGATGTTGAGACATTTTACAACCAATATCCCGATCATGTAGTCATGAATCATTATGGCCCGACTGAAACGACAATCGGCTCAGTCTTTAAAGTAATCGACCCGGAACACCTCAATTCTTTCAAAGAATATCCGGTTATCGGCACTCCGATCCATAATACGAATGCATATGTGCTTGATGAAAATATGAAACTGCTTCCGGAAGGTGTGTACGGAGAGCTCTGCATCGCAGGCGCCGGAGTGACAGGCGGCTATGTAAACAAACCGGATATCACGAAAGAAAAATTCGTCGAAAATCCGTTTGCACCGCATACAAAAATGTACAGGACCGGGGACCTTGCCAGAAGGCTGAGCGATGGAAATATCGAACTTGCAGGACGGATGGACAGCCAAGTCAAGGTAAGGGGCTACAGAATAGAACCGGAAGAAATCAAAAACAGGCTGTTGGCTCATGATGATATCAAGGAAGCCTTTATTGCTGCAAGGGAAGACCATAAAGGTGCAAAACAGCTGTGCGCCTATTTCACAGCAAACGCCGAATTACCGTTCGAGGACATCAGGACGTATCTGATGCGCGAGCTTCCAGAATATATGATTCCGTCTTCATTTGTCCAAATTGAGAAGATGCCGCTTTCAGCCAACGGAAAGATCGATACAACCGCATTGCCTGAACCGCAGCCGGGAAAAGAGACGGAATACGATCCGCCGCGGAACGAGACGGAAGAAAAGCTTGTTCAAATATGGGAAGATGTGCTTGGCATTGACAAGATCGGGATCACTCATCACTTTTTTGCAGCAGGCGGCGATTCCATCAAAGCGCTGCAAATGATCTCAAGATTATCAAGAGAAGGCCTGTCGCTAGAAATGAAAGATCTGTTTGCAAATCCGCAAATCAAGTCTTTGAGCCGATATGTCAAGGCCGAAACCGACAAATCAGCATCATATGAAACGGTAGAGGGCGAGGTTCTCTTGACTCCGATTCAACAAGAGTATTTCTCGTTGAACAAAACGGACAGGAACCATTACAACCATGCGGTTATACTTTATAGGAAAAACGGATTCGACGAGAGCATCGTCAAACGTGTATTCAGAGAAATCATCCAACATCACGATGCACTCCGGACGGTGTTTAGAGAAGAAGGCGGAAAGATCATTCAGTACAACCGGGGACCGGGCAAAAAGCTGTTTGACCTATTTGTCTATGATGTCTCGAGCGAAAACGACCAGCCTCAGAAAGTGTACCAATTGGCAACGGAGCTTCAGCAAAGCATCGATATTAAAACCGGCCCTCTGGTTAAACTGGCGCTCTTCAAAACGAATAATGGGGATCACCTGCTGATCATCATCCATCACCTTGTGGTCGACGGTATCTCCTGGAGAATATTATTTGAAGATTTGGCGCTGGGGTACAGTCAGTTATCAAATGGGGAAAAAGTCGAGTTCTATCCAAAAACAGCTTCCTACCAGGAATATGCACATCACATCACGGAATATTCAAAAACTGAAAAACTGCTTGGTGAAAAACAGTATTGGCTGAAGGCCGTTTGTGAAGACGTCAAATTCCTGGAAATGAATGAAGATGCAGGTGTCTTCAAAGTTGAGGACAGCAAAACATTCAGCACGGAACTCGAAAAAGAGGAGACAGCGCGGCTTTTAAGAGAAACAAACCAAGCTTACCGTACCGAAATCAACGATCTTCTGATCGCTGCGCTTCTGGTGGCGGCAAGAGATATGACCGGGCAAAATAAATTAAGAATCACGCTGGAGGGGCATGGAAGAGAACAGGTGGCAGATGGCATCGATATCAGCAGAACGGTCGGCTGGTTTACCTCGAAATACCCGGTATTCATCGATTTGGGACAAGAAACAGACATGTCCAGAACGATTAAAATGGTGAAAGAGCACTTGCGAAACGTGCCGAACAAAGGCATCGGCTACGGAATTTTAAAGTATCTCACCCGGGACAGTGAGATCGCAAAAGGCGCAACATCACCAATCTTGTTCAATTACCTGGGACAGCTTGATGAAGACATCAACAGCGGAGAATTTTCTTCATCACACCTGTCGCCGGGAGAAGCAGCCGGAAAGGGCATCACTAGAGAACATCCACTCGAAATCAATGCGGTGGTCTTCAGGGGACAACTGGCCATTCAAACGACCTATAACACAAGAGCATACAGTGAAGACGTCGTCAGAACTTTTGCTCAAAAATATAAAGAAGCCTTGAAAGCGGTCATTCGCCACTGCGCGGAACGAGAAGAGACGGAAAAAACGCCGTCCGATTACGGAGACAAAGGCATCAGCTTAGATCAGCTTGAGGAAATCAAACTGAAATATAAAGGGATGGAAATCGAAAAAATCTATCCGCTTGCCAACATGCAAAGGGGCATGCTGTTCCACGCACTCGAAGACAAGGAATCACAGGCGTACTTTGAACAAATGGCCATCGATATGAAAGGATTGATCGATGAGCGTCTGTTTGCAGAAACGTTCAATGACATCATGGAAAGACACGAGATTCTAAGGGCCTCGATCGAGTATGAAATAACGGATGAACCAAGAAATGTGATCATCAAGGACAGAAAGATCAATCTTGACTATCATGACTTGCGAAAGCAGAGTCCGGCGGAACGGGAGCAAGTGATTCAAACGTATCGCAAAGCAGATCGGGAGAAAGGTTTTTGCTTAAACAGCGAACCATTGATCAGAGCCGCGCTAATGAGAACCGAGGATGACAGTTATACGTTCATATGGACAAACCACCATATTCTGCTTGACGGCTGGTCCCGGGGAATCATTATGGGAGAGCTGTTCCAAATGTATCATATGAAAGAAGGCGGGCAAAAACACCGGCTTGAAGAGGCAAGACCGTACAGCGATTATATCGGGTGGCTAGAGCAACAGGATAAAGAAGCTCCAAAAGCGTACTGGAAAAACTATTTATCAGGCTTTACCGAAAAATCGCCGATTTCGGTTTTGGCGAGTTCTTCCGGACATGCGAAATATAAGAGAAAAGAGGCCGTCATAGAATTCCCGCAACAATTAACCGGCCGGATCACAGAGCTTGCCAGCCGTAACAATGTCACCCTCCATACTGTTTTACAATGCATTTGGGGAATGCTTTTGGCAAGGTACAATCAAACGGATGATGTCGTATTCGGTACAGTCATTTCCGGCAGGGATGCACAAGTAGCCGGAATCGAAAAAATGGTCGGATTATTCATCAACACTGTACCGACGAGAATTAGACTGGAAAAAAGCCAAAGCTTTAAGGAACTCATCAAAAGCGTTCAGGAACAGGCTTTGGAAGGCAGGACATATCATGACATGAATCTGTCGGAAGTACAGTCGCTCAGTGAATTAAAAAGAGAGCTGCTGGATCATATCCTGATTTTCGAAAATTACGCAGTTGATCAGAGTGCATTTGAGACAAGCGGCAAACGCGGTGCTGGTTTTATCTTTGAAGAAATTCACGCCGAAGAACAAACAAATTACGGATTTAATATTGTGGCCGTCCCGGGCGAACGTTTGGTCATCAAATTGACTTATGACGGAAATATCTATCATGACCACATCATCGCCGGTATCAAAGGACACCTTCAACAAGTGATGGAACAGGTCGTCCAAAATGAAGATCAGTCATTAAACGACATCACAGTCCTTTCGGAAGCTGAAAGAAACAGGCTGTTGTACGAATGGAATGACACGAAAGCGGAATATCCGAATCAGACGATTCACCGGCTGTTTGAGGAACAAGCCGAAAAAACCCCTGAGCTTGCTGCGGTTGTCTCAGGAAATGACAAACTGACGTACCGTGAGCTCAATGAAAAATCAAATCAGCTTGCCAGATACCTCAGGGACAAAGGAGTCAAAGAGGATACGATTGTCGCCATCATGGCAGAACGCTCACCGGAAATGGTGGTCGGAATCATGGGCATTTTGAAAGCCGGAGGAGCCTATTTGCCGATTGATCCCGATTATCCGGAAGAAAGGATCAAGTATATGCTTGAAGACAGCGGAGCGGCCATCATCCTTGTGGATCACAAGCAGGACTTGGGCACACTTCATCAGGAAGCCGTCGAATTAACCGGAGATTTCAGCAGTTATCCGGCTGACAATCTGGAACTGGCGGGTAACACCGACAGCCTTGCATATATCATCTACACGTCAGGATCCACAGGAAAACCAAAAGGGGTCATGATCAGGCAAAGAGGGCTGGTTAACTATATTACCTGGGCTGCCCGTGTATATGTCCAAGGCGAACAGCTTGATTTTGCCCTCTACTCATCCATTGCCTTTGATTTAACGGTGACATCGATATTTACGCCATTAATCTCAGGCAACCGGGTGATTGTGTATCAGCATAGCAGGGACGGGGAACCGCTGATTCGAAAAGTGTTCAGAGACCAAAAAGCCGGGATTGTCAAATTAACCCCGTCTCATTTAAGCCTTGTCAAAGACATGGGTGCCAGCGGATCAAGCATCAAACGCCTGATCGTCGGCGGAGAAGATTTAAAAACGGAACTGGCCAAAGAAATCACGGAGAGATTTCATCACAACATTGACATCTACAATGAATACGGTCCGACCGAAACGGTTGTCGGCTGCATGATCTATCAATATGATGCCGGACGGGACCGGCAAGTTTCTGTCCCGATCGGCAAGCCGGCCTCCAATGTCCAGCTCTATATTCTGGATGAGCGTCAGGAAGTACAGCCGGTCGGAATTGCCGGAGAGCTGTATATCAGCGGAGACGGAGTCGCAAAAGGCTATTTGAACAAACCGGAACTGACGTCTGAAAAATTCCTGCCAAATCCGTTTTTACCGGGTGAAAGAATGTATCGAACAGGAGATCTTGCAAGGATGAGGCCGGATGGACATATTGAGTATCTGGGCCGGATCGATCACCAAGTCAAGATTCGGGGCTACCGCATCGAACTTGGCGAAATCGAGCATCAATTGTTAAGGCACAGCGATATAAAAGAAGCGGCGGTTGCCGCCAAAACAGATCAAAGCAACGATCAAGTTCTTTGCGCATACGTCGTTTCCGAAAGAGACATCACACAGGAAGACATCAAAGCGTTTTTGGTGAAGGAGCTTCCGGAATATATGGTGCCGTCCTATTTGCTGAAGCTTGATGAGCTGCCGCTGACACCAAACGGAAAAGTCGACTTGAAGGCCCTTCCAGAGCCAGATCGAAGCGCGGGCGCTTTACTGGAATATGAGCCTCCAAGACATGAGTTGGAAGAAAAAATGGCCGCCATTTGGGAAGACATCCTGAATATCGAACTGATTGGCATCAACGCCAACATATTCGATATCGGAGCGAATTCTTTAAACATCATGTCATTTGTCTCTAGGCTATATGCAGAGCTTGGCTTCAGAGTTCCGTTTAAGGACATTTTCTCCAAGCCGACCATTAAAGAGCTGTCTGATTTTCTGAAGCATGCACAAGACCTGCTGAAAGACTACACAGATGATTGCATGCAGCTGACCAGGGCGGAAGAAGGCGGCAAAAACCTGTTCTGCTTTCCGCCGGCCGCGTCGATGGGCATTGCCTACTTGGGCTTGGCCAAGTATCTAAAGCAGCATTCGGTGTACAGCTTCAACTTCATTCCATCCGCAAACAGGGTTCGAAAATACGCGGATATCATTAAAAACATTCAAGGTGAAGGGCCGTACACATTAATCGGCTATTCATCCGGCGGAATCCTGGCATTTGATGTGGCGAAAGAATTGAACCGGCAAGGATATGAAGTCGAAGATTTGATCATCATCGATTCAAAATATCGGACAAAAGCCGAGAAACATCAGTTCACAGAGGAGGAATACAGAGAAGAGATATCCAAAACATTTGAACTTGAGAAATACCGCGATGCAGAGAAATTATTGAGCGACTATTTAGTGGACTTGGTGATGAAGTCTTATGTATATATACAAAACACAGTCACAACCGGCGCAATTGACGGACATATCAGCTATATCAAGTCAAGCGACAATCAGCGGGATGAAAATATGATGATGTGGGAAAAAGCGGCGTCCAAAACCTTTACAGTCGTTCTAGGAGCCGGAACCCATATGCAAATGATCTCCAAGTCCCATCCCGACATTCTTGAAAGAAATGCAAGATTGATCCATGATATCATCAATAAGACTGTCAAAATATGAACAAAACGGCATCCTTTTCAGGGTGCCTTTTGTTTGCCTTATCAACTCTCTGTTATAATGAAAGGCAAAGAAAAGAGAGGAAATATTTCAAAAAACAAGCAGCAGCTGGTGCTGCGGTGTGAACATCTATCAAGACAAAATAAAAGCGGGTGAACCAAGTGGAAACCATTCGAGTGCTCATAGCGGATGATGAAAAAGAAATCAGAGATTTATTGAAAACCTATTTAAAAAGAGAGTGTTATGAGGTTGACGTGGCAGTTGACGGAGAAGATGCGTTAAGGCTGTTTGAACAAAACCATTACCACCTCGTGATATTGGATGTCATGATGCCGAAAATCGACGGCATCGAGGTCTGCAGAAGGATGAGGAATCATACGAATGTTCCGATCCTGATGCTGACCGCCAAAGACCTTGAAGGCGATAAAATTTTAGGACTATCCATCGGCGCCGACGATTATATAACAAAGCCCTTCAGCGTAAACGAAGTGCTTGCGCGGATCAAAGCCATGCTGAGGCGCTTTTTGGTCCTCGGAAGCGAAAGCCGCTCCGATGAACAATCGCTGATTCAATTTAAAGGATTGACCATCGATTTGAAAACATATACGGTCACCGCGGGCGGACAGGAGATCTCTCTGACGGCGAAGGAGTTTGAACTGCTGAAGTTTTTCGCCTCAAATCCGGGGCAGGTATTTACGAAAACGCAGCTGTTTCGAAACGCATGGAGCGATCAATACATAGAAGATGACAATACGGTCATGGTGCATATCAGAAGGCTGAGAAAAAAAATAGAGCCGGACCCTTCCGATCCACAATTTATTCAAACTGTTTGGGGAATTGGCTATAAGTTTGTAGGTGAGAAAGATGCTGACCGATAAAAAGCTGCTGCTTCTCATTCTGCAATGTGCGGCGATTGCAGCACTTTTGTTCATCTATATGAAAACGGCTTCCTTTGGGGTTTTCAGCACAATGTTGTTTATTTTTCTGTTTGCCGTTACCGCGCTGCTGTTTACGATGAGGCTTCGCTTCATCGATCGCTTAAAGCTGATCGAAACCGAGCTGAAGCGCGTGGCGGATGGAAATTTAAGAAGAAGATTGCTGGCGAAAGGCGGTCAGCCGTTTAATGAAATCATTTTTTCCATTAACGAATTGATAGAGCAGCTTGAAAAAGTTCAAATCAACGCCGCAAAATCGGAAGCGGCCAGAAAACGGCTGCTGTCTAATATTTCCCACGATATCCGAACGCCGCTCACATCAATTATTGGCTATGTTGATGCATTAAAAGACGGGGTCGCGTCTTCGGAAGAAGAGAAACAGGAATATCTCAATATCCTTTCTAAAAAATCCAACAGCCTCAAGCAATTGATCGATGAAATATTCAACATGGCGAAATTGGACGCGAATGAAGTCCAGTTGAAAACAGAGTTTTTTGACCTGGCCGAAGTCGCTAGGGAAACGCTGATCGACTTTTTGCCGGAACTGAAAAAACATGACATTGATTTGAATGTACAGATCCCGGAAAAGAAATGCTCTGTTATTGCAGATCGGCTCAGCTTGATCCGCGTGATCGAAAACATCGTGAGAAACGGCATTCATTATGGAAAAGAGGGAAAAGTACTTGGAATCGAACTGACGGAATCAGAACATGAATATCAGCTTCTCATCTGGGATCAAGGTCCGGGAATTCCGGAAAACGATATTGAAAACGTGTTTGATAGAATGTACCGCAGAGACCGGTCGAGAAGCCTTGATGACGGGAGCGGCCTGGGGCTTGCCATCGCCAAATCGCTCGTCGAAAAAAACCGCGGACGCATATGGGCACAGAGCGTCCCGTGGGAAAAAACGACGTTTGGTTTTTCGCTGCCTAAACAAAACCATCTCCAATCATTTAAGAATTAATTAAGAATTGGTTAAGAAGAAGTTAAATCCTTCTGTTTATGATGTAGTTATAAGGCGAGTGAAAGAGAGTGGATCAACTTTGAACACAATTATTAAAACGACGGATCTCACGAAAATGTACGGGCCGCAAAAGTCTGTAGACCATCTCAATATCAATGTAAAACAAGGAGATATATACGGATTTTTGGGACGAAACGGCGCCGGCAAAACGACGACGATCAGAATGCTGCTGGGTCTGATCAAACCGACCAGCGGGCAGATAGAAATTTTCGGAGAGAATTTTTTCAAGAATAAAAAAGAAATTTTAAGAAGAATCGGATCTATCGTGGAAGTGCCCGGCTTTTACGCGAACTTGACGGCAAGGGAAAACCTGCTGATCAATGCGAAAATCATAGGTATCCATAAAAAAAATGCGATCGATGAAGTATTGGAGATCGTGGGCCTGCAGCATGAAACGAAAAAGCTCGTCGGCAAGTTTTCCTTGGGCATGAAACAAAGGCTGGGAATTGCAAGAGCCTTGCTTCACTATCCGGAGCTGTTGATACTGGACGAGCCGACAAACGGCTTGGACCCGATCGGGATCAAAGAAATGAGAAGACTCATTCATTCTCTCGCCAAAGAAAGAAACATCACCATCTTTATATCAAGCCACATTTTGTCTGAAATCGAACAGCTCGTCGATCATGTCGGGATCATTCATGAAGGAAAACTGCTTGAAGAAATTCCGTTTGACCATCTCAAAAAAAGAAACCGCAAATATCTGGAATTTCAATTATCCGATCAAAATAAAGCGGTCGTTCTGATGGAACAGCATTTTGATATTCATGACTACGAAGTTCACCAGGACGGGATCATCCGGGTATACTCCCATTTGGGCCAGCAGGGAAAGCTGAATAAATTGTTTGTCGAAAACGGAATAGACGTATTGAAGATTGCGATGAGCGAAGACAGTCTTGAAGACTATTTCGTGAAGTTGATTGGGGGCGGGACGATTGGCTAATTTGCTATATACCGAATTGCTGAAGCTTAAGCGGTCACAGATGTTTCTTGTCAGTATCCTGGGAGCGGCGGCAGCCCCTTTTATCTGTTTTATATCGTCTTTGGCTAAAAAAGCCAAGTACCCTGATGTACCGATTCGCTTCAGTGAGACCTTTTCCGATACCAACCTGTATATTGTGCTTTTGATCGGAGTCCCGTTGTATGGCGTGATTACATCATATTTATTCAATCGGGAATACGCTGAAAGCACGCTAAAGAATCTATTGACGATTCCTGTTTCAAGAATCAGCCTGATTGTCAGCAAATTGGTTCTGCTCCTCATTTGGATCATGATGCTGACGTTGATTGCCTGGGTGCTGACGCTGCTGTTTGGGCTGATCGGCCAGTTTGAAGGGCTCAGTTCGGCGGTTTTAATAGATGGGTTTAAACAATTTATGATAGGCGGGGCACTTCTTTTCTTCCTGGTCAGTCCAATTATATTTGTGACACTGCTGTTTAAAAACTACGTGCCCACCATTATCTTTACAATCATTATATCAATGGTCAGCATTATGGTATACGGCACGGAGTACAGCGCTTTACTCCCCTGGTCGGCGGTATGGGTGATCGCTTCGGGTACGTTCTTTCCGGAATATCCGCCCGAATATTCTTTTATCAGTGTTGCCGCCACAACCGTTCTTGGATTAGCCGCGACAATCGTTTACTTTAAAAAAATCGATATTCATTGATGCAGGAGGAGTCTAAGGGAATGTGCAACACATGTTTGTACATTCCTAATCCCAATAAAGGCTTATTGCACAATTTTGATGGATATATTTAGGATAAAAGTATAAAAAAGGAGAATGGAACATGTCTTTTTCAGAATTAAATATTGATGCTTTTCGTTTCATTAATGATTTGGGAAAAGAGTATTCGATGCTGAATCCGGTCGTTTACTTTCTGGCCGAATATATGATGTACTTCCTCGCGTTGGGTCTTGTCGTTTATTGGCTGACCCGGACGACAAAAAACAGATTGATGGTCATTTATGCAGTCATCGCATTTGTGATTGCCGAAATTCTTGGGAAAATCATGGGCTTTCTGCATTCCAACTATCAACCGTTTGCCACGCTTCCGAATGTCAACAAGCTGATAGAGCATGAAATTGACAATTCGTTTCCGAGCGACCATACGATTTTGTTTTTTTCAATCGGCTTTTTAATCTTCCTGTTTCACAAAAAGACGGGCTGGCTGTGGCTTGTGCTTGCGTTTGCCGTAGGCATTTCCCGCATTTGGTCGGGCGTTCACTATCCGCTCGATGTTGCGGCGGGAGCCCTTCTTGGCGTGTTGTCAGCTCTGTTTGTATTCTGGACAGCACCGAAGCTGTCATTTATTCATCAAATGCTGTCCCTTTATGAAAAGGTGGAACACCGGATTGTTCCTTCCAAAAGCAAATCGAACGATAAATCGAAGAACTTTTAAAGGATGAGGCTGCCTTGGATTTAGGCAGCCTTTGCTATGTGCACTCACAAATAAACGATCGGCTTCTTCATCCTCCAAATCGAAGGCGGTTCACGACAGCAAGAGTATATGACCGTCTCCATGAAGGTAGACGGTCTGTCGGGTGCTTTGTTTTTTTGTACGAATAACAGCTGTAGAATCGCTTTCCAGGTATATAGGTTCCTCTTCTTCCTCCTTTTTTCATCCCCATTATAAAAGATGCGGGTTATCCATGACGAAAATTCCAAATAATAGGAATTGAATACAAGTAAAAATATGGTATAATATCAAATACATAGGAGGTGATAATTTCCAATAGGTAATGATAAAATGGTCCATTCTGCTAGAAATCTATTTTTTCATCCATTAAAATGAGAGAACTCGGACATTAAATTGTTTTGGATGCGGCAGTAGCTTATGGATGGCAGCTGAAGACGTACATACGAATTATCAAAAATACGGAGGGAAACGAAATGAAAAAAGCGATTTTAGGGTTTTCTTTGTCTGCGGCGCTCCTGGTTCCATCCTCATTCGCTGCGGCTGCTGGGGACGGGCAGCTGACAAGTGAGCAAAAAGAACTGCTTGAAGCCAAGACAGAATACGTGCAGTCACTTCCTGAACAGGCATCTGTCCAAAGCGGTGTGACGGCATATGCAGGAAAAAGGCTCACAATTAAAAGAGGAAGCTTCCTCGCCTGGTCGAAAGATTATATCGACTGGTACTACAACGGCAAAAAAGTATCGAAAAGCAGCGGATCGCAGGATGTCGGCTACGTCTTTCCGAATGTCGTGAGAGCAAAAGGGATTAAAAGGTATTACAAGTCTTCAGGGCTTCACAAATGGAGAGCGAAAAAAACGCTGAGCTTCGGGACCGTTACACCGTGGGGAGATGTTGAATTCGCCAGCTCAACCTTTACAGACAGAAGGTGGGTCAATAAAAAAGGAAAATACGGAAACGATTAATTTGCCGTAAGCCATTTCATACAACGCTGCTAAAAGACTATTTTGAAATTAATGGCAGCGTTGTATAATGGAGAATGTTGCAACACCATCCTGATGCAAGAAAGGATTTTTTAAATTGATCAAAATCGATGACCTGACGAAATCTTATGGAAGCAAAAAGGTATTCAACCGTCTCAACATGAATATCGAAAAAAACAAAGTCACCTTCCTGATGGGAGAAAACGGCGCCGGGAAAACGACGCTCTTGAAATGCCTGCTCAAGCTGGAACATTTCGAAGGCGGCATTCTGTACGACGGAGAGCCGCTTGAAGCCGTCAGGAGCAAAGTGCACGTTATCTATGACGATTCCCCGTTTTACGATCATCTGAGCGGATATCAAAATATTAAACTGTTGATCAATAAACCTGCCGGCAAAGAAGAGCTGGAACAATTATCGCAAAAGTTCCTCGGCCGGGCGCTGCTGAAAAAAAAGGTTAAGACCTATTCATACGGACAAAAGAAAAAGCTGGCCTTAATGATCGCTGCATTAAACAAACCGTCATATTTGTTTTTGGATGAGATATCAAACGGGCTTGACTACCGGTCCATGATGGAGCTTCAGGCGCTGATCAATGACTGGTCGAGCAGGATGACGATTGTTGCCGCCGGCCATCAGTTTGAGTTTTATTCTTCAATCGTCGATCAATTATACGTGTTGAAAGACGGTTCAGCTATCCACATAGACAATTTTAAAACGAATGGAGCAGAATTGGGCGATGTCTATAAAGAATATTTATAATATTTTCAAAAAAGAGCTTGCATTTCAATCATATTCTAAAATGCTCGTCATGTTATTGCTTCCTCTATTATTCATTTCATCCGGATACATATATGTACATTATAAAAATACAATTGACAGCTATCAGCAGTTTAAAAAGACTGAAGACGAATATAAAGAACTCGGCATCGATATTAAACAGGCGCTGGCGTCGCCCGTCAAGGTGAAGGAAGGGGAGCTGAAAAGCGAGGATGGCGACGGAGAGATCGTCGAAAATATTTTAAGGTTTGACTATGAGAATTTCGTCTTGTCCCTCCATCATCTGGAGCCCAAGCAGTCGGTTATCATGACGCTTGAGCTGATGGGCTTCATCATTTTTCCCTTGGCTTTTACGCTGTATGCCATCTATATCTCCTCTTACGACATCAGGTTCAAGACGGTGAAAGTGAAAGCTGTCAGCCATGATTGGAAATCCGTTCTGCTGGCCAAACAGTGTTCGGTTTACATGGTGATGGCTGCCGCCGTGATCGCCGTTGTATGTACGGCATATGTGTCAAGCTTCGTCTTTTATTCCCTGGCTTCAAGGGCCATACCGGTCGGCGAGTTCACAATACCCGCTGTTTCAAAAAGCAATATCCCGCTTCAGCTCGTTGTCGTTCTGGCGGTCAGCTTCATTTTTTCGACGGTCGGATTTTATTTGGGCGTCCTCTTCAGAAGCTTTATTACGCCTGCTTTGCTGTATATCGTTTACAGCCTGCTTATCCCTGCTTTGGGGAGATTCGATTTGAAAAACCTGCTGTCTAATCTCGGGCATGCGGTTTTCAGTTTCAGCGGCGGCTTTAAACTGTTTACACCGGTGAAGGTGGACATGATTCCGGTCGTCATCATTTTAGCCGCATCTGTCGGCTTGCTGTCTGCGGTTACTTATTATATGGCGCACAGGCAAAGCAAATATGTCGTTTGAAAAAAGAGCGCAGGCACTTGCGCTCTTTTTTTGCAAGCGACGGATGCCCGTTGGCTCAGGTTTGGCAGGCGAGTGTCAAATAGTTGGAACAACAGAATCTGCCGTCTCTGGATGAGGCGGTTGTTTTGATTGAAACCTTGTTCCTCGTAAATATTCGAAAAATTCTATATAATAATAAAGCGGTCTCAGGAATTCATGCACTTTTTAGTAAACAGCTTTTGAACAGAGGGCAGGTGAGTATAATGGCGAATCAGGATTTGAATTTGCACACGTTATATACGAGTCATACCCGCGATGCCTGGGCAAATCTCGGCGGGCATATGGCGGTAGAAATGACCGAAGAGGAAGTAAAAAGGCTTGAAGGTTTAAATGACTATCTGTCTTTGGAAGAAGTCGAAACCGTTTATGTTCCGCTGGCGAGGCTGCTTTATTTACACCGGACAACTCAATATGAACGGAACACCCGGGTGAACGGTTTTTTGAACTATCCTCACGCGGCCAAAATTCCGTTCATCATCGGGATTGCCGGAAGCGTCGCGGTTGGAAAAAGCACGACGGCCCGCATCATTCAGACGGTGCTCTCGCGTTTGCAGGAACGGCTGAAAGTCAGTCTGATCACAACCGACGGTTTTCTTTACCCCAATGCGGTGCTGACAGAAAAACAGATAATGTCGAGGAAAGGGTTTCCGGAAAGCTATGATGTCAAAGCATTGCTTGAGTTTTTAAACGATTTAAAATCCGGCAAGGAAATCGTTCACGCACCCGTTTATTCCCATTTAACGTACGACAGATTGGAAGGGGTTTACGAAACGGTTGAACAAGCGGATATCGTGATCATCGAAGGCGTCAATGTGCTGCAGACACCGACGATTGAAGACGACCGGACAAAACCGCGGGTTTTCGTTTCCGATTTTTTTGACTTCTCGATTTATGTGGATGCCGAAGAAGACCTCATTATCAAATGGTATCTTGAACGCTTTCGCATGCTCAGAGAGACGGCTTTTCAAGATCCGACATCTTATTTCCATAAATTCAAAGACCTTGCGGACGAAGAAGCGGACCATATGGCAAAGTCAATATGGGAGACCGTCAACCGTCCGAATTTGTATGAGAACATTCTGCCTACAAAATTCCGGTCTGATTTAATCTTGAGAAAAGGCGAAGGCCACAAGGTGGAAGAGATTCTCGTCAGACGGGTATAGAGGAGGCTTGCATGATCCATCATATTGAACTGTATGTTTCAGATTTGGAAGCGTCGAAGCGCTTTTGGGGCTGGTTTCTCGGAGAGCTTGACTATGAAGTTTTTCAACAATGGGAAGACGGGATCAGCTGGAAAGCAAACGGCGCCTATCTCGTGCTTGTGCAGGCGAAAGAGCAGTTTGTCAAAGCGGGTTATCACAGGTGCCGCATCGGCTTAAACCATCTTGCTTTTTACGCGACATCCAAAGAACAGGTCGACGAAATGACAATGAAACTGAGGGAGCGGGGATGCCGCATTTTATACGAAGACAGACATCCGTTTGCCGGCGGAAGCGGGCATTATGCCTTGTATACCGAAGATCCCGACCGCATTAAAGTCGAACTTGCGGCGCCTTGAGGCGGGCGTCCGCCGGAAGGCCGGCCTTTGACCGAGCCGGCCTGTTTTCAATTAATGCTGCATCGTTTTTTTCGAACTTAATTTGACTTTTGCTTCATCTATTTTGAGCTTCCGGAAGGCTGCCACCAGGAAAGGAACGCCGCAAATAGTGACAGCAGACAGGATTGCAAAAGTGAAAAACGGCTTTTCCGCTCCAAAGGCGTCCAGCAGCATTCCCCCCGCCCAAGGGCCGATCACGCTTCCCAGCTGGGTGAAGCCTATAGCCCCGAAGTAAGTGCCTTTCAGCTCAGGCCGGGCAATCCGGTCGACCAGTAAATCCATCATCGAAAAGAGAAGCACTTCCCCGATCGTAAACACGATAATGATCAAGACGATGGACCATAGATCGTGGAAAAACGAGAGGCTGAACAGGCTTCCGCTAATCAGCACATTTCCGGCAATCAGCGATAAAATCGGTGAAAACCGTTTGGCGATATGTACGATCGGGTACTGTACGACAAGCACGGCCAAGGCATTCAGCGTCAGCATCATACCGAACACTTTCGTTCCGTCTTCGATGAACGGGCTGGCCGCCATGTATTGTGCGAGCGTCGATGTGAAGTGGGAATACCCGAATAAACAAAGAATCGAACCGATTAGTGTAATCGTAAATACCCGGTCTTTTTTTGTCACCTCCAGCGCGTCCCGCACTTTTATACGCTTATTCCGCTCAGTTGCCGGTACGGTGTGGTGTTTAAATTGAATGACCAGCACCGCCGCATAAATAAAATAAATGAAAGCCGCAATGAAAAACGGCAGCGTCGTTTTCGAAGATCCGAGGTACAGGCCTAAAAGCGGACCGAAGACGACGCCGAGGTTGATCGCGGTATAGCGGAGATTAAAGACGAAAAGGCGCGTTTCGGGTTTGGATACGTCTGAAAGCAGCGCTCTTGAAGTCGGTTCAAACAAAGCGCGGCATAATCCGTTTAAGGCATTCATGACAAAGAATGTCCAGACATGATCGGCGAGCGCGAAACCGGCGAACACGAATGTCCAGCCGAAAATCGAAACGAGCATGATGGTTTTCCGGCCGAACCTGTCTGATAAGTACCCGCCGTAAAAGCTTGCCGCAATTCCGATCAGAGAGCTCGCTGCAATGACGGCGCCGGCAAAGCCGGAAGAGGCGCCTTTCACTTGTGTCAAATAAATTGCTAAAAAAGGGATGCTCATGGCTGTGCCCATACGTCCGAAAATGGTTCCGACAATAATGGTCCAGCTGAGCGGGTGGATGTTCTGCCATTTTTGTTTCATGATAAACTCTCCGTTACGTTTTTATTTGTTTATCATACATGAAACAAATGGCGGTGAATAGAGGAATTTCTATATGCTGGGTGATCAAAAGGAGAACAAGCCTTGATTTGTGACATAATCATAGATGACATCTTCGATATGGGCATGCAGCCCCTCATTCGGTTCCTCGATCCGCCTTTCCTGCAAAGCCAGCTTCAGGATTTCTTTTTCGCCGGGGCTGAGCGGATCGGTTGCAACATTGCGTCCGTACTGCTTCAGCGCCTGTCCGAGCATTTTTTCAATCAGTTTCTCATCCATTTGTCTTTCTCCTTTAGGAGCGCTTTTTCTTTTATCTTACTAGGAAAAAACGAGGTTCTCAAGGGAGCTTTCAATTTGAGCCATTAAACCGGATGCGGCAGCATTCCGAACTGGAATGATCCGCCATGTCACCTTCTTTCCAAAGAAGGTGTTTTTTGTTGCTTTCAGCCAGGATTTTCTTTGGATAAAATTACGCCTGGAAATCGAACGTATATTCGGAGTATAGTATTCATACACTAATTGTGCGAACATCAGTTCTTTTTGGAGGGAGAGAGATGGATTACGGTCAATATCCGTCGCGTTCGGTTTTGTGCGTTGATATGCGGAGCTTTTATGCAAGCTGTGCCGCAGTCCTGCTCGGACTTGATCCGATGACTTGCCTGCTGGCGGTTGTCGGAAACACGGAGCGGCAGGGGAGCATCGTTCTCGCTGCTTCTCCGGCTCTGAAAAGAGAGTTCGGCGTGCAAACGGGAACAAGGCTTTATCAGCTGCCGGATGATCCGCGCATCAAGCTGGTCAATCCAAAGATGGGGCTGTTTGTCCGTGTTTCTACAGAGCTCACCCGGCTGTTCTGCCGCTATGTGCCGCCTGATGCCATTCATACGTACAGCGTGGATGAAAGCTTTATTCAGGTGGACGGTGTTGAGAGCATGTGGGGAGACGCCCGAACGATTGCGATGAAAATTCAAGATGATATGGAAAGGGAGTTTGGCCTTCCCTGTGCTGTCGGAATCGGACCGAATCTGCTGATGGCAAAGCTGTGCCTTGACCTTGAAGCGAAAAAATCAGCAGACGGAGTGGCCGTTTGGGGCTACGAAGACGTGAAAACGAAGCTGTGGCCGCTGTCTCCGCTGCGCCGCATGTGGGGAATCGGCTCCAGGCTGGAAAAGACGTTAAACCGGATGGGGATTTTTACAGTCGGTCAGCTGGCTCACTATGATCTCAAGCGGCTTGAGAAAACATTCGGGGTGATGGGAAACCAGCTCTATTATCACGCTTGGGGCATCGACCTTTCAGCGATCGGAGCGCCGCTCTTGGAGGGGCAGGTCAGCTATGGAAAAAGCCAGATTT
Source organism: Bacillus sp. AK124 (assembly GCF_053903085.1). Classification (NCBI taxonomy): domain Bacteria; kingdom Bacillati; phylum Bacillota; class Bacilli; order Caryophanales; family Bacillaceae; genus Bacillus; species Bacillus sp. AK124. The sequence continues at coordinate 1,793,284 of NZ_CP096378.1, forward strand.
TGCTTCGCGATTACCCGAATCCGGAGGAAGTCAAGCATGTCATTCTTGAAATGTGTGAAGAAGTGGCCAAAAGGGCGCGCGCCCACCGCCAGGCGGGCCGGACCGTCAGTCTTGGCGTCGAATACAGCCGCGATGAGCTTGGCGGCGGGTTTTACCGTTCAAAAACAATGGAAAGCCCTTCAAATGTCACCCTTGATCTATACCATACATGTCTGGCATTGTTCGAGCGGTTTTATGCCGGCAAAACGGTTCGGAAAATTTCCGTCTCTTTGTCCAATATTCAAGACGATACCAATATGCAGCTTGATCTTTTTCGTCCCGATCAGGAAAAGAAGCGGCAGCTCGGGTACGTGATGGACGGCATCAGAGAACGGCACGGATCAACAGCGCTTTTGCGGGCCGTTTCCTATACAAACGCCGGGACGGCCCGGCTGCGGTCAAAATTGGTCGGAGGCCATCAGGCATAGAAAGGAGAATCATTTATGCTTCGCGACAGAGGCAGTATCAAATGGGTTTCCATGATGCTGCCTGAGCACGTGGAATTGCTCAGGGAATATCATGAAAGCCTTCAAAAACTCAAAAAACCGATCCTGGATGAACAAAAATATGAAGAATTTAATGAAATCATTTGTGAAGCGATGGCAGAAAACAGAATGTTGCAATTTGCCTATTATCGGCAGGGGGAAGTGAAAACGCTGGCCGGCCGGATTCACTATGCCGACGCCCTGAAAAGGGAGCTGCGGATCGTAAGCCGGGCGGATGAAATATGCATTTTAAAGATGGAGGATATCATTGAGATTGAATACGATTGTCGTTTATAATAGAATCAGTATTCGGAGGTGGATAAAATGGTAAATGACATTCATTTGCCGACTGCAGCGTCTCATGCAAAGCCTGTTATCTTGAAAGGCGATACTTTGCATGAGGCGGGGTTATAAACAAATCGCCTAAAAAAAGCAAGGTATCATTTCTGATCATCCGGCTTTGCACCTTATTTTTAAATATAGATCCATAAATAAGGAGCTGGCAGAAATGAAGACACCTTTTATCAGAAATGACCAATATAATTTTATTAAGTTTCAAACGGACAGCCTTGTTCAGGGACATGCGAACATCAATGACGAAAACGTACTTGACGTTTTGAAATGCAATGCGCTCGATCAAGTGTTCAACCTGTTTCCTGATCTCAGCAGCGATCAAAAGTCTTTGCTGCAGAAGATGGCAGAAGTGGAAGACAGCGGTGAAGCGATGCGCTTTTTAGCCGAATTAAAGCCTCATGTCATTCCATTTCAGCGTATAACAGTAAAAACCGCTAAAAAGCTATTTTCTAAAGTGAAGAAGTTAAAGACGCCCGATTTTGAACAGATGGATTTCAGCGGATATTCCTACCTGGGATGGAATGATGCAGGATCAGGCAGAAAGTACATGATTGTGGATGCCGGCGGAAAGCTGACCGGAATACACGGCACCATCAAATCCAGCAATAAAAAAGGAATCTGCGCGATATGCAACAGGACCGAAGAGATCGGACTGTTCATGGCCCGGGTGAAAAGCGGGAAAGAAACCTATACAGACAGAGGCAATTATATTTGCTGTGACAGTGAAACATGCAATCAAAATGTGATGACGCTGGATCATCTGAACCATTTCGTCGCACAATTAACGAAAGAATAAACGAGAACCCCCCCGGCTAAGCTTTAGCCGGGGGGTTTTATGATTTGGCTTTTAGCCTGCCTCTTTCGCAGCACTTCGCTCTCCGAAGAGACGGGTGGTCAGCCCGGGAACAGCCATACATAAGAATACGGAACGTCCAAGGCTGAATAAAAGAAAAGCGAGCCACAGCCCATGGTTTCCGAAAGCGGGCACAGCGGTAAAAAAGGCGGCCAGGAAGACGAGAACAGCCAAGAACATTGAATTTCTGACCGGGCCTATTTCAGTCGCTCCTGTAAAAATCCCGTAAAAAACGAGTCCGAAACTTGCGGCCAAAGGAAAGAGAGCGATCCAAATATCATAGGTTTTCGCTGCTTCCAAAACGCTTTCAAGCGGTGTAAACAAGGGAAGGATTACACCTTTCAAAAGAAAGTAGCCGACTGAAAGCAGCGCGGCCGAGATCAGCGACCACTGGATCGAAAGGGAAAGCGTACGGGAATAAAGTTCCCGATCCATTCTTCCAACGGCTTTCCCGGCAAAAATGCTCGATGCATTGGCAAATCCGTCAAACACATAAGCCATCATATAATGAATTTGAATTAAGATCGCATTTGCGGCCAAAACTTCAGCGCCGAAGCCGGCTCCTTTAGCCGTAAACAAATTAAAAACCGTTAAAAGGCACAATGTCCGAATCAATAGATCGCGGTTGACAACCATCATTTTTTTAAACGGTTTCGGGTCGAACAAAACCTTGACGGACGGCAGCTTAAACCGCATGGCGGCATTCGTTTTCACAAGCAAGCAGCCGATCAGGCAGCCCGTCACTTCCGCAATCAAAGTGGCTAGAGCGATGCCGTATACTTCCATGTGAAAGACGTAGACAAAAACGATGTCAAGCACGATATTCAAGACGTTCATCGAAATCTGCAAAAGCAATGTCACTTTGATAAGGGACATTCCCATCAGCCAGCCGAGAATGCAATAGCTGATTAAAGCAAATGGAGCGCCCCAAATCCTCAGCGAAAAATACTGCGAGGCGAATTCAGCGGTATGGCGGTCAGGCTGTATCAGCGTCAGCGCTGCGTATTCAAGCGGTTTTTGCAAGAGAATGAACATCAGTCCGGCAAAAACCGCGATGCAAACAGGCCGGGCAAGAGCCAAAACGCTCTCTGATCTGTTTTGGGAGCCGAGCGACTGAGCAGCGAACCCCGATGTGCTCACCCGCAAAAAGCCGAGGAGCCAATACATCGTATTAAAAATCATCGTTCCGACTGCAACACCGCCGATGTAAGCAGGGGAGGAAAGCTGCCCGGCTACCGCCGTATCGACCGCCCCCAGCAAAGGAGTGGTGATCGTTGAAATGATCAGCGGAACGGCGAGTGCTAGATAATGTCTGTGATTCATCTCTTATGACCCCCCTTAGGATTCAAACACCTGAAGCAGCTTTTTGGCATATGGGTGCCTTTCGGCAGAAAAAAGCTCTTCTTTTTTAAATTGATCGGCAATCTGCCCGTCTTTCATGACCATGATGCGATGGCTCATAAAGTGGACAGCGGCCAGATCATGGGAAATAAACAAATAGGAAAGCCCCATATCATCCTGCAAATCTTTGAGGAGGTCGAGGATCTTCGCCTGACTGGTGACATCCAGGCTTGCCGTAGGCTCATCAAAGATGATTAAAGACGGGTGAGTGCTGATGGCTCTGGCGATTAAGGCCCTTTGGAGCTGCCCGCCGCTTAATTCATGCGGATAGCGGTCAAGGAGGCTCGAGGGAAGGCCGACCATTGAGAACAGACGCTCAGCCGTCAGACGGCGGCTGCCTTGGAAGTCCTTTAAAAATGGCGGTATGTCTTGTTTGGAAACATCAAGCGGCTCCATAACTGAATCGATAATATTGAGCTTTGGATTCAATGATGCGGCCGGATTTTGAAAAACAGCCTGCAGCTTTCGGCGCAGTCTTCGGGTCTCTTTTTTGTTTATGCCGGGAAGCGGATGTTGATGAAGCCGAATCTCTCCGTGATCGATTTTTTCGAGCAGGAGAAGGCAGCGCGCGAGGGTGCTTTTCCCGCTGCCGCTCTCGCCGGCGAGCCCGAGGCATTCGCCTTTTCGAATGGAGAACGATACATTGTCAACCGCTTTGTGGCCGCAAGCGTAATGTTTTGTCAGATTGCTGACAAAAAGAACGGTTTCTGCTGAATGGGTCATCACGCACCTCCTGTTCCCGCCAGCGCCGCTTCCTTTGTTTCAGGCGCGGCTGTCAGCCTCGGCGGAGGATTTTTCAGCGGCGGGACGGCTGCGAATAAACGTCTTGTACATTCATGTGCCGGTTGTCTGATTAAATCAGCGGTTAAACCGCTTTCGACGATTTCTCCGTTTTGCATGACAGCGGTTTGATCGGCGTACCTTTTGACAAGCCGGAGGTCATGAGTGATAAAAAGGATGGCGCAGTTTGTTTTGGCGCGCATCACGGTGAGCTGTTGCAAGACGTCCGCTGCCGTGATGCTGTCTAAAGCCGTTGTCGGTTCGTCTGCGATGAGAAGCTTCGGGCGGAGCACCATCGCTTGAGCGATCGCGGCCCTTTGCAGCTGCCCGCCGCTCAATTGAAACGGGTAGCTTTCATATACTCTGTTTTCCGGCAGAGAAACCTCCCGAAAAGCGCGGAGAATCGCTTCTCTTCGCTTGTTCTTAGACCAATCGGTATGCGTTTTGACCATTTCGTCAATTTGTCTGCCAATCCGTATAAAAGGGGTGAATGCTCCGTGACAGTCCTGAAAAATACAGGCGATATCTTTTCCGCGCATGCGTCGGAGCGCTTTGCGGCCGGCTTGAAGCATCTGGCGGCCCTCGAATATCGCGTCTCCGCCGGACACCGTTAGTCCGTCCGGAAGCAGCCCGGCTATGGCCGAAGCGGTCAGGCTCTTTCCGCTGCCGCTTTCCCCGAGCAGCGCGAACCATTCCCCTTCATGAATCGAGAAGGAAGCATTTTTGACAATGGTGTGCTGTCGGGAGCTGATTGATAAGCCCTCAATGGATAACATCGGCATGCTAAGAAACTCCTTTCTTGTGTTTAACGTCAAACCTGTCCCTTAAACGATCACCGTACAGGTTGGACAACAGAACGATGAACATGATCGCAAGACCGGGAATCACCATAAGCTGAGGCGCATGCAAAAAGTAATGTTTTCCGTCATTCAGCATGGCGCCCCATTCCGGGTATGGAGGCTGAGCACCCAGTCCGATATAGGACAGGGCAGCAATCATTAACACCGTTTTTCCGATATCAAGTGTCGCAAGTACGGAAACGTTGCCGAGAACATGGGGCAGCAAGTGCTTTTTTAAAATCGCCCCGGAGCCTAAGCCAGTCAGCTCGGCCAAGGCGATGTAATCTTTTTGTTTTTCCGAAAACACCGTGCTGCGGACCAGCCTTGCATAGCCGACCCATTTGACAGCGACAACGGCTAATATTAAGTTCATCAGACCGGGGCCAAGCAAACCGCTTAAAACAATCGCGACAATATAGTCCGGAAACGCCATGACCGCGTCAACGATTCTCATGATCATCCGATCCAGCCGTCCGCCGAAAAAGCCGGAGACAAGCCCGACGGGAACGCCTATGAAAACGGAGATCAGAATCGCGGCCAAGGCGGTGCCGACCGTCGCTTTCGCACCGGCGATCATTCGGGAAAATATATCTCTGCCCAAATGGTCTGTCCCGAGCCAGTGCTGCAAGCTGATCGGCTGGAGACGGTTGGCCATATCTGTGCGGAGCGGATCGAACGGCAAAAAGAAGGGGACGGTGAACAGCGCCGCGGAAAACAGCAGCACGAACCACAGTCCTGTTTTGGTTCGGAATATAAGTTTGACGTTTTTTCTCATCGGCGTCCAGCCTCCTTTAAGCGAATTTCCGGATTGAGGTACCGATAGGAGAGGTCGACCAAAAGATTGATCAGGACAACCGTGATCCCCATGAAAAGAATGTACCCCTGAATGATCGGATAATCACGCTGAACGATGGCGTCAACGACAAGCTTGCCGACGCCGGGATATGCAAACAGGACTTCAATAATCACCGTGCCGCCGAGCAGGCTGCCGAGGCTGACCCCGAATATCGTGATGACAGGGACAAGACAGTGGCGAAACGCGTGAAAGAAGAAAATTCTCGCCTCGCTGATACCGCGCGCCCTGGCTGATCTGATGAAATCCTGACCAAGGCTTTCGATCAAGCTTGACCGTACAAGGCGGACATAAACGCCCGACATCGCGATCCCGAGCGTGAGAGAGGGGAGAATCAAATGTTTAAACGTTCCGGCTCCCATCGACGGCAGCCAATTCAGCCTGACGGAGAAGAGATCGATCAGTATCAATCCGAGCCAAAAGCTTGGGAGCGCGGCTCCCACTAAAGCGAGCAAGCGGCCGAGATGATCGATCCACCGATCCCGGTATAAAGCGGAAAGCGTTCCGACCGGCACGGCGATCAGCAGCATGACGAGAAGCGATGCGCCGGTCAGAAGCAATGTCGCCGGGAATTTCCGGCTGAGCTCGTCGATGACGGGTTCGTGTGTTGTATAGGATTTTCCTAAATCAAATTGGAAAAAGCGTTTAAACCAGTTCCAATATTGAATATAAACCGGTTTGTCCAAACCGAGCTCCTCTTTGAATGCCTCGATCTGCTCGTCTGTTACCGCTACATCATCTACGCGAAGCATCTGTTTCACCGGATCACCGGGAGCTGCTTTCATAAATACAAAGCTGATAAACGAAAGCAGGAATAAGAATAGAACCAGTTCAAACAGCCGCTTAGCGATCTGCTTCATTTCGTTTTCACATCCAAATCTTTCGTCAGCATATAATACTCACTTTTGCTCGTTTCCCAATTTAATACACCGTCTCGGTATGCCGTGATGTTTTCGGGAGTGACGATAAAAGAGTTCAATGTCTCCTTCTCGATCAATTCAGCTGCTTTTTTAGCAAGGCGGTCTCGCTTCTCTTTGTCGATTGTGCGGTTGAATTCCTCAATCCATTTGATCAAGGTTTGATTTTCGATGCCGCTGTAGTTTAAAGCGCCATTCGGTATATAGGCGGTGTTCAGCAAATAGCCGGCATCGCCTCTGGGCGCGGTCATCGAGCTGTATGTCGCCAAATCCCAATCATCGTTCTTCGCCAAATACTCATCGATATTTTCGACTTGTTGAATCTTAATCGAAATGCCCAGTTCCTTCGCATTTGATTCAAGAATTTGTGCGATTAAAGGCAATTCCGGACGAGACTGATAGGTTAGCAGTGTAAAAGATAAGGCTTGTCCGTCCTTCACGGCTTTGCCGTTTTCAAGCTCGTAGCCGGCTTTTTTCAGCTCAGCTTTTGCCGCTTCCAGTCCGCTCGGCTTTTGAACCGTACCGGCGGAAAACGGGAAATCCGCTAAGAAAGGTCCGTCTGCCGGCTGAGCATGCCCGTTCAAAATGCTTTCAGCGATTTCTTTGCGGTCCAGTAATGCGTCGAAGGCGCGGCGCAGGTGACGGTCAGCGAAATGATCCTTCTTTGTATTGTAGAGAATCTGGTGAACGCGCAAGCTCGGCACCGAATCAACGGTAATCGATGAATCTTTTTGAATTTGGTCAATATCCTCCACGCTCGGTCTGTAAATAATGTCGGCATCTTTTGATTGGAGAGCCATGACGCGGGCGTTTGCGTCTTCATTAAACGAAAATGTGACGTGCTTCAGCTTCGGTTTGCCGTCCCAATAATCGTCATAGCGTTCTAACTCTATTTTATGGCCGGCCTCAAAAGAGGAAACTTGAAAAGGGCCCGTCCCAACGGGCTGTTGAGAAATGTTTGCTGCGCTGACGTCAATGATCGATGTGTTTGGATGAACCAATTCTGAAGGGAATTCGGGAAAAGGCTCCTTTGTTGTAATCGTCAATGTTTGTCCTGCAGCTTTGATTTCTTTAATTTTTAAGGCGTTATTCATCGCTTTGCTCTCGCGTATCGTCCGTTCTAAAGACGCTTTTACCGCTTTGGCATCTGCTTTTTTGCCATTTTGAAACGTCAGATTGTCTTTAAGGGTGAAGACCCATGTTTGTCCGTCTTTACTTTCCCAATCCTTGGCAAGCCAAGGTTCGATGGAAAGGTCAGCGCTGATTTTGACGAGCGTTTCGCTGATGCCGGCGCGGACAGCCGTATAATTGACATCGAGATTCGGGTCAAGGGTTTGACTTGGAATATTGAAAAGAAAGGTGAGTTTCTTCTCATCACCTTTCGCTGAGTCAGCGCCTCCGGCGGAGCAGGAAGCGAGAATGAAGAGAAAAACAATCGGTATGATCATGCGTTTTGCTATGTAAGCCATCGGTTAATACCCCCAAGTAGTAATGATTTCGATTTACCTTCATTATCATAGGGGATATTTCCTTTGTTGTAAAGGAATGTTTGTTCGTGTTTGACGAAAGTGCGGGGACAAATTTTTCGGAGCCCGGCCAGCTTTTCCATATAAAATAGGTCTGCAAAAAAGAAAGCCCGAATAATTTGAAACAAGGGAGTTAATGGAACGATTTACAGGGGAAAAAAATATGCTGTTAATAAGATGTTCAAACAGCAAGTGAAAGGAGCCATAAAGCGATGATGATTACAGTAAAAATACGCCATACCGCTGAAACCGAAGGCACAGACATAGGTGACTTCACTCCTGCTGAACTCGAAAGCATCGTCCAGACGATCAGAAAATACGGAGCTTGGCTTTCACCTGATGCCGACGCAGATGATTATAAATTTACATTCCAAGACGCTAAATACAATCTCGAACAAAGAGTCTTTGAAATCATTGTGGAATAATCATATATCGACGGGGTTGACGGACACTGAATGAACGATCGGAAATGGCGTTTATTTAGAGTCCTTTTTATTTTTGCCGGGTGGGAAGACAGTCCCGATAAATGAGGAGGAGCCTTGAAGAAATTTAGCTCTTCAAGGTTCCTTCACTTTTACTTCCCGTTGACGGTCAGCCCGTCTTTAATCAAGGCATTCACTTTGCTGCTGAACAAAAGGCCGACATGGCTTACGCCTGAGATTTGCACATTGTTTGCACCACCAAGTTTGGAGAGGCTGTTTAAGACGATATAGTCGCTTGTGCTGTAAATCGAAGTGTATGAGATTTTGTCATTCGGAGCGATTCCCTGAGGCGCCGTGTTTGTAACCAGCCGGTTAGCACCCCCAAGGGTAACGACATGTCCGACTTTATCTGCTCCGTCCAGATTTTTAATATAATAGAGCGTATTGGCCCCGCCCATGCTGTGGGCGACAATATCGACTTTTGATGCTCCTGTTTGATTCAGCACATGCTTGATGTATTCGGATAATGTCGGCGCATTAATTTTATTATTTCCTGTTTTATCGATAAAGTTGATGGCGTAAAGCTCACTGCTTGTCCAGCCTTGAGATTGTAAATACGATTTAATGCCGATGAAGTTATAATTGGCTCCGCCGATGCCGTGAACCATGACGACCGGATTGTGGGAAGCGGCGGAAGCTGTTGAAGGCCGGCATGAAAATACGGACACAACAGACAGCATGCAAATCAATAGAATAGATAAAAATGAATGGCGACGCATTGTTTCTCCTCCTAAAAAAGTAATAAGTTCACAACAACGACAATTCTATAAAACGAACATATGAAAACGAAGTGTAAAATTATCTATTTTTTACACTCGGAAAAAGAGCAGTATATGAAACGGTTTTTTGCCGCTGGGCGCGCCGGTATCCTATGGGGCAAGGTGAGTGAAGCTTTTCAGGGAGATGGCAAATCGATTTGTGCTGTTGAATTAGAACTAAGAATTTACTCCCATTCATCTACTGACGTATTAAAATGGTAAATTGGGAGCGGGAAACGGTATAATAAGGAAGCATATCCATTGCTTAGTTGCAGAACATTTGTGCCGATGGTCAGGTATAATGTTGAAAGGAGAGGTTAGATTTTGATGAAAACATGGGCATTGAAAACAATGTGCCTGTGCTCTCATGTGCAGTTTTTTTCCGACTGCAAAGCGGTCCGCTGCATATCAACAAAGTGTTGATTGCTTATCAGCGGAAAACGGGATTTTCGTAAAAAAAAGACGTTTCGAATGATGACAGACCGGATCAGGATCAAGTCCTGTTTACCAAAGGGGGATGAACATGATTTCAAAAACGCCGGAGCCGCCGTATTACGCAGTGATTTTCACATCGGTCAGAACGAACGGGGATCATGGCTACAAAGAGACGGCTGCGAACATGCTAAAGCTTGCCGCAGCACAGCCAGGCTTTTTAGGAGCAGAAAGCGCAAGGGACATGAACGGAAAAGGAATAACGGTTTCCTATTGGGAAAGCCTTGAGGCGATTGAAAAATGGAAGTTTCACAGCGAACACCGGCAGGCGAAGGAAAAAGGCCGAACAAAATGGTATTCTGACTTTGCCGTGCGGGTTGCAAAAGTTGAAGCCGCAAGGATTTCGGAGCGGCCCGGCCGGCCCCCGTCAGATGGCACCGGCGGGGAGAAAATGCAATGATTCAATTGTTAAATCATAAAGACCCGCACACGGCCCGCTGCATTGTAAATGTTCAAAGGCCGGCTTATGAAAAAGAAGCGGAGATTATTCAATTTCAGGGCATTCCGCAGCTGAATGAAACAGCTTTTGATGTGATGGATTCCCGTGAAACTTTCATCGGCTGGTTTGAGGGAGGAGAATTAGCCGGAATCGCTTCCTTTATACATACAGCCGAAAAGCTGACGATCTGCAGGCTGGCCGTTCATCCCGTCCATTTTCGAAAAGGGATTGCGATGGCATTGCTTCGTTATCTGTTGATGGAGAAGGAAGCCGAAGCGTTTGAAGTGACGACGGGAGCGGAGAATGAACCGGCAAAAGCGCTATATCAGAAATTGGGATTTTCCGAGATTGAGCAGTATGAACCTGAAAAAGGAATTGTTCTTTCAAGACTGACGCTGAATGCGCCGAGAAAGGTTAAAGTCGTCTCCTATCAAGAGGAGTGGAAGGGCGAATTTTTCAAAGAAAAAAAGCAGCTTGAAGCGCTTTTCCAGAATGAAGTCTTGCATATTCACCACATTGGAAGCACGTCAATTCCGGGGATGAGCGCCAAGCCTGTCATTGATATCCTGATCGAAGTAAACGATCTCGGCTCCGCAGCCCGCTTCGAAAAGGGGATGAAAATGCTCGGCTATGAATCGAAGGGGGAAAACGGAATTCCGGGGAGAAGGTTCTTTCAAAAAGGAGGACGGAAGCGTACACACCATGTCCATCTGTATGAAAGCGGGCATCCCGATATCAGGCGGCATCTCGCGTTTCGGGATTATTTAATCTCGCATCCGGAGCGGGCCGAAGAATATGCTGCTCTGAAGATGAAGCTGGCGGAGATGTTTCCGCTTGACATGGCAGGCTATGTTGACGGCAAAAACGGCTGGATAAAAGAGACTGAGCACTTGGCTGAACAATGGGAAAAGGGAGGGGAGGACCGGTAAAGCCCCCTCCTGTTTCAGGCTCTGACACAAGATTCAAACGTTCCTTTGTGGCTTCCGTCACAGTAAGGCATTTTCAGCGATTTTCCGCATCTGCAGAGCGAAAAAGCGGGTTTTTCAGGGAACGGGTTTCCTTCCATATCGATCAGTTCGACGTCTCCCGTGACCCGGAAACCGCCGTTGTCCATCACTTTAATCTGCACTTTTTTGGGCATCATTCCACCTCCGAATCCCTTCATATTTATGCCTGACAGTCGGAAACGATGCGCTTTTTCCCGCTCCTGTGGTACAATGTCCGTAAACGAAATAGAGAAGGATGATATCATGCAGCTTGAAATCACTGCACAGGCAAAACAAGCCATTCAACGGGCAACAGAGCCTTATCCTGATAAAAAGATCCAGCTTCGCTATGATTCCGAGGGCTGCGGATGCGCGGTCAGCGGCGTGCCGGTTCTGTGGCTGACGGACGAATTATCGGGAAGTTGCGAGCCCCTTGAGACAAACGGGCTTCCGATTTATATTCAGTCATCGCAAAAAGTCTTTTTTGATGAAGCGATGACCATCGACTATTATGAGAAAGCGGGTGCCTTGATGCTGAAAAGTCCGGCACAGGTGCTTTCTCCCAGAATGAGTATTTTAGTGAAATAGGGTGGCGTTCGATTTGAATCAAAAGGTAAAATCTTTAAAACAAACCGCTCAAAATAAAACATGGGCGTCCTTTTTACATCAAAATCATCCGTATACACTCCTTCATTGGTCAATCGGAGGGACAGAGTCCGTCAAAAAGGATGTCTGGCTTCTTCAGGATGAAATGACTTTTGAAACAAAGGAATTCGATACAATTGAGACGGCCATCTCTTGGATCGGCGATCATATGAGCGACATTACGGATATTTTGTAGCACAAAAGAAGGCGGACGAGACTTATGCTCGTTCGCCTTCTTTACGCCGATTTGTGATCTCTTGAAGAAAGTCCCGCACCGTGTTTTTGTAGCTGGTTCTGTTTTGGGTATAGCTCATCGCGTGCGCACCTTTTTCAGCGATATAAAGCCTTTTCTCCCCCGGCTTCTTCTCGTAAAGCATTTCGCTCGATTCAGGCGGGATATAGTCGTCTTGTTTGCTGTGAATGAACAGCACCGGTTTTTTGATCTTCCCGACGACGGATAAAGGGGAGACATCACCGATGCGGTAGCCGTCCCGCCATCTCAAAAAGAGGCTGGCAAGCGGCAAAATGAAAGCTCCCGGAAGATGAAAATCTTCTTTCAGCCGGTAAACGAGCTGATCCTCAAATGTGGCAAACGGACAGTCGGCCACGTAAAAATCAGCGTCGGCATCGTCCATTCCCGCGTAAAGAAGCGTCGTGACAGCGCCCATCGATTCGCCGTGAATGCCGATCAGCGCGTGTTCGCCGTGTTTTTCCCGAAGCCAATGGACAACCGTTTTCAAATCGTTTTTTTCATAATATCCGTAGCTCGTTGTTTTTCCGCCGCTTGTGCCGTGCCTCCGGTGGTCATATATGACGGCGTTCCAGCCGAGATCAAGAAACAGATTCATATATTTGATCGAATTCAACAGATTCATCGTCACCCCGTGGCAGATAATCACGGTGTTTTTCGTTTTGTGCGGATGGACGTAGTATCCTTTAATATTGTAGCCGTAAGAAGAAGGGAGGTTGATTTCTTCTTTCGGGAGAGCGGCAAAAGCTTTTTCGTCATAATGGCCGTCAGCCGTTTCCCGCTCGATAATGTATTCGTCTGTCCGTTTTTTAATGTACATGATTTGATTCGTAAAATAGATTCCGAGCGCGGCAATAAACAGCAAAACCGCCCCGATAGCAGCCAGCCAAATCAACATCTGATGTATTCTTCCTTTCTTAAATGCTTCTCACTTTATCATACCACACAACGATTGGCATTTGCCGAGAGAGACGGCTCTCCGAGTGACGGCTTGCCTGAACTTTTAGATTCCTGATAAACTATCATCACAAACAGGGAGAACGGAGGACAGGATATGGGAAAGAAAAAACAAGACCCAAATGCCCGGCAGCTGCTGAAAGATGCGCTCGCCGACGATTTGAAAGATAAACTTCAGCAAATGAAGAGCGAATTGAAAGAGGAGGACGAAAAAAGAAAAGAGCGTGAGAAAGAGCGGCTCATCAAGGAAAGACAAGAAAGGGAAAAAAATAAAAGCTTTGAAGAGCTCCTCAACGAAAGCGGAATTGACGACTGGAAGAAGTATAAGTAAGAAAGCCCCGTCTGATCAAGAGACGGGGCTTTCTTATTGCTTTATTCGCGATGTGCAGTGTACACGCCGCGTTTTGTATAAAAGCGGAGCGCTTTGATTTCCTGTTCTGTCAGACCGCGTCCGCCGACAGATTCAACGTTTTCCCGAAGCTGGGAGATTTTGCTCGCCCCGGGGATGACCGCTCCGACAGCCGGCTGGGCGAGAATATACTTCATCGCGGTTTCGGTCGCGGATAAATCAGGCGCCGTTTTTTCAATGTCCGCTTTTGTTTTAACGAGTTCATCGTAGGAATACGATAAATAGCCGTTTTTCTTGATCGCGGCGTTTGCATCTGACAGAGGTTTTTCTGTCAGAATCCCTTTTGCCAAAGGTCCTCTTGCAATTACGCTGATTCCATGTTCCTCAAGGAGAGAAAGCCATTCCTCAGGCCGTCTGTCCAACAAGCTGTATTGCATCATGACCGTGACGATGTTTGATTTTTTGATGTATTCCTTAATGACGTTCGGCCGAATTGAAGAAATGCCGTAATGGCGGATGACGCCTTCCTGTTTTAATTCTTCAAAAGCTTCGATCGTTTCGTCGATATTGTCTTCAATCGTGCCGCCGTGTAGCTGATAAAGATCGATGTAGTCGGTATGCAGCCGCTTTAAGCTGTGCTTGACGGCTTCTTTTATGTACGCTTTCCGGGGATCCCAGAACCAGCCCGGTTTTCCTTCCTCCCAGCGGTTTCCTGCTTTTGTCGCAAGGATCACGTCTTGGCGCCTTGATTTGATCGCTTCACCGACAATCTCTTCGTTGCGTCCAAAATCGTACAGGTCGGCAGTATCCAAATAATTGATGCCTAGCGCCAAAGCTTCATCCAAAATTGACACTGCGTGCTTTTTGTCTGTTCCGAGAGACATGCAGCCGAGGCCGACTTCACTCACCTGTAAATCGGAATGTCCGAGCGTCCTTTTTTTCATAAGCTTCACTCCTTTTTTTCTTACTTTGAACGTAATACAAAGGAGCGAAGTTTTCAACCCATCGGCATCGGAATCAGAAGTACAGCTCGAAGATGATCACGCTTAGGGCGCAAATCAAACAAACCGCGGCAGGGATGGCCGTAAAAAAAGGCTGCCGCGCCCGGAATAGGTGGGCATGAATGGCGCCTGTCATAAGCAGGGAGAACAACAGTCCCGAGCCGACAGCCAGGTGCACATTCCAAATCCCGGCGATCATGCCGAGCGCTCCGGCGATTTCAAGAAATCCTGTTACTGAAAGAAACCACAACGGGTATTGATAATGGCGCCAATGTTCCACTTGAAAAGGAACGTGCATCGCCTTGATTACGCCTCCGATCAGCATAAATGCCGCCAATCCTGCTTTTACGAAAATAAATGCCACCATGTTCACTCCGTTTCTGGATGTTGCGGATTAACGAGCATCCCGTGGATCAAAAGATCCGTGATTTGTTTTGCGAGACTTGAGGGGTCTTTTGATCCGTCAAGCAAATAGATATCGGCAAGGTGCTCAATCATGCCTGTCAGGCATTCGGCAACGGTCTCCATTTCCAGGCCGGACCGGAAGTAGCCAAGCTCCTGCTCTGCTTTCAAGTTTTCTTTCAAGGCCAGTGTTAAATCTTTTTTCATTTCATATGCTTCCGGGCTGAGAAAAAAACCGATGCGGGTCAAATCCGGGTCCTCTGCCAAAAAACGAAATACAGCCTCTACAGCAGCCGTTACCCGTTTTGATACGTGTTTTTTCTCGATTCCTTCTTCTAAACGAAACGATTCGATCAGATTTTTTAAGTTCGCGTGAAAGCCATTGATCAGCTCGTTATAGATGGCGCCTTTGCTTGGAAAGTATAAGTAGAAAGACGGCTGAGTCAGCCCCGCTCTTTTGACAATCGTACTTACTTTCGTCTCATGGAATCCCCGGTTTGCAAATTCGTTTGCAGCAACTGTGAGCAGCCGCTTCCGGCTTTCTTTACCTTTGCGTCCTTTTTCATTTCCCACATCCATCCGCCTCCAAAATAATACTTTCAAGTAATGTTACTGAAAAGTATTATTTCATGCGATCCTTCTTGATGTCAATCAAAATCATGCGATTTTCTTTTTCAGAAAGCCAGTCTTTCACATAGTGATACATTCGTCCGTATTCCTTCAGCTTGGCGCGGATTTCCCATGCTTTCCCCGACATGACGATGCGGTTGTTCAGCCGGTAGACCTTCATGGCGCGTCCCCCTTCCATGGTGTATGATAAAATGTATGGGATCAAAAGCCAGAGCAGAACTTAGGAGATGATCAAACTGAAGCATTTAGAGGAGAAAACCATATCTAAAGAAAAACTTTTTTCGGGCAAGGTGATCGATCTTTATCTTGAAGACGTCGAACTGCCGAATGGTAAAACGGGAAAGCGCGAAATCGTGAAGCATCCGGGCGCTGTTGCGGTGCTTGCTTTGACTGATAAAGGAAACATCATTTTGGTGAAGCAGTACAGAAAAGCGCTTGAACGGACGATCGTTGAAATACCGGCAGGCAAGCTTGAAAAAGGAGAGAAACCTGAATATACCGCGCTGCGGGAGCTTGAGGAAGAGACGGGATACACGGCGGCAAAGCTGGAGAAAATCACTGCTTTTTACACATCGCCGGGCTTTGCGGACGAATTGGTGCACCTGTATCTTGCCGAAGAGCTGACACCGCTTGAAGAAAAGCGCGAACTTGATGAAGACGAATTTGTAGAAGTAATGGAGGTGCCGCTTACAGGTGCGCTGAAATTGATGGAAACTCAGGACATCTATGATGCGAAAACGGCTTATGCCGTGCAGTATCTGGAGCTGAGAAAGGCCCTGCAAGCAAAAAAATGAAAGAAATATTCGCAGACATGCATATCCATATCGGGCGGACGGAATCAGGCCGGCCCGTTAAGATAACGGCTGCCAGAACGCTTACGCTCGACGAAATTTTGATTGAAGCAAGCGAGCATAAAGGAATGGAACTGATCGGCATTATAGATTGTCATTCACCGGAGGTGCTGGCGGAAATTGAAAAAGGGGTGTCTTCAGGCCGTTATACAGAGCTTGCAGACGGCGGAATCAAATATAGAGATACCGTGCTTCTGTGCGGTTCTGAATTGGAAATCAATGATGACAGATGCCGGGGCCCGATTCATGTGCTGGCATTTATGCCGTCGATCTCCGCAATGAAGCAGTTTTCCGCCTGGCTCTCGGAAAGGGTGACGAATATCCATCTGAGCTCCCAGCGCATCTATGAGACAGGCATCGGCCTTCAGCGGAAGGTGAAAGAGCTCGGCGGCTTGTTCATTCCCGCGCACATTTTTACGCCGCATAAGAGCCTGTATGGCAAAGGAGTCAAATTTTCGCTGCAAGAAGTGCTTGACCCGAAGATGATTGATGCGGTTGAACTCGGGCTGAGCAGCGACACCGATATGGCTTCACACGTATCCGAACTGAATCCCTATGCATTTTTGACCAATTCGGACGCCCATTCTCTTGGGAAAATCGGCAGAGAGTATAATAAGCTCCACATTAAACATGCCAGCTTTCAAGAGTTTTCACTTGCTTTAAGAGGACAAGAAGGGCGCTGCATTGCCGCCAATTACGGAATGAATCCGCAGTTGGGCAAATATTTTCAAACCGCTTGTGAAACATGCGGCCGTTTGCAGGAGGCAGGTGAAACGGTGTGTAAAGCGTGCGGAAGCCGAAAGTTTACAAAAGGCGTCAGCACACGTCTAATGGAGCTTTACGATCAGGATAAAAGCCCGGTCAAGCGCCCGCCGTACGTTCACCAGGTTCCGCTGCAGCTGATCCCCGGCATCGGTCCGAAAACGATTCAGAAGCTGAAAGATGCTTTCGGCACTGAGATGAATATCCTTCACCGGGTAAAAGAAGGCGAACTAAAAGAAGCCATTCGTCCGCAGACGGCTGATCTCGTGGTCAAAGCAAGGAACGGGGATTTAGAGCTGAAAGCCGGAGGCGGCGGAACCTATGGAAAAGTGCAGAGCTGAAGGGGGCTTTGGAAAAAGGGATGGAGTGGAAACTAAAATCGTATGAGGAATTGTCGAAGGAAGAGTTGTACCGCATCATCAAGCTTAGAATAGACGTCTTTATCGTTGAACAAAACTGTCCGTATCATGAGCTTGATCACTTAGATGAGCGGGCACACCATTTATTTCTGAGCCAAGAAGGAGAGATCGCTGCGTATTGCAGGCTGTTCCCGAGCGGTACGGCTTACCCGGAGGCATCAATCGGCCGGGTGATCGTCCGTAATGAGGACAGGGGAAAGGGATATGCGCAGACGCTTCTTGATCAAGCGCTCCGCTTTTTGGAAGACGAGCGGGGGGAGAAAAGGGTCAAGATCAGCGCCCAGAATCATTTGCGTTCCTTTTACGGCTCCTTCGGATTTAAAGCAATATCAGACGTCTATATGGAGGACGGCATTCCGCATGTGGATATGATCAAAACGGCAGAAACCGTATGACTTGCGTTCAGAACCCCGCCTTTCTATAATAATAAGATAAAAATTTGACAGGAGAGTGGGGAACATGGCCAAAAGCAAGGCAAGGAAAAAGCGTGAGCACATGTTGAGAAACACAGGCAGAGATGCCGCCGTATCAAGAGGCAAGGCGCCTGAATTCAGCACGCACGTCAGAAAAACGAAAAGCAGGCGGGAAGAGCTTGCAAAGCTGCATATGAAACATAAACGAAAGAACCCTTATGATTTGCTTCATGAAGATCATAAGGGTTCTTTTTTTAGAAGATGCGCGAATACATGCATGTGTCCCGATGTTCGCTTAAATCATTCGAAAGGTCATCGCTTTGTAAAACGGCTTCCAGCTGAAAGCCGAGGCGCTCCGCCATTTTTCTGCTTTTCGTGTTCATGCTGTCACAGCATATCTCAAGCCGCTTGGCTTTGATGTGTCCCCTCGCGAAATCAATCAGTCCGTTAAGCGCTTCGGTCATGTACCCCTGTCCGGCAAATTCAGAACTGCGCCAATAGCCGATTTCAAACCGTTTCGCTTGCCAGTTCATGCGGTGAAGGCCTGTGCTGCCGACGAACTTTCCCGTTTCTTTATGGAAAATATGCATCCGTAAATCGTTGCGCAAAATAAAATCGGCCTGTGCCTGCCTGACGTTGATTTCTACATGTTCTTCCTCGGGCATTTCCCTTGCAAACGGCATCCACGGCTTGAGCTCAGGCAACGATTTTCGAATGGCGTCATGGACGGCCGCGCCGTCGCCTGCCCTTGGCGCTCTGACAATAAGGCGCGGGGTTTCAAAACTGTCCGGAAAATCGAGCAGTATCGGATTCATCCAGGTTCCCTCCAGATATTCTTTCTATTTTTGATTGTGCCATCTTCCCATCACAATCGTGTTGTTATATGTTCCGTCAGAAAGCCGCTTGTCTTTTTTTAAAATCCCTTCTATTTTAAAGCCATGCTTTTGATACAGGGCAGAAGCCCTCTCATTTGTTTCCGACACGCGCAGGGTCATTTTTTGAATGCCTGCGGCATCAGCCCAAACAATCGATTCGTTTAAAAGGCGTTTTCCAATGCCGTATCCCCAAAATTCTTTCAATACGCATACGCCAAACTCCACTTGATGAGAGAAGCGTTTTAAATCCTGTCCGGCACATCTTGAAAAGCCGACGATCCTGTTTCGAGCGACCGCCACTAAAAACAAGCATCGGTCATGTTCGCTGTCTCTTTTGATCAGCTCTCTAAAACCCGTTTCATCAATAAAACCTTCACCCTTTTCCCTGTCCAAATATTCGGTTTCTCCATCGATCTGTACCCTTACAGCAGATAATTCCTTTGCATCTTGTTGGACAGCTTGCCTGACGATGTAGTTCAGCCCTTTACCATCAAAGCGTTTGTTCATGTGATACTCCAATCATTTTTTATATCCATTAGTCTATCACATTCCTTAGCTCGAATTTGTTTAAAATGACTGAATATAACAAAAAATGGACCGCGAATAGCGTTTTCGCGGACCTTGAGCCCGTGCTTATACATTGCTTTCGGCAGCGTAGTCAGCGGTTTTATCTCTAAGGACGCCGGGGGGATGGATGCGCATCAAAAAGATGTATGCGGCAAATGCGAGCAGCACGCCTGAAAACCATGAAATATCATAGAGGGGTTTCAGGGCCGGCAAGTATGTCCCGATCAAAGACATAAACGCTCCGAGTCCAACTGCGGCAAATGCGCGGTAATTGTAGCCTTTATAGTACGTATACCTCCTGGTTAGAGAGTAGAGATCTTCGATGTGAAGCGTGCGCTTCCGGATGATAAAATAATCGGCAAGCATAACGCCTGCGACCGGCCCCAATATTCCGCCGATTGTGCCGAGAAACGAAAACACGCTCGCTTCATTCTCCATCAGCTTCCATGGGAAAGTGAACAGGGCCAAAACAGCTGTCAAATAGCTGCCTCGCTTAAAATCGATATATTTCGGCAAAAAATTGGCCAGGTCATAGGCTGGCGAGACAATATTCGCTGCAACGTTTACCGAAATGGCGGCGATGCAAAGTGTAATGACCGAAAGCGCGATCACATACGGGTTGTCAAAATGGGCGAGAATATCGACAACATCCCAAATCGGCTCCCCGAAGGCAGCCTGTGAGCCGGAGGTGACGGTAATGCTTGCAAATGCAAACAGAACGAATGTGCCCGGCAAACCGTAAAACTGCCCTCTGATTTGTTCTTTTTGAGAGGCTGCAAACCTCGTAAAATCGGGAATGTTCAAAATGAGTGTCGCCCATATGCCGATAATTCCCGTCACACCGGCAAGAAACGGCCAAATCAATTCGCCGAATGTCTGAAATTTTCCCGGCTGCGAATAAATCGGACCGAGTCCTCCCGCAATATCGACTGCCCACCACACCATTCCGCCAAAGACGAGATAAACGAGCGGGCCGGCCCAGACTTCAAACTTTCTGATCGACTCCATTCCGTGGTGAAGGACAAGCAGATGAATTCCCCAAAAGAAAGCAAATGACAAAAGCCCTGATAAATGCAATCCAAACAAGTTCCAATCGCCGCCGATGTCTTTCCAGCCGCTCCACACATTTAAGATCAGGATGTTAAGCGCCATGCTTCCCGCAAACGCTTGAATGCCGAACCACATAATCGCCACAAAACCTCTGAGAAGCGCCGGAATATTAGCCCCGTATATCCCGAAAGAAGCCCTGATTAACACGGGAAAAGGCACGCCGTATTTTGTGCCGGCATGTCCATTCAATGCGAGGGCTGCATAGAGCACGACCGAAGCGACTGCGATAATCCCAAGCACCTGCCACGGAGAAAGCCCGATCGCTATCAGTCCGCCAACCGTTGCGTAAGTCGGGATGTTATGGATGCAGCCCATCCAGATCGATGCGAAATTGACCGCTTTCCATGTGCGTTCCTCAGGCTTTAGAGGCTGCAGGTCGCTGTTTGAGAGTGTACGGTCTGATTGAACTTTTTCATATTGGACAGATTTCATATAATCCCTCCGCTTATTTTTAAGGAAAAATATAACTTATTATTCTGAAAAATTCATTAGATAAACTAAACAAATGTTTCAAGGCGTTTGTTGAGGTTGACTAAACGAGCCGTTTGAAACCGTTATAAAAATATTGATTTTTATGAAACAGTTGTCTATCTCGGTCATAGGATAAAAGACCAGGTTGAAATATTACTCCGCATTGTAATGAAAGCGTTTTCTGATCGGCGGGGAAAAAGGTGAAACTGAAGGGGGTTAACAAATAATGAAGAAAATTTTATTGGTTTGCGCGGCCGGCATGTCAACGAGCCTGCTTGTCAGCAGAATGAAAAAGCATGCCGAGGCGCTGAACGAAGAGATCGACATCATCGCACTGCCTGTATCGGAAGCCGGGACTGCCGCGTCAAGCGCGGACGTCGTACTGCTGGGGCCGCAAGTCAGGTACCAAAAGTCACAGGTTGAGGCGAGCGCGGGAGACACGCCGGTTCAGGTGATCGACATGCGCGACTACGGCACCATGAACGGCGAAGCTGTGTTGCGAAAAGCGCTGCAGCTGATGAAATAAAAAGGAGGGGAGACAGGGATGAGCGGGTTTATGGAGAAGTTTGAGCGGAACGTGGAACGGTTTTTGGTTCCCGTTGCTGCAAAACTGAACTCACAGCGCCATATATGTGCGATCAGAGATGCTTTTATTCTATCATTTCCGATTATTATGGCAGGGTCGATTATCATTTTATTGAATTTCGCTATTTTATCTCCGGACGGGTTTATCGCCAAAATTTTGTTCCTTGAAAAGATATTTCCGAACTTGGCTGATTATCAGTCGGTCTTTACCCCCGTACTGCGGGGATCGCTCGATATTATGTCCATATTTGTCGTGTTTCTCGTTGCACGCAATTTAGCCATCTCAATGAAAGCGGATGAACTGCTTGCCGGATTAACGGCCGTATCCTGTTATTTTATCATTTATTCACCGTACCGCCTGATCGAAAACGAGAGCTTTTTAACGACGAAGTGGCTCGGTGCGCAAGGGCTGTTCGTTGCCTTAATCATCGGGATCCTCGTCGGTGAAGTGTTCAGCAGGCTTTCAAATGCCAAGCGCCTGCAAATTCATATGCCTCCGCAGGTGCCGCCTGCGGTTGCCCGGACATTTAAAGTGCTGTTTCCGATCATCTTCATTACGATTGGCTTTGCGATGTTAAGCTTTGCGCTATCGTCTCTGTCGAAAAACGGTTTGCATGAATTGGTGTATACCGTGCTGCAGGCGCCGTTGAGAGAGATGGGAACGAATATTTTCACTGTTGTTTTCCTTGGAATCGTCGCCAACTTTTTATGGCTGTTCGGCATTCACGGCCCGAATACAATTGCGGCGATCAGAGAAACGATCTTTGCCGAAGCAAACCTTGAAAATCTCGCTTTTGCCGCCAAAACAGGCTCTGCCTGGAACGCTCCGTTTCCTGAAACATGGGCACTGAATGACGCCTTTGCAAACTACGGGGGATCGGGCATGACGCTGGGGCTTTTGATCGCAATATTCATCGCTTCAAAGCGCCGGGATTATAAAGACATCGGTAAGCTTTCGATCGGGCCGGGGATATTTAACATTAATGAACCTGTTATTTTCGGACTTCCGGTCGTGCTCAATCCGATCTTCATGATTCCCTTTATCATCGTTCCGGCAGTCAACACTGTCATTGGCTACTTGTTCATCAAGTTTCAGCTGATTCCACCGATCGCATACGCTGTTCCGTGGACAACGCCCGGGCCGTTGATTCCGTTTCTCGGGACAGGAGGAAACTGGCTTGCGCTCGGGGTCGGCTTTCTTTGCCTCGCCATTTCAACAGTGATTTATCTGCCGTTTGTAATGGCTGCCAACAAGACTGTGAATACGGACAGGGAGCATTCTTCGGAAAACAGGGAGGAATCATAACGTGATCAAGGCGCCTTTTACGGGCGCCTGTCTTTTTTCAAAAAAAGTCATGCGGCTCTCTTTTCTCTCATACAATCTATTAAAATCAAAAGCACGTCTGGGAGGAAGATACATGCGGAAGCCCACAATCAAAGAGCTCATCTTTCAACATATGAAGGATCATCTGTCAATCTATTTATTTGTTTCAGTACTGTTTTTAATGGGTGTGATTTTCGGCGCGGTCATCGTCAACAGCATGACGATCGGTCAAAAAGAAGATTTGTTCTACTATTTGAATCGATTTTTTGGACAGCTTTCCGAAGGAAAAGCAGCCAGCTCAAAGGAAATGTTTTTGCAGAGCTTTCTTCATAATATGAAATATTTAGGCTTAATGTGGATTCTCGGGATTTCCATCATCGGCTTGCCCGTTATTTTTATCATGGTCTTCTTAAAAGGGATCGTCGTCGGATTTACAGTCGGCTTTCTCGTCAATCAAATGGGAATCAACGGCTTTTTCCTGTCTTTTGTCTCCGTGCTCCCGCAAAATATGCTGCTGATCCCGGCTTACTTGATCATGGGGACTTGCGCCATCGCCTTTTCGATGAGGCTCATCCGCCAGCTTTTTGTCAAACGCAGCCTTGCAGAAGCGCCTGTCCATTGGTTTGGCCGGTACGCTTTTGTGCTCGTCCTGATTCTCGCGATGTCTCTTATATCCTCTTCCTTTGAAGCATATCTTTCACCGGTGTTGATGGAAAAGCTGACGGAGTACGTCTTGCCGAAACAGCATTAATTTATAATGATTATTAAAAAATATTCATTTTGTTTCTCAATTTATAATGATTATAGTTGGCTCCCTGCGCTTGTTTTGTTATAATAAGCTAGGTAATGCGGCGTAGGAGGGAAAGTCAATGGAAACACGTATTGATCGGATTAAAAAGCAACTGCATTCTTCCAGCTATAAACTCACCCCTCAGCGCGAGGCTACTGTAAGGGTGCTGCTTGAGAATGAGGAAGACCATTTAAGCGCAGAAGATGTATACCTCCTCGTAAAAGAGAAATCTCCTGAGATTGGTCTTGCGACAGTATATCGGACTCTTGAATTGTTAACTGAATTAAAAGTAGTGGATAAAATCAATTTTGGCGACGGTGTGTCAAGATATGACCTCCGTAAAGAAGGTGCCGCACATTTCCATCACCACCTTGTTTGCATGGAATGCGGTTCGGTTGTTGAAATTGAAGAAGATTTGCTTGAAGACGTGGAAGAAATCATTGAAAAGGATTGGAAATTTAAAATAAAAGACCACAGGCTGACGTTCCACGGCATCTGTCATGACTGTCAGCAAAAGGAATCGGAATAGTCTAAACCGGAGAGAACCCTTTCAGCCATGAGCGGGTTCTTTTTTGATTCAGACGTATAAAACTTGTCTCATTTGGCATAAGTTTTAGTAATCGAATCAAAAGAAGGGACCTGAAACCGTATGAAAATGCTGAAAACGGCTGCCGATATGATCAAGGTGTTCGTGCTGTTTACCGGTTTTACCGTCTTGTTTTATTATGCTATGATATGGATAAATTCAGAGTATGAAAACTATCATCGGTATGATAAACCTGAAGGAGCAGCCCTCAAGGTCGCCTCGATGGAAGGGGACGAGCAGGGCAGCTGGTTTAACCGGTTAATCTTTTTTTATTTGAACGGGGAGTAGGATAGCGTGAAAGTTCATATTAAAGACTTTATCCACTACGCCGTTGTTGAACGGGGGCTTTCCCACAACACGGTTGTGAGCTATGAACGGGATTTGAACAGCTACGCCGCCTATTTAGAGGAACAGGAGCAGCTGAGCTCTTTTGACCAGGTGACAAGGCTTACCATCATCCAGTTTTTAAAGCATTTAAAAGACGCCGGAAAATCCGGTAAGACGATTGCGAGGCATCTCGCTTCCATCCGCAGCTTTCACCAGTTTCTGCTGAGGGAAAAAGTAACGGCCCAGGACCCGTCCGTCCATATTGAGTCACAAAAAACGGAACGGACGCTCCCGAAGGTGCTGTCATTACAGGAAGTCGAAACGCTTCTGGATACGCCGAAGCTGACGGGGCCGTTCGGCTACCGCGATAAAGCGATGCTGGAATTACTGTATGCGACAGGAATCCGCGTCAGCGAGATGATCGCATTAAAGCTGTCCGATGTCCATTTATCGATGGGCTTTATCCGCTGCTTCGGGAAAGGAAGAAAGGAGCGGATCGTTCCGCTCGGCGAAGCGGCGTCACATGCGGTCGGCGAATATCTGTCAAAAGCGAGGGGAAAGCTTTTGAAAAAAAATTCCGAAGACGCCCTGTTTCTGAATCACCACGGCAGACAGATGAGCCGGCAGGGGTTTTGGAAAAATTTAAAGAAAATCGCCTTGGAAGCGGGAATTAATAAAGAGCTGACGCCGCATACACTGAGGCACTCATTCGCCACACACCTGCTCGAAAACGGAGCCGATCTCCGGGCCGTTCAGGAAATGCTCGGACACGCCGACATTTCGACGACGCAAATTTATACACATGTGACGAAAACAAGGCTGAAAGACGTATATAAGCAATACCATCCCCGTGCATAGCCTAAAAGAACAGGCGAAAGCACGGTTTTTCATGTTGAGTGTGCAGCAAATTGCGGGAAGTTTCTCACTATTCCCGTTCGTATTGTCAACTGTTGTGTAAACGGTTTATACTTGGCTAATAGCGGTATTTTGGTTTTTTTATGCCAAGCGTGACAGCCTACAGCTGACAGAAAGAAAAAAAGGAGGCCGACAAATGCCTGCATTTGATTACAACCGCGTATTTTTAATTGTGATGGATTCCGTTGGAATCGGCGAGGCGCCTGATGCCGATCAATTTAATGACAAAGGCGCAGATACATTGGGCCATATTGCCGAACACATGGGAGGCATCCGCCTGCCGAACATGTCGAAGCTCGGACTCAGCAATATCCGAGAAATCAAAGGTGTCGAAAAGGCAGAAGAGCCGCTTGCCTATTACGGCAAAATGAAAGAAGCCTCAAACGGAAAAGATACGATGACTGGTCATTGGGAGATAATGGGACTTTACATAGACAAACCTTTCCAGGTGTTTCCCGAAGGTTTTCCGGACGAATTGATCCATGAACTTGAACAGAAGTCCGGAAGAAAAGTGATTGGAAACAAACCTGCATCAGGCACTGCGATTTTGGATGAGCTCGGTGCGGAGCATATGGAAACCGGCGCGCTGATCGTCTACACCTCAGCGGACTCCGTTCTGCAGATTGCCGCACACGAAGAAGTCGTGCCTCTCGAGGAATTGTACAAAATCTGCGAGATCGCGCGCGAGCTTACGCTTGACGAGAAATATATGGTCGGACGCGTCATTGCGAGGCCGTTTGTCGGCAAGCCGGGCGAATTTAAACGGACGCCGAACCGGCATGATTATGCGCTGAAGCCGTTTGACAGAACCGTAATGAATGAATTGAAAGATGACAGCTTTGATGTGATTGCGATCGGCAAAATCTCCGATATCTACGACGGCGAGGGCATTACGGAATCGCTTAGAACGAAATCGAATATGGACGGGATGGATAAGCTGGTGCAAACGCTTGACAAAGATTTTACAGGGATCAGCTTTGTAAACCTCGTGGACTTTGACGCGCTGTTCGGGCACCGCCGCGATCCTGAAGGTTACGGAAAAGCGCTCGAGGAATTCGACGCGCGCCTTCCCGAAGTATTTGAAAAGATGCGTGAAGACGATCTGCTCATCATTACCGCCGACCACGGCAATGATCCGGTTCACCATGGCACAGACCATACAAGGGAGTACGTGCCGCTTCTTGTATACAGCAAAAAGCACGAAAAGCCCGGTGCGCTTCCGCTCGCAGATACATTCGCGGACATCGGCGCGACGATTGCCGACAACTTTAAAACGAATATGCCAAAGTACGGAAAAAGCTTTTTATCCCTGCTGAAATAGGAGGAAACGACGTGAAACAGATGATTGCAAATGCCGCAGACTATATTAAAAGCAAAACAGAAATCAAACCGGCGGTCGGCCTGATTTTGGGATCGGGTCTTGGCGTGCTTGCTGATGAGATAAAAGACGCCGTTCGCATTAAATATGAAGACATCCCGGATTTTCCTGTTTCCACTGTTGAAGGGCATGCCGGACAGCTTGTCATCGGCAGACTTGAAAATGTGCAAGTCGTCGCGATGCAAGGGCGTTTTCATTTTTACGAAGGATATTCAATGGACAAGGTAACCTTCCCGGTACGTGTCATGAAAGAACTCGGGATCGAGACTTTAATTGTGACCAATGCCGCAGGCGGCGTCAATGAATCGTTCCGTCCCGGCGATTTGATGATCATATCCGATCATATCAATTATATGGGAACGAATCCGCTGATCGGGCCGAACGATTCCTCGCTGGGTGTCAGATTCCCTGACATGTCATCCGCATATGATAAGGAACTGCGCCTCTTGGCGAAAAAAACAGCCGAAGAATTGAACATCGGTGTACAAGAAGGGGTTTACACAGCCGTCACAGGACCTACATACGAAACGCCTGCCGAAGTGCGCTTCCTCAGAACGATCGGATCGGATGCTGTCGGCATGTCGACGGTTCCGGAAGTCATCGTTGCAAAACATGCGGGCCTTCGCGTGCTCGGCATTTCGTGTATATCAAACGCGGCAGCCGGAATCCTCGATCAGCCGCTCTCCCATGACGAAGTGATCGAAGTCACCGAAAAAGTAAAAGCCGACTTTTTGCGGTTTGTTAAAGCGGCCGTCGCCAAAATCGGCTAAAACCGCCGCGAAGTTGAAATGGGAGCCAATGCAAGTTCAAATAAGAACCTGCATTGGCTCTTTCTTTTTGCCTGATGAGAAATTTTTTCCAATCAATCCGTATAAATCCAACTGGATTGGAAAAAATAGAGAGGATTACGAAATGGAGGTCTGGGTGATGAAACGTCATTTATCCAAATTGCTGATTTTTACGATAATCCTGATGACTGCGCCGCCGGCGTTTGCAAAAGAGAGCGAAAAGAAACCGTCGGAGCTTGCTGATGACGCAAAATCTGCCGTTTTAATCGAGCGGGATACCGGTAAGGTGATGTATGACAAGAACAGCCGTGAAAAGCTTCCCCCGGCCAGCATGACAAAAGTGATGACCATGCTGTTGATCATGGAAGCTCTTGATGAAGGCAAGATCAAAATGAAAGACAAAGTCAGAACAAGCGAGTATGCCGCTTCAATGGGGGGATCGCAAATTTTCCTTGAGCCCGGCGAAGAAATGACGGTTGAAGATATGCTGAAAGGGATCGCCATCGGATCGGGTAATGATGCCTCTGTGGCAATGGCAGAGCATATTGCCGGATCTGAAGAGGAATTTGTCAAAAGAATGAATGAAAAAGCCGCTGAGCTCGGCCTCAAGGATACATCTTTTCAAAATACGACAGGTCTGCCTGAAGAAGGCCATTACAGCACAGCCTATGACATGGCACTCATGGCGAAAGAGCTTTTAAAATATGAAAACATCACGAAATTTACGGGAACATATGAAGACTATCTGAGAGAAAACAGTGATAAAAAATTCTGGCTCGTCAACACAAACCGCCTCATCAAATTTTATCCCGGCGTTGACGGAGTCAAGACCGGCTTTACAAATGAAGCAAAGTACTGCCTGACAGCTTCAGCGAAAAAAGGAAACATGCGCGTCATCGCTGTCGTTTTTGGTGCCAGTACGCCAAAAGAACGAAATGCCCAAATCACAAAAATGCTTGATTTTGCATTCAGCCAATATGAAACGCATCCGATGTATAAACGCAATGAAATCATTTCCGATTTGAAGGTCAATAAAGGCCATGAGCAAAAAATAAACCTTGTCACATCGGAACCGATTTCCCTTTTGACGAAAAAAGGCGAAAATATCGAAGCTGTTAAAAAAGAAATCAAACAGAAGGAAGATATCCAGGCCCCTGTCAAAAAAGGCACAGAGCTTGGGACGCTCGTATTGAAAAAGGACGGAAAGGTTCTCGCTGAAAGCCCTCTTGTCGCGGAAAAAGACATGGATAAAGCAGGGATGTGGACGATGTTCAAGCGGACGATGACCCACTGGACGAAGTGGAGTGAATAATGCCGAACGGTCACTAGTTTTGTCACGGTGAAGGAATTTATAAAGTCTGAAGCGAAACACTCATTATCCGATTTAAACCAAGGAGGAATGAGGATGAGCCTCGGAATCGATATTCACGTCAAAGAATCCGTACTATGCATTCGGTTGACAGGTGAACTCGATCACCATACAGCAGAAACCTTGAGAAAACAAGTCAGTGACCATCTGGAACAATCCGGTATTCGCCATATTGTCATGAATCTTGCAGACCTTTCGTTTATGGACAGTTCAGGACTTGGCGTCGTGCTCGGCAGATATAAGGAGATTAAACAGCTCGGCGGAGAAATGATCGTCTGCGCCATTTCTCCTGCTGTTAAACGTTTATTTGATATGTCCGGGCTGTTTAAAATCATTCGCCTTGAGCAATCAGAGCAGCGTGCACTTGAAACGTTGGGGGTGGCGTCATGAAAAATGAAATGAATATCCAGTTCACGGCACTCAGCCAAAACGAATCGTTTGCACGGGTGACAGTCGCTGCTTTTATCGCTCAGCTCGACCCGACGATGGATGAACTGACCGAAATTAAAACGGTCGTATCCGAAGCGGTCACAAACGCGATCATACACGGTTATGAAAACTCAGGGCAGGGAGACGTATACATTTCCGTCACCCTTCATGATCATATCGTCTACTTAACGATTCGTGACGAAGGAGTCGGCATCCCTAATCTTGAGGAAGCGCGCCAGCCCCTGTTCACGACAAAGCCTGAACTCGAGCGGTCGGGAATGGGCTTTACGATCATGGAAAATTTCATGGATGATATCTCGATCGACTCCTCACCTGAGATGGGAACCACAATACACTTAACAAAGCACTTATCAAAAAGCAAAGCGCTTTGCAATTAAGGGAGATTTGTTATGGATGTGGAGGTTAAAAAAGAAAACCAGAACACTCAGCTTAAAGACCATGAAGTGAAAGAACTGATTAAAAACAGCCAGAACGGCGATCAAAAAGCAAGGGACCTCCTCATAGAAAAAAACATGCGTCTTGTTTGGTCAGTCGTTCAGCGTTTTTTGAACAGAGGCTATGAGCCTGATGACCTCTTTCAAATCGGCTGCATCGGCCTCTTGAAGTCGGTGGACAAATTCGATCTTTCCTATGACGTTCGGTTTTCCACCTACGCCGTCCCGATGATTATTGGCGAGATTCAGCGGTTTATCAGAGATGACGGAACCGTCAAAGTGAGCCGCTCGCTGAAAGAACTCGGCAACAAAATCCGGCGGGCAAAAGACGAGCTTTCCAAGTCAAACGGCCGGATTCCGACCGTTCAGGAAATCGCCGATTATCTCGAAATCAGTTCGGAAGAGGTCGTGATGGCCCAGGAAGCGGTCCGCTCTCCCTCATCCATTCATGAAACGGTTTACGAAAACGACGGAGATCCGATTACACTTCTGGATCAAATCGCCGATCAGTCGGAAGAGAAGTGGTTCGATAAAATCGCTTTGAAGGAAGCCATCAAGGATTTGGATGAACGGGAAAAGCTGATTGTTTATTTAAGGTATTACAAAGACAAGACGCAATCTGAAGTTGCCGACCGCCTCGGCATATCCCAGGTGCAAGTGTCGAGGCTTGAAAAAAAGATTTTAAAGCAAATCAAAAACCAGATGGATCAATTTGAAAGCTGAGGCTGCTCGGATGTCTAATGAAAAACCGGAACGCTCCAAAAAAGAGTGTTCCGGTTTTTTTCGTGGTAATTTATGGTCTTTTGCCGCTTGCTGAATGATAAATGGGATGTACTTCATACTACAACTATAACCATCATATAGGAAGTGACCCAGATGGAACGTCAAGTTTTTATCAGACTCCGCCACCGGCTTGAGGCCGATCCCGATGAATTGATTCTGCTCGGCCATATCGCACAGGTAGCGGGCGACCGCCGATACAAAGAAAAGCTTGAACGGCTGCCTATTTATCAGGTCAGCAAAGCGGATCAAAGCATGGTGGTGTTGGACGTGATGAAGGTGATCGAAGCTGTACATAAATCGTTTCCTGACCTTGACGTCCAAACCGTCGGCGGTTCTGAAACCATCGTGGAGATCCAATATCCGAAAAGGGGGCTGTCTCCCGTACTGTTCGTCGGCGTCTGGCTGCTCCTGTTCGTCGGTGCCGGCCTTGCTGTCATGAACTTTCATGAAGATGTCAGCATGAGGGACGTACACATCTTGCTTTACGAAATGGTGACGGGCAAGGAGAACCGCTATCCATACCTTTTGCAGATTCCGTACAGCATCGGTCTCGGTCTCGGCATGATTTTGTTTTTTAATCATTTATTTAAAAAACGGTTTAACGAGGAGCCGAGTCCTCTGGAGGTCGAGATGTTTAAATATCAGCTTGATTTGGACCATTATGTGGCATTGCACGAAAACAAAGAAACGACAAAGGATATTCATGATCATTAGCGTGATCTTTATCATCTTTCTCGGACTCGCAGGAGGGATTGCGGTTGGATCTGGATTTGTCGCTTTTCTTACCGTGCTTGGCATTATCCCGAGACTGACTCAGCTGACGAAAACGCAAGGGTTTATCCAGGCGTATGAATGGGCTGTCATTCTGGGCGCGGTGTTCGGAGGGTGGGAATCGCTGAACATGTCCCGCTTTTTTTTATCCAAATGGCTGCTTGTTCCGATCGGCCTTTTTGCGGGCGTTTTCATCGGAATGCTTGCAGCGGCGCTGACAGAAGTGTTGAACGTGCTTCCGATACTGGCGAAACGCATCGGTATGGGGGACAGGATTTTGATTCTTTTAATGGCCATTGTGTTCGGGAAGATCCTTGGCTCGATGTTTCAATGGCTCATTTTTGTTCATTTGTCATAAAAGGAGGAATATGATGTCAAATTTGAAAGATAATTACCAATCGAAAGTCAAAGCTTATCAGCCTACGCCGCCTTATGTCCTGAACTGTATCAAGGCTTTTCTTGTCGGCGGTCTGATCTGTACGATCGGCCAGGCTCTCCAGAATTTTTATATGGCCGTATTCCACTTTGATGAAAAAACAGCTGGAAACCCGACGGTTGCTACGCTCATCTTAATCTCCGCTCTGTTAACAGGCCTTGGCGTCTACGACAGAATCGGCCAGTTTGCCGGTGCTGGTTCCGCCGTTCCGGTTACAGGGTTTGCCAACAGTATGACGAGTGCAGCCCTTGAGCATAAAAGTGAAGGCTATGTCCTCGGCGTGGGGACAAACATGTTCAAGCTTGCCGGAAACGTCATCGTGTTCGGCGTTGTGGCCGCTTATATTGTGGGAATGATCCGCTTTGCCTTTGACAAGTTGTTTTAGGAGGAAAACATCATGAAATTAACAGGAAAACAAACATGGGAGTTCGAGAACCCGCTGTTTGTTAACTCAAGCGGAACAGCGGTCGGACCTAAAGAAAAAGAAGGTCCGCTTGGACACTTATTCGACAAAACCTATGATGAAATGCACTGCAACCAGAAAAACTGGGAGATGGCAGAGCGCAAGCTGATGGAGGATGCGGTTCAGACCGCGTTATCAAAACAAAATCTTAAAAAGGAAGACATCGATATCTTTTTGGCAGGCGATCTGCTCAACCAAAACGTGACAGCCAACTATGTGGCGAGGCATTTGAAAATTCCTTTTCTTTGCTTATTTGGAGCATGCTCGACATCAATGGAATCGATCGCGATCAGTTCGGCATTGATTGACGGAGGGTTCGCAAAGCGTGCCCTAGCGGCAACCAGCAGTCATAATGCTACTGCTGAAAGGCAGTTTCGCTACCCGACGGAATACGGCGGCCAAAAGCCGGGAACCGCTACATCCACAGTGACCGGAAGCGGAGCAGTCGTCCTCAGTCAGCAGCCCGGCGGCATCAAAATCAGCAGTGCAACCGTCGGAAGAGTTATCGACTTGGGGATTACCGATTCGCAGGATATGGGGTCGGCGATGGCCCCCGCTGCGGCGGATACGATCAAGCAGCATTTAGAGGATCTGGGACGCACCCCTGATGATTACGATCTGATTTTAACCGGCGACCTTTCAGGTGTCGGCAGCCCGATTTTAAAGGATTTGTTAAAAGAGGAAGGAATCAATGTCGGGACAAAACATAATGACTGCGGACTGATGATCTATACACCTGACCAGCAGGTTTTTGCAGGCGGAAGCGGATGTGCTTGTTCCGCTGTCGTCACCTTTGGCCACATTTTTAAAGAAA
Source organism: Bacillus sp. AK124 (assembly GCF_053903085.1). NCBI lineage: Bacteria > Bacillati > Bacillota > Bacilli > Caryophanales > Bacillaceae > Bacillus > Bacillus sp. AK124. The sequence continues at coordinate 1,826,403 of NZ_CP096378.1, forward strand.
TTGAAGCGGGAAGGCTGAACAGAGTGCTTGTTGTAGCGACAGGCGCCCTTTTAAGCCCGACGATCGTCCAGCAAAAAGAATCGATACCATGCATTGCCCATGGCGTCGTATTTGAACGGGCCGAAGGGGGGAACGCTTAAGATGGAATATGTCATTGCTTTTATTGCAGGAGGATTGATTTGCGTCATCGGCCAGCTTTTGCTTGATATCTTTAAAATGACGCCGGCTCATGTCATGTCAACTTTTGTCGTATCAGGAGCGATCCTTGACGGTTTCGGCCTTTACGACCGTTTTATCGAATTTGCCGGTGCCGGGGCTACAGTCCCGATTGTCAGCTTCGGCCATTCTCTTTTGCACGGCGCGATGCACCAGGCTGAGGAACATGGCTTTATCGGAATCGGCATGGGGATATTCGAACTGACATCTGCCGGTGTATCTGCCGCTATCTTGTTTGCTTTTCTTGTTGCCGTGATTTTTAAACCGAAAGGATAAAGGATAATGCCAGCAAAACGCAAGGTCATTTTGGTCACAGACGGCGATATATACGCTGCAAAAGCAATCGAATATGCGGCAAGAAAAACGGGCGGCCGCTGTATTTCCCAATCGGCGGGGAATCCAAGCATTAAAACGGGACCGGAGCTTGTATCCATGATCCTAGAAACCCCTCATGATCCTGTATTCGTCATGTTTGATGATTCCGGACTTCAAGGCGAAGGGCCGGGAGAGACAGCGATGAAATATGTAGCGATGCATGCCGATATCGAGGTGCTCGGGGTCATCGCCGTCGCTTCAAAAACTCATTATGCAGAGTGGACAAGGATCGATGTATCAATCGATGCGGAAGGTGAACTGACGGAATTCGGCGTCGATAAACACGGGGTCAAAGAGCTCGATGTCAAACGAATGAACGGTGACACGGTCTATTGCCTTGATCAGCTGGATGTTCCGATCATCGTCGGAATCGGTGATATCGGTAAAATGAACAGAAAAGACGATGTGGAAAAAGGGTCGCCGATTACAATGAAAGCGGTCGAGCTCATTTTAGAAAGGAGCGGGTATCATGAGTGCTCAAAAGCAAGAGAAGACGAACGTATTCCTTGATCCTTCTAAGAATGAAGCGTATTTCAAGAAGCGGGTCGGCATGGGAGAAAGCTTTGACCTTGGCGTACGCAAGGTCTTTATCCTCGGCCATGAAGTTCAGCTTTATTATGTCAACGGGTTGTGCGACACCCAATACATCATTCACCTGTTAAGGGAACTGGTGCATCTCAATGATAAAGAAAAAGAGTCGGGCGAGGTCGAAGACATTGTCGAAAACAGGCTTTTGAACCAGCAGGTTTCAAAAGCAGAAACGCTTGATGAAGCGGTGGACCAAGTGCTGTCGGGACTGGTTGCCATCATCGTCGAAGATGCGGGATTTGCATTTATCATTGATGTCAGAAGCTATCCGGGCAGAACGCCGGAAGAGCCTGATACAGAAAAAGTCGTACGCGGTGCAAGAGACGGGCTCGTCGAGAACATCATCGTCAACACAGCCCTGATCAGACGCCGGATCAGAGATGAACGCCTGCGCTATAAAATGCTTCATATCGGTGAACGCTCCAAAACAGACATCTGCCTTTGCTATTTGGAAGATGTTGCAGATCCCGATCTTGTTGAAGTATTAAAAAAAGAAATTGAAAATGTGAAGATCGACGGACTGCCGATGTCGGATAAATCGGTAGAGGAATTCATTGTCGGCCAAGGCTTCAATCCGTTTCCGCTTGTCAGGTTTACGGAAAGGGCAGACGTAGCCGCAAGCCATATTTTAGAGGGGCATGTCATCGTGATCGTCGATACGTCGCCAAGCGTCATCATTACGCCGACGACTTTGTTTCACCATGTACAGCATGCTGAGGAATACAGACAGACACCGGCTGTTGGGACGTTTTTAAGGTGGGTGCGGTTTTTCGGTATTTTGGCCTCCACCTTTTTGCTGCCGCTTTGGCTATTGTTTGTCATTCAGCCGTCGCTCTTGCCTGATAATTTATCGTTTATCGGTTTAAACAAAGACACTCATATCCCGATTATCATGCAGATTTTCCTGGCGGATCTCGGCGTCGAATTTTTAAGAATGGCCGCCATTCATACGCCGACGGCGCTTTCGACTGCAATGGGCCTGATCGCTGCCGTATTGATCGGCGATATCGCGATCAATGTCGGCTTGTTTTCTCCCGAAGTCATTTTATACGTTTCCCTCTCGGCAATCGGAGCGTACACGACACCAAGCTACGAGCTGAGTCTGGCGAATAAAATGGTGAAGCTGTTTATGCTGATATTGGTGGCGCTTTTTAAAGTGGAGGGATTTGTCATCGGATTAACGATCTTAACTATAGTGATGACTTCGATCAGATCCTTGCGGACGCCTTACTTATGGCCTCTCCTCCCGTTCAACGGAAAAGCGTTTTGGCATGTTCTCGTGCGCACTTCCGTTCCCGGGGGAAAAGTCAGGCCGAGCATCGTTCATCCGCGAAACCGCTCCAGACAGCCGTGAAGACGGTATTCCAAGAGGCTTTTCCCCGGGGAAAAGCCTCTTTTTCAGTAATCGAATTCAGGTCTTTGGGTCCCGATGCCTCTGTATTCGTTCGCAGAGATCGCGACTGCCCGGAGGCTGCAGATGTTGTTCTGTCTTCTGATCGGATAGACGACATACAGCATTTCGCGGCCGGACGGGTCAAACGTTGACGAATGAAGGAAAACCTCGGTTCCTCTCCGCCAAAATCTCGTATTCGCCGGAGCTGTAATAATCTGCCCTTCATAAGGCTCGTAAATTCGCTGTTCATGATGTACAGCCGGCTGATAAGAGCCGTATACATCTTCCGGTGTATAGCCTGGAGCCGGGGTGTAGGGGTAACGGTTTGGATACATATGATAACCTCTTTCCCACTTCGTTTTTTTAGTTTTCATCTTTAAGATTATATTCAGGTAAATGCCTATTTGTATGGGCGATAATCTTGATTTTTCAGCTCTTTTTTTAACTGAATGGACGTTATGTATGCCTATTTCTATCAAGTGCTGTTTTCTGTTATTCTATAATCAATAGAATGGATTGGTTTTTTAGGGGATTATTCCCTTTGTAAATCAAGAAAATTTGGACAAATGGTGGTTTAGTTTTTAAAACGAAATGTTATAATACAACATAAGAATCGCACTATCATGAAGCCGGAAGATGCATCGGGCAGCAATCGGACCGCCCCTTGCACCTTTGTAGATAGAGAAAGAGGGAATGACAATTGTTTTTACATGGTACTAGCAGACGAAATGAAAGTGGACACCTCGAAATCGGCGGTGTCGATGTTCTATCATTGGCAGAAAGATATGGAACACCTCTTTATGTATACGATGTCGCGCTGATAAGAGAGCGCGCTCGAAAATTCCAGAAGGCATTCAGGGAAGCCGGTTTAAAAGCGCAGGTAGCGTATGCAAGCAAGGCGTTTTCAGCGGTCGCCATGATTCAGCTTGCCGAACAAGAGGGGCTGTCTCTGGATGTGGTATCGGGAGGAGAGCTTTTTACTGCGATCAAAGCAGGGTTCCCCGCTGAACGGATTCATTTTCACGGAAACAATAAGAGCCCTGAAGAACTAGCCATGGCTCTGGAGCATCAAATCGGCTGCATCGTGCTCGATAACTTTCACGAGATCGCCATTACAGAAAAGCTTTGCAAGCAATCAGGACAAACTGTAGACGTTTTGCTCAGAATCACACCGGGAGTTGAAGCGCACACGCATGATTATATTACGACGGGACAGGAAGATTCGAAATTCGGTTTTGATCTGCACAATGGGCAGGTCGAACAAGCCATCGAACAAGTCCTTCGCTCATCTGCGTTTAAGCTCCTCGGCGTGCACTGCCACATCGGTTCGCAAATTTTTGATACGGCGGGATTTGTTCTTGCGGCAGACAAGATCTTTGAAAAGCTCGCTGAATGGAGGGAGACTTACTCATTCATTCCGGAAGTGCTCAATCTCGGCGGGGGCTTCGGCATCCGCTATACAAAAGACGACGAGCCGCTCGCTGCCGATGTCTATGTTGAAAAAATCATCGAGGCGGTCAAAGCAAATGCCGAGCATTTCGGCTTTGACATCCCTGAGATTTGGATCGAACCGGGCAGGTCTCTCGTCGGAGATGCGGGAACCACGCTGTACACGACCGGTTCGCAAAAAGAGGTGCCGGGCATTCGCAAATATGTGGCTGTTGACGGCGGCATGAGCGATAATATCAGGCCGGCGCTTTATGAGGCAAAATATGAAGCGGCCGTCGCCAACAGGATGAACGATGCTTGTCATGATACCGTATCAATTGCAGGAAAATGCTGTGAAAGCGGAGATATGCTGATTTGGGATTTGGAAATCCCCGAAGTTCGTGACGGAGATGTGCTCGCCGTTTTCTGCACCGGTGCATACGGCTACAGCATGGCCAACAACTACAACCGCATTCCGCGCCCGGCCGTCGTTTTTGTCGAGGATGGAGAAGCGCAGCTCGTCATTCAGAGAGAGACGTATGAGGATATCGTCAAGCTGGATCTGCCGCTGAAATCGAAAGTAAAACAATAAAAAAATGGAGATTCCCTCAAGGGGGTCTCCATTTTTTTATTCAAAAAAGAATTTTTTCCCGTTTGCCGCATGAAGAATATTTCCCGGCCATCGGGGGTGTTTTTTGCAAAAAAGATCATGACATGCATAGAACAGCGACCGGGCTGATTGTATATAATATTGGGAATTTAACAAAAATTTAACAAAGGAGATGGTAAAGGCAATGATCAAGGTGAAAAGGATGAGATTTGCTGATTTTGCGGATTTAGAGGCGGAGTAGATGAAACCGGCCAAAGTATCCCTACTCCACCGCATGCTCCAGTGCCTGAAGCAATGTGTTGATTGTAACATAGCGAAGTGTTTTACAGCAATAAACAGTTCTGTGAATATTTTATTAATTTCTGCTGTGATTTCATTCCCATATTCTGCTGCGGCTCATCCTGCAACACAGTCCGCTGATAAATATTCAAGCTTTGAAGAATTGAAGCGGAATGAAGATCCGGCGTCTTACCGAATGACGGAGAAGGACGCAAAAGTGCCGATGCTCATCATGGCGATCCATGGAGGCGGCATCGAACCCGGAACAAGTGAAATCGCCAATGAAGTGGCGAAAAATTATTCCTTGTACTTGTTTGAAGGGCTGAAATCATCAGGCAATAGGGATCTTCACATTACAAGCACCCGTTTTGACGAGCCGGCGGCGCTCGCCATCACTGCGAGTCACCAGTATGTCATGTCGCTTCACGGCTATTACAGTGAAGACCGCGCTATTAAAGTGGGCGGGACAGACCGCGTTAAAATCAGAATATTGGTTGATGAGCTGAATCGCTCGGGGTTTGCCGCTGAAATGCTGGCGACGGACGACAAGTACGCCGGAACCCATCCGAATAACATCGCCAACAAGTCGCTTTCCGGGCTGAGCATTCAGCTTGAAATGAGCACAGGATTCCGCCAATCTTTATTTGATCGGTTCACGCTAAAAGACAGGGCAGCGACGCAAAACGAAACGTTTTACCGATTTACAAAACTGCTGACCGATTTTATTCACGAAAACTATGAAGAAGACGGAGGGGACTTCCCCTCTGCAAAAATAAAACACCCCCTTCAATTGAAAAAGGAGGTGTTTTGGCGGTTGTGTTAACCGTTGGACTCTGAGGTGCCGCCGCCGGTGAATACGGAAACGATGGCATTCCACAGAGACACAAAGAAGTCGATCAGTTTTTGAAGGAAATTTTGTCCTTCTTCAGAATCCAGGAATTTCGTGATTTTATCTTTTGCTTTGTCAAGCTGGTCTCCAACCTGGTTCCAGTCGATATTAATATTTTTCATGTTATTAAATAAAGACATGAGAGATTTTTTCTGATCCTCTGTGAGCGTCACGCCCAGATCGGAAGCGGCGGAATCAATCGTTTTTTCCAATTCCTCTTTTGATTCGGGAACCCCGTTTTTCGAGATTTCTTCCTTGACTTTGGCCATCAGCGCTGATGCATTCTCACTGCCGATTTTCTCGCCAAGCTCTGAAGTGGTGACTAGCTCTTCATTCGCGACTTTTTTCACGTCTTCGGAGATCTTTTCGCCCGAAGTCGTTTCATAGGCTTTCATTAAACCGGTCAAAGCGGCTGTGCCTGATACTTCAAATGGTGCAGTGATATAGACTTTAGCGTCTTTTACACCGGCTGTCATCAGCGCGTTTAAATACATTTCATCCGTAATTCTGCTGATATTGTGTGTCTGCACTTCCAAACCGGTGCCTTTTTTCGCTACGGTAATCGAAGAAGAAGAAATCGCTCTTGTTCCGATTTGTGCTTTCGGTATATAATCCCCTAAATATTTATGCTCCTCATCATTTGTCACCTCGATGATGGTCGCATTTTCAGGCGCATTCATTTCTTTTAATACCTTTTGTCTGTCCTGGCTTGACAAGTCTTTCCCCAGCGTGACGATCACATCACCCACTGCGGCGTCAGCAAAGCTGACCTGTGGGAAAATGAGCAGACACAATGCTGTAAAGATTCCTAGTATCGATTTTTTCAAGCTCAATGCCCTCCTTAAAAATGCAGGCTTCAGGCAGAATTGCTGTACTTTTAAAGAAGCCTGCCGGAACGGAAATAATGCGTTCCGAAATATAGACGGATGAAAGATGAGAGAGGTTTCAAAGAAAAAAAGAGATCCATTTTTCTTCAAGTCAAATGCCCTCCGGGTATCGTATCACACCGCTCTTTTATCATTCATGATTTTCACAGGCGATTCAACCTTTTTTTAAAATCTTTTACAAAAGTGATGCAAGAGCGCCGTTTATTTCAGGTAGATTGGCTCTGTGCTTCTTTGATATGATATAATGACCCTTGTGAAATGAAAGGAGAGAATCAAGATGGCTAAAAAAGGATACATACAACTGACAAACGGCAAAAAAATCGAGTTTGAACTATATCCGGAAGCGGCGCCGGGAACTGTCGCCAACTTTGAAAAACTTGCAAACGAAGGGTTCTATGACGGGTTGAAGTTCCACCGCGTCATTCCGGGCTTCGTCAGCCAAGGAGGCTGCCCGCACGGCACCGGAACAGGCGGACCTGGATATACGATTAAATGCGAGACAGAAGGGAATCCGCATAAACACGAAGCCGGTTCTCTCTCAATGGCTCACGCAGGAAAAGATACTGGAGGCAGCCAATTCTTTATCGTCCATGAGCCTCAGCCGCACTTGAACGGCGTACACACTGTTTTTGGAAAAGTCACATCAGGTCTTGATGCTGTCACTTCAATGGAGCAGGGACAAGGCATGGAAAAAGTCGAAGTATTTGACGCATAATTAGAAAGCGAAGAAACAGCCCGCTAAGCCGGGCTGTTTTTTGTCTGAAACGGTGTTCATTTTCCAGATGCAATAGGACCAGGGACCGATTCTTCGACCGCGTTTTGCTAGGAAATGATGATCCTAATAAATAAAATAATTGTGAAAAAATGACCCTTTATGTAAAATATATTCAAGTGAAGAGCTAGAAAGAGAACGCAATCTGTACAAAAGGAAGGGGCGTAAGGGGTGAGCGTAAAAATCCCATCGACTGCAGTCGGCGTAAAAATTAATGACTGGTATAACGCGATACGCAAATTCAATGTTACGGACGCCGAAATGCTGAAGGCAGAAATTGAGCGCGAAATTTCTCAAATGGAAGAAGATCAAGACTTATTATTGTATTACGCCTTAATGGAATTCAGACACAGAATCATGCTTGATTACGTAAAACCATTGGAAGAAGGCGAAACCCCGCCTGACTTTTCTGAAATATTAAAAGATATCGAAGATGAACAAGGAAAGCTGACAGGCCTGCTTGAATATTATTTCAATTTTTTTAGAGGGATGTATGAATATAAAAACCATGATTATATTAAAGCGATCTCTTTTTACAGGCGCGCCGAAAAAAAGCTGCTGCATGTCGAGGACGAAATAGAGAGAGCAGAGTTTCATTTTAAAATGGCTGAAGTGTTTTATCATATGAAACAGAGCCACGTGTCGATGAACTATGCGCTTCAAGCGATTGAAACCTACCAGGCGCATGAAACTTACACGGTTCGGAGAATCCAATGCGAGTTCGTCATCGCAGGCAACTATGACGATCTGGATTCGAATGAAAAAGCGCTTTCGCATCTTGAAAAGGCGCTGAAGCTTTCACAGGAGAAAGGCCAGCTCATATTGGAAGGACACACCTATTACAATTTGGGTAACTGCTATTATAAGATGGGGGATTTTAATCGGGCGGCTGAATACTTCAACAGAGCTGCTGCGATTTATCAAGAAGAGTCATCAGATATTCTCCCAAAAGCGTTTTTTAGTCTTGCACATGCATATTTCAAGCTGAAGCAGCTGGAACAGGCGGATGACGCGTTAAACAAAGGGATTGACATCGCCCGGCGATCAGACGATTCGATCTATCTATCAAAATTTCATTTTTTGAAAGCCTTGTATCTTGATGATGACGGAAGAGCTCAAATGCTGGAAACTTTTCAGCTGCTCGGGTCAAAAAAGATGTATCCCGATATTGAGGACTTGGCATTGGAAGCTGCTGAATACTATAATGAAATTGGGCGCTTGAGCGACTCTGTTTATTTCTATCAAACGGTATTCAGTGCTCGAAAACAAATGAAAAAAGGGGACTGGTCGTATGAAATCTAAACTGTTGTTAACCGCCGCTGCTTCAGTAGCAGGACTTTCTCTGGCAAGTGCTGTGCTGATGACGCAAACAGATGGTATGAAAGTCGCCGAGAGAAATGTAACGTCCGCACCGACGCAAATCGCCGAGAGAAACGTAACGTCCACACCGGTGCAAATCGCTGAGAGAAATGTAACATCCGCACCGGTACATGTTGCTGAGAGAAACGTAACATCTGCCAAAACGTCACCGATTCATATCGGAGAACGAAATGTAACATAATATTCCGTCAAAGGGCAGTGCTCGCTTATATGAGCACTGCCTTTTTTATGTCCGATAAAAAGAGGATAGGTGTGAAATAACACGTAAAAAGTCCCCTTTAGGGGGTGTTTTTTGTTTATTTTTTGAAACAAAATGCAAATAAGGACGTATATCCTTGGAAGGAATGCTAAATTTTTTTATAATAAAACTTATCAGAACTAAATAAGGAGATCAATAATGAGGACTTTGGTACTGCTTAGAGGCTGCCCTGGCACCGGAAAATCAACCTGGATCAGGGATCATCAATTGAATCAATATACACTGTCTGCTGATCAGCTGAGGCTGATCCATCAGTCACCCGTGTTAAATTTGGAAGGGAAATACGACATTTCTCAAAAAAATGACGGAAAAGTATGGAAGCTTTTGTTCACTCTCCTTGAAGAAAGGATGGAAAGGGGGGAATTCACCGTTGTTGATGCCACACATGCGAAACCAAGCATGATTTCAAGCTATAAAGCTCTCGTTTTAAAGTATCGCTACAGAGCGTATGTGGTTGATTTTTCCGATATTCCGCTTGAGACCGCTCTGTTGAGAAACCGGGAGAGGGCTGAGCATAAGCGGGTGCCCGACAGCGTGGTTCACGCCATGCACGAGCGGATTTTAACCGAACCGGCGCCTTCCTGGACAACGGTCATCAAGCCGGAAGAATTTGACGATGTGATGCAGTATAAGCCGAGGCGGCTCGACAGTTATGAAAAAATACATGTGATCGGGGATGTGCACGGCTGTTTTACGGTGCTGGATTCTTATTTGAAAGGCAGACTCGAAGATGACGAGTTATATATTTTTACAGGTGACATGCTTGATAGAGGAATAGAAAACGCAAAAGTCGTTCAATTCCTGCTCAGTATCAAAGATCGTAAAAATGTGATTTTGCTCGAAGGAAATCATGATAAATATTTGAAGCAATACGGGCATGATGAAGAAACAAGAAGCAGTGTATTCAACAAGAAGACAAAACCGGAATTAGACAAAGCAGGCTTTGACAAAAAAGATATCAGGGAACTGGCCAGGCGCTTCCACCAAATTGTCTACTTCACGTATGGAGAAGATACTTACATCATCACGCACGGAGGTATTTCCGCGCTTCCTGACAACCTTCTGCTTACAGCTACCAGCCAGCTGATCAACGGTGTCGGCGGATATGAGACAGATATCGACCATGTCTTTACGAAAAATATGGAAGGGCGGAACATCATTCAAATCCACGGGCACAGAAACATGTTCCGGCTTCCAGTGCATGCAGCCGCAAAATCATATAACCTGGAAGGGCAGGTGGAGCACGGCGGGCATTTAAGGGTTGTCACCATCGATCGGTCTGGCATTCAAACACATGAGATAAAAAATGATGTGTTTAAAACGTCCGCTCCTTCGCTTGATTCTCATCACGAACACGAGGAGCTGACAGTCGACCATTTTCTAAAGCATTTGGACGAACACGATTATGTATCTGAGCAAAAATTAGCCGGAGGCATTTCCTCTTTTAACTTTACGAGGAAGGCTTTTCAGGAGAGAAAATGGGACAGCGTCAGCATGAAGGCAAGAGGGCTGTTTATCAACAGAAACACCAAGGAAATCGTCAGCAGAAGCTACAACAAATTTTTCAACATCGATGAACGCCTGACGACGAAAATGCATGTTCTCGTTAACACGCTGCGCTTTCCGGTCACTGTTTATGATAAGGCGAATGGATTTTTGGGAACGGTCGGCTACAATTCTGAAACCGATGAGCTCGTCTTCACCTCAAAATCTTATACATCGGCAAGCGGACAAAAAGACGGCCATGCGAAATGGGTGGAAGAGCTGTTTCACAAAACGTTTGACGCATCTCAGATTGAGGATATAAAAGAATATGTAAAAACACGCAATGTTTCGTTAGTGTTTGAAGTCGTGCTGCCAGAAAAAGATCCGCACATTATCGAGTACAAATCGGATAAGCTTGTCCTTCTCGACATTGTCAAAAGACAGATGAAATATGAAAAGCTGCCGTATGAAGATGTCCTCTGTTTTGCTGAGACATTTCGCGTAGAATGTAAGCAAAAAGTCATTTCTTTTGACCAGTGGACCGATTTTTATAAATGGTACCTGTCTGTGTCAAATGACCCGTCGATTGAAGAAGAAGGATATGTGATTGAAGACTCGGCAGGATTTATGACAAAATTAAAACTGCCTTTCTATCAATATTGGAAGTTCGTGCGCGGTATCAAGCACAGACTCGGCGCGGCTGCTGGTCGCTCGCCCCATCACGAGGCCCTGTTCCATTCCGAGCATGTGAAGTTTCTCGCCTGGGCCAAAACGAAAGACAGCGAGTATCTTAAAAATCAGTCCGTTATCACCATCCGAAACGACTTTTACAGCGAAACCTAAAGCGAAGAAAACAGAACAAACGGTCGGTTTCTTGGAACATAGTTATTTAGACTCAATTTTCAAGCTTGTTTTCACACACACCCCTAAACCAGAATGTACATTCGTAGGTTATAAGTAGTATTTCGTCTGAATATGAAACGATTTCCCTTCATTTTGCGTTATACTTAAAAACCACATATTTTCCGTCTGAATCGAACATGTTTTATTTCATCATTCACAGGAAATAAACATAGGATAGTTCAGAACGTGTTCTGGAGGTTTTGATCATGGGGAAAATAAGATTCAAGCTCACGGTTCTGCTCGTTTTGGCTGCCGTACTGGCCGGAGGCTTTTATTATTTAAAAAACGGAAGCGTTCAAGATGTCTCAACGGCGCTCAGCCAAACCGTCTCATCTGAGGAAAAGAACTATACCATTTATCAATATAAGATCACCAAAATTGACGGCACTGAATACCACGGGGTATCAGATAACGGAACGAAGATCATTTTCAATGCGAAAAATCTCAACCAGGATCTGTCCGACATTAAAGAAGGAGACAAAGTAAAGGCCTACTTCTCTAATGCCAACAGAATCGACGGATTAATCAAAGTCGTCAAGGTGGCAGATTAAAAACCCTCTGTTTCTCAGAGGGTTTTTTTGTGCAAGCAGTTTTCATTGCAATTTTAATATGCGGCCGCTATAATTACGCATAAGGACAAGTAAATATCGATTGTATCCTTCGGGGCTGGGTGAAAATCCCGACCGGCGGTAATAAAGCGAGAGACAGCTTTAGAGCCCGTGACCCGCTGTGCTTCGTGCAAAGCGGTGGATTCAGTGAGAAGCTGAAGCCGACAGTGAAAGTCTGGATGGGAGAAGGATGAAGAGACTATGTGAAAAATAATGATGATGCATAGTTTTATTTCTCATGCACAAAAACAACCCCCCGGATCGACATCCGGGGTTATTTTTTTGGAAGAAGGGAGGGAAATTCATGACAGATGCGCATTATATGAATCTTGCATTGGAGCTTGCGAAGCAGGGTGAAGGTCAGACAGGAGCCAATCCGCTTGTCGGAGCCGTTGTCGTCAAAGACGGTGAAGTGGTCGGAATGGGGGCTCATTTAAAATACGGCGAAGCGCATGCAGAAGTGCACGCCATTCAAATGGCAGGCCGCCATGCGGAAGGAGCCGTCATTTATGTGACGCTTGAACCGTGCAGCCATTACGGCAAAACGCCTCCTTGCGCGGAACTGATTATCCGTTCCGGTTTGAAGCGGGTAGTCGTGGCGGCCGAAGATCCGAATCCGCTCGTTTCCGGAAGAGGAATCGGGATGCTGAGAAGTGCCGGGATCGAGGTCGAAACAGGCGTTCTCAAAGAACAGGCGGAAGAGCTGAACGAAAAGTTCATGCATTTTATGCGGACAGGCCTTCCGTATGTGACATTAAAATCAGCTGCCAGCCTTGACGGCAAAACCGCTACCGCAACAGGCGACAGCAAATGGATTACTTCTGAAGAAGCGCGGATGGACGCTCACCAATACCGAAAAAACCACCAGAGTATTTTAGTGGGATCGGGCACAATAAAAGCAGACGACCCGAGTTTGACATGCCGTCTCCCCGGTGCAGTGAATCAGCCGGTGCGTGTCGTTCTCGATACGACGCTGTCAATCCCGCTTCAGTCAAAAGTCATTCAGGATAAAGCAGCGGCAACCTGGATTTACACGACGTCCAAGGCAGATCCCGAAAAGGTTCGGAACCTGGAAAAAGAAGGTGTACAGGTAACCGTGCTGGATGCGGATGAACTTCCGGTGCGCGACGTGCTTCTGCACCTTGCAGACCGAGGTATCGCTTCAGTCTTTGTCGAAGGTGGTGCGACGGTTCACGCAAGCTTCGTCAAAGAAGGACTCTATCAGCAAATGATCTTCTATCTTGCCCCTAAATTAATCGGAGGGCTGCAATCTCCCAGCATCCTCTCCGGTGAAGGCTTTCAATCGATGAAAGATGTCCCCTTACTGCATTTCACAACCATTACCAAAATCGGCCAGGATATAAAGCTGGCGGCAAAACCGATAAAAGAATAAGGCGGTGGCATATGTTTACAGGCATCATTGAAGAAGTCGGAATGATTTTGGACATGAAAAAGGCGGGAAGCGCCATGTCTTTAGTCATCCAATCCAACAAAGTGACCGAGGATGTGAAGCTTGGCGACAGCATTGCTGTCAACGGAGTCTGCCTGACCGTAAATGAGTTCGGTTCCGGCAGTTTCACGGCGGATGTCATGCTTGAAACCCTGAAAGCAACATCACTCGGCACATTAAAAAAAGGAAGCCGCGTCAATCTTGAACGGGCGATGGCGGCAAACGGCCGCTTCGGCGGGCATATGGTGTCGGGGCATGTCGACGGCACCGCGTCTATCGTGCGCATAGAAAAAGCGGCTAACGCCGTATACTATGATTTAAAACTTGACCCTTCACTGGCCAAAATGCTTGTGTTAAAAGGTTCGATCGCCGTAGACGGCGTCAGCCTCACCATTTTTGGACTGACGGAAGATCAAGTAACAGTCTCGCTTATCCCGCACACATTGGATGAAACGATTTTTTCGGAAAAAAAGCCCGGAAGCATCGTCAACATCGAGTGCGATATGATCGGCAAATACATTTACCGGTTTCTCCACCAAGCAAAACAAGACAAACAGGCAAAGCCATTGACTGAATCGTTTTTTAAAGAAAACGGGTTTTAAATGAAAGGAGGCCGCGCGCCTATGTTTCACACAATTGAAGAAGCGATACGCGATTTGAAGCAAGGAAAAGTCATCATCGTGGTCGATGACGAGGACAGGGAAAACGAAGGCGATTTCGTTGCGCTGGCAGAATACGCAACACCTGAAGTGATCAACTTTATGGCTTCGCACGGAAGGGGTTTGATCTGCGCGCCGCTTAATGAAGAGATCGCTTCACGGCTCGACCTCCATCCGATGGTGGACGAAAATACCGATTCTCATCACACGGCATTTACGGTCAGTGTGGATCACCGCGATACAAAGACGGGGATCAGCGCTCAAGAGCGGTCGTTGACCGTCATGTCGCTGATTGATGATCACGCGCTTCCGGGCGATTTTAAAAGACCGGGGCACATTTTCCCCTTGATTGCGAAAACAGGCGGCGTTTTAAAAAGAGCCGGACATACGGAGGCGGCCGTTGACCTTGCGGAGGCGTGCGGTTCCGCGCCGGCCGGCGTCATCTGCGAAATCATGAATGAAGACGGCACGATGGCAAGGGTGCCTGAACTCAAAAAAATAGCCGACCAGCACGACTTGAAAATGATTACGATTAAAGATTTGATCGAATACCGCTACAGCAAGGGAACGCTGATCAACCGAGAAGTGAAGATTACGCTGCCTTCCGAATTCGGCACATTCAAGGTTTACGGCTATACAAACGAAATCGATGACAAGGAACATATAGCACTCGTCAAAGGCGATATACCTTTCGGAGACGAGCCTGTCCTTGTCCGCGTACACTCAGAATGCCTGACGGGCGATGTTTTCGGCTCTTACCGCTGCGACTGCGGCCCGCAGCTTGCTGCCGCACTCGCGCAAATCGAACAAGCGGGCCGGGGCGTGCTCCTTTATTTGAGACAGGAAGGAAGAGGAATCGGCTTAATCAATAAACTGAAAGCTTATAAACTGCAGGAAGAAGGATATGACACCGTGCAGGCTAATGAAAAGCTCGGTTTTCTCCCAGATCTTCGCAACTACGGGATCGGCGCCCAAATTTTAAGAGACCTCGGCGTGAAACAAATGAAGCTGCTGACGAACAATCCGCGAAAGATTGCCGGTCTCGAAGGCTACGGACTGACGATCGCAGACAGGGTGCCGCTGCAGATGGAGACAAAAAAAGACAATGAAAAGTACTTAAAAACGAAAAAATCAAAATTGGGGCATATGCTTCATTTTTAAACTAAAATCAATCACAAAAAAGGACGGGATTCATATGAATAAAATAGAAGGTCATGTAATTGGAACAGATTTGAAAATTGGGATCGTTGTGTCAAGGTTCAACGATTTTATTACAAGCAAACTTCTAAGCGGTGCAGAAGATACGCTGTTGAGACATGGGGTCAAAGCTGATGATATTGATGTCGCCTGGGTTCCCGGCGCATTCGAGATTCCGCTGATCGCCAAAAAAATGGCTGAAACGAAAAAATACGACGCCGTGATTACACTGGGCACGGTCATTAGAGGAGCGACAAGCCACTATGACTATGTCTGCAATGAAGCGGCAAAGGGGATTGCGGCGAGCAGCATGTCAACAGGCGTTCCGGTGATCTTCGGCGTATTGACGACAGACACGATCGAGCAGGCGGTAGAACGCGCCGGAACAAAAGCCGGAAATAAAGGTGCAGAAGCTGCCGCGGCAGCGATTGAAATGGCGAACCTGACCCGGTCGCTTCAATAATTACCGAAAAAGAGTTTAAAAAGGTTATAAAAATGTTTATAATGTGATGTGAAGCGACTAGCCTTCGTTAGATCCACATTTTGATATATTGAGGGGTATTTATGTTAATTCGTTATAAAAAGTCATTCGAAAAGATTGCGATGGGGCTCCTTTCGTTTATGCCGAATGAGAAGGACGTCAAGCAGCTTCAGCAGACAATTAAAGACTATGAAACGGACACTGAAAGGCAGCTGTTCCTATGGAAAGAAGGCGAGGATATTGTCGGCTGTGTAGGAGTAGAGAAAAGAGAAGAAGAAGTCGAGATCAAGCATATCAGTGTAAACCCGTCTCACCGTCATCAAGGAATCGGCAAAAAAATGGTGTCGGCCATTTCGCAAATGTTTGCACCTAAACCGCTGGTTCCGAATGAATTAACTAAAGGATTCTTTGAGCGCTGTCAGGATCACGAAAATGAAGACATCACATATAACCAATGAGCAGAGGCTTCTAGCCTCTGCTCTTTTTTCGCCGTTCGATTTGTTTTTTCCTCTCGGCAACCACTTCAGTCCGGTCTCTCAGCAGGTGTTTATCAATGATGAAGGCGTCGGGTGGATCGTTTGCTCCCCACTCATACGACTTTTTTTCACATTGTTTCCGGCATGCTTTGATCAAAGATTCATCTGTGATCGGAAGCATGATGCTTTCATAAGGAGAATGGGCTTTGATTTTTTGGTAAGTCTTCCTTAACAGCTTGATGAAGCGGCTGTAATCTAATCCGAGCGATTCGACTGCGTCTTTTTCGGACACCAGGATGCGGATGCTGTTCGCCATTAATCTCTCTGCACCGGCAAAATTGTTTCTCCGCTGATGATAGAGTGCGACTGCCAGCTGAATCAATCCAACCCAGTATGATTTCCGCTCGCCGGGATTGTCCTTTTTCCAATGGTCTTCTAAAATTTCGTGGCATTCAAAATAATCCCTTGACCCGTGGAATTCGGCCAGGTAATCGATATAAGCTTGGGGATACATCTGACATCCTCCTTTAAGTTTCCGTTAAAGTGTATCATAAGAACGGAACGGAGGAAAAACGGAGATATATCCAGGCTATGAAAAAAGCGCCCGGGTAACGGACGCTTCTCATTTTTATGTTAATAGATCCATGCCGCTCCTACAATAATCAACAAAATAAACAGAACGACAATCAAAGCAAATCCTCCGCCGTAGCCGAAGCCTTTACCTCCCATGTTGTTCCCTCCTCAGGTTTAAGATTTTACACAGTATTCTATGCAGCATACGCTCAAATCGTATAGGCGAATGCCAAAGCTTCTTAAATTATATTGGACTTCATGCAGACGCGTAATTTATACTAAAGGGTAGCCAGTTTTAGCCGGCTTAGAAGCGATTTTGAAAATGGTGAGAAATGAACATGGAATATCAGGTGAAAATCGAGGCGTTTGAAGGGCCGCTGGATCTGCTGCTGCACTTAATCAACCGCCTTGAAATAGACATTTATGACATACCTGTTGCGAAGATAACCGAGCAGTATTTATTATATGTGCATACGATGCGCGAACTTGAGCTCGACGTGGCCAGTGAATATTTGGTGATGGCTGCGACCCTTCTCAGCATTAAAAGCCGAATGCTCCTTCCAAAGCAGGAAGAGGAGTTGTTTGACGAAGAGTTTCTCGAGGAGGAAGAGGACCCGAGAGAAGAATTGATTGAAAAATTAATAGAGTACAGAAAATACAAAAGTGCCGCGCAAAATTTGAAGGAGCGCGAGGAAGAGCGGCAAAAAGCATTCGCGAAGCCGCCGAGCGATTTAAGCGACTATGCCAAGGAAATCAAACTCAGCGAGCAAAAGCTGTCCGTCACCGTTTACGACATGCTCGGGGCGTTTCAAAAGGTGTTAAACCGTAAAAAAATCAGCCGGCCGTCTGAAACTAGAATTTCAAGACAGGAAATACCGATAGAAGAACGAATGACGCAAATCGTCGATTGTTTGAAATCGTCCCGTCAAAGGATGCATTTTATGGAACTGTTCCCATACGAACAGAAAGAGCATCTCGTTGTGACGTTTTTGGCGATTTTGGAGCTGATGAAAAACCAGCTGATCATCATTGAGCAGGAACACAACTTTTCAGACATTTACATAACAGGGAGTGAAGCGATTCATGACGCTTGATATCGTGAATTGGAAAGCCATTGTCGAAGCGCTTTTGTATGCCGCCGGCGACGAGGGCCTGACAAAAAAACAGCTATTATCCGTTTTGGAGATCGATGAAGCCGAGCTTCAGGATATTATGCTCGATGTCAAAGAAACCTATGAAAAAGAAGACAGGGGCATCGAGCTTGTCGAGTACGCGGATACGTACATGCTTTCGACCAAAAAAGAATTCGCCGTCTATTTGAAAAAGCTGATTGAAGCCCCTTCAAAAGGGCTTTCTCAGGCTGCCCTCGAAGTTTTGGCCATCGTCTCATATAAGCAGCCGATTACGAGAGCGGAAGTCGAGGAGATCAGAGGGGTCAAATCTGAACGGATTCTCCAGAGCCTTGTCGCAAAAGCGCTGTTGTGCGAAGTAGGCCGGGCGGACGGACCGGGCAGGGCAATCTTGTACGGTACAACCGAAACATTTCTTGAACAATTCGGCTTAAAAACGCTTGAAGAGCTTCCGCCGCTGCCCGAAAATGTAGAAGAAGACGGGGTTCAGGAAGAAGCCGATCTGTTCTTTGAGAACTTTAACCAGACGTTCGAAGATTTAAAATAGACTCACCTTAAGGACCGAAGTATGATAATATATATTATCGTATTTTTTATGTTTAATTTCATGCATGAAAGAATACGATTGTAACAAAGCGATGAGGAGAGGGTGCCGACACCAATGGGAAAATCTATGGCAAGAGCCCAAACCGAGCAGGCAGGCGAATTTTTAGCACAGACCGTTCAGACGCTGAGCGATTATTTAAACGAAACGACGCTCTCATCCCTTGAAGCCGAAGAGCCCGGGAGCAGAGATTATTATCGCGATGTCCTCAGCAACTTGAGAAAACTGGCGGTTTACTGTGAAGAAGGGCTTCTGGCTTGCCGAATCAGGCTGAAGCAGGTTCCTTTTCAGGACGCTGCCGCCGAAAGGACGCTCTATCAGATCTATCATCGATGCATAGAAGAATTTTTTACACCGAAAAAAGATACTTGGTACGAAGACAGCAGAGCGGCCTACACGGGAAAAAACGCCATTTGCTTTCACGAACCAGCGCCGGCCTCATTAAAAAATTTGATGGCTTCGCTTGAAACAGAATATCAATCGATGAGAGAAGAATTGGAATACTATGCGACTGACTATCGGATGAAGATGGTTCAGCCGAGATCATAGCTTAAATGAACCGTGTGCCGGAACTCCCCCTTTCATGAAAGGGGGAGTTTTAATGTTGCTTGAGATTTTTCTCGGGGAATCATCCAATTGGTGTTCATAACGGAAAGACAAGCGCATAAACTTGTACAAACAACCACAAGGACGTGAGAAAAAATGCGCTTTTTTCTAAAACAGGCTGCAGCAGCCATCATCATATGCTCTCTTTTATGCTCTTCATACCAAATCGCTGAAGCACAGCCTTCCCTTCATGTCAGCGCAAGAAGTGCGATTGTCATGGACGGGCAATCCGGACGGGTATTGTTTGCGAAGGATGAGCATGAAAAACGGCGCATTGCAAGCATTACGAAGATTATGACAGCCATTTTGGCCGTGGAATCGGGCAAATTGGATGAGACAGTCACGGTCAGCGACAGGGCGGTCAAAACGGAGGGATCATCAATCTATTTGACAAGCGGGCAAAAGGTGAAGCTCAAGGACCTTGTTTACGGTTTGATGCTGAGATCGGGAAATGACGCAGCCGTTGCGATTGCTGAGCATGTGGGCGGAAGCCTGGAAGGGTTTGTCTACATGATGAATCAAAAAGCGGCCGACCTTGGCATGGAAAACACCCTGTTCCGCAATCCGCACGGACTCGATGATCACCCTGACCACTATTCCTCGGCCTATGATATGGCGCTTTTGACGAAATATGCGATGACAAACGAAACGTACCAAAAAATCGCCGGAACGAAGAGCTATAAGGCAGAAACGATGCAAGGCATCTGGAGAAATAAAAACAAGCTTTTAACAGGGCTTTACGAATACAGTACAGGCGGGAAGACGGGATATACCAAGCTGGCGAAGCGCACGCTCGTCTCCACTTCATCGAAAGACGGAACCGATTTGATCGCCGTCACCATCAATGCCCCTGACGACTGGAATGATCATATGAACATGTTCAACTATGTATACGGCCACTACAAAACATATATCATCGCCAAAAAAGGCGAGGTTCCGAAATTAAAAGACTCTTTTTACGGGAATAAAGCTTTTATTAAACGGGATGTCACATATTTGTTAAACGAAGATGAAAAAGAAGACGTGAAGGTTGACATCGAGCTTCTTAAACCGAAAAAATCGTGGCGTAAAAACAAAAAAGAAATCCCGGACATCATCGGGGAAATGAACGTCATGTTCAACGGAAAAACGATTGCAAGTGTACCGATCTATTATGAAAACGAACGCAACAAAAAGCCGAAAAAATCGTTTTTCGAGACCTTTCAATCCGTATTCCAAAAAGCGGCAGGCGGTTCATCATGGTCAATATAATCTGGGTCGGCTTAACGGTGATCGGTCTGGTGTTTGCGCTTTTCAACGGAACGGTTCAGGAAGTCAATGAGGCCGTATTTAAAGGTTCGAAGGAAGCTGTCACGATTTCGATCGGCCTGATGAGCGTCCTTGTTTTTTGGCTGGGGCTGATGAAAATCGCCGAACAATCCGGGCTTCTCGAAAAATTCAGCAGGTTGTGCCGGCCGTTCATTTCAAAGCTGTTTCCCGAGATCCCTCCGGATCATCCGGCGATGGGGTATATTTTATCCAATTTAATGGCCAACTTTTTCGGGTTGGGCAATGCGGCGACACCGCTCGGCATTAAAGCAATGGAACAGATGAAGGCGCTCAACCGGAACCGCAGGGAAGCGAGCCGCTCAATGATCACCTTTCTGGCGGTCAATACGTCAAGCATTACCTTGATTCCGACGACCGTCATCGCGGTCAGGATGACATATGATGCAAAGGCGCCGACAGACATCGTCGGGCCGACCATTTTGGCGACTTTAATATCGGGAATCTTTGCGATCTTCATCGACCGATACTTTTATTATAGAAGAAAAAAGAAGGGGTGAGCATTTGGAATTCATCAATTGGCTTTCTCTGGCCCTTATCCCGTTTATCATCGCCACGATTCTGCTGTATGGTACATTCAAAAAAGTCCCGACTTATGAAGCGTTTGTTGAGGGAGGGAAGGAAGGAATCCAAATTGCGTTTTCCATTATCCCTTATTTGGTCGGTATGCTTGTAGCGATCACCGTTTTCCGTGCTTCAGGGGCGCTCGATTTTTTTATGAATCTTTTAAAGCCGGTATTTTCCGCCGTGGGAATTCCGACGGAAGTGGTTCCGCTGGCTCTGATCCGGCCGATTTCGGGAACGGCGGCGCTCGGCATGACGACCGATTTAATCGCAGTTTACGGACCCGATTCGTTCATCGGCCGGCTGGCCTCTGTCATGCAGGGATCGACAGACACGACGCTGTATGTTTTAACTGTCTATTTCGGCGCGGTCGGAATCAAGAAAATGGGGGATGCTTTAAAAGTGGGACTGCTTGCTGATTTAGCGGGGATTATCGCGTCTGTGATTATTGTAACATTGCTGTTTGGAAGCGCCTGATCAACAGGCGCTTTTTTGCTTTTCTAGCCAAAACTGTTTTACTTTTGACGTGAGAAAGGATACATTTAAGGGCGGAGTGCTTCTTTCCTAAGGAAGAAGGCGCCCGCAAACTTGTTTGTTGGTCTGGAAAAAAGTAAGATAATACATGAGGTGAAAGATATGGAACGACTTCAAAAAGTAATCGCCCACGCCGGTATTGCATCAAGGCGAAAGGCGGAGGAACTTATAAAAGAAGGGAAAGTCACGGTCAACGGCAAAACCGTCAGAGAGCTCGGCGTTAAAGTATCAAGCTCAGACCGGATCGAGGTAAACGGCGTCCAGCTTGAAAGCGAAGAACCCGTTTATTTTCTCCTGTATAAACCGAGAGGGGTTATATCAGCGGTTAAAGACGATAAAGGCCGGAAAGTTGTGACCGACTTTTTCACAGAGGTGGAGGAGCGGATTTATCCGATCGGAAGGCTTGATTATGATACAAGCGGCCTCTTATTGTTAACGAATGACGGGGACTTCGCCAATAAATTGATGCACCCGAAATACGAAATTAATAAAACGTATGTGGCAAAGCTGAAAGGCATTCCTTTAAAGGAGAATTTAAAAAAACTTGAGCGGGGCGTACGCCTTGAGGAAGGAAAGACAGCTCCGGCAAAAGTGAAGCTTTTGTCACTCGATAAGAAAAAGCAGACCAGCATCGTCCAAATCACAATCCATGAAGGGCGAAACCGTCAGGTCAGGAGAATGTTTGAAGCCATCGGACACGAAGTGCTCAAGCTGAAAAGGGAAGAGTACGCTTTTTTGAACCTGGCGGGCTTGAAAACCGGGGAAAAAAGAGAGCTCACGCCTCATGAAGTGAAAAGGCTCAGGGCATTGGCTGAACACGGTAAAGCGGCTTTCTAAATTTTCACACAACCTTCAAAAAAGGCAAATGGCAGGCAGTCATGAGATGATATAATGATACTGAATGTCTAAATGAGGGGGCGGATTATGAAAAAAAAGCGTTTTTACATTCGGACAGGCATCCTCCTTGTGCTGCTTGCAGCGCTTGGCTACACGCTGTACAGCGCCGTGTTTCAAAAGACGGAGAGTGTGGCGGTGGGGGAAAAAGCTCCCAATTTTTCGCTGGAGGATGTTGACGGCAACCGTCTCAAGCTGGACGATCTAAAAGGCAAAGGGGTATTTTTAAACTTTTGGGGAACATGGTGCGAACCATGCAAAAGAGAATTTCCTTACATGGCGAATCAATATAAAGTGTTTAAGGATCAAGGGGTTGAAATCGTCGCCGTCAATGTCGGCGAATCAAACCTTGCCGTCCGAAACTTTATGAAAGACTACGGCGTCAATTTTCCGGTTGTGCTTGATAAAGACAGGCAGGTTCTGAACGCATACGATGTCACACCGCTGCCGACCACGTTTTTGATCAATCCTGACGGAGAGATTGTCAAAGTCGTGTCTGGCACGATGACAGAACGAATGATCCATGATTATATGAATATGATCAAACCAGAGGGATCGTCATGATGAAAGAAATCAAATGCGAATGCGGCCATGTGAATCCGACGGGCACCGTTTTGTGTGAATCGTGCGGAAAGCCGCTCGTCAAACAGGATGCCAAACTCCTTGACATGCGGTATGACGGAAGTGCGAGACGCTCTCAAACATATAACAAAACAATCGTAGATAAAATATGGAATTTCTTTTCGTCTGTAAAGGTCGGCGTCTGGCTGATCGTCATTACGCTGACAGCATCTGCTTTTGGAACGATTTTCCCGCAGGAAATGTTCCTGCCGCCGGGTGCGCAGGCTGATACATACTACAGCGAACAATACGGGCTTCTCGGACAAATCTATTATACTCTCGGTTTCCACAATCTTTACGGTTCATGGTGGTTTATTGTTCTGGTTGCT
The DNA here is from genome assembly GCF_053903085.1 of Bacillus sp. AK124. NCBI lineage: Bacteria > Bacillati > Bacillota > Bacilli > Caryophanales > Bacillaceae > Bacillus > Bacillus sp. AK124. Next base: position 1,849,919 of record NZ_CP096378.1, read on the forward strand.
TCAATCGGCATATCGCTTGTGATCTGCAGCCTTGACAGGGTCGTTCCTTTGTACAGGGCGCTGAAAAATCAGGGCGTCACGAGAAATCCGAACTTTATGGAGAGGCAGCGCCTTTTCAGCCGGACGGAAGCGGACATGTCTGAAGACACCAGATCACAAATCGTCGGTAAACTGAAGAAAAAACGATACCGAGTCAAAGAAGAAAACGGAAACCTGTTTGCGGAAAAAGGCCGTTTTTCAAGATGGGGCCCATATGTGAACCATATCGGGCTGATCATATTCCTCATCGGTGTCATGCTCAGATTTGTTCCGGGCATGTATGTCGACGAAACCCTTTGGATCAGGGAAGGGGAGACCGTGCCCATCCCGGGAACTGACGGCCATTACTACTTGAAAAACAACCGGTTTACAAAAGAAATGTACGACAGTGAAAAAGAAAAAGAAGTATTTTCAGAGGCGATTACTAAAGCAGGTGACGGTACTGTCGCAAAAACATATCAAACCGATGTTGAACTATATGAAAGAAAAAATGACAGTCTCCCGGGTGAAGCGCCTGAATTGAAGAAAGTGAAAAGCGGCAAGATCAGGGTCAATGACCCGCTGAAATTCGGTTCATATGCACTCTATCAGCTGACTTACAAGGAAGGCGAGCTCGACAAAATGGTCTTTCAGCTGATTGAAAAAGACAGCGGGAAATCTTTCGGCAAAGTGGCAATCAACCTCTTGGAGCCGAAGCCGGAATATGATCTTGGCAACGGTTACAAAGTTCATATTGCAAGCTACCTGCCGGACTTTTATTTTAACAAAGACGGGGAGCCGAGCACGAAAACGAGGAATCCGAACAATCCGGCTTTTGTATTCCAGATCACCGCCCCGGATAAGCCTAAAGGAGAAAAGAGTTTCGTTGCGATTCAGGAAACAATCGAAGGTTCTGACGACAATAAATACAAAATGAAGTTTGACCACGTCGAAACGAAAAATCTCTCAGGCCTCACCATTAGAAAAGATTTGACTTTGTGGGTGCTCATGGTCGGCGGCGCCATCTTTATGATCGGCGTCATCCAGGGGATGTACTGGCACCACAGAAGGATCTGGCTCAGAACGCTGGACGGGCATGTGCTCGTCGCCGGACATACGAATAAAAACTGGTACGGGCTGAAACAGGACTTGAAGGCCGTACTTGAGGATACGGGGATATCCGAACCGGCCGATCAAAAAGAACTGTCAAAGGAAAAAAATAAACGGCCAGCATAGGGAGGGGTTTTCATGGCAGAGTTAAGCGGCAATTTATTGTACGCGGCATTTCTCTTGTATCTCTCAGCGGTCTTCTTTTTTGGCGGCTCCATCAGGAGCAAGGCTTCAGACCGGAAGAAGAAGAACCGCTGGGCGTCGATCGCAGTGTTGATCACGATCATCGGATTTGTATGCCAGTTTGGATATTTTATTGCGAGATGGATCGTTTCCGGACACGCACCGGTCAGCAATCTTTTCGAATTTACAACTGCTTTCAGCATGATGCTCGTTCTGGCGTTCATCATCATCTACTTTATTTACAAGCTGTCTGCTTTGGGGCTGTTTACACTGCCCGTTGTCCTGCTGTTAATCGCATATGCCAGCATGTTTCCGACCGATATCACACCGCTGATTCCGTCGCTTCAAAGCAACTGGCTTTATATTCATGTTACGACTGCAGCCCTCGGACAGGCGATTCTCGCCATCAGCTTTGTCGCCGGCGTGATCTTTCTACTCAAGCATGTGGATCAGTCACAGCCTGGCAAAAAAACGTTCTGGCTCGAATTTGTCATGTTTATGCTTGTGACAACGCTCGCGTTTATCCTTGTCACGACCTCATTCCGCATTGGGGGCTATGAAGCGCAGTTCAAGTGGATTGATAAAGACAACCAGGAAGACGTCATGATTTACGAGCTTCCCGCTCTGATCGCGCCGAACAAAGGCGAACTTTTAACAGAGGAGAGAATGGAGCCGCTTGTCAATGTGCCGCCTATTTTTTCAGGACGGAAGCTGAATACGGTTCTCTGGTCGTTTGGAACCGGCGCATTGCTTTACGGTGTCATCAGGCTGATCATCAGAAAACGCATCAGTCAGCTTCTTCAGCCGCTCGTGAAAAATGTGAACCTTGACCTTGTCGATGAAATCGGCTATCGATCCGTTTCGATCGGCTTTCCGGTTTTTACGCTTGGCGCGCTTATTTTCGCGATGATATGGGCACAGCTGGCATGGAGCAGATTCTGGGGCTGGGATCCGAAAGAAGTCTGGGCGCTGATTACATTTTTGTTTTATGCAGCTTATCTGCATCTCAGGCTTTCAAGAGGCTGGCACGGCGAAAAATCGGCGTGGCTTGCCGTTATCGGTTTTGCCATTATTATGTTTAATCTTATTTTTGTAAACCTTGTCATCGCTGGACTTCACTCTTATGCATGATCCGTGCGGTGCAGGAAGGTCCGGGCTTTTCGCCGGGCCTTCCGCAGCTTATCGTTTTAAATTGGGAAAGGCCATTCTTAGCTTGGCTTACGATCGCTTTTCTAATAAAATGAATGTAAGAAGATTCAAATCAGGAGGTTTACGATGGAACAGACGAAAGAGACAAAAATATTAGTAGTAGACGATGAGGCAAGAATCAGACGACTTTTAAAAATGTACCTGGAAAGGGAAAATTATAAGATCGAGGAAGCCGAGAATGGCGACGAAGCCATCGATAAAGCCCTGGGCAACGAATACGATTTAATCCTGCTCGATTTGATGATGCCAGGAACCGACGGCATTGAAGTATGCCGCCAAGTACGCGACAAAAAAGCCACTCCGATCATCATGCTGACGGCGAAAGGCGAAGAAGCGAACCGGGTGCAGGGCTTTGAAGTCGGAACCGATGACTATATTGTAAAACCTTTCAGTCCGAGGGAAGTGGTGCTGAGAGTCAAAGCGCTCTTGAGAAGATCATCGCAAACCTCTTATCTGAATACAGATACAACGGCAAAAAATGTTCTTGTTTTTTCTCACTTATCCATTGATCACGATGCACACAGAGTTATGGCGGACGGAACCGAAGTCAGCCTGACGCCGAAAGAATATGAACTGCTTTACTTCCTGGCCAAAACTCCTGATAAAGTATACGATCGTGAAAAGCTGCTGAAGGAAGTATGGCAATACGAGTTTTTCGGCGATTTGAGAACGGTCGACACCCATGTTAAACGTCTACGTGAAAAATTGAACAAAGTCTCGCCGAAAGCTGCGAAAAAAATCGTAACGGTATGGGGTGTCGGGTATAAATTTGAGGTCGGAAACGAATGAAGTTTTGGAAGAGCGTAGTCGGTAAACTGTGGTTTACCATACTGCTTTTAGTTTCATTTGTCTTATTTATCCTTACGTTCTTTCTGCTTGAGTTTATTGAAAACTACCATGTCGATGAAGCGGAAGCTGATTTGACAAAGCTCGCCAGCAAGGTGGCCGTCATCATGGAAAACCATAAAGACCAGGAGACGGCCAGATCGATCACATGGGAGCTTGCCGATGAACTGACGAGCATCACCGTTATCAAAAATGAGAATGAATATTGGTATTCACCGCGGGAAAATCAAAAAGTGGCTTCCATTACATTAAAAGATATTAAAAATGATTCCGATCTGAACGAAGCGCTTCAGAAGCATCAAAAAGTGCAGAAGCGGACGGTCATCTCCGATCAAAAGAACGATCAGCTGATTGTCGGTGTACCGTACGGGAAAGGCGAAGATGAAGGCATGGTGTTTCTTTCTCAATCGCTTCTTGCCGTGAAAGATACGACACAGCATACGACAAGGTATATTCTCTTTGCCGCTGCGATTGCGATTGTGTTAACGACGATTTTCGCTTTCTTCCTGTCAAGCCGGATTACCTACCCGCTCAGAAAAATGCGGCAGGGTGCACAGGATCTTGCAAAAGGGAAGTTTGATACGAAGATTCCGATCCTGACCCAGGATGAAATCGGCGAGCTGGCGATTGCCTTTAACCAAATGGGGCGCCAGCTGAAGTTCCATATTACAGCGCTCAATCAGGAAAAGGAGCATTTGTCGAATATCTTAAGCAGTATGGCAGACGGCGTGATCACCATCAATATCGACGGGACGATCCTTGTGACTAACCCTCCGGCTGAACGCTTTTTACAGGCCTGGTATTATGAGCAGAACATGAATGTAAAAGAAGGCCATGAACTGCCTCCTGAAGCGCGTGAGCTTTTTCAAAACACCGTCGGCACGGAGAAGGAGCAGATGATTGAAATGACCCTGCAAGGCAGAACATGGGTGCTGCTCATGAGTCCGCTGTACAATCAGTCACATGTGCGCGGAGCGGTCGCCGTTTTGAGGGATATGACGGAGGAAAGACGGCTTGATAAGCTGAGAAAAGATTTTATCGCCAATGTCAGCCATGAGCTGAGAACACCGATTTCGATGCTTCAAGGGTACAGTGAAGCAATCGTTGACGACATTGCAAGCTCTGAGGAAGAAAAAAAGGAAATCGCGCAGGTCATCTATGACGAGTCTTTACGAATGGGAAGGCTTGTGAATGATTTGCTGGACCTTGCCAGAATGGAGGCGGGCCATATTTCCTTAAACGTAGAACAGGTGGAGCTCCGCGAATTTTTCGAGAGGGTGTTCAGAAAGTTTTACGGAGTGGCCGGTGACAAAGAAATTACGCTTTCTCACAATCTTGATCTGCACGAAGCCAAATTTGTGTTTGATCCGGACAAAATGGAGCAGGTATTAACGAACCTGATTGACAACGCGATCCGCCATACAAATGCCGGCGGCACCGTACATGTCGATGTGCAGTCAGCGCAAAGCGGGCTGAAAATCGCCGTGAAAGACTCGGGCAGCGGCATCCCAGAAGAGGACCTGCCGTTTATTTTTGAACGCTTTTACAAGGCGGATAAAGCAAGGACGAGAGGAAAAGGCGGGACGGGCCTCGGACTTGCGATCGTTAAAAACATCGTCGATGCACACAACGGATCGATCACCGTCCACAGCATGCTGAACGAAGGTACTTCCTTCACGTTTTACATTCCAAGAAATAAGCAGGATGTTGGCCAAATTTGACGAAGAATCTTGTTCCATAAGAAACAAAGAGCACCTGTTCATGAAGAACAGGTGCTCCGTTATTTGAGGGCAACTTGTATCCAAGTTGTAAAATTTCTGCTTATCCTGAAACGTTTTTGCCTTTGTTGCCGTTAAAAGAGTGGGGATTCCAAAAGACAGATGAACATCAGAGGAAATGGATGAAGGATTTGGACAAATGGACTAGTGAAAATCACATATGGACATAATTGCTCCCGTTCTGATCATCTATAAAAGGCCGTTCATTTTTTCTGCGCCTTAAAAGTCCACCAGCACTCCAATTGCGGACCGTCAAAGGAAGAGTTTGGTTTGGATTTATGTATAATCTCTATAGAAGGATGCGAGAAACAAAAGAGGTTTCTAGACAAAATAAGCTTGAAACAGGGAATGAGTGATGACTTTATGGATAAAACCAAAATACTGATTATAGAAGATGATGAAGCAATTGCTGATTTGCTTGCTTACGGGCTGACGTCCGAAGGTTTCGAAACGTGCACGGTCAATAACGGCTCTTCAGGCATGAGGAAATTAGATCAATTCAAACCTGATCTTCTGCTGCTCGATTGGATGCTGCCTGACTGCAGCGGATTGGATATTTGCAAAACAGTGACTGAAAGCTATAATATTCCGATACTGATGATCACCGCAAAATCAGATGTCACGGATAAAATACTCGGGTTGGAATTCGGGGCCGATGACTATATTACAAAGCCGTTTGATCTGCGCGAAGTTGTCGCGAGAATCCGCACGATCCTTCGGCGTCTGGAACAAGCCTATCATGTGAACGAACGGGAAACGGAAAAAGAGGATGAGATCCGGTTTAAAAATATTGTGATCATCCCGGGTGAAAGACTGGTGAAAAAAGACGGGGCAGCCGTCGAATTGACTCCTAAAGAATATGATCTGCTGATGACTTTGGTTGATCATCGGGGAAAAGTTTTTACGCGTTCAGAGCTTTTAGAATTCATTTGGGGATACGATTTTTTCGGTGACACCCGTACAGTTGATACCCATATTCAAAGACTCCGCAAAAAGCTCGATGCAAGCGACTTGATTAAAACGGTGTTCGGTATCGGATATAAATTCGAGAAGCAGGAGGAGTAGAGAGTGTTACGGACCATCAAGGGCAAGTTTATTGTTGGCTTTTTTCTGATTTTTTCTCTCTCTTTCCTTGTGCTCAATCATACGGTTAAGAACGTGATTTGGTCGAGTAATGAAAAAATTGTAACATCGGATTTAGTCGAACTGAAAAAAAACAGTACCGTCTATGTAAACCAGGCATTTTTAATCAATCATTATAAAAACAATGAACTTTATTTCGGTGATATGGCCGATGAAATGGTAGATAATTTGAATCACTCCACAGGAAGCAATGTCGGTGTTTATACCGTGAATGGCGCATTGTTGTCTGCTTCTGATCAGAAGGCGTTTTCCCGTGGAAGTAATGAAGATCTTAAACAGGCGATCAAAGGAAAGACTGCCTATCATATCACCTATAATCGCAATAAAGCAGAAGTGTTTTTTTCATATCCGGTTGTCGTTGAAGGTACAAAGGTAGGCATATTGCGTTTTTCGAAAAATTTTGACCTGCTGTATAAGCAAAGCGGAGAGGTTCTGGATATTGTTTTTTACATCGCGCTTGCCATATTTTTGGCGGCGTTCCTTTTCTCCTATATCCTGTCCAGACATATCACGATTCCGCTCGTCAAGCTGACCGATGCCACCTCGCAAGTCAAGAAGGGCAAGCTGGATATGGATATTCACTTTAATAGGAAAGATGAAATCGGCCAGCTTGCCGTCAACTTTAACGATATGATCAGCAGAATTCGAGAACAAATTTTAACCATTGAAAGGGATCGTGACCGTTTAAAGGAACTGAACGAACAAGAAAAACGATTTTTTGACAATATGACGCATGAGCTGAAAACACCTCTGACTTCCATCCAAGGATATGCAGAGATCATAAAAGATAAAGGGGAATCGGATCGGGCGTTTTTTGATAAAGGCATGAACCACATTGTTGAAGAAAGCCGACGCCTGCACAATTTGGTGATCAAGCTTCTTGAAGTATCCCGGGAACCTGCCAAGGGAGCTCAATTTGACAGGGTCGAGGCAGGGGAAATTTTAAAAGATGTTTGCGAATCGATGAAGTTTCGGGCAGAACGGTATAAGAAAAGGATTACCTGTGACATTGAAGATGGCCTGTACGTTCACAGTCATGTGAGCAGGCTGCGCCAGCTTTTCATCAATCTGCTGGACAACGCCATCAAATACAGCTTATCTCATTCGGAAATCATCATTAAGGCCGAAATCGTTGGAGAAACCATTCTTTTTACATTCAAGAATCCAAGTGCTCCATTGGAAAATGACCAACACTCCAAAATGTTCCAGCCCTTTTATTCAGTCAATCAGAAGATTAAGGAAGAAGGAAGTGTAGGCTTGGGATTAAGCATTGTGAAAACAATTGTTGACGAACACGGAGGAACAATCGAGATGTACTACAAGGAAAACCAAACAGTGATTCATGTTGAATTAGCTTACGCAAAGGTTGAGAAATGATGAAAAACAAACCGTTTATCATTTGGGCAGGAGTGCTGTTGTTTCTGGCCATTATCGTGTCCAGTTATAATGTCGGAAAAAGATCTGAAACGATTATCATCCCAAGCGGGGAAGACAATCATGTCGATGACCAGAAAACCCGCCCTTTTCAAGTCAATACGATTTATCGCCTTCCAAAAGCAGGGCAGCTGCTTGGGTGGTCTTCACCGGATTCCGTTGTCGGTTTTTTCAAGGGAGATGGGACATCCGAACGTACAGCGCGCAGTCTTCAGCGCCTTTCCTCCCCCTATGAAAAAGCTGAAATCGTAAAAGGCATTGAAAGCAACATGTCCAACCTGAAAATGTCTCCAGACGGAAAGCGTATCGCCGGAGTCACTTTGTCATTAAGTAAGACATCAATGCAGCTGTTTTCGCCGGCGAACGGAAAAAACACAGAAATCGCCAGCATCTCCGCCAGCAATGAGGTCTATGTCCAAGATGTTTCATGGTCAAATAATAGCAGATACGTTTGTTATCTCGTTTTAGATGTTGGGCAGGGGAATCAGACAAGCCTTCGTGTTTATGATACGGATTCCGGAACGCTCAAAACGTATACATTGAATGATTTTGCGGAGAAAGATTCGCTTACGGGAGTTAACATCTCTGATAATGGACGAGATTTTTTGCTTACCGTGTTGCAGCGTTCCGACGAGTACGGAATCAGAATAGGAACGATTGACGGCAACCGCATTAAAATCCAGGACAAGCGTCTGGACAGCCGCGGCGGACCGGTTTGGTTAAACAATGATCAATTTGTATTCCTGGACACAGGGGAAACCCTGTACGAATATGATCGCAGAAACGGCGAGCTTTCTGCTCTGCTCGAAAAAGTAACTGTTTTTAAATTCTCAAACGACTTAAAGAAAATCGCTTACTCTTTGAAGGATGAAGACAATATCTATGCAGGCAAGCTTCAAGGGAAAAATATCCTCTATGAAGAACCGATATACCACGGCACCATCCCTTCGGAAATATATTGGAGCCCGGACGGCAACAGCCTGCTCGTTAGCGCACAATACCAGTATCCTTCTATGGAGAGTGCATCGGCGCGATTTTTAGAAGAACAAGCTTATATCATCACATTTAAATAACCGATCGTTTTATACTTTAATATCAGGCAAAAAAACCTTATTTCAGTTAAATACCGAAATAAGGTTTTTTTATCCATTCCTTTCTCACTATCCCCTTCAAGGTAATAAGTCTTATTATTTACTGATTAACATCCCTCAAAAAATGATGTTTTTCCTCTTTTTGTGACATTTTGTTTACAAGTTGGCCGAACTTCTGCGATATCTTCCCTTTATATTTAAAGAGCATCCTTCTTATAGAACGTTGTCTTGTATGTGACGAGATTAAAAGAAACCTAGTGATTGATAATTACAGCTTAAGGAGTTGGAAAAAGTGTCAAATTCACCAAAAGAAGATCGTAAATTGAGCGCACTAGGAAAATTAGTGCTGGGTATGTTGATTGTACTGGGGGTGACTTTGTTATGCATTTCGTGGAATGCACTCGCTGGTCCAAAGCAGGAACCGCTAAAAGAAAATTCCTCCGCTTCAGCACCTGTGACGGGAGGCAAACATAAAGCAGAGAAAAAAGAAAATAAGCAAACAGCGCCGGAAATCGGAAAGGTCGTCTATTTGTCATTTGACGACGGGCCGAATCCTGCGGCTTCAGATAAAATCTTAAGTTTGCTCGATAAGTATCATGCAAAAGCTACTTTTTTCATGTTAAAACCGAATATCGAACAAAATCCCGATATTGTGAGAAAAATGGTTGAAAGCGGCCACTCTGTCGGCTCTCACGGCGTGACGCACCAAGTATCGAAAATCTATAAATCTCCTGAAAGCTTTGCAGCAGAAATGAACGATACGTTGAAAACAATCAAAGAAACGACCAACGTTGACACACATTTGATCAGATCGCCTTACGGATCAAAGCCTTATATTACCGGTCCATTTCAAGAAGTCATTAAGCGCGACCACTTTAATCTTTGGGACTGGACTGTTGATTCAGAGGACTGGAAATCTGCAAATACAAACGGTCAATTCGTCAATAATGTGATTCAGCAAGTCAATAACCTTTCCGGTGTTGAGCCGCTTGTCGTATTAATGCATGAAAAACCGACAACTGCGGCCCATTTGGAGAAACTATTGAAATACTTTCAGGAAAACGGATATGAAATGAAGCCTATTCATGATTCGATAAAACCGGTTCATTTCAGATGGAATTAATAAATATGACCTGGATCAACAAGGAAGGGATACTATGGTGAAAATGAGAAAAAGAAAACTAAAGATGAAAAATGTGATATTGTTCGCCCTCGCGCTAGTGATAACGATTGGCAGTGTGGTTTCATACGGGATTTACCGTACCGTCGCAAAATCAATAAATGGAATGTACGAGCCTCTTCACAGGGATACCGAGCAGAAGGATACTGCTCCGCACGATCCTATATCCATTCTCTTATTAGGGATAGATGAGCGCCCTGGTGATAAAGGACGACCGGATTCTATGATTGTGATGACGATTAACCCGGAGACAAAGAAAACGACAATGACAAGTATTCCGCGTGATACAAGGGTGTTTATCAAATCGAAGAATAAATTTTCGAAAATGAATTCGGCCTACACCTATGGCGGAATTGAAGGGACCGTTGAAACTGTAGAACAATTTTTGAACATTCCCATCAATTATTATATTAAAATCAATATGGATGGGTTTAAAGATATTGTCGATGCAATTGGCGGCATTACGGTGGATAATCGGATTGATTTCACCCTTGAAGGCGTGCATCTGTCAAAAGGAAAGCAGCATCTTAATGGCAAAACTGCTTTGACATATGCTAGGATGAGAAAAGACGATCCCCGCGGTGATTTTGGACGTCAAGAGCGTCAGCGTGAGATCATCAATGAAATCATTCATGAAGGTGCTCAATTAAAATCATTAACAAACTATCAAGAAATTTTGACAGCATTAGAAAAAAACATCAAAACAAACTTAACACTGGACAAGATGATCGATATTCAACATTCTTATAAAGAAGCTGCCAAGGATATTAAACAGATAGAAATTGAGGGTGAAGATAAAAAAGTTGACGGCTTATGGTATCACCTGGTGACTGACGAAAAGAGAAAGGAGATTTCCAAAAAGCTTCGCCAACAATTGGACTTAAAGTCATAAACGGATGAAAATCAGTCCATTTCAAAGGATCCGCCTTAAGGAACGTTCCGATTATGAGTATACGGACGCAGCTTAGTGAGAAAGCGGAAGTTCCTGTAAGCTTGGCACCTGTTCATTTAGAACGGGTGCTTTTATGCTTGTTAAGTTAAAATTAAGCTTAACTTTAGTTAAACCCCCTTTCCATTTTCATATGTTCGTAATATAGTTGTAATAGTTGTAATGTAACCTTTTAAGATTGACAAACGACAATAAATTGAACGGAGGGGTTTCAGGTGGAAGAAACCTTTCAGAAAATATATGATCAGTATCATCAGGATTTATTTCAGTTTTTATTTTATATGGTAAAAGACAAAAACCAGGCAGAAGACTTAGTTCAGGAAGTATATATCCGCGTCCTGCATTCTTATGAAACATTTGAAGGCAGAAGCAGCGAAAAAACCTGGCTTCTTTCGATTGCGCGGCACGTTGCGATCGACTGGTTCAGAAAGCAGCAGACGATCCGCCAGCGGATTTTGGGGACGTTTGACTGGGAGAAGCAAGATGTAAAAGACCGCAAGCCTCTGCCTGAGGACATCGTGATGCAGAATGAAAACCTGAAGGAAATTTTCGAGGCCCTTGACAGGTGTACGCTTGATCAAAGATCCGTTATCGTATTGCGGTTTATCCAAGGGTATTCGATCAGTGAAACGGCAAAAGCCTTAAATTTTTCCGAAAGCAAGGTGAAAACCACTCAGCACCGCGGTCTGAAAGTGCTTCGTAAACAGATGGAGCTTTTGAAGGAGGATCCAAAGAATGAAGAAGTCAGAATGGAACGAAGAACGGCTGAAGGCGTTACTAAGCCAACTTCCAACGGTTAAGGATAATCGTTCGGCAAATCAGATCTATCAAAAGCTGATTTTCGCACCAAAGCGTAAATCACCGAAAAAACGGGTCGGCGCATTTGCTGCTACAGTTTTGGTTCTCTTTCTTCTGATGCTGATCACTCCTCAATTAATCGAACAGATCAGATCTCAAAACAGCGCCGACGCCAACATTTCATCTGACGGAAAATTGGTGCAGACGGAGGCTGATGCTGCCAAGTCTGAACCTGCAAATACGTTTGTCGTCTCCCAGAATCAAAAAGACGACTATATCACCTTCGCTTTCCTTGACAAGTCCAAGTCTGTCGTTGTCCCGATAAGTCTTGAGAAAAGCATAAGCATGACGAATCTTGAAGATGCACTTCACGCATACAGCCAGCTCAAAGTGGACCAATTTACATCATTTGATACATCTTATCTTGATCAGGTGAAGTTCAAAGAACAGAAAAACGGTAAAAAACTGACGATTCAAGTAAATGAAAAAATACCGGAGCTTTCAGTGGAAGATTTCGAACGGCTGAAAAATGTGATCAACGAAACCTTTAAATGGGGTTCATATGATTCTGTTTTGTTTATTTCCGATGATGAATCTGGCGTTGAATTTGAATCATTCGGAATGCTCGCTGATATGGCGATTATGCATCAGACGCAAAAAGGCTACTATTTATATGAAAGCTCTGACGGACGCCGGTTCCTTGCACCTTCAAGCGAATCTTACGAAACGGTGCAGGAAGCGATAAAGATGATGAAAGTTAAAGAAAGCGGCACTCATTTACAACCCATTCTATCCGATGATACAAAGATTGAAGATATTCAAAAGAATGGAAAAGAACTGATCATTCAATTTTCTTCCTCCGCGAATATTGAAAATAAACCTGAAGACGTTTTGATGGTTGAAGGCCTTCTATTGACCGCCAAAGATTTCGGGTTCACAAAAGTGAAATTTAAAAATGCATCCACAACCAAGGTCGGCGCCTATGACTTGTCGAAATCTGTACAGGTTCCGTACGCACCGAATCCGATAACGATAGAAAGCTAAAAGACTCCCCGCGCGGAGTCTTTTTTTGATGTATAAAATGTATTGATTTGGAAGTATACTAAGCTGTCTCCGAATAGGGGGAATTTTACCGCAGATGCTTGTAATAGGAGGATATGGAAACCCTTGAAGATACTCAGACATCAAAACTTCCTGTTCGCGATCGCATGGCTTTCGGGGCTTGCGTTTCTCGTCACTACGCCGGGAGCGGCAGCTTCAGAGTGGATTGAACCGATTAAAGGGGAGATCACAGATCAATTCGGGACGAGAGACGGAAAACATAAGGGGCTTGACATTGCCGCTCCTGAAGGGGAAGCTGTAGCGGCAGCCGCAGACGGAACGGTAAGCAAATCGTATCAATCGGACTCCTACGGCCACGTGATATTTATCAAACATGACAACGGATATGAAACCGTTTATGCCCACTTAAGCAAACGCCTGAAAAAGGAAAAAGAACGGGTGAAAAAAGGCGAGCAAATCGGAATCATCGGCAATACGGGAATATCGACCGGAACCCACCTGCATTTTGAAATGCATCACGGTTCATGGACTGAAGATAAAAGATATGCAATCAATCCGCTGACGGTGCTTCGTGAAGAAGCGTTCCAGCAAAATTCGGTCCACGTTCATCAAAACACCGGGACAATGAGCGGTGCCGTAACTGTTCAAAAAGGGGACACGCTCTGGAAAATCAGCAAGGATAGCGGTATATCTATCGAGGAGATCATGAGAATAAACGGGTTGAAACATTCGAAGCTTAAGGCCGGCCAAACACTCCGCCTTCATGACGATGAACCGAAGACCGGCACATATGTGGTGCAGAAAGGGGATACGCTTCATCATATCGCCGAAAAAATGGGCGTTACTGTCCGGCACCTCAAAGAATGGAACGATTTGAAAGGCGAACAGATTTATCCCCGCCAGCTGCTTGAGATCAGGGAGAGTTCCTAAAAAAAACGGAACCCGAAAGGAATTTCTTTCAGGTTCCGGGGCTTTTTATTAAGGAAGGTCGATGACTTTAACAGACACGATATCCGGGATGTTTTTCAGCTCATTTAAAATATCGTCCTCAAGGTGGCGGTCAAATGAAAGCATCATGATCGCTTCTCCGCCTTTTTCTTTTCGGCCCACCTGCATAGTGGCGATGTTGATGTCATGGTCTCCTAAAATTCGTCCGACATGGCCGATAGCCCCCGGTTTATCCTGGTGGTGAATATACACAAGGTGTCCAGCCGGATAAAAATCGATATCAAAGCCGTTTAAGGCAACGATGCGACCGCCGAAGTGCGGAATGTACGTCGCTCTTAAAGAGAATGTCGTCACATCTCCGGTGACAGTCACAGAAATGCAGTTTTCATAGCCTGACTCATTGGAAGAAATTTTTTCGCTGAAGCTGATGCCGCGCTCTTTCGCGACAGTGCCGGCATTCACTTCGTTGACGGTAGCCGCGACCCTCGGCTTCAGGAATCCGGCCAAAAGGCTTTTCGTAATAAATGACGTTTCAAGCTTGGCGATAGAGCCTTCATATTGAATGGCTACATCTTGAACAGGCTCATTCATACACTGAGACACAAGGTTTCCGATCGTATTGGCAAACTGATGATAAGGCTGGATTTTTTCGAATGAATCCTTTGTCATGGCCGGAAGGTTGATCGCGGACATCACAGGATTTCCTTGCGCATATTGAAGGACTTCTTCGGAAACTTGTGCAGCGACATTCAGCTGAGCTTCTTTCGTTGAAGCGCCCAAGTGAGGAGTCGCGACCACAAGCGGATGATCGATCAGTTTTGAATCGACCGGAGGCTCGACTTCAAACACATCGAGGGCAGCGCCTGCGACATGTCCGCTTTCCAAAGCTTCCAAAAGCGCCGCTTCATCGATGATCCCGCCTCTTGCACAGTTCACGAGACGAACGCCTTTTTTCGTCTTTGCGATGGTTTCTTTGTTCAAAAGTCCCTTCGTTTCTTTTGTGAGCGGGGTATGAACTGTAATAATGTCAGCGCATGCCAGAACTTCTTCAAAGCTGTTCGCGTTAACGCCGAGCTTGCTTGCCCTTTCTTGCGTCAGGAACGGGTCAAATACATGAACGGTCATGCCGAACGCTTTTGCGCGGCTCGCGATTTCGCTTCCAATGCGGCCCATTCCGATGATGCCGAGGGTTTTTCCGTAAAGCTCTGAACCGACGTAAGCCGAACGATTCCACTCCCTGGATTTAACGGAGATGTTTGCCTGCGGAATATGTCTCATTAACGCTGAAAACATTGCAAAAGTATGTTCAGCAGTTGAAATTGTATTTCCGTTTGGCGCGTTTACGACGATGACACCGTGCTTTGTCGCCTCGTCAATATCGATATTGTCGACGCCGACACCTGCTCTGGCAACAATTTTTAGCGAAGTCATCTTTTTAAACAATTCTTCGGTCACCTTCGTGGCGCTCCGCACCAAGAGAGCGTCAAACGTATGAAGCTCGTCTTCCGCTTCCGCAACATTCTTTTCTACAATTTCAATAAAATCTGCTTCCATTAATGGTTTGAGGCCGTCGCTGGACATTTTATCTGAGACCAATACTCGAAACATGTAAGATTTCCTCCTAAATAAGCGTCATAAATATCTGATAATTTACCATATTCCATAAAGGGTGTCAATGAGTTTCGCGCGGAAAGACGAAAATTAAAAATGAAATAACTGTGAATGTGCGGTTTTTAGTGTGTGGAAAAAGTGAGTTTGCCGAAATATTCTGAAGGACGCCCCAAAACAGCGCAATAAGCTTTGAATCTGTACATTTTTTCACAATTCATTTATAATAATATCAGTATCAAAAATAAATAAGATCAATCTTCGGGGCAGGGTGAAATTCCCTACCGGCGGTGATGAGCAAGCGCTCTAAGCCCGCGAGCCTCTTTAGGGGCAGGATTCGGTGCGATTCCGAAGCCGACAGTATAGTCTGGATGGGAGAAGATGGAGGTTCCGTGCGTTTTGAAATGATATTTTCAAACGTTTATTTGACCTGTCTGTAAAACAGCCCCGCTTTTTCAATAAAGCGGGTTTTTTGTTTAGGGCAGGGGGAAAGAACCATTCCTCTTTTCGTGAGATGTGATCGAAAAGGAGAGAGTGACAAAATGAAACACAACAAGGTGAGACGTCTCGTCTCAATCAGCATGCTGAGCAGCATCGCATTTATTTTAATGATGCTGAGTTTTCCGATCTTGGGGGCATTCCCGTATTTGAAAATCGATTTCAGTGATATCCCGGCACTGCTCGCTGTTATTTTGTATGGTCCGGGAGCCGGAATTGCCGTTGAAGCGATCAAAAACGTGCTGAATTACTTTATTGCCGGAAGCGCCTCAGGCGTTCCGATTGATCAGGCCGCTAACTTCATTGCCGGAACATTGTTTATCCTGCCGGCGGCTGTGCTGCTTAAAAAATCAAGTTCTGCCAAAGGGTTTGTCACAGCTCTTTTCGCAGGGACGCTTGTGATGGCCGTTTCGATGAGCATTTTAAATTATCTATTATTTCTGCCTGCCTACACTTGGTTTTTAAATGCTCCAGTGCTATCGGGAGAAGCGCTCAAAACCACAGTTTTGGCCGGAATCCTGCCATTTAATTTCATCAAAGGCATCGCTGTGGCTCTCGTGTCCACACCGATTTTCCTTTCGTTGAAGCCGCGGCTGAAGGAAAACGTCCGCATGGCCGCCAAATAAATAGACATGAAAAATGCCCGGCACTGTGCCGGGCATTTTCAGCTGCAGAAGGAGCCGGCTTCTTTTTGCTTGTTGGCAAAGCAGTGCTTATCTGATAAAAAAACATCCGGCACTTTGTGCACCGGATGTTTTTTGCTTTATTCGTGTTTAAGCGGGTCGCCTTCGAACGGCTCATCCGCAACTTTGATCGAATCTGTAGGACAGCCTTCAAATGCGTCCATCATGTCTTCTTCCAAGACGTCAGGGACTTCGACGACACCCTGATTGTCGTCAAGGGTGACAAACGCGATTCCCTCATCGTCGTAATCATAAATATCAGGAGCCGCAGCACCACAAGCTCCGCATGCGATGCACGTATCTTTGTCTACAATTGTATATTTTGGCATGAATAAAAAACCTCCCAGATTGTTCTTCGTTGGAACAAATGGTTTAACCCTCTATCTATCCGATATGAAACCTATTCCCATTCCTTATTGTAATGGTGTTAATCTTACATTTCAACTCAAAAATATTGAGAATGCTTATCACACAAGGGTTCTACTGCTAACATACCCCTTTTATATGAGTTTAAACGTCGATTTCTCCGCAAAATCTGTTAAAATAAAAAGAAGAAAAGATCGAATGTTGCCGGAAGATTGTAGGTGATGATATGCCGGTTCATTTTTTTGACGCCATTGTGCTCGACATTCTGTCATCCATGAAGGGTGAGCGTTCTTCAAGCGCGGTCTATCATTTATTAAAAGGAAAAAGGTCGTCACAGACGATACAGGACGCCGGTTTATTTGCCGTTTCAAAATACTTTGGCTTTTGTTCGGCTCTATCCAGAGAGCAGGTGACAGTCAGCGTTCAACAATTGAAACAGGAGTCTTTGGTCAGAGAAAAAGCGGAAAGCGGCGCTTACATCGTCACCGAAAAAGGAGAAGCGGAACTTGCCGGCTTTTTTGCCCTTTACCCGTGGCCCCGCCATTTTCACGGCGGCTATTATCAGGCGGCAGCCAAAATCATGTGGGCAAGGATGTCGCTTTTGATTCAGGTGCTCTCCAACAAACTTTACCGCGAACGCGTGTATTTACCGATCGTAAAAGATTATCAGATTCAGAACTGGGTTAAACAATATTTAAGAAGTCGGAATGCCGCTGAAACAGCAGCCCAGTTTCACCATGAGCTGAAAGAGAAGCTGTCTGTTTTGAACGATGATGAACAGGCCGCTATTTTTGTCCACTCCCTGACTTCCGGGGCAAAAGCGGGCTATACATTTAGACAGCTTTCCGAAAAAATGGACCTTGATGAGTGGTACATATATGCACTGTTTTGGGATGTTCTGCATTATTTTATTCAATCCGCCCAAAATGGTGAAAGTCCGCTTTTTCAAACGCTTATTCAGGACATTCCTTTGAATGATGGCTTGACACAATCGACGAGAAAAACGCTTTTTCTTATAAAAGAAGGGCATACAATAGACCGGATCGCAGACATTCGAAAGCTGAAAGCGGCGACGATCGAGGATCACATTGTGGAAATTGCCATTCATGATCCGTCTTTTTCCATCGATCAGTACGTGTCGAAAGAGGAGCAGAAAATCATTGCCGATTATGCGAAAGCGAACCAAACCAATAAAATCAGACAAATTAAAGAGGGGCTCGGCGGCCGATACAGCTATTTTAAAATCCGCCTGGCCTTGTCGAAAACGGTGATCAGGAATGGATAAACTTCATCAGGCGCTCCGCCGGTACTTTGGTTATCATACTTTTAAAAACGGCCAGGAAAAGATCATCAAAAGCGTGCTGGAGGGGCGGGACACGGTGGCGATGCTTCCGACAGGAGGCGGGAAATCGCTGTGCTACCAGCTTCCCGGATTGTTGAAAGACGGAACCGTCCTGATCGTCTCACCGCTTTTGTCTTTAATGGAAGACCAGGTGCAGCAATTAAAAATGCGCGGAGAGAAGCGGGCCGCGGCCTTGAACAGCGCTTTGACACACCAGGAAAAAAATGACGTATTAAGTCGGCTTCACAGCCTCAAATATCTGTATATTTCACCAGAAGCCCTCCAATCCGGCCAAGTGCTAAAAAAGCTTCAATTGCTCAATGTCAGCCTTTTTGTCGTTGATGAAGCTCACTGCATTTCACAATGGGGGCATGATTTCAGGCCTGATTATTCGAAGCTTGGAGACATCAAGGCGCTCCTCGGTCATCCCGTCACCCTGGCGCTTACAGCGACGGCAACCGAAGCGACATTGAAGGACATTTCTAATATGCTGGGGCTTAAAGGCGCCAATTATTTGATCCATTCCGTTGATCGCCCGAACATTGCGCTTCATATTGAAAAGTTGCGGGATACCGCTGAGAAGACGGAGCGACTGACAGGGCTGGTTCAAAAGCTACAAGGTCCCGGTCTTGTTTATTGCCCGACAAGAAAATGGGCTGAAGAACTGGCTGACAAGCTTCGTGATGAGACAAAATTGAGAACGGGATTTTATCATGGCGGGATGGAGGCAAGCGACAGGATGCTGATTCAGCAGCAGTTCATTCGCAACCAGCTTGATGTAGTCTGCTGCACGAACGCCTTCGGTATGGGAGTTGACAAGCCTGATGTCAGATATGTGATCCATTTCAGCCTCCCGCAGACGACAGAGGCGTATCTACAGGAAATCGGACGTGCGGGCAGGGATGGAAAGCAGAGCGTCAGCATTTTGCTGAAAGCTCCGGGAGACGAGGAAATCCAGGAGCAGCTCATTCAAATGGAAGCACTCTCTCAAAGTGATATCGGCTTTTTATACGAAAAGCTTGCCGGAGTGAAAGATGAGCGAAACCGGCGGGAAGTTCTACAGCAGGCCGGTTTATCGGAAACGCAAGCCCGCCATTTTCTACATCTTTATCAGAAGGTGCATCACCTTGGCGATGACGGCCGGGAGGTCATTCAGAGGGAGATGGACAGCCGCAGGGAGCTCAAGTTGAAAAAAGCGGCTGGGTTCGCCGCCGTCACCGAAAGCGAAGGGTGTTTCAGGGAAAGCTTGCTCGCTTATTTTAATGAACAAAAAGAACCGCTGGAAACGGATGACACAGCGTGCTGTACATCCTGCGGTTTAAGTCTTGAAGCATACGAAGCCAAAGGAGACCGTCCGTCTATGAACAAATTGACAGCGTGGGAAGAAGAATTAGATGCCATATTTGCCGCCAGCTGTGATCGTGTATGCTGAAAAAGCAGTCGGAAATCATACGTCGCCTGTCAGACAGGGAAATGCTGAAACAGCTCTATTTTTCCCAGATGCTGATGCTTTTTACCGCATTATTGATGGGCATCTTTTTATTTGATGATGCAGACGATTTTTTGTCGCTTTGGAATCCATCGGACTTGAGCATCTTGAAATACGGGGCGCCGCTCGCGGCTCTCGTGATTATCGCCGACCTGATGGTGATGAAATGGGCTCCGAAGCATATGTATGACGATGAAGGGATAAATGAAAAGCTTTTTCGTGAACGCTCGTACCCGCATATCGTGATTCTTACCCTTTTCATTGCATTTGCAGAGGAAATATTGTTCAGAGGCGTTATTCAGACGCATTTCGGTCTCTGGGCAGCGAGCATTATTTTCGCGATTTTGCATTTTCGTTATTTGAAAAAATGGCTGCTGTTTGTAATGGTTGTGTCCATCAGCTTTTTGCTCGGATTGAGCTTTGAATGGACAGGGAATTTATTCGTTCCTGTGACGGCACACTTTTTGATCGATGTTGTATTTGCGTGCCAGATTCGTTTTCAACACGTAAGGAGGAGTTCGCATGACGGAGATGTCAAGGATAGAGAGGAAGAAGAAGGAGCAGGAGAAGACCCGTGCTGAAATGAGCCGGGAGGCGGCCGCGGCTGTTGAACTGAAGACACCTGATGATGACATTCCTTCCAGGCAGACGTATCACAAAAAAAAGAAGCACAGCAAAAAAAAGAATAAAGACAGAAATCCGCTATTCACGTCACTTGCAGTCATGTTTGTTTTCATTCCGATCATCGTCTTCGTGGTGTTTATGTACATGCTGAACCAAGACAAAGGCGGCGATTCCAACTCTGATCAGTATGATAATGTGTTTTATGAAAACAAATCCGGTGAGACGGGAATGACGAATGAAAATCAAAACGGTGAACAAGAAGCGGATCAAAAGGCGGCTTCGCAGCATACAGCCGCCGCCCTTCAAGAAGAAAAGCTGAAAGAGAGCAAACAATCGGAAAATAAAGAGAATGAACCGTCAAAAAAAGACGAGCAAAAGGAAAAAGAGCAGCCTAAAGAGGCAAAAAAAGCTGAGGAGAAGCCTGTCGCTGCAAAGAAGCCTACCGCGCCGAAGCAGCCTGCGAAACAAGAGAAGAAAACGGCAAGCGCAGCTCAAACGCCGCCCGTTCAGCAAGCGCCGCAGCCCAAAAAGGTGCTGAAGCACACGGTTGGCGAAAAAGAGACGCTCTATCGGATTTCGATGAAATATTATAAGAACCGGTCAGGAGAGGAAAAAATCCGCAATTATAATCAATTATCAGGCAACAATGTCTACACCGGCCAGATTCTGAATATCCCGATTTATTAACAATGGCATCATTTTGCCCGCGAATACATATACATTGTACTATCAAATAGGACAAGGTGTGAGGACTGTGGGAAGCGAGCTTGAAGAGCTGAACCGTTTTACGGACGAACCGACGAAACAAATGCTCCGCGCCTTAATTAAAAGGAAGAAAAAGTACGAAAACTATGCCAGACAGACATTCAGGTGGCAGGCGCTGGCGGCGATATGCGCGGTTTCGTTTTGTTTGTTTGCAGCGTCAAAAGGGCTCGGGCAAAACGGCTTCCTTTCCGGCTTGCTGAATGACTCCGTCTACCTGCTTTGGATTTTGTCGGCCGCTTTTGCATACAGCACCGCTTACTATTTTAAAAAGAAGGAAGAAAAAGCAGAAGGGGAATTTCATAAGCTGAGATGCGAGATTATTCAGAAAAGCACGGATTTATGGCCCCAGCCTGAAGAGTGGAAATCAAGGGAAACGGTTTTTAAGATCATGAAACAGCAGTATGACATTAATCTTTATTTCGAAAGCAAATAAAAAAGACGTTTTCTTATTAAAAGAAACGTCTTTTTGCATAAAGCCGTCTTATGATAAACAAAACAGATTGGAGAATGCACATGATCTATTGGCTCAGTCTGGCTTCGGCCGTTTTCATCGGTTTTGCTGCTTTAGTGTGGAAAATGTCAGGTATCGCACGAGAAAACCGGGTATTGAAAGCCGAGTTTTTGCTCAGGCGCCTAAATAACGAATTGACCGTCTTTTTTATTTCGGATATTCATAGGCGGACAGTCAGTGAAGACATTATTCGTGAAGTGAAAGAACACGGGGTTCAGCTCGTCTTGATCGGCGGCGACTTAGCGGAGGGCGGCGTTCCTTATTCGAGAATTGAAGAAAATATCAAAAGGCTTTCAAGTTTGGGAAAAACGTATTTTGTATGGGGAAATAACGATTATGAAGTTGATCAGGAAAGGCTGCAGGAAATATTCAGGGCACACGGCGTAACGCCTTTGCGCAATGCTTCGGTTTTGCATGACCATCAAGGACAAGCCGTCAATATTTGCGGAGTGGATGACATCAGGCTCGAATTGGATGATTACCCGGCAGCGCTCAGAGGCGTGCAACAGGATTTTCCGACCATCCTTGTGTCACATAATCCGGAGATTCATCATCAAATACAGGAGACGGACGGTATTGATCTCATATTGAGCGGTCATACCCACGGAGGACAGATTCGCCTCGGCAGATTCGGGCTCTGTGAAATCGGAGGAAACGGAACCGTTCATCAGGCGCCGTACTTGATCAGCAACGGCTATGGCACATCGAAGCTTCCGCTGCGGCTGGGAGCGAGGCCGGAAACCCATCTGATTAAGCTGGTCCCGGGACCCTGCATGGACGGAAACTGATGCTTTTTCACTGAAAAGGAACGAAAAGGCGGCATTGTGCTTGTCTTCCGCCCAAACACAGTGTAAACTGGTATCAAAATTAAGAACCTATGACTCATCATCTCCATATAATAAGATATATGATGTGTGCAAGAAGAGGCAGGAGGGAACGTTATGCGGCTTGAGCGTCTAAATTATAATAAGATCAAAATCTTTCTGACACTTGACGATCTGACAGACCGGGGGCTGACGAAAGAAGACCTTTGGAAAGACTCATTTAAAGTTCAGCAGCTGTTTAAAGACATGATGAACGAAGCGAATACAGAGCTCGGGTTCGAAGCGAATGGCCCAATCGCTGTTGAAGTGTATTCTCTTCAAGCACAAGGAATGGTCATCATTGTCACAAAAAATCAAGAAACAGATGAAGACGATAATGAGTATGATGAGGACTATATTGAAATGCAAGTCAAACTTGGCGAAAGTGTTGACATTATATATGAATTTCAAACGTTTGAGCATCTGATTGAACTTTCCAAAAACCTGGACCGCATCGGTATTCAAGGCGGGACAGTCTACCACTATGAAGACAGGTATTTCTTAAGTCTCGACGATTTTGACTCCCATGAGGCTGACGGCGTGATTTCGATTTTAGCCGAATATGGGAATCCGACGACTTTAACGATTTACAGGCTTCAGGAATACGGAAAGAAAATCATGGAAAACAATGCCGTTCAGACCATTCAGACATATTTCAAATAGCCCGCATTCAAAAAAGATATTCTGCTGTGTTAAACAGCAGTTTTTTTCTGCCGAAATTAAGAATATAACAAAAAAGATTTTTCTCGAATATTTTCACGAAAAATGGTTGATTGTTCTTTGCATGATTAGTGCAAGGGTGTATACTATTCTCTGAAAGGACAACATGCCAGAAAGACTTTAGGAGGTTAACTTATAATGGTAGCCGATCAAAACACCGGTCATACTGAAGAAAACACACATGACGTTTTGAAATCAACGCAAACGGTGATACATAAGGCGCTTGAAAAATTGGGGTATCCTGAAGAGGTGTATGAATTACTAAAAGAACCGATCCGTTTTTTAACGGTGAAAATTCCGGTTCGCATGGACGATGGATCTGTTAAGATTTTCACGGGCTACCGAGCCCAGCACAATGATGCAGTAGGGCCGACAAAAGGCGGCATCCGTTTTCATCCGGGAGTTACAGAAAAAGAAGTTAAAGCGCTTTCTATTTGGATGAGTCTGAAATGCGGCATCATCGACCTTCCATATGGAGGCGGAAAGGGCGGGATCATCTGTGATCCGCGGGATATGTCCTTTCCTGAACTGGAACGTTTAAGCAGAGGGTACGTCCGGGCGATCAGCCAAATTGTCGGACCGACAAAAGACGTGCCGGCTCCCGATGTATTTACCAATTCTCAAATCATGGCATGGATGATGGACGAATATTCAAGAATCGACGAATTCAACTCGCCGGGCTTCATTACCGGCAAACCGCTCGTTTTAGGTGGTTCTCACGGCAGAGAATCTGCGACAGCAAAAGGGGTTACAATCTGCATTAAAGAGGCGGCGAAAAAGAAAGACATCGACATTGAGGGAGCTTCTGTCGTCGTGCAGGGGTTCGGAAATGCGGGAAGCTACCTTGCGAAATTCATGTATGACGCGGGTGCAAAAGTTGTCGGCATTTCTGATGCATACGGCGGCCTGTATGATCCTGAAGGGCTTGACATCGATTACCTGCTTGACCGCCGGGACAGCTTTGGAACGGTCACAAAGCTGTTTAATGACACCATTACAAACAAAGAACTGCTGGAACTGGAATGCGACATTCTGGTGCCGGCTGCAATAGAAAATCAAATTACCGCGGAAAACGCCCATAACATCAAGGCGAAAATCGTTGTCGAAGCAGCCAACGGCCCGACGACGCTCGAAGCGACGAAAATTCTTTCCGACCGCGGCATTCTTCTTGTACCGGACGTGCTGGCAAGCGCCGGCGGTGTAACCGTATCGTATTTTGAGTGGGTGCAAAACAACCAGGGATTCTACTGGACTGAAGAAGAAGTTGAAGAACGTTTGGAAAAAATGATGGTCAAGTCGTTCAACAATATTTACGAAATGGCGCACAACCGCAGAATCGACATGCGGCTTGCAGCCTATATGGTGGGCGTCCGCAAGATGGCGGAAGCATCCCGCTTCAGAGGCTGGATATAGGTTCAAACATTTGCAACAACCCAAAAAATCTCCTATCATAAAATAGGAGATTTTTTGATTTGCCCGATATGACAGGAGATGAACGGAACATGAAAGAAGAAAAAGTGATCATTATCGGCGGTGGCCCCTGCGGGCTTTCAGCAGCTATTCACATGCAAGAGATCGGAATAGATGCACTCGTCATTGAAAAAGGAAACATCGTCAACAGCATTTATCAATATCCTACACACCAAACCTTTTTCAGCTCAAGCGAAAAACTTGAAATTGGCGATGTCGCTTTTATTACCGAAAATCACAAGCCGGTCAGAAATCAGGCGCTTTCTTATTACAGGGAAGTCGCCAAGCGGAAAAATTTGCGGATCAACGCGTTTGAGAAAGTTCAATCCGTCACAAAAACAGAAAATAACCAATTTGTCGTGGAAACATCAAAGGATACGTATTTGTCGTCATTTTGCGTGATCGCAACGGGATATTATGACAACCCGAACTATATGAACGTCCCGGGAGAAGACCTTCCGAAAGTATTCCATTATTTTAAAGAGGCTCATCCGTATTTTGATAAAGATGTTGCGGTTATCGGCGGGAAAAACTCAAGCGTCGACGCGGCGATGGAGCTCGTTAAAGCGGGCGCAAGAGTGACCGTTCTGTACAGAGGGAACGAATATTCCTCCAGCATCAAACCATGGATCCTTCCCGAATTCCTTTCGCTTGTCAAGCACGGAAAAATCAGAATGGAATTCCGGGCGGTCGTCAAAGAAATTACGGAAGAAGAGCTGATTTTTTCTGTCGACGGAAAAGAGACCAAGATCAAAAATGATTTTGTATTCGCGATGACAGGCTATCACCCTGATCACGGCTTCCTTCAAAAAATGGGAGTCGAAATTGACGCGGAGTCGGGCCGTCCTTCCTTTAATGAAGAAACGATGGAGACGAACGAAGAAGGCATCTTCATCGCCGGCGTTATTGCGGCCGGGAACAACGCAAATGAAATCTTCATTGAAAACGGACGTTTTCACGGCGGCTTAATTGCAGCTGAAATTGCTAAACGAATATAAAACCAATATTTTATGATTTGTATCAGGCAAAAGAGAGCATATTCTATATATAGATGTGCTCTCTTTTTTTATCGGCACACAGATCAACATGAAAAGGGGCAGCCTGACATGAAAAAGAAAGTAGCTCTTATTACAACAGGAGGAACGATCGCCAGCCGGAAAACCGAAAGCGGCAGGCTTGCGGCAGGGGCGATCAGCGGTCCTGAATTAGCCGAAATGTGCAGCCTGCCGGAAGATGTCCAGATCGATGTCTATCCGGCGTTTCAGCTTCCGAGTATGCATATTACATTTCAGCATTTACTAGAACTCAAACAAACCGTCGAACGCGTTTTTCAGGACGGCAGCTATGACGGCGTGGTTGTGACGCATGGTACGGACACGCTTGAAGAAACCGCTTATTTTTTAGATTTAACCTTGCAGGATGAGAGGCCGGTCGTTGTCACAGGCTCACAACGAGCCCCCGAGCAGCAAGGAACAGATGCATATACAAATATCAGACACGCCGTTTATACAGCGTGCAGCCCAGATATAAAAGGAGCCGGCACGGTCGTTGTTTTTAACGAGAGGATCTTCAACGCGCGCTACGTTAAAAAAGTGCACGCTTCGAACCTGCAGGGTTTTGACGTATTCGGCTTCGGTTACTTAGGGATTATTGACAATGATAAAGTATACGTTTATCAAAAGCCCTTAAAGCGGGATGTTCATCAGCTGCAAAGACCGCTTCCTGAAGTGGATATCGTCAAATGCTATCTGGATGGAGACGGCAAGTTTATCAGAGCCGCTGTCCGCGAGGGTGCAGCAGGGATCGTCCTTGAAGGAGTCGGAAGGGGACAGGTACCGCCGAATATGGTGGGCGATATTGAGCAAGCTTTACATCAGGGCGTTTATATCGTCATCACGACGAGCGCAGAGGAAGGCGAAGTGTATACGACCTATGACTATGCGGGCAGCAGCTATGACCTCGCAAAAAAAGGGGTCATCTTAGGCAAGGATTATGACAGCAAAAAAGCGAGAATGAAACTGGCCGTCCTTCTTGCAAGCTATGAAGAAGGTATAAAAGACAAATTCTGCTACTAGGCGGCCCGTTCTTTTTCAATTTCAAAACAATCAGAATCATGGTAGGATAGAATGAGATGAAAAGGAAAGAGGTTTCCTCATGTTCGGAATTATCTCAGCAGGCTTAGCTCCCGGAATCGCACTGTTAATGTATTTTTACTTAAAGGAAAAATATGAATCCGAGCCCATTCATATGGTCATCCGCCTTTTTATACTGGGGGTCTTGCTCGTTTTTCCGACGATGTTTATCCAGTATGTATTGGAAAAAGAACACATTTCTGAGGGCAGTTTTGTCGTTTCATTTTTAACTTCCGGCTTTTTGGAAGAATTTTTAAAATGGTTTTTGCTGATGGTCAGCGCTTTTCAGCATATCGATTTTGATGAACACTATGACGGGATCGTATACGGGACAAGCCTTTCATTGGGGTTTGCGACGCTTGAAAATATATTGTATCTCATCGGGAACGGGGTGGAGTACGCTTTTATGCGCGCTTTGCTTCCGGTTTCCAGCCATGCCTTATTCGGAGTGATCATGGGCTTTTACATCGGCAAAGCCCGTTTTTCCTCAAGTAAAACAAAGATGAAATGGCTGTTCTGCTCGCTTTTTATTCCGGCTTTGCTTCACGGTCTCTACGATTATATTCTGCTTGCCTTAAAAAACTGGATTTATTTTATGCTGCCCTTTATGGCGTTTCTTTGGTGGTTCGGCTTGCGCAAAGCAAAAAAAGCCCGTTCCGTCAAAGCCGGCGGGCAGTCTCTTCAGCAATAGCCGCCTCGAGCATAGGCGGTTTTTTTCATTTTCTGTCCGGCATATTTACCTAAAGTTGAAACAGAAAGGAAAGCGTGTATAAAATCTGCCTCTCTACAAAAGATATGGGTACAAAAATGCTGGAGGAGGCTTAAAACATGAAGTCGAAAGGTTCTTTTTGTTTGAATGTCATTTTATGTACCATTATGGCAACCAGTCTTTCACTTCCATTCAGTCAAAAAAGCGCTGCCTTTTCTGAACAGGTAATACAGCGGGGGGCGACAGGGGATGATGTGATTGAACTGCAGGCAAGGCTTCAATACAACGGCTATTACAATGGCAGAATTGACGGAGTATACGGATGGGCGACATACTGGGCCGTCCGCAATTTCCAAAATCAGTTCGGCTTAAAGGATACAGACGGCCTGGTCGGGCCGAAAACAAAACGATTTTTAATCAATCATACTAAATATTACAGCGACTACGTGCACAGACAACTTCGAAAAGGAAACCAATTTACACATTACGGCGGACTGCCGCTAAAGTATCAGACGAAGCCTTCAAAAGAAGTGCAGCAGCAGGCGAGAAAAAAGGCGGAAGCAAGACAGCAGCAGGGCGCACAGCAGCAGGGCACTGCCCAAAAGCAGCCGCAGCAAAAGCAGCAGGCCGCTCCTGCACAGCCGAAAAAACAAGCGCAGCCAAAGGCTGCACCTAAACAGCAGGCGCCTAAAAAACAGGATGCCGTTGCAGCCAACATGCCGGGCGGTTTCTCGAACAACGACATTAATCTGTTGGCCCAAGCGGTTTACGGTGAAGCGCGCGGAGAACCGTATGACGGCCAGGTTGCTGTTGCAGCCGTTATTTTAAACAGGCTCGACAGCCCTACCTTCCCGAACACGGTGGCTGGTGTTATCTTTGAACCGCTTGCATTTACAGCTGTCGCGGATGGACAGATTTACATGACCCCGGATGAAACGGCGAAAAAAGCCGTTCTTGACGC
Source organism: Bacillus sp. AK124 (assembly GCF_053903085.1). Taxonomy (NCBI): domain Bacteria; kingdom Bacillati; phylum Bacillota; class Bacilli; order Caryophanales; family Bacillaceae; genus Bacillus; species Bacillus sp. AK124. Next base: position 1,878,409 of record NZ_CP096378.1, read on the forward strand.
CATCAATGGCTGGGATCCGTCAGAAAATGCGACTTACTACTTTAACCCTGACACGGCCACTAGCTCATGGATTTGGGGCAGACCACAAATTAAAAGGATCGGTAAACACATTTTCTGTGAATAAAAGCGAGGTGCTATAAATGATCAGAGGAATTTTAATCGCCCTTTTAGGTGTCGCCATCGTCGGAACAAGCTATTGGGGCTATAAGGAACATCAGGAGAAAGACGCCGTTTTGCTTCATGCCGAAAACAACTATCAAAGGGCATTTCACGATTTAACTTATCAGGTGGATCAGCTGCATGACAAAATCGGGAGCACACTTGCGATGAACAGCAAAAAAACCCTGTCTCCCGCCTTGGCGGAAGTATGGAAGACGACTTCTGAAGCGCATAACAATGTCAGCCAGCTGCCGCTGACCTTAATGCCGTTTAACAAGACAGAAGAATTTTTGGCAAAGGTCGGAGATTTCAGCTACAAAGCAGCCGTGCGCGACCTTGACAAAGAGCCGCTTAATAAAAAAGAGTACGCTTCTTTAAATCAGCTATATGAAAATTCAAAGGATATACAAAATGAATTGCGTAATGTCCAGCATTTGATTATAGACAAAAATCTGAGATGGATGGATGTAGAGCTTGCGCTCGCGTCCGGCCAAAAACAAAGCGACAATACGATCATTAATGGATTTAAAACCGTTGAAAAAAGCGCAAGTGCGTTTTCTGATACGGATTTAAGCGCGACAGAGATGACGAACACGAAAAAAGAGCAGCAAGGGTACGACCATTTAAAAGGCAAGAGAATAACCGAAAAAGAAGCGCGCAAGATTGCCCAAAAATTCGCTCAGGACAAAAATTACAATATCAAAGTGTCGAAAAGCGGCAAGAAAACGAACAGGGATGTATACAGCATCAGCATGCAGGACCCTGATCAAAAAGCGGATATTTATATGGACATTACCGAAAAAGGCGGATATCCGGTTTATCTGATCCAAAACAAAAAAATTAAAGATGAAAAAATCAGCCTGAACGACGCGTCAAACAAAGCCCTTCAATTTTTGAAAAAAAACGGCTATAAAACCGAAGACCTGAAGATGGATGAAAGCTCGCAATACGACGGCGTCGGCGTATTTTCGTTTGTTCCGGTCCAGGACGGCGTCTGGCTCTATCCGGACAGCATCCGCATCAAGGTCGCGCTTGACGACGGCGAAATTACCGGATTTAATGCAAAGGATTTCTTAATCTCCCATAAAAAAAGAGACTTGCCGAAGCCGAAATTAACGCTTGAAAAAGCGAAAGCAAGCCTGAATCCCAACGTAAAGGTTCAGGAGACGCGCCTTGCTTTAGTCACAAACGAGCTTTCACAAGAAGTGCTCTGCTACGAAATTCTCGGCACGATTGAAAACGATACATTCCGCATGTTTATCAATACCAAAGACGGCACGGAAGAGAAGGTCCAAAAAATGAAAAGTGCAGAACCGATATATAACGATTTGTAAAACGATAGATCAGAGGGAAAAGGCGGATACATGCCTTTTCCTTTTTAGCATTCGGAATAATTCGTCCTAAACATTTCCATACTGAACGTATGGGCGGAACGTCCGCCGGTGAAAATTGAACATGCCCGGTGCCATAAACTTTCCGGGCAGCGGAGGAATGTTATGAAAACAATTGAACGGTTATTATTTAAGATTCTTGTCGTACAGGCGGTCATATTAATCAGCGTGCAGCTTCTTTTTCATTTCTCCAAGGCTGAGCCTTATCTGTCAAAAGTTGTGCAGTATGAAGGCGTGAACAACATGAAAATCGGCGAATGGATCGAGACATTTAAGCCGTAAATTCACGCTAAAATCTCCCCTTTTTCGCCTGATACATGATACAATCCTATAAGGAGTACCAGATAGCAAGGAGAGGAATTATGGAAAAGAAATTATGCATTGCAATAGACGGCCCTGCGGCAGCCGGAAAAAGCACCGTGGCTAAAATCGTGGCCGGAAAAAAGTCGTATATTTATATCGATACGGGTGCCATGTACAGGGCGATTACGTATTTAGCGCTGAAAAAGGGCGTCGATTTAAACGACGAAGCGGCGTTGACGGCCTTGTTAAAAGAATCTGCCATCGATCTCACGGTTTCGCCTGAAGGGGAGCAAAAGGTTTATATCGCAGGCGAAGATGTAACAGAGGCGATCCGCACGGATGACGTGAGCAACCAGGTTTCAATCGTCGCCAAATACGCCGGGATCCGCGAAGAAATGACGAAAAGGCAGCAGCAGCTGGCTGAAAAAGGCGGCGTCGTCATGGACGGCCGCGACATCGGTACCCACGTTCTCCCGAATGCGGAAGTGAAAATATTTCTTTTGGCGTCCGTTGAAGAGCGGGCAAAACGCCGCTTTGAAGAAAACGTCAAAAAAGGGTACAATGTAAACTATGAAACGCTTGCAGAAGAAATCAGGCGCCGTGACAAACTCGATTCAGAGCGCGAGATTTCGCCGTTGAAAAAAGCGGACGATGCGCTTGAAATCGATACGACTTCACTGACGATCGATGAGGTGGCCGAAAAAATCCTGCAGGTTGTAGACAAAAAGGCTCAAAAATAAAAAATCCGGGCAAATTACTTATTGTCTGCATGTTTTGACTTGACAAACACAGGCTTTTATTAGAAGTTAGTAATAATAAATCATGTTTTAGAACATTCAAATATCCATTTTTGAATGGTTCTTTAATACATATCGGCTGTCCGGATCGGATATCAATTCGTCTGGAATAACCGTTTTTACAAAAGCTGTGTAGGTTTGGACCAAGGAGGTTATTGAAATGACAGAGGAAATGAATCAAATTGATGTTCAAGTACCAGAGGTTGGAGATGTGGTGAAAGGTATTGTAACGAAAGTTGAGGACAAGCATGTCGATGTTGACATCCCCAACTGCAAGCAAACCGGAATTATCCCAATCAGTGAATTATCAAGTCTTCATGTTGAAAAAGCATCAGATGTCGTCAATGTAGACGATGAGCTTGAATTAAAAGTGACAAAAGTGGAAGACGATGCATTGATTTTATCAAAACGTGCTGTTGATGCAGACCGCGCTTGGGAAGACCTAGAGAAAAAGTTTGAGTCAAAAGAAGTGTTTGAAGCCGAAGTAAAAGACGTCGTCAAAGGCGGTCTGGTCGTCGATATCGGCGTGCGCGGATTCATTCCCGCATCGCTTGTAGAGGCGCATTTTGTTGAAGATTTTACAGATTATAAAGGAAAGACGCTTACTTTAATCGTCGTTGAGCTTGACAGAGATAAAAACCGCGTGATTTTATCACACCGTGCGGTTGTTGAAAAAGAGCAGTCGGAAAGAAAGCAGGATTTTCTTCAAACGCTGGAAGCCGGACAGGTACTTGAAGGAAAAGTGCAGCGCCTGACAGATTTCGGTGCTTTCGTTGACATCGGCGGCATTGACGGTCTTGTTCACATCTCCCAGCTGTCGCATTCACACGTTGAAAAACCGTCAGACGTAGTCGAAGAAGGCCAGGATGTCAAAGTCAAAGTGCTGTCCGTCGACCGCGACAATGAGCGAATTTCGCTATCAATCAAAGAAACGCTTCCTGGGCCTTGGTCCAACATCGGCGAAAAAGTGAAGCCTGGAGACGTATTGGACGGAAAAGTCCAGCGCTTGGTGAGCTTCGGTGCGTTTGTCGAAGTGCTGCCTGGAGTTGAAGGCCTCGTCCACATTTCGCAAATCTCGAACAAACACATTGGAACACCTCATGAAGTCCTTGAGGAAGGCCAGGACGTTAAAGTGAAAGTTCTTGACGTCAACGAAGAGGAAGAGCGCATTTCTTTAAGCATGAAAGAGCTTGAAGAAAACACCGATAAAGCAGAGCAGGAAGATTACCGTCAATACCAGGCGAAGGAAGAGTCTTCAGGATTCCAGCTTGGTGAAATGATCGGAGACAAACTGAATAAATTAAAGTAAAATTTGGTGATGATGGTGACGCGAGCAAAAAGAAAAAAAGAACACATTGATCATGCCTTGTCCACCGGACAGAAACGTCAGACCGGGCTTGATGATATTACGTTTGTTCACGTCAGCCTTCCGGAAACGGAATTGTCACAAGTTGATACTTCAACCAAAATAGGCGAACTGTTTTTAAGTTCGCCTATTTTTATCAATGCGATGACAGGCGGGGGCGGGAAGGCGACGTTTGAGATCAACAGGGCTTTGGCGAGGGCGGCTGCACAAACGGGCATACCGGTCGCTGTCGGCTCGCAAATGTCCGCTTTGAAAGACCCTGATGAACGTCCTTCATACGAGATCGTCAGAAAAGAAAATCAGAAGGGTCTTGTATTCGCCAATTTGGGGAGCGAAGCGACGGTGGATCAGGCCAAACGGGCGGTCGACATGATTGAAGCCGACATGCTTCAAATTCACCTCAATGTGATTCAGGAAATTGTCATGCCTGAAGGCGACCGCAGCTTTACAGGTCGCCTGCACCGGATTGAAGACATCTGCCGAAATGTCAGCGTACCGGTCGCCGTAAAAGAAGTGGGCTTTGGCATGAGTAGGGACACCGCGGCCCGGCTTTTTAACGCCGGGGTCCAGGCGGTCGATGTCGGCGGTTTCGGAGGAACGAATTTTTCGAAAATCGAAAATTTGCGCAGAGATAAAGCGGTTCAGTTTTTCGATCAATGGGGCATATCGACAGCAGCCAGCCTGGCCGAAGTCAGCTCTCTGTTCGGCGATCAGCCGATTATCGCATCCGGAGGCATTCAAGATGCCCTTGATCTGGCCAAATCGATAGCGCTGGGTGCGTCTGCGGCGGGGATGGCGGGCTATTTTCTCCAAGTGCTGACAGCTTCGGGAGAAGAGGCGTTAGCCGCCGAAATCGAGAGCCTGATCGAAGATTTAAAAAGGATCATGACCGTCTTGGGGTGCCGGACGATTGAACAGTTGAAAAAAGCACCGCTCGTCATCAAGGGCGATACATATCATTGGCTGAAAGCGAGGGGTGTTGACCCCTTTGTTTACAGCAAGCGCTAAAAAAACCGGCTTCTCATGAGCCGGTTTTTTTACGGGTTTCGCTTCCGTGCGTCCTCCGCACTTTCGAGAGAGGCGGCCCCATTGTAGCTGATGGACTGGTCACGGTCGGATTCGGTTCGCTTCTGCTGTTTCAGCTTCTTTTCCTGCCTGTCTTTTCCCAACGCTGTTCCCTCCTTATCGCACGTTTAAAAAATCTCAAGTCACTCCATACTGAAAATGGAGGACGAAAACATATGGAAGAATTCTATTATTATTGGTCAATGTGGTTTTTATGGGTGTTAACGACTTTTATTCTTGAGAAAAACAGCTTTCGCTTTTATGCGTCAGCATTTATTCTGCTCAACATCATGTTAAGTATGTATCAGATTCAGCTCTTTCTGCATTTTAATGCCGCCTATTTGTCGTTTTATATAGGAGCTTTCATGCTGTGCGGTTATTTAAGGCTTCATGAAAGCGTCAAGCGGCTCCTGCTTCATTTGTCGATGGTGTCCGCCTACGGTTTTTTGTTTCTGTTTGCATTATATGACCCTGTTTGGTTTATCCTAAAGCCTGAATGGCTGACCATCATTCTGTTTGTCATCATGACGACGGCTTTTGAAAGAAGCTTCGCCGCCCGTCTCGGGATGTTTGTGCTCGGTGCGTGCCAGGGGGAGCTCTTGTATACATTCGTCATCAGAAAGCTTTATGGAGACATTGCAGCCGGCGGTTATTCATGGCTGTCAATGTGCGCTGCGGGGATCGTTCTCGTTTACGGAATCTCCCAGTATGAACGTCTGATGCATCAGTTCTATCACAAATGGAAGCGATTGAATAAAGGAGCAGCAAAAATGTCATGAGCCAATATACTTATCCGATCATCTTGGGAATTATCGCCGGTATTGTTGTCAGAGTGTACATGCTCCGAACCGACTACCGCCAGTACCCTACATATCTTCATGGGAAAACGATACATATTGCGCTGGCTTTGATCGCTGCCAGCATTGGAGCGATCATTATTCCGTCGATCTTAAAATCGGATTATACAGCGATTACGTTTTTAACGCTGGCTGCAACCCAATTCAGGGATGTCCGGAATATGGAACGCGAAACATTGACGCAGCTTGACGGCTATGAACTTGTTTCAAGAGGCAGCACGTATATCGAAGGAATTGCGATCGCCTTTGAAAGCAGAAATTACATTGTCATTTTCACATCGCTCCTGACGACCCTCGCATATATTCTGTTTTCATCGGTATGGGCAGGCCTTGCTGCAGCTTTCATCTGTTTTATCTCGGGCAGGATCTTAATGTCCGGAAGCTTTATTAAGGACATCGTCGATATAGAGTATAAAAAGCCTCATTTTGAAGGAGCCGGCCTTTATGTCGACAATATTTACATTATGAATATCGGGCTTCCTGAAAAACAGAAGCTGATTTTGGAACACGGCATGGGTTTTATTTTAAAACCGAAAAATTTTAATTCCGCAGTAACCATTGCCAATCTCGGGCAAAGGCAAGCGATTTTATTCGACGTTTCCAATGTGCTCGGCGTGTATCGAGACTCCGGAGAACCCTCTCTTTCGCCGCTGGCGAAAAGGGATTTGAATGACGGGCGGGTCGCGGTTTTTGTCCTTCCGGTCATCAAGGACAAGGAGACGGCGATCAGGGTCATCGGCGATGTTCCGACGCTGGAAAACGCCATTCGCGTACCGATGGAATTTATTAAAGAAAAGCACAGCAAGGTGATAAAATGAGCGAATCAATCGAAAAATTCATCCTCGCCGTCGTCACAACAAGGCGAGAGCGAGTGATCGGAGGGACGGCTGCATTTTTCTGCGACACCCCCGAGGAAATGAACACGTACGCGAAAAACCTTGAAGCCATTCTCGACGGAATCGCCCACGGAATAGGAGATGACCTTTATTTGATTGTGAAACATTTTTAATTACAGTTGTGATCTTTTTAGAAATTGATATAATATATGAGTTAAGCCCTTCTCATGGAATAAGAAGGGTTTCTTTCTTCAAACTGATTTTTTGAAAAGAGAAATAAATGATGATTCATTTAAAGATGGAAAAGCTTTACTGAATTGAAAGGAAGGGTACTATGGGAAAACCTGTCGTAGCCATAGTTGGAAGGCCCAATGTGGGGAAGTCCACGATCTTTAACAGGATCGCTGGCGAAAGAATTTCGATTGTGGAAGATACACCTGGCGTGACGCGGGATCGGATATACAGCTCTGCCGAGTGGCTGAATCACGACTTCAACCTGATTGATACAGGCGGAATCGAAGTCGGCGATGAGCCGTTTTTGGCGCAGATTCGCCATCAGGCCGAGATCGCCATGGAAGAAGCAGATGTGATTATTTTCATGACGAACGGCCGCGAAGGCGTCACGGCTGCTGATGAAGAAGTGGCAAAAATTTTATACCGTACAAAAAAACCCGTCGTTCTGGCGGTTAATAAAGTGGATAATCCTGAAATGAGAGCAAACATTTACGATTTTTATGCCCTCGGCTTTGGCGAGCCGTACCCGATTTCAGGGACGCACGGCCTCGGTCTCGGCGATCTGCTTGATGCGGTCAGCGAACATTTTAAAAACATACCCGAAACGAAGTATGAGGATGAGGTCGTTCAATTTTGCCTCATCGGCCGGCCGAACGTCGGAAAATCCTCTCTTGTAAACGCCATGCTTGGAGAAGAGCGCGTGATCGTCAGCAATATTGCGGGAACAACGCGCGACGCCATTGACACGAGGTTTACATACAATCAAAGAGACTTTGTCATCGTTGATACAGCCGGGATGAGAAAAAAGGGAAAAGTGTATGAGGCAACTGAAAAATACAGCGTCCTCCGGGCTTTAAAGGCGATCGACCGCTCAGAAGTCGTCTGCGTCGTCTTGGACGGCGAAGAAGGCATCATCGAGCAGGACAAGCGGATTGCCGGCTATGCGCATGAAGCGGGAAAAGCCGTCGTCATCGTCGTGAATAAATGGGATGCAGTCGAAAAAGACGAGCGGACGATGAAAGAATTCGAAGAAAAGGTTAGAGATCACTTTCAATTTTTGGACTACGCGCCTGTTTTGTTTATGTCCGCTTTGACGAAAAAGCGCATCCATACGCTGATGCCTGCAGTCATGACGGCAAGCGAAAACCATTCGATGAGGGTGCAGACCAATATTCTTAATGATATCATTATGGATGCAGTGGCTATGAACCCGACGCCGACGCATAATGGCAACCGCTTAAAAATTTATTATGCGACACAAGTGGCTGTGAAGCCGCCGACATTTGTCGTATTTGTCAATGATCCTGAGCTGATGCATTTTTCTTACGAACGCTTTTTGGAAAACCGGATACGCGACGCCTTCGGATTTGAAGGAACACCAATCAAGATTTTCGCAAGAGCAAGAAAATAAAGAGGTGTAGTAAAAATGACAAAAGTATCGATTTTGGGAGCCGGAAGCTGGGGAACAGCCTTGGCGCTCGTTTTGGCGGACAACCAGTACGATGTGTGCATTTGGGGCCATCGTGAAGAACTGATTCAGCAAATCAATGAACACCATGAAAACAAAGATTATCTGCCGGGTGTCAAACTTTCTGAAAACGTGCATGCCACAACAGATCTTGAAGCTGCAGTGGCCGATGTCAAGACGATCATCGTCGCCGTTCCGACAAAAGCGATCCGCGAAGTTCTCGCACAGGCTGTTTCCTTCATCGACCAAAAGGCGATTTTTGTACATGTTTCAAAAGGAATTGAGCCTGACACACTGCTCCGCATTTCTGAAATGATGAAAGAGGAAATTCCGGCTGAATTAAGGGAGGACATCGTCGTTCTCTCCGGGCCGAGCCATGCGGAAGAAGTCGGTTTAAGACACCCGACGACCGTAACCGTATCTGCCGACAGCAGCATTGAATCGGCACAGGCGATCCAGGATATGTTTATGAATCAGAATTTCCGCGTGTATACCAATCCGGATATGATCGGCGTAGAGATCGGCGGCGCGCTGAAAAACGTCATTGCGCTTGCCGCGGGCATTACAGACGGTTTGGGGTACGGAGATAATGCGAAAGCCGCGCTGATTACAAGGGGCTTGGCAGAGATCGCCCGACTCGGCACGAAAATGGGCGGAAACCCGCTGACATTCTCGGGGCTTACAGGAATCGGGGATTTGATCGTCACCTGCACGAGCGTCCATTCACGAAATTGGCGAGCCGGTAATATGCTGGGTAAAGGCTTCAAACTGGATGAAGTTCTGGAAGAAATGGGGATGGTCGTTGAGGGGGTCCGCACGACAAAAGCCGCTTATCAGCTGTCAAAGAAATTTGATGTGAAAATGCCGATTACCGAGGCATTGCACAAAGTATTGTTTGACGGCGAAAAAGTTGAGACGGCAGTCGAATCATTGATGGCGAGAGTCAAAACACACGAGATGGAAGATCTTGTGAACACATTTGAAAATCAAATGAAATGACCACTTCATCACCAACTGCTTTATACTCTCCTCTAAGTTCGTTTTAAAAAAACCGAAACATTTTGGAGACTTAGGCAAGAGAGGATACATTTGTCCGAAGACTTGCATAAAATAGAATCGAAGTCTGGAAGAGCTGTATCTTACCAATTGGGTTATATAGTCACAATCGTTATGCCTGAAGCAAAGCCCCCCTCTTTGCTTCAGGTTTTTTTTTGCGGTTTTTTCCGTTTCGAAATATTGGAAAAGCTGTTGAACTTCTGGTTTTTCTTATATAAAATGAAATATAACGCTTACATCACAAGAAAAGGTAGAAGGAGGGCTTCAATGTGAATGTCGGTCTGTTAAAAATGTGGTTTGCTTTGGGATCAATGGGCCTGATGTTCTTAGCGGTGATTGCCATATACATAAGCAGATATAAATTTAAAAACCGTTTTTTAAAAGTGCTCACGTCGTTCGTCGCCTATACATGTATGCTCATCTCCGGCGTGATCGTCTTTTTTGTCGTCTTCAGCGGTCCCGTCAACGAATAAAGCATAAAAAAGGAAGATTCATATGAAAATCGTAAACGCACTGCTTGTTACTGTATTGACCGCAATCATGCTAAGCGGCTGTTTGTACCCTGAAGAAAGAAAGGCGAAAAACAGCGTGCCGTATCAGCACCAGCTCAAAGAAGTGCAGGCGGCCGTTGATGAATTCAGGGAGGCGACGGGAGGGCTTCTGCCGATTAAGACAAGGGATATGAGCGTTCCAATCTATCAAAAATACCCTATCGATTTTAACAGGCTGTCCCCCCGGTATATGGCTGAGCCGCCGGGTACTTCCTATGAAAGCGGCGGAGAGTACTTGTACGTTCTTGTCGATGTAGAAAAAAAGCCGACGGTCAAGCTCATTGATATAAAAATGTCGGAAATGATCAGAGAGCTAAAGCTTCGGGTCGAAATGTATAAAGATCAGCACAAGTATCCACCGTATAAAAAAGTCGTATCCAATCACTTATTCATGCTTGACCATGAAAAGCTCGGACTGAAAGAGGCGCCTTCTGTCACGAGTCCGCTTTCCGGCACCTCTCTGCCGCTTCTCGTCGATGAAAAAGGCGACATTCAAGTGGATTACCGAGTGGATTTGGCCAACCTGATAAAGCGGTCGAAAAAAACGGTAAAGCCGGGTGAGGAAATTCAGGATTTGATGTGGAAAGAGACGCCTTTTGTTCCGGCGTTTTCGGTAAAGTATACAGTGAATGACAAACAGGAACCTGTTTTTCTCGAATAGAATATCGGTCAAAATGCAAGTATCAGTCATGAACCTTTCTCCTCAGCATACAATGAGGAGAAAGGTTTTTTCATGCATGCCGAAAAAATTTCCCTAAGCTGTCATATTGAAATAGGACAACGTCATACACTATAGTGTCCTGTTTTTGATTGATGAAGAAGTAAAAAATTGAAAAGGATTGGAAGTCCGGGAGGGGATCACTTGGAAAAGGTCGATATTTTCAAGGATATCGCTGAACGAACAGGAGGCGATATATACTTAGGTGTCGTAGGAGCTGTACGTACAGGAAAATCTACGTTTATTAAAAAATTTATGGAGCTAGTGGTGCTCCCGAATATCAACAATGAAGCAGACCGGGCGCGCGCACAAGATGAGCTCCCCCAAAGTGCCGCTGGCAAAACCATTATGACAACTGAACCGAAGTTTGTTCCGAATCAGGCAATGTCAGTTCATGTCAGTGACGGACTCGATGTGAATATAAGGCTTGTCGACTGTGTCGGCTATACTGTACCCGGAGCAAAGGGATACGAGGATGAAAACGGGCCGAGAATGATCAACACTCCTTGGTATGAAGAGCCGATTCCGTTTCACGAAGCTGCCGAAATCGGCACGAGAAAAGTCATCCAGGAACACTCCACCATCGGTGTTGTGATTACGACTGACGGCACGATTGGAGAAATCGCCAGACAGGATTATATCGAGGCTGAAGAACGGGTGATCGATGAATTAAAAGAGGTTGGAAAACCATTTATCATGGTCATCAATTCCGTAAGGCCGTACCATCCGGAAACGGAAGCGCTCAGGCAAGAGCTGATGGAGAAATACGACATTCCGGTGCTGGCGATGAGCGTTGAAAGCATGAGGGAAGCGGACGTTCTGAGCGTTCTCAGAGAAGCGCTTTACGAATTCCCTGTACTCGAAGTCAACGTCAATCTTCCGAGCTGGGTCATGGTATTAAAAGAGAATCATTGGCTCAGGGAAAACTATCAAGATTCCGTTAAAGAAACCGTCAAAGATATTAAAAGACTGAGAGATGTCGACCGCGTCGTCGGACACTTCAGCGAATTTGATTTTATCGAGCGCGCCAGCCTCGCCGGAATAGAAATGGGCCAGGGGATCGCCGAAATCGATTTGTACGCGCCGGATTACCTGTACGATGAAATTTTGAGGGAAGTCGTCGGCGTTGAAATCAGAGGAAAGGATCACCTCCTTCAGCTCATGCAGGATTTTGCCCATGCCAAGACCGAATATGATCAAGTATCAGATGCGTTGAAAATGGTGAAACAAACCGGTTATGGAATCGCTGCTCCCGCATTAACCGATATGAGCCTTGATGAACCGGAAATCATCAGGCAGGGGTCAAGATTCGGAGTCCGCCTGAAAGCGGTGGCGCCGTCGATTCATATGATCAAAGTCGATGTGGAGAGCGAGTTTGCGCCAATCATCGGAACAGAGAAGCAGAGCGAAGAGCTTGTCCGCTATTTAATGCAGGACTTTGAGGATGATCCGCTGTCAATCTGGAATTCCGACATTTTCGGAAGGAGCCTGAGCTCCATCGTCAGAGAAGGGATTCAGGCGAAGCTGTCCCTCATGCCTGAAAATGCAAGATATAAGCTGAAGGAGACGCTCGAGCGCATCATCAATGAAGGATCAGGCGGCTTGATTGCGATCATCTTATAAAAGGGAAGGCCTCTTATCATACGGGAGGTCTTTTTTTCATGCCTGAAACAGGATGAACAGGCGCCGTGAAAGGGATTGAGACGGCAGGGGCAAGCGGCTGGAAATATAGGAAAGATTATGATTAAAAAAGGAAAAACAGGAATATTTGTTCGTTTCATTCTGCTTAAACCTTGACGAATAAGGGATCATCGCTTTAAAATGCTTGATATGGTTATTCAGATGTGTTAATCTACATACAGAAAATCTTCACTTTACTGGACAAACGTTCCTCTCAAAGTGAAATTTTCACTGAAAGCCGTGAAATGCCTTTTCTATATTTATTTGAAATTTCTGTTCAAACAGGTATAGAAACAGGTTGAACTGTGAAGAAATGATGATAATCTATTGTTTGATACCTTTTGGGAGGAGGTGAAAGGCATGAACAAGACAGAACTAATCAATGCGGTTGCAGAAGCAAGCGAACTATCTAAAAAAGACGCTACTAAAGCAGTTGATTCTGTTTTTGATACAATTTTAGATGCACTTAAAAACGGTGAAAAAATTCAATTGATCGGTTTTGGTAACTTTGAGGTTCGTGAGCGCTCAGCTCGTAAAGGACGCAATCCTCAAACAGGTGAAGAAATCGAAATCCCTGCAAGCAAAGTACCTGCTTTCAAACCAGGTAAAGCGCTTAAAGACGCTGTAGCAGGAAAATAATTGTATGTATATATGCCGTTTTCGCGCGTAATACATACCATGTTGTTTCTTCACAGGAAAGCCCCTTTTCAAAGGGGCTTTTCATAATTTTAAGGCTTTTTTTCAGACGGAAAACATTTTGCCAGCAAAAAACCTTTCATTTTGCTTTTATAAGCTGAAGTGTGCTAGAATCTGAATTAAATGTATGCGTTTCTGGAGGATATAAAACAATGAGAGAAATCAACAAAGAACAAATTGAACAAGCTGTCCGGCAAATATTGGAGGCGATCGGAGAAGATCCGAACCGTGAAGGCCTTCTTGATACACCGAAAAGAGTCGCGAAAATGTACGCCGAAGTATTTGCAGGGTTAAACGAAGATCCGAAAGAGCATTTCAAAACGATTTTCGGCGAGGATCACGAAGAGCTTGTTCTTGTTAAAGATATTCCCTTTTATTCAATGTGTGAGCACCATTTAGTCCCTTTCTACGGGAAAGCCCATGTAGCTTATATCCCTAAAGGGGGAAAAGTGACAGGGCTCAGCAAATTGGCGAGAGCCGTTGAAGCGGTGGCAAAGCGCCCGCAGCTGCAGGAGCGGATTACGTCAACAATCGCCGACAGCATTGTTGAAACGCTGACTCCGCACGGTGTCATGGTTGTTGTTGAAGCCGAGCACATGTGCATGACGATGCGCGGCGTGAAAAAGCCGGGTTCAAAAACTGTCACTTCAGCCGTAAGAGGAACGTTTAGACAAGATGTAGCCGCTCGCTCTGAGGTGTTGGAGCTTATCAAAACATCATGATTAAAAATGAGAAGGTGTGCGATGAACATGACCAATAATCAATCGAATGATTTTGTCGTTATCAAAGCCGTCGAAGACGGCGTCAACGTGATCGGCCTGACGAGAGGCACGGACACAAGATTTCATCATTCAGAAAAGCTTGATAAAGGAGAGGTGATGATCTGCCAGTTTACCGAGCACACCTCTGCGATCAAGATCCGGGGCGAGGCCCTGATTCAGACGGCAAACGGCGAGATGAAAAGCGAGTCGAAAAAATAGATAGCCGGCCTTTTATGGCCGTTTGCGTGGCATAAGACAATATCTTTCAACATATTATGGTATAATTAAACTTTCTCCGCTCAAAAAAGATACATAATCAATCAAAAAGAAAAACTGCGAATTTTGGGACAAGGGTGATATCTTTGCAAGACATCTACGGACAATTATCTTATTTGAAAATCAAGCTGAATCAAAAGCTTTCACATCCATATTTGGCGAAGCATTTGACTGCGCCGAAAGTTGATGAGGATAAGCTGTTTCTTTTCTACGCTCTGTTTGAGGAAACGGATTTAAAAGAAGCTGACAAGGAAAGTTACATCTTAACGGCGATGCTTGTTCAAACAGCCCTTGATACCCATGATGAAGTCACGACCGCAGCTTCAATTAAGCAGGACGACTATAAAAACCGCCAGCTGACCGTATTGGCCGGTGATTATTTCAGCGGCATGTACTACTCGCTGTTATCGGGTATGAAGGATATTTATATGATTCGGACGCTCGCTGCGGCCATCAAAGAAATAAACGAACATAAAATCAGGATTTACGACCATTCCGCAAAAGATGCGGACAGCCTGAAAAAAAGCGTCAGCATAGTGGAAGCTGCACTTTTTCACCATCTCGCCGACCACTTTTACCTGCCTCACTGGAAAACAGCCGCCAATGACTTTCTTGTGTTTAAAAGGTTTGCGGCCGAAGAAAAAGCTTCAGATTCCCGGCTGCTGGAGACGATCATACAGAAAGAGTTTCCGGAAGACCAGGCTTCATGCGGACAGCTGGCTGCAGCGGCTTATGAAGAAGCCAAGCTTGCGATCAACCAGTCGCTTGCTGCAAAGCCCGCCGTCCAAAAATGGCTTCTGAAACGCCTGCAGGAAATTCGGCCTGAAAAACGAACTTATCATCAGAAAGTGGAAGAAGGGTAATCATGGTGCAGTCAAAAGAACAGCGCGTACACGGCGTGTTTGAAAAGATTTATAAAAATTACGACCAGATGAACTCCGTCATCAGCTTTAAACAGCATAAAAAATGGCGCGACAAAACGATGCAGCTCATGAACGTACCAAAAGGAGCCAAAGCGCTTGACGTCTGCTGCGGGACGGGCGACTGGACAATCGCGCTCGCTGATGCGGCCGGAGAGACAGGGGAAATCAAGGGCCTTGATTTCAGCAAAAACATGCTGAGCATCGCCGAACAAAAGACCGACAGCTACAGCCAGATCGAACTGATCCACGGCAACGCGATGGAACTGCCCTTCCCGGACAATACGTTCGACTATGTCACCATCGGCTTCGGGCTTCGCAATGTTCCCGACTATTTAACCGTATTAAAAGAGATGGCGCGCGTGGTAAAACCCGGCGGCCAGGTTGTATGCCTTGAGACGTCCCAGCCTGAAATGTTCGGGTTCAAACAGCTGTACTTCCTGTACTTCCGTTTTATTATGCCCATGTTTGGAAAGCTCTTTGCCAAAAGCTTTAAGGAGTATTCATGGCTTCAGGAATCGGCCAGGGAATTTCCTGGTATGAAAGAGCTTGCTGCATTGTTTGAAGAGGCTGGATTAGAAAATGTTCAATATCATCCGTTCACAGGCGGCGTAGCGGCTACACATGTCGGCTTGAAGCGATGATGACTACTGAAATACTCGGGTGAATCGATATGAAATTGACAACGTTTTATTCTTTTTTAAATGACGATATTGAATTAATAGAAAAAGAGCTTGAAAAGACCGTGCACTCCGACTATCCATTGCTAAGTGAAGCGAGCCTGCATTTGCTGCAGGCCGGAGGCAAGCGGATTCGTCCTGTGTTTGTCCTGCTTTCCGGCATGTTCGGTGAATACGATATCAACAAAATTAAAAATGTCGCTGTTTCATTGGAATTGATACATATGGCTTCGCTCGTACACGACGATGTCATCGATGATGCGGAGCTTAGAAGGGGACAGCCGACTATCAAAGCGAAGTGGGATAACCGGATTGCAATGTACACAGGTGATTATTTGTTCGCTCGCTCACTTGAAGCGATGACGAAAATAAACGAACCGAAAGCCCACGAAATCTTGTCCAAGGCGATTGTCGAAGTCTGTCTTGGAGAAATTGAACAAATCAAAGATAAATATAATATGGAGCAAAACCTCAGAACCTATTTGCGGAGAATCAGGCGCAAGACAGCCCTTCTGATCGCATCGAGCTGCCAGCTAGGCGCCATTGCTGCCGGCGCGGGTGAAAACATTCATAAAACGTTGTACTGGTTTGGCTATTATGTCGGCATGTCCTATCAAATTATTGATGACATCCTCGATTTCACCTCAAGCGAAAAAGAGCTTGGCAAGCCTGTGGGTAGTGATCTGCTTCAGGGGAATGTCACGCTTCCCGTATTATATGCACGGAAATCGCCTGAATTAAAAGCGCGGCTTATGCTGGTCAACAGTGAAACGACTCCGGAACAGATCAAACCAGTGATCGAAGAACTGAAGAAAACCGATGCTATCGAACAATCGTTCAGAGTCAGCGAAATGTATTTAAATAAGGCTTTCGCACTGCTTGAAACGCTCCCGAAAAACCGGGCGCGGACGGCACTGGGTCAAATTGCGAAATACATCGGTAAACGAAAGTTCTAAAAAAAGACAAATGAGTCGAAAGTATGAATATTCTCCACCCTTTATTGATTAATTGTTTGAAAAATGCTATATTTCTGTTGTAGTGTTGAAAGCCTATACATATTAGCGGGGTGGAGAATCGACTATGGAAAAAACCTTTGTGATGGTAAAACCTGACGGCGTTCAGCGTCAGCTGATCGGCGAAATTTTGTTAAGATTCGAACGTAAGGGCTTACAATTAATCGGAGCCAAGCTGATGAAGGTCTCAGAAGAGACGGCAGGCGAGCATTATAAAGAACATAACGGCAAACCGTTTTTCGGCGAGCTTGTCGACTTTATTACTTCAGGCCCGGTATTCGCCATGGTGTGGGAAGGCGAAGAAGCAATCGCGGTCGCCAGACAGCTGATCGGGAAGACGAACCCTAAGGAAGCGCTCCCAGGAACAATTCGCGGAGACTTCGGCATGTTTGTCGGAAAAAATATCATTCACGGTTCAGATTCTCCTGAAAGTGCAGCACGCGAAATCAACTTGTTTTTTAAAGAAGACGAACTTGTTGAAGACGAGAAGTTAATGAATCAATGGATTTACTAAAAATCAGCTGAAAAGCTGATTTTTTTATATAGATCAGAATGGCTGCCGCCGGGCAGGCTTTTTTCTTTTTAAAGATACAAATTTAAAAGAAAACAAGCTATAATTGTACTCATATCAGCACGACGATTAGGAGAGAAAACATGGACAATTACAGTTTCTTTGTTGATAAATGGAAAAAAATAACTGGTGTGGATTTGGCATTGTACAAAGAGGCGCAAATGAAAAGAAGGCTAACATCTCTTTATGAAAAAAAGGGGTACGGCGATTTCCGCGAATTTGCGCTTGCTTTAGAAAAGAATGAAGCTCTTCTGCAGGAAACGCTGGACAGGATGACGATTAATGTTTCAGAATTTTACAGAAACTATAAGAGGTGGGAGGTTCTCGAAAAAACCATCCTCCCACTCTTAAAGCCTGCGAAAACATTGAAAGTATGGAGTGCGGCATGTTCAACCGGTGAAGAGCCGTATACATTATCGATGATTTTAAGCAGACAGAAAGGCCTCTCAGACTATCAGATCATCGCAACAGATATCGATGACAAAGTTCTTGCGAAAGCGAAAGAAGGCGTGTATCAGGAAAGATCTCTGCAGGAAGTGCCGAAAGAGATAAAGGAACTTTATTTTACGCAAGACGGAAACCGATTTGCCGTCAAAGACGAGATCAAGAAAAACATTCGCTTTCAAAAACACAATTTACTGGCTGATGCATATGAGAAAGATTTTGATATCATCGTATGCCGCAATGTTCTCATATATTTTACAGAGGAAGCAAAAGAGAAGATCTATCATAAGTTCAGCGGCAGTTTGAAGAATAATGGAGTTTTGTTTGTCGGA
Source organism: Bacillus sp. AK124 (assembly GCF_053903085.1). Lineage (NCBI taxonomy): Bacteria > Bacillati > Bacillota > Bacilli > Caryophanales > Bacillaceae > Bacillus > Bacillus sp. AK124. The sequence continues at coordinate 1,896,583 of NZ_CP096378.1, forward strand.
AGCACGGAACAGATCTTCAATCCGGAAAAATACGGTTTTCAATCGACAGATACGTTTTTCTATCAAAAAAGTTAGCTGACTTTTTATAAAAGGTTATGTTATAGTTTTACTTAAAAGCGTTAATGTGATGAAGGGAGAACGAAAGCATGAGGTATTTAACAGCCGGTGAATCTCACGGTCCGCAGCTTACGACAATTATCGAAGGAGTCCCAGCAGGGCTTTATATCACAAAAGAAGACATTGATTACGAGCTTCAAAGACGTCAAAAAGGCCACGGCCGCGGACGCCGGATGCAAATCGAAAAAGATCAGGCACGGATCACAAGCGGTGTAAGGCACGGGCGTTCTCTTGGATCGCCGATCGCTCTCGTCGTCGAAAACAACGACTGGAAACACTGGACGAAAATCATGGGATCAGAGCCGATCACGGCTGAAGAAGAAAGCGAAATGAAACGACAGATTTCAAGGCCAAGACCGGGTCACGCTGATTTGAACGGCGCGATCAAATACGGGCACAGAGATATGCGCAACGTGCTTGAACGTTCATCTGCCAGAGAAACGACCGTCCGTGTGGCGGCAGGAGCCGTCGCCAAAAAGATCCTTTCCCAGCTCGGCATCCAAGTGGCCGGCCACGTGCTGGAGATCGGCGGAGTAAAAGCCGAAAAAACAAATTATGAATCTATCGAAGACTTGAAAAAAGTAACCGAAGAGTCTCCTGTCAGATGCTATGACGAAGAAGCGGGCAGAAAAATGATGGACGCGATCGATGAAGCAAAAGCAAATGGCGATTCGATCGGCGGAATCGTCGAGGTGATTGTTGAAGGGGTGCCGGTAGGAGTCGGCAGCTATGTCCATTACGACCGCAAACTCGACAGCAAGCTGGCTGCCGCCGTGCTGAGCATCAATGCTTTTAAAGGTGTTGAATTCGGCATCGGCTTTGAAGCTGCACGCAAAAACGGCAGTGAAGTCCATGACGAAATCATTTGGGACGAAGAAAAAGGCTATACGCGCGCTACAAACCGTCTCGGCGGCCTTGAAGGCGGGATGACAACGGGAATGCCGATTGTCGTCAGAGGCGTGATGAAGCCGATTCCAACGTTGTACAAACCGCTCAAAAGCGTTGATATCGAGACGAAAGAACCGTTTACAGCAAGCATCGAGCGTTCTGATTCCTGCGCTGTCCCTGCCGCAAGCGTAGTGGCTGAAGCGGTTGTTGCATGGGAAATCGCCAAGGCGATCGTCGAGCAGTTTGGCGTTGACCAAATGGACCGGATCGCTGAAAATGTTGAGAAAATGAGAAAGCTTGCGAGGGAGTTTTAATGAAATCACTTCAAATCGAAACCGCTTCTTTGTCCTACCCGGTGTTCATCGGGGGAGGCATTAGAAAAAACGCGGCAGAGCTCTTGTCATCCTTGAACCTTCCGATGACGAAAGTGCTATTGATCACCGACGAAGAAGTTGATAAACACTATGGAGAAGAACTGTTCGGCCTTCTCCGCAGCAAATGGCCCGTCAAAAAGGTTGCGGTGCCAAGCGGTGAACAGGCCAAATCAATCGATCTGTTTATGAAGCTCCAGACGGAAGCCATTCAATTTCACCTTGACCGTTCGTCATGCATTGTGGCGCTGGGAGGCGGCGTTGTCGGCGATCTTGCAGGGTTCGTCGCTTCAACTTTTATGAGGGGCATCGATTATGTGCAATTCCCAACGACTCTGCTGTCTCATGATAGCGCGGTCGGAGGGAAAGTTGCCATTAATCATCCGCTCGGAAAAAACTTAATCGGCGCTTTTCATCAGCCGAAGGCGGTGGTTTATGATACCGAATGCTTGAGCACGCTTTCTGAAAAAGAAATGCGTTCAGGTCTTGCGGAAGTCATTAAGCACGCATTTATCCGTGATGAATCTTTCTTGAACGAATTGCTTAAAATTGATTCAATTAAAGCGATTACGACCGGCCAGCTCAGTGAAATGGTGTACAAAGGCATTTCGATTAAAGCGGAAGTTGTCTCACAAGACGAGCGCGAACAGGGAATCAGGGCCTATCTGAATTTTGGGCACACGCTTGGCCACGCCGTTGAAGCCGAATACGGCTACGGAGAGATGACCCATGGCGACGCTGTCGCTTTAGGCATGCAATTTGCTTTGTTTGTCAGCGAGAAGGTGTTGAATTGTCCTGTTGACCGCACAAAAATCGCCGCCTGGCTGAAAAATCTCGGCTATCCGGAAAGCGTAAAACGCGAAGTTTCAACAGAAGCTCTCATCAATCGAATGATGAACGATAAAAAAACACGCAGAGGTATCATTCAGTTTGTTCTGCTGGATAAGATCGGCAGTGTGCGGCTGCACTCCTTTAAAGCCGATGAAATTGAACGATGGCTGAATATGTGGAGATTGGAGGGAGGCAAATGATGATGCGCGGAATTCGGGGAGCGACGACAGTTGACCAGGATACAGAAAAAGACATTACGGAGCGGACGAAGCAGCTGATCGGAAAAATGATCGATGAAAATCAACTCAAACCTGAGCAAGTTGTGCAGATCTTCATTTCTGCCACTTCCGATATTCACGCTGCTTTTCCCGCAAAGGTCGTCAGAACGTTTGACGGCTGGCAGCATGTGCCCGTCATGTGCATGCAGGAAATGGATGTTGAACACGCCCTTAAAAAATGCATCAGAGTGATGATGACGGTTCAGACGGATATGCGGCAGGATGAAGTCCGCCACGTTTATTTAGAAAATGCCGTAACGCTCAGACCTGATTTATCATTGACAAAAAATACTGAATTGTAATACGATTGTAGAAACCTTGAAATACACAGGAGTGTGTATGGGGTTTTAGTTTAGAAAAGCTGAGTATGAGACTAGGGTAGATTGAGAATGAGCTGAGATGAGCTGAGTTGAGACAAAACGTTTATTCATTCTACCCAAAAGACGCTGTTCTTTTGGGTTTGTTTCGTTTTCCCCTCTTCAATTCAATCATTTGTCCTCTAAAGGCCTTCTTCTCATTCTCTCCGCCTGAATAAGGAGTGAGAGATTGTTGAGTCTGCAAACCGATTTTGCCTCTTTTTCAGAGGATACTTCACACTTTAAAACAATACCGATAATTGAGAGTTTTTCCGTCGATACGCTGACGCCCGTTCAATTGGTCGAGAAGCTGCAGGAAAACATCGTGTATTTGCTGGAAAGCCAGGATGAAACCTCTGCATGGTCAAGATATTCTTTCATCGGTCTGGATCCCTTTTTGACGATCAAAGAAGAATGCGGCCGGTTTCACGCCTGCGATCAAAAGCAGAAAAAGCTTTATTCAGCTTCACAGTTAAAAGAAATTCTCGAATGGATGTCGGAGACATATTCGATCAAAGCGCCTGAGCTCGACATCCCGTTTACAGGGGGAGCGGTCGGCTATTTAAGCTATGATTTAATGCCGCTCATTGAACCGTCCGTCAAAGGGCACAGCAAAGAAACGGAGATGGAAAAATGTCTCCTGTTTGTCTGCCGGACGATGATCGCCTATGATCACGAGCTGAAAAAGCTGCATTTCATCCACTATGCAAGGCTTGAAGGCAGTGAAACAAGGGAGGAGAAACAGCGCATTTTTAAAAAGGGGAAAGAAGAGCTCAAACAGCTTACACACAGGCTGTCAGGCCGGAAAACGACGAAAGAGCTGTTTCTCCCGCAAGGACGGCACACGGCCCCCAGCTTTAAAGGGGTTCAATCAACATATGAGAAATCCCGGTTTTTGGCCGATGTCAATCGCTTGAAAGAGTACATTAAAGCGGGAGACATTTTTCAAGGCGTCCTTTCGCAAAGGTTCGATATTCCGGTGAAGGTCAGTTCTTTTGAGTTATACAGAGTGCTGAGAATGGTCAACCCATCCCCGTACATGTACTACATGAAGCTTCCTGACCGCGATCTCGTCGGAAGCTCGCCTGAACGCCTGATCCATGTTCAAAACGGTCATCTTGAAATTCATCCGATTGCCGGCACGAGGAAAAGAGGCGGTGATCAGGCTGAAGATAAGCGGCTCGAAAAAGATCTTTTGGCTGATGAGAAAGAAAAAGCGGAGCACTACATGCTCGTCGATTTGGCGAGAAATGATATCGGCAGAGTAGCTGAGTACGGATCTGTCCAAGTGCCCGAGTTTACGAAAATCGTTTCCTTTTCACACGTCATGCACATCATTTCGATCGTAACCGGCTCGTTAAAAGCGGGCGTTCATCCGGTAGACGCTTTAATGAGCGCATTTCCGGCCGGAACTTTGACCGGCGCTCCGAAAATCCGCGCGATTCAGCTTTTAAATGAACTTGAGCCCGAACCGAGGGAAACATATGGGGGATGCATTGCTTATATCGGATTTGACGGAAATATCGATTCATGCATCACGATCCGGACGATGAGCGTGAAAAACGGAGTGGCGTCCATCCAGGCCGGAGCAGGCATCGTAGCCGACTCCGTGCCTGAAAAAGAGTGGGAAGAGACCTGCAATAAAGCGGGGGCTCTGTTAAAAACGATTCAAATCGCTGAAGAAATGTTTCTCGAAAAGGGGGAGGACGGCAATGAACGAACTGCTGAAATCATGCGTTAATGGAGGAACAATGAATGAAACCGAGGCACACAGCATCATGCGTGACATGATGACCGGCTCGCTGAGCGCCGCGGAAATTGGAGGCCTCCTGTCCGTTCTCGCCTACAGGGGAGAAACGGCTGAAGAGATTGCGGGATTTGTCAAAGCCATGCGGGAGCAGGCGCAAACAATAAACGGGCCGGAAGATGTTGTTGATACGTGCGGAACCGGAGGAGACGGAAGCTCAACCTTCAACATTTCCACAGCGGCGGCGATCATCGCTTCATCAGCCGGGGCAAAAATTGCCAAACACGGTAATCGTTCCGTTTCTTCAAAAAGCGGGAGCGCTGATGTTCTCGAATATCTTGGCGTTTCAATTCAGACGTCGCCTGAAGAAACGATTCAGAGCATTGAACGCCGCAATATGGGATTCCTCTATGCGCCAAGCTATCACTCTTCCATGAAGCACGTGGCCGGCGCAAGGAAGGATTTGGCTTTTAGAACCGTATTCAATCTGCTCGGCCCGCTCAGCAATCCAATGAAAGCCAAGCGCCAGGTGATCGGCGTCTACTCGATTGAAAAAGCAAAGCTCATGGCCCGCGCACTTGAAGCGTTTGAACCGGAACACGTATTGTTTGTATCGAGCCGGGACGGTCTTGATGAACTGTCGATCACATCGCCGACAGATGTGATTGAACTGAAAGGCGGCAAAACATACGAATACACCGTTGAGCCTGGCGATGTCGGTCTGCCGTTCGGCAGGATAAGCGACATTCAGGTGGCGACGCCTGAAGAAAGCGGCCGTCTCATCGTCGATATTTTGAAAAACCGCGCTCCGGATTCGGCTGTTCATATCGCAGCGTTTAATGCCGGAGCCGCTTTATACGTCGCAGAACAGGCACCGGGTTTAAAAGAAGGCGTTGCACTCGCTTTAGAAGCTGTTGCAAGCGGTGAGGCGCTTGATCAGCTGGAACGATTAAAACAGAAAGAGGAAGAGTTGTATGCTTAATCAAATTATTGATAGAAAACGAGAAGACATTCTGAAAATCGAACTGCCGGAAGATTTGAAGCTGCCAAAGCGGTCATTTAAAAAGGCGCTTCTTTCTCCTAACCGGTTTGTCGCTTTAATTGCGGAGGTGAAAAAAGCTTCACCGTCAAAAGGTGTGATTCAGGAAAACTTTGAGCCCGTAAAAATCGCTAAACAGTACGAACAGGCTAAAGCCGACTGTTTGTCTGTTCTGACAGATACACCTTTTTTTCAAGGGAAGAACAGTTATTTGTCAGATGTGAAACGCTCGGTTTCGCTGCCAGTACTGCGCAAGGATTTTATCATTGATTCCATTCAGGTTGAAGAAGCGGACCGCATCGGAGCGGATGCGATCCTGCTGATCGGAGAAGCGCTTGAACCGCAAAAGCTGTTTGACCTCTATCAGCAAGCTGCTGAAAAAGGTATGGATGTGCTTGTCGAAGTTCATGGCGAAGAGACGCTTGAAGGTATTTTAAATGTCTTTACACCCGAAATCATCGGCGTAAACAATCGAAATCTAAAAACCTTTGAAACATCCGTCGGGCAAACGGAGCGTATGGCAAAACTCGTTCCGTCAGGGAGCGTTCTTATCAGCGAAAGCGGCATCGGACAATCGGAAGACCTCGCTTTTGTAAAAGCGTGCGGAGCCCGGGCTGTGCTAGTCGGCGAATCGTTAATGAGAGAGCCGTCACAGCTGAAGGCTGTCCATGCGTTATTCGGAGAGAACGGATGATGGAGAAACCGGGCTTAAAATATTGCGGGATTCATTCATTGGAAGATTTAAAGGTGACAGCCCGCTCGAAAGCCGATTACCTCGGATTTATTTTCGCCGAAAGCAGACGGTCGGCAGACCCGGAGGATGTGAAACGCTGGTGTGGCAAAACGGATACAGCGGGTAAAAAGCTTGTCGGCGTCTTTGTTAATGAAAATATTTGCAGAATAGCAGAAATCGTAAAAGATGCCGGTTTGGACGTGATCCAGCTTCACGGAGATGAAACAGAGGCAGACATCAAGCGGCTGAAAAGCATGACAGACTGCGAGATTTGGAAGGCGCTCCACCATGGGGATGATACCGTTCAGCGCATGGCATCTTTCGCACCTTACATCGACGGGTATGTCATCGACTCGTCTGTTAAAGGGCTCAGAGGAGGAACGGGCGTTTCGTTTTCGTGGGACAGCGTTCCGATGTATAAAGATGCAGCGCAAAGAGAAAGAAAGCGACTGTTTATCGCCGGGGGCGTGAACCCGGACACAATCGTGGATCTTTTAAAGCGGCGCCCGCCGGGAATCGACCTGGCAAGCGGAATTGAAGAAAGAGGCAGGAAAAGCGAAAAGCTGATCGGCCTTTTAGAAGAAAGGATGTTCGAACATGTATTCATATCCGAATGAACAAGGCAGGTTTGGTGATTTTGGCGGGAAATTCGTGCCGGAAACACTCATGCAGCCTTTGGAAGAAATCGAAAAAGCGTTTCTTGAACTGAAAGACGACCCCTCGTTTCAAAAGGATTATCAAAAGCTTTTAAAAGACTACTCAGGCAGGCCGACGGCTTTGACGTTCGCTGACCGGCTCACAAAGCAGCTGGGCGGAGCGAAGATTTATTTAAAAAGAGAAGATTTAAACCATACAGGCGCCCACAAAATCAACAATGCCCTCGGCCAGGCTCTGTTGGCCAAGAAAATGGGGAAAACAAAGCTCATCGCTGAAACCGGCGCAGGGCAGCACGGCGTGGCTGCGGCGACTGTCGCTGCAAAGTTCGGCTTGTCATGCATTGTCTTTATGGGTGAAGAAGATGTTGCCAGACAATCGCTGAACGTGTTCCGGATGAAGCTCTTGGGAGCGGAGGTCGTTCCGGTGTCAAGCGGAAACGGGACATTAAAAGATGCTACAAACGAGGCGATCCGTTACTGGGTTCAGCATTGCCAGGATCATTTTTACATGATCGGTTCCGTCGTCGGGCCGCACCCGTATCCTTATATCGTCCGTGAATTTCAACGGATGATCGGCGAAGAGGCGAAAGCGCAGTTTTATCAATTGGAGCAAAGCCTCCCCGATAAAGTTGTCGCCTGTGTCGGAGGCGGAAGCAATGCGATCGGGATGTTCAGCGCATTCATTGAAGAAACTGTTGAACTGATCGGAGTCGAAGCTGCGGGAAAAGGTGTCGACACCCCCCTTCACGCGGCAACGATCACAAAGGGTACAAAAGGCGTTATCCACGGTTCTTTGACCTACTTGATTCAAGACGAGTACGGACAGATCATTGAGCCTTATTCCATCTCAGCAGGACTTGATTATCCGGGGGTCGGCCCCGAGCACGCTCATCTTCATCAAACAGGGCGCGTCACATATGAATCTGTCACTGATGATGAAGCGGTCTCGGCATTAAGGCTGCTGACAGAGACAGAAGGCATTTTGCCGGCTATTGAATCCGCCCATGCATTGGCAAAAGCATTTGACATCGCTAAAGAACTGCCGAGAGAGAAAAGTGTTCTCGTCTGCCTTTCAGGCAGGGGAGACAAAGACGTCCATACCTTGATGAAGGTGTTGGAAGAAGAGGTGAATCAAGATGTTCAATCTGAAAAAACAGCCGTCCGATAAGTTATTTGTTCCGTTTATTACAGCGGGAGACCCGCTGCCTGAAATCTCGATCGAGCTGGCGAAATCCCTTCAAGAGGCGGGGGCGTCCGCCCTTGAACTCGGGGTTCCGTATTCTGATCCGCTCGCTGACGGCCCGGTGATTCAGCGCGCGTCCAAAAGGGCGCTTGACAACGACATGAACATCGTAAAAGCGATCAGGCTTGGCGGTGAAATGAAAAAAAACGGCGTCCATATTCCGATTATTCTCTTTACGTATTATAATCCTGTGTTACAATTAGATACAGATCACTTTTTCGCTTTACTGCGACAAAATCGGCTAGACGGACTCCTTGTACCGGACCTTCCTTTTGAGGAAAGTGTATATTTGCAGCAGCAGTGTAAAAAACACGGGATTACCTATATTTCGCTGGTCGCGCCGACAAGCGAATCGCGCATTCAAAAAATAACGCAGCAAGCGGAAGGTTTTGTGTATTGCGTTTCTTCGCTCGGTGTGACAGGTGTGCGCAATGAATTCGAAGATTCTGTTTCTTCATTTATCAGGTCAGTTAAAGGAATGAGCTCCGTCCCGGTTGCCGTTGGGTTTGGGATTTCCAGCTCCAAACAAGTGGAGATGATGAATGAACTGGCGGACGGCGTTGTCGTGGGAAGCGCCCTTGTCAGAAAGATCGAAGAGCTGAAAGACGAACTCATCGCCCCTGAGACAAGGGAACAAGCCTTAAAGGCGTTTGAGGCATACGCTAAGACATTTAGCGGATCGTACATGGTAAAATGAGGTGACAGAATGTTGCAAATTAAAGAACAGTTAAAACAATTAACGCCTTACAAGCCGGGCAAACCGATTGAAGAGGTCAAAAAAGAATTCAACCTCGACCGGGTCGTCAAGCTCGCTTCAAATGAAAATCCTTACGGCTGTTCGGAAGCGGCAAAAGCAGCGCTCCAGACCGAAGTGCAGCAAATGGCTCTCTATCCTGACGGCTATAGTGCGGCATTAAGAACAAAGCTTGCCTCCCATCTCGGCGTAAACGAAACGAACATCATCCTTGGAAACGGAACGGACGAAGTCATTCAAATTATTTCCCGCTCTTTGTTGGATCCTGCATCAAACACTGTAATGGCGAATCCGACATTTTCACAATACAAGCACAATGCTGTCATCGAAGGAGCGGAAGTCAGGGAAATCGGCCTGCTTGAAAACGGCTGCCACGACTTGGATGCAATGCTGGAGGCGATCGATGAACAGACGAAGGTTGTCTGGGTTTGCAGTCCGAACAATCCGACCGGAACGTATGAATCCAGCCGCAACCTGATCCGTTTTCTTGAAAAAGTCCCGGAACATGTCCTTGCTGTCGTCGATGAAGCTTATTACGAATACGTAACGGCTCAAGACTACCCTGAGACCATTCCGCTTTTGGAACGCTTTTCGAACTTGATGATTCTCAGGACGTTTTCAAAAGCTTACGGTTTAGCGTCTTTGAGGGTCGGCTACGGGATTGCCTCTGAACAGCTGATTCAGGCGGTTGAGCCGGCGAGACAGCCGTTTAATACAAACCGGCTCGGCCAGGCTGCCGCGCTTGCCGCGCTGGGCGATCAGGCATTTATCGACGATTGCGTGAGAAAAAACAATGAAGGGCTCAAACAGTACTACGATTTCTGTGATGAGCACGGGCTAAATTACTATCCTTCACAAACGAACTTTGTGCTGATCGATTTTAAACGGAATGCAGACGAACTTTTCATGGAGCTGCTGAAAAAAGGCTATATCGTCAGATCGGGGAATGCGCTCGGCTTTCCGACATTCCTTAGAATATCGGTCGGTACGAAGGAACAGAACGAAGGCTTGTTGAAAACGTTAGCCGGCATGTTGTAAGAGGTGATGATTCAGTCACCTCTTTAGTCTATTGATGAACTTAGGTGATAAAAAATGACTCAACCAAATGAAACGATTTTATTGGCCGGTTTGGGCTTAATCGGCGGTTCGATCGCCCTTGCCATCAAAAAGGAACACCCCGGCAAACGGATCATCGGGTTTGACGTGTCAGAAGAGCAGGCAAGAGCTGCACAAAAGCTTGGCGTTATTGATGCTCCGGCTGTTTCTTTTTTAGAAGGGGTGAAAGAAGCATCAACCGTTTTTTTAGCGGCGCCGGTCGAACAGACGCTTCACATGCTTGATGAACTTGCCGCTTCAGGCATCAGAAAAAAGCTGCTCATTACAGATGTCGGCAGCACGAAACAAAAGGTCGTCACCTATGCCGAGAAAGTGCTGCCGGATGAATACAGGTTTATCGGGGGCCATCCGATGGCCGGATCGCATAAATCGGGCGTCGCAGCCGCCAAAGACTTCCTTTTCGAGAACGCGTTTTACATTTTGACGCCTTCCGGCTCCGCCGGCAAAGAAGCGGTTGCTTCCTTAAAAGATCTGCTCAAAGGAACAAATGCAAAGTTTGTGGAAATGTCTCCGGCTGAACACGACGCCGTTACAAGCGTGATCAGCCACTTTCCGCACGTCGTAGCGGCCAGTCTCGTCCACCAGACCGTCAAATTCGAAGATCATTATCCGCTCGTCAAGCGTTTTGCCGCAGGGGGCTTCCGCGATATTACGAGAATTGCCTCAAGCAGCCCGGCGATGTGGCGCGATATTCTTTTGCACAATAAAGATAAAATATTGGAACGGTTTGACGAATGGAAATTTGAGCTGGACAGAATCCAGTCTTTTATCGAAAATGAAGATGCAGACGGGCTGTTTGAATTTTTTCGGCAAGCCAAGGAATACCGCGACGGTCTGCCTTTGCGGCAAAAAGGCGCGATTCCTTCCTTTTACGATCTTTATGTCGATGTCCCCGACCATCCCGGGGTCATCTCGGAAATTACGGCGATTCTCGCTGACGAGAAAATCAGCATTACGAACATCCGGATTATTGAAACAAGGGAAGACATAAACGGTGTTCTCAGAATCAGCTTTCAATCCGATGAAGATCGAAAACGCGCCGAAAAATGCATTCAAACCCGTGCAAAATATGAAACATTTTATGCTGATTGAGGTGGAACACATGAAAAGAGGAAAAATCAGTTCACTAAAAGGAGAGCTTCATATTCCGGGAGATAAATCCATCTCTCATCGCTCTGTTATGTTCGGAGCCATAGCAGAAGGGAAAACGGTCATCAAAAACTTTTTGCCAGGAGCTGACTGCTTGAGCACGATCGCCTGCTTTCGGAAAATGGGTGTGGAAATCGAACAGAATGGCAGTGATGTCACCGTCCTCGGCAAAGGGCTCGATCAGCTGGCTGAACCTGCGGAACTCCTTGACGTGGGGAATTCCGGAACGACGATCAGGCTGATGCTCGGCATTTTGGCGGGACGCCCGTTTCACAGTACAGTCGCCGGCGATGAGAGCATCGCCAAAAGGCCGATGAAGCGTGTCACAGAACCGCTTCGAAAAATGGGAGCGAAAATCGACGGCCGCGCCGGAGGGGAATATACACCGCTCTCTGTCCGCGGCGGACATCTGGCAGCGATCGATTTTCAGTCGCCTGTTGCAAGTGCGCAAATCAAATCTGCCGTTTTGCTTGCAGGTCTGCAGGCCGAAGGCGCCACAACGGTGACGGAGCCTCATAAATCAAGAGACCATACGGAACGGATGCTGTCAATGTTCGGTGTCAGCCTTCAGGAAGATGAAACAAGCGTAACAATTGAGGGCGGGCAGCAGTTGAAAGCGGCCGAAGTCTTCGTGCCGGGTGATATTTCATCAGCTGCGTTTTTCCTGGCAGCGGCTTCCCTAGTTCCTGACAGTGAAGTCGTGCTTCGCAATGTCGGACTCAATCCGACCAGGACGGGAATCATCGATGTCTTGAAAGAAATGGGGGCCGATCTTGAAATCGAAGAAAAAAATGCCGGAAACGCCGAGCCGTACGGCGATCTCAGAATCAAAACGTCCTCTTTGAAAGCCGCTGAAATTTCGGGCGATTTGATCCCGCGCCTCATCGATGAAATACCGATCATCGCTCTTCTCGCTACACAGGCTGAAGGAACGACGGTCATCAAAGACGCGGCTGAGCTCAAAGTAAAAGAAACGAACCGAATCGATACCGTCGCCTCAGAGCTGAAAAAAATCGGTGCGAACATCGAGCCGACAGAAGACGGGATGAAGATTCACGGCAGGACGCCTCTTACTGGCGGCGCGAAAGTCTCAAGCCACGGGGACCACCGGATCGGAATGATGCTGGGAATCGCCGCCTGCATCTGCGAGCAGCCGATCGACATTTTACAGCCTGAAGCTGTGAGCGTCTCATATCCTTCGTTTTTTGAACATATTGAAAAGCTTGCAAAGAAAGCCTGAAGCCTTGTGCTCAGGCTTTTTCAGCCCGGAAAATCATGAAAGCCGGGCGTTTGATCATAAAACGAATGTCTCCCGCATAGCTTGTCTTAACAGAATCAATCTGCTTCATACAGGTGTGCGGGCAACATATTTGCCGGAAGCCGCCGCGTGAATTATGATAGTAAGTAACTCACCGTGATATGCCGGCTGATACGGCAGGCGATGAATTGACGAAAGAAAGGGACGTTTAGATTTGAATACTTCGATTCAAGAAGCCATAAAATTAGTTGAAGCAGGCCACCCAGAAAGCGGATTGAAAAAGCTTGCTGATATCGAGTCTGACCTTCATGATGAAGACAAAGCCATAGTAGCTCAGCTGTATTACGAATGGGGCATTGTCGATAAGGCTATCGCCATCGCGAATGATCTCCATGAACTGTATCCGGATGAAACGGAACTGACATGCTTTTATGCCGAACTCCTCATCGAAACCGATCAGGAAGAAAAAGCGCTCAGCGTGCTCGAAACGATTCCGGAAACAGATGAAGCGTACCCGCAGTGCCTGCTTTTAATGGCTGACCTCTATCAGATGCAGGGTCTGTTTGAAGTCAGCGAGCAAAAGCTGTTGAAGGCCCAAGCCATTTTGCCGGATGAGCCGGTTATCGATTTTGCTTTGGGAGAGCTGTATTTCACTCAGGGAGCTTACGGCAAAGCGGTCCGTCAATTCAAAAAAGCGGCCGAAGAAGAAGCCGTCATCGGCGGCGTCAATGTGTACCAAAGGCTGGCGGAATCATTAAGTTCATCCGGCGCGTTTGAAGAAGCGCTTGAATGGTATGAAAAAGCCGTCAAGGAGAACCCGGAGCCCAACACACTGTTCGGGTTTGGTTTTACGGCGCTGAAAGCGGGGTATCCTAAAACTGCGATTAAACAACTGACAGAGCTGAAGGAAATGGATCCTGCTTATTCTTCACTTTACAAGCCTCTGGCAAACAGCTTTGAAGCAGAAGGGCTTTATGAAGAAGCATTTGAAACGGCAAAAGAAGGAATCCGCTTCGATGAATTCAACAAAGAGCTTTATCTTTCCGCTGCAAAAGCAGCCTTAAAAACGAAAAGGCATTCGGAAGCGAAAGAGCTGCTTCGTGAAGCGCTCGCGCTGGACCCCGGATATCTGGAAGCCGTCCATGCCCTGCTTGCGCTGTTTCTTGAAGAAGAAGACGATGAGAGCATTATTGAACTTGTACAGGAAGTCCGCAAATACGGAGAGGATGATCCGAAGTTCAGCTGGCATCTGGCATCGGCATTCGCCCGGACAGAGGCGTACGACAAGGCGCGTGAGGAATATGAGAACGCATTTTTGCACTATCGGGATGACGCCGATTTCCTTTACGAATATTCAATGTTTCTGCTAGAAGAAGGACGGCGGAAAGAAGCGCTGCCTCTGCTGAAAAAACTGGCAGAGCTCGACCCGGCAAACGAGGAAGTCCAGGAGACGATTTTCAGAATCGAAGATGAAAATTCCTTTGAATAAGCAGGATATGATCGGTTTGTGTGGAATTTATAAAGTAATACACAAGATGCGATAGAGGAGGGAATAACATGCAGACCCCTGTTTCTGTCAATGAAAAAAAAGATTTTATCCGCTGGTTTCTCAACCATTATCAGCTGAAACGAAGAGAGTGTGTATGGATTCTGAATTATTTAATGAGCCATGACTCGCTGATGGAAAAAGTGCATTTTGTCGAGCAGGCCGAATTTTGTCCGAGGGGCATTATCATGTCTACCCACTGCGTTGAGGAAGTGCCTTTTCGTTTTTATAAAGAAAATGTCATGACGACCGATGCAGAAAAATCATTTCATGATATCAGGCTGAATAAGCAGCAGGATCTCTTTATCCAGCTGAACTTCCGCTCAGCCTATAATTCTCCGGAATATGCGGCGGTACTCGAAGCCAACCCCCATATTCCGAAAGACCTATATGAAAATGAAAAAGATAAAATTGTCGCTGAACAGATTTTGGAGCATTCCATTTCCACTTTTCAGAGACAAAAGCTGCTGCGGGAAATCGATGAAGCGCTTGACCGCCAAGATAAAGAGAGCTTCGAAAAACTAGCTAAACAACTGAGCCAGCTGCGATAATCCGCTGCCAATCAAGCCTTGCCGAGAGCAAGGCTTGTTCAGCTCCGGAGAAAGCGCTGTCAAAACGAGGAGGCCGGGAGCCGTGAAATGGAATACGCACGATGCGGATATTTACTTGAACGCGAAAGAATACATCGATACAGCTGTCATCCCTTTAATATCGGTTAATTTGGGAGATCAGTTTAAATCGGCCGTATCAAAAGGGGAATTTACGTCTATACTTGCAGAAGAACTTGAAAGGCAGCTGAAGGGCAGAATCTATTTGTTTCCGCCCTGTACATATTTAGATGCGAATGAAAAATCGGCGCAGCATATCGCCGATTTAAAAGAAATGGCCGGAAAACATTTTCGCCACATCGTTTTTTTAACGACGGATGAACGCTGGAAGCAGGTGCTCGAAAGCGAGCAAAAGCTGCTGTGGGTTCCGGCGATTCCTCTCGAACATATGAAGGATTCGTTAAAGCAGAAGCTGCTGGAAGACCAAATTGAGCAAATATTGAACATTTTGTTACAATATTGGAACTCTTAATAAAAACACTTACATTTCCTTTGTATAATGATTTTGGGAATGTTGACCTTCCTAAAATATTGATATATTATGAGGGTGTCCTAGTTTCATGAATTTTTTTCTATTTCAGTTATATTGTAGCTGGGGACTTGAGGGGGGATATGAAGATGAGCGAAAAAAGACATCGGGTATCCAGACGTCAGTTTTTAAACTATACGCTGACCGGAGTCGGCGGCTTTATGGCGGCGGGGATGCTCATGCCTATGGTTCGCTTCGCGCTCGATCCGGTTTTAAGGCCGACTGAAGATCAGGACATGGTTCAGGTTGTCAGCGTTGATGAATTGACAAATGAACCGCAGCGCTTCGATTTTAAAATCAAACAAGTGGATGCCTGGTACGAATCGGAAGAATCGAGATCAGCGTGGGTTTTCAAAAGTGGGGACGAAATTGTAGCTTTATCACCGGTTTGTAAACATTTGGGGTGTACGGTCAACTGGAACAGCGATCCTAAAAATCCGAATAAGTTCTTTTGTCCGTGCCATTACGGACTTTATGAAAAGGATGGTACCAACGTGCCCGGAACTCCGCCGCTTGCTCCTTTGGACCGCTATGAGCAAGAGGTTAAAGACGGCTACCTTTACTTAGGGAAAGCCAAGCCGAGGAAGGATGGGTGATCATGCTAAACAAAATTTATGACTGGGTGGACGAAAGACTTGACATTACGCCGCTCTGGCGGGACATCGCCGATCATGAAGTTCCTGAACACGTGAACCCGGCTCACCATTTTTCAGCTTTCGTGTACTGCTTCGGGGGATTGACGTTTTTCGTTACGGTGATTCAGGTGCTGTCCGGCATGTTTTTGACGATGTATTACGTTCCGGATATTAAAAACGCCTGGGAATCTGTTTATTATTTGCAGAATGAAGTGGCGTTCGGACAGATTGTAAGGGGAATGCACCACTGGGGTGCAAGCTTGGTCATTGTGATGATGTTTCTTCATACGCTCAGGGTTTTCTTCCAGGGGGCCTATAAGAAGCCGAGAGAGCTGAACTGGATTGTCGGCGTTTTGATTTTCTTTGTCATGCTCGGTTTAGGTTTTACAGGCTACCTTTTGCCTTGGGATATGAAAGCTCTGTTTGCGACAAAAGTAGGTTTGCAGATTGCTGAGGCGACGCCGCTGATCGGCTCGGAAATTAAAACGCTGCTTGCCGGTCATCCGGATATTGTCGGCGCTCAGACGTTGACGCGCTTTTTTGCCATACACGTCTTTTTCCTGCCAGCCGCTCTGTTCGGACTGATGGCTGCACACTTTATCATGATTCGCAAGCAAGGAATTTCTGGGCCGCTGTAAGCGAGCGACTCAATTGAGAAGGAGGGGATGGCATGAAAAGGGGAAAAGGGATGAAGTTTGTCGGTGATTCACGGATCCCGGCGGAAAGAAAACCGAATATTCCAAAAGATTATTCCGAATTTCCAGGGAAAACGGAAGCGTTCTGGCCGAATTTCCTGTTGAAAGAATGGATGGTCGGGGCGGTTTTCCTTGTCGGTTTTCTCGTGCTGACCATCGTGCATGAGCCTCCGCTCGAGCGGATGGCAGATCCGACCGATACCGGCTACATACCTTTGCCAGACTGGTATTTTCTATTTCTTTACCAATTGCTGAAATACGAATATGCTGCCGGGCCGTATACGGTGGTCGGCGCAATTATTATCCCGACAATTGCATTCGGAGCGCTATTATTGGCACCGTTTCTTGACAGAGGCCCTGAAAGAAGGCCGTTTAAACGCCCGGTTGCCGTAGGGTTGATGCTTTTGGCAATTTCAGCGACGATTTTCTTAACATGGCAGTCCGTTGTCACCCACGACTGGGCCGCTGCTGAAGAGCAGGGTAAGATCAAGGAAGAGGCCAATATAGATACGAGTGCAGCAGGGTATAAGATTTATCAGGAGCAAGGCTGTATTTCGTGCCATGGAGACAACATGCAGGGAGGAGCGGCAGGCCCGTCTCTCGTTGACAACGGCTTGTCTCCGGAAGAGATTGCGAAAATCGCCAAGGAAGGAAAAGGCGAAATGCCTGCTGGCGTTTTTAAAGGATCTGATAAAGAGCTTAAAGAACTGTCTAAATTCATCTCCGAAACAACGGCGAAATAAAACGGTTGTCAAGTTGATGAAGGCAGGCTATACTCTTGATAGAGCTGAAGCTGACGCCAAGTCAGCCTCTCGGGCTGTCGACGATGTCGATGGCCTTTTCAATTTTGACCGCTGCTGATCGTGAACCGTACGGAAGCCGGAAAGGCCGCTGCTTCTTGGCGCACGTTTCTGCGGTCAGTCTGTGAAGCTGACTCGGCGGTGGCTTTTTTTATTTAAAGAGACTGTGAGTTGATTGCTTTGAAACTGATTTCCTACATGCTCGCTCAAAAGCCGCTGCTTCTGCTGCTTTTGATCATTAATTTCTTCGGTACGGTTTACGGGTATTACTGGTACCTTCCGCAACTGACGAATACGCCTGCGAAATTTCTGATTTTCGTTCCCGACAGCCCGACGGCGACATTGTTTTTTTTATTTGTTCTCATCGGACTTTTATTGGGAAGGAATGCTCCTCTCTTTGAGGCGCTTGCGCTTGTTACGCTCGTCAAATACGGGCTGTGGGCGGTTGTGATGAATATTCTTGTGCTTGCGGTGTCCGGAAGCCTCCATTGGACGGGCTATATGCTGATCGCGTCGCATTTCGCAATGGCTGTGCAAGGCGTGCTGTACGCCCCTCATTACCGGTTTAAAGGGTGGCATTTGGCGCTTGCGGCTGTTTGGACGCTGCATAATGATGTCATTGATTACTTGTTTGGCATGATGCCGAATTATTCAATGCTCGATCAATATATGCCGCAGATCGGCTATTTTACATTTTGGCTCAGTATCGCTTCGATCGCTTTGGCCTATTACTTGGTTTTGTCCCGGAAAGCTTTTAAGCTGTAACACGGATTCACAATCTAGGTCTAACCTTGTCCCTCTCTTCATACGCTTTAATAGAAGGAGTGGGAGGGACCGTAATGATACGAAAGGTGATCCTTTGCATGATGCTTGCGCTTGTTTTTCCTGCGGCCGGTTTAAAAGCGAAAGAATCATTGGCTTTGCAGGAATTGACGGAACTGTCAGATACGGTATTCCAGCTAACAAGGCAGTCTCAATATGAGGAAGCGGTACAAATTCTTCAATACTTTGAAAAACGGCTGAAAGCAGCGGAGAATGGGGAAACAGAGGGTATTATGACAGGCTCGGAAATCCGCCAGGTCAGTCTGGCCTACCATGATACGCTGAAAAGGCTGGAAAGCGAAGATGTCGCACAGCAGGAAAAATTTAAAGCCGCTGCCCAGTTTAGAATGCTGATGGACGCCATAGAATCTGACCATGATCCGCTGTGGAGCAGTTTGAAAAAGCCGATCATGGATTCTTTCAGCGCTTTGAAGGCCGGGATTCAGAAAGAAGACAACCTGACATTCAGGGAAAAGTGGAATCATTTTTTATCCTTGTATGATACGATTTATCCAAGCTTAACGATTGATGTTTCGCCAAAGCAGTTAAAAAGCGTCTCCAACCATATTGCGGTCGTGGAAAACGGGGGCTTTCAGCAAATGACGGAAAGCAGCAAGCTGGAAAGGCTGACGCTTTTGGAAAAAGATTTGGAAGATGTGTTTGATCAAGTAGAAGAAGATGATGCAGACCCTTCACTATTATGGGTCATCCTGACGACAGGAAGCATTATCCTCTCGACGCTGACATATGTCGGTTTCAGAAAGTATAAAGCTGAAGAGGACAGGCGCAGAAAAAGAGAAAAAGATTGGCCGAAATAAGAAGCTCCGCTGATCGCGAGCTTCTTTTTTTTGCTGACCTTCAATCAGCGTGTGATGGGATTTTTGTTCTCATCAAGCGTAAACCCTTCTCCCAGAACGTCGTGTACGTCGCTTACGGCTACAAAAGCGTGCGGGTCGACAGAGGTAATCACGTTTTTCAGCTGGAAAACCTCATTTTTCGGAACGACGCAGTAGAGAACGTCCCGCTCTGTTTTCGTATATGACCCCTGACCTTTTAAAACCGTGACGCCTCTTTCCATTTCTTCAATGATTTTGCGCTGGATCTGGTCGTTTTTTTCAGAGATGATGGTGGCGCCTTTTGCAGCATAACCGCCTTCCTGCATAAAATCGATGACCTTTGAGGCGACAAATACGGCAACAAGCGTGTACATCGCTTCCTTATAGGAGAGGTAAAAAATAAGGGATAATGTAATGACGCAGGCGTCAAACACAAACATGGCTTTGCCCATCGGCACTTGAAAATATTTGTTGATCAGCCGCACAATAATATCGACGCCGCCCGTCGTTCCGCCATATCTGAAAATAATGCCCAATCCGGTACCGATAAAAACGCCTGCAAAAAGAGCCGCGAGCGCAAGATCGTTTTGTAGCGGCATATGAATCTGGAAGCGCTGAAAAATCCATAAAAACACCGACAGACTGACTGTGCCGAGAATGGTATATGAGAAGACCGTTCTGCCGAGGAGTTTCCAGCCGATGAAGAAGACCGGGATGTTCAGCACCAGATTGGATATGGAAGGATCGATGTTAAACAGGAAATAAAGCAGCAGGGTAATGCCGGTAAAACCGCCTTCCGACAAGTTGTTCTGCATATTAAAATGAACGAGTCCAAAGGAAAAAACAGCGGCGCCTGCTAAAATAAACAGGACGTTCTTCATTCTGATGTCTCCGAACATAAAAAAACTCCTTTCCTTCCATAAGCTGGCGTTAATATTATAGTGTATCCGTTTTAAAACAGCAAACCCGTCTTAAACATTTGTCAAACTTGTTTGAATTCGCTAACATGTAAGAGATGACAGGAGGTTTTGTCAGCATGACGAAAGAAAAAACGATGAAAGATATACAGCGTGAGGTTGACGAATATATCGGCCAGTTTAAAGAAGGCTATTTCAGTCCGCTTGCCATGATGGCCAGGCTGACGGAAGAGCTTGGCGAACTGGCGAGGGAAATCAACCATCATTACGGTGAAAAACCGAAGAAAAAAACCGAATCAGAAAAAAAGATCGATGAAGAAATCGGCGACGTATTGTTCGTTTTAGTTTGTCTTGCGAATTCGCTTCATATATCATTGGATGAAGCGCATGATATGGTCATGGAGAAGTTCAACACCCGTGACAAAGACCGCTGGACAAGAAAAGAAGAAGGAAAGTAGAGGAGAATCAAGATGCAAAAGGAGACCATTAAAATCGCAATAGCAGGACCGCGCGGAAGAATGGGAAGCGAAGCGGTCAAACTTGTTGAAGATACCGCACATTTTGAGCTTGTCGGTGCAATCGACCGTACATATAACCGTGAAAAGCTGTCAGACGTGATGATATCAAGTTCAGATGCCGTCATTTACACCGATATTACCGATTGCTTTTCAGAAACGGCTCCGGACGTTCTGATTGATTTGACAACGCCGGAAATCGGCAAGCTACATACAAAAATCGCGCTGGAGCACGGCGTCCGTCCTGTTGTGGGAACGACAGGATTTTCTGAGAGTGACTTGAACGAGCTTATGGAACTGACCGACGAGAAGGGGATCGGAGCCATCATCGCGCCAAACTTCGCGCTCGGAGCCGTGTTGATGATGAAGTTTTCGCAAATGGCTGCCAACTATTTTACCGATGTCGAAATCATTGAACAGCACCATGATCAAAAGCTTGACGCACCAAGCGGAACGGCCTTGAAAACGGCGGAAATGATTTCGGCTGTTCGCGAAGCGAAAATGCAGGGGCATCCGGATGAAAAAGAAATTCTGCCGGGAGCAAGAGGAGCCGATCAAAACGGAATCCGTCTCCACAGCGTTCGTCTGCCGGGATTGATCGCCCATCAGGAAGTGATGTTCGGCGGAGACGGCCAAACCTTGAAAATCCGTCATGATTCATACAACCGCGCATCTTTTATGTCTGGTGTGAAACTGGCTGTTGAACAAGTGATGAAAATCGATCAGCTTGTCTACGGCCTTGAAAATATCATAGAGTAACAAGAAGGGGGAAATCGCTTTGAAAATCGCCTTAATTGCCCATGACCGAAAAAAACAGGACATGATTCAGCTGACGACCGCTTATAAAGATATTTTAAAAAAGCACGAGCTGTTTGCGACAGGGACGACCGGTTTAAAAATCACCGAAGCGACAGGGCTGCCCGTCGTGCGTTTTCAATCGGGACCGCTAGGCGGAGACCAGCAGATCGGTGCTTTAATCGCGAAAAATGACATCGACCTTGTGATTTTTCTGAGAGACCCGCTGACGGCCCAGCCGCACGAACCTGATGTGTCAGCTCTTATCCGCTTGTCTGATGTTTATGCCATTCCGCTCGCCACCAATATGGGAACGGCGGAAATCTTGATCCGATCTGTCGAGGAAGGCGCGTTTGAATTCAGAAACATTGTCCACGGCGGGGATCGAGATGCTTGATATACTGGCTTTCGGCGCGCACAGCGATGATGTAGAAATCGGCATGGGAGGAACCATTGCCAAATATACTAAAAAAGGCTTTCAAATTGGCATCTGCGATTTAACCCAGGCTGAACTGTCTTCAAACGGAACAGTCGAAACGAGAAAAAGCGAAGCGGCGCAGGCGGCCGACATTCTCGGCGCCAGCGCGCGGATTTCCCTCACGCTGCCGGACAGGGGGCTGTTTCCCAGCCAGGAGGCGATCAGGGAAGCGGTTGCCGTCATTCGAAAACATAAGCCGAAGCTTGTCTTTGTCCCTTATCCGAAGGACCGGCATCCCGATCACGGGCACGCAGCGGAAATCGTCGAAGAAGCGGTCTTTTCCGCTGGAATACATAAATACGAAGATGCAGAAAAACAGCCGGCCCATAAAGTCCAAAACGTGTACTACTATATGATCAACGGTTTTCACAAACCCGAATTTGTCATCGACATTTCCGAAACGATCAATCAAAAAAAGGAAAGCCTTGCTGCTTATCAGAGCCAGTTCACCCGTTCCCGGCAGTCGGTTGAAACACCGTTGACGAACGGATATATTGAAACGGTCGAAGCAAGGGAAAAGCTTTTGGGAAAAGAGGTCGGCGTCGCATACGCGGAAGGGTTTTTTTCAAAGCGGACTCTTCTGTTAAACAACGATTTATTTGGGGGCGGATGATGAAACAGTTAAAAATCGGAATCACATGTTATCCGAGTGTCGGAGGATCAGGAATTATCGCTACCGAGCTCGGCAAGCTCCTTGCGGAAAAAGGACATGAAATTCATTTTATTACATCAAGTGTTCCGTACAGGCTCAATAAAGTGTATTCCAACATCTATTTTCACGAAGTCGAAGTCAATCAATATGCCGTGTTTAAGCACCCGCCGTATGATTTGGCTTTGGCCAGCAAAATGGCGGAGGTGGCGAAGCGGGAACAGCTTGATGTTCTGCATGCCCACTACGCGGTGCCTCACGCGATTTCCGCTTTTTTAGCGAAGCAAATGCTGAACGGAAACATTAAAACGGTCACAACGCTGCACGGCACAGATATAACCGTTCTCGGCTATGATCCGTCTTTAAAAGATCTGATCAAGTTTGCGATCGAGTCGTCTGACCGCGTAACAGCGGTTTCTTCAGCTCTTGCCGCGCAAACGTACGATTTGATCAAACCGAACAAAAAAATCGAAACGATCTATAATTTTGTGGATGAGCGCGTGTATTTAAAAAAGCAGGAGCATCATTCGCTGAAAGAGCAGTACGGCATCGCCCCTGATGAAAAAGTGATCATCCACGTATCCAATTTCAGACAGGTGAAGCGCGTGCAGGACGTCATCCATGTCTTCAGCCGCATTGTCAAACGAATGAAGTCGAAGCTGATTCTCGTCGGCGACGGGCCGGAGATGACCGTGATCTGCCAGCTTGTCAGACAGCTCGGACTAAAAGATGATGTTCTTTTCCTGGGCAAACAGGACAGCGTAGAAGAGCTTTACGCCATCAGCGATTTAAAGCTGCTTTTGTCCGAGAAGGAAAGCTTCGGTTTAGTGCTGCTGGAGGCGATGGCCTGCGGCGTTCCGTGCATCGGCACCAATATCGGAGGGATTCCCGAGGTGATCAAAAACGGTAAATCCGGTTACTTGGTCGATGTAGGAGATATTGAAGGCGCAGCTCGTAAAGCGCTCCATTTGCTGACTGATGAAAGCCTGCAGCGCCAGTTTGCGGAAGCGGCGCTAGAAAGCATCAAGGAGCGCTTTTCTTCCAGTAAAATCATCGCGCAATATGAAGAAATTTATCAACAATTAACAGACGGGGAGTGTGACAATGGAGGATCTCTTTTTGAAGGCTCTTCCTCTCCTTCGTGAGCTGAAAAAACACGGCCGGCAGGCCTACTTTGTAGGCGGATCTGTCAGGGATGCCCAAATGAACCGGGATATCGGTGATATTGACATCGCTACAGATGCATCCCCGGAAGAAATTGAAGCCATTTTTCCGAAAACCGTTGATGTCGGAAAGGAACACGGAACCATCATCGTCCTCTTTGAGGGAGAATCCTATGAGGTGACGACCTTTCGTGCAGAGCTTGAGTACGAGGATTACAGAAGGCCGAGCGGCGTTCAGTTTATCAAATCGCTGAAAGAAGACCTGAAGAGGCGGGACTTGACGATTAATGCTATGGCGATGGATGAACAGGGGAGACTGATCGACTATTTCGGCGGACTCCGCGACATCCGGGAAAAATTGATTCAAACGGTCGGCGACCCGGCGGAGCGTTTTCACGAAGATGCGCTACGCATGCTGCGGGCGCTCCGTTTTATGAGTCAGCTCGAGTTTGAGCTTTCTCCAAATACAAAAAAAGCGATTTGCGAAAACCGTCTGCTCTTGGCTCATATTTCTACAGAGCGGAAAACGGTTGAATTCGAAAAGCTTTTAAAAGGAAAAGCGGCGGACAGGGCTTTGGAAGCGGCGGCTGAAACAGGGCTTTACAAGGAGCTTCCGGGGCTGGACGGCAAAAAGGAGCGCGTTCTGGCTGCCCGTGCTTTTCCTTTTTACCAACTTCAAAAAAGAGCGGATATATGGGCGGCTTTCATTCACATGATATCACTCGATTCCGCTGAGGCTCACCGGTTTTTAAAAGGGTGGAAGCTTCCGGGGAAAGTCATAAAACAGGCGCTCCTGACGGCTGAACGAATCGATCAAAAATGGGATGCCGTCTCGATGTATGAGGCGGGGGAAGAGACGCTGCTGTCCGCTTCCGCCATCCGCAGCTTAAGGGACAAGCAGGCAATCGATGAAAAGCAGCTGGCTGAAATCAGACAGTCGTACCGCGCGCTTCCGATTAAAAGCCTGAAAGACCTGGCGGTGTCTGGAAGCGATTTGTTGAATTTCAGAAAGAAGCCGGCCGGGAAATGGGTGTCCGATGATTTGAAACGGATTGAGCGGGCCGTGTTAAGCGGGGAGCTTGCCAATCAAAAAAAAGCCATAGAGGAGTGGCTGGATTCATGCAGTCAAATTTAAGAAAGAAACTCATTCAATTGTTTACAGAGGCCGACGGCGAATTCATTTCAGGCCAGAAAATCAGCGAAGAGCTCGGATGCTCAAGGACCGCCGTTTGGAAGCATATCGAAGATCTGAGAAAATCGGGATATGAACTTGAAGCGGTCCGAAAGCTCGGCTATAAAATGATAAAAAAACCTGACAAAATCACCGAAGATGAAATCAGGCTCGGGTTAAAAACGAAAAAAATGGGACAGACCATCCATTTTCACGATGTCGTCTCATCAACTCAAAAAATCGCCCATGAGCTAGCAAACAACGGTGCGCCGGAAGGAATGATCATCGTTGCCGACAAGCAGACTGAAGGAAGGGGAAGAATGGCGAGAACATGGCATTCCCCAGAAGGAAACGGCATTTGGATGAGCATCATTTTAAGACCTGAAATGCCCGTGCAAAAAACGCCGCAGCTGACGCTTTTAGCCGCAGTCGCGATCGTTCAGGCAGTCGAAGAGCAAACCGGCATCGCAGCTGAAATCAAATGGCCGAACGATATTTTGATCAACCGCAAAAAAGTCGTCGGGATCTTAACCGAACTGCAGGCGGAAGCCGATCAGGTCCATTCTGTCATCGTCGGAATGGGGATCAACGTCAATCAGCTTGCTGGCGACTTTCCGGAAGAATTAAAAGAAACAGCGACAAGCCTTCGTCTCGCAAGCGGTGAAAAAATCGACAGAGCCGCTTTGATTCAAACGATAATGGCGACATTTGAAAAAAGGTATGAAGACTATCTCGCCTACGGTTTCGAGCCGATCAAGCTTTTATGGGAGAGCTACGCTTTGAGCCTGAACCGTGAATTGACGGCCAGGACGCTGAACGGAACGTTTCACGGCAAAGCGCTGGGAATAGACGAAGAAGGCGTCTTGATCCTGGAAACGAGTGACGGCATCAAAAAAATATACTCCGCCGATATCGATATAAATCCGTCATAGTTGGAAGGATCCATGCGTTTTTGGTATACTTCGGATGGGCAGTATCCTGTAGGAACTGCACCTGGAAAACATGCAACTGATAAAAAACAGTCTGCCTTGATCCAAAAAGGACTGGGACAGAGGGATGATTCTTGCCGAACACGGACGATTCGAAATCCTTCTTCTTGCCGGAAGGTTTTTTTGCTGTCCGAAAAGATGCTCATGCAAGCACGGCAGCTCATCTCCTCTGAAAAAGAGGAGGAGAAAACATGAAGACAAAGATTGATTTTCTAAAAATGAAACAAGAGGGAGAGCCGATCGTCATGCTGACGGCCTACGATTACCCGGCGGCAAAGCTTGCCGAACAGGCCGGCGTCGATATGATTCTTGTCGGCGATTCGCTCGGCATGGTTGTGCTCGGCCTTGATTCGACCGTATCTGTGACGGTCGCTGATATGATCCACCATACAAAAGCCGTAAAACGCGGGGCAAAAGATACGTTTGTGGTGACGGATATGCCGTTTATGTCTTATCACTGCTCTTTGGAAAGCGCTCTGAATAATGCCGCGGCGATCGTTCAGGAAAGCGGAGCCGATGCTTTGAAGCTTGAAGGCGGCGACGGTGTATTTGAGACGATCACGGCTTTAACACGCGGCGGAATACCTGTTGTCAGCCACTTAGGCTTGACTCCTCAATCCGTCGGTGTCTTGGGAGGCTATAAAGTTCAGGGGAAAGATGAAGAAAGCGCCCGCAAGCTGATTGAAGACAGCAGGCGCTGTGAAGAAGCAGGCGCAATTGCGCTCGTTCTCGAATGCGTCCCGGCAGCGCTCGCTGAACAGATTTCAAAGGAGCTCACGATTCCTGTCATCGGCATTGGAGCAGGCCCTGGTACAGACGGACAAGTTCTCGTTTACCACGATGTTGTCGGACACGGAGTGAGCCGGACGCCTAAATTTGTAAAACAGTATGTGCAAATCGATCAGCCGCTTGAACAAGCGCTTCGAGGATATGTTGAGGATGTCAGAAGCCGCGTGTTTCCTGAAGATGCTCATTCATTCCGTATCGATCAGCAAGTTCTTGAAGGATTATACGGAGGGAAATAAGCATGATTCAGATCCATACAGCAAAAGATATACAAAATGCAACGAAAAATTATCGCAAAGAAGGCAAAACGATCGGTTTTGTGCCGACAATGGGCTTCCTTCATGAAGGCCATATGTCGCTTGTGGAAAAAGCGCGAAAAGACAATGATATTGTCGTGATGAGCATTTTTGTCAATCCTATGCAGTTCGGTCCGGGTGAAGACTATGAAGCGTACCCGAGAGATATCGAAAGGGACCGGCAGCTTGCGGCTGACGGAGGAGTGGACATCTTGTTCACTCCTGAGCCTGAAGAAATGTACGGTCAGGAGCCGACGGTTACCGCAAGCGTGAAAAAGCGGACGGACGTCCTTTGCGGCCGTTCAAGGGAAGGTCATTTCGACGGTGTCGCAACAGTGCTCACAAAGCTGTTCAATCTCACCTTTCCGACAAGGGTTTATTTTGGCATGAAAGATGCGCAGCAGGTTGCCGTTGTCGACGGGCTGATCAACGACTTTTTCATGGATATTGAGCTGATCCCGGTTGAAACAAAACGGGAAGAAGACGGGCTTGCCAAAAGCTCAAGAAATGTCAACCTGCGAGCAGAAGAACGGCAGGAAGCACCCGCTCTCTATCAAGCCCTTCAGCGCGGCGCCGAGCTGATCCGTGATGGAGAGAGGGATGCGGAAGCTGTTAAGCGAGAGGTTCGGAGCATTCTTGAAAAAACGAGCGGTGTCATCGATTATGCGGATATTTATTCATATCCCGATCTGGAGATCAGGGAGCCATTGACTGGAAAAGTCATCATAGCGGTTGCCGTTCAGTTTTCCAAAGCCCGCTTAATTGATAATATCATCGTCGATATCCCGGCAGATCAAAAGGAGGATTTATGATGTACCGTACGTTAATGAGCGCAAAACTTCACAGAGCGAGAGTGACGGAAGCCAATTTGAACTACGTCGGCAGCGTGACAATTGATGAAGATTTGCTGGATGCCGTCGGAATGATGGCAAATGAAAAAGTGCAAATTGTGAATAATAATAACGGGGCCCGGCTGGAAACGTACATCATTCCCGGTGAAAGGGGGAGCGGCGTCGTTTGTTTAAACGGAGCTGCCGCCCGCCTTGTTCAAGTGGGAGATGTCGTCATCATCGTTTCTTATGCCATGATGTCTGAAGAGGAAGCAAAGACCCATAAGCCGAAGGTTGCCGTTTTGAACGAGAGAAACGAAATCGAGGAAATGCTGGGTCAGGAGCCCGCCCGTACCATTCTGTAGCCCCCTTGCCTTTAGGGGGCTTTCATATCGTTTAGAAAGAGTAGAAGGCGAAGCTTTTTCCCCGCATCTTTCTAAAACGTGTTACACTTTTGTCGAAGGTATCGAAATTGAGGTGTCCATTGAATGAACAATCAACGATATGTGGTCATTGATGTGGAAACGACAGGGAATTCGCCGAAAAAAGGCGACAGAATCATTCAAATTGCAGCGGTTGTGATTGAAAATGGACAAATGACCGAACGTTTCTCCAAATATGTGAATCCCAATCAGCCGATTCCCGCTTTTATCGAGCAGCTGACGGGAATTTCGAATGAAATGGTTGAAAATGAAGAGCCATTTTCGGCGATTGCCGAAGATATTTTTGAGCTGCTTCAAGACAGCTGTTTTATCGCTCATAACATTCATTTTGATCTTGCTTTTGTAAAGTATGAGCTGCAGCAGGCCGGTTTTGGCGAGCTTGAATGCAGCGTTCTCGATACGGTGGAGCTTTCGAGAATCGTTTTTCCGGGTTTTGACGGCTATAAATTGACTGAGCTGAGCGAAGAGCTTCAGATTCGCCATGAAAACCCGCACAGGGCTGACAGCGATGCGGAAGTGACCGCTTTGATCTTTTTACATATGATGGACAGACTGAAAAGGCTGCCGATTCCGGTTTTGAAATCAATCAGACGTTTATCCTGGCATTTGATCAGTGACGCGCAGGAGCTTTTTGACGGCTTGATCGCTGAAAAAGGCGCCGATGCCGAACTTGATGCCGGCTTTATGAAGGTTGGTTCCTTTGTGATCAGGACCCCTGAAGACGAGGATGAAGAGGCCGGTCATAAGAGCCGGGTCCCGCAGACAGAGCCGCTTATTTGGGAAAAAGACGGCGGACTTTCTTCATTGGACGACCGGTTTGACAAGAGAGAAGGACAGACGAAAATGATGCGGGAGGTCTGGACCGCTTTTCAAAATCATGAGCATGCTCTGATCGAAGCTGCCACTGGAATCGGAAAAACGCTCGGATATCTCGTGCCGGCTGCAATCCGCGCCAAGCAAACAGGCAAGCCGGTCGTGATCAGCACATATACGACATTGCTTCAGCAACAGATGATCAACCGTGATATCCCGCTTTTGGAAAAGATTTTTCCTTTCCCGGTCAAAGCCGCGGTTTTAAAGGGCCGCTCTCATTATTTATCCATTCGCAAGTTCAAGCATATTTTACAGGAAGATGATGACAATTATGATAGAGTCCTTGCAAAAGCGCAAATTCTCGTCTGGCTGACAGATACAGAAACGGGCGATTTATCGGAAATTAATCTTCCGTCAGGCGGAAAGCTTCTGTGGGACAGACTGGCATATGATTCGCATTCATATGCAGAAAACAGCACCCTAAGGAAACTGTGTTTTTATGAGAGAGCCAAAGCGCGGGCGCAGAAGGCTGATATGATCATTACCAATCATGCGCTTCTGTTGACTGACGAAGCCAATCAGCGAATTCATACCGGTGATGCCGATACGTTTGTTATTGATGAAGCCCATCACTTTGAACGCGCAGCGGGCGAGCAGTATGGGGCAAGAGCAGACTATGTCTTTCTCCATAAAAGGTTGATGCGGCTCGGCACCCTCAAACAAAGGGGGATTTTAAAAAAAGCCGAACGCCTCTACCGGTCAGCAGGCATTTCACCAGAATCTTTTTTCCAAATGGACGAATGGCTCGCTCAGCTTCTTGAAGAAAGCGATCTGTTCTTTACGGCTGTTCATTCTTTTGTCAAGCGGAGGAAACCAAGAAACGATCTCAACCGTCTCTTATATAAGATCGGCGAAATCGGTGAAAGCAGGGCATGGAACAGGCTTGAAGAAAGCGCGAGAAGACTGTGTTCCTTGCTGTATGACATGCACCGGCTGTTTTCGGATCAAAAGAAAAGCCTCGCTGAAAAACAGGCTTCCTTCACCAGCCGCCAGGTGTTTTTGTTAGAGGAATACGATTCATGCATGGACGACCTTGAAGAATATCGAAAGACGCTCGCCCGCTTGATGTTTGACCCTGTCGAAGATGAGGTCGTCTGGATTGAAATTGACGCGAAGGGCGCAAAAAACGCCGCGGCCATTTACGCTCAGCCGCTTGATACAAGCGAAGTTCTGGCCGACCGGTTTTTCACCGAGAAAAAAAGCGTTGTGCTCACATCGGGGACGCTTGTCGTCGAGAACTCATTTGGCTATATGATCAAAAAGCTCGGTTTAAGCGATTTCTATCCGAGGACCTTGCAAATCGAGGCGCCTTTTTCTTATGATAAGCATATGAACATCATGATTCCGACAGATGTCAGCCCGATTCAAAACGATCCTGAAGACTATATTCGAGATGTCACGCGTTTCGTCAAGGCGCTTGCAAAACAGAAAAACGCCAAAGTGCTCGTCCTGTTTACGTCTCATGATATGCTGCGAGATGTCTACCATGCAATAAAACAAGAGGAAGATTTTCCTTGTCAGCTCCTCGCACAGGGGATTTCCGGCGGAAGCCCCGTCAAGGTTATGAAATTGTTTAGATCGTATCCCCATGCGGTTCTTCTCGGAACGAACCATTTTTGGGAGGGCGTTGACTTTCCGGGTGACGAGCTGACGACGCTGGTCATCGCAAGGCTGCCGTTCAGGCCGCCAGACCACCCCGTTGAATCAGCCAAGTGTGACCGGGCAAAGAGAAGGGGAGAAAGCCCGTTTCAAGCGGTATCTCTGCCGGAAGCTGTCCTGGCATTCAGGCAGGGCATCGGCAGACTGCTTCGCTCGGAGAAAGACAGCGGAACGGTCGTGATTCTCGACCGCCGCATCCGAACCTCTTCCTACGGTACGGTGTTTATGAAGGCTCTGCCCCCTGCAAAAGTCATGGAGCCTACATTCCTTGAGCTTGAAGCGTACATAGCCGGGAAAAACGGCTAAAAGCCGCATAAAGCGGCTCTTAAATGGTGTGGATTAAGGTTTTATTTTTTAGGCTGTTTATTTAAACGGTTATCCCGTTGTAACAACTAGTATGGCTTTAGGCACAGAGAGTATGAATTACAATTATTGTTTCGTTCGGAGGTATTTGAAAAATGGAAAACAAAATCGAAATTTTATCTACCGTAAGCGTCGAGCATTCAGAAGACCTGTATAAAATCGTCGACCTTTTGAACCGCACGCTCAAACGCGATGATCTCATGTTCGGCCTCGCTCTCGATGAAGAAGATCAAAAACAGGCCATTTTTACGATTTATCGTACTTAGGAGCAGAAAATGGGCAAAAAAACATTAATTTTCATACTGATATTTGGTATTATCTTTTTAACAGCACTTCTTGCGGGAGCGAATGTCTACCGTACGGCTATGGATCAGAAAGAAAGCGGCCACGAGCAGGCTGCCGAAACAGCCAAGCAGGAAGCAGGCTTAAAACAAGTTGACAGCGTGGAGACGTTTGTCGGCAAAGAAAAGCAGTACATTGTCACAGGGACGGACAAAAAAGGCGGCAAAATGTATGTTTGGGTGCCTGCTGACAAAAAGCAGAAAACGATTTACAAAAAAGCGGCAGACGGCATTACCGGCCGCCAGGCTTCAAAAGCGGTTCAGGATGAAGGCCTTGTGTCTGAGCTTAAAGAGGTGCACCTTGCAAGGGAAGGCAATGTTCTATTGTGGGAAGTTACATACTTAAATAAAGATGGGCAGTACAGTTTAAGCTATGTGGACTTTATAAACGGAAAAATTCACAAAAATATTACGCCTTAGACGAAACAGGGGGAAATCGAGTTGAATCTAGCTAAAAGAGTATCAGCGTTAACACCATCTGCAACACTGGCAATCACTGCAAAAGCAAAAGATTTAAAAGCGGCAGGGCACGACGTCATCGGTCTTGGGGCGGGTGAACCGGATTTTAATACGCCTGAGCACATCATTGAGGCGGCTGTCCGTTCGATGAATGAAGGACATACCAAATACACGCCTTCCGGAGGTCTTGCGGCGCTGAAAGACAGCATCCGCGAAAAATTCAAGCGCGATCAGGGAATCGAGTACCGCCAATCTGAAGTTATCGTGTGCACAGGTGCAAAGCATGCTCTTTACACCCTATTTCAAGTGCTCCTCGACGAAGGGGACGAAGTGATTATTCCGACTCCGTACTGGGTCAGCTATCCTGAACAAGTCAAGCTTGCAGGCGGCAAACCGGTATTTGTGGAAGGCCTTGAGGAAAACAGCTTCAAAATTTCTCCGGAGCAGCTTGAAAAAGCCGTCACGGAAAAAACGAAGGCTGTGATCATCAATTCCCCAAGCAATCCGACAGGCATGATGTATACGGAAGAAGAGCTGAAAGCGCTCGGTGAAGTATGCCTTCGCCGCAACATTCTAATCGTATCTGATGAAATATATGAAAAGCTGATTTACGGCGGAAAAAAACATGTATCCATCGCACAGCTTTCTCCAGAACTTAAAAATCAAACCGTAATCATCAACGGGGTTTCCAAGTCACACAGCATGACCGGCTGGAGAATCGGGTATGCGGCAGGCAGCGAACCGATCATTAAAGCGATGACGAACCTTGCCAGCCACAGCACGTCAAATCCGACATCTGTCGCACAATACGGAGCCATTGCCGCTTACAATGGACCAAACGAGCCTGTTGAAGAGATGAGAAAAGCTTTTGAAGACCGGCTGAACAAGGTGTATGAACTGCTTGTTGACATTCCGGGATTGACATGCCTGAAGCCTGAAGGGGCCTTCTACTTGTTCCCGAATGCAAAAAAAGCGGCAGAATCGTGCGGCTTTTCAAGCGTTGATGAATTCGCCGAAGCGCTTTTGGAAGAAGAAAAAGTTGCGATCGTTCCCGGTTCAGGGTTCGGCGCACCGGACAACATCCGTCTGTCGTATGCGACATCCCTGTCACTTTTGGAAGAAGCGGTCGCACGGATTCGCCGCTTTGTCGTGAATCGCAGCCGCTAGAAGCAGAAAGCGTCCGCAGCTGGACGCTTTTTGCATGCACGCAAGCTGCATTGACCTGATCCAATCAAAAAAGGTATAATATACGTTATGGACGTCAGAAAGAATGAGGGCTTGACCGAATTCTTTCGTGTTTTGGAGGGAAACGATAGTGAAAACAACAATAAACCAAGTGTACAAGCATGTTGGTGAAGAAGTAACAATCGGCGCTTGGATCGCCAACAAACGCTCAAGCGGCAAAATTGCGTTTTTGCAGCTTAGAGACGGGACAGGCTTTATCCAAGGAGTCGTCGTCAAAGCGGAAGTGGACGAAGAAACATTTCAAGCTGCTAAATCTGTCACACAGGAAACATCTTTATATGTAAAAGGCGTCGTCAAAAAAGACGAGCGTTCGCCACTCGGCTACGAGCTTGCAGTCACATCGCTTGAAGTCATCCATGAAGCGACAGATTATCCGATTACGCCAAAAGAACACGGAACAGAATTTTTGATGGATCACAGACATTTGTGGCTCCGATCAAAACGGCAGCATGCAACGATGAAAATCCGCAATGAAATCATTCGCGCTACATACGAATTTTTCAATAAGGAAGGCTTTGTTAAAGTCGATCCTCCGATTTTGACGGGAAGCGCACCTGAAGGAACGACAGAGCTTTTTGCGACAAAGTATTTTGACGAAGATGCCTACCTTTCGCAAAGCGGCCAGCTTTACATGGAAGCAGCTGCAATGGCTTTAGGAAAAGTCTTTTCATTCGGGCCGACTTTCAGAGCTGAGAAATCAAAAACGAAGCGCCATCTGATTGAATTCTGGATGATCGAACCGGAAATGGCGTTTGTCGAATTCAATGAAAACCTTGAAGTTCAAGAGAACTATGTCTCTTTCATCATTCAAAGCGTGCTTGAAAACTGCAAAATTGAACTGAATACGCTCGGCAGAGACACTTCCAAACTGGAGCTTATCAAAGCGCCTTTTCCAAGAATCACGTATGATGAAGCGATTCAGTTCTTAAAAGAGAAAGGCTTTGACGATATTGAATGGGGCGATGACTTCGGCGCTCCTCACGAAACGGCGATTGCCGAAAGCTATGACAAACCGGTATTTATTACACACTATCCGACATCATTAAAGCCGTTTTATATGCAGCCTGCACCTGACAGGGACGATGTCGTACTGTGCGCTGACTTGATTGCGCCTGAAGGCTACGGTGAGATTATCGGCGGATCTGAACGGATCCATGATCTTGAGCTTCTCGAAGCGCGCCTGAAAGAGCATGGTTTAGAATCGGATGCTTATCAATGGTATGCAGAGCTGAGAAAATACGGCTCAGTTCCGCATTCAGGATTCGGACTCGGACTCGAACGGACGGTTGCCTGGATCTGCGGTTCTCCGCACGTCCGCGAAACGATTCCGTTCCCAAGACTATTAAATCGCTTATATCCTTAAGAAAAAAGTCTCCTGATTGCAGGAGACTTTTTCACAGTCATCCATGATATACTGGAAGGTAAGAGGTGTATCGAATGAAAAAACAGCACTTTATTAAGATGCAGGAGATGGGATCTGTCACCATTCCGAATCTGCTTTTTTTGAACTATCGGGAGCTTGGCTTAAATGAGACAGAATTCATGCTGCTCTTAAACATTAAAATGCATGTTGAAAGAGGTTCATTTTTTCCGACGCCGGAGGAATTAAGCAAGACGATGTCGATTGAAACCGAACAATGTATGAACATGCTGAGAATGTTCATTCAAAAAGGCTTCATCTATATAGAAGAATGCGAAGACCAGAACGGCATTAAGTTTGAAAAGTATTCGCTCGAACCTCTCTGGGGCAAGCTGTTTGAGCATCTTGAAATGGACGAGCAGAAGAAACTCGCTGAACAGAATGAAGGCGAAGAGAAGAGCCTTTATACGATCTTTGAAGAGGAATTTGCGCGGCCGCTGTCTCCGCTTGAATGCGAGACGCTCAGCATCTGGCTTGACCAGGATCATCACGATGCACAGCTGATCAAACAAGCTCTCAAAGAAGCCGTCATATCAGGAAAACTCAATTTCCGCTACATTGACCGGATTTTGTTTGAGTGGAAGAAAAACGGCATTTCAACAGTCGAACAAGCCGCAAACTACAGCCAAAGATTCAGGCGGAAGACCGCACCGCGGCAGAGTGAGCAAAAGGAGTATACAAGACAGGTTCCTTTTTACAATTGGCTTGAACAATAAAGTGAAAGGTGAAGACATGCTGACAAAAAAACAGATCGAGTTTTGTTTAGAAACAATCGGTGAAATGTTTCCGGATGCTGAATGCGAATTAGTCCATGACAATCCGTTTGAACTTGTCATCGCCGTCGCTTTATCGGCCCAATGCACAGATGCGCTTGTCAATAAAGTGACGAAAACGCTTTTCAAAAAATATAAAAAGCCTGAAGATTATCTTGCTGTTCCGCTTGAAGAGCTGCAGCAGGACATCAAATCGATCGGCTTATACCGGAATAAAGCAAAAAATATTCAAAAGCTCTGCAAAATGCTGCTGGAAGAATACGGCGGTGAAGTGCCGAAAGACCGGGATGAGCTGGTGAAACTTCCGGGCGTCGGGAGAAAAACCGCCAATGTCGTCGTTTCCGTTGCATTCGGTGTTCCAGCCATTGCCGTCGACACCCACGTGGAAAGGGTCTCAAAAAGGCTCGGCATTTGCAGATGGAAGGATTCGGTCACGGAAGTCGAAAAGACGCTGATGAAAAAAGTGCCTGAATCAGAGTGGTCCGTTACTCATCACCGCCTGATCTTTTTCGGACGCTATCACTGCAAGGCGCAAAGGCCGAAATGTGAAGAATGCCCGTTGTTTTCTCTGTGCAGGGAAGGGCAAAAACGATATAAAAAAGGGCTGGTGAAGCTGCCGTGACAAGCGTTTCTCTGTTGGACGAATACGAAAAAACGCTGCGTAAGAGAAGACCGGAATCCGGCGAAAGGCTTGACGTTCTTTCGGAAAATCCGCTCTGCTGCGATTTTTTTCAGGACATAGAAGAGGACAAGCCGTGGGAGCATGCGGAAGAATGGGTTCCGCTTCTGTTTGCGGCTTGGGAGCGTACAAAAGAAAAGGTTCTGCCCGTCTTTAAAACGAGAAAGTCAAGGTGCAGCCAGGATGATATGCTGAACGGGGTGTGCTGCTTGATCGCAAGCCTTCACTGGACGATGGGGGAGCCTGTCACAAGTCTCAACTGGGAGGCTATCACCCGTAAGGATTTTGGAGCCAAGCCGATGAACTGGACGGAACGCCTTGAGTTTATCCTCCAGAAACCAACGCAGTATCATTGTTTTATTCAGCTTGACGAATTGTTTACGGAAATGAAAAAGCAATTTTATAAATATGTTGCCATCAATCATAAAAAAGCCACTCACTAAACTGTGAGTGGCTTTTTAGATTAATGGGTGCCGGTTGATTGACCATTGGAATTTGTTTGTTGATCATCTGTGTTGCTGTCTTGATCCGGGTTTTTGTTTTTGTCTTTATTCTGATCTTTGTTTTGATCATCGGCGTCATCATCTTTTCTGCCGTCTGTATTTCCCGGATTTTGATTGTTTTGATCTGGATTGCCTGAATTTTGATCATCCGGCTGATTAGAGTTGCCGTTATTTTGTTTGTCTTTGTCCTGATCATCATCAGCATCCTGCTTCTTCTCGTCATCCTCGTCTTTCTTTTCATCGTCCGCTTTTGACTCATCATCTTCAGCCGCGTTGACTTTAAGCGTCACAGAAGCAGGGTCGCTTTCGCCATCTTCAGTAACGGCCGTGACTTGGAATTTGTAGACGGATCCTTCTTTTGCATTCGGTATGACGGCTTCTTTCGCACTGCTGCTTTGAATTTCGCTGTATCCACCACCGTCAACAGATTGTTTGACTTTAAAGGATACATCACCGTCTCCGGAATATGACCATGAAAGCTTGATGCTCTTTGATGCTTCATCATATTCTGCGCTCAAACCTGTCGGCTTGTCGGCATCTTCTTTTTCCTCATATTTTTTCGAAACAGTCGTCGGCTGTGTGCCTTTTACAAAGTACTCAGTGACTTTTTTATCGCTAGGCGTGTTGCTGCTGGCAAGCACCGGCGGGTTCGAGCCTTTTAGAACTGTCGCTTCAACGACGCTGTCAGGCTTTTCAAATGAGCCGCTGCCGTTGTCCACCTTGGCAATCAGTTTTTTGAACAGAAGTTTGGCGACTTGCTGTTCGTTTGCGCTCAGCGAATTAAAGCCTTCTTTACCGGTCCAGACCGCTGCCGTATATTGCGGCGTATAGCCGACGAACCATGAATCCCTCGCTCCATTTCGACTTATGCCGTGTTTTCTAATGTCGTCCTCGGTAAAGTTCGTCGTACCCGTTTTACCTGCTACAGTAACGCCATTGACTTGGGCGGCTGTTCCTGTTCCTCGCTGAACAGCGCTTTTCAGCATATCCGTTATCATAAATGCGGTATAATCGCTCATGGCTGCCTTTGATTCAGGCGTCAAATCAAGCTTTGTGCCGTCATTGAATTCCACCGCTGTAACAGTATGAGGCTCATTGTAGTAGCCGTTGTTGCCGAATGCGCTGTACGCTCCGGCCATTTGCAGAGGCGACACACCGTTTCCGAAGCCGCCGATTGCGTACGATTCGTGCAACTCATCCTTATCAATCGAAAGGCCAAGGCCTTTTGCAAAATTTAACACGTTATCTTTTCCGGCTGCCTGGAACGCTTTTAAAGCTGGAACGTTCCGAGAATCGACAAGTGCCTCTCTCATCGATATCCAGCCTCTGTGTCTTCTGTCATAGTTGTTAATCGGATCACCGGTTGAATACGTGTATGCTTCATCGTTAATCTGTTCATACGTCGACCATTTCTTGTTCTCAATGACTGGGCCGTAGTCAAGGATTGGCTTAATCGTTGAACCAGGTTGACGTTTCGTATCTACTGCATAGTTAAATTCGCCTGCTTTCCGGTCGCGTCCGCCGCCGAGTGCGCGGATTTCTCCGGTCTTCGTATCAAGCAAGGTGAGGCCGGCCTGCATTTTTTCGGTATACTGGATCGAATCGCCGTCCATCAGCTCATCCACATAATCCTGTGCATCTGTATCAATCGTCGTGTAAATCTTCAGTCCGTCCGTTCCCGGAGTGACGTTCGCTTTTTCTTTCACTTCGGCGACGGCCTGCTCGATAAACGCGCTGTATTTGTTGGACGTTGTTTTTGCGTACTCCTTCGGAGAGACAAGGCCTTTTGTGACGGCTACTTTTTTCGCTTTGTTGTACTCTGCGTCAGAGATAAAGCCGTGTTTATTCATCAGACTCAGTACGACATTGCGCCGTTTCTCGGCTTTTTCCGGATGTTTAATCGGGTTGTAGTTATTCGGGCTTTGCGGCATGCCGGCAAGCGTTGCGGCCTGCTCGACCGTTAAGTCGTTTAGATCTGTCACCCCGTAGAATTGCTCAGCCGCTTTTCCGACACCATAGGCCTGCGGCGAGAAGTAAATCCGGTTTAAATACATTTCCAGAATTTCGTCTTTTGAATATTTTCTTTCGAGCTGGAACGACAGCCAGACTTCCTGGACTTTCCGTTTCAGCGTTTTTTCATGTGACAGAAGAGAGTTTTTGACGACCTGCTGTGTGATCGTACTTCCGCCTTCAGAACCGAATCCGCCTTCGAAGTTTGCCAGAAGCGCTCCTCCGATCCGGATCGGGTCGACGCCGTGGTGGTCATAGAAACGCGCGTCTTCCGTTGCAAGAAATGCGTTTTTGACGGAATCAGGGATGTCTTTAATCGACACGTACGTCCGCTTTTCTGAACCAATTTCGGCGATTTCTTTTCCGTTTTTGTCATAGACGGTGGAAGAGTACGGTGTTTTCAGTTTTGCGTCATCAAGGGACGGCGAGTCCGCTACCATCACCGCAAAAGTGACGCCCCCGGCAATCAAGCCGATAACACCAATGATTAAAATGGATAAAAGAATTTTCTTAAACAATCCTGCTTTTTTCTTTTTCTTGGGTTTAGAATGAGTATTAGACCTGCTATTGCCCTGCTGGGCTTTTCGCCGTTCCTGGCGGCTGTTAAATTGATCTGACATAACATCTCAACCTTTCGTAGTTAAACCTTTCCGCTCACATGACTTTAAAATCATAATTTATGATGGCGAAAAATACAACTGATCAATAATCTTAATATAATCAATTCTTGGCGAGTATCCAAGTGAAATAGGGTGAGCGGCTTCCTGAAGCTCGTCTTTTCGGATTGATTTTCTGCCGTTTTGCTTTTTCCGCTCCCAGAAATAAAATAATTTTTCTGCTTCCAAAAAATAAATTTCTTCAAAAGCGGATATGATAACAAAACAAATGCCGTCTTGCGCCACAACCTGCTTCATATGCTCGATCTGATGATCGTGGAAATTCTGAAGCGGGAAAGAGGTCCGGCTCTTCGTTTCTTTCGCTTCAAAATCGATGTAGCGGCCTTTATAAACCCCATTATAATCAGTAGTTGACGACTGCTTGAAATATGCTTCCTTGATCACCGCAGCGCTTCGCTTCGGATAATCGACCTGAACAATCTGTACAGGAGTCGGTTTTTTATGGATGACCGCAATCGAATGAGATTGATAATACATATTCGTTTCATTCAGGTCATCTTCGAGGGTCATGCCGCGATTGGAATACGACGGCTTCTTTTGCAAGGATGAGGCAGCTGTTTTCGGCTGATACGATTTGCCGTTCGGGTAACGAATCACTTTCTTCATCCTCCTTTTACAAAAATCTGGATACTAACGGAAGTGGCTGATCTTGCACAACACTTTTTCCGCGGCGGAGCTGACGAGCCGCATTCAAGAGCTGACCGCAAAACTGAACAAGGACAATATCTCACGGACAAATGCCTACAAACGCTACTTTGACCGCCATCCTGAAATCAAGTGGTCGCTTTTGGCTTCATTTGTTTCCAGGAATGCCGGCTGGTCGATGACCGATTTAAAAGGGCGTTTATTCGAGCTCGGACTTACGGCTTTTCAGCAGAACTGGCTGTTTTTAACGTATGAAAGAGCGAACTGGCTGATTTTTTCGGACGCCTATCCGCAGCTCCTGTTATACCATTGGTCCAAGCAGCTTGGCCAGCCGCTGTTTCATTTGCTCTCCTCATTTGGTGTGTCTTCATTTATGAAAACGGAGTGGGAGCGGTTCTGGCATGAGCGCGATCAAAAGCGGCTCATGTACGCTCTCATTATAAATGAACAAAACACTATCCAAACTCCTATTATACAAAATCCTTTGTTTAAAAAGAATGTTTTTCAGACGATTCCTTTTCAGCTATGTGAATGGTTTCACTTCAACACAGTCATTTTTCCGACGGTAGAAGGCGTTTTTTACGGCGTGTCTGTCAAACGCTTCACTAGTTTAAAGGAAAGGATCAAGCTCGGCAAGCAATTAAGCGAGCTGCTGTTTTCGCCTGAGCTTTTCCCCGGTTTTTTTCACTTTACATCATGTGTTCCG
This sequence comes from Bacillus sp. AK124, assembly GCF_053903085.1. Lineage (NCBI taxonomy): Bacteria > Bacillati > Bacillota > Bacilli > Caryophanales > Bacillaceae > Bacillus > Bacillus sp. AK124. Next base: position 1,936,975 of record NZ_CP096378.1, read on the forward strand.
CATACCGGGTCGCGCTTTGATATGGAACGCTGGGCAGGGGTTAAAATCAGAACCTCGCCATTTTTGAGAACGTGTTATCCCGTTGTTGCCCATTCATTAGACGGATTAAAATCCGATTGGTTTCGCGGAGGAAAGAGAGAGGCGATGTTCAAAGATGAAAAACTGCCGAAAACGATCGAAATCACCGATTGGTATTTTCAAAAAAGAAGGCAGCTGCAGGCATTGTTTTCACTGGAGCATTGGCTGAATAAGAGGTAAAACAGAAAAAAGCAAGGGTTCTCCTTGCTTTTTAAGTGGACGGGCGATTAGGTCCGCCTAATTTCTTATCCAGTGTGTCTGTTTGTTTAGCATCAGGTTTTGTTTTCGCAGGTGATTTCTTTTTGTTGTTTTCCACAGCGGGCACCTCCTTACCTTTTTAGATTTTGCAAAAAAGCGCTGATCATACCATTTTTCGCAAGATCACTTGTCGAAAGCGGGCGTTTGGCTGGAAAATGAGTTTCTTTGGCGGTTTGCTTCTAGTTTTGTCAGCTGCGGAGGAGAGGGGGCGCATAGGGGAGAATGCATAGAAGGCGATCAAAAAGGAGGGAAGCAAATGAACGGATTTGCAAGCAAAGACTCGGTCCTTCAAATGCTTTTGGAAACGGAATCAGACATGTCGTCTGCTGAGAAAGCTTTGACAGAAGCCGTACGCCGGGCGGAGCATGAAAAGCGGGCTGGCTGGAACGAACGGCTCGATCTGATTGAAAAAGAACTGGCAGAGCTCTCAGCTTGTTTAAACAGCACGTTAATGGGAGTGGAGCCAAGAGGAGAGACGGCATAAGCCGGATTCGTTGTAACGGTCGTCTTCCTTTGGTACGATAAACCCGAGGTGAAAAAATTGGATACACAATCTCTTCTTGTACAGACACGGGAATTAATCCGCCTCGTAAAAGAAGCGGAAGAACGATACAGTAAGGGAAAAGAGGAAGGGACGGAATACGATTTTTTCGAGGTTGTCAAACCTTCTGTCGAGAGATTCGAACAAACAGTGAAAAGCTGGCTGGCGGAAAGCCTGCCTTATATCAAGGCGAAACGGCCAAAATACATTTATGAAGAGCAGCTCAGCTCGGTTGAGGAAAATGCAAATGAAATTTTCATGCAGTCCTACTTCTGCAAAATCCATAAAAAACGCTTTAAAGATCTGACGGAGTCCGTCCTCTATACGCTGAAAAACGTAGAAGACGATATATTAAAAGAAGACCGGGATTAGAACCCGGTCTTCTTTTTGTTTGTTTAGCTGGCGTCCGTATTCATATCATAAGCAGGGTGCTGTGCGCCATTCGCTTCAAGAACTTTCATACTTGTGCGAAATTCGTTTAATGTCAGATGTCCCTGGATATACAAAAACTTGGCAAAATCCATCAGTTTGTTCATGCAGTCTGTCTCATACTGTTTCATCTCGGCAAAACAATTTCTTAAGTATGATACGTTCATATGGTGCATCCCCTCTCCTTTATATTAATAATATCGTACCATAACAATTCGACTTTTTTCTGTTTTTCAAATATTAAAATTTTCGACACTTTTTGACAAACTTGTGACAGAACCTTTGGAACAGGAAATGCCTTTATATCATACACATATAAAAAAGGGCTTTAGGAGGAGAGGAAAGATGGAAGAGAGGAGAACCGCCGTATATCCTTATTCCGGCCCCGGTGCGTATGTTCAAGCCGATCAGCAAAACCATCATGCCTATCATCCCGTTCAGCCGTACTACAGCCAGGAAACCGTCCCGTACGCTCATCCAGCTCAGCGGCCGCAGGCCTATCAGCAGCCGATCGAGCAGAATGTGGACCCGTTTTCAGTCTATCATCAGCCTGTTCAGCAGCAAATGCAGCCGCCGCTTCCGCCGTTTCAGGCATTTCCTTATCAGCATCCATATCCCTCGCCGCGGCCGAATCTCCACCAGCCATCACAGTTTCAAAGCTTTCTGTCGCAATTCAAAAAAAAGAACGGGCAGTTTGATTTCAGCAAAATGATGGACACCGCTGGCCAGATGGTGAGCACGGTCAACCAGGTCGGAGCGCTGGCCAAAGGGTTTATGGGATTCTTCAAATAAAAAAAGCATGGATGAAGGTCATTCATGCTTTTTTTGCTCCGGAAATGAGACCGTGAGGATATTTTGGTTCCACGACGTCTTCATTGTTTCTTCGCGGACGGGATATGGGAGCAAAACGGTTCTGGACAGGCTTGTAAACGATGAAGAACCGCCGCTTTCTTTTTTCTCCTTCAAGGCGACATGAAGATACCTCGATTTCGCTTCAATCATGATATCTCCGTTTTGAAACGATTCAGGAACGGCAATGTCGACGTGAAGCGCCTCATTCTCCTCTCTGATGTTCATGGAAATGGTGGAATTCTGAAGCTGGTCTGATATCAGTTTTTGGAATGAATTTAAAATATCGTGGAAAGGTGAATTGTAAAATAACTGTTCAACCGCTTCTTGAATTTCGTCTTTCTTGCTGAGCGAGTGATTGTCGTTTTCCTTGAAATCCATTCTTCATCACCCCGGTTTTTTATTTTCAGCTTATGCAGGGGCTCTTGGTATGGTTATTCATTGATGGGAATTTGAAAGTGTGGTTAAATAGTGGGGAATCCAAAGATTTATTTAACCTGTTCCTCTTTTAATAGCCATCATAAAGAGGCGTTTTGAAAGGAGCCCAACTGTATTGCTGAAAAAATTATTCGGTATTGGTCAGAAACAAAATGAAATGAAAGAAGAAACCGTTTTTTCACCGGTAGACGGACAAGTTTTGGAACTTTCAAAAGTCCCTGACCCCGTTTTCTCCCAAAAGATGATGGGTGACGGAATGGCTGTCGAGCCTTCCGCAGGCGAGATCGTCTCACCTGTCGACGGGGAAGTGATCCAGCTGTTCCACACAAAACATGCCATCGGCATCCGTTCACTGTCCGGCGTGGAACTCTTGATTCATATCGGTCTGGAAACCGTAGCGATGGAAGGCGAAGGTTTCACAGCCCATGTCAAAGAAGGAGACAAAGTAAAAGTCGGCGATCCTTTGATAACGTGCGATTTGGAACTGATCAAGGAAAAAGCGAGCAGCACCATTACGCCGATCGTCATTATGAACGGTGATGTGTTGGAGCGCGTCACAAAACATGAAGAGGCAAAGGCGAAAAAAAGCGAGACAAAGCTCATGGAGCTTAAAGTTAAGTAACAGCAAAAAAGCAGGGAGCGATTCTCTGCTTTTTCATTTTCTCAGGAAATCACCTCTTTCAGAACGAACGGACATTCGCTAAAATAGAAGGGAGAGGTGACAGCGTTGTTTCAAAAACGAAATTTGACAGATATGATTCAGCTTCTGAAAGAAGACCAAGCTTTCAGCAGGCAAATTGTTCATTGGCATACAATTGAGGAAAAAGAAGCGGATTACCGCGATTTTCCTGAAGGTTTAGATAAAAGAATCGTGCATGCTTTACAGCAGAGAGGGATAGAAAAGCTGTATTCCCATCAGGCTGACGCGTTTCTGCACAGCGCCGCCGGCAAAAACGTGACGCTTGTGACGCCGACGGCATCCGGGAAGACGCTTTGCTACAATCTGCCCGTCATTCAGCGGATCACAGAAGACCAGGATGCGCGCAGCTTATATCTTTTTCCGACAAAGGCATTGTCGCAGGACCAAAAAAGTGAACTGAACGAATTAATCGATGAAATCGGTGCGTCGATCAACTGTTATACATATGACGGAGATACGTCGCCTTCGATCAGGCAGAAAGTCAGAAAAGCAGGACATATCGTCATTACAAACCCGGATATGCTGCATTCGGCGATCTTGCCCCACCATACAAAATGGGTGTCATTGTTTGAAAATCTGAAATATATCGTCATCGATGAGCTTCACGTATACAGGGGAGTCTTTGGCAGCCATGTAGCCAATGTCATCAGACGGCTGATGCGGATCGCTGAATTTTACGGAAGCAAGCCGCAGTTTATCTGTACATCCGCGACGATCGCCAATCCATTGGAGCTCGCTGAGACGCTCACAGGGCAGCCGATGCATCTGATTTCAAACAACGGCGCCCCGTCGGGAAGAAAGCATTTTTTATTTTACAACCCGCCGATGGTCAACCGTTCGCTTAACATCAGGAAAAGCGCGACCCTTGAAGTGAGAAAGCTCGCATCCGAATTTCTGAAAAACGGCATTCAAACGATTGTGTTTGCAAGAAGCAGAGTCCGGGTTGAAATTATATTGACATACTTGCAGGAAGTGATGAAACCGATTGTCGGCCCTCATTCGATTCAGGGGTACAGGGGCGGCTATCTGCCGAACGAGCGGCGCGTCATTGAAAAAGGCCTTCGCAGCGGGGACATTAAAGGCGTTGTCAGCACGAATGCGCTTGAGCTGGGCGTTGATATCGGACAGCTGCAGACATGCATCATGACCGGATATCCGGGAACGATCTCGAGCGCCTGGCAGCAGGCCGGCCGCGCTGGAAGAAGGCACAACGAAGCGCTGATTGTCATGGTGGCAAGTTCCGCCCCGCTCGATCAGTACATTGTACAGAATCCGGACTATTTCTTTAAACAAAATCCCGAGACTGCCGTCATTAATCCGGATAACCTGGTCATTCTTGTCGATCATATTAAATGCGCAGCCTTTGAACTGCCTTTCAAAAGAACGGACACATTCGGCGGTGCCGACATCGAGGATATTCTTGACTACTTGGCAGAAGAAAGAGTCCTCCACTTAACCGGGAACACGTATCACTGGATGAATGACGCTTTTCCGGCGCACGGCATCAGCTTGAGGTCGGCTTCTCAGGAAAATGTTGTCATTATTGATCAGTCAAAGCGCGAGAAGGCGAAAGTGATCGGGGAAATGGACAGGTTCAGCGCCATGACGCTTCTGCACGATGAAGCCATTTATTTGCATCAAGGCATCCAATACCAGGTGGAAAAGCTTGACTGGGAGGAGAAAAAGGCGTTTGTCCGCGAGGTTCAAGTTGATTACTATACGGATGCCAATCTCGCCGTCCTATTGAGAGTTCTCGAAGTTGACAAGGAGAAAAAGACAGAAACCGCAGCGTTCGGTTTTGGGGATGTGACCGTTCAGGCGAAAGCGACGATTTTTAAGAAAATAAAATTTGAGACGCATGAAAATATCGGCTCAGGCCCGATTCATCTGCCTGAAGAGGAACTGCATACCAATGCGGCTTGGGTGCAGGTGAACGATGAGGAGCGGCAAAATTGGAACGACATCAAATTGGAAGAAGCTTTGCTTGGGACTGCAAACGTCCTGGGACATGTCGCCGCCTTAAAAGTGATGTGCGATCCGTCTGATCTGCACGTTTTTCCGCAAATTAAAGCCGTTCATAACGAAAAGCCGACGATCTTTTTGTATGATCGCTATCCCGGCGGAGTGGGGCTGTCTCAGAAAGTGTATGAACAAATGCCTGAGATCATCAGTGAAGCGCATCGGCTGATTTCAAGATGTCCGTGTGAGTCAGGATGCCCTTCCTGCATAGGAGTGGGCGGCAGCGGCGATCAGACAAAAAACAATGCGCTGCGCCTTTTAAAAGGCTGGAAAGGTTGAGCGGAATGTCTTTAAAACGAAAACTTAACCGCTATAAGCATCACCTGGGAAATCAAGCGAAAGAAGAAAAAACGGATTCTCCGGCAGAAAAGCGGACTTCCGCGTCCGTCGGCTTTGAGAAAGAATGGGCCGAACTCGGTGTTAAACCGTATGTGTTTGAGGACTGCTATTGCCTGATCAGGGAAGTCGTTTATCCGTTGACACATGTTCATGGCCATTACGCATTTTCTGAACTGCATGAGACGGTTAGGCGCTGGAACAACAGCGACGTTTCCCATTCGCTTTCAAGCAAAGGGTATACACCGAGCCAGCTTTTCTTCTTTGATACGGAAACGACCGGTCTCGGGGGAGGGGCCGGCAATGCGATCTTTTTGCTCGGCCATGCACGGGTGTATGACGACCGCGTAGTCGTCAAACAGCATCTGCTGCCAAAGCCGGGGCACGAAGCCGCCCTCTATCACAGCTTCCTGAGTGAAGTCGATATTCAGTCTCTTGTCACCTATAACGGGAAAGCGTTCGACTGGCCTCAGGTGAAAACGAGGCACACGCTGATCCGCGACAGGGTTCCGAAGCTGCCGGATTTCGGCCATTTTGACCTGCTCCACGGATCCCGCCGCCTTTGGAAGCATAAGTTTGACCGCGTCTCTTTGGGGACGGTGGAAAAGGAAGAGCTGGGTGTTGGAAGAACTGAAGATACGCCGGGCTACCTGGCGCCGATGATGTATTTTCATTTTTTAAAGGAGGAGCGTCCGGAAATCATTGAAGGCGTTTTGCGCCACAATGAGCTTGACGTGCTTTCTTTAATTTCTCTTTACATCCATTTATCGAAGAAAATCCTCACTCCGGAGCAGACAGCGGAAGCAAACGAAAAGTACGCGATGGCCAAATGGCTTCTCGCCAACCGGGAGACAGAGCTTGCGACAGCGCAATTGCAGGAGCTTGAAAAAAAGCCTTTCGAGCAGTCTGAACGCGCATCATTCGATTTATCCATGCAGTATAAAAAGCAGGGCATGCTAAAAGAAGCCGCATCCCTTTGGCTGAAGCTCCAAAATGGAACAGACGGAAAAACCGCCTGGCGCGCAGGCATCGAACTCGCCAAATACTTTGAACATCGAAAGCGGGACATTCGGGCCGCCCTCGAGGTAACGGATAACCTGATGCTGCAGCACGGTTCACAAAAGTTTGAGCTGACCGAAAAAGAAGTAGCCGGTCTTTTGAAACGGCGCGAGCGGCTGGAAAGGAAATTCGGACGAAATATTCCCCGGGCAAGCGCAGAAAACGACGATCTTCGAAAGCCAAACATTTCAAGCATGTTATGAATTGTAGAAACCGATCGCTTCTTGTAAAATAGCGTTAGAATGGTTTGAAGGGAGCGTCGATATGTATAAGGGGCTGTTTTATCTGTTTTTTGTCGTCGTACTGTTTATCGTATTAATCATGACGAATTTCAAGGAAAGCTTTATGGCTTACTTTTAAAATAGGTTTTTATATTAGTACATGTTTACCCCTTGCTTCATAGTTTAATAGTGTATATAGAAGCTTAAAGAAAGGGGAATTTTCATGCACTGTAAACCGCATGTAATGGCGCCGATTGTTCATCCTACTCAATGCTGCTACAACCATACGCAAAGCAAAACCGTCGTACCGCACATTCACCCGCAGCACACAACGAATGTCAACCATCAGCATTTTCAGCATGTTCATTACTTCCCGCAAACTCAATCAGCTGTCAACCAGGCATCACATCAGCACTTCGTGAGCCCTGGCGCAGGAATGATGCCCGGGCCTGGAGCGATGCCAGGACCTGGAATGGGTATGGGTCCTTACTAAAAAGGATTTTCGGAAGTTTTGTCAGGATGAACGAGCGCCGGATTGAACGTGAGCAACAGAATATCTTTTAAAAAAATGGGGCGGAATACGGCCCCATTTTTTAGCAGGTGATCATAATGAAAGTATTGGCCGTTACAGGGTACAAGCCGTTTGAACTGGGGATTTTCAAACAGGAAGACAAGGCCCTGTTCTACATAAAAAAAGCGCTTGAAAACCGATTGACCGCCCTGCTTGAGGAAGGGCTGGAATGGATCCTTATCTCAGGCCAGCTCGGCACGGAACTATGGGCGGCGGAAGTTGCGTTTTCGCTGCAGGAAGAATATCCCGACTTGAAAGTGGCGGTTATCACTCCGTTTTTGGAACAGGAAAAGAAGTGGAACGAGAAAAATCAAGAGCAGTATGAAGCTGTGCTCGCAGCCAGCGATTTCACTGAAAGCTTGACACACAGGCCGTACGAAAGCCCGGTCCAATTTAAACAAAAAAACCGGTTTTTCATCGAAAAGGCGGATGGCTTATTGATTCTGTACGACGAGGAAAGAGAAGGCTCGCCTGTTTATATGCTGAATGAAGCAAAAAAAGCTCAAGAAAAACGCGATTTTCCGATTTACACGATTACGATGGATGACCTGAGAGTCACCGTTGAAGAAAGCAGCTTTTACGAAGAGTAAAAAGTGCAAGAGAAAATTTGACATTGCACACGTTTTCTGAAAAAATATAAGATGATGATTCACGATATGAGGTGAAAAAGATGCTTGCTGATAAAGTGAAGCTTTCTGCTAAAGAAATTTTGGAAAAAGAATTCAAAACAGGAGTCAGAGGCTACAAGCAGGAAGATGTTGACAAATTCTTGGACATGGTCATTAAAGACTATGAAGCCTTCCATCAGGAAATCGAAGAATTGCAGCAGGAAAACCTGCAGTTGAAAAAACAGCTTGAAGAAGCGAACAAGAGACAGCCGGCTCAATCAAATACGACCAATTTTGATATTCTAAAACGGCTTTCCAATTTGGAAAAACATGTGTTTGGAAGCAAATTATACGATTGATGAAAACCGCTTGCCCTTTAGAACAAACTAAGCTATAATAGTTGATGTCTTAACGTTCGGGTAATCGCTGCAGATTTTACATCTGTAGAGGAAAGTCCATGCTCGCACGGTGCTGAGATGCCCGTAGTGTTCGTGCCTAGCGAAGTCATAAGCTAGGGCAGCCTTGCAGAAGGCTGACGGCAGGAAAAAAGCCTACGTCCTTTATGGATATGGCTGAGTATCCTTGAAAGTGCCACAGTGACGAAGTCTCACTAGAAATGGTGAGAGTGGAACGCGGTAAACCCCTCGAGCGAGAAACCCAAATTTTGGTAGGGGAACCTTCTGGACGGAAATGAACGGAAAGAAGGACAGAGTTGACTCTGTAGATAGATGATTACCACCCGAGTACGAGGCTTAGCAGCCGACAGCAGTACGACGGAACAAAACATGGCTTACAGAACGTTACACACTATTATGATGATGACAATGTATAAGCTCTCCGCAGGTAGGAGAGCTTTTATCATGTAAAAAACATACATAAAAACAGGTGATATGATGAAAACCTATACATTAATTGCAACAGCGCCGATGGGAATTGAAGCGATCGTTGCCAAAGAGGTGCGAGATCTAGGATATGATTGTACGGTTGACAACGGCAAAGTCGTGTTTGAAGGTGATGCCCTCGCCATCTGCAGAGCCAATCTGTGGCTGAGAACTGCTGACAGGGTGAAAGTGCAGGTTGCCGAATTTACGGCCAAGACCTTTGACGAGTTATTCGAGAAGACAAAAGCGATCGACTGGAGCGCCTATCTTCCTGAACACGCCTCATTCCCCGTGACGGGAAAGTCTGTTAAATCAGTGCTTGCAAGCGTGCCGGACTGCCAGCGCATCGTCAAAAAGGCGATCGCCGAGAAGCTGAAATCAGCGTATCAGACACAAGGCGGGTGGCTTGAGGAAACAGGCCCGGAATATAAAATCGAAGTCTCCCTTTTAAAAGACAAAGCGGTCATTACGCTTGATTCATCCGGAGCCGGGCTTCATAAACGGGGATACCGAACCGGTCAAGGGGAAGCGCCGCTGAAAGAAACCCTCGCTGCAGCATTGATTCAATTGACAAATTGGACGCCTGACAGACCTTTCGTCGATCCGTTTTGCGGTTCGGGCACGATACCGATCGAAGCGGCTTTGATCGGCCAAAATATTGCGCCGGGTTTCAACAGGGATTTTGCATCCGAAAGATGGGAATGGATCGGCAAAGAAGTGTGGGATCAAGCAAGGCTTGAAGTCGAAGACAAAGCGAATTATGATCAGCCGCTGTCAATTTCGGGGTATGACCTGGATCATCGTATGATCGAGATCGCCAAAGCGAATGCCGAGGAAGCGGGACTAGCCGATTTCATCGAATTTAAGCAAATGCAGGTAAAGGATTTTCGGACGAAAGAGGAATACGGCGTGATTGTCGGAAATCCGCCGTACGGGGAACGCCTCGGTGAAAAGAAAGCAGTCGAAGCCATGTATAAAGATATGGGCGAAGCATTTGCCGGACTTGATACGTGGTCTGTTTACATGCTGACATCAAACGAGCGTTTTGAAGAGTGCTACGGGAAAAAAGCGACAAAAAAACGGAAACTCTTTAACGGTTTTATTAAGACGGACTATTACCAGTATTGGGGGAAAAGGCCGCCAAAACCGAATAAAGAGAAGTGAAGCTAAAAGGCTGCCATGAAACGGCAGCCTTTTTTCTTTCCATAGCTGGAAAGCCGCCGAACGGCGTTTTTAAATTTGCGCGCCCGCGGGATTATCCCCTTAAAAGCGCATGGCAAAACATCGATTCACTAGTAAATCCATGAATCATTTTTCTTTTTATAAGACGAATCATAGCATTTTTTGCGCGGCTCATAGTAGCAGTCTTTCTTGCAAGGTTTGTGGTAATCGTAGTCTTTTTTACAAGGCTCATGGTAGTAATAATCCTTTTTGCAATAATCGTAATCCTTCTTGCAAGGCTTATGGTAATCGTAGTCTTTTTTGTAATCCTCATGGTAGTAATAATCCTTTTTGCAATAATCGTAATCCTTCTTGCAAGGCTTGTGGTAATCGTAGTCTTTTTTGTAATCCTCATGGTAGTAATAATCCTTTTTGCAATAATCGTAATCCTTCTTGCAAGGTTCATGGTAATAGAAGTCTTTTTTGCAAGGCTCATGGTAGTAGTAGTCCTTTTTGCAATAATCGTGATCTTTCTTGTAAGGATCATAATCATAATCCCAATAATCTTTCTTTGCCGGTTCATAATAGTACATAAACTCTCCACCTTTAGTCTATAAATTTTTAAGTCCCTACAGGATATGATAGAAAAACAGAATAGACTGGGTTTTTATTGTGGATAAAGCGCACATTGTCTAACACAGTCCTTACTATCTGATGTTAAGCTGTTGTTTGACTGGAAAAAGGGTGTTTGACCGCTGTGAAAACGGTTAAACGTAAATGTTGATATTTGATAACTTCCCCGAAATTTTGATACAATCAAAATCAGAACAAATATTCGATGGTAAGTTATCAAGGAGAGCAAAGCGTTTAGCAACTTGTTAAAGGATATCAGCAGATTACCACACACCCAAAAAGAACAAGATGGGTTAAACGCTATGTTGAACCTTCTTCCACTGTGAGTGGTCGATTGTCGCTGCGAAATATCTTGATTTTTATTTGTCGATAGTCGAAATGACAGTTTACGACTCGCAAAAATGAATGTGCAGTCCTAATTCAACCATTAAGCAGATTGTTAAAAAATGTTGAATCATTAAAAAAGAAAAATGAGGTTTGTATATGAATTCTGTCAGCCAAGAAATCCAAGATTTTTCCATTCAATCGTTGGAGTCAACTTTTAATAAACTAACAAATGCTTATAAAAGCACGAAAGAAAAAGGTTCAAACACAACTCTTGTCAAAAAGAGACTAAACGCAGTAAAAATTGGTTTAGAAAGCCTAAAAGGTATTTGGAATGGAGAAGATTTTGGCTATAACGAAGAAATCATATTGACTTCTAAAGAAGTTTTACAAGGTATCATTCCATCTATTGAAAAACAAATAGCCAAAGCAAAAGAAGGCAGTCCTCAAAAAACATTAAAAGAGCGTCGCTTGACTGCACTAAAACTGGCAATCGAATCTTTGGAGAACCGTCTTATATAAGACGGTTCTTAAAGTTTTTAATTGTTCCGGAATTGGGTGAGTTACATAACAAGATTGAAGGAAACCATTTTTCACTATGGATTCCCTTTATTTTTGCGTATTTATCAAGAGCAAAGAAAAAACATAAAATCAGCCTGTATAAAAACGATTCATCCTGCATATACTCGGGATTATTGATTTTGAAAAGGGGTGATTTCATGTTGAACAGCGATCACATTCATATGATTCAAAAAGCGCTGGAGACGTCAGAAAACCAGCTCGAGGACATTGGCGAAGAGCGCCTTACATATGCTAAGGAAGAATTGAAAAACGCGATCAGCCATATGGAATCGACGGATCATCCGTTTTTGACGCATTCGATTTACCGGAAATAGTTAAGAGAGGCTTCCTGCTCCTTTTCTCAAATCTTTCTTGTTGAATTTCCCGAATCATAGTGATAGGATAGAAGTTCTGAAAACTCGATAGTTGGGGGTTGGAGCAGGGTGACAGCATCTCGTCTGCCTTTTTCATTAACAAAAACAAAAAACTTTTATGAAGAACTGAACAATTGGATCGGTGATGTATTTTACGATATTCTTCCTGAAAAAGGCTTTGATTTGCGCGATGAGCAAATATTCATGGCTTTTCAATTAGAACGGGCATTTAAGGAAAAGAAGGTCATGTTTGCAGAAGCCGGAGTCGGAACCGGAAAAACGCTCGTCTATCTTCTGTTTGCCTTGAGCTATGCCAGGTATACGGGCAAGCCGGCGGTCATCGCTTGTGCGGATGAGACGCTGATCGAACAGCTCGTCAAAAAAGAAGGCGATATTTACAAAATTTCCGAGCATTTGGGCTTGACGATTGACGCAAGGCTCAGCAAATCGCATGATCAATATTTATGTTTGAAAAAACTGGAGAAAACGATGCAGCGATCTGATGATGAGAAATGGCTTGACCTCTACGAAAGTCTGCCGTCTTTCGTTCATGAATCGCAGGGCATGCAGTCTTTTTATCCGTACGGCGACCGCAAAGAGTATTCGTCTTTATCAAATGATGAATGGTCTGAAATCGGTTACGATTCTTTTCAAGACTGTCTCACGTGCGACATGAGGCACCGATGCGGACTTACACTGTCAAGAGACCATTATCGAAAATCAACCGATTTCATCATCTGTTCCCATGATTTCTATATGGAGCACGTTTGGACAGAAGAGGCGAGAAAACGGGAAGGCCAGCTTCCGCTTTTGCCGGAACACAGCGCTGTGGTTTTCGATGAAGGGCATCTGCTCGAGTTTGCGGCGCAAAAGGCGCTGACGTACAGGGTGAAGCAATCGACGCTCGAAATGTTTCTCGAGCGCCTGCTCGGCAATGACATCAGAGAAGAATTTGCAGAGCTTGTCGAAGAAGCGCTTCGCGCCAACGACGAATTTTTCGGTTTGCTTTCAGAAAACGCCGAAAAAGCAGAAGGCTCTGAGCGCATGCGCATCAAAGATCATGCCAATCTGAAAAAAGCGGCCGCCGAGCTGTATGATTTGCTTGAAAAGATCGGGGAGGCGCTCGTTTTTGAAGGCGAGCTGTACACGATCGACCAATACGCTTTAACCGTTGTTGAAGAGTATCTCGAACAGATGGCTTACTCCCTTTCGCTCTACAGGAAAAATGCGATCAGCTGGCTTGAGCAAAAAGAGCTTGAGTCAACATTCGTCGTCATGCCGAGAACCGTCTCCGAAGTTCTCGGAGAAAAAGTGTTCTCCAAGCAGATTCCATTTATTTTCTCATCGGCGACATTATCGGAAAACGGATCGTTCGATTATTTAGCGACAAGCCTTGGGATCCGCGACTACTTATCATTTACCGTTGATTCGCCGTACGACTATGAAGAGCAGATGAAAGTGTGCATCCATCGAATTGAGGAAAAAGAAGCAAAAGAAAAAGCGGCAATCCGTGCAATCAAAGAATCGGGCGGGAAAACGCTGATCCTGTTTCCGTCTTTTGAGGAGCTTCTGTCCTTCAAGCGCCGGACTGCACAGGAATCATTTTCGTTTCCTGTTTACTTTGAGGGGGATGAAGAAATCAGTACAATCGTTGAAAAGTTTCAAACGGTTGAAGAATCCGTTTTGTGCTCTGTGCATCTATGGGAAGGGCTCGATATTCCCGGAGATCCGCTGCAACATGTCATCATCTGGTCGCTTCCTTTTCCGCCGCATGATCCTGTGTTTGAAGCGAAGCGGAGCGGTTTGGAAAACGCCTTTCGCGAAGTAGACCTTCCTTACATGCTGCTAAGGCTGCGCCAAGGCATCGGCCGTCTGATCAGATCAAACAGCGACCGCGGCACGATCAGCATTTTTGCGGGCGATGAACAAGAATGGAATGTGATAAAAGAAGTCGAATCTGTGCTTCCTGTTCAGCCGGTTTATGTATAAAGAAAAGCGGACATCCCGCTTTTCTTTTTTTTGGTTGCATAAAAGTTGACTTTCGTAAATATTTCCATTAGTCTGATTACAATTCGCATCATATAAGGGAAGAGGAGGATGAATGATGTCGATCAATACATATGAAAAAGAGTTTTTAGAAACATTAAAGAAAATCAGCCGGTATGAGCAGGCGATTAACGTGATGTATTGGGATATGAGGACGGGCGCGCCGAGAAAAGGCGAAGAAAGCCGCGCCGAAGCGATCGGACAATTGTCGGCAGACGTCTTTCAAATGAGAACGTCCCCGCGGATGAAGGAGCTTTTGGATGCCCTTGCCGAGCAAAAACAGGATCTGCCTGCCGATACACAGAAAGCGGTTGAGGAAGCGAAAAAAGAATACGATTTAAACAGCAAGATTCCGGAAGAGGAGTTCAAAGAATATACGACGCTGACATCCAAAGCGGAATCCGTCTGGGAAAAAGCGAAAAAGGCGTCCGATTTTTCTCTCTTTGCTCCGTATTTAGAAAAAATCATCGACTTTAAAAAACGATTTATCTCGTACTGGGGATATGAAGGCCACCCCTATAACACCCTTTTGGACCAATACGAACCAGGCGTTACAGTCGAAAAGCTCGACGGCCTTTTTTCTGAATTGCGGGAGGCGATCGTTCCGCTTGTACAAAAGATTGCCGCCAGTGATCAAAAGCCTGATACGGGCTTTGTGCACGAACGTTTTCCAAAAGAGCGGCAGCGCGATGTATGCCACTTTTTCTTAAAAGAACTGGGCTATGATTTTGAGGCGGGGCGCCTGGATGAGACGGTTCATCCTTTCCAGGTGACGATCAGTCAAGGGGATGCCCGGGTGACCACAGCATATAATGAAAACGATTTTCGCTCGGCCGTTTTCGGAACGATTCATGAATGCGGCCATGCCATTTATGAACAGAACATTGATGAAGCGCTGGGCGGAACCAATTTAGCAGACGGCGCATCAATGGGGATACATGAATCCCAATCCCTTTTCTATGAGAACTTTATCGGCAGACATCAAGGTTTTTGGAAGCGGTATTTTGAGAAAATAAAAGAAGCAAGTCCTGACCAGTTTGCAGGCGTTACTGCCGAAGGGTTCTACAGGGCCGTTAATGAATCAAAGCCGTCGCTGATTCGGATTGAGGCTGATGAGCTGACATATCCGCTGCATATTATGATTCGCTACGAAATTGAAAAAGCGATTTTCAGCGGCGAAGTATCGGTCAGAGACCTTCCGAAACTATGGAATGACAAATATGAAGCATATCTGGGCATTAAGCCTCCTGACGATGCTAAAGGAATTCTCCAGGATGTCCATTGGTCCGGCGGCGATTTCGGTTATTTCCCTTCATATGCGCTCGGATATATGTATGCGGCTCAACTGAAATCAAGCATGCTGAAAGATTTTCCGGAGTTTGACCGCATGATTGAAAACGGCGAATTTGAACCGATCAGAAAGTGGCTGACAGAGCACGTTCACATCCACGGCAAAAGAAAAAAACCGTTGGACATCATCAAGTCTGCGACAAGCGAAGAATTAAACGTCCGTCATTTAATCCGCTACCTGAAAGAAAAATATACAACACTCTATTTGTAAAAAAGAAATCCCTCCCGTGAGCCCGGGAGGGATTTTTGGATCAGAATTTTCTGTTAAATACGAACATTAAACTGAAAAAAATGTGTGCAGGTTCGTCTTTTTTGTTTTATCCCTTTTCAACCGGATCGAAAGTTGATATAATTTGATACATTATATCACTCATATAATCGCGTGGATATGGCACGCAAGTTTCTACCGGACACCGTAAATGTCCGACTATGAGTGGGCGCTAAGAAAACGAACGTCTTTTAGTGAAACAGACGGAATTCGTCTTTTTAAGCATTGCCCGCTCGCATTCAAAATCCGAGCGGACAATGCTTTTTTTATGAAGGGCAATTGATGAACGGAGGGGTTTAATGGAAAAGCTAAAACGAAAAATTGCAGAGCATGGCACGGTGTTGTCTGACGAAGTGCTGAAAGTTGATTCATTTTTAAATCATCAAATCGATCCGGAATTAATGCTTGCTGTGGGCGAAGAGTTTGCCTCGCTTTTCCGGGAGGAAGGCGTCACGAAGATTGTGACGATTGAATCCTCAGGCATCGCACCTGCCGTGATGGCAGGCTTGAAACTGGGCGTGCCGGTAGTATTTGCAAGAAAGCGTCAATCGCTTACCTTAACGGAAAATCTGTTGACGGCTTCTGTCTATTCATTTACAAAAAAAACGGAAAGTACGATTGCCGTATCAGCCAGCCATCTTTCAAAGGATGACAAAGTTCTGATCATCGACGATTTTTTGGCAAACGGACAAGCGGCGAAAGGGCTCGTTTCCATCATTGAACAGGCCGGCGCAAAGGTGTGCGGAATCGGGATTGTCATCGAAAAATCATTCCAGACGGGCAGGGAGGAGCTTGACAATCTTGGAATCAGAGTCGAATCCCTTGCGCGTATTGCATCTCTTGCCGATGGAAAAGTTACCTTTTTACAGGAGGTTGGGTCATGAAACTTACGGCCGGTAAAACCGTTTCATTAAGCATTCAGCACGTCCTGGCCATGTATGCAGGAGCCGTTGTCGTGCCGCTGATCGTCGGCGGCGCTCTCGGCTTGACGCCGGCTGAGCTCACATACCTTGTGTCTGCCGACATTTTGATGTGCGGTGTGGCGACACTGCTGCAAGTTTGGAAAAACCGCTTTTTCGGAATCGGTTTGCCTGTTGTATTGGGGTGTACGTTCACAGCCGTTTCACCAATGATTGCGATTGCTTCAAAATACGGTATTCCAGCGATCTATGGAAGCATCATAGCAGGCGGTGTGATTGTCGTTATCGTTTCTTTTTTCTTCGGAAAGCTTGTTAAGTTTTTCCCTCCCGTGGTCACAGGATCGGTCGTCACGGTGATCGGTATTACCTTGATTCCCGTTGCGATGAACAACATGGCCGGCGGTGAAGGCAGCAGCGATTTCGGCGAGCTGTCCAATCTTGCTTTAGCTTTTTCCGTTTTACTGGTCATCGTCCTTTTATATCGTTTTACAACAGGATTTATCAAATCCATTTCCATTTTAATCGGTTTAATTGCAGGAACAGCCGGCGCCGCTCTGATAGGAAAAGTTGATTTTACAGAAGTGGCAAACGCAGGCTGGGTGCAGATGATCCATCCGTTTTACTTCGGCACTCCCGTTTTTGAGATCACACCGATCTTGACGATGTCTCTCGTCCTGATCGTCAGCCTTGTCGAGTCTACAGGCGTCTACTTTGCATTGGGTGATTTGACGGACCGCCGGCTGACAGAAAAAGATTTGGCAAAAGGATACCGTGCCGAAGGGATTGCCGTGCTGTTGGGCGGGGTTTTCAACGCCTTCCCTTATACGGCCTACTCGCAAAACGTCGGTCTCGTCCAGCTGACAGGAGTTAAGAAAAACAGCGTGATCGCGCTCGCTGGAGCTTTTCTAATTATGTTGGGGCTGTTTCCGAAAGCCGCTGCTTTAACGACGATCATTCCTAAACCTGTGCTCGGCGGCGCTATGGTCGCGATGTTCGGCATGGTGATCGCCTACGGGATCAAAATGCTGAGCCGGGTTGATTTCGGAAAGCAGGAGAACTTATTGATCGTAGCGTGTTCCATCGGACTCGGCCTAGGCGTGACGGTTGTACCGCAAATGTTTCAAAACCTTCCCGATGCCGTCAAGCTTTTGACAGAGAACGGAATTGTCGCGGGAAGCTTTACAGCCATTCTCTTGAATGCGATCTTTCATATCCATCCGTTTTCTCGTCATGCTGAACAGCCTGAAGCAGTTCCAACTGAAAAATCAGCCGTTTAAAACCTCACAGATTGTGAGGTTTTTTTGCATTGCGGATAAGCCATACTACCGGTATGAAGAGGAGGCGTAACGAATGGAAACTGTGAATGAGCTTGTCGAACGAATCAGCACGAAAGACGGCGGTGAAGCTGTCATCCGTCCCGTCAAAATGGCGGATGCCCCCGACATCATTGAAGCAGTAAAAGATGTGATTCAAACCGGTGTGTACATCCAAAAAGAACGGCCGCGCACACTTGAGGAAGAGCGGGCATTCATCAGCGATATGATGGAAAAGGATAACATGTATGCGGCGGTTGAAATCGATGGTGCGGTGTACGGAATTGCCCGGGTCATTCGCGGCGACCTCAAAATGAAGCGGCACACGGGGCTGTTCAGAACATGGCTTCACAGCAAAGCGCAAGGGCTTGGAATCGGCAGGGAAATCATGTCCTACACCCTCAACTGGTGCAGGTTGCATCGTCTGCATAAGCTCTGCCTGACCGTATTTTCTGCAAATAAAGCAGCGCTGTCGCTCTATGAGAAAAGCGGCTTTATCATTGAAGGGGTTCAAAAGGAGCAGGTTTTTGCGGACGGGAAATATGAAGATGAAGTGCTGATGGCCTATTTTTTCGAGAGGTCCACATAAGGCCGGGCGATTCGGGAGACGCTGTAAATAGAGGTGGTGTTATGGCCTACGTCATTTCGGCGGGGACAAGCCTTCCCCGCTGCCATGTTGACCAGAAGGAAGCGGCCGTTTTTGCGAGGGAGATGTTCAAAGATTCATTTAAAGACATTGACCGGCTGCTGTCAGCTTTCCAAAATGGAGAAATCGCTTCAAGACAATTTGTCATGCCTTTGGATTGGTATAAAGAATCCAGGAGCTTCAAGGAAAAAAATCAGGCGTACATTGAAATGGCTGTCAGACACAGTGCAGAAGCCGTTTCGAATTGCCTGTCAGACGAACGGTTTTTGAAAAAAGAAATCCCTTTCGAAAAAATTGAAGCGATTTTTTTTATATCTTCTACAGGCATCTCGACTCCCGGCATTGAAGCGAAGCTCATGAACATTCTGCCTTTTTCAAAACAGACGAAGCGGATTCCGATTTGGGGGCTCGGCTGTGCAGGAGGAGCATCAGGTATAGCGCGGGCATTCGAATACTGCAAAGCGTTTCCAAAAGCCCATGTCCTTGTGATTGCGGCGGAGCTGTGCAGCTTAACGTTTCAAAAGGATGATCAATCGAAAAGCAACCTTATCGGCACATCTTTATTTGGCGATGGAATCGCCGCACTCTTAATGTGCGGCAAGGAAGCGGATATCTCATCAGCCGGATTGGAAGTTCTTCCGGAAGTAGTGAGCTCACAATCAGCCACCTTGGAAGATTCGGAAGATGTCATGGGCTGGGAAATCAATGACAACGGTTTCCGTGTTGTTTTTTCCAGGGACATTCCGACATTGATCAAAACACATTTAAAGAATGATGTCGAAGCATTTCTCAATAGGGAACAACTCGCTTTGGAGAACATTCAAGTATTTCTTGCCCATCCTGGCGGAAAAAAAGTTCTCGACGCTTATATAGCAAGCCTCGGCTTTTCCGAAGCGCACATCGACTGTTCACGAAAAATTTTGGCCAGGCACGGCAATATGTCATCAGCCACTGTGATGCATGTTTTAAAAGAATATTGCCTGCATGGCAGTCCCATACCGGGAAAATACGGTCTCTTAGGGGCGCTCGGCCCGGGCTTTTCATCGGAGCTGCTGCTTTTGAAATGGACAAAAAGAGAGTGACTGACACATGTTTTGGACAATTTTAAGCATTTTTGCCGCCCAGCGCCTGTTTGAGCTGGCAGTCGCGAAGTTCAATGAAAAAAACGCTCTGAAAGAGGGAGCGGTCGAATACGGGAGACGTCATTACCCTTATATCGTCGCGATGCATGTTTTGTTTTTCATATGTTTGATTTGGGAAACGATCGCTTTTCAACGCGGACCTCTTCCGATGGCGCTTGTCGTATTAACAGGCCTCATCTTCACTCAGGCCCTCCGGTATTGGGCGCTCTTTTCTCTGGGGAGATGCTGGAACACGAAAATCCTTGTCATCCCTGGAACGAACCTTGTCCGAAAGGGGCCTTATCAATGGTTCAAACACCCTAACTATGTGGCGGTGGCTCTTGAATTTCTGCTTTTGCCCCTGCTTTTCCAGGCATACGCCACCGCACTTTTATTTACGGTGCTCAACGCTGCTGTCATGTACATCCGCATCCGCACGGAAGAACAGGCATTAGAAAAATTACACCATTGAAAATGATTATCATTTCATTTATAATGATGATAAACATTCTCATTATAGGATGGTGAGTCGCGTATGACGATGTTTTTTTTGCTGGCGGCGGTCAGTACATACAGTTTATTGATTGGTTATGTCTTAAAAGGTATCGCAGGAGCGAATCCGCAAAAATAAATAAATACACGTGCTGAAGCTGCCGAAACAGGCAGCTTTTTCTCGTTTTTTCTTTCAGATTGTGAAGAAAAATACAGCAAGGTTGTGTAAAATGGGAGAAAGGGCTAAGATGGCAAACAACAACGCATAAAAGGGGTAGGAAACATGGCACAAATAAACACGAAAGACGACTTGTTGAAAAGAGCCGGAGCGGTTTTCGGGGAGCTCAGGAAGAACGGGGATGACAAGCGGTCTGCGCAGCTTGCGGGAATCATCCGAAAATGGCTGAGAAAAGAAGTGTACATTGCGTTAACCGGACATTATTCAGCAGGAAAATCATCGCTATTGAACGCGCTGCTTCAGGAAGACGTCCTGCCGACAAGTCCGATACCGACGAGCGCCAATCTTGTGCTGGTTCGCCGGGGGGAAATGAAAACAACACTCCATACGATCGATGGAAGATACGCCCGGATGGATGGCTCTTATGATAAAGAAAAAGTGCAGGCGTACTGCAGGGACGGCAGCCAGATTGAAATGGTGGAAATCGAGGGGCCATTTTCAGGAATCGCGCCTCAGGCCGTCTTAATTGACACGCCCGGAATTGATTCGACGGACGATGCCCATTTTTTATCGGCGTCTTCGATACTTCACCAGGCGGATGCCTTGTTTTATGTCGTGCATTACAATCATGTCCATTCCGAAGAAAATGTGAAATTTCTTCGATCAATAAAAGATCAGATACCCAATATTTTTTTCATCGTGAACCAGATTGACCGTCATGACGAAGCAGAAACAGGCTTCCATGCCTATAAAAAGCAAGTGCTTGATATGCTGCAGAAAGAAGGGATCGATGAAGATCATCTCTTTTTTACATCGGTCACCGAAGCCGGTCATCCGCTGAACGAATTCACCTGGCTTCGCGCTGTGCTGGAAAGGTTGCAGCATCAATCCGAACAGCAGCTAAAGGCATATACGGAGCAAAAAATCAGCAGCCTGATTCATGAACATATCAAAATGCTGATCAGTGACGAAGACACGGCTCTGTCTGAAGAAACCGCTTCCTTAAGAGAAAAAGTCGAGTCTGTAAAAGCAAGGCTTGCCGATTTGATAGAACAGGAAAAACGGGCGGAGGAACAAATCAAAAAAGACATTCATACAATTGCCCAAAACGCAAACTTAACGCCGTTTGAGATGAGAGAACTGGCCAAATCGTATTTGGAATCTATCGAAAAAGGCTTTAAAAAAGGATTTCTTTTCAGCAAGGCCAAAACGCTTGAAGAAAAACAAAAACGAAAAGAAGTGTTTCTTGCCGACGTTCAAAAAAGGGTTCAAGCCGAAATCGACTGGCATGCCATTGAAGCAATCAAGGCTTTCATGAACCGCTTTAACGTCCAGAGTGATGAACTGCTTCGGGACGTTCTTCAATTTCGGACAGAGGTAGATGAAAATGAACTGCTTCGTTCCCAGAAAAAAGGGGCTGAGCTTACACCGGAATACGTGCTGAACTATACGAAAGAACTGGCTGAAAACATCAGAAGAAAGGCAAAAAGACAAGCGCAGCCGCTTATCGATCAGCTCAAAACATTCATCAAAGAAAGAAACGGCCTGCAGGCGGAAGCGATGAAAGTCGAATATGAAGCGGAACAGGCGAAGCTCGCCGAGCTCGAAAGCCGGTTGATCGAACAGCAGAAGTCATATGAAAAAGCAAACCGTCTCTGGGATCAATGGGAACACGGCGATCAGAGCGAGCTGCCAGCGAATTGGTATGCCGAAGAAAAAAAGCCCCTTGAAAAACCGCTTGATGCCCGACGAGCGGAACCGGTCCGTGTGCAAGGGGAAAACAGCAGCCGTAAAGACGATGTGCTCCATCCGAAAAAGGGCGTTTCTGAGTACATTGAGCACTTTTTCGACTTGGCCCGGTTTTTGGCGGATATTCCTGCTTTGGAAAAGCAGCGAAAAGCATTCTTGGACAAAACGGAACGCCTTCATACAAGGCAGTTTACCCTGGCGCTCTTCGGCGCATTCAGTTCCGGCAAATCGTCTTTTGCAAATGCGCTCTGCGGGCGGAAAGTGCTGCCGTCATCTCCGACGCCGACAACGGCAACGATTAATAAAATAACAAAACCGTCGGGAACCAAAAGGAACGGGACGGCTGAAGTCGTTTTTAAAACGGAAGAGGAAATCAGAGCGGAACTGGATCAGCTATTGGAGGGGAAAATGGCTGCGGCAAAAGGCTCCGCTTTTGGCGAAAAACTTGGAAAGCTTTTGAAAAAAGGAGACCTGGATGATGATGAACGGCTGCTGATCAAGAACTTCCTCAAAGCTTATGAGCGTTATGGTTCATATATCAACGATCGGGAAATCCTGACGATTTCCGCTGAAGATCTGCATCCGTATGTCGCTGAAGAACAAACGGCCTGCGCCGTCCGTGAAGTCACCGTTTATTTGAGCACACCGGTCACGGAGAAAGGAATTACGATCGTCGATACACCGGGTGCCAGCAGCATGAATAAGCGGCATACTGAGCTTGCGTTTCAATACATGAAAGATGCCGATGCTCTGCTTTACTTAACATACTACCAGCATGCATTTTCCAAAGCGGACCGGTCGTTTTTGCGCAAGCTCGGACTCATTAAAGACGCTTTCAGCATGGATAAAATGTTTTTTATTTTAAATGCGGCAGACCTCGCGGAAAACCCGGCCGAATTACAGACGGTTGAAGACTATGTTAGGGGAGAGCTCTTGAAAGAAGGCATTCAAAACCCGCATCTGTATCACGTATCGAGCAAACAGGAGCTCAGCAAAAAAGCTTCGCCGAATAACGATTTCAGCAGATTAAAGCGGGAGCTCGACGATTTTATCGAAAATGGTCTAGCCAGAACAGCTGTCGAAGAGCTGCTTGATGAAGGCAAAAAACTGTGTGAAACCGTCTTTCAGCTCCGCCGTTCACTGCACCGTTCCGCTGAAGAAAAGGAAGCGGAGCAAAAGCGGATCGCCAAAGCTTATCAAGCGGCTTTAGCTGTCATTGAAGAAGCAGAAAAGGGATCATCAATCCTTCAAATGACCGAAAAGGATGTGGAAGAGCAATTTTACCACATGAGGCAGCGCCTGGCCTTTTATGCACATGATTTATTTAAAGCTGCAATCCATCCAGGTCTTCAGAACGGAGATTGGCGCGCCAATCTGCAAACCGCTTTGAAAAGCTGCTTAAAGGAGTATGAATTCGAATTTTTGCAGGAACTAAAAGCGCTTGATATCAGAATGGAAAACATCATGCTCAAGTATGCCGGCGAACAGTGGGCAAATGCCGTAAAAGAGCGGCTTGCCGATAATCCTTATTTTGCGGTTCATATCACAGCTGACCGCCCTGAGACCGGCAGCTGGGAAACAGCTGCAGCGTCAGCGGATGAAGGGGAATTTGCAGATGAACTGAAAATGTTCAAAACGCCTAAAGCGTTTTTTCAGCAAAATGGCAAAGCCCGGCTTGTCGAGGCGTTTACTGCAAAGCTTTCGGCTATCACGGACGAATGGATTCAACGTGAAAAGCGGACATGTTTAAAGCGCTGCAAAACGAGCGCCGGACAATTACAGAAAGCGGCTGTTCTGTCCGCAAAAGCTCAACTCGAAGAACAAAAAGAAGCGTACTTTCATGAGCCGTTGGAAAGCGCAGAGCGTGAAAACATTGAAAAAGCGCATAACTTGGCAGGCGAATGGCTCCGCTCAAGTTGAATCAGATTGATATTGGTATGGATATCTGGCCGGCAGACATGATAGACTGAATAAAAAAAGAAGGGAATTAGATGATGACAAACGTTCATGAAGCCATTACAGCA
Source organism: Bacillus sp. AK124 (assembly GCF_053903085.1). Taxonomy (NCBI): domain Bacteria; kingdom Bacillati; phylum Bacillota; class Bacilli; order Caryophanales; family Bacillaceae; genus Bacillus; species Bacillus sp. AK124. The sequence goes on from NZ_CP096378.1 coordinate 1,961,123, forward strand.
CATTCCAAAAAACAGCACCAGCACATCAAGCAGTTCGTGCGTCTCGAACAGGAGAGGGAAAAAGCGATCGATGAAGCGGTTGATAAGTGCCGGCGAAATGAAGCATTTTCAACCGGCCTCATCAACCAAATTACCATGCAAATGAACGAATTGGCCAAAAAAGGCATCGTTCCCACGAGACGGCTCGTCTCGAAAGAAATGGTCGCCGAATACGTCAGCCGAAAATATCCGCAGGCCTAGCTGGTGAATCCTTCCGCGTGTGGCGTCATGTTTTTTTGCAAAACATAAACCATGTCACGCCCGCTGGAGGTGAAGTGTAATGGGAAGAACAAAGCTTGGCAACGCGAATGCACAGCGAAACAACAACGCTAAAAAGAAGAACGGCTTTAATACTGAATTTGCGACTGAATCCTATTCGCAAATGGAAGCCGCCAAATTAATTTCTAGCAAAAAACAGCACCAAAAATAGAAACAGCGTCGATTGACGCTGTTTTCATCATTTTTGCTCCTGTGGTACAATAAGTGCATTGTATGATGAAAGGAAGTTTCCATAATGAACAAGAAGCTGCTGCTTGTAGACGGGATGGCTTTATTATTCCGGTCTTTTTTTGCGACTGCGGTGCACCGCAATTTTATGCTGAATGACAAAGGGGTGCCGACGAACGGGGTTCACGGCTTTTTAAAGCATCTGTTAACCGCGGTGTCTGCGTTTGAACCGAGTCATGTCGTCTGCTGCTGGGACATGGGAAGCAAAACGTACCGCAACGATTTATTTAAGGACTATAAAGCGAATCGCGGCGAGCCGCCTCTAGAATTGATACCGCAATTTGACATGGCAAAGGAAGCGGCGGAAGAGCTCGGGATTTTAAATATCGGCATTGCGGGCTATGAAGCCGATGACTGCATCGGCACGCTGTCAGCGATGTTCAGCGAAGAAGCGGAGATCACGATCGTCACCGGTGATAAAGATTTGCTTCAGCTTTTAACAGTCAATGTTAAAGTCGCCCTATTACAAAAGGGAATCGGCAATTATAAAGTATACACGGAAGAATCATTCAGTGAAGAGACCGGTGTCGAGCCGAAGGCTTTGATTGACATCAAAGCGCTGATGGGTGATACAAGCGATAACTACCCGGGTGTAAAAGGCATCGGCGAAAAGACGGCCTACAAACTGATTAAGGAATATTCGACTGTTGACCGGCTGCTGGAAAACATCGGACAGCTGACAAAGGGTCAGCAGACGAAAATAACCGAATGTCTTGAAGACCTGAAGCTGTCCAGAATCCTTGCAGAAATCAAATGCGATGTACCGCTTTCCTGCTCATTGGACGACGCAGACTTCACCTTGATGCATGACAGGGCGAAAGCGATGCTGAGACTTCATCAAATACGGGGAATCGAACCGCTGCTGGTGAAATTCGAAAAAAGAGAGATCGGATAACCGATCTCTCTAATGTTTTGTATTGCTTTTTTTCGCCCGGTTTTCAAGCTCGGTTTTTGGGTCTGTATGCCGGTTATCCCGGTTTAATACAATATCTCCCTGGGGCGTGACACCGCCTGTCAGGCGGCCTCTTCCTGCTGAATGCTGTTTTTCCACATGAACCACCTCACTCGTTATGATGTGCAGCGGGAATGGATTTTACTCGGGGTGATTCAGCAATATCGCCTTTTTCGCAAGCTTGTCAGCCGCCTGGTTAGACTTCGAAGGAATCCACTTGATAAAAAATAAATCAAAATCGTTTTTTAAGCGGATGATTTCATCCAGATAAGGCTTAAATGCCTGATTTTTGACAAACTCCAAATCCGCCGTGCGCTCGACGATCTGCGAATCGGTCCGAAACGAAACGATCCGGTAGTTTCGTTCGGCGCACAGCTTCATTCCTTCGATCAGCGCCTTGAATTCCGCTTCATGATTGCTCAGTAAGCCGGCGGGAAGGGAGAAGGACTCGGTCTTCTGACCGTCTTTGATGAAAATGCCAAGTCCGGACGGTCCGGGATCACCCGCGCTTGCTCCGTCGATATAGACCTCAATCGGCATTGTTTCCGCTCCTTTCATCCAAAGGGGTGATTCTTTTAGCGGCATAAGCGTACGGCGCTGCGAAAACGGCGACAACGAATTTCAAGACATATGTCGTGATGAAAATCTGAATCCAGACATTCAGCGGATAAGCGCCCATAAATGCGACGCTTGTAAAAATCAATGTATCGAGCAGCTGGCTTAGGGCTGTGCTGCCGCTGTTGCGAAGCCACAGTGCCCGATCGGAAGGAAATAACCTTCTGATTCCCGAATATACATAAACATCAAGCGTTTGGCTGATGATATAGGCGAGCAGGCTGCCGAGCGCCACACGGGGCAAGAAGCCGAATATCGTCTCCAGCGCAGGCTGTGCAATGTCTTCCGGATGCGGCTTGAACAGAAGCGCTCCCTGCATGACGAGCGTCAAAGCAATCAGAATGAAAAAACCGATTGAAACGGCTTTTTTCGCTTCTTCCTTTCCGTATCTTTCATTGATGACGTCAGTCGCAAAAAATACGCTTCCGTACAGGATGTTGCCGAGTGTCGCGGTCAACCCGAACAGCTCGACCGTTTTGACCACCTCGATATTGGCGGCGGCTGTCGCAAAACCGATCCAGACAAATAAACCGGTTTTGCCAAATCGTTTAAAAAAGAAGAGAACAATGATAAAATTAATGATCGCAAAACTAATCCATAATATTTCGTTAAACAAGAACGGGTACTTCCTTTCTGAATAAACTGTTTTGATTATAGCATAACAAGCCATAATTTGAATAAAGGTGATTTTGTGAAACTGAGAGCAGGTATGAAAATCAAGATTAAAGGGTCTTCACCCATTCCTTTTACAGCTGATGAATGGATCGAGATGAAAGAGGCAATGGCGGCTGGGCGTCAGCTTTCTCAAAGTCCGTATGTCACTGAACTTGAGTTTGAAGATGAGAAGGGCAGCTTTTGGACTCTGAAAGAGCTGGAAAAGCTGAAAGAAGAACTTGCGGCTGAACCGGATGAGATCACCGTCTATTTTGACGGCAGCTATGATAAAGAAAGTCAGCTCGCTGGTTTAGGCATTGTGATATATTACTCCCTCGGCGGGGACCGGTACCGATTGAGAAAGAATAAGAGCTTTCGGCTGACAACGAATAACGAGGCGGAATATGCGGCTCTCTCCGAAGCCGTTAAAGAGCTTAGAGACCTTGGGGCAAGCAGGAACTCTGTCGTCATAAAAGGGGATTCGCTCGTCGTGCTGAACCAGCTTGAAGGTAACTGGCCATGCTATGACCCCGTTCATTCGAAATGGCTGGACAGAATCGAGAGCCAGCTTCAAAAATTAAAGCTAACGCCCACCTATATTCAAATCAGCCGCAAAGACAACAAGGAAGCGGATCAGCTCGCAAAAAAAATGCTTGAGCATACCATTGTGGAAAGCCAAATCAAACTAGATGAATAACGGAGATGAACGTTTTGGATAAGAAAGAGATCTTTAAGGAACTCACACATTTGCAGGACACCTACTGTGAAGGGTGCTTCATTAAAAAACACTTCAGAAAAGAATACGGAAAAACGTATGCCCACGCATTTTGCATTTCAAAATGCACGGTCGGAGAAAAGCTCCGAACCTATGGAGACGTGCTGACAAACAAAAATTGATCCCCCCAATAAACCATCATCCTTGGGCCGCGCTAAAAAAACCGCTGAACGCGGTTTTTTTAATGCTGTGATTCGTCAAGCTGGTGCTGGCAATCATTTAAGATGTTGAGCTGTTCGTTTAAGAAGTCTTCATCCAGGGCGGATAGTTCCTCAGCCTGTGACAGCTGTCTGGCGTCTTCGATGGATTGATACGCCGATTTCAGCAAAGTGGAGCTCTTTTGCCTCGTCGCCATTCCCGTCGTCTTTTGGGCGGTTTCTACGGCTATTTCAAGCTGCTTGCGCTGATTAAATCCCGTTACAAGATCATCGCGATGTTCTGAGTTCATGATCATACACCTCCGACAAGTATTTTTTCTAAAAAAGGCATTTTTATGTGTGAAATAGAAAAAATAAAGTAAAATTAATCCGATATAACTATTGAACCTAAAAAATATAAGTCTTTATTACTAATTTAGGTAATCATGAAAAAAAGGAGTCTGAGGAACAGTGGAAAGCAATGAACTGCAAACCGTTCTTCACAAGACATTTGTGGAGGTATATAAAGATCTTGAACAGCTCGTTGATATCGCGAAAAAGGGGCGTCCATCTCTCGAGAAGAACATTGAAGAAATCGAGCAAAGGTTGAAGCAAAATATACTGGCAATCGAAATTCAGCTGAAAATTAAATAGGAGAGGCAAAAAATGCCTCTCCTCTTATTTGAAGTCTCAATTGTCTTGATTTTGTTAAAGCTTTACAACGTTAGATGCTTGAGGTCCACGATTACCTTCAACAATCTCGAAAGAAACTTCTTGTCCTTCTTCTAGAGATTTGTATCCGTCACCTTCGATTGCAGTGAAATGAACGAATACATCGTCTCCGCCTTCAACTTCGATGAAGCCGAAGCCTTTTTCATTGTTAAACCATTTTACTTTACCGTTTTGCATATTGCTTAATCCTCCTAGTACTGTAGCACAATGTGCTAAAAAAAATTTTCATCATCTAACGGTGTTCTGCTAAATGATGGTTTCACTATACACTATCTATGGAGGCTTCGTCAAGCTGTCAAGAGAAAAAAATGAACTTTAATGCTTTTTTAAGGAATTTCTTTGAAATCGTTTTCAGTTTCTGGTTATTGATCATTATTTTTCGCAAAGTGGACGAAACATTTTAAGCGTCAGCCCGTATATAATAAAACCAATATCAGGAATGCGAAGAGGAGTGTTTATAGATGAACCGTTATTCGGTTGATGAGTTTGTATCCAAAACCCAGCAGGAAGACAAAGGGGAGGGGCTGTTTGAAATGGAAACACCCCGTCTCTTGGAAGTTAATCTCGATGGAAAAGTGTGGGCAAAGGCCGGTTCGATGGTTTCCTACAGGGGAAGAGTCAAATTTAAGCGTGAAGGGGTATTTGAACACGGAATTGGACGGATGGTGAAAAAAGTGTTCAGCGGAGAAGGGGCTGCACTGATGAAAGCGGAAGGAAACGGAAAGGTGTACCTTGCTGATCAAGGAAAGAAGATCTCCATCTTAAACTTGAAGGGGGACTCCATATTTGTGAACGGGCACGATCTGCTCGCATTTGAGCCGTCAATCCATTGGGACATCAAACTGATGAAAAGAATTTCCGGCATGCTGGCCGGCGGATTGTTTAACATTAAGCTTGAGGGAACTGGAATGGCTGCAATCACAAGCCATTACGAACCGCTCACTTTGATCGTAACCCCGGAAAGCCCAGTCTATACCGATCCAAACGCAACGGTTGCCTGGTCTGGAAGCCTTCAGCCTGAATTTGTGACAGATGTATCTTTTAAGACGTTCATCGGCAGGGGAAGCGGGGAATCGATCCAAATGAAGTTTTCAGGGAACGGGTTTGTCGTTGTGCAGCCGTTTGAAGAAGTTTATTACTCGGAATCTTAATATTAAACGAAAAAAACACTTGCAGGGCAAGTGTTTTTTTGACTCGGGCTTTTTTAGGACAGCGCCCGGACAGTCTGTTTTTTGTTCATGATGATTTCAGACTGCTCGATAATGTCCGTCAGGATGACTTCTGATGAATTGGATAAATGCAAGTTTTTAATGTTTTTCTTCATTTCGTTTAACTTTTTCTCATCAGCCAAAAGGGAGGAGACTGATTCAAGAATTTCCTCATGCCTGTTGACGACGATGGCAGCTCCTCTGTCTTCGAAGAACAGGGCATTTTCCTTTTCCTGCCCGGGAACAGGCTTGTAAAGGATGACGGGAACGCCGATTGCCGTGGCCTCCGTCAAGGTAATTCCGCCCGGCTTTGTGATCATGCAGTCAGCCACCCTGAACAGCTCGTCAATTCTTTCGATATAACCGAGTGATTTCAGCTTGTTTGGATAAAGGGCTTCAATGTCTTCCAGTGAAGATTTCAGCATCGTATTTTTTCCGCACACGACGACGACTTGAACATCCTCTTTCGTTACCAGAGATTCACACAGTTCCTTTACGTTTTTAAGAACCCCGTGTGCGCCTGCCATGATCAGCAATATCTTCTTGTCGGGAGACAGCTGATACTTCTCGTAGATTTTATCTTTGTCCATTTCTTCTTCAAACTGCCTGCGGATCGGAATACCCGTGATCTTGACATTGCTCGGGTGAGTGCCGATTTCGAGCAGTTTTTCCTTCACATAATCAGTGGCTACGTAATATTTGTCAATGTGTTCGTGGACCCAAATTTTGTGAAGGCAGAAATCCGTCATGACGTTAAAGGTCGGAATGACTTTTCCCATTCTCCGTCTGTATTCGGGTACGACAATCATTGGAAACGTATTGATGATGATGTCTGGCTGATGTTTTTTAACCAGTTGGTCCAGCCGTTTATTTCCCATTTTGAAATAAATATTAAACTTTCTTTTATTGTAAATTTTATCGACCCCATAGTAGAAAAGGCGATAAAACTGTTTACCGATTGAAAAGCTTTTCAGGTAGAGATACTGTGTGATCTCTGACACAATCGGGTTTGATTCTTGATACAAATTCGAAACAGTTACATTCTTAAAACCGAGCCGTTCGCACTCTTGGTAGAGCGTTTTGGCTACTTGAACATGGCCATTTCCGTAATTTGCAGTCAAAATTAATATATTTTTATTGGTATTCAAGCATATTCACCTCAATTAATTCAAACAGCAAGAGCTAAAATGGTAAAAAAACAGGAGTCAATGTCCACACATACCATACCATAAATATTATTTTAATTATAAATGAAGAACAAAAATTAAGGTATTTTTAAAGTATGGATCGGCAGGAAAGCACTGGGTTCCTTATTATTCCTGCTTTCGCGGCCAAGCCGAACCCCCTTATGGAAGACTAACCCAACAGTATTTTAACACATTTTGAATGTCTTGCATCAGACCAGGGCATGAGAATTTCATTTCCACTCGTACGGTGTTTCCTGGTAAACGTAATAATTCAGCCAGTTCATGAACAAAAGAGTCGCGTGGGCTTTCCAGCGGTTTACAGGCGAAGCGCCGTCCGGCCCGTCTTTAAAATAATTCACCGGCGGATCAATGTCCATGTTTCTGGCCAAATCCCTTTCATACTCTTCTTTAAGAGTATCTGTATCATACTCAGGATGTCCAGTTAAAAAAACTTGTTTTTCATCTTTTGAAGCAATTAAACAGACGCCCGCTTCATCGGATACGCTGAGCACTTTTAAATGAGAAACGGCTTTTAGGTCATCCATATTTATATCTGTATGCCTTGAATGCGGGACATAGTAGAACTCTTCAAAGCCTCTGACCAGTCTTTCATTTTTCTCCATTATTCTGTGTTCGAAAACGCCAAATGTTTTTTTCGGCAGTTTGACTTTGCGAATTCCGTAATGATGATAAAGCCCCGCCTGCGCTCCCCAGCAGATGTGAAGCGTTGACGTGACATGCGTTTTGCTCCACTCTAAAATCTCCTGAAGTTCTTTCCAATAGGACACTTCCTCATACTCCAGGTGCTCGATCGGCGCGCCGGTAATGATCATGCCGTCAAATTTTCTGTCCCTGATCGAAGAAAAAGTTGTATAAAACTGTTCCAAATGCTGCCTTGGTGTATGTTTTGGCGTGTGTGTAGACGGTATTAAAAAAGTGAAATATACCTGTAAAGGAGAATTTCCGAGCATTCTGAGCAGCTGTGTCTCGGTCCTGATTTTCTGCGGCATCAGATTAAGAATCACAATATTTAAAGGTCTGATGTCCTGATGAAAAGCCCGTTTTTCATCCATGACAAAAATATTTTCACTTTCAAGAATCTGCTTCGCTGGCAAATTGATAGGTATGTTGATAGGCAACACGCCACCTCCGGTTTTCTCCGCTGATTTTTCTTCATTATAGGAACTTTTTGGCGATATTTCAATGTGTGAATTGTGTTACAATGAAAGAAGTGTGTGAAAAATATGGAAAATCATCGTGTGATGAACCAAAAGGAGGATCCTCTTGCAAATGAAATCCCATCTATCAGACATAGAAATCGCCCAAAGCACGGAATTAAAACCGATTGCCGAAATTGCACGGAAGCTCAATATAAATGACGATGAAATAGAGTGTTTTGGTTGCACAAAAGCGAAAATTTCTTTAAAAATTTTTGAGCGTTTAAAAGAAAAAAACGATGGACAGGTGATTTTGGTAACCTCCATCAACCCGACCCCGGCCGGCGAAGGGAAGTCGACTGTCACCGTCGGATTGAGCCAGGCGCTCTGGCAGATTGGCAAAAAATCGATCGTTGCACTGAGGGAACCTTCACTCGGTCCGACAATGGGACTGAAAGGCGGGGCTGCCGGAGGAGGATATTCCCAGGTTCTGCCGATGGAGGATATCAATCTTCACTTTACAGGAGATATGCATGCGATCACAGCTGCGAACAACGCTTTAGCGGCTTTTATAGACAATCATATTCATCAGGGAAACGAATTAAACATCGATATTAGAAAAATCGTCTGGAAAAGGACGCTTGACCTCAATGACAGGGCGCTGCGCGAAACCGTTGTCGGCTTAGGCGGAAAAGCGAACGGATTTCCCCGGGAAGACGGCTTTGACATTACAGTCGCATCGGAAATCATGGCCGTTTTATGCCTGGCCGGAGACTTGGCCGATTTAAAAAGACGTCTGGCGGCAATGATCGTTGCCTACACTGTTGACGGACAGCCGGTGACGGCCGGCATGCTCGGTGTTCAGGGAGCGCTCGCTCTCCTGTTAAAAGATGCCATCAAACCAAACCTTGTTCAGACTGTTGAAGGAACACCGGCGCTCGTCCACGGAGGCCCGTTTGCAAACATCGCACACGGGGCGAACAGTTTGATCGCGACTAAAACGGCGGCGAAACTGGCTGATTATGTCGTGACTGAAGCGGGATTTGGCGCGGATTTGGGTGCGGAAAAATTCATGCACATCAAAACGAGAGCCGGCGGGTTCACCCCGGGAGCGGTCGTGATCGTCGCCACCGTAAGAGCGCTGAAAATGCACGGCGGAATGCCTCTCGCCGATTTGAAGCAAAAAGACGTAAACGCATTAAAAAGCGGAATCGCAAACCTTGCCAAGCATATCGAAACGATAGACGCCTTCGGTCTTCCGTACGTTGTGGCCGTCAACAGGTTCGTACACGATGCGGAGGATGAGCTTGAGACGGTTCTTGGCTGGTGCAGGGACAACGGGCATCCGGCTGCACTGTGCAATGTTTGGGAAGAAGGCGGAAAAGGCGGGATTGACCTGGCAAGTGAAGTCATTCATGTCATGGAGCAAAAGGACAATCATTTTTCCTATTTATACGAATTAACCGACTCGATCGAAGACAAATTAGCCAAAATTTCCCGCACCGTTTATGGAGCCGAGGGGGTAGAGTTTACCGAAAAGGCGAAAAAGCAGCTGCTGGAATTGAAAAAGAACGGATTGGACGGGCTGCCAGTATGCGTGGCCAAAACTCAGTATTCTTTATCAGATGATCCGGGGAAAATTGGCAGGCCGAAAGGTTTCAGCATCACCGTCCGTGAATTAAAACCATCGAGGGGCGCGGGATTTATCGTCGCTTTAACTGGCAGCATTTTAACAATGCCCGGGCTGCCGAAACATCCTGCTGCACTTAAAATGGATGTCGGTGAAGACGGCAGGGCCAAAGGTTTATTCTAAAAAGGAGGGACCGTCATGTCCATTTACGATATCAGCGTCAAGACGATTAAAGGCGAGGACACGACACTGCGGCCGTATAAAGGCAAAGTGCTTCTCATCGTCAACACGGCCTCAAAGTGCGGATTTACACCCCAATATCAACAGCTTCAAGACTTGTATGAAACATATAAAGACCGGGGGCTTGAGATTCTGGGCTTTCCCAGCAACCAATTCATGAATCAGGAGCCTGGCGATGAAAAAAGCATAGAAGAATTTTGCAGCGTAAACTACGGGGTCACGTTTCCGATGTTTTCGAAGGTGAATGTAAAAGGAGATCAAATCCACCCGCTGTTCCGCCACTTGACGAACAAGGCGAAGGGCATGCTTGGAACAAAAGCGGTCAAATGGAATTTCACAAAATTTCTCGTTGATCAAACCGGGGAGAACGTTGAGCGTTTTTCACCGCAAACCAATCCAAAGGAGATGGAGGAGGCCATTCAGAAATGGCTGGGCTGAATCAGGAACAAACAGAACAGATCCGCTTGATGTCCGAATGGGTAAGAAAAAAGCTCGCAGCCGAAGGGACAGGACATGACTGGCTGCATATCGAAAGGGTTCGGAACATAAGCCTTCAGATTGCAAAAGAAGAGGGTGCAGACCTGTTTGTGACCGAAGCTTCCGCCCTTCTCCACGATATGATTGATGTAAAGCTGGACGATGAACACCGGGTTCCGCTTGATGAGTTGAAAAGGCGCCTCTCAGAAGACTGGAAGGTCGATCCTGGAACGGTTGACGGGATTCTTGCCATCATCACAAGAATGTCATTCAGAGACAGAGAAAAATATAGAGACGAACGCCTTTCAAAAGAAGGTATGGCAGTTCAGGATGCCGATCGGCTTGATGCGATCGGCGCCGTCGGGATCGCCAGGGCTTTGATGTATGCAGGGGCAAAGGGTCATCTCCTCTACGGGAGCGCCAATGCGCCTACTGCTGTCGGCCACTTTTACGAGAAGCTTCTCCTTTTAAAAGATTTGATGAATACAAAGACGGGACGGATGCTCGCGGAAAAAAGGCATCAGCTGATGCTCGAATTTCTCGGCGAACTGGAAAATGAATGCGCCTTCTCCAGAGAAAGCCGCCTTGATAGATCAGGGCCGGGGGTTATGGTAGAATAAGACCGGATCTTTTAACAGAGGGGGACAATGATGAAAATTAAATCGATAGAACCGACACCGAGCCCGAATACAATGAAGGTGATTTTGACCGAAGAACTGCCGGGCGGAAAAAGCAATAATTATAAAAAGGACCATGCGGAAGGCGCGCCTCCCGTCATCCAAGAGGTTTTAAACATAGAGGGAGTAAAAGGCGTCTACCATGTGGCCGATTTTATCGCTGTCGAGCGCAATGCGAGATTTGACTGGAAAGACATCCTCCCTGCCGTGCGTGCTGCTTTCGGAATGGACGAAGCCGAAGAGGCGGGGGGCCGTTCCGAAGAAAAAGAATCGTTTGGCGAAGTTAAAGTCTTCGTGCAAATGTTCAGCGGGATACCGATGCAGGTGAAATTGACCGACGGCGAGCGCGAGGAGCGCTTCGGCCTTCCGGAACGTTTCCAAGAAGCGATCTTGAAGCTTAAAACCGCGTCTTCCAACGTCGTGCTCGAACGGTCTTGGAAAGAGCAAGGCGTCAGATTCGGCGATTTTTCAGAAATCGGCCGTGAAGTAACGGAAGAGCTTGAGGCGGCTTACGATGAGGAGCGCCTGCGGAAGCTGACGGAATCAGCCGCATCAAGCGATGCTGAGGATAAACGCGCGGCTGTGCAGCGAAAGTCTTACCGGGTAACGCTTGAAATGATGGATGAGGAAGATTGGCAAAAACGCTATGCCCATCTTGAACAAATGGATCCGGATGAAAAGGACATTCCAGTACTCGAAAAAGCGCTCAATGACCCGAAAACATCGATCAGAAGACTTGCTGTCGTTTATTTGGGCATGATCGAAACGCCTGCGGTGCTTCCTCTTTTATATCAAGCACTCGAAGACAAAACGATCACGGTCAGAAGAACAGCCGGTGATTGTCTGTCAGACATCGGAAACCCGGAAGCGATTCCGGCAATGATCAAAGCGCTCAAGGACCCGAGCAAGCTTGTGCGCTGGAGAGCCGCCATGTTTCTGTACGAAGTCGGCGATGAGAGTGCGCTTCCCGCTTTAAAAGAAGCTGAAAACGATCCCGAATTTGAAGTCAGCCTTCAAGTCAAAATGGCGGTCGAACGGATCGAATACGGTGAAGAAGCGAAAGGCTCCGTATGGAAGCAAATGACGGAAAGCCGCAAAAAAGACGGCTGACAAGGACGCTGGAAACAGCGTCTTTTTTTATGCCTTAAGCTCTTCGCTCTGCAGCGGCGATCCATCCGGGAATTTTGAAAAAAGTCACGCGTCTTGTTATAAAATATCACTTTTTCTATAAAAATATTTCGAATATTGTTGAAAAACACGCTGAAAATATATATAGTAGTTAGCAATCATATGGAATGTGGAGGTTCTGATTCATGGGGAATGATTTACAGATGAAGATCAAAACAGCCGTCATCTTGCGGATCAGTCCGGCAAGCGGTTAGCAGACAGTTTTTTAAAACTGAATATTCAGAAAATATAGAATGTAAATACGAAGATGTTTAGGAGGATCACGATGACAGGTTTACGCAGTGACATGATTACAAAAGGGATCGACAGAGCGCCGCACCGCAGTTTGCTGCGCGCGGCTGGGGTAAAAGAAGAGGACTTCGGCAAACCGTTTATTGCCGTTTGCAACTCATATATCGATATCGTACCGGGTCATGTCCATTTGCAGGAGTTTGGAAAAATCGTCAAAGAGGCGATCAGAGAGGCCGGCGGTGTTCCGTTTGAATTTAATACAATCGGGGTCGACGACGGAATTGCGATGGGGCACATCGGAATGAGATATTCTCTTCCGAGTCGCGAAATCATCGCCGATTCAGTGGAAACGGTTGTATCAGCGCACTGGTTTGACGGAATGGTATGTATTCCAAACTGCGATAAAATCACGCCGGGTATGATCATGGCAGCAATGCGGATCAATATTCCGACCGTGTTTGTCAGCGGGGGGCCGATGGAAGCGGGAAGAACGAGCGACGGACGGAAAATCTCGCTTTCCTCTGTATTTGAAGGCGTTGGCGCTTATCAATCAGGCAAAATCGATGAGAAAGGGCTTGAGGAGCTTGAACAGTTCGGCTGTCCGACATGCGGATCATGCTCGGGTATGTTCACGGCCAACTCGATGAACTGCCTTTCTGAAGCTCTTGGCATCGCCATGCCGGGCAACGGCACCATTTTGGCGACATCGCCCGACCGCAGGGAATTTGCCAAACAGTCGGCCCGCCAGCTGATGGAGTTGATCAAGTCGGATATTAAACCGCGCGACATCGTGACCGAAAAAGCGATCGACAACGCGTTCGCTTTAGACATGGCGCTCGGCGGATCAACGAATACGATCCTTCATACGCTTGCGATCGCCAATGAAGCGGGGGTCGACTACTCGCTTGAACGGATCAATGAGGTAGCGGCAAGGGTTCCGCATTTATCAAAGCTTGCGCCGGCTTCCGATGTGTTTATTGAAGATTTGCATGAAGCTGGAGGCGTATCAGCAGTCTTAAACGAGCTGTCGAAAAAAGAAGGCGCGCTTCACTTGGATACGCTGACCGTAACGGGAAAAACGCTTGGCGAAAATATTGCCGGGCGCGAAGTGAAAGATTACGAGGTCATTCATCCGATCGATCAGCCGTTTTCAGAGCAAGGCGGACTCGCCGTCCTGTTCGGCAACCTGGCGCCTGACGGTGCGATCATTAAAACCGGCGGCGTCCAAGACGGGATTACCCGCCATGAAGGACCTGCGGTTGTCTTTGACTCACAGGAAGAAGCGCTTGACGGCATCATCAACCGTAAAGTAAAAGCGGGAGATGTCGTCATCATCCGCTATGAAGGTCCTAAAGGCGGACCGGGAATGCCTGAAATGCTTGCACCGACTTCGCAGATCGTCGGAATGGGCCTCGGTCCGAAAGTTGCTTTAATTACCGACGGCCGCTTTTCCGGAGCCTCCCGCGGTCTTTCGATCGGCCACGTTTCGCCGGAAGCAGCCGAAGGCGGCCCGCTTGCTTTCGTAGAAAACGGCGACCATATCATTGTTGATATCGAAAAGCGGATTTTAAACATCGAAATCTCCGATGAAGAATGGGAAAAAAGAAAAGCAAACTGGCCCGGATTTGAACCGAAAGTGAAAACGGGCTATCTCGCCCGGTATTCAAAGCTGGTGACATCTGCCAATACCGGCGGCATTATGAAAATCTAGCGGTTTTTTCGCCCGGTGTTTGAAATTCAGCCCCCGCTGTAGTATCCTTGACATCAGTAGTCAAGGTTTATAGAGGGGGCTTTTTAATATGTCAACAGCTTATGAAGAATACATGCGCCAGCTCGTTCTTCCGATGCGTCAGGAATTGGTGCAGGCCGGCTTTAAAGAGTTATCGACCGCGGAAGAAGTTGAGACATTCATGGAAGGTGCAGAAGGCACGACTTTCGTCGTCGTCAATTCAGTCTGCGGATGTGCCGCAGGGCTGGCGAGACCGGCAGCCGTTCAGGCCGTCTCCGGAAGCGAAAACGGGCCTGATGAGACCGTTACAGTCTTTGCCGGACAGGACCGCGAAGCAACGGCGAAAATGAGGGAATACTTCGAAGGATATGAACCGTCTTCACCTTCAATGGCACTGCTGAAAGGCAAAGAAGTCGTTCATTTCATTCCTCGTGAACAGATTGAAGGCCGTGAAATGACGGAGATTATGAAAAACATCACGGACGCTTTTGAAAAACATTGCTAAAATGCCCTTTGAAGGGCATTTTTTACGGAGAAAAACATGATTGTCACAACAAGCTACAGACCGACTGAAAACACGGTTTTAACGGCGGAAAAAATCAGCCGGACGCTCGGCGCCCGCTTTTCCGAACGGAGAAAACGGCCGATTCGCCAAATCCGGGAGACAGAGCAGGAAGATGTTCTCGTGGTTGGAAAAGAGCGCTTCGAGCTGTATCATTCAGAAGGCGAAAAGTTCTTTTTCCACCCGAACTCTGCGATGTTCCGGGCGAAGCGCATGTTAAGAGGCGAACCGGATCCTTTTGTCGAAGCTGCACAAGTTGAACCGGGAGACAAGCTGCTCGATTGTACGCTCGGCCTTGGATCAGACGCCATCATTGCAAGCCTTGCCGCTGGCGAACAAGGTGAGGTGTGCGGAATTGAAAAAAGCCCGCTCCTCGCTTTTCTTGTCGAGGCGGGGCTTCAATCGTGGGAGACAGGCCTTGACGCTTTGGATCAGGCGATGAAAAGGATTCGGGTTCATTCCGGCGACAGCTTTGAATATCTGCTGGAGCTTGATGATGATTCAGCAGATATCGTCTACTTTGACCCGATGTTTGATGATGGAATCGAAGAATCAAACGGCATCGCCCCTTTAAGAAAGTGGGCGCATTCCGAGTTTACGCTT
Source organism: Bacillus sp. AK124 (assembly GCF_053903085.1). Classification (NCBI taxonomy): domain Bacteria; kingdom Bacillati; phylum Bacillota; class Bacilli; order Caryophanales; family Bacillaceae; genus Bacillus; species Bacillus sp. AK124. The sequence continues at coordinate 1,976,423 of NZ_CP096378.1, forward strand.
GACGGTGCTTTAAATGAAGCCCTTCGGGTCGCCAGAAAAAGAGTGGTCCTGAAAGACCACTGGAAAAGTCCGCGCTTCGAAAAATACGGATTTCGCGTAAAAAAACGCAAAACGGCCCTGTTTCATTACGGTGTTCTCGAAAAATGAAATCCCAAGGTATATACCTTGGGATTTTTTAATCTGCGATTTCCATGACGATAAAATAAGCGAGGGTAATCAATGAAGCGGTTATAAAAAGACCTTCAATCATGAACGATCACTCCCAATTTTGGAATTTTCATCTTTGATTGTAAACGTTTTATCGCCAAAAGAAAAGGCGTTTTGTTTATTTGCACCGTCACTTTATGAATGACTGAAAATTCAACCTATGATAGAATAAGAGAAAACGAGAAAGCGATATAAAAGGGGACTAACCAGTCATGAAGATGTGGATGAGAAAAGCGCTTGTCACATTATTTACAATTGCAACGTTCGGCCTTGTATCTCCTCCTGCGGCATTAATGGCGGACAAGCCGCAGGAGCATCAGAGCATGAAAGAATCCGGGTATACAGCTGTTTATCAAAAGCAGGAAGAGCCCGAACTTGAAGAAGACGGCCAATCCAAATCTTCATTTGACAGCTACAAGGATGAACTGCTCAATGAAGCAGAAGATCTGTCATTCGTAAAATTCGGCAGCAGGATATCGCCGGTCATCGAAGACGAGTACAGGGAAGAAGTGCTTCCAAAGGTCGAGGAGATCATCGTCAGCCATCTCATGACAATGCAGGACAATGACGCTTACCAGGATCTTGTCATTTCCAAAACGCCGACGGCGGGGAAGTCGGAGAGAATCTTCCACGTTTACAACCGGAAAACGGGGGAGGATGTGCTGAGGTTCCATGTGCGCAGGGACAAGCCGCCGCATAAAGGGTACTGGTTTAACTTTCATTATCATACTGCCGAAGACGGCTTTCAAAAACATCACGATCTCGGAAGCATATACTGGGACCGCAATACACCGCCTAACTGGATGAGCCACTAAAGGAGATTGATGCAGATGAAGAAGTATACGATGAATGAAATGGTGCACTTAACGAAAAATATGCTGAATGAGCGCGGGGTTACGATTGAGGATATTGCACTGATCGTACAAAAGCTGCAGGAAAAATACCATCCTGATCTGTCGCTTGCTGTATGCGTTGAGAATGTCGAAAAGGTCTTAAACAAAAGGGAAATCGTTCATGCCGTGTTAACGGGGATAGCGCTTGACCAGCTTGCCGAGAAAAAGCTATTGCCTGAACCGCTTCAATATTTGGTCGAAACGGATGAACCCCTTTACGGGATCGACGAGATTATTCCGCTTTCCATCGTAAACGTCTACGGTTCGATCGGCTTGACGAACTTCGGCTATCTGGATAAAGAAAAGTTCGGCATCATTAAAGAACTGGACGACTGTCCGGACGATGAGGTTCACACGTTCCTTGATGATATCGTCGCTGCCTTGGCGGCAGCTGCTGCAAGCCGAATTGCCCATTCGCATCAGGATCTTGAGGATGAAGAGAGAACAGACGGACAGAGCGTTGCGAAAAGCCGTTGAAAGACCTCGCCCTCCCCGCCATCAGGCGGGGTTTTTTTATGCCGATATTTTATGTCTTTTCCCGAAAAATGTCTTGTTTTCGAAAGGTTAAACAAGATACACTACAAAAGGATGAAAAAAATGAAACATCATGCGGATATATGCCGTCATATGTTAGAGAACCGGAATTTAACAAAACGGGGAATGACACCAATGCATTCGGGCGGCCTGATCAGAATGAAAACCTCGAAGAAAGGTTTCCTCTCATCACAGCTTTAACCTCCATCTTCATGCATCATGTTCACAGATGATCACACAAAGAGATGAGCATCATCCGGCATTATTTCGCTACAAACATCATAAGGGGGCTTTAAATTAATGATTTCATTGATTACCGCCATGGACAGAAACCGCCTGATCGGCAAAGATAATGATCTGCCATGGCATCTGCCGCAGGATTTGAAGTATTTTAAAGAGGTGACGAAAGGACACGCCGTGATCATGGGGAGAAAGACGTTTGAATCCATCGGCAAACCTTTGCCTCACCGGGAGAACATCATCGTCACATCCAATAAAGAACTGGATATTCCGAATTGTCAGGTGATGCACTCGGCAGAAGAAGCGGTGCGGTTTGCGAAAAACAAAAACGAAGAATGTTTTGTCATCGGCGGTTCAACACTGTACGCGGAGATTCTGCCTTTTGCGGACAAGCTGTATGTGACAAAAATCGATGAAACCTTTGAAGGGGACCGGTATTTTCCTGAATTCAGCGAAGCTGAGTGGGAAATCGTTTCGAGGCGGAAAGGCCTGAAAGATGACAAAAATCCATATGACTACGAATTCCTCGTTTATCAAAGAAAAGGATAGAGGAGAGGATTTTCATGTTTCGCTATTGTTTTTTATGGATGTATTCGGCCTATATGTTCATCAAGCATATCAAGCTCCTGCAGGCGCTACAGACACTTGACCCGCGCCTTTCGTACGCCAATCAGATGGAAGCTGTCTTTGATAAGCCGAAAGCTTTTTTACGGGGGTGCATCGGCTTAACCGGTTCGACCGTTTCCATCCATCAGAACGGAAGATCCCCGGCTGGCCCCGTCCTTTACGTGCATCCAAAGCTCGGCCTGTCAGAGCTCGCCGTGCTGCTCGGACACCTTGATAAAACGGCTTCGTTTTTTGCTGATCCGCGCGCCTTTCGTTATCCGCTGCTCAGCGGCTGGCTCAATAAAATGGCCGCGGTCAAAAAAAGCGCCGACAAGGAAGCATCACTTGAAAAAGTGGAAGAGATCGTCAGGAAAGGCCAAAGCTTTATTCTGTCTGAAGATGACGGGCTCGATTACAAATCTTTATCCAAAAAGCTCGGCATTCCGATCGTTGCAGTCGAAACAGCCGGTACGGAAGACATGAAGAAAGGCAAGTTGTTCAAGAGGCTGAGACCTGCTGATATCGACTTGACGATCCACCCGGCATACGTCCTGACCGAAAACAAACAGCTTCGGGCATAAAAAAACCAGGCTTCCTTTATGGGAGCCTGGTTTTCGCCGTTTATGATATAAACGGCACCTTTGCCACGTAGAAAAGCACGCAGAAAAACATGGAGGCGCTGCCGCCGAGTACGAAGGTGTGCCAAATCGCATGATGATACGGGATCTTTCTCCATAAATAAAAGATCGTTCCGACAGAATACAATATTCCCCCTAAGAGCAGCAGGGCGAATCCTTCTCCGGTCAAGGCCGTATAAAGCGGCTTGATCGCAATAATCGCCATCCAGCCCATCACAAGATACACCAGCGTGCTGACCACGATAAATCGTTTCACAAAAAAGATTTTAAATACAACTCCGCCAATCGCAAGTCCCCAGACGACCGCAAGCATTGTATAGCCGAGCGTGCCTTTCAAAGGTCCGAGGAGCAGCGGTGTGTATGTGCCCGCAATCAGTACGTAGATGGCTGAGTGATCGATGATCTCAAGAATATCTTTTGTTTTTTGGTGCTGAATGCTGTGCAGAAGGGTCGAACTTAAATACAGGAACAGCATGGAAGCGCCGAAAATCGAAAAGCTGACAACATCCACTGGACTTCCGTAGCGAATCGCAAATATCACCAAAAATACGATGGCGGGTATGGAGAGGAGAACGCCGAGCCCATGGGTAATTGCATTCGCAATTTCTTCTTTAATCGTGTACATACCAAGACACCCTTTCTAATCTTGAATAATGTGATGCTTTAAAGAGCTTAAAAAGCGGAGGCCTTCAAGCGTGATTTTTGTCCCGGCTCTTCCGCGGCCCTTTGTAATAAACTCTCTTTTTTCCAAATAATCCAATCTGCTGCGCACTTGCTGGGGGGTAAGCTCCGACTTGCCGTTTTTGCTCAGTTCAGACAGAACTCTGCGGCTGGCAGGCTCTCCTTTTTCATTTAATTGCTTGACTGCATCGAGCAAAAACGCAAACTCCTCTTTTTCCATCAAAGTCAGTGATGTTGAAGCCGTTTTTTTATCTTTTGGCTTCTTCTTTTCGATTTGTTCTCTTAACGCCGGCGGAGTGTCGTAAAGCTGAATCGTTTTCCCGTCTGAGACGGTTTTCATATAATCCGTCATGTTTTTGAGTTCTCTGACGTTCCCCTCAAACTCATGCTGCTCTAAAGCCTTCCAAACGACCGGTTCGACATATATGTCATGATCCCCGCTTTTTAAAAAATGATGCACGAGAAGGGGGATGTCGCTTCGCCGTTCAGCAAGGGGGGGAAGCGGAAGGTCGAGCACATTGAGCCTGTAGTACAAATCCTTGCGGAATTCCCTGCTTTCAATCCGTTCACCGAGCGGCACGCTTGAGGTGACAATCAGTCTTTTTGGCATCCCTTTTTCAATGGCTGCCAAAAGCTTGCCCTGGAGAGGCAAGGAAAGCCCCCACACTTCGTCGAGAAACAAGGTTCCGGATTCATTCATCTCTGAAAGAAAAAAGTCTTCAGTCGCTTCATCTTCATTCAGCGTGCTGCAGCTTACGTGTGTGAAGGGATCATGGTTGAAAGATGATCCGGAATGAATGGCTTTGGCGAACAGCTCTTTGCCTGTGCCTGTTTCTCCATGAATCAGAATCGGATGGGAAGAGGCTGCAAATTGTATCGCTCTGTTTTTCGTTTGCAAAAAGGAATCGCATTCCCCGATCAGCTCGGAGAACCCTATGGATGGGTACGTGTGTTTAATCATGGCGGATCTCCTTTTGGTTCTAATTGGTTCTATTATAACACCCAATTAGAACAAATAAAGAGTTTTTTGAAAAAAAGTATATTTGGCTGCACATTAAGAATCGAAAAGAACTCCGTATATATTGAGAAAGTGTATAATATTCTGTAAATAACAAAGAATTGCCCTTTAAATTTTGAATATTCATGATATAATGGCGTATTAAATAAAGCTTTATACAGAAAGGATCTTATACATGAAACCGTTGCTTAAAGAAAACTCTCTCATCCAAGTCAAAGACATTTTAAAAGCCCATCAAAATGTAAAAGATGTTGTCATTCATACCCCCCTCCAAAAAAATGAGAGGCTCTCCGAGAGGTACGATTGCAACGTATATTTAAAAAGAGAAGACCTGCAGGTTGTCCGCTCTTTTAAACTGAGAGGCGCCTATTATAAAATGAAGCAGCTTTCAAAAGAAACGACGAAAAACGGGGTCGTCTGCGCCAGTGCAGGAAACCATGCGCAGGGGGTCGCTTTTTCCTGTAAACATCTCGGTATTCACGGAAAGATTTTTATGCCGTCGACGACTCCGAGGCAAAAAATTTCTCAAGTCGAATTGTTCGGCAAGGAATACATCGAGATCATCCTGACAGGCGACACGTTCGATGATGCATATCAAAGCGCAGTCGCCTGCTGCGAGGAAGAAAAACGGGCATTTATCCACCCGTTTGACGATCCTGCCGTCATGGCCGGACAGGGAACGGTTGCGGTCGAAATCTTAAACGATATCGAAACAGAACCCCATTATTTATTTGCAAGTGTAGGCGGCGGCGGCCTGCTTTCAGGAGTGGGAACCTACATGAAAAACGTGTCCCCGGATACAAAGCTGATCGCGGTTGAGCCCAAAGGCGCGCCGGCTCTATTTGAATCAAACAAAAAAGGCGAAGTCGTGACCCTCGAGAAAATCGATAAATTTGTAGACGGAGCCGCCGTGCAAAAAATCGGCGAAGAGACATTTAAAACGCTTGAAACCGTTGTAGATGATATTTTGCTCGTTCCCGAAGGAAAGGTATGCACCGCGATTCTTGAGCTGTACAACCAATGCGCGATTGTCGCCGAGCCTGCGGGAGCGCTGCCGATCGCCGCTTTAGACCTTTACAGGGATGAAATCAAAGGAAAGAATGTCGTATGCATTGTGAGCGGAGGAAACAACGATATCGGCAGAATGCAGGAAATCAAAGACAGATCGATGATGTATGAAGGACTCCAGCATTATTTCATCGTGAACTTCCCGCAAAGGGCGGGAGCTTTGCGCGAATTTCTAGATGAAGTGCTCGGGCCGACCGATGATATCACCCGGTTTGAATATACGAAGAAAAATAATAAAAGCAGCGGCCCTGCGCTCGTCGGCATCGAATTGAAACAGCGCGAAGACTACGAGCCGCTGATTGCGAGAATGGACCGTAAAGGCTTCCGCTATGTCGAAGTGAATAAAGATGAAGGGCTCTTTCATTTGCTGATTTAAGAAATTTTTTTGAAAACACGTATAAATCAAAGACAACGGCTCCTGAGATTATGTATAATAAAGAAAATATCTCATAAATGAGGATTGATAGCTTGTTACTTAAAAGCCTGGAGTTCAAACGTTCGGATGGACAGAAGGTGAAGGTGACGGAAATACCCCTGCTGAAGGAGGACGACCCGCATTTTTTTATGGCCAGTCTGAGGCTCGAAATCTTTTTAAAGACACTCTATTGCTCAAAGCGGAAAAAAAACGTCTACTCCTTTAGGGACTACTTAAAGAGAGCATTGAAATGGCAGGATTACCTCGCCATTTATCAAGAGGAAGAATTGAAGCATAATGCATAAGAATTGATAGCATTCTTTGCCGGCCCATGAAGACAGCCAAATCCGCTTGGAAAAGGGCGGAAGACGGCATTCGGCCGGCAAAGAATTTTTCATGCCGAATTTGGCCTCACTAGGAAATTCACCATTTGAACCGACAGGATGTGAAGGGAATTGCCAAGCATTAAAATTGTAACGGACTCAACAGCTGACTTGAGCGAAGAACTGCTCAGAGAATATCATATTTCCGTTCTCCCGCTCTCGATATCAATCGACGGCATTGTTTACAGAGACAGGTTCGATATTCAGCCGGACGAATTTATTGAGAAAATGGAGAGCGCCGCAGAACTCCCGAAAAGTTCACAGCCGCCTTTAGGCGCTTTTATCAAACTGTACGAAGAGCTGACCGCTGACGGAAGCGAAGTGATCAGCATCCATCTCTCAAGCCAATTGAGCGGGACATACCAGACGGCTGTAAGCGCTTCAAACATGGTCGACGGGAATATTACGGTGATTGATTCCATGTATATTTCAAAAGGCCTCGGCTTTCAGGTCGTACGAGCCGCCTTGCTGGCCGAAGAGGGAATGACGGCCGAAGCGATTGTAAAAGACCTGGAGAACTTGCGCGACCGGACATCCCTCTATGTGACAATTGATCATTTTGATAACTTGATCAAAGGCGGCCGCATCGGGAAAGGAAAAGCGCTGATCGGCTCATTGCTCAAGGTTAAGCCGATCGCGAGGCTTGAGGACGGAATCTATACGCCTGAAAAAAATGTCAGGAGCACCAGTCAGCTTATCCGTTATTTAACGGGTCAATTTCTTTCCGCGGTGAAGGGAAGGACGGTGCAAGCGATCGGAATCGCCCATGCCGATGCACTCGACCTTGCTCATAGGCTGAAAGACTCTTTGCTTGAACATATCCCGGGAATCGATATTGATATTGCGTACACAACGCCGATTATCTCTGTTCATACCGGAAAAGGAGCGATCGGTTTTACTTTTTACACCGATTGAAAAAGGGGATGGAAGGATTGAAAAACGTTTTTGGCATTTTCCTTGCAGGGATTCTCACAGTGTTTCTTTCGTCCTGCGGAACTAGCAAGATTGAAAATTCTTTAAACTATGACGTACAATCTTTTTCTTTTCAAAATCAAGACGGGAAAACCGTGTCTCTTGAAAGTTTAAAAGGCCAGGTGTGGGTGGCCGACTTTATATTTACGAACTGTAAAACGATCTGTCCGCCGATGACTTCACATATGGCTGAACTGCAAAAACAAATGGAAGAGGAAAACCTGCAGGCCCGCATCGTCTCTTTCAGCGTTGACCCCGAAAATGACACGCCGGAAAAGTTGAAAAAATTTGCGGCCAACTATCCGCTCAATTTTCAAAACTGGGATTTTTTAACTGGATACTCGCAGGAGGAAATTGAAAAATTTGCGCTGAAAAGCTTTAAAGCAATCGTGAAAAAACCTGAAGATGAGGATCAGGTGATTCACCAATCGTCATTTTATCTAGTCGATCAAAACGGCAAAGTCGTCAAGGATTATGACGGTGCAAAAAATACGCCGTACGATGAAATCATCGCCGATATTAAGACGCTGGAAAACCGTTGATAAAAACGGGCGCCTGCCGCTGAAGCCTGCTTCCTGACCACCGGAAACAGGCTTTTTTTTACACCTGTCAAATCATTTTCAAAAGAATCAAAACATGGTACACTTTTTTTTAGGTATCTAGAAGGAAGGGGCATCATTTTTGAACATACGGTTTATAACAGTCATGATGGCCCTCGTCTGTCTGCTTTCAGCCTGTACGGAATGGAATGCGGGCGTTGAAAAAACATCGGTCTCCCCTAAGCGCGATATCGTGATTGCAGCAGTGGGCGATTCTCTGACAGAGGGGGTAGGCGATCAAGAGAAGAAAGGCTATGTCGGCATGGTGGCCGACGAGCTTGAAAGCCGGAGCGATGTGAAGTCCGTAACGGTCAAAAATTATGCCGTTAAAGGCTCCCGGACTGATCAGCTGCTTGAAAGATTAAAAGAAAAAGAAGTACAAGAGGGCCTGAAAGATGCAGACTACATTTTGTTTACAATAGGGGGCAACGACCTGATGAAAGTCGTCCGCCAAAACTTCGCGCACTTAACGCTTACACCTTTCCGCGTTGAACAAAAACTGTTTGAAAAGCGGTTTTCGAATATTTTAGCGGAAATTAGAGAGCAAAACGCCAGCGCTGAGTTGATTTATGTCAGCATGTATAATCCGTTTAAGTTTACGCTGTCTGAACTGAGGGAAATTGACCAAGTCGTAGACGAATGGAATGAAGGAGCAGAAAAAAGCCTGAAAAAGGTCTCCAACACGAAAATAGCGAATATCGCTGATATTTTTGAGGAATACAGCGATGAAAAGAAGATTGCAAAAGATGAGTTTCATCCTAATCAATACGGATATTCTTTAATAGCGAAACGCGTTTACGAACAAATTAAAAACGAAGACCCCCAAGCAGAATAAGGTGAAAAAATGAAGAAATGGAAGAACTTATTTTTAATTTTAGCAGCAGTCAACGTCATCATACTTGCCGGGATTTTCATTCTCGTATTCATGCCCGGCGGTCAAAAGGAACCGTCGCGGCCGACTCCGAGCGAATACCAATTGAACGTGACGAGCACGAAAGAATCATTGGCCGCATTCATCAACACATATTTGGAGAAGGAGTCTTCGCCGGATCTTGACTATCAAATCGAAATCGACGATGAATTCCACATCGTCGGTGCGATCCGCGCCTTTTCCTCGACAGTCGATGCGAGGGTGTCCTTTCGGCCGACAGTGGAAAAAAACGGAGATGTGGTTCTTGACGTGACGAGATTTTCGATCGGCAAGTTAAATGTTCCGATATCGATGGTGCTGAACTACATGGATCAATTTTATGATCTTCCTGATTTTGTACACGTTCGTTCGGATGCTAAAGAAATTCAAGTCCGTCTGTCAGAGATGCCGCTTAAAAACGGAATGTATGTGAAAGCAAAAGACATTGATTTAGAAAAAGATCAAATCGAATTTGTTTATTATCAGCCTGCACAAACAGATTCATAGATCGTGCGGCGGGATTTACAGGGGTGAACATATGGAACGTATCTACACATATTTCAGCTTGCTGTCTATGTTGTTTTCACTGTACTTCGGCGGCCTCGCCGCCTTCAGTTTCATCGATGAAAACATGGACAAGATGTATTTGAACATCGGGTATTGTGCGTTGTTTTTAAGCATTATGATCTTTACCCTAGATGCGAAAAAACATAAAAAAACTGACCATCACAATCAATAATTGCCGGCAAAATCCTAAAACATGAGACCGTTTTAGGATTTTGTTGTCCATGCTTCAGCAGACTGTAAAAGAGACATCAGGTCTCTTTTTTTTCGCTATGAAGGCGGAGCTTTGGCAGGAAACGGCGCCGCTTTTATTGTGAGAGAAGGGGAGCCGTTGACGAAACCGAGGCCATACAAAGTTGTGGATTCCCCGGCGTGAAGCGTGATTTTCGGAACCTTCAGCAGGACCGCTGTTGAACCGGCGGCCTTTACCTCCATGTCGATTTTCTGTGAACGCACCTGGATGTACCGCGTGACCGTTTGAAAGGGGACACCTGAAAACAGGACAGGTCCGTTTTGCACTGCAAAGTCAAGAGCTGGAGAGTCCGGTGATAAATGAACGAAACGGATGCTGCGGCTTTCCGGATCAGCCGCAGGCCGGTCATACATTCCGACGGGAATGAGCTTTGCAGCTGTGCCTGTAACGGCAACCGTGCAGTACCCGCCGTGGATCAGGTGATACTGTACCGACAGCAAGGGACCGTGCGCCCTGCCTCTTTGGAAAACATCGATTTGAATACGGCCGGCAGGAAACCGGACATAAGAAGATAAATCTGTATAGGAGATGTTTTGAAAAACGGATATGCCGTTTACGAATACGTCGAGATTGTCGGTGTGAGGAGCCGCGTGGAGCAGTCTGATCATCGCTGCTTTTCCGCCGTTTCGAAAATAAAAGGGCGCCTCTACAGGCGGAAGATGGTAGCAGTTCCTCCGAAAACCCTCCGCCATTTGACGGGCATCATGATCTGTAGAGAACATTTTGTCACGCCCCTTTGCATGCTTTCTGACATTATATGAGGCTGCGAAGCCATCGGTCACATCGCGATCAAGACGACAGATGAAAAGGAGTAAACAATGAAAACGGATTTTACATACGGAAATGTGTTTAAACAGCTGGTCTTTTTTTCCGGCCCGATCATTTTAGCCAATCTTTTGCAGATTTCATTTCAATTCGTCGATAGCTTGTGGGTCGGAAATCTGCTCGGAGCAAAAGCACTCGGTGCTGCGGCCGTCTCAGGGACGGTTTTCTTTACGGTGCTGTCGTTCGTATTGGGCGTCAACAATGCGGCGCTGACGATTCTTGCGCAGCAGAAAGGAAAAGGGGATAAGAAGGGACTTACTTCATATATCAACGCGTTTGTTGTTCTGATGACAGCGATGAGCGTATTGCTCGGGGTTATCGGCTATTTTTTCACAGAGCCTCTGCTTTCGCTTCTTCAAACGCCCGGCAATATGATGGATTTGGCTGCAAGCTATTTGAGCATTCATTTTATCGGGATTATATTCTTATTCGGCTATAATTTCATCAGTACAGTGTTAAGGGCGGTCGGCGACAGTCAAACACCTTTGCGTTTCGTCCTCTTGGCCGTCATCCTGAACCTGTTCATGGATCCGCTGTTTATCTCGGTATTCAACCTCGGAATTGCCGGAGCGGCCTATGCAACCGTCATTTCCCAAGGGATTGCTTTCATTTACGGTGTGGTCTATACGGTGAGAAAGCGGCTTGTTCCATTTTCAAAGCCCGCGCTTCCGTCTCTGGAAGAGACGTCCGTCATTTTGAAGCTCGGAGTGCCTGCCGGCTTGCAAATGATGGTGATTTCAGGCGGCTCGATGGCGATTATGAGCGTTGTCAATTCATTTGGAGAACGTGTCGTGTCAGGGTTTGGCGCGGTACAGAGGCTTGACAGCCTGCTGATACTCCCGGCGATGGCCATCGGCACGGCTGTCAACAGTATGGCTGGCCAAACCGTCGGCAGCGGCGATATGGAGCGTACGAAAAAAATTGCTCACTACGGCGTCATTTATGTTCTGCTGTTTATGGCTGCCGTCAGCACCGCGATATTTCTGACAGGCTATCATGCGGTCAGGCTGTTTATTTCGGAAGCCGATTCAGCTGCATTCGGGGAAGAATATTTAAAAACGATTGCTTTTTTCTATCCGTTTATCGGGATTAACTTTGTGTTAAACGGTGTTGTAAGGGCAGCGGGCGCGATGTTTCAAATTTTGGTGCTGAACGTGATTTCTTTTTGGGTTTTGCGCTATCCGTTTACATACTTATTTTCAAAGTGGCTTGGCGAAAACGGCATAGCACTTGGCATTGGAATGAGCTTTATGCTGAGCAGCCTGACCGCGTTTTTATATTACCGCTACGGGAAGTGGAAGGACCTCGTTTTATTTGAAAAATGAAAGAACAAGCTCCTGCGGCAAGCCCCGGAAGCGATTCCCGCCGGCCATCTGAAGCAAAGAAACAAAAATGCTGTTAACGTCTTAATAATTGACGATATATACAATATAAAATGAGTTTGGTGTTGGGGGCTTGTCATGTTTTTAATCGATTTATTTTTGAATTTGTGCATTTTAATTACTTCACTCTTTATCTACACTCAGCTAAAGTGGAATATTTTTTCCCGAAAAGCTACAAACAAACAACTTAATTGGATTGACGGCGTCATGGGAGGATTGCTCGGGAATGTGCTCATGTTCTTTTCGATCCAGGCAACCGATGAAACGATCGTTGATTTGCGTTATGTGCCCGTTATGATTTTGTTTCTATTTACGGGCGTCTTTCCGGCCTTTATTTGTTCTCTGCTGATTATAGGAGGAAGATTTGTTTACGGGGGGAATATATCTTCGATTGCAGCGCTTACAGGAATGATCGTTATATTCATAGGATATTATCTCATCCTCAGGGTCATGGATAAAGACGCTGACACTTATCGAAAGACATTTGCTTTGGTTATTTTTGCTAATGTGGCGATTTCAATTGTGATCTTGATGCTCCTCCATGATTTCCATTTAGTAAAAATTTTAATGATATGGTTCTGGATTTTATCTACTATCGGCGGATTTACATCAGTATATGTCGTCTCATATTTAAAAAAATCTCATTTTCTGTTGAAAAAGTATGAAGAGGAGTCGTCGCTTGATTATTTAACGGGATTGAATAATGTCCGCCATTTTGATGCGATATGGAATGCTCATATTTCAAACGCAAGGGAGAAGAACGAGAAACTGTCTTTGCTTATGATCGATATCGATTATTTCAAAACGATTAATGATACATACGGACATTCAAATGGAGACGTGATTTTAAAAGAACTGGGAACGATTTTAAAAAAGTCAACACGTGCGGAAGGTATCGTATCAAGAAACGGCGGAGAAGAGTTTTCGGTCATATTGCCGAACAGTTCTCATTCGCAGGCTGCAGAGATTGCTGAAAGGATACGCAAGGAAGTGGAGACACACACTTTTTCAATTTCTCATTCTAAAAAGATTCATATTACCGTTTCGATTGGGGTTGCGGCATTTCCGGAGGTCATTCGCAGTACGGACGAGTTGATTGAAAAAGCCGACCAATGTTTGTACAGGGCTAAGCACCTTGGGAGAAACCGGGTGTGCGCCTCCGTTTGAATTCACGTTAAGCTGCACGAAGAAGGATAGATGAAACGATGTCCATCTATCCTGTCTTTATTATGTTCGTTTATCGAATTCCGCAAGTTTGATAAAAGTCTTTTCGTCTTCAATTAATCCGCACGCGCCGCACTGCACTTTTATGGCGGGACCGCTGTAGGGCAGGTGAAATGGAGAAAGCTCGTCATCTGAATACGTTTCCATGATCTCCCCTGTTGCCGGATCAATCTTAACGGATGTCGGAGACTGTTCGATTAAGTTGAACCGTGTTCGGTTTGTTTTGCAGTTTGGACAAAGATAAGGAGCTGTCATATGTCAATACACCTCTTTTTTAATTAAGGTGCACAGATTCGGGCCAATTTATGAAAACCCGATTAGCGCTGTTCCCGTTTTTTGTCCAATTTGCTGAACAGTTCAATCAGCGTTTTCAGCTCTTCATCACTGAAGCTGCTGAACCGCTTGAAATAATATTCCGTTTTCTTTTCTTCAAAATATCTGATAATTTCTTTTCCCGCGTCTGTCAGATGGATTTTGATGATCCGTCTGTCTTCTTTTGACCGGACTCTCGTGATCCATCCTTTTTCAACCAACGCATCGGTTACAGCTGTGATATGGCTCGCAGAAACGCCTAAAATCGTTGCAAACTCCGTGACTTTCTTCGGACCTTGCTCACTCAGCAGGCGGAGAATCATGAATTCATTGCGGGACATCTCTTTTTCGAGCAGCTCATTTATCTCATCACGTATCTGTTTAAATACTGTGCGAAGCAGTGCTTCCATATCATACATCATTTGTTCTCTAACTTTCAAAATTTCGCCCCTCCATATAAGTAGCAAATTTCAGCTTTTTTTAAAAAGGAATGACCGAATCAGCATGAATATTATTTTTCATGAACATGATATCACTATGATACCATAATTTTCGTTTTTCAAGTGTATGTTTCAGAAGATTTTTAGTTCATTTGACCATCAATTGAACAACGGTCCATGACAATGATAGATGAATACTGCTGTTTCTTAGAATTTGGCGATGGCAATGACATATTATTGTCATTTTTTCTTTTTAGGCAGCGGCTGATTTTGCGATGAGCGGGAGAGGGCTTAAAAATGAGCATGCTGTGATATAATGGTTCCCAACAAATGTTGAAAAGAAGGAGGCAGAACAGATGGCTGAAAAACGAGAACTCGCCACATTTGCCGGAGGCTGCTTTTGGTGTATGGTCAAGCCTTTTGACGAACAGCCGGGCATTATAAAAGTCGAATCCGGCTATACTGGCGGCCATACGGAAAATCCGACCTATGAAGAGGTTTGCAGCAATACAACGGGACATAGGGAAGCGGTGCAAATCACGTTTGATCCCGATGTCTTTCCATACGAAAAACTGCTGGAACTCTACTGGCAGCAAATCGATCCTACTGACAGCGGAGGACAATTCGCAGACCGCGGCGAGTCTTACCGGACAGCGATTTTTTACCATAATAACAAGCAGCGGAAACTCGCTGAGGAATCGAAGAAAAAGCTTGAAGAAAGTGGCATCTTTAAAGATCCAATCGCGACCGACATTCTGGAAGCCGCGCCATTTTATCCGGCTGAAGAATATCATCAGGATTATCATAAAAAGCATCCTGAACGCTACACACAGTATCGGATCGGAAGCGGAAGAGAAGGATTTATACAACAGCATTGGGGGCGTAAGCATGGCGAACAATAAAGAAGAACGGCTGAAGCAGCTGACCCGGATGCAGTATGAAGTGACGCAGAAAAACGGGACGGAGCCTCCATTCCAAAACGAATACTGGGATCTGCACGAAGACGGAATCTATGTCGATATCGTGTCGGGAAAACCGCTGTTTTCATCGCTTGACAAATTTGACGCACACTGCGGCTGGCCAAGCTTCACAAAACCGGTCGATACCGGGGAGATCGAAGAAAAACTTGACACTTCACACGGCATGGTTCGGACTGAGGTGAGAAGCAAGTCTGCCGATTCCCATCTTGGACACGTGTTCCCGGACGGCCCCGGACCGGACGGCCTGCGTTATTGCATCAATTCAGCAGCCCTCCGTTTCGTGCCGAAGGATGACCTTGAGAAAGAAGGGTACGGCGAATATGCCAAGCTGTTTGAAGGGGAAAAATAGATCTTAAAGGCACTCGTCGTGTACCTTTAGTATGATAAATAACCAATGGTTTGCCCTCTTTGCTCTCACAAAGCAGAGAGGGCTTTTTCATCTCCGAATTTGGAATTGAATACTCCGAGCTAGAAAGTCGAGTAGTTTCTATTGCTAAAGTAAAGCGGCATAAGACTGCCGTGAGGATACCCAGCATACAATAAAAATTTGAAACATGTTTGATGTTAAAGGGTGTGGTCTCGTTAAGGATAAGTAAGTGCGGGCACACAAGCATCCAACAAACCAACAACCAGCGTTTTGGCCTCGTCTAATCCTCCATTCTTAGCTGGCCCTCTCTCGTCGATCTTTCCTTACAAGAAATCCTATATATATTGGATGGGCAGGTAAACCCCACTAGCTAAAAATGCCAGCGCATATTTGAACAAAAAAAGATAGTCCACATATCGTCTTTAGGAAAAATGATGTCACATAGAATAATTGCCAACAGCATTTAGGAACTGCTTTTCAAAAAGGTTGTACCCACTGATCCACTGTTCTTTTATTGAAAATAATAGTATAATTTAACTATTAACAAGTAAAGGGGTTTTAATTTGAAGATATCAAATATTAAGGTAAATAATTACCGAAACTTAAGAACAGTCGATTTAGATACCAATAACGTTGTGATTTTAATTGGGGATAATAATAGTGGTAAGAGTAATCTTCTTAGAGCAATAACGCTTCCTTTTATGAATCATGATATTGGAGCGGTTAATAAAAACCTCGGTTGGCAAGACATTAATAGTGCATCAAAGCAAGACTATTATTCTTTCATAGAAGAAAATTTAGAAGAAATTAAAAGCAGTGTATGTGAACTTGATAAATTTATTGACCATATACCTTCTGTAAGCGTTGAAGTAACACTTACTCCCCAAAAAATTGCAGAAGAATATTATGTTCGCAATTGGATAAATAATTTAGACGATGATACACCCTCATTCACTATAAAATATGAATATAAAGTTGAAGATCCTCAAGATTTACTTCGCCACATCTCAGATATATTAAAAGATGTTGATTCCATAGATGATTTAAAAATGAATTTACTACCAATTGAGTTTTATAAACATCAAACAATCATCCCCACAACCAATGAAAAGGTTTCTTATACGGACCTGGCTTACTTCAAATATAATGCACTAGCTGCTGAAAGAGATGATTTTTCAAATAAAGCTTCACAGCTAGGCTCTAAATCATTAGTATCTCTCTTACATAGTAAGATGAATACAGATGACAAAAAGAAAGTGGAAAAATCATATGAGACTTTTTTCAATGACTTAAAGAACATTAGTAGCTTAGAAGAAGTATTTAATTGGCAGGAATCATCTGACTTGGAAAATGCTAAAGATTTTTTTGGGAAGATTACTTTGCTACCGAATGTTCCTTCAATGAGTTCTTTATTAAATAATGTTCGTTTAGGTTATGGCGATGAATATTTAAATTCGCAGGGCTTAGGATATCGAAACTTAATCTATTTATTTGTCATGTTGAATTCTTTAAGCATAGAAAGTGATGTAGCTTTAAATATATTAACAATAGAAGAACCCGAAGCTCATTTAAGTGTAAGCAATGAACACCTTTTAGCTAGTTTTATAAATACAACGATGAGTAACAATCACCAACTACAACTATTTATTTCAACACATAGCTCAGAGTTTCTTAATAAGCTTGAATTAAAGAATGTAGCAATAGTGGCAGAAGGAAAAACTTATGCTCTAAAGAATGAACTCGAAGGTGATCAATTAGATTACTTGGCTAAAAAACCTAACTTGGACTTTCTCAAGTTTCTCTATTCAAGAAAGTGCATTCTAGTAGAAGGACCTACTGAGGAAATGCTTATCAAATCTTACCTTAGTACACAAACGAAACAGTTAAATGATATTGAAGTAATCTCTTTACATAAGGGCTTTAAAAATATGCTTGATATATGGCTTAAAGTGAATCAAAATACAAATCATAAAATCGGTATAATTAGAGATTTTGACAATCAAATTAAGGCAAAAGAAGATCATGAGACTTATAATCATCATCCCAACATTTATATAACAACTACACAAGAGTATACCCTAGAACCTGAATTCGTAAACACAAGTAATAATTTTCAAAAGCTAAAAAAGTACTTTTCTACCAAGTATGGCTGGGAAGATATTGACACTAACGAAAAACTTTCAGATAAGTGGATGGGAGCAAAGATGGATACTATGTTACACTTTTGTCAAGACATAGAAACTGAAGAATTAAAAGATGTGGTAATGCCAAATCACATTAGCGAGGTCATTCATTTTTTAAAAACAGGAGAAAAAATGTGTATATTGTAGTGGCTGGGGCTGGTGCAGGAAAAACAACCTCAATGGCTGATCTCGTGATATCAAGGCTTAAAGAGATTACTGATAATAAAATAATATACGTTATCACTTACACTAATGCTGCGAGAGATAGAATAAAAGAAAAGATTACAGAGAAAGAAGGGAACATCCCTAGACAACTAAAGGTTGAAACTATACATTCATTTTTGTTAAAAGAAGTGATTTATCCTTTTAATCACTTAATTTATAAAAACCTTTATAAATCTGCTTCACAGATCCCCCTTCCTTCTAAACCTGCCTATAAAGCAACAAAGAAAAAGGAACTAAGAGAGGAACATATAATACATGTAGAAGATGTAACAAAGACAGCCAAATATCTTCTTTGTGGCAAAAGCAATGATACCGTAAAGATAAAACTCAGGCGTGATAATGCTTTAAAAATGTTGTCTAGATACTTAGATTCAATATATGTAGATGAAGCACAAGATATGGATAAAGAGCTTTCAGAAGTATTAACCATGTTTGCGCATTTTGATATCAATGTTAATTTAATAGGTGATCCTAAGCAAGACCTTAGAAATAGAGGAGCTTTTCGGAAAATTATTTCGGGTGATTTAACTGTTGAATACAAACCAGAGAACCACCGCTGTCCTAGTACACATGTTGATTTTTCTAATAGTTTCATTCCAACAGAAGAACAGCAAACTTCCACAAATGAAGGAGGCACCTTACAATACTTATTAGAGTCAAATTGCAGCATTCAAGAAGAAATTGAAAGTGGTTTGTATGATTTGGCTTATATTTATCAAAAGAACACTAGATTTAAGACTCATCGAGTAGATAAAAATAAATCAGAAAACTTATTATTTTACGAACTAAAGTCCTTAGCACTTAAAGCATCTTCTATTAAAGAGAAAAACTTAGATCTAGTGGCTTATGTACTTTTAAAAAAGACAGCTAACGCTATGAAAAATAACAAAGCTACTGAATATATCTTTGCTGAACTTGAGCACGATCTTTCAATAGTTCTAAATTATAAAGATAAAGGAAAAATTAGATCTGCTGTGGATTCATATAGGAATATATTAACAGTAGAACCTGGGACATTAGTAGATTCTATTGATGCTATCAAAGGATTAGAAGGCTATAATTGTTTGTTTATAATTTCCACTGAGCTTGCTCCGTATTTATTTAAAAAAGTTGTTGATCACAATAAAATGATGAACTATTTATATGTAGGACTTACTCGCTCTAAACGGGATTTAACTATAATGGTTACAACTGAGGTAGAAAAAAAGTATGGCCATAAATACATCCATGAAAAATTTAATGAACTAGGCATAGAAGAGCTAAAAACCTATACTAGAGCTTTTTAACTGGTTTTATATGATCATAGTATAGGATATAATATAACAATTACGTGTTTATGTTGGATAAGTACAAATATACTGAGCATTCATACGACCTATGATAAATTTTTGGAAAAATGTAATTAAACAAACAGGGGAACAAGTCGTAAGTTCTTTTAATTATCAATAAGGACCTATACAATGGAAGGTAAACCCAGATTTGAAAGAACGCACGAAATCCGGAGAAGAAAGCCGAGAAGAGCAGCATGTTCAGATGATCCTTTCTTTCAAAGAGTCATCTTTTTTAGAGGATTTTCTGCTCTGAAAGCGAAAAACAATATAATAGAACATCTTAGAAAAGAGGCAGCCGTTGTGACATCCATTTCAAACACAGAAGACCGTTATTTAATGCTGACATGCAGCAAAAAAGTTGAGTCGCATTATCATATATACACAGATGACCAGATCCCGCAAATGTTTTCATCTCATTTTCTGCAGCTGCAGGACGAATTTCCGCTGAGAGAGCTGTACTCCCTGCTCGTTCGGGTACCCGATATTTTAAACCGAAATTATATTCATGTGAAAAGCTCTTTTAACCGCGATCTCCCTTTCACAATGAAAAAGTCGCTCTTTGATCTTGGATACATTCTTGATGAAGAATTGTTTTATTCGATCCGGCTTGCAGATTGGAAAGGAGTTTCCCCTGTGCGGGCAGAATGGGGGACGAAGAAATCTCTCATTGACGGCTGCCGCATCATGCAGGCTTATGATTCGTTGTCGATCAATGAAGCGTTTGCGAAGGAAAAGCTGCTGCGCAAGTATCGTTTTTACGAGGAAGGCATCATTCAGCTGTGTGTCTGCTACTCGGAAGAAGGAGAACCGATTGGATGTGCCGAGCTTTATCTCGATCAGGACGAAAACGTTGCTAAAATCGAGGAAGTCGCCATTTTGGAGCCTTATCAGCGGAAAGGCTATGGATCGGGCCTTATCAAGCAGATGCTCGTCGCTGCCAAACAATCGAGCATGGAATCGTGCTATCTTGTGACTTCGGGAAGCGATCAGGTGAAAACGTTTTATGAAAAGCTGGGTTTTCAGCAGAAGGGAAAGCTTACGACGATATTTAAATATTTGTTCGAATAAAGTAGGCAGGTGCACATACCAATTGGGACTTGGCCTGCATAGGCTGGGGTGTAGACTTTATACGAAAGGATGATAAGCCTGTGCATTACTCCCATTATTGCTGTCCTACTGGAGGATACGGCTACGGGTTTCACGGCAGAAACACATTTGTGCTCATCGTTGTCCTCTTTATTTTGCTCATCATTGTCGGTGCGGCTTTCATTTGCTAGCTAAAAGCCCAACGCCCGGTCGCTTGACATGCTCACAAAGCCTTCCATCCGGAAGGTTTTTTTGTTTTTGTTGTAAAATTTTACATATATATGTAATATAATCATGAGGTGAAAATATCGGACAAACGGGGGAGAAACTTTGAAATATGCTTGGGTCATTAAAGGGGACTTTTTCAGACTGTGGTCTGGAACGTTTTTATCGCTCTTTAGTTCGGTTCTTTTCTATTATTCATTGGTATGGTGGTCTTTAGCTGAAACCGGAAGCGCCCTTTCGGGAAGCGTCGTGATCGGCATCGGGCTGACTGTCTCGATTTTGATATCGCCGTTTACAGGCTGGCTGTCCGACAGGTTTCACAGGGGGAAATTGATTGCGGCTTCAGATATGATCATTTCAACTGTATTTTTAATAATCGGATTTTTGGCGCTGTCAGGCATGAGTTCAGTTATGTTACTGGCGGTTGCAAGGGTGATTGTATCGGCATGTTTGACCGCAATCGAACCTGCTGCAAGATCGCTCTTGCCGGATACACTGAGGAAAGAACAAATTGAAAAAGGAATCGCATTTCAAGAAGTGATCACACAGCTTATCCAAGTGATCGTTCCGCTTGTCACAGGGGTTCTGTTTTCCTTTCTGCATTTCGGCTGGTTATGGGTGCTGTGCGGAAGCCTCTCCTTCCTATCCATCTTTTTGGAGTGGAGAATCAAAGATAAAAGGGGCAGCCAAAAGCGTATTCCTTTTACAAACAAACAATTGTTCAGCGGTTTTACAAGCTTGCTTCAAAATAAGCCGCTCAAGTATTTGTTGTATGGGACGAGCATACAGCAGCTTGTATTCAGCGGTTTTCCAATATATATCGTCATTTGGACCTCGCTATTATTAAAAGATCAGGCTTGGCTGGGCGGCGCTTTTCAATCATTTTGGGCGTGCGGGACGCTGTCTGCGGCGCTTTTCTTGTCTTTTATCGCAAAACCGGAGCACGCAAAAGCTGCTGTGCCCGCTTTAATGCTGATTTTCGGCCTGCTTTTGTCGCCTCTAGGCTGGATTAATCATGTCGTGCTCGGCGCCGCGATTTTGATCGTCATCGGAATGATCAGCGGCGTAGTCAACATCTATATTGAAGGTTACTTGCAAAGGGTAACGGAAGGTGAAAACAGAGGCAGATCGCTGGGCGCTTTTTTTGCGGTCAACAGCGCTTTTATGCCGCTCGGCTATGCGGCCGCGGGAATGTTGTCGGATGCTGTCAGTCCCGAATATTTATTCCTCATCGTCGCACTGCCCGCGCCGTTTGCTGCGTTTTCGATGATGAGATCATTTTATTTATGGGAAAAACAGACGAAGGAAACCGTTGCTTTGCAGGACAAAACGTCAATGTGAATAAGCGCGCTTGGAAAAATAAAAGGACATGTCCTTTTATTTTTTTGTTTACGCTCCGAAATCAACCATTTCACTTGAAAAGAGAATGCCGCCTTTTCCCCATTCATATAATGTAAAGAAAAACCTCTCATTGGGGAAGGGGGGATGTTTTCATGTCATTTTTGATTAAGCCGGATTTGCACGCAAGCTATCCGGTCGTTCAGTATGCAAAAGGAAGCTGGATTGTCGACAATTCCGGAAAACGGTACCTTGACGGCTGTTCGGGGGCTGTTACCTGCAATCTCGGGCACGGTGTACAAGAAGTGATTGATTCTCTCAAAGAGCAGCTTGATTTCGTTTCATTTGTCTACCGTTCACAGTTTACGAGTGAACCAGCTGAACAGCTTGCCGAACTCCTTGCTGAATGGCTGCCGGGTGATCTGAATTGGTCTTTTTTTGTCAACAGCGGGTCGGAAGCTGTTGAAACCGCCATGAAAATCGCCGTTCAATACTGGCAGGAAAAAGGACAAAACGACAAAACGATTTTCCTTTCAAGATGGAACAGCTATCACGGAATTACAAACGGAGCCCTGTCGCTGTCGGGATTTTATGAGCGCCGCTACAGGTTTACGCACATGCTGCACAAGTATCCCGCCGCTTCCGCGCCAAACTGCTACAGATGCCGGCTTTCTCATCCCGACTGCCAGGAAGCGTGCGTGAAAGAAATCGAGCTCGCCATTAAAAGGATCGGCAAGCAATTTATCGCGGGCTTCGTGGCCGAACCCGTCATCGGGGCTGCTGGAGCAGCCATAACAGCGCCCGATGGTTATTACAAAAAAGTAAAAAAGATTTGCGAAGAAAATGAAATTCTTTTTATTGCGGATGAAGTCATGAGTGGGATGGGAAGAACCGGCCGGTTGCTGGCGATTGAACATTGGGGTGTGACCCCGGATATTGCCGTACTCGGCAAGGGGATGAGCGCAGGGTATTCACCGATTGCCGCAGCTGTCATATCCGATGACATCATGGAAACGGTCAAAAACGGCTCAGGAGTCATCATGAGCGGACATACGTACAGCGCAAACCCTTTTTCAACCCGTGCGGCGCTCGCCGTTCTCCGCTACATTCTGAAGCACGATCTTGTCAAACAAGCCAGGATAAAAGGGGAAAAGCTGAAAAAGATGCTGAAAGAAATCATGAAACAGTCGAGCATCATTGGCGACGTTCGGGGCAAGGGGCTTCTTATCGGGATTGAATTTGTCGCCGATCGAAAAAGCAAAAAGACATTTCCTTCATCAATGCCGGTGTCGGCTCTCGTCATTTCCGAAGCGAAAAAAAGAGGCCTGCTTCTTTATCCGTCCCAGGCGGGCATTGACGGCGGCGGGGGAGATGCGGTCATCATTGCGCCGCCCCTTACGATATCGGATCAAGAGCTGGAAGAACTTATTCATATATTTAAACATGCCGTACACGAGATTGAAAAACAAGCAGAAAAGGTGATACGCGAAAGATGACGGTCCTGAACAAACGAATTGCTGTTGAAGATGCGATTGCCGATTTGAAAGACGAAGCGACCGTCATGTTTGGCGGATTTGGGGGAGTCGGTTCACCGCCTTCTTTCATCAGTGCGATTTTGAAAAAAGGCGTAAAAAATTTAACGGTCATATGCAATGACGCAGGCTTTCCCGGCATCGGCATCGGGCCATTAATCGTCAATAACCGCGTAAGGCGGCTGATCGCTTCCCATATCGGATCAAATCCCGTTGCGGGAAAACAAATGACTGACGGTTTTCTCGCCGTTGAATTTTCACCGCAAGGGACGCTCGCGGAAAGAATCCGTGCGGGCGGCACAGGTCTTGGCGGCATTTTGACCGATATTGGGATCGATAATGACATGGTGCGTCAAGGAAAGAAGATCGTTTCTTTGAATGGTCGTGCATACCTTGCCGAAGAAGCGCTGAGTGCGGAATACGCTTTTATTTATGGGAAAACCGCCGATGAATTCGGCAATATCATCTACGACAAAACGGCGCGTAACATGAACCCGCTTATGGCGATGGCTGCTGATCGGACATTTGCCGAAGTGGAGCGGATCGTTCCCCTGGGAGAGCTGGATGAAGAAGAAATTGTAACACCCGGTGTTTTTGTCGAAGGTGTCGCTGAAACGGAAGGGGTGAACTGGAAATGGGTTTGGGAGTCATAGAGCGGGAGAGAATTGCAAAACGGGCGGCCCGCGAAATCAAAAGCGGAATGATTGTCAATCTGGGCATCGGCATTCCGTCTTTAGTTCCCAATTTTTTAGATCCGGGCACTTCCGTTATGATCCAATCTGAAAACGGGCTTCTCGGCATCGGCGAGTCGCCTGAAAAAGGAAGGGAAGATGAGAATCTTTGCAATGCGGCAGGCTGGCCTGTCACCGTAGTAAAAGGCGCTTCTTATTTTGATTCGGCTCTGTCGTTCGGCATGATCAGAAAGGGCGCGATTGATGTCACGATTCTTGGTTCTCTGCAGGTCAGCCAGTCAGGGGATCTGGCCAACTGGATCGTCCCCGGCAAAAAGGTTCCTGGAATGGGAGGGGCGATGGAGCTTGCCCAAAAGGCGAAAAAAGTCATTGTCGTGATGAGCCATACCGATAAAAACGGCGCCCCCAAACTTGTCGCCGACTGCACTCTGCCACTGACTGCAAAAGGCTGCGTTGACATGGTGATTACAGAAAAAGCCGTGATCACCATTGACAGCGGCGGCTTTGTATTAAAAGAGCTGATGAATGAAGAGGATCTTGATGATGTGCTGCGGCTGACGGATGGAAAGGTCCGGATCGAACTGCCGCTTTCGTAAGAGGAGGAATTGGATGGAGAACATAGAGAGAAAGGTGTGCGATTGGATCGATTCGCACGAGAAAAAAGCGGTTCGCCTTTTGAAAAAACTCGTCGGAGAAAAAAGCACAATGGGCAGTGAATTTACCGCCCAAGCTGTCGTCCTGGAGAAACTGAGACAATTCGAAGCTGAAATCGATGTCTGGGAGCCGAGCATGAAGCAATTGGAACAGCACCCGCTGTTTAAATCAGACAGAACAAGCTTTAAAGAAAGCCCGAATATTACGGCTGTCAAAAGAGGAAAGGGCGGCGGGAAATCGCTGATCTTAAACGGACACATCGATGTCGTGCCTGAAGGAAACAGAAAAGACTGGGAGACGGAGCCTTTTCAGCCGGTCATGAAGCAAGGACGGATATACGGCCGGGGCACAACTGACATGAAAGGCGGCAATACGGCTCTTTTAATGGCGATGGAAGCGCTGGAGCAATGCGGGGTTCAATTAAAAGGAGACCTGATTTTTCAAAGTGTCGTAGACGAGGAGTGTGGCGGAGCCGGGACGCTGGCGGCCGTCATGAGGGGCTACAAGGCGGACGGCGCTTTGATTCCCGAGCCGACAAATATGAAAATGTTTATTAAGCAGCAGGGGTCGATGTGGTTCAGAATCACGGTCAAAGGGCTTTCTGCACACGGCGGCACAAGATATGAAGGTGTCAGCGCCATTGAAAAAAGCATGCTTGTCATCCAGTCGCTTCGCCAGCTTGAACAGGTCAGGAATAAGAGAATAACAGATTCTTTGTATGACAATATCCCGATTCCGGTTCCGATTAACATCGGCACGATCAAAGGAGGCGCATGGCCTTCATCGGTCGCTGACACGGTGACACTGGAAGGAAGGTGCGGAATCGCTCCGAACGAATCTCCTGAAGCCGTCCAGTCCGAGTTTGAAAACTGGCTCAATGATCTTCAATACCATGATGAATGGTTTAAACACTACCCTGTTGACATAGAATGGTTCGGCGCCATGTGGCTCCCAAACGATTTGGCTGAAGACCATGAACTGACGAAAGTGCTGAAATCCGCCTATCAAACCATCACGGCAAACGATCCCCTAATCGAAGCTTCCCCGTGGGCGACAGACGGCGGAATATTGTCGCACGCCGGAGGCACCCCTGTCATCGTCTTCGGTCCGGGAGAAACGAAAATGGCTCACCAGGCAAATGAATACATTGAAAAAGACGCCCTGATTCAGTCAGCCAAAATCATCAGCCTGTTTATTATGAATTGGTGTGATTATGAACGGTGAAAAGATCAGCTGTTTTGGAGGTTAAATATGGTGGAAAAATGGAGCAATGACAGCTGTACGCTTGAAGCGGATGTCGACTTGTTCAGTAAAAGAATCAGAATCATCAATTATGAAGGCGATGTGTGTTCATTTTTTCCCGCCATATTGAAAGAAGCAAAAAAACACGGCATAGGGAAAATGATCGTTTTCACCAAAACGAATGACAGAAACGCTTTGCTTGAGCGGACGTTTGAACCGGAAGGGAAAATTGACGGATACTTTAACGGGCATGATGCTGACGTGTTCGTAAAATATGTGAAAGAAGACAGGCGAAAAACCGCTGACTGGCTTGCGCAGGATCAAATGCTGACAGAGCTGTTCAGCACTCCCCGCATCGCGGAGGCCCAAAACGCTTCCTTTCAAATCAGGCGGGCCGCCTCCAGTGATGCGCCTGGTCTCGCCGATCTCTACAACTGCGTCTTTCCTGTATACCCCGCGCCTGTTTCAGATCCGGCATATCTTAAGGAAGCGATGGGGAAAGGGGCTGTTTACTACCTCGCTTTTGACGGGGAAAAAGTGATTGCATCAGCAGGTGCAGACGTGAATCCCGTTTTGGGGAATGCGGAAATAACAGACTGCGCCGTCCTGCCGGAATACAGGGGCTTTTCATTGACGAGGCGGCTGATTGCCGCACTCGAAACCGATTTGAAACAAGCGGGTATCTTTTACGTTTATTCAATCGCAAGAGCAGCTTCTTTCGGGATGAACGCCAGTCTTTATCATTTATCATACTCATATAGGGGCCGGCTTTTGAACAACTGCCTCATTTATAAAACCATCGAGAACATGAACATCTGGTGCAAAAATTTAAGCCGGTCTTAAAAAGCGGTCTTCCGCGGGTTTTATATTTGAAGAGACACTTTTCACACCGGTCACATAACCTGAAAAGTATAGGGAAAATGCTGATAGGGGGATGAAAGATGGAAAACGGTCTGTTTCAGCCGAAAAGGCACTGGAAGGATATTGAGCTTTGGAAAGATGTTCCCGAGGAAAAATGGAACGACTGGATCTGGCAGCTGACCAACACCGTCAGAACGCTTGACGATTTGAAAAAAGTCGTCAATCTTACGAAAGAGGAAGAAGAAGGGGTGAGAATCTCCACAAAGACGATCCCTTTAAATATTACGCCGTATTACGCTTCACTGATGGATCCGGATGATCCGCGCTGTCCGATCAGAATGCAGTCGGTGCCCCTGGCAGAAGAAATGCACAAAACAAAATACGACCTTGAAGATCCCCTTCATGAGGATGAAGATTCGCCTGTCCCCGGCTTAACCCACCGCTATCCGGACCGGGTTTTGTTTCTCGTCACTAATCAATGCTCGATGTACTGCAGGTACTGTACAAGGCGGCGTTTTTCCGGACAAATCGGCATGGGCGTGCCGAAAAAGCAGCTCGATCAGGCGATCGCATATATCCGGGATACGCCCGATGTCAGGGATGTCCTGATTTCAGGAGGGGACGGTCTTCTCATTAACGATCAAATTCTTGAATATATTTTGAAAAACCTCCGTGCGATCCCGCACGTGGAAATCATCCGGATCGGCACGAGAGCCCCGGTCGTCTTCCCGCAGCGGATTACCGACAAACTTTGCAGCATTTTGAAAAAGTATCATCCCGTCTGGCTGAATACGCATTTCAACACGAGCATCGAAATCACGAAGGAAGCGAAGGAAGCCTGTGAGAAGCTGGTCAACGCCGGGGTTCCGGTCGGCAATCAGGCCGTGATTTTGGCTGGTATAAATGACAGCGTTTCCATTATGAAAAAGCTGATGCATGATTTGGTGAAAATCAGAGTCCGTCCGTATTATATCTATCAATGCGATTTGTCTGAAGGAATCGGCCATTTCAGAGCGCCTGTCTCCAAAGGTCTTGAAATCATTGAAGGCTTGCGCGGACACACAAGCGGTTATGCAGTCCCTACCTTTGTCGTTGACGCGCCGGGCGGGGGCGGAAAAATCGCCATACAGCCGAATTACTTGATTTCGCAAAGCCCCGATAAAGTCGTGCTCCGCAATTTTGAAGGCGTCATTACGTCTTATCCTGAGCCTGAGAACTATATTCCGGGAAGAGCGGACGACTATTTTGCCAAAATTTTCCCTGGTGTAATGAAGGAAAAAGAGGAGATCGGCATATCGGCAATCTATGCGGATCAAGCTCTTTCATACACACCGGACGGCTTAAAACGGCTTGAAAGAAGGGAGAGCTATTCCACAAGGCCCGATCATGAAACATTGAAAAGCCGCCGGGCAAAGCGCGATGAATTGAAAGAAAAGAAATTCCTTGCTCAGCAAAAAAAAGAAGGCGAAGCTGAGGGGCGTGTGCAATGAAGAGGTGTGAATGGTGCAGTGAAGAAAAAGCCGGGGAAGCCCGCACGGCGGTTTATTGGGAGCTTCCTGACGGGACGAAAGCGATCGAAATCACCGATACACCTGCGGTGGAATGCGAAGGCTGCGGCATGGTCTATCAGGAGGACAATGTCACTTGGGAAATTGAAAATCAGCTGCTCTTGATCGATACAAAAAAACTGCCTTCGTCCGTTTCGTATGATGCGCTGATGAAAACAGAGCGCATATTGAAGCGCAATTACTTTGATTTTTCTTCATGAAGCCGGCTTTTTGCCGGTTTTTTTTGTTTGTATTTTTTCAGACGCCCTGTATAATAGAACATCAAAAGAGGACAGGAGGGGAGACCGTGAAGTCTTTTTACCATTATTTAATGAAATACCGCCATCCGAAACCGAAGGACGCGATCAGCGAATTTGCGAACCACGCTTATCTTGATCACGGATTTCCCAAGACATCAACTCATTACGATGAAATCAGCTCTTACCTTGAGCTTAATGGGGATTATTTATCGTCAATGACGACATTTGATGAGGCTTGGGAGCAATATATTTCGGAAACAAAGCGATAAAAAATCCGCAGTTCTGAATAACTGCGGATTTTTTACGTTCGCCTAAAGCCGGCTGGGCTTTTCGGAAAACTCATCGGGCTTTGTAACCTTAGCCCATGCGAATTAACAGCACTCAGCATACGATAAGCGTAACACGGAAGCTTCAAGGCAAGGGGGAATCCAAATATGAAGTCAAACGCGCCTAAATTCAAAGTCGGGGATGTTGTCGTTGTCGTGATGTACGGGACGGTCGGAACGATTACAAAAGTTCATAAAATCGATAAGCATTTTTTGTATGAAGTCAATCATAATGAAGTGCTTTATTTTGAAACTTCTCTTCAGCTCTACAAAGATTATGACGGGGTCATTGTCGATACGGAAAAGCTTGATATCGAATATGAATTTTTAATCGGGGATGTCGTCTATGTAAAAGATTACGGCAAAGAATTGTTTAAAATCACCGGGCACAGAACGGAAATTTGGAGATATGTGGAGGATGGCTGGGAAGATATCATTTACGAGCTGACCCGTTTGAAAGACGGAGAATGGCTTGAAACCGAAGAAGAAGATTTAACGCTCGTCCTCAGAACTTACGAAATGGACCAGTTCGTCCATCAGCTTCTGTTTGTTCATTATGTCGGCGAAGCCGGACAAGAGCTTGATGAACCGATATCTGAAAAGGTGTTTCTGCCATTCGCGGGGGATCCCGAGGAGCATGAGCATGAGCGCAACATGGCTGTTGCTGTCGTGGATGAGCTGCTTGATATTTACAATGACTATAAAGTATTGTATGAAATGTTTCAGGATGCGGAATATAAAGAAATGATGGAGTTTGTGTTAAGCAGCCTGAAAGAATATTTCAAATGATAAACAACAAATATAAAAAGTAAGGAAAACAGCCGAACACAATCAGGCCGAACATGGCTTTCAAGACCTTCCCCAATACCAGGTCAAACCCTTCTCCGTCAAGTGCTTCAAGCGTTTTTTGGATCATTTTCTTTTCCCCTTCCGGCTTTTGTCTTGTTACGACATGTATATGACAGAGGACAAACATTATGACAAACCGGTTATAAAACCGGATGCCAGCTCATACATCAGAATAAGGAGGCGATCACAATGAAAGAAATTGAACTGATGATAGATACAGAAGAAATCGCTGATTTTTTTTATCTAGAGCTGACAAGAAGAGGCTACATACCGAGCGAGGACGAACTGTTCGAAATTGCCGATATCACCTTTGATTATCTGATTGCAAAATGTATGATAGATGAGCATATAGAGGATTGAAAAAAGGGACCGGGGCGCACCTGCTCCGGTTTTTCTTATAAATTTGCCCGGCGGGGGAGCCGGGTGTAAAATGTTTAAAAACAATGACAAGGAGGCACTGATTTTTTCAATGTATAAAGCACTATTTTCAGCCGCTGTCTTTGCAATGATGGCCATTCTTATCCGCATCCCGGCGGTTCAATCGTTTGATGTGAGCGTGATACAAGCTCTCGAATCTGTTAGATACCCGGTTCTCACAGCGTTTTTTAAAGCGGTGACAGAGCTTGGGTCAAGCGGCTTCATGCTGCCGCTGATGCTTGCTTTAACCTTGGTACTTGCCGTCTATAAAAAAGCAGCGGCATCACTGTATCTTTATTTGCTGTTTTTTGTTGAAAGAACGGCCAATGAAGCTTTAAAAGGCTGGATTGCCAGAGAGCGCCCTGCGATAAACCCGCTCGTCCACGAATCGTCACACAGCTTTCCGAGCGGCCATTCAATGAATGCGGCGAGCATATATCCGTTTATCGCATATCTCTTTTTGCTCTGCATTCCTTTTTTTCAACAACGCAGCCGCGCACTTTACATGTGGACAGGCTTTATCGTCGGACTCATCGGCATCAGCCGCATGTATCTCGGCGTTCATTATATGACAGATGTCATCTCAGGATTTTCTCTCGGTCTGGCGCTGTTTTTCATCTTCAAAAAAATTGGCGAAAAGTACCCGCTTGTTCGACAAAAGTAGTCAAAGGGATTGAGCCGCGAAGCGCCAATTGTATAAAAAAAGGAGGGATCTGTATTGCCGTTAATGTTTCAACTGTTTAAAAAGAAGCTGACACCTTATGATGTGACGATTTTTCAAACGCCTTGCTTTGGTGAAGATAAGGGATATGAAATGGTTTACAGAACGGAAATAAACGGCAGAACCCATGAAGATGTGCTGGAACGGACATTTTCCACTTTCAATGTTTATGACACGGTGCCGAATGATTATAAGGCGAGATTCCTTGCAACAGGCGACATCGTTTTAATCGATGAAGGAAGAAAGGGAAAAACCTATTATAAACTGCTGTCTACGGGATGGAGCAAAATCAACCGCATTTTGCTGCAGTCATCGTAAAGCTGAAAAAACTGCGGAAGCGCTGTCCGCAGTTTTTTTATGTTGTATTCTTTCGTTTTCTGGCGCTGAATTCCTTTTCGTGTGCATCCTCTGCCGCGATGACGTCCTTTGTCGGGATGTGGTTGTTCTTTTTCAGACCGGTGACTCTGTTTCGCTGTTTTTTGCCCATCATTTATGACCTCCTTCCTAAAAAATAGGATGACTAAACGCCCCGCTATTTATCCAAGAGAAAGTCGTCTTTATTCTGTCATATTGATCGCGGCCGGGTAGACATACGGCTGCTTCGGCTCGCTGATCTCCTTCCATCGCTTCGTGCGGATGATCGGGATGACAGCGCCGTTATAAGATGCTTTGCCGAGCGTTCCTTCCAATTCAATCCATGTATCAGGCTGCAATTGCTCAGCGCCGCTCCATTCGGCGAGAAACCCGATCAGGCTGGCGTCTGCGATGCAGTGCGTGATCATAAATCGGGACAGCACGAGCTGGCGTGCGCTCAGCCCCGCTTCCTTATGGACGAAGCCTTTGACCGTGATTTCTTTTCCAATGTAATGATCAAGACGGCTTGTCACTTCATCATAATAGTCTGCAAACATATCGTCATTCATGACAATTTGCTTTTCATGCTTAAATTGCTCCATCTTCCGGTCATACGCCGACTTCGGCATCGCTGAATCGGCGAGCCCCTGCTGAATCTCCGGTGTCATGACATGTTCCTTTTCGCCTTCGGTTTGAGGGGCGATCTCCGTTTTGGTGAGCATCGTCCCTTTATTGGCGGCGACAGACGAATTCAGTACAGCCGGGGAAAGGGTGAATCCGGTGATAAGGGGAAGCGTGATTACGCCATAATGCATCAGCCTGATGAAAAAAGGCTTTGATTCGTCATGATCATGTCCGCAGCCGCAATCTCCAGAGTGGTCATCCTTCACCGTCCAGACCCTTGTCAGCTGAATGATAAACAGAAACGCAAACACACCTGCGGCGATGAGGCTTGTGTAATCGTATTTCGGATTGATCAGCTTATCAATTTCCCCTGTGTAATGGAGCTTGAAAATAAAGACGGAAAAAGCCGCCAACACGAGTGCGCGCAAAAATTGTCGAGGCTGAAAAACCATTGGTGAAACCTCCTTTCTAAAGCAAACTGACAAATTTGATACAAACATAGACAACAACTGTGATCAGAACAGACAAACAAATGACGAACTTCGGCTTAAACGCATGCAGCATCATGACCGTATTTTTTAAATCGAGCATCGGTCCGTATACGAGAAAAGCAAGGATGGACGAAGAAGGAAACAAATTGGAGAAGGAGGCGCCGATAAATGCATCCGCTTCAGAGCACAGTGATAAAAAGTAAGCCAGTCCCATCATGACCAATGCCGAGTCGAGCATGCCCCCTCCGAACAAAAACAGCGACTTTAACGGGAGGTAGGTTTGCACAAGTGCGGCAATTAAAGCGCCGATAATCAGAAACCTTCCCATATCAAAGAATTCGTCAACAGCGTGTTTCAGCATATCAAATAGCTTTTCCGAAAAAGGGGATTGTCTGCCGGAATGGGCGCAGTGTGCAGCTGTTATGCTGCTTTCCGTTTTCAGCTGGCTGGAGCGGAACATCATGCTGATCGCAAAAGCGATGATGACCGCTGCGGCAAAACCGACAGCAACCCTTAAAACGGCCATTCGCAAATCATTGCCAAATGCCATAAAAGTGGATAAGATGACAATCGGATTGATCAGCGGACCTGTCAACAGAAAGCCGACGCCGGCATAGATGGGAACGCCTTTTGAGACGAGCCTTCTCACGATCGGGACAATTCCGCATTCGCAAGCCGGAAAACAAGCGCCGAGCAAACAGCTGACAATTACTCCTGAAAACCTGTTTTTTGGAAAAAGCGAGCGGATGTGCTCTTCAGTCACAAAAATCTGGATGAAACCGGCGATCAATACCCCGATTAACACAAAGGGAAGAGCTTCGATTAAAATGCTGATGAAAATCGTATTCAGCTGCTGAACGGAAGCCGGAATCTGGAAGGGGAGGCCTGCGGCGAGCGATCCGCCGGCTGACACAAGGCATAGCAAAACACCGATGACAACAAGCCCGGTAAAGTCGATTAAATAACTATTAAGTGAACGAAACATCACTTTTCCTCCATCCTGAAATAGCTAATCGTAATGATTCTTTTTTAAAGGTATGCCTGTCCTTTTTTAAACATGACAACAAAAGAATGATGCCGAAGTGAAGCAGGGCTTTATTTTCTTTTTCCGCGATGTTGGTTTATAATACATATGCGATGGATGCTGCAATCATCATCACCAATCAGCTTTAAAAAGGCAGGAGGAATATTCATGAGCGTACATATTGGCGCAGAAAAAGGACAAATTGCAGAAACGGTGCTGCTGCCAGGAGACCCGCTGCGTGCAAAATATATCGCTGATACATATTTGGAAAACGTTGAATGTTATAACGAAGTACGGGGAATGTACGGCTTTACGGGCACTTATAAAGGAAAGCGCGTTTCCGTACAGGGGACAGGCATGGGTGTGCCTTCTATTTCAATTTATGTCAATGAACTGATTAGAAGCTATGATGTGAAAAACCTGATCCGCGTCGGATCGTGTGGTGCGATCAGAAAAGACGTCAATGTAAGAGATGTCATTCTGGCAATGACTTCATCAACCGATTCGCAAATCAACAGAGTGGCATTCGGATCGATCGACTTTGCGCCCTGCGCAGACTTCGGCCTGTTAAAAGCTGCTTATGACGCTGCAAGTGAGCGGAACATCCCGGTTACGGCAGGGAACGTGTTTACGGCGGATCAATTCTATAATGACGACAGCCAAATTGAGAAGCTTGCCAAACATGGAGTGCTTGCGGTCGAGATGGAAACGACGGCGCTTTATACATTAGCTGCGAAATTCGGCCGAAAAGCCCTCTCCATTTTAACGGTCAGCGATCACGTTATTACCGGCGAGGAAACAACGGCAGAAGAAAGGCAGACGACCTTTAATGATATGATTCTGCTGGCTCTGGATACCGCATTGTAACCAGATACATGCACTGAAAAAGGATGGATTCGAATGAACGGAAAGTACAAATACGTGACGATTGCTTCATTGCTGAGTGCAGCGGTTCTGCTTGGCACAGGATGTACCATGACTGAACAGAAGCAAAATGACACGGCTAAAACACAGAACACTGCAAATGCAAGCAAAGATGCGAAAGACCAAAAGGACGACAGCAGCCTGGAAGATCAGGAGTTCATACTTGAGAGCAAGTATTTTAATCAAATTAAAGATGTAGACGGGCTGCCGACGATTCAAAATCCGGAAAACATACTGGCGCTTGTCAATAAAGAATACGCGCTTCCCGGCAACTATGCACCGAGCGACCTGACAGTGCCTGATGTCGCATTTTCTTTTACCGAGGATATCGACAAGCGGTATATCAGAAAAGAAGCCGCCAAAGCGCTTGAAGAGATGTTCAGTGCCGCGAAAAAAGAAGGCTATGAACTGGCTGCGGTGTCCGGCTACAGATCCTATGACAGACAAAAAGCGATCTATAACAACGAAGTGAGCCAAAAGGGAGAAGAAAAGGCGAAAGAAGCTGTGGCATATCCGGGTCAAAGCGAGCATCAGACAGGACTTGCGATGGATATTTCCAGCAAAAGCAACGGCTTCGCCTTATCAGAGGATTTCGGCAATACGAAAGACGGACAATGGGTCGAGAAGAACGCCTACAAATACGGCTATATCATCCGTTATCCGAAAAACAAAGAAGACATTACGAAATATAAGTATGAACCATGGCACCTGCGCTATGTAGGCAAAAAAGCGGCTAAAGTCATCCAAGAACACGGCTTGACGCTTGAAGAGTATTTTAAACAGGTGAAAAAGATATAAAAGGGAAAAGGCCGATAGATATCGGCCTTTTCATGTTACCAAAAAAACAAACCTGCAAGGGCCACACCGGCAATTAAACCAAGGCCAAGTCCGTATACAGGGCCCCAACCCCATCCGCCGCCGTAATATCCGTAGGCGAATCCGCGGCCTCCCCGTCTGATCATCGGGGCGATATACACTTTGCTTGGTGATACACGGACGATTCTTCCGACATGGACGCGGCCTCCTTTGTCGGTGATTCTCGCAACTCTGCCAACATTTTGGTGGCAAAACCTATAATATCGGTCCACTTGAATGCTCCTTCCATCATCTAATCTATTCTATTCCTAGTCAGCTTATGACAGTTTCAATAGAAAAGGTTGGACGAAAGAAGGAGGACAAATGATGGTTTATAGATGTGATATAAAAATAATATGATCAAGAGAATCCCGGTATTTTTCCAGGTAATGCAGGTGTTTTTCCATTGTTTCATAGTTTTTGTCGGAAATCGAAGGCGACAAATCCATTTCGACGGCGTCATCAGGGTCTGCTGCGTCTTCCAATAGGACAGGGATGATGCTAACCTTTGAAAATCCTTCTTCCCGCAGGACATTGACCCATTCATTCTCGGCATATAAAGCGGTGAATCCGTAAAAGTCCGTGATTTCTTTTTTGGCTTCGTCTGTCAGAGCGTTGCCTTCCTTAAGGCACACTTCGATCGCGATCAGCATCCCTCCGGGTTTTAAAATCCGCCGGATTTCCTGTAAAGCGGACCGGATATCTGTGAAGCTCAGTACAGATTCAGATAATACACAGGCAAAGCTTTCAGACTGAAACGGCATTTCCTCGAGGGGAGAGTGGACAATCGGAATGGATAGCTGTTCTTTTTTAAAACGCTGTCGGGCTTTATCGATCATGACTGGGTCGGCGTCAAGGGCAGTGACAGGAAACAGCAGCTGCCCCAAATAAGCGGCGGTCTGGCCGGTTCCGCAGCCTGCATCAAGAATCGGCTGCTCAGGGTCGATGCCAGCTTTGGCGAGCACTGCCTTTGACAGGGACATACCGCCAGGATGAGCGGATGAGACGCCGAAGCTGGCAAGCATGTCTAAATAATCGCTCAAATTGAGATCCCTCCTTTTTTGTATGCATATGCAAAAAAGGAATAATGGTTGAAAAACGATCGAATGCCAGCAGCCCGGAAAATCGGATCCTGAGTAATTCGAGTTGACGAATAAAGATTCGTCCATGATAATATGGTAAGAAGAAAAGGTGGTGTTCGTTTGAAACAGCAGTTAAAACTCTTTTTGGCTGTATTGATTACGGCTGTCGCCGCCTCCGCACTGACGCTTTATCTGGTGGGCAAAGGCAGCGGCGGTTCAGTATATTCCGCTTCAGACTCCGAGAAATTCGAAAAGCTGATGGCGGCGTACGACAAAATCAAGAGCGACTATTATCAAAATGCAGACGATGAAAAGCTGACTGACGGGGCAATTAAAGGGATGCTTGGAGCTTTGGACGATCCATATTCAACATACATGGATAAGAAAGAAGCTAAAAGCTTTGAAGAAAGCATTACCTCTTCTTTTGAAGGAATCGGCGCCCAAGTAGAAGAAAAAAATGGACAAATTCTAATCGTCGCGCCTATTAAAGGATCTCCCGCAGAAAAAGCCGGCTTAAAGCCGCATGATGAAATTCAGAAAGTGGACGGCAAAAGCGTAAAAGGCAAGACCGTCAACGAAGCGACAGCAATGATCCGCGGCAAAAAAGGCACGAATGTCAAGCTTGTTCTCAACAGGGGAGGCGTCGGCCAAATCGATGTTACGATTAAGCGCGATACGATTCCGATCGAAACGGTGTACTCTAAAATGATCGGCGGCAACATCGGTGAAATCCAAATTACGTCTTTCTCTGAAAATACCGCTAAGGAACTGACGAAAGCCATTGATGACTTGTCTGAAAAAGGTGCGGAACGATTTGTGCTTGACCTCAGAGGAAATCCCGGCGGCCTGATGGACCAAGCGATTATGATGAGCAACATGTTTGTCGATAAAGGCAAAACCATTATGCAGGTTGAATCCAAAAACGGGAAAAAAGAAGTGTACAAAGCTGAGAAGGAACGAAAAGTGAACAAGCCGACCGTCGTTCTCGTCAACGGAGGAACGGCAAGCGCCGCTGAGATCATGGCAGCAGCACTTCACCAGTCTTCAGGCATCCCGATTGTGGGTGAAAATACGTTTGGAAAAGGAACGGTTCAAAATGCGGAGAGCTTCTCCGACGGATCGACCGTCAAGCTGACGATTGCCAAGTGGCTGACGCCAAATGGTGACTGGATTCACGAAAAAGGAATCAAACCTCAATATAAAGCGGAGCTCCCAAGCTATGCTAAACTGCCGTACCTGGATTCCAAAAAAGAGTATAAGGCAGGCAGCACCGGAGACGAAGTGAAAGCTGCCCAGCAAATGCTCCAAGCGCTCGGCTATAAGCTGAATGCGACGGGAGCATTCGACGCACAGACGGAGGCTGCCGTTAAGGCTTTTCAAAAAGACCAAAAGCTGAAAACGACAGGCATCCTAACGGGCGAGACGACGATCAGCATGACAAGTAAGCTGCAGGCTAAGCTTGCTGACAATGATACGCAGCTGGATAAAGCGATAGAGATCTTAAAAAAAGAAAAATAAAAGAAACCCTTGCGCTCACACGAAGCGCAAGGGTTTTTTAGTGATCAAGCGCTTTTTTGCACATCCTTCTTAGCATGGAACAAAAAGCTGATCACAGAATTGTGTTTTACATTTTTCACAAAAAACGGATTCAACAAGACAACGGTCAAAAGGTTGGCGGTAAGCCCCCAGAAGCCTTCGTAAATGCCGAAAGTGGCACCTGTTAAATAAACGGTAAATGTAACGGCCAGGCCGATGAGAAGACCGATGATCGTCGCTTCCTTCGTCTGGTTTTTCCAGAACAGGCTGATGACGATGGCAGGGAATATCTGCACCATGCCTGATACACCGAGCAGCTGAAGCGTTACAAGCGCTGCCGGGAACAGCATTCCGAATAAAAGGGCCAGACCGATGACGACGAATACCATCGAGCGGGTGATGATCGTCAGCTTTTGTCCCGAAACGCGGGGGTTGATCAAATCGCGGTATAAATTGTTAGCGAATAGGTTGGATGCCCCTATCGCCATAATCGAACACGGGATCAGACTTGCCAGGGCAATCGTTGAATAGGCGAATCCTTGCGTGACGCCGCCGTAGGAACTTTGAATTAAATACAGCAATGCAAATCTCGGGTTAATGTCATCAGGAAGTACGAGAAATGCGATAAAGCCTAAGAAAATGACTAAAATCAATACAATATTGTACAACGGCAGAAACATACTGTTCTTTCTGAGTGCATCCGCGCTGTTCGCCGTGAAAACGCCTGTCGCCGCATGGGCCCACATGAACAGAGCAAACGCGGAAACGATCGATGCCGTGATGAACCAGGCGATTCCGCGAGGTCCGTCAGAAGGGATTGTCAGCATATGCGGCGCTTCATTTGCCAGCTTGTCAATCATCGGCGTCCAGCCGTTAAAATGGATGAGCGGCAACGAAACGACCATAAACAGCATCATCACCCAAACTAAAATGTCTTTAATAATGGCAGTGTATGTAGGACCTTTGATGCCGCTGAAAAACGTATAAAGCGCGACAAGGACGAACGAAATGATTACGACGACATTGACGTTAATAAACCCTGTACCCGCGATTTGAAGCGTATCCTGAATTCCGCTGAGCTGCAGGCAGATATACGGGATCAGCATTAAGACGCCGACAATCGCAACAAGCGAAGACAGGAGCTTGCTGCTGAAGCGCTCCCTTGCATAATCGGCCAGCGTTGTGAGCTGGTGCACTTTCGCAACCTTCCAAATCTTCGGCAGAAAAAAATAGGCGATGAAATAGGCCAAAACCGAATAAGGAATCGCGAAAAAAGCGACGCTTCCGCTTGTAAAAGCGGTGCTTGTCAATCCTAAAAACGTGTAGGCCGTATACAAGTCGGCACCCACAAGAAACCAGACGAGCAGCCCTCCGAAACGCCTTCCGCCGACAGACCACTCTTCAACCGATTTCCGCGACTGCTTATTGCTGCCGGCGATAAACCCGATACAGACCACGGTCAAAATAATGCCGGCGGTGATGAGGAGCGCTGTTAAATTTCCCTGCATCACTCATAACCTCCGTTTCTTTTCTCAAATCTGTAA
The DNA here is from genome assembly GCF_053903085.1 of Bacillus sp. AK124. Classification (NCBI taxonomy): domain Bacteria; kingdom Bacillati; phylum Bacillota; class Bacilli; order Caryophanales; family Bacillaceae; genus Bacillus; species Bacillus sp. AK124. The sequence continues at coordinate 2,015,857 of NZ_CP096378.1, forward strand.
ATCGCAAATGTGATCATCGGTGTCAGCACAATCCACAGCACCAGCCAAAAATGAAAAAATGGAAGTCCGAAAACGATCGGATCAATCCGGTTTACAAATGGTAGCAAAGCAAGCTGCCCGATAAAAGGGATGATGAACAAAACCCATTTAAAAAGCTGTTGATTCACCTTTTTTCCTCCTTTAGCGATTTTAATGTTCATAATCATAGCAGTTGTCAGATTTAATCACAAGATAATTATTAGAAAAAAGTGATTTTTTAAATTATTTAAACAGGCGTTCTGGCTTGCATATTCGAAAGTATAACTTTACAATAATTAATATCTTGAATTCGAGATAAAACAGAATGAAGAGGATCACCATGCAGGAGACTGCTGAGTAAAAGAATGGGAAAGAGACGGGCGAACGGGGGCTTTTTGATTGATGAACCGCTGGAAAGCACCGGCGCAATGACATCGCTGAAACAAAATGGGAAAAGGAGTGAAAGGAAATGAATCATATATATGAGAAAGGGAATTCTGATACCACCCTGTTGTTATTGCATGGAACAGGGGGAAACGAACACGATCTTCTGCCGATCGGCAGGATGATTGATTCCGATGCAAATTTACTCGGAGTCAGGGGAAATGTGCTGGAAAACGGAATGCCCCGTTTTTTCAGGCGCTTGAGAGAAGGGGTGTTTGACGAGAAAGATTTGATCGACCGGACGGATGAATTAAAAGCGTTTTTAGATGAAGCCGCAAATGAATTTCACTTTGACAGGAGCCGGGTGGTCGCAATCGGTTATTCAAACGGCGCCAATATCGCGGGAAGTCTGCTGTTCCGTCATGAACGTGTACTGAAAGGGGCGATTTTGCATCATCCGATGGTTCCGTTTAGAAATCGCAAGCTCCCTGATATGACAGGCCTGCCCGTGTTCATTGGAGCCGGCAAAACAGACCCCCTCTGCCCACCGCAGGAATCAAGCGAGCTTGCCGGCTATTTCACAAACGCCGGCGCCCAAGTGCTCCTTCACTGGGAAAGCGGCGGTCATCAGCTGACACACAGCGAGATCGACCAGGCGAAAATCTGGTATGAAAAGCATATAAAAGCATAAAAATAAACCTTAGTCCTTTTTGGGGACTAAGGTTTTTAGCGTGTTTACAGCCATGTAGATACGTCAGACACATCAAAACGATTGCTTTTGTGCGCAGGTTTGACCGGTTTTCCGATCGAAATCAGCATGACCGGTACATAACGTTCATTGATGTTGAATTCTTTAACGAACGCTTGCTTGTCAAAGCCGCCCATCGCGCATGTGTCATAGCCCATAGCTTTAGCCGCAATCATCAGCTGCATGGCCGCGAGCGATGCGTTAGTAAAGGCGGCGTCTCTTGCAAATCCGCTGTTTTGATAAGCGCCGTTGATTTGTCCGAGCAGCGTGTTTTTAATGTCTTCAGTCATATAACCTGCTTCTGTCAGAGGGCCGTATACGGCTTCACCGTTCAGGTTCGCTTGTAAGTCTCCAAGCACGGCTACAACCGCAGATGCCTGGCTGACTTGTTTTTGGTTGAACGCGATCGGAAGGAGCTTATCTTTTGATTCTTGGCTGTGGAAGACTGTAAAATGCCAGTGCTGCAGATTCCAGGCTGACGGAGCCTTTGTTGTGACGCTCAGCAGCTTTGTCAGCTCCTCTTTGGAAATGGAAACGCTTGTGTCATATTCTTTAATCGAAGTACGCTCTTCCAGAATGTTGAGAGCAGTGTTTTCTTGTGAAGACATGTGACTTCCTCCTTTGGGCTAAACATGTTATGATAGAGTCAGACAAAAAGTTAGAAACTTACTTTTTGTAACTTTATTGAGTATTTTAATGGCACACATTATATTTGTCAACTGGATATGGAGGGGTGAGAGAATTGGGGTTTACAATGTGTCCTAGAATGGAAGCCGCCTTTTCTTTACTCGGCAAACGATGGAATGGATTGATCATCCATGTATTGTTGGATGGACCTAAACGGTTTAAAGACTTGACCGAAATGATACCGATGATTAGCCAAAAAATGCTGGCTGAACGTTTAAAAGAGCTCGAACACTGCAAAATAATCGAGCGCCAAGTGCTGCCGGAAACGCCGGTAAAAGTCATCTATCAATTGACAGACAAGGGAACGGCGCTAGAGCCTGTCCTCAGAGAGATACAAACCTGGGCCGAGCATCATTGCGATCCGGAAGGGAGCTGACCGGATTGACTAGTAAAGAAACAGTCGTCATTACAGGCGGGGCCAGAGGCATCGGAAGAGACCTTGTGACCGCCTATGCTCAAAAAGGTTTTATCGTCGTATTCGCCGATTGAAGGAAGAGGGTGAACAGCTTGAAAAAGAGCTGACCGCTTCCGGAGCGCGGGTTCAGTTTGCAGCTTGTGATGTGGGATCTGAAGAAGATGTGAAACAGCTGATGCAGGAAGCTTCCCGAAACGGCCGTTCGATATCTGCGCTCATTAATAACGCGGGCAGATCAGTTTGGAAGTCCCCTTATGATTTGACGGCGGAAGAATGGGACGATGTGCTGAATACCAATTTGAAAGGCGGGTTTCTTTGCGCAAAAGAAGCCGCCAAAAAAATGAAAGAAGCGAAAACAGGCGGAGCCATCGTCAATATCGCTTCGACAAGGGCGTTTATGTCCGAGCCTGACTCGGAAGCCTATGCCGCGTCAAAAGGGGGCTTAATCGCTTTGACTCACGCATTGGCCGCGTCTTTAAGCAAAGATTCAATCGTCGTCAACAGCATTTCCCCGGGATGGATCGAAACCGGTGATGATACTGCCCTGCGGCCTATTGACCACGAACAGCATTTGTCAAACAGGGTCGGCCGCCCTCAGGATATCGTCAAAGCATGCTTTTACTTGGCCGATCCGGACAATCGCTTTGTCACCGGTACAAACTTGACGGTGGACGGCGGAATGACAAAAAAAATGATTTATGAAGAATAGCCCAAACGTTTCCCGACTTTATGAATACCTTTACTATAGGCAGACATAAAGGAGGATAAAAGCCAATGAACCCTCATATGCTTTATTCGAGATCAGGTCCTGCCGGATACCCGGCCAGATTCCCGGCCAGATTCCCGTTATTCTGGGGTTTTGGAGCGCCGCTTGTCGGCGGATTGCTGGGCGGATTTCTCGGAAGCGCGATTTTTAACTACCCAAGACCTTACGCTTACCCGCCGCCATACCCGGGACCTTACGGCGGCACGCCTTATTACGGCTATGGGTCAGCTCCTGGGGCCGTTCCGTACGGAGGTGTTCCGGGCGCAGCTCCATTCAGAGGGGCGGGACCGGGCTATTGATCAATAAGCCAATTGTTGCTGGCATCTAAATGCCGGATGTCCAATATGAAGCGGCGGCCAAAGCTTGCGAATCTTTTCGCCTTTGGCCGCCGTCTCATTCTTTCCGGATCGATCAGTCAGGGAACTGTACTTTTCCAGGTACGGTATATGCGCTTGACGTCCCGTTTTCCGGCAGTTTTTTGATCGTGTCTTTTACGACTTTTCCTCGGATATCTGTAATTCTGACTTTAAGCGGACTTGTCCCAAGATTGGTGCTGACGAAATGGTTGTAGTCCGTTTTCTCCATATTGATCCACTTTCCGCCTTTGTAATATTCCATTTTCATGACGGGATATTTGTGATTTCTGACTTGGATTGCCGCCCACCACTGGCTGCTGCCTTCTTTGATCCGGTAAGTGAAATTGCCGGTAATCGGCGCTTTGACTACACGCCATTTAATGTTGATTTTGCCGTCTTTCATATCGCCGATCTGGCGAAAAGCGTTCGGTGAAAGGTCAAGAGCTCCCGGCGCGCCTTCAGGATACAGATCGGTCACATAGACGGTCGTTTTTCCTTTCGGCCCTTCAACCCGCAGATAGGCGCCGGCAAGAGCTGCTTTCACTCCGCGGTAATTCATATCTGTCGGATTTAAAGCGGTGATCTTCATATTGGACGGAATAGGATCCAAAAGCAATGCACCGCCGGAGTAACCCGACCCCGTGTAAGTGGCGTAGCCCTTATGCAGTGAGTTGTATGCTGCAGAAGCTTGAGGTGAAAAACAAAGGATCGTCAAAAACATTGCTGTGATCAATAAGCTGATTTTCTTTTTCATATCCATCCTCCTGTTTTATAAATTGAGAACCATTATCATTATAAGGACTAACTGACAACAGCCGAAAGAGCAAATAGTTACAGAGATTTTTTAAGGAATAATGACTAACACCGTCGAAATGTAAAAGTTCAGCCGCATGTCAGGCAAATGAGGTGATCATCCTTGAGGACTAGTGTTAAAATGGTACAGGAAGAAAAAAAACAGCCTGCTTTGCCAAGCTGGCCGTTTTCAAAACGTGATGTCGATTTCAGACAGGTTAAAGTCCTCATTTTTTAAGAACATCACTTCTAAAATGCCGTCTTTAAATATTGCTTTCGTACCCTTTCTGCGCACTAGAGAGGGGAGAACGACTTTTTCCTGCCGCCCTTTTTCAGGGTAGTTTTCTATGATCAGGGTTTGTGAAGTATGTTTAATTTTCAGAAGGTTAAGCTGTTCTTTGGTGAGCGGTATTTTAACAAATACATGGCTTGTCGTTTCAAAAATATCAATCGGATCAGATTCATCTGCCGCCTGTGTTTCTTTTGAGAGAGGGTCACGAAAAGGAAATTGAACTGCATACCCCGGGCCGAAAACGCTTTTCATCATGTGGTGGATATACTGCTCCACATCTTTCGGGTCAGCGTTTTTTAATCCGTCCTTGGAAAACTGCTGAAATGGAAAAAAGCGTTGCCAATCAAACACGATCACACTTCCTTTCACATAGACGGTACAGTATATGCAAAAAAGTGCGGAAAGTGATGAGAAGAAAGGAAAGAAACAGACATGAATCATTCATCTCAAACGAAAGGAATCATTTACACAGCGCTTTCTTATCTGCTGTGGGGGCTCCTTCCTTTATATTGGAAAGTGCTCGATCAGACGGCTGCGCTCGATATACTGGCTCACCGGATTATCTGGTCATTTGTTTTCATGTGCGGCGTGCTTCTCGTTTTGCGGCAGTGGAAAAACGGAGTTAAAGCATTTCGCGCGCTTTCGGGAAACCGAAAGGAATTTGTACCGCTCATTTTGTCGTCCGTTCTGATTTCGATCAATTGGTATGTCTACATATGGGCTGTCAGCAACGGTTATATTCTTGAAGCGAGCCTGGGCTATTACATCAATCCGCTCGTATCGATCGTGCTCGGAATTGTCTTTTTAAAGGAAAAGCTGACACGGATGCAGGGAGCGGCAGTTCTTCTCGCTGCCTTCGGCGTGCTTATTTCCGCCTTCCAGTACGGTTCCGTGCCATACATCGCCCTGATACTTGCATTCAGTTTCGGGCTCTACGGACTGGCGAAAAAGCGGACATCGCTCTCAAGCGCCATAGGACTTACCCTGGAAACGATGATGATCGCTCCGGTTGCAGTGATCTATCTGTTGTTCTTCAGCCATCCGGAAAAGGCTCAAGCCGCTTCAGGGAGCATCGGCATGATGGTACTGCTGTTTTTGGCAGGAGTGTTAACTGCGATTCCGCTGCTTTTATTTGCGGAAGGTGCGAAAAAACTTCCGCTTTATCAAGTCGGCATTTTGCAATATATCGCTCCGACCATTACATTATGCTTAGGCGTGTTCGTCTACCATGAACCGTTCAGCAGCAGTAAGGTCTTTACGTTTACCTGCATATGGGCGGCGCTGATTTTGTTTACACTTTCGCAATTTCAATGGAAGAAACCGGAGAAGGTATTTTTAAAAAGAAAAAATTCCTTTCATCCGTAAGCCCTTTTTCTTTTCAACAAGCACTGATTATGTATAATTAAACATTATTGAAGCAATTCGGAGGTTATTCCGTCATGGCAGACGAACTAGAGCTTTTCCGGGCGTATAAAACCCTTTGGAAAAACCGGACGATGGACGGAGAAGGCAGGCAGGCGCTTCATCGGGCGATTGATGATGAGTTGAACGACCTCCGCACCCATCCAAGGCTCAGAAAGACGAAGCACGAAAAATACTATCAATCAATCCGGCGCATTGTGAATTCACAATTGGAACCAGATATGAAGCTCAAGCTGATTGAATGGCATACGGAACGATTGGAGTTATTAACAAACGAAGAAAGCAGGGAGTAACATGAAAGCAATAATAAAAGAAGATGTGCAGGCTTCTTTGGAAACATTTTTAAACCAGCCTGTTTACATTCATTTGGAGACGACAACCGGATCGTATTCCGCGCATAAAGATGAGCAGAACATGACCGTGGTGGCGTATATCAGAAACGCGAAGGTGACATGCTCCCGCGCCAAAATCACGGGCGAGGGGCCATTTCGCGCCGGTTTGAAAATTGAAGACGGCTGGATCTACGCCGAAGGCCTGACGGATTATACGGTTGATGATGAAGGAAGGTTGCTTCTCGCCGGCTATTTGCCGGGCGGCAAACTCGCCATTTCGCTTCAAATCAGCAAAAAGCCATTTGCAGTCTAAAAAGAAGGTGTTATAGATGAAAAAACATTTACTCGTGATCTTGCCGCATCCTGACGATGAATCTTTCGGAGTCGCCGGCTTGATCGCCTTAAACCGAAAAGAAGATATACCTGTAACATACGCGTGCCTGACGCTGGGCGAGATGGGAAGAAATATGGGAGACCCGCTTTTTGCCAACAGGGAAACCCTTCCGCTGCTCAGAAAGCAAGAGCTGATCGACGCCTGCAGGGAAATGGATGTACAGGATTTGCGCATGCTCGGATACCGCGATAAAACGCTCGAATTCGAGGATGAAGAAAAACTGGCCGATCGAATAGAGGCTGTCATTGATGATGTAAACCCGAGCCTTGTTGTGACGTTTTATCCGGGACACGGCGTTCATCCTGACCATGATGCGTGCGGTGCCGCGGTTATCAGGGCATTATCGCGGAAAAAGAAAGAAGACCGGCCGCGCGTCTTATGCATGGCCATCACCCACCACAGGGAAGAGGTTCTTGGCAAACCTGACGTCGTTCTTGATATCAAAGAAGCTGCAGATATTAAAATGAACGCGCTCAAAGCACATAAATCTCAAACAGGCGGCTTTATGAAAGAAATAGAGAAAAAACTCGCCAATGGCGAGCCGGTTGTTGAGACATGGTTTGAAAAAGAAACATTTTGGACCTATCAATGGAATGATTAAAATGATCAAAAAAGGTGTCGGGCATATGAGCCCGGCACCTTTTTACACGCTTTGAGTGTGAATATAGCGGTTTTGAATGCGTTTGAGCCTGAAAAACAGCCCGACTGCACCGGCTGCGAGCCCCGTGATCAGTCCGATCCAGTACCCGAAAGCTCCGAATGAAGTATACGTTCCGATCACAAAACCGACCGGAAGCCCGATAATCCAATACGAGACGAGAGCTGTGACAAGCGTGTAGTTAACATCTTTATATCCTCTGAGCGCTCCTTGAATCGGAGCGGCGATGGCATCCGACAGCTGAAAAAACAACGCAAACAGCAAGAAGTCCTTTGTCAGAAGCAGCACATCCCGGTCAGCCGCATACAAACCGGCGATTTGCTCTCTGAACAGTAAAATGATGAGTGCGGTGAATAATGAAAAACCGACCGCTATTGAAATGCCGAGATAGCTGTAGGTTCTCGAGTCTTTAAACCGTTTTGCTCCGGCCTCAAAGCCGACGACAATTGTCAGCGTCATCGATACGCTCAATGGAAGCATGTAAAGAAGCGAAGCGAAATTCATTGCCGCCTGATGGGAAGCGATCGTGACCGTGTCAAAATGGCTCATCAGCAAAGTGACAGCTGCGAATATACTCGTCTCAAAGAAGATGGCGAAACCGATCGGAATGCCGATCTTCAGCAGTTTCATACTTTCAGCAAAAGAAAATGAATAGAATGTTCCAAAAATCCTAAACTGGTGAAACGGCGTCTTTTTGTGGACGATGTATAAAGAGATCAGACAAATGCACCAATATGTGATGGCGGAAGCCATACCGGCTCCTGCTCCTCCAAGCTTTGGAAAGCCGAAGTTCCCGAAAATGAACAAATAATTCAAAACAAAATTAATGGGCAGAGAACAGAGCGTAACCAGCATCGTCACCCGCGTTTTTCCGAGTGAATCAATAAAGCAGCGCATCACATTGTAAACAAACAACGGCAATATGCCGAGCCCGATGCAGATTAAATATTGCTTTGCGATGACCGCTACCTTCTGTTCAAGATCGAGATTCTCAAGCACCGGATCAATCAGTAAGTACCCGGAGACGATCACGGCAATGCTGATGATTCCGGCCACATAAATCGATTGAATAACAGTATAAGGGACATCCTTTTGCCGCTTGGCCCCCATCAGTTGGGCGACCATCGGTGTTACAGCCGTCAAAATGCCGGCAAGCCCTGTATAAACCGGGGTCCACAAACTCGAGCCGATTGCGACGCCGGCGAGGTCGGCGGCACTGACTTTGCCTGACATCACCGTGTCGAGAACCGTAATGAGCGACAGTCCCGCTTGCGTAATCAAAATCGGAATTAAAATCGTTAAAAACTGCCTTGTTTTCTCCCGCAAATCCTTTGTTTCCCTCATATCAGTTCCCCGTTTCTTTTGGATAACGAGAGAAATTATAACACGTTATGTATAAAATGCAATAAATGTCTGTTCAATCTTTTTTCGCCTGTTTTGCTTTTTTAAACATTTGCACATAAATAAAGGAAAGAGAAAGAATTCCTAAACACGTACATAAATATTGACATATTTTTTGAATGGCCAAGAAGATTCACCTCCATATCTTAAAATGCGTCATAAAAGGAGGAAACATGCATGAAAGCGGCGGTAATAAACCGGAAGTTTTTTTATGTGTTTTCTAATAGTAAATAACGACTATTGATATACAAAAACGAATGAGTATTAAGTGTTAATTTTACATTTATCTTTATATTAAGATAGGAAATAAGAATCTATAGATGAAATAGTAAAACGCCGTTCGATCTAAAAAAAAGATACTCCCAATTCCGGATGTTGGCAAAAAAAATGTATGATATAGTCAATTTATGGTTTCGTGGAGGAATTTGTGCTGAAATGTAGAAATGTATGAGTGATCCTGATCTTTGCTTTTCGATTAGGCAATAGATGAGGATTGATCGGCGATTTACGGTAAACTAATGAATAAGAATACGCAGTTTTTACACCCTCAACTTGAACGCTGGGCTTGACCGTTTGATCCGAAAAAGAAAATCGGCTGTAAAACGGCACAGAAATCCGCATGTTACGGCGTCTATTCGGGCTGTTTCGGCACATGCAGCATATCCAGTTAACTCCTTTTCGCTGTTTTTCACCATGAACCTCTGATTTTAAAACAACTGATCATCGTATTTCCGAAAACTTAAAACTCAAACCTTTGCAAAAAAAGCACCCGATATCTCGAGCATTGAAAAAAGTGTTGATTTTTGTCAATGTGCCTATCAGTCTGTATTTTTAATAAGAAATTTGTAAAAAGGCAAAAAGACTATTAAAAAAATATAAATTAGACCGATACAAATCGTGAATTGCATTTTTTGCTTAAGAATATAAAAGGGGGCTTTCAGCCAAAGGCCATCCATACGGTGATCAGATCACCTGCCTGACCGGCTGGATAAAGTCTTAAGCAATGGCAAATGTAATGGCATACATAGAGAGAACGAAAATGAAACGGGAGGTTAAGAGGTTATGAAGAAGAAGATAGCAGTAGGTTTGGCGGCCTCTGCGGTAGTTGGAACTTCATTGGCGGCGTCACCGGTAGAAGCCCAAACCATCAAGGTGAAAAGCGGAGACTCACTGTGGAAGCTTTCAGCTGAGTACAATACCAGTGTTTCGGCACTTCAATCAGCCAACAATCTTTCATCTACAGTTATTTATGTCGGACAAACTTTAAAAGTACCGGACGGCAAGTCAAAAAGCAGCTCACAGACAAAATCCGCAAGTTCCAGCTCAAGCTCAAGCACTGCAAAGTCAACTTACACAGTGAAATTAGGAGATTCCTTGTGGCTGATTGCCAAAGACTACAAAACAACCGTAAAAGAGATTAAAAACTTAAACGGTCTGAGCAGCGATATGATTTACCCGGGACAAAAGCTGGTTATTAAAGGAAGCGCGAAAAACACCGGTTCCAGCTCTGGCTCAAGTTCGAGTTCCAGTTCCAGTTCGAAATCATCCAGCTCATCCTCAAGCTCGCAAAGTTCAAGCAGCACATACAAAGTCAAATTGGGCGATTCTTTATGGAAAATTGCCAATAATTTGAATATGACAATCGCCGAAATTAAAACGCTGAACAACTTGAAGTCGGACACGATCTACCCGAACCAGGTTCTTAAAGTGAAAGGAACGGTTTCCAGCGGAAGCAAAACATCTTCTGGTTCGTCTTCAAATTCTTCATCAAGTAAAACGAACACAAGCAGCAGTTCAAAAACGACCACTTACACGGTTAAACCAGGCGATTCTCTGTGGAAAATTGCAAATTCGATGAATGTGACAGTACAAAGCATCAGAGAAGCTAATCGATTAAAAACAGATGTCCTGCAAGTTGGCCAGAAGCTTAAAATCTCCGGTGCATCGACTTCCGGATCATCTGGCAGCCCGTCTTCCAGCTCGCCGAACTCTTCAGTTTCAACCGGCACTTCGACAAGTGCAAAGGTCGAACGGATGATTGCAGAAGCAGAAAAGCATATCGGCGTGCCTTACAGATGGGGAGGCAACAACCCTTCAGGCTTTGACTGCAGCGGATTCATCTATTACACGTTGAACAAAGTCACATCTGTCTCAAGGCTGAGCGCAGCCGGATACTGGAGCGTCATGTCACCAGTCAGCCAACCTTCAAGAGGAGACTTCGTTTTCTTCCAAACATATAAAGCGGGCCCTTCACACGTCGGCATTTATTTAGGAAACAACAAGTTTATCAATGCCAACGATTCCGGTGTCACTGTCAGCGACATGAACAATTCCTACTGGAAACAGCGCTATCTCGGCGCAAAACGGTATTCATTCTAAAAAAGCCATTTTATATGGCTTTTTTTTTTGCGTGTTTTCAGGATAGGAAGGACAGGTTTAATGCCCCTCTTCGTTGTCTAAACTGAAAAGAAAAGCGAAGGGGGGAGCCGTTTGAGAACATTACATTACATATTGCTCACATGTATGGCCGTTTGTCTGGCAGCTGCATGTACACAGCAGAAAGAAATTCAGCAAAAAAATGTCGAACAGGAACATAGAGTAACCTTTGAAGCGATGACACAGCCGTTAAAAGTACCGCTGATCAAACGCGACGGTACGGAAACCGGTTTTATAGAAGTGTCTGAATCTGCTGCAGAAGGCCTTGATATCAGAGTCAGCGCCCATAATCTGCCGCCGGGAATGCTTGCTTTTCATATTCATGAAACGGGCGTGTGTAAAAAGCCTGATTTTGAAAGTGCGGGTGCTCATTTCAATCCTGACCAAAAGGAGCACGGCTTTCACAATCCGAAAGGACCGCATGCCGGTGATTTGCCGAATATTGAAGTCGGAGCCGACGGCAAAGTCGACGTTATCGTAAATGCGCCGGACGTCACCCTCGATCAGAAAAGCAAGTTCAGTCTGCTTGATCATGACGGAAGTGCTTTCGTCATTCATGAGCATCAGGATGATGATCTGACAAATCCATCCGGAAACTCCGGAGCCCGGATGGTTTGCGGAGCGCTGACGAACACCGGAAAAAAGTGAATCGGCGCATGGAAGCCGTTTATATTGAGGGCAGCGCATCTTTTCTAGTATACTTACATACAGAAGACGCTTTGAGAAAGGAATTTTACAACACATGAAATATGATCTGCATGAACTAGAGCTGCCTGAAAAAATAAAAGAGCGGCTGATTCAGTCTGCCGCTAAACCTGTTGCCGCGGAATACCAATCATTGATTGGAACGCCCGGTTATGAAGCGGAAGACAGCGCTATTCTCTATGACGCGATGATCGCGCTGTCACTCGGAAAAAACGTTTTGTTAAAAGGCCCGACAGGCTCCGGAAAAACAAAACTTGCCGAAACGCTCTCCGCTTATTTTCAAAAACCTATGCACAGTGTCAACTGTTCTGTGGATCTTGATGCAGAGGCGCTTGTCGGTTACAAAACGATTGAAAACACCAACGGGAACGCCTCTATTGAATTTATCGAAGGTCCTGTGACAAAAGCGATGAACAACGGCCATTTCCTATATATTGACGAAATCAACATGGCGAAACCGGAAACGCTGCCGATCTTAAACGGGGTGCTCGATTACCGGAAAATGATGACCAATCCGTTTACGGGGGACGTCATCAAAGCGAAAGAGGGATTCGGCGTGATTGCAGCGATAAACGAAGGCTATGTCGGAACGGTCCCGTTGAACGAAGCGCTGAAAAACCGGTTTGTCATTATCGACGTGCCCTACATTAAAGGTGACCTGCTGAAGCGGGTGCTTGAAACACAATCCGAACTAAAAAATCAGAAGCTGCTGAACCGGTTTGTTACCCTGTCATCGGACTTAATGACGCAGGCTCATAATGGACAGGTTTCTGAAGAGGCCGCTTCCATCAGAGCGCTTCTCGATACTTGCGACCTGTCGACATATATTCCGCCGCTGCGAGCGATCGAACGCGGCATCGTTGAAAAGCTTGATGATGAACGCGAAAAAGCGGCGGTCCGAAATATTGCCCAGACTTTGTTCGAATGAGGGTTTTTTTATGAAGTTTATTAAATTCAATGACAGCAAGATTGACTCTCTGCTTTTTATGGAGCTGACAGATCTCGCGAAAACGCTCGCGAAAAGCGATCAGGTTGAAGTGGAGTACGGGGTTCAGTCTTACTACAATCCTTTTGAGAAAAAGATCTACATGAGCCATTTTTGGAAAGACCGGAACCACCGGGATATGGTAGAAGGTTTGAAAAGCGATGTATACTTGCGGTCAATCGGCTCCCGTTACAGCTCGATGAAAGACTTTTCCCGCATGCTTGACGCGACTCGGAAATATCATTTTAAGAGTTTGGCAAAACAGTTGTTTATGCTTTTTGAAGATATCAGAATCGAAGAGTTCATCAAGAGGGAGCGGCCCGGTACAAAACCGGTATTTTCGAGCCGGAAATCAATGTACCGGAAACATTTTGCGACCCAGTTGACGCTGAATCTGGAGCGGAGCATTTTTACAGATGCTTTGTTTTGCGCTGTATATCTTAAGCTGACCGCGGAGTCGCCGCTTGATGAGATACCGGCTATCCATGAATCGGTCGATCCGATGAAGGGATTTATAGAAGCCGAGCTCGCCCGCGTATTCGAAGCGCGTTCAACTGCTGACATCGTCTCGATTGTAAGCGGGCTGATGGAAGGTTTTGAAGAGGTGCTCGAAAAAGATATGCTGAATACGTACTTCTTTTTTCCGGAATTGGAATACGAACAAGTTGACGAAGAAGCGCTTTTTCAAGATTTGAAAGCAAAACCGAAGCTGAGCGAGGATCTGACGCTTGAAGAGAAAAGTGCGGGTGATGAGGAAGTTCATGAAGAAGAAATGCCGACTTGGCACAGAGAAACGGAAGCTCCGGCGAAAAGCTTTCTCCAGTTTGATTTGGAGCACGGTGCAAAAACCGATATTTCCGGCGGGGCTTTAAGAGAAGGCGAAGACGGCGACCAAGCGCTCGGGTCAGTTCAGGGAACGGCGAAGCAGACGAAAAGAAAAGACTATTCAAAACTTGAATCGCTTGAATCTGTTCAAGATGAGCCAAACGGCGGCGCCGCACCAGCCGGCAAAGAAAACCGCTATGCGTTTTCGGTGATGAAGCCTCCGGAAAAACCTTCTAACGAAGACATATTAGACTACCAGGCTCAAGCAAAAACAATCGAATCGTATCAAAAACGGCTCAAGCAGATGATTCAAAAAACGCTCGAGCATAAAAAAACGCTCCTGAGAACCGATTTGCATGCAGGTAGATTGAACAATAAACTGCTCCGTTACTTTACAGAGCGCAATCCGCGCCTCTTCTATAAAAAGCAAGAACCGTCAACAGAGATCGACGCCGTTTTTACATTGCTCGTCGACTGTTCAGCAAGCATGCATGACAAAATGGCCGAGACGAAACGGGGCATTGTCCTGTTTCACGAAGCGCTTAAATCTGTTGCTGTCCCTCACCAAATCGTCGGTTTTTGGGAAGATACGAACGATGCGACAGAGACGAGTCAGCCCAATTACTTTCATACGGTCGTCTCTTTTGCGGATTCCTTAAAAGCAGGCGCCGGACCGCATGTCATGCAGCTTGAACCGGAGGAAGACAACCGGGATGGATATGCGATCAGACAGATGACGAAGATGCTTGTTCAAAGAAGCGAAGCTCAGAAGTTCCTGATTGTCTTTTCAGATGGGGAGCCAGCCGCATTCGATTATGAACAAAACGGGATTGTCGATACACATGAAGCCGTTATGGAAGCGCGGAAACGAAATATCGAAGTCATCAATGTATTTTTATCAAACAGCGAAATCGAAGAATCGCAAATCAAGACGATACAGGACATGTACGGAAAGTACAGCCTTTTCGTCCCGGACGTCGATCAGCTTCCCGATGTTCTGTACCCGCTTTTAAAAAAGCTGTTGAACAAAAGTATAGGCTAGATAGGACAGATGGCAGCAATACTCGCGGCCATCTGTTTTTTATCGTAGAAACACAGTGAAATATTGAAATTTTTATTATTTTTATCAACTTAATTTTTTGCGGAGCACATCGGGATGTTAAAAAATAGACGGTCAGGGGAAATATGTGAATAAATAATGAGCCGGTTTAAAAGAATTCGGTCTGAAAGTTCAAAATTATAAAATTTTTTATTTTTCAAGATGATTTTTTAATTTTATTTGAACAATCTGTGTAGAAACAAATGAGAAACAGTGGTAAAATGTACGTGGAAGCGTTTTTATTACATATTTCTGGGCGTAAGGTTCAGAAGATATATTAAGATAGTGAATCATTCACTTGATTATTAGGTTGGGGGTAATGTTCAAATGTTTCAAAATAGTATGAAACAAAGAATGACTTGGGAAGAATTTCACGGTCCGAACCTCGGCTATGTGCTGGAGCTTTACGATCAATACGTCAAGGATCCAGAAAGCTTGGATGCTGATTTAAAAGAGATGTTTGACGAACTTGGAGCTCCCCCGGGCGATATAAGGGCCGCCTCTCTAAAAAACGAAGAGGCAGATTTCACGGCTGGATCTATTCAAAAAATCGCATCAGTGATAAAACTCGCAGAAGATATTAGAACCTATGGCCATTTAAACGCTTCCGTCAATCCACTGAGAAAAACACAAGAGAAACAGGAGCTTTTTCCTCTTGCTGAGTACGGGTTAACTGAGCAGGATGTGAAAAAAATTCCGGCGTCTGTCATATGCAAAGATGCCCCTAAAGAAGTAACGAACGGTTTAGAAGCCATCCAGTACTTGAAAAACACATACAAAAAATCGATTTCTTTTGAATTTGACCATGTGCACATTTTTGAAGAGCGCAACTGGCTGATGAAAAAGATCGAATCCGGGGAATTATTCGCCCCGAAATCGAAAGAAAAGCTGGTGGAAGTTTTAAGAAGGCTGACAGAAGTTGAAAGCCTTGAACAGTTTCTCCACAAAACCTTTGTCGGGCAAAAACGCTTTTCAATAGAAGGACTTGATGCGCTTGTGCCCATGCTGGATGATATTATCGCCAAGTCCGTTTCGGCAGGTACGACAAACGTTAATATCGGAATGGCGCACAGGGGCCGCCTGAACGTTCTTGCGCATGTGCTCGGAAAACCTTATGAAATCATTTTTTCTGAATTCCAGCATGCGCCGAACAAAGATCTCGTTCCGTCGGAAGGTTCGACAGGGATCAATTACGGCTGGACGGGTGACGTAAAATATCACCTCGGCGCCAACCGTCAGATTCAGGATGAGCATACGAAAACGGCGCGCATTGCGCTCGCGAACAATCCGAGCCACCTGGAGTTCATCGATCCGATCGTTGAGGGATCGACAAGAGCCGCCCAGGAAACGAGAACGGAGAGCGGCTATCCGCTTCAAGACGTTAAAAAATCGCTGGCGATTCTGATTCACGGCGATGCGGCATTCCCAGGGGAAGGCATTGTCGCGGAAACGCTGAATTTAAGCCAGCTTAAAGGCTATCAGGTGGGCGGAGCGATTCACATTATCGCCAATAACATGATCGGCTTTACGACGGAAAGCAATGAGTCAAGATCAACGAAATATGCAAGCGACCTTGCAAAAGGTTTTGAGATTCCGATCGTCCACGTCAATGCGGATGATCCTGAAGCATGCCTTTCAGCGGTTCAGCTCGCTGTTGAATACCGCATGACTTTCAACAAAGACTTTTTGATCGATCTGATCGGCTACCGCCGTTTCGGCCACAATGAAATGGATGAGCCGTCTGCAACGCAACCGATGCTGTATGATGCGGTCAGAAAGCACCCGACCGTCAAGAACATCTTTGCTGAAAAGCTGATTCATAACGGGATCGTCGATAATGAAACCGTCGACAAAATCGGGGACGCTGTCATGAAGCGTTTAGAAGAAGCCTATCGCAAAGTGCCGGCCAAAAAGGAAGATATGACGCATGAAATCGTTCTTCCGGAACCTGTTTCCAACGGTTTTCCTGATGTTGACACGTCGGTTGATGTTGAAACTTTGCGCAAAATTAATCAGGAGCTTGTTTCATGGCCTGAAAACTTCAACGTTTTCGATAAGCTAAAGCGAATCCTCGAAAGGCGCGCCAAAGCGTTCGACGATGACCGAAAAGTCGACTGGTCGCTTGCAGAGGCGATGGCTTTTGCATCCATTTTGAAAGACGGCACACCTCTAAGGCTGACCGGGCAGGATTCAGAACGCGGCACATTCGCACACCGCAACCTTGTCCTTCACGACAGCAAGACAGGGGACGAATTCATCGCACTGCATCACCTTGCAGATACGAAAGCGTCATTTGCGGTTCACAACAGCCCGCTTTCTGAAGGATCCGTCCTTGGCTTTGAATATGGATATAACGTGTCTTCGCCGGAAACGATGGTGATCTGGGAAGCGCAGTTTGGAGACTTTGCAAACGCGGCGCAAGTGTACTTTGATCAGTTCATTTCTGCAGGAAGAGCGAAATGGGGACAAAAATCAGGGCTCGTTGTTCTCTTGCCGCACGGCTATGAAGGGCAGGGACCTGAGCATTCAAGCGGAAGAACGGAACGCTTCCTTCAGCTGGCGGCGGAAAACAACTGGACTGTCGCCAACTTGACGAGCGCTGCCCAGTATTTCCATATTTTAAGAAGGCAGGCGAAGATGCTCCTTCGCGAGGAGATCCGCCCGCTGATCATCATGACGCCGAAAAGCCTGCTGAGAAATCCGAATACCGTATCAGAAGTGCAGGAGCTCAGCGACAGTAACTTTAAGCCGGTCTATGAAATGTCAGGACTTTCCCATCAGTATGACAAAGTGACGCGCCTCGTCCTTTCAAGCGGTAAAGTTTCGATTGACATCAGCAGCCATTTCAATAAAATGGAAGGTGAAAAAGATTGGCTGCATATTGCACGGGTTGAAGAGCTGTATCCTTTCCCTGCAAAGCATATTAAAGCGATCTTCAGCAAACTCCCGAATTTGGAGGAGATTGTCTGGGTACAGGAAGAACCGCAAAATATGGGTGCATGGAACTATATCGAGCCTTATTTAAGAGAGATTGCTCCAAAGGACGTGAAGGTCCGCTATATTGGCAGAAGAAGACGTTCAAGTCCGGCAGAAGGGGATCCGACGGTTCATAAAAAGGAACAGGAACGCATTGTATCTGATAGCTTGACTCGCAAAAATTAAGGGGGAACTAAAAAATGGCGGAAATTAAAGTACCTGAATTAGCGGAATCAATTTCAGAAGGAACGATAGCCCAATGGCTGAAACAACCGGGAGATTATGTAGAACAAGGGGAATTCCTGCTTGAGCTGGAGACTGATAAAGTCAACGTTGAATTGACGGCAGAGCAGTCCGGCGTTCTTCAGGAAGTGCTGAAAGATTCCGGTGACACGGTTCAGGTCGGCGAAATAATCGGAACGATTTCAGAAGGCGAAGGAGAAGGAGGCCAATCAACGGCTCCTCAAGCTGACGCTCAAGAAAGCGCCGGCGCTTCGGAAGAGAAGCCAGCCACGTCTGAAAAGACAGCCGAACCTCGCGAAAGCGCGAACGATGAGGCGGATACAACCAAAACAAGGACAATCGCTTCTCCGGCTGCCCGAAAGCTCGCCCGTGAAAAAGGCATCGATTTATCGGAGATTCCTACCGGTGATCCGCTCGGAAGGGTCAGAAAGCAAGATGTTGAATCTTATCAGAAGAACGAGCAGCCGCCAAAAGCTCAGCCTGAACCAAAACGCGAAACACAGGCGCCGGCTGCTAAACAAACCGAAAATGCAGGTAAACCGGTAGAGCGTCAAAGAATGTCCCGCCGGAGACAGACGATCGCCAAACGCCTCGTTGAAGTTCAGCACACCGCCGCTATGCTGACGACATTCAACGAAGTGGACATGACGGCGGTCATGAACCTAAGGAAACGCCGAAAAGATCAATTCCTTGAGCAGCATGATGTGAAGCTCGGATTCATGTCATTCTTTACAAAAGCTGTGGTCGCCGCGCTGAAAAAATATCCGCTCCTCAACGCGGAAATTCAAGGCGACGAGCTTGTGATCAAACAATTCTATGACATCGGAATCGCTGTTGCTGCGCCGGATGGCCTCGTCGTACCGGTCGTTCGGGATGCAGACCGCAAAACCTTTGCTGATATTGAAAAGGATATCGGAGAGCTTGCGAAGAAAGCGAGAAACAACAAATTGTCGCTCAACGAGCTTCAAGGAGGCTCCTTTACGATCACAAACGGAGGAACGTTCGGATCACTGTTGTCGACTCCGATTTTGAACAGTCCGCAAGTTGGTATTTTGGGCATGCATAAGATCCAGCTGCGCCCTGTAGCAATTGATGAAGAGCGTTTCGAAAACCGCCCGATGATGTACATTGCATTATCGTATGACCACCGGATCGTCGACGGTAAAGAGGCAGTCGGCTTCCTGGTTACGATTAAAAATCTGCTTGAAGATCCTGAACAGCTTCTGTTGGAAGGTTAAATCAAGAAAAAAGCTTTGGCCGCATGTACGGTCAAAGCTTTTTGTTTATCATCTGCGGGGCAGGAGAATAATTGTTATTCTTCTGCTTATTTGCTTTCTTGCTCCAGTATGTCGCAAGCCATGAGCCTGAAAGGTTATGCCAGACGCTGAAAACAGCGCTCGGGACAGCGGAAAGAGGAGAGAAGTGCGCCGTTGCCAATGCTGCACCGAGACCCGAATTCTGCATGCCGACCTCAATGGACACGGCTTTTTGTGATGCATAATCCATTTTAAAGCACTTTGCCAAAACAAAGCCAAGGAAAAGGCCGAGGCCATTATGAAGAACGACGACCGCAAAAATCAACAGCCCTGATTGAATAATGTTTTCCCGGTTGCCTCCGACGACCGCGGTGACGATGGCGACGATGCCGAGAACAGAGACGAGCGGAAGCACCTGCACCGCTTTTTTCACTTGTTTTTTAAAGAAAAATTGAACGATCAGCCCGGCGATAATCGGGAGCAGCACCGCCTGTAAAATCGACAAGAACAGTGAGCCCGGAGATACCGGAAGCCATTCTTTTGCGAAAAATAAAATGAGAAACGGCGTTAAAAAAGGGGCAAGCAATGTGGAAACCGTTGTAATCGCCACTGACAGGGCGATATTCCCCTTCGCCAAAAATGTCATGACGTTTGATGCCGTTCCCCCGGGACAGCATCCCACTAAAATGACCCCAACCGCTATTTCGGAGGGAAGCCCGAGTCCATAGGCCAGTCCAAAAGCGAGCAGCGGCATGACCGTATATTGAACCAGCACACCGATC
This sequence comes from Bacillus sp. AK124, assembly GCF_053903085.1. Taxonomy (NCBI): domain Bacteria; kingdom Bacillati; phylum Bacillota; class Bacilli; order Caryophanales; family Bacillaceae; genus Bacillus; species Bacillus sp. AK124. The sequence continues at coordinate 2,035,829 of NZ_CP096378.1, forward strand.
AGCACATGCAGGGGACGTCTCAGCAGCTCTTTAAAATCGTCCGCTGACAATGTCAATCCCATGCCAAACATAATCACGCCAAGCAGGATGGTAATATAAGGGGTGATCCAGGTGAATTGCGTCGGAAAGGCAAAGCCGAGAACCGCAAACAGAATCACCCAAATGGCGAACGTTTTTCCTGCAAATTGACTGATTTTGATCAAATAACTCATAAGTCCAGCTCCTCACATCTGTAGAAAATATAACATCCTCTTATTATAATTAATATTCTGAATAATTCAATACTTGTAAAATTCGAATTTGTTTTAAATAATATTATTATGTAAACTGAAAGAAATGTTTGAAAACCTTGACGAATTCGTTTATGCTTTTTAAAATGATAGTTTGTAGCCATATGCAATTAGACCGAGAAGAAGAGGTGCTTAAGTGGAAAATCAACAAAATATATGGTCATCAAAGCTTGGATTTATCTTAGCTTCGGCCGGCTCGGCAATCGGGCTCGGCGCGATATGGAAGTTTCCTTATGTCGCCGGAACAAGCGGCGGCGGAGCATTTTTACTTATGTTTATTCTTTTTACTTTATTGATTGGGCTTCCGTTATTAATGGCGGAGTTCATTATCGGCAGAAAGACTCAAAAAGATGCCGTTGAATCCTATAAGGAGCTGGCGCCCGGCTCGCTTTGGCATTGGATCGGCCGGCTTGGCATTATCACGTGTTTTATTCTGCTGTCTTTTTATAGTGTTGTCGGCGGCTGGATCATCATTTATATTATCAAAGGACTGACCGGCGAACTGTCAAGAAGCACGGATTATGCAGGTCTTTTCGGAGAGACAATTGCAAATCCGTATCTCGTTCTTGCGAGCCAGTTTGCATTTATCATGATCACGATTCTTGTTGTTGCAAAAGGGGTCAGAAGCGGAATTGAAAAAGCGAGCAAGTTTATGATGCCTGCTCTGTTCGTTATTTTTCTGCTTTTGATCATCCGTTCGCTTACACTTCCCGGTTCAATGGAAGGATTGGAATTTTTCTTAAAACCTGATCTTTCCCATATCACAGCCAAAACGGTGCTGTTTGCGCTTGGACAATCCTTTTTCTCGCTGAGTGTCGGTGTTTCCGTTATGGTAACGTACAGCTCTTATTTATCGAAAAAAGAAAACCTTATACAGTCGGCCGTTTCAGTGACATTGCTCAATGTATCTGTAGCGATTCTTGCCGGGTTTGCGATTTTTCCGGCCGTTTTTTCATTCGGATTATCTCCTGATGCCGGCCCGATGCTGTTATTTAATGTGCTGCCGTCAGTCTTTCACAAGATGCCTTTGGGAATCGTCTTTTTATTGGCGTTTCTGCTCTTATTTTTATTTGCTACACTGACGTCCGCATTTTCAATGCTTGAGATCCTTGTTTCTTCCTTATCAAAAGGGGATCCTAAAAAAAGACAGGCTTTCGCTTGGGCCGGGGGAATTGCGATTTTCCTATTCGGAATTCCTTCAGCATTATCATATGGCGTGCTTCAGGATGTATCGATTTTTAATCTATCTATTTTTGATGCGGCGGATTACCTTGTCAGCAATATTTTAATGCCGCTCGGCGCTTTGCTCATCGCTGTTTTTGTGCCGCTCAAAATCCCGAAAGAAGAGCTTTTTGCTGAATTGAGGGAGGGCTCTAAAATCAGCAGAAAATGGTTTGCAGCATGGCTTTTGCTGATCCGCTACGCCGCTCCGATCGTTATTATTGTCGTCTTTTTGGACGTCATTGGCGTATTTTAAGATTGAATTGTTTATAAGGCCGGATTTGTCCGGCCTTTTTTTCATGCAGACAGTTTGTCAGCGGTACTTTCTTTTCTCTCTGTGAAATGGCAGCGGTATGACCGGCAAGGGAAGTGTATGATTAATCGGCTTTTTTCTGCGGCAGACATATTAAAAAGGCCTGCCGGTGAATTCGTTCTTGACGATTTTACCGGCAGGCAGAAGAGGGGGATACTTTGACTTTGATTAAGGCTTGCGGAATGTTACAGTTTGGCCGTTTCGATCAAACCAGCCTTTAAAGGCCCAGTTAATCCAGCCGCCGTCTCCCTGGTTTGTAAATTGTCCGCTTTCAAATACCCAAATGCCGTAAATCACGCCATGATAGTTGGCAGATCCATAAAATTTAACTCCTCTTAAACCGTTGTGATAGCCTTGGCTTAAGTTGAACACCATGACATTGTATCTTTGCCCTGCAGAATAAAAAGCGGTTTCCATGCAGTTTTTGACGAAACCGCTGCGGTTATTGCTTTGAACGATGGCGTCTCTAATCGAGTTTCCGATTCCTAAGAGGTCGAGGCTGATGTTGAGATTAATAGCGGAAGTTTTAAACTGTTGTTTTTCCTGGTCCAATGACTGATTGAGAGATGTGGATATAGACATAGAAGGCAAGGTTGTAACAGAACTGTCCGTATGCTTTGATTCTTTCGCTTCTGATAAGTACGGCAAACAAGTCAAACCGAGCATTAAGGCTGTAAAGAAAGCAAACATTTTTTTCATGATTTACCCTCCTAAAATAAATTTGCCATTTTCGAAAAACTGACCGGCTGAATCAGACAAACATCGACAGTTTATTCATTTATTCCCTCCCTTCTTGTAGAATAGCTTAACGAGTTTTGGAATTAGAAGAATGAGGAAAAACGACTATTTTCCAAATAAATCAAAAAATGTTCACATTCCATACTTAAGGCACAAATTTGGGATATATTGATAGACTGTTGAGATTCAGTATTTCATAAAGGGATGATCAAAATAGCAGATTCAGAAGGATGTATGGTTGTGGGGGTTCTCTTCCGACCCCTCCTTGCCAATCTCCGTGTAGCGGCCTTAACAATCCTCAAGAGAAACTGGGATATTTAAACTTTTATTTGTTATCTTATTACAGACGATAGAGGGTTTAAGGGATATAGATACGGTATTGAGAGTGATAAGGTATCGGCACTTTCGCTCGATTCGGCCAGTGTCGACGGCTGCCTGGCGCAGAGAAGAGAAAGGTGCGAGAGGAAAGGCTCGTCCGTTTTTTGAGGCAAGGCTTTGACGGGGAGGCCGATGTCGGGCGCAACTACCGAAACAAAAGAGGACTTCAGTAGTTGAAGTCCCGCCATTGAATTTGAATCAGAAGGGCTCCCATAGAACGCGCTTTGCTGTCGCAAACCGCCTTTCAGGTTCTCTCCAGTCAACGACATTCCACCAATTATCGACGTATTTTGCCCTTTCATTTTTATATTGAAGGTAGTATGCGTGTTCCCATACGTCGAGCGGGAGAAGGGGGATCACATCCCATTGGCTCATCAGCTGATGTTTTTCTGCGATCAGAATTTCCAAGCGGTGCGAGCGAGGCGCCCAGACAAGGATCGCCCAGCCCACGCCTTCCACCTTTTTCGCCGCTTCGGAAAATTGTTCTTTAAAGGCCGAATAGCTGCCGAAAGAACGGTTAATCATTTCCAGCAATTCGCCTGTCGGCCGCCTTTTTCCTTTTGGATGCATCGCGTACCAAAATATCGTGTGCAAATAGTGCCCGGCTCCGTGGAAGGCGAGCTCTCTTTCCCAGTGGTTTACAAGGTCGAATTGTTTGGTTTGCCTTGCTTTCTGCAGTTCTTTTTCAGCTTTGTTCAAGCCGTCGACATAGCTTTGGTGATGTTTTGTATGATGAAGAAACATAATTTCTCTTGAAATATAAGGCTCAAGGGCTGAATAAGAGTAGGGCAGGCTTGGCAGGCGATGGCCTCCGATCGGCACTGTTCTGAATGGCTGCCGACCTGCTTGAGACGCATCACTGCGGGAGATGGCTTGATACACGGCTTCTGCCTGTTCATACCATTCCTGTTCGGTCGCACGAGGATCATCCAGTGATTGAAAAAGTTTTTCTAACTGGCTTTCTATAGAAGGATCATCTTTCATCTGGTCTTTCAGACCTTTGGCCCATGACGCTATTTTTTCTTTGTAAGCATTCAATATGTCTCCCTCATTTCCGCTTTTTTAATAAATGCGCTTGAAGCGAGCAATGAAAACACAAAAGGATAACTGTGATAGCGGATGTAGAATTGTTTCGGCAGCCCGATTCCCGTCGGGTATTCGAGTCGCTCAGGCGAGCTTTCGTGATCATCGGTGAGAAAACGAATCCCTTTTAAGATCTTAGGGTCATCCGGACGCTCATATTGCAAAAGCGCCTCCAGCGCCCATGAAGATTGAACAACTGTTCCAAAGTGAAGAGGGACAAAACGCTTCGCTTCCCAGCTTTTGCAAGATTCTCCCCAGCTTCCGTCTTCAAGCTGGATCGATTTAAGCCAGGAGACCGCTTTTCTGACAGACGAGTGATTGTGGGAAATTCCGACGGCTTTCATTCCGGTGAGTGCGGCCCATGTCCCGTAAATAAAGCAGACGCCCCATCTGCCATACCACGAACCGTCAGCTTCCTGATGGTGATCAAGCCACCTTAGAGCGCGTCTGACTGCGGGATGGTCATCTGTCAACCGCTCTTTAAGTCCGAGCAGATGAAGAATGCGCCCAGTCAAGTCTGCCGTTGACGGATCGACTGCTGCGTCAGCGGCAGATTCGAGCGGCAGATTTCGGATGAGCGGATGGTCAACGTTTTTTTCAAATGCTGAAAACCCCCCATCCTTGTTTTGCATTGATATAAGCCAGGTGAGCCCCCGGTTCCAGGCAGCCGGACGCCTTTGATACGGAATTGCTTTTAATGCCGCAGCGGTATCGTCCAAATCGGGATTGTTTGTATTGATGTGTGAAAAACCCCACCCTCCCGGTGCCGCTTGAGGGTTTGAGACCGCCCAGTCCGCTTTTTTCACATGCTGTCTTTTGAGAAGGTAGTCCGCTGCCGATGAGATGGAAGAATGTTGTTCAGGTATTCCGGATTCCTGCATGGCAAAGCTGATGAGCGCGGTGTCCCAGACAGTGGAAGTTGAGTTTTCCAAATGGAAGCCTTCCTCTCCGCATGAGGAAATAAGGCTTTTGATTCCGCCGACTGCTTTTTTAACAACGGGGGCGTTTTTTGATATTCCCATCGCTAGCAGGCTGTAAATCATGAACATGGTCGCGCTCGCATAGCTGTATAGTGTTCCGTCTTCTTCGATTCTGTCCAGCATATATTTTTTGCCCGCTTCAAATCCGAGCTGATGAACATAAGCCGGCCATTGAAAGAGCTGTTTCCATTGCAGATTGAAAGAATAGAAGGTTCTCTCGTCAAAAGAGCGGATGTTCAGCCATTCGAGAGGATTTTTTGACATGGCTTCATCCAGATGCCGAAGCGAGCCGATTTGGTTGTTTTTTAAAGAGAATCGTCGATTAAACGTAATGGCCATCGGGACAAAATGAATTCTTGCGTATGTGCTGAAATGGTAAAAATGAAGCGGGAAATAGGGCGGGATCAGTAAAAACGAAAGCGGAATATAGGCTCTCGGCCATGGATACAGCCCGTTGGCAGCGAGCATCCACTTCGTCATAAAGTGCACATTCTTCAAACCGCCTGTTGCCTTAATAAACGCCTCGGCTTTCTGCATATGCGCATCTCTCCGGTCATAGAGCCCCGAAGCCAGCATCCCGGTATAGCCCTGGACTGTCGCGGTCAAATTGCCTGCCGTTTCATCCGGATGATTGCGAAACGCACCGTCTCCGCTCTGCTTCGAACGGATTCGTTCAGCAAGACTTGTGATGAGAGAAGAGTCCTGATCGCCAAGTGAGGTCAGCATCAAAATGAAAAAGCTGTCTGTCATCACGGGCCCTTCAAAACAAAACCGCCATGACCCATCAGGTCTCTGTCTATTTTGAAGCTTTGCGAGCGTCTTTTGTCTGAAAGCTTTCACGTCTTCTAGTAAAGAACGCAATCTTCTCATCTCCTTCATTTTACTGTATTCATTTCGGAAATGTGTCATGCCAACCGGATGAAAACAGAAGAACAGCGATTTTGAATATGTGATGAGCATACAGAGGCATTCGTCAGCGCGGGCATGCGTGAGCATGATCAGGAAATCATGAATATCTTCGTTTACCTCTGTTCCATTATCAGGTATTGTAAAAAGAGAGACCTTAGAAACAATGTTTGGGGGATGTTGCTGAATGAATATTGAACAGATGCTGTATGACACCGCAGTCGAATTGATCAAAAAGAGGTATCCGACCGGATGGGGCGGGGCAGCCGCCATGTATACCGAAGACGGGAGAATCTTGACGAGCGTAGCGCCGGAAGTAATCAACGCTTCAACCGATTTATGCATTGAAACGGGTGCCATTCTCGAAGCCCATAAATATCAGGCAAAAATTACGCACTCTGTTTGTGTCGTGAGAGATGATGAACATTCCGAATGCAAGGTATTAACGCCGTGCGGGGTATGCCAGGAAAGACTTTTTTATTGGGGGCCAAATCTTAAAGCAGCTGTAACTGTACCGGATGGGCGTCTGCTTTATAAATCTTTAAAGGAAATACAGCCATACCATTGGTTTGCTGCGTATCAAAAGTAGCAGGGGAGGGGCGTTCGATGTTCGAGTGCCGCAAGGTTTATCTCAGACCTGTTGAAAAAGGCGATATGGAGAGCTTTTACAAAGCTGTTCAAAATGAAGACATCAGATATATGACGGGCACGACGCGCGAATTTACGATGGAAGACCTTTATGAGCACTACGAGAGAATCACAAGCGATGAGACGCGCTATGATTTTGCCGTCTGCTTAAAGGAGGACGATCGTTTGATAGGCGATCTGTCCATCATTGACATCGACCGGACGAATCGAAAAGCAGGGTTTAGAATCGCTTTGCACAGCCCCGCTTATTTGAACAAAGGCTATGGTCCTGAAGCGGTGCGGCTGGCCATGCAGTTTGCATTCGAAAGGCTCGATCTTAACCGCCTTCAGCTCGAAGTCTTTTCACACAATAAGCGCGCGCTGAAAGCATATGAAAAAGCCGGGTTTAAAAGGGAAGGTACGGTCAGGGAGGCTCTTTATATGAATAAACAGTACTCAGATGAAATCATTATGGGGATATTGAAGCGGGAATACGAAGAGCTGATATCCCGCTGAATCAGAGGGCGCGCAGCATGTTATTCTACTGAGCGCCGCTTTGTTCATTCTTATTTTCAATCTTTGCTGAACGGCTGTAAATGCCGCCGGCAATCAGCGCCATTGTCATCGAATATCCACAGCAGCTTCATCGTTCTATTTGCCTTGCAGACTGGCTGTACGTTCTCACATCCCGCACGAAAAATGTGACAGCGGCTGTTCCGGCATATAATACAGCGGCAGCGATAAATACGCTTTGGATCCCGATCAAGTCTGCCAAAGCCCCCATAATGGCGATTGTTAAGACAGACCATGCAGTCAAAATGGTATTTTTGGCGGCGGTGACCGGTGCACGCTCTTCATCTGTCAACGTATCTTGAAGGATAACCGTCTGGCTGACGTCTCTTACTTGATAAAGCGGACCCATCATGATACAGAGGATGACCGAAAGGAGGGGATTTGACGAATAGGCGAATAAAAGCGTTGTGATTCCCATTGAAACAGAACCCAAGACAATCATGAGGCCAAGCCTTTTTTTGAGCTGGTTGGAAAAGAGCACAGCGAGAATGCCGCCCAAAATCGCTCCCAAAAAATAACCGGCATTGATGAATCCCCACCAAGCCTCCCCTTTATTTAGCACCTCTTTCGTAAAAGCCAGCAAAACGGCGGAAGTCCAGACCGCATTTGCTAAACCTTCTGACATGTCCATCATCGTAAGCAGCAAAACGGTTTTCTTCCTGTATACAGTGCGCCAGACTGATTGTGTGCGGGTTTTTTGACGAGGGATAACCGCTGTTTTCAAATCCGGCAATTTGATTAAAAGTCCTGATGCGAAAAAGAGTCCTGCTGTAAACAATGTCAGCGTGTGAGTTTGGGCCAAAACGGTTAAATAGCCGCCGAGCCCCCAGCCTGCTGCCTGAATAAACTGGTTGACCGTTACGATGCTTCCCGATGCCGCCACGTAATCGCGCTTTTTAATCGCTTGATACAGTAAACCTAACTGTGCGGGGGAATACCAGGAACCGACAAAGCTTTGCAAAAACAGCAGCACATAAATGATATAAGAGGGTAAGCCCAGCGATTGGCATAAGCCGATGCATAATGCGCAGACCGCTCTGAACCATGTTGAACAAGCCGCTGTTTGAAGCAGGTCGAGGCGCTGAATAGCAAAAGAAGCCATCGCACCGCCTAATACACTGCCGAACGAGGATAAAGCCAAGACCAGACCCGATCCGAATACAGAGTTCGTTTCCTTAAACACATCGACCATGACGATGATCGTCATCAAAATCGACCCGACAGCCTGTGCTGTTTGTGATGCCCATATGTATCTAAAACTTTTTTGATTCCAGAGGGTTTTGCCAAGAGAGGAAGAAAACACGATTCTATCATTCCATTCGACTTAAACTATCATCCATTTTACCATATGTGTCTATAAATGTTTATTTCTATAAAAAAGAAAACCGCCCTGATCGACAGGGCGGCTGCAGAAACTCATATCGTGCGTTATTCGCCTGTATGAATCCAGACGCTTTTTACTTCTGTATAGTTATCCAGAGCGTATGAGCCCATTTCACGTCCGAGTCCCGACTGTTTGTAGCCGCCGAATGGGGATGCGGCGTCAAAGGCATTATAGCAGTTGACCCAAACGGTACCGGCTTGCAGACGGTCGGCGATATAGTGGGCGTTTTTCAAATTTTCCGTCCATACGCCAGCAGCAAGGCCGTATTCGCTGCGATTGGCCCGTTCGATGACTTCATCTACCGTTTCATAAGGGATCGCCGCCAAAACAGGACCAAAGATTTCTTCTTTTGCTATTGTCATCTCGTCTTCGACATTGGTGAATACAGTCGGAGAAACAAAGTATCCCTGCTCATAAGGGCATGTTCCGCCGGCTGCGATTTTCGCACCTTCCTGACGTCCTTTTTCAATATACGAGAGGACGCGTTCGTGCTGCTCTTTGCTGACAAGCGGTCCCATTTGCGTGTCTTCATGAAGGCCCGCACCCTGGCGGAGCGACTTGGAATATGCGGCCATTTCATCGACGACTTTGTCATATTGGTCTTTATGGATGAACACGCGCGATCCCGCACAGCACACTTGGCCTTGATTGAACATGACGCCGGTTAGTGCGCCTGGAATCGCTTTCTTCAGATCGGCGTCAGGAAGGATGATATTCGGCGACTTTCCGCCGAGTTCAAGGGTCACCCGTTTAACCGATTTGGCCGCTTTCTCCATAATTTTTTTACCGATTTCCGTTGACCCTGTGAATGCCAGTTTGTCGACAAGGGCATGATCGGTCAGAGATTCTCCGGCCGTCTCACCGAAGCCAGGAATGATGTTGATGACGCCTTTCGGGAAGCCTGCTTCATCGATCAGTTCCGCCAAATACAGAGCGGAAAGCGGCGTTTGTTCCGCCGGTTTTAAGACAACCGTACATCCGGCTGCAAGAGCGGCTCCCATTTTCCACATGGCCATCAGAAGCGGGAAGTTCCAAGGGATAATTTGCCCGACAACTCCGACAGGCTCATGTCGTGTATAGTTAAAATAAGGTCCGTTAACAGGAATCGTCTGTCCGGTTATTTTCGTCGCCCAGCCGGCATAATAACGCATATGTTCAATTGACAGCGGAATATCGCCTGCGGTCGTTTCGCTGATCGGCTTCCCGTTATCCAGCGTTTCAAGCTGAGCCAGTTCCGTTTTGTGTTCCTCCATCAGATCGGCGAGTTTGTACATCAGCCGGCTTCTTTCGGCCGGGTTCATCGTCCGCCACTCACCGCGGTCAAAAGCTTCCCGCGCGGCTTTCACCGCTTTGTCCACATCCTCGGGACCTGCTTCATATAAGGTGGCGAGCGTTTCACCAGTCGCCGGGTTTGGGGTCTCAAACGTTTTGTTTGAGGCGCTGGCTACAAATTCCCCGTTAATATAGAGCTTCTTTGTTCCCTGCAAAAATACCTCCAGCTTTTTACTGACCTGCATTGTTAATGAACTCATGTTTGTCAAACAAACCTCCTTTGAAATTTTGGTCTGTCTTCGGGTGAGTTGTCTTGGTGCTGGTTTGTCTTTTGATTTGGTCATTGCGCGGATGAAAGAGGGATATATTTCTGATTTTGGAACTATACACCACCATTCTATAACAGGGAATGAAACCAAATCAATATCCATGCTCTTTAAAATCACATTCGCCTCCAGATCGCATTGCATTTCGGCGAAAAAACGCTACAATGGAAACTATACACGTATGAAAAAGGAGACATCCGCATGATTCACGAAAAATGGCAGAACAATAACACCATTAAAAAAGTAAAGTGCATACATACCGATGCCAAAAAGTACATCGTCAACAGAGCGCTGACCGTAGGCAACGTATACGAGGTCAAAAACGAAACGGAAGAGTTTCTGTTTATCATCGATAATACAAACAAAGTCGGCGGCTATTACAAAGAGTACTTTGAAGAAGTAAAAGCCTGAATCAATTTGCACGGGTCATCAACAGCAATGAATGGTAGTTGAACAAACACCCGCACGCATTCATAAAAAATCGGCTGACTGAATCAGTTGCTTGACCGAAGCAGAAGCAAGTGCCTGATATGTGCATATCAGGCATAATAGTCAGAAGAGAACCGCAGAGGAAGAACATCCTGCTGCGGTTTTTTGTTTTATCCGTTATCCACCTTTTGATTGGTAGCAAACGAAAAATAAGCTGAAAAAACTGATAAAAAGTTGAAACCTCCCGCGTCCGCCGGGCGTATTAATTGATAGTAAAAACAAACATATAGCGTTAAAGAAATGTAATCTGCTCGTAATTGTTTATAAATCAGGGTTATCGTATCCTTATTAGTAACTGACAAGTATACTTTGCCTTGTGCATAAACATAAATTGGATATACAGAAAGAGGGGTTTTGATTGGGCGTTTTTTCAGCAAGCAAGACAGCAGACGGCAAAAAATTTGAACCGCTGCTCATAGAAGGAGAAAAAATTGAATCGGTTTGCAGACTGAGGATAGATCAAATTTGTTTTACGAACAAGCGGATTATTTTTTTTGATAATAAACTGTTTTCCAAAAAGAAAGTCCGCGTCTTTCTGCCATACAGATCGATTGAAGGCTTTGCGATTAGAGAAGTCAGCATGTTCAATCCAGACAGTTCTCTTTCTCTGATGACCAGCAGCAAAATCTTTGACCTGGAATTTACGAAGGATACCGACATGCTTGAAATTCAAGCGCTGTTATCAAAATACTTATGTGCATAAACCGTAAAGGCTGTTCACCGCTTGCCCGCGTCTGAACGGCCTTTTTATTTTGGAAAGGCGGGTTTTTCTCCCACGAAATCGGGAAAGGAAGAAGAAAGGAGGAGGATCAGCCATGCCATTAACACAAAAACAAAAAGACCATCTCTACCATAAATTAATTGACTTAAAACAAAGCCTTTCCCCTGCAGAAGGAACAGATCAGTCGATGGCGGAAGAAACGGGCGAGCTTTCAAACGGAGTTGACAATCATCAGGCTGACCATGCCAGCGTTTATTTTGAACGAATGAGAGAGCAGACCTTCCGGCAGACGGACAGAAATTTATTAAAAGAAGTGGAAGACGCCCTCAAGCGATTGGAAGACGGCACATACGGAATATGTGAAGCAACAGGTCAAGAAATACCATATGAGCGCCTCGAAGCCGTTCCATATGCAAGAAAAACCGCGGAGACTCAAGCTGAAACAGAAAAAAGAAATCAAGAGGGGGAAGGATATGACGAGCAATTTACACGGCAAATGAAGGATTTGACAAACAGAGAAACGATGGATCAAAAGCGTTCATATGCTTACGAACGTCTTGATGAGGAGCAGGATTCAAAATAAGCACCCGCAAAAACAGGGTGCTTTTTTCTATGGCTCTGTTTGTTAAAAGAGATGTCCTACAACTGTCGACGGGGAGTCAAGTACTCGACACAATAAAACATTTATCAGTTATCGGAGGTTTAATTGCAGCTATTGATATTCTAGAGAAAAATCCGGACATCCAGGAAAAGTTACACGAAAACGAAAAGTACTTAAGAGACGGCATTCAACAAATAGGTCTTAATGTATTACATAGTGAATCACCTATTATTCCAATTATTCTTCCAGATCGCGACACAACTTTACGTTTTGCAGACTCACTTCATCAAGAAGGTGTCTACGTTAACCCAATTCTCCTCTTCGCATACCTGTTTCTAAAGCTACTAAGACGAGCACATGAAATTCTTCCTCTGTGTGTGCTAGTAGATATGTTCTTAGCTTTTGGAAGTCCGTAATGGATAACGCTTTGTTTCGTTTCGATAACTCTTTCCCACGAGGTTTGACAAGTTCTGCGAAATCATTCGTGAGATAACCACGAGCGTAAGCGTCACGAAGTGCCATTTTGACTTTTATTAACAAGCTGCGAGTGGTACTGTGAGAACGCTTCTTTGCGTATTCATCAATTTTTCTTTGCACAGCAATGTCATTCATATCTTTTAACTGAATATTTCCGAATAACTTTCTAATAATCCCTGACGCTTCTAGGTATCTTTGAAACATAGCTTTTTGTATATCATTTTTCTTCACAAGATATATCCAGTGTTAGTTGTTTAAAAGAATCTACATGCCTAAGTCAAATCTCTTTGTTTCTTCCATCAATCTGATATAAAAGTCTTTTTTTATCACCTTTTTTATCCAATTCCTTGATATGTCCGCCACAAAATTCCAGCACAGGACATCATTTCCCTTACCGTATCAACGGATTCCATACTATTATTCTCTATTTCCTACCTCCCTGTTAGATATGGAGAGGTAGAATGGTGTCGTTGCTACGCAACGACACGCACACCGCTTCCACTTGCTCGCTTTTGCTGCCGCTTGCGGAAGCGGTGTCACTTCGGCAGTTTTTCATAATTTCTCCATGCACTCACTTCCATTGTGAAAAATGAAGCACTATTTCTATTTATCTCGCTAACCGTTCGTATTCGGTATCTCGGCGCTTATCAATCGCTCTGGAATAGGCTTCCATCATGGCGATATATAGTAGATTGTTTTTACAATCATTAGTCTACATAACAGCTTTTACGGTCAATACTGCTCGCTGTTTTATCAACTACAATGTTTAGAGACTGCTTGTACGTCTCGCTTGAAACAAGTCATCTTAGGTTTCCATTCATGAATGTAGTAGTTTCAAACTTCTGTATTTAGTTGTATGGGAGTATTTTTAAATAATTCCTTTCAAAGACAGCTTATGAAGTGATTTTTCGCATGTAGAAAGGTTTTAGTTTGGCTATTCTCACAAAATAAATATCACGATATGCAATGTTGTTTTTTAAAAAAATAGCTCTTCATACATCGCTCTTTCTCATTTTTATTTTCTCGCTTGCTAAGTTTCTGTCTATATCTTTGTTACGGTTAATATCATATTACGATTTGTATTGGAGTTGTAGGGGGGGGGGGGTGCAAAATAAATCTTTATTTGTTCAATGTTATTATCGCATGATGTGTTGTGATATTGTGTAATATCCTTATCATATCAACTATTAGAGAGGGAGAAAAAAGTATCAAATTCTGCAATGAAATTCTTGCTGCAATAAAATTCTTGCGGACATATTGTCATAGGGGCATAATCGATGTTGAGTGAGAGACAGAACGCCGATAAAGTATAATATCTGGATATAAAACGAAGAAACAATTGCTTGATGGATTGTAGACATGAAAGCATTGAATATACACCTATCAAAATCTTTTACATTAGCAGAAAAATAAGGAGATTTACATATAATCATGTTTAATATGTAAATTTCTCTATTATGTTTATCAAAGATAAGGTAATAGTTTTTACGTACTGCGCCATAACTTAATCTATCTTTTTCCATTTTATTAATCTCATTACATATTCAGAAATAACCTTTTCCCTTGTATAATCGGTATAATGTGTCTGCTTTGAAATGAAAAAATATAGTGGCATCATGATCACAGATAGCGAGTCAATATTTTATTACTGGGGGTGTCTCATGGGAAGTAAGATGATAATTATAACAATAATCACAGTATTTATGTTGTTTGTTGGATTTAACACCTCAGCCTATGCATTGACAGAGGAAGAGTCTGTTGCAATCCAATCATTATTAGAAGATGCTAGGCGTATATCTGGCACACCGGGCATGTCAGTTTCAATACAATCAAGGGATGATACCTATTTCTTTTCATCCGGCTATGCAAACTCTGAGGAAGGGATTTTGACCAATGAAAACACCATATGGGAGTTAGCCTCCGTCAGCAAAGCTTTTACTGCTTTAGGAATTTTACTTTTGGAAGAGCAGGGATTTTTGTCTATGGACGATTCGGTTGTAGAGTATTTACCTTGGTTCTCATTGCGATATCAGGGACAGCCCGTTGACATGCAGAGTGTTACTTTGAATCATTTCCTTCATCATACTACAGGGTTAATCAATAGGTATCATACTCAGCATATCCCAGAGGGAAATACACCAGATATGTTGCAAAAGACCGTTGAAATGTTAATAGATGCCGAAGTGGTATTTCCACCTGGCGAAAGATATGAATATGGGACGGTAAATTATGATGTGCTGGGCTTGGTGATAGAAACCGTATCGGGGCAAAGCTTTGAGGATTTTATGGAAGAACAAGTATTTCGACCACTGGGGTTGTATGAAACTTATGCGAATAGAGGTAAGGTACAAGCGACAGGTCAGTTGGCACAGGGCTATCGTTCCGCTTTTTTCATGACGCTGCCATATGATGCACCGGAATTTAGAGGAAACACACCTGCTGGGTATCTGTTTTCGTCCTCTCAAGACATAGCCCGTTGGATGGGAATTCAATTGGGAATTGTTGAAGATATTCCGGAAATCTTTCAAGGGCTGATTGCAAAATCACATGAGGGCAATAGGTCTGTTGCGGCTGTGGATGAACTGTACTATGGGGCGGGGTGGGTCGTGAATGCAGATCAGACATTCATCCAACACGCAGGTGGTAATCCAACGTTTGCAACAAATATATTCTTATTCCCAGAAGAACAGCTAGGTATCTCTCTATTATCCAATAGTGCCAGTACAAATATTGATATGTTATATAATATTAAGGATATTTTAGACGGAAACATCTCCCAAAGCTATCAAATGAGTTTGATGCAGATTTCCGATATCGCCCTATCTTCCGCTACAATTGCTCTAACATTACTAGCAATTCTATTTTTCTTTTTAGGGGTGCGTAGAAAGAAACAGAATAGGAAATTACCGTTAACGAAAAAGAGATTGATACTCATAGCTTTTTGGCTTGTGACTACAATTTTTATAGGTATCCTATGCCTAATCCTCCCCACAATATTTGGGGCTAGTTGGAGGTCATTTCTAGTTTGGCAAACGTATAGTTATCTAACCGCACTGATTGCGTTGTCTTTACTAAGTGCAAGTATCACTTGGTTTGTATATTGTTATCGATATAAATGTTCCTAATGAGATGTGCCATTGTAACCTAAACGAAAACTTTTTTATTTGCTTCGCAGCATATTCCTACCACGCATAAATATGCTACATAATATAATATTTTATGCTTGAACTTAAATAATGTTGTATTATCCGAACGAAAGTTCTTGCTGATATGAGCAATCGTTTGTTTTTTATCAAATATGAACAGGGCTTTTTTGATAGAAACATCTTTTGGCATCAAAATAAATGAGTTGACTTTCTATTTAAAAGAAAGTAACATACTATTTGTAAGTAAATATTGAAACGTTAGCACGGGAGGAAAATAGAATGTCTAAAGTATTGTTTGTTAAAGCTAATGACCGTACTGCTGAAGAAGCTGTATCTGTAAAACTTTATGATGCGTTTCTTAACAGCTATAAAGAAAATCATCCAAACGATGAAATTGTAGAGCTTGATCTTTACAAAGAAAACCCGCCGTACCTGGGCAGAAATGCTATTAACGGGACATTTAAAGCAGGAAAAGGCATGGAATTGAACGAGGAAGAAAAAGCAGCTGCAGCTGTAGCGGACCGTTACTTGGACGAATTCGTCAAAGCCGATAAAGTTGTTTTTGCTTTCCCATTGTGGAACTTTGCTGTTCCAGCTGTACTTCACACTTATGTGGACTACTTGTCCCGCGCAGGAGTGACGTTTACATACACTCCTGAAGGACCTAAAGGCCTGATGGGAGACAAGAAGGTTGCTCTGTTAAATGCCAGAGGCGGCTTCTATTCTGAAGGACCGATGGCTGCAATGGAAATGTCATTGAACTACATGAAAACCGTCATGGGCTTCTTCGGTGTTCAAGACCTGCATACCGTTGTCATCGAAGGACACAACGCTGTTCCTGACGACGCTCAAAAAATCATTGAAAACGGCTTAGCAGAAGCTAAAAAACTTGCAGCATCATTTTAATTGTGAAACCCTTGTTCCAAAAGCGGAACAAGGGTTTTTTATTTATGTCGGCTGCTTCATGCTTAATAAATAATAAACATAGTCAGTCGGCACACCCGCTTCACCCATTTGCCTCAGCATCGCTGAAATGTTGCCTCTGTGGTACGTGCCGTGATTGACCACGTGATGAAGGAGTTCGCTAACAGGCGTTTTGATTTCGCCGAATGCCGGATGTGCAATCGTGATTTCACCATCGGGGTCTTCAAGATTTTCAAAAAACGTTTCATATTGAAGCGCCGTGTCTTGAAAAATGGAGACGAAGTCATCAATCTTTTTTCCCTTTAACATTTCTTTCAGCCGCATGCCGGTTTCCTTTGCTTCCTCGTAAGCGGCTCCGGATATTACTTTCAGCCACAAGGCGTCGGCCACGCACATATGGGTAACGACCTCAGATACAGATTGAAAAACGCTTTGGATTTCCCGGGTGAACAGCTCTTCAGGCAGGCTTTTCAGGTGGCTGAGCACCCTTTGATTCGCCCAGTTGTGATAATCTAAATGCTTTAGTGCGCGATGTGTCATATTTTTAGCCCTCCTCACTTTTTTATTATCAATTCGTGAAAAAGATCGATATTCCTTTAAATGAGGAAAAAATACCTCGGGGCATAAAAAGTAAAAAACCTGCCGATCGGCAGGTTTTTGTGCTTAGTCTTCGTCCTGTTTTTTAGATGGGGTAACCGGGTAAAGTTCTTCCGATGCTTCACTTTGATACTGCAATGAGCCTGGCTTTTCCCGTTTTTCGTTTTCCGTTTCGCCCAAAACGTTGGCTTCCATATAGCGGTGGAAGAAATATTCGAACACTGTGACGCCGATTGCTGACACGATTGAAGCTGCAGCAAGCGAACCATACGGCGGATTATTTTGCATGGCGAGAATCGCCCAGATCAATACGAGGGAAAGGCCAAAGTCTCCCATTGTTGCAGTTGTATTGTTTGTTCTCGGCAGAAGAAGAAGATCTCCGATCAGATAGGAGATCACACCTAAAAACAATGTCAAAACAAACATTTCGCCAAATGGAACGCCAAAAAACAGAGTTAGCACCACATATAAGAGGACAAGGCTCACAATAAATTTTAAACACAATGCTCTTACATGCTTCATTTCGTTTCCACACCTTTCAGCTTATTTTAAAGCATTCCTGTTTTGTTGCTGTTTATTGCTTTTGTTATCCTGCTGGAATGCGCTTTCTGTTTCGTGGTCGTTTTTCAGCTGCTCGAGGCTGCTGTTTTGAATGCCTTTCTTCTGCATGGTCTCACCACCTTTTTCACTATATTTTGGATTATTTTTGATTTCTTATACATACCACGAAAAAAGCAAAAAAGAGGGTTATCCCTCTTCCTGAAAGCCTGTCATTTTTTTCTCAGTCCTGCCGCGTATGCAGGGCCCATCCCAGTTATTTTTGATAAAATGAGCGCCATATCATGCGGCGTCTCTTTCATGCCGTTTTCCAGCCATTGCTGCATGACGCTGATATGAGCGCCGGTTATATAGGAAATCAAGTAGTCCTCCGGTACGATCGGATCCGCCTTGATCGCTTTTTTCAGCCGTTTTAAATTGATGCTCAAAACCGATTTGAATTTCAAACGGAAAGAACCCGGGCCTTTCGGGCCTAAAATTGCCTTCATAAAAACCTCGTTTTCTCTTATATATTGAAAAATATCGACGACAAACGTTAGCGGATGATCAATCACATCCTGATTTAATATGTCCATTGAGTGAATCGAGCGTTTAGCAATGTTACTGATCTCTTGGATAATTTCCTCCTCGCTTTGTTCCAGCAAATCGTATTTATCTTCGTAATGCAAGTAAAACGTGCTGCGGTTAATATCGGCTTTCGTTGTAATGTCCGTGACGGATATCTCTTCAAACGTTTTATTTTTCATCAGTTCAGAAAGTGCGTCTCTAATCATTTTTTTCGTGCGCTTTACCCTGCGGTCTTTTTTTTGTCCAGTCATACAAATCCTCCTGAGGTCCATGAAAATCAACAATGTCCATGTTTGTGTTGAGAACTTAACATTTGCTGATTGATTGTTCATTGCATTCGCCTTTTGTGCAATTATAATAAACATGATGAATATTAATCAACACAGTGTTCAATATTTGTGTATGAAAAAGCATGCCTCATAAGACAAAGTGTGTTGAAAGTCCGGCCAGGGCAAAATCAATCGTCCAAAATGAGGCGTGGAATTTCAAAAAGCGGCTCTAAGGAGAGGATAGAATGGAGAAATATGTGCTGTATTTCAATGAAATCGATCAATTTGCTTTGCCCTATGTCGGCGGAAAGGGGGCGAACCTCGGGGAAATGACAAAAGCGGGTTTTCCCGTTCCCGAGGGGTTTTGCATATCAACTGCCGCCTATCGCGCGTTCATACAAACAAGCGGCATCATCGACAGCCTGCTCGACCAGCTTGGACAGCTCAAGCATGATGATCTGGAACAGATTCGGATTGCGGGGAAGCAGATTCGCGAGCATCTTGCCCAGATTCCCATACCTGACGAGATCAAATCGGCGATACTGGAAGGCGTTGATACGACCGGCAAAGATAAAGCCTATGCTGTCCGCTCCAGTGCTACGGCAGAAGACCTGCCGACAGCTTCATTTGCGGGGCAGCAGGATACCTTTTTGAATGTCTGCGGAAAAGATCAGCTTCTTGATGCGGTAAAACAATGCTGGTCCTCTCTGTTTACGGACAGGGCGATTTCCTACCGCGCGAAAAACGGTTTCGATCACCGCTCTGTTTTTCTTGCAGTTGTCGTGCAAGAGATGGTTTTTCCCGAGGTGTCCGGTATTATGTTCACTGCGGACCCGATCACGGGGCACCGCAAAACGGTTTCCATCGATGCCAGCTTCGGCTTGGGTGAAGCGTTGGTGTCCGGAATTGTGAGCGCTGATCTGTATCAGGTTCAGTCAGGTGAAATCGTCAAAAAACAACTTTCGAAGAAGGAATCGGCCATTTACTCCGTTCCAGAAGGAGGAACCGTTCAGAAAACCCTCTCTCCGGAAGAACAACAAACACAGGCTTTGCCGGATCCAAAAATCGTCGAATTGGCAGAACTGGGGCGCAGAATCGAGGCTCACTACGGTAAGGAACAGGATATAGAATGGGCTTTTGCCGGCGGCAGCTTTTACATTCTTCAAAGCCGGCCGATCACATCCCTATACCCGGCCGTACACGTTTTTGATGATAAGCCGCATGTATTGATTAATTTTGGCTATATCCAAATGATGACCGATCCAATGAAACCATTGGGTGTATCGGTGATCAGCCAAGTTCTCCGATTTTTAAAAAAAGACCCTTCGGCACAGCCGATTCTTCGCGAAGCGGGAGGAAGAGTGTTCGCCGATATTACGGGTGCTCTTTCCCTCAGATCCGCCCGAAGCCGGCTGCTTAAAGTATTAAATGGTATGGATCAGCTGATGGCATCTGCTGTATCGGAGGCAGTCAAGCGCAAAGAACAACAGTTTAATTCCATTTCGATAAAAGGCATGTTTCATATTGCCGGGAGATTGATGCCGATTTTGATTCCGGCAGCATTAAAGGTTGTCGGAATCCTGCTGATGAAAAACCCCGATAAAGCCGAGAAAAAAGCGGAATTGATCATTGAAGCGATCGTGACGGACACCGAGGAGAAGCTTAGCCGGACTTCCGGTGCTGAGACGATCCGCGTCATCCAAAAAGGAATGGAAAGGATGTTCCAAGACGTGCTTTCAAAAGTCGCTGTATATGTCTTCAGCGGAATGATTGCAGCCGGAGCGCTCGAAAAAAAGCTGAAAAAAAAGCTGGGGGACGAAAAAAGCGCTATTTTACTGGGGAAATTGTATAAATCCCTGCCTCATAATGTCACAACGGAAATGGGTCTTGAGTTGGGGGATCTTTCCGATCAAGCAAGGAAGTATCCTGAAGTCATTGACTATTTCAAGCGTGCAGACAGCGAAAACTTTATGGAAGAATTGCTCAAAATCCCCGGCGGCGCCGAATTGAAGGCGAGTTTAGATGGTTATCTCAAAAAGTACGGGATGCGGTGCGTGGGAGAAATCGATATGACAAGGCCAAGATGGGCAGAGGCTCCGGTTCAGCTCGTTCCGTCCATACTCAGCCATATTCGGACGACTGCCCAAGGGGAACACAGGAGGAAATTTAAACAAGGCGAAATGGAAGCGGAAGAAGCAAAAAAGGAAATCATCTCTCAATTTCGTTTCACGGAAAAAAAGAGAATCTCCCGGCTCGTTCATATGTATCGAAGCCTGATGGGAATGCGGGAGCATCATAAATTTACACTTGTAAAATTGATGTTTTTATACAAAAAAGCCATTCTTAAAGAAGCCCGCCACCTCGTTGAAAAAGGAATCCTCAATTGTGAAGACGATGTTTTTTACTTGACGCTTGAAGAGCTTATCGCGCTATTGGAGAATCGCAGCATCGGGAATATTCCGGAATGGTTAACAGACAGAAAACGGCAGCATATGTCCAATCAAAAGCTCACATCCCCCCGCGTGATGACAAGTGAAGGGGAGATCATCACAGGGAGGCTGCGAAATGCAAAAAGTCCCGAAGGAGCTCTCACAGGGACACCGGTTTCTGCGGGCATCATTGAAGGGACCGCCAGAGTTGTGAAGAGCCCTGAAGACGCGAAGCTGAATCAAGGGGACATCTTAGTGGCGCCGTATACTGATCCGGGCTGGACTCCGCTTTTTACTTCAGCGGTTGGACTGATTACGGAGGTGGGCGGCATGATGACTCATGGTTCAGTAGTGGCAAGGGAATACGGCATTCCTGCGGTCGTCGGAATTGACAAAGCGACAGACATCATAGAAGACGGCGCCTACATCCGAATCGACGGAACAAACGGGTTTGTTCAAATATTGAACAGTGACGGCTCATGAGCGCTTATATTGATGTTTGATGCTTATACCAGATATAATAAAAACAGAACAAGAGTTCGGTTTGATTCTCAAGGTGAGCAAAGCGTTGAGAGCTTTCAATGAACAAAGCAGATTCATGAAAGAAGAAGCCAGTCAAACCAATGAAAATGAAGGAGAAATGGATGTCGCAAAATGGAATTGTTTTAGTAGCCAGTGTATCAATCTTACGGGATGATAAAGTCTTGATGATAAAAGAGAATAAGCCTACCGCCGTTCATAAGTGGAACTTTCCGGGTGGACGTATCGAATATGGAGAGGACATTCTCCATTCAGCTCGAAGAGAAGTTAAAGAGGAAACTGGATTGGACATAAAACTGATTGCGGCTGCTGGTGTATATAATTTTATCAGCAGGACGAAGAATCAAGTTATTTTATTTCATTTTATTGGTGAAGTTACCGGAGGTTCTATCAAGCTCGAAGAAGATGAAATTTCAGACTGCAAGTGGATAAAAGTAAGTGACCTTGTAACATTTGAGAACGAAGACTTACGAGAACCAAATGTAATAAAGCAAATCATTGATAACCTATTAAAAGAGAATGTACACTCAATGAGTGTGTATAATGAGCAACTGATTCAATAGTTCTTATCCAGCTAACAGAGACGTTAGTTGAACAAGTATAGAGGAAACCCTAATCATAGGATTTCCTCTATTTTCATGCAATATCAACATTAAAATTCAACAGAGCCTAAATCAAAAAAGCCAGCCTCTTAAAAAGGCTGACGAAGTCGTTCTTACCAGCTTGCTTTTTTAACGCCGGGGATATGCCCTTTGTAAGCAAGCTCACGGAAGCAGATGCGGCACAATTTAAACTTCCGAATCACGGAATGCGGTCTGCCGCAGCGTTCACAGCGGGTGTACTCTCTGACTTTGAACTTTTGTTCCCGTTTTTGTTTGACAATCATTGAAGTCTTGGCCATCTTTTTACCTCCTTCATTTTAAATTCATCGATTTATATAAATAAAAATAGAATTTATTTCTGTAAACAATTTATTATAACATTTAAAATATCATTTGTAAATAAATTCAAAAGACTCGCTTTGCAGATAAAAAGCGAAAATGAATCTCATTGATTAAAGCAATTAAACGATCCCGTTTCTCCTTAAAAAGCGGCATGTTCTATCAAAAAAGACCCACGCCCATCGATTGACTGATCTGCCATCCCTAAGATCGATGTGTCCGCTTTGCTCGATCTGATGATTTGGATTGAGCGGAAAATAACCGATTTGCATCATTACGAAGCAGCGGGAAATTTGTATACTGGCTTCAAAGAAAGGGGGGAAGGATAGAGAACAACGGTATTTAGATTTTTGTCTCATTGTCTGACACTCCACTATACAATGAAACGAAGGAAGAATCTAACACAGCAAGAAAGCGCTGCAGAATTTGACAGTCTTGTGATTCGACTCCAGCCAAAGAAACAAATCACTTCGATTCCGCAACACCAGCTCCCGCTCCAGATCAAGCTTGAAAACGAATCACGGAATGCAGGGCTGTTCATTTTCACATGAACCTCGATGTTCTAGGGATGACATTGCCGCTGTGTCCTTTATAAGCGGTAAAATCGGGAAAAGGTGTGCCGGCTGCACACCTTTTTTTCAGCGGCTACCTTTGGCTGACCGCTATTTTAAGCCCGATCAAAGCGAATAAAGACCCTTCCAGCAAATGAACTTTTTTGCGGCTTGCGGACTTCTGCGCAGCCGGTCTCCGACTTTTTCCGCAAACAGGCTGATCATCACAAAGATCACAAACGCTTGAATTAAAAATAACATGCCGTAAACGAGCATTTGCGTTGTCACGCTGAAGGTGCCGGGATGAATAAATTGCGGAAGAAAGGCAAGGAAGAACAAAGAGACCTTCGGGTTTAATAGATTCATCACAACGCCTTTTTGGTATAAAGCTCTGCGGTTCAATGAATCTTTAGCTTCAAGATTGAAACCAGCACTTTTTCGCCGGAAAGACTGGTAAGCTAAAAACAACAGATAGGCTGCACCTGCATATTTCACGATCGAGAAGGCGACAGCTGATTGATAGATCGCAGCAGAAATACCTGCTGCAGCAGCTGTGATATGGACGACTAACCCTGTGCATAGCCCGCATGCGGTTGCTGTACCTGCCGATTTTCCCTTTGAGATGCTCTGTGCCAAAACGAACAAGTTGTCAGGGCCCGGCATAAGTGTAAGCAGTACAGCCGCACCTAAAAAAGAAACGATCGATATCACATCCATCTGTCCAACTCCATTTTCATTAGTATTTTTTTATTATACTATCAGAGAAACTCTTTTTTGAGTGAAAAGGCGGGGAAAATGGACGGTTTTTTAGTTTCTTGTATTAGTACAAGTTTGTGCTAATCAACATATTTTGATAATGAAGAATGAAACTCAAGGAAGGGAGAAGTGCTTATGTCTTACTGCAAACCGCGCGTTCTGCCGCCAGTTGTGCATCCAACCAGGTACTGTGAGGATCACAGATACTCTAAAACGATCGTTCCTCACATCCATCCGCAGCATATTAAAAAAGTGGATCATCAGAAATACGAGCATGTTCACTATTATCCGCATTCTTATTCAAACTATAAGCCGGTTTATCATGATCACTCTTACTGCGGTAAACCTTGTAATCGCTACGAAAAATACTAACCTTTCCGGAAGAAAAAGTTCTTCTCATGAAAAAAAGGCCGTAAGAAGCGTCCTAATGGTGCTTCTGCGGCCTTTTTTTCATTTAGTTCCTGCAACCTTGCAAAGTCCCCTGCAAAACAGCTCGGCCGGCCTTTTTCGTCTTCGAATTGAAAGGACGCACTTCGACTCGGGTATTCACAGTCAGCTCTGACGATATTTCGTCAAATTTGCCCGCCCAAGGACTTCCGCCAAACCAGCTTGGCGCGTCTTCCCGGACGAGATGCATGGTGAAGCGCCAGCTGATCTGGTCCGGTATCCGGGCCATTCCTTCATATTGATCATAATCTCCAAATGAAGCAGGGGCCGGAAGCCAATCGGCGTAGATGCCGACGCTTCGCCGTTCCCTGACTGGACTGTCAGGTGCTTCGGTATACGGTTTTTTCACTTTTGCAATTAAAGCCGTTCCACGGGCATTGGGAATATCCTGGGCTGGATGAAGAACGACGCTGCATGGATAAGGTATTGGTGCGGCAGGCTGCGCTTGGATCGCCGCCGCAGGCAGCATGAGGACAAGCGACAGAGCAAGACTTCCCAAGCGTTTCATCATTGAACCACCTCCGTATCTTGAAATAGTCTAACCAGTCACACCTTTTCAAATTCTTCACCTTCAGCCGCCAGGACATTCACCTATTGACATTTTGGGAGTACCTTATGGTAAAAGACACCATGATTGGGGGCGACGGCATGGGATACTTTGTTCAGGCAGAATCAGGCGTTAACCTGTACGTAGAAGACATCAATCCTCAAAGCCGCAAAACAATTGTATTTTTGCACGGCTGGCCATTAAGCCATCTGCAGTTTGAATATCAATTTGACGATCTTTCACAAAAGGGATACCGCTGTATCGGCATTGACTGGCGGGGATTCGGGCGTTCGGATAAGCCGGCGACGGGCTACAATTACAACCGTTTGGCTGACGATATCCGCGCTGTCGTTGAGACGCTTCAACTAAACCGCTTCACGCTTGCTGGTCATTCAACCGGCGGCGCCATAGCACTTCGCTATATGTCGCGATACAGGGGTTCCGGGGTCTCAAAGCTGGTTTTGATCGATGCAGCGGCACCTGTGGGATTTACAGAAGAGACGGCAGCCAAATTGCTTCAGCAAGCGTCTCACGATCGTCCTAAGATGATGCGTGAAGTGACCGACACATTTTTCTTTCAATATATTACACAACCGTTCTCGGACTGGTTTTTTCAATTGGGATTGCAGGCGGCAGGCTGGTCAACAAAAGCGGTCATCGACATGCTGAGAGATGAGAAACTGTATGATGATCTTGGAAAAGTCGCTGCTCAGACCTTGATCATTCACGGTGTTCAAGACAAGGTGATTCCGTTTGCACAAGCAAAGGAACTCAACCGCAAAATAAGAAATTCATATCTTGTTCCGTTTCAATACAGCGGACACGGTCCGTTCTGGGAGGAACGCGAAATGTTCAACCGTATTTTAACGCAGTTTATCGGTTGATTCTATACCGAGGAGCTGCCGCCACATAATGTTCAAAAAGCAGAAAGGAATATTTTGGATAACGTGTTATGATGATAATCACCGAGACTGCTTCTACAGTTTGTAGCGTAAAAATACCCGAATAATTTTGCATTCCAGGGAAGAGAAGAATCGCAATTTTTACTAGGGTGAATCTCCGTTTTGCGCAGAAGCAGAAGGAAGCATGACGTTTCTTGAGGGGGAATGGAATTTAATGAAGTCAATTCAAGCAATCACCGTTCATTCAAAGCAATATATTGTAGGTGAGCCATGCCATCCGCCAGGATTTAAAGACGAAGCGACCGTTATGAAAATTACAGAAAAAAACAAGTTCTATGGATTAATCAGAGGCTTTGTTGTTCATTTCGATACAAAAACAGAGCTGCATATTCATACAGAGCCCGTCAAGGTATATTGGAGATGAAGGACTTTAAGCGAACATTTAAAGTATTCGTTTAGTGTGTTTTTTAACTCCGGAAGCAAGGGGTATTCAACCGGCGGATGCTTCAGGGTAATCAAGCAGATTTTCCAAACACGATCTTCAGAAAATGAACGGGCAAAAATAGGGACAAAGTATAGGTACTTATGCAGTCAGGCTTTAGCTTTTCAGCATAATGTACTAGTGAATCTATAAAATGAAAGGAGCGTGTACACATGTACTGCAAAAAACATCATGAGCCGCATGTTTACCCTACGAAATATTGTGAGGATCATAAGTATTCAAAGTCTGTCGTTCCTCATATTCATCCGCAGCATACTAAAAAAATTGACCATCACAAATATGAACATGTTCATTACTATCCGCACACTTATTCACATCATAAAGACGTTTCGCATGAACACTATCATTGCGGAAAACCTTGCAAAGGCTATGAAAAAAAGTCGGACTATGGCCATTGCTATTAATAAAAGCTTGATTATACCATATTTTGATCGCAGTTAAATATACGTTCACTCATTTCACAGACCATAGCTTTTTTATGGTCTGTTTCCATTTGGGAGGTAGTAACCGTATATCGTGATTGCGAGCAGTATGAAAGCAGAATTTACGATAAATACACAACGCATCATTGCAATTTAAACAACCGCTGTTTCCTGCAATTCACCTTTCTTCTTTTTCTAACGTGATCGTGTACTGCATCTCTTCCATCTAGCTCAGAAGGCGGATTTTCAAGTCGCACAATACATATTAATATCATTTATACCTTTTTTATTTTAAAATGGTACATATAGGATGTTGTTTTTTCTAGTTGGCTGGGAAGAAAGGAGAACCGTTATGAAAAAAACACTTTTTCAAAATGCAACGATTGTAACTCTTGATCCGCAGCTTCATACGATCGAAAAAGGGGACATGCTGATTGAAGGCTCCTTCATTCTAGACGTTGCCGAGTCGATTGCACCGGGAGACGCTGAGATTGTTGATGCCTCCAACATGCTGATCATGCCTGGATTTGTCGATACACACCGCCACGTATGGGAATCTGTGATCCGCGGAATCGGAGCCGACTGGTCCCTGCAAACCTATTTAAACCGGATTTATTATGGCAATTATGGATCAATGAGAAGGCCTGAGGATGATTGGGTCGCGAACTATTTAGGAGCGCTTGAGGCGCTTGAGGCAGGGGTCACAACTTTGCTGGACTGGACGATGATTGAATCGCCTGATCATACGGACCAGCTGATTGCGGGACTGAAAGACGCCGGCATTCGCGCAGTATTCGCTTTCGGAACATCCGGTGATGCCGAATATTGGGACAGAGACAGTGATCTTTCGAATATGAACGAAGCGAAACGGGTAAAAAAAGCATATTTTCAATCGAAGGATCAGCTTTTGACGATGGGGCTTGCCATTCGCGGTCCGGAGTTTTCTTCATGGAAGACATCTGTGTTTGAAATCGAAACGGCCCGGGAACTTGATGCCTTATGCAGCATGCATATTGCGTTTGGCAACTGGGGAGCGAAAGATCGTTCGATTGAGAAGCTGAATCAAGCCGGGCTGCTCGGTCCCGATTTAAATATGGTGCATGCCAATGCGATGAGTGAAGAAGAAATGAAAATGCTTGCGGCTCACGGAAGCTCGATTTCTGTGACACCAGAAATTGAGATGATGATGGGGCACGGCTATCCTGTTACAGGGCTCGCCCTAAAAAACAGGGTTCTTACTGCACTTGGGGTTGATGTTGTGACATCGACGGGAGGTGACCTTTTCGCACAGATGAAATTTGCCCTTCAAGCAGAGCGTGCAAAGCGCAATGAAGAGCTGTTGAAAGAAGGGATCATGCCTGGTCCCGAATTGAGCATATCGGCCGAACAAATCTTGAAAGCAGCGACCATTGACGGGGCGAGGGCATTAAGGCTCGATCATAAAATCGGCTCGCTTTCCCCCGGCAAAGAAGCTGACTTTATCATGGTGAAAACGGACAGCGTCAATTTGCTCCCTTTGACTGATGCGGTGGGGGCCATCGTCCAAAGCGCGCACACCGGAAATGTAGATTCCGTATATGTCGCAGGAAAAGCAGTGAAACGAAACGGTCGATTGGTTGATGCAGATCTTGAAAAGGTGAGACAAAAAGCGCTGGAAGCTAGAGACCATATCTTATCCCGATCCCCTGAAGGCGCCTATTGATCTTTCCTTTGAAATTCAGTGATAAACTTACCTTGCTTGACTTCAGAAGGCCGCTCTTCGGGAATTTTGTCTGTTTGAAGACCAGCTTTTTGGTTTAGTTTTCAGAGAAGAGTATGTATGGAAAAGGTTATGATGATGTTATAACCTTTTCCTGTCGCTTATAAGTTTTGATTAAAAGGGGATATAATTCACGCCATTAAGCATTTCTCTCCACAGATGATCATTAGACTGCCAGATTTCACGATCTGGAAGTGTAACCGCGCATATTCTTTTTAATGGCCAATTCTGCTCGACAATTCCTTTAACTTTTGAGTGATTGATAAGGAGTACCCTGAAGTCGTTTTGTACTAAATCCGATAATACGGACTCCAGTTCTTGAGCCTCCTTGTAGGTTCCGTTAGTTCTGACAAAAAGGATCCGATTAGCGGTTGACATCTTTTCATAAAATCTGTTGATTCTTCTATTGAATTTTTCCATCACTTCATTGTATGTGGCAAGATGTTCGAGTGTATTTTTATCTGCTTTAAAATCATGAGCTGAATCGACATGATAATAATCATCTGTTAAAGAGATATAACGGTCAGTAGTATAAACACCTGTTGAGTAGCCTGTTACCCTTAGATTTTGGGGTGCCATAAAATTTGAAAAGCGATTCTTTAAAAGACGGTTCAGTTCGGTCAGGGAAGAGGTACCGACCCAGTCTAAAGGACCTGCATACGGCCTTAAATTGTTTTTCCTAAGCTGAAGAGCAGTTAAACAGAGGTGGCCTAATCCGAAAATGGCATTATAGTCTCCTTTTATATCATTCAAATTCATAATCTTAACTCCTTTTGTGGATTAATTTCCAACAATCTATTTAGTATTCTATGTTTTATAAAAGGGTTGAGTAACAACAGTTGCCTACATTGAGGTCTCGGAACAGGAGAGTTTAAAGAATGGGGCGGAAACATAAATAAAAAACAACGTAAAAGTTGTTTTTTAAAGGGAATCTTTTATCTGTAATAAAAGGATGTCTATAACAGAGTCATTCAAATTCTTTAGAATAGCTGAAATGTCTAAAACCAGCCTTCTTGTTTGTTCGTTATCAAGGATTAAATCTTTATGATGTGAAATAATAGATTCCAAAACAACGGCAAGTTCGACACCATTGTCAATATTTGCTATCAATGAACTTTCTTTTATTTTTGTCAGAAGCCAATTTAAATCATCTAAACCTTCAATAGGGTAGTAATGAATCTGATACAGATCGGCTGCCGAATTTTCAGTCAGAATCTGTTCCGCTTTTTCTTTTGTGATGGCATCTTCCGAATAGACATAGGGAATATCTGCATTCCCAGAATGTATGCCTCCCGTATGTCCGTAGCGGTCATCGTCAATGGAGTCATCTGTATAAAGTTTAGAGAGAAATTCTCCAAATGAGCCGGCTAATCTAAAATTCTCTTCAAATTCTGAGTCAAAATAGTGAACGGGCGGATTTTCTTTCGTCTCCCTGTAGTCAAGCGCTATCCACGTATGGCCGTCTCCATGAATAAGGACCAGGTTGTCAGGCAGTCCCCATTCTTTAATAAAGGCTTTACTCTCGAGAATTCCATCCTTTTTCCCTATGCCTAATAAGTAGTCAAACTGGACATGATCTTTAGCCCAGGAGGTGGGCCGTTCAGAAGGGAAGGCGTTAAAATTGATATAGCCACCATTTTGTTCAAGAATAAGCGCTTTATATTCCTCCGGAAGTCTCACACCTAACTTTTTTTCAGCTTTCAGAATGCCTCTCTCTGATATGCTTTTTAAAGTGTACGGATCTTCGTCTTCGTATATCCAAAAGTTTTTCAAATGATACCCCCACATTCGTTTATATCAGTATCTATCATGCAAAATGCTGCTCGGGCCTTTATGCTTGTATTGCCTTCCTGCAGTCTGTTATAACGGCTATCTTTGGCTGAAGACCGAGAAATTATCATACGTTTGCGGAATAGCTCCGTATGTTCCTTTAATACGAATATCTTTACATTCACCTTCGGTATTCTCAAAATAAAGCCTGTAAGTCCTAGGCATCAATGTGATGACATCCTGAGCAGTTCGATCAGGCCAGTTCCCTTCAAAATCTTTAATGCTTAAACTCATAAACCTGCCGGAAAGATGCATCATCTGAATTTTAATCGTTGTTTTGCAGTTTTCTGCATTAAAAATCGTAAACTTGTAGCCAATATGCCAGTGAGAAACGTTAGAGTCGCTATAGGGAATGTCCTCCACATGAGTTCCCGTAAACGTAAGATTCAGCTTGTGCGGGAACGAATAAGCTTCAGCACTGCTCCCAAAACTGAAAAATCCACAAAATAACACCATGACCAGCAAAAAGCGTTTCATTCAAAACCCCCTCCTTTTTCCATTTTATTGTAGCATAGATGAGTTGAAAAAGATGGAAGTTTTTTGAGGGAGAAGCACAAAACCAAAAATCGCGTATGGCTTTGATAGGGTGTAAAAGCCTCTCCAACTTTTTTTAACCGGATGGTCGAGCAGCCATGAAATTGAAGATCTTGGTTTGACTTTTGCTGTAGGGGTTGATGAAGGCCGAGAGACTCCCCTTGAAAAAATTTATTTAAATGGGCGTCAATGATCCAAAGAAAGATCGAATTACCTTGACATACCAATATGTTAATCCGTACACAGCAGGAGCCCAGATTGCCGGGCATGATGAATGCTGGAACGAGCTATTTGCTTCAAACGTTATCGGTGTCAATAGGGAAATCAAATATGCAGGAGCTGCAGCCATTAACGGAAAAACAAATAGGCTCCTTGGTTTACTAGATGAAAAAGATGTAGACGGGATCATGTGGATCAAAGGGAAAGGGATAGGCGGTACTGTCAAAAACTATGAAAAACAAAAAACTGACGGTCATGGCAGTCAGTGAAAGGGATAGAAGGAATGGGTGGAAAGTTGATCATAAACAGCAAGTGACTGTTCAGAAAATTGATTTGTGGGACTAGGGGGCTGCCGATTTCACCTTTGGCTCCCCCTAGATTGTTGATTGCAAGAAACAGCTTCTTGTCCTACCGACGAAGGAAAAGAAATATGGAACATGAAAAATCAAAGAATTTTAAAAAATGTCGATCCGGCCGTTTATATTATTCTCCTTCAATAGGGAAAAAACGGTTTTACCGTAATTTCAAAATGACCCGCAGGTCTAGATTTTCCGTTTAAATTAGCCTTCCCGTGTTTGGAGAGGCTTATGTTGGCTATGTCCAAATAGTTTATTTAATCTGCCATTCTTTAATGACAAGTGTTGAAGAGCCGCTGTCAACAATCGGATCAGAATTTCCGATCTCTGTTGCTTCCTTGAGAGACTCTGCGCTGATAAGATAAGCGCCCCCGGAAGCATCGCTGAAAGGGCCAAACATTTCCAAGCGGTTCTCGGCTTTAAGCCTGTCCAAAAATTGATAATGGGCTGGCACATATTGATCTTTAAAATTCTCGGTTCTGGTTGTTATGAGTAAATATTTTTTCATCGTAGCACGCCTTTCTGTCAAAAGATGACTTTATCTTAGCACAAATATATAGAAGATTCATATAAAAGTTCGATCGGCGGAAGGCGTAGCTGCTTTCCTTTCGATTGCGCCACATTGGCAATGATTGAAAGTGATTTTGAAGTAAAGGAGCGGAAGACCAAGGAGACGGGATTTGAATTTCATAAAAAGAGTGGCACGGATAATAATAGGGAAACAGGGAATAAAAAAATAGATATTTTGTTATTCGGCCATCACTTTTGATGTTACTGAATGATTAATTTGGGACTTGAGAACATCGATACTTTGTTAATCTAAGCGGAACTAACTTACTTTTTAAGTTAGTTCCGCCGTTCAAATGACTAATCCAGATTTTGATCGATCGTTCCTTCAAAATAGTCATCACTGACTTGTTCATGAGTTTCAGCCAATCCTTTTTCCAACTGCGTGGCTCCTTCATAATCCGAGGGGTCAAAATATTCTCCTGCCACATCCGTGCTGTCATTCATGTTTTCTTTGTTATCAGTTTCAGTATTAACGTTCTCTGTCTTAGCATTGCTGTCTAACGATTGCTGAGAATCGTATTCCTTGTCTGCTGAAGAAAATCTTTTGTAGTCATCGGGTCTGTCTGCTCCATGTTTTTGCGTCACGTTTATCACTCCATATTATTGAATTTTATGTTTCCTTTAAAATAGAAAGGGGCATTTTCAGTCTGATGATCATTCAATACAATGGTTTCACTCCTTTGCGAATTGTGCTGAAATATCAACTCTTTTTATTGTGTCTGTTGAGGTGGTATTCATTCGCTTTTTCGGGAAATCAATCTTCAACCCTAGGGGAAAGAGAACAGGCGCAAAAAAATCATAAAGCAAAACCGGGCGTGCAGGAACGACGCCGATCCTTTCAATGGCAGACATCAAACAGGATAACTTCTCATTCGATATTTAAGACTTATGTATTTAAGAACATGTGAACTTGCTTTTATTCGTTGGGCGCCTTCACTGGGGGATATATTTTCCTGCCTGTTTATGTTTTTTTGTTTCTATATGATGAAATGGTTGTTTTCAATGATGCATATGAACCAATAGCTGCGTAACCATAGAATCCGCCCATAAATACTCCAGCTATGAGGCTGTGTCGATGGCTTATGCAAACAGATATGATTAAGCCTAGTGCGATCGCAATTGATGGGACATACTTTTTGGGAACCTTGAGAAAAATTTTAATTATCTGTGTGACGATCAAAATAATTGGCACTGCTATAACAGCATCCCAAAAGTTTGTATGAATGATTGGAAAATTCAAAAAAGACACCACCTTTTTCATCAGTATTTCTTGATTTGCTGAAAAATATTTAACCCAAGCAGCAGAAAAGCTCACGCAGTATACCAGCTTCAAGAAACATCACAACCCGCTCTCAGTCATGGTGTTGTTGTTTAGCTTAGAAATAAGTTTTGAATTATCTTTTTGCAGCCGTTTCATTAGCGGCATTTTTTATGCGCTTGAAATTCTTGATTAAAGAATAGTTGAAAGGATTTATTCACCAATTCCTTTCCGTATAGTGGTAAACTCTTAGTTGGTCATTACTTTTGTCATACATTTTTCGGGAAGCGAGGTATTGCATATGATCGGTTCAATACTTGGAGAAACGCTGGCTTTAGATATCATGAAAGTTGATTTATCGATGAAGAAAGAATTTTTGACAGAGCTGAAAGCTTGCCGCAAAGAGTTAGAAAAAGACAAAACGGAGTTCTCTGATTCTAAAAAGACGATCACCGAACCACAGTTGTCGTCTCATTCGTGGCAAGGCAGTCTTGCTGACTCCTTTAACCGTATTCGAGGCCTGATGAAGACTGCCTACAATGACATCAGCGGAAAACAGCTTTCTGATGTTTTAAGCAAAATCGATGAACGAATCAAATCTTTAGAAGAGGATATTCACTCGCTCAGCCATAAAGTTCGTTCTTTAGAGAAAAAGATTGAGAACGCGAAGCGAGAAGCGCGAAACAAGGAGTAAATGAAAAATGGGTCAAGAAATAAAAGTAAATACCGGGGAAGTCAAACAAGCGCTTTCTAAAAAAATTCCCTAATGAACTAAGAGAGTTTTATTTAAGAGTAGGGTATGGTTTTATTTGTAATCTTGATAAAACCCATAGAGATAGAGTAATGGATCCCCATGAACATGTTAGTCTTTTTTGAAGGGTGAGGGGACATATCTTACTCTAGATTTAGAACGGGAAGAAGAGAACGGTATTTGTCCAGTATATTATTTTGACAAGAAAATAGCGGCCATCACTCGAAGAGTTTTTGAAGAAAATGGATGAAGAACCAGACTATTATATTCGTGCTTAAATTGACTTGAGAATTGATTAACTTTGAAGGATTACCTTGATTGGCTATTGCCTTTCAAGGTTTTTTATATTTACTCCGAAAAAAATCGAAAAAAGGGGCATAGAATGGGAGACACACCTATCCCTGATCAAATGATGTATTGAATGATAATGAAGTCGTCATCTTCACAGAGCAGCGAATGGAGTCTATGCAGTATTGCGCGTGATCGTCATTACAAAGCGTTACGGTCCCATGGGTATGATAAGTCTTTCAATTTCTTCAATGCTTTCTTCTTTCTTTTTTAAAAATTATATGTCATAGTACCGATATAATGATTAAGTAGAATTGAAAGAGTGATGTCCATTGTTATCTTTAGGAAATATTATAACAATAGAATTTGAAAACGAAATTCAAGAATATGTCCTTGCGAAAAGCAAAGTACTATCAATTGAAGACAATGTTTTAAGAGTGCATTATCCTGTTGATGAAGAAACGGGGAGAACTGTTATTATTCCAACAAATACAGCGGCAACAGTTCATTTTATAAATGAGCAACAAGTCCCATATAAATTTAATAGTGTAATAAAAGGCCGGGAAATTTATCAGGATATACCTGTACTAAATATGTATTTACCTGAAGAAGTTCAAATGAAAAAAGTTCAAAGACGGCAATTTTTTAGAGTCAATACAACGCTTCCCGTCACTGTTCGCTCATATGGATCTGGCTCAATGTTTAAAACATATACAGCAAATATCAGTGCTGGAGGCGCTGCGTTAATCATTGAAGAAACGCAAAAACACGAACCGGAAGAAGATTTGAATCTAAGTATCCATCTGCCAAATGAGGGACATGATGAAGATGTGATTGACGTCCATGCTCAAGTTAAACGCACTTACATTGATCGCAGAACAAACAAACAGCTCATGACAGTTGAATTTATCAAGATGAATGAACATGATGAGCAAACCCTTGTACATTATTGCATAAAATTGCAATTGACAGAAAGAAGGAAATTGAAAACTGAATGAATGGAAGTTTAGGAATACAGTGATCTGCCTGATATCCCTCAATTAATTCAGAGGAGATGTTTCGTCCCCGCCATATACATTTATGGAAACCTGTTGGCAAGTTGGCGTCCAACTCTGCCAACAGAAGTCATCAACTGCACTGAAGTGTAGTGATCCTTCATATGTAACAGATATTCTGCATGAAAACGGCAGATCGACAAGCAACACCGTCGGTGAAGCAGTGGAATCCTAGGCTGCGCCGGCCGATTTCAAGGTCAAAAAAGAAGCTTGAGTTCTCGTCGCATAAGCTTGGAATGCGTTATCAAAAAAGGTGACATAACCGGGATTTAATGGTCGCGACCGCTGAACCAACGAAAAAAAGAGAAGCCTTTTTTCTTCTGCCAATGAAGAAAAAGGGCTTTTTAATTTGCTGAAAAACTTCTTTTTTTGAAGCAAAAGTACCAAACACCAGTAGAAAAAGGCGGTCGTAAGATTTCTGTGAGCTCTCGTCTGGCAGAATCGAATACGAATTGAAAAAAGGTTGAGAAATTGCTTGATGACAAATTAAAACCGATCAAGACTTAATTAAAAAAGGCCGTTTGGGATGGCTTATTTTAAAAGGAAGATTACGATGAGAAACCAGGAGATTATCAAAAAGGCAGAAATAACGTTTGCTATTCTTAAAAGCGGTGGACTGGTGATTCCAGCTTAAGTATCAACGTGATGATGGCCGTGTCATTCGGATGGACCATGATGCCCAGAAATCCTGAGAAGAACGGTTTCTGGACTGCGTACCATAAGAGCTGGTGTGAAGGAAATTGAAACCTAACATTATTTAATTCGTATCTATAGTAATTTGAACATTATAGGGAGTGTTAAATTGAAGATTGCACTATTGATTATTGCAGGTATAATAATTTCTCTTGGTTTAGTAATAGCAATCGGTATTCTTATGTTTCGGAGGGAAATAAAAAAGTTAAATCCAGAGTATATTGTACAGTTTGTTAAAGCAAAATCAGGAAGCGGGAATGTCTCATTATCCATAAAGCACAACGATGAGAATTGGGTTGATGTTAACGTAAACGAGCAACTCCCTCTGGCAAGTACTGTGAAAATCATCTTAGCCATTGAATATGCACAACAAGCAGCAGCAGGAAAAATCGATCCGCAAAAAGAAGTAAGATTAAAGGAATTAGAGAATTTCTATATCCCAAAAACAGACGGCGGTGCGCATGAGGCTTGGATTATTCAATTGAAAAAAGACAAAGAGATAGATCGTGTTCCATTATGTGAGGTAGTCAACGGGATGATTGCTTACAGTTCTAATGCAAATACTGAATACTTAATTGAGGTGCTGGGGCTTCAAAACATCAATCATGTTCCAAAGAGCTTAGATATGTTAAAGCATGAGCCTATGTATCCCATTGTAAGTGCACTTTATATACCTACCCAACTGATGAATGAAAAGAACTTATCGAAAAAAGAAGTCCTAGAAGTAATGAAAAACATGGATATGCATGAATACCGTAATAAAGCGATTGAAATTCATAATAGATGGCTGAGCCAACCACTAACTGATCAAGAAAAAAAACAATTAAGAAAAACTTTGGACAATGATTTTCAAAAAATTTGGTCCGACCGTTTGCCCCGGTCAACGACTAGAGATTATGTATCTATTATGAAAAAGCTAAATAGCAAAGTATATTTTAGTGAAAGTGTATATCAATATCTTGATCCAGTAATGGAACAAATAATGAGAAATCCAAACAATTGTGAATGGCTTGTTCATGCGGGACAAAAGGGAGGATCTACCGCGTTTATTCTTACAATTGCAATGTATGCGACAGATAAAGATGGAAACCAGACAGATATTGCATTTTTTGCAAATGATTTAACTCCAGTCGAGAAAGCAAAACTTTCTCGAAATATGAATGGGTTCCTGCTGAAATTTTTAAAAGACTCTAAATTCCGCGCCCATATCAAAAAAGAATTATCTATTTTAGATTTGCCTGGTTCACTTTCATGACTATCCCCCATCGGAAACCACGCTCGCGGTCTTTACCGTATTTGGCCAAAATATAATTTCAATTCTTGGTTTCTCGAAATCAATAATCTTAGCTGTTTACTCTCAGCTTAATAGAGACACGCAGCGTAAAGAGTTTATCAATGTTGAAGTGCTACTTCCTTCGTTCAGATTTGATCAATTTTACGCTACTGAAGAATTCAACATCAAATTGCAATCGGTATTTGTGAATGCGGGCTGAGACTCATGTTAAAGGTCGTTGGAAATATCAAAGAGGAAGAGGTCAATTCCGTTGGGGATGATAGTGTGTTTCAACAAGTTGTTGCAAAAACAGGAGTTGCTTCAGTGGCAAACGTACAAGTGCCAAATCCAGTCGTCTTGGCTCCATCATATAGAACGTTCGCCCAAGTTGAGCAAGCCAGAGTCAGAATTTATATTCAGAATGAAGAATGGTCCAATCTGTGCACTTTTTGAGGCTGATGGTGATACATGAAAGATCAAAGCGATGGACTCAATCAAATATTATGTCGCAACTGCTTTGAGTGAAGAAATCAAACAAAAGAAGTCCAAGTCATCGCGTAATGGGCAAGAGAAAAAAGCGGTGGTACGGAACAGCTTACGAAGCTAAGGCACCGGAACATGGAAAAACGATCATTGAAACGGTGAAGGGTGAATTTCCTCGTGTTGATTACAGAATGGGTTACAAGATTAAGTAGGAAATTTATAAAAGGATTTAAATTCTTCTTTTGTCATACCAAAATAGATTTCATCAAAATATGAACCATTTGTATAAATCATATTTCGTAACCTACCTTCTTCAACAAAATTAAGATTTTTGTGAAGAGTTATAGATTCATTGTTAAACGAGTAAACACAAATGGTTGCCTTTTGATATCTAAGTTCAAAGAAATAGTATCTCAACACAGTTAAAATCATATCTTTACTAAACCCTTTCCCTCTATAGCTAGGGAAAACAGATAAGGCATAAGAAAATGTACCATTTTTAATATCACAATCAAATGTTTCAATCGTGCCGATTACATTTTCATTTTCATCTTCAGCAATAAAATAAAAATCGTCACTTTCATTTAGGGGAGTTTTTGAAATAGTATCAATCCATTCTTGAATTTGTATTCTGGTTCGAGGAAAAGAAATTGAATTCAGATTCTTTAATATGTCACGATCCAAAGTATCAAATATATGTATGTCTTCTTTTAAAGGTGCTCTTAACTTAATTGTATTACCGAGCCAATAAGCTGATTTCATTAAGTCTCATACCCTTCCATAAAAAAATGAATCAATCAAATTATACCATTTTAAAATTTATTGGAAAGGATTAAAAGAATTATATAAAGACAATCATCGTTAATTCAAATACCTTATTGTGGGCGAACCATGCCCCCAAATGGGATTTAAAGATGGGGCTACTGCTTTGAGGATTACAGAAAAAATTCTTTGGTTTGTTCAATGGCTTTGTGGTTCACTTTGACACGAAAACAGAGCTGCATATTCCAATCGTATGATGTCATTGTTCATTAAAGATGATTATTTATTATATTAATTAAATTTTGGAGGTAATATTTTGAGACTAAAAGAATTGAAACTACATTTTAGTTCAGAAGGTCTAAAAGTTGATATAATGGGGGGAGAGGAAAACTTTGCGATTTTGTTACATGCAATAACCATTTGACACGTTGCTGCTCTATTGGAATACATACCGTTTGCTTTAAAACTCTCTAATGCTCTTTCAGCATGATTTAAGGAAAAATAATTTTGCCGAATTTCATAGTATGCAATGGCAACTTGATAATTAAACTCTGCCCTTTCGATTTCATCAGGGATTTTATGTAGATGACTTTCAGCAATTCTATAAAAATTAATAGTTTGGGTGAATCTTTTCTTATAAAACTCATACAACCCGGAAAAGAAATAGTACTGAATCATATCATCAGTACAGGATTCTAAAGCTATTGATTTGATATCGTTTAACAGATCTCCAGATTCTTTGTAATTCTCGGTCATCAGTTTAAAACGGAATCTATAAGGTTAAAATATAACAGCACATTTTGATTTTTTTTCATATTAGGCAGTATATTTTTAATTTCTTCCCGCAGTTTAGTAGCATTTTGAATATTGTTTTGTCTAATAAAGCAATACCAATCATTAAGCATTTTACCGACTTTCTCAAACGCAACTTAGCTTCCAATGCCCCCAGCATCCTTTCATATAGTTGATTTTAAATATTCGAAAAATTAAACCTTGTCTTTTTCTGCATATGATTCATTTTACATAAAGGATCATTTTTTTACAATGATTTTCCTTTTTTGGAATCTGAAAAAGGTTATGCCGAACGTGTCAGGGTATAAGACCTGCTCAATAAGATTCATTTTCATGGATTGGCAGGATTTATTCACCAATTCTTTTCTATAAAGTGGTAAAATATTTTGTGGTATGTCACTTTAGTATTAGAGGAGAATGCTATGAAGACTCTTGATGTTCAGGCGTTGCACAAAGCTATTGATCAAACGTTGGAACAATTAAAACATCAATCAGACGAATTCGACAAAGTCCAAAAAAGCGTTGAGGAAATCGCATCACTAGATGATGCTTTAAAAGGAAAAGGTGGCGACGCGATCCGTGCCTTTTACAAAGAGTGCCACACCCCTTTTCTACAGTTCTATGATACTTTCATAGAGGAATACAGTTCCACGCTGAAGAAAATGAAAACCGCATTGAATTCGCTGGAACCAAACCATAACGGGTTTATTTCGCAAACCTTTCTTGAGCACGAGCTAGAACAAGGATTGAATGCGGCCAATCGAACAACCAAACACCTGGTGTCTAAATCGAACGCCACGATCGCGAAGGTCAGTCATATTGTCGATTTCCCTGATTTGAATGACACCGATTTTCATGAACAGAATCAGAAATCCTTAAAGGAAATCAATCAGACAATTGAAAAGCTGCATACGTTCGACAGGGAACAGACAAGCGCTCTAAAAACCGCAGAAAACGACCTGGAAACGATGCAGAGATACATAAGTAGGCTTGAAAAGATGTACACAGGCCCTAAAATTGAAATCACCGGTTACCAAAAGGGCTCGATTTTAAAGCCAGATGAGATGGATGCTTTACGTGGTGGCCAAGACACAGCGATGGGCGTCATGTTGGATAAGCTGGATAAGAGATCAAAGCTTGAAAAAGAAGTTAGCGAGGTTAGCAAACAGGATAATAAAATTTCTGAACTCAAGAAGAAGCTTGATGATTTCAATTTTTCAACGGCTTCAGAGTTTTATGAGATGGCTGCGGAAATAGGGTACGAAAACCTTTCCCCTTGGCAACAGCGATATTTCAATCAAATTGAAGGCGCTCGTGATTTTGGCAACGCAATTAAAGGAAGTGCTGAAGGACTCAAAAATGCAGTCGTCGATACTGCGGTAGGCCTATGGGACATGGTCGTTCACGCAGACGAAACGATTGAGGGCATTAACTTTACACTTCATCATCCTGATGTCACATTCAATATTATAAAAAAAGGAATTGAAGACTCGTATCAACGAGATGTCGTCAATGGTGATTCTTACACCCAAGCCAGATGGTTTAGCTATGCCGTTGGAATGGTCGGGACATCGATTGTTGGTTCTAAAGGCGTTGACAAAGCAGCAAAAGCCGCCAAAGCGGGGAAGGTAGGGCAGGTCGCTGCCAAAGCAACTAAAGCTTCTAAAAAAGTATCGAAACAAGCTTTGGAAAAAAGCGTAGCGTCTTTCAAGAAATCGATGCAAAGGGTTGCTTCAAACATAAAAGGGATTCAAATACACAACCCTTTTGCGCCGCAAATTCAGCTTGCAGGCGGAGGGAAAGTTCCTTATCATGCACTTAATGGGGAGCATATAAAAGACAGTCTTATTCAGTTTGCGAAGAAAGTCTCTGATATAAGCAGAAAACCGTTTACAGGAAAAAATATAAATCTACCTTGGTTAAATAAAAAACGGTATGAAGCTGTTGAAATAGAAGGACACGTAAAGACAAAAGGAGAGACTAAAAATGTAAGCCGGAGAGTGTATATGTTTAAGGATGTTGATATTAATAGAATTGATCCTAAAAGTGGAAAGACAAATTTACAGTTAATGAAGGAAGGAAGACCACCTTTTGCAAATGATGGTACTCAAATTAACCTACACCACCTAATACAAGAAGAACCTGGCGCTATGGCAGAGATTCCAAATAGCTGGCATACTAAATATAGCAAGGTATTACACGGGCTAAAAGGAAATGGAGAGAGTTTTCGAAATGATCCTGTTTTAGAAAGTCAGTATGATAGGTTTCGGGATAGGTACTGGAAATGGAGAGCTAAACAATATTTAAAATGATTAGAGGTGTTGTAATTGTTAACCGAAAAAGTAGAAAAATTAATTGATGAGAACAAAGACCATGCGACAATTACAGGAGGAGTTTCTGAAGAAAAGGTTAAATTTATTGAAAATGAACTTAATGTTAATCTTCCGGAGAGCTATAGATGGTTTTTAAAAAAATATGGTTCTGGAGGGATCTACGCTGCTAACATTTTAGGCTACGATCTGGTAAGTGCATCTGTAGTTGAAAAAACTAAAGAGTATAGAGAGCTTTACAACCTAAATGAAGGATTAGTAGTGATAGAGGATATCGATATCTTTGCCTACTGCCTAGATACGAATAAAATGATTGATGGAGAATGTCCTGTAGTTGTTTGGGCAACTCAAGGAGGTTAT
Source organism: Bacillus sp. AK124 (assembly GCF_053903085.1). NCBI lineage: Bacteria > Bacillati > Bacillota > Bacilli > Caryophanales > Bacillaceae > Bacillus > Bacillus sp. AK124. Next base: position 2,077,619 of record NZ_CP096378.1, read on the forward strand.
GGAAGAACTGTTGAACAAGATTTCTTAACTTTTCTTTTTGAAAGACTAAAAGAGAAAAAAGAAATTTGGGAAGAAGACGAAGATTGGGACGATGAAGAATAATTTAATATATTCAAGCACTTAATCTCTGATTGAGTGCTTTTTTTTATTGTTCAATTTCCGAGAAAAATCCGACAAAAAGGGGGATAAAATGGGGGACTTTTTCTATTCCACTTTGTCATACGATAGAGACAAGAAAAATGAACGTATACCTGAGTCCAAGAAGGAGAGCCTGCGGACACTGATCTTTTGCACACGGATGTTGTGCAGCTGATTGGTGGCCGCTTTTTTATTGGCCAGAATGGGAGACGCACCTTTCCCTTATCAAGGGTGAACTCGGATGTATCGAATGATGATGAAGGTCGTCAGCTTCACAGGAGGAGCGGCTGGAGTCTATGCAGGATTGCGCGCCTTCAGTTACGGTGTTTGTCGGTGTTGAAAAGGACGGCGCCCCAAAGCCGGAAAGAGAGCCTGTCAGTGCTGCTGCCACGGTTAGAACAGACATTGTTTTTTTCATGCTGATCCCTCTTTTTCATCTACCCTCTCGTTTCCCGGTGAGGATGCAATAAAACATGTGAGTGCGCTTTGTATGTTTTATTGATCCCTTGCAAGGGAAGAGAAATGGGTAATTCGGTATATACACAAGCAAGAAAGGGGAATGGAGATGGCTGACAAGAAAAAAATCACAATAAACGGCGTTGAAATGGAAGCGTCCGAGGAACAGACGGTGCTGCAGCTTTTGAATAACAGCTCGATTGAAGTGCCGCAAGTTTGCTATCATCCTAGCTTAGGGCCGATTGAAACATGCGATACGTGCATCGTCAGCATCAATGGCGAGCTGAAGAGGTCGTGCTCCGCTGAATTAAAGGATGGCGACGTCATTGATACGCTTTCGTCTGATGTGAAAAAAGCGCAGGTTATCGGGATGGACAAGATTTTATATAATCATGAGCTTTATTGTACAGTTTGCGATTACAACAATGGGGGATGTGAAATACATAATACGGTGAAAGAAATGAAAGTCAATCACCAAAGCATCCCGTTTGATCAGAAGCCTTACCATAAGGATGAATCAAATCCGTTTTACCGGTACGATCCGGATCAATGTATTTTGTGCGGACGCTGTGTCGAAGCGTGTCAGGATGTTCAGGTAACTGAAACACTGACCATAGACTGGGAGCGGAAACGCCCGCGCGTCATTTGGGATAATGATGTGCCGATCAATGAGTCATCTTGTGTATCATGCGGACACTGTTCTACCGTCTGTCCATGTAATGCGATGATGGAAAAAGGAATGGAGGGGGAAGCCGGATATTTAACAGGAATCGATGACGAAACGCTGCGTCCGATGATCGAGATCACAAAAGGCGTAGAAACAGGGTACGGCTCGATTCTCGCCATTTCCGATATGGAATCTGCCATGCGTGATGAACGAATCAAAAAAACGAAAACCGTCTGCACATACTGCGGCGTCGGCTGCAGCTTTGATGTCTGGACAAAGGGCAGAGACATTCTGAAAGTCGAGCCGCAGGAGGAAGCGCCGGCCAACGGCATTTCTACTTGTGTAAAAGGAAAGTTCGGCTGGGATTTCGTCAACAGCGAGGAACGCCTGACAAAGCCGCTGATCCGAGAAGGCGACCATTTCCGCGAAGCTGAATGGGAAGAGGCGTTATCGCTGATCGCCAGTAAGTTCACGGATTTAAAAGAGGAGTTTGGCCCGGATTCGCTTGCCTTTATTACATCTTCTAAATGTACAAACGAAGAATCCTACCTCATGCAAAAGCTGGCCAGAGGGATCATCGGCACAAATAATGTCGACAACTGTTCGCGCTATTGCCAATCTCCTGCGACTGCCGGCCTGTTCCGGACAGTCGGCTATGGCGGTGACTCAGGGTCGATTACAGATATCGCGGAAGCGGACCTTGTGTTGATTATCGGTTCGAACACGTCTGAATCGCATCCGGTCTTGTCCACTCGCATTAAACGGGCTCATAAGCTGAGGGGACAGAAAGTGATCGTAGCGGATATCAGAAAACACGAAATGGCAGAGCGCTCTGATTTATTTGTCCAGCCGCGTGCCGGATCAGATATCGTCTGGCTGAATGCCATCGCCAAATATTTAATTGAAAACGGCAAGGCAGATGAACGCTTTTTGCAGGAAAGAGTGAACGGACGGGACGAATATGTGAAAAGCCTAACGCCGTATACCCTTGAATATGCCGAGGAGAAAACCGGAATTGATCAAGAAACCCTCATCCAAATGGCGGAGATGATTGGTCAGGCTGACAGTGTGTGCGCATTGTGGGCAATGGGCGTGACACAGCATATTGGCGGAAGCGACACGAGCACGGCAATTTCTAATCTGCTGCTGGTGACAGGAAACTACGGTAAACCGGGAGCAGGCTCTTACCCATTGCGCGGCCATAACAACGTGCAGGGGGCAAGTGATTTCGGAAGCATGCCTGACAGAATGCCGGGGTATGAAAAAGTGACGGACGAACAAGTCCGCCAAAAATACGAGCGGGCGTGGGGTGTGCCGCTGCCGAAGGATCCGGGCATGACCAACCACGAAATGATCGAAAAAATCCATTCCGGCCAGCTGAAAGCGATGTATGTAAAAGGTGAAGAAATGGGTCTGGTCGATTCCAATATCAATCATGTACACGCCGCATATGAAAAGCTTGATTTCTTTGTGGTGCAGGACATTTTCTTTTCACGAACAGCCGAGTTTGCTGATGTTGTTCTTCCTGCGAGCCCGAGCCTTGAAAAAGAAGGAACCTTTACAAACACAGAACGCCGTATTCAGCGGCTGTATCAGGTGTTTGAACCGCTGGGCGAATCAAAGCCTGATTGGCAGATTATTATGGAGGTAGCCAATAAGCTTGGCGCCGGCTGGCACTATGAGCACCCTGGAGAGATTATGGAGGAAGCAGCCATGCTGTCGCCGATTTATGCCGGCGTCACCTATGAACGCCTTGAAGGCTATAATTCCCTGCAATGGCCTGTAAGCGCTGATGGAAAGGATTCGCCTTTACTCTTTACAGAGCGCTTCCCTTTCCCGGACGGCAAGGCCAAACTCTACCCTGTTCAGTGGACAGAGCCTGAAGAGTTCGGTGAGGAATATGACATCCACGTCAACAATGGGCGGCTCTTAGAGCATTTCCACGAAGGGAACCTGACCTACAAATCAAAAGGGATTTCGAAAAAAACGCCGGAAGTGTTCTTAGAAATTTCTCCTGAACTGGCGTCAGAGCGGGGAATTCAGGACGGAACCCTTGTCAGACTCACATCGCCTTTCGGAAATGTCAAAGTGAAGTGCTTGATCACTGATCGTGTCAAAGGGAAGGAAGTGTATCTGCCAATGAACGATTCAGGGGAAGCAGCGATCAACCTGTTAACAGGCAGCCATGCTGATAAGGATACCGATACGCCTGCATACAAAGAAACATCGGCCAAATTGGAAATTTTGAAGCGCGATGGAACCAATCCGCTGCCTAAGATCAATCACCGCAACGGCAATCCGCAGCCGCAAATCGGTGTGCAGGTACAAAAGAAATGGGCGCGGAACGATTATATTTTCCCTGGCGACGCTGTGAAAAGGGGGATTGGGCATAATGGCTAAAGCGATTAAACGAATTCAGAAAATCGAGATAACCGAAGAGGATCAGAGAAAGCGTGATATGAAAGAAATAGAAGATGCATTAGTCGAAAATAAGGAAGCCATTCTTGAAACGCTGCATATGATTGGGCACATGAACGAGCGCGGTGTTTTGCCAATGCTCCGCGGCCTTTTTGGCCAAGGAGATAAAGTTCTGGACATCTTAGTGAAAAAGGCAGATACAGAGGAAACGGCCAACACGCTTAAAAATCTGCTTCTTCTGTTTGGGACGCTCGGCATGTTAGACGTGAAACAGCTGGAACCTCTCATTTTGAAAGTGAATGCGGGGGTGGCAAACGCGGTGGAACAAAAGGACAGCGAAGAGAAAACAGGTTATTTTGATGTCATCCGCTCACTCAAAGACCCGGAAATCAACAAAGCAGTTACACTGCTATTCTCCTTTTTAAAAGGAATGGGACAAGATACAGAGGAGCTGGAACGCGCGACTCAGCCTCCGGAGCACCAAAAACATCATCAGGAACCCCGAGAGAAAAGAGGAATGAATAAGAGGGATTGACCCCGCCCGAGCCGGCTGTTGCCAGCTCGGGTTTTTGGTGAAAAGATCTCATGAACTAGTTATAAATGATCAAATACGAGGCAGCCGGCTAATCAATATGAAATCGAAGCAAAAAGAGCTCACTCAAAAAACAGGAAGATCTTGCGAGCGGGAGTGGTATGAAAAAGTGTTGGATGCAGGCAGCACATTTGCAGGAAACATCACCGGATATTATGATTACAAGAAAGCCACTGAGGGTGTTAATCCCGTTACAGGAGAAACATGTCTCCTTCACATCATGACTTCAAAAAATTCACCATTGTTCCATCTGGATCGGCAAATGCCGAAAATCTATTTAAGTTGTTGGAGGAATGATTCAGTATGTTAACAAGAGAAGATATCTTTAAGCATGTCAAAGAAAAATTCGGTACATCGCCAGATTACCCATTTCAAAAATTTCCAAACTATGCCGCTTTAAGACATGAATCTAACGAAAAATGGTATGGTCTTGTAATGAATGTTCTCCCAGAAAAGTTAGGCTTAGATGGAAATGACGAAATAGATATTCTGAATTTAAAATGCCCTCCCGAAATAAGCGGCAGTTTAAGAAATGGAAAGAGCATTTTACCTGGATATCATATGGATAAGGAAAATTGGATATCACTTGTTTTAGAACGTATAGATTCAGAAGAAGAAGTTTATAACTTAATTGAGCAAAGCTTTAATTTAACCAAGTAAATCATGAAATGATCGTTTCGCAAAAGGAACCAGAAAATGTTCAAACTTTTTTATAAAACCGAAACTTAAATTCGTTGGATAAGAATCCGTTTTGATCAATCTTTTTTTCAAAACGGGTTCTTTCTATAATATATGGGTTCTCATGATGTTTTTAATCAACTTTATTTTAAAGCAACAACAACACGGCCATTAACAAAAGAGGCAAACCCTTACGTACCAAGGGTTTGCCTCTTCTCATTTAAAACGTCCCAGGAGAGATTCGAACTCCCGACACACAGCTTAGGAGGCTGTTGCTCTATCCACCTGAGCTACTGGGACACAGAACAATATTATAGTGCAAAAATCAGAAAAAATAAAGAGGTTGCAGCGGTTTTTTTAAAAATTTCTTCGGGAAAACATACATCCGGCAGACTTTGCAGCCTGCTGAATGTATGTTTTGGCCTTAACCTTTCAGGTCAATATGATGTCCTGAAACGGGATGTGGCGCCTGAACCATGTCAACGAGCTGCTGTGCGCTTTGTTCGGCGGTGTCCAAAGCCGTCTTTGTCAGCGACATTTGCACGTTTTGATAAAGAGCGGCCTGACTCATGGCCATTGATAAAACAGCAATATCCAACATAACCACCTCCTTAACATGTGTATCGGTTAGAGAGGTGAGGACTTTACTCATATTTACTAATCTGAATATTCAATTTAATATAGTGGTAAACCGATCCCAGCGGCTCTTAAACACCATGAAAAGAAGCCGTCTCTCACCGCCACTGACCGGTTCCTTGTTTGTCTTCGAATAAGAAGAGCTGTTTTGTATCTTCCGCGATTCTTCACTTCCTGAGCATTTGTCTAATGTCCTTTGTTGATTTCATTCTCGAAGAGGCTGATGATTCTATCATTCTGCTTGACAATCGTTCGCAACATGGCAACAATGTTTCCTGCAAATCCGATCAATATGATCATTAATATGATGATGATCCACATGGTAAACCACACCCTTTTGCACAAAATTTTCCTTTCGATTCAACATTACCACCTGGTCTTTCACAAAACAACTTTCCTTTTGAAACGGAGGCTGATTTTATGGATTGGCTTGAATTTGTTTCTGCGACGGTTCAATCATTGGCATGGCCAGCTACTTTGATGATGTGCGTTTTGCTGTTAAAGGAACCTTTGTCTGAACGGATGAAGGAATTGATCAAACTGAAATACAAGGACTTTGAATTGGAGTTTGACAAAAGGCTTCAGAAGCTCGTCTCCGTACGGGAAAAAAGGTTATCGGGACTGACATCTGTACGGTCAGCGCCGGCAGGGGAGAACATGATCGAAAGCGCTTGGTCTGATGTTCACAATGTTCTGCGGGAAACAGCCTCGACATTTGATCAAAATGCGATCCGCCTTGAAGGCGATGAATTGATTCAAATGCTGCATGACCGCGGAATGATACAAGACGACGCGGCATCTGTGCTTTCAGAGCTTTCCGCTCTGCGTCGGGATGCATCGGACAGAGCGAGCATTACCGGAGCCCTGGCATACAAAACACTTTGCTTGGAGGAAGCGAAGCGTTTGCAATTATTAGCTGAACAACAAACTGCGATTAAATGAAAGGCGAAACGATTCATTTGATACTCTGACGCTTTACATCATCGCCGGAGTTTTTTGTATTTGAGCTAAAAATGAATTTTCTTTATCGAGTAGACGATTTTACGGAGAGAGGCTGATTGCCGGTTTAAATATGATATCATGGTGGACAGGAAGAAGTTTATGATAAGAGAGGGTTTCATTTATATGCTAGAGAAAGCTGAAGCTTTATTGCAGCACTATTATGGCTATCCTTCACTGCGTCCGGGTCAGAAGAAAGCCATTCAATCGGTTGTTTCTGAAAAACGGGATACAGCATGCATTATGCCTACGGGCGGAGGGAAATCAATCTGCTACCAAATTCCCGCGCTCCTTATGGAGGGGACAACCATTGTGATCTCTCCTTTAATTTCCTTGATGAAGGACCAGGTGGATGCGTTAAATCAGCTTGGAATTCAAGCTGCGTACGTGAACAGTTCTTTAGGCCATGGCGAAATCGCTGAGCGGCTTTCCGTTTTAAAGGAAGGCGGCTACAAGCTGTTTTATGTCACACCTGAGCGGCTGACGTCTCCCGATTTTATTCGCGTGCTTTCCCGCATTCATATCCCGCTGACAGCGATTGATGAAGCTCACTGCATTTCACAGTGGGGCCACGATTTCAGGCCGAGCTACAGACATATTGAAAGCTTTTTAAATAGCCTCGGCACCCGTCCGGTCGTATTGGCATTGACGGCTACCGCAACGCCCGAGGTTCATGAGGATATTTGTACACAGCTCGGGATCGAAAAAGAGAGCACGGTTTTCACCGGTTTTTCACGGGATAATTTGACGTTTAAAATTTTAAAAGGCGAAAACAAGGATCGTTTTATCGAATCATATGTGGAGAAAAACCGCTCAGAGGCGGGAATTATTTATACAGCGACAAGAAAGGAAGCCGAAAGAATATCAAGCCGCCTGTCTCAAAAAGGAATTGCGGCCGGGTGCTATCACGGCGGGATGAATGATGAAGAAAGGGACCGGCAGCAGGATCTCTTTTTAAATGACGAGATCAGTGTGATGACAGCGACCTCAGCATTCGGAATGGGCATCGATAAATCCAATATCCGCTATGTGATTCATGCTCAAATTCCAAAGAACATGGAGAGCTATTATCAAGAAGCAGGACGAGCCGGACGCGACGGTCTTGACAGCGAGTGTATCCTGCTATTTTCTCCTCAGGACATCCGGCTTCAGCGGTTTTTAATCGAACAGTCGACAGAAGATGAAGACATTCGGGCGCAAGACGTGAAAAAGCTGAGGCAAATGGTTGATTTTTGCCATACTGAAGGCTGTCTTGAGCGGTTTATTCTTTCTTATTTTGGCGAAGTTTCGACTGAAGACTGCGGCAGGTGCAGCAGCTGTCTCGACACCCGAAGCATCACCGATGTGACGAAGGAAGCACAGATGGTACTGTCCTGCATCATCCGCATGGGAGAAAGGTTCGGAAAAACCATGGTGGCGCAAGTTCTGGCAGGTTCGAAAAATAAGAAAGTGGCCGAAAACGGCTTCCAGCAATTATCGACTTACGGAATTTTAAAGAACCGGTCTATTGCAGACATCAGCGATTTTATAGAGTTTTTAATCGCAGATGAGTACATCCAGATGTCCGACGGAACATATCCCGTTCTCTTTGTCGCCAACAAGGGGCGAAACGTTTTGCTCGGCCGGGAAGCGGTGATGCGCAAAGAAAAAATGCAGACAAGTCAAATTGTTAAAGATGACGAATTGTTTGAACGGTTAAGAGCGCTGCGCAGAAAGCTTGCCCAGGAACAAGGCGTGCCTCCTTTTGTCATATTCTCTGACGAAACGCTGCGGGAAATGAGCGGGAAAGTTCCCCTGACAGACGAAGAACTTTTGTCAGTCAAAGGAGTGGGAGAACAAAAAAGAGTAAAATACGGCGCTGTATTTCTACAGGAGCTTCAAGCCTATAAAACTGAGAAAGAAGCATAAAAACCCAAAAACATCATATGTAAAAAGTTTTTTTAGTAAATCTCCTATTGCAGATAAAAAAAGATTGGAACCCTTGATCCACCTGAATTTATGCCGATTTTTGGACGGCTGAAAATCCTCCTCGTAAAATAACTGTAATCAAAAACAAATTGTTTTGTTATTGATTTGACATTTTCATATGTTACGATTGCTCCTGTTAGCCGGACAATAAAAAGCTAACAAGGGAGGATTTACTTATGAAGAAGACGTTTATGTCCTTTGTTGCAGTTGCAGCACTATCTTCAACTGCATTCGGAGCGAGTGCCTCTGCAAAAGAAGTAACAGTCCAAAAAGGTGACACCCTTTGGGGAATCTCGCAAAAACAAGGGGTAAATCTGCAGGACTTAAAAGAATGGAATCAGCTTTCCTCAGACCTGATTATTCCAGGACAAAAGCTGAACGTTTCTGAAAAACAGACAGAAGAAAAGAAACAATATACCATTAAAAAGGGAGACACTCTCTGGAAAATCGCTCAACAATTCGGCGTTTCCGTGAACGACCTTAAAAATTGGAACAACATAAAATCAGATATCATTTACCCGAATACATCCATAACTGTTGACGGACAGGCGACGGTTCAAGCTGCTGCGGCGCAGCCTGCGGAAACAAAGCCTGCCGTACAAAAAGAAGCGAAAGTTGAGAAAGCTGCGCCTGCACCTAAGCAGGAAAAAGAAACGGCTTCCCGTTCAAACGAATCTCAAAGCTCTCAAAGCGCTGCAAAAGAACTGACGGTTACCGCAACGGCATACACTGCCAATGACGGCGGAATGACAGGCGTGACAGCTACGGGTTTTGATCTGAATGCCAATAAAAACGCCAAGATTATTGCGGTGGATCCAAACGTGATCCCGCTTGGATCCAAGGTGTATGTTGAAGGCTACGGAGAAGCGACTGCTGCCGACACCGGCGGTGCGATCAAAGGGAACAAAATCGACGTATTTGTTCCAAGCAAATCCGCGGCAAAAAACTGGGGCGTTAAAACGGTTAAAGTAAAAGTTTTAAAATAAGAAGTTTTACCATTGATGGACACTGACCATGGAGATGATCAGTGTCTTTTTTCTGTTTTCTGCATCTTTTTTTCGATTTAGATGTTTTTTTAGATTGGCAAATGGGTAGTTCAATAGATATGTACATATCAGCTGATTTAGAAAAGGAGATGTAAGAGTATTGCTGTGGATTATCATGACATTTTTATTGATTAATGCAGGGATTTTTATTTTTTCTTATCTGAGGACAAAAGATATTAATTTGAAGACGTCAGACGGTTATTTTCTCGGCGGGCGCAGTCTCACTGCTCTCTATATTGGAAGTTCGCTGCTTTTAACCAATTTGTCAACAGAACAAATGGTAGGGTTAAACGGTCAAAGCTATTCGGGAACGATGAGTGCGATGGCTTGGGAGGTTACAGCACCGCTTGCGCTCATTATGCTGGCATTCGTTTTTTTACCGAGGTATCTCAGTTCTGGGGTTACGACGATACCTGACTTTCTTGAAAAACGCTATGATCAAAGAACGCGGCAAATCGTCTCGATTCTCCTGCTTCTGGGATATGCGACCTCGTTTCTGCCAACCGTATTGTACTCCGGGGCGCTCGTTCTCGATCAAGTGTTTAATATTTCCTCTGCGCTTGGAATCAGTACGTTTGCGACTGTTTTTTTCATCTCGCTTGTGATCGGGGCCGCAAGCTGCTGCTACATATTTTTTGGGGGACTAAAAGCTGCGGCATCGGCTGATGCCATTTATGGCGCCGGTTTAATTCTTGGCGGTCTGTTTATTTTTGTGCTTGGAATCATGGCAATCGGCGACGGCAGTCTCTTAAACGGCTATACTGAGCTGACGAGTGTACATAAGGAAAAGCTGAATGCCATTACAGCCGACAACGCTGCAGAAGTCCCGTGGCCGACGATTTTTACGGGACTGCTTGTGAACAACTTATTTTATTGGGCTGTTAATCAGTCGATCGTTCAGCGGGCGCTCGGGGCGAAAAACTTGGCTGAAGGGCAGAAAGGCGCGTTGCTGGCCGGTGTATTTAAGACAATCGGTGTGTTTTATCTCGTTCTTCCCGGGGTTATTGCTTACCATCTTTACGGAGGTCATATTGAAAATGCTGACACCGTTTACCCTAAGCTGATCGTTGATTTGCTGCCGACTGCACTTATCGGTGTCTTTGCCGCGATTTTATTCGGAGCGATTCTCAGCTCGTTTAACGGTTCGCTGAACAGCACGATCACGTTGTTTACATTGGATTTGTACAAACCGATCTTCAAGCCTGAGGCAAAAGAAGAAGAGCTTGTGAAAACGGGAAGGATCTTTGTGGTGATCCTTGCCGCGGTGTCGATTATCATCGCGCCTTTTATTCTGTTTGCGCCGTCCGGACTTTACAATTATTTGCAGGAAATGTTCGGATTTTTCAATGTCCCTGTATTGGCTGCCGTCGTTGTTGGATTCTTTACGAAAAAAGTGCCGGCGCTTGCCGTGAAATGGGCGATATTCGCACACATTGTTTTGTATACCATCTCAAAAATCTATTTTGGCCATATTCATTTTCTCTATATATTGGCCGTTTTGTTTCCGTTTTCCGTCCTCTTGATGCTTTTCATCGGAAAATTGAAGCCAAGGCCGTCAGAATTCAAGCTTGAGAAAAATGCAAAGGTTGACTTGCGGCCATGGAAGCATGCCAAACTTGCTTCTATTCTTGTGATTTGTCTGATGGCCTGCATTTATCTGTTATTTTCGCCTTGGGGTCTTGCCAAATAAAAAAAGGCAGAGGATGTGTTCACCCTCTGCCTTAATGTTTTGTGATACAAAGTGATACATGTTCTTTCTGTGCGTCGATCCGGCACCGTCCGCCAATCGGAAATGTAAAGAAAGGGGTTGTATGGCCGAAATCTATATTTGCGATAACGGGTATTTGAGAAAGCTCTTTTTTTGTTTGCACAATTTGTTTAAGGCGCTCAAGCGTTACGGCTGATGCTGTCTGAAAACGACCAATGAGAACGGCTTTGACACCGGAAAAATCGGGCAGATGAAGCAAGGACTGCAGATCGCGGTCAAAAAACGCTGCCGGCGATTCCCAATCATCCTCAAGAAACAATACGGCGTTCTTGATGTCAGGGAAATATTCCGTACCTTGCAATAGGTTCAATGTGCACAAATTCCCTCCTATGATCTTTCCGTCTGCTGAGCCTTCGTTGATCACAACAGGGCCGCTGTTTTGTTTGGGACATTCTTCAGTTTCGATTTCTTCACACCACATCGATGATGGTTCAACATCGTAGACACCGCTTGCGCAACAGCACTTCAAAAAGTAATCTGTCATATAGTTTAGTCCATACCCCATTGAAAAGCTTGAAAAATGAGGTCCCGAATAGGTGACAAGCCCGGTTTTTGCATAGATCGCCGCTGAAAGAGCGGTAATATCTGAAAAGCCGCAGAACACTTTTGGGTTGGCTTTTATGAGTTCATAATTCAAATGTGATAACAGCTGATTGCTGTTATACCCGCCGAGCACAGTGAGTATTCCTTTGACGCGTTGATCGGAAAAGGAATCATGGAGATCGCTTACTCTCGATTGAATGCTGGAGGAAGAACATTCATCAATTTCATTAGCATGTGCGGAAAAAGAGATTCGAAATCCGAGATTGTTTAAAACCGTTCTCGCTTTTTCGATCTTATCGGTGTTGAGAAGTGACAGGCTTCTCGATGGGGCAATCACCCTGATTTCGTCACCGGGCTGTAGTTTTTCTGGAAACATGAACGGGCACACCTTTCATTGTTTCTATCTATTTCACCATACTTTTAAAGATCCTGCCACTGAATTTCACCGGATTTTAAACCGGGGTCGATCGTTACTTCAAAATGATGCTTTTCATAAAAATGGATTAGCCGGTCCACATGGTCCCAATCCCTTTCAGCAATGTCCCCCGTGATGACCGGTATGTTGTGCTCGCGGGCTTTTTCTTTTAAATATTTCATGCAGATGGAACCATAACCGTAGCCTGCCGGCCCTTTAATATCCCCGATATGGATCGCGCATTTTTCTTCTTTGTAGGAAGCGACAAGAGAAAAATCACATCTTCCGCGGTACGGCGACTGGCAATCGCTTAACATAATCTTGCATGTCCGGCCATCATCAATCGAATGGACAATCATCCATTCATCGTCTTTCGATTGATCAATACCGAGCACTCGCGAATCTTTGGAGATATCCTTCATATTTTCACGCATCCGAAACAGTTGAAATTGCAATTCGTTCAATTCCTTCTGCAAGCCGGAGCTGTCTTTTTGCAGTTCTTCATCCGTTATCATAAAACTTGCTCCTTTCCATTAAAACATACAGTTTTCGATTATAGTAAAAAGAACGGCAATTTGCAAATGGGTTGCTAGAATTAAATTTTAATGTAATTTTAAACAAAAATTTCACATTCTACGATTTTTTTGTGATAGAATTCATATGACTTCTGGTATATTTACCTAGGATACGAGACAATGGATCCTCCTAATCCCAGAAAAACCATGACAAAAGGAGCGTACGATTTTGAAGAAAAGAATTTTTTCTCTATTGATGCTGATGTCAGCTTTTGTTCTTGTATTAGCTGCATGTCAGCAGGCTGATCCAAAAGGATCTTACGCAACGGCTTATAAAAAGCTGATTTCTGCGAAATCATACGAATTTTCAAGTGATATCGGCTTGAAAGTTGACGCATCCAACCTTGGAGCGGAAGATAAGCAAGTTGCTGATATGCTGAACGATGCAACATTAACGATCAGCGGAAAAACGAATGCTGAAACGAAACAGTCTGAGGCTGTGATTAAAGCGAAGCTGAAAGTCCAAAACATGTCGCTTGATTTCGATATTCCGGTTTATATGGACGAAAAGAAACAAGTCGGCTACATCAAAATTGACAGCGTTCTTGACAGCTTCGGCTTCTTCCTTGGAACAGCCGGCATGAATTTTGACAGCGTCAAAGGCAAGTACCTTGAATTCCCGCTTGAAGATGACAAAACTTCATCTCAAGACACGGATGAACTTCAAAAACAATTGATGGAATCCATCAAAGAAGCTGCAGACAATCTGCCTGCAGATAAGTTTGAAAAAGCGGATCTGACAGATAAAGAAAAAGAGCAGGGTGCTGCTCAAAAAGTCGCTTTCAGCTTTAGTGACAAAGAAATTAAAGCTGCGGTCGTCAAGTTCATCGAAATCGCCGGAAAAGCGAGCGGAGAAGCTGTTCCGAAGAGCGAGCTGAACAAGATTAAAGACGGACTGAAAGACGTCACATTCAAAAAGTTCGATGTGACATCAACAATCGATGACAAAGAAAATCTTCTGACTGAAAATGCGGATATCTCTTTGTCTGTTGACAGCAAAAAAGCACCTCAATCTTTAGGCATCACGGCATCTACAACTTACAAAAATATCGATGGTGACGTAAAGTTTGAGCATAAACCGAATAAAGAAGATATCGTAACTGAAGAAGAATTCGAAAAATTAATGGCTAAAGATGCTATGAATTTCTAAGGCATCCGCCTTGGTTCCCTTCCTCGTTCTAGAGGAGGGGAATTTTTGTATATTCTGTGACTAAATTCTGACGAAAAGCCGAAAACGTTGACATTCCTCCTGAATTTGAATACGATTTTGATAGCTTGCACAAATAGGAGAGATTGCCCGATATGACACATACACAAAAAAATAAAAACTATACAGGCATTGTTGTTGCTCTGACGATTATCATAAACGGTGTCATTGCCCTCTTGTTTTTCATGCCGAAAAGCGACAAATTCGCTCATTTGGATTTGACTTTTCTGCCGCTTTTGAACGCAGTCTGCAACAGCTTCACATTCATTTTCTTAGTGGCTGCACTGATCATGATTAAACAGAAAAACATTAAGGCGCACAAGCGGTTTATTTTTGCCGCTTTTACGACAACGTTCATCTTTCTTGTTTCATACTTAACTTACCATTCATTAATGCCTGACACTCATTTTGGCGGGGAAGGGATTATAAGACCGATCTACTATTTTATTTTGATCACACACATTGTCTTGTCCGCTTTAATCGTTCCCTTGGCCTTGTTTACGTTGTTCAGAGGCCTGAGCATGCAGGTGGAACGCCACCGCAAAATCGCCCGCTGGACGATGCCGCTTTGGCTGTATGTCAGCCTGACAGGTGTTCTCGTCTATATGATGATTTCCCCATACTATTAAAAGCCGGAGAATCCGGCTTTTTTTTGTTCTCGCAACATTCTTCTCTTTTAAAAGCGATTTTCCTCTGGTACAAAAATATATCCTGAAATAGATGATCGTCTACACAAGATATGGAAATAGGAATATAAATAATTAGAGCTTTTTATAGAAATGAAAAAGGGAGATGGATATGAAAATTTTGCTTGCCACTTATTGGAGCATACCCCATGTAGGTGGTGTATGGACATATATGGTCCAATTAAAAGAAAAGCTGGAGTCATTAGGACATGAAGTAGATTTGCTCGGATACGGAGAAGAGAACAGCATCATTCATATTGTAAATGAAAACCGGAGTATCGCGAAAGATCAGCTGCTTCCATTAGTGAAAGCAATGATGAGCGAAGAGGATTTTCCGGAAATATACGCAAATCAATTGGTCAGCTATACTGAGCTTCAGCGGAATGCCTATGAGCTGGGCGCTGCCTATTTGGGGCTTGACAAATATGATATTATTCACGCGCAGGATGTCATATCAAGTGCGTGCATCAAGCGTATTATGCCGAAAGATAAGGTGCTTGTCACGTCAATTCACGGCAGTGTCACATATGAAATCAGAGATCAGCTCAACAATATTCACAGATCACCGACCTCCTATATTGCCAAGGAATATTTTGACCACCTTGAACATACGGGGGCGATGTCTGCAGAAACAGTGATTGTTGCAAACAATTGGTTGAAAGACATTTTGACAGAAGAATTTGCGGTACCAGACGGAAAGATTCACGTTTCCCAGTACGGCTATGATATTGACGGATTCCTTGCGCGGATGAACACAAAGACTGCCGATACGCCTGAGACAGACAAGAAAGTGATCCTTTTTACCAGCAGAATGATCGGGAATAAAGGCATCCATTACCTAATCGAAGCACTCTCCCAATTAAAGGACACCCGCAATGACTGGGTTTGCTGGATGGCAGGAGAAGGGGAGAAGCTGGCTGGACTCAAAATTCAAAGCGAGCAGCTAGGCCTTGTTGATGACGTAGTCTTTCTGAAAAACCGGGAGGATGTTCCTTATTTGCTGTCGCTTGCTGATATATACGTTCTTCCAAGCCTTTTGGATAATCAGCCGTTATCTTTAATTGAAGCCCAAATAGCCGGAGTTCCTGCAGTTGTCAGTGATGCCGGGGGATTGCCGGAAATGGTGGAGCATGAAGAGACCGGCCTTATCGTTCCAAAAGGGGATGCAGCTGCACTGTCAAGCAGTTTGGAACGATTGTTGAAAGACGATGATTTCAGAAATAAATTAGGAATTAACGCCAAGGAGTTTGCTAAGAAACATTGGGATATGGATCAAGCGGTTACGAGAATTCTTGATATCTATCAAAATACGAATGGGAAAGAGGAGTGAGATCATATGAAATCTTTAATTGTTAATCATTTGTTTGACAGCTTGAATAAAGAAATGGATGCCGACTGGTGGGCAAAATATTTGGATCTGCTCGTCGAGTTTGCCGAGGAGCGGGCTCTGCAGGAGCAGGATAGCTCTTCAGATTCAGCGGAAGAATCCATCGATGAAAGTCTGAAGCCTTTAATATCGGAGCTGAAATCTATTTTTGAGAGTATAAACAATAATATTTTAGAAAACAATAATAAGGTTTTAAAAGATATTTTAGGAGCTGCTGCTCAAGGAATGGATCGCCAAGTTTTAGAAGAAATTATCGAGTCGGTGCGTTCAGAAGCTCAATTATCCAACACCGAAACGGCAGAGTCTTTGGGAACGCTAAAAGAATCGCTGTCTGATAGTGGGACGGCCGCCGGCTCTACGAAAAGTGTCGAGCGGTCAGTTGTAGAAACGCTAAAAGAATCGCTGCCTGAAGACCACACGATCCCGAGAACTGAAACGGTAGAGGTCCTTAGAGCGGTTCAAGAGAAACATGAGGAAAACGAAAACAATTAATACTGAAATCTTGTCAGCCTTCGCAACTCGAAGGCTTTTTATTTTGGAAAAGAATCCTGCATCGTGCCAAGCGTTTGTTTCTTGCTGGCTTTTCGGCGGACGCGGAGACCCCTATTACACATTGATCCAGCTGCTGCAAGGGAAAATATAAGCAAGACAAAGCAGAAAGAGTTTGCAAGACGGCTCACGCACAGCTAGGTTAATAGCAAAACGGGAAACAAAACGCCGCCATCTTTTTTCTCTGATTCAAATTAAAAAGGAGTAGGTGGTTGTCTTTTACCTTTCTTTGTAATGCGGCATACAATACTAAAAAACAGCGGATTCTTAACTATAACTATTAATGAACAAAACCGGGAACAATGGGGTGTTAGATAGGTGAATTTAAAGGAGATTAAAGGACAATATAATGCCGTGTTTAGTTTAGGGCATCTTTGTTTGACAGCTATACAGCTGAAAAACAATGACCTAAGACCGTTTTCAGGCCCTCTTGACTGGGTGACTATTCATTCCTTGACAGACCTCAACCTCCTTCTTCGAAATCGGTTTACCGGCTTTATGGAACCAAAAAACCTCAGGGTAATCGGATATAATACCGGTAAAAAAAAAGAAGAAGGATCTACTATCTATGTTTCAGATGATTTTTATAACATTGGCTCTGTTCATGATTTTGATGCAAATCAAAATACGCTCGACCATTTGGCTACCTATCCTGAGGTAATAGAAAAATACAATAGAAGAATCGATCGCTTTATAGAAAAAATGTCAACTAGTAAACGCATCCTATTTGTCAGGACAGAAGGAGAAGGCAGCTTTAAAGAAGCACAGGAACTTGAACTTGTATTATCAGATTTGGTTCAGCACGACTTTAGCGTTCTTCTGGTGAAGCACTCGAAGGTGAATGGGATTGTAGAGAAAAATTGGCCATTAGAAAAGACTTGCACTGTTGAACTGCCGGACAAAGAGATATGGGAGTCAAACAATGATCTATGGGCATCGTTGTTTAAAGGAATCACTCTCGTTTAAACCGGATTTTTTTGGAGTTTACCAGAGGAGGAAAAGAAATGTTTGAAAATAAAACGATATTCATTACTGGAGGAACAGGCTCATGGGGCCAGGAACTCATTCTTCAGCTGCTATCCTTAAATCCTAAAAAGCTCATTGTATTTTCCAGAAATGAAGAAAGACAAGTTCAAATGAGAAGGCAGATTGAAGATCCGAGGCTGACGTTTTTCATCGGGGATATCAGAGATCGGAAAGCGCTGAATACAGGATTAAAAGGTGTCGACTATGTCTTTCATTTAGCTGCGCTGAAGCATGTGCCGGTTTGTGAAGAACAGCCGCTTGAAGCATTAAAAACGAATGTCACAGGGACGGAAAACGTTATTGAAGCAGCGATCGAAAACGGGGTTAAAAAAGTCATCAACGTCTCGACTGACAAAGCGGCTGACCCTGCCAACTTTTACGGAATGACGAAAGCGATCGGCGAGAAGTTGATCGTATATGCGAACCATCTCTATTCAGACACGGATTTTATTTGTGTAAGGGGAGGAAATGTGCTCGGAAGCAGCGGAAGTGTTCTTCAGCTTTTTAAAGACCAGATCAGGAAAAAGAACCAGGTCTCCATCACAGACAAAAGAATGACCCGTTTCTTCCTCACGAAGGAAAAAACGATCCGGCTTTTATTAAAAGCGGCTGAAAGCGGTCAAGGCGGGGAAATTTTCATTATGAATTCGCCGGCCTGCAGAATTTTAGACATGGCTGAAGTGCTGATCGAAGCTTACGGAAACGAAAAAACGTCCATTGCAGAAACGGGGGCAAGGCCGGGGGAGAAGCTTCATGAACTGCTGATTTCACCTCATGAACGGCAGCATGCTGTTTCATTTACAAATGACCTCGCGGTGGTGCTTCCTGCAATCAAAATGCCTGAACTTCATAAAAAGTATGCGGATTGTCAGCCTTTAGAAACTGATCATTTGAGCTCAAAAGACTTTTTAATCTCAAAAAAGGAAGTAAAAGAAATGCTGAAAGAAGGCGGTTTTTTGGAGTAGAAGGATGGACCGAAGCGTTCACGGAGAATACGCGAACTGATGACAGGCATGGCATGCGGCTGCAGGCGATGCTTCTGTTCGCTCCTCGAAAACAAGACAAGCCGGACGAAAATTCACCCGGCTTGCCGTTTTGTCAATGTTCAAGTGTTAACCCTTCGATATGTTCTTCGACTTTTTTTGTGCGTTCCATTACTTTTTCCGTGTAAGAATAATCCCCGTAGCAATAAGGGTAGCGGAAATTGTTTGTATCTCCGCCGCAATTATACAGATCGGGGTTCTTTTTGACTTGTTCCTCGGAAAATGCCTTTGCCAGCTTCTCTGAGTGCTTTCCGCCGTGTTTTGAGACGTAATCGATATAACCCGATCCCATATTATAGCTTTGGATAATCGTTTCAATATCGACGCCTTTTTTCTGTCCCTTTTTATACATTGCTGTAAAGTGGCGCACACCCTGCTTAATGCTTGCTTTTGGATCGTCAATCTCATTTCGCTTCATACCGAGAGATTCCGACGACTGCATCGGATCACCGCCTCTGCCTTTCGACTCCTGATACATCATGCCCAATAAAAGAGCGGTGTATTGTGAAAGATCCTGTTCATCGAGTTCTTCTTCAACAAGAGGTTTGTAATCTTTTAATCTCTCAAGAATGTTAGATTCAGTGTCAAGAGGAAGCCATTTTAATTGTTCCAGACCGGAGATGGCAAAGAAAATGATCAAGGGAACAAACACAAAAAAAGACAAACAGCCAGCTCCGGCTAAACATCCCGATTTCTTTTTCTTCAATGGTTTCACCTCTGTAGCGCCCTGATGCAAAACAGTATACAGCCTCATTTATTATGACATATATCTTCAAGAAGACCAAGCGATATCCTTCTATCTTGGATCGCGGTCAAAGCCGAATGTGACGTTCGGAAGAGTACGGATTCTGAACAAAAAGTATATAAAACCGGCAATCAGCCAGCCGGCTCCAATCATGAGCGCATTTTTGCTGATGCTAAGCAGCAGCCAGCCGCAGAAAGAGGCCCCCAAAAAGGGCAGAACCAAATAGCGAAGCGTTTTTAAAAAGCCTCTTTCCTGTTTTCGAATGTAGTAATGGCCGATGACAGACAGGTGGACAAAAATGAATCCGATCAGCGCGCCGAAACTGATGAATGAATAGATGACCTCGAGTTCCCCGATCATGGCCGTCAATGAAATCAGCCCGATGAACATAATGTTAAACACCGGCGTCTTTAAAGTCGGATGCACATAGCCGAAAAAGCGTTTCGGAAGAGAGCTGTCCCGCCCCATCGCATACAAAAGCCTCGAAGCGCTCGCATGCGAAGAAAGCGAGGATGAAACGACAGCGACCATCGTGCCCGCCAAAAAGAAGGACTTTAAAAAAGCGCCTCCTGTATATAGGGCTATTTCCAGCGATGCCGAATCGGCATGCTGGAAGCTATCATAGGACGGATAGATTTGCTGCATCAAGTAAGAAATCGCCGTAAACAGCGTTCCGCCGATCGCTACTGTTAAAAAGATGGCTAACGGAATGTTCTTCTTCGGGTTGACCGTTTCTTCAGACATGGTGGAAATCGCATCAAAGCCAAGAAACGAAAAACACAAAATCGTCGCTCCTGATACAATCAGGGAAGGCTCGATATCAGAACGGAAAAACGGATCGGCTGAAACCAGCTCGCCCGTCCCGAGGCCGTCTGCGAGCCCGGCGATCATAAATCCGGCAAAAGTCAGGGCGACGATCACTTGAAAAGCGACGAACAGCCCTGTAATATTTGCGGTTAGTCTAATGCCTAAAATATTGACAACGGTAATCGATAAAGCGAGCAGAACGACCCAAAAGCCATGCGGCACTTCAGGAAAAGCCGCCGTCAAATAAGCGCTGCCGATCGCAAAATTGACCATCGGCAAAAATAAATAGTCTAGCATGATCGTCCAGCCGGCTAAAAATCCTGCGTGCGGATGAATGCTTTCATATGCATATGTATAAACCGATCCCGCTTTTGGATAGGCTTTGACCATGCTGCCGTAGCTCAAAGCGGTCAAAAGGAGTGCGGCAACAGTGAATATGTATGCCGCCGGAACGTGCCCCTTTGTCAGTTGTGCGACCACTCCGTATGAATCAAATACGACGAGCGGGTCCATATAAGCAAGGCCGATCACAACGAGCGGGCCGAGTGTAAGGCTTCGTTTAAGCGCAGTTTCGTTTTTCAATGACTTCTAAATCCCCTTATGTGAAAAATACAGAAATTAAGACATATTTTATCTGTTTTTTTGCGCTTGAGCAACTGTATAAAACCTCTTTTTTTCGTATAAAAATAGCAACAGTTGCAAACCCTTTGAAAAAAGGCAAGGAGTATGAAGGTATGGATATATTGAGAGGCTATGTTGAAGCCGTCAAAAGAAATATGGAGACGATGAATGCATCTGATTATGATGGAAAAGAAGAGGATCTAAGAAGACAGCAGGAAGAGCTCGAACGCTATGAACAACGGTTAAAAGAGAAAAGCGCTTCGGCCGATCGCTTTGATCAGGTAGTCGATGCCGCTGTAGATTGTGCGGCCGGCGATATTTCATTTTCACAGCTTGAACATATGTATCAGCAAGAAGGCAGCTAGCGTCCGGATCAGCGGACGCTTTTTTCGCGTTTCAGGATGATGCGGACAGATCAGCCTGGATAGCGAAATATATAGAAGCGAAAAAATCATGTACATGTGAAGGAGATGGTAAAATATAGTTTGAAAGGGGAGGAGCAATTTTGACTAACTATATTTGCACGACGTGCGGTGTTCTATATGACGCTGCTCCGAAAGAGCCGGCGGAATGCATTATTTGCAATGAAGAAAGACAGTATGTCAATCATTCAGGGCAAGCTTGGACAACGCTGGAAGAAATGAAGCAAAGCGGAAGGTTTCAAAACGAAATCGCATTGGAAGTAGAGCGATTATACAGTTTGACGACAACCCCCGAATTCGGCATCGGTCAATCGGCATACCTGATACAGGAGCCCGGTTTTAACTTACTGTGGGATTGTATCACATACCTGGATCAGCGGACGATTGAGAATATCGAGCGGATGGGCGGAGTCCAGGCGATCGCTTTATCACATCCGCATTATTATGCTGCACAAACGGAATGGGCTGAAATGTTTGATGCTTCGATCTACATTCATGAAGATGACAAACAATGGGTGCAGCGGCCGAGCAGCCGGATTGTGTTTTGGTCCGGCGATTCCCTCAAGCTGTCAAGCGGGTTGACCTTGCACAGGCTTGGCGGCCATTTTAAAGGGGGAGCGGTCTGCCATTGGGCAAACGGAAACGGAGGCAAGGGAATCCTCCTTTCAGGAGACATTATCCAAGTCGTTCAAGATCGCAGATGGGTGAGTTTTATGTACAGCTATCCAAATTTGATTCCTCTTCCTGCCGGCAAAGTGGAGCAAATAGCTGATCAATTAAAAAATGTTCCATTCAACCGGCTGTACGGCGCTTTTCGCCGCTCTGTG
Organism: Bacillus sp. AK124; assembly: GCF_053903085.1. Lineage (NCBI taxonomy): Bacteria > Bacillati > Bacillota > Bacilli > Caryophanales > Bacillaceae > Bacillus > Bacillus sp. AK124. The sequence continues at coordinate 2,099,838 of NZ_CP096378.1, forward strand.
GAAAACCATGCCGGAGAACGTGTACAGCTGTCAGCCGCAAGGTATGCAGAAGCGCTTCTGGGAACGCTGTTTTCGACTTGATCTGTTCCCTGGCTATAAAACTTTTCAACCGGTATGTTTTGGTATATGATATGAAGGTAAAAGTTGCGCGGAAAAGGTGAAAAGCATGAGTGAGCACAATCAGGAAACAACAGAAAAACAGGTGCGGGCCGAGTTAGATGAAGAAACTTTATTTCTCGTTTCACAGACGTTTAAAGCGCTCTCAGACCCTACGAGAATCAAAATTCTTCACCTGCTCTCACAAGGCGAACATTCGGTCAATGAAATAGCAGAGAAGCTGAGTCTGCTGCAGTCAACCGTTTCGCACCAGCTCAGGTTTTTAAAAAATCTTCGTCTCGTTAAATCAAGAAGGGCAGGGACTTCCATTTTTTATTCTCCGGAAGACCAGCATGTCCTCGATGTACTTCAGCAGATGATCGATCATACACAGCATGACTAAAGCTTATGAAAAGGCAAACTCCACATCCCGAGTTTGCCTTTTACGCTGAGCGTTTTTCTTCGTTTCTTCCTTTTTTTAAAACAAAAAAAGAGAAACCGACATAATAAACGGCCAGTACAAAAAAACCGATCATCGTGGCCGGGTCCTGCGCAAAAAGGGCGCCGTACGCTGCTGAACCCCCGTTTGAAACCGCAGTATGGAGCTGGCCGATCTCGGCGATCCGGTAAAGAAACCGGTATAAAAATAACAAAAGTACGATCAATTCAATCCATAAATGCGTTCTGAAATAAAGGATGCCGTCCCGATTTTCGATTGACACATGCTTCAGCGCATAGGCGGTCAAGATGAGTCCGAGCGCGATCCCAATCAGATCATAGAAGTATGATAAAGGGTGAAGTGCGCTCATCGTCAGCAGAAAAACGAAAATTCCCGAAAAGAGGATGATCCGGAACAGCATGCGTGCCGGCTTTAGAGGCTGATAGCCGACTGAGCGTTTGAACTTGATATAGACGAAGGACACAATGGCGAAAAACTGTAAAAAATAATATATGATGTTTTTAAAACCTCCTTTTTTAAGGAGTATATGTCCAAACTGTATAAATCGTAACAGGAAAAGTGATTTTCTAAATAATTGGGTGATGAGATCCCCTTTTTTGTCATGATATTCCAAAATGGTGTGTGCTTTAGAATGAAAATTGACAGCGTAAGATGAATGTGAGGGATCTGCGGTGAAAATTGACCGGCTATTGGCCATCGTGATTTTATTGATTAATAAACGCCAAGTGCAGGCAAAGGAGCTTGCCGGCATGTTCGAAGTCTCTGTCAGAACGATTTACCGGGATATCGAGGCGATCAACCAGGCGGGCATTCCGATTGTTACCTTACAGGGAGCGGGAGGCGGGATCAGCATCATGGAGCGGTTTCGGCTCGAAAATAAACTGCTTTCTGCAGACGAACTGGCTGCCATTACTACGGCTTTGGAAAGCGTTTCTTCGACGTATGAAGTCCTTCATCACGGTTCTGCCCTTGAAAAAATCCGGTTTCTCGTTTCCGAAGAAGAAATGCCGGAATTCCGCAAGAAAACGGAAAAATGGTTTGTTGACATCTCTTCCTGGGGAGAAAGTCCTGTCATCAAAGAAAAGATCCGTTTGTTGGATGAAGCGGCAGACAGCACGCGGGCGGTCTCCTTTACATACGTGAACAGAGAGGGGCAAACCGGAACAAGGAAAGCTGAGCCGCATACCCTCGTCCTAAAGGGAAGGCACTGGTATTTATATGCGTTTTGCCTGAAGAGACAGGCGTTTCGCTTCTTTAAACTGTTGCGTATGAAAGACGTGCAGATGCTTGAAGAAAAGTTTGAAAGAAAGGAAGTTGATCTGTCTTCACTTCCTTGGGAAACATCATGGTACAAACCGGACAATATGACCGAGTTGACCCTTCTCATTAAACCGTCGGGAGAGCCTTTGGCGAGAGAATGGTTTGGCTCAGAAGCTCTCACTTATGAAAACGGACAATGCGTGGCAACCGTTTCTTATCCGGAAGATCAATGGCTGTACGGATTTCTCCTCCAATTTGGAACACATATTGAAGTTCTCACACCTCCCCGCATCCGTCAAAAAATAAAAAATTTGGCTAATCAAATTGTACATTTATACGAAACCTGACACGATGCTGTCAGGTTTCTTTTTGTATGATGAAGAAAAAGGAGGAATGAAACATGGAACATCATATTTGCCAAAGCTGCGGCATGCCGATGACAAGCGAACTTTTCGGCACAGAAAAAGACGGGGGGAAGAATCGCGACTACTGTATGTACTGCTATGAAAACGGAGCATATACACATCCGGATGCGACATTGAAAGAGATGATCGACATCTGTGTTCCTTATATAAAAGAAGAGGGAAAAACCGAGGCCGAAGCGAGATCGCTCATGGAGCGGACGCTCCCTCATTTAAAACGGTGGGCGTCGGATACGCAAACGAAAGGCGGGCAGAGAAGATGAGCTTTTCTCATTTCGAAAAACAGAAGGCAAAGTTATTCAGCGGGATATCGACCGTGACAAGCAACCGGGATGAAGTATCTGAAAAAGGTAAAATTCCTTCCATGTGGAGTTTATATCGCGAAAAATTTCCGCATACTGAACGCCAGGACATTAGGAGAGACACGATCGCACTTTATTCAGATTATGAGACGGACGAACACGGGACATATACATTTTCAATCGGAACGTTCGTTGATCAGCAAGAAAAAACGGCCAATCTCATTTCGCTCCCTGCATCCGAATATGCCGTTTTTGTTTCAAAGCGGGGGAGGATCGCGGAGGTCGTGTTTGAAACTTGGCAAGAGATTTGGACATGGGATGAAAAAAATCTTCGTACTTATACCGGAGATTTTGAAGTTTATGATGAACAAGCAGAAAATCCCGAAAATGCCCAAGTTGCCATCTATGTTGCTGTCGATCGAAAAAAATAATGCTTGCAAAACTAATGCCATTAGTTTTAAAATGAAAACTAACGGTATTAGTTTTTTATTTTGATCGAAGAGGTGAAAGCGATGAGGATTACCCGATTTGAATCGGTCTACCAGCTGACTTTTTTTCCGCGCCTATTTCCTGTCAACTGTTATTTAGCAGATGAAGAAGACGGCCTTACATTAATTGATACAGGGATTCCGATCAGCAAAACAGGGATTTTAAAGGCTGCGGATCATCTCCGTAAGCCGATTAAACGGATTTTGCTGACCCATGCCCACAGCGACCATGTCGGTTCGCTTGACGCGCTGTACTACAGCCTTCCCGGTGTGAAAGTGTCCATATCTGAACGGGATGCGCGTCTGTTAAAAGGTGATACAAAGATGCTGGAAGGGGAGCGCGGAACAATCAAAGGAGGCGTTCCGAAAAACATCAAGACAAATCCTGATATCCTTTTAAAGGAAGGAGACAGGATCGGTTCATTGCTGACTGTTTCATCACCCGGGCATACGCCTGGCAGCATTTCGTTTTTGGATGAAAGAAGCGGTCTTCTCATAGTCGGTGACGCGTACCATACGCGAAGCGGCATGACGGTATCAGGGCATTTAAAGCTTTCATTTCCTTTTCCGGCTTTGGCCACGTGGGACAAAGAAACCGCTTTAGAAAGCGCGCAAAAGCTGTTAGATTTAAAACCGCAGGCGCTTGCCGCCGGCCACGGCAATCTTGTCCATGATCCGGTTCAAGCGATGACAAAAGCGGTGAACGAAGCACATATCAAATTGAACAGGAAAGGATGAAGAAATCGTGTCTCCACGAATCGGTTTGAATAAAGAAGCAGTATTGGAAGCTGCGGCATTTCTGGCTGATGAGGAAGGCATTCATGAAGTGACGCTTGCTTCTCTTTCCAAAAGGCTGAATGTCAAATCTCCGTCTCTGTACAATCATATAAAAGGATTGAACGACTTACGGAAAGAACTCGCACTTTACGGCTTGACGATACTTTATGAAAACATGGCTTCTGCTGTCCAGGGAGCCGAAGAGGATCAGGCTGTCAGCAGAATGGCTCACGCCTATGTCACTTTTGCCAAAAACAGGCCGGGGCTTTATGAAGCAACTTTTATTGCAATGCCTGATGAAGATGAACGGCTTGACGAAGCAGGAGACAGAATCCTCGCCTTGGTGCTTTCCGTTCTGAAAGACTATCATTTAGACAATGACTCCGCGATCCATGCGGTCAGAGGCTTGAGAAGCATCATGCATGGATTTGCAACACTCAGGCAACAAGATGCGTTCGGTCTTCCTTATGATGTGGAAGAAAGTTTTGATCTGACAATCCGTGCCTTCCTAAAAGGCATCGCTATCTATCAGACCGAATAAACAAGGGAATTTTTCCTTAATTGTTTACATTTTTTCGAAAATTTAGTATGATTGTCGTATGGCTCTTCCATTTTTTGAGTCATAGGTATGAGAAGGCTTAACCAGCCATTAATTGCCTTGGCCTAACAGCCGAGGATTTTTTTATGTCGGCAAAGAGAGACTGGATATGCAAAAATTGGTTCACACATGATGTGTTCCATGTTATGCTGTTATTGTGAATATATTCACAAAAGGGCGTGCGCAATGAAAAAAACTCCGATTTACGTAGAAATATCTATCCAGACAGATATGGAGCGGCTATGGCGCTATACTCAAGATCCTGCCCTCCATCGGCAATGGGACTTGCGATTTACGGACATTACCTATTTAAAGCGCAGACCGGGTGAACCGCAAAGGTTTTTATACGAAACGAGAATCGGCTTCGGTTTAAAAATTTCCGGTACAGGAGTGTCTGTCGGAAACGTATATCAAGACACGGGAGACAGAGTCTCGTCACTCAAGTTCGCTACAAACCACCCGCTTTCTGTCATTCGCGAAGGCCGAGGATATTGGAAATACAGCGAAAGCGAAACCGGGATCACGTTTATGACACAATACGATTATGACACCCGTTACGGGAGGCTGGGCCGGCTTGCAGATAAGGCATTCAGGCCGCTCATCGGCTGGGCGACGGCCTGGAGCTTTGCTGCGCTGAAGATCTGGCTTGAAAAAGGACACCATCCAAGGCTGCTTTTTCAAAAAACATTGATCTATTGGCTCGTTTGTCTGCTGTTTTCTTTCGTCTGGATTTACCAGGGGCTTGTGCCAAAGCTCATGATGGTTCATCCTGAGGAAATCAGCATGCTTTCGACTTTCACGGGCGGCCGTTTTCATCCCGAAATGCTCCTGAAACTGATCGGCATGGCCGAGGTGATGGTCGGCGTGTTATGGCTTTATCCAGGTCGGAAAAGGAAGTGGTTTCTTTTGCATATCGCCCTGCTTGTGCTGCTTTCGGTATCTGCAGGAATGGCTGATCTCGCATCTTTTGCCCAACCTTTTAACCCGGTCGTGCTTAATGCCGCGCTTATCATCTTGTCCGTTGTCGGCTATGTGAGCGCTTGCGGCATTCCAAACGCGGGTAATACGATCAGAAAGAGGCGTTGATTTGGTTTCGATGTATGAACGGGTGATCGAGGATTTTCATCTTCTTCACCCAAAACTCAAGGAACGGTATCACCTCACCCAAGAAAGCGCGTTCAGAGGAAAAGGAGTGATGACGGAAATATCCGGCGGTTCGTACTGGATCAGGCTGTTGTTTAAAGCGGGAACGGTCTTCCGCTGTTTTTTTCCCGAAAGAGGGAGGAACATTCCGTTCACGATTGAAAATCACATTCGGCTGACGAAAAATGATACACCGGCAGCCGTTTGGAACAGGACTTTCTTTTTTCGTGATAAACAAAGGTATTTTGATGCTGTCATGATCTATGATGAAAGCCGGGGAGAAATCATCGACTATTTCGGACATCCGCCAATCTTAATTTCAAGCCTGCGGTTTAAGGCGGAAGCTGACGGATCACTGTCGATTACTTCTGTCAGACAATGGCTGCCTTTATTCAGTAAAAAGCTGCCCCTTACAAAGTGTTTATACGGTATTTCCAGGGTGAATGAATCGTATGACGAAGAAAAAGGCTGTTTTACGATTGATGTTCATGTGAAAAATCCGCTGTTCGGAACGCTGTTTGCCTACAGAGGAACGTTTAACAGGGAGGAGGAGATGGCATGAAATTCCGCCGCTTTTTTGTAAGCGTTCTTTGCTATGCGGTTTTTTTCGCCGGCAAAGCGCCGGACATCCCGCCAGCAGAGGCGCTGCTTTTATTAGCGCTGCTATTTTTTGTTCCGGCCGCACTCGATCTTACTCAGCATGAAAACGGAATGTTTCGGCTGATCAGCGCGTGCTTTCCTTATGCGGCTTGTGCGGCTTCGTTATCCCTGTTGTTCCATTCCCCGCTTTTTTCAGCGATTTGGCTATGCTATACGGGGATGATCGCCTTATACGGCGTCCTTCGTCTCTGGGAAAGAGGAGGAAAGGGCCTTGAAGAGGCATCGATTGACAGCGGTCTGCTTTACCTTCCTTTCGGAGGGGGTTGGCTTTTTGCTTATACGCTGAATCTCCAGGTCATGGATTTCAGCCCGCTGATCGTGCTGCTGACAGCGGTGCATTTTCATTATTCTGCATTTCTCATTCCGATTTTTAATGGAATGCTCGGAAGGAAGCTGAAAAAGAAAGGCCTTTTTTATACAGCGGTGACATGGCTCATCATGCTGTCTCCGCTTTTCATTGCGGTCGGCATATCGTTTTCGAAAACCATTGATGTCTTCGCCGTTGCGCTGTATTTGGCGGCCATATACGGCAGCGGCTTTCTCGTCTCGATCGCGGCCTTCAAAAACAGCGCGGCTCGCCGCTTTGTGATCTTTTCGTCTTTTACATTGATGATTACCATTGCTTTTTCACTTATTTACTCTTACGGTGTTTATCGCGGCCGGCCGACTTTTACAATTCAGGAAATGATTTGGATTCACGGGCTTGTCAACGCTTTTGGCGTCATTATTCCAGCGCTGACCGGCTGGCGTCTTGAATCTCCTGAGCCGGACTGTGAAAGGAGGCAAGGCGAAATGATGAGCAACATTTACGGGTCATGGAGAATCGGAGCCGATTTTTTACAACGGCACCGATTACAAAGCGATTCGTCTTACCAAGGTCTTGCCGATGATATGAGCGCATTTCAAAGAAACGGATTTCAGCTTGAGACGGTTTCTCCTCTCATTCTCGATTTCTATGAGCATACTGCCGATTATTCATTAACAGCGGAGATCGCCTGGCGTCCATGGTTTAAGCCGCTTGCGCACATGTATCAGATGATTTCAAAAATGACAGGGCAAATTCATTTGGGGACAAAGACCGGGCGGCAAACGATGGAGGGCGAGATTATCGGTGTTGATTCAGCCAAAGACGGCAGGAAGAATGTGCGCGCCTGGGTCAGAACGAACGAGGAAGGCGAGACTGTGTTCGTGGCGCTTTATTCTGCTCATACCCATGATGACATCACATATATGAATATTGCACTGCCATTGCCGTTTTCCAATATGACAGGCATTTTAAAGCCGAAAGCAGAGGACGGCTGCCTGATTTTGACGAGCAGTGACAAACGATCTGACCGGGGGGATGAAGGCATTTTCCTTTCGACCGGAACAGGTACGTTTAAACTGCCGCTTGCCGAACGCTTTATCATCAAAGAGCAGGGACGAAAGAGGCTCTGCGCTCATCACTGCATGTGGCTGTTCGGCATACGGTTTCTCGACATTCAATATCATATTGAAAAAAAGGATTCTGCCGTCAATAGGGCGAAAATAGCAAAAGAAAGCTAGGCAAAAATCGAATCGAACTGGAGGGTATTTATGCTAAAAAACATTTTGCTTGAACAGTTTAAAGCATGCTTTAACGAAACGACTTGGTTTGTTTGTTTTCAAACGGCTTCCGCTGATCTTACGGAAAGCCAGGCAAGGCAAAAAGGGGAAGGTTCGGAAAATTCGATTTTAGAAATTGCCAACCATTTGATTTTTTACAACGAGCGCTATTTAAAGTGGTTTAAAGGAATTCCCGTTCCGGCTTTTGATTATACGATCGATGATACGTTTGTAAACAAAAGCGGACTGGGCTGGGAAGAAAGCCGGCAAGAACTGAATACGATCTATAACGAATGGATCGATGCGCTTTCGGCATGCGAAGAGAAGATGCTGAAGGAGCCGGCCCAGCATGATCCGCATTCCACCTGGGCGGAGATTTTGTCCCTTCTCATTCTTCATAACGCTTACCATCTGGGACAAATCGTCACGATCCGAAAACAGCAGAAATCGTGGGACCCTTCAAAAGGCGTCAACTAACGGTGTTGTCAGGCAAGATGGCGGCTTAAGGCGGTCACCCACCCTAAGCCGCAGTTCATTTTGCCTGGGTCAAGCTTCGATTATTGCTTTCAGGTGATAATAGGCATCTTTTAGCCAGGGATGGACAACTTTCAGTTTATCTTTTTGTTTCCACAAATACTGAATATAAACAAACGCCCCGTGCTCCAGAGAAATTTCAAGCGCTTCACAAAGCTCCTTGATATAAGGCGGAGTCCCTGTCTGATCCCATTCTATTTTGTCCGCTGAAAACAGGACAAGGTCGAGCTGGGAGGGACTTTTTTTAAGCGTTGTATGGCATTCTATTGCATCTAAAATATCTTGATCCGCCACCTGAAACAGGTCCCGCGCCATCACTTTCGACAGTTTTTGATGGATAATCATCGGAAATATCCGTTCTTCGGGCAGAATATCAATACCGAGCGCCTCAGCAGCCGCAATTCTTTTTTCATTAGGGATGACACCGCTGATGTCATGCATAATACCGGCTATTCCCGCTTTTTGTGCAGGAACATGAAAACGCTTTGCCAATTCTTCCGCCGCTTTTTTCACTCTTATCGAATGTTCGGCTGTTTTTTCGTGGTTATGGCGTCTCAAAAATTCAAGGGCATCTGAACATACATCACCTGTGCAACGAACTTCCATCTCTATTCCTTCAATATTCATCAGAGATTCTCCTTTTTGAGGTTGTTTCATGATAAACAAAACACATTTGTTATCTGATTTTACCTTATCATAACATTGACAAATCCTAAAACATACCATTAAAATATTTTGTTAACCGGAAAATAAAAAGAAGGGACTGTCCATTGACTATGTCTGAACTGACAAAACAGCTGATCTATGATATGTATGTTAAACTCCTGCACCTGAACGAACAAAAAGCGGATACTGATCTCAAGGCATTTTTAAAGCAGGCGGCAGAATCTGATGTTAAACGGCTCCCGGGGAATATGACGACCATCCATGTCATCAGCTGTATCGGTGATGATGAACCGATTAATAATACAGGCATCGCCAAAAAAATGAATTTATCAAAAGCAAATATTACAAAAATCAGTTCAAAGCTGCTGCAAGAAGGCCTCATTAAACGGTTTCAATTGACGGACAATAAAAAAGAGATCTACTTCAGGCTGACGCCCAGCGGAAAACAAGTGTATGAACTTCATGAAAAGCTCCATCAGCAAAAAGCGGAACAGTTTCAGAGGTTTCTCGATTCGTTTTCAACAGCAGAACAGGGAGCTATTTTGAAATTTCTTCAAGGTCTGACACTTATGACAGAAACGGATAGGAAACAATAATAATATTATGTTAACTTGAATGAGCGATTGACAAGAAACCCCTTCCAGATTATAGTTGAATTAATGAGTTAGTTATTCAGATAACTAAGAGGTGAAGTGAATGGCGAGGCCGAATGTGACTTCAAAAGAAACGTTGATTGAGGCAGCTAAGCGCCGCATTGCCGGACAGGGTCTGGACAAACTGACGTTAAAGGCGGTTGCTGAAGAAGCAAAGGTGACACAGGGAACGGTTTACTATCATTTCCGGACAAAAGAGCAGCTTGTGTTTGAAGTGGTCCGCGACCTTTGCCGCGCGTCGTGGGAACGGTTGAAAGCAAATGATAGACCCGCTGCCGAAAGGATAAAAGACGGATTGTCATCGGCGAAATCAAGAACACGAAAAGATGCGTATTACCATCAGCTTTTTTTAGAATTGGCCGTTTTAGGTTTTCGAAATGAAAAGATAAACGAGCAGCTTGGAGAACTTCTCGAAGAGGAAAATGCGGTGTTGGCAGAACAGCTTTCCGAGATGTGGAAGCGTTCTCCTGTTGACGGGGTTTCTTTCAGCACGTGGGGCATTCTTTTAAACGCACTAATCGACGGTCTTGCTCTTCAGTCGCTGATGTCTTCGGGATTTTCCTCTGAAAAAGTCTACGGGGAATTAGAGGCGGTTCTGCAGATGCTGACGGAAACCGCCGTAAAACAGCATGGAGGGGAGTAAAGGGAGATGGAGATGTTAACTGAAAAACTCGGTTTGGCTCTTGTTTTTTCGTTCGTTGTCTGGCTTGGCGCCACCGTGTTTTTTATGCTGTTCGGCAGTGCGGTTCTTGCCGAACCCGGCCAAGATTCTTTTATGCTCCGCTTTTTGCTTCTTGAAGCCGGAACTTTTGCCCTACTATATGCCGTGATCCTCGCTTACCGGCGAGTTGACAAATCGAGGTTTGCTGCGGTTAAGTTTGGCATTGTAGGGTCGGCAGTCGGTTTGTTTCTCGACACATTTTCTTTATGGCATCATTCATTGATCTTCCCGGCGCTTTCACAGGGCCAGGTGATTGGATTTGCGGTTTGGATGGTCTTCGCGTATGCCATGTATTTGACGATACCGCTCATACTTGAAAAAAGAAGGTCTGCGGTTTAAATCTTTTATGTAAGATTCGCCCGCTTTATGCTAAAACGGGCGAACGGTCTTTAATCTTGCGGAACCGATTGTTCTGCATTGATGTATCCAGCACCGTAAACATTTGGATCGCGATCTTTCCATAAATCGGTTCCGTCTATTAACAGTTGTTTGATTTCATCAGGTCCTGTCCCTGGGGCTTGCTGAAGAATAAGGGCTGCAATGCCTGCGCAGATCGGCGTGGCCATCGAGGTTCCGGATAATATCATATAATCTGTGCCGACTCTGTTTGCTTTTTGCATCTTATCGAGGAAAGATCCAGGTGAACGAAGCGATGTAATATTTGTGCCCGGTCCCAGCAAGTCCGGTTTAACTTGACCGTAGATCGTCGGCCCTCTGCTTGAATAAGAGGCAACATCATCATCCTCCCGGCTGACTGTATCCCGGTCATCCAAAGCTCCGACTGTAATAATCTTGCTGCTGACGCCCGGGCTGGCAATCGTTTGCGCATCAGGACCGGAATTTCCGGCTGCCGCACATACAACAATGCCTGCGTCCCATGCTGCATGAACAGCTTTAACGACCGGATCTTCTTCCTCATTCTCGTAGCGTAACGCATCTGCCCCCAATGACATTGAAAGAATGTCGATCGGATCATCAGGGTTTTCCTCATTGAATTGAATGCACCAATCGATCCCTTGAATGACAGTTTCCAGCGTGCCGGATCCCATTTTGTCCAATACTTTTACACCGACAAGTTCCGCTTCAGGAGCAGGCCCCCGGTACTGACCCGATGAGGCAGCTCCGTTTCCACAAGCATCGCCGGCGCAGTGTGTGCCATGGCCATTGTCATCATACGGTTCTGTCCTTTGGTTGACAAAGTCTTGAAAAGCCCTGATCCTGCCTTCAAGATCTTTGTGAGGGTATATGCCCGTATCAATGACAGCGATTGTAACACCTTTGCCTGTCAGCGTCTGGTTGTTTCTGATCACCTCTTTGGCACGGCTTGATTCAACCGCTACGTCGAGGAGCGCTTTCACTTTGCGATTTAAATAAATTTTGCGAATGTCACCGCATTGAGATAGAAGCGATTGCAAAGATGAAGGGGTGACTTCCGCGCTGCAGCAGCTAATGTTGGAAAAGCGATGCTTGATTTTGTTTCTTCTCTTGCTGCCGATCATTTCATTGACTAATTGATAGCCTTTATGGTGGCTGTCTTTTTCAAATTCAATAATGACCGGTATTTTTTTGTTCTTCATTAATATTTTTTCGAAAAATCCGTGTAAAAAGCAAGGTGTCCATTTAAAAGGTTTATAGAGTTTCAGCACGCTTTCTCTCAGCGGCCGGTCCAGTTTATGGGCGTTGGACCTTACCATTTGAACCATATAGGAACCGAACATCCTAGTTCCACCTCATCTCTTATAGTTTATTCTTCCTCTTAATCTATGAATGAAAGGGGGGTCCCGTAAAGTTGGCTGTCCTAAAACGGCGGCAAAAGAGGCCTGTTTCCCATTCGCTTCTGAAAGTGGCAACAGAAGTCCAGGGTTTAAACGAACCAAAATACATGATATTCTAGTCATGTCAATATCACCCTCTAGAAAGCGGCCGAAGGAGCTGAATTCATGGCAACAATCGAAGATTTTTTAGAGCTGGATATTCGGATTGGGACAATTTTAAAAGCGGAAGAGTTTCCTGAAGCGAAAGTGCCGGCTATTAAGCTTGAGATCGATTTTGGAGAAGAGATTGGCGTCAAACGTTCGAGCGCTCAAATCACAAAGCGTTATACACCTGAAAAACTTATAGGCCGGCAGGTGACGGCAGTCGTTAATTTTCCGCCGCGGCGGATTGCCGGGTTTAAATCGGAAGTTCTCGTTCTTGGCGGCGTGCCGGAAAAAGGCGACGTTATTTTGCTGGCGCCTGATCAAGAAGCGCCCAATGGAACGAAGATCAGCTGATACATAAAAGAGAGGCTCCCTCTACCAGAAGGAAGCCTCTTTTTTTATTTCACCTTGAATTTTTTCGTTAAATCTCGCAGATCTTCCGCCATTTGTTCAAGTGTGGCAGAAGACGTACTGATTTCTTCCATTGAAGCCAGCTGTTCTTCCGCTGATGCCGCAATATCTTGTATTCCAGCTGTGCTTTCCCTTGAAACATCGGCGATTTCCTGAACGGCACCGGAGACTTCCTCTGAGCCTTTAGACAATTGTTCGACCGCTGCATTTAGCGTTTGCAGCTTGCCGGCAATCTCATTCGTCATGCCGCTGATTTCGTGAAAGCTTGTTTCTGTTTTCTCGGTAATTTTGAGTCCGGATTGGACTTCATGGTTGACCGATTGAAACATCTTGAGAGAATGTTCGATTTCTTTGACGATTTCCTGAATCAGCGCTTCGATTTCTTTTGCCGATTCCGCTGATTGGGCAGCAAGCTTTCGAACTTCTTCGGCGACGACGGAAAAGCCTCTGCCTGACTCGCCGGCGCGGGCCGCTTCAATCGCAGCGTTCAATGCCAATAGATTCGTTTGATCGGCAATTCCATTAATGACCCTGAGAATTGATGTGATATCTTTCGATTTGCCTTCGAGACCTTTGACGACGCTCTCAGCTTGTTTGACAGATCGATCGATGGAGTTCATCTGACCGACCGTTTTCTGAACGAGTTCTCCTCCGGTTTCGGCGATTTCTGTCGATTTGATCGATGATTCAGTAATCGATTCCGACACTTCGGTCATTTCGCTCAGATGTTCATTCATTTGGCTGAGCTGCTGTGAGCTGGTTTCGACTTTTTCATTCTGGCTTTCGGCCCCGTTAGAGAACTGTTCGATCGCAGAAGTAATATGTTCTGTCGCTTGGCTCGTCTGTTCCGCGCTTGCTGTCAGCTGCTCTGAAGATGAGGCGACATTCTCAACCGATTCCTGAATGGTGCCGATTAGTGTGCGGAGCGATTCCGCCATATCATTGAAGCTTGTGCCGAGCTGCCCGAATTCGTCATTTGAACGCACTTTAATTTGCTGTGTCAAGTCGCCGCTGCTGATGTTTTTTGCAGATTGAACGAGCTGATTCAATGGTTTGCTGATCGCGCGGATGATAAAGAAAATGAGAATTCCGCCTAGCACCAAAGCCACTGAAAAGACGATAAGAGCCATATAAAAGACGGGCTTTGTGGCGTTTGTTATCTCATCGGAAAACATTGTCCCGGCAATTTTCCAGCCTGTCAGTTTGTTTGTTGCAAACGCCATTTGCTTTTCTTTTCCTTCAAAAGTATATTTGAATTCACCTTTTTCTTTGCCGTAAACTTGGTCAACCCAACTGCCTTCACCTTCAGTTCCGGCTTTAATCTTCGGATGGGCGATATATTTTTTAGATGCACTTGAGATAAAAGCAAAGCCGTCTTTTCCAACTTTGACATCATTTGTCGCTTTAATCAGCTCATCGATATTCAAGCTGAGCGCCGCGACGCCTGACCCGTCTTCATTCTGCTTGGCGATGGTAATGACCGTGTTGCCGGTAGCGGCAGAGGTGTATGGATCAGTGACGATGATTTCGCCTTTTTTCTCAACCGCTTCTTGGAACCATGGCCTTTCCGCGGGATTATAGCCGTCAGGCATTTTCGTATAAGGATGCTGCACGTAGACACCGTCTGCAGAGCCTGTGAACACGGCTTCTACATCTTTATTTTGTCTGGCGTATTGTTCAAACTGTTGTCTTAACGAAGTCTGGCCTTTATCCTTGTATGTTTTTCCTTTGATCACTTCACTGAAATATGTAATAGCATCCGCTTTTTTTTCGATATTTTGATCGATCGTTTCGTTTAATTGATCCACGCTGTTTCTTGCGCTTCTCATGATTTCATCTTCAATCGAACTTCCCGCCGTATAATAGGAAACACCTGAAAGGATTAAAACAGGGAGTGTTAAAATCAATAAAAATGAGACCGCTAATCTTTTGGAAAGAGATGGATGCTTGATCCAATTTACTATTTTTTTCATTCGCCAAAACTCCTTTTTATAGGTTACGAGATTAATATCGGACAATTTTCACACTTTTGCATCAAATTTTAAAATTTAGACTTCAAAATAAAATGCTCAACTAAGGCGAAGGCAACAGTTTTCGGGATTGGCTGAAAAAAGGGCTGCATAACTGTTGACAAAGTTTACCTTCGTTTATATACTAATCGGTAAATACAGTGAAAGGAATAGGTATAGGGGACATGAAGCAGTAATCTTATTTTCCATCGTTTTTTTTAATATGAAAAAACGGAAACTTGGAGAATAGGATGAGTATGCCCTTTTATACCTTGCATCAATTTCTGAAATTTGCATGTTTTTTGTCGTGCAAAGAAATGGGATCGGTTCATACCGCTTTCACGGTGCATATTTTGGCATGATATCCTCTCCGGGTTTCCGCGAGAGGTTTTTTGTTGTCAGCCAAAATAAAAACAGAGGTGAACGGTATGACGATCTTAATGAAAATAAGAGGTTTGCAAAAAAGCTTTGGAGAGCAAACGATTTTAAAAAACATCGATTTTGACATTTCCAATCAAGAGCGGATTGGGTTGGTCGGATACAATGGAGCGGGGAAAACAACGCTCGCAAATATATTGAGCGGTCATATAAAAGCTGACAAAGGCACTGTTCAAACAGACCGGACGCTTAAAATCGGCTATCTGCTCCAGTCGATTGAGTACTCCGTTCATGACTTCAACAGCATATTAACAGACGATGAGGGCGGGAAATTATATCAGTTGACCAGCCGTCTTGGCTTATCAAAGGTCCAAAGCTGGAATTCCGAGCGGCTCAGTCATTTGAGCGGGGGAGAAAAACTAAAGCTTGCGCTTGCGCACGTCTGGAAAACGATGCCTGACCTCCTCATCTTAGATGAGCCCACCAATCACTTGGATTTAAAAGGAATCAGCTGGCTCCTTGAAGAACTGCAACAATATCGAGGGGCTGTATTGATTATTTCTCATGACCGTTATTTCTTGGATCAATCCGTTTCCAAAATACTTGAGCTGGAAGATGGGAAGTTGCACACTTATCAAGGAAACTATAGTGCATACCGGCAGGAGAAAAAACGGTTATATGAAGAACGTCTGCACCAATATGAAGTCCAGCAAAAGCAAAAAGAAAGAATCGAGTCACAGATTGCAACGCTCCAAAATTGGTCACAGAAAGCCCACCGTGACTCAACAAAACAGGGATCACGGTCAGAACGAAGGCAGCTGGGCTTTAAAGAATACCACCGGGTAAAAGCCAAAAAGCTCGATAACCAAGTCAAATCAAAGCTTAAACGCCTTGAACAGGAACTTGAAAAAAACAAAGCGGAAAAGCCACAAGAAGCAGAATCTGTCAATTTTCAATTTTCATCGGGAGAAAAAAGGGGCAAGCGGATTATCGAAGCGAAAGGCCTGACAAAAGCGTTTGACGGACGCACCTTATTCAAAGACAGCCATTTTTATGTCAAACATGGCGAGAGAATAGGGCTTATCGGAGACAATGGCTGCGGCAAAACGACCCTTGTGAAGATGATGTTGGATGCTGAACCTGCAACAGCCGGAACGCTATGGAAGAGCCGATCTGTAAAGGCCGCATATTTAAGCCAGGATGTCAGTGATTTAAGCGTTGATCAAACAGTGGCTGAAGTACTGAATTTGTCTGACAGAGCCGAAATCGCAAATGCGCGGACCATTTTGGCCAATATGGGAATCAAAGAAAACCGCTTTCATAATGAAATCGGGACATTCAGCCTCGGGGAGCGGACCCGGATTAAACTGGCAGGTATGATTTTAAAGGATTATGATCTGCTGATTCTGGATGAACCGACCAACCACCTTGATTTGCCAAGCAGAGAGCAGCTTGAACAGACATTGCTTGAGTTTCAAGGCACGATCATCATTGTGTCGCATGACCTGTATTTTACAGATCAATTGTGTAACAAACTTCTCGTATTTGAAAATGGGCGCATCACCCGCGTCGAAACCGGATTGAAAGATTATCGGAGCAGAAAGAAACAGCGACATGCAAAACGCGATGAAGAGGAACGGCTTCGCATCGAAAATCGGATGACCGCCGTTCTCGGAGAATTAGCCGGACTCACCCCCCAAGACCCGAGATATCATGAATTGGATCAGGAATTTTCAGAGCTGGCCAAACGCAAACGGGCGTTTTTAGAAAAAGAATAAATGAACAGAACCATTTGTGTTTTTTAACACAGATGGTTCTTTTTTGTTTGACGTGGTTTAAATTACCACCCATTAGAGATGGCACCCAAGGTAATAATAGGATAAAAATGATGGACTTACTACAGCAATAAAAAAGGGTGATCAACATGTGGAAAACGATTGTTTCCTATTTTCCGGACTGGATGGTCCTGATGCAGGCTTTTTTTGTTTTTTTCGTCCCGTTTGCCATATCAAAAGTATTTCTGTGGCTTCGTACGGCAGGGGATGATTGATATGAGATGGTGGAAAGCAAAAACGCGCAGATTGATACAATCGTCCAACAAGCCGGAAAAACCTAAAAATGAAGTGCCGGCTTTGGAATCAACGGGGTATTTGACCGGCGATTTTGATCACGACCTGCAAGCGGTCAAAACAGCCTTGGAGAATAACTCAGACGTTCATTTCCGAGAATTCAACTTAGGGCGCACCGGCATTCGGGCGGCGATTGTTTTTGTTGAAATGCTTGCAGATCAAGACCTGATTGACAAACATATTATGAAATCCCTTATGGATGATTTCTCCAAAGAATATAACATTGAGCTTTCTTCATTAAACAGCAATATACCGGACTTAATCCAAAAGCAGATTTTATCAATCAGCGGAGTATCAGTGGCAAAGCATGTCAGCGAAGTGGTGCCGGAAGTGTTGATGGGTACGGCCATACTGCTGATCGACGGTTCAGCGGAAGTTTTATTGCTGGGAACCGTTAAAAAAAATACAAGGAACATTGAAGAGCCCGTATCTGAATCCTTGGTCAGAGGGGCGCGCATCGGCTTTACGGAAACGATTGGCACAAATACAGCCCTTTTGAGGCAGCACGGCAAAAATCAAAATTTGTCTATGGTTCAATTTCAAGTTGGGAAGCGAGCTGTCAAAAATCTTGTCGTCGCCTATATTAAAGACGTGGCTGAACCAGGACTGGTGGAAGAAGTCAAAAAAAGAATCGAAAAGATTGATATCGATGATGTGCTCGAATCAGGTTTTGTCGAACAGCTGATCGAAGACAATTATCTCAGTCCATTTCCGCAGGTGCAAAGCACTGAACGTCTTGACAGGGTGATGAGTGCGTTAATGGAGGGCAGAGTGGCCATCTTATTGGACGGGACGCCTTTTGTTTTAATCGTTCCGGTTACATTCAGTATGCTCCTGCAATCGCCCGAGGATTATTATGAACGCTGGCTCCCGAGTTCACTGATCCGCATCATGCGAATTGGCGCAGCGATGATCTCGCTTCTTGGACCCGCTTTATATATTTCCTTTATTTCGTTTCATCCCGGGCTGATTCCGAGTGAACTTGCGATTTCCATTACCGGAACGAGGGTGGGTGTACCTTTTCCATCGCTGATCGAAGCGCTCATTATGGAAGTGGCGATCGAAATTTTGCGCGAAGCCGGCCTCCGGCTGCCAAAACCAATCGGTCCGGCGATGGGAATCGTCGGCGGTATCATCATCGGGGAGGCTGCCGTGCAGGCAGGCATTGTCAGCCCGATTATGGTCATCGTTGTCGCCGTTACCGCGATTTCTTCATTCGCCATTCCGCAATACAGCGCCGGTATTTCGCTGCGCATGTTGAGATTTGTGGCGATGTTTTGTGCAGCCACGTTCGGTTTGTACGGGGTGATTATGTTTTTCCTCATGCTTGCCAGCCACGCGGTGAAGCTGAAAAGCTTTGGTGTTCCATACGCAAGCCCGGCTGTCCCTTATCGTTTGCAAGATTGGAAAGATTTCATCGTTCGCATGCCGATACAGATGATGAAAAAGCGGCCGAAAATGCTAAAAACAGACGATTCGACACGTCAGTAGCAGAGAAAGGAGAAAACGCTTATGATGGTCAGGCACGAAGAGTGCATTACCACTTCGCAAACAGCTGTTATCATCACCAATTTCCTGCTTGGGACAGGGATCCTGACGCTCCCGCGAACGTCTGTTGACGAGGTCGGAACCCCTGATGTTTGGATCACGCTTATATTAGGCGGCTTAGTCGCTCTCTTGGCCGCGGTCATCATGGTAAAGCTCAACCATCAATATCCTGATAAAACCTTTTATGAATACAGTCAGGACATCATCGGCAAATGGATCGGCAGCCTGATCAGCTTGTTTTTCGTATCTTATCTATTGGCCCATTCCGGTTTTCAGGTCCGCTCGATGCTTGAAATCATCCGCTTTTTTTTACTGGAAGGAACCCCCCGCTGGGCCATTGTCATGATTTTTTTATGGGTGGGATTATACTTGATCGTTGGCGGTTTAAGTTCGATCGCAAGGTTGTTCCAAATCGTGCTCCCCATTACATTTATTCTTTTTCTGCTGGTCGTGTTTATGGGTATCGGAATTTTTGACGTGGACAACTTGCGTCCTGTACTTGGCAAGGGAATAGGGCCTGTCTTAAAAGGAATAAAGGTGACCGCATTGTCTTTTTCAGGTATTGAAATCATTTTGATCCTGATGCCCTTCATGTATCAGCCTCGCAAGGCCATTCATACGGTTGTGATCGGGATCGCCATCCCTTTGCTTTTCTATATGATCACCGTCGTTATGGTAATCGGCGCCCTGTCTATAGACGGGGTGGTATCACGAACCTGGCCGACGATTGATTTGATGAGAAGCTTTGAAATACCCGGTCTGATATTTGAACGGTTTGAGTCTTTGCTGCTGGTCATCTGGATCATGCAGCTGTTCTCCACCTTTGTCATTTCTTTTTATGGTGCAGCATTAGGCCTGGCCCAGCTCTTTAAAACAAATATTCGGCCGATGCTGTTTGCTTTACTTCCGGTGATTTATCTCATGGCCATGATCCCGAAAAATATCAACAACATGTTTGCATTCGGAGATTTTATTGGAAACAGCGGCGTTTATTTAGGCGGCATGACACCGCTCGTCCTGCTGGTGATTTCAAAAATAAAAAGGAGGAAACAAGGAACTGACAGAGGCTGATGATTGAAAAAGGAAAGGGGGGATTTCTCCATGATGGTGAGTCAGCAAGACAAAATTACCGTTTCGCAAACCGTCATCGTCATCACGAATTTTCTGCTGGGAACTGGTATCTTGACACTGCCGCGGACATCTGTGGAAGCGGTTAAGACGCCGGATGTCTGGCTGTCTGTTGTATTTGGAGGATTGATTGCTCTATTGGCAGGTTTCATCATGGTGAAATTAAGCATGGAATACCCCGAAAAAACGTTATATCAATACAGCCGCGATATTATTGGCAAGTGGCCGGGAGGGCTTTTCAGCCTGCTTTTGATTTGCTATTTTCTCGCAACGTCGAGTTTCCAAGTCCGTTCTGTTACAGAGGTTATGGGATTTTACTTACTGGAAGACACGCCGCTTTGGGCGATGGCGATGGTTTTTTTATGGAGCGGGATCTATTTAATAACCGGCGGTATCAATCCGGTTGCCCGACTTTATGAAATCATTTTTCCGATTACAGTTCTTATTTTTCTTGTCGTCATATTTATGAGTGCAAGCATATTCGAGACCGACAATTTGCGTCCGGTTCTCGGGAAAGGGATCGTGCCGGTGATGCAAGGAGTCAAGACAACGTCTTTTGCTTATACAGGCATAGAAGTTCTGCTGATCATCGTTCCTTTTATGAGAAAGCCCGAGCAAGCGTTAAAAGCTACTTTAATAGGTATTTCTTTCCCGATTGTCTTTTATATGATCACCGTTATTATGGTCATCGGTGCACTGTCGATCGATGGAGTGACATCCCGGACCTGGCCGACGATTGATTTAATGAGAAGCTTTGAAATACGAGGGCTGATTTTTGAACGATTTGAGTCCTTGCTGCTGGTCATCTGGATCATGCAAATATTCTCCAATTTTACGATCAGCTATTTTGCTGCTGCTATAGGTCTGTCACAACTCTTGAAGAGGAGGATGGAACCGATATTATTCGGCTTGCTTCCTGTTATTTATCTCATTGCGATGACGCCTAAAAATATCGACCAGCTCTTTCAAATGGGAGATCTGATCGGCAACAGCGCCATCTTTTTAGTCGGGCTCATTCCGCTCATGTTTTTGGTGATATCGAAAGTAAGGAGGAGAAAGTTTGAAAAAAATTAACACCATTCGCTACTTAACGATTGCTTTACTTTTGTTTTTATTAACCGGATGCTGGAGCAGCCACGAAATTGAAGAGCTGGGTCTCACATTTGCGATGGGGATTGACAAAGGCAAAGAAACCGAACTTGAAAAAAAATTTGACGAAATGGGAGGTGATTACCCGAAAAAAGATCGGATCACGATGATCTATCAATACGTGAACGAACAGGCGGCCGGTTCAAAATCGACTGGAGGAAGCACTGATCAAAAATCGTATATTAACGTTTATGAAACGGGGGACTCGCTTCAGCAAATTAACTCTGAAGTAGCATTGAGACAGGACAGGCCTGTATTCAGTCCTCATTTAAAGGTGATTGTCATCGCCGCTGAGCTTCTCCGCACCTATTCGCTGGCAGAACTGCTTGATCAGCCTCTCCGCGATAATGAAATCAGGCCGAGCAGTATGGTGATCGTCACAAGAGGGCGGGCGAGAGACACGCTTGAGCTGAAGGAAACCGGTGAAATGCCGGCGTTTCGACTGCGCAAAATCGTCGAAAATGAATATAAAGCGAAAAAAATTCTTCCTCCTGTGACACTTGCCAAACTGACAGGCAAAATGAGGTCAGGAACGAGCTATCTGCTTCAAAATGTTATTGGTACCGATGGGGAAGTCAAATATGCAGGAGCAGCCGCGATCAACGGAAAAACCAATAAGCTGATCGGTTATTTGGATGAACATGACTTAGAAGGGGTAATGTGGATCACCGGAATGGGAATTGGAGGCACGGTTAAAAGTTATGATCCGGAAGAAAAAAAAGTGACTGCATTTGGTGTCGAAACGATTAAAAGCGACATCAAGCCCATTGTCAAAGGAAACCGTCTTTCTTTTGAAGTGAACGTAAAGTCAGATGGGTATCTTGCGGAAAACTGGAGCACGAATGAAAAAGCTTTTGATAACAAATTTTTAGAAAAAGTCGAAAAAACAACCGCGAAAACCGTAAAAAAAACGATGGAGGACATTACAAAAAAAATGAAAACCGAATACAAAGCAGATCTTGCCGGATTCGGAAACGAGATGAGGATCAAGCATCCGAGGCTTTGGGAAAAACTAAAGAAAAATTGGGATGAGACCTTTACCGATATACCGATTACATTTCATGTGCAAATCACGATTAAAGAATACGGTACCGTTGGGGATCAGTAACAGAAGCACTTCTAATCACGAAAGGCGGAGAAATACGCAATGATCCGTTCCGAAGATAAAATTACGACTTCTCAGGCCATTGTTGTCTTAGTCAGTTATATTATGGCTGCCGGGATTCTCACCTTGCCAAGAACCGCTGCAGAAGAAGCCGGTACGCCGGATGTATGGATTTCCGTCCTATTAGGCGGACTTGTCACAATGGCAGCCGGAGTGGTGATGACAAAATTAAGCCAGGATTACCCCGGGCAAACATTTTTTCAATATGGGGAAGACATTGTCGGAAAGTGGCTCAGTATTGTAATCAGCCTGCTGTTTATTGAGCATTTTGTAGCGATTGCGGCTTTTGAAGCAAGAATTATGGCAGAAGTCATCACCTTTTTTTTGCTGCAGCAAACACCGATTTGGGCGATCGTCATGTCGACGATGTGGGTCGGATTTTATTCGATAAAAGACGGTATGGGGTCGCTTGCCCGTTTATTTGAAATCATTTTTCCGATTACAATCCTTTTCTTTTTAACCGTCGTATTTATGAGTTTTGGCATATTCGAACTGGATAACCTGCGGCCAGTCCTCGGGAAAGGCATCATGCCGGCATTAAAGGGGGCAAAAGCGACAGCAATTTCGTTTATCAGCGCAGAGGTGATGTTGTTCCTTTTGGCGTTCATGAAAAAGCCGAAAAATGGTGTCAAAGTCGTTGTCATGGGAATCGGCATCGCAATGCTCTTTTACTTAACAACGGTCGTATTTGTGATTGGAGGGCTGTCGGTTGAAGGGGTGACCGCGACGACATGGCCGACGCTTAATCTCATCCGCAGTTTTGAAATGCCCGGCTTGATATTTGAACGCTTTGAATCGCTGCTCCTTGTCATCTGGATTATGCAGCTGTTTGCGACTTTTTCCGTCTCATTTTACGCTGCGTCACTGGGGCTGTCGCAAATTTTCAAAAAAAAGAGCAGACCGATCATGTTCGGTCTGCTTCCGGTGATGTATTTGCTCGCAATGACGCCAAAAAATATCGATAATGTATTTTCTCTCGGCGACATGGTCGGCTATCAAGCGGCTGTTTTATTCGGTATTGTGCCGATTCCGCTTTTATTGATTTCGAAAATGAGGAAAAAGAAACCTTTGCAAAGCTAGATGTTCAGCCCGCTTTGTTCACTTGCTTCTTAGCTCTCGGTTTCACCACCCTGTCATTCGGCATGAAAAACACGAGCAAAAAGGCGGCCGCTGCGGGGAAAATTGCCCAAGTAAACGTATGAACAATCGAATGTGACAGCGCCTCGGTGATGTGATTTAAAATATCCGGCGGCATTGATGCCCGGGCACTAGACAAAATCTGGTTGGCATCATTCGGTGAGGCGAGATTTGAAGCGCCTGTGCTTTTAAACATATCTTCCATCTGTTCTAAAAATTGGTTTTTTTGAATCATGCCGAACATACTGGCGCCGATCGTCATGCCGAGAGAGCGCATAAAGTTGCTCGTAGAAGTCGCTGAGCCGCGCTGTTCCGGGCCGAAATGATGGATAGCCGCCATGCTTAATACAGAGAAAGAAAAACCGACTCCCAAGCCGACAACAATCATATAAATGGTTAATAATAAACGCGGAGTGTCAATGTTAAGCGTGCTTAATAAAGAAAACCCGCTGACGAGAACCAGTCCGGAGATGAGCATAATGTTCCGGTAGCTCATTTTTGTCGTTAAGAATCCGCCAAGCTGGGCTGATACGACAGAGCCGAGCATCATCGGCAAAAGAACAAGCCCGGAGTTTGTCGCAGAATCTCCGTAAACACCCTGAACAAAGATCGGAATCTGGATGGTAGCTGAAATAAATGTCCCGCCGTAAAATAAAGCGACAAGCGTGCTGCCGGCAAACAGCCGGTTTTTAAACATATGAAACGAAATGATCGGTTCACTGGCCTTACGTTCGATCATGAGGAAGCAAACCAATAAGACGGCTGCACTTCCGAAAAGAGTAAGGATGACATTCGAATCCCAGGCGTATTTCTCGCCGCCGAGCT
Source organism: Bacillus sp. AK124 (assembly GCF_053903085.1). NCBI lineage: Bacteria > Bacillati > Bacillota > Bacilli > Caryophanales > Bacillaceae > Bacillus > Bacillus sp. AK124. Next base: position 2,124,000 of record NZ_CP096378.1, read on the forward strand.
CCAACGCAAACATGAGGCAGACGACCGCTCCTACGAGCGTGATCGCCCCTAGCCAATCAATGCGATGCTTTTCATGCTGTTTCGTTTCTTTGTAAAATAGAAGAATGAAAACAAAAGAAACCATACCGAGCGGCAGATTCATATAAAAAATCCAGTGCCAGCTGATGTAGTCAGTGACATAGGCGCCGATGAGCGGTCCGAAAATGCTCGAAAGGCCAAAAACAGCGCCGAAAAGTCCAGTGATCTTACCGCGTTTTTCCAGCGGGAAAATATCAAAAATGATGGTAAAAGCAATCGGAATGAGCGCGCCTCCGCCAATTCCTTGGATCGCGCGGTAAATGCTGAGCTGCTCAATGGTTGTAGCCGTTCCGCACAATGCTGATCCCGCCATGAACACGATGCTGCCAAAAAGAAAAAAACGTTTTCTTCCATACATATCCGACAGCTTGCCGAATATCGGCATGCCGGCCATTTCAGCGACCATAAAGGCAGATACAACCCAGACAAAGCTGTCGAGTCCGCCAAGATCGCCGACAATTGTTCCCATTGCCGTGACAACGATGGTATTGTCCATCGAAGCCATCAAAATAGCAAGCAAAAGCCCTGCTACAACAAATCCTAATTTTCGATTTTGAGTTTGTGACAAATCAATCTATTCTCCTTTAAATAAATTCGTTCTAAAGCAGCGTTTGGCATGGACGCTTCATCCTGTTATGATCATTTATATCAGGAAATAAATATCTTAGCTGCTAAGACATAATGATTTTATAGAAGGGTGTTACCGATGTCAAGAACAAATCATATTGAAGGAGAAGGGCTGCTCAACGAGCTGATACAGCAGTTGAGATTTCACAGCACCGCAACCATTTTTCTGCACGAGGCGATCGGCGAGAAAATCGGACTGAACGCCACGGATCATAAATGCCTTGAGATTATCGCGCGGGAAGGGAAAGTAACAGCGGGGGAGCTTGCCGCAAAAAGCGGGCTGACAACGGGAGCGATCACAGGCGTGATCGACCGCCTTGAGAAAACGGGCTATGTCAGACGCATCAGGGATTCGTCCGACAGAAGGCGTCTTTTAGTCGAGCTGATCCCGGAAAACATGGAGAAGATCTCTCATATCTTTCAAGACTTGGCGCAAGAATCTGCCGGATTTTTAAGCCGATATTCAGAGGGGGAACTGCAAACCATTATCAAATTTTTGAAAAACAGCACGGCGTTCGCCGCCGATTATGCCAAAACTTTAAAGAAGACAAAGTGACAAAAGACCGGTTTTGTTTCAACCGGTCTTTTGTACACGTTCATATTTTTTCAATTTGAACTCTTCCGGAAAAGAAAGTTGCTCCACCGCCCATATCAGCTAATCGATCAGGCGTCAGCGCATTGACGAGATAATGCTTCCCATCTGCATCCGCCCATAATCCTTGGCTGACGGCCACACCCGGAAGGACGTGTTCTCCGACCGCAGCGGGCAGGATACATGATCCGCGGTCATTCCAAACCTTCACCAAATCTCCGTTTTCGATGCCTTTTTCTTCGGCATCCTTTCTATTTAAGTGAAGTTTCGGCTCCTTTTCTAGTTTGATATGCTTTTCATTGTTTGAAAAGGTCGAATTTAAAAAATTATGATTCGGTCCGGGTACAAATAAAAACGGATACTTGTCAGTTTCAACAAGCGGGGTATGAGTCGGCAGGCCCGGATAGCCGTGCTGTTCCATCAGTTTTGAGTACAATTCAATTTTTCCGCTGGGCGTTGGCAGTTTATCAGGAAAAATCGTTTTCCGATTGGCTTTGACAAAATGCTTTTCAGTCAGGCTGTCGTAGTCAATGCCGTCGAGCCACGGATTATCAGGGTAGTCAAGCGCCTGTCTGATCATCTCTTCGTCGGAATCTTTCAGCGGTTCATCATCAAAGCCCAGCGCCTCAGCCAAAAGTCTGAATACTTCTGTATTTGACTTGCTCTCACCGTATTTTTCAATAACAGGCTGCTGAATTTGCGCATAATGGTGCCAATATGATGTATAGAAATCCGTATTTTCAAAAGCGGAAGAAGCCGGCAGGACGATATCGGCATACCGTGCCGTTTCCGTCAGGAATAAATCGTGAACAACCGTGAATAAATCTTCGCGCTCAAGCCCTTTCCTGACTTTGTTCGCCTCCGGCGCGACGACGGCCGGATTGCTGCTGTACACAAACAGCGAACGGATCGGAGGCTCGGTTTCTAGGAGAGCTTTGCCGAGCTGATTCATGTTGATGACTCTCGGCGTTCTGCCTTTTAGTAAATCGGGACGCTGCAAAGCTTTTGTATTATAGGCCAAAAATGCCGTGTTGCCTTTGATCGCTCCGCCTCCTTTTTTCGTCCATTGGCCCGTGATCGCGGGCAGGCACGCGATGGTGCGAACAATCATTCCTCCATTGTCATGATGCTGAAGACCGTTGCCGATCCGGATCAGGGAAGGGGAGGTGCGGCCGTACAAGCGGGCGAGCTCGATAATATCATTCCGGGATACGCCGGTGATTGCCTCTACAGTGGCGGGATCGTATTGCAGTACATGGCGACGGAGCTCTTCATGGCCGACTGTAAATTCTTTCAGAAATGGTTCATCAGCCAAATTTTCCTCGAATAAGACATGCATAATGCCAAGCGCAAGCGCGCTGTCCGTGCCGGGACGAATCGGAATAAACCAATCCGCCATCCGCCCTGTCTGATTTTTATGAACGTCGATCACAACGATTTTTGCACCGTTTTTCCGGGCTTTTTGAGCAATAGTGATTTGATGCATGTTGGTTGAGACTGCATTGATTCCCCAAAAGATAAACAGTTTTGTTTCCGTTGTATCTTCAGGGTCTGTGCCGATGCTTCCGCCCATCGTGTATTTATAGCCGACAGAACCGGCAGGAGTGCAAATCGCCCGGTCAAGCTGGCTCGACCCGAGGCGGTGAAAAAAGCGCCTGTCCATTCCTTCAGCCGTCAAATTCCCCATATTGCCGTAAAAGCTGTAGGGCAGAATGCTTTCGGGGCCTTCCTGTTCAATGAGCGACTGCCAGCGGGAGCGAATCGTTTCAATTGCTTCATCCCAGCTGATCGGTTCAAAAATCCCGTCACCTTTTGGACCCGTCCGTTTCAGCGGAGTTTTCAGCCGTTTGGGATCATAAATACGCTCCGTCATATTGCGGACTTTATTGCAAATATTGCCCTGTGTGACCGGATGATCCGGGTCGCCTTGTATTTTAACGATTTTTCCGTCTTTTTTATGAACGAGCAGCCCGCATTGATCCGGGCAGTCGAGCGAACATACGGATTTGAAAATCCCGTCTTTTTGATCAACAAATGACTCCATGGAATCCGTTCCTTTCCGATAAAATGAATATGATTCTAGCATTATATCACAAAATCTCGTCAATTCTGAAAATAAGAGCCGAAAGAATCGCGGCAGAACAACGATAAAAAAGGATGCCCCTGGAAGGACATCCTTTAAGTTTTTGTTTATTCTTTATCAAAATCAGGCGCGACCGCTTTTTTAATAAATAAAGCGGTAAAGAAAGCGATACAGCATAAAGCAAGCGCAAACCAGTAGGCATGGTGAACACCGTGTGTCATCGCTTCATGCACGATTTGTGGGCTTGCGGCTTCTTGTCCGGCAAGATAGCTTTTCTGGCCTTGGCTCATGATGCTGACGAACACCGAAACACCGAGTGCGCCTGCAACAGGCTGAAGCGTGTTGGCGATTGCCGTTCCATGAGGATATAAATGTTTCGGCAATTCGTTTAATGCATTCGTCTGCGCAGGCATCATGATGGCTGAGATCGACAGCATCAAGATGATGTACACAATAATAAACGCCCAGACCGGCACAGAAGGATTGATCCTGCTGAAGAAAAACATCACGCCGACGAGAACGATCGTACCCGGAATGATGAGTTTTCTCGGCCCGAACTTATCGAATAAAGCGCCCATGGCCGGTGACATGAGACCGTTTAGCAAGGCCCCGGGCAAAAGTAAAAGCCCTGCTGCTTTGGCTGTAAAACCAAGCGGTCCTTGCAAATACATCGGCATCACGATTTCGGAAGCGAACATCGCCATAATGACAATCACAAATAGGCAGACCCCGCGCGTGTAATTTTTATAGGCGAACACACGCACATCGAGCAACGGTTGTTCAAGCTTCAGCTGACGAAGCACGAACAACACGATACTGATCAGGCTGACGATGATTACACCGATGATCAGAGGGGACTGAAACCCTTCCGGAGCCTCTCCGGCACTGCTGAATCCGTATACGATTCCGCCGATCCCGATGGTTGAGAGAACGATCGATAAAAAATCAGCCCGCGGGCGCGTCGCTTCTCCGACATTTTGCAAATACTTCACCGCAAACAAGATTGAAAATACTGCAAAAGGGATGACGATAATAAACAGCCAGCGCCAGCCGAGGATGTCAACAATGACGCCCGAAAGAGTGGGGCCGATCGCCGGAGCAAACATGATGACCAAACCGAACGTCCCCATGATTTTCCCGCGGACTTCAGGCCGATAAATGAGCAAGAGCGCGTTCATAATAATAGGGATCAAGAGACCTGTACCGACCGCCTGAATCATGCGCCCCGTCAAGAGCATCGGAAAATTCACTGCACAAGCGGCGATGATGGTTCCGACTAAAAAAATCGACATGACGCCGATAAACATCTGTCTTGTCGTGAACCATTGAATCAGTAAAGCGGAAATAGGCATTAAAACACCCATGACAAGCATAAATCCGGTTGCCAGCCATTGAACAGTCGGGGCATCAACGTGAAAGACTTCCATCAGCTCTGTTAATGCGATGTTCAACAGCGTTTCATTTAATATTGCAAAAAATGCACCAATCATGAAGGTGACTAATATTGCTTTGGAATTAAACTTTTTCTCCATATCAAACCTCCTGTAATACAATTTACCCAAAAACATGACGACAAATGATATGTAGGATTCCCAGATATCCGGAGTCCCAATTTGTTTCTTTCGTTTTTCATCTTATATAATAACGTGTCTCCACCGCCGTTCATTGTTTTTCTTCATGATTGGCAACTATATGAGTATACTCGGTTTCACCCATATTTACAATAAAATTGTCAGGTTCATCTTTTGAAGTTAACGTATGGATGATTATGAAAAGACAGGGAGGGAAGGACATAGATCATCTTTTCAGTCAAATCAGCCGATTATTACAGGTATAATTTACCTGTATTGCTGGCAGCTGTTCTGACTGAAGAAAATTATCTCCGGATCCTTTCCCTGATAGATACTAAATCTGAAGAGTTCTTTTAAATGCACTGTCGACTCCCGTATTTATTTGGGCAACAGACACCATTACAATATTTCGATATATCCCTCTGTGCCATGCACGCGAATTTGTTGCCCATCTTTTATCAGCCCAGTCGCATTCTCCACTCCGACGACTGCCGGCAGGCCATATTCGCGTGCGATCACTGCTCCGTGGGTCATCAATCCGCCGACTTCGGTGACCAGGCCTTTTATGGATACAAATAATGGTGTCCAGCCTGGGTCGGTAAAGGAGGTGACTAATATATCTCCATCTTCCAGATCGGCATTTTCCATGTTTAAAATGACACGTGCTCTTCCTTCTATCACTCCGGAAGAAACAGGCAGGCCTGCAATCGCATTAGGCGGCAAATTTTCTCGTTTGTACGCACTTGTAATGATTTCGCCATCAGACGTGATCACACGCGGTGGAGTTAGTTTTTCATATAATTTGTACTCGTCTTTCCGTTTGCTGATGATCTGGTTATCTATTTTTTTTGTGCGTGCGACTTCGTGAAGCTCTTCAAAAGTGAGGTAGTATATATCTTCTTTTTCATGAATAACGCCCGCTTGTACGAGTTGTTCGGCTTTTTTCAGCAATGCCTGCTTATATACGAAGTAGCGACTGACTATGCCGTATTTTGGATATTCCCGGTAGCCGATGAAATTCCGGATGAGGTTGATCATTCGTTTTGTTTCTTTCGCTTTTTGTTCACCATCCGGCAATTGCTTCAATCGATCAATTAACTCTTGTTCTTTTTCCAAAGCAGCCCGCCGCCCTTGCTCAAACTTTCGATTGCCGGCGTTAGGCTCGAAGTTTTTGATATGACTAAGAATCATGGGGACAAGTGTAATTGGTTTTTCACTCCAGCGAGGTCTTGTAATATCAATTTCTCCAGGACAACGCATTCCGTATTTGCTGAGATAATCATAAATAGCGTCTTGGATTTCCTTTCCACCATTAAACTTAACCAGTTCATCGAGAAAGTGATCTTCTTTTGCATGCTGCAAATAATCAATCACTTCTGGATAAGGGCGAATCACATCCGCGACATCCATCAGCGCCAGACCCATTTCCGAAGTAATATTGCCCGGTACAGATTGAGAAAGGGTATCAGCGGCGTTTTTTTCGCCTAGCCACTTGTTCATGTTTTCATTGATCCATGTTGTCGCATTTATAGCAGCCATAAACACAGCCGTACTTTGCGGGTCAAATACGATCTTCTTTAATTGCTGGATATCTTCCAGTATAAAATCAAACAAATCCGATCCCGATTTCGCTTGGATGTTTTGCTTTAACTCTTCGATCGATGTTTGATTGCGCTTCATCAAATCAGAAACGATTGTCGGATCGTTCTCGAATTGCACCGGCATATCTGTTTGACCGTTGCCCGGAATCGGTGCTGTTTGATCATTTGGCATCAATTTTATAAAATCTCGCTCGATTACGGTCATGAGTGCGTCTTTTGTAAGCGGATCTGCTCCCACGGTGTTTAATAAAGCTTCCCGGCCGGCACGTGTCGTCAGCCTAGGCGCAACATCAACAAACAATCTCCCGCCGGCTTTACGCATAGGTGCAGGAGTAATTAACAGATAAAAAGACAAGCCCAACGGTTTAATGGGATCAGTCATCATTTGCTGATGACCAACAGATAGATAGACGTGATTTTCTTGATCATTCGCTTCAGGGATCGGGAATAAAGTCGTGATCGGCCGGCTCTGAACAATATAAAATGTATCATCAGCCAAACACCATTCGATATCTTGCGGCTGGCCGAAATGAGCTTCGATCTGTCTTCCGATACGTGCCAGCTGTAAAATTTGCCCGTCAGTGAGTGCTTGAGACATCTGCTGATCAGGATCGATCTGCTTTGTCTCTGTTCCGCCTTGTGCTCGTCCATAAATCGCCAATTTCTTGGCTGCTATTCTCTTATCGGCGATTTGTCCGTTTTGCACTTTATAACAATCGGCAGAGACCAAGCCGGAGACCAGAGCTTCTCCAAGTCCAAAACCGGCATCGATTGAAAGCAGTTTCCGGTTGGAAGTCATCGGATCAGCGGTAAATAAAATTCCTGAAGCATGCGGGAAAACCATCTTTTGAATGATAACGGATAAATAAACTTGCCTGTGATCGAATCCATTCTGCATACGGTAGATGACCGCGCGCTCCGTGAACAGGGAAGCCCAGCATTTGCTGATATGCTGCAAGATCGCATCCTTGCCGATAACATTTAAATAGGTATCTTGTTGACCTGCAAAAGAAGCATGCGGCAAATCCTCGGCAGTCGCGCTAGAACGCACTACATAAGCATGTTTCTCGCCAAATTGAGAGAGATAGTGAGCAACTGCTTTCACAACATCAGCAGGAATTTCTGCTTCCATAATGATTTGCCGAATCTTCCTGCTGATGTCACTAATTTGATTCCGATCCTCAACTTTTAGCATGGCCAGTTGAGCCAGCAACGCTTGGAACGTTTCGTTTCCTTTGACGGCTTTTTGAAATCCTGCTGTCGTGACGCAAAAGCCTTCTGGTACTTGTATTCCTTGAATTTTTGATAATTCCCCTAAATTTAACCCTTTTCCCCCGACAAGCAAAAGCTGTGTTTTTTCCATTTCATGAAAACCGAGAACGAAATGACTCATTCTGCATCTCTCCTTCGAAAAAAAATTTGACAAGAGCTTTCCGATATGGTAGACTTAAAATGTAAGATGGGATATCTATGACATTTAATTTTAAACGTGCGTGATCTGATTATATCATCGCGTCTGTTTTTATGCAATATTAAAAGAACCTGGTAAAACCATGGTTCTTTTTTTGTTTCTTCATGCAATCGAATATAACGATGGCCGATTTAATCCGGTCGGTTCGCGGAAGATGCCAGCTGCGCAGGCGGTTTATTCTTCACAAGTCGTCATATTTGCAAAAACGTAGTTTGTTTTCCTATAATTTAAACGTGTGATACATATAGAAAGGAAGTTTTTCATATGCAATCTTTACAAAACAAAACCGCTCTGATTACAGGAGGGGGAAGAGGGATCGGCCGCGCCACAGCGATTGCCCTTGCAAAAGAAGGTGTACATATCGGCCTTATCGGCCGTACAGCTGCGAATCTTGAAAAAGCAGCAGAGGAATTAAAGGCGTTCGGCGTAAAAGTATCTGTAGCCGCAGCTGACGTAAAGGATTTAACAGCTGTAGAACGTGCAGTCCAATCCGTAAAAGGAGAGCTTGGACAAATCGACATTCTCATTAACAATGCCGGGATCGGCGGGTTTGCAGGATTTCTTGAGCAATCCCCCGAGGAGTGGGAAAATATTGTCCAGGTGAATCTGATGGGAGTTTATAATGTAACACGCGCCGTTCTGCCTGAAATGATCGAAAGAAAAGCCGGCGATATTATTAATATTTCTTCTACAGCAGGCCAAAGGGGAGCAGCCGGGACAAGCGCCTACAGCGCGTCTAAGTTCGCGGTACTCGGACTGACCGAATCGCTGATGCAGGAAGTCAGAAAGCACAATATCCGCGTGAGTGCTCTTACACCGAGCACGGTTGCGACGGACTTGGCAATCGACTCCAAATTAACAGACGGCAATCCGGAACGCGTCATGCAGCCTGAAGATCTGGCGGAATACATGGTTGCCCAACTTAAACTGCATCCGCGCATTTTTATTAAATCAGCGGGCATGTGGTCTACAAACCCTTAAACAATCAGGAAAGGACAGGCTTGAAACAGCCTGTCCTTTTTTCGTGCTATTTTTGCGAAAGGCGTACGGGGAGATGACGGACGCCGAAGACAAACGGACTTTGAATCGTTTCAAGCTCCTCTGAGCTGTCCTTTTCCACGGATGCATGCCGCAGCAAGTAATCGAGTGCGACTTTCGCTTCAAGCCGGGCAAGGGGAGCACCGAGACAAAAGTGGATGCCGAAGCCGAAGCTCATATGAGGGTTTGATTTACGATCAAGCTTAAAGCTGTCAGGGTCGTCAAATTTCAGTTCGTCACGGTTCGCTGAAGCGACCCAGTTGATCACCGTGGAACCTTTTGCAATCCGCACGCCTTTGATGTCAAGGTCTTCAGCCGCCGTGCGGCCGATTGCTTGCACGGGCGGATAATACCGCAGTGTTTCTTCAACAAAAACAGGAACGAGGGACAAATCTTGCCTTACGGCTTCCTGTGTGGCTTTGTCTTCGGTGAGATAGCGGACGCTGTTTGCGATCAGGTTAGTTGTCGTTTCGTTGCCTGCGACCAAAAGAATGATGCAAAAATTCAGCAGTTCTTCTTCTGTCAGCGACTTGCCGTCAACTTCTGCCCGTAGCAAAAGCGAAATCAGGTCGTCTTTTGGCTCTTTTTTGCGCTGCTTGATAATGTTTTTAAAATAATCCGCCAAAAACCGATTGCCTTCTTCACGGCGTTTGTACATCTGTTCAGCGGCTTCAGCCGAGCGGTCTTCCGCACCTGCGACAAGGATGTCTGAATAATGTTTAAACATGAGGCGGTCTTCAGCCGGAACGCCCAAAAGTTCAGCAATGATAATGACGGGAAGGGGAGCAGCCAAGTCATCCACCACATCAAACAAATCCTTCTGTTTCGCTTCGTTAAATAAAAAAGCCGTCACTTCTTCGATATGCGGCTCAAGCTCTTTCACCGCTTTCGGCGTAAAAGCTTTATTAACGATGGCCCTCATTTTTGTGTGTTTCGGCGGGTCCATTGTTAATATGCTTTTTCCTTCCATATTACCGCCGCGTTTTGAAGAGAAAAGCTTCGGGTTTTTTAACACGAATTGAACGTCTTCATACGAAAAGATATCCCAGCATTTTCGCTCATCATCGTAACGCACAGGAGACGTCTTTCTGATCCGGTTATAAATCGGGAACGGAAACAGCCGGTCATTACTGGAGCTGATTTCTTTCATCGGAATCCAATTGGCATAGTGCTTGCTTGATTGAAGTGAATTTGAATTTGCCACGTCAACTCTCTCCTTTAACATGAATCGTTTATACATGATGAACCGGTTCAATCTTTACGTTATCACTATTTTTACAACGGTTTCAACGGACATATCATGAAAAAATTGTCAATTGGCCGAAAGTATCGGATCTAAAAAAGGAAAAAAGGCGAGGTATGCTCACAACACCGGGAACATCAGCTCAGAGATGGATGAAAAAAACGAGGCCGCACCTGATCAGGTACGGCCTCGATCTTTCAGCTTACGGCTTCTTCCCGGGAGAACTGGCTGTTATACAAATCGGCGTAAAAACCGTTCTCGCGGAGAAGCTCTTCATGGCTGCCTTTTTCAATAATATCTCCGTTTTTCATCACAAGAATCAGGTCGGCATCTTTAATGGTAGAAAGACGGTGGGCGATGACAAAACTCGTGCGGTTAGCCATCAGTTTGTTCATCGCTTTTTGAATATTCATTTCCGTCCGGGTGTCGACACTGCTAGTCGCTTCATCCAATATTAAAATCTTCGGATCGGCTAAAATGGCTCTCGCGATCGTGAGGAGCTGCCGCTGCCCTTGCGAGATGTTTTGGGCATCTTCGCCCAGTACCGTATCATAGCCGTCCGGCAAGGTACGGATAAAATCGTCGGCATAGGCGGCTTTTGCCGCCCTGATGATGTCTTCATCTGTTGCGCCATCACGTCCGTAGGCGATGTTTTCGCGGATGGTGCCGTTGAACAGCCATGTGTCCTGCAAAACCATCGCAAACATGCTTCTGGCCTGTTCGCGCGACAGTTCGCTGATGTCAGTGCCGCCGACCTTGATGCTGCCTTTGTTTAATTCATAAAACCGCATCAGCAAATTGATGATCGTCGTTTTTCCTGCACCAGTCGGTCCGACGATCGCAATTGTCTGGCCTTCTTTGGCATGGAGGCTTAAATCGCGGATGACCGGAACGTTTTTATCATAGCCGAAGGCGACACGTTCAAACGATACATCGCCTTTTAATGCGCCGGTATCGATGGAAGCCGGCGTTTCCTCGGTTTCCTCGTCTTCGTCTAAAAGACTGAACACCCTTTCGGCGGATGCGATTGCCGATTGGATTGTATTCGCGATTCCGGCAGCTTGAACGAGCGGCTGGGAAAATTGCTGCGTGTATTGGATAAAAGCCTGCACGCCTCCGATTAAGAGGGTGCCGTTAAGAACGAAAATACCGCCGGTTATGCTGACAAACACATAGCCGAGGTTGCCGATGAATGTCATGATCGGCATCATCAGACCTGAAATAAACTGCGCTTTCCAGCCTGACTGGTAAAGACGCTCATTCACTTCATCGAATTGCTGAATCGCTTTTTCTTCATGACCGAATGCCTTTACTTCCTGGTGCCCTGTAAACATCTCTTCAACGTGTCCGTTGATGTCGCCGAGTTCTTTCTGCTGCGTGCCGAAGTGTTTCTGCGAAAATGAGGCGATAAATCGGACAGCGAGCATGCTGAGCGGAACCGTGATGAAGACGACGAGTGTCAGCACAGGGCTGATCAGGAGCATCATGACGATGATTCCGACTATCGTAATGACAGACGTAATCATTTGCGTCAGCGCCTGCTGCAGTGACGTATTAATATTGTCAATATCATTGACGGCGCGGCTGAGCGTATCGCCATGCGAATGCTTGTCATAGTACTTTAAAGGGAGCCGCGTCAGCTTTTCATTCACTTCCTGGCTCATTTCGTATATCGTTTTCTGGGCTACGCCGGCCATCAGGTATTGCTGCAAGAACGTAAAGAAAGCAGAAAGCAGATACAGTCCTGCCAGGATCATCGTGATCCGGCCGAGAAAGCCGAATTGAACACCGGTGCCTTCTGTAAAGCTTGCGAAAAGGGAAGAGGTCGCATCTCCGAGAAGTTTTGGACTGATGACATTAAACAACGTCGCCAATATTGCAGCACAGACAACGAGCACCAGCTGGAAGGTCCGCGGTTTTAAATAGCGGGCCAATCTCAAGAGGGTCTTTTTAAATTCTTTCGGTTTTGTCTCGTGCATTCCTTTTGGTATCGAGCCGTGATGCTTTTGTTGTTGGCTCATGCGCTTTCCTCCTCGGCCTGCTGTGATGCCACAATTTCCTGGTAAATTCCATTTTCAGCAAGCAATTGTTGATGGGTGCCGATACCGGCTATTTTTCCTTCATTTAATACGATGATTTGGTCCGCATCTGTAATCGTGCTTACCCTTTGGGCAACAATAATGACGGCGGCATCAGCGGTGGTTTTCTGAAGCGCTTTTCTCAGCTTTTGATCCGTTTTGTAATCAAGCGCCGAAAAGCTGTCGTCAAATAAATAAATTTCCGGTTTTCTGACCAATGCCCGGGCGATGGAAAGCCGCTGTTTCTGGCCGCCTGAAAGGTTGGCTCCGGCCTGCTCGATATCAGATTCAATTCCATTTTCCTTGCCTTCCACAAACTCGGCAGCCTGTGCCGTTTCAAGTGCTTCCAAAATTTCTTCATCTGTTGCATCTTCTTTGCCAAATCGGATATTGTCCTTGATCGTCCCGCTGAATATTGAAGCTTTTTGCGGGACATAGCCGATTTTCGCGCGAAGCTCCTTTTGCGCCATCTTTCTGACATCTGTTCCGTTGACAAGCACAGACCCTTTTTCAATATCGAAAAATCTCGGGATCAATTGAAGAATCGTCGTTTTTCCGGCCCCTGTGCTGCCGATGATCGCAGTCGTTTCACCCGGTTTTGCCTTGAACGTAATATTTTCGAGAACGGGCTTTTCAGCTCCGGCATAACGAAAAGTCACATCTTGAAATTCCACATAACCGCGCAAGCCGCTGTCTTTCTGCGGCTCTTTCGGATCGGTAATCGAAGGCACTGTTAACAGCACTTCGTTAATGCGGTCGGCAGATGCCTGAGCCCTTGGGATCATCACGAATGTCATCGCAAGCATGATCAGCGCGATTAGAATCATGGATGCATATTGAAGGAAAGCCATTAAGTTCCCGACCTGCATGCTGCCTTGATCGATGCGGATGCCTCCGAACCAGATAATCGCGATGTTCGTGAAATTCATCATAATCATCATGACAGGGAATAGAAAAGCCATAATTCTGTTGACGGCGATGCCTGTATCGCGAAACTCTTCGTTTGCCTTTTGAAAACGGGCTTTTTCTTGATCAACTCGGTTAAAGGCGCGAACGACGCGAACTCCAGTCAAACCTTCCCTGAGAACAAGGTTGAGACGATCCGTCTTTTTTTGAAGAACGCCGAATAAGGGAACAGCTTTTCTTGTAATGAGAAAAATCAGCCCCGCAAGGATCGGGAGAGCGGCCAGAAATATAATCGACAGCTTGGCATCTCTGGACACGGCAAGCACAATACCGCCGACCAGCATTAACGGCGCTCTTGTCATCAATGAAAGCATCATGTTGAGTACATCCTGGACTTGCTTGACATCATTTGTGGTACGGGTAATGAGAGAAGCAGAACCGATTTTTCCGAATTCATCCATTGAATAGTGTTCAACTTTGACAAACAGCTTGCGCCTGATATCCCTTCCAAAGCCGAGGGCTGTTTTCGAAGCGAAAAACGCTTTTCCGACAGTCATGATGATGGCCAGAAGGGAGCAGGCGATCATCCAGCCGCCGGTTCTCAATATGAATGGCATGTCGCCGTTCACGATTCCGACATCAACGACATCTGCCATTAACGTCGGCAAATAAAGCTCAAGCACACTGCTCAGCAAAGTAAAAACAGCGACAAGAATCACTTGCAGCTTATAAGGCTTTAAATATTTTAAGAGTGAGATCATTTTTCAACCTTCTTTTCACTTGTTTTTTCTCCGTGTTCGATAAACTCGGATAACTTATGAATCAAATCGGCGAACTGCCTGCTTTCATCCTCGCCCAGAAACCGAGTGAGCTGCACGAACCACCGGTTCAGCCCTTTAAGCGCATCGTCCGCCGCTTTTTTTCCTTCATCGGTTAAAAAAATCCGGACGATCCTCCTGTCATCCTCATCCATGCGCCGAAAAACGAGCCCTTTTTTTTCCATTCTGTTCAACATCTGCGTGACGAAAGGGGAGGTGACATGCAGAGCGCGGCTGATTTCGGATGCCATTTTGCCTTCACCGCTTGCTTCATTTAAAAACATCAGCGCTTTTGCCTCAGTCTTTTTCCATTCAACTGCAGGAAAAGACTGCTTCATTTCCGCATACCGCAGCCGGTTGAAAGCTTCGATCAACTGCACAACGGTCTTGCGGCTGACTTTATCTTGTTTCATAAAAAGCACCTGCTTCTCCATTTTAATTAATTAAGTAAATAAACTAAAACACGGTATTATCATACATAGAACAACAAAAGATTGTCAAAGAAGAAACTTATAAAAAAGAAAAAACCCGATCATTGATGACATGACCGGGTCATTGTACGAGCTTCATAAAAAAATCTTTCATTTCAAGGTGGCGAAGATGTTCCGGAACTTTTTCCGAACCGACGATGATCATCGGAGCCAAGCTATCCGTTTTATAAAGTGAGCCATGGCCGCCTCCGCCAAAATGGAGGGGAGACTTTTCGCCGGCAAATTGGAACCCGGGTTTCGCGTCGGCGATCACAAACTGTCCGCGATGCGAATGCATGGCGCTGTACAGGCGGGCAAGAGCATCCGGGTAATCGCCGTATTGGATCGAGACGCCGTCTGCTTTAATGTCCAATAAAGAAAAATCTCCGCTGATCGTCCATGACTGCCCGTAAGGATCTTGATAGCCGCCTTTTGGACGAAACCGAAGCGGTTTTAAAGAACGCTTCGAATCAACATATATCCAGCCGCTTTTTTTCCACGCTGTGAAAGCGATTCGTTCGTCTTTTTTCAATTCATTGACGGCACCTTGCAGCGGCATGTTTCGATCCGTGACATAAATGTATGCCATTCTGTCGTTTACTGCAAAAAGAAGCTGGGCGTTTCGATCGGGGGCTTCGTTTATTTTAGCGATCCGGTATCCTTTAAAAAGCGAATGAAGCCGGATGGCGGCCTTGTCTTTATCGCGTCCGATCGCTGTCTGCCCGCCATCACCCATGACGACCCATACCGCTTTTTCGGCCGCATCGCGCCAAGAATCATATGCATTCAATATACGCTGCAGCTGCTGGTCCATTTTTTCGAGGCCTTTCATGTCCATCGGGCCTTTTTTGTGTGCATCATGGTCAAAATCGGGCAAGTAGGCGACAGTCAGCGCAGGAAGCTTCCTCTTTTTAATTAAATAGGCCACTTCCTGTGCTGTGAACTTGTCGTTAACGCCATAACTTTGCCAAATATGGTGGTGGGGGTTATCGGGATCGAGCTGGGCAAAGCGGCCGAACGAAAAAAGAGCCGGCCCGTTTACCATCATATGTTCAGGCATCAATTTAAGCTTTTTGAGCGGGGGCGGGATATTTAATTCGTGGCGGTCAGGCCCTCTGTATATGAGCCCGTTGATGGATGCCGACTGTTTTCCTCGCACTTGCAAATCATCATGGACCGTTGTCACCTTCCGGCTTAAATGGCGGTGATTAAGAGAAAATATCCCGTCTTCGATCGTTTGTTTGATGCCGAGTGTGGCGATTTCTTTTTTATCGCTCCCGTAATTCACGATTCTCTGTTCATCCTGATCATACCAGACGAGCCCGGGAACGCGGTGGATATTCGGATAAGTTCCGGTGAGCAGGGTGCTGTCAATCGAGACCGACATGGTCGGATACGCGTTTACCACTTCAGGTTCATAATGACCGTTTTCAAGAAAGAATTTTAATGCCGGGGCGCGGCCTGCTTGAATCGCTTTTTTCAAAGGCTGATCCATCAAAGAGTCGATGATCAGGACAATGACCGGTTTTTTGGAGGATTTGACGGCCTCTGCTTCTTCATCCGGGAGTCCCAATTTTTCATTCCCGGCATTCAGCCATATAATAAATGAAATTAGCGCACATATAAAAATGGCAAGAACAATGCTTAGCTTTTTCAAAATGGCCTCATTCCTTTAATCCCATCATATGCATATTCTGGCATGGGACGCCGGAAGTTATAGCTGGTAATACGTTCTAAATGATTCACGGCAGCTCTGGGGAATCCTATTCAATTAGAAAGGTGGGTCAATGATGAAAAAGCATAAATGGTTAGCCGCATTTGCTATCATCGCGATTTTAGCCGTAATTGGCTATATCACGGTCAGACATCTTGAACCGGAATATGTATATATGCCTCCTAAAGAAAAAGTCATCTCAAAAGAAAAACGAGTGCACGGATACGATCTATGGGGAGCATTTACACCGGACAAGCCCGCCCCCGCAGAGGAGGGAGCTGTAAAGGTTGATGACCGCCTTCTCGACTTGGGACGGGAGACATTTTATAAGGAAACTTTCGGCAACGAAGTGTTTTTGACAGATATCATCGGACTCCTTGACGGTCCCATTACAGCAGCCAACATGACGAAAGCCATTGCCGGATTGAAAGGGAAAGGGACGACGAACTTGCGCATCGAATTAGCTGAAACGGTTAAGGTCGGCGGGAAAATCTTTAAAAAAGGCGAGAAGATCGACACCGGCATTGATGTTCCAAAAGGGGCATACGCACCGCTCGGCATGCCTTTCAAATACGCTGACGGAAAAATCAAAGCCGGCATCAGCTGTGCGGCCTGCCACGCCGCAGTCGATCCGAAAACGATGAAGGTGATGGAAGGCGTGACAAACTCTGATTTAAATACAGGGCTGATGCTGGCGCTGGCGACAAATTCAGCGGCTTATTTTACACATGCCGAAATTGATAACATTCAACAATTTATGAATGATAAAAGCCCTGTGATCACTGCCAGAAACGGCAAAAAAGAACGCCTTCCCGATCCGGACCGCCTCGAAGATGCGGTCGATCGCATTTTCCTGAAGTGGCCAAGAGGTTTTTTCGACTCGACGATCGATATGAAAAGCAATCCCACGCAGATTCCGGATGCCTATACATTGGGCGACCATCCGTACAGCTGGAGCGGTTCGGCAATGGCCGGTCCTTTTAAAGGCTTGACTGTGTTCAGCAATAATGTTCATGCGCAAAATTCGGACAGCCTCTCGCAAGCCCCGGCAAGCCGGGCGCTTTTCGGCATGAGCGAAGATGTTTATATCGGGACGATCCTGCAAAGGGCTCCCGTCTCAACATACAGGTATCAGCCGAAAAAAAAGGAAAGTCCGACTGCGTTTTTCAAAAAAGCCGATCCCACTCCCGGAGTACCGGGCGTCAACCAAATGGTCAAGCCGCCAAACTATCCTAACATCACATTGGCGGCGCCCGACGGCGTACTTGTGAGCTCACCCGGACGAAAAGTGAATGAAGAAAACAACGCTGTATCCGCCTGGCAAAATACACTTAGACCTCCTGATCCGCGGCAAAAAACCGACAGCCAAACCGTCAGGCGCGGCAGACGTGTTTTTGAACAAGCGGGCTGCATATCCTGTCATGCCGGCCGGTATTTGACGAACAACAAGGTCATCTCGGTAGAAAAAATCGGAACCGAGCCGACAAGGGCCCGGTCTTTTAAGAAAACGGAAAACATATTCGGGAAAAGCCTTATTCATTCGCCTGACACACCGGTGCCTCTGCCGCGCAAACCGAAGATCCTGAAAGTCCCGACAGCCGGGTTTGACCCCGAACAGATCAAGCTTTCCTGGGCGCAGGGAGATTCCAAAGGCGGGTACAAAGTGCCGAGTCTGATCGGCGTTTACTGGCGCGCTCCTTATTTGCACGACGGAGGGGTTGCAGTGGGAAGCTCATTAAAAGAGACAGGCTTACCAAAGACGGTCATAAAAGGTAAGCTGGCGGATCCTTATAACAGTTTGCTGGCGATGATCGACAGAGATTTAAGACAGCAGGTCGTCAAAAGCAATTCGGAATCGCCCGACTTAAAAGCGGTCAGGGTAACCGGCAAAGGGCATGAATTCTGGATCGACGCCAAAAGCGGCTTTTCCGAACAAGAGCAAAAAGCGTTGATTCATTATTTAATCCATGCCGATATGCCGAAAAAGTAAGGAATAAAATGAAACGATAAGCCGCCTGAATGGCGGCTTTTTTTAAAACTTCATCACGGGAGCGGCGATGTGATCGCCTTTTCGGTCCTTTGTGACGGCGCGATCCGGCTGACGGAATATGTCATTCACTTCAGCGGTTTTGACGAGTCAAAGGCCGGTTCCAGTCTGCAGCCAGTGCTGGCGAGTCCGTTTCCAGACAGAAAAAACTGGCGTCAGTATGAAAAATCAGCATAAAAAAAGGGGATAAACATACATATATAAGATGCGCTTTTTACAATAGAAGAGATGCGCTGAGAATAAATGGACAGAAAATTCAGACATTAATTGTTGTTTATGATAAAATGAAAACAGCCAAGCTTTTGCGCCCGGCTGAATTCGTTGTCATACTAGCTATTGGTATTGCTGAAGGCGAGAAAAAAACTTCTTTACGAACTGATAAAAGACTTTTGCAGAAGGGGAAAGCTCCCTGTTTTTAGGGGTGATGATTCCGACTGTGCGCTTTACTTGAGGATAATCAATCGGAATCTTCTTTGTAAAACGGGGAGCCGTTTCATTAAAGGCGCTTTCCGGCAAAAGCGTCACACCCATATCAGCAGAAACCAGCCCTTTGATCGCATCCAAATCTTCGCCCTCTGAGGAAATTTTAGGCGTATATCCTACTTGCTTGCATGCATCAACAGCCATTTTTCGAAGGATGTATCCGTCTGGAAACAGCACATACTGATCATTTCTGAGATCGCCGAGATGAAGGCTTTGCTGGCCTGATAGGGGATGATTGATCGGCACGAGTGCCAAAAGGCTTTCCGAAAACAAAATGTCCCCTTTAATCTCAGCGATATTTGACGGAACAGGACCGAGAAAAGCCAAATCGATATCCCTGTTTTTCACCGCTTCGATTAAAAATTTATAAGATCCCTGCCTTAAAAGAAAAGCGACATGAGGATGCTCCTCTTTAAAAGCGGAAATAACCGTCGGGAGGAACTGGCCCGCAAGGCTTGTCGGGAAACCGATTTTAACGGTCCCGCGATTCGGGTCCAAATACTCATCGATTTGTTCCTTCGCGAAATCGATCGCTTTCATCGCTGTTTTAATATGGTCTAAAAACTGTCTCCCGATCGGAGTCAGCTTCACATTGCGGCCTTCGCGCTCAAACAAATCAACACCGAGCTCTTCTTCGAGATTGGCGATCTGCCTGCTGATCGCCGACTGAGCGACATGAAGGTGCATGGCCGCTTCCGATACGTGCTCTCTTTCTGCAACTTCCATAAAATAATGCAATTGGCGTAATTCCATCGTTGTTTCACCTGCTCATCTCAAAATGAGATAGTTTTAATCTAAATTATATATTGTTTGTATAGATTTGAAAACCTACAATAGGATTAGAGTTTGTAAGATTTTATGACCGGGGACAAACGGGAAAAATGAACGGGGGAGAGGAACAATGACTTATAATCAACTACCAAAGGCACAAGGTCTCTACCGTCCTGAATTTGAACATGATGCATGCGGAATCGGCCTTTACGCTCATTTAAAGGGCCTTCCTACTCATGATATTGTCAAAAAAGGATTACAAATGCTTTGCCAATTAGACCACCGGGGCGGTCAGGGCAGTGACCCGCATACCGGAGACGGAGCAGGCATCATGATGCAGATTCCGGATGCTTTTTTCAAAAAAGTCTGCGCCGGTTTCAACTTGCCTGAAAAAGGACGCTACGGCGTCGGGATGATCTTCTTTTCTAAGGATGACAGCGGGCGCGAAAAAACCGAAGCGCGCATTAACGAGCTGATCGAACAGGAAGGACAGACGGTGCTCGGCTGGCGAACTGCACCTGTAAATGTCGGAAAAATCGGAACAGTCGCACAGAAAAGCGCGCCAGTCGTCCGCCAGGTATTCATCGGAGCAAATGAAGCGCTGAAAGACAATCTGGCATTCGAACGGAAGTTGTACATCATTCGCAAACAGGCCGAAAATTGGGCGAAAGAACACGACAAAACGTTCTATTTTGTCAGCCTCTCTAGCAATACCATCGTATATAAAGGACTTTTAACGCCCGAGCAGGTTGATGCTTTCTATGAAGATTTACAGGACGAGGACTTCGTCTCAGCTTTTGCATTGGTTCACTCCCGTTTCAGCACAAACACGTTTCCGAGCTGGGAAAGGGCACATCCAAACCGCTATCTGATCCACAACGGGGAAATCAATACGCTGCGCGGCAATATGAACTGGATGAAAGCGAGGGAGCAGCAGTTTGTTTCCGAAGCGTTCGGCGAAGACTTGCCAAAGGTTTTGCCAATCCTCGATGAAAACGGAAGCGACTCCTCGATCCTGGATAACGCTTTTGAATTCTTTGTTCTGGCTGGAAGGAATCCTGCCCATGCTGCAATGATGCTGATTCCGGAGCCGTGGAACGAGAACCCGTACATGTCAAAAGAAAAGAAGGCATTTTACGAATATCACAGCTCTTTAATGGAGCCATGGGACGGCCCGACTGCGATTTCATTTACAAACGGAAAACAGATCGGAGCCATTTTAGACCGGAACGGGCTCAGACCCGCTCGCTATTATGTCACTAAAGACGACTACCTTATTTTTTCCTCCGAAGTCGGCGTGATTGATGTCGAACAGGAAAACATCTTATATAAAGACCGGCTGGATCCCGGGAAAATGCTTCTTGTTGAT
The DNA here is from genome assembly GCF_053903085.1 of Bacillus sp. AK124. Taxonomy (NCBI): domain Bacteria; kingdom Bacillati; phylum Bacillota; class Bacilli; order Caryophanales; family Bacillaceae; genus Bacillus; species Bacillus sp. AK124. The sequence continues at coordinate 2,144,960 of NZ_CP096378.1, forward strand.
CTTGAAGAAGGGCGGATTATCTCCGATGAAGAAGTCAAATCCGAAATCGCCGGGGAGTTTCCGTACCAGGAATGGCTTAGTAAAGAACTGGTTCATGTCTCAAACGATATTGAGGAAACCGAAGAAAAATCTGTGCCTGACCTATTGACCCGCCAAAAAGCATTCGGTTTTACGTACGAAGATATTCACAAATATTTAATTCCTGTCATTACAGAAGGCAAAGACCCGCTCGGTTCAATGGGCCACGATGTCCCGCTGGCGGTGTTGTCAGACCGTCCGCAATCGCTGTTCAACTATTTTAAACAGCTGTTTGCACAAGTTACAAATCCGCCGATTGATGCAATCCGCGAGCAGATCGTCACTTCGACATTGACATGGCTCGGAGCGGAAGGCGATATTCTCCATCCGAATGAAAGCAGCTGCCGCCGGATTAAATTGTATACACCGGTCTTGACAAACGCACAGTTCAATTCTTTAAAAGGACTTGTGCATAAGGATTTCAAAAGCAAGACGATTCATACGCTCTTTACAGACGACTTGAAGAGCGGCCTCGAAGATATGTTTAAAGAAGTGGACAGAGCGATCGCCGAAGGCGTGACTCTCCTTATTTTATCCGACCGCAAAATGGACGGTCAGAAAGCGCCGATTCCTGCGCTGCTAGCCGTCAGTGCCTTGCATCAGTATTTAGTCCGCGCGGGAAAACGTACGAAAGTCAGCATTATCGCCCAATCCGGTGAAGCGCGCGAAGTTCACCATTTTGCCGCCTTGATCGGCTACGGAGCGGATGCCATTCATCCGTACCTCACGTATGCGACATACAAGCAGGCGATTGAAGACGGAGCACTTTCCATCAGCTATGAAGAAGCCGTTACAAAATACAGCAAAAGCGTGACAGAGGGCGTCGTAAAAGTGATGTCCAAAATGGGTATTTCCACTGTTCAAAGCTACAGGGGCGCACAGATTTTTGAAGCGGTTGGGATCAGCAAAGACGTCATAGACAGCTATTTCACAGGAACGGCATCACAGCTCGGCGGAATCGGTCTGGATACGATTGCCGAAGAAGCGAAGCGCCGCCACAGGGAAGCGTATGAAGATACATTCAGCGAAACGCTTGATTCGGGAAGCGATTTTCAATGGAGAAAAGGCGGGGAGCACCACGCTTTTAACCCGAAAACGATTCACACGCTGCAATGGGCATGCCGCAAAGGTGATTACAGCCTGTTTAAACAATATTCGAAAGCAGCTGATGAAGAAAGAATCGGTTTTCTCCGCAATCTCTTCTCATTTGATGAAAACCGGAAGCCGCTGCCGCTTGAAGAGGTCGAATCTTCTGAATCGATTGTGCGCCGCTTTAAAACAGGGGCGATGTCATTCGGCTCTTTAAGCAAGGAAGCCCATGAAGCGCTGGCGATTGCAATGAACCGTCTCGGCGGAAAAAGCAACAGCGGGGAAGGCGGAGAAGATCCGGCGCGCTTTACGCCTGACGCAAATGGCGATAACCGCCGCAGCGCGATCAAGCAAATCGCTTCAGGCCGTTTCGGTGTGAAGAGCCATTATCTCGTCAATGCCGACGAGCTGCAAATTAAGATGGCTCAGGGTGCAAAACCTGGGGAAGGCGGACAGCTTCCTGGCAACAAAGTGTATCCATGGGTTGCCAATGTACGCGGATCTACGCCTGGGGTAGGCTTGATTTCACCGCCGCCGCACCACGACATCTACTCGATTGAAGATTTGGCGCAGTTGATCCACGATTTGAAAAACGCCAACCGCGATGCACGGATCAGTGTAAAGCTTGTCGCTAAAGCCGGGGTCGGCACGATTGCAGCCGGAGTCGCCAAAGCGACTGCCGATGTCATCGTCATCAGCGGCTATGACGGGGGCACTGGAGCCTCACCGAAAACAAGCATTAAGCATACCGGCCTTCCGTGGGAGCTTGGACTCGCAGAAGCACATCAAACACTGATGATGAACGGTTTGCGCGAACGCGTCGTATTGGAAACAGACGGCAAATTAATGACCGGCAGAGACGTTGTCATGGCTGCGCTTTTAGGAGCCGAAGAATTCGGTTTTGCCACAGCGCCGCTCGTTGTTCTCGGCTGCGTTATGATGAGAGCCTGTCATTTGGATACTTGCCCTGTCGGGGTAGCGACGCAAAACCCTGAGCTGCGCAAAAAGTTCATGGGCGATCCGGATCACATCGTGAATTACATGCTCTTTGTCGCAGAGGAAGTTCGCGAATTGATGGCCCGGCTCGGTTTCAGAACAGTTGATGAAATGGTGGGCCGCACGGATGTCCTTCGTGTCAGCGAACAGGCGAAAGCACATTGGAAAGCGGGTCAGCTCGATTTATCAAACCTGCTATATCAGCCGGAAGGCGCACGCACATTCCGTACGCCGCAAAACCACAAAATCGATGAATCACTTGATATTACGCAAATTCTACCCGCCGTCCAGTCAGCTGTTGAAAACGGCACGTCTGCGGAAGCATCCTTTGAAATCCGCAACATCAACCGTGTAACAGGAGCCATAACCGGAAGTGAAATTTCTAAGCGCTACGGCGAAGAAGGCCTCCCTGAAGATACGATTACGCTCAGATTCACAGGTTCAGCGGGGCAAAGCTTTGGCGCGTTCGTACCAAAAGGAATGACAATGTATTTGACAGGAGATGCCAATGATTATATCGGCAAAGGTCTTTCAGGCGGAAAAATCGCCGTCAAAGCGCCTGACGAATTCAACCCTGCATTCCGTGAAAATGTTATTGTCGGAAATGTTGCGTTCTACGGTGCTACAAGCGGAGAAGCTTATATTAACGGACTCGCCGGCGAACGGTTTGCCGTCAGAAACAGCGGAGTCAGCGTTGTCGTTGAAGGCATCGGCGACCATGGCTGCGAATACATGACCGGCGGGCGCGTCGCTATTCTCGGCGACGTCGGCAAAAACTTTGCCGCGGGCATGTCAGGCGGAATCGCCTACGTGTACGCCGAAGACAAAAAAGCCTTTAAACGGAAATGCAATCCTGAAATGATCGAATTTGAAACACTTGAAGCACCTGAGGAAATCGCCGAACTGAAAACGATGATCGAAAACCATTACAGATATACTGAAAGCTCAAAAGCAGCTTCGATACTTGATCATTGGGAAGAGGCCGTCGGCCGGTTTGTGAAAGTGATTCCGAAAGACTTCAAGCAAATGATAGAGCGGATTAAAGAGCAAAAAGAAGCCGGCTTGTCTGATGAAGAAGCGCTGATGTACGCGTTTGAAGCCGGTACGAAGCAAAAGATTGAACCGTCTGCGGCTGCTTCATCAAAAGAAGCGGTGGCACAGTAAGAAAGGGGAGGGGAAAATGGGCAAAGCAACAGGATTTATGGAATTCAAGCGGGAAAAGCCTGCTGAACGCGATCCTCTCACACGGATAAATGACTGGAACGAATATTCGTCTCCATTTTCTGAGGAAGCATCAAAAAGACAGGGAGCGCGCTGCATGGACTGCGGCACCCCCTTTTGCCAAATCGGCATGGATATAGGCGGTTATACGTCAGGATGTCCGATACACAATTTAATCCCTGAATGGAACGACCTCGTTTACAAGGGAAGGTGGAAAGAAGCGCTTGACCGCCTTCTGAAGACAAACAACTTCCCTGAATTCACGGGGCGGGTCTGTCCGGCCCCTTGCGAGGGCTCTTGTACGGTGGCGATTTCCGACCCGGCCGTATCCATCAAAGGGATCGAACGGACGATTATTGACAAAGGATTTGAAAACGGATGGATTCAGCCGCGGATTCCGAAAAAACGGAGCGGCAAAAAAATCGCGATCGTGGGCTCAGGGCCTGCCGGTCTGGCAAGCGCCGATCAATTGAATCAAGCGGGGCATTCGGTCACTGTTTACGAGCGCAGCGACCGCCCGGGCGGCCTGTTAATGTACGGCATTCCAAGCATGAAGCTTGAAAAAAGCGTTGTCGAACGCCGCATCAAACTATTGACGCAGGAAGGCATCGACTTTGTCACCAATACGGAAATCGGCAAAGATATTACAGCCGACGAGCTAAAAGAACAGTACGATGCGGTTATCCTTTGCACAGGAGCCCAAAAACAGCGCGATCTCTTGATTGAAGGCCGGGAAGCAAAAGGTGTCCACTTTGCCATGGACTATTTAACAGGCACTATAAAAAGCATGCTCGATTCGAATTTTAAAGATAAACAGTTTATCAATACGAAAAATAAAGATGTCATCGTCATCGGCGGGGGAGATACCGGAGCAGACTGCGTTGCAACGGCCTTGCGCCAAAAAGCGCGAAGCGTCGTCCAGTTCGGCAAACATCCGAAGCTGCCCGATACAAGAACCGCCGAAAATATGTGGCCTGAACAGCCGCATGTCCATTCACTGGACTATGCTTATGAAGAGGCGCAGGCAGCATTCGGCAGCGATCCGAGACAATATTCGATCCAAACGAAAAAGCTTGTCGCAGACAAAAACGGCCATTTGAAAGAACTGCATACGATTCAAATGAAAAAAGTAAAGAATGATCAAGGAAAATTTGAGTTTCACGAAATTCCGGGCACGGAAAAAGTATGGCCTGCTCAATATGTCTTTATCGCTATCGGCTTTGAAGGAACGGAACAGCCGCTGCTTGAACAATTCGGGGTAAATACGGTGAGAAATAAAGTTGACGCAGCATACGGGGAATTTAAAACGAATGTCGATGGAGTCTTCGCAGCAGGGGATGCGAGAAGAGGACAGAGCCTGATCGTTTGGGCGATTCACGAGGGACGCGAAGTCGCCCGTGAGGTTGACAAATATTTAATGGGAAGTTCTGTACTGCCATAAAACAAAGGGGTTTTCACATCATATAAATAAAGCCTGTCCTGCGACCTTCTTTAGGTTGACAGGGCAGGCTGTTTTTTTGTTTGCTTCACAATATTCACCTGCTGATTCGACTTGCCATATCGTTATTTGTTCGAATTTATACAAAGGCAATGATAAAAAAATTGTGTACGTACTCCATTTAATGGTATATAACATAACCTAAAGTATGCAACGCAATAAAGGAGGCTATAACAGTGGAAGAAACTTATCAATATCAAGATGACTGGACGGATGCGGATAGACAGCAGCCTTTTACTTATGGCGGCTACGGCGGCTACCCCTATCCGCGGCCAAGACCGCGCCCTAGACCGAGACCGCCGTTTTATCCGTATCCATTCTTCTATCCGTTCTTTCCTTTTTATCCATACTACCCTTACTACCCGTACCCTTGGTAATGGGTAAAGCGAAGCTGTCTGGTGAAACAGACAGCTTTTTTCATTTTGATGAATTTTTCAAAACGCTTCCACGAATAATAACAGCGATATGATAAAAGCTCTATATTTCCAAAAGAGAACAAAATTGGATGTGGTATTCGTGTCGTTATTCGTCAAAAAGACCAGCAAGGAAAAGCGATATTTAATTTTCGCATTCAGTGTCATTCTTCTCTATGTCCTTCCGCTTTACATATTAAATGAAGACGCTCATATCCGCGTGCATGACAACCTGGATTCCAACATTGCATGGTATAAGGTGCTGGCGGAAAGCGGTCAACTGCTCGGCGGTGTTAAAGCCGTTATTCCGCAAATCATCAACGGACTGCCGCGGGATGCTTACGGAACGGAATGGAGCGGCATTGTCTGGCTTCATGCCTTGTTTCCCTCAATGACCGCATACGCTATAAGCCAAACGATCACGAGGGTGTTTGCCTTTGTCGGGATGTACCTGCTGCTGAAAAGCCATTTGATTCGCGATGAAAAAGCGTATTTCATCAGAATCGCGGTATCGCTTGCTTTTGCCCTGACACCCTTTTGGCCTTCGGGAATGCTCAGCACGCTTGGCCATCCTTTAGCTTTATGGGCTTTTTTAAACATCAGGGCAGGAAGAGACTCATGGAAAGAATGGGCGACCCTTGCGCTTTTGCCGCTTTACTCAAGCTTTGTGCTCGGTTTCTTCTTTTTCCTAGCAGCCGTTTCACTGATTTGGCTTTATGATTTGGTTTTAAAGCGCAGCTTTAACCTTCGCTTTCTCGGAAGCATCGCTCTCATGACGGGCATTTTTCTGGCGATAGAATACCGGCTTGTTTATTCGGTTTTCGCTTCAGGCGAAACGATGCATCGGGTTGAATTTATTTCATCCAGGCACGACATCCTTCATTCGTTTCGGCTGTCATTTAAAAATTTCGTGCTCGGCCACAATCATGTCATGACCGTCCATACGGCGGTGATCCTGCCTTTGATTGTGCTCACTTTTGGGCTCGTCGTTGCGAGACAACGAAAAAAGCGGCCAAGAGAAGAAAAGCTGTTCATCTTTTTATTCATTTTAAATTATGCGCTTTCTTTATGGTATGCCCTCTGGTTCAACAAGCTGTGGGCGCTTCCCAAGGAAAAGATCAGTCTGCTTTCGGCATTCAATTTCGCGCGTTTTCACTTTTTGCGCCCTCTTGTGATATACGCAAGCTTTGCAGTTGCATGCTACATATTGTGGAAAATGGGGAAGAGATGGCGGCGCTTCGTCCATGCCGCGCTGGTCGCCCAGCTGCTCGTGCTTATACCGTTTCATGAAGAGCTGACTTACGGCGCATACCACCATGCCCCGACCTTTCGGGAATTTTATGCATCAGATCAGTTCAAACAGATCAAACGGTTCATCGGCCGGTCTCCCGATTCCTACCGGGTGGCGAGCATCGGCCTGCATCCCGCGATTGCGCAGTATAACGGTTTTTACACACTTGATACGTATGCCAATATTTATCCGCTGAAGTACAAGTATCAATTCCGGAAAATCATCGCCAAAGAGCTTGAGAAAAATCCGGTCTTGAAACGCTATTTCGATGAGTGGGGGAGCCGCTGCTACTTGTTTGTTGACGAGCTCGGAAAACATTACGCGTTCAAAAAGAGCACGAAGAAAAAAATCACGAACCTCGAATTGAACACTGAAGCGTTCAAAAAAATGGGGGGGCGATATATTTTTTCTTCGGTTCCGATTATGAATGCAGAACAAAACAAGCTGGCGTTTTTAAAGCGGTTCAGCCACCCGCAGTCCGCTTGGAACATCTATGTATATGAAGCGAAATAAGCATCGATAAGGAGGAAGCAAATTGAATCTTCAACAGCCTTTGCTGACAATCGTCATACCCTGCTATAACGAAGAGGACGTGTTTGCCGAAACCGCAAAACAGCTGACTGCGGTATTGGATGATCTCACAGCAGACAAGCTGATCTCTGCAGAGAGCAAGCTTTTATTTGTCGATGACGGATCGACGGACCGCACATGGCCGCTGATTGCTATGGAAAGCACAAAAAACCGCTATGTGACAGGCTTGAAGCTGGCCCGTAATTCGGGACATCAAAAAGCTCTCTTAGCCGGACTAGATAAAGCGAAGCAAAAATCGGATTGCGTTATTTCAATCGATGCCGACCTTCAGGATGACATTTCGGCGATTCGCCGGTTTATCGAAAAATATCATGAAGGCTATGAAATCGTCTACGGCGTACGCCGCAGCCGGAAAACGGATACATGGTTTAAACGAACGACAGCCGCATGGTTCTACCGGATCATGAATAAGCTCGGCATCCAGCTGGTCGATAACCATGCCGACTTTCGGCTTTTGAATAAACGGGCGCTTGAAGAGCTCAGCCGTTATGCAGAAGCAAATGTTTTTCTGCGCGGTCTGGTGCCTTTGATCGGCCTTCGGTCGGCCAAAGTGTTCTATGACAGAAAAGAGCGGCTGGCTGGAGAAACGAAATATCCGCTGAAAAAAATGCTGTCTTTCGCTTTTCACGGGATTACGTCATTCAGTGTCGCTCCGATCCGTTTTTTTACCCTGATTGGCTTCTTCTTATTTTTCCTAAGCTGCATCGCGGGTATATATGCAATGATTCAAAAGCTGCTCGGCTACACGAATGCTGGCTGGGCTTCGTTGATCATTTCGATATGGTTTTTGGGCGGTTTGCAATTGATGGGGATCGGCATTATCGGCGAATATATCGGAACGATTTTCACCGAAGTGAAAAGAAGGCCGAGGTATGCGGTGGATATCGATTTATATACGGAACGGCTCGGCCGGCGCGAACCTGAAAAACGGCCGGAAACGAAGTTCAGTTGATGACGGATCAAACGGATTACTTAACTTTTACAGTTCATTTTGAATAAGGAAGGATGTACAAATTTATGACAGAAAAACAAACCTCTGGCATGACGGTTGTCGCGATCGGGTCGATCCCATTGATTATGACGTTGGGAAATTCGATGCTGATTCCGATTTTGCCGAAGATGAAATCTGAACTCAATTTATCGCAATTTCAAGTCAGCCTTGTCATTACCGTGTTTTCGATTACTGCAGCGCTCTTTATTCCGCTGCTGGGTTACTTGGCGGACCGCTTCTCAAGGAAAGTGGTGATTATTCCGTGCCTGTTCCTTTACGGGGCCGGCGGGATTCTTGCAGGATTTGCATCGACGACCTTTGCGAACGCTTTCCCGTGGGTGCTTTTCGGGAGAGGACTGCAGGGGCTTGGAGCAGCCGGTACAGCGCCGATCGCAATGGCGCTGACAGGAGACCTTTTTAAAGGATCTGAAGAAAGCCGGGTGCTCGGTCTCGTTGAAGCCTCGAACGGCTTCGGAAAAGTGCTGTCTCCGATTTTAGGATCATTGATAGCATTGATCGCTTGGTTTTGGGTGTTTTTTGCATTTCCTGCTTTCTGTATTGCACCGATCATTTTGACTTGGATTTTTATCAAAGAAAAAGACAAGAAAAAAGATCCGCCGCCTCTCGGAAAATATGTGAAAGGGCTGACAAGCGTTTTTAAACATGAGGGCAGATGGCTTTTCACCGCATATCTCGCAGGGGCCGTCTGTTTGTTTACTCTGTTTGGCATCCTCTTTTACTTATCTGATGTTTTGGAAAAAGAATTTCATACAGACGGCGTAAAGAAAGGTCTGATCTTGGCGATCCCTCTGCTTGTCATGTGTACAACATCATATATTACGGGCAGCAAAATCGGACAAAATCAGCAGCTGATGAAAAAAATGATGGTTATCGGGCTCGCTCTGATTACGGTTTCCTACGGCACACTGTCTTTTTTCTCCGCGCTCATTCCTTTTATTTCGATCCTTGTCATCAGCAGCATCGGTACAGGCTTTGTTCTGCCGTGTGTCAACAGCTTCATAACCGGGGCTGTCGGAAAAGAGAGGCGCGGCTTTGTGACATCGCTGTACGGATCGGTCAGATTTTTAGGAGTCGCGATCGGTCCGCCGATTTTCGGGAGGCTGATGGAATGGTCGAAACTCGGCATGTTTATGTCGATTGCGGGCCTGACATTAGTCGTCGGTGTGTTGGTGCTGACGATGATTCATGTCAAAAAGGAAGACACCAAAAAAGGGGAGAAGGGGCTGCAGCCTGCTGACGCAAGATAGGAGGGAAGAGAAAAAATATGCGCATTGAAAAGGTTGACACATTTCCGCTGTTCCACAGGCTTTCCTCCCCTTACGGCGATGCGAACGGATTGAAAAGCTACAGAACGTGCTACCTGATTCGGATCACGACAGCTTCAGGCCTGTCGGGATGGGGAGAATGTGCGGATTGGCTGCCTGCTTTGGATGCGGGCTTTAAAAAACGGATCATTCCTTACTTAATTGGAAAAGAAGCGGGCAATCGCACAGAGCTTGTCACCGTCATCAAAAAGTGGCATCAGCGGGCCGCAGCTGCCGTTAGCATGGCTTTAACGGACATTACGGCGAAAAAAGCAGGCCTTTCGGTATGTGAATTATGGGGAGGAAAACTGAGGGAGCAGATCCCGGTCTATGCCTCATTTCAATCATATTCAGACAGGCCCGATTGGAGCCGCCATTCCCTCCGGCTTGTCGAAAAGGCCGTGCGGTCCGGATTTAAAACCGTCAAGCTGAAAGCGGGAGGCAAGTTGTTTTCCGAAGACTTGGCGCATATTCAGGCGTTCCAGGAGATGACAGGCCAAAACACCGGACTGATACTCGATGCCAACCAGAGTTATGACCAGGCCGCCGCACGGAAGTGGGAAACGTGGTTTTCCGCCTGGGGCAACGTGCTTTGGTTTGAAGAGCCCATGCCGTTTGACGTTCCCGCTGAATACCGGATGCTGCGTTCAGCGCTTTCTGTTCCGGTTGCCGGAGGAGAAAATGTAAAAGGCGCAAAACCGTTTTTGCCGATTTTTCTGGAGAACGCAGTCGATATTGCTCAACCCGATGTTATGCACTGTGACGGCACAGACGATTTTCAAACCGTTCTGAAGCTCGCCAGGCATTTCGGAAAAAGGGTTTCTCCCCACAGCTATGACGGCGGACTTTCAAGAATGTACGCCGTTTTCGGACAAGCCTGTCTGCCGCCTTGGAGCAAAATGGACGGAGAAGATATCGAACCGCTCGAATGGGATGCGATGGAGAATCCGTTCACAAAACTCGTGCCCGTCAGCATAAAAGACGGATACATTCAAGTCCCGGACAAAATCGAAATCGATACAGAGCTCGTAGAAGCGTATGGATGGGACGGCTCGTCTTACATGTGAAAGCGCCAACTCGAAAAAATGTGATATTTTTCATTTCCCCTTACATATAGTAGGAAGAGGACAAGTTTCTTTAAAGGGGATTATATCCGTATGGGAAGAAAGCTCAAAATCGTACATGCTATCGTGCTGGGCAGCGTGTTACAGGGTCTCGGCATGGCGCTGTTTTTGTTTCCGAACCATATTCCTTCAGGGGGCGCAGCCGGCATCGCTGTTTTGCTCAATTTTTGGTTTCAGGTTCCGCACGGATTAACCGTCTGGGCTGTCAACTTTTCGCTGCTTTTAACGGCCGTTAAATGGCTTGAACCCGTAACGGTCTTCGGGACGATGGGGGCGATTACCATGACGTCCGTTTCGGTGCAGATCTTCGAATCCTGCATGCCCCTCATGACGACGAACAATATCTGGCTGGATTTATTTTACGGATCCGTCCTTTTGGGGACGGGGGTTGGACTGCTATATAAATACAATATTTCTAACGGCGGTTTTGGCGCCCTGGCTTTAATGATATCGATTTACCGCGGCGGAAAACCGGGAACTGCACTGTTTATGATGAACGCATTCATCTTCCTTTTGACGGCGTCTGTCATCGCCTGGGGAATCGTTATCCAAGCACTAATCTGCCAGTGGATTTCTACGAGGATCATCGATGCGATTTATCAGATTCGCTTCCGTCCGTTATTGATGCCTATCGCCAGTTTCCGCAATAAAAAATAGGCCGCTTTTCAAACGACCCTAATCATATAAATAAAATGTATCTGATCGAAGTCCCAGTCTCAGCGTTTCAAGCGGAATGGCATCCTGAAACGGTATATTCGCCAAATTGGCGTCAGGACCGATTTTTTCAATGAAACACGTCTGCAGCTGTTTCGTCGGCGCTTCAAAAATTAAATCCCTTGAAGCGATGCCGGAATGAAGGATCTCCTCAATAAGCTGGGACCGCATTTCTCCATCGCTTTTGCACAGCCCGCTCGTGCCGCTTTCCCTCGTTTCCGTGATCACTTTCTCGGCTCCGGCTTCAAGATCTTCGAGGATGTAATCGATCCATTCGGCTGACTCCAGCTCACTGCTGAGGGCGCTGTCTTTGCTGCCGACTTCGCTGAACACGTGAAACTCTTTCGAAAAATCGGAAATAAAGCTTGCTTTATCTTTATTAGAGAGACGGACCGTTCCGTTTGATATTTCCACATAACGACATCCATATAATTTGCAGTAGCGATAGTAATCTTCAATTTTATCCTGGCTTAAAAACTTCTCAAACAACGTTCCGCCAAAAAAGAATTGAACGTCATTTTGCTTCAGACAATCGATTTTCTCAACCAAATATTTCGTAATTAAAGATGTTCCCCATCCAAATTTCACAAAATCTATATAATCTGCCGCTCCGTGAATCGTATCTTTAAAAAAGTTCAAGGGAACCCCGTTATCAATCAGGATGGTGATCCCTTTTAATCTTGGTTTAAGCTGCCTGTCGGGCAGTATCAGTTCAGATGAAATCATTGATTACCCCTCACAATCTGCTGTATCTTTCATACTTTTAGGTAAATGTCTGTCGGCCATTATTCAGCTGTCACAATAAGAATTCACCTTTTCCCGTTTTTCGTTTCTCCCATTCATGTGTTGCCGTTCGGCAAGGAGTGATCTTCGTCCACCTCCCATTAGGCAGCATGTTAGCCTCTCATCTCCTGACTTGCTTCTCAACTAGGTATCTATCCATTTTGTGAAGTCAAAGTAAGTATATTCGCCGTCCTTTCATATGGTTCCTCACTAGTTCTTCACAATGAAAACTGACGTAAAAAGAAGGCCCGCGACAGATACGCGAAGCCCTTACTTAATCTTAGAAAATATATCAGTATATCAAATCCGGATCTCTCACCGCCAGTTTTTATTTTAATGCCGCAAGACAGATGTAATGATTGACTGATAGGAATCGGTTTATTTCAATTTGGCGCGCCGGGTCTTTCAGATATTCACAAAATTGCTGAAATCATAACAATTTCCAGATCACATTTAGTTTAAAAAGTGAATAATCTGCCTATATGTTCTTTCAGTTCATGTTTCGTATCAGGGGGTAAGAAAACTAACCTTTAGGACGTATTGGGGGAAAATCGATGAACGATGTTTTAACGTATCACACATGGAATGAAAAAGCTTCTGAAGAGGTGATGGATACCTTCAGCGGCGAGATGGACGTTTTGAAATGGGCGTACAGCACGTATCAAAAAATTGTTTATGCCTGCAGTTTCGGCGCGGAAGGAATCGTTTTGATCGACTTGATTTCAAAAGTTGTGAAAGAAGCGGACATCGTGTTTTTAGATACAGGACTGCATTTTCCGGAAACATATGAACTTATCAATGAAGTGAAAGATCGCTATCCCGGTCTGTCGATTCGCTTTTTAAAACCCGGCCTCTCGCTTGAAGAACAGGAAAAACGCTATGGCAGCGAACTTTGGAAACGCCATCCGGACCATTGCTGCCGCCTTCGCAAGATCGAGCCGCTCAGAGAGCATCTGTCAGGTATGGAGGCATGGATGACCGGGCTGAGGCGGGAGCAGTCGGAAACACGGAAACATGTCCGTTATATCAACAAGGACGACAATTTTAAACTGATTAAAATCTGCCCCCTTATTCACTGGACATGGGAAGATGTCTGGACTTACATTAAGCTGAATCAGCTGACGTATCACAAGCTTCATGATCAAGATTATCCGAGCATCGGCTGTGAGGTGTGTACGTCTCCCGTGGCAGACGGCGGCAATTTAAGAGCGGGAAGGTGGGCCCGTCAGGAAAAAACAGAATGCGGGCTGCATCAATTCCGGTAGGAGCTGGGTAAAAGATGACGATTACCATTTTGGCATTCATTATCGCTTTGTTTTTTGCCATGAACATAGGAGCGAGCGGAGCAGCAGCTTCAATGGGAATAGCGTATGGCGCAGGTGCCGTCCGGAAAAGGCAGGCGGCCTTGTGGATCAGCGGAATCGGTGTATTTTTGGGCGCCATGATAGGCGGAGGAGAGGTTGTGAAAACAATCGGTTCAGGCATTATCCCCACGTCTATTCTCAATGTGCATATTGTCGTGATTATCCTCGGAGCATCTGCGATTTTGCTGTTTATTGCAAACATCGCGGGGATTCCCCTTTCAACCAGCGAGGTGACGGTCGGCTCGATTGTCGGGGTCGGCGTCGCATTTCAAGCGGTATTTACCGATAAGCTGTTGGTGATCGTCATGTATTGGCTGATCATTCCGATTGCCGCTTTTTTTCTCGCTTTTTTCATTGGACAATTGCTGAAAAAAGCCGAGAAGAGGCTGCGGTGGCTTAAACAGCAAAAATGGGCGCGGCTGCTCACCGCACTAGTGATTTTAACCGGGTTTTTAGAAGCCTTTTCGGCGGGAATGAACAATGTCGCGAATTCCGTCGGACCTCTCGTTGGAGCAGGCCTCTTGTCAGTCAGCAGCGGAACGTTTCTTGGGGGACTGTTCGTGGCTATCGGAGCCATTTGCCTTGGAAGCAGAGTCATTGAGACGAATGGGAAAAAAATCACCGAGTTTTCGCTTTTGCAAGGGTCATGTGTTTCCGGACTCGGTGCGTCCCTAGTCATCGGCGCTTCGCTATTTGGCATTCCCGTGCCGCAAACCCAGATTACGACTTGCAGCATCATCGGGATTGGCCTTTCTGAAAAGGGAAGGGCAATTTTTCGTAAAAGCGTTATTTTGAAGTTAATGAAAGTATGGGTTGTTTCACCGGTTTTTTCACTTGTCATTTCGTATAGTCTCGTGAAAATCTTTCTCGATTTTGATTTATATTCAGTTGTAGTTGTTTTATGTGTTTTTCTTGCCACTCTTGGATCTGTAAGCCTTATGAAACATGCCAGGCAGAAACAATCAGATGTCCGAAGAAACAGGGATCATGTAAAGTCGATCGTTGGAGGAAGGGGGCAAAAAAGAGAGCCTGCCGCATGGAGGGACTTTAGTTAACCGGGCCCGCCTGTTTTGGATGATTGGGACTAAGGCCCGGAATCAGCCGGATGAAAAAAGGCGCTCGTGCAGCTTTATCTGTTTCATTGCCTGATCGTGAGAAGTCATGAGCGGAACGGCACTTCTCAGCCGTATGATCGAAGAAGAGGTTGGCACGACGCCGCTATTTTTTGAAGAATACCAATGGATTGGCAGAAGGCGCGGCGCAGCAGATGGCCCTTTTTCTCAGGAAAAGTATTCCTCTGGTTTAAACTACATCCCGATTGTTAACAATGAAGAGAGAGATTCGGGAGGGAACCTTGATGGAATATGTACACTTGGTAGTCGAACTGACGATAGGGTTTGCAGCTTTATTTCTGATGACGAAAATTCTGGGGAAAACCCAATTTGCCCAAATTACGCCGTTTGATTTTATTTCCGCTTTAATATTGGGGGAAATGGTTGGAAACGCGATTTTCGATCAGGATGTCACCATCTGGAAAGTCCTTTTCGCCATCCTCGTTTGGGCCATTCTAATCTATTCAATAGAAGTTTTATCACAAAAAGTGCAAAACATCAGAGGTTTTCTCGAGGGCAGGCCAAGTATTGTGATCAATAAAGGAAAAATCGATTATAACGCCCTCAAAAAAAATAAATTGGACCTGAACCAGCTGCAGACATTGGCACGTGAAAAAGGCTGTTTTTCCTTAAACGAGATCCAATATGCCATCCTTGAAACAGACGGTTCGCTCAGCGTCCTGCCAAAACACAAATACGGGATGCCGACAAAAGAAGACTTAAACATCCCTTACAAACCGGTTCAGCTCCCGGTGCCGTTAATCCTCGACGGCGAGCTCGAAAAGAACAATCTGCATGAAGCCGGCTTTGACGAGCTTTGGCTGCAAAATCAATTATCAAGTCAAGGTATTACACAGTATCAAGAGGTGCTTTATGCGGAATGGCGCGGCGATGAGGGGCAGCTTTACGTTACAACCTATTGATATTGGCAAGCGCGGGTTCGACAAGCTTCGAGCCCGCGCTTTTCTATTTGCGCTCACACGGCTAAAGGATCGTACTTTTTTACCGGTCCGAAAGGCTGTCAATCTCTAAAAAATTCCGTTAAATCATTCAAACGGCCTTCAAATAGAGGAAAGACAAACGACAAAAGGTGCAATTGAAGTTGAAAAATCTGCTTTCAGCCTCTTTTTCTTTTCCTTTTTTCTTCAAAAATCTCCATTTTTCACATGACCTGCGCCGTCCAATCAAAACACGCAAACTTGACATAAATATCTAAAGTGTTAATATACTAACCGTGTTCGAAAAAATACGAACAGAAATGCGAACAAAGGGAGATGTTAAAGATCTTTAATCAAAAAAACGTAGCTTTTATAGGGGCAGGATCAATGGCAGAGGGAATGATCTCAGGCATCGTTCAATCCAAAAAACTGCCTGCTTCGCAAATCTATGTTACAAACCACACGAACCACCGGCGTTTAGAAGAACTCCAGCAGAAATATGGAATACGAGGCGTCAGAAAAGAAGAACTTGACTATCAGAACATCGATTGCTTCATCTTGGCGATGAAGCCGAAAGATGCAGAGAGTGCTCTTATTTCCATGAAACCGCATATTCAACCCCATCAGCTTATCGTGTCAGTTTTAGCTGGCATATCAATTTCATTTATTGAAAACGAGCTGCACGGCATGCAGCCTGTCATCCGAATCATGCCTAACACCTCAAGTGCAATCGGCGCATCTGCAACCGCCATGGCCGAAGGCAGCCATGTAACAGCCGATCTGTCAAAAACCGCGAAACAACTGCTTCAATGCATGGGAGAAGTCTATTCCATCGAAGAAAGCAAAATGGACATTTTCACCGGCATTGCCGGCAGCGGGCCTGCTTACTTTTATTATTTAATGGAGCACATCGAAAAAGCGGGAGCCGAGGCTGGATTAAGCCAAAAACTAACGAGGGAAATCGGCGCGCAGACATTGTTAGGCGCCGCCAAAATGCTGTTGGAAAGCCCTGAAGATACAGCTGTTCTCAAAGACAACATCACTTCCCCTAACGGTACGACTGCCGCCGGTTTAAAGGCCTTGGCGGAAAGCGGCGGAGGCGAAGCGATCGAACAGGCGGTCAAACAAGCCGCAAAACGATCCAAAACCATCAGTCTCGAACTTGAACAATTAGTCGCAGCAAAGTAAGCACCCGTAACGAAGAAAAATACTACAGGAGTGATAAAATGACCTCTAATCAACAGAGGGTAGTTGTCAAAGTGGGAAGCAGTTCTTTAACAAGTCTTCACGGCGAAATCAGCAGCAAAAAGCTCGAAAAACTCGTTGAGCAGATCGTCCGCCTCAAAGATGAAGGGCACGAAGTCCTCCTCGTTTCATCTGGCGCTGTGGCGGCCGGATACCGGAAACTTGGCTTCATCAACAGGCCGGATACATTGCCTGAAAAACAAGCATCCGCATCTGTCGGCCAGGGCTTACTAATCGAAGCGTATTCCAAGCTCTTTTTATCCCATGGCTATATCGCTTCACAAATATTAATCACAAAAAGCGATTTTTCAGATGAAAAACGGTACAACAATGTGAGAAATACGATGAATGTTCTGTTGAAACGCGGCATTATTCCGATCATCAACGAAAATGACACAGTTACCGTCAACCGGCTCAAATTCGGAGACAATGATACGCTTTCTGCTAAAGTGGCGGGTCTGATCGACGCTAACCTGCTGACCATCCTCTCTGATATAGACGGCCTTTATGACGCGAATCCGCGAAAAACGCCGGACGCCGCACTCGTCCGGGAAGTAAATGAAATCACGCCGGAGATAGAAGCTTCAGCAGGGGATGCCGGAAGCGAAGTCGGAACAGGCGGCATGAAGTCGAAACTGGACGCTTTTAAAATTACAATGGCTTCAGGCATCAAAGGATTTTTAGGGCGTGCAGACACCTCCGGTCTGTTGCAAGAAGCAATCAGCGGGACTGCGAGGGGAACGTATTTTATTCCGAATGACGATTCACACACGCTCAACCATAAAAAGCAATGGATAGCATTTAACTCTGGACCTGAAGGAGACATCATCGTCCACAACGAAAGCAAAGAGTTTATTATCGACCGTAAAAAAAGCCTGTATCCTTCTAGTATTTACGAAATTAACGGCCGTTTCAGCAACGGTTCCGTCGTTCGAATCCTTGATCAGGAAGGAGAGGAAATCGGCCTCGGCGTCGTCAACTTTTCCTCATCCCAGCTTCGTAAATGGAAGAAGGATACGAATCAGGAAACAGCCGCTTCCTCACAGGCTGTCGTTGACAGAGAAGCGTTTGTCTGTCATTTAGAGCTATCCGTTCCGCTTTAAAAAACAAATCAAAGGAGGAATTGACATGACGGCGACAAGCGAGAACATCAGGGCACAAATCGAAGAAAAAGCGATAAAGGCAAAAACAGCTGCAAAATCTTTGCGGCTGACAACTGAAAAAGACAAGAACGAGGCGCTTGCTGCACTGGCCGAACACCTGAAACAAAACATGAGCTATATTCTCACTGAAAATGCCAAAGATATTGAAGCGGGACGAAAAAAAGGCTATGATGCAGCCTACATCGACCGCCTGTCGCTCAATGAAGACAGGGTACTGGATTTTGCCGATGGACTGCTGGAAGTCGCGGAACTGGATGATCCGGTCGGAGAAACGCTATCAAGCTGGACGCTCGACAACGGGCTAAAGGCGGAAAAAGTCAGCGTTCCTCTCGGCGTCATCGGCATGATCTATGAAGCGCGTCCGAATGTGACTGTCGATGCAACCGGGCTCGCTCTAAAATCGGGCAATGCGATCGTTTTGAAAGGCGGCTCTTCCGCCATTCATTCGAATACAGCGATCGTATCGGTCATGCACCAAGCGCTGGAAACGACAGACATTCCCCGCGATGCTGTTCAATTTATCGAAAGCACGGACCGAAGCGCCACGAAGCAGCTCTTCAAGATGAAAGAGCATATCGATGTACTCATCCCCCGGGGAGGCGGTGCCCTCATTCAGGAAGTCGTTGAGAACGCAACCGTTCCCGTTCTTGAGACGGGAGTCGGCAACTGTCACATCTATATCGACCGGGAAGCAGACCCTGAAAAAGCAATCGATGTCATGATCAATGCGAAAACAGACCGCCCCGCCGTCTGCAATGCGCTTGAAACGCTGATCGTTCACGAAAAATGGCTTGAGGAAAACAGTGCAGCGCTTATCAATGCTTTAAACGAACACGGTATTCAAGTTCACGGGGACGAAAAGGCGGTTCAATGGATTCCAGGCGCGATACCAGCGGGGGAAGCCGATTGGCAGAACGAATATTTAAGCCTTGATCTCGCGGTTAAAGTCGCAGCAAGTCTTGAAGAAGCCTGCGATCATATCGAAACATACGGAACAAAGCATTCAGAAGCGATTATCACCGAAAATCCGAAAACAGCCAAGGCTTTTCTGAATACCGTTGATGCGGCAGCACTGTATCATAATGCCTCAACCCGGTTCACCGACGGCGGCGCACTCGGCTTCGGCGCGGAAATCGGGATTTCTACACAGAAGCTTCACGCCCGCGGACCTATGGGTCTGAAAGAATTGACCACATGCAAATATATCATGAGAGGCGACGGCCATATCAGAAGATAAATAAAAAAGCCTGCATTGAAACTGCACCTCAATTGTCACCTGACAATCTTGAGGTGCAGTTTTTTCTTACGGCTGCATCCGCCGTATCACGGAAAACATACGGCGTAGTGGTTTTTCTTTAAGCATCCTTTAAAATCCTTCCTTTACATCCTTTCAATCAAATTACATAATGATCTATGATATAGGATTCAAAAGGAGAGTGTACGTTATGCAACCCCAAACCGGAAAAACCTGCGTTCCGACCGGTGTGGATCTTAAAAACACCGGTTTTGGATATACGTTGTCATTGATAAGCGGCAAATATAAAATAATCATTCTATATTGGCTGTCTGAACGCGAAGTGATGCGGCATAATGAGCTGAAGCGAAGCATCGGCACCATTTCCTTCAAAACGCTGAGCATCATGTTAAAAGAGCTGGAGGCAGACGACCTTATTATACGTAAGGAATTTCCCCAAATTCCCCCAAAGGTGGAGTATTCATTATCTGAACGCGGACGTTCTCTCTTACCTTTGTTCAATATGATGTGTGAGTGGGGAGAGAAAAACAGGCTGGGCTGACAGCCTGTTTCAACCGGAATGATTTCCGCAAAACTTAAAGATTGTCAATAAAACGCAAATAATCCCGGGCGCTTTTCTCCAATTCTCCCGCTCCCGGCCCGGTCGCTTCTTCCTCATTTCCGCCGGGCTCATTTTCCTTGCCGTAAAACGCAAAAAATGAACGATAGTCTGCATGACAATATCGGAATGTCGTTTCAAATGGAACTAATATTTGTTCAAGCGTATAGCGGTACCTTCCGTTTTCACCATAATCTTCTTCTTTAATTCCGGCGGATACACCTAATGCCACTTTACGATTTTTTAATCGATCACCTCCATTTGAACCATAAGCCCATCCGTAAGCCAATACATCATCAAGCCATTTTTTAAGAAGAGGCGGACAGTTAAACCAATAGATAGGGAATTGAAAAACAAGATTGCCGTGCGCTTCCACCAATTTTTGTTCTTTTTCCGCGTCAATGTTTCCATCCGGATATACGTCGGACAATTCGTGAACCGTATACTTTTCCGGATATTTTTTGAGCTCCTCTACCCAGCGCTTATTGATAACTGATGTTTCTAAACTTGGATGTGCAACGATAATCAGTGTTTTCAAAAATTTTCCTCCTTCGGCATGTTTTCATCTTGATTATAAAGTTCACACTGCGAATTTGTAAGTATGCACTTTTGGTTCAGGTACTTACGTAAAGGTAAGTATCAGTTGTCATCAAACGGTCCGATTTTGCCTGTCCAAAATCCTCTGGCATGAAAAATGCACTTTTTTAATATAATGTTACAAAGCTCTGCTGCCTAAGGAATTTGACGATCCAAAAAGGGGGTCACTTTATGAATTTTGAACTAACCAGAGAACAGCAAATGGTTCGCGAACTCGCCAGAGATTTTGCGAAACAGGAAATTGCACCGCATGCCGAACATGTTGACAGGACGGGAGAATTTCCGGTTGAGACATTTAAAAAAATGGGGGAGCTCGGCCTCTTGGGAATTCCGTTTCCGGAATGCTACGGCGGGTCAGGCGGGGATACGATTTCCTATGCGCTTAGCGTCGAAGAAATCGGCAAAGCGTGCGGGAGCACCGGTCTAAGCTATGCTGCGGCTGTATCGCTCGGGGCTGCACCGGTTTATTATTTCGGCACCGAAGAACAAAAACAAGAATATCTCGTGCCACTTGCGACGGGCCGGGCGCTCGGAGCGTTCGGGCTGACCGAACCGAATGCAGGATCAGATGCGGGCGGCACCCGGACAAAAGCCCGCTCGGAAGGGGACAGCTATGTGATCAGCGGGGAGAAATGCTGGATCACCAATGCCGGATATGCCCGGACCGTCATCGTCACCGCCGTCACCGGAAAAGATGACAACGGAAAAAACATCATCTCCGCCATCATCGTTCCGACAGATTCGGAAGGCTTCACCATTAATAGCGAATATGACAAAATGGGTGTCCGCGGCTCCAATACATCGCAGCTCATCTTGGACAATGTCCGCGTTCCAAAACAAAATCTGTTGGGAAGCCCGGAAAAAGGGTTTAAACAGTTTCTCAATACACTTGACGGGGGCAGAATTTCGATCGCCGCGCTGGCCGTCGGTATCGCTCAAGGCGCTTTTGAGGCCGCGCTTGCATACGCACACGAACGAAAACAATTCGGCCGGCCCATCTCCTATTTCCAGGCGATTCAGTTCAAGCTTGCCGACATGGCCATGGAAATTGAGCTTGCCCGCAATATGGTGCTGAAGGCCGCCTGGCTGAAAGATCAAGGCCGGCCGTTTACAAAGGAAGCGGCTTTCGCCAAGCTTTATGCCTCAGAGATGGCGTTCAGGACATGTAATCAGTCCATTCAAATACACGGAGGATACGGGTATATGAAAGAGTACGGAGTCGAGCGGATGCTGCGGGATGCCAAATTAATGGAAATCGGTGAAGGAACTTCAGAAATTCAACGGCTCGTCATCGCAAGGCAGCTCGGCATAGGCAAACAAGCGGCAAAATGAAAACGCTTTCCGGGAGAAGGGAGGGACAACGTTGGCAGAGCTGCTCCATTTGACTATCGGAAAATTGTTGGAGAAAACCGCGGCAAACGCACCTGATCACGAGGCTGTCGTCTATCCGGATCGCCGTCTCCGTTATACGTACCGGCAATTTGACCAGTTGTGCAGAAAAGTCGCAAAAGGACTGGTGGCGCTCGGTATTGAAAAAGGTGAACATGTCGCAATTTGGGCTTCCAATACTCCGGAATGGCTCACCGCCCAGTTTGCCTCGGCAAAAACGGGCGCGGTGCTTGTCACAGTCAACACGAACTATCAATTATCAGAGCTTGAATATGTGCTGAAACAGTCAGATGCCACAACACTCATTTTAATGGAATCATACCGGGGCACTTCTTACATTGATATCCTTTACAAACTGATTCCTGAATTGAAGGAGTCGGAACCGGGTAAGCTCGCATCTGAAAGACTGCCTTTCTTAAAAAATATTATTTTGATGGGAGATAAAAGGCATCCCGGCATGTACCTTTGGGATGACATATTAAAGCTCTCCGGTTCGGTAAGCGAAAAAGCGCTTGATCACAGGATGGAACGACTCAAAGAGCATGATGTCATCAATATGCAATATACATCAGGTACGACAGGCTTTCCAAAAGGCGTGATGCTCACTCATTCCAATTTGGCAAACAACGCGGCAAATATTGCGGAATGCATGAATTTATCGAGAAAAGACAGAATGTGCATCCCCGTACCCTTTTTTCACTGCTTTGGATGCGTGCTGGGAACTCTCGCTTGCGTCACCGCCGGTGCGACGATGGTGCCGGTGCAAGAATTCAATCCAAAAGAAGTGCTTTCCGCTGTCGAAACGGAAAAATGCACGGCGCTGCACGGTGTACCGACCATGTTCATTGCCGAACTGAATGATCAAGATTTTGCATCATATGACTTGTCTTCTTTAAGAACGGGTATCATGGCCGGTTCAAACTGTCCGATTGAAGTTATGAAAAAAGTGATCAATAACATGGGGATGTCTGAAATAACGATTGCATACGGACAGACAGAAGCATCACCGGTCATTACCCAGACGAGGGTCAACGATTCGCTCAAAAGAAGGGTCGAAACCGTAGGGCGCGCCTTGCCGAATGTTGAAGTCAAAATAACTGAACCGGGCACAAATCAGGAGGTTGCAAGAGGCGTTCAAGGCGAGCTGTGCACACGCGGCTACCATGTCATGAAAGGCTATTACAAAAATTCTGAGGACACGGCAGCGGTGATTGATGAGGACGGATTTTTGCATACAGGTGATTTAGCCGTAATGGATGAAGAAGGCTACTGCCGGATTACCGGGAGATTAAAAGACATGATCATCCGAGGCGGAGAAAACATATACCCGCGGGAAATAGAAGAGTTTTTATACAAGCATCCCAACATTCTCGACGTCCAAATTGTCGGTGTGCCTGACGAAACATTCGGTGAAGAGATATCGGCCTGGATCAAACTGAAAAGCGGAGCATCCATGACAGCTGACGAATTAAAAGAATACTGCAAAGGTAAAATCGCCCGTTATAAGATTCCGCGCTATATCGCATTTGTCGAAGAGTTCCCGATGACGGCATCGGGAAAAGTGCAGAAATTTAAATTAAGGGAGCAAGCGCTTGAACATTTTCAATTGTAATTTTCTCTTGCAAGTGCGACGAACTAAAATGAGGGACTCTTTTGTTAAACGGATCATCCGCACATGTAAACGGATGCCGTGTAGCCTAAAGCTTTTGAAAGTGAAGCAAAACTGTATCTTAATTGGTTAAGGTACAGTTTTTTTATGAGGTTTTTCAAAAACACGTGAGATGATATTTTTTACGAATAAATGATGACAATTTATTTGCATTTCTGCTCGGAGTGCGTGGAATTCCAGCTCTGTTTTTTGAATAAAATGGTATAAACATCGTGATATTTTCTCCGCTTTAGAGCTTTTCTTATGTTATGAGCAGTAAAGACAAGAATTTTGCAGATGAGATAAAATAACCATTTTCTAAAAAATTATTGAATTTATTGTAAACATTGTTGTATTTTATCGAATTTGTATTACAATGATTCTCATACGTATGATTTAGCCATATATTGTCATATAACCTGTAATTATTTTACTTTTTTTATTCTCTTATATTTGAAATGGAGGGGTTCCATTGAACACAACCTACACTTTGACCCATGCTCAAAGGAGAGTATGGTTTACCGAGCTGCTCGATCCGGGTACAAGTATCTGCAATCTTGCAGCCTGTGTCAAATTCAGGGGCGCTATTGACCTTGATGTGCTGCGGCGGGCTTTGGATTTTTCAGTTTCCCGGCATGATTCACTTCATTTTCAGCTGACAGAAGGGAAAGGGGAAGAGCCTGATCTTTATCTCGCTGAACATCGCCCGCTTTCCATAGAGACTATTGATTTGACAAAGGCCGGCAAGTCCGAACGGAATAAGTGGATTGACGATCAGACTTCGATTCCGTTTAAGCTGTTTCATTCACCGCTTTATCAATTCACCCTGCTGGCGATTTCGAGCGAAGAAGTTTGGCTCTATGCAAAATTCCACCATATCATAATGGACGGTATTTCTCTTAATCTGCTAGGCAATCAACTGATTGAGATGTATCAAAAAATGATTCGGAATGAACCCTTACCTCAACATCATGAACCTTCCTATCTCACCTATATCGAAAAAGAGAAGCAATACTTGCAATCTTCCCGGTTTGAAAAAGACCGCTTATTTTGGACAAACACCTACCACACCATTCCAGAACATTTCCCACTAACAGAAAAAGCCTTGCCTCAACAACAAAGCACCGCCGCTTTAAGAGAAACCCTGACTCTTTCACATCCCTTGGCAGAATCAATCCGACACTTTTGCGAAAAGCATCAAATTAGCATTCTTTCTCTGTTTATGGCTTCGTTTTACATATGCATCAGCAGAATGACATCCAGCAAGGATATTGTGATTGGGACCTATTACGGAAACCGCGCCTCCAGGCTGGAAAAAGACATGCTCGGTATGTTTGTGAGCACACTGCCAATCAGAATGGAAGTCGATCCGGATTGTGATGTTCTTTCATTTGTCACAAGCATCGGGAAAGAACAGCTTTCAGTCATGCGTCATCAAAAATATCCCTACAATCTGCTGATGAACGAATTAAGGCATCAGCATGGTGATCTGCAAAATTTAATTGTCACTTCCATACAGTATCAGCCGCTTCAATGGCAACAAGCAGATGGCTTTGAATATGAAACGGCCATGTATTTCAGCGGGCGCACTGCAAATCAGCTGTCTGTTTCAATTAAAGAGCGCCTTGATACCGGTATCATACAGTTAAATTTTGATTATCATACCGCTATGTTTACTGATCATGACATCAAACGGATTCAATCCCATCTTTTAACCGTTTTGGAGAAGGCGCTTGAGAAGCCGGACCAGCCGATTAAAAACATCGATATGGTAGAGTCCAACGAAAAGGAACGGATTTTGTCTGCTTTTAACCAAACAGATTCCGTCAAACCTTTGGCGCCGACGCTGCATGGTTTTTTCACCCGCCGCGCGGCGCTGTCGCCGAACTTGCCGGCGGTTCGTTTTTCCGGCGGTATCTTAACGTACCGAGAGCTTGATCAGTATACCAATCAACTTGCTGTCCGGTTGAAGAAAAAAGGCGTCGCCAAAGAAAGTGTGGTCGGCGTGCTCGCCGACCGTTCACCGGAGATGGTGATCGCGGTGCTGGCTGTTTTGAAAGCCGGCGGCGCTTACGTGCCGCTTGATCCAGACTATCCTGAAGAACGGCTCAGATATATGCTCGCTGACAGTGGCGCCCGGCTTCTCGTCACAGGGCCGGGTTTGTCCGTCTCCGGATTTTCCGGGGAAACGCTTGAAGTCAATCTGTCATCACTTCGAACGGAACCAGCGGAGAACGAACCGGTTTGCGCTCATACGGATGGCGGCTCACTCGCCTATGTCATCTATACATCCGGTTCAACCGGGACACCGAAGGGCGTCGCGGTTGAGCACCGACAGGCTGCCGCCTTTTTGTCCGGGATGCAGCGCCAGTTCCCATTAACTGAAGATGATGTCATCGTGCTCAAGTCATCGTTTTCATTTGATGCTTCGATCTGGCAGTTGTTTTGGTGGATGATTCCCGGCGCCTCCATGTATTTGCTTCCGCAGGGCTGGGAGAAGGATCCCGCTTTGATGACAGAGGCCTTCACAAAAGAAGGAGTGACGACGGCGCATTTTATCCCGGCGATGGCCAACAGCTTTTTAGACCAGGTCGAGATGGAAACAGAGGAGAAAAGGACAAGCCTTGCGAAAACCTTGAAACGCGTATTCGCCGGAGGTGAAGCGCTCGCTCCCCAGACAGCCGCCCGATTTGCCCGGTCTTTGCCGGAGACTGCGGTCATTCACGGCTACGGGCCGACAGAAGCTACGGTGGATGCCGCATTTTATCGGTACGACCATGAAAAAGACAGGGAACGGATGCGGCTTCCGATCGGAAAACCTGTACCGGGAGCCCGTCTTTATATTTTAGACAGTGAGAAAGCTGTCCAGCCCATAGGGGTGGCCGGAGAACTGTATATCGCAGGCGCGGGCGTCGCAAGGGGCTACTTGAACCGTCCGGAGCTGACAGAAGAACGGTTTCTCGATGACCCGTTTTATCGAGGGGAACGCATGTATCAAACGGGCGATCTGGCGAGATGGCTCCCGGACGGCACCGTTGAATGGCTGGGCCGCATGGACGGTCAAGTGAAAATCCGCGGCTACCGGATCGAACCGGGGGAAGTCGAAGCGGCGCTTCGCCAGATCGACGGCGTGCGGGAAGCGGCGGTTGTCGCACGGACAGAAGGGGAGGAAACCGAGCTTTGCGCCTATATTGAAGGTCAGGACCAACAGACCGCAAGGACAGAACTAGGCAAACGCCTGCCGGTCTATATGATGCCTTCAGCCTTCATCGAGATGGAAAAGTGGCCTGTCACTCCGAGCGGAAAGCTTGACCACAAGGCGCTGCCCGCTCCCGACGGAGCGGCTGAACGACGCGCTTATACCGCGCCGCAAACCATCACGGAAATGAAGCTCGCTAAGCTTTGGGAAGAGGTGCTGAAATACGGCCCTGCCGGCACTCGCGACCACTTTTTTGAACAAGGCGGCCACTCGCTGAAAGCGACAGCGCTCGTCTCCCGCATCGCCAAAGCGTTTGGCGTGCAGGTGCCGCTGAAAGAGATTTTCGCCAAGCCGACACTGGAAGAGCTCGCCGCCGTGATTCAGGAATTGGATGAAAGTCCGCATGCGGCGATTGAACCGGCGGACAAACAGGACACCTACCCGGTGTCCTCGGCGCAAAAGCGGATGTATGTGCTTCAGCAGCTGGAAGACGGCGGTGTCGGCTACAATATGCCGGCGGCGCTTAAGCTGACAGGACCGCTCGACCGCGCCCGGCTTGATGAAGTATTCAGGCAGCTGATCCGCCGCCACGAATCGCTCAGGACGTCGTTTGAAACAGGGGCAGACGGCGAGCCTGTCCAGCGCATCCATGATGATGTCCCGTTTCAGCTGATGGAGTTGGCGGCGGCTGAAGACTTTGTCCGTCCGTTCCGGCTTCAAGAAGCGCCGCTTTTCCGCGCCGCTCTTGTGAAGGAGGCGGAGGAGAGCCACCTGTTGTTGGTGGACATGCATCACATCATTTCCGACGGGGTGTCTGTCGGCACCTTAATCCGCGAATTCAGCGAGCTGTACGTCAGCCAGACGCTTCACCCGCTGCGGATTCAATATAAAGACTACGCCGTCTGGCAACAGGCATTCAAACAAGGGGAGGCGTACAACAGACAGGAAGCCTATTGGCTGAAGCAGCTCGACGGAGAGCTACCGGTGCTGGAGCTTCCGGCCGACAACGCCCGCCCGGCGGTGCGAAGCTTTGCGGGTGATACAGTGTCCCGCACGCTTGATGCGAAAACAACAGCCGGCCTTTACAAGATCGCCCGCGACAACGGTTGCACCCTGTATATGGTTCTTCTCGCCGCGTACAGCACGCTTCTTGCCCGTCTCAGCGGACAGGAGGACATCATCATCGGTTCGCCGATCGCCGGAAGACCACACAAAGACTTAGAACCTGTCATCGGCATGTTTGTCAACACATTGGCGATCAGAACGCAGCCGGCAGAAAACAAATGTTTCAGCGATTTCTTAAAGGAGGTCCGCGAAACGGCGCTTGAGGCATTTGAACATCAGGATTATCTGTTTGAGGAGCTTGTCGACAGGCTTGATGTCGTCCGTGATATGAGCCGCAATCCGCTGTTTGACGCCATGTTTATTTTGCAAAACATGGAACAGCACGATATGCAATTAGCCGGCCTTCAAGTCAATCGCGTTCAAACATTTGCCCATCAAGTATCTATTTTTGACCTTACATTGACCGCTTGCGAATCTAACGGGAATATCCGTCTCGACATGGAATTCAGCACCGATCTTTTCTTAAAAACAACCATCGAGCGCTGGATGAAACATTTGCTTGTACTTTTGCGCCATATCGTCCATCAGCCCGAGACAGATCTTGCACGCTTCAATCTTCTGAACGATGAAGATCAATACCAAATTCTTGTTGAATTTAATCACAAACACCTTCAACTTCCAGAACGAACAGCAGTGTTTCACGAACTGTTTGAAGAAACAACAGCGAATAATCCTCAGAAAATCGCAGTCATTGAGGGCTCGAAACAGATCAGCTATCACCAATTGAATGGTCGCGCCAATCGACTGGCGCGGACGCTTCAAACAGCCGGAATCGGTCCTGGAAAACGAGTTGCGATTTTGGCCAATCGTTCGATTGAAGCCATCATAGGTGTTTTGGCCGTGCTGAAAGCGGGAGGAGCGTATATCCCGATAGATTCCCATTATCCAGAAGAAAGAATTCGGTTTTTATTAAAAGACAGCGAAGCATCTGCGCTACTGGCCCAGGCTGAATATATAGATATCGCTTCACTTTTGACAGATGGCAGTATGCCTTGCATCCAGCTTGACCATGAACATAATGGCCTGCACGAGGAAAATATGGTTTCAACAGCAACTCCAAAAGATACTGCCTATGTCATCTATACTTCGGGAACAACAGGAGTGCCAAAAGGAGTTGAAGTCAGACATCGCAATTTCACACATGCAGCGCTTGCTTGGCGAAGCATCTATGAGCTTGACCGCACACCGGCGAGAGTGCTGCAAATGGCCAGTTTCTCGTTTGATGTCTTTTCAGGAGACATAGCCCGGGCATTCTTAGACGGGGGAACGCTTGTGATTTGCCCGGATGATGTCCGAATTGAGCCCGAACTGTTATGTAAGCTGATGAATCAACAGCAGATTACATTAATGGAATCGACACCAGCCCTGATTGTTCCCTTTATGGAATATGTTTACCGGCGGAAATATCGATTACCGAGCCTAAAGGTGCTGATTCTGGGCTCAGATATTGTCAGTGCACAGGATTTTTACACATTAAATGAACGATTCGGAAAAGAGATGCGGATCATCAACAGCTACGGTGTAACAGAGGCGACCATTGATTCAAGCTATTATGAAATCACGATGAGTAAAGAGCCTTATCACGATTTTGTACCGATCGGCATTCCGCTCCCAAATGTACAAATGTATGTTCTCAACAAGAACAAACAAGTTCAGCCCATCGGCGTCCCGGGAGAACTTTTTATTGGGGGAGAAGGCGTGGCCAAAGGTTATTGGCAAAAAGCTGAATTGACAAAAGCCAAATTCAGCGATCCATTAGCGCAAGGTCGGCCGCTGTATCAAACCGGAGATCAGGCCTGCTGGCTTCCTGACGGCACCCTCCGTCTTTATGGGCGTCTTGATCAACAAGTCAAAATAAAGGGCTACAGAATTGAGCTCGAAGAAATAGAAAATGCGCTTTTGAAGAACGAGCATGTCAAAGAAGCGGTAGTCGCCATTCAAAAAGATATTGAAGGGAAAACCTATTTGGCGGCATACGTCGTTCCTAAAGAAACAGACATCATCGATTTGCGTTTAGATTTGGCAAAAAGGCTTCCGGCTTACATGATTCCAGCCCATTTTGTCGGTTTAGAGAAAATGCCGCTTACATTTAACGGAAAATTGAATAAAGACGCTTTGCCTGCTGCACATGTTCAGCCCCTGGAAACTTACCATGCCCCGCAAAATGAAAAACAAGCATTGCTATGCCGGATTTGGGAGGATGTGCTCCATGTACGGCAAGCCGGCATCACCGACTCTTTCTTTCAGCTGGGGGGAGACTCCATAAAAGCGCTGCAAGTGTCGGCTCGTCTTGCCGCTGAAGGATGGGATATGACGATTCGGGATTTATTTCAATTTCCGACCATTGAAGAACTGGCGAGTCACCTGACTCCGACCGTATCAATTGCCAATCAGGGACCTGTTGAAGGGAATGCCAGTCTAACACCTGTACAGCAAAGGTTTTTTGCCTATCCTGGCGCCTTTGAACATCATTACAATCAAGCAGTCATGCTCACAAGTGAAAAAAGATTGGACGAGACTGCACTGCGCCGGGCCGTATCCGCTTTAATCAAGCATCATGACGCCTTGCGGATGATGTTTAAAAAAGACGATAACGGACGCATCCTTCAATATAATCGCGGAATCAGTCAAACGGATGAGGATGGATTCAGCTTTAAGACCATAGACCTCGCCGATGAGACGCAGATTGCCGAACGCATAGAAGCGGAGGAAAAACGAATACAGCTGGCAATGCGTTTGGACGAAGGACTCCTTTGTCACATTGGATTGTTCAGATTGCGGGATGCAGACCATCTGCTGATCGCCATTCATCATCTGATTGTGGATGGTGTGTCATGGAGAATTTTGCTTGAAGATTTACAAACAGCTTATCAGCAAGCTTTAGCAGACAGAAAAATTAAATTGCCGCAGAAAAGCGATTCTTACGTAACATATGCAAACAGGCTGCATCCATTGTCAACAAGCAACGAACTGCTTGAGGAAGCGGCATATTGGGAGCATGCGATATCTTTTGAAACGACCGCATTACCAAAAGACGGTCACAGGAATGCGGACAGGCTGCAAAAAACGGCACTCATCGCTTCGCGCATGTTAAGCGTGAAACTGACAAACCAGCTGCTGTTTCAGACAAAACAGGCATACGGCACAGAGGTGAATGAACTGATGCTGGCGGCCTTGGGAATGGCGCTTGCCGATTGGACGAAACGTGAGCATTTCCTTGTCAGTGTTGAGGGACATGGCAGGGAAGGACATGTTCCGGACATTGATATTTCCAGAACTGTAGGATGGTTCACCTCGATTTATCCGGTTCTTCTGGACATGAGTGCACCGGACAATTCAAGCGAAAAAACCGCTTGCCGTATAAAAAACGTGAAAGACATGATGAGACGCGTGCCGAACCAAGGAACCGGATACGGGCTTTTGCAATCGTCCCAACGTATTCAGCACCGTGAACCTGAAATCTGCTTTAACTATCTCGGACAGTTCGACGGTCTCGAAGGAATGATGCGGATGTCTCCTTATCAGCCGCGCCACAACATTGCAGAAGAGCGGCCGAGAGAATTTGATTTGGACATTAATGCCATGGTCGTCAATCAGCGGCTTGATATTCAAACTGTCTATACCGACGTCTTTTCCAGGCGTACGATTGAAACATTTATGGATGGCTTCCATGACCGCCTTTGTGAGGTCATTGAGCATTGTTCCGCCAAGAAAAAACGAGAAAAAACATTGAGCGATTTCAGCAATAAACAATTGACTTCCGCTTCATTCGAAAGTATTGCCAATCTCGTAAAAGAACTTTAATTTCGCCGGAAAGGTGTGTGGCATTCATGGCGCAAGAGACAGAGATTCAAGATATTTATCCATTGTCGTATATGCAGGAAGGAATGCTGTTTCATTCACTGCTTCACCCTGATTCAAACGCCTATATTGAACAAATTTCCTTCACCATCAGCGGTGATTTGTGTCTGGATTCATTTCAGAAGAGTCTGGATCTATTGATTGAACGTTACGACATTTTCAGAACGATTTATATAAAAGAGGTGCCTGATCTGGACGGGCCGCAGCAAGTCGTTCTATCACACCGAAAAGTAGCTGTTCAGACGGAGGATATTTCTGCCTTGACGGCTGAACAACAGAATACGTTGATAAATAGCCGCAAACAAGCAGATCGGCTTCAACGGTTCGATCTGCAAAAAGGTCCATTAATGCGGCTGACCCTTTATCAAACAGGAGAAAAACGGCATACATGCGTATGGACCCACCACCACATCATGATGGATGGATGGAGCTTAGGTATTGTGCTGCAAGATTTTTTCCATATGTACTACGCTCTAAGAAACGGCCGGCCTTTCCGCCTTGGGAAGCCGGCGCCTTACAGCACATACATGACTTGGCTTCGCGGTCAGAATAGAGAAAAAACAGCTGCCTTCTGGTCCGATTATTTGGAAGGGTACGGGGAGTCTGTCTCTGTCCCCGGTTCAAAAAGCAAAACAACAGAAGGCGGTTATACACCGAGACACCTTCAATTCTCACTCAAGCCGGAAACGGTTGAAAAACTTTCCGATTTAGCAAGGCGATTGGGCGTGACGTTAAACACATTGTTTACAAGTATATGGGGCTTGCTTCTGCACCGCTACAACGCGACTGATGACGCTGTATTCGGCGCAGTTGTTTCAGGAAGGCCTTCCGCCATTGACGGGATCGAATCAATGGCCGGACTGTTCATTAACACGGTGCCTGTCCGGATTCGCTCTTCTGCGGGTATGTCATTTTCTTCACTCGCCAAACAGGTGCAAAAAGACATCCTGACTTGTGAAGATCACGGCTATTATCCTCTCTATGAGATTCAAAACGAGAGCGGCTTAAACAAAGACCTGGTCAATCATATCCTTGTATTTGAAAATTATCCCGTCCAAATGCAGAAAGAGGTTAACGGCTGGGAAGAATCGGAGGAAAACGCTCTTCATCTTGATCATTTTTCCACGTCAGAGGAAACCAATTACGACTTGAATATTGTCATTGTTCCCGGTGAGACCTTTTACATAAAATTCAGCTATAACGCCGAGGTCTATGATCAAACCGACATACTTCGGCTTCAAGGGCATGTAAAAGAAGTGATCGATTGTATACTATCAGATCCCGATCAATTGATCACAAGCATTGATCCCGTGCCACTCGCTGAAAAAAAACTGATTCATTCCTTTCACGGCAAACAGCGAACTTATCCGGATCAAACAGTTTATGAGCTGTTTGAAGAGCAGGCCGCCAAAACACCGAAACAAGAGGCGCTCAGATTCAATGAAACAAGCTGGAGCTACCGTGAATTAGATGAGCGAGCTAATCAAATCGCTCGTGCGCTAAGGAAAGAAGGCGCAGGTCCAAATCAAGTTGCAGCTGTTATGCTGCGCCGCTCAAAAGAAACTGTCGCAGCTCTTCTCGGCATCTGGAAATCGGGCAGTGCGTATATGCCGCTTGATCCGGATCATCCGCCTGAGCGGCTCTCGTTTCTCTTACGCGACAGTCAAGCCAAATGGCTCGTTACGCAACAAGAACTGCTCCCTTTTATCCCTGCGGATTACAAAGGGAAGATTGTCACAATTGAAGAAACAGACGCGGAACCAAAAGCCGCTCTTTCAGCACAGTCACACAGCGAAAATTGGGCCTACATCATTTATACATCAGGGACAACGGGGCAGCCCAAAGGGGTGCTCGTCAGCCACAGAAGCATTTCCAATACATTGCAATGGAGACGGGAAGAATACAGCATGACAGAACGCGATATCGCGCTCCATCTCTTTTCATATGTGTTTGACGGGTCAATAACAGGTCTGTTCACACCGCTTCTGTCAGGCTCCTGCGTCTTGCTGACCGATGAAGATGATGCAAAAGATGTCGTGGCTATGAAACAGCTTATCGCCCAACACGGCGTCAGCCATCTGCTCTTCGTTCCTTCCTTATACCGCGTACTGCTGGAGACCTTGACAAAAACAGACGCGGAAACACTCCGGGCTGTGACATTCGCCGGGGAAGCCGTGACACCTGATTTAATCACCGTAAGCCGCGAGATTTGCAGCAACGCCGAACTGATAAACGAATACGGACCGACAGAAAACAGCGTGTCAACGACGGTGCTGCGGGATCTTCAGAAAAGCGAGCGATTGACAATCGGACGGCCGGTTGATAATACATCTGTCTATATTATGCACGGGAACCTCCTTCAGCCGATCGGTGCTGTCGGTGAATTATGCATTTCAGGAAAAGGCCTTGCTGAAGGGTACTTTCAGCAAAAGGAATTGACAGATCAAGCCTTTACCGCCCATCCCTTTCATGAAGGAGAACGGCTGTACAGGACAGGGGATAAGGCGCGCTTTTTGCCGGATGGAACGATCGAATACCTTGGACGCCTGGATCACCAAGTAAAAGTCAGAGGATTCAGAATAGAACTAGCAGAAATTGAATCCGCACTTCGCGGCATTTCCGGGGTAAAAGACGCGGCGGCACTCGTACGCACCACAGCAGATGGAGAACAGGAGCTTGCGGCTTATGTTGTGTTGCAAAAGGAAACAGAGCGCTTGGACCTGCATAGAGCCCTTGCCGGGAAATTGCCGGCCTATATGATGCCTGACAGCTTTACAATACTGCCCAAAATGCCGCTTACAACGAGCGGAAAGCTGGATCGCTCCGGTCTCCCGGAACCGGCACATTCAGGCGGGACAGACGTCATGCCGAAAGCGCCCCGCACTTTGCTGGAAACAGAGCTTATGTCGATTTGGCAAGACGTGTTGAAGCGGGAGCGGATTAGCATACATGATGATTTCTTCCAATTGGGCGGTCAATCTCTTAAAGCGGCGGCGCTTGTCTCAAAAATCTATCAGCGGCTTAATGTTCAGCTGCCGATTCGCGAAGTCTTTTCATATCCGACGATTGCCAGCATGGCTCCTGCAATAGAACGGGTCAAAAGTGAGACCCGTCCGGAGATAAAACCAGCACCGGAAAAAAATCTGTATCCTTTGTCTTTCGCGCAAAAAAGGCTCTATGCCCTGCATCAGCTGGCAAAAGACAGTACAAGCTACAACATGCCCGCTTGCTTGGAACTCTGCGGAACACTGAACCGAAAGCGATTGAAAGAAACTTTTGCAACATTAATCGACAGACATGAGGCGCTGCGCACTTCGTTTGTTTTACAGGACGGGGAGCCGATGCAAAAAGTCGCATCATCTGCCGAAGTGAAATGGACAGAGTTGCACATTCAATTCGAGAAATCGCTCAATGAAGTGTTGGAATCGTTCGTTCAGCCGTTTGATCTTGAAAGAGCTCCGCTGATCAGAGTCTGCTTAGCCGCGTTGAACAAAGACCGGCATTTCTTCCTGCTTGATATGCATCATCTCATTGCTGACGGAATGTCAATGAGCACGTTTATTCGTGAATTCACGGCCATTTACAGCGGGAAAGAGCTGCCTCCATTGACACTGCAATATAAAGATTTCGCTGTATGGCAAAATGAACAGTTTTCAGTCGGGGCATTCGGCAGCCAAAAACAGTACTGGCTGGAAGTGCTGAAGGGGACGTTGCCGGTGCTGGACTTGCCGCTTGATCAAAAACGGCCGCTTCTCCCCGATTTTAGCGGAGACACTTTGACCACGCATATTGACAGGGAAACAGGGGCAAAGCTGCGCCAGTTAATGGATGAGACAGGTTCAACGTTATATATGGTGTTGCTGGCTGGCTTCTCAGTCTTTCTTTCTAAAATGAGCGGCCAAGAGGATATTGTCATCGGTTCGCCGGCACATGGCCGAGAACGCGCAGAACTTGATGGCGTGATCGGGATGTTCGTGAATACAATGGCGATGCGAAGCAAGCCTGAAGGGAATAAAACAGTCCGTAAATATTTGAAAGAGATCAAAACACTGACACTTGAGGCTGTTGACAACCAATATTATCCGTTTGAGGAGCTCGTCCAACACCTTGACGCCCCACGAGAAGTGAACCGCAACCCGCTTTTTGACGCTATGCTGGTGCTTGAAAACAGCGATGATTTCAAGGTGGAATTACCGGAACTGACGCTTTTATCACATAAACTGCCGCATCACTCGTCAAAGTTTGATTTGACTTTGCATGCCGAAGAACAAGATGACGGTACGATCAGCTGTCATTTTGAGTACAGTACCGCCTTATTTGAAAAGGCAACGGTCGCGCGCTGGTCTGATCATTTTAAAGCGCTAATCGGCAGCATGTCGGCCAATCACGACATGAAACTGTCCGACATGCAAATGCTGACTCCGAAAGAACAAAACATGCTGATCAATGCTGCAGGAGAAACGGCTGAATACCCGAGACAAGAGAACATCGCGAGTCTATTTGAAAAACAGGCAATGGCCTCTCCGGATCAAATAGCCGCCGTGATCGATGATCGGCAGCTGTCTTACCGGGAACTTGATGAAAAGGCTGAACGGACAGCTGCTGTGTTGAATGAACATGGTGTCGGTTCAGGGCAAGTGGTCGGTTTAATGACAGACCGTTCACTCGATATGCTTGTTGGGATTCTCGGCATCTTAAAAGCGGGAGGCGCTTATTTGCCGATCGACCCTGATTATCCAGCTGAACGGATCCGCTTTATGCTGAATGACAGCGGGGCCAAACTGCTGCTTACTCAATCCGGACAACAATGGGAAGAACCTATAGACATACCTGTTTTATATATTGACGAGGCAGAAAAAGCCGCAGCGAAAAAGCGGCGCCAGCCGATATCAGCCGAACAGCCGGCATATGTGATCTACACATCAGGAACAACAGGAAAGCCGAAAGGTGTAGTGATTGAACACCGCAATGTGGTCAGCCTGATCAAACATGACGAGCTGCCTTTTTCATTCGGATCCCGGGACGTCTGGACGCTGTTCCATTCCTATTGTTTCGACTTCTCAGTTTGGGAAATATTCGGCGCTCTTTTACACGGCGGAAAAATTGTCATTGTCCCGAAAGAAACCGCCCGCGATCCCCATGTCTACCGGCGGCTTTTACAAAAAGAAGGCGTGACTGTGCTAAACCAGACGCCTACAGCTTTTCACGGGCTTATCGATGAAGAATTAAGGCATTCGGACCGCTTACAGCTCCGCTATGTCATCTTCGGGGGAGAAGCCCTGCAGCCCGGGATGCTGATGAACTGGATTGAGAAGTATCCAGAAACGGATCTCATCAATATGTACGGCATTACCGAAATAACGGTGCACGCCACGTATAAAAAGCTGACTCGAACCGATATGAAACACAATAAAAGCAATATCGGAAAACCTCTGGCAACCCTACAAGCCTATGTCGCGGACGCCTATATGAACCTGCAGCCTGTCGGTGTGCCAGGAGAACTGTATATCGCAGGCGCCGGAGTCGCAAGAGGCTATATCAACAGAGAAGAGCTGACCGCTTCCCGATTCATCACAAATCCATATGTCGGAGGTCAGCGCCTGTATCGTACGGGAGACATCGTCAAAAGGATGCCAAACGGCGAGCTGGAATATGTCGGCAGAAAAGATGCGCAAGTGAAGATCAGAGGATACCGGATTGAGTTGGGAGAAATCAGAAGCGCCCTTCAAGAACTGCCTCCAATCAAGGAAGCAGCAGTCATAACAAGAAATGACAAAGACGGACAGCAATCGATCTATGGATATGCGGTAACGGCGCAGAGTATGAATGAAGCAGAGATTCGTACATCTCTCAGAACGCTCCTCCCGGAATACATGATACCCGCGCGGATCATACAGGTTGATGAACTGCCGCTGACAGCTAACGGCAAGCTCGACGAAAATGCGCTGCCAGAACCGGCGACCAATCAGGGCGCAGGTGAAGATATAAGTCCAAGAAACGATATTGAACAGATGATGGCTGAGATTTGGGAAGAGCTCTTAGGAATGGAGGGGCTCGGTGTGAACGCCCATTTCTTTCACCTTGGCGGAGATTCTATTAAAGCGCTGCAAGTATGCGCAAGGCTAAAGCAGCGAGGCTATGAAACAACGGTTCGTGAGCTGTTTAAACATCAGACGCTTGGCGAGCTGTCAAAGCAGGTAACGAAAGTCCGGCGCGAGATTGATCAAGCGCCCGTCAACGGCGAAGTGCCGCTGACGCCTGTACAGCACTGGTTTTTCTCACAACCTTTGTCACACGATCACTTTCATCAATCTGTCATGCTGCACAGTTCCGCGCGATTTGATGAAACAGCTCTGCAAAAAACGCTCGCCCATATCGTGGTCCATCATGACGCATTGCGGATGGTATGCGGATATCAAGACGGAGTTTTAACGCAGTACAACAGAGCCGAAGAGCTTGCCAAAGAGGAGCTGTTTTCGTTTGAACTGCTTGATGTAAGAGAAGCAGGATCATTAGCTCAAGAGCATGTGATGATTGAAAGGGCCGCGGAACATATTCAGAAATCGATTCAGCTTCAGACAGGGCCGCTTGTTGCAGCCGGCGTTTTTCGCGGATCGGACGGCGATCATTTGCTGCTTGTGATTCATCACCTTGTCATCGACGGAGTATCATGGCGCATCCTCTTCGAAGATTTAACCGCCGGATACAAACAGGCCCTGGCGGGAAAAGAAATCGTGCTTCCGGAAAAGACAGATTCCTATCAAACCTATGCCAAGCGGCTGACTGATTACGCAACAAGCCGACAGCTATTACGGGAAATAGATTACTGGACTGAAAGGGAAAAAACAAGAGTTGAACCGCTTCCGAAAGATGCCGAAACCATTACGAATCTGCTGCAAGATACAGACACCATAGACATTCGGCTGACAAAACAAGAAACAGAGCGTCTGTTAACGGCTGTAAACAAGCCGTATACGACAGATACAAATGACATATTACTCGCCGCGTTAGGTCTTGCGCTTCACAAATGGACCGGCAATGATCGATTCAAAATCAGCTTGGAAGGCCATGGAAGAGAAGCGCATTTGGAGGATATCGATATCAGCCGGACGGTCGGCTGGTTTACCTCGATTTATCCTGTTTTACTCGATGCAAGCCTTGCGGAGTCCGCAGATGATCATGAGCGTTTCGGCTACCACATCAAGCGGACAAAAGACATGCTGCGCCGTATTCCGTATAAGGGCGTTGGCTACGGGGTGCTGAAATACATCGGCGGCATGTGGGAACCTGAAGATTTCCAGCGTCCCGACATCAGCTTTAACTATTTGGGACAGTTTGACGAAGATATCAAGTCGAGCGGATTTCGCGTTTCTCCCGTCAAAGCGGGGCATGAGATCAGTCCGGATTGGGAGCGGCCTCATCTTCTCGATATCAGCGGCGCCGTATCTTCAGAATGTCTCGTCATGCACTTTGTCTACAACCGGCTTCAATATGAGAAAGAAACAGTACAAGCTCTAGCAGACCATGTTCAATTTTTTCTCAAAACGATCATCAAGCATTGCACAGAAAAAGAAAACCATGAAAAAAGTGCAACAGACTTCACTGATGAAGATTTAACTTTGGAGGAACTAAGCGACATTATGGGAGCTGTCAATAAATTATAGAAAAGGAGAGTCGCTGATGGTGCAGCAACCGGAAATACAAGATATCTATCCTTTATCTTTTATGCAGGAGGGCATGCTGTTTCACTCGCTATTGGATCAGGAATCTAGAGCCTACTTTGAACAGGCATCATTTACGATAAACGGCTCGCTTGATACAGAACGGTTTCAAAAAAGTTTAGACGCGCTGATTGAACGCTATGATATTTTCCGCACTGCGTTTATACACAAAAATGTGGCAAAGCCGCGCCAAGTCGTGTTAAAAGAGCGGCAAAGCCGCCTTCAATTTGTTGATATTTCTCATCTGGACGAGGCGGCTAAAGAAACATTTGTCGATCAATTCGAACATGACGACAAGAAAAAAGGATTTGATCTGCAAACAGACCCTCTTATGAGAGTATCTATCTTAAAAAGGGCACACGAACAATATCATTGTATTTGGAGCCATCATCACATTTTAATGGATGGCTGGTGCTTTGGTATTGTGATGAAAGAATTTCTTGCGATTTACAAGGCTTTAGGAAAAGGGCAGCTTCCTGATTTTGAACCGGTTCAGCCGTTCAGCAAGTATATTAAATGGCTGATGCGACAGGATCGAAAAGAAGCTGAAGCCTTTTGGAAAACAAGGCTTGTCGATGTCAAACAAACCGCATCACTGCCCAAAACATCATCATCCTCAAAAGGAAAGCTTGAGCAGATGGCATTTACCCTATCTAAAGAACAGACTGAAGGGCTGCGAAAATTGGCCTTGCAAGCAGGCGCGACGCTGAATACGGTTTTTCAGGCATTATGGGGAATCATTCTGCAAAAGATCAACCGCTGTGATGACGCAGTCTTCGGTTCCGTTATTTCCGGGAGGCCGTCTGATCTTGAGGACGTAGAAAAAATGGTCGGGCTTTTCATTAATACCATTCCCGTCCGGGTCCAAAGCGGGCCGGAGTCCTTTTTGACATTGGTCAGCCACTTGCAACAGGAGTCACTGAAAGCGGAAGCGTACAGTTATTATCCTTTATATGATATTCAGGCGCAAAGCACGCTGAAACATGAGCTGTTTGACCATATTGTCGTATTTGAAAACATACCGGCCCAGCGCGAAATTGAAAGTCTGAATCAAGCTGATGCATTCGATTTCACAGTCGATGATTTCGATATGGATGAAGTTACCAACTATGGATGCAGCATTAAAATCATTCCGGGAAGCTCGCTTTATATTCGCATAAATTTTGATATCGGACTGTATGATCCAGCCATGATGAAAAAAATCGAACTGTATT
This sequence comes from Bacillus sp. AK124, assembly GCF_053903085.1. NCBI lineage: Bacteria > Bacillati > Bacillota > Bacilli > Caryophanales > Bacillaceae > Bacillus > Bacillus sp. AK124. The sequence continues at coordinate 2,185,503 of NZ_CP096378.1, forward strand.
TACGCCATATCATAGGCTCTGTCATCGCTGATCCCAATCAACAAATCGCACAAATTGCATTGCTTGGCGAAGAAACTGCCAAAAAGATGCTGTACGAATTCAATCAAACAGAGCCCGCTGCACCTTTAGCGCCGACGCTGCATAGCTTTTTCACCCGCCGTGCAGCTCTGTCGCCGAACATGCCGGCGCTTCGTTTTTCCGGTGGTACCTTAACATATCGAGAGCTTGATCAGTATACCAATCAGCTCGCTGTCCGGTTGAAGAAAAAAGGCGTTGCCAAAGAAAGTGTGGTCGGCGTGCTCGCTGACCGTTCACCAGAGATGGTAATCGCGGTGCTGGCTGTTTTGAAAGCCGGCGGCGCTTACGTGCCGCTTGATCCAGACTATCCTGAAGAACGGCTCAGATACATGCTCGCCGACAGCGGCGCCAAGCTTCTCGTCACAGGGCCGGGTTTGTCCGTCTCCGGTTTTGCCGGTGAGACGCTTGAAGTCAACCTGTCATCGTTTCAAGCGGAGACAGCGGAGACCGAATCGGTTTGCGTTCATACAGATGGCGGCTCACTCGCCTATGTCATCTATACATCCGGTTCAACCGGGACACCGAAGGGCGTCGCGGTTGAGCACCGACAGGCTGCCGCCTTTTTGTCCGGGATGCAGCGCCAGTTCCCATTAACTGAAGATGATGTCATCGTGCTCAAGTCATCGTTTTCATTTGATGCTTCGATCTGGCAGTTGTTTTGGTGGATGATTCCCGGCGCCTCCATGTATTTGCTTCCGCAGGGCTGGGAGAAAGATCCCGCTTTAATGACAGAAGCCTTCACAAACGAAGGAGTGACAACGGCGCATTTTATCCCGGCGATGGCCAACAGCTTTTTAGACCAGGTCGAGATGGAAACAGAGGAGAAAAGGACAAGCCTTGCGAAAACCTTGAAACGCGTATTCGCCGGAGGTGAAGCGCTCGCTCCCCAGACAGCCGCCCGATTTGCCCGGTCTTTGCCGGAGACTGCGGTCATTCACGGCTACGGGCCGACAGAAGCTACGGTGGATGCCGCATTTTTTCGATACGACCACGAAAAAGACAGGGAACGGATGCGGCTTCCGATCGGAAAACCTGTACCGGGAGCCCGTCTTTATATTTTAGACAGTGAGAAAGCTGTCCAGCCCATAGGGGTGGCCGGAGAACTGTATATCGCAGGCGCGGGTGTCGCAAGGGGCTATTTGAACCGTCCGGAGCTGACAGAAGAACGGTTTCTCGATGACCCGTTTTATCGAGGGGAACGCATGTATCAAACGGGCGATCTGGCGAGATGGCTCCCGGATGGCACCGTTGAATGGCTGGGCCGCATGGACGGCCAAGTGAAAATCCGCGGCTACCGAATCGAACCGGGAGAAGTCGAAGCGGCGCTTCGCCAGATCGACGGCGTGCGGGAAGCGGCGGTTGTCGCCCGGACAGAAGGGGAGGAAACCGAGCTTTGCGCCTATATTGAAGGTCAGGATCAAAAGACCGCAAGGACAGAACTGGGCAAACGCCTGCCGGCCTATATGATGCCTTCATCATTCATCGAGATGCGTGACTGGCCTGTCACACCGAGCGGAAAGCTTGACCGCAAGGCGCTGCCCGCTCCCGACGGAGCGGCTGAACGACGCGCTTACACCGCGCCGCAAACCATCACGGAAATGAAGCTCGCCAAGCTTTGGGAAGAGGTGCTGAAATACGGCCCTGCCGGCACTCGCGACCACTTTTTTGAACAAGGCGGCCACTCGCTGAAAGCGACTGCGCTCGTCTCCCGCATCGCCAAAGCGTTTGGCGTGCAAGTGCCGCTGAAGGAGATTTTCGCCAAGCCGACACTGGAAGAGCTCGCAGCCGTGATTCAGGAATTGGATGAAAGCCCGCATGCGGCGATTGAACCGGCAGAAAAACAGGACACCTACCCGGTGTCCTCGGCGCAAAAGCGGATGTATGTCCTTCAGCAGCTGGAAGACGGCGGTGTCGGCTACAATATGCCGGCGGCGCTTAAGCTGACAGGACCGCTCGACCGCGCCCGGCTTGATGAAGTATTCAGGCAGCTGATCCGCCGCCACGAATCGCTCAGGACGTCGTTTGAAACCGGGGTAGACGGCGAGCCTGTCCAGCGCATCCATGATGATGTCCCGTTTCAGCTGATGGAATTGGCCGCGGCTGAAGACTTTGTCCGTCCGTTCCGGCTTCAAGAAGCGCCGCTTTTCCGCGCCGCTCTTGTGAAGGAAGCGGAGGAGAGCCACCTGTTGTTGGTGGACATGCATCACATCATTTCCGACGGGGTGTCTGTCGGCACTTTAATCCACGAATTCAGCGAGCTGTACGCCAGCCGGACGCTTGCCCCGCTGCGGATTCAATATAAAGACTACGCCGTCTGGCAACAGGCATTCAAACAAGGGGAGGCGTACAACAGACAGGAAGCCTATTGGCTGAAGCAGCTCGACGGAGAGCTGCCGGTGCTTGAGCTTCCGGCCGACAACGCCCGCCCGGCGGTGCGAAGCTTTGCGGGTGATACAGTGTCCCGCACGCTTGATGCGAAAACAACAGCCGGCCTTTACAAGATCGCCCGCGACAACGGCTGCACCCTGTATATGGTTCTTCTCGCCGCGTACAGCACGCTTCTTTCCCGTCTCAGCGGACAGGAGGATATCATCATCGGTTCACCGATCGCCGGAAGGCCGCACAAAGACTTAGAACCTGTCATCGGGATGTTTGTCAACACATTGGCGATCAGAACGCAGCCGGCAGAAAACAAATGTTTCAGCGATTTCTTAAAGGAGGTCCGCGAAACGGCGCTTGAGGCGTTCGAGCATCAGGATTATCCGTTTGAAGAGCTTGTCGACCGGCTTGATGTCGTCCGTGATATGAGCCGCAATCCGCTGTTTGACGTTATGTTCGCTCTGCAAAATATGGAGCGGGAATCACTGACTCTGCATGACTTGCATTTGACGACTATAGCTCATGACGCCCATAAAGTCTCTAAGTTTGATATGACTCTTTATGCAGCTGAAGAAGATCAAGAGACAATCCGTTTTGATGTTGAATTCAATACAGACATCTATCAAAAACAAACGATCAAGAAATGGCTTTCCTACTATATTCATATTCTCCATCATGTGATCGAACATCAGAACATTCATCTCGGAGATATCCATGTATTAGATGAACATGAGACAAGCTCATTCATTCACACATTTAATCAGACAAAACAAAACTACCCGAAACACGAAACGATCAGCCGTTTATTTGAATATCAAGCAGCCAAAACACCTCACGCCCCGGCCGTTATATATGACAGGCAAACCTTGACTTACCGTGAACTAAACGAACGCGCCAACAGAATAGCCGCTGCGCTTCGAGCAAATGGCGTCGGTTCAGAAAGTGTTGTCGCACTATTAACAAGTCGCACCCCTGAACTTGCGGTCGGAATTCTAGGTATTTTAAAAGCCGGCGGAGCCTATCTTCCCGTCACTGAAGACATGCCGACAGAACGGCTGGAATGGATGTTGTCTGACAGCAATGCTGTGATGCTCCTCCAATCAGATCGATTAGAATCTCATATGGCAGGAAAACGGTTATTCATAGAAGACATCCAGCTTGAGGTCGGCATTTCAGCAAACAGTCCCGAACAGCAGGGCGGTCCTGATTCTCTCGCTTATATCATGTATACATCCGGATCAACCGGCACGCCAAAAGGCGTAATGGTTGAACAGCGCGGCGTCGTCCGTCTCGTAAAAAACAGCGATATGGCATTTTCACCTGAAGACAGGATTTTATTGACAGCGTCATTGGGATTTGACGCGATGACATTTGAAGTATTCGGACCGCTATTAAACGGGGCATGTTTATACATCAGTGACAAGGAAACTTATTTAGATTCCGATCGGCTCAAGACATTCATACAGCAGAACGGCATCACGACTTTATGGCTGACATCATCCTTATTTAATCAATTATCAGAACAAAATGAACGAACATTTTCCGACCTGTCCAGATTGATTCTCGGCGGAGAAGCCCTGTCGCCAAACCATGTCAATCGCGTTCGCAACACGGCGCCGAATCTCGCGCTATGGAATGGCTACGGCCCAACGGAAAACACAACATTCTCAACGTGCTTCCGGATTGAACACGAGTATAAGCATTCTATTCCGATCGGCCGCCCAATCGCTAATTCAACCGCTTATATTGTCAACAGCCGCGGGAGATTGCAGCCCATGGGTGTCATCGGAGAATTATGCGTTGGCGGAGACGGGCTAGCCAGAGGCTACTTCGGGAGACCTGAACTGACGAAAGAAAAATTTGTGCCAAATCCCTTCACACCTGGTGAACGAATGTACCGGACCGGTGATTTGGCCCGCTGGCTGAAGGATGGGTCGATTGAATATATCGGCCGGATGGATGATCAAGTAAAAATTCGCGGCTACAGGATTGAGCTGGGAGAAATTGAAGCAGCATTGCGGCAGATTGACGGTGTCAAAGAAGCCGCCGTCATCGTGCGAACCGGTCCCTCAGGACATAAAGAACTCCTTGCCTATATGAGTCTGCAAGCGGAAATGAATATCGAGAAAGTCAGATCCCTTCTTTCTCAGCAATTGCCCGGGTTTATGATCCCGGCGCATTTGGTTGAGCTTGCCGCCTTGCCTCTGACACAAAACGGAAAGCTCGACAGAAGAGCGCTGCCTGAGCCGGAGACCACAGCAATCAACACAGCATACGCCCCTCCGCGCAACCAGCTGGAGGAACGGCTTGCCGTGATCTGGCAAGAGGTGCTCGGCGTTGAAAAAGTCGGGATTGAGGATTCGTTTTTTGAACTGGGAGGCGATTCGATTAAAGCCCTCCAAGTATCTGCGCGCCTTGGACGGTTTGACTTGAAAATCACGGCAGGCGACTTATTCCGCCATCCAACTATTAAAGAAGCCGCACCTCTCATCCGCAAGACTGAGAGAAATATAGATCAGCGGCCGATTGAAGGAGAAGTACCTTGGACGCCCGTTCAGCGCTGGTTCCTCGCACAGCATATTGAAGAGAGGCAGCATTTCAACCAATCTGTCATGCTTCATAGCTCAGAAGGATTTCAGGAACAGCCGCTGCGAACAGCTTTACAGCATCTTGTCATCCATCATGATGCCCTCCGCATGACAATCATCGATGACGGCGGCCAGCTGCAGCAATTTAACAGGGGAATTCATGGAGAACTTTACAGCCTGAACATAAGAGACCTTTCTAAAACGGCACAATGGGAGAAGCTGATTGAAGACGAAGTCGCTGATTTGCAGCGCAGTATCCATTTGCAAACAGGCCCACTGCTAAAAGCAGGCTTGTTCAACACAATGTCGGGAACTTATTTATTTCTCACCATTCATCATTTGGTCGTCGACGGGGTCTCATGGCGGATTTTGCTTGAGGATTTATCGGCAGCATACAGTCAGGCGGCCGCAGGACAACCGGTTCAGCTTCCGCGGAAAACGGACTCATACCAATATTTCGCAAACCGGCTTGCCGAATACGCAGAGAGCAGCAAGGTCATTCGCGAACAATCGTATTGGCGCACTGTTGAAAAAGAAAAAGCCGCTTTACTTTCTTGTGAAAAACCGCATAGCGCTGCGGACAACATTCGGAAAACGGAAAGCTTTACCCTTTCCGAAGAAGACACACACGTTTTAATCCACAAGGTTAACAACGCCTACAACACAGACACCCAGGATATTCTGCTGACGGCAGCATCATTAGCCCTGTGTGATTGGATGGGAGAGAGGAAACTGCGGATCGCGATGGAAGGACATGGGAGAGATCACACCCTTCCTGAATTGGATATCAGCCGGACAGTCGGCTGGTTTACCACAATATATCCTGTGTTGATTGATTTACATGCAGCCGAAGGCGAGTTGGGGCTGGCAGTGAAAACAGTCAAAGATACACTCGGCAGAATACCGGACAAAGGAATGGGATACGGCATTTTGAAATATTTAACATCCTCTGAAAACAAAACAATCCAGTTCAGCAAAGCGCCTGAAATCGGTTTTAATTATTTAGGGCAATTCAATGATACAGAACGCCAACAAAAGTTCAGCTTTTCGGGGCTTGCAAGCGGGAAAGACATTACACCTACATGGCAGCGTGAGCAAACGCTGGAAATGAGCGCCATGGTAAGGCAAAATCAGCTGCATTTCAATTTGAGCTATCCGCCAAGCCGGTTCCATAAAACAACAATGAAACAGCTGCTGCACATGGTGAAACATAATTTGCACCAAATCATCAAACATTGCGCACATAAACAAGAAACAGAGAAAACGGTCAGCGATTTTAGCAGCCAATCGTTAACAGCGGAAGATTTGGACAATATTGCGAGCTTTGTCGAGGAACTGTAGGAACAGGAGGCAGGGAAAAAATATGACAAAAAAACATGAGATTCAGGATATTTATCCGCTTTCTTATATGCAGGAAGGCATGCTATTTCACACCCTTCTTAACAAGGACACACAGGCATACGTCGAACAAGCCTCATTTTCAATGACAGGAAAGGTTGACACAGACATTTTTCAGAAAAGCATCACTGCTCTGTGCGCCCGGCACGATATTTTCAGAACGATTTTTATCAGTCAAAATGTATCCGTTCCGCAGCAGGTCGTCTTAAAAGAACGGACGATCACCGTTGAAGAAAAAGATCTGACTCATTTGGATCGATCCGGCCAGCTTAGATTGATCGATGACGTCAAAAAAACAGACAGAGCCAAAGGATTTCATTTGCAAAAAGATGGATTGATGCGCGTCATTCTTTTTAAAACAGGGGAACGCGAATTTACATGCATATGGAGCTTCCATCACATCATTATGGACGGCTGGTGCCTCGGGATTGTCCTGAAGGAGTTTTTCCATATATACGCTTCCCATTTGCACCAAACACCATTAAAGCTTGAGCCTGCTGTGCCTTACAGAACTTATATTCAATGGCTGATGGAGCAGGACAAAGAAGCCGCCGCCCGGTACTGGGAGGGTTATCTTGAAGGATATGACCAACAGAGCCGGCTGCCGCAGCAAAAAAAAGCGGGCGCCAAAAGCAGACAAGAAGAAGTCACCTTTTCCCTTTCTAAAACAGTTACGGATAAGCTGAAAGAGCTGGCCGCAAAGGAAGAAGTCACATTGAGCACCATTTTTCACACGCTTTGGGGAATGTTGCTGCAAGCTTATAACCAGACGGATGATGCGGTTTTCGGTTCGGTTATTTCCGGCAGGCCGGCTGAAATTGCAGGGATAGAGCGGATGATCGGCCTTTTCATTAACACGGTACCGGTGCGTGTTACCGGTACAAAAGTGCCTTTTGTGAAACTGATTAAACAAGTGCAAAAAGATGCGCTCAATGGGCAGCCGTACAGCTACCACCCGCTCTATGAGATACAGGCGGAATCCACCGTCAAACAAGGCTTAATCGACCATATTCTTGTTTTTGAAAATTATCCTGTTGAAAAAGAAATCGCACTGCTGAACAGTGGACAAGATGCAGAGGATCTGTTTCGCATTCATGATTTCAACATGGAAGACGAGACCAACTACAGCTTTTATCTCATGGTGGCACCAGGTGAAAACATTCATCTCAAAATGAGATTTGATTCCGGCATTCATGAACGTTCTTTCATCGAAAGCGTTAAAGGCCATTTGCAGCATATCATCGCACAAGTGCTGGAAAATCCGAATTTGACCCCGGAGGAATTGACGATCACAACACATCAGGAACAAAAAGACCTGCTCAGCACGTTGAAAATAGAGACTAAACAGCGTGAATATGAAACGATCCAGTCGATGTTCGAACGTCAGGCGGCACAATTCCCTGATGAAAAAGCAATTCACTATGAAGGGCAGTCGATCACTTATAAAGAGCTGAATGAAATGGCCAACAAACTTGCACGCCTTCTCCGAAAACGGGATGTCAAACGCCAGGAGCCGGTCGCGATCATGGTCGAACGTTCTCCCGCATTAGCGGCGGGAGTACTCGGCATTTTAAAAGCGGGCGCGGCATTTGTTCCGATTGACCTGAGCCATCCTGCCGAACGCATTCGCTATTGCATAGAAAACAGCGGCTGTCAGCACATAGTATCACAGCATCATGTGGCGGCTTTAGCAAAGTCAGCCGCAACAAAACGATCTGTGACATTCATAGAAGAAGCAGATGCGGAAAGCGACGGAAGCAATGTCGAGACGGTAAACACTGCGGAAGATTTGCTTTACATCATGTATACATCTGGAACAACGGGGAAGCCGAAGGGAGTTTTATTTGAACATCGAAATATGGCCAATTTGCTTCATGACCAATTTGAAAACTCACGTATTGATTTCAAAACAAATGTGCTCCAGTATGCATCTTGTGCGTTTGACGTCTGCTATCAAGAATTGTTTACAACTTTGCTTAGCGGCGGCACGCTTTGCATCGCGCCTGAATCAATCAAGCGCGACCCAGCTCAGTTGTTTTTGTTGATCAATACACAGCGAACAGAAGTCGTCTTTTTCCCGACGGCTTTTGTGAAGATGCTTTTTAATGAGGAACACTATGCGAACCACTATCCAAACTGTGTGAAGCATGTCATCACTGCGGGGGAGCAATTGACGGTCTCGCATATTTTTAAGGCATTGCTCAAGCGGCACGGCATACACTTGCATAATCATTACGGCCCGGCGGAAACCCATGTCGTCTCGACATGCACCATTCATCCTGAGGACGACATCCCGGGTTCTCCGCCGATCGGAAAACCGATCAGCCATAACGCCATGTATATCCTTGACAAATACAAACGACTTCAGCCCTGCGGTGTAGCAGGAGAGCTTTATATATCAGGCGCGAGCGTCGGGAGAGGATATGTCAATAATCCAATCTTGACAAAACAGAAATTTTTGCCCGATCCATTCAGAGCGGGAGCCGTCATGTATCGAACAGGAGATATAGCAAGGCTTCGTGCAGACGGACAAATGGACTATATCGGCCGGACGGATGATCAAGTGAAAATCAGGGGCTACCGGGTCGAACCTAAGGAAATAGAGGTGACATTGGCAAATCATCCTGCTGTTAAGGAAGCGGTTGTCCTGGTTCAAAAAGACAGTGAAGGGGAACATGAATTGTGCGCATACTACAGCACACGGAAACCGATCGACCCTTCTGCATTGCGTCATGATTTGGCCGACGCCATCCCTGACTACATGATGCCAGTAAAATGGACTGCTGTGCCAGCGATTCCGCTTACAGCAAATGGAAAAGTCGATAAAAGCGCCCTCCCAGAACCGACATCATCCGCATCGCATCAGTCATACGCCGCACCTCGCAATTTGAACGAGCTCAGGCTTTCACAGCTTTGGGAAGGTCTACTGAAAAGGGGGCCGGTCGGCATCCGCGACAACTTTTTTGAACTGGGCGGCCATTCTTTAAAAGCAACATCGCTCATCTCTCGCATCGCCAAAGAATGGAACGTTCAGATTCCGTTAAGTGATGTCTTTGCCCATCCGACCGTAGAAGGGTTGGCAGCAGTCATCAGTGAAGCGGAAGAAAACCCGTTTGCTTCGATTCAGCAAATAGAGAAGAAGGAGACATATCTGGTTTCTTCCGCACAAAAACGGATGTATGTTCTGCACCAGCTTGATGGCGGAGGAGTCAGCTACAACATTCCGGCCGTTTTGGAGCTGACAGGCGAGCTCGATCAACAGAGAGTGGAAGCTGTATTTCGCGAACTGATCCGCCGGCATGAACCCCTTAGGACATCATTCGAAGCAGGAGACGACGGCGAGCCGGTGCAGCGGATTCATGAAAAGGTGCCGTTTGCTTTTTCAAACGAATCTTCATCTGAATCATTTATCCGGCCGTTTGATCTTGGAAAGGCTCCGCTTTTCAGGGCGGGCTTAGCGACCATTGAAAAAGGACGATATCTGCTTTTAGTGGACATGCACCATATTATTTCAGACGGTGTCTCCATCCAATTGCTCATGCAGGAATTCAGCGAGCTGTATAAAGGACTTGAACTGGCTCCGTTGCGCATTCAATACAAAGACTATGCAGCATGGCAAGAAACATTCAAAACAAGCGACATATACAAACGGCAAGAATCGTATTGGCTCAAACAACTGGCCGGTGAGCTGCCAGTGCTCGAATTGCCGACGGACAAACCGCGGCCCCCGGCAAAAAGCTTTGCAGGTGACAGGGTTACGTTCGAGATCAGTCAGGAGCTTACATCACGTTTACAACAGCTCGCAGGAGAAAACAGATGCACACTGTATATGACGCTTCTTGGCATATACACCGTTTTATTATCACGGCTAAGCGGGCAGGAAGAGATCATTGTCGGTTCGCCGATCGCGGGCAGACCGCATGCTGACCTGGAATCCGTGCTCGGAATGTTTGTGAACACATTGGCTTTTCGAACACGTCCGGTGAGCGGAATATCTTTCAAACAATATTTACAGGACATTCGAGAAACAGCGCTAGAAGCCTATGAACACCAGGACTATCCGTTAGAGGAGCTGGTTGACCGCCTCGGCGTTCAGCGGGAGATGAGCCGAAATCCGCTCTTTGATACAACGTTTGCACTGCAAAATATGGAGCGGCAACAATTGTCGATGGAGGGGCTTGAGCTTCGGCAGAAAGATATCAGCCACCCGATTTCTAAATTCGACCTGTCACTGTACATGGCCGAAAGCGGCGGACAAATATATTGTCAGTTTGAATACAGTACAGATTTGTTTGAACGGAAAACGATTCAAAAATGGGCCGATTTTTTTAAAACGTTGGCTAAAAACGCTGCACAGCATCCGGAGCTGGAACTGGACCATTTGTCAATCCTTTCGAAAAAGGAAGAAAGCGCACTTCTGCAAAACCTCAGCCCGATGCAAAAAATGGATTTCCCACTGGATCAGCCGCTTCATCATCAGCTCGAGCAGCAGGCAGAAAAGACGCCTGATCGTCCGGCCGTTTTGGCGGATGGCGTCTCTATCTCCTACAGAGAACTGAATGAACGGGCCAATCAAATTGCATGGAAGCTAATTGGCCTCGGTATTCAACAGGAAGATGTGATTGCCGTGATGGGGAGACGTTCACCAGATATGCTGATTGGAATTTATGGCATTTTAAAAGCGGGAGCTGCTTACGTGCCGATCGACCCTGACTATCCTGAAGAACGAATCCGTTTTTTAATGAAGGACAGCGGCGCAAAGACCTTGCTTGCAGAATCTAATCCATCGATGTTTGAAGGAACCATTTTGCCGCTAGATGGCGGGCGCGGGAATCACGGAGAAGCGGCAGTCAATCCGAATCTCCCGGTACCGCCCGATGCCTTGGCCTATATCATCTATACATCCGGCTCAACGGGACGCCCAAAAGGCGTCATGGTGGAACACAGGTCCGTGGTCAATTTTTTATACTCACTGCAAACCCGCTACTCACTTAACGACTCGGACATCATTCTGCATAAAACGTCTTACTCGTTTGATGCTTCAATATGGGAGCTGTTCTGGTGGCCATTCGCCGGGGCTTCTGTTTATCTGCTTCCTCAAGGAGGGGAAAAAGATCCTGAAATCATCTTAAAAGCGCTGGAGGAAAAGGAAGTTACAGCCGCCCATTTTGTCCCTTCTATGCTTCACTCATTCTTGGAATATATGAATCATAGAAAAAAACCGGCCGACATCAGACATTTAAAAAGAGTCTTTGCAGGCGGCGAGCAGCTGGGGGCGCACCTCGTCTCCCGTTTTCATGAGCTTCTGCCGAGGGTGGAATTGACAAATTCCTACGGACCGACGGAAGCGACGGTAGAAGCGGCATACTTTGATGTCCCTAAAAGGAAAACACTTGACCATGTCCCGATCGGCCGATCAGGACACAATATGAGACTCTATATTTTAAATAAAAAACGGCAGCTTCTGCCGTTCGGCTGTCGAGGGGAACTGTATATCGCAGGCGCGGGCGTCGCAAGGGGCTACTTGAACCGTCCGGAGCTGACAGAAGAACGGTTTCTCGATGACCCCTTTTATTCAGGGGAACGCATGTATCAAACGGGCGATCTGGCGAGATGGCTCCCGGACGGCACCGTTGAATGGCTGGGCCGCATGGACGGTCAAGTGAAAATCCGCGGCTACCGGATCGAACCGGGGGAAGTCGAAGCGGCGCTTCGCCAGATCGACGGCGTGCGGGAAGCGGCGGTTATCGCCCGGACAGAAGGGGAGGAAACCGAGCTTTGCGCCTATATTGAAGGTCAGGATCAACAAACTGTAAGGACAGAGCTGGGCAAACGCCTGCCGGCCTACATGATGCCTTCATCCTTCATCGAGATGAAAGAGTGGCCTGTCACTCCGAGCGGAAAGCTTGACCGCAAGGCGCTGCCCGCTCCCGACAGAGCGCCTGAACGACGCGCTTACACCGCGCCGCAAACCATCACGGAAATGAAGCTCGCCAAGCTTTGGGAAGAGGTGCTGAAATACGGCCCTGCCGGCATTCGCGACCACTTTTTCGAACAAGGCGGCCACTCGCTGAAAGCGACAGCGCTCGTCTCCCGCATCGCCAAAGCGTTTGGCGTGCAGGTGCCGCTGAAGGAGATTTTCGCCAAGCCGACACTGGAAGAGCTCGCAGTCGTGATTCAGGAATTGGATGAAAGCCCGCATGCGGCGATTGAACCGGCGGACAAACAGGACACCTATCCGGTGTCCTCGGCGCAAAAGCGGATGTATGTGCTTCAGCAGCTGGAAGACGGCGGTGTCGGCTACAATATGCCGGCGGCGCTTAAGCTGACAGGACCGCTCGACCGCGCCCGGCTTGATGAAGTATTCAGGCAGCTGATCCGCCGCCACGAATCGCTCAGGACGTCGTTTGAAACCGGGGCAGACGGCGAGCCTGTTCAACGCATTCATGATGATGTCCCGTTTCAGCTGATGGAATTGGCCGCGGCTGAAGACTTTGTCCGTCCGTTCCGGCTTCAAGAAGCGCCGCTTTTCCGCGCCGCTCTTGTGAAGGAGGCGGAGGAGAGCCACCTGTTGTTGGTGGACATGCATCACATCATTTCCGACGGGGTGTCTGTCGGCACCTTAATCCGCGAATTCAGCGAGCTGTACGTCAGCCAGACGCTTCACCCGCTGCGGATTCAATATAAAGACTACGCCGTCTGGCAACAGGCATTCAAACAAGGGGAGGCGTACAACAGACAGGAAGCCTATTGGCTGAAGCAGCTCGACGGAGAGCTACCGGTGCTGGAGCTTCCGGCCGACAACGCCCGCCCGGCGGTGCGAAGCTTTGCGGGTGATACAGTGTCCCGCACGCTTGATGCGAAAACAACAGCCGGCCTTTACAAGATCGCCCGCGACAACGGTTGCACCCTGTATATGGTTCTTCTCGCCGCGTACAGCACGCTTCTTGCCCGTCTCAGCGGACAGGAGGACATCATCATCGGTTCGCCGATCGCCGGAAGACCACACAAAGACTTAGAACCTGTCATCGGCATGTTTGTCAACACATTGGCGATCAGAACGCAGCCGGCAGAAAACAAATGTTTCAGCGATTTCTTAAAGGAGGTCCGCGAAACGGCACTTGAGGCATTTGAACATCAGAATTATCCGTTTGAGGAGCTTGTCGACCGGCTTGATGTCGTCCGTGATATGAGCCGCAATCCGTTGTTTGACGCTATGCTTGTCGTACAAAATATGGATCGCCAAGAGCTTTTCCTGGATGGACTGCATATTCAGCCTGCCGATATGCCTCAAACTGGGGCGAAGTTTGATCTGACGCTGCAAGTTTCAGAAGGGGATGAACGCATACACTTTCGGTTTGAATATGCATCATCTTTATTTAAACAAGATACGATCGAACGCTGGGCATCACATTTCACGACAATGCTTCAGCACATTGTCCACGCACCGCAGACAGCGTTGCCTGCCATCAGCATGCTGACAGCTAAAGAACAACAGCTGCTGATGACAAACTTTAACAGGATGCCGGAACAACACGGCCCTAACATAACCGTTCACGAATTATTCGCCCGTCAGGCGGCAAAATCGCCGAGTGCAACTGCACTCATCACTCGGGAAGGGGTGCTCACTTATCAAGAATTAGACGAATGGTCCAACAAAATAGCGAGAACATTGCAAAATCAAGGGATTGGTCCGGATCTCACTGTAGGTATTATGATTCCTAAATCACCAGGCTTGATCGCAGCCGTTCTCGGAACCTGGAAAGCAGGGGGCGCCTATGTCCCAATTGATCTTGGATATCCGGACGAGCGCAAACAATATGTATTAGCCGACAGCGGAGCTAAGCTGCTGATCACCGATAAAAAAGCAATTCATCAAGTACCTGATGGTTTTAAAGGCGAAGTGCTTCTGATTGAAGATGTACAGGAACAGGACACCTCACCTATTCTAACTGCTTCCGGGCCTGATCATTTGGCTTATATCATTTATACATCAGGTACGACGGGCAATCCAAAAGGCGTCATGGTGGAACACAGAGGAGTCGCTTATACAGTTCAGTGGCGCAGTGCTTTTTATGAATTTCATGATCATGATATCGCGCTTCAGCTTTCCTCATTTTCTTTTGACGCATTTGTCACAAGTATGTTTGCGCCGCTTATATCAGGAGTGCAGACCGTTATCCCGGCTGAGGAAGAAGCGAAAGACATTCTCGCTATTAAACAATATCTAGCCGATTACGGCATTACGCATATGAATCTCGTTCCGATTCTATACCGGACACTGCTTGACGTATTGCAGCCGGAAGATGTACAAACACTGCGACTTGTCACATTAGGAGGCGAAGCGATTGAACCGAATTTGCTGGAGCGCAGTTTCTCGCTCAGCCCTGACATAGAGATTTCCAATGAATACGGGCCGACAGAGAGCAGCATCACGGCCACTGCGGCCAGAAGATTGAAACGAGAAGAAAACATCACGATCGGCCGGCCGATCGGCTATACAAATGTTTATATTTTAAAAGGAGATCACTTGCAGCCTATCGGTGTCACCGGAGAACTTTGCATTACAGGACCGGGGCTTGCAAGAGGATATATCAATCTCCCTGAGCAAACGGCAAAAGCTTTCGTTCAAGATCCGTTCCATCCAGATCAGCGCATGTATCGGACGGGGGATTTGGCGAAATGGCTGCCGGACGGCACACTGCAGTATGTCGGCAGGATGGATGAACAAGTCAAAATCAGAGGCTACCGAATCGAGATAAAAGAAGTGGAAGCGGCACTCTCCGGCCTTGCCGTAGTAAAAGAAGCGGCAGTGGTGGATTCTGTTACCGCAGCAGGTCATAAGGAACTGTGCGCTTATATCGTTGTTGAAGACGGCGCAGATTGCGGCATGGTGCGCAAAGCTTTGGCCAAAAAAGTGCCGTCTTACATGGTACCGGCGTTTTTCCAAACGCTTGATGCATTGCCTACCATGCCAAACGGGAAGCTGAATAAGCCCGCACTGGCAAAGATCCCGCACAAGGGAGAGACTAGGCAAACATTTACGGCTCCGGCCACTGATATTGAAAAAGAATTGGCTGCCATCTGGCGCGGGGTGCTCGGTGTGGACAAGATCGGAATTGTTGAATCATTTTTTGAGCTTGGCGGAGATTCCATTAAGGCATTGCAAGTCTCCGCGAGATTGCATCAATCAGGAAAGCAATTGGCCGTAAAAGATATCTTCAGCCATCCGACAATCCAAGAATTGGCGCCATATGTCCGTTTATCACAACAACCGATCAGCCAAGCATCTGTAGAAGGCGAGATGACATGGTCACCGGTGCAAAAATGGTTCCTGTCTCAAGATATAAAAGAAGCCCACCATTTTAATCAGTCGGTTATGCTGCATCGGTCAAATCCGTTAGATGAAGATGCATTGAGGAAAACGCTAAAAGCGATAACCGTCCATCACGATGCACTCAGGCTCATATGCGCCAAAGATGAACAAGGGAACTTGCGCCTGTACAATCGTCCAGCGAACATCGGAGAGGACCAGCTTTACAACTTGCGAATCTTCAATCTGGCCGGCGAACCAAAAGATCATGAACACATTATCAAACACCAAGTTCGTGAGCTGCAAAAAGCAATGGACTTGGAAAACGGGCCGCTGGTGCAAGTCGGGCTTTTCCGCTCAAGCGAAGGAGATGACTTGTTTCTTGCTATCCATCACTTGGCCGTCGACGGCATATCATGGCGGATTATCCTGGAAGACTTGGCATCCGTCTATGAGCAGGCGATTCGCGGAGATGACATAGCACTCCCGCCAAAAACCGCATCATTCCAGACATATACCGAGCAATTAGCCAAGTATGCAGAAAGCCGGCGGTTATTACAGCAAGCAGACTATTGGCGCGCCATCGAACAACATGAAACAGTTGCACTGCCAAAAGATCAGACACATATCGACAAAACCGCTTTGAAAAAACGTAACACCGTATCATTTACTTTAGCTCAACAAGAAACAGACGCGATTCTAAAAGATGTGCACAATGCTTACAATACGGATACCCAAGACCTGCTATTGGCGTCAGCGGTACTCGCTATATGGCAATGGGTGCCGCAAAAGGCGCTAAAAATCGCGCTTGAAGGGCATGGCCGTCAATCTGAGGCGGCACATCACGATATCAGCCGAACTGTAGGGTGGTTTACTTCCATATATCCAGTATTGCTTCAACTTGAACCCAATACATGGGATGACCATCATGAAGAATATATGATCCGCGCATTAAAAATAACAAAAGACACGTTAAGGCGGATACCTGATAAAGGATTTGGATACGGTGTTCTCAAATATATGACACCGCCTGAAAAAGCAAAGATCAAATTCGGCAAAGCACCTGATATCACCTTTAACTATTTAGGACAATTTGAAATCGGAAACCGTGCGCAAACCGAAACAGAACAGCTTGATGCATTTACATTTTCTCCTTTGGGGGGCGGCGAAGATATCACCGGCACTTGGAAGCGTGAACAGTCGCTGGATATCAGCGCACTCGTAGCCGAAGGCAAACTGACCGTTAACATGACATATGAAACAGGGCGTTTTCAAAAAAAAACCATTGAGCGGCTTTCCCAAGATTGTCAGTACTATCTCAGAAAGCTGATGAACCATTGCCTCGGCAAAACTGAAACAGAAAAGACCGTCAGCGACTTTGATGATCGCGAGCTGACCGAGGAAGCTTTTAAAAATATAACCGACTTACTCGGATTTCATTAAACGAGCGGAGGGAAACAATGGATCATACACAAAAAATCCAAAACATTTATCCTTTAAGCCACATGCAGGAAGGAATGCTTTTTCATTCTTTCCTGCAAGACGAAGGAACCGCATATATTGAACAGTCCGTCTTCACAATAAGGGGTCAGATCCATTTAGACTGGTTTCAACAAAGTGTCCAATCGATCATTGACCGCCACGATATTTTCAGAACGGTTTTTTTGCCTCATGTTGCCGGGCTGAAAGAACCGCGCCAGGTCGTTTTACGCGATCGATCCTTTCAATTGCATGCTGAAGACTTGACCGAAATGCCGGAGACCGATCAAACCGCATATATCAGCCAGTTTAAAGAGCGGGATCGGCAGAAAGGCTTCAATCTGCAAAAAGATATGCTGATGCGTATTTCTCTGTTCAAAACGGCGCCGGAACAACACGTATGTGTATGGAGCCATCACCACATCTTAATGGACGGCTGGTGTCTCGGGATCGTACTCCAAGAATTTATGCAGTTGTACGAAGCCATCTATACGGGTGAATCTGTGCCTTTAGATCCTGTTCAGCCATACAGCGCATATATTTCCTGGTTGTATGATCAGGACAAAGACAAAGCCAAGGAATATTGGAAGAACTACTTGACAGACTTCAATGCGCCAACAGGTCTTCCGAAAGTGTCTGCAAAACCTGCTGAAAAGGGATATCGGCAGAAAGAGCTGATGTTTTCATTAGACCGAAAGTTGACAGCCAGACTCAAAACAATCGCCAAACAGCATGGAGCCACACTCGCCACTCTCATACAAACCGTGTGGGGCTTAATGCTTCAGCGCTATAACCGGACAGATGATGTCGTGTTCGGCTCTGTCGTTTCCGGCCGTCCTTCCGTGATTCCGGGTGTTGAGAAGATCATCGGTTTATTTATCAATACTGTGCCGGTTCGAATCAAGACCGAGAGCGAAAATGAAACCTTTTCAGAGCTGCTTCGCCGCTCCCAAAAAGAAAGGCTCGCTCAAGACATGTTCAACTTTTATCCATTGGCTGACATTCAGTCGCAAATCACTTTCAAACAGCATGCGATTGACCATATTTTCGTTTTTGAAAACTACCCTTTGCAGCAAATGCAAGACTCGGCAAACCGCGCCGAATCACCGCTTCAGATCGAAAATGTAAAAGTGTCGGAGCAATCAGGCTACAACTTCAACCTCATGATTGCCCCGGATGATGAACTTGTCATCAAGTTCATCTACAATGCAAACGTTTATGATGAATCATGGATTGACTGTGTGAGGGGCCACCTGCTGGAAGCTTTGCGAAGAGCGGCGGAGGACACCGATATCCCCGCCTCCAGGCTGCCGATGATCGCGCCTGACGAAAAAGCCCGGATCATCGGGGCATTCAACGATACAAAAACAGATTACGATACGAACAAAACAATCACTGACTTGTTTTCCAATCAAGTAGAGAAAACGCCGGAGCATATCGCACTACATGCCGGCGGCTTGACGATGACATACCGAGAGCTGGATCAAACATCCACTGCATGGGCCCGCATCTTCCAAGAACAAGGCTTAAAGAAAAACGGAATTGCCGGCATTTTAGCAGAGCATTCACCTGAATTCATCATCGGAGTTCTTGCCGTTTTGAAAGCAGGCGGCGCCTATCTCCCGCTCGATGCCGAACTGCCGCCTGAACGGATCAGCTGCATGCTGAAAGAAAGCGGGGCGGACGTATTGGCCGTTCAGAAAGGACTCAAGACGAACATTGATTTTCCGAAAAAAGTGTTGATATCCAAGGAAGCGAAATTGGCACCTGTCAGCGATATAAACATAAATACGTGTCCGGATGATCTGGCTTATATCATGTATACATCAGGTTCGACAGGCAAACCAAAGGGCGTAATGATTTCGCACCGCAATGTCGTATCACTGATCTCAAACAGCAATTACACATCAGCCGATACAAATGACCGATTGATCTTAACCGGTTCACTCGGCTTTGACGCCATCACATTTGAAATATTCGGAGCGCTCCTGAAAGGAGCATCTCTTCATGTTATCGACCGCTCGACGATGTTGACTCCTGCCCGTTTTGGCAGCTATTTGCTTCACCATGATATCACAGTGCTGTTTTTAACAACGGCTCTCTTTAACCAGCTTGCACAAGCCCAGCCGGACATGTTTTCAGGGCTCTCCACTTTATATGTCGGCGGGGAAGCTTTGACGCCTGCACTGATGAATACGGTCAGACATCGGTGCCCAAACCTGAAGCTTTATAACATATATGGTCCGACGGAAAATACAACATTCTCTACATTTTATGAAGTCAAGCAAGATTTTTCACAAGCGATTCCCATCGGAAAACCGATCAGCAATTCAAATGCCTTTATTGTTGACGAGAGCGGTCAGCTCGCGCCGATCGGCGTTCCCGGCGAACTTTGCGTCGGCGGCGATGGGGTTGCAAAAGGATATTTGCACAGACCTGATTTGACGAGTCAAGCATTTGTAGAGCATCCGTTTCAACCAGGGGAAAAAATGTACAAAACGGGCGATCTGGCGCGCTGGCTGCCAGACGGCAACTTAGAATATATCAGCCGGATGGACCGGCAAATCAAAATTCGCGGCAAACGAACTGAACCGGCTGAAATAGAAGCGCGGCTCATCGAGATTGAAGGCGTTCAAGAAGCCGCTGTCATCATTGAAGAAAAAAACGAAGAAGCATTCCTTATCGCATATTATGTAAGCGATGATCAAACAGAGGAAAAAACGATCCGTTCATTACTATCAAGGCAGCTTCCCGACTATATGATTCCTCATGATTGGGTTAAACTGGACCGCATGCCTCTTTCGGCAAACGGCAAAATCGACCGCCGCGCGCTGCCTGCACCTGATCAAAAAACGGCTTTGAAACAGATTGTGCCGCCAAGAAACTGGGTCGAAAAAGAACTGATTGACATATGGAGACCTATCCTTGGCGTGAAGGAGCTCGGTATTGAAGATGACTTTTTCGAACTTGGCGGTCATTCGCTAAAGGCTCTTCAAGTCATTCACCAGCTGAAAAACAGCCAGGGGATCGATATTCCGATTGAATTATTATTCGAGAATCCAACAATCGAACAATTGGCCGAAAAGCTGTTTTCACATGAGCTGCGCGCCTCGGCCGTACAGCATGTCAGCAGACTGAATCCGCCGACCGGAGTGAACCTTTTCTGCTTTCCTCCCATTTCGGGCTTCGGGATATTTTATAAAGATCTCGCTGCCAAGCTAAACGGCAAAGCGACTGTGTACGGATTTAACTTTATTGAAGAAGACAGCCGTATGGAACAATACGTGAACAACATCATCCAAAAACAGCCTCGGGGTCCTTATATCCTGCTGGGATATTCAGCGGGAGGCAACACGGCATTTGAGACTGTCAAAGAAATGGAAAACCGTGGTTTGGAGGTCAGCGATCTCATTATTGTCGATGCATATCAAAAGAAACAAGCATTGCCGCCACAGCCAAGCAGCACCTCGGCAGAACATGTTCCCGCTCACCTCAGGGAAGCAGTCATCAAAAAGACGGCAAACTATCAAAAATATTGGGCACAATTAATCAATGGCGGCCAAATCAACGCAAACATCCACTTTATTGAAGCCGGCATTCAGACGGATCAAATTGACAGATTCATATTGCAAAAATGGGCCGACGCCACAACAAGAAACTATCAAGAGTATAAAGGAGCCGGGCCGCATCAGGATATGTTCGAAACTGCCTTTCTGTCAAAAAACGCCGAGATCATTCAACATATCCTCACAAACAGCGGCAAACATGCAGAGCATTCTCGGTAAAAGCCGTCCAAACACCAACAGGCCCGAGCCAAAACATTGAGAGTTCTAAAGCGATTTCTTAAGCTTTAGGACTTTTTTCTTTCAAATCATCATAAGCTGTAAAGAACAGACAAGACCCGTCTGAACCTATGGCAGGAAACAGGATAAGCTACTTCACTTTCGAATTCGCACAATAAATAAATGAAGGCGCTTTCAAATTCTATTTCAGACACTTTTGAATATGAAAGGGGGCATTTTTTTGTTTCAAAAATTGCTTATCGCCAATCGTGGCGAAATCGCACTTCGGATCATCCGAACTTGTAAACGGCTCGGTATTCAGACAGCTGCCGTCTACTCTGAAGCGGATGCTGAGTCCCTGCACGTTAAAGCTGCAGATGAAGCCTGGCTGATCGGCAAACCGCGGGTCAGTGAAAGCTATTTAAATATCGAAAAAATCATCGAAACCGCTAAAAAAGCGGGGGTCTGTGCCATCCACCCGGGATACGGCCTGCTTTCCGAGAACAGCCGTTTTGCCGAAAGATGCCTGCAGGAAAATATCACGTTTATCGGTCCGCCGTCCGATGTGATCGCCAAAATGGGGAGCAAAATTGAAGCAAGGCTAGCGATGGAACAAGCCGGGATTCCCGTCGTTCCCGGCGTGACAAAAAGCTTGGCCGGTCTGAATGAAGCCAAGGCTCTTGCCGAATCCATCGGCTATCCCGTGATGCTCAAGGCTTCTTTTGGAGGCGGAGGCATCGGAATGCAGCTGATTCGCAATGAAGGCGAATTAGCAAAAGCATATGAAGGCAGCCAAAAACGAGCCGCCGATTTTTTCGGAGACGGGGCTATGTACATCGAGAAATATATCGAAGATGCAAGACATATCGAGATTCAGATTTTAACAGACGAATACGGAAATGCCGTCTATCTTTGGGAACGGGACTGTTCGATTCAGAGACGCCAGCAAAAAATCATCGAAGAAGCACCTGCTCCGTTATTCGATGAAAACATGCGCGCGAAGCTCGGTGAAGCGGCCGTGAAAGCCGCGCTGTCGATCGGCTATGCCAACGCCGGGACAATCGAGTTTTTAGTAGACAGCAAGAATCATTTTTATTTTCTCGAGATGAATACCCGCCTGCAGGTCGAACACCCGGTGACAGAGGAAATTACAGGGCTCGACATTGTCGAAGAACAGCTCAATATCGCAGCAGGCAAAGCGCTTCCGTATAAGCAGAAAGACATTCGGCGTGACGGACATGCGATCGAAGTCAGAATCTGTGCCGAAGATCCGAAAACATTTTTCCCTTCGCCGGGACGGATCACTGACCTTAAGCTGCCTGAGCACCCGAATGTCCGTCATGAATGCGCAGCAGCCCCAGGTATGAACATCACACCGTATTACGACCCGATGATCGCCAAGATGATCGTCAAAGGAAATAGCAGAGATGAAGCCATCCGGACATTGGCCGAAGCGCTCTCACAATATCAAGTGAAAGGCATTAAGACAAATATTCCGTTGCTTGAAGACATCGTACGTTCTGACGAATTCCGAAAAGGCGGGGTCCAAACCGATTTTATCAGTCGTTATCAGTCAAAATGAAATTAAGGAGGCGTGCCATGAATACTGTTGTCACCAATATGGCGGGAAACGTGTGGAAAATATTAGTGAAAGCAGGAGACAAAATCGAAAAAGGGCAGGAAGTCGCCATTTTAGAATCGATGAAAATGGAGATTCCGATTGTCGCCGAAACGGCCGGCACCGTCAAAACCGTCAGAAAAAACGAAGGTGATTTTGCCGATGAAGGAGATGTCTTATTGGAGCTTCAATAAGGTCTGGAGGATGGCAAATGAATGTACCGAAGAAAATTTTCATTAAAGAAGTCGGGCCGCGCGACGGTCTGCAAAATGAAGAAACCGCACTCTCGACAGCCGATAAAATAACCTGGATCGACATGCTTTCCCAAACAGGGCTTTCATATATCGAAATCACTTCATTCGTTCATCCTAAATGGATTCCTGCACTGTCTGATGCCCTTGACGTCGCCAAAGGCATTAACCGGAAGCCGGGCGTCACCTACGCAGCCCTCATTCCGAACCGAAAAGGGCTGGAACGGGCTCTCGAAGGAGGGATCGATGAAGCTTCTGTTTTTATGTCGGCAAGCGAGACACACAACCGGAAAAATATTAACAAATCGATCGGCGAAACGCTTCCAGTCTTGCAGGAAGTCACCGGGACAGCAAAACAAGCAGGCCTCACCACCAGAGCCTACCTGTCCACCGTATTTGGCTGTCCTTATGAACATCATGTGCCATTAGAACAAATCATACGCCTCTGTGATGCGTTGTTCAACATGGGCATCGACGAACTTTCTCTCGGAGATACAATCGGCGCAGCGAATCCCGTGCAAGTTCAAAAGGTGCTTGACGTACTTTTAAAACGCTTTCCGAAAGAGAGTTTCGCCCTTCATTTTCATGATACGAGAGGGATGGCGCTCGCCAACATGATCACAGCGATGGATATGGGAATCACCGTATTTGACGCATCATGCGGCGGGCTGGGCGGCTGTCCTTATGCCCCTGGAGCCACGGGAAATGCGGCAACTGATGATTTGATTTACATGTGCGCCCAGATGGGCATCGAAACCGGAGTTGATCTCAGCAAGCTGCTTTCAGCTGCCAAATGGATCGAAGACAAAACCGGGAGAGAGCTACCAAGCCGAAATTTGCAGGCGGCGAAATCAAAGAATTGCTTTTCATAGATTGAGGAGGAGGAAGACCGAATGGAGCCCAATGTTCTTTATTCCATAAACGAGCAGGCGGTCGCCGTGTTGACGTTGAACAGACCGCAAGCTGCAAATGCCCTCTCGCTCGGACTTCTCGACGACCTTCAGCATATCCTTCGCGATATCCGTTCAAACCCGACCGTCCGCTGTGTCATTATAACGGGAGTAGGGAACAGGACGTTTTGTGCAGGTGCCGATTTAAAGGAAAGAGCCCGCATGAGCCCCACAGAAGCGAAGCAGGCCGTTTCCATGATTCAACAAGTGGTCAGCCAGACGGAAAAACTGCCGCAGCCCGTCATCGCTTCATTAAACGGAAGCGCTTTGGGAGGGGGGCTGGAGCTTGCATTGGCGTGCGACATCAGGATCGCAGCCGAACATATTGAACTCGGCCTCCCCGAAACAACGCTCGCGATTATTCCCGGGGCAGGGGGAACACAGCGGCTGCCCCGCTTGATCGGCAGGGGAAAGGCAAAAGAAATGATCTATACCGGCTGCCGCATCAGCGCCGAAGAAGCGCAAAAGATCAGCCTAGTTGAACATGTCGTTCCGCTTCAAAAGTTAAAGGAAACAACCGAAAATATCGCAGCGAACATTGCGGCGAACGGACCGGTTGCCGTCAGACAGGCGAAGTTCGCTATCAATCAAGGGCTTGAGACAGATATCGAAACTGGACTCGTGATTGAACAAAAAGCCTACGAACTGACGATTCCGACGAAAGACAGAACAGAAGGGCTGAAAGCTTTTACAGAAAAGCGGAAGCCGTATTATACGGGAGAATAAAACGAACGGGGGGACAGCCGATGCCGGCCGAAAAGGAATTGTATGAACGCATTCGCCGGATTCAGGAAGGCGGAGCGCAAAAATACCATGAAGCTAATGAGAAAAAAGGAAAATTATTTGTCAGAGACCGATTAAAGCTGCTGCTTGACGAAGGCCTCGACCTTGAGGACGCTTTTTTTGCCAATTGCATGGCAGACGGGCTTCCAGCAGACGGAGTCGTCACGGGAATCGGAAAAATCGGCGGCCGAACCGTTTGCGTCATGGCTAATGATTCAACGGTGAAAGCAGGATCATGGGGAGCGAGAACCGTCGAAAAAATCATCCGCATCCAGGAAACAGCCGAAAAGCTGAATTGTCCGCTTCTTTATTTGGTCGATTCAGCAGGCGCAAGGATTACGGATCAAGTTGACATGTTTCCGGGGCGAAGAGGAGCAGGGCGGATTTTTTATCAGCAAGTCAAATTATCCGGGCGCATCCCGCAAATCTGTCTTTTGTTCGGTCCTTCAGCGGCAGGCGGCGCCTACATACCGGCTTTTTGCGATATCGTTATCATGGTCGAAGGTAACGCCTCGATGTATTTAGGCTCGCCGCGCATGGCGGAAATGGTGATCGGCGAAAAAGTGTCGCTTGAAGAAATGGGCGGAGCGCGAATGCACTGTTCTGTTTCAGGCTGCGGAGACATTCTTGCCGAAACGGAAGAAGATGCGATCAAGTCGGCGCGCCGGTATCTTTCCTACTTTCCGCCGAATTACACCGAAAAAGCGCCTGTTATTGAAGCAAAACCCGCTCGTCCGTTTGACCGGCCGTTGGAGGAGATCATTCCGAAAAACCAAAACGCACCGTTTCAAATGATGGATTTAATCGACCGGATCATTGATGAAGCGTCTTTTTATGAGATCAAAAAATTGTTCGCGCCAGAGCTGATTACCGGTTTGGCGAGGATTCACGGGCAGCCTGTCGGCATCATCGCCAATCAGCCGCGTGTCAAAGGCGGTGTGTTGTTTCACGATTCGGCAGACAAAGCCGCAAAGTTTATCAATTTGTGCGATGCCTATCATATCCCGCTGCTGTTTCTGGCTGATATCCCCGGCTTTATGATCGGAACAAAAGTCGAGAGGGCGGGTATTATCAGACACGGTGCGAAAATGATCTCAGCGATGGCCGAAGCAACCGTGCCGAAAATATCTGTCATCGTCAGGAAAGCTTATGGCGCAGGCTTGTATGCGATGGCGGGACCGGCCTTTGAGCCTGACTGCTGTCTGGCGCTGCCTACGGCTCAGATTGCTGTGATGGGTCCGGAAGCAGCGGTAAATGCCGTTTATGCCAAAAAAATCGCACAATTGCCTGAAGAAGAGCGGTCCGCCTTCATTGCCGAAAAACGGGAAGAGTACCAAAAAGACATAGACATTTACCGGCTTGCTTCAGAAATGATTGTCGACGGGGTCATTCCGGCCGATTCGCTTCGTACGGAACTCATCAAACGGCTGAATGCATATATGACCAAATACATGATATTTACGGAACGGAAGCATCCTGTTTATCCCGTCTAAAGGCCAATGAAACGAAAAGGGGGAAACGGTATGGCCGAAAAAGCGGTTTGGCAGCCTGATCCGGAATTTGTAAAAGCGACCCGGCTGTTTCAATGGATGACAGCTCTCGGTTTTTCCGACTATGATGATTTTTTGAAAGCAAGTACAGACGATATCGCCTGGTTCTGGGAAGAGGCCGAAAAAGCGCTCGGCATCAGCTGGTACAAGCGGTACAGCCAAACATTGAATCTCGATAAAGGCATAAAATGGCCGAAATGGTTTTCCGGCGGACGCTTAAATGCCGTTTGCAGCGCCGTGGAAAAATGGTCCCGACAGCCTGATACGGCCGAGAGGACAGCCCTCATCTGGGAAAGTGAAGACGGAAAAACAGAACGGATCACCTATTCTTCTTTACATCAAAAAGTCGCCCGTGCGGCAGCAGGCTTTAAAAAACAAGGCATATCAAAAGGGGATGTCATTGCGATTTACATGCCGATGATCCCGCAAACGGTCATCGCCATGCTTGCCGCCGCTAAAATCGGCGCGGTATTCTCCCCGGTTTTTTCAGGCTACGGGGCCCATGCGGCAGCCGCGAGACTCAGCGCTGCCGGAGCAAAAATTCTTGTCACGGCAGATGCCTTTTTGCGAAGGGGAAAGAAGGTCTGTATGAAGAAAGAAGCTGACAAAGCAGCAGACCGCGCCCCCACTGTCCAAAAAGTTGTCGTCTGCCGGCTTCACGATGGCGAACAAGATTGGAATCATAAGAGAGATATAGACTGGAATGAATTGATGAAAAGCGATCCTCTCCAGATGACAGAAGAAATGGACAGTTCAGATCCGCTCATGCTGCTTTACACATCAGGCACGACAGGACAACCGAAGGGAGCGGTTCATACCCACGCCGGTTTTCCGCTGAAAGCTGCATTTGATGCGGGCTTCGGGATGGATGTCAAACAAGGGGACACGTTTTTCTGGTTTACAGACATGGGCTGGATGATGGGACCGTTTTTAATATTCGGGGGACTCATAAACGGAGCGGCAGTTTTGCTGTATGACGGAGCACCGGATTTCCCGGCCCCGAGTCGGCTGTGGGAGCTTGTCAGCAGACACCAGGTGTCGCATCTCGGCGTCTCTCCGACGCTCATTCGCTCACTGATGCAGCACGGCGAAAATTTTCTTCATCAATGCGACCTGAGCAGTCTGAAGGCAATCGGCTCAACGGGAGAACCATGGAATTATGAACCGTGGATATGGCTGTTCCGCCATGCTGGAAAAGAGCGGATTCCTATTTTTAATTATTCAGGAGGAACGGAAATTTCAGGCGGCATTTTGGGCAATGTGCTCCTGCGGCCAATCACGCCGATGACGTTTAATTCGCCTCTGCCTGGCATGGCGGCCAATGTCTTCAACGAAAAAGGGGAGGAAGTCGTCAATGAAGTCGGGGAGCTTGTCCTGACAAAGCCGTGGGTCGGCATGACGAACGGTTTTTGGAAGGAGCCTTCCAGATATGAAAAAGCATATTGGAGCCGCTGGACTGACGTCTGGGTGCACGGCGATTGGGCAAAACGTGATGAAAACGGCTACTGGACGATCAGCGGACGTTCTGATGATGTGATCAATACTGCTGGGAAAAGGATCGGGCCCGCCGAAATAGAGTCCGTACTGGTCGGCCATCCAGCGGTGGCGGAAGCAGGCGTTATCGGCGTTCCGGATCAGCTCAAAGGTCAGGCTGCCGTCTGCTTTGTCGTCCTCACACAGTCGGAAAAGCCGTCGGAAAAACTAAAAGATGATTTGCTGAACCTCGCCTCTGACGCGATCGGTAAAGCGATCAAGCCAAAAGCGGTTTACTTTGTCAGCGGTCTGCCGAAGACGAGAAATGCAAAAGTGATGAGACGGCTGATCAGAGCTGCCTATTTGAACGAGCCGGCAGGCGATTTGTCAACATTGGAAAATCGTCAAACATACGATGAAATTGCCGGCCTTTCAGCGCAAAAAAATCTGTAGTATACTGGATAAGGCTTGCAGACAAAGAAGAAGGACACGTCCTTCCTCTTTTTATTTTAAGACCAAAAACTCACATTCTGACGATAACCGAACCTCCGCCGGCCGCGCAGACGCGGTTTTGCTGCTCTTCAATTGAACGCAGCAGCTGATTGTTGCATTCCATGAGTTTGATCAGCAATTCCATTTGATCTTCGAGATTTTTCAGCCTTTGATTCATCTGCTGAGAAGATTGGCCGGTGTGCATGTGCGGGGCTGAAGGCGGATAAGACGTTTCAGAATTCCATTTTGAATACATAGAAATAGGCCTCCATCATCTAAACTGATATATCTTATCGTATGATCCTAAAATCGCAACGTTCGCCTAAATCAAAACGAGAGGAACTAAAACATGTACTTGACGATAAAGGAAACCGCAGAATATTTAACGCTTTCAGAAGCACATGTTGAACAGCTTGTGAGAGAAAAGAAAATTCGCACCGTCTTCGACGGACAGCAGCATTTAATCAACAAAGATCAATTCAATACCCATATGGAACAGATGGAAAAGTATAAAGAGTGGGCGGAATCCGTTCTGAACGAACCCATCCCCGAAGATCCGGATGTTAAAGATGAAGATTAACCGAGATAACGATAATTTCATTATGTAAACTAGATGCGTTTCTGGGAAATATTCGCACGACTCTATCATGACGTGTGAATGGGACGTTTCGTAAAAAAAGACACAATATAGGAAATGAAAGGGATGAAAGAAGCCCTATATATAAAGTTTTCTATGATTTTATTTCATTTCCGAAACAATCACGTTCATTTTTTGTTCAAAAAGTGTTATCATTTAGTAGTAAAAAATACAGCGTGTTTTGAGATTGCGGGTTTTCGGGAATTCCAGACTGAAAACAGCAAAACAAACACAAAAGGGGAGAACCTTTTTGCGGACTTGTTTGTGCACAAATTCACAAACTGTGAAAAAGGGGTTCCTTCAAAAAACAGCACATCGCTTATTGAAAAGGAGAATTGGTTATGCCGGAAACAATCGATCAAACAGCTGATCAAACAAACGAATCTGTAAGCCAAAGCCAACGCGATCTTATCGATCAACTGCTAAAACCTGAAGTACAGGAGTCTTTGACTGTTTTAGTCGACCAGCTTCCAAAGCTGACAGAACTGGTCAACATTTTGACAAAGTCTTACGATTTCGCACAATCCGTTGCAACTGATGAAGTATTAAAAAATGATACGGTCGGTGCCATCACAGAAATTCTTGAGCCTGTCAAAGATACGGCAAAAGAAATCGCGGCTACCGCCATTGAAGCAAAAGACCGCGCTGACGAAAGCAATGAAGTCATCGGACTTTTCGGTTTGCTGAAAATGCTTAAAGATCCGCAGGCCCAAAAGATGTTCCGCTTTGTTCAAAGCTACCTGCAAATCATGTCAGAACGCGAAAAACAAAAATAATCACTATACATTCAGAATAAGGACGGAGGATTCACGATGTCAAAACATATCGTCATTTTAGGCGCTGGTTACGGCGGATTACTGTCTGCTTTAACAGTTCGCAAACACTACACAAAAGAAGAAGCAAAGGTCACAGTGGTTAACCAATACCCGACACATCAAATCATCACAGAACTGCATCGCCTTGCTGCGGGCAACGTGTCAGAACAGGCCATTGCGATGCCGCTTGCAAAGCTTTTCAAAGGAAAAGACATCGATCTTAAAATCGCCAAAGTCAACTCGTTCTCAGTTGACAAAAAAGAAGTCGCTCTTTCTGACGGCTCTACCCTGACGTATGACGCGCTTGTCGTCGGTCTTGGTTCTGTCACTGCTTACTTCGGCATTCCTGGCCTTCAAGAAAACAGCATGGTGCTCAAATCTGCAAACGATGCAAACAAGATCTTCAAACATGTTGAAGAGCGCGTGCGCGAATACGCTAAAACGAAAAACGAAGCGGATGCTACGATCCTAATCGGCGGCGGCGGACTAACAGGCGTCGAGCTTGTCGGTGAACTCGCCGATATCATGCCGAACCTTGCGAGAAGCTACGGTGTCGATCCGAAAGAAATCAAGCTGAAGCTTGTTGAAGCCGGTCCGAAAATCCTGCCGGTTCTTCCGGATGAGCTGATCGAACGTGCGACAAAGAGCCTTGAAAAACGCGGCGTTGAATTCTTGACAGGACTGCCTGTCACAAATGTAGAAGGAAACGTTGTTGATTTGAAAGACGGGCAAAAAATCGTCACAAATACATTTGTCTGGACCGGCGGTGTTCAAGGCAATCCGCTGATCGGCGAGTCAGGTCTTGAAGTGAACCGCGGACGCGCAACTGTAAACGATTTCCTTCAATCCACATCACATGAAGACGTATTTGTTGCAGGAGACAGCGCCGTTGTCTTCGGTCCGGATGGCCGTCCGTACCCTCCGACAGCTCAAATCGCTTGGCAAATGGGCGAGCTGATCGGCTACAACCTGTATGCATACTTAGAAAACAAATCAATGGAAACGTTCAGCCCTGTCAACTCAGGCACGCTTGCAAGCCTTGGCCGCAAAGATGCAGTTGCCGTTATCGGCGCGAACAGTACATCTCTTAAAGGCCTGCCTGCTTCATTGATGAAAGAAGCGAGCAACGTCCGTTATCTGACTCATATTAAAGGTCTGTTCAGCCTTGCTTATTAATGGAAATGAAGCGCTACTTATAGTTTAAACTATAAGTGGTGCTTTTTTTTGCTTTAAATTTGACGGGCAAATGAAAATATTGTGGTAAATTTGAACCAAAATGCATTGACAAAAAGACGGTCTCATCGCATTATATGAATATAAAATAAAAATATTCACATGTTTATAAATCAAGGAGAGACTGACATGCCGAAATTTACCGAAAAAGAAAAGGAAGCGATACGCTCAGCTTTAGTGCAAAGCGGAAGAGAGCTTTTTGCGCAGCTTGGATTGAAAAAAACGAGCGTTGGTGAGCTAACAGCCTCGGCCGGAATTGCCCAAGGCTCATTTTATACATTTTTCGACTCGAAAGAGGAGCTTTATTTTGAGATTTTGCAGCAGGAAGAAAGTAAGATCCGCGCCCAGCTTGAGGCATCATTTTCTGAAAGCGGGGAAACATTTGCACAGTTTTTGCGTGAAGCATTGGCGGTGGTGGAAGATAACCCGTACATTCGCCAAGTTTACGATGACAACTTACTCGAGACACTCTTCCGCAAACTCCCCGAAGAAAAGCTGCAGGCGCATTTCGACAGCGACGAAGATTTTTTCAAGCCTTTAATTGAAATGGGCCAGGAAAAAGGTTGGCTTGTCAGAAAAAAACCGGAGACGATCGTCAGTGTGATTCGCGCCATTGTTCTTTTATCCTTTCAAAAAACAAATATTGGGGAAGACCGCTATGACGAAACGATGGATTTGCTTATCGAATTGATCGGACAGGGGCTTTCGGCCAAGGAGGATGCATCCCATGATTGAAGTCAGCGGGCTTCGCTTCACATACCCCGGACAAAAAACGCCCGTATTGAAAGGAATCGACTTTTCGATTCAAAAGGGTGAAATTTTTGGATTTCTCGGCCCGTCCGGTGCTGGAAAAAGCACGATTCAAAAAATATTAATCGGTATTTTAAAGCAATATGAAGGCCGGGTTTCTGTGATGGGGAAAGAATTGAGTCAAGCCGACAGCTCCTTTTATGAGAAAATCGGCGTCGCCTTTGAATTTCCGAATTTCTATCAACGATTAACGGCACTGGAAAACTTAAATTTGTTCCGTTCCTTGTATGCATCTGAAACCGAGGAGCCGGAAACGCTGCTCGCTTTTAACGGGTCTTGAAGAGTACGGCCGGACAAAGGTATCCGCTTACTCAAAAGGCATGAAAATGAGGCTGAATTTTTTGAGAGCCCTGATCAATCAGCCTGATCTTTTATTTCTAGACGAACCGACCTCGGGGCTCGATCCCGTGCATGCCAAAAAATTAAAACAGCTTATCCTGAACAAAAAGGCGGAAGGGAAGACGATCCTGATCACAACGCACCACATGCAAACAGCTGAAGAAATCTGCGACCGCGTAGCTTTCATCGTTGACGGCAGGGTGGCTTTGATTGATTCTCCACGCGCCTTAAAAGTGCAAAAAGGAAAAAGGCACGTAAAAGTGGAGTACCGCAGCCGCAGGCAGCTGGAAACTGCTCAATTCGACCTTGATCAGATCGGCAGCAGCCCGGAATTTTTGAACTTGATCAAGGAGCACCCTGTGGAAACCATTCATTCCCAAGAAGCATCGCTTGAAGACATCTTTATCGATGTGACGGGGAGGCGTTTAAGTTGAGGATCTTATCAGCGATTTCCCATGATATCAAACTTCAGTTCAAGCACGGTTTTTATTATGCCTATTTGCTGATCAGCGCGGTGTATATCGCCGTGTTGCAGTTTCTTCCGGCTGATTACAGGGAGGCGGCCAACATTGCCTTGACGTTTTCAGATCCGAGCTTCCTGGGGTTTTTCTTCATCGGGGGTCTTGTTTTACTGGAGAAAGGGCAAAACATCCATGACAGCCTGTTTGTAACGCCGCTAAGTCCGAGTGAGTATATTTTTTCCAAAACGGCGTCCTTGTCCGTTTTGTCTCTTGGATCGAGCATTTTCATCCACAGCAGTGTGTTTGGCTATGGAACAAATTCCGGTTTGTTCGCTTGCGGCGTGGTGTTCACTTCATTTTTCTTCACGATGATCGGCTTAGGTTTGGCGGTGCGGTGTGAAACCTTAAACGGATTTTTCTTTTTGTCTTCTTTGAGCACCTTTGTGTTCGTTCTGCCTTTGTTTGAAACAGCGGGCATTTGGAGCAGCCCGCTGTTTTACGCTCTGCCGTCAAAGGCCTCATTAATGCTGTTAGGTTCCGCCTTTACCGGCCTTCAGCAGTGGGAGCTCTTCTACGCGATTTCCACTCTCTTGTTGTGGAACGGAGCCGCGTATTTCTGGGCGAGGCATTCACTTCAAACATTCATCACATTAAAGCTTGGCGGAGGTGATACACGATGATGAAAATCATTCAGCTGATACGCGGAGATATGAAACAGATCAAACGTGATTCAATGCTTGCTTTTTACGGTCTGGCGCCTTTTCTGCTCATCATCGTGACAGCCGCTGGCATTCCTTTGTCAGCGGAACTGGCGGCATTCAATATCACCCCATACCGTCATTTGATCATGAGCTTTGCCATGCTTTTCATCCCCCTGATTCTCGGTATCATGTCGGGGTTTGTCCTGCTTGATGAGCGCGACG
Source organism: Bacillus sp. AK124 (assembly GCF_053903085.1). Classification (NCBI taxonomy): domain Bacteria; kingdom Bacillati; phylum Bacillota; class Bacilli; order Caryophanales; family Bacillaceae; genus Bacillus; species Bacillus sp. AK124. Next base: position 2,218,855 of record NZ_CP096378.1, read on the forward strand.
AAAATATGATTCAGTATTTTGCCGTGACGCCCTTGTCGAAGCGCGGATATGTCTTGATACGCCTCATCCTGCCAATGGCGCTGACTTTTTGCTACAGCATTTTGCTGTTTGCATCCGGCGGTTTAATGGCGCTCGGCTCTGTGTACCTTTTGTTCATCCTGATCATGGTCACGCTTGAAGCCCCGATTTACACGCTGCTTTTAGCCGCTTACGCTTCGAACAAAGTGGAAGGGCTCGCTTTAATGAAAGGGTTCAGCCTGCTCACTTTCATGCCGGCCGCGGTTTATTTTATTCCTTTGCCGTGGCAGCTTTTCGGCGTTTTCACGCCGACCTACTGGACAGCGAAAACGTACTTGGCAGGAACTTCTCATGAAGGGCTTGTTTTCGTTTTCGGGTTCATCGGAGTTGTGCTGCATGTAATGATACTGCTGCTTTTATACCGGAGGTTTTTGGTGAAAACCGACCAATAGGAGTATATCCCGCCGCGTTTTGCAATAAAGTATTAGAACCATCAGCGGGAGGCGGGATATTCTATGAAGAAAAATATGAAGCTTTGTCTGTGTATGATGATGATCTTTGTATTGACGTTGGCCGGCAGCATAGACGGCTTGGCCGCCGGGGAAAAAGGCGCCGGGCTCAAAGAGCAAATTGATCAGCTGTTAAAGACCGAGCCTGATTTAAAAGGAGCGCTCGCAGGCATCAGCGTCAGGTCCGCAGAAAGCGGGAAAATGATATACGGCCATATGGGCGATACACGGATGAGACCGGCGTCCAATCTGAAGCTTTTAACGGCAGCAGCTGCCTTTTCCGTCCTGGGTGAGGACTATACCTTTCCCACAGAAGTGATGACAGACGGCGCACGATCCGCGAGCACACTCAAAGGCAGCCTTTATCTAAAAGGAAAAGGCGATCCGACGCTTTTGAAAGCCGATTTTCAGCAAATGGCCAAGGCACTCCGAAAACAAGGGATCACTGTCATCCGGGGAGACTTGGTCGGCGATGATTCCTGGTATGATGAGGTCCGCTACTCTCAAGACCTTTCCTGGAGCGATGAAGACGCATACTACGGAGCGCAGATCTCGGCTTTAACAGCTTCGCCAAACGAAGACTATGATGCCGGAACGGTCATCATCGACGTGAATCCTGACGGCAAAACCGGGAAAAAACCCGTTGTATCGCTTACTCCGCAAACTAATCATGTCAAAATCGAAAACGGTGCCAAGACCGTTGCTGCAGACGGAAAAAAAGATATCACGATTAAAAGGGAACACGGCGGAAATACCATCCAAATCAAAGGGACGATTCCACAAGGCGCTTCAAGGGTCAGACAATGGGTTGCGGTTTGGGAGTCGTCAGAATATGCACTCGATTTATTTAAACAGGCTTTACAGCAACAAGGCATTCGAATCCTGGGAAAGACTAAAACCGGCAAAGCGCCAAAAAAAGCGCGCCGCATCACCGCACATCAATCCATGCCGCTTTCAGAGCTGATGATCCCCTTTATGAAGCTCAGCAACAACGGCCATGGCGAAACACTGATCAAGGAAATGGGAAAAGCCGCGAGCCGTGAAGGAAGCTGGGATCAAGGTCTTGAAGTGTTGAATAAAGAACTGCAGGGATTTGGAATGGACACAGAAAAGATCGTTCTCAGAGACGGCTCAGGCATCTCGCATATCAATTTGATTTCTGCCGACCAGATCACAAAGCTATTGTATTCCGTTCAAGAAGAGAAATGGTTTCCGTCGTTTGCCCGTTCACTCCCGGTTGCGGGGGAAAGCGACAGAATGGTCGGCGGCACATTAAGAAACCGGCTGAAAGACCCGGCTCTAAAAGGCAAAGTCAGAGCGAAAACAGGCTCTCTTTCAACCGTCAGTACCTTGTCGGGCTATATCGATACTGCAAGCGGCAAGACATTGATTTTCTCCATTCTTCTCAATCAGCTCGTGGATGATGAAAAAGGAAAGGATATTGAAGATAAAATCGTTCAAATATTAGCTTCTTCATGACAGCTCCCATTGCTTAAGGCAATGGGTTTTCTTTATTGAAAAGGCTTTCCATTCACTTCGTACTTTTTTCAGCTGAGGCCATATAATGCTAAGAGATTTCATTTTCTATAAGTTTAACAGCAGGCAGGGGGAAATATATGAACATTTTGCTGGCTTATTATCGATACTCTCCACATACAAACGGCCCGTCTACCTATATTGATATCCTTAGAAAAAGCTTGGAAGGAGAAGGGCATTCTGTCGATTTAATGTCGCACGATACCCGATGGCTCAACATTCAGGTCGCCGATCAGCAGCCGGCCGATAAACACCGGTTAAAACATGAGCTGATTCACCGTCTTCAAACAGCTTATACCGAAAAATATCCCCTGTGGATATATTGGCGTGAAATGGAGCGCTACAGTTTGGAACAAGCTGTTAAACAGTTTGATCTTAAGAAGTATGATTTGATCCACTGCCACGATTTTATGACGGCAAGAGCACTGGCCCGTTCCAAACCTCAGCACACGCCTTTAATCGTGTCCCTCCATAACTTTAAATATCATGAAGCAAAGATTACCGGGGAATTTGACGAGAAAAGCGGCCAGGAACAGCAATACATGAAAATCGAAGAATGTTTGGGCGCAATGTCTGGAGACGTTGTGGCCGTTCCGTGCGAATGGCTGAAACACGAGCTGATTCAAATTGGTGTGACGCCTTCGAACATCCGAGTCATCCCGTATGGAATTGTAAAAACACCCTTTATCGAAAAGAAAAATAATCTCCCTAAAAGCCTCCCGCATCAAGGAAAAAAGATCATTCTCTGTCCGGCGCGGCTCGTTCCGGTGAAAGGACACCGCTATTTGATCGAAGCGCTTTATAAACTGCGGTGCGAAAGGGATGATTTTCACTGCCTTCTCGCAGGCGAGGGTCCGGAGCTCGAAACTCTGCAAAGCCTGTCCGAAAAGCTCGGTATCGCGTCGGCGGTCTCTTTTCTCGGAAAGCGAAAAGATATACCTGACTTAATGAATATTAGTGATGTCATTGTTTTGCCGTCACTTCACGATACATTTCCGCTCGTCATCCTGGAAGGGCAGTTCTCCGCAAAACCTGTGCTGGCGACAAACGTAGGCGGGGTAAAAGAAATCATTGATGACGGTGCGAACGGATTGCTTGTTCCCCCGGCAGACAGCGAAGCGCTTACTGAAAAGCTGCGCCTGCTGCTCGACGATGACAAAACCCGGCAAAAATTGGGGCGCCAAGCGTTTCAAAAAGCTATGAAACATTGGGATATCAGCTTTCACATGAGGTCGATCGAAAACCTGTATCAAACATTCGAGACACAAAAAAGAGCAGTGCGGTCCTGCAAAAATCATCGAAAAGAGCAGGGGCTGGACCTGGAAATCCTCGAACAAATCGGTGAAAAGAAAACGTCAGAAGCGGAGTACACGATTGCCGGGGAAATCCCGGAACATCTCAAAAGCCAACTTAAAAAAGAGGACCATTACATTCATGTTTATGATTTGTCAGGCGTTTTACTGCAGACAAAAGCGGTCGATTCGAAAGGGTGCTATGAATTTCACCAGCTCCCCCGAGGCAGCTATGTCTTGAAAAGCACTATCGAAGCATTCGGCAATCAGTTCATATCCCTCGACTGATGATAAATACTTCTGCGCAAGCCGGCTGTTTAGCCGGTTTTTTTATATAACAGTTTTCATTTTATTTGACTTTATTATAATACAGATTCAAATAAGAAAATTGCTTCAAACAACATCCTATATTAGGAAAAACGCGATGTTCAAAGAACTTTCTTAAATTTGTTAACTATTTCACAAAATATGTGATTTTTATCACATTCAAAACTGTTATATTAAACATAAGATATAAATGCAACAACTGTTATATCATTTCAACTTGAAAAGAGGGGGATTTAAATGGAACAATGGAAAGGTTTCACCACAAACGTTTGGCAAAAAGAAGTCAATGTCCGCGATTTTATTCTCTCGAACTTTGAGCCATATCAAGGTGACGAATCGTTTCTCGAACCTCCGACGGAAGCTACATCGGCATTATGGGATCATGTAATGGACTTGACAAAAAAAGAGCGTGAAAACGGAGGCGTCCTCGATATGGATACAGAGATCGTCTCAACGATTACCTCGCACGGTCCCGGCTATTTGGACAAAGACTTGGAAAAAGTCGTCGGCGTTCAAACCGATGAGCCGTTTAAACGGTCGCTTCAGCCTTTCGGCGGCATTCGCATGGCGAAACAAGCATGTGAATCCTATGGTTTTGAATTGAATGAAGAAGTGGAAAGAATCTTTACCGATTACCGCAAAACCCATAACCAAGGCGTGTTTGACGCGTATACGGACGAAATGAAACTCGCCCGAAAGGTCGGAATCATTACCGGACTGCCTGATGCTTACGGGCGCGGGCGCATCATCGGCGATTACCGGAGAGTGGCGCTTTACGGCGTGGACTTCCTGATCGATGAAAAGAAAAAAGATGCGGCCGGCACCTCTCGCGTGATGTCTGAAGAAAACATCCGCCTTCGTGAAGAATTGTCAGAACAAATCCGGGCATTGAATGAACTTAAAGCACTTGCAGCAAGTTATGGCTTTGACATTTCCGAGCCTGCGGCGAATGCAAGAGAAGCATTTCAATGGCTGTATTTTGCCTATTTGGCTGCCATTAAAGAGCAAAATGGAGCAGCAATGAGCCTTGGCCGCGTGTCCACGTTCCTTGATATATACATCGAAAGAGATTTGAAAACGGGCGCATTAACAGAACAGGAGGCCCAAGAGCTTGTCGACCATTTTGTCATGAAGCTGCGCTTGGTCAAATTTGCACGCACACCTGACTACAATGAGCTGTTCAGCGGCGATCCGACGTGGGTGACAGAATCAATCGGCGGAATAGCGCACGACGGACGCGCACTCGTCACGAAAAACTCGTTCCGTTTCCTGCATACGCTTGACAATTTAGGTCCGGCGCCGGAACCAAATTTAACCGTCCTTTGGTCTGTCAGGCTGCCGCAAAAGTTTAAAAACTACTGTGCCAAAATGTCGATTAAAACGAGCTCGATTCAATACGAAAATGACGATATCATGCGTCCTGAATACGGGGATGACTACGGCATCGCCTGCTGTGTATCGGCAATGGCAATCGGCAAACAAATGCAGTTCTTCGGAGCACGCGCCAACTTGGCGAAAGCGCTTTTATATGCGATTAATGGCGGAAAAGACGAAAAGCATAAAATGCAAGTCGGTCCGGAAATGCCTCCGGTTGCTTCCGATGTGCTGGACTATGACGAGGTCATGCATAAATTAGATCAGACGATGGAATGGCTTGCAGGCTTGTACATCAATACGCTCAATGTCATTCACTACATGCATGATAAATATTGCTATGAAAGAATTGAAATGGCGCTACACGACACGGACATTTTGCGGACGATGGCCACCGGGATCGCCGGCTTGAGCGTTGTGGCCGATTCGTTAAGCGCTATCAAATATGCCAAAGTCAATGTTGTCCGCGATGAAAACGGCATTGCGGTCGATTTTGAAACAGAAGGCGACTTTCCTAAGTACGGAAATAATGATGACCGCGTCGACGCGATCGCCGTTGACATTGTCAAGCGCTTTATGAAAAAACTGCGCAAGCACCAGACATATCGCCAGTCTGTTCATACCATGTCAATTTTAACGATCACGTCAAACGTCGTTTACGGCAAGAAAACCGGAAATACGCCGGATGGACGCCGGGCGGGAGAACCGTTTGCTCCAGGCGCGAATCCGATGCACGGCCGCGATACTAAAGGAACGCTTGCATCGCTGTCTTCAGTGGCAAAGCTGCCTTACAGCTATGCGCTCGACGGCATATCCAACACCTTTTCGATCGTCCCGAAAGCGCTTGGCAAAGACGAAGAGAGCCGCGCCGTCAATTTATCAAGCATCCTTGACGGTTACGCCGCAAAAACAGGGCATCACTTAAATGTAAACGTATTTAACAGAGAAACATTGCTCGACGCCATGGAACATCCGGAGGAATATCCGCAGTTAACGATTCGCGTCTCAGGCTATGCGGTCAACTTTATTAAGCTGACGAAAGAACAGCAGTTAGACGTTATCAGCCGTACCTTCCATGAATCGATGTAACGAGCATAAAGCGGAGCGCGGCCGAGGCGCTCCGCCCCATAAAAAGAGGTGATCTTCATCATGGATGGAAATATTCATTCGATCGAAACATTCGGCACCGTTGACGGTCCGGGCATCAGATATGTCGTCTTCACACAAGGCTGCCTGATGCGCTGTCAATTTTGCCATAATGCTGATACATGGGAAATCGGAACCGGAAAACAAATGACGGTTTCCGAAATCGTTCAGGATGTCCAGCAATATCTCCCGTTTATTCAATCATCAGGCGGAGGCATCACCGTTAGCGGAGGCGAGCCGCTTTTACAACTGCCATTTTTAATCGAGCTGTTCAAAGCCTGTAAAAGCCATGGCATACACACGGCGCTCGATTCGTCCGGCGGATGCTATTCGGCGGCGCCGGCATTTCAAGAGCAGATCAAAGAGCTGATCCAGTATACAGACCTTGTTTTGCTTGATCTCAAGCATATCAACAGGAAAAAACATATCAACCTGACAGGAATGCCGAATGACCACATATTGGATTTTGCCCGGTTTCTCGCTGATCATCAAGTCCCCGTCTGGATCCGCCATGTACTGGTTCCGGGGATCTCTGATATCGATGACGATTTAGCAGCCCTCGGCACGTTTATCGGCACGCTGGGGAACGTTCAGAAGGTGGAGGTTCTTCCTTATCACAAACTCGGCGTCTACAAGTGGGAAGCGCTTGGCCTGGATTATCCATTAAAAGGGGTTGAACCGCCAAGTGCCGCCAGGGCCGAAAACGCATACAGACTACTCACCGCCCACTTGCAAGGCGGAGCCATGCTGCAAGAAACATAAACCCTTTTAACCGGACAGACTTTTTCCAACAAAAAGCTGTCCTTTTTGTCTTACCGCACAACCGTATAAAAAATCCCTTTTTTTACAATAGTAAGATGAGAAAGATGCGCCTGCTGCGGCAGGCCGACAATAAAACAGCAAGGTGGGCGGGAAGCATGTATCATTTGTATTCTCACAACGACTTGGACGGAGTCGGCTGCGGAATTCTCGCAAAGGTGGCCTTTGGCGAACGCGTCGAGGTCCGCTACAATTCGGTCACCGGACTTGATATGCAAGTCGGACGTTTTCTGGAACGGACAAAAGGAAAAGAAAAACAGCATGAAGGCCTGTTTATTACGGACTTGTCCGTTCATCAAGAAAATGAAGAAAGGCTGGACCAATATGCTGAAGCGGGCGGAAAGGTCAAACTCATCGACCACCACAAAACTGCGCTTCATTTGAATGAACGCTCTTGGGGCATGGTAAAAGTTCAATATGAGGACGGCAGGCTCGCTTCAGCAACTTCTCTTTTTTATGAATACTTAATAGACAACGGCCATATTCAAGAGACAAAAGCGATGGATCAGTTTGTCGAACTCGTACGCCTCTATGATACATGGGAATGGGAACAGACGGACGCGCTCGAAGCAAAGCGCCTGAATGACCTGTTTTTTATGGTCTCCATTGACGAATTTGAGGAAAAAATGGTCCGGCGCCTTAAAGAAAGCGACGCGTTTTCATTTGATGAATTCGAAGAAAAAATCTTGGATATGGAAGAAGAAAAAATTGAACGGTATATCCGCAGGAAACGGCGGGAAATCGTTCAGACCTTCATCAATGCACACTGCGTCGGCATCGTGCATGCGGAATCCTATCATTCCGAAGTAGGGAACGAACTCGGAAAAACGTATCCGCACCTTGACTATATCGCCATCTTAAATATGGGCGGCAAAAAAGTGAGCCTTCGCACCATCCATGATGAAACAGATGTATCAGAAATCGCCGGCACGTTCGGCGGAGGCGGCCATGCCAAGGCAGCGGGGTGCCCGCTGACAGATGAAGCATTCAAGCTGTATGTGACTGAACCGTTTCCGCTGGAGCCCTTGAGAGCGGATGCCTTTAAAAACGTCTATAATGTAAAAGAGTCGGACAACGGCAGCCTTTATATCAACAGGGACGAAGACCAGTTTTTTCTCTTTCCTGGAGAACACGGCTGGAACATTCAATTAAACGGCGTGACTCAGCATGAGACATTTACTTCATTCGAAGAGGCAGAACGGTTTATTAAAAGAAATTATGCTGCATGGCTCGCAAGGGATGAAGCATTTGTCCAATATTTGATGCAGCAGGTCAAACAGGCGATCCAAACGACAGGCTAAAGACTTCGACAGTCTAGGCCTGTTTTTTTATATACAAAAAAGAACAGCCGGCATATAATAACAGAAAGTTCCGATTTTTCCAAAAGGGGAGATGTTCATGAAAGAAAAGAACACAAGCTGCGAAACAAAAGAATTTCGGGCCGTGTGGATCGCCACCGTCACAAACATTGACTGGCCTTCGAAAAAAGGGCTGACAATCGAAGAGCAAAAAACAGAATATGTGAAGCTTTTGGATGCTGTGACAGCCATGGGGATGAACGCAGTTGTCGTTCAAATTAAGCCGGCGGCGGATGCGTTTTATCCTTCCGCATACGGGCCGTGGTCGGAATACTTAACAGGCGTTCAAGGAAAAGACCCCGGCTACGATCCGCTGTCATTTTTGCTCGAAGAAACCCACCGGAGAAAGCTTGAATTTCATGCATGGTTCAACCCTTATCGGATCACGATGAATCATACGGATTTGAACAGGCTCTCACAGGATCACCCGGCTAGAATGCACCCCGATTGGGTCGTTGCCTACGGCAGACAGCTGTATTACAATCCCGGCATTCCTGAGGCACAGGAATTCATTGTCCAAGGCATAGCAGAGGTCGTCAAGAATTACCAAGTCGACGCCGTTCATATGGATGACTATTTTTATCCGTATAAAATTGCGGGCGTCGAATTTCCCGACTTGAGCACGTATGAACAATATGGAAAGGACCGTTTTTCAAATATTGAAGATTGGCGGAGGGACAACGTCAACCAGCTTGTCAAACAGATCAACGCCGCCGTCAAAAAAGAAAGAGCATCGGTCAAATTTGGAATCAGCCCCTTTGGTGTATGGCGCAATATAGCAGATGATCCGACGGGATCGAATACAGCCGCCGGAATGACAAACTATGACGACCTTTATGCTGACACGAGGGAATGGATCAGGCAGGGATACATCGATTACATCGCCCCGCAAATCTACTGGAGCATCGGCTTTGCCCCGGCTTCCTACGACATTTTAGTAGACTGGTGGAAAAATGAAGTCAGCCAACGCCCCGTTCATTTATACATCGGACAAGCAGCCTATAAAATCAATCAAAACTCAGATCCTGCCTGGTCAGACCCTGAAGAATATCCGCGACAGATCGCCTTAAACCGCGACTCAATGGTGATGGGAAGCATCCATTTCAGCCTGAAAGATTTAAACCGGAACCCGCTCGGCATAAAAGACAGGCTGATCCAGGACTTGTACAAAAAACCGGCAGCTATTCCCGGTATGCCTTGGCTTGACAGCGTAAACAGCAAACAGTGAAAACTGATATTTTAGTGATACGGCCGCCGGTAACAGTACCAATCCATTTTGACAATGTTCAAAATGGATTTTTTGTGTTAAAAATCGCATGAATAGAGCACCTTAATAGATAAAAACAAGGAAAGAAAGGTTTACATCAAATGGACATTTTCTTAGCGATTTTACCAGCGATTTTCTGGGGAAGCATTGTGCTCTTTAATGTAAAGCTTGGGGGCGGACCGTACAGCCAGGTGCTCGGTACGACATTCGGCGCTTTAATTTTTTCAATCGGAATCTACTTCGTCGTCCAGCCTGAATTATCCCCCCGTATATTTGCCGTCGGCGTCGTCTCCGGACTATTTTGGGCGCTCGGTCAGACCAATCAGCTGAAAAGCATCAAGTTGATCGGCGTGTCTAAAACGATGCCGATCTCAACGGGACTTCAGCTTGTATCCACTTCTTTGTTCGGCGTGCTTGTTTTTCGCGAGTGGGCGACGACAATCTCGATTGTTCTCGGGATTCTGGCGTTGATTTTCATCATCGTGGGAATCGTGCTGACATCGCTGGAAGACCGCAGCCAAAAATCGGAGGAAAAAACCGGCGACATGAAAAAGGGAATCGTGATTTTGCTGATTTCCACATTCGGCTATCTCGTGTATGTCGTCGTCGTACGGCTTTTCGATGTCAGTGGCTGGGCGGCTCTTTTTCCTCAGGCTATCGGCATGGTAGCCGGTGGCTTGATCTTGACATTCAGGCATAAGCCGTTTAATTTTTACGTCATCAAAAATATCATTCCGGGTTTAATCTGGGCAGCCGGAAACATGTTTTTATTCATTTCCCAGCCGCGGGTCGGCGTAGCGACCAGTTTTTCGCTATCGCAGATGGGAATCGTCATCTCAACGCTCGGCGGCATTATTTTGCTCGGCGAAAAGAAAACGAAGCGGCAGCTGATCGGTATCGCCATCGGCATTATATTAATCGTCGCAGCCGGCGTTTTGCTGGGCATTGCAAAAGCTTAAAGGACGGCTTCTCAAGCCGTCCTTTAATATGTGACAATGCCCTTAAGCGGCAGGTGGTCGGAAGCGTTCGGATCAACGGCGACAACTTCAGCCACTGACACATGAAAAGACCGGCTGAGGAAGATGTAGTCCAAGCGTCGTCTCGGGCGGTGCGAAGGGTGAGTGAACCCCTGTCCGTATTGTCTTTCATCCCACAGGTCGGCCAGTTTTTCCGCGACCTTTTTCCACCCCCGTGAATGAGGTTTCATATTAAAGTCTCCCATGACGATCACAGGCAGATCACTCTCTTGAACCCTCTCGATTAAAAAATCCGTCTGCTTGCCGTGAAGCCACGGATTCAGGCTCAAATGCGTAACAAAAACGCGAAGGAGCCGATCACCGATCCGGACATCAGCCTCAAGAAGAGACCTTCCTTCGATCAGCCCTTTGACAAAGTTGAATGAATGATGCCGTTCTTTCACAATCGGAAAACGCGTTAAGAGAGCGTTCCCGTATTGCCTGTTCACTGAAGAATCACCGGAACTCAATGAAAGGGAGGGGCAGTACGCATAGTGCATGTTCAATTGTTCTGCTAACGAGCCGATTTGGTCTTCGTAATCGCTTCTATTGGAGAAATGCTGATCTACTTCATTAAGGCCGACGATGTCGCAGCCGCTCTCGGCGATCACACCGGCTGTTCTCTCTAAATCAACACGACGGTCCCTTCCTTTTCCATGATGGATATTAAATGTCATGATGCCAAATTTCATAATCAACCCGCCTCTTCTTTAAGCTAAGCATATTGTACCTCCGGAACGATTAAAATATTTCTGCTGTCGGCGGAGCGAGATTAGGTTAAAATGACATTATGATATAAAGAGGAGTGTTCCTTGATGACAAATAGCAGAACGAATCCAAAGGTTGATGAATTTTTAAGCAAAGCCGAGAAGTGGAAGGGAGAGTTTGAGAAGCTGCGTCAAATCGTTCTTGACTGTGAGCTGAACGAAGATTTCAAGTGGAAGCATCCTTGCTATACGTTCGAGAATAAAAACATCGTATTAATCCATGGATTTAAAGAATATTGTGCGCTCTTGTTTCATAAAGGCGCCTTGTTAAAGGACCCCAACGGGATTCTTATCCAGCAGACGGAGAATGTACAAGCCGCGCGGCAGATTCGATTCACCAATGTACAAGAAATAGCTGAAATGGAAACCATCTTGAAAGCTTACATCAATGAAGCGATTGAAGTGGAAAAAGCCGGTCTTGAAGTAGAGTTTAAAAAGGCTGCGGAATATACGATTCCAGAAGAGCTTCAAAAAAAATTCGCTGAAATCCCAGCTTTAAAAACGGCGTTTGAAGAATTGACGCCGGGACGGCAAAGAGCATATATTCTTTATTTTTCTAAACCAAAACAATCCAAAACCCGAGAATCGAGGATTGAAAAATATACAAAGCAAATTCTTGATGGAAAGGGATTGAATGACTAGTCTATTTCGCAACTACCGTTTTCATGAGAGAGGCGAATCATAACCATATGGCCGAAGAAGCGGTGAATTGATTAGTGAAGGGCCGCTCAATTTTTCGAATGGCACGAGATCCATACCTTGATGATCACCGCTTGATTATATAAAAAGACATTTATATAATGGAGGCAATATACCGGCTGCAAAGCGCCTGAGATTGGAGGGAATGTCATGACCGTACAAACGAAGCTTGATTCGAAAAGCACGGTGAGCTGCATGAAGATATTGAACGATTCGACCCGGCTCTTGATCCTGAAACTGCTTCAGGAGAAACCTTATTGCGTCTGCCAGCTTGTCGATATGTTTGAAACAAGCCAGCCCGCCATCAGCCAGCATTTACGAAAGCTGAAAAGTGCAAATATGATCAAGGAAGAAAGAAGGGAGCAATGGCGCTTTTATTCGCTTCATGACAACTTTCCGGAACGCGAATTGGTCCTTGCCATTCTCAATCAGATCGATGAACACGATGAGGTTCTTCAAACCGTTAAAAGAAAAGAAAGACCCGTTTCGTGCCAATAAAAAAGCAGAGGGAGGACGGTTCCCTCTTTTTCATTTCACTTTTTATATAAGCATTGACTTATATAACGATTTTATTATAAGATGTGTCCGGAGAGGCAACCTATGAAGGAGGCGTACACGCGATGACGACAGTCTTAGCCATTTTGATTTTTCTGCTGACCCTCACGCTTGTCATTTGGCAGCCGAAAAATCTATCCATCGGCTGGTCGGCCTGCGGAGGTGCGGTGCTGGCTTTAATTGCCGGGGTCGTCAATTTTCAGGATGTATTAGATGTGACGGGAATCGTATGGAATGCGACTTTGGCTTTTGTCGCGATCATCATCATCTCCCTGATTCTTGATGAAATCGGATTTTTCGAGTGGGCCGCCCTGCACATGGCCAAGGCAGCGAAAGGAAACGGCATTCGGATGTTCGTCTATGTCTCCCTGCTGGGAGCCATAGTAGCCGCGCTGTTTGCCAATGACGGAGCTGCTTTAATTTTGACGCCGATTGTGCTTGCCATGGTACGCGCGTTACATTTTCAAGAAAAGCTCGTTTTTCCTTTTATTATCGCAAGCGGATTTATCGCGGATACAACATCGCTGCCGCTTGTTGTCAGCAACCTTGTCAATATTGTCTCAGCAGACTTTTTCAACATCGGATTTATCGAATATGCAACAAGAATGATTGTTCCAAACCTGTTTTCGCTTATTGCAAGCATCATCGTGCTTTTTTTGTTTTTCAAAAAAAGCATTCCGCGGCATTATGACATGACAAATGTAAAACAGCCGGCGGAAGCGATTAGAGACAGGAAAATATTCCGCTTGTCATGGCTCATATTAGCCGTTCTATTGGCCGGTTACTTTATCAGCGAGCTGTTCTCGATCCCTGTCTCGATCATCGCAGGCGTGATCGCCGTCATTTTCTTAATTACAGCGAAAAACAGCCCCGCGGTACAAACGAAGAAAGTGCTGAAGGGAGCGCCTTGGGCGATCGTTTTCTTCTCAATCGGGATGTATGTCGTGGTATATGGTTTAAGAAATGCCGGCTTAACAGATATTCTCTCACAGGTCATCCAGACCGTCAGTGATCAAGGGCTGTTTGCCGGAACAATCGGAATGGGCTTTATTGCAGCCACCCTGTCTTCATTCATGAATAATATGCCGACGGTGATGATTGATGCGCTTGCGATTCACAATACCGACACACACGGGATTCTCAGAGAAGCGCTGATTTACGCCAATGTCATCGGCTCTGATCTCGGTCCGAAAATCACGCCGATCGGCTCCCTGGCGACGCTTTTGTGGCTTCACGTCCTTTCACTGAAAGGCGTAAAGATTTCTTGGGGAACCTATTTTAAAACAGGTGTCATTTTGACCATTCCAACCCTGTTCATCACGCTTGCCGGACTTTATGTGTGGCTGCTGATTATCCACTAAACATGATAGGAGACGATGACCAATGTCAAAAAAGACCATCTATTTTTTATGCACAGGCAACTCCTGCCGCAGCCAAATGGCTGAAGGCTGGGCGAAGAAACACCTCGGAGACGAGTGGAACGTCTACAGTGCAGGGATTGAAGCGCACGGTTTAAACCCGAACGCGGTCAAAGCCATGCGAGAAGCAGGCATCGATATTTCTGAGCAGACGTCCGATATCATTGATCCCGATATCTTACACAACGCAGACCTCGTCATTACGCTGTGCGGGGACGCGGCTGATAAATGCCCGATGACACCGCCGCACGTCAAGCGCGAGCATTGGGGTTTTGACGATCCCGCCAAAGCAGAAGGGACAGAAGAAGAAAAATGGGCATTCTTTCAGCGTGTACGCGATGAAATTGGAGAGCGGGTCAAGCGTTTTGCGGAGACAGGCGAATAAATACAAAGCTCAGGTATTGTTACCTGAGCTTTGTATTTTTTAGAAACATCTATTTTTGATAAAGAAAGAACGTACCAAAAGGCATGCGGCCGTTCATGTAAAAATTCAAAAATCAATTTACCGAGAAATTCTGTAAGATCCATTGCCAGAGGCTGAATGAGTACCAAGGGATTCCCGGCAAACACTAAAAAATCCCCAGGCCGGGGATTTTTCACTTTAATAAGAAAAGATGACCTGAAAGACTCGTTTTAAATGTTAATTGTTTTCTTTACCTAAAACTGCTGGAGAAGCGCATGACATTCTGACGTTTAATTCAGGGTCCATTTTTTGAGTTAATGGTATTGAGCCCGGCTCACGAATAAGAGACAGCAGAGAATCGACCATTTTGTGAGCCAATTGATCGATTGGAACCCCTACGCTCGTCAGCGGGGTTTCAAGGCTTGCCATTTGAGGAATATTATCATAAGAAATTAAAGATAGGTCTTCGGGTATGCTGAGCTGTTGTTCCTTTACGGCTCGTAAAATCCCTACACTGATATCGTAGCTTCCGCTAATAATAGCTGTAGGTTTTGAGGTTTGTTGTAACAGTTTTTTCGCAGCGGTGTAACCGTTATACCAGCTTAACCCATTAGTATTTAAAATACTGTTTCGACTTAACTTTAAACCGGCTTCCATCATAACCTCTTCAAACCCTTTGCTTTTTTCAATCTGACGCTTATCGGCAGGGGAAAGGTCTCCGACGTAGCTAATGTTTTTGTGGCCAAGTTGATACAGATACGCAACGGCTTTGTAAATTGCTTTTTTATGATTGACATCGATAATAGGATGTGTATGTTCACCTGACACTCCGTAAGATAAGATAGGAATCGTTAATCCAGTATCATCACTGAGCTGAGTTTCGCCGCCTTCTTCAAAAATCATGATCCCATCCACGCGAAAACTCTTGAACAATTCCACTGCCTCTTTAGCTCTGTTAACGGATAAAATCATTGAATAGCTGTTCTTTTCGACCACTTCATTTATTTTTGTAACAAGTGCCGATAAAGCGATTCTTTCAATTGTAGGCCAGACAAGTCCGATCGTTTGACTTTTTTTAGATGCCAAGCTTCTCGCTGCAAAATTCGGAGTATACCCTAATTGTTCGGCAACTTGCAAGACCTTTTTCTTTGTATCCGGTTTTACAAGAGGGCTGTTTCTTAAAGCCTTTGAGACTGTTGAATAGCTTACTCCGGAAGCGTGGGCGATGTCTTTAATAGTTACAGTCATTTTGGACCTCCAAAAAATCCTTAAAAATATAATATTGCAAATTTTCGAAAATGATTTTATGATAATAAATAACAACGTTGTTATTATAAATGATACATTATAAAATAACAATCATATACATCTTCCGAATAAAATAACAACGTTGTTAAAAGGGTTTTCGGATGATGAAGCAGCGTTGATTTTTAACAACGTTGTTAAACTTTACATAAAGGAGGGGAAGTGTGAGAAAGACGATCATCTAATGTCTTGCGCCGCTAAAATATTACACAAATTGTTACTGAACATCATCGGAAACGGTATTCAGGGGATAAACCGAAACATACAATGCAAAAATTTTACTTATTCGTTCACTATTTGAGCGAAATTGTAAACGCTATCAAAAAAATATGACGATGAAAGAAATCATGAATCGCAATCAATCATTGCTTAGAAAGCAACGGTCATGAGATTCAAGGAGGGTAGTTCATGAGAAAAATGCTATCCGTGTTTTTTGTATGCGCTTTAATCTTTGGGATGCTTACGGGATGTAAAAGCAGCGATGTAATAGGCGCCGATAAAACCGTAACGTTACGGCTTGCTCACAACCATAATGAGGAGCACCCCATCCACAAGTCTTTACTCAAATTTTCAAAAGACGTAGAAAAGAAAACCAATGGCACCGTTAAAGTGCAATTGTATCCAAATGCTCAGCTCGGTTCAGAGCGTGAAGTGATTGAATTGACACAAACCGGGGCTGTCGATCTGGCTAAAGTAAGTGCGAGCGCTTTAGAAAGTTTTTCAGAGGTCTACTCCATCTTCAGCCTGCCTTATTTATTTGACAGCAAACATCATTTCTATGAAGCCATGGACAGTGATATTGCAAAAGAAATGTATGATACAACGAAAAACATAGGTTTTATTGGATTAACCTACTATGATGCCGGTTCACGGAACTTTTACACAAAGAACAAACCGATTATGCACCCAAATGACCTTAAAGGTTTAAAAATTCGGGTGCAGCCGAGTGCTACAGCGATTCGAATGGTCGAACTCATGGGTGGAGCACCTACTCCAATGGCTTATGGAGAAGTGTATACAGCATTGCAGTCAAGTGTAATCGATGGCACCGAAAACAACGAAATGGCTTTAACAAGCAGCAATCACGGGGAAGTGGCAAAAGAATATTCATACTCAGAACATGCGATCGTTCCGGATATTTTAATCATGAATTTGGACAAAAAGGATCAATTAAGCGAAGAGCAGCAGCATGCGGTGATCGAAGCGGCGAAAGAATCTACTGAGTATCACAAAATCGTTTGGGCTGAAGAAACTGAAAATGCGGTTAAGAAGGCAAAGGAAATGGGAGTGAAGTTCCACAAACCAGACAAGACTCCATTCCGGGAAGCGGTAAGCCCGCTTCATGATGAGTTTGCCAAAAAAGAATTGATCGGAAAATACTATAGGAAAATTGTGCGAAAGCTAAAAAAGTAAAATGACTCTGGATGAATGAGGGACTCGAATATGTTTCGATAAGGGGGGATGTATATGCTAGCTTTAAAAAAAGCAGTGAATAAAACGATTGAATGTTTGACTTGCACACTAATGGCCATCATGGTTTTGGTTGCGATATGGCAAGTATTTACGCGATATGTACTGAATTCTCCCAGTACGTTTTCAGAAGAATTTTTACGCTATTCACTGATATGGATCTCTATGTTGGGCGGTGCCTATGCATTTTGGAAAAAAAAGCACTTGGCGATTGAATTTATCGTTCGAAAACTTCCAATAAAAGCAGCTGTTTTCGTTCATACTTTCATTCAGATTCTTTTGATTGCTTTTGCTCTGATTGTGTTGGTCTTAGGAGGTTCGAAAGCAGTGATCACCACAATGGAGCAATCTTCAGCAGCATTAGGGATACCGGTGGGATTTGTTTATCTATCACTTCCTGTTGCAGGCATACTCATCATTGGATACAACTTGGCCGGTTTATATGAATCTTTACATGAATTCAATTCAAAACAAAAGTCAGGTGATGATGTAAAAAAAGCAGCAAAGATGTGACTGAGGCTTTTTGAAAACTAAAAAAGAGGTGAAATGATATGGCCATAGCAGCAGGTCTCATTTTATCGGCAGTATTCTTCATATTGTTGTTTCTCGGCGTTCCGATTTCTGTAAGTATTGCGGCGGCATCCATTGTAACAATGCTTACCATTTTTCCTTTTGATGTTGCCATTTTCACTTCGGCGCAAAAAATGGTCACTGGAATCGACAGCTTTGCTTTATTAGCGGTACCGTTCTTCATTTTATCAGGCATTATTATGAATAATGGCGGTATTGCAATGCGGCTCATTAACTTCGCAAAATTGATCAGCGGCAGGCTGCCCGGTTCTCTGGCCCATACAAATGTTGTCGGAAACATGTTATTCGGTTCCATTTCCGGTTCGTCTGTAGCTGCGGCGGCGGCAATCGGCGGGGTCATGTCGCCGCTGCAAGAAAAAGAAGGATATGACCGGACTTACTCTGCCGCAGTAAATATTGCTTCTGCACCAACTGGTTTGCTTATTCCGCCTAGCGGTCTTTTGATCATTTTCTCATTAGTCAGCGGCGGAACATCTGTAGCCGCTTTATTTATGGCGGGCTATTTGCCCGGAATCTTGTGGGGGCTGGCTACGATGGTTGTCGCCTGTATGATTGCAAAAAAGAAAAAGTACCCTGTTGCGCCAAAAATTACGATTAGTCAAGGTTTTAAAGTGCTGCTCGATGCGATTCCAAGCCTGTTGCTCATTGTAATCGTAATCGGGGGTATTATCGCCGGTGTTTTTACAGCAACTGAAGGAGCGGCAATAGCGGTGGCTTATTCCTTATTGTTATCGCACTTTTATAGGACATTGAAATGGAAACAGCTCCCCCAAATGCTGCTGGAAACGGTAGAAATCACAGCCGTTATTATGTTTTTGGTTGGGACATCAACGATGCTCTCATTGGTCATGGCGTTTACAGGCATACCGACGGCAATCAGCAATGGAATTCTAGGGATTACAGATAACCCAATTTTGATCTTGCTGTTGATGAATATCATCTTATTAATAATCGGTACATTTATGGACATCACTCCGGCTGTATTAATTTTCACTCCAATCTTTCTGCCAATTGTTCAAAGCTTTGGCATGGATCCCGTGCATTTTGGAATTATGATTGTATTTAACCTTTGTATCGGCAATATCACTCCTCCTGTGGGAAGTGCTCTGTTTGTGGGCTGCAGCATAGGTAAAGTTGATATTGAACGAGTGGTTAAACCGATTCTGCCATTTTATGCTGCGATCATGATCGTCCTTTTAATTGTTACCTACATTCCACAAATCAGCTTAATGCTGCCTCAATTATTTGGACTTTAAGACAGGAGGCGTCTATTTAATGTCAATTAAAGAAACCTACATGTTTACATTTATGAAAGAAGAGAAAAATGTGCTACATTTTCATTTAAATGACGGTCATGCACATGCGAAAATATTCATTCTTGAAGAAGATATAATTCGGATTTTACTGACGGAGGGAGAAGCGTTAACGCTTGAAAAAACGTGGAGTGTCGCGCCTGGACAGATCGATGTGCCATGGGAGGGACGCCATCGTTTAGACATGAGCGGATTTACATTGCCTCAATACGAATTCCAGCAAGTCAAAGATGTTTTTATCGTGAAAACCGGTAAGGTCAAGCTTCATGTTCAATTGAACGGCTTTAGAATCAGCTGGTTTTATCACAATGGTTCTGAATGGATCAATGTTGCAAACGATCGGCAAACACAAGGGTATAATTTTGAAGGGGCTTTTGGAAAGGACGTATACCATTATTTACAACGCGATGTCCAGGAACAATATTTTGGATTTGGCGAGAAAACGGGAAACGTCGATAAACACGGGAAACGCTACCGGATGTTAAATATCGATGCGATGGGGTACGACGCAGAGTGGTCAGATCCGCTATACAAACATATCCCATTCTATATTACACGTCATAAGAAAACAGGCATCTCCTATGGAATGTTCTATGATAATCTATCAGCTTCCATTTTTGATATGGGTTCAGAGCTTGATAACTATCATGGACTGTACCGCTATTATCAGGCTGAAAAGGGGGATTTAGACTACTACTTCATAGCCGGTCCGAAAATAAAAGATGTAGTCGAAACATTCTCTTGGCTGACAGGCAAAACGATCTTGCCGCCAAAATGGAGCCTGGGCTATTCAGGCTCTACGATGAGCTATACCGATGCGCCAAATGCACAGGAACAATTAAAAAACTTCGTTCGTCTTTGTGAAGAACATGATATGTTATGCGATTCGTTTCAATTATCGTCAGGATACACATCTATCGGTGATAAACGTTATGTCTTTAACTGGGATGAGAGCAAAATCCCTGCTCCAAAAGAGATGGTGCAACACTTCCATGAGAAGGACGTCCGTTTATGCGCCAACATTAAACCGTGTTTGCTAAAGGATCATCCGTACTTTGATGAACTACAAGAAAAAGACATGTTCATTGTAAACAGAGAAACACAAAAACCGGAAATGGCCCAATTTTGGGATGATATCGGAGCTTATTTAGACTTCACGAAGCGCCAAACGTTCGACTGGTGGAAGGCTCAAATAACAGAAAAGCTGTTGGAATACGGAATTGATTCAACTTGGAACGATAATAACGAATTTGAAATATGGAGTCAAAACGCCAAGTGTCACGGCTTCGGCAAAGAAGTGGAGTTTGAACTGATCCGCGCGCTTCATCCGCTTTTGATGATGAAAGCGTCTTTCGAAGCTCAGCTAGAATACAACCCGGAATTACGCCCGTACCTGATCTCAAGATCCGGATGTCCCGGCATGCACCGTTATGCACAAACTTGGACCGGTGACAACCGAACAAGCTGGAAAACATTAAAATTTAACATTAAAACAGGCATCGGTCTAAGTTTATCAGGCATTTACAATTTCGGCCATGATGTCGGCGGATTTTCAGGACCGGCCCCTGAACCGGAGCTATTCGTAAGATGGATTCAAAACGGCATCTTGCATCCGAGATTTACCATTCATTCGTGGAACGATGACGGGACAGTTAATGAACCATGGATGTTTCCTGAAACAATCGATGAAATCCGTGAACTCATTAAGTTTAGACATAAGATCATCCCTTACATTTACACCGCGCTATATGATGCGCACGAACATTATCAGCCGATCATTCGACCGACATTTTATGATTTTGAACATGATGAGAAAACATTTGAAGAGAACGATGAATTTATACTTGGTGAATCTTTGCTGGTTGCATCTGTCGTCGAAAAAGGAATGACGGAGCGGGAGGTATATTTACCGAACCATGAAAAAGGCTGGTATGATTTCCATACGGGAACATGGTATGAAGGAGGGAAGACAGTCGTTCTGCCGGCACCATTACATTATACTCCGCTATTAGCGAAAGCGGGAGCGATCGTTCCGGTAAATGGTGCAAAAGTGACATTCCAAACAAAGAACCAAGATGAAAGAGGATTTTTGTTATTCCCATTCAAAGGAAAAGGAAAATCGACTTATCGTTTGTATGAAGATGATGGGTTAACAAATGAATATACTCGTACATTTGCCTTTATACATGTCGATATGGAGACAACAGAAGACGGGATCAATCTTTCAATACAAAAGGAAGGAACATACGAGTTATCGTATGATCAACTCACTTTTCACGTACCAAATGGAGAAAAGAGAAAACTGATCGTAAATGGCACAGAGCTGGAAAGCAAGAACGGAGCGTTTTCTTACAGTTTGCCGTATGATTAAAAGATTAAGGCCACATGATGATGATGTTTCCATTAATCGAGCAAGAATCTTTGTCCGCGGTTACATCCCGGCCAGCTGAATTTTGTCATCTAGCACGACACATGAATCATGATCATGAAAATTTATGTAAGCGGATACTAATCGGCAAATTCTTTTAAAAAAAACCGCTCCAATATATTGTTTTTGTCATGCGAAATGATGATATCGATTGTTAAATAATAAGAGTGAAGAGGATGGGAGAACCATGCAAATGACGTTTCGATGGTACGGAGACAGCGACCCGGTCACATTAGAGTATATTCGCCAAATTCCCGGCGTTACTGGAATTGTTTCGGCCATTTATGATATTCCTGTAGGGGAAGCATGGCCTTATGAGAAAATTGTAGAGTTAAAAGAAAAAATTGAAAATCATGGTCTATCGTTAAGTGTCATTGAAAGTGTACCTGTCCATGAAGATATTAAATTAGGTCTTCCGACAAGAGATCAATATATTGAAAACTATAAAACGACGATACGCAACTTGGCAAAAGCGGGAGTTAAAATCGTTTGTTACAATTTCATGCCTGTATTTGACTGGACTCGTTCTTCTTTAGACTATGCACTAGAAGACGGTTCTACAGCATTAATTTATGAAGAAGAAAAAGTTAGACAAATGAATCCATTACATGGTGAACTAAAACTTCCCGGTTGGGACACAAGCTATGAAGATGGACAGCTAAAGAATCTTTTTCAACAATATCAGCACATTACGGAAGAGGATTTATGGGAAAATCTTTCGTATTTTATTAAAGCGGTTATACCGGCGGCAGAAAATGAACAAGTCAAAATGGCGATTCACCCGGATGATCCGCCATGGCCTATCTTTGGACTGCCTCGAATCATAACGAACAAAGAGAATTTGGAGCGATTGATTAATCTCTATGACAGCTCCTTTAACGGTTTGTGTTTATGCAGCGGGTCACTGGGTGTGAATTCAACAAATGATATTCCGGAATTGATTCGTTATTTCGGAAAAAAAGGAAAAGTCAACTTTGTGCACCTGAGAAACATTAAGATCATTGGAGAAAAGTCATTTCAAGAATCCTCCCACCGTTCAGAAGACGGTTCTTTAGATATGTATGAAATCGTAAGAGCATTAAGAGATATAGATTTTGCCGGACCAGCCAGACCGGATCATGGAAGAATGATTTGGGGAGAGGCCGGTAAACCGGGTTATGGTTTATATGACCGTGCGCTGGGTGCAGTGTATTTAAATGGAATGTGGGAAACATTGACGAAAGAAAAGAAGCGGATAGCCTTTGAATGCAATAAATGAACAAGCACTAACTAAAATGCAGAGACGAGGGATGAATGTGCAGATTCCTTTTCATGTCAACTTGAAAGATAAGGTGGCTGTAGTGACAGGTGGAGGCGGCATTTTATGCAGCTGTTTCGCTAAAGCAATAGCTCAATGCGGTGCAAAAGTAGCAGTAGTCAGCCGAAGAGCTGAATCGGCAGACAGAGTAGCGAAAGAGATCCAAGAAAACGGAGGCGAAGCACTTGCCGTTACAGCAAACGTCCTTGATAAACAAAGCCTTGAACAAGCGAAACAACTCATTAACAGAACATTCGGCAGATGCAATATCCTAATTAACGGTGCAGGCGGCAACCATCCAAAGGGAACAACAGATAAAGAATATTTTTATAAAAAGGACTTGAATACTAAAGAATTGACTACGTTTTTTGATTTAGAAATAGAGGGTGTAAGGTCTGTATTTGATGTAAACTTTCTTGGCACACTGTTAACCACTCAAGTATTTGCAAAAGACATGGCTGATCACGACGGAAATGTGATCGTTAACATCTCATCCATGAACGCCTATACGCCGCTGACGAAAATTCCCGCCTACAGCGGTGCAAAAGCGGCCGTCAGTAACTTTACCCAATGGCTTGCTGTGCATATGTCAAAAGTCGGAATTCGTGTCAATGCCATTGCCCCAGGCTTTTTTCTTACCGCCCAAAATAGGAGCCTATTGCTCAATGAAGACGGAACATATACGGAGCGAGCACAAAAAATTATCAACCAGACGCCGTTGGATAGATTTGGGGTTCCGGAAGATCTAATCGGAACGTTATTATGGTTGGTAAGCGATAAAGCCTCGCGATTTGTCACTGGAACCATCATACCGGTCGATGGAGGATTCTCCGCCTATTCTGGAGTATAACTAAGAGAGGATTTGCTTCAAAAAGCTGATTTTCAACACTGAAAAAATCCCAATTTCTCTGTGCCACATTGAGAAATTGGGATTTATTAATTCAATTTTTCCTTTTTACAGGCAAGAAGATAAACAATTGTATGATCTGCTTCCTTATTTCATCAATATTACCGAATCACTACCGCCGTGCAGGAAGCAGGAGGTTTTCCGCTGCTAATATGTATTGTTTTGTTATTGTTTGACAAAGGTGTTATATCTGTTTATATTGTATATATACAGTTATAACGAATAGAGGGATGTCATGCATTGAATATCATCATTTCAAATTCATCGGATGAACCGATTTATTTGCAGATCGTCAACCAATTAAAAGATCAAATCGTCAAGGGAGAACTCTCGGAGTCAGAGGCGCTCCCATCGATCAGAAACCTGGCCAAAGAGCTTAAAATCAGCGTAATTACAACAAAAAGAGCCTATGACGAACTGGAGAGAGAAGGGTTTATCGTCACAGTCGCGGGAAAGGGCTCGTATGTCGCAGCGATCAACAAAGACGTGCTTCGAGAAACAAAAGTCAAATTGATCGAAGAACACATAGCAGAAGCCGTCACTGAAGCGAAACAAATCGGCTTTACATACGAGGAACTTCAAAAGATGCTCAAACTGGTTTATGAGGAGTGGTAAAAATGACCAGCATACTGGAATTAAAAAATGTATCAAAACATTATCAAGATTTCTCTTTAAAAAACATCAACTTCTCGCTTGAAAAAGGATATATTATGGGCTTTATCGGCCCGAACGGAGCCGGAAAAAGCACGACCATCAAGCTGATCATGAACCTGATCAAAAAAGACGAAGGAGACATCAGCATTTTCGGTCTCGACAATGAAAAGCACAATATCGAAATCAAGCAGAGGATCGGCTTTGTATACGATGAAAATCATTTTTACGAAGAACTGACACCGAACGAAATGAAAGGAATCATCAGACCGTTTTACAAAAAGTGGGATGAGGCTGTTTTTCAGCGGTACGCAAAAGACTTCCAGCTCCCTTTAAACAGGCAGATCAAAAACTTGTCAAAAGGAATGAAGATGAAATTCTCACTGGCGGTCGCGCTTTCCCATCATGCCGAATTATTGATCATGGATGAACCGACATCAGGACTCGATCCTCTTGTCAGATCGGAGCTCCTCGACGTGCTGCAAACATTGCTGCAGGATGAAAACAAGTCGATTTTCTTTTCGACGCATATTACCTCTGATTTAGAAAAAGTAGCGGACTATATCACTTTCATTCATAACGGCCGGCTCGTGCTGAGCAAAACAAAGGATGAGCTGTTGGAGGAGTACTGCATTGTAAAAGGAGACCTCGATACGCTGCATAAAGGAAACGAAGACGCCTTAATCGGCATTAAGAAAAACAGCTATGGCTTCGAAGCGCTCTCCAAAGATAAGCGGGGAGTCGTTCAGCATTTCGGGGATTCGGTCATGATCGAAAAACCGACTTTGGAGGATATTTTGGTATTTTCAACCGGCAGGAGTGATCAACATGTATCATCTTATTAAAAAGGATATTTTAATGCAGAAAAGAGCAATGAAACTATCGCTGTTATTGATGATATTTTTTACTTTTACATTGTCACAGCTTGAGCTCGTCGGATATACAGTGGCGGTTTTGGCTGTCACATATCAGCTGGCATTAGGCGCAAGCTCCTTAGAAGACAAAAACAACAGTGATAAAATCCTGATCAGCTTGCCCATTAAAAGAAACATCATCGTCTTATCAAAATATGTATCGGTTTATGTCTATGCGGCTTATGCCATTCTCTTCTATTCTTTGATCAATGCAATCGGACATATGCTGCACTTGCCGCTTGATTTCCCATTGACACTTTCAGGCGTCATGGGTGCTGTTGTGGCTGTCACATTATTTAGCTCGATCTCATTTCCTCTGATTTTTAAGTATGGCTATTTGAAGTCCAAAATGGCCAATATCATCATATTTTTCGTCATTATATTTGGAGGGACGGCCTTTTTTAAATTTATAAATGCGGGGGAAAACCTTGCACTAAGCCAAAAATTAACGGCTTTTCTGAGTGAAATGTCAAATGCGGGCACATTCATCCTTTTAGTTGGCGTACTGCTCGTGATGATTTCTGTTTCATATGCGATATCGCTCAGCTTTTATAATAAAAGAGAATTTTAGTTTAAGGATCAGCGGGAGGAGCTTTCGCTGATCCTTTTTTCGTTGCTTAGAACCGTACGGCTGTTTTACTTTCCTCCCACTATCATCTATTATAAAAAATTCCTATAAAAGAAAAATTTCCGTGTTGATAAAAGCATTTTTTCCGGAAGTTTCGGTAAAAAACGAAACTTTTGACCCTTTTATTTCACTGTATAATGTAAACGGTTACGTTTGTAGTATACTTATACTATCATTTCTTTTTAGGGAAGGATAGAAAAACAGGTGAGAGAGATATGAATACAAGGCAAAAAGACATTCTGAATCTGTTGTTATCTGAACCTGAAGACTATTTAGTCGTACAAGATTTCGCAGACAGGGTAAAGTGTTCTGAAAAAACGATCAGAAATGATCTAAAAACGATTGAAGATTATCTCAATCAGCACTCTGATGCTCAATTGATTCGCAAACCGGGACTGGGCGTTTATTTGAATATTGAAGATCATGAAAGGGTCCGTTTAAGCCGGCAGTTATATACCGAACATCACGCCGCACAGCAGCAATCCGATGAAGAAAGGATGCTGCAAATCGCTTATCAGTTATTAATGAATCCAAAGCCGGTTTCTGCAAAAGAAATGGCTGCCGAGCACTTCTTGAATAAGTCTTCCATTAAAAGGGATTTGAATCAAATCGAAGTTTGGCTCCAGCGGTTTGGCCTCACTCTTGTGTCCAAGCAGCGCCTCGGTTTAAAGATCGAAGGAAGTGAAAAAAATAAGAGAAAAGCGCTGGCGCGCATCTCGGAGTTGATTGATAACCCGGAGTTTACAAGCCGATTTATTAAAAGCCAATTTTTAAGCCATGAAGTGGAATTTGTTAAAAGCGAAATCAGATCATTGCAAAAGCGACATTCTTTATATTTCACTGATGAAACGTTCGAAAATTTACTGTTGCATACACTGCTGATGATTCGCCGCATCAAAATGAAACAGCCGATTACCATTTCTCCGGAAGAAATAGATGCAGTCAAAAAGAAAAAAGAATTTCAGTGGACGTTTGCTTGTTTAAAACGGCTGGAAGCTGTTTTTGCGATCCGCTTTCCTGAAGAAGAGGCCGTCTATTTAACATTGCATATATTAGGCGGCAAAGTTCGTTATCCATTTGGGAAAGAAGGGGAGAACGGACTGGAAAACCCTTTGCTTCCAAAGGTTGTCGAATATTTAATCCGGCGTGTCTCAGAGTTGAAAATGATGGATTTCCGCGAGGACCGGGTTTTGATTAACGGATTGAAAATTCACCTTAATACCGTTTTAAACCGGCTGAGCTATGACCTTTCCGTATCAAATCCGATGCTCAACGATATCAAAAAAATGTACCCATATCTGTTTCATATTGTCATTGATGTTCTTGAAGACATCAACCAAACGTTTTCACTTTCAATTCCCGAGGAAGAAGCCGCCTATCTGACATTGCATTTCCAAGCGGCGATCGAGCGCTTCAGCTATGGAAAAGACAAGCATAAAAAAGCGATCATTGTCTGTCATATGGGCATCGGGATGTCACAACTGCTGCGGACAAAAATTGAACGGATATTCTACCAAATTGCCGTGATGGACTGCATCGCAAAAGCTGATTTGGCGGACTATACTGCACGACATGAAGATATCGATCTTGTCATATCAACGGTCAGCCTGGAGGATTTATCAATTCCCCATATCGTTGTATCTCCGCTGCTCGAGTCGGCCGATGAGAAAAAGCTCAGCGCTTTTATGGATCAGCTCGGTGAATCGTCCCGGCAAATACAAAAAACGTTTAAAGTGCTGAATGACACGACTCCTTTCCTCGTCTTCCTGCAGCAAGAATCAGAACACCGCTACAAGCTGATTGAACAGCTGGCGATGGCTTTATACGAGAAAGGCTATGTAGAAAAAGAATATGCTGTACAGGCAGTCATGAGAGAAAAAATGTCGGCGACAAACATCGGAGCGGGCATCGCCATTCCTCACGCGAACGCCAAATTGATTAAACAATCAGCCATTGCGATCGCCACATTAAAAGAGCCGCTTGACTGGGGCTCTGAAAAAGTATCGCTCGTCTTTATGCTGGCTGTCAAACACGAGGATCAAAACATGACAAAACAATTGTTTCAAGAGCTGTCCAGCTTAAGCGAGCAGCCTGCTTTCATCCAAAAGCTGACGAAAGAAACAAATGTCATGACGTTTTTATCTTATTTGGATTATTAAAGGCGGGGCGCTGCCTTGACCTTCATTAAAATTCAAGAAAATATCGATATGCATTTGATAAATGACAACAGAATGGGATAGGTGAACAGTGACCAGTTCTGCTTATCCTATTCTTTTTTGTATTGCTGAACTGAGCAAGAATCCAGATGAATACACTGGGTAATTTATCCAATCGAGAGCAAACTGCTCTTTTTTAGTTCGTAATAACTGTTTCTCGTAAATCAGAAGGGGCTCGTTTAACCCACCAACCTCAATGATCTGTTTAACATCCATCTCTTCTGATATAATTTAACAATACAGCAAACAATTGGAGACTTTCAATCCAACGGGAGTCGTTCGCTCATCTGCTTAAATATAAACCTTCTTTGGATATACCTAAATATTTTTTAATAGAATTAAGAAGGGCATGATATTTTATGAGAATTCTTTTGGTTTTTTTAGGTGGTGCTCTGTTTGGAATAATAATGAGTACTATTAGAGAAAATTTTTCGTCTGCTGTGACAACAACTGTTTTAGTGGTTCTTATGACTGCTTGTTTGATTTTTGACCTGGTTAAACATAAAAAGAGCCAAGAGAAGGGTGATAAAGAATATGAGTTTGTATGGTGGATTACAACACTCCTCATGCTTCTAGTGATGACTTTTAATACTTTCTTTTTAAAAATTGACCCTAAGTATAATATCATCGTTGTATTGATTTACATTTTGTTCATGGTGATTGTTAAGAGTAGATGGAAGAAAACTAAGACAGATTAAGCAGGTGGACGGCCTGCTTTTTTTGTTCCATCCTGGCAGAATCATTTCCGGTTTCTGCAATGATTTTTCACCCCCTTCAATTTCAAAATAAAAGAGACATCCATTAGGATGCCATTTCTTTCTCCGATTTCATCTGTTCAAGTAGCTCCTATATTGTGCTGCTCGTGATCGATGATCACTTCCATTTTTAATAACGAATATAAACACGAAGAAAATAAAGCCTGGATACAGATCAATTGAAATTTTTCATCATCTGTATAAAAATTGAAAACTTGAGTACGCATAAAACACAGTTGCCGCTATAAAACAGGGAACTGTCTTCGAATTGTCAAAAGACTCCTCGATTTCTTTCATCCTTGCGATACCAAGTATTATTGTATGTAAATCAAGCCGTCTAAGTCGAGGTATTTTATTAAAAGTCAAGATATTTATTGGAACCCTTAATAATATGGGTTTCTTATTTAATGTCAGACATTATAGATACCTCTTTATTGAAGTATCGCACCCAGTAGTCTAAGCAAAACCCCTCTCAAATTTATTCATTTTAATCAACCATATTTATTTTTAATCACGGTTATTTAGAGCTATTACTATAGTGTCTAGGCGAAAATACGTTTTTTAATGCACTTATTATTCCTGGCACAAGAAAGAAGACGCCAAAAAAGACAGTAAGTAAATTTAATTGTGGTGTTTCATAAAAAGTAAACCATTCTTTAAAAATTGACGATTCCGTAATTCTCCCAAATAGTGTTCCATCAATCTCTCTATAATTAGGTATCCATCCTGTTGTTTCAAATGTAATAAAAATTATCTGTGACAATAAAAATACACCAATTTGAGAAACCCAATATTTTTTAAAAAATGGAACCCTTTTTTGCTTTTCAGCCAACGAATATTCCTCCCCGCATTAGATGCCATTTTTATATTGATATACGGAAAATTAAAGAATAAGTTTCAAAATTTAATCCTCTCGACATGATAGGAGGAAATACCTTCTTTTTTACATTTCACTAAAAAGCAAAACCCCTCAAGAAAGGGATCTTGGTTTTTGAATAAAAGAGTGATTTTACATAAATATTTGATTCGAAGATCATAGTTTTTCATTGTAGTGGAAACATCTTCGTGTTCAGCAAGGGATTTGCTGACAAGTTCAACCTTGATTTTCTTGATTTCGAGATATCCTTCATTAAAAAGGAATGTCCTCACTTTACACCTCTTCGAAAAATTTCAGTCCCCAATTGTTGCAATACGGCACATTTTCACAATCAGTCCCAAGTGTTACAAGTCGCCCCTTATTGCAGTCCGGTTTTTTTAAAAAAGCCGGTTTTTCCGGAACATGCGGTAAAAAACAACGCTTTTACACGCACGTTTTTATTATAAAGTAATGACAAGAGCTGCTCACTACTTTAGTTTCAGAAGGAGGATTCGCATGAAACTGTTAGCGATTACATCATGTCCAAACGGAATTGCCCACACGTATATGGCTGCGGAAAATTTGCAAAAAGCGGCCGATCGAATGGGCGTTCAAATGAAAGTCGAAACACAAGGCGGCATCGGGGTGGAAAATGAGCTGACCGAGCAGGAAATCCGCGAGGCAGACGCGATTATCATAGCCGCAGACCGCTCGGTCAACAAAGACCGTTTTATCGGGAAAAAACTTCTGGCTGTCGGTGTTCAGGAAGGCATCCGAAAACCGGAAGAATTAATACAAAAAGCGATCAGCGGCGATATACCTGTCTATCGGCCGGCTGCGAAAACGGAAGCCTCAGCTCAAACTGAGAAAAAACAAAATCCGATTTACCGGCATTTAATGAACGGTGTATCGTTTATGGTTCCTTTCATCGTCGTCGGCGGATTATTGATTGCGGTCGCACTGACGCTTGGAGGTGAAAAAACGCCGAAAGGGTTAGTGATTCCTGATGAATCTTTTTGGAAAACGATTGAGCAAATCGGGGCTGCCTCATTCTCATTCATGATCCCGATTTTAGCCGGTTATATTGCCTACAGCATCGCCGATAAACCGGGGCTTGTGCCAGGGATGATCGGCGGATACATCGCAGCGACAGGAAGCTTTTACGGCAGCGGAAGCGGTGCGGGGTTCCTCGGCGGCATTATCGCGGGCTTTTTAGCCGGATATGCGGCGCTGGCCATCAAAAAATTAAAAGTGCCAAAAGCCATTCAGCCGATCATGCCGATCATCATCATACCGGTGGTTTCCTCGCTTATTGTCGGCTTGGCATTCGTATTGCTGATCGGCGCGCCTGTCGCGCAAATCTTTGAATCTTTGACGGTTTGGCTGGCTGGTATGCAGGGCTCAAGTTCGATTCTTTTGGCATTAATTTTAGGGGCGATGATTTCGTTTGATATGGGCGGCCCCGTCAATAAAGTGGCATTCCTGTTTGGTTCGGCCATGATCGGTGAAGGAAACTATGAAATTATGGGTCCGATCGCCGTCGCCATTTGTATTCCTCCGATCGGGCTTGGCATCGCAACGTTTTTAGGAAAAAGAAAATTTCAGGCGCAAGAAAGAGAAATGGGAAAAGCAGCATTTACAATGGGGTTATTCGGTATTACTGAAGGTGCTATACCGTTTGCTGCACAGGACCCGCTTCGCGTCATACCAAGTATTATGGCGGGTTCAATGACTGGTTCTGTGATCGCCATGATCGGTAATGTAGGGGACAGAGTCGCCCACGGCGGACCGATTGTAGCAGTGCTTGGCGCTGTCGATCATGTGTTGATGTTCTTCATCGCCGTTATTGCCGGATCCCTGGTCACCGCTCTTTTGGTCAATGTACTCAAAAAAGAGGTCGCAGCCGCTCCTGCAGGGGCAAGTGAGACTGCTGCAGTTCATGACATTCCGCAGCCGAACATCGAAATAAAAGCGGAAAGCAAAAAATCCGAAATACCGGAAATTAAAAAGCTCACAGACATCATTGATACAGATTTGATCGAACCTCATTTATCAGGGGATACGAGAGACGACATTATCGATGAAATGATTCAAAAATTGTCCCGTAAAGGTGCACTGCATTCGGAAAGCGAATTTAAACAAGCGATCATGAACCGCGAATTAGAGGGGACAACGGCAATCGGCATGAACATCGCGATCCCGCACGGGAAGTCTGACGCCGTCAAGAAGCCGAGTGTAGCATTCGGCATCAAACGTTCGGGCGTCGACTGGAAGAGTCTTGACGGAACTGACGCCAAACTGATCTTTATGATCGCCGTCCCGAAAGAAAGCGGGGGAAACGAGCATCTGAAGCTTCTGCAAATGCTCTCCCGAAAACTGATGGATGACACCTACAGGGACAAGCTTCTCTCTGCTCAAACAAAAGTAGAAGCATACAAACTTCTGGATGAAATCATCTAAAAAAGGAGGATGCCCGTCATGACTGAACCATTATTTTTCGAGCCTGTTTTTAAAGAAAGAATTTGGGGCGGCACAGCTTTAGCCTCTTTCGGCTACGAGATTCCATCCGAACAAACGGGGGAGTGCTGGGCTTTCGCCGCCCATCAAAATGGGCAAAGCGTCGTGAAAAACGGCATGTATAAAGGGCTCACACTCAGCGAATTATGGAATGAACATCGCCATTTATTCGGACATATAAAGGGAGACCGCTTTCCTCTTCTGACAAAAATTTTGGACGCCGACCAAGACTTATCCGTACAAGTGCATCCAAACGATGAATATGCAAAACTGCACGAAGACGGGGAGCTTGGAAAAACGGAATGCTGGTATATCATTGATTGTAAAGAAGATGCGGAGATCATTTACGGCCACCATGCCAAAACGCGGGAAGAACTGGTCTCAATGATCGAACACGGGAAATGGAACGAGCTCTTGCGCCGCGTCAAAGTGAAGCCGGGAGATTTCTTCTATGTGCCGAGCGGAACCGTCCATGCGATCGGAAAAGGTATTTTGATTTTGGAGACGCAGCAGAATTCAGACACAACCTACAGACTATATGATTATGACAGAAAAGATGCTGAAGGAAACCTGCGCGAGCTCCATTTGCAAAAAAGCATAGAAGTGATCGACGTCCCGTCTTCGCCTGGCCGCGAAGACGTTCGATATGAAACATCGGGTAATGTCAAGACTGCCGCACTGATTGAGTGTCCTTATTTCTCAGTAGCAAAATGGGATGTAAAAGGATCAGCCTGTTTCAAACAGGATAAACCGTTTCTTCTTGTCAGCGTCATAGAAGGGGAAGGGCAGATCAATGCGTCTTGCGGCAACGACTTTTCTTTTAAAAAAGGAGATCACATGCTGCTGCCTGCGGGCTTTGGAGAATTTACAATCGCCGGCCGTGCAGAATGTATCGTCTCAAGCCTGTCAAATGAATAAGCCATCAACGGTCACTTTCTAAACAGACCATCAAAACGATGGTCTGTTCAGACTGTTGACAAAATAGGTCGGATTTTTATAATCCGACCTATTTTTGTCCAATTTATTCTGTTTTTTCGATGAGAATGCTGGCGAATTGGACTTTTCCAAGTCCAATTCGCCAGCTTTTTGAGATTCATGGCAGCGAAAACAAGCATCGCCTGCATGGACAATTTTTTCTTTCCCCGCAGGGTTGTCCAGCGCAGGCCATGCTTGTGTTTTAAATCCGCAAAAACTCGTTCGATCGTTTCTTTGCGTTTGGCGTAGATTCGCCTATTCTCATCCGTGTGGCGAAGATGGTCGGCTTCATCCAAATGATCCTGCCAGAGATGCCTGTGAATCATCTTTCGATGATTTCGACTTTCCGTACATTGCTTCAGAAAAGAACAGTGTTCACATCGGTTTGGATCTGATGCATAAATCCGATAGCCTTCACGGTTGGTTGTGCGATATGTCAGAACGTGATCGTCAGGGCAAATATAAGCATCGTAATATTCATCGTATACATATTCATGTTTTCTCATGAACCCTTTTTTAGTTTGTGGTCGAGTGTAAGGCATGACGGGACGGACATTTTGATCACTTAGAAACTTTGCGATAAACGGCGTTTTATATCCGGCATCAACTGCGACTGTATGAGGCTTAGCGACGTGCTCTTTCACCTGTTGAAACAGGGTCGTGAACACTTGGCTGTCATGAATATTGGCAGGCTCAACAACCGCCCCCAGCACAAATCCATTCCGGTCACAAGCTGTATGAAAACCATAAGCAAAAAGACGTTCCCGTTCACCTTTTACAAAATAACCGCTCTCAGGATCTGTCGTACTTTCTTTTATTTCCCGTTCTTCTGAGCATTGCCTGGGCTTTAAGGGCTTTTTGCCGTTGGCTTCGCGATCGGCATTAATTTCTCGATCTAATTGTTCCTGATAAGCTCTTGTTTCTTTTCTCACAATCTTCTTCACAAACTTTTTCTTATTCGCATTGGCTTTGACATGGGTTCCATCGATAAAGGCGACCGACGGGTCGACAAGACCGAGATCCATGGCCTGACGCAAGATTTTATAGAAGATTGTTTCAAATAGGTCCGTATCATGAAAACGGCGCTCATAGTTTTTACTGAAGGTTGAAAAATGAGGGATTTTTTCAGAAAATCCATATCCAATAAACCAGCGATAAGCGACATCGGTTTCGATCCGTTTAATGGTTTCGCGCATCGAGCGGTGGCCAAACACGTACTGAATCAGAACCATTTTGATCAATACAACGGGATCAATGCTTGGGCGCCCTTTTGAAGAATAAAGGGGAGCAACTTTTTCATAAATAAAAGAAAAGTCCATGGCTTCTTCTATTTTCCTGACCAGATGGTCTTCCGGGACAAGTTCACTTAAGGCAAAGACTTCAAGCTGTTCGCGCTGATCTTTAGAGTGCTTAGACAACATGGCAAAACCTCCAAAAACTAGATTTCACTCACATTTTAACAAAAAAAGCTTGTCGATCAAGCCACTTTTTGTGGCTTTGTCGACAAGCTGAACAGACCATCAAAACGATGGTCTGTTTTATTTTTTCAAAAAAAGCATGCCGGCTTGCCAAAACGCGTTCGCCACAAGGCGGACAATGCATATTCCCAAGCTTTCACAAGTAAAATAGAGTAAACCAAAAAAACATTTGGAAATCTTCCAATTATTTGATAAGCTGATATTAAAAGCTTCATAACTTACACATCAGCTGCACTGCCCGGAGCTTTTCGCGGAACAGTTGCTTCATGAAACAAAAAAGCGGGGCTGTGTTCCGGCGACAGGCAGAAGAAAAGCCTGCTAAATGACCGAAACAACCGTGCCCTTCATAATTGGTTGGTCCTTATCTGGATGAGAAAAGGAGACGATGATTCGTATCAAGTAAAATGTAAGCGGATTCATCGTCTTTTTATCTCAGTTTATCACTCTTTTTAGCGGAAGCGAGGAGGAAAGCAATGGGGAAAGCAAAAATTCGATGGAATGAACCCTTGATTTCTCAACACGAATCGGCTGCTGAAGGATTTACGCCGGAAGATTTCACAGAGGAAGATCAACTGATTTCAAAAACGACAGAATCATTTGTCAAAAATGAAGTCATGCCCCTTCTTGAATCGATCGATCAGCAGGATCACGAAAGCGTGAAAAAATTGTTTCAAAAAGCGGGAGAGCTCGGATTGCTCAGTATCGAAGTTCCTGAGGAATACGGCGGCCTTTCACTCAGCAAGAAGCTTTCCGGGTTAGTAGCAGAGAAAATGGGAGCCGGCGGATCGTTCAGCGTCTCCTTTAATATTCATGCGGGCGTCGGGACATTGCCGTATATTTATTATGGAACAGAAGAACAAAAACGAAAATACCTTCCGAAACTGGCATCGGGCGAATGGATCGGAGCATATGCTCTGACAGAGCCGGGCGCAGGCTCAGATGCTTTAAACGCAAAAACGACGGCCGTCTTGAATGGGGAAGGAACAGCCTGGGTTTTAAACGGGGAAAAACAGTGGATTACGAACGCGCAAGTAGCTGATGTATATGTTGTCTTTGCAAAAACGGCGGAAGGCATGACAGCATTTATCGTCGAACGTTCGTTTAAAGGCGTTTCCATCGGACCTGAAGAGAAGAAGATGGGAATCAAAGGGTCTTCGACGGCAACCTTAATCCTCGAAGAAGTCGAGGTGCCAAACGATAATGTTTTGGGTCATGTCGGGAAAGGTCATCACGTCGCTTTGAACATTTTAAACATGGCCCGCTTAAAGCTCGCGTTTTCGAACATTGGAATGGCAAAGCAAGCATTGAACCTTGCCGTTAGCTACGCCAAACAGCGCAAACAATTTAACAAGCCGATCATCGGTTTTTCAATGATTCAAGAAAAGATTGCCGACATGGCAATTTCGATTTTCGGCGCCGAAAGCGCTGCTTACAGAACGGCAGACTGCCTGGACCATGTTTTAAATTCGGCTGAGCCATTAGACGACAGACTGAGAAAACTCACAAACTATGCATCCGAATGCGCGATCAATAAAGTTCACTGCTCCGAAATACTCGACCGAAATGCAGACGAGGCGGTACAGATTCATGGCGGCTACGGATACATGCAGGAGTACGAAGTCGAACGTTTGTACCGGGACGCGAGGATCAGCCGGATTTTCGAAGGGACAAACGAGATTAACCGTTTGACGATCGCCAAACTGATGATGAAAGAAGTGAAGCAAAACGGCATCTCAGAGCCGGAAGCTCAATTAAGCAGCGGGGAAAACCGAAACCGGCGGTTTATTCAGCTGTCCAACAGGCTTTTCGGCAAAACATTAAAAGCGCTTAAACGCTCCCGCGTGAACATTCAAAAGGAGCAGGAATACGCGCGGATTCTCGCCGACATGCAAAAAGAACTCTATGTGATGGAATCCGCCGCCCTCCGGACCGAAAAGGCAACCAAAAGATACGGAAGCGAAAAAGCACGGTTGAAAGAAATGATGACGAACGTTATTTGTGAAGAAGGCTTCCGCAAAATCGAAGAGATGGCGGTAACCGCCTTATCAGGCATAGAATCTGATGAAGCTGAAAGAAAGCTCGAATTGGAAGAGGTTCACAGCCTTACTTTGCCCCTTTTCAGCAATCTGTTTGCTCAAAAACGCGAAATCGCAGAGAAAATAGCCGCTCATGAAAAATATACGGTGTGATCGGAGGGAAACCGTTTGAAAAAAATCGGGTTTATCGGTTTGGGCAACATGGGTCTGCCCATGTCGAAAAATTTGCTTCAGGAGAACTTTGCGGTATATGGAACGGACCTTAACAAAGAAGCTGAATTGGCCTTGCATCATGCAGGGGGAACGATCGGGATTTCAGTTGAAAAGATGGTAAAAGAGTGTGACGCCATCCTGACAAGCCTTCCTTCATCAAAAGCTGCAGAGGAGGTTTTTCTGGGGAAAAAGGGGCTCGTACACCTGGCTGAACCAGGCGTCCTTCTGATTGATACAAGCACGGTCGCTCCTGAACTGAATATCCGGATTGCAGAGGAAGCGAAAAGCAAAGGAATTGATTTTCTTGCGGCGCCGGTCAGCGGCGGTGTAATCGGAGCGGTCAACCGGACGCTTACCTTTATGGTCGGGGGGCCGAAGTCTGTTTTTGATAAAGCATTGCCTATTTTCAACGTATTGGGCGAGAATATTTTTCATGTGAACGAAAACATCGACAGCGGAACGAATACGAAGCTGATCAACAACCTCTTAATCGGTTTTTATACAGCCGGCGTCAGTGAAGCCTTGCATCTTGCCAAAAACAGCAATCTCGATCTCGAAAAATTGTTTGAGATGCTGAACGTCAGCTATGGGCAGAGCCGAATCTATGAGCGCAACTATAAAAGTTTCATAGCGAATGAAAACTATGAACCTGGCTTTTCTTTGAAGCTGCTGCTGAAAGACCTTGGCTTTGCACTGGATTTGGCTGAGAAAAATGAGGTTGAACTGCCGGTAAGCAAGATTCTCTTCGGCATCTATGAAGAAGCCGATCAGAACGGATATGGCGACAAAGATATGTCTGTTTTATACAAAAAAATAAGCGAACAGAAGACAACTTATCGGTAAGGAGAGGTGAGAAAGTACATGATCACAACGAATGCCAAGAAAATTATGAACCATATCGACGGGGAGTGGGTGAATTCCTCAGGTACGGAAGCTGAAGAAGTCGTCAATCCTGCAAACGGAAACGTCATCGCTTATGCGCCCCTATCTGTGAGAGCGGATGTAGATCATGCCGTGCAGGCTGCCAAACACGCTTATCAGACCTGGTCACTTGTGCCTGTCCCCAATCGGGCGAGACTTTTATATAAATATTTGCAGCTTCTTCAAGAGCAAAAAGAACAATTGGCAGACATCATTACGACGGAAAACGGCAAAACGTTAAAAGACGCCCGAGGCGAAGTGCAGCGCGGAATCGAAGTTGTTGAGCTTGCAACAGCCACACCTACTTTAATGATGGGAGAATCCCTGCCCGCGATAGCAGGGGGCATCGACGGATCGATTTGGCGCTATCCTTTGGGGGTCGTCGCCGGTATTACGCCGTTTAACTTTCCAATGATGGTTCCTCTGTGGATGTTTCCGCTCGCCATTGCTTGCGGAAACACGTTCGTCCTGAAACCTTCGGAACGCACTCCTATTCTTGCCGGAAAGCTTGTCGAGCTGTTTTATGAAGCAGGGTTTCCGAAAGGTGTGCTGAACCTCGTTCATGGAGGAAAGGATGTTGTA
Source organism: Bacillus sp. AK124 (assembly GCF_053903085.1). Lineage (NCBI taxonomy): Bacteria > Bacillati > Bacillota > Bacilli > Caryophanales > Bacillaceae > Bacillus > Bacillus sp. AK124. Next base: position 2,257,412 of record NZ_CP096378.1, read on the forward strand.
AACGGAATATTGGAGAACGATGATATTAAAGCCGTCTCCTTCGTCGGTTCAGAACCGGTCGCAAAATATGTGTATCAAACGGGCACAGCCAACGGGAAGCGCGTTCAGGCGCTGGCCGGCGCTAAAAACCATGCGATTGTGATGCCGGATTGTCATCTTGAAAAATCGGTTCAAGGCATCATCGGGGCGGCATTCGGAAGCAGCGGAGAACGCTGTATGGCCTGCTCCGTCGCGGCGGTCGTTGATGACATCGCCGATGACTTCATGGAAATGCTCGTGTCTGAAACACGGAAGCTGAAGACAGGGGATGGCAGATCAGAGGATCACTTTGTCGGCCCGCTGATCCGCGAAGTTCATAAAGAACGCGTTCTTGACTATATCGACAGCGGTATAAAAGAGGGAGCCGCACTCGCCGTGGACGGACGCAATCCGGATGTTCAGGAAGGATATTTTGTGGGAGCCACGATTTTCGATCATGTAACACCGGAGATGAAAATCTGGCAGGACGAAATCTTTGCGCCGGTCTTGAGCGTCGTCCGCGTACAAGACCTTGATGAGGGGATCGAGCTCGCCAATCAATCCAAGTTTGCCAACGGCGCTGTCATTTACACGTCGAGCGGGAAAAGCGCCCAGCAGTTCCGCGACAAAATCGATGCCGGAATGATCGGCGTCAATGTCAACGTACCAGCTCCGATGGCATTCTTCTCCTTCGCAGGGAACAAGGCCTCTTTCTATGGAGACCTTGGGACAAACGGAAAAGATGGCGTCCAGTTTTACACGCGCAAAAAGGTCGTCACCGAACGCTGGTTCTAATTCTTAACATAAGGCTCCCTCTCATGCGCAACAGATTTTTTCAGAGGGGCCTTTTCTATTTCAACAGGGAGGGATCCATATTGAACTTGAAATATGCCACACTTAAAACCGAACATAGCATCACGACCGTCACGTTGAACAATCCGCCGGCAAATACACTCTCTTCTTCCTGTATCGCCGAATTGCGCTCTCTTTTTCGGGAATTGGCCCGCGACGAGGAGACAAAAGCGATCATCGTCACAGGAGAAGGACGATTTTTTGTGGCGGGAGCGGATATAAAAGAATTCGTTTCAAAACTCGGGGACCAAAAACAAGGGCTGGCACTCGCACAAGGGGGCCAGGCGCTCTGTGATGAAATCGAAGCTTCCAATAAGCCCGTCATTGCGGCGATAAACGGACCGGCTCTTGGCGGAGGCCTGGAACTCGCAATGAGCTGCCACTTCAGAATCGTATCAGACGATGCAACACTCGGCCTTCCCGAATTAAAGCTCGGCTTGATTCCCGCATTTGGAGGTACACAGCGGCTTCGCAATATAACGGATACAGCGACAGCACTCGATCTCATCCTGACGGGCCGAACGCTTTCAGCTCAAGAAGCGGTAGAGCTGAAAATTGCGCAGATGGCGGTAAAGGGGGAGGAACTGATGAAGACGGCAGAAGGGGTCGCGTCGTCTTTTATCGAAGGAAAAAGCATGACCAGCGTGAGACGCGCCGTCGAATGTGTCGTACAGGGCGCCTCTGAAAGCATGGAACAGGCACTGGAGAGAGAGCGAAACAGATTCGCCGAGCTGTTTGTCACTTCAGATGCCAAAGAAGGAATTCACGCATTTGTCGAAAAGCGCAAACCAAACTTTCATCATTCATAAAAGGAGTGGATCCAGATGTCCGATGATGTGCTGTTTTCCCTTAATCAAAACGGCGCCGCAGCGATTGTTTTGAATCGCCCGAAAGCGCTCAACTCCCTCACATACGACATGGTCCGTCTGATTGGTGAAAAATTAAACGAGTGGGAGACAGATCAAAACGTTTCTGTTGTATTCATCAAAGGTGCAGGACCAAAAGGACTGTGTGCCGGAGGGGATATTAAGGCACTCTATGAAGCACGTTCGTCAAAACAGGCCCTGCAAGAAGCCGAGCGCTTTTTTGAAACAGAGTACGAAGTCGATATGGCAGTCCATCGATTTCCGAAACCGATCATCGCCTGCTTGGATGGGATCGTCATGGGGGGAGGCGTCGGCCTGACATACGGGGCCAGCCACCGGATTGTCACGGAGAGGACAAAATGGGCGATGCCTGAAATGAATATCGGTTTCTTTCCGGATGTCGGGGCAGCCTATTTTTTAAACAGAGCTCCGGGACACATAGGAAGATATCTTGGATTAACGGCATCTGTCATCCATGCGGCAGACGTGCTGTATATCAATGGGGCAGACGCCTACATGGAGAGCGGCGCTTTAGAACGATTGATCCAAACAGTGGAACAAACAGATTGGCGCCTTGTAAACGTTGAAGAAAAGCTCAATCAGCTGATCGGCGAATCGAAAACGAAGCCCTCCCAAGAAAGCACGCTCGCCCGTGATCAGCAAGCGATTGACCGGCATTTTAAGTATGATAAGCTCGAAGAGATCCTTCAATCGCTCGAAAGCGAAGGAAGCACTTTTAGCTCGAATGTGAAAAAAACGATGCTTTCAAAAGCGCCATTTTCATTGAAAATCACATTGAAACAGCTGGCGGACGGACGTCAAAAAACATTGGAAGAATGCTTTGCCACGGATCTTGTGCTGGCGAAGAACTTTTTGAAGCACGACGATTTCTTCGAAGGCGTCCGGTCCGTCCTGATCGACCGTGATCAATCGCCGAACTACAAGTACCGGCACGTTTCAGATGTAACCTATGAAGCGGTGGACCGGTTTTTCCAACCTTCTGAATCTGTCCGATTTTAAAAGCTGGAGCTGACGATTAACGTCAGCTCTTTTTTTGTAAGAGCCTTATGAAAGAGGTATATATTTCTATCTGGAGAATATGTATACTAACAATATTTGGTTGGAGGCTGACAACATGAACATCGGAAAATTAAGCAAGTATTTCTTGTCCCTTGCCGTGGCTCTCGCGACGGTGATGTCCTTTCATGCCGTCTCTGTAGATGCCGCATCGGTCGGTACCATTAAACCGAGCGAATGCTCAACTCATATTCTCACCGTATATGACGAAACAGTCGGCATTGGCGGTTCCGGACGTGCACACTTTTATTGCGGCAGTATAAATGGCGGTCCTCAAATTGAATTTTCGGACGACGATTTAGAGGTTGCGGTCGATGATCCCTTTATTCTTCACGCATATGCTAATCCGGGCTTAAATTCGGTAGACTACGAAGGACGCCAAAAGGGGGATGCGGAGGTAACGATTTATTGGAAAAACAAGCCGGAGGGCACCAAATACACATTTTTATTGGTGAAAATCATATAATTACGGCACGCATTTACCTCATAAAAAAGAACTCTCCAAATTGGGAGGGTTCTTTACATTTACGATGGTATGATCCCATACACAGCAGCGTTACACTGGCGATGATGCAGGTATAATCGGTAGAATAAGAGGAAGCAAGAGATCATCCTAAAAAGGAAGGAACAATGAAAAAAATCATGATGTTTTTATTCATTTTTATCATCGTATTTTGCGCGGGTGTTTTGTTATTCATCAATTTACACCCCGTGTTTGGGGGAAATCCAAGTACAGAACAAAAAAAGCTGTATCAAAACTTTGACAATTATGCAGATGGCAAATTTGTCAATCAGACTCCGGAAAAGATGGATATGGGTGGAATCTCCGGCGTTTTCTCGATGATAAGAGACGCTGTTTCCGGCGGCAAGGAACGCAACCCTTCCGGTCAAATCCCTGTTTCTAAGATCGATTGGAGCACAGTTAAAAGTAACGAAGACAGTTTAACGTGGTTTGGACATTCCGCTTTTTTACTGAGTATCGATCGCAAAAAAATACTCGTAGATCCTATGCTGGGGCCAATTGCTTCACCCGTATCATTTATCGGAAGCAGACGCTACAGCGAAGACATCCTGCATATGGTCGATGATATGCCGCCGATTGACGCCGTCTTGATCACACATGATCATTATGATCACTTAGATTATCCATCCATCTTAAAACTGAAGGAAAAGGCCGGTCATTTCTTCGTTCCCCACGGAGTCAGCGCACACTTGATACGGTGGGGAGTTGAGAAAGAAAAAATCACAGAGCTCAATTGGTGGGATGAAACGGAGTTTCAAGGTTTGACGATATCCTTAACACCGTCCAAACACTTTTCGGGTAGAGGGTTGTTGAATCGAAATACGACCCTGTGGGGCGGCTGGGTTATCCTCGGAAAGCATACGCGTTTTTATACGAGCGGTGACGGGGGATATGATGAACATTTTAAGGAAATCGGCAAAAAATACGGCCCTTTTGATATCACCTTAATGGAGGGCGGTCAATATGACAGACGCTGGTCCGGAATTCATATGACACCTGAACAATCTGTACAGGCCCACAAAGATGTAAAAGGAAAGAACATGATGTTGATTCACTGGGGCGCGTTCACCCTCGCCTATCATGGCTGGAAAGATCCGATTGAACGTGCTTTGAAAGAAGCTGAGAAAAAAGGCGCCAACATGATTGCTCCCGCGATTGGTGAAACAATCCTGTTAAACGGCCAATACTCGCTTCCCGAATCCTTTTGGTGGGATATGTAAACATGCCGTTTATCCGTATAAAAGTCACACCCTTTGCAACTCTAAAAAAAGCCGTTTCCAGCGCAGGCTGGAGACGGCTTTTATCAGGAAATTTCACAAAAACCCTTGCGTTAAAGTGGACTTTAACGATTATTCTGTAGATGCAGCTTATTCGCAGCCTTAATCGAAAAAAGAAAGGAGAGTTATGATGAATGGGGAGGCGGAATCTTTCCAATGGTTCCGGGACATGAAATCGCCGGCGTTGTCAAAGCAGTAGACCAGACGTTAAAAAATTTGCTGTCGGCGACCGCGTCGGGGTCGGCTGCTTCGTCGACTCCTGCGGCGAATGTGAATACTGTCGGAGCGGAGAGGAGCAATTTTGTACGAAAGGCGTGATCCAAACGTATAACTGTTTAGACTACGATGGTCATCCGACATACGGCGGTTACAGCCAGTACATCGTGGTCAAAGAAGATTTCGTTGTCCGCATTCCGGACAGTCTGAACTTGGATGCTGCCAGCCCGCTCTTATGCGCGGGCATTACCACGTACTCTCCTTTGAAGCATTGGAACGCAGGTCCCGGCAAGAAAATTGCCGTTGTTGGAATGGGGGGACTCGGCCATGTCGCCATCCAATTCGCGCATGCCATGGGGGCAGAAGTAACGGTCCTGAGCCGCTCTTTGAATAAACAAGAAGAAGCCTTGCGTTTTGGCGCAGACCATTATGTTGCAACTAGTGATCCTGCTGTATTTATTGAACTGGCCGGCCGTTTTGACCTCATTTTAAACACGGTGTCCGCCAATCTGGACGTTGATGCCTATTTATCGCTTCTTCGCGTAGATGGAACACTTGTTAACGTCGGCGCGCCGGCAGAACCGGATCAATACAGTGTGTTTTCCTTAATTATGGGCCGCCGCAGCATTGAAGGTTCGCTAGTCGGCGGCATTCGCGAGACACAAGAGATGCTTGATTTCGCTGCTGAACACGGCATCGCTCCGCAAGATGAAGCGTATGAGCGCGTACTTCGCAGCGATGTGCGTTATCGATTCGTGATTGATATCTCCACTTTGTAAATCATATGTAATACAGAGAGGCCAGTCATTTTATTTGACTGGCCTTTTTTGGCATGATCCGGCAATTTCAGCAGAGTGGATGGACATACAGCTTCATTCTATATGGCATTTCACAACCTCCCAAATGTAAGATTTCTTTTCCAATTACCATTTTACATGATGTAACAGAATTGTAAATTATCTTCATAGGGAAGAGCTATCTTCATGCATACATGTTGGCAAGGCCGTAATTAATCAACTTATCCAAGATACTGTTTTAATATATCCAACCCTAATTTCAGCTCATCTAATGAATTTGTAGAAGAAAGCGCAATGCGCAAATATTTTTCGCGCGTCGTCTGCCCGCTGAGAAAACGGTCGGAATGAAAAACCCGAATCCCACGCTTCCTCAAATCCGTCTCCAATTGTGATGAGTCAGCATGCTCTTCAATCGGAAGCCATCGGTATAAACTAAGAGGATGTTCACCAGGCTCAGTTACAGGAAAATATGCCGCATAAAGATCATTGGCCGACTGTGCAAGCTTTTTCTTTTGAGCAACGATTTCATGAGCCTTACCTGATAAAATCAGCTCAGTAATGACCTCCGCATCTAAAGATGACGTTTTGACATTGATGTTAAAAATGCCCTGCAATATCTTTTCCCGTAAAGCATCCCCATACACCATATAGGCAACTCTTAACCCGGAGCATATCGACTTTGAGGTGCTGCAAATGTATATGCTCTGATCTGGAAGCAAACTAAACATTGGCTGCTGATAATCTGATACAATCCCTGCCGTCAGAAACGCATGAATATCATCCTCGATCAACAGCAAATCATGCTTGCGGATGGCCTCCACTAATTCATGCTTTCGAACATCTGATATCATCACGGTTGTCGGATTACAGCATGAGGGCATCAGAAATATGCCGTGAATTTTCGTCTGGCAGCACTGCTTTTCAAGTTCATCCGGCAGCATTCCATACTGGTCACCGGAAACAGGTACCAATTGAATATGGAGCATTTTGGCCAGCTCAATAAAGTTCGAATACGTGTATAGGTCAGTTGCAATGCGGTCACCAGGGTCAAACAGCGAGGTCAATGCAATGGCCAACGCATTTTGAGCACCGGAAACAATCGCAATATGTTCTTGGTCTGCGTGAATACCGAAAGATTCCATCCAGTTTAGCCCTGCCGTTTTTTGATGCGGAATACCAGTCGGGTCATTGTAGTCCATTAGCTTCTCCAAATAGCTTTTATCTGCAGCTTTTTGAACAACCTCCGCTACCATTCCGTTGGTTTGCTCAAAAGAGGCTACAAATCCGAGATCAATGCAGTTTGTCACCTTATCTGCGGAAATGGTGATAGAGCGGGCAGCATTAGGAGCGACGAAGGTGCCGCTTCCGGTGACAGCATAAATCAGCCCCTTGAACTCACATAGTTTGTAGGCGCGTGTAATCGTGGTAAAGTTTAAATCAAGAAAATCTGCCAGTTCCCGTTGCGGAGGCAGCTTTGTCCCAGGCGCCAAAAAACCGTTTACGATATCCTCTTCAAGCAATGTCGCAATCGAATAATAATAAGGACGCTTCAATGCTTTCTTATCAGGTTTCCAAGACATTGGATAGTTGTCAAACGAATTGACTGGCATTTTGCTCCTCCTACATTTAAATTCCATACAATAATATCATCAATAGTTTGGAATTCAAATGCAGAACGGGAAGTTTTAAAGAGGGGACAATTAAAGGAGGCCCGATCTGTAAAAGTCCCTGAAAATGGGGCTTTTTTTAAACTAAATAATTGTAATCCATACAATTATCTTGTTTATTGTATGGATTTCGTATGTTAAATTTGTATGGAATAAAGCTGGTAACAGAGGATGTGAACCATGTGACAAAAAGAGATCATATATGGAGTGCATGTCGAGCGGCTTTTCCATATACCGTACCTATTCTTGCAGGCTTTGTTTTTTTGGGGATCGCCTATGGAATTTATATGAATTCCTTAGGGTTCAATGCAATTTACCCTATCATAATGAGCTTCGCTATTTTTGCAGGATCAATGGAGTTTGTTGCGGCCAATTTACTTCTTGCCGCCTTTAACCCGACGAATGCCCTATTTCTAACCCTCATGGTGAACGCACGCCATTTGTTTTATGGCATTTCTATGTTGGATAAGTATAGGGGAACAGGCAGAAAAAAGTTTTATCTGATTTATGGACTGTGCGACGAATCTTTTTCTATCAATTGTACCGTAAATGTTCCAAAGGATATAGACAAGGGCTGGTTTATGTTCTTCGTGACGCTGTTCAATCATTTCTATTGGGTGATAGGAGCGGCGATCGGCGGCGTTTTCGGATCTTTTGTCCGGTTCAACACAGAAGGGCTCGATTTTGTGATGACTGCTCTTTTTGTGGTAATTTTCATAGAACAATGGATGAAAGAGAAAAAGCACCACAGCGCGCTTGCAGGACTCGGACTTACTGCAGTCAGTCTGATCATCTTTGGCGGAAATCACTTCATTATCCCAGCTATGCTGGCCATTCTCGGGGTACTTACTGTCCTTAGAAAACCATTAGAGAAAGCTGAGGTTACTGTATGACGATGAGTTTTACACAGCAAATGATCACGATTGCCATGATCGTGTTAGGCACAATGCTGACAAGGTTTCTTCCTTTTATGATTTTTCCATCGGACAAACCTACGCCGACATATGTTCAATACCTTGGAAAAGTGCTTCCTTCAGCGGTAATCGGACTTTTGATCGTTTATTGTTTTAAGGATGTGAGCCTGCTTTCCGGCAGCCGCGGAATCCCCGAACTGATCGGGGCAGCGGCAGTTGCGCTGCTTCATTTTTGGAAGAAAAATATGCTCCTTTCTATTGCCGGAGGAACGATTATCTATATGATACTGGTGCAATGGGTTTTTAATTGAACAACCTCATGACCAAAGGAGGAGACGATGATGAAGAGAAAAATCGATGAAGTGAACATTCACGAAAAACACTATGACCAAATCCATAGGCAAGTAAAGAACGATCCGTATGCCCGATCGCTGGGAATTGAGTTAACAAAGTTTCGGGCAGGTCTTGCAGAGGCCGTTCTTGAAGTACAAAGCCATATGGTAAATGCTTACGGGACAGTTCACGGAGCCGTCATTTATGCCTTAGCCGATCACGCTTTTTCAGCGGCATGTAATGCATACGGAAAAACATCTTTAGGACTCACCACAACAATCCAGTTTATTGAATCAGCTAAACCAGGAGACAAGATAACTGCCCGTGCGAAAGAGGAAAAACGAAACTTCCGCACAGGCTTCTACCGAATCGACATCTTGCATGGAGAAAATCTGATAGCTACAATGGATGCCGTATCTTATCGTAAAAATCACTACTTTATTGAACTTGATGAACATGTTTAAGATTTCAAGTTACTTGATCTTGTATTTCAGCAAGAAAGAGCGTCCGGTTCTATCATTACAAACTAAACCTTTGACAATACAAGCAACAGCTACTATAGTAGGATAGTACTTTTATTTAATATTTACTGATAATTCAGGACATTCATTTATGAAATTTTTATCGTGCTACACTACTGACTACTACAAACACACTAATAGCTTAACCCGAATCGGAGGACTCATGATGGCAAAAAAAATTCCTTTTTCATTTATCCTAATCATAGGACTAATGCTGTTTGCATTATTTTTCGGTGCAGGAAATCTCATTTTCCCGCCTATGCTTGGTCAGATGGCCGGAGAGAATGTATGGACAGCCAATGCAGGATTCTTAGTGACCGGAGTCGGATTGCCATTACTCGCCATTACCGCATTCGTTTTTTCAGGAAAAAATGATTTGCAGTCTCTGGCCAGTCGTGTGCATCCATTGTTCGGCATTGTATTTACGACGGTTCTCTATTTAGCAATCGGCCCTTTTTTCGCGATTCCCAGATCCGGTAATGTATCGTTTGAAATAGGGGTTAAACCTTTTTTATCTCATGATGCAAGCCCTGTTGCCTTAATCATATTTACCGTATTATTTTTCACGGTGGCCTGCTTGCTGTCTCTGAATCCAACTAAAATTATTGATGTTATCGGAAAATTTTTAACTCCTATTAAATTAACATTTATCGGATTACTCGTCGTTACGGCAATTATTCATCCAATCGGAAGCTTTCAAGCTCCGTCTGCAGGATATGCATCACACGTGTTTTTTAAAGGGTTCAAAGAAGGTTACTTTACACTTGATGCCCTTGTCGCTTTTGTATTTGGAATCATCATTGTGAACGCCATGAAAGAGAAGGGAGCGGTCTCCAAAAAACAGCTCATGATCGTTTGTGCAAAATCGACGGCGATTGCAGCAGCGCTCCTGGCTCTGATCTATTCAGCGCTTTCATACATGGGGGCTTCCAGCGTTGAAAAACTGGGTCTATTAGAAAATGGAGCCGAGGTTTTAGCGAAGGTTTCATCCTATTATTTCGGACCATATGGTTCCGTTTTTTTGGGCTTAATGATCACAGTGGCATGTCTGACAACAAGTGTGGGACTCATCACAGCATGCTCTTCGTTTTTCCACGGCTTGTTTCCAAACATCTCCTACAAAAAAATTGCTGTCATTCTATCAATGTTCAGCACCCTTGTAGCAAATATAGGATTAACACAGCTGATTAACGTTTCAATGCCGGTTTTAACAACTTTGTATCCCATTGCGATTTCTTTAATATTCTTAACATTTTTACATCCCTTATTTAAAGGGAAGAGGGAAGTGTATCAAGGCAGTCTGATAATGACCTTTATCATCAGCTTGTTTGACGGCCTGAATGCTGCCGGACTCAAAATTGCAGCTATTAATCAATTTTTCAATCAGTTTCTCCCGATGTATGACATCGGATTAGGATGGGTGCTTCCGGCGATTCTAGGAGGAATAGGCGGCTATATTATTCATAGACTGCGGAAGTGCTGAATAAACTCATAAACATGGAGGCAACCCTTTGATCACAGGGTTGCCTTTTTCTTTCAAATGTTTGCGATGGTTTTCCATAAATGGATATTCTATAATGGTGTTAGTTTATCCATTTTGAAAAGAAAAGAGAGCTGAGTATGAGAAAATGGTATTTTATTTTATCAGCGTGTATTTTAGTTTCTGTTATCATCGCTTTTGCTTACGATAAGACCGGAGCAAAAGAAGCAGAACCGGCTAACAGCTTGTATGTTTCCCCCGATGGAAATGATCAAAATGAAGGAACGAAAGAAAAGCCGTTTCGAACTCTGGGACATGCAGCAAAAAAAGCTGTCCCCGGCACAACTGTTATGATTCGGGAAGGCACGTATCATGAAACGCTTGATGTGAGGGAGAGCGGGTCGGCTGAAAAGCCTATCACATTTCAAAACTATGAGAATGAAAAAGTCGTCATCAGCGGAAAATCTATTCAGGACGCTGAATATGAAACACCGCTCATTCAGATTCACAATCAACAGTACATCACAATCAACGGCCTGACGATTCAAGACCTTTCCGTTTCATCGGAAGAAGCAACCGCCATGGGAATTTATGTTTCAGGCTCCAGCAGTCATATCACCATTAAAAACAATCACGTCCGGGATATAAAAACAACAGCGGATGACGGCAATGCCCACGGGATTGCCGTCTATGGCTCCGGCAGCATGAAAGACATTAAGATCGAGGACAATACGGTTGAAAAGCTGACACTCGGGGCGAGTGAAGCGGTTGTGCTGAACGGAAACATTGACGGTTTCACGGTGAGAGGCAATGTGGTTCGCGACAATAATAACATTGGAATTGATCTGATCGGTTATGAAGGAACGGCCGCTCAAAACGATTTTGTGCGCAACGGTATCGTAGAAAACAACACGGTTTACAATAACTCCACTTACGGAAATCCCGCCTATGGGGATGATTACTCTGCGGGCGGAATTTATGTTGACGGAGGACAAAGCATTGACATTAAGAAAAACACGGTCTACGGCAACGATATCGGGATAGAAGCAACGTCTGAACATAAAGGGAAATATGCTGATGATATTCAAATAACCGACAACAAAGTGTATGAGAATGCGTACACGGGCATTTCTATCGGCGGATACGACCAAAAGCGGGGAGGCACCAGCCATTCTGTTATTGCGCACAATATTGTTTACCGCAATGATACAAAGGGGCTGGACGGCGGACAGCTTTTGCTCCAGTATGACACAAAAAGCAACAAAATTGAAAAGAACATCATCACAGCAAGCGATTCGCGAATATTTATCGCAAACGATTTTACGAAAAATGAAGGAAATAAAGTAAATCATAACGTGTACCACAAGGAAGCCGGCAAAGACGGTCTGTGGATTTGGAAACAGAATGAATACGACTCGTTTTCGTCGTATCAACATGCGACAAATCAAGATCAAGACTCGATTTATGCCGATCCGATGTATCGCGACGAGACGTCTTATGACTTTACATTAGATCCGGCTTCACCGGCTTGGCCGGTCGTTAAATAATTTCATAGGAAAACAGGCTTAATTTATGAAGCGTATGGAAGTTTAATGCCTGCACGCACCACAAAAGCTACTCTTTGAGAGTAGCTTTTTTATTTATTGGAAGATACCCTTTGCGACTCAACTTCTATCTGTCAACAGTCAGTTTAATCAAGTTTTATTTTTTAAATTCTGCTTATTAATAGCTTAAATTATATTTACAAACTGACCGTGGTCAGTTAAAGTGAATGCTTAAGAAGGAAAATAAAATCAGTGAGTGAGAGGTAGCCAAATGGAATTGAATGTAGAAAAAATAAATACTGCAAAAATATGGTCATTGTCATTTGTTTTTGTGACGTTTGCAAATGCTTTCTTGTTTATGGTATTTGAAATGTTATTGCCGACATTGCCTTTGTTTGTGACGGCTATTGGGGGAGGGGCAAAACAAGTCGGGTATGTTACAGGTATTTTTATGATCTCTGCAATTGCTGTTCGTCCTTTTGCAGGGGCACTGGCTTTACGGTTTAATAAAAAATATTTGCTCATTTTAGGACTTGTGATCAGCGCTTTCTCAACAGGCGCCTATTACCTGGCGTCTGATGTCACCGCTTTATTACTGATTCGCTTAATACATGGCGCCGGGTTTGGATTGGCGACGACCTATTTTGCAACAATCGCAGCTGAAATTATTCCTAAAGAGCGCAGGGGTGAAGGAATTGGATATTTTGGAGTAGGTGAGACAATTGCAGTTTCCGTTGGACCGATGATCGGTATCGCGGCTCTGGAGCTTTATGATTTTCAAAGACTTTTTTTAGGCGGGATGTCCGTTCTTTTGCTGGCGGTACTTATGGCTGTTTTCGTGCGCAGACAGCCGGAAACAACTGGCACTGGCGGAAAAGGAACTGCAAAGTTAAAAGTATTGGAAAAACGTGTACTGTTTCCGTCAATACTTATTTTATTCGTTGGTATTGCTGCGTCTGGAATTATGTCTTTCTTTTCGCTCTATGCAATCGAAAAGGGGTTTCATAGTGTCGGGATGTTTTTCTTTTTGATTGCAGGAGCCAGTTTTTTTATACGGCTTATTTCCGGCAGAACATTTGACCGATACGGAGCTGCCGCCATCCTTATTCCCGCCTCGCTATTTTCAATAGCAGGGCTGTCAATATTATATTTCGCGCAAACAAATGCAATGTTTTTTACAGCGGCTATATGCTACGGTTTTGGATTCGGCTCAATTTTTCCCGCCATCCAAACATGGTGTATCAATCTTGTGGAAGAGCATGAACATGAGGATGCAATGGGAACGTTCTTTAATTTTTTCGATATGGGGATTGGCGGAGGGTCCTTATTATTAGGTTTGGTGGCGACGGTTTATTCCTATCGGGAGATCTATATTACCGCCATTTTCATGTACCTTCTGTTTCTTTTATTATATATTTTATATATCTGCATGAAGAGAAAAACAGCCTGAAAAATAGGGGAGGACGGTATATTGACCAGAGAGAATATAAAGCGTACAGCGGTTCGCCAATTTAATGAATTGGGATATGAGGGAGTCAAAATGTCGCATATCGCACAAGAATTGGGAATCAGAAAACAATCTCTCGCTTATCATTTTTCGTCAAAAAAAGAGCTGCTGATGGAAATATACCCCGAGATTGTGGAAGAGGAAATTTCATTTATCAACGAATTCTTCGATTCAAGAAAACATATGCCTGCAAAGAGTCAAATATATGACTTTTTAAAAGAAACCCAAGTCCGTTTTCATGCATTGCCAAATGTGGCTTTTTTGCAGGCAATGTCCTTTAAGGCGCCTGCTGAAGTAAGCGATTTTATTTCAGCCCAATACCTTTTATATCTGCATACTTTAAAAGAACGGGTAGCGAATGTTTTTAAGGAATCGGATGTGAACTGTCCGCCGGAGAAATGTGCGATAGGCTTTATTACGCTTTATGACGGGCTTAACATTCAACTGGTATACGAAAACAAACAATCATTTGAACGGTCTTTAGAGATATCATTTGATATTTTTTGGCGCGGACTATTGTAGGTGCATCTGATTTAATTTAGAGCTGGAATCCATGGTTGAAAGGCAGAAAGGGGGGAGGCCGCTTGTCTGGAGTTATTTTTGGAATCGTATGCTTCTTTCTTGTGTTTTATTTCCTAAACTATATCGGTCAAAAGTTAATATCTAGAAAATCACCTGTGAATCATAAGATTATCATTTCGATTTCATTTGTAGAAGCTCTTATTTCACTAACTTTAGTCTATTACCGTCCCCCATTTTTATAATAACAAATTAATTTTAAGTTACCTCCATTAAGAAGTGTCTATATCTAATTGTGGCTTTTCTTTGAATCTTCAGCAAGTACTTTGCTGACTTTTATTAATTAAGGGGGAACAAGAAAATGAAAACTTATGACGCATTTCCAGAACCAATTGGCGGCTATACTGTCGGTCGAACCCAGATGGATTTTGATTACACGGCATCAGACCACTCAAAAAGAGAACTGATGGCGTTTGTGTACTATCCGTCCGACAGTAGCGAAGGCAAGACTGCATCAACGTACATGTTTCCTGAGGTCTACGAAATGCTTGATGAGCAGCCACTTCTCACTGCGTTGAAGGATGCTTACTCTATAGATATCAAGACCCAGTGTTACGACGACCTTGCTCTCTCCGCGCAGGAAAAGCGCTATCCGGTGTTATTCTATGTTTGCGGCGGGGGCGGTTCTCCAGAATGGGGTACAGTGATCTGTACAGACTTGGCAAGCATGGGATATGTTGTGGTAAGCATCGGCCATCAGAATAGCACGATGTATAAGCGTAAAGATGGGCGCCTGTTTAATGTATCAAAGGATTTTTCGGATGCCATTATGGCGTTTTCTGAAGATCCGGAGATGCTGGCGTTGGCTGGTAAGATGGAGATGCGGCCTGACGATGAAACTGCCATTGAGATGTGCCGTAACGTGCTTACACTGCCGATACTTGCCAAGTTAACAGAGTATAGTGAATTACAGGCAGAAGATGTAAGGTATGTAGCCGATTATCTTTACAAACTGGACTCTGGAGAACTGAATTCCATCTTTAAGGGCAGATTGTTGCTTGACATCGGCATGGGCATAGTCGGACATTCTTATGGAGGGCCTACGACGGCGATTGTTTGCCGGGACGACGACCGGTTCGCCTGCGGGATTGGCTTGGATAGCGGTGCGTTCGGCCTTCGCGACAGCGACCTGAAGAAACCCTTTTTGCTACTGTTTTCTGAACCTAACTATAATATGAATGCGATCATTGGCGCTAACAACAGCATGGAAACCTATTATTTCTCTGTTGATCGTGTTGCGCATTTAGATTACTGCGACATCGTGTTTACCAGTGTTAATGAGGAACTCAGAGGCGAACGGGATGCTATGGAGATGCGAAATCTTGTTACAA
The DNA here is from genome assembly GCF_053903085.1 of Bacillus sp. AK124. Lineage (NCBI taxonomy): Bacteria > Bacillati > Bacillota > Bacilli > Caryophanales > Bacillaceae > Bacillus > Bacillus sp. AK124. Next base: position 2,272,914 of record NZ_CP096378.1, read on the forward strand.
ACTATACGAAGAACTTTTTTGATCATTACATACTGCAGAAGGCTGCAAGTGTGGAAAGTCTGGCATACGATGGCGTGGACTTGATCAAGAAGACCAGCAACAAGTGACATAGCCGAGAGGTTGCTGATAAACGCATGTCAAAGAGCTAGCCGTACAGACACAGAGCCGATAACCCTATTACGCGGTTATCGGCTCTCTCATATTTCAGGCATTGTTTTTAAGTGATACAAGCTTTTGTCTAGATACTGAGATGAGTGTTGATTTGGGAGAATCGCGTCCAATTAAAACTAAATGAATATGCAAACTGCATGCTTAATGTATGGAGTGAAGTTAATACATTACATGTGAATGCTGATGTTGAAGTCAATGAACTATTACATATAATGTTGTGGACATTTCAAATCAGTAAAGTAAAGTTGAGAGAACCAGCCAAAATTACAATGTAAGTTAAAGGAGTTTGCGAAGAATGGGTTATAGGAATGGAAATTATGGCTGCATTTTATGTCAAAGAACTGTTTAGTGAAAGTAGTTCAAGGGCTAATGCAACCAAGGGTTTTGTGTCGTACAGCTGATGGAGGAACATTGCATAATCCTGACCTTCATTTCTTTCTAGTTTACATAATATATATTCTCGGAAGTTAAGGATTGAAAAGAAATTCTGTCTCAATCTCAAAGTATACTCAAGTTAGTGAGACAGAATAAAAAATTTTATCGATAAACTGAATATACGGCAATTTCTTTTCCCCATTTATGTATCGTTTTTTCTAAAGTCATGCCGATTCGTTCGGCAACTTTTCTGGACGGCAGATTTTTCGCATCAGGTAAAGATACGATTTTTTTCAGGTGAAATGCCTCAAATCCATACTGTTTGCATGCTGATGCTGCTTCGGTTGCATAGCCGTTTTTCCAGACGCTCCGTTTAAACAAATAGCCGATTTCCATTTCGTCCGATCCTTCGACTTCCTGTGGCACGATGCCGCATTGACCTAGAAATTCGCCTGTTTGTTTATGTTCGGCAACCCACAGGCCGGTTCCATGTTTTTCATAGTTTTCAAGTGTCCAGTCGATCCATTGCAATGTCTGTTTTTCATTCTTTGTCGATGGATAATATTCCATGGCTGTCGGGTCAGAAAAGATTTCGAGCAGGTTTTCGGCGTCATCACGCCTCATTTTTCGCAAAATCATCCGGTCTGTCTTCATGATCGTATCTTTCATGGTTCTTCTCCCCCTTATTTTATTGATTATGAAGACGTTAATTCCCGATAAACCGTTTCTAATTCTTCCATTGTCAGATCTCCGTATGCGCATTTAATCACGGCATCTGCGAATTCATCATAGTCGTCATCTGTTGAAAAACCTTGCTGGAGCGTTTTGGCGTAAAGCTCGATTTGTTTTTTTCGCTTTTCAATGTCTTCCTCTTTGCCTGCGTAATCAGGTCCATTGATCGTGTCGTAGTTTTCCTTGACAAGCATCATGTATTGCTGCAATGTTTCATTCATACATCCATCTCCTTTCATGTTTACAAAAATATTCCTCATTCCTTCCATTATAATATATACGAAAACGGACACCAAATTCGGTGTCCGTTAAAGTGCCGTTATTTAGGTTCAGCGCCCCAAATCAGTTTTCCATTCTCATACAACGTGATTTTTTTCGTATTTTTAAATGTGTTTGAACCTGAAGAAAATGAATAGTCGCCGATTTGGGCATAATTGCTCCAGTTGTCATTGTGAAGACGGATCTGGATTTCGCCTGTACTTGCACCCGGCGCTAATGTACCGTTTTTAAATCCTACTTCAAGATACGTGTCTGCTCCGTTTACCGCTTTTTTTAATTGGACGAATTTGTGCGTGAGTTTGCTGCAGCCGATTTGGGCATAGTCGCAGTCAAAATTTTGTCCTTTGTGATTCGTTTTATACCAATAGCGGACAGTGATTCGATTTAAAGACACGGTTTTTTTGCTGTTGTTTTTAATGTTGAGCTGAGGGCGGATTTGGTTGCCGTTTACATTGTTGTCCCCCGCTCTGTATTGTACTGCTATCGTGTTGGCTGCAGCGCCGCTGTCTTGACCTGGTTTATCCTGATCCTTTTTCTGGTCTTTTTGATCTGACCCTTTCGAATCCGATCCAGAGTCTCCTGACGAACCGTTTGATCCGCTGCGGATGTTTTCCCTGACGAATTTACCTGATGAGGATAAGTCGGATTGAGACCATCCTCCCTTTTTAGAGGCGCCGGAGTTTAAAGCAGCTGACGACTCTTGTTTGTCGCACAAGCTCCAGTTTACCCAGCTGATTTTTTTGCTGTCTAAATATTTCAGCCACTCCCTGGATTGGTCGAGGTAGACACCGCCGTTTCCGGAAGCATCGCTCGTTCCCCATTCTGTGACGAAAATCGGCGCTCCTTTGCTGAGTGCATAGTCTGCTTTATCCCGCAAAGACTGACCGTGCGTACCCGCATAAAAATGGAGCGCGTACATAACATTGCCGTCTTTCAGCTGATTGTCCGCCGCATCGTTGACATCTTGGCTCCAAGTGCCTGTCCCAACGATCACAATATTTTTCGGAGAATTTTTGCGGATCACGGACAAAATGTCTTCAGCGTAAGGTTTAATGTCACGGTTCCAGTTGACATCGCCGTTCGGCTCGTTGGCAATTTCAAAAATGACGTTTGGCGTCTTGCCGTAAAGCCTTGACATTTCGTTGAAAAACTCTTTTGCTTTCGCTTTGTTTTGGTTTGGATTGCCGTCGCTCAGTATGTGCCAGTCGATGATCACATAGATTCCGAGTTCTTTTGCCGCTTCGACGGCTTCCTTCACTTTGTTTTTAACCGACGGATTGTCAATATAGCCGCCTTCACCCGTATACATAGCCGCGCGGAAGACATTGATGCCCCAGTCGTCTCTCAGCCATTTTAACGAGTCTTTGTTGACATAATCGCCATACCACTGCAGCCCGTGTGAACTGATTCCTTTCAGCTGAACCGCTTTTCCTTTTTGATTGACGAGCTGCGTACCTTTCAAGGTGAGCTGTCCGTTTACAGCAACGGGTGTTTGAGAAGCGGCAGACGCTTTAGGTGCGATGATACCGCTGATGCCGAGTGCTGCTACCATGAAGCAGGCGATGAAGACAGAAATGGAACGTTTCATGTATGACATTCTTTTTCCTCCAATGATGTTATTTTCCAAAAACACTTTCTGGCAGACATTTTCACCCCTTTCTTGGCTTGTAGCACGTTACTGATTGTAAAAAAACTATTCATTGATTGTCTATCAACCATATTTCACGTTTTTTTCGTTTTGAAAATCTATCTATTTCCTCTTTTCGTATGAAATGGGAGGTCTGAATGCTAATGATGAAAAGCTAAAAAAGTATGACCGGGGACTTTGTGCTTCCTTTTTCTCTCAATTCAAAATTTTAAAACCTGATTCTTCTTCAAAATAATGTCTTCCCTCTGCCTAAAATGCGGCAACCGGGAAAAAATCGCTGTAAAAAGTTCACAAAGCGGACATGTTCTCTCTGCTGTTTGTGTCACTTTATTGTCAAAAAAATAAAACCATCCGCTTGGAGTGGTTTATTTCTTTAAATCAGAGAAAAAGCTGACAAGTTTTGTTGCGACACCGACAAACGTTTCAAGAATCGCCTGTCCACCTGCGACCGATAAAATTAAAATTAACGGGAATATCGTTTTTGGGACAATCAGATACCCGACAGCGATGATCAAAGCGCACCATATCCCTGCGCACCAATAGCAATTCAGCAAATAGCCGAAGTTTGATTTCGGCACTTTTTTCGTTTCTACATGCCCTTGTTCATCAACCGTCTGCTTTTTCTTCATGAACGGTTTCCGGATAAACTCCGTGATCTTGTCAAAAACAATCAAATGAGTTAGCCGGTAACTGGCGAGAATCAGCATCGTAAATGTAAGCCAGGATAAATGCTCCATTGCAGGCCTCCAACATGAAAAGTTATCTATAGCTATTTCCCGATTTCTTCTGACTTATTGCTTTTTCTGTCATTTTTCCCGAATGTGATGTAGATCACGATTTTCCATCGGTGAACCCGTTACATTTAACCCATAGCATAAAAAACACTTCAGGAGGTTTTACAAATGGAAGCAGTATTTGATCAAAACACAAAAACAGGTGATATTGTTACGCGTTTTCCAAGAGCCAGCCGGTTGCTGAAAGAATATCGCATCGACTTTTGCTGCGGGGGCAACCGCCCGATCGGTGAAGCGATAAAAGAACAGGATTTAAATGAAGAAGAGATCTTAGCAAAAATCAATACATTATATCAAGAGACAAAGGCATTGAACGCAAAAGAGACGAACTGGAGTGAAGCCCCGTATTCACAGCTGATCGACCATGTGATTCATACGCACCATGCTTACCTGTATGAGGTGCTTCCTGAACTATCAGGCTTTGTCACAAAAGTCTACCGGGTTCACGGCATCCATCATCCGGAACTCGCCCAGGTCCATCAATTGTTCCATCAGCTGAAAACTGAACTGGAACACCATCTCTTTCAGGAAGAGGAACTCATTTTACCGAAAGTGACGACCTATGAAGAGACGCGATCAATGGACAGCCTGGCAGAAGCGGTTCAGGCGATCGACGTCCTTGAACAAGAGCATGAAGCCGCAGGCAGCATCTTGAAGGAACTGAGAAAAGTGACCAATGACTATACCCTTCCTGAAGGGGCATGCACAACATATACACTGACTTACTTAAAGCTTGATGAATTGGAAACAGATCTTTTTCAGCACATTCACCTGGAAAACAATATTTTGTTCCCGCGGCTTGAAGCGGAAGCCAATCAATAAAATAAAAAGACAGAGGATTTCACTTCCTCTGTCTTTTTGTTTATCTATTCATCTGAAGCAATGTCTTTAACTGGAAGCGCTTCTCCTTCCTGATGCGTCGGTTTGCGGAGATGGAATAATGCTCTGATGCTGAATATGACCAAAATCACGATTCCGGCTAAAAAGATCGTATCCGGCACAGCCCTCCAAGTCAGCAGCGTTTGCACCGTATCCTGCTGTAAAAACTCAGGCGCCCTTGAGCTCCAGTACCCGTCTTCAAACGCTTTTTTCAATTGAAGAAAACCGACCGGCAACAAATTGATAAACACCATTCCGAACAAGCCGATGTTCAGCGACCAGCAGGCTATTTTCAGCCATTTATCATTCCACGCTTCTTTTTTGGCGATATTGCGTAGCGTATACAGCCAGACAGCAATGGCAAACATGCCGTACACGCCCATCATCGCCCCGTGCCCGTGGGCAGGTGTCAGGAACTGGCCGTGCTCAAAATAGCTGACAGCAGGCAGATTGATCAAAAAGCCCAATACCCCTGCACCGACCAGATTCCAGATCGCCGTTGAAATCAAGAACCAGAACGTTGCTTTATACGGGAAATGATGGCCTCCGTCTTTCATCATCTTGTATTGTTCATAAGCTTCCAATACAAGCAGGGTAAGAGGAATCACTTCCAGGCATGAGAAGACGGAACCGAGGCCGATCCAAACTTCGGAAGAACCGTTGTAATAGTAATGATGTCCGATCCCGATGACACCGCTCCCCAGCAGGATCGTCAGTTGAAAATAAAGCGTTCTGACGGTCGATTTTTTCGTAACCAGGTTCATTTGCACGAGCAAAAAGCCGATGACCACGACGGCAAAGACTTCAAAAATCCCTTCCACCCAAAGATGGATAATCCACCACCGCCAAAAATCCGACATTGTAATATTTGTGCCGGGATTAAAGAAAAAGGCTGCACCGTAAAACAGCGGAATGGCGATCGAAGAATAAAACAGCAGATGAATCAAACCGCCTTTATCAGATTCCCGCTTGAGGCCGCTCTTAATGCCTCTGAAAACGATAAACAGCCATATCAGCATGCCGAGTGCGAGAATGACCTGCCAGAAGCGGCCGAGTTCAATATATTCCATTCCTTGGTGGCCGAATAAGAACCAGTTGTTTCCTAAAAGGCCTTTCGCTCCGAGCCATTCGCCAGCCATGCTTCCGCCGACAAGGACGATCAGCGCCCAAAACAGAATATCGACAAGCAGCCCCTGCCTTTTCGGCTCGCGGCCTCCGACAAGCGGCGCTGCATAAATGCCCATACCGAGCCATGAAGTCGCAATCCAGAAGATCGCCAGCTGGAGGTGAAATCCCTTAGATATGCTGAATGGCAACATATCCCTGATCCAATCGATCCCAAAAAAGCTGTCCGGCTCAATATAATAGTGGGCAAGCAAAGCTCCGAACATGGCCTGAACAAAAAACAGCAGCGACACAACGGCGAAATATTTTCCGGTTTTAACCTGTGATGCCGTAAGCGGCTGTTTATCCAGATCAAATACCGGAAACGCCCCTTCCTGATAAGCCTCTTTCATTCCAAGCTTGTAACGGTAAAACACGAATAAAATAATGCCGACAAATAAAATAAGGATGGTGACGCTTGCGCCGCTCCACCAAACGGCGGCAAATGACATCGTGTTTCCGGCATCTTCATCATACGGCCAGTTGTTCGTGTACGTAATGTCGTCGCCAGGCCTTAATGTACTGGAAAGCCATGCCGTCCAGAAGATAAAATCGGAGATCTGCGTGATTTGGTCTTCGCTGTCAACCCACGCTCTGTCGCGTTTAGGCATGTGGCTTTCTTTAATTAAACCGGGCTCAAGCCCCCAGCCGTCTCCTTTTGTAAAGACATTGCGGTAATGATCACGCACTTGCTGCAATCCATAAACCTGCGCATCTGTCAGCTTCAATGTATCTGACGCGCGATTATAACGGTTTTTTCTCATTTCGCGGATGACTTGATTCCGGATGGTGGACTGCTTTTCATCTGAAAGTTGTTTAAAGCGCTTGCCGTATCGTGCCTCCGCCTTAAAATCCTGCATCCCTTCCGTATAGATTTTCAGGGCTTCGGCCGTGTAATCAGGCCCCATGTAAGATCCGTGCCCCAAAATCGTGCCATAATCCATCAGCGCGTATTTTTGAAATACGGCCTGACCGCCTGAAATGGACGATTTGGTCATGAGCACCTCTCCGTTTGGCCCGGACACTTCAACTGGTCTTGGTGCAAGTCCTTTGAAGATCCAATAGCCTCCCAAAAGCAGCACCGAAAAACTAACGATTAAAGTAAAGACGAGAACAGATTTCAAAAAACCGTTTTTCGATGCTTTTTTAACGGGCACCGTCTTTCTTTGAACTTCCATTGCGGTTCACTCCTTTTTTGATTTTGCATGTCCTAAGATACTGGATATGCAGCACACCGGTTGTGAACCAGATCACTTAAATAATGGCGGATTTGTGAACAAAATAAAAACAGGCTTTCCATCTGTTGTTCAATGGAAAGCCTTCATCTTATCCTTCAATTGCAGCCGTTCAGCCAGTCTGTATCATGTATGAAAATTCCGCTCCTGTCAGCTGTCAGCAGATTTTTCTTTTTCATTTCATTTAATGTGCGGTTAATCGTTTCCCTTGACGTTCCGACCATGTTCGCAAAATCCTGATTGGTAATGGGCAGGCTGATGTAGACCCCTTTTTCTTGAGGAATGCCGTGTTCTGCAGCGAGCTTCATTAATACATGCGTCAAGCGGTGCTGGACATCTTTTGAAATAAAACCCTGGATCCGCTCTTGCAAATCGAGAATCTTTTTCCCCATGATTTGCATCACTTTTATTGTCATTTCCGGATATTTCATCAAAAGTTCATTAAAATCAGCGATGCGGATTACGATCAACTCGGTTTCCTGAACGGCTTCGGCTGTTGCCGGGTATGGGGAGCGGTCAAAAAAGCCGACATGGGGAAACATGTCCCCGCTTTGCAGAATCGAAATCACTTGCTCATTGCCGTCTTCATCGATTTTAAAGGCTTTAACAAGACCGGATTTAATGAAGAATACCGCTTCCCTCTCTTCCCCTTCCATAAAAACAAACATTCTCGGCTGATAGGTGCGCTTGACCGCGATTTGCTCGATTTGTTTGAACTCTTCATCATTCAGCCCGCTGAAAATCATAAATTGCTTCAGAAACTCCATTGGTCTTTCAATCCCTTCGGTTTTGCTAAAGGAGAGCGCGTTGTCACAGACGGCGCTCCAGCGCAAAGAGCTCTTCTTCAATCGCCGCTGCCTTCTCTTCCACGACTCTGCGGCTGTCCTTCAGCGCCTGATTATAAAAGTAAGGGCCCAGCTTTTCCTTTACGAATTCAAACATTTGAATCGCCGCGATGTCTCCAACCTCTTCTCCCCTTTCTTCAACATAAAAGCGTTTGATTTCCTCGATGATCGCTTGCTTTTCTTCTTGCGTAAGCTTTATAAACATAAAAGCGGCACTCCTTTTTTTATTTTCATGATAAACGAAAAAGTCCGCAAATGAACCATTTATTTTTTACATCCGTTTACTATCCCTCACTTACCGATATTAAACACGAATCAAACGAATGACCGTGTGACGTAATTCACAATGTTTTTAAAAGACTTTTTGTAAGATAAACATGCTGATTGATTTATTCATTTTTCCCTTTGAAAGGAGCAAAAACGCAATGGTAAATCGTCAAAAAATACAATTACCGCTGCAGTCATTTAGTTTAGTCGCAGGATTTATGGTTTGGGTGTTGATTTCCTCTTTAATGCCCCACATTAAGCAGGACATCGCCCTGACAGACAGTGAGATATCCCTTGTCACGGCCATTCCGGTCATACTCGGCTCGCTTCTGAGGATTCCGCTGGGATACTACACAAACAGATTCGGTGCGAGAATCACGTTCATGATCAGCTTTGTGCTGCTTCTGTTCCCGATTTTTTGGATCAGCACAGCCGATTCGCTGTTCGACTTGATCCTTGGCGGATTCTTCCTCGGCATCGGCGGAGCGGTCTTTTCCATCGGGGTCACATCATTGCCGAAATACTACCCTAAAGAAAAACACGGGTTTGTCAATGGGATCTACGGCGCCGGGAACGTCGGTACAGCGATTACCACGTTTGCCGCTCCTGTCGTAGCAAAGACAGCCGGGTGGGAAAATACGGTGCGGATGTACATCGTGTTAGTCGCCGTATTCGCTTTATTGAACTTTATCCTTGGAGATCGAAAAGAAACAAAAGTGACGGTTTCTGTAACAGAGCAAATGAAGGCAGTCTACCGAAATCAGACATTATGGTTTTTAAGCTTGTTTTACTTCATTACATTCGGATCTTTCGTCGCGTTTACGATTTATCTTCCGAACTTTCTTGTTAATCACTTCGGGCTTGATCCCGTTGATTCAGGGCTTAGAACCGCCGGATTTATCGCTGTCGCAACTTTTCTGAGGCCTGTCGGCGGCTGGCTCGCGGACAAATTCAACCCGCTGAAGCTGTTGATGTATGTATTTGCCGGCTGTACCTTGTCAGGGATTTTATTGGCCTTTTCACCCAGCCTCGGACTTTACGGATTTGGGGTATTAACCGTTGCCGTGTGCGCCGGTCTTGGAAACGGGATCATCTTTAAGCTTGTGCCGCTTTATTTTTCAAATCAGGCCGGCATCGTCAATGGGATTGTATCAGCGATGGGCGGCTTGGGAGGATTCTTCCCGCCACTCATCCTGTCAAGCGTTTTTCAGGCAACCGGCCATTATGCGATCGGATTCATGGCGCTGTCAGAAGCAGCCCTTGCCAGCTTTGTGATCGTGGTCTGGATGTATTTTCAGGAAGTGAGCAAAACATCGACCAAAACGAAGACGAACCATTTATAAACCTTTCCTGCAAAAGGAGCCTTGAGCTGATGTGCTCAGGCTCTTTTTTGGGACTTTATTCATAAGTTCACAATATTGTTTATATTTAAAAGGTCACTCAGCCTTATTTAACGTTAAAATAAGAACTGCTAAAGGGGTGACGCTCAATGAATATTTCTGTTAGAAAATCAGACACAGATTTGCTCTCAGACGATCTGCATCACTTGCTGGAATCAATCAGTACACGACGAAAAATCAGGCAGGACACATTCCTTTTTCAAGAAGGGATGGATGCGGAGGAACTGTATCTTATTCAGTCGGGACTTGTCCAAATCGGCAAATTGACGTCCGATGGCAAAGAACTGACACTCAGAATGTGCAAAAAAAATGATATTGTCGGGGAGCTTACGCTTTTTACAGAAGATGCGAAATATATGCTGAGCGCAAAGATCCTCTCTGATGGCGAAGTGTTGGTCATCAATAAAGATAAGCTTGAAAAAGAACTCATACAAAACGGTGCACTGACGTTTGAGTTTATGAAATGGATGAGCACGCATTTGCGAAAGATTCAATCGAAAATCCGCGACCTTTTGCTGAATGGTAAAAAAGGCGCGCTCTACTCCACCTTGATCCGTCTCGCAAACAGCTACGGCATCACAAGAAGCGACGGGATTCTCATCAATATTGTGCTGACGAACCAGGATCTGGCGAAATTCTGTGCCGCCGCAAGGGAGAGCATCAACCGCATGCTGAGCGACCTCCGGAAGAACGGTGTCATTTCAATTGAGGACTCAGGAAAAATCGTCATTCATCAACTCAACTATTTAAAACGCGAAATCGACTGTGAAAACTGCCCGCTCGACATCTGCAATATCGACTGAAAAAACGAAAACAAACAAGGACATGAAGCACAGTGTCCTTGTTTTTTACGTTTGCAGCAGAAAAACGATCAACACGGCCATAAAGAAACAGGCATTCACCAGCTCTGAGATTCCGATTGTCTTAATCGACAGTTTCTTTCCATGTAAAAACCACGCTCTGAAACTGCTCGGCACTACACCAAGCACGGCCCATCCTGCCCCCGCGGCCAGCGAGATGAACGGCAGGAATACGTGGTATCCCCATGAATAAAGTTTAAACCGATTGTTTTTCTTTTCGCGGATCATCGACTTGACATAAAAGGCGCTCCCTGTGAAAAACAAAGCGGACTGGATAAAAACAAACAATGCTTCACCATCAAGCTTCCCCGCTCCCATCCAGAAGCTCGCAAGCCCGCCCGCGCTGAAAACAAGGATTGCCGCAATATCATTTAAAAGCGCCCTGTCGTTGTTTCTTTTCGCATAATAAAGATTGATGAGAAAGAGCGGAAACAGCGGCAGCCCGAGAAAAACGAGCCGCGGCTCCAGCCAGACCGAAATAAGCAGGAAAACGATGGCCGGAATGCCGTAGATGAGAACCCATTTTTGATAGTAAACGATATTTTTCTTCTTCACCATCATCGTAGCCGGAAATGCCGCTAGATATAGAAACAGCCATCCGCAGAACAGCGGAATATGCTTTACATCCGCGCCCCCGGCGAACATGCCGAGAACAAACGGGATGACAAGCATCGCCCAGGCGCCGTGCTGCTTCGGTATGAACACTTTCATCACGCATCCTCCCTTCTTTTCTATTACATTATAAAAGTTTCGTCTTTTTTACACAGTGACATTTTGCATACAGGCGTGTGAAATAAATCACTGCGCCCTCCAGCCCGGCGCTTTATACTAAATGCTAATATATAGAAGGAGGATATACCATGGACCGGTTTGACTACTTATTGTTTCTGAAAAATCTTCCTATGTTTCTCGGGGTACCCCTTCCGATCATCAAAAGGCTGCTGAAAAACGGGAAGGTGATCGATATCCAGCCATCTCAGCATTCGCGATCGTTCCTTCATTCGCAATCCGTCTATTTTGTTTTAAAAGGGGAAGTTCATTTTTCTGACAGAAGACTTCCAGAAGAATCCCGAACGATCGCCGAGTGGGAAAAAGGCGATGTTTTCCCTATTGATCAAAAAGGCGAACCTTTCGTATCTCCGTTTATTTCAGTCAACACTGCCGCAGAAACCGCCGTACTTGAAATTCCATTTCATACTTTCAAAAAAATGATGACTTATAACCGCCAATTACAGACGAACTTTCTCATGCTGCTTCAGCAGAATTTGTATTTTTCCTACCAGCTTTTTTTGCGTTACCTCAACTCCTCTGCAGAAGACGACGCGTGAGAAGGGCCTCCCCCTTCTTTCCCTTCCTTTTCTAAATGTGATCTACTTAACTTTTTTTCTTTTTCATTTCCGCTACGATACACATGAATGCAAACGAAAGGACAGATGAAAGATGATACATTGCGATTTCGACAAGTCTCCGTTTATCGTCATTTGGGAGCTGACAAGAGCGTGCGAGCTCAAGTGCCTTCATTGCCGGGCATCGGCTCAAAATAAACGCGATCCGCGGGAGCTCACCCTGAAAGAAGGAAAAGATTTAATCGATCAAATTCATGCGATGGACAATCCCCTCCTCGTGCTGACAGGGGGTGACCCTTTAATGAGAGACGACGTATTCGCCATTATTGAGTATGCCGTCCAAAAAGGGGTTCGCGTCTCTATGACCCCGAGTGCCACGCCGAATGTTACAAGAGAAGCGATTCAATCAGCAAAAGAAATCGGCTTATCCCGATGGGCGTTCAGCTTGGACGGGCCAACCCGAGAGATTCATGATCATTTTCGAGGAACGGACGGTTCCTTTGACCTGACCATGAAGGCCATACGCTACATTCATGAATGCCATCTGCCTCTGCAGATTAATACCGTTATATCCGCTTATAACATCGATTACCTGGATGAAATGGCAAAGCTGATCGAAGAATTGAACTGTGTATTATGGAGTGTATTTTTTCTCGTCCCGACAGGCCGCGCGAAGCGGGAAGATATGATTTCGCCGGTGGACCATGAAAAAGTCTTTCTTTGGCTCAGCCGTTTGGCAAAAGAAGCGCCTTTTGACATCAAAACGACAGCAGCCCAGCACTACCGACGGGTCGTTATTCAACAAAAAATGCGGGAAGCGAAAGACCCCAACATGAAAATCCGCTATGAACACGCATTGCAGAAAGGGAAAATGGATGCGATCGGCGGATTGGGCCGGGCTCCGAAAGGTGTGAACGATGGCAACGGCTTTATGTTTATCTCCCATATCGGCGATGTATATCCAAGCGGACTCCTGCCGTTTAAAGCCGGAAACATCCGCGAACAGCCGCTGGCTGAGATTTATCGCGAATCACCGATCTTTAAGAATTTGCGAAATCCGGACGGATTTAAAGGAAAATGCGGCGTCTGTGAATTCCGCCATGTGTGCGGCGGTTCGCGCTCACGTGCCTATGCTCTGACAGGCGATTATCTGGAAAGCGACCCGAGCTGTATTTATATTCCGAAGGCTTTGCGCTGAAAAATGTGATGTACGTCACATTTTTTTCAGCATACTTGTATTACGGTATAGATGAGAATGATCATCACTATCAAAGGATGTGATCCCTCTGCATAAAAAAATTGATTTGAACGATTCCGTATACGAACTTTGCACATTGCATCCTGAACTAAAAGCCGTGATGAAGGAAGCCGGGTTTAAAAACATAACGAAGCCCGGCATGCTGGAAACAGCCGGGCGTATCGTGACGATTCCGAAAGGCGCGCGAATGATGCAAATCGAATGGCCGCATGTCTTAGACATATTGAAAGCGCACGGATTTGACCCCGTTTGGAAAGGAGAAAAACGATGAGCGAAATGATTAACAACCGGGAAACGCAGCAAGGTCTGCCAGAGGAAAAAAAGCAGCTTCTGAAAGAAATCATCATCGACCTTCATAAAGGAAAACCGCTTGCCGACGTCAAAAAACGGTTTGAAAAGACGTTCGGTTCAGTCAATGCTGAAGAAATCGCTCAGCTGGAACAGGCGTTAATGAAGGAAGAAGGCATTACCCCCGAAGAAATTCAAGAGCTTTGTTCCGTTCACGCCGCTGTGTTTAAAGGATCGATTGAAGACATTCACCGCGCTGACGCCGATAAGCAGCCAGGCCATCCCGTTCATACTTTTATGAAAGAAAATAAAGAAATCGACCTCCTTTTGAACTTTAAAATGCAGCTTCATTTGGAACGTTTTGAAAAAGAAGATCACCGCGACAACATTCTCAAGCTGCTCACAGACTTGAACTTGCTCGCCGATGTCGACAAACATTACAGCAGAAAAGAAAATCTTCTCTTCCCCTATTTAGAAAAGTACGGAATTACTGGGCCCAGCCAAGTGATGTGGGCTGTCGATGATTTTATCCGCAAGAGCATCAAAGAAGTGAAGCGTTTGTTGGAAGAGTATACGCCGGACAAAAAAGATGAAGTCATCCGCGAGCTAACGTTTATCATTCAAGAAGGCACGGAAATGATTTATAAAGAAGAAAATATCCTCTTGCCGATGGCGCTCAGAACGCTGACAGAAGACGAATGGCTGAAAATCGCGGCTGAAAGCGACGAGATCGGATATTGCCTGACTGCTCCGGAAACGGTGTGGAAGCCTGAACGCCATCAGCTCAAAACAACAGAAGAAGCGGCTGACGGATATGTCAGGCTCCCTACGGGTATTCTGTCCGTGGCCCAGCTTGAGCACATGATGAACCATCTTCCGGTCGATATCACCTTCATCGATGAAAACGATGTGGTCCGCTATTTTTCACACGGAAAGGAACGGATTTTCGCAAGGACAAAAGCCGTAATCGGCCGGACCGTCCAAAACTGCCATCCGCCGGCAAGCGTCCACATCGTCAACAAACTTCTTGACGACTTTAAATCAGGCAAAAAAGACGTTGAAGACTTTTGGATCAAATTTAAAGACAAATACGTGTTCATCCGCTATTTTGCCGTACGCGATGAAAACGGCCGCTATATCGGAACTTTGGAATTCACCCAGAACATCGCCCCGATTCAAGAGATTACCGGGGAAAAGAGAATTTTGAACACGAGCGATTGACCCATTCGACAGCCCGCTTCCATGCAGGCTGTTTTTTTGTCCTCCCTCTCCCCCTCCTGAAAATGTGACAAATTTGTGAAAACCCGAAACCATGTGACAAATTTAACAAGGTCCAGCGCCTCCTCCATATATAGTGAGGGTAGCATCACTGACTCAGAAGGAGTGAACCAGCAATGAAAAAAAAGAAACAGAGTCCCATTTTCAGGAGATTAAATTATTTCTCTCCTATTGAACGCCATTCCAATCAACACAGCCAAACCACTTATGAAGACCGGAATTGGGAAGATGTATACAGAAATAGATGGCAGCATGATAAAGTGGTTCGCTCTACCCACGGGGTGAACTGTACAGGCTCCTGCAGCTGGAATATCTACGTCAAAAACGGAATCGTCACATGGGAAGGGCAGCGACTCGATTACCCTTCGACTGGCCCTGATATGCCGGACTTTGAACCGCGCGGCTGTCCGAGAGGAGCGAGCTTTTCCTGGTATATATACAGCCCGCTCCGCGTGAAATATCCGTATGTACGCGGTGTGCTGATCCAGATGTGGCGCGAGGCGCTAAACAGCAGCAAAAATCCGCTGGAAGCATGGAAATCAATTATCGAAAACCCTGAAAAAGCAAAGGCCTATAAACAGGCGCGCGGAAAAGGCGGATTTGTCCGCGCCGAATGGAGCGAAGTCCTGAAGCTGATTTCGGCTTCCCTTCTGTACACCATTGCCAAATACGGTCCTGACCGAAATGTCGGCTTCTCGCCGATTCCAGCCATGTCGATGCTCAGCCACGCAGCAGGGTCACGCTTTATGTCCCTGATCGGCGGGCCGATGCTGAGCTTCTATGACTGGTATGCCGACCTCCCTCCTGCTTCACCGCAAATTTGGGGAGATCAAACCGACGTTCCGGAAAGCAGCGACTGGTACAATTCAGGCTACATCATGACATGGGGTTCTAATGTGCCGCTTACCAGAACGCCTGACGCTCACTTTTTAGCCGAAGCCCGCTATAAAGGGGCAAAAGTGATTTCGATCAGCCCGGACTTTGCCGAGTCCTCAAAGTTTTCCGATGATTGGCTGAGCATCAGACAAGGCACGGACGGCGCACTGGCCATGGCGATGGGCCACGTCATTCTCCAAGACTTTTATGTCAACCAGAAAACGGAGCGTTTTATTGATTATGCAAAACAATATACCGATTTCCCGTTTTTGGTGACTTTGAAAGAGGAAAACGGAACGTTCACAGCAGGCCGCTTCCTCCATGCTAAAGATATCGGGCGTGCGACAGAACATGATGAGTGGAAGCCTGCCGTTTGGGATGAAGACACAGATGGATTTGCGATTCCGCAGGGCACGATGGGCTCCCGCTGGGACGGCCAAGGAAAATGGAATCTGCGCATGGTTGATGAGGATTCAGAAAAACCGATCACACCTCGGCTTTCCATGCTTGGACACGAAGATATGATCGGCACGGTCAACATTCCTTACTTCTCACATGACGGCAATAAAGTGCTTGAAAGACCGCTTCCGATCAAAAAAATGATTCTGGACGGAGAGGAAGTTTTTGTTTCTACCGTTTTCGACCTGACGCTCGCCAACTATGGCGTCAACCGCGGAATTGACGGGCAGACGCCGGCATCATTTGATGATCCTGAACCGTTTACACCGGCTTGGCAAGAGCCGATTACCGGCATTAAAAGTGAAATGGTGATCAAAATCGCAAGGGAATTCGCGCAAAATGCGATTGACACAGAGGGCCGTTCAATGATCATTGTCGGCGCCGGGATTAACCATTGGTTCAATTCAGACACCATTTACAGAGCTGTGCTGAACCTTGTGCTTCTCGTCGGAGCTCAAGGGGTTAACGGAGGCGGCTGGGCCCACTATGTCGGCCAGGAAAAACTCCGGCCGGCCGAAGGATGGCAGACGATCGCGACGGCAAAAGACTGGGGAGGCCCTGCCAAACTGCAAAACGGAACATCATTTTTCTACTTCGCTACCGATCAGTGGCGCTATGAAGATCAGGAAATCAGCGGGCTTGCTTCCCCTATCGCAAAAACATCGCGCTACAAGCACCACGCCGATTACAATGTGCTGGCGGCAAGACTCGGATGGCTTCCATCGTATCCGACGTTTGAGAAAAACGGTATCGATCTGTATAAAGAAGCAGAAAAAGCAGGCGCTGAGAACGCTCAGCAAGTCGGAAGCTATATCGCCAGACAGCTTGAGGAGAAAAATCTCAAGTTTTCGATTGAAGATCCTGACAATGAAAAGAACTTCCCGAGAAATCTATTTGTCTGGAGAGCCAACTTAATCTCGAGCTCCGGCAAAGGTCATGAATATTTTCTGAAGCACTTGCTCGGCACGACTAACGGACTGATGAACGATGATCAGGACAGCATCCGTCCCGAAGAAATCACATGGCGTGACAAAGCGCCTGAAGGCAAACTCGACTTACTGGTCAATCTCGATTTCCGGATGGCGGGAACAGCCCTTTATTCAGACATCGTGCTCCCTGCGGCCACATGGTACGAAAAACACGATCTCAGCAGCACGGATATGCATCCGTTCATCCACCCGTTTAACCCGGCAATCAGCGCGCCGTGGGAAGCAAAGTCTGATTGGGATATTTTCAAAGCATTGGCAAAAGCGGTTTCCAATCTGGCTGAAGAAATGGACATGGAACCTGTAAAAGAGGCTGTTGCGACTCCTCTTCTCCATGACACTCCACAGGAAATGGCGCAGCCGCTCGGGAAAATCAAAGATTGGAGCAAAGGCGACTGCCCTGCCGTTCCCGGCAAAACAATGCCGCAAATTCATGTTGTGGAACGGGATTACAAGCAGATTTTCAATAAGATGACATCGCTTGGGCCGAATGTTGTCAAACAGCCGTTTGGTACGAAAGGTATGAACTGGTCTGTTGAAGCGGAATATGATTCCCTCAAAAAAACGCTCGGCGTCGTAAAAGACGACACGATCGCCAAAGGCTGTCCTGACATCAGTGATGCAAGACAGGCTGCGGAAGCGGTATTGACCCTCTCTTCCACTTCAAACGGGAAAGTAGCCGTTAAAGCGTGGGAATCGCTTGAAAAAATAACGAATCTTGAGTTGAAAGACTTAGCTGAAGAACGGGAAGAGGAATGCTTTACATTTGAGCAAATTTCGGCTCAGCCGAAAACGGTGATCACCTCCCCTGCTTTCAGCGGTTCTGAAAAAGGCGGACGGCGCTATTCTCCGTTTACAACGAACGTTGAAAAACTGATTCCGTGGAGAACGCTGACCGGCAGACAGTCTTTTTACCTTGATCATGAAATGATGACGGAATTCGGCGAGAACATGGCGACATTCAAGCCGATCCTGATCCACCGCCCTTTCTTGAACAAGCGTCCGGATCAGGAAGGAAAAGAAATCGTTTTAAACTATTTAACGCCGCATAATAAATGGTCGGTTCACAGCATGTATTTTGATTCCCTGCCGATGCTTACCCTTTTCAGAGGCGGGCCGACAGTCTGGATGAATAAAGACGATGCGGAAGAAACCGACATTCAGGACAACGACTGGATCGAATGCTTCAACCGAAACGGAGTCGTCGTCGCACGGGCCGTGACATCACACCGGATTCCAAAAGGAATGGCCTTTATGCACCATGCCCAAGACCGGCATATCAATGTACCGGGAACAAAGCTGACGAATAACCGCGGTGGAACCCATAACAGTCCGACCCGCATCCATGTCAAGCCGACGCAGATGATCGGAGGCTACGGCCAGCTCAGCTACGGATTCAACTACTACGGGCCGACAGGAAATCAGCGCGACCTCAATGTCGTGATCAGAAAATTGAAGGAGGTCGATTGGCTTGAAGATTAAAGCTCAAATCGGAATGGTAATGAACCTTGATAAATGCATCGGCTGCCATACATGCAGCGTCACATGCAAAAACACATGGACAAACCGTTCCGGTGCAGAATATATGTACTTCAACAACGTCGAAACAAAACCGGGCATCGGCTACCCTAAACAATGGGAGGACCAGGATAAATACAGAGGCGGCTGGGAGCTGAAAAAAGGCAAACTTCAGCTCAAATCAGGCGCCAAAACAACGCGGCTCATGAATTTATTCTACAACCCGTACCAGCCGACGATCGATGACTACTATGAACCTTGGAACTATGATTATGAAACGCTGACAAACAGTCCGGAGAAAAAACACCAGCCTGTTGCAAGGCCGAAGTCTTCCATTACGGGAGACTTCATGAACCTTGAATGGGGTCCGAACTGGGAAGACGATCTTGCCGGCGGCCACATTACAGGCCTTCAAGATCCAAACGTCAAAAAAATGGAAGAATCGATCAAGACTGAATTTGAAGACGTCTTTATGATGTATCTGCCAAGGATATGCGAACACTGCATCAATCCTTCCTGCGTCTCCTCCTGTCCGTCGGGAGCGATGTACAAACGCGAAGAAGACGGGATCGTTCTCGTCGATCAAAATGCGTGCCGCTCATGGAGACACTGTGTATCATCATGCCCTTATAAAAAAGTGTATTTCAACTGGCAGACGAACAAGGCGGAAAAATGCACATTGTGCTTCCCTCGTCTTGAAGCAGGACTGCCGACAATCTGCTCTGAGACATGTGTCGGCCGAATCCGCTATCTCGGAGTCATGCTTTATGATGCAGATAAAGTCGAAGAAGCGGCTTCAGCCGAAAATGAAAAAGATCTATATCACTCCCAGCTGGAAATTTTCCTTGATCCGAATGATCCCGCTGTCGCAGAAGAAGCAAAAGCTCAAGGCATTCCGCTGGAGTGGATCGAAGCAGCGCAAAAATCTCCGATCTACAAAATGATCATCGATTGGAAAATCGCTCTGCCGCTGCATCCTGAATACCGGACATTGCCGATGGTATGGTATATTCCGCCGCTCAGTCCGATTATGAATATGTTTGAAGGAAAAGGAACGGCCCAATCAGCTGAAGATATCTTCCCTGCCATTGATGAAATGCGGATTCCGATCGAATATTTGGCCAATTTGCTGACTGCCGGTGATACACACCATATAAGAACGACATTAAAGAAAATGTCTGTGATGCGTATGTACATGCGAGCGACTCAAACAAACAAACAGATCGATTCAGCTCTGATTCAAGATACCGGATTGACTGAAGAGCAGATTGAAGATATGTACCGTCTGCTTGCGATCGCCAAATACGATGACCGCTTTGTCATTCCGCAAACCCATCGCGAAGAAGTCGCGGATCTGTACATGGAACAAGGAAGCTGCGGATTATCGTTTGCCGGAGGACCCGGCTCTTGCCAAAACATATAACACTGGAGGGAAGCTTCATGAATGGAACAGACAAACAAACCGTTTTTGCCGCTCTTTCTCACCTCCTCTCCTACCCTGATGAAGAGTGGAGAAAAGAACGTTCCGAATGGCAGCAGATCATCGGCGAAATCGAACATGAAGCGCTGAAAGGGCATCTGCTTGCCTTTTTGGAAAGCGCGGCTTCCTATTCGTCTGAGGAATTGATCGAAACGTACGTATATACGTTTGATTTCGGCAAAAAAACGAACCTTTATGTCACCTATTTCAACTCCGGTGAACAAAGGGAGCGCGGAATTGAATTGCTGCAGCTGAAAGATCTGTATCAGCAGTCCGGTTTTCAGCCGACAGACAAAGAGCTGCCGGATTATCTGCCGCTCATGCTTGAATTTGCTGCAGTCGCCGATCATGAAAAAGCTGCGGCTGTATTCCAAAAATACGCAGCGAACCTGGAAGAATTAAGATTGCAGCTTTCAGAGAATGAAAGCATCTATACGCCGTTATTAGACGGATTAATGATGATTTTAGAGGAAATTGGTGTTGAAAGGAATGTACAGCCATGATCGAACAAATACTGTGGGTCATCCTCCCCTATATCGTCATCACCATTTTTATCGGAGGGCATATATACCGCTATCAACATGATCAGTTTGGCTGGACGGCCAAATCAAGCGAAATGCTCGAAAAGAAAAAATTGGCGCTTGGCAGCAGCCTTTTTCACTGGGGAATCTTTTTTGTCATCGGCGGGCATGTGATGGGAATTTTAATTCCGGAAAGCCTTTATCAAGCGCTCGGCGTATCAGAGCATATGTACCATAAAATCGCGATCGGTTTCGGACTGCCAGCGGGCATCGCCGCGCTGTCAGGACTTATCATATTGACCTACCGCAGATTCACGGACAAACGAATTCGAAAAACGAGCTCTGCCGGTGATTTCATCACGCTGGTCGCTTTGTTATTCGTCATGACGACTGGGCTTGCGGCAACCTTCTTGAACATCGATTCAAAAGGATTCGACTATCGGACAACAATCAGCCCGTGGTTTCGCAACATTTTCTTATTCAAGCCTGATGCCGGACTTATGGCGAGCGTGCCCCTCTGGTTTAAGCTTCATATTATGATGGGCTACGTCATTTTCATCGTCTGGCCGTTTACTCGGCTCGTCCACGTATTCAGCATGCCGCTAAAATATTTGACAAGAAGCTATGTTGTTTACCGAAAACGGGCGCCCCGCAAAAGCATTTAAACATTTTCCCTAAAGCCAAAACGGCTTTAGGGATTTTTTTCTCTATAGGCAAGCTACCCTTATTCCCTATCAATCATACGATAAAGCAAACCATCAGAAAGGAGCGTTTTTATTGTATCCATACGATCCTTCACTATATGATCCGTATCGCCAGCAATTTCCACCGGGGCCGCCTCCAGGAGTTGGAGGACAGCAGCAACAGCAGTTTCTCCCCCCGCCGCCGAGCCAATTTCCGCAAGACACCGGCCCTTCGGTATTTGCCGTTGATCCCGGCGGAATCAGAAGATGCCTGTTCAAATATACATTCATCCGCTTAAGAAACGGCAGCCGCTTTTGGTTCTACCCGGTTTTCGTCGGACGTTATTCGATTGCGGGCTACCGCTGGAGACCGCGTCAATTCCGCTGGGTTTACTTCGGTATTGACTTGAACGAGATTACCTCATTCAGCTGTCAGTAAAAAAACAAGAAAAAGGCGCCCCAAGGACGCCTTTTTTCATATTGTTTATTTCGATTGCAATGTTTCCTTCTCGTCTTCCCAAGCCTCTGTGTTTTTCAGACCTGGAATCGAGCTTGCCTTAAAGACAGGGTTCTTCCCTGTTTTACGCTGATCAGTATAGTCTTTCAGCACTTTCGCGGCAATTCCGGAAAGAAGCAGAATCGCAATCAGGTTAATGATCGCCATTAATCCCATAAATAAATCCGCCATGTCCCACACAAGCTGAAAACCGGATACAGATCCGAAGATGACCATTGCGACAACAGCTGTACGGTAAACGGCAAGCGTCGTCTTGCTCTTTTTAATAAATTCAATATTCGTCTCACCATAATAGTAGTTTCCGACGATTGAGCTGAAAGCGAACAGGAAAATCGCCACTGCGACAAACGCAGGCGCCCAGCTTCCGACATGATGCTGCATGGCTGCTTGTGTAATTTGAATGCCGTCAAGCTCTTTGCCCGGCGTCAGATTGAACAGCAGAATCATAAAGGCTGTCGCACTGCAGATAACCATCGTATCAAAGAATACGCCAAGCGTTTGGATAAAACCTTGCTTCGCCGGGTGAGAGACATTGGCAGTCGCCGCTGCGTTCGGCGCGCTTCCCATTCCGGCTTCGTTTGAAAACAAGCCGCGCTTCGCACCGATAATAATGATGCTGCCGAGCGTACCCCCTGCAATCTGCTCGATCCCGAAAGCATCTTTCACAATCATCGCGAAAACGGCCGGTATTTGAGAAATATTCGTCAGCACGACAAATAAAGCAAGTCCAAGATAAATGACCGCCATAACCGGAACGATCAACTGCGAAACTGTCACAACGCGTTTCAAACCGCCGAAAATGATAAATCCGGTCAATACCGCCAAAACAATTCCGACCGTTGTTTTATCAAGGTTGAAAGCCCCTTCCATCGAACCGACGATCGTATTGGCTTGCACCGCATTAAAGATCAATCCGAATGTAATCGTAATCAAAACGGCAAAGATAATGCCCATCCATCTGGCGCCCAGCGCTTTTTCCATATAATAAGCTGGGCCCCCTCTGAAATGATCGCCGTCTTTGACCTTGTACACTTGAGCCAGCGTACTCTCCACAAAGCTGGAAGCCATACCGACAAGCGCGACAACCCACATCCAAAAGACCGCTCCAGGTCCTCCTGTTGCAACAGCAAGCGCGACACCGGTCAGGTTACCCGTGCCGACACGCGAAGCGGCGGAAATAAAGAAAGCCTGCAAAGACGAGACGCCTTTTCCTTTCTCCTCCTTTTGTCCGACGATACGAAACATCTCGAAGAAATAGCGGAATTGAACGAATTTCAATTTAAAAGTAAAGAACAGGCCTATTCCTATTAATATATAGACTAAATAAGTCCAAATAAAACGGCTCGGGACATTGATGATTTCGCTTAAAATTTCTTCCATAGCACCCTCCTGAAACAAACGAATTTTGTTTTGATGTTAAGTTTTCTAACATGATAGGATTATATCATAATAATGACACAAGAAAAACTAGATAGAATTTTCTGTTTTTTAAACATAAAGGCTGTTAACATCATGATTACTTTAGTCCCAATGCTCATTATAGCAGAGTATTATCTTTATTCATATATAAAAATGCGCTTTCATTCCAAATACGTTGCGAAAAATCTCATATTGTCAATAAATATTTGCCAACTGTCACAAAATAATCATCTTTTCTTATAACATAAAATATGCTAAGATGATGAGATACTAAGGGGATGAGATCAAATGAAAAAGACATTGTTTCTGCAACTGTCCATATTCTTTTTAGTCATTGCGAGCCTTCATTCGTTCTCAATGCCCCAGATGCCGGCAAATCACCATACGCAAAAAGCCGCTGTTTCAGGAGACGAACTCCATGAACTGACAGCCGGCAAATATGGTGAAGAAAAGGCGAAATCATTGTGGAATTCACTCGGCTTCGGAGCTGAATCTATCCTTCTCTTCATCTTAGCTGCGGCTTCCGGCCAGGCGTTCATGATGAACAGGCGGAAAGAGCATCTGAAGGCATTTATGCTCGCGGTGTTCTATCACTCTTCTTATTTCGATAAAGCGCATGTTTTAAAACCATAACCATACGAAAAAAAACGGGAGGTTTTAACATGTTATTTATCATAAGAACGGTGATTATTGGACTATTTTCATTAGCAGCAATCAATTTGTTTGTTTTTCAAGGAATTGAATTCATGCACGCGATTACCGACCTTTTCAATCGCCAGGACAGCTGAATTTGAAGCGATTTGAAAAAGCTAGACAATAAAATTCATGAAACAGTTTGATTGGCATGAGTCCGGCACTGCACGGATTCATGCCTTTTCATTTGGTCTTCCTTCGTCTTGTGATTGCAGTAAAAGCGGAACAATCCTATTATACTTAAATAAAGCTTTTCCATCTTCTTCAAAAACAATTAAATTTTTTCGAAAAATTTTAAACATTTTTTCAACAACTGCCGGGATTTTATTTCAAATCTACAAATATAAGATATAATGTTTCTGTACCAATTAAATACCAATTACTTATAGAAAGAAGATGTTCATATGAGTAAAGTATCTGGAAAAATTGCTTTTGTTACTGGCGGAGGCCAAGGAATTGGCGAAGCAATCTGCAAACGCTTGGCGGAGGATGGGTTCGCTGTTGCAGTTGCCGATTATAATGTAGAAACTGCAACACAAGTTGCTGAGGACATTAACCAGCATAACGGTAAGGCAATTGCAGTTAAAGTGGATGTTGCTGATCGGGATGATGTTTTTAAAGCAGTCGATGAAACGGTTAAACGCCTCGGCGGTCTTGATGTGGTGATCAATAATGCAGGTCTTGGACCAACCACACCTATTGAAAGCATTACATATGAAGATTATCGGAAAATCTATGATGTTAACGTCGGCGGTACTTATTGGGGAATTCAAGCAGCTGTAAAAGCCTTTAAAGAACTTGGACACGGCGGGAAAATCATTAATGCTTCTTCTCAAGCCGGTCAAGTCGGTAACCCGGGCTTGGCAGTTTACGGCGGAACAAAGTTCGCTGTTCGTGGGATTACGCAAACGGCGGCAAAAGATCTAGCTGAATTAGGCATTACGGTTAACGCCTTTTGTCCGGGTATCGTAAAAACGCCTATGATGATGGGGATTGCACAGCAAACCGCTGATGAAGCAGGCAAGCCATTTGAATGGGGAATGGAACAATTCGCTAAAAATATTGCATTAAAACGCTTATCAGAGCCGGAAGATGTAGCAGCATGCGTTTCTTATCTTGCAGGGCCGGATTCAGATTATATGACCGGCCAGTCTCTTATCATTGATGGCGGAATGGTATTTAATTAATTTTAAAATCATATTCAATATGGAGGGCGGAGTTTTCCGCCTCCATATTGAAATAACAAGCTAGAGCTGATATGTCACGGTTCGTCCAATCACGCCCCGTTTAAAAATTTGGACCAAAGAGCGTCTTCCCTTTTGAAACCCCCTGTTTCAAAATGAACTAGTGCGAAGATTTCCCCTGCGATAAGCGGCACCCAAGATAGCTCCTTTCGATTCCCCACTCCAAGCCTCATAGGTTTATTTGCGCGCTTTTTCCGCCAATTTGTTTATTTCCTCCATTTTTTTCGATTTCCTCTAAACTGCGACCTCGAGTTTCAGGGACGCGTGTCCGGATAAATACAACTCCAAGTAAACAAATAACACCGAAGATTGCAAACACAGCTTCTTGAGACATCGAAGCGGTCATAATAGGAAATAGCAATCCAACCAAGAAAGAGCCGATCCAGTTAAATGATGAAGCTATTCCAGACGCGCGCCCGCGAATGACCAGAGGGAAAATTTCTCCAACGATGACCCAAGTTAAAGGAGCCCACGTGAATGAATAAAGTGCTACATAGATACTTAAAAAGACAACCATCATCATCGGATTTGCATTAGGAATTAATATATTCAATATTGCCGGCAAAATAAAGGACAGCCCCATAACGGTTCCGCCTACTGTTAATAAAGTACGGCGATTAAATTTATCAGCGATCATGATGAATAGCAATGAACCTAGCACGAGAATAACACCTTGAATAATCGGCCACATCAACGCTGAACTTGCCGCATTCCCTGTTGCTTTTTCTACAATCAAAGGAATGTAATAAAAAATTGCGTTAGCACCCTGGAATTGTTGAAAAGCGGCAACACCCACACCAGCAATTAATAAAAAACGATATTTATTACTTAAGAGTGTAGCCCATGATGCTTTTTGATTTGCCTTTGTTTCCTCTCTGGCAGTTTCTTGTATTTGTGCTATTTCAGAATCAATCTCTCCTTTGTTAGAGCGAATATAGCTCAACACCTTGCGTGCTTCATCAAGTTTATTGTTCTTGATTAAAAAACGAGGTGATTCAGGTAACTTTAACATTCCAACATATAAGATCACAGCAGGTACGGCAGCCAAACCAAGCATCAACCGCCACGCCATTGTTTCCGGCAAATCTTTCAATAGAAAATCAACAATGTAAGAAAGCAACATTCCAGAACAAATCATGGTTTGATTAATTCCTGACAGCCGTCCGCGTAAACGTGCAGGCGCCATTTCCGACATATAGGCCGGGACCAATGCAGAGGCAGCACCAACGGCCAATCCTAATAAAACCCGAGAAACAATTAAAAACAGTACCCCATTATGAGGTGCTATTCCTGACAAAATGGATCCAACAACAAAAATGACAGCGGAAATTAAAATCATTTTGCGACGTCCCAAACGATCAGAAAGTTGTCCGGCCAGGGCGCCTCCAAAAATAGCGCCTAACATGACCGAAGAAGTAATCCAGCCAATAACCCCGGCGTTGTCTTGAAGGTTCCAATCGTGTTGCAGAAAAGGCAAAGCACCCGTCATAACGCCGATATCATAACCGAAAAGAATGCCGGCAAAAGCCCCGAAAAAATAAATGAAGCCACTTGAGATTTTCTTTTCATTAACCATTTAAGTTCCCTCCTCAAGGTTGAAATTATATTGTGTAATCCAGCCACCAAAATTATCGATGGCTTTTTCAGAAATCATTAAAGTGTTTCCAAACTGCAAATACATGCTAGGATATTGGTGGGATTTCTCACTAAACCTCATGGTTTTATTCGCCTATTATTAAACGCTTTCAATTTTTCCGGAACATAACGATAACGCTTACAAAATCATGAATATTTTGATATCTGATATCCCTATTTTTCACCTCCAAGGAAGCAGAGCCTCCTCGGAGGTTAGAGGCATTACTTAATCACTACATATTCCAGGTCAACCAGCTTTGCATAAGTGATCATTTGGTCTGTTGTTAAATTCAATGAAACAACTGTATGGTGACCGCCGCCGTTTTCAAGCCACGCTTTCACTCCATCCTGAAAGTTAGGCTTCACTTCCCAAAGCACCCGTGCCACCGGAAGGTTTGGTGCCGGAACAGTTGGTTCAAATGCAGAAACTTCGTTAATCAACAGTTTGTAATGCGTACCAAAGTCTGCCATCGAAACAACCACACCATCTCCTGCTTTTCCGTCGAACACTAAGCGTGCCGGGTCTTCACGATCACCAATACCTAATGGAGATACGATAATTTTCGGTTTGTTGCTTGCTAAAGATGGGTCAACTTCAAGCATATGTGATTGAAGGATTGATTCTTGACCGGCAGCTAATTCATATGTGTAATCTTCCATAAAGCCGGTTGATTGGTTACGGCTCATCACTTTGAGTAAACGATCGAGCGCTGCAGTTTTCCAATCTCCTTCACCAGCAAAGCCATATCCTTGGGCCATCAAACGTTGGACGGCAAGACCCGGAAGTTGTTTCATCCCATATAAATCTTCAAAGTTAGTTGTGAAGGCATTATAACCACCATCATCCAGGAAACGTTTAATGGCGATTTCATAGCTTGCTTGTACTTTTACGCTCTTCTCCCAATCTTCCTGACTGTAAGTACCATAATCAAATTCATAAAGGTCTGCATATTCAGCAAACAATCGATTAATTTCTTCATCTGTAACCGCATTCACGTATTGAACAAGATCACCAATGCCAAAGTAATCAACTGTCCAGCCAAATTGAATTTGTGCTTCAACCTTATCCCCTTCAGTAACAGCAACGTTACGCATGTTGTCACCAAATCGGGCGACCTTGATGTTGAAGCTTTCGTTATAAGCAACCGCTACGTCCATCCATTCCGCAATTTGCTGTTGCACTTCAGGGCGTTCCCAATAACCTACGACAACTTTATTTTGTTTTTGCAAACGGGCATTGATAAAACCATATTCACGGTCCCCATGAGCAGATTGGTTTAGGTTCATAAAGTCCATGTCAATCGTTGTCCACGGAATACTTTCATTAAATTGTGTCGCTAAATGAAGTAACGGTTTTTGTAATAATTTTGTTCCGCGAATCCACATTTTTGCAGGTGAAAAAGTATGCATCCAAGTGATAACACCGGCAACTTCGTCACGATAGTTCACTTCTTTCATGATGCTTGTGATTTTATCTGCACTAACAGCTAAATCTTGCAATACAAGCGGGTATGGCAATACAGCGCTTTCATTTAATGCATCAGTCACGGCTTGCGCGTGCGCTCTGACTTCTTCAAGCGCTTCTTCCCCATAAAGATGTTGTGAACCTACGACAAACCAGAATTCTTTTTTTCCTTGTGTTAACATCATAACCCTCTTTTCTTAAATGAATAGTTTGATAGAATTGACTTTACTTTTGACCATAATAAGCATTTTTACCGTGTTTTCGTAAATAATGTTTATCTAAAATACGTTGTGGTAATTCTTTTGCAAAATGATTTAATTCTCGGGTAAATAAATTCATTTTCGCGACTTCATCCAACACCACACTATTCAATACTGCTGATTTTACATCTTTGCCCCAAGTAAATGGACCATGACCATGAAGTAAGACACCGGGAACAGCTAAAATATCTAACCCGCGCTCTTCAAATGTTTCGATAATGACATTACCTGTTTCTACTTCGTAACCTCGATCAACCTCCTCTTGTGTCAAGTATCGGGCACATGGCACGGAACCATAGAATGTGTCTGCATGAGTGGTCCCCATCGCCGGAACATCAAGGCCTGCTTGAGCCCAGATTGTCGCCCAAGTTGAATGAGTGTGTACAATTCCTCCAATTTCAGGGTAATGCTTATAAAGTACCGCGTGAGTCGCTGTATCTGATGAAGGTCTCAGCTCTCCTTCAACAATATTGCCATCTAAATCAACAACCACCATATCACTAGCTTTCATTGTTTCATAATCAACACCACTAGGTTTGATAACGAATAAACCAGTTTCACGGTCAATGGCACTTGCATTTCCCCATGTGTATTTCACAAGTCCGTATTTAGGCAAGTCCAAATTTGCTTGTAACACTTCTTCTTTCAGTTGTTCTAGCACGTCAACCCCTCCACTTTCCACTCATTAAATCAAATGATCCACAGCGGCCTGCTCAATCATTAAACCTTTTTTGTACCGTTCGATAAATGCTTCAAATCCTTCAACATCTAATTGATCAGGGTAAATTTCTTGCCCGGCATCCTCTTCAAAGACTTTTTTGTCGAGGAAATCTTCTAAGCTTTCTTGTTGATCTTTGTTCATCATGTAAGAAGCAAGAATAGCCATTCCCCACGCACCGCCCTCTCCGGCAGTTGCCATAACTGATACTGGCGTATTCATTGCAGCTGCAACAATTTTTTGTCCGACAAGAGGGGTTTTGAATAAACCGCCGTGAGCTAAAATGCTATCAATATCAATATTTTCCTCTTTGGTCAAAATATCCATTCCGATTTTCAAAGCTGCAAAAGCTGCAAAAAGGTGTGTCCGCATGAAGTTTGCTAAATCGAAACGACTCTCTGGTGAGCGGACAAATAACGGCCGGCCTTTTTCTAGTCCTGTAATATTTTCACCAGAGAAATAACCGTAGCTTAGTAAGCCACCGCCGTCTGAGTCAGCCTCCAATGCTTTATTCAACACCACTTCGAATAATTTATTCATTTCAACCTTTTGTCCCATTGCCTCAAAAAATTCACGAAACAACCCTAGCCAAGCATTTAAATCGCTTGAGCAGTTATTCGCATGAACCATTCCAACCGGACTGCCGTTTGGCGTTGTTACCAAATCAATTTCTGGATATACTTTCGAAAGTTTTTTCTCTAATACAATCATGGCAAAAACTGAAGTTCCTACTGAGATGTTTCCAGTGCGTTTCCTCACACTATTCGTAGCAACCATTCCTGTTCCAGCATCGCCTTCCGGCGGACAAACCGGGATACCTGGCTGTAAATTTTTTGATTGATCCAGAATTTTCGCGCCAATTTCGGTTAATTCGCCTGCTTGCTCGCCTGAAATATAAACTTCAGGAAGAATATCCTTTATACTCCAAGGATAGCCTTTGTTCGAAATCAGTTCATCAAACTGCTTGAGCATCGATTCATTGTAATTTTGCGTTGATTCATCAATTGGGAACATGCCCGAAGCATCTCCAACGCCAATTGCTTTATTACCAGTCAGCAACCAGTGAATGTACCCAGCTAAAGTGGTGATATAATCAATGCGAGGCAAATGTTTCTCTTCATTTAATATCGCTTGATATAAATGAGCAATACTCCACCGTTCAGGGATATTGAATTGAAATTGATCAGTTAATTCTTTTGCTGCAGCACCGGTTGTTGAGTTACGCCAAGTTCGAAACGGAACAAGCAGCTCCCCTGTGTTGTCAAAAGCCATATATCCATGCATCATTGCAGAAAAACCAATAGAACCGATTTTGCGAATGGTGATGCCATAATTTCGTTCAACATCATTCTTCATTTCACTATAAGCTGTTTGCAACCCAGTGATAATATCTACTAAGTTGTACGTCCAAAATCCATCTTCCAAGCGGTTTTCCCACTCATAACTTCCAGATGCGATTGTTTCAAAACTGCTATCAATCAACACTGCTTTAATACGTGTGGATCCGAATTCAATTCCAAGCGATGTTTCTCCCTCAGTTATCGCCTGCTTGATGTTTACTTGATTCGCTTTCACGTTATCCCCCCTCTGATAGCGATTTCAATATTATTCGAAAGAAGGCATTCCCCTTTTCGCTTAACTTAATTACAGACTTAGTATATTTTTTGTACGTACATTTGTCAATCGATAATATAATATGTTCATATAAATATCACAACGATATTTATATTCTTTTTCTCTTCATGCTTATAATAAAAAGTATTTGTATAACATGAAATTTAAAGAAAAAAATTAGAATTACTTATTCATTTTCACGAAAATAAGGTGAAATCTTTTCATTCATTGAAAGCCATGATAAAATATGTCCACACAAATCATTCAATTAAAAAAATTAGAATGCGAACAACTATGAAAGAAGTGAGTGAAATGAAACCAAAGTATAAGGTCATCATTAATGATATAAAGAGTAAAATCCTTTCAGGAGTTTACAGGGTAGGAGAACAAATTCCTACTGAATCCGCCATACAAGAAGAATACAAAGTCAGCCGGCACACTGTTCGAAAGGCGATTTTAGAGCTGGCGAACGAGGGGTTTTTAAGAAGTGAAAAAGGGTCTGGCACTTATGTAAGTAATCAGTATCAATCAAAACCTGGAGGGAATTCCAATAATAAAATAATTGGTGTAATTACGACCTACATTTCAGATTACATTTTCCCGTCAATTATTCGCGGAATTGAAGGGAGATTGAATGAGGCTAATTATTCGTTACTATTAGCTAGTACAAATAATGATGTCGAACAAGAAAAAAAAGCTTTGGAAATGATGTTGTCATTTGGCGTCGATGGTTTAATTGTTGAACCTACGAAAAGTAATCTATACAATCCGAATATTGCTTACTATTTATCGTTTAAGGAACAGGATATTCCTTTCATCATGATCAATGCTTATTATGAAGAATTAGATGTTCCTTTTCTTTGTCTCGATGATGTGCAGTCCAGCTATCTCGCAACAAAAGAATTAATATCAAAAGGACATACACAAATTGGTCTCATTTCAAAAATGGATGATTTACAAGGAAAGTATCGAATGAAGGGGTATATAAAAGCGCTTGGTGAAGCCAAATTACGATTTCAACCAGAGCATGTGCTTTCGTACAATACAGAGACGAAGCTGGAACTATACACAAACCTGAAGAAGTTTCTAAATGAAAAGAGAGACGTGTTGACTGCAATTGTTTGCTATAACGACGAAGTAGGGTTGGAAGTAGCAAATGTATGCAGACAACTTAATATTTCTGTCCCGGACAAATTGTCAATTATTGGACAGGACAATTCGTATATTGCCAAAAATGCGAATATCAAACTAACAACATTGACACATCCTCAAGAACAAATGGGACACGATGCAGCTGATTGGGTCATCAAGAAATTGCAAGGAAAGAAAGACTTACCAAACGAAACCTACTATCAGCCTGTGTTAATTGAAGGTGAAACCGTAAAAGAGTTAGATGTACAATAATCTTGGTGTGATCAAGGAAAACCCAGTCCATGTGCACTAAAGGCGTGAACGCGGACTGGGTTGTTTTACTCTGTTATTAATTAAGCAGCAGAGAATTTTCATGTATTTGACGCTTACTCCAAAAAGAAAGCGAAAATCTCACCGATACGGGAAAAAGCTTGTATCACAAGAAAGTAGCCTAGCATTTAAAAATGAACCTGTGTAAAGTTTATCTGGCATGCTCTTTTTCTGCAGCATTCTTCGTTGTCTTGCAGAATGGCTCTATTCTTGATAGGCATGTGGTGATATCCCTAGAATTGGGCGCAGGTCGATTTCACTCCCGTTCATGTTTGCTGATCCATACATCCGTTACTTCCCCTGCCTCATCTTCGTCGATGATGAAAGAACCGTTGCTGTACCGGTCATGAAGCTTGATATCTTTGACAAGCATCTCCTCTGTGATGCCTTTTTCGGTTTGAAGCGTGATTTGAGCATGATATGAGCATGCGAGCAGCCCGGTGATGCGGTGAGGTTTTTTCTTCAATTCCCTCAGCATGAGAACCCCTCGTTTCGCCCGTGACGTTTTTTCAAATTCGGTGCGGTTCATCCGCTTAATAGATCCGCGCTGGGTCACGAGCACAAGCACATCCGATTCTTCTAAAACCTGCCCGCTGGCGACAAAGTCGCCGTCTTTCAAATTGACGCCTTTGACACCGGCCGCCCTTGCGCCGACGACGCTGACCTCATCTTCTGAGAACCACAGACCGTAGCCGGAATGTGTCGCGATAAACAAATCTTTCGTTCCGTCCGTTACATGAACATCAACCACTTCATCGTCGCCTTTTAAGTTAAGAGCGACCAATGCTTTTGAATAGCGCTGTGCTTTATACTGCATCAGCTGAGTTCTTTTCGCCATTCCGTTTTTCGTAAAGAACAGCAGGTATTCAGATTCGGTAAACTCTCTGACAGGGATCGCCTTGACGATGGATTCATCGCTGTCGATCGATATGATATTCGTGATGTGCTGACCCAAGTCTTTCCATCTGATATCAGGAAGCTGGTGAACCGGACAATACACATAGCTTCCTTTATTTGTAAATAAGAGCAGTACGTCTGTCGTATTCATTTCCAGCTGACAGAGCAGACGGTCGGTATCTTTCATGCCGAAGTCCTGGCCGTTTGATGCAGCAAAAGACCGCTGGCTCGTTCGTTTAATATAACCGTCTTTCGTCACGGTCACATAAACGTCTTCAGACGCCACCATCACTTCAAGATTGATTTTGATTTCTTCAATTTTCTCCTCGATGACAGAGCGCCTTTGACCGGCATAGGTTTTTTTCACCTTTTTCAAGCTGTCTTTGATCACTTTCAAGAGTTTCTTGTCATTGGAAAGGATCTCTTCCAGCTCTTTGATCTTCTGGTCGAGTTCTTTTGCTTCTTCCTGGAGAGCCGTAATATCTGTGTTTGTCAGCCTGTACAGCTGCAATGAAACGATCGCTTCAGCCTGCGGCTCTGTAAATGCGAACTTTTCGATCAGATTGTTTTTGGCATCGCGCTTGTCATTGGAGGAGCGGATCGTCGCAATGACTTCATCCAAAATGGACAGTGCTTTCATCAATCCTTCTACGATATGATGCCTTTCCTTCGCTTTTTTCAGCTCATACTGAGAACGGTTGGTGATGACTTCTTTTTGGTGGCCGATATAAGCGTCCAAAATTGATGTGAGATTCATCAACATCGGTCTTCTGTTATGAATAGCCACCATGTTAAAGTTGTACGGAATCTGCAAATCCGAGTTTTTGTACAAGAAATTTAAAATACCTTGTGCATCCGCTTCTTTTTTCAGCTCAATCACGATTCTGAGTCCTGTCCGGTCGGTCTCGTCACGGACTTCGGAAATCCCTTCGACCTTCCGTTCAATCCTGAATTCGTCCATTTTTTTCACTAAATTCGCTTTGTTGACTTCAAACGGAATTTCAGTAATGACAATTTGCTGGCGGCCGCCTCTGATGGTTTCGATCTCGGCTTTGCCCCTGATGATGATTTTACCTTTTCCGGTTTCATAGGCTTTTTTTATGCCTTCTTTACCCTGAATGATTCCTCCGGTCGGAAAGTCCGGTCCTTTTACGAGCTCCATGAGGTCATCCACACTGCAGTTCGGCGAGTCAATCCGCCTTATCACGGCATCGATCACTTCCCCGAGATGATGCGGCGGAATGTCAGTCGCATACCCGGCGGAAATCCCTGTCGATCCGTTGACAAGCAGGTTCGGGAACATCGCCGGAAGGACGACGGGCTCCTTGCTTGTATCATCAAAGTTTGGCACAAACTCGACCGTTTCTTTGTCAATATCTCGCAAAAGCTCTGAAGCGATCGCTGCGAGCCTTGCTTCTGTATAACGCATCGCAGCCGGCGGATCACCGTCGATGCTTCCGTTGTTACCGTGCATTTCAACCAGCACGTTGCGAACCTTCCAGTCCTGGCTCATCCGCACCATCGCTTCGTAGACCGAACTGTCTCCATGAGGATGATAGTTCCCGATTACATTACCGACCGTTTTTGCGGCCTTGCGGAAATTCTTATCGTGCGTGTTCCCTTCCGCATGCATGGCGTATAGGATTCTTCTTTGAACAGGCTTCAGGCCGTCCCTGGCGTCAGGGAGCGCCCGATCCTGAATAATATATTTGCTGTATCGGCCGAAACGGTCGCCGATCACGTCTTCCAATGGTAAATCATGATAAATCTCTGGCTGTGCCATTTATTTAAACCTCCTCAGCGACCGATAAATTCTCGTTTTCTAAAATGTTGCTTTCTTCATCAAGTCCGAAAGCGACATTTTTCTCAATCCATTTTCTTCTCGGCTCAACTTTGTCGCCCATCAATGTCGTCACGCGCCTTTCCACACGGGCTGCGTCATCGATTTTAACCCTGACAAGCGTTCTTGATTCGGGGTTCATTGTCGTTTCCCAAAGCTGGTCAGCGTTCATTTCGCCGAGACCTTTATAGCGCTGAATCGTATATCCTCTTCCGACTTTTTTGAGGACGTCGTCCATTTCTTCATCAGACCAAGCATATTCAATGATTTCTTTTTTGCCAGACCCTTTGCTGACTTTATAGAGCGGCGGCAGCGCGATAAACACTTTTCCGTGCTCGATCAGCGGCTTCATATAGCGGTAGAAAAAAGTCAGGAGCAGCACTTGGATATGAGCGCCGTCTGTATCCGCATCTGTCATGATGATGACTTTGTCGTAATTGATGTCCTCAATGTCAAAATCAGCGCCGACCCCTCCGCCGATCGCATGAATAATCGTATTGATCTCTTCATTTTTAAAAATATCGGCCAGCTTCGCTTTTTCCGTATTGATAACCTTTCCGCGGAGCGGCAGGACAGCCTGGAATTTCCGGTCTCTTCCCTGCTTTGCTGATCCTCCGGCAGAGTCACCCTCCACGAGATACAATTCGTTTTTGGACGGATTCCTTGATTGTGCAGGCGTCAGCTTGCCGGAGAGCGTCGCTTCGGATTTCTTTCTTTTCTTTCCGCTTCTTGCCTCTTCTCTTGCTTTTCTCGCAGCTTCTCTTGCCTGGGAGGCTTTAATCGCTTTTTTGACGAGCAATGTTGCCGTTTCCCTGTTTTCTTCAAGGAAATATGCGAGCTGCTCGGAGACGATCGCATCAACGGCTGATCTTGCTTCACTCGTGCCGAGCTTTCCTTTTGTCTGTCCTTCAAATTGAAGAAGCTCTTCTGGAATCCGGACGGAAACGATGGCTGACAGGCCTTCCCGGATGTCCGTTCCTTCAAGGTTTTTGTCCTTTTCTTTTAAAAGGGCCACCTTTCTCGCATATTCGTTGAATGCTCTTGTCATCGCCGTTTTCGCACCGGACTCATGGGTTCCTCCGTCCTTTGTTCTGACATTATTGACGAATGACAGGATGTTTTCGGAATAGCCGTCATTAAATTGAAACGCAAAGTCCACCTCGATGCCGTTGTGCTCCCCTTCAAATGAGACCACTTCAGAAAGCGCGTCTTTCTCCTCATTTAAATAAGCGACAAAAGCTTCGATTCCGTTTTCGTATAAAAACGTTTCTTTTGTTTGATCGCGTTCATCGATCAATTCGATTTTTAATCCTT
Organism: Bacillus sp. AK124; assembly: GCF_053903085.1. NCBI lineage: Bacteria > Bacillati > Bacillota > Bacilli > Caryophanales > Bacillaceae > Bacillus > Bacillus sp. AK124. The sequence continues at coordinate 2,309,333 of NZ_CP096378.1, forward strand.
TTAACAAAAAGGCTGATTCTCTCAGACGCTCTGAAAGCGTTTCAAAGTTAAAAGTCGTTGTGCTGAACATCGTAGGATCAGGCTTGAAATGAATCAGGGTGCCGGTCTTTTTGGTCGTTCCGATTTTATCAAGGGATGTCACCGGTTTGCCGCCGTTTTCAAAACGCTGCCTGTAAACATTTCCGTCCCGCTCAATTGTGACTGTCAGCCACTCAGACAGGGCGTTTACAACGGATGCACCGACGCCGTGCAGCCCCCCGCTCGTTTTATAGCCGCCTTGGCCGAACTTTCCTCCGGCATGCAGCACTGTCAAAATAATTTCGGGAGTCGGTTTGCCCAGCTTATGCATTCCTGTTGGCATTCCCCGGCCTCTGTCTTGCACCGATATGCTGTTATCTTTATGTATCTTTACTATAATATGATTCCCATGGCCCGCAAGGACTTCATCGACGGAATTATCGACGATTTCATATACGAGATGGTGCAGGCCCCGGCTGTCTGTCGAACCGATGTACATACCGGGGCGTTTTCTGACCGCTTCAAGGCCTTCGAGCACCTGTATGGAATCATCATTATAGTCAAATTGCTGTTTCTTAACCAAATGCATAAACCCCTTTCAAAAATCAAACATTGCTTATAAAGAATAATACACACTCTGTCATGTAAAGCAAAGTATTATCCGATTCTTTTCCAATCGCTTCAAGCATTGTCGGGAAAATGTTAAAATGAAAGCCGTTTTTTTGCACAGCCGTCATTTTACACGATTCGTCCCTTGGAGGACAAGGCTTTTCCACCAGCAATTGGAAAATCATTCTTAAAAAAACTGTCCAAGACTTATTGTAGCCGTTTTTCACAGCAATTCGCAAACATATTCTCGCATAAAAAAGACAAAAACCCTTGAATAAACAAGGATTTTTGTCTTTTTTATGCCGATTTTGTTAACGCGTGTGCCACTTTTATACACAAATCCATAATCACCGTATAGCCTTTTTCGCTCAGAAGCCGATAAGCTTCTTCGTTGACAAGCCCCTGCTGCGCCCAAAACACATCTGCGTCTATCTCCAAGAATTCCTTTGCGACATCGCGCAGATGTTCGGATCTTCTGAACACATTGACGATATCGACATGTCCTTCAATGTCTTTTAATGATGCCACAGCCTTGACGCCCAGCGCCTCATCTATGGACGGATTGACAGGGATGATGTCATATCCCGCGTCCTGCATCGCTTTTGATACCATGTACGATGTTCTTTCAGGATTGTCGGACAGGCCGACTACCGCGATTCGTTTACTGTTTTCAAGAATGCTTTTGATTTCCTGTTTAGAAGGGTTTTCCATGGCGATCACTCCTTTTACGTTCAGTTTACACGAAATCAAAGGCGATAATCAAAATTTTCATATGATTAGGGCGCATTATCTTGTATGATATATACGGTACTTCTAAAGAAAAGCCGTCATGAAAAGCGCCTCTCATGTTAAAATAAAGAGAAGGGATCATCTAAAAAGGAGAAATGAAATGTTAATTGCTTTATTATTTGTTTTAGCCTATCTACTCGGCAGCATTCCGTCCGGCTTAATTGTCGGAAAGGCCGCCAAAGGAATCGACATCAGGGAACACGGCAGCGGCAATCTTGGCGCCACCAATGCATTCCGGACACTTGGGGTGAAAGCCGGCTCCATCGTGGTGGCTGCGGATATTTTGAAAGGGACGCTCGCCGCCTTTCTGCCCACCATCCTCCACATCGGCGTACACCCTTTGTTGGCCGGTGTAGCCGCAGTCATCGGGCATATGTTCCCTGTGTTCGCCAAATTTAAAGGCGGAAAAGCTGTCGCTACTTCCGGAGGCGTATTGCTTTGCTATCAGCCTTTTCTGTTTCTCACAATGATTGCGGTGTTCTTTCTGTTTTTGTATATCACAAAATATGTATCGCTTTCTTCCATTTTAACCGGCTTGTATACAACGGTTTACAGCCTGTTTACGAAAGATCTTTTATTGGTGGCAGTCGTCGCCTTTCTAACGGCGTTTGTCGTATACAGACACAGGACGAACATTAAACGCATTATGGATAAAACCGAGCCCAAAATCAAGTGGATGTCCGGCAAAAAATGAGCCTATCCGAAAAACATTATATTTTCATGATCGGACAAAATCGTTATATACTATAAATAGATTCAGCATGCTTTGAAACAAATGATGAAGGAGTGCTTGCCCGTGAATTTGAAAATTAATGAAGAGGCGCTTAAATGGTATAAGGACGAGCTTGATTTAAAAGAAGGAGATCAGGTTCGCTTCTTTGTCCGTTACGGAGGCTGCAGCAATGTTCAAAAAGGCTTCTCCCTTGGGGTTTCAAAAGATGAGCCGCAGCAAATCGGTGTGAGCGCGGAAAAAGACGGCATTACGTTTTTCGTTGAAGAAAGCGATGTATGGTATTTCGACGGCCATGATCTGCTTGTCACCTATAACGAATCTTCGGAAGAGCCTGTTTTTGAATATCAGTAAAAAAGAGCATTTTATAAAGCTTGCAGAGAAACTCTTGTTTTTCTGCAAGTTTTTTTATTTTTCATCTTAATTAAAGTACCGAAAAAAGCCTTCCAACACATAGACTGGCTCGCCTGAGTGTGCGGCAGCTGCACACCGTACGCTGCGTACACCTCCCGAATAACCGAGTGAGTATAGATTCTGTATATCTAAAATGCAGTTCGTCTAAAATAAACCGGCAAGGATTTTCCCATATTATACAGAGTCATTGAGATCGAGGTGTTTGACATGGTTTACGGTGTGAAAACCTTTATTTTGCTAGCTGTTTTTCTGATCTTTTATTTAACGGACCGAAGAAGGATCATCAACGGTTTTTTATTCAATCTATTTTTTTGTTCATTTCTTGTTCTATCCTACTATCTGGCATACGTTGTCGGAATCGGTTTTTTCAGACTGTTCGTCATTGTACCGCTGCTGATCTTTTTCTTTATCCTAACGTTTGGTCTATTTGCTTTAATGATCGGGTTATTTCTGAATGCGAGAATTCTTATCAAAAGAGAAGGACGGCGATTGTCTAATTGTTTGACTTTAATTTCCGGGTTAGGCATTATCATATTTTTCCTATTATCCGTGATTGACCCCGCTCGTTTTTTATCGCCAAATGTTCAGCCATTGTTTGCGGAATCATCGCTTATTACGATCTATTTCTTTTTTCATTTAACAAATTTCTTAACAGCTTATTTTCTATATCAATTTAACAGACCGAAGCTTAATCAGGATTACATCATCGTTCTCGGGAGTGGATTAATTAACGATACAGTACCCCCGCTTTTAGCAAGCAGGATCAATAAGGCTGTCGATTTTTATTTGAAACAGACAGCTGTTGCTTCTCCGCCTAAAATCATTTTCTCCGGCGGGCAAGGACCTGATGAAAATCTTTCTGAAGCCGAAGCTATGCAAAGATATGCTATAAAAAAAGGGATACCTGGAGAGCACACTTTGAAAGAAGACCGTTCTGTAAATACATATCAAAATATGCTTTTCTCCAAACAACTGATGGACTCATTAACAGACGGCAAATATAACAGCATCTTCACAACAAACAATTTCCATCTGTTCCGTGCCAGCCTATATGCAAAACGAGCAGGCTTGAAAAGCGATGGCATCGGTTCAAAGACCGCTTTTTATTATTGGCCGAACGCCATGATCCGTGAATATATCGCTGTTGTGGTGATGAATCGTAAACGGCATAGCATTGTCGTGGGAACTATATTGGGTATTTCTATCCTTTTGACCGCATTTAATTTTTTCATTGATTAAAAAATGGCAGTCTCAATTGATTATGATGGGTATTTTCGAAGGACATCTTCACCAAAAAGGTGTCTTTTTGCTTGGAAAATATAATTTCACTGCACTGATGCTTCAAATATATTTTTAATAGTCAGCATAACAGCGATTGATAGAATGGAAAACGATTTTCCCCCTATTTCGCAAAAACCTCCCCTTCTTTTATCTGCAACAAGCCACAACTGAAAAGTGATTTTCTCAAATGCTAAAGCCTCAATTTACCCTTATCAGATCTAATGGTGAACAGGTTCTTTTTTCTCAATGCTTCTCCCTGCTTCAAGTAGCTGTTTTTTTGGTGCGCTTGGACTTTAAATGCTTACAACAGTGAAAGGAATATGTAAGATAAATCAATGGTTTCGTTTGGAGGTTTTATATATGATGGGTTCGAGGTGATAAAAGATGAAATGGTTTTTAGGGATTTTAACGGTAGGACTGATGATTTTGGCCGGGGGCTACTTTTTATATTCCGGATATTATTCAACGGAAGATTATTACGTCAAAATTACAACAGATCCAAAAGTCGTTAAAGAAAAAACAAGTGATGGATACACATATATAAATTATAACTATGATGTTACGGGTTATGATAAAGATGGAAAACCCAAAAACCTAAAACTCTCTTCTCAGGAAAAAATGCAGAAAGGTCAGTATTATATTATTCATTGGGAAGACAGAAGGGAAATCATATCCAGCAAAGAAAAAGCAAGCGAGAAGCAAATAGATCAGGACATCATGCACAAATTAAACAATCAAAGTCAATGAGACGCTTACTCTGCTCCCTAAAACTTCTTGTTTTAGGGACTTTTTCACGAAAAATAAAATGACTGCGGCCTTATCAAGGCATGAAAAACACTAAGGTACGACATCATTGAAACTAAAGATATCGTTCCGACTTTTTCTCCTTCAATGTTTGCTCATCAGGATGAAACAAGCAAGGACAATGCTTGCTTGTTTCAAGGGTGTCCGGGTATCTCTAAAACACCGGATTATTCGAGCCTGAAACGCTTGATATGGCTTGAGAGCTTTTCTTGTTTTAAAATCTCGATCTGCTTCTCTCCCAATAAATCAAAGTGAGGAAATTTGCTTCTTTTATGGATCCACTCTTTTTTCAGTCCGTACTGTTTGCCCCACTCTGCAAGCTTATCAATGTTGCCGCATCCGGCTTTTGTCACGGTATTGACATCCGGATACCTGTCATCGAGCCAGTAATGCGTGAGGAACGCAACTTCGCCGTTTAAAACGGCGCGCTTCCATTCGTTCAGCTCGTTTCTTTTAATACCGAATGCCATTACTTTTTGGCCTCTTCATAAGCTTCATGCCACTTTGGATAAAGCTTACGGAACTGAACCGGTTTGAAGCTGTCCCCGTCAACGCAAATATGGGACGATGTGGCCTTCACAGCGGTTTCACCAGCGGAATTGAAGATTTCATACCCATATACCGTTTTAAAGCCATTATATTCTTCAATCCATGTATGTACCGTCGCGGTTTCACCGTAGCGAAGAGGTTTGACGTAGCGGACATTGATATCCACGACAGGCGACAGGATGCCGTCTTTCTCCATTTCGGCGTAAGAGAAGCCGAGTTCTTTAATTAAAGCCGTCCGTCCAACCTCCATCCAAATCAAATAATTGGCGTGATAGACGACCCCCATTTGGTCTGTTTCGGCATAGCGGACTTCTATTTCTTTTTTTGAGACGTACAAATTCCTCTACTCCCTTTTCACAATATATATAATCCAATCTTAGCATATAGAATGGGCAAAAACACGACAGACGGCTTCATGCAAAAAAACCAGGTCGCCCTGGTTTATTGATGATATCCGTTTTCGCGGTCTTCCGCCTCGTCATGGATTTCATTGCGCATCGCCTCAATGCTCTCATTTCGGCGTTGATTTTTTTCGCGGATCTGCTCCTGTTCCGCCTGGTTGGCAAAAGACAGCTGCTCCTCAGACTCCTCGATATTTTCGATTGTGTTCTGCACCATGTCTTGAAGCTTCTCCACGTTGTCTGATCTGTCATCCGGATGATGTTTTTGGTGTGTCATGCGGGTCTCTGCCTCCTTTTCTTCTTTACTCGCCTTTTGTCTGCATAATGATCGGCGTTTCTCCTGATTTATCATGCATCTTTTTTCCTTTGTTGCGCTTATATTCTACCGGTTTTGTCCCAAGATGGCTCGGGGCAAATTTAGACTGTTTGTCATGTTCCCTCGGCATGTCTATCCCTCCTTTTCAGCATTAGGATTCTCAAAAAGGAGCGTAAACATGAATCGATTTTTAAAAAGTCACTTCAGCTTAAATTTCTCTTCAAGCTTATCTTCCAGCCGATCAAGAAACTCCTGGTTGGTCATGAGCTCCTTTTTGTTTTCCAAGACAAGTTCTTCAAATGTCCGCCTTTTCGTTTTTTTCATGTTGAATCACCTCCAGCTTGTTTTCATTTTCACCATTTTTTGGGCGATATAAGCAAAAAAGCCGGGATTTTTTATAATCCCAGCTTTTCTTCCATATTCTTTTTCGACATCGTCCCAAGGACGATATCTTGAATCATTCCGTTTTCATCAATAATAAATGTTGTCGGATACGAAAAAATCTCGTATTTCGCATTGATGCCCGTGCGATCTAAGACGATAGGGAAATGTAAACCGTGCCTTTCGGCAAACGTTTTGACCGACTCTTCGTTTTTCTCGGAAGAGGTAAAGTTGACGGCCAAAACGGCAATGTCCTGATTTTCGTTTTGGAGTTCTTCCATTGCAGGCATTTCTATTTCACACGGTTTACACCAGGTGGCCCAAAAATTTAACAGCACTTTTTTTCCTTTAAAGTCTGATAAAGATACATCGTTTCCATCCTTTAAAGACGGAAGCGTAAAATCAGGCGCCTTGTCTCCTTTCGCAATGCCGATTTCGGCTTCCTTTTGCCCTGTGAAGTTCCATACCGCAAGACCGGCCAAAACGAAAAGAAACGCGGCAGCCAGCAATTTTTTCATCATCGGCATCCTCCAATTCAGGATCACGCTGAAAAAAGAAGAGAAAGCTAAAGGCTTTCTCTCCTCATTCAATTACTGTTTCATTTTATTGCGGAGCACCATTTGCAGGATTCCGCCGTGACGGTAATAATCGATTTCTACTTCGCTGTCAAAGCGTACAACAGCTTCAAACGACTTGACTGTGCCGTCTTCGGCAATCGCTTTGACTCGAACGAGATCCCGCGGGCGAACCGTCTCACTCACGTCAACTTCAATCGTTTCTTTCCCGGTCAAACCGAGCGTTTCAGCGTTTTCTCCCTCTTTAAATTGAAGCGGAAGAACGCCCATCAGCACAAGGTTGCTTCTGTGAATTCTTTCAAAGCTTTCTGCAATGACGGTTTTGATGCCGAGCAGATTTGTTCCTTTTGCCGCCCAGTCGCGGGAAGAACCCATTCCGTAGTCTTTTCCGGCAATGACGACCAGACCTGTGCCGTCTTCTTTATACTTCATGCAGGCATCGTAGATGGACATTACTTCTCCGGTCGGCCAATACGTTGTATAACCGCCTTCTGTACCCGGAGCGATCTGGTTTTTGATTCTGATGTTGGCGAATGTTCCCCTCATCATGACTTCATGGTTTCCGCGTCTTGAACCATATGAATTGAAGTCTCTAGGAGAAACGCCTTTTTCCTGCAGATATTTTCCGGCTGGCGTGTCTTTGCCGATCGCTCCCGCAGGAGAAATATGGTCTGTCGTGACAGAATCTCCGAATTTACCGACAATGCGCAAGCCTTTAAGCGGTTCAACCGTACCAGGCTCAACTGACATGTTTTCAAAGAACGGCGGGTTTTGAATGTAAGTGGATTCTTCATCCCATTTATACAGGGCTTCATCCGTTGTTTCAATCGCATTCCAGCGTTCATTGTCATCAAACACGCGCTCATATTCTTTTCTGAACAACTCAGGAGTAACGGTTTGCTTCACGACGGAGTTGATTTCGTCCATCGTCGGCCAAATATCGTTGAAGTATACGTTTTGACCGTCTTTTCCGACGCCGATCGGTTCGTTTTTCAGGTCAATATCTACCGTGCCCGCCAATGCATAGGCTACGACAAGCGGCGGAGACGCCAGGTAGTTTCCTTTGACAAGCGGATGAATCCGGCCTTCAAAGTTACGGTTTCCGGAAAGGACAGACGTAATCAGCAGGTCGTTTTCGGCAACCGCTTTTTCGATTTCAGGCGCAAGCGGTCCGGAGTTCCCGATACATGTCGTACAGCCGTATCCGACGATGTTAAATCCAAGCTCGCGCATATATGGAAGCAGGCCTGAATTGACTAAGTAGCCTGTTACGACTTTTGAACCCGGAGCCAGGGATGTTTTCACATAGTTCGGTACTTTCAATCCCAGTTCAACCGCTTTTTTAGCGACAAGGCCCGCACCGATTAAGACATAAGGGTTTGATGTATTTGTGCAGCTGGTGATCGCCGCAATCGCAATCGCACCCGTTTTCATGACGGCTTCTTCGCCGTTTTCAAGCTTAAATTTGATTTCTTTGTCAGCCTCACTCGCGTTTAAACCGAATCCCTGGTTCCCTGCAGGGCTTGCCAAATGCTTGTGGAATGTCTCTTTCATGTCAGTCAGCGGAATGAGATCCTGAGGACGCTTCGGACCTGAAAGATTCGCTTCAACTTTTGACAAGTCAATTTCAACGATATCGGTAAATACGGGATCTTCCTGATCAGGCGTGTAGAACAATCCGTTTTGACGGCAATATTCTTTCACCACATTGATATGTTCTTCATCACGGCCTGTTAAACGCATGTATTCCAATGCTTCCTCATCAACAGGGAAGAAACCGCAAGTCGCGCCGTATTCAGGAGCCATATTTGCGATTGTCGCACGGTCTGCAAGCGGAAGTTCTGCAACACCCGGTCCGAAGAATTCGACGAACTTTCCGACCACGCCTTTTTCACGCAGCACCTGTGTTACTTTAAGCGCCAAGTCCGTCGCCGTCGTGCCGTTCGGCAGCTTTCCGACAAGCTTCGCTCCGATTACTTCAGGTACAGGGAAATATGAAGGCTGGCCGAGCATGCCCGCTTCAGCTTCAATTCCGCCGACGCCCCAGCCGAGAACGCCGATTCCGTTGATCATCGTTGTATGGGAGTCAGTACCGACAAGCGTGTCAGGATAAGCGACAATCTCGCCGTCTTCTTCCACAGCATGGACAACGTTTGCCAAATACTCAAGGTTCACCTGGTGAACAATACCTGTAGCAGGGGGAACAGCCTGATAGTTATTAAACGCTTTCTTAGCCCAGCTTAAAAATTTGTAACGCTCTGCATTTCGTTGGAATTCAAGGTCCATATTAATTGTCAATGCATCTTCCGTACCCGCTTTGTCAACTTGTACGGAGTGGTCGATGACAAGGTCTACCGGTATTTCAGGATTGATTTTATCCGGATCTCCGCCGACTGAAGCCATCGCTTTTCTTAATGAAGCAAGGTCTACAACGGCTGGAACGCCGGTAAAGTCCTGCAAAATAACGCGGGATGGTTTGAAAGGAACGTCAATATCCTTTAATTCGGCAGTGCCCCATTTTGCCAAGTTTTCAACGTGTTCCTTTGTAATGACTCTCCCGTCTACTTGACGAAGAACGGATTCGAGCAAAACTTTAATGGAATAAGGAAGTTTTGATACGTTTCCGATTCCTTGATCCTCTAATGCTTTTAAAGAATAATAGCTGTACGTTTTGCCTTGTACTGTAAACGTTTTTCTTGATTGAAAAGCGTCTTTTTTTGCGACTTGTTGCTGATTCGCCATTTCTCCAAAATCCCCCTTTAAAGATCAAGATCATACGCCAGAAAAATCGGCATATTTCACCACAATTTTCTCACAATTTAATCTTAAAACAATTTTAAACATAAGTAAATATCAATGTTTTTATTAAATTCAATAAGAATGCCTTATATAAGGAAAAAAGTTTATTTTACTGGAAATACATTTTTTTATACAATACACCCGCTAAGGCTATACTACAGTCTGAGGTGATCGAAATTGGCCAAACGAAAAGCAAATCATGTCATCAATGGAATGAACAATGCTAAACGCCAAGGAAACGGCGCGGGATATATTGAAGATGACCAGCATATTCTCACTGAGGCGGAACGCCAAAACAACAAAAAACGGAAGACCAATCAATAAATCCTAAAAATCCTTCATGAATGGCTTAGGAGGTTAAGACATTGACAAATAAAAACGACGGCAAAGATATGCGCAAAAACGCACCGAAAGGAGCTCAGCCTGGGCAGCCAGAGCCTTTGAGCGGAAGCAAAAAAGTTAAAAACCGGAACCATACGAGACAAAAACATAATTCCAGTCACGATATGTAACATTTTCCGCGTCTTTCACGGCGCGGTTTTTTACTTACCTCTCTGGCGATGCAACCCCCTTCGAATCGCCTCCTTCACATGAATTCACAGCTGTGCATAATCTAACGGTAAGGCTAGGTATGGAGGAATGATCAAATGACAAATACAAAACGTTTCGATTCCGCAGATTTTGATAAAGAATGGATGAAACAGTTTGTTGACGACCCTTTTCTCCTCTATGATGAGACTTTTCCGATCGACCTTTATGAAACGAGCACTGAATATATAATCGAAGCAGATTTAAGCCGCTTGAATGCCCGGCACCTTGACATGACGTTTTCCGGCTACGATTTCAAGCTTGCGGTTAAAACCGATGAACAGCATTACGAAAAATCGCTGATGCTTCCTTTCTTTTTGAATGACAAACAGATCGAAGCGGAATGCGAGAACAGCATTCTTGCAGTTAAAATCAATAAGGAAGCAAGCCAAGATGAAGTTTCGCTTTCATTTCATATTCCTTTTATATCATACATGCACAACAAGCAGAACCCGGACAGCGCGTAAAACACTTTGCCATCCGGGTTTTTTTTCCGTTCGTTCGTCAAATATCCGCTAGCAATTCTCTATGGCCGATTAGGGAATTGCTATACAATAGATTATGTTCTAGCACCTCTTTTGATCAGGCCGGTGTCCCATTTTATATTATTTTTTCTATGTTCTTCTAAAACGCCTTCATGTAAAATAGGTTATAGACAAAGGAGTGATGAGAGATGCTGGAAGGATGGTTTTTATGGCTGATGCTCGCTTGGATCGTCATCATGATCGTCCTCTTGTCAATCGGCGGTTTTTTCATGTTTCGCAAATTTTTAAAAAGGCTGCCTAAAGAAGATGGGAAATCTGAGCTGGACTGGCAGGATTATTATATTGAACAGACAAGGCATTTGTGGAATGAAGAAGAAAAAGAACTGCTTGAAGAATTAGTTTCTCCCGTACCCGAACTGTTTCGCGATGTAGCAAAAGCGAAAATCGCCGGAAAGATCGGAGAACTCGCATTAAAGGAAAAAGCAGGTGCAATCGACCGGGATTTAATCGTCAGAGGCTATATTATGGCCACACCGAAAAAAGACCATAAGTTCCTCGTAAAGCGTTTAAAAGAAAAGAACATTGATCACTCTTCCTATCAAGAGCTTTTTAAATAAACAAAACCTTTCCTGAAAGAAGGAAAGGTTTTGTTTTAATTGACCTGTATGTGATTTGACGCTTCAATCTGGCTTGAAAGCTTTATGAACGATAAAAACATGGCAATCCGCCAAGGAACGATCATCCCGAAAGCCAGAATCCAAAACATTCCGCTCAGTGCGCCGTAATCGATCGTTGTGCTTAATATGCTCTTCATCGCGATCCGGATGACGAGCAGCGCAATTAAAATAAACACAAACGATTTGGAGCGTTTAATATAGATTTTATCATCGCGGATTTCAAATTTTGAGGTTTTAATTAAGAAAATAGAAAAGATCATGCCCACTGTGAGAGCTTCCAAAAATTCGGCACCGGTCACGTGGAACATCGGAAATAAAAACATGAGAGCACCGGTGCTCATAAAAATCGGAGGCAGTATAATTTTTTTGGCCGTAGCCGGTTTTTCAGATGACTTGATTCTGACAGCCATGACAATGACGGCCATCACGACGGCAAGTATAGATGAAACGACGATCATCATACATATCATCCCTTTTTCTAAAGCTAATTTCTCTACTTGTTACTATACTCCAAAACGAAGAAAAAAACCATGTTCAGGTTTTTCAGCTGCAAGGATTTCCGAGCACGTGGCGAATCGCTTCGACGACTTTCGTCTCCTCGAAAGGCTTGACGATAAAGTCCTTGGCTCCGGCTTCGATCGCTTCAACAACGATTCGCTTTTGCCGCATGGCCGTACACATGATCACTTTCACCTTCGGGTTCAGCTGGATCATGTCCTTTAAAGCTTCAATCCCGTTTTTCACAGGCATTGTAATATCCATGATAACCAAGTCCGGCTGCAGCTCTTGATAAAGCAAAACAGCTTCTTCCCCGTTCCCGGCTTCACCCGCGACTTGCAAGTCTTCTGTTTCAAGTATTTCTCTGATTTTATCTCTCATAAATTTTGCATCATCAACAATTAAAACCCTTGTCATACTCCCCTCCAACATCATTATTCAATTTTGCTGTGAATAAGTCCTATTATAACAAAAAACCAAGGCGGTCCTTAGCCAGGTATCTAAAAGCCTCTGAAATCGCCGAACAGGCCTGACAGTACGATAATGATTTTCGTCATCCAGTCAAAGAACAGCAGGATTCCGACTGCAATCATTGCAATTCCGCCGATCTTCATGATGATGAGCTGATGCTTCCGAAGCCATTTCATCTTTGTCATGAAAAAAGACAGGAGCAGAAACGGCAGGCTGAATCCGAGCGCATAAAGCACCATATAAGGTACGGCCGACATCGGGTTCGTTCCGGCGAGTGTGATGACCGCTGCAAGAATCGGACCGGTGCAGGGCGTCCAGCCGGCGGCAAATGCCATTCCGATTCCGACAGAACCGAGCAGGCCGCCGGGCCTGTTTTTAAAATGGAGGCGCCTTTCTTTCATTAAAAATTCAGGCTTAAAAACCCCCAGTGTGACAAATCCAAAAAAGATGATGAATACCGCGCCAAGCTGCCTGATGAGCTGATGATAATCCTTAAAAAAGGACCCGACAAGCGATGTGCTGTAGCCGAGAGCCACAAAGATCATCGAAAAGCCAATCAGGAAAAAGATCGTATGTATCAGGCTCCTTTTTTGAAACATAAGTCTGTCAGAATGGATTTCACTCATGCTGACACCTGTAATATATGATAAAAAAGCGGGATACAGCGGCAGGCAGCATGGCGAAATAAACGATAGAAACCCTGCACCGAAAGCGAGAATATAGTTGATATCAGCCATCTCTTTCTCCCTTCTATTTTTTGGAATACTATGAAAGAAAATCATTTGATATGACAATTACATTTCAATTTCCTAACATATCACAAAAAAGGATGTTGATTTCACGAATTTCTTTATATAATCAATTTTGACAATTTACCCTTATCACCTTCAGAATTGAAAAGGAACCTATATATGGATATAATAACATTTAGTAGGCAACAAAAAGATGATTTTTACAGAAGAAAGGATAAATTCCTGTGATGAAAGAAAATCTGCTTCATGAAATTGAGGAAAAAAGAAAAGAGCTGCTAAAAATCGTCATGACAAACGGCATGACTTCACATATCACCATTCAGCACAGCCAGCAGCTGGATATCCTTCTTTTGGAATACCAAAAACTATCTCTCGGACATACACAATAATCATAGATCAAAATAAAAAACCCGGAAGCGGGTTTTTTATTTTATAACCATGTTCCTTCTATGTCATAATCGCATTCGTATTATTTCGTTTGATTTTCCATGGCTTTCATCATTTGATTAATTTTCTTCTGGGATGGTTTCATACCCATCTGCATCATCATCATGCGCAGCATTTGTTCATTAATTGGCGGATTTTTTTTCAAATAGTTCATCATATATTTACGAGCAATAAAAAATCCGAGTGCAACACCTGCGAGCAAAGCTAAAACGCCCACTAGGATGACAACCCATAAATCCATTTAATTTCCTCCTTCATGTTGTCTCGTATAAAGTGTACTAAACCAAACGCTATTATACAACATTTACAGTCCAAATTCTTTTTTTTATACAAAATTTCTTTCTTTCACAGGGTTCAGCCAGCCGTAACGTTTCATATTAAAATCCATCGCAAGGAAACACGGACTTACTTTCCGCAAAACCTCAAAGAATACCGTTTCGGCATCGAATGGACCCTTCGCCAAAATCTCAATATGTCGGTCTTTGATAATAAAAGAAGCGCTTCCTTTTGGAACAATCAATCTGTATACATAGTCAACTTGTGTATAGTCTTCCCGGCAGAGGTTCATTTTCATTCTTTTGTGTATATGGGCTGCGGGAATCGGTTTTGTAATGAACTCGATCTGCTTGGCGGCTAATGGAGACTTTTGATCGGGGCTCGTCCAATGATAATCGTAAAACAGCTTGAACATGACAGACTCTCTTCCAAAATAATGGCTGGCAAATTCCTCTTCTATCAAATACGTATAATAATGGCGTTCCATCACTGTCTCATCCCCCTGTATCGAAGAATATATGCTTTCTATTATACAAAAGGGGGTTAGAAATAATTGTCTGATGATGATAAAAGAAGCGACTAATTTTGTCGAAATGAAAAAAAGAGAATGATCCGCAGATCATTCTCTTTCATATGCCCGATTAGCGATTTAACAGTTTTTTCACCCGGTCAACTACATTCGCAGGCGTAAAACCGTATTCTTTCATGATCGTTTCGCCGGGAGCTGAAGCACCGAAATGGTCGATTCCGAGAATGTCCCCGTCAGTGCCGGTATATCTCTCCCATCCGAGCGGTGATCCCATTTCAATTGCGAGACGCTTTGTCACATCAGTTGGAAGAACAGCGTTTTTATATTCGGCCGGCTGCTTGTCGAAACGATCCCAAGACGGAACGCTGACAACGGATACGTCAATGCCTTCTTTTTTCAGCTCGCTTTGTGCGTCAAGCGCAAGGCCAACTTCAGATCCGCTCGCAAGCAAGATCGCTTGCGGTTTTTCGTTTTGGCTTTTCGAAACGACATATCCACCTTTTTCAACGCCTTCATAAGCTGCTTCAGGAGACTGATCGATTGTCGGCAAGTTTTGACGTGTCAACACAAGCGCAGTCGGCTGATTTTTTGATTGAAGCGCCAGTTTCCAGGCTGCTGCTGTTTCATTTCCGTCTGCAGGTCTGATGACGGACAAGTTCGGCAGCGCACGAAGTGATGCCAGCTGTTCAATCGGCTCATGAGTCGGTCCGTCTTCTCCGACGGCAATGCTGTCATGTGTAAACACATATGTGACAGGAAGCCCCATTAATGCCGCAAGACGGATCGCAGGTCTCAGATAGTCGGAGAAAACGAAGAACGTTCCGCCGAATACGCGAAGGCCACCGTGGAGAGCCATTCCGTTCAAAGCTGCTCCCATCGCAAATTCACGTACACCGAACCAAATATTTCTGCCGGCGTAATCTCTCGCTGAAAAATCTCCGCCGTTTTTGATTGTCGTTTTGTTGGAGCCGGCCAAGTCAGCGGATCCGCCAAAGAAGAACGGCACTTGTTGTGCGATTCCGTTTAATACTTCCCCAGAGGATGCACGCGAAGCAAGGCTGCTTCCTTTCTCATACGCAGGTACTTTCTGATCCCAACCTTCAGGAAGCTCGCCCTTCATCGCAAGTTCAAGCTCTTCGGCAAGTTCCGGGTGGGCTTTCTTGTATGCGGAGAACAGCTCGTTCCATTCCGCCTCTTTTTTCTTGCCCGCTTCTTTCACTGTTTCGTTAAAGTGTTCGTACACTTCAGAAGGGACATGAAAATCTTCTTCGTATGTCCACTCATACGCTTCCTTCGTTAATTTCGCCTCTTCTGAGCCAAGCGGAGCACCGTGAACGCCGGATGTTCCCGCGCGGTTTGGAGAGCCGAAACCGATCGTTGTTTTCACTTCAATTAATGTAGGCTGCTTTTCATTTTGTTTCGCTTTCTCGACGGCCGCCGTAATCTCGGCAATATTATTGCCGTCTTCAACATAAAGCACTTCCCAATTCATCGCTTCAAAACGCTGCTTCACATTTTCAGAGAATGAGCGGTTTAATTCACCGTCAAGCGAAATATCATTTGAATCATAAAGCACGATGAGACGGCCGAGTTTCAAATGTCCCGCAAGCGAAGCCGCTTCCGATGAAATTCCCTCCATCAAGTCTCCGTCACCGCAAATGCTGTATGTATAATGATCAACGACGCGATAGTCGTCACGGTTGTAAGTTTCCGCAAGGTGACGTTCAGCAAGCGCCATTCCGACAGCCATTCCGATTCCTTGGCCAAGCGGGCCTGTCGTCGCATCTACACCAGGAGTATGTCCGAATTCCGGATGTCCAGGCGTTTTGCTTCCCCATTGGCGGAAATTCTTGAGGTCTTCAATTGAAACGTCATACCCGCTTAAGTGAAGCATGCTGTACAGAAGCATTGATCCGTGTCCGGCGGACAGCACAAAACGGTCCCTGTTAAACCAATTCGGATTTTCAGGGCTGACATTCATCATTTTTGTCCAAAGCGCATAAGCCATCGGAGCAGTCCCCATCGGCATGCCGGGGTGACCGGATTTAGCTTTTTCAATCGCGTCTATGGAGAGTGTTCGTATTGTTGCGACAGATTTTAATTCAATCGTTTTCATTATGATCCCCTTCCTGTATGGACTCTACTTTCTTATCATAAATCTACCCATCGGTTTTCACAACCATTTCAGCTCAAAAGCAGTGAAAAATGACGAATCTTTGCCTTCATTTTAAATTGTAGTATATACAAAAAGGGAATACGATATCGGCGTATTCCCCAAATTAATGCAATCGGCGGTTTCTTTTTTCCTGTTTGAGCTTTTCAGGCGTCACATCATTACCTTCAGGATCAACAATCGTCACAGTTTTCAACGTGTTTTTCATAGACGCGCGGACGCCTTGAAGATATTCCTGGCGAAGCTTCTGCTGTTCTGCTTTTTCTTCGTCTGTTAAAGATCCGCTCTTTGCTTTTTTGGCAAGCTCGTTAATTCTGGCTATTTTTTCATTAGAAATCATAAGATACTCCTTTGATTCGGTATATATCCATCATACTACTAAATCCGCTTTCGTTTGACAACAGATTAGTCTGCAAGGCCGTCCTTATACTCCTGGTAGCGGCGGTGAACGGTTGCTTTTGAAATGCTGTATCCGAACCCTCTCAACACGGCTGCAATCTCCGCAAACGTCAGCTTGTTCTCCCTGAGCCTGACGATTTCTGAAAGAGGCGCTTCGATCCGCTCTCTCCCGCCGCCTTCATTGCGGTGTTTCAGATTCCTCTCCGGGCGGTAGCCGTTTTCGACCGCCTTCTTCATTCCCCGCTTAATTTTCAGGTTATGTATTTTCCGCTGGTATTCTTCGACAATGCCGACAATCTCCAAAACCATCGAATCCGCTTCGGAAAGCTCAAGTTTTCCCCGGTGAGCCAGCGTGTAGATTTGAACGCCTTCTTTATATAAACAGTGAAGAAGGGCAATTTTGGCATTCCCTCTTCCAAGTCGCGTATCATCCTGTATTAAAACTGCGTCAATGTCTGATGTTTTGATTTCCTCGAGCAGATCGAAGACGCCGTCGCGGTCCATCTCATATCCGCTCGCCTGTTCGGAAATGACGTTCACGACGTTCATCCCGTGCTCGGCGGCAAGCGACTGGAGCTCTTCAGCCTGCCGTTTTAATGAGGTTTCCTGCTGCTCCTTCGCAGTGCTTACCCTGGTGTAAATAATCGCATTCATGGAAATCCCCTCAATCATTTATTCTACAACTGCAAGCTGATATTGATCGGAGTGCTGTTTGGCTACCGGCAGGACCAAAACATCGCCCGGTTTAATAACGGAGGTCGGCAGATTGTTTTTATCGGCGACCCATTCGATGAATTTTTGTTTGTCAGCGGGTTTTCCGCCTTTGATCCGGTCGGCCAGCTCCCACAATGTATCGCCTTCCTGCACTTCTATTTTAACATATTGCTTTCTTTCTTCGATTTTACCGGCAAAAGACACAAACAGAATACAGCAGCTGATCACAGCAGTAAACAGACTGACAAAAATCAATGATTCTCTTTTCATATCCATCACCCCAGAATGTTTGTTCGGTTTTATGATTTCAGTATACATACGAACAAATGTTTCTGTCAATCGTTTTTTTCGAACCTATGTTTGTACTCAAAGGAAAAACATGCTATAATCTAGCTAAAATCGACGTTTTGAGGTGCAAAAAATGACGAAGCTATCAAAAAGACAACTTGATATTTTGCGTTTCATTAAAGAAGAAGTGAAACGCAAAGGCTATCCGCCTTCCGTCAGGGAGATCGGAGAAGCGGTCGGCCTGGCGTCAAGTTCAACGGTACACGGCCACTTGGCAAGGCTTGAAACGAAGGGATTGATCAGAAGGGATCCGACGAAGCCGAGAGCGATCGAAATTCTCGATACAGAGGAAGAAATTCACATTCCAAAAAACCAGGTTGTCAATGTCCCGGTCATCGGAAAGGTGACGGCCGGTACGCCGATTACCGCAGTCGAAAACATTGAGGAATACTTTCCGCTTCCAGACCGCCTGGCGCCGCCGGATGAGCATGTCTTTATGCTGGAGATCATGGGCGAAAGCATGATCGATGCCGGAATTCTTGATCAGGATTATGTGATAGTCAAACAGCAGAACACCGCAAACAACGGAGATATCGTCGTTGCGATGACCGAAGACGACGAAGCGACTGTTAAGCGGTTTTTCAAGGAAGAAACCCATATCCGCCTTCAGCCGGAAAACCCGACGATGGAACCGATCATCCTCCAGAATGTGACGATTCTCGGAAAAGTCATTGGCGTATTCCGCACGGTTCATTAAAAAACGGACTCATCAGCAAAACCGCCGGTCGGCGGTTTTTTTTCGCACGAAAAAACAGGCTCACATCCATACGGAAATGAAGGATGCGAGCCTGAAACAGAGGGATTGATCATATGCTTACATTACCATTATCCCCCAAACAAGTTTTCCTGTCAACAAAAATGTTTCCTTGAGGAAACATTTATCGTTGTCTCCCTTTTATCGAACGATAAACAAAATTCTCGTCCCGTCAGCGTAATCGCTCAGCCTGTTCCCGACCCAGGAGCCGGCTCCGCGGTTATCCGATGAGCTGACATATCTGACCGACGCTCCTTTTCCCCCTTCTTCACACATGGCCATCGGCCATTCGTCACGGTCAAAGCCCGGCTTAGTCGGAATCCCCTTTAATGATTCCTGACGGCGCTTATCCGCTCCAGATCTTTCAATTGTGCAGACATCTGAATGGCCCGCTTTGATCGCATCGCTTATATGAGCACCTGTTTCAGGATAGCGCGATGCCGGAAAATACAATACGTCATCATACCTTGCAGCGCCTTCGGCATGCTGAGGAGAATATGCAGCCCCTCCCGAAAGCCCAAGCAGCACCAATGCGGAAAACAGCAGATGAACCGCCCATTTTTTGATCATGACAAAAACAACCTCCTCTTGTATATGCTGGTGTCACTAACAGATTAAGAGAGAATTGTTTTTGCTTTTCGGGCTCTTTGTGAAAAAGACGTTTAGATTGTGTAAATAAACGTAAGTTAAATGCTCGGGTCATACCCGTGAAAAACTGCATGTACTTTTTGCGTCCGCTCTAAACGTATACACGGCTGCCGTAAGGAAACATGCGGCTGCCGGATATGCAAATTTTTTCATCGTTGTATTTTTTAAAAATGATTCATTCACACAACAAAAAAACAGGCGGAAAATCCGCCTGTTTATACGGCAACTTCAAATGTCAGCTTGTCGCCGTGCTTATAGTCAATTAATTTAAAATCATCGATTGTAAAGTCATAAAAGTTTTTGATGTCCGGGTTGATCCACAGCTTCGGCGCTTCATATTGCTCGCGTTTCATCTGAATGTTTAAATTATCGATGTGACGGGTATAGATGTGACAGTCGCCGATATTGAAGATGTATTCGCCCAGCTCATAACCGAGGACTTGGGCGATCATGCGCTGCAAGACGTTATATTGGAACACATTGAACGGGTTGCCAAGCGCCATGTCATTGCTTCTCGCTCTTACTTCCAAAGAGAGCTTTCCTTCTTTCACATACCATTGCGTCTCATAGACGCAGGGCGTCAAGGCCATGCCGTCCAAGTCATCGGGATTCCACAGCATGGTCAAATGCCTGCGTGAAGACGGATTATGCTTTAACTGATGGAGCAAATAATCCACTTGATCGGCTTTCTGCCCGTTAACCGTTCTGTTTTTCTTCGCTAATTGATAGCCGTAGGCTGCTCCGATTGTGCCGTCTTCAAGCCGCCATTGATCCCAAATATGAACCCCCATATCGTTCAAAACTTGAACATCATTGGATTTCAGCTGCCAGATCCAAAGCAGCTCTTTGATGGCCGTTTTCCACGCCACCTTCTTCGTCGTCAAAATCGGCACTTCCGAATTGTCAAACCGCATTTTTTCGCTCATGATGCTCAGCGTATGAGCCGGCGTTCCGTCTGAATCCCACTTCGTCCGGACCTGATATTCTTCATCGGAGATCCCTGATTCAATAATTTTTTGAATGATTGCATTGTATTGCTGGTCATAATGGCTCATCTTATCCTCTCCTCTTTCCACATGATATGTATAAAATGAGTTTTTTTCAAGATTTAAGATCATGCGCGGGTTTGATAAATCTCCAACGCTTTCTTGATAACATTTTTATCGTATCCGGTGACATCATGGATTTTCTCAGTCCAGCCTTCAATTGTGTCCGGCTTCGCTTCTCTGTATAATCCTTTGCTCGTGCTAAGATATATGTCCCAGCCGCTGAATTCCCAAAGCGCGATTTCATGTTGAAACTGAATTCTGCATTCCAGTAATGGCGAAGGCTTCAATGCCGCTTGCGAGCATTCAGCCGCCTCCCAAAAAACGGACATGTCAACAGGGTCTGTAGAGTAGACTTGAGTTGACACCTTTCCGTTCGGCCGATGGTAAAGGACCTTAACTCCGCCGGTTGTCGGCTTGACTTGAATTTGTGCTGCCGGGAAAAAACCGTCCAGCTTTTCACTGGTATAATCTTCACATTCGCAGTCGATCAGAATCGGCTGCAGCCATTGATCTCCCAGATCACATAAAAAGCGCCGTCCTCTTTCATCAAGCGCGATGACTGCGGCATGCGCGCGTTCTGTTTTGAACGAACGGCCGATCGGAAAAGCTTCCACTCCGTCTTTTGTAAACTCGTCCAGCAGCCAAATCGAAAGGTCAAAGCAATTGCCGGCAATGCCGTACTCTTGGTGGTGTTCCTTCATCATTGAGACGTTCCGCTGTTTCTGATCCCCTCCCTGATGATAAAACCATGCCTTTGTCAGCGTTTCCATCGGAAAAGCGTCGAATCTTCTCCACGTACGGAGAATGGCATCCGGAGCAAACATCATCTTCCCCCCTGTCCAGAAGCGATTGTTAACACTATTATATACGGGCGACCGAGACGAAAAAAATCCCTTAGCAAGGGATTTTTTCATTTTATTTTCCTTTTTCATCGGTCGGAATCTGGATCAGGGAATTCGATCCTGTCGCTTTAGGCATTTTTCCGTCCCATTTTTGGATCCATTGATACTTGATCATTTCATCTGACATCGATTTTTTAATAATTTCATTATACTCGGCAATACCTTGGGCTTCGATCTTTTTCTTTTTCGCTTCCGCTTCGGCGATCTTCAGCTCTGTCTGCGTTCTTTCCAGTTCCTGCGAAGACTTCACGCGCGCGTCAATCGCTTCCTGGGTCGCTTTATCAGGCTTTGGCACACCGAGTGTTAAATCGTCAATGACAAAGCCGAGCCCCTTCATATCATCTGCAAATGTTTTTTGGATTTCTGCGGCGGCATCAGATGATTTTTGTCCGTATGTATCAATGACGGAGTATTTGGAAATCGACTTTCTTGCAGCGTCCCACAGCCTTGTTTTCAAGTAGCTGTTTTCGATTGATTCAATATCGACCGCTCCGAATTTATTAAACAATTCTACGACTTTATCAGGCTGAACGACATAGTTGTAGGCGATGTCCATTGAGATGTTTTTGCCATCAGAAGTAGCCACTTGAATATCCTGATTGTTTACAGTCTGCATCCGCACCGGATATCTTGTGACTTTGTCAAACAGTCCGACTAAATGCCAGCCTTGATCAAGCGTTTCCGATTTCACCCCGCCATTCGGAGAATAAACGACGCCGACATATCCGTTCGGAATTTTCTCGATGAACAAGGAAGCCGTGAATCCTCCGATAATTAAAGCAACAGCGACAATGATTCCGCCGAGCAGCGTTTTGTTTTTATTCTTCTTTGGTTGTTTTTCATTCATCTTTGTCATCCTCCAGCGTTTTCTTTATTTTGCTCGCCCCGCTTCCGACTTTTTTAAAAAGCGGGCTTAACATAAGCCATACGCCAAACCCTATAATGGATAGCAATATGATCGAACCAATCATGACTTTCACTTTTGTTTCACCCCTTTTGCATTTGTTGATTGATCGTATGACTAAATAAAATCATTTCACTTATGTTTACGTTCATATGAACTTAAAGTTTCATTTTTTTAAAATGTAATAGAAAAAATTTTATCATTGCAATTGCGAAATCAATGGCATCGTTAAAGGATATGTCGGATATCTTACTCTTTATGCCGCGTATATCATGGCGTGGTCGCAGTCAAATGAAGACGAAGCGGCATGCCGAACCAACTATCAGCTGGGCACATACTAAAAAAAGAGCCAAATGATTGGCTCTTTTAAAAATATTAAATTTCAATTATTGTTGATTGCCCTTTTTAACCCATTCAGCTACTGTCACTGTGCGTTTAGCTTGATGTTTCACTGCAGCTTCCACGTCTTCAATCATCTTCCCGTTTTGATCGACTGTAACACTCGTTCCATATGGATTTCCGCCAGCCCCGAAGAGGACAGGATCAGTGTATCCCGGAGAAGCAATAATAGCTCCCCAGTGCATCATTGAAGTATATAAGGACAAAATTGTTGCTTCTTGACCACCATGTGGATTTTGAGCGGAGGACATTGCGCTTACAACCTTATTTACTGTCTTTCCGTTTGCCCAAAGTCCGCCTTGTGTATCAAGAAACTGTTTCATTTGGGATGCCATATTGCCAAAGCGTGTTGGTGTACTGAATATAATAGCATCTGCCCACTCTATATCTTCTGAGGATACGACTGGAATGTCCTTTGTTGCATCAACAGTGGATTTCCACACTTCATTTCCCTCAATGGCTGATTGCGGAGCCAATTCTTGTACTTTTAAAACTCTGACTTCAGCACCTGCTTCTTCTGCACCTTCTGCAGCCCATTTGGCTAATTGATAGTTTGTTCCGCCCATACTATAAAAAACTACAGCTAATTTTACATTTGACATATGATCCAGCTCCTTTGATTTTCTAAATAGTTTGTCTAAAAATCCCATGTTTTCACACCTGCTTTTTTGTTTTCTTTTCGGCAAACCTTTTAAGAACCACCCCCTTGAAGTGTTTCGCTGCCATTATTATTCCTTGCTAGAATAAACTTAAAACATTTCAATTTAATAAATCTCAATTTGGAGATATTATGGATGGTTATATTACTTCGGTCTTTTTCTGGTGAAGATTTCGCCAATCTTTGCGTAATCATGCCCGGCTAAACGACTGATGGCGCCGAGGCCTCTTGGATCGATTTTTCCATTTTCATAGATGCCGCTTTCGATATGATATTGAACGACTCTGCCTATCATAAAATCGCATCCGTCAGAGTGCTTATCTCCCAACTCTAATGAATACTCCAGAACACATTCCATACGCACTTTTGCTTCTATCACGCCCGGCACCGAGACTTTCATACTTTCAACGGGGGTTAACTCCGCTAACTGAACTTCACTTTGACTTGGTGGTAGGCTGGCGGCCGTTAAATTCATTTTTTCAACGTTTTGTTCATCAACGATATGGACCACAAATTCTTTGCTGTTCAAAATGTTTCTCGCTGTATCCTTTTGGCTCCCTTCAAAACGTTGAATAGAAAGGGAGATCATCGGAGGATTTGAAGATACAATATTAAAGTAGCTAAAAGGAGCTCCGTTTAAGACACCCTCCTCTGATAAACTTGTAACAAATGCAACAGGTCTCGGTATAATACTCCCGATTAAAAACTTGTAGTTCTCTCTTTCTGTTTTTGTATTGGGATCAATGGACAGCATCGAATCACTTCCTTACAAAAATTAATCCAGCGCCTTCACTGTTACAGGAATTAATCTTCTTTCTAACTGCTCTCTGTAGTGTTCATACTGGGCCGGCAGCATTAACTGTTCTCCCATTGTTTCATATGATTCATCATGGGCGAATCCTGGTGGATCTGTTGCAATTTCAAATAAGATTTCCCCGTGTTCTCTGAAATAAATCGCGTTAAAATAATTTCTGTCTTGCACAGGTGTAACACGGTATCCGTTTTCCGCAACATATTTTTGCCATTCCAATTGATCATTGTCATCAATGGCTCTCCAGGCAATATGGTGAACTGTACCCGTCCCCATTTGTCCGCTTCCTATAGTTGTTAATTTCAAATCAATCATATTTCCTATGTCACCAGCAGAACGAAAACGTACAAAATCTCCTTCTTCTCCAACTTTTTCAAGTCCCATGACCTTTTCTAATAATTCAGCCGTTTTTTCGGGTTGTTTGGATAACAGTGTTGCTCCACCAAATCCTTTGATTGCATTGTCCGGTGTTATTTCCCCTACTTTCCAGCTGTTCTTTTCCCCTTGTTCTCTTTCGACAATTTCCAGATGAAGACCATGAGGATCATCGAACTCCAAGTATTCCTCTCCAAAACGGTTCATTTTTGTATAAGGCACATTGAATTTTGCTAATCTGTTTTCCCAAAAAGCCATTGCGCCTTTAGGAACGACGTAAGAAGTCACTCCCACTTGACCATCTCCAATGACTCCTCGCCGGGCACCTGCCCAAGGAAAGAATGTAATAATCGTTCCCGGTTTCCCGCCTTCATTGCCAAAATAGAGGTGGTATGTTCCCGGATCATCAAAATTAACGGTTTTTTTCACTAAACGTAAACCAAGAACGCCAGCGTAAAAATCCACGTTCTCTTGCGGATGGCCGACAATCGCTGTAATGTGATGGATTCCGCTTGTTTTCTTTTTCATTCCACTTCACTCCTCTTTCATGAAACATAGCTTTATGATGAGAAATACGTTACAAATTCATTTACAGGTTTTCTAAATCCCCGTGGTTTTTCTGCTTTTTATTTTTTCCTTCTTTAAAAGATCAAAATCAATGGACAAGCATCCCTGCCTTTTTCTTTATAGGACTCCGGGCAGTTTTCAACCTTCGTAGATTTCTGTTGCTTGCTAACGATGATGACTGCCGATGAGCCCAGGATCTTGTTATGTCATGAAGCTCCTGTTCAGAAATAGAATACCCAGTTCAATATTTATTTCTCATTATCATGAATTCATATATTTCGAATTCGAGATATTATCATAAAAAAATTTACATGCTTTGGGCATGGAAGCCAAGTTTTTTTAACTTTTCAATTAGAACTTCTTTTTCTTTTATGTCTAAGCCGCCGAAAATGCCTTTCATAGCTGTTTTATGTTTTGGAAAAAGATTGTTCATCAGTGCAGTTCCTTCATTCGTTAAAGCAGCGTATGTTATACGGCGATCTTTAGGACAAGGCCTTCTCTCTATTAACTTTTTCTTCTCCAACTTATCTACAACATAGGTAATGCTGCTGCTTGCGATTAATACTTTTTCGCCTATTTTTTGGATCGGCTGATCGCCTTTACTATAGACTAATTCTAGAACAGCAAACTCAGTTGGGTTTAGTCCTAAACATTTAATATCCTCTTCCACACGCTTTTTAATCGATTGCAGTGCACGAGACAACACAATAAATGCCTTTAAAGACAACTCCTCTTCGTATCTCTCCATTTCCTGACTGCCCACGGTATTCATCCTTTTTAATTATCTCGAATTCGAGAAAATTGTATAATAACGATTTGCTGTTGTCAACTTTTTAAAACGGTTTATGTTATTACGAGTTAAAACAGATGAGACAGAATTGTTAAACGGATGCATTTCCATTGCCGAAGCAGGATTCGGATCTAACACAAAAAACCGCCGACTCAAGGTCGGCAGCGCCGGCTGTTTCAGAAGTCTTGTCATACATGAAATAGTTTGTCTTTTATCTGGAGATGCAGCTTCGGATTCAGCAAGAAAATAATGGACTGAAGCTGTTCCTGTTTATTAATCGAGGGATCCGCGTGGTGTTGATGGTTGTATCCGTTAAAGATTGCAATCAGCGTGGTGGCCATCACCTTCGGATTGAGCTGTTTTTGAACGATGCCTTCTTCCTGAAGCTGCTCGATCAGTTCGACAAAAAACTCTCTCCACTGCTCATACAGAAGGGCTACTTTTCTTTGAATCTCAGGATATCTATGACTATTTGCCATAAATTCCAAAAACAAAGCTGTCGAATGCTCTTTATTTGATGTTTGAATCAAGTGTTCAATCCCTGCGAGCAATCCCCTCAGCGTCTTTTTTCGAAAACAATTCATGCTGGTTTGAAAGCGATCTTCCATTTGCTCATTCATAATATGGAGAAACAGCATCTCCTTTGACTTGAAATACAAATAAAACGTAGCTTTAGAAAATCCGGCTTCTTTCATAATTTCATCTACAGAGGTTGCCGAATATCCATTTTGGGCGAACAGATGATATCCGGCTTCTACGATCTTTTGAACCGTATTCTGTGTCTTCTTTTTCATTAAGCTGTCCTGTCCTCTCTACTTCTCTAATTAAGTTAACCATCTATGTATTGAGATATACTGGGAACGTCAAGGACTCGTTATGTTAAAGAAAATTGGAAAAAGACGCTTAAAATCTTTTGCTCAAACATACACTTGCAGCCTAAGCGGACGTTCTTTCATCAAGCATAGCAGTGACATATAAACACCGCCAAGTGACATTAGCCCGGTAAGTCAACAAGGTCAATCGCCCTAACAGGCCGGTAGCCGTATGTTCCTTTCCTTGCAAAATTCCCAACCTTCATTCTAGCATTTACTGCTAAAAACTTCATATATATTGTAATTTATTTAATTGGATTTTTCTGTTTTTTAAAAGCCTCTATGAAATACCCGGGGTCCGCATCCACTTCATAAGCAAATACCCCTTGGTTCGTATGGAGGTAAAGCAAACCGGCCTCGGAAAAAGGTCTGTATGATACATCGTGGACGTGCTCAAGGCGATACTGGCGGCTTGCCGTTAAAATTTTATCGTTGTACAGGTACATTTGATTATGCTTTTTTGTATAGGTTTGCCGGTTAAAATCAATCGTCCGTTCTGTTTTGTAGTAGCTGACAGCGGCGATGGCCTGATGGCACCCGTCTTTCATTTGAAACCTCCATTTGCTATTCGTTGATTAATTTGGACATGACATATTCATCAACATATTGTCCTTTTACTTTCAAAGCGTGCTTTTTAGTGCCTTCAATGATAAAACCCATTTTTTTGTATAAACGCACGGCGGCTGTATGATGGGTCATGACAGTCAGCTCAAGTCTGTGAAGCTTTTCTTCACAGGCCCATTTTTCCAATGCCTGAAACAGCTTTACTCCAATACCTTGTCCAATATATGTTTGGCGTATGCCAATGATGATATGGGCACGGTGGCGTGTTCTCTGAACCTGTCCTCTGACTGCTGCAACATATCCGACTAAGCTTCCGTCATCAGCCGCACAAACAAAAACTTCACACACGCCGGATTGGATCTGTTTGATTTGACGTTGTGCCTGAAGCTTTCGTTCACCCGGTTCAAACAGCATGAATTCAGATTCTTCATCGATCGTTTCACAAAGCTTCAGATAGTTTTCTGCATCTGAAGCTGTTAATTTTCTGATATGCAAGAAAGGCCCTCCAAACAGTTTTTAGATTATCTATATATTCTGAATTATAATCGCATGAAAAAGGCTGTGCAAACCGCAGGTGCCAAGATCGATTCGCGGCTTCATCAAAAAAAATAGCAAAACCGTCGGCATTACTTTTCAAGCAGCCTCGGTTTCGCAGGGTCGCACGCAGGTTTTTGCGTATTTGTCGATTCGGCGATTTTCATTAAATAATAGCATTCTTCCCTCATCATGTGGTCTGCCATCAGCGCGGAGAACGTACCGAGCATCTGATCTGTAAGCTCCAGCTCCTCCACTTCTTTCAAAAAGGTACGAAACAGCTCAATCTCAAGCTTCACGTCTTTATTCATCCTTCTGAGAGCGGGAAAAGATTCAACATTCGCTCTGAGATACCCCGTCAATTCAACGGATTTAATATAGAACTGTTCAAAGTGTTTGACAAACTCCCTGCTCTTCTCTTTCAACCGTTTTTCCACCGCATCCAGGTCATCGGCAATTGCTCCAGCATGTCCGGCGGCATCCATCAGCCACAGCATATGGTGGTGCAACTCGTGGAAAACAGGCGGCACTTCCCGTTTTTTTAAGTATTTTAGCACAAGCAAGTACTCCTCCAGTTCATTTACCATATGGTTGATAAAAGTCGGGGGAAGGTGAATTTTAATATCGCCTGTCAGGTGCCTTTTAATGATGGAGAGTTTAAATTTCCTGAATTGAAGGGCATATTCTTCAGCTTCAAGCGTTAATGAATACAAATCAGGCGAAGCATTCACTTTTTTCAGCAAAACATCAAACGTCTGCTTGAACTGCTTCGCCTTTTGAATATCTTCTTTTTCCCTTTCAGCCAAAGAATCCAAAATAAAACGCGCATGATCACCCAAAACCTGAAGCCAAAATTTATGTTCAAAAACGGCCGTCTCCTTATAAGTTTTCAAGCTTGCGCCTCCCTTTAAATACCATTCTTCACTATGGCTATTCGCTGCAAGCCCGAAATATGATCATGCAAATAGAAGCTGATCAATAAAGATTCGGAGGCAGTATATCATCCCGGGGATGTTGAATAACCGATGGCGGCGTATCATGAATATATGCAGGCGCAGGTTTTAACACCGGTTTTTTCGCAAGGGGCTGAGGATGTTCAACATACTGAAAAACGCCTTCCCCATCCATGCTCGGTCCCTTCGCCCATCTGCCTGCAGCGCTCTCGTTGCCTCTTGAAAAATTAAATAATACATGAGAGACTTCCCTTTTTTCCAGATGGCGCGGAAACGTGCTTGGGACGACGACATTTTCTTTCGCTTCCAGTTCTTTAATGGCTGCAAGCCACTGGTTTTGATGCATCGTATCCCTTGCAATCAGCCAGGACAGCATATCTTTGACACCGCGGTCCGTCGTCTCTTCATAAAGCCGGACAGCCTGCAGGCGTCCCTGTGATTCCGCGTTTAAATTTGCCCGAAAGTCAGCAAGCAAATTTCCGCTTGCAATAATATAATCGGCAGTCCAGCGGTTTCCCACGCTGTCGGCCGGCATCGCCCCTAATCCTGATACGATGGCATGCTGCGGATTCATCCCTCCGAGAATGGCGCCGAGCACCGGATCTTTTGCCGCTTTTTCAAGATCGCCGACCGGCGCACCGTCCAAAAGCCTTGCAATCATCGTCGCCAGCATCTCGATATGGGCGAGCTCTTCAGCTCCTGTATCCATCAGCAGATCTTTGTACTTGCCGTTTCCTCTGACACTCCAGCCTTGAAAAAGATATTGCAGAGCTACTGATATTTCCCCGAACTGTCCTCCCAGTATTTCCTGCAGCTTTTTCGCAAATAATGGATCGGGTTTTTCAGGCTTTGCATGATACTGCAGTTCTTTAATATGAAAAAACATAAGATCGCTCCTCTCATGAGCTACCTTATGAACGATAAGAACAATAGGTGTTTGTCTATCCCTTTTAAATGAGTTTCTATGAACCGCTAAGAAGATCTTCAATCCACATATCAACTTGCCGCTCAGACATTCCTCCGACATACATCCGCTCTGGTCTTCCTTCCCGATTAATGAATATACTTGTAGGCAAATAATAAATCTCCCAAGAACGGTAACCTTCAGCCGATTGATCCAAAGCGACCGGAAAAGTTAAGCCATGGCGGTCGACAAAGCTCTTTACCGCACCTTTCGATTCACGCACATTGACAGCGATGATTTCAAAACCGTCTCCTTTAAAACGGTCATAAGCTTTTTGCATGACCGGCATCTCCTCTTTGCACGGTGTACAAAAAGTCCCCCAAAAGTTGACAACCACCGCCTTTCCCCGTAATTTTTTCAGTTCGATGTCACCGCCCTCTAAAGTCGATAATTTAAAATGTAATGCCTGCCTGTTCATTCCGGCCTCCGGCAATATGCTGATAAAGAGCATAACCAGCCGCACAACATAGGAGCAAGAGGATGGCGCCTCTCAATAAAAGCAGCGTTTGTTTTTTCATTTTTTTTCCCGATATGTTAGCCCTGATATGAAAAAAGGACTCTCCTCTGCTGGGCTTTCTTTATGATGAGTAGTCCGGCATTTCATGCTCAAAGCCGTAAAAGCCTGTAATTCCAACTTCTCCGCAGCCTGACACTTTTGTGATATCCAGGAAATGATTGCGGTGCGGCGTCCCGCTCACTTTATCTGCAGCACTTAAATGAAGATGATTTCCAGTAAATTCTTTCTCGCTTAAAGTGATCGCATGTCCTGTTAACGTGATTCTCTGCAGCTTGATGTTGAGTGTACAGCCTTCTGCATTAAAAATCGTAAACTTATAATACAGCCATGTCGGGTAGTAATTTACATTGGTGCTGTCCGCCATAAAAAATCCCACTTGATCTTCAGTCATTGTCATGGTCGTCTTTTTCTCATCTTTTGTAACCGCGGCATCAGCAGGCTGAATATGAAAACTGCAGGCCATCATGATTGAAAACAACATCAAAAATAAAATTTTTTTCATTGGCGCCCCTCCCTTTTTCCATATTATAAACTTTATTGAATAAAAAGGATATTGAAATTTAATCTCCCGTTTCAAGATGAGTGTGCCGAACGATCCCTTACAAAAGTGTAATGTTCATGTCACGTTATTCGATTTTTTTATCAGACAATGAATCTTAAAATGATAAATGAGGTGAAATTGTGAAAAAGCATATCGTATGGATCAGCCTGATGATCATATTTACCGCATTATTAAGCGGATGTAACTTAAACCGTGTGGGAACAGACGAATATTATGTTCACATTACCGGAAACGGGAAGGAAGACACGTCGAAGTTTGACGACGGCGAGGAATACTCCGTCTTCAAATATGAACTGGCCGGTTTTGATGAGGACGGTCAAGAAAAAACAATGGAATTCACAGCTGATAAAAACCTTCGTACAGGCGCGTTTTTACGGCTTTTCTATTCTGAAAATAAAGGCGTGAAATCGTGGGAAGAGGTTGAAAAAGACGATATTCCCGACAAAGCCAAAGATCGATTAGGTGTGAAAAATTAAAAAACATGCGGGAGATGGCGGCGCCATCTCTTTTGTTTATCCTTGCATGCCTTCCTTTTTGCTTTTTTTAAGTGATAAAAATTCATCCTGAAAAATGCACATTCTAATAGCGTTACGATAATAGCCGTCAACGAAAAACTCATCCTGCAGCTCGCTCTCGATTGTGAACCCTGCTTTTTTATACAAGTGAATCGCTTTTGCATTATCTTCGTCGACGATCAAATACAATTTGTGCAAATTCAAAACTGAAAACGCGTAGTTCATCGCCAAATACGTTGCGCTTGACGAATACCCGTTCCCTTGATGCTCTGGATCAATGATGATTTGAAACTCCGCCCGTCTGTGAATATAATCAATTTCGACCAGCTCAACCAATCCGATCATCTCAGTCTCTTTCTCTATGATAAAGCGCCGTTCGCTTTGGTCATGAATGTGTTTGTCAAACAAATCCTGCAGCTCAACAAAAGTCTCATACGGTTCTTCAAACCAATACGACATAATCTTCGCATCGTTGTTAAGACGGTGGACAAACGGAAGGTCTTCTCTTTCGAGCGGACGCAATTTAAGCTGATTGAACATATCAGCAACCTCCAATATAAATTAAAATTTAAGATGATGTAAGGCGCAGGCCGATCACCCCGATTATAATAAAGCCAAGTGAGATGAGCTGCGGAGCGCGAATCCGCTCCTTAAACCAAAATAAGCTGACTGCCGTAATGCCGATGCTGCCGATCCCGGTCCAAACGGCATAGGCAACACCGGCTGAAAGTGCCTGCATGGCTTTCGAAAGGCAGAAAAAAGACAAAGCAAACCCCAATACCATGACAATAATCGGCCATTTTTTTCTTGTGCCGTCTACATATTTCATAGCGATGGCGGCAATGACCTCTTCGATTCCAGAAATCACCAAAAATAACCACGGCATGATCAATCACCCCCTGACTGGGTATTGTTCTCTTTTGTAAACATTTTCATGCCAATAATGCCTCCCAACAGCACGATCAAAAAAAATATTTGCCCTCCTGAAAAGGGTTCGCCCATAAAAACACCCGTCACATATGTGCCGGCCGTTCCGATTCCGACAAATACGGTATAAGCCGACGCCATCGGAATGTTCCTGTAAGATCGTATCAGCATGAGAAAACTTGCCGCGATCAGTACAAAGATCATCAGCCAATCGGCGAAGGAATCCGCATGTTTAAGACCTGAGGCCCAAACCACTTCCAAAAAACCCGCAATAATGACGAGGAGCCAACTCAATGATAACACCCTTCCTGTTGTGAATGAACGTCAGTCATTTTTAGGCCGATAAAAAATGAACAGCTGCAGCCGGTCATTTTTCACTTGGTTCCTATGCTTCTCTTCAGAAAAGTAAATATTTCTTTTTTGAACACACTGAGCTCTTCGTCTTTTTCCGCCCCGATGTAATAACGTTCCGCTGTGTTTTCGACAAAGTTGATAATCGTTCTGGCCGTCCAGCGCACATTGATGTCCGGAATGACCTCGTTTTTCTCAACTGCTTTTTCAATAAGTCCTTCAAGCCAGGAATAATAAGGCTGATAGATCGCCTCCCATTTTTCCATCGAATGGTCAAAGGCAAGACCTGAGTAGCAAAGAACGATAATATCCTGATGAAGTTCCGTCATGTTGAACGTCTCATCGATCATGATGTCCAAGGCGGTCCAGAAAGACATGGTTCCGTCGACCTTGCTCTTAATATGGTCCAAAGAATGTGTCAGAAGATTTTCCGCGATCGCGGGAATCAATGCATTTTTGGATGAGAAATAAAGATAAAAAGTGCCCTGCGCAGTACCTGCTTTTTTCACGATATCTGAAATCGACGCCTTATCCAGCCCCTTTTCAGAAATGACTTCAATGGCCGCCTGCAAAATCTTTTCATATTTCCCGGACGTTTGCTTTGGCATGTTGCAGACCTCCCTAAAAATGAATGACTATCATTCATTTTAGTGGAGCGGCTTTTCATTGTCAACCGGGCGGCGCAGGACTTATTTCCTTAAAATTTCTTTAAAATCCTAAGCATAAGCTGTCTTTGGATATGAATCCCTTTTATACTTTACACATATACCGAAAACAGATGGAGTTGATATTGTTGAAACCGCTGATCAAGCTGGCATGCGGAGCTGCCTCTCTTATCGCAGCCGTCCTCGCAATATGTTTTGCAGTGAAACGGAGCAAAGACAAACAATAGGAATTAGGAAAAGTTCTCAGCAAAGCTTTTCTTTTGCTAAAAGTTTTTTTGTTGATCTCCCTGTTCATTTTAAAGAGAAATGCAATGCATAGTGATCATGAAATCGAATAATCGATTAGACCTCCTACAGCTTTCTATGAATCTTTTTGGACTATTATGCTATATGAAAATATGCACAAAAAATATAACACTTGGAAAATCAATATGATATAATCATTACTCTAATGAGTAAATAAAGAGCTTTTTTAAATATATAAACGACGAAGGGGCTATAGAATGGAACTTACGATCACCAGAGCACTAAGCGAACTCAAAATGTTGGATAAAAGAATCAAGCGGGCCGTAAATGAGAGCACATTCGGAGGTTTGATGATCGGAAAGAAACTGCCGAACGGATTTCGGACAGCCGAAGACTTGGAAACTAGGGCGAAAGCCGATTATCAATCAATTGAAGCCTTAATCAAAAGGCGAAATGCCATTAAGTCTGCCATTGTTGTATCCAACGCGACGACCAAAATCGAAGTGGCCGGAGTCAAGATGACTGTGGCTGAAGCCATCGAAAGAAAAACCTCCATCAGCTACGACATTCAGCTTTTGGATAAGCTGAAAGAAGTGTACGCTGATTTAGTCGACGAGGCCGAGAGCGTCAATCAAAAAGTAACAGAAAGACTAGACAAACATCTGGAGACTCTTTTCGGAAAAGACGGCAAAGTAAAAGCGGCTGAAAACCAGGAAATCGTCAAATCTTTCCTCGCTGAAAATGAAGCAAAAATCATCGATCCGCTGAACCTAAAAGAGAAGATCGATTCCTTGTCAAAAAAGATCGAGGACTTTGAAATGGAAGTTGACTTTGCATTGTCCGAGAGCAATACACTCACCAAAATCAAAATCGATTAACGGCCGATTGTTAGCCAACCGAAAACCGATAAAACTAAACACCTTCCGAGGGAAAGGTGACTCCCTCCTTTTATTTCATCTGCACAGCCAAAGAGACGCTGTGCCAACATTGAGATAAAAGCTCAAAGCTCAACGTTCAGCGTTTACAGCTTAAGTATCAAAGCTCTTAACAGTTCAAAGCTTACGCCTTAAAGTTAAAAGATCGATAAAATCTGGGAGAAACGGCTGCTTGAGCATTTGTTTACCGGCTCAGTCGGTTGCCGCCCAGCAGGTTGGCTAACAATGGATATCAATAACAAAAAAACGTCTATATAGACGTTTTTTTAGTGGATTCGCAAATCAAAGGATGCGCTCAATCTTTCTGTTTGTCCTTTTCTATATGCACCCAAAGATAATAAATCACCCCGCCTGCTAAAATAAACACAATCCCCAAGTACCTTTGTTCTGAGGGAACAAAAAATTGAAATAAAAACGCTAAAATTAAAGCCGGTACCATAATCATGAAGTATTTCTTTTTATCCAACATGTAGAACACCCTTGCATTAGTTTTAGCTAAATATACGATATAGGTGTTGTTTGGTTTCAATTTTTAAAGATTCCGCTCTGATTTATGACAATATGAATCTGGAATAATGACGAAAACCTCAAAGGTCTTTTTCTTTATGCAAAATATAATGGCCGCGGGCAGGCTTTTTAATATCTGGGCGATGTTTCATTAAGCTCTTCATAAATGTCGTCATGTTTTTAATCGGAAAGCCGGTTTCTTTCTCGATTTCAGTTTTGAGCTTAATGCCTTTCAAGCCCTCTTCATAGCGGCTTAAAATGTTTAAGGCAGCCTCGCGCTGTATGGTTGTTTTTGATTGGAAAATAGTATGAGATGGAGTCTTGATGGGCGGATGTTTGTCAGCGGCAATTTGGGATTGTTTTAATTCCTCTGCTGCAGCGCTTGCCAAGTCGATCAATGAAGATTTTTTATTAATTGCGGGATCACTCTCCCGGTCCAATTCACGCAGCTTCGAATAAATGTCCTGTCGTTCTTTTCGCAATTCCCGCATCACCTGAATCTCCGCATCACCTAGCTGTTCAAGTCTCAAACGCAACGCTTCTCTTTCGTCGAACATATCTCCCACATCCTAAAATTAAGATTCCATTATAGTTTATAGGACTTTTTTAACTTTAACAATTTATTTAAAAATAAATTCAAGAAAAGTTCTTTTTATCGTTAAAACGTATATGGAATATAAAGGATGATTACGTTATTGATGTTCTTGTATCAATCGGCATATCCTTCGTCCGTCTCCTCCAAATCATATGATCATATCCTTTCCCCCAATAATCCTTCAGCATATAGTCAGGCTCGCCGAATTTCTTCTTCCATATTTTCTGTGCACCGGGATAACCGCTGTCCAAACAAAATTCCTTCACTCCCCGATTCAGAAAGGTCAATAACATAACGTTGAACAGCAAAGACCCGATTCCGCGTCTTTGATAATCCGGGTGGACAAATACCGTCCCTACCTCATATAAATCCTTTAAAGCCCCATCCGTACAAATATCGATCAATTCGCTTGCAGGGCCATATTCGATTGTACCGATGATTTTATTCAGACGTTGATCTGAAGCGATAAAAAAGTGCCGGCTCTTCCCTTTGCTGTCTAAGTCTGCTTTCAAGTATTGCCTCTTACTTTCAATTTCACTTTCTTGATCATCAAGCAGATCGGATATCCCCTCTTTAGCAAAAGTATCCTCGACCACGATTCTGAAAAACTGATTCAGCTCTTCAACGTCGTCAATTTGCGGCCTTCTGATCTCAATTTCATTCATTTTAAATCACTTCCTTATTCAGTGATTGTCGTTTCATTTATACCACGGAATCTTGGTTAATTTCATTATTTCTGCGTTCTCTTCATCTCCGGTTTTCCACTCCACTTTGACTGATAACGCATGCCCGATGACATCCTCTTCAGGCATAAAATCAAAAGTCGCGATATGATCTTCCATATGGCCTCCGTCATCCATTTCCTCTCCGGTATACTCAGAAAGATCGTATTCTCCTCTATCATCATACTTTTTGCCGTCTATGTATAAGGTGATTGTTTTCACAATCGTTCTTTTCGCATCTTCTTTCGCGCCATCCCAATACAAATTCAAAAAATAATTAGGCCCGATTGACGTTTTATCTGATTTCTCAATCGAAGCATGCCACAGACCGCTTTCCCCCTCTCCTTCATACACCACTTTCTTTCCGAAGATCATTGCACTGACATATCCCCCGCCAATTAAAAGCAGAAATGCGCTGCTGATCATCAGCAGCCGTTTGAGTCCATTTTTGTTTTTCATCATTTCCCCCGCTTTCATCACAATAGTAGTGATGACGGTGAAAAAAGTTACGCAAAAAAGGCGCCATAAACGGCACCTTTTTAAAATCATATTTCCCCGGAGTATTCAGCGCTTTTGACCAATAAATTGAATGACATGAGACAGGCCGTTGTGCCAAGCCCCTTCATGACGAACGACTTCCCCCATAAAAAAGTGGACAATACGCCAATCTGAAAAGGTTTGTAAAAATTCTTCCGGTGTATATAAAAGCTCCGGATCCTGCGGCCCGCCGCTTTTGTAAGGAATTTGGTGCGTCGAATACACTTCCGTCACGAAAAATCCCCCGGGCTTCACGGCTTCTTTTACTCCAAGAAGTGTTTTTCGGCGCAGCTCTTCTGGAAAATGTCCAAAAATACATACAATCTCGTCCCAATGCCCTTGATTCCAAGACGCTTCATTTAAGTCAACAAGCTCCGTCTTCACCGATACATGACGGGTTTCAGCAAGCTTTTTCGTTTTCTCCAACCCTGACTCGGCATAATCCCATGACGTGACGTTCATCCCTTGTTCTGCTAAAAAAACCGCATTGCGCCCCTCGCCTTCTGCAATGGCTAAAGCATCACCCGACAATTGAAGTTTTTTCTGCGAATCTGCCAAAAACGCATTCGGTTCCGTTCCATACACATAGTTCTCATCTTGAAAGCGCTCGTGCCAAAAGTTCATCGTTTTTGTTCTCCTTTTTTGGATGCTTCCATATCAATGGTATTGTGATTCGTCGTTCATAGCCATTGATATACCCGCTTCTTTTAGAATATGCATTTTATTTTCACATCGCAGATAAGGTGTTTTTAAACTCGGCCCCTGTTTTTAGCCTTTAGGATAAATCAATATTTTCTTAATGGGATCTTACCAACAATGCTTTTCAATGAAATCCTATAATGATGTTCAATATCACGTCCAAGTTTTTCGTGTAAAATTTCCATTTTTCCGGTGATGTAATCAAGGTCGAATACATTATATGATTGTTGAGTTTCCCAAATGGTCGTTAGTCGAGCCTTATAATCAAATGGTATCAATGAAATAATGGGTTCGCCCTTTTCATACTCCGTGGTGTGATATCTATACTCCATAACTTTGTTTTTTTCTTGATCTTTTTAATCCACTCATTTAGAGAAACATAAAATTCCAATAAGGCGATATTTTTTTGAAATATGTAATTCATTTATTTTGATTTCAAGTTCTCCCTCTACTCTCATTGCTATGGAAGGGGCTTTTCTCATTTTCATTGGGATATCTGATTCATCAGATGTGAACTTATAAACTTTTGAGATAGTATGTTTAGATCGAAACAAACTGTCTCACCACTCCGCTCACCTTGGCCCAATATTACGGATTAGCCATTTTTCACTCCCCTTTGAACTAATCCTTCTCCTTATCATTTGTTCGCAAATGAACGATAATCAAGACTACGCCTAAAATAAGCAGCACCGGATAAAATAATACAGATGATTGAAAATAAGCTGAAGCTTCATCATTGCCAGCTGCATCAGTTATATCATGAGGAAAAGCAACAGATAACAACCGTAAGATAAATAGCATGACGAGACCAAACAAAACTGAAACAAATCCGGAAACAAAGTACATAAAAAGCCTCCTATATAATGATTTAGCATTCTGGAAATTGCCCGCTTATTAATATTGAAATTACTTATGAATCTGCTTTAATTTTTTTCGGATGAAAGAAATCGTATCTAATGCCAGCTTTTTGCGGCAAAGAACAATTCCGGCATGGCCGCAATTGTAGAGACGTCTTTCGGGCTTCCCCCAGCTTTCCCACAAATCATCAGCATCCTGTATATGAACATATTGATCATGTGCCGCGGAAATCAGCAAAATATTATCTTTATTAACTTTCGGCACAGCCTGGCTGGGATCTGTAATTTCCCAATATGTTTGTAAATCTTCATATGTCACACCGTGCTGTTCCAATTCTTCTCTTATGAATTTACCCGGGATGGTATTCCATATCGCATAAGAAAGACGATTGGCATAAAATATCGATACCACGATGTCGATTTCAGTCTCAAGGGCAGCCAGTAAATTTGTCATCCACCCGCCTAAACTGACGCCCACTATAATAACAGGGCCGTTTTTATTTGCTTTTATCCAGTGAATGAGAGCCCGTAAATCGACGATAGCTTGTCTCGCCGAATCAACCGTACGATTCAAATTCGCGCTTATCATCAATTCTCCGCTGTAAAGTGAATGTTCCGGCTCTCTTTCAAAATGATACGGAAGAGGATAGTAGTACATGTTCCAGCCTAAATCGTTCATGATACGATCATGAAATATCTTTTTTATTCTGTCGTATGAATCCATTCGCCAGCCATGCACAAAAATAACATTAGGCTGATTTATATCATTTTTATTTAAAAAAACCTCGCCTTTTAAAGCATCATTGACAGGGTCCCCGGATGGAATTAAAGATTCATAGCTGAAATGTCCAGCCAAATAGTTTTTTCTTGATTCATGAAGCATAATGGCGACATCAGCCGCTTTTGCTTGATAGAATTCCCCCCTGTCAATCAAATTCAATGAAAAAGCGGAAAAATGTTGATCTTTACTTCTTTTTCTGTGCAAATCATATAAAGCTAAACGATCGATGATCTTTGCAAAAAACACTTTTTGCCCTCCTGAAGATTTTAGTAATAGCGCTTTTATGGACGAGACGTTTGGCCAAAAGAGGAGCTCCTTTAACTTTCACAAACTGCTTTTATATTCTTATCGCTTGCCTCTCGCAACTTCAATATTTTTTGTTAGAGCAACGCCGCTGTTTAAGCCCCTTAATTATACGCCATACAAATTGTTAGGATTAAAGCAATTGGATAAAAAGCTGATGCTAATTTTTGCTTCTTTTCATCAATTTGAATTAAGTTTTTACGAGATAAAAATTTGCAAATCTCGGGTAAGAATATCAAGATAATCTGTGACAAGAAAGACAGCTTTTGCAGTATGGTAAGCGGACTAAACGTAAACCCGAATCCCGCATTTCCACCTATTGTTGACCAATACATAAAAAAGTTAAGGAAAGGTATTATAAAGCAAAATATAAGTCTGTATAGGTTGATATAGTAATCATGTTTTTCAGCATTAATACCTTTGGAAGAAAATCTAAGTCCATAGATGAAAAGAAAAACCGTTCCAAAACTTAATATCGGCTGCTTGATAAAGTTCGCCAAAGCAAAACCTATTAAAAACATAATTTACTCCCTTACATTTCAATCAGTAGTTTAATGACAGACGCCGTTCTAAAATGCCAAACTAATAGCTTAATTTACTGCATAGCGGAAGGATGATGTCTAACACTTCTATTTGTATCCGCCTTTTTAGTAACCAATGGCGACTGCAGTTCATTCATTTTATTGCTTTACGTCCCCCATTATGGCAAGCAGGATGCCGCAAAACATTAATGAGAATGATTTCACAATCAATTGCGGCTCTACTTTGAAATAGGATGAAGCAGGATCGCTCGAGGCCCCAGTTGCCGAATGTATCAGCCTAAGCTTCTATAAAACAAAAAAGTAAATGTATACAGTGAAGTCATCCGCTGCAGCTCTCACACCAATAGTGCAAAGCAACGTAGCTTTTTTAAAGAAGAAAGAAATTGATTTTTATTGAAGAAAAGCGACGAATTGAAATTTTATGTTGATCGTGTAAGTTTAAGAGAAATAGCTGATGCCGCTACGGAAGATAGGCATATAGATTAAATGGGTGTTTTCATTTTGCTCTTTTCCGGAGGTTTGCTCCACTTGAAAATTTTGTTTAAATGTTTATAAACATTCTTACTTTCTTTTGCCATAAATGGTCCTGAAATTGCCAGAATGAGAACATAAAGCGCGGTAAAAGGAGTTAAAATAGGATTTAATCCTGCAGCGACCCCTAAATTTGCTACAATGATAGAAAACTCTCCCCGAGCCATGATGGTTAATCCGATATTACTAGAGGCCTTATGGGATAGCCCCGCTTTCCGTCCAGAAATCATTCCAGCCACAAAATTGCTTATTATCGTAAGTAAAGCTGCCCCTAATGCCAGCCAAATGGCATCTGCTAATGTTGATGGATCAATACTTAATCCAAAGCTGAAAAAGAAAATTGCGCCAAAGAAATCCCTGAATGGAACGACAAGATGTTCAATGCGATCCCGATGCTCGGTCTCAGAAAAAACTAAACCTAACAATAAGGCACCAATCGCTTCTGCCACGTGAAGCGTTTCTGAAAATCCCGCAACAAAAAATAAGATCGAGAATATCACAATGATAAAAATTTCATCTGATTTTATGTTTAACCATTTATTTAATAACGAAGCTCCTTTTCGAGCGATAATAAAGAACAGTAACATATAAGCAACAGAAATAAGTACAGAGGTGAAGATACCGAGAAAGGATGTAGACCCTGCAAGCAAAACTCCTGATACAGTTGTTAAAAATAAAGCCAGAAAGATATCGTCAAATAAAATAATCCCCAGGATGAGCTCTGTTTCTGGATTCGCTGTTCTTTTTAAATCGACAAGAACTTTGGCTACAATCGCACTGGAAGATACACTAAGCAGTCCAGCAATAATGAGTGTTTCCATCCAAGGCATGCCTGCGATTAATCCATACAGGAGACCTAAAATAAAGTTAATGGCTACATAGATACTGCCGCCTACTACGATGTTTTGACCTGATTTGACCAGTTTGCCAACGGAAAATTCAAGCCCTAAATAGAAAAGTAAAAAAAGCACACCTATTCGGCCTAGAAATTGAATAATCTCATTACTTTCGATAAATGTTAAATCGATGATCCCAATCGTCGGAGCATGCGGGCCTACAATCATCCCAAGAATAATTAGAAAGGGGATGATTGAAAACTTTAGTCTATTT
The DNA here is from genome assembly GCF_053903085.1 of Bacillus sp. AK124. NCBI lineage: Bacteria > Bacillati > Bacillota > Bacilli > Caryophanales > Bacillaceae > Bacillus > Bacillus sp. AK124. The sequence goes on from NZ_CP096378.1 coordinate 2,351,002, forward strand.
GCAACAACAGCCCCAATCGCAACTATAACAAGTGCCGTACCAACTTCAAATACTAAGTGATCCATCTATAATCTCCACTCCTTAGGTTGATAACAGCTTTTTAATTAATTCTTTAATCTGCTGCCTTTCTCCTGAAACAACCAATGTGTCGCCAGCTTCAATAACTGTATCAGATCCCGGATTGTGTGACTTTTTGCTGTTCTTTTTCTTAACAGCAATAACAGTAACTCCAAAGTTATTTCTAATATCAATTTCGCCAATCGTTTTATTTACAGCAGGTGCATTGGGTTCTACTTGATACCATTCAATGATTGTATCGTCAAAGGCAAATTCTACAGTTTCTAAAGCTTTAGGTTTATATGCCATACCTCCTAATATACTTGCAATTTTTCTGGCTTCAGAATCATTAAAAGTAGCACTGACCAAAACCTCTTCATGATCGTCAGCATCAAAATGATAAATTTCTCTGCGGCCGTCATCATGGATTACAATGACCAACTTATCCTGATTTTTTGTAAAGATTTCAAACTTATATCCGATTCCCGGAAGCTCGATTTCCCGAATGTTCATTTAATATTCCTCCTCTGAAAACAATAATGGATATGGATTAGGGCTATTCTAAAGATTGACTTCAATTTTGCTTTCCTTAAATCCAAAGACATCTGAACGACTCAGAAGGGCGAATCGTGAAATCGCCTTCGAAAGCAACCTCCTTCCCTATTGCCCCTTCTTTTTCAAATAATTTTAATATTTATACGTGAAGACAATAAAGAAGGTAAGAATGTTCAATTTTTTTACATATTTTACAAACAAACTCACTCAATATAATTTACACATATTACTTAATTAACCTTCTTGATCCATGTCACTCAATACCATTATAGTATTGTTGTGTAACAATGCAAACGCCAAAGATTATGTAAAAAGCCAACACTTGATTAAAGTTACTTCGCCTCCCTCGGTTTTATACGATTATCTCACAAATGCTCACTTAATCGCTGGATTCCATTTCAATTAACAGGTAGTTTTAGGTAATTGAAGAGGGATTCAGGGAACAGTTGCTTGATAAACTTACTAAAGCTGCATGCAAAAATAACCTGGTTGAATACTTTTTATAATTTAAGCTCAGTATATGATAATCCCCCAAATGCAGTATACATAGTGGATAGTCAGAAATTATGGAAAAATGAACAGAATTGACAAGTTGTAGTCATCTCTTTTTCAAGAGGAACTTTGCATAGAATGCTGAATAAAATATGTAGCTTGTGTTGGAAAATTGCTGTTTTTTAGTACGATCCTGATATTGTACATTGACCAGTGTCTACACCTTTGTTTAAGGTTTTTAATAAACGATTACGACAGACATGACTGAACTTAAGATTTCAAAAAAAGTTTCTCTCCTTTTAAAACCAACATAGCCAATTCTTTTTCTAAAAGGAACCAGCATTCCAATGTTCGGTTATGAAAGTCCTTTTTGGTCTGGACTAAATTTCAATCCGCAAATAATTAGCCGCTGGCTATAAAAACCCATTTCTAATGAACTACCAACGAAAATCCAGACTTTTATGATCGATATGAGCATTTCGGGACCAGTTTAACTAACAAAAAAACCTTGAAAATCCAGGGGGATTTTTTGTAAGTTCATCAATCCGCCCATTCCGTCTATCAATTTCGCCGTTTTCTCTTTCCGAAAATTCGAATAAGTCGGGTTCAAATAGGAATTATTTTGCGGCTCTCTTGTTTATATATTTTTTTCGTGTTTTATTTGTGATTTTTTCATTCTGGTTTTATTTCTTGCTGAGAAGAAAATATCTGTATATTTTATCTTCTCTTACAAATGATATAAGAAATCAATCATTTAAAAGCGAGGTATGTTGTGTATTACTACAAAGAGGAACTTATAAATATCATTAAACCGGACAAGCCAGACCCGGCAGCCGCTAAAGTGTTGCAGGAAATTTTAGGCGGACATTTTGGAGAAATGCGTACGATGATGCAGTTTTTTTTTCAAAGCTCAAATTTCAGGGGAAAACAGAAACAATACCGTGACCTGCTCCGGGGCATTTTCTTAGAGGAAATTGCTCATGTTGAACTGGTACAAAGTACAATTAATGCTTTATTAGATGAATCAGGCGGCGAAGGAGCCGGCAATCAAGGTGCAGATCAGGCTCCCCTCAATGAAGCGATTAAAAATGCTAATCCTCATCATTATATTATCGGGGCGCAAAGCTCTCTTCCCGTTGATGCAGGGGGGAATCCGTGGAATGGATCTTGGGTGTATAACCACGGAAACTTAATTGCCGACCTGCTGGATAACTTGGTTCTTGAGTCGACAGGCGTGCTGCAAAAAACAAGGATCTATGAAATGAGCTCTAATCAGACATTTCGGGAGACCCTTGCTTTTCTTATTGTACGCGACAATGCTCACCAAAATGCGTTTGCCAAAGCCCTTGAGACATTGGGGGTTGACTGGGCGAACCTTTTTCCTGTGCCGAATTACGACATTAATAAATATCCCGAGTGCAGAAAGTTTGTTGAATTAGGCTACCACAATGCCCAGTTTAACTTCAGGTTGGATGAGACAAGAATCGGAGAAATCTATCAAGGAAAATCTCCAAGCCGTAATGGCGGAGAGTTAAAAGTAACAGAGCCTCCCGCAGGATTTCCTGTCCCCGTGCTTCCGGAAATACCGAATGAACATAGTCCCGGGTTAGGCGATATGAATGCCTGATCAGGATGTATGAAAGTGCTCAAGAAATCTCTTGAGCACCTTTAATTTTGATTGATTATGCTATGATATAGAGATGAATATTTCATCGACATCTCAATCCTAAATGTGGTAAAATCGATGCCGATGTTAACCATAAAAAGGAGAATTATGTGTATATGAGTATTATTATTTTAGCATCCATGCTTTTTTGGGGTGCATTAATTTATGAACTAAGTAAATCTTCAAAAAAGCAAAACAACCGAAAAATTGTATCTTTGATATCTTTGGGCTCTTTATCAACTTTAGTTATTACTATTTCGCTTTTTCAAAAACTTCCGTTTTAATTTGTTTATTACTAAATCCTTCGTATTAAATTATTCATTATTATGCTTTTTCCATGAAACAAAAGAGATTAAAGTAGTTTCAAGTGAAAATAGAGACGCTATTACAGTAATATCACTATTTTTAAGGAGTCACTTGGATGTTTATAAAATATAAGAATACGATTTACTGGAACTTTTTGAGAGTGAGCCAGCCAGTATAGCTGATGATCCAGAGGCTGGCGAATTTATTTATACTTATAAAGATAATCAAAACTTCAAGTTAATCTTGACGCTGGATGTTTATCAACTAACTTGCAGCCTGGATATAACCTATAAAGATTTCGCGGTATTTACAGGTGTTTTTCAAAACGTAACTAGCATTAAGAAAGTTGAAAATTTCATGGTTGTAAGTATTGGAGAAGAAGAGAGAATAAAAGTAAAATTCACTAAGCAAGTTGGAGTAGAATTACTTTAAGCTTTTAAGTTGTGTTGAAAAATAACTTTCTTGGCGGGATAAGATTGCATTTATCGAGTGCTGTTATTTATCTTCGTCTTTCTTTAGACTCTCCTTTGTAAAAACTTATAAAAACGTCTTTAACTTAATAAAACGATATCTCCTCATAGTCAATATCATTGATGAGCTGTCCAATCGTTGCAATGCGCTCATCTTCTAATTGTTTAATAAATTTCATATAATATGTTTCCCACTCGCTCTTTGCTTCAGAGCAGTCAGCAACAATGTCAATGAAATTGAGGATTCCCCCTCTTAATTCTTCATAAAATACAATTTTCGCAAAAATGGCCAATTCAAAATTCCCAAACGTAGCAAAAAGTGCGTTATATTCGTCGTCAAACAGACATCCCGAATTTAGCAAATCCAAATAATCATGCAGTGAAACAAAATGATCGCGGATCAGCGATATTTTTTCTGCTGTGTTTTTTCTTTCCATGATGCAATCCACCAATTTCCGCATTTCAATATCACTCATGCGATCATTTTCATTTAACATTAACGCTATTGGTTTTTCTCTCTCTTCAATTTCTCTGATGATCAACATTTTGAAGCCATCAATTTCCGCAGCGTTATTTACCCTTTGAATACATTCATTGCGATACAAATTGATATAATCAGTAATCGTTTGATCTGTCTTTAAATCCCGCTGTAACCGATCAAATGCTTCGTTAATCAAGTTTGCCCTTTTATCAGCATGGCAATCACTTAACAACCGACTCAACCTGTCATATTGAACTTCAGAAATTCTGACTTGATTGGCTTCGCCCCCGGATAGCAGTGAAAAAACAGCATTGTTTATCATTAACTCAAAAATATTAAAAAGTTCTATGCGATAATTAAAGCGGCATATTCTCCCGAAGTTTGTCAAGATATACATTAGATCGTGATGGTTAAAAAAGTGACAGAATCTCGTTTCTATCAGCAGTCGCTCTAAATACTGTTTAATATAAAAAACACCTTGCAGTTCCATGTTGTCAATAGCTAAAGGATAGTCAATGCTCGCCATCGTATTTTGAGCTTCAAAAATAATATTATAATGATTCATAAATACAGGTAACGATTCGTCAATGGTTAAATTATAAGCATCAACAGGCACATCTAACTTTAATTTTTTTACGTCTTGATACAATTGTTTAGCTTCTTCAAAATAACAGTGAAGTAATTCGACACCTTTGGTATATATTTTTTTTATACTATCAGAACGTAAATGTACGATAACCTCTTCAGGTTTCTCAAAATGGAGAGCATAAGCATCTATTGCATACATGAGGGAAACCATAATCCCTTCCGCCGTTTCTGTAGTAACCGACGTACTTTCCCCTTTGGTATACTGGCCTATCAATCGTTGCAGGATTTGCATAATCTCTACCTGTATCTTGTAAGCTTTTTCGCTGGTAATAACTCCAACCCTTTGGCCTTCTTTTAGAAGCGACAACATAAATTGGCTTTGCTTTAACTTTGATTTATCAATCGTAAAATTTGAAACCAAATCATAGCGATTTAAAGTATTTTCTTTTCCCATGTTATTCATCACCTTTATATAAAGACTCACTTCTCATCGTATTTCTTCTGAAACTCTCCGCGAGTTCCTCCATTTTACTTCTTAATAACTCTAAAGACCCCGCAGAAGGTCCGTTAAAACACTCCATCATCTGATGAATCAGTTTCATGTCACCTATCTTATCTTCTGTTTCATTTCTGAGATAATAAAAAATCTCCTGAAGCTCGATTAACGTTTCGACATCATGATCCTCATCCATATAGGGTGAAGCAGCAAACACCTCAATTAATTCCTTTAGTACTTCAATCCCCAGCTCTATACGTCCATGATCATGAAGCACTTTATTTCTATAAACGATTAATGTTTTGATATCGCTGGGTGTTAAGATCAAGCCATGCTCTTTTGTTTTTTCATTTAATTCAAGCAGTTCCATCATAGGTTTTGATTGAGGGGATAATTGAATGGAATTCAAAAAACGAGATAAGTTCATAACCTCTCTTCCTTTCAAAAGCATCTTTTTTTAAAAAAACATTGACTTTTTATATCTTGTGTGCTATAATAAAATTAGGTGTTTTTTATAACAATAATTAATTTATTCTATTTACTTACATATGTCAATAGTTGTTTTTCAGCAGCATTGTTTCTTTCCCTCTTAAATCAGCTTTTTATTCCTCAAGACCAATTTAATTTCCCTTCAACTCAACAGATTTCGTTCAAAATTTTTATCTGCTTATACTTCATTCTATTAATTGTTGTGTAATTTAACTTTTCTATTTTTTGTCTTAGACCCGTAAATACCATCAGTGACGGTCCCGCCGCTTTCTGACCGTATTGCCGTCAATACCTTGCTCTCTTAGAGCTAAAGAACAGCCAACGTTTCCTGAACCTGACGTACAGCCGCTCCTTTCATTTCATGCGTTTGTCACTTTAAAGATGCCGGCCAACAGTGTGTTGGATGATTTCTTTCCATTTGTACTAACTTTTTTCAAACTAAAAAGGCTGCAGCTTGCAACCTCATTTTGTTAACCTTTTTGTTTCAATGCCTCTTTCTGTTCTGGATATGATAGGTTTTCATTTCATTTTCGACAACAAAAGAAATAAAGACATTTCAATAAGGAACTCATACTAGAGAGTAAGTGAATGCCAGTGTTCATAGTGAGAACTCCGAAGGAACTATAATGTCCGAGTTGAAAACAAACGGTTTTGTTCTTCAGTCAAAGAATGAAATAAAGATGCTTATTTCATCGACATCTCAATCCTAAATGTGGTAAAATCGATGACAATGTTAACCATAAAAAGGAGGATTATGTGTATATGAGTATTATTATTTTGGCATCCATACTTTTATGGAGTGCATTAATCTATGAATTAAGTAAATCTCCAAAAAAGCAAAACAACCGAAAAATTGTATCTTTGATATCTTTGGGCTCTTTATCAACCTTAGTTATTACTATTTCGCTTTTTCAAAACCTCCCGTTTTAAAAAAATTGTTTATAACTAAATCGATCGTATATGTCGTCGGTGTGGTATTGTTATAAAAAAAATCCTTCTTGCAAGAAGGGTTTTTTATTCATTATTCTCTTCTTTATTATCCAATTCTGGAAAATCCTCAATCATTGATCGAATATCTTCAACAAATTCTTTCTCTGTATATTGACCACCCGCGTGTTTTAGATTATCCAGTTTTCCGCAAATAACCTTAAGGGTTCCCTTTGCGTGCTCTTCTTTAAGGCCGTTTACTTTGTTTATCATCTTATCCAACTCAAACATTTAATAGTTTCCCCTTCGCTTATTGTTCCCCTAAATATAACATATTCATTCCAATCAGTATTTGGTCACTTTTGCCGCGTCATTCCAAGCTGACCACACTTTTCGCCTAACACACGTGGTTTTACTCTTGGAATTCAGGTACAGACATGAAATATATTAAGAAAAGCAGCTGATGTTTACTCCCAATATCAGTAAGAAACTTGACCAAGATAGAATCGAAGATTACGAAGGTTTGATTTGAATTCTTCGAGAGCGTCTGCGAGTGTCGCAGGAAGGTCGACGATTCCGTTTTCGAGGCGCTCTTCTTTTGTCATCACATAGATGTTGCGGTCGATCGGAGCCGGTGCTTCGAGCTTGTTTTTGATGCCGTCAAGTCCTGCTACAAACTGTATACTCAAGTCTATAGTTATCACGAAAAAATTCCTCTTTTGACAGGTGAAGATGTTACAAACGTCTCCTTTTCTATTATAAACATTTTTGGTAAAATCAAGTTGTTGGTTAAAGAATTCAAAATGTGGGAGTGACCAGCAATGCTTTTGTTTTTTGGTAAGTTTATCTTGCTCTATTTGCTTTGTTCAGTTGCATACGCCTTTTTCAACGTGCTGTATTACAATATCGGCAAAAAATTTGTTTCAAAGACGGTCGATGGTACAAAATTGAATTGGGCTTTAAATGTTTTTGTTAAAAACGGCACGAAAATGGATAGTAGTGATTACTTTATTATGGCTGTCTTAGCGGCTTTATTGGCGATTTACTTATAAAAAAGCTCCTGGAACTAATCCAGGAGTTATTTTTATTTTGTTGGATATCCATTATTTTCACAGAAGGCTTTAATCTTCTTATGTTTTTTTGAAAACTTTTTGCATGCTTCTTTAATCCCATGTGTGTAAATGTCTTTTAAGAACTTTTGAGCAACACCAGCTAATCCCACAGCTGTTAAAATTGCAATTAACTCTTGCAACGAAATATATACAACCCATGGTAACGCAGGCACAAACATAGGCTTGATTTGATTATCGCCTTTTACCGCAACCTGTTTCCCTTCCTCTAAAAATTTCACTTGTTCTGTTGGCAAGTTTTCATAAAACATCGCCATATTTGTTACTTGATCTACAGAAAAACCAATTTGGAGTGCTTTTTGACGGTCTACAGAATATGTAAAATCATCATTGGTTTTCAATGCTTCTTTTACAAACTTTTTCGCTTTTTCCATGACTTTTTCATCAACATTTTGCACAACATCGCTAACTTCTTGATGATTGATCAAACTTTCTGTTGCATTTTTTGCCTGTACCGTAGCCGCTGGCGTAGTCAATACTACTGTGGTTAGGAGTGCAAATACTGAAAAAACCATTAACACCCTAGCCTTCATACTTTTCATACCAAAAACAACCTCCTATAGTTTATATTTACAAGTAATATATTAACATATAAACCAACTATATGGAAAATCTCCTTTTGAAAATTTTACGAACTTTTAATTTTCTATCTGATAAAAGATTAGTATAAGAAGGTTCTCGAGATAGAAGACCTTGTCTTCACTGCAATAATGATTCAAGTTTTGCTTTCGTTTTTGGCCCGTAAATACCATCCGCAGACAGCCCGTACATCAGCTGGAACCGTTTGACCGCGTTTGCCGTTTTCGGCCCGTAATAACCATCTATACCGTTATTTTTCGCGCCCTTCTCCGGATAGAAATAGAGGGTAGCTAAGGCCTTCTGAATCTGGCGGACGGCCGTTCCCTTCATCAACGGGCTTTTTACTTTATAGATGCCAGACGGCAGCGGGTAGGATGATTTTTTGCCGTTCGAGAAAGGCTTTTTCTTTTTCGCTTCAATAGCTGCAAGCGCCTTTTCTGTCGCCAGTACGTAAATTCCATCCACCGCGATACCCGCTTTCTTTTGCAGGGCTTTAACAGCCTGCACCGTCTCATTGCCATACGAGCCATCGTCCCCATACTTCGGCAGTGAGAAGCCTGCGGCAATCAAACGTTTCTGCAGCGCCTTGACCTGGGAACCGGTCGCCCCTTTTTTCAGAATGGTCCCTGTGGATTTGCTTGACTGGCTCGTGGATGATGTTGTCTTTGAGACAGTTTTATTTCCAAGTAGGGCATCAACTTTTTTGAAAGTCACCAACTGACTTGAATCACTCACCCACAGCGCCGGACAGTTTTTGTTTGTCACATCATAATAGCGAACGATTTTTTCTGTAGAAAGGCGTAACGCTTGCACAGATCGGCGACCAATTCAACAGCATTCTGAACCGTTTTCACTGTGAATCCTGCCGTCTTTTTCGACACACATTTCAACGCTGTTTGACTTTGTATTGGCGTTCGGCTCAAAAAAAACTGACATAGCAGCGGTTTGATCATGGATGTGATAAGCGACTTCATTTTCAGGAATAATCAATTATGCTTCTTTTTGTCGCTTAATTGTCGTTTTCATTCTAACAAAATAAACAAAAAGAGAGCAGATTGAAATCTGCTCTCTGCAAAAATTTATGATTTTTCATTATCAGATAATCTTAGAACCGCAATACTCAATAATATTAAGCCTATAAACGTGCCGTATTTTCCGGTATCTATATCTGTAAGTGGGGCTACAATATATTCAATTAAAAATATAATAATAGCTATTGAGACCAATATACGATTCATTTGACATTATCACCTCAATTATTAACCATTTCTCCAAGGAAAAATAAAAATGGTACCAGGTACCCAATTATAAGAAATTCCGTACTTTCCATTATCAGATATTTTTTTTATAACATACTTACCAGCAAACATTGCCCCTGCAATTGCTCCAGCATATACTGAAATCCCAGGTACTTTCTTTACCAATGCTGTTATCCCAGCGATAGCCCCTGCAATACCGTCAGCATCCTCAACAATATTCAAGAATTTTTTAATTGTACATGAATTCAAATGCATCTTGACTAAAGGATATTCTACTGAAGCACCTTGTTTCCCTCTACATTTTGCTTGAATTGACATCTTGCTTGATTCCTTAGAAAGACTGACTGTAGCAGAATCAACTAGTGTTTTATGTCCATCAGTTAACAAATATTGATCAACTTTGATTGCCTCTTTAGAGGTTCCTTTATCTAATGTTTTTTGATCAATAAGATACTGTTTTCCACCGTATTCAAGTGTATAAGATGCTTCATCTTCAGACTGGCTTATAACATTAATTCCAGAAGCATTAGTTTTTGCCTTTTCATTCATCGATGTCTTAGCATAAGATGGAAGTGCAAATCCGCAGACTAAACTTAATACAAGTAGCAAGCTTACTATTTTTGTTTTCAAATTATTATCCCTCCTTTAACGAGATTAACATAGTCATATTGAAAAATATACCACCTAACGATAAAACAGGAATTTTCACCCACACAAATGCTAACTGCAAAAAAGCACTCAGGTTATTCCGAGTGCTGTTGCTATACGATATATTGTACGCTGTTTTATTTCATAATAGGTGTCCTTTTTGAAGCTGAGTTCCATATTAATTTCTTTGACCCTGAGTTCTTTAAAATGCTGATTCCTTTTGCTTCCTCATATCTACAATAATGATCATGCTGTCGAGGATACTTTTCATTTCAGTATCCGAATAGTGTTAGTGAATAATCGTCATGCTTTCTTCCCCTTAAAATACAACATAGCCCTTTCATAGATTTCTAAAGAGAAGCTTGTCCGTTTCTTCATCCTCAAAATTCGAAACAGAGCTGTTCAGATCTCTCCAGCCGTGTTCAGGAGCGCCTCGGCCACAAAAGTATTCAAGTAACATCCGATATTTATTCTCATGTCAGCAAAAAGATTGACATGGATTCGATGAATAGATATGAAGAGTATATCTCCACGATAATGGAGTAATTTTTTTATTGATTTTTTGTGGGTGATTTGTGGGTGATTAATGTTCCCTCTTAAAATATTAGAAACACCCACAAAAACAAAAACCCCCTGACACCGCTGGTGCCAAGGGATTCCTAGATTAATACTGAGACATATACTGCTCGCGCTCCCAAGGGTGGACTTGTGTGCGGAACATATCCCATTCGATTTCTTTTGCTTCGACGAAGTGTTCGAATAGATGGTCGCCGAGGGCTTTGACCATGACTTCGTTTGATTTGAATTCTTCGAGAGCGTCTGCGAGTGTCGCAGGAAGGTCGACGATTCCGTTTTCGAGGCGCTCTTCTTTTGTCATGACATAGATGTTGCGGTCGATCGGAGCCGGTGCTTCAAGCTTGTTTTTGATGCCGTCAAGTCCTGCTGCAAGAAGTACGCTCAAAGCAAGGTACGGGTTCGCAGAAGGGTCTACGCTTCTGACTTCTACGCGCGTGCTGATGCCGCGGGAAGCCGGGATACGGATCAATGGGCTTCTGTTTTGCGCGCTCCATGCCACATAGCAAGGTGCTTCATAGCCTGGAACTAGGCGCTTGTAAGAGTTGACAGTCGGGTTTGTCACAGCTGTAAAGCTTGTTGCGTGCTTGACGATGCCGGCGATGAATTGCTTTGCCGTTTCACTCAGCTGAAGGTCAGTGTCTTTGTCAAAGAAAGCGTTGGCTCCGTTTCGGAAGAGTGATAGATTGCAGTGCATGCCTGATCCGTTTACGCCGAACAACGGTTTTGGCATGAATGTTGCGTGCAGGCCATGTTTGCGCGCGATTGTTTTAACGACGAGCTTGAACGTTTGGATATCATCGCAAGCGCGGATGGCTCCAGCGTATTTAAAGTCGATCTCGTGCTGTCCAGGTGCAACTTCGTGGTGAGACGCTTCGATTTCAAAACCCATTTCTTCGAGCTCAAGTACGATGTCGCGGCGGCAGTTTTCGCCAAGGTCAGTCGGCGCAAGGTCGAAGTATCCGCCTTTGTCGTTCAGTTCAAGGGTAGGCTCGCCTTTTTCGTCAAGCTTGAACAGGAAGAATTCCGGCTCCGGTCCAAGATTGAAATCTGAGAAGCCCATGTCTTCCATTTCTTTCAAAATGCGCTTCAAGTTGTTGCGCGGATCGCCTTGAAACGGCGTGCCGTCCGGATTATAAATATCGCAGATGAAGCGGGCTACTTTACCTTTTTCGGCGGTCCACGGGAAAATCACAAATGTATCTAAATCAGGGTACAAGTACATATCGGATTCTTCAATGCGGACGAATCCTTCGATTGAAGAGCCGTCGAACATAACCTTATTATCAAGTGCTTTTTCCAGCTGGCTCACAGGAATTTCAACGTTTTTAATCGTTCCAAGAATGTCTGTAAACTGAAGGCGAATATATTTTACATTCTCCTCATTTACTAGTTTAACAATATCGTCTCTTGTATACTTTGCCATTCGTAAAACTCCTCCTCTAAAAGGTAAATGTATATAGCAATGCAGTTGCTAACAAATTAATGAAAAAACCTGGACATGTCTCCCTGGCGGAATGTCGTCCCTCTTTGGAAACGGCCTGCTTGGATAAGCTCGTTTTTCAGCAGTTTTCTCAGTTCTTCATCCGACAAGTTGTGTTTCTCTGCTTTTTTCGGCTTGTCTTGTTTGTCTTCTTTTTGTTCGTTTTCTGTTTTGGCGAAAATTTGTTTGATCCCCGCCATGTTTACACCTTGTTCGATCAAATCTTTAATTTCGAGCAGCTTATCTACATCATGGAATGAAAATAAACGTCTGTTCCCTTCACTTCTTGCAGGAAATACCAGTCCATTTTCCTCATAATACCGAATTTGTCTTGCGGACAGTTCGGTCAGCTGCATGACGATACCTATCGGAAATAAGGGCATTGAGCGGCGAATTTTATCACTCATCTCAATTTCCTCCTTTTCTTATATAAATTTATTATATGTGATGTTATATAATGTGTCAACATGATGTAAGGATTCTTTACATGAAAATATTCTTTATTTTCTTTACATTAATCCCTGCTTCATGAGCGCATCCACAGCACTGCATATCGCATTCTTCACATGGGAATAGGTTAATCCGCCTTGGACATATGCCACATAAGGCGGTCTTATAGGGCCATCCGCTGATAGTTCAATGCTTGCTCCCTGTACAAAAGTGCCGGCCGCCATAATGACATCGTCTTCATAGCCCGGCATATAGCTCGGATATGGTGTCACATGGGCGTTGACAGGAGAAGCGTACTGAATGGCCTGACAAAACGCGATCATCTGCTCCGGGGTGGAAAATTCGACAGACTGGATCAAATCGGTCCGCTTGCTGTCCCACGAAGGATTCGTCCTAAAGCCGAGCTTTTCAAGAAAGCGGGCTGTGAACACGGCTCCTTTTAATGCCTGGGAGACGACATGCGGCGCAAGGAAAAAGCCCTGGTACATTTCCTGAAGGGTGTACAACGACGCACCGGCTTCACTTCCGATTCCAGGTGACGTCATTCTGTAGGAGCAGGCTTTCACCCATTTTTCCTTGCCGGTGATATAGCCGCCTGTTTTAGCGAGGCCGCCTCCCGGGTTTTTAATCAGCGAGCCTGCCATCAGATCCGCTCCAACATGGCACGGCTCACGCTCTTCTACAAATTCGCCGTAGCAGTTGTCGACGAAAACGATGATGTTTTCGTTTACTTCTTTAACAAAGCGAATCATCTTCTCAATCTCACCAATTGTAAAAGACGGACGGTCTGCGTATCCTTTTGAGCGCTGGATTCCGACAACTTTTGTCTGCGGTGTGACGGAAGCTGCCACGCGGTCAAAATCAACGGCTCCTTCTTCAGTCAGCTCGACATGGCTGTATCCGATCTGGAAATCTTTCAAAGACCCCGAGTTTTCCTCACCTCTGACGCCGACGATCTCTTCGAGGGTATCGTACGGTTTGCCTGTGATGTAAAGAAGTTCATCTCCCGGGCGGAGAACGCCGAATAAAGCAATTGATATCGCATGGGTTCCCGAGATGATCTGCGGTCTGACAAGGGCCGCTTCACCGCCGAAGACGTCGGCATAGACTTTTTCCAGCGTATCGCGGCCGATGTCATCGTAGCCGTAGCCAGTCGATGGTGTGAAATGCGTGTCCGATACTTTGTGCTTTCTGTAGCTTTCAAGCACCCTCCACTCATTTCGTTCACTGATTTCATCAATTGTTTTATGGATCTGAGCGATATCGGTTTCAGCCTCCACCGCCGTTTTTTTTAGTAGATCTCCGTGTTTTAATGTCTCAAACATGTTCTACAGTGTCCTTTCCTACATATACTTCTTCAGCTCTCCCAAAATGTTTTGGTCAGGGAGAATATATCCTTCCACGTCATATGCTTCGCGATCTTCGTCAAAAATGGTGCTGTTCGTCATTGTCTCAGACTTGATTCTCGACAATAGCCTTCCTTCTGAAGCGGGAATCCTTACGTCATACGGAACGAGCAGTTCCTTTTTCAGATAGTCTTCAACCGCCTGCTTAAACAGCCGCAAGTCTCCGTCTATTTTGGCGCTCGTCATGATATGCCCTCTCCCTGAAGAAGGGATGAAATCCGGCCGCTTCCGGTCTCTTTTATTATAGACGGTTAAAACGGGAATATCGTCGGCTTCAAGTTCTTCAAGAAGGCGCTTGACCGTCGCTTCGTGGCCCTCGTAGTCTTCGTGTGAAGAATCGATCATATGAAGAATCAGATCGGCTTCTTTTACTTCTTCGAGCGTCGATCTGAAAGCCGCGATCAAAGTCGTCGGCAGATCCTGAATAAACCCGACCGTATCTGAGAGCAGCACGCTGTATCCGCTCGGCAGCGTCATTTTGCGGGTCATCGGGTCAAGTGTGGCAAACAGCAGGTTTTCTTCATAGCTGTCGGCGTCTGTAAGCCTGTTAAACCAGGTCGATTTCCCTGCATTGGTGTAGCCGACGAGCGCGATTTGCAGTACGCCGTTTTTCTTTCTTCTTTCTCTGTATCTGCTTCTGTGGCGAATGACGGTAGACAGCTGAACATTGATTTCATGAATCCGGTTTCGGATATGACGCCGGTCGGTTTCCAGCTTTGTCTCCCCTGGGCCTCTTGTTCCGATTCCGCCGCCTTGCCTTGACAGGTTGATTCCCTGGCCGCTTAACCGCGGGAGGGCGTATTGCAGCTGCGCCAGCTCAATTTGCAGCTTTCCTTCCCTTGTCCGCGCGCGTTTGGCGAAAATATCGAGGATCAACTGCGTCCTATCGATAATTTTCACGTCAAGCGTTGTGACAAGCGCTTTCAGCTGACTCGGCGACAATTCATCATTAAAAATTAAAACATCGGGCGACAGCTCTTCACAGAGCACCGACAATTCATCTACTTTTCCTTTTCCGATATATGTAGCAGCATCCACACGGTTCCGCTTCTGCGTGACCGTGGAAACAACCGTTCCATCGGCCGTTTTCGTCAGCGCGGCGAGCTCTTCCATCGAGTATGAAAAACGCTCATCAGATACGTGCGGAAGCTGGCATCCGACTAATATGGCTTTCTCTTTCATGACGTCCTGTCCGTTCAAATGATCATGTTCCTTTCTTAACGTTAGTCAATTAAGCAGTACTATCATAACAAACGAAGGGAGCGGTTGCCAGAAATCCTCGAAAATAAAAAAAGAACGCGCCATTATACGTGCGGCGCGTCTTCCTTCAAGTCGAGATCCTGGCTTTTGATGGTTATCAGATCATTCTTTAAATAGCAGTCTCCCATCAGCAGTCTCATCGCCTGCGACCGGATGGATTTTTCGATCAGGTTGCGGACGAAGCGGCCGTTGCTGAACTTCGCGGGGCTGACCGTGCTTTTGACGGCCATCAGATGATCTTTCAACTTCCATTCGGCCTCAGGGCTGAACTGATATTCCCTTTCCGCCATCATCCGTTTCGCAATGTCCATCAGCTGGCTGACTGAGTAATCGGGAAAATCGATGCTGATCGGAAACCTTGACTGAAGGCCTGGATTTAATGAAAGAAAATGATCCATTTCCCGCGAATATCCAGCGAGGATTAAAATAAATTCGTTCCGCTTATCTTCCATATGTTTGACTAATGTATCGATTGCCTCCTTGCCGAAGTCTTTCTCTCCACCTCTGGCAAGGGAATAGGCTTCATCGATGAACAGGATTCCGCCCATCGCTTTTTTGATTAAATCCCTCGTTTTTTGCGCCGTATGACCGATGTACTCACCGACAAGATCGGCGCGCTCCGCCTCGATCAGATGGCCTTTTGAGAGAACATTCATCTCGTAAAAAAGCCTGCCGATCAGCCTGGCGACGGTCGTTTTTCCGGTTCCCGGGTTTCCTTTGAACATCATGTGTAGCGCCTGTTTTCCAGCTTTAAGGCCTTGTTCTTCACGCTTTTTATTGACGAAAATCCAGGCGTAGATTTCCTTAATATTGCGCTTCATTTCCTCCATCCCGACCAGGGTGTTCATTTCCCTTTCAATTTCCTTCAGAATGCTGTGTTTGGCTTCATTTTTTTGCAGTGCGGCCTGATATTCGGCTTCAGCCTCTGAATTGGCCAAAACCTGCTTTTGACCGTTCAGTATGATATTGATTTGTCCGTTGTTTTTATAAGTAACAGCCCTTTCCAACACACTCACCTCACCATTCTCTCTTTATATCCTATTCATGGCGCGCTTAAGCCGTGACAGACGCCCACATGACTGCGCATTCCGATGTTTTTTGAGAAGGACGGGGCAGGTCTTGTTGAAACCTGCGCTTTCCCGAGAAATACTTTATTTCTTATTGTATTCAGGTAAGCTGTGCGGACAAACCAATTTTTTATTTCTGTTTGCCTTTTTGGTGAATGCTTAACGGGTTGACATGATGATGTACTGAACCAGCTGTAGGAATACGTTAACAGTGATAAACCCCGACTAGGCTCTTTCGCATATAGTTATTTTTCATAATAATAAGCTTTGACCCAATAATAGTTTCTACCCTTATTTTCACACCATTCAACAAATCCTTTTGATTGCCCTTCTTTAAACATCACCCAGTCATTCAATAGATCTTGATAATAGTTAAGTGCTTCGTTATTGTTTTTTCTTGTTTGTTCACATTCTACTTTGTTATTTAACTGCCGGGACTTAGCAAGAAGTACTGTATCTTCTTTAATATCGCCAAGATATAAATCTTCAGATATATGATGAAATGAATACCAAAGAGCATTCAAATAAATATCGATTAGCGTTAATAGGGATAATTGTTCATTGCTGCCACCACGTCTAAGTGCGTTGTTTAAGTAATCGACACGTTTTTCAGTATTTAAAAACACGCCATACCATCTATATGGTCTTGGATCTTCGGGATTACTCTTCATCCATCTCTCAAGTAAAGGCTTCAAAAGTTCCTCCTCCAAAGGATAAACGAGTATATGATGAATATTATCTGATTCTTCAAATAAGGCAAATAGCCAACTGGCAAAATGCTGTTGTACATTATTATCCCACGTCTTTGCTTCATCAATAAAGGCGGACAATGCTTTAAAGGATTCCTTTCGCAACCCTTTTTCTTTGAGGAAACAAAACTTTTTAAATAATGGATATGCATCCAATCTGTCATTTTTTAAGACATTTGTTAAGACATTTACCATTTTCACATCTCTCTTTGCTCAGAATAAAACCGTGATTTTTATTCAAAATCTCACTTTTTTGTTCGAAAATGAACAATAATTAATATTACACCTAAGATCATTAACAATACAGGATAAAATAACACAGATGATTGAAAATAAGCTGAAGTCTCTTCATCACTAATCCCATCAATCACATAATTAGGAAAAGCAACAGATAACAACTGTACAGAAAATAACATTGATAGCCCCAGCAAACACGACATGAATCCTGATATAAAGTACATTTATAACCTCCAAAAAATAAAATAATTCCCTTCACTAGAATGCTATCTTCCCCAAAGTTTCCGTTAGTCTCTCTCTGATACTGACTAGTGTTTCAAGTTCATGTTAAGCGCTATATAATTCAGCATCAAAATATCCTTTTGCATATTCATTAAAAGCCTTCATATTTATTTTCCTACTTTTTCGAAGATCGTGATTTATACTCTCTTCTAATAGATGATTTTTTTACCCACCATTGAGTGCCCTTATTAGACCCGCTTAATACTTCTATTAATGCCAAGTTATCTTCTTCTAAAATTTTTATAATTTTTATTCTTTGATGCTTTGAAATAGTAATTGTCTCCCCTTCAACGTTGAATAAATTACCGGAGTTTTTCTCTAAATTCTCAATAGAATTAGCACCTGTAATAGACTGTCCGAGCCGTAATTCATCCCCTGCTTTATCGTCTCCTCCACTCCCAATCACGTATAGAGCTGCCATTACTACAAAAACCAAAAGAACGCCAGCAATTCCATAAAGCGCTTTTTTCATGAGTTCTATTAATTTATCTACGAAGTTGATTATTGGATTATTTATATATTGGTGTTGTCTGTTTTTCACTCGTGATTGCATTCTGCCCTCTTCTTTCTTATTTTCTTTATTGCGTCATGGTGATCATTAGGGTACTCAATATAGCTTCCGTCATCCCAATGAACAGCAAATGTCTTTTCCCAAATCATCTTCAGTTCCCCTTCAGTCACGTTTCCATCACCAAACCATGTAACCCGATTCTCATTTAAAAACACCTCCAAGTCATATTTCGGATAAGATTGATCCGATTTCAAACTCGAAGGTGTTTTTTTATTTGTCTCATCTTGTGGGGCAGTCCGGCAGTTCCCTCGTTTGTTTATCAAAAATGGCACGTTTCGTTTTTCTGCACCATTCGTTTTTTGAACGCGGGCGTAAACATGCGGCGTTCTCACTGTGTTATATTGAGGCGCCTTATTTTATGTACGTGATATTCGTTTTCTGTCTAGATAAGCAGTGACGCTCCATTTATCCCTTCTACACTGACATAACACAGAAAGGGAAAATTAAATTTCTTATCTTTTATTAGATTTAAAACCTTCTGACACCATGTTTTTTCCTCTTTGGCCAGTCTGAATTTGCGATCAATCAAGATATAACGGCCAAAGTTTTTTGACATGCTATCCGATTCCTTGTTTTTTTCTAGCTCCGCCATTTTGTTCAATTGGGTATCAATTGTTTTTTCTAAATTTTTGATTCGATCCTGAATCAGTTTTACAGAATCTTCCTCTTCCAACAACCAAATCGAATATACTTTAATAAGAAATTCGTCCCTATTTATTGGATCTGAAGGAGATACAGCGATCCAATCTTCTAACGCTTCTTTTCCCTTTTCAGTAATGGAGTATATTTTTTTATCAGGTTTCCCTATTTGCTCTACATGCTCGTATTCAAGAAATTCTTCTTGTTCCATTTTATTTAGCAAAGGATATATTTGACTATGTTTTGCCGGCCACACTACCTCCAGGTACTGGACTAACTCATATCCTGAACAAGGTCTTCTGCCGAGAACGCTCAGAATGGCATACCCTAAAGTATTTATATCATTCACCTCAATCTTTAAATGGCGGTTACTTTATACTATTTTTAAATCCAAAGGTTAAATAAACCCTCATTAATACCCAAGTTATACATATAGTATACACCAAAAACAGCACTTATTACACCCGTCGTCATCCCTAGTGTTCCGCTGATTGCCCCTCGCTTCTTACTCAGCACAAAGGGAATTCCAATGATTGTTGTAAAGAAAAGCATACCAATAACTGTTCCTGCCCCGAATATAAGAATATATATTGCCGCTTCCTCTACACTCTTGACAGTACTTATCGTTAATAAGACCATGGCTCCACTTCCTGCAAGACCATGAACTAAACCGATGAATGTTGATCTTAAGTACGTTACGTTTTTATTGCGGCGCTTATGGTCGCCGCTGCTTTGATGGGTGTGGAGATATTTGTGTTGATGCGTATGTACAGGGCTATTCTTGAAAGAAAGAATCGTTTTAATCCCTAAATAAACAAGCATGACTCCTACTAAAAATTCTAAGGACATCGACCATTTTTCTGATATTTGCCCCTTCATTACAATGACAATGATTCCAACTATAAACAATGTTACAGTATGGCCAATGCCCCAAAATATGCCCGCTAAAGAAGCTTGCCATAACTTTTTACTTTGACTTGCAATTGTCGATACCGCAATCACATGGTCAGGTTCAATCGCATGCTTGATTCCTAAAATTAATGCCAGCATTAAAACCGAGAATAATGTACCTTCCACAAAATACAGCCCCTTCTTGAATCTGAAAAAAACCAACAATTGAACAGTTGCTGGTTTTTTAACCGTTAATATTTTCTTAAAAAACTTGGGGTTTTGTTAAACCATACTTGGTTGAGGAGATGATGAAATTCGGAAAACAGACTTTCGATGATCTGTGTTTGATTTGCTAATACCCGTACGGAAAACCCAGGGACAGGCAATAAAGATATGCCTATTTTATATTCTTTTGTCTGAGTATCCACGGCCTGATATAAACGATCAAGAAGGTCATGATCTACTTGTTCATTGATCACAATCATGGAACCTAAGTGAGAATAGCCTTCCATTAAACCCAGACCATCTATATTTTGTTTGGCCGGGCATAGTTTGATATGGTCATAGACTGCCAGCTCATTTTCCATATAGATTTCATTAATGAATTGAAGCATCTCATAGGTAAACTTTTCTCCACTAGGAGACCATCCAGGAGTCACAATATCTGAATAAAGGAACGTACATCCTTTTTCAATATATACTATATTTTTTTGTTTATACCGTGCATTTTGATAGCCGATAAGCGGATCGGGAATGTACTCAAGATAACTGCCTTCCTTAAGGTTAAATTCCGTTTCCTGATATGCATGTGTATGCGGTGTCTTATATATTTTAGTTGCCGCTTGGGTTGTTAATGTTAATCTTGCTTGTTTCTCCAGTGAAATCTTCATTTGATAGCGATCACCGTCTAAATAACCGCCGCCGGGGTTTAAAATATAATAACAGGCTTGTCCTGATTCATCATGATAAATAGGACGCATGACTTTATACGCCCCCTGAAAATACACATTTTTCGCAATGGTCTTTCCATTTTTTTCTTCAGCGCTCAAACGCAAAACGCCTGTCCAGTCCCCCATCTTACTCCAGTCCTTTTAATAGTGCATTTTCCTTAATCCAGTCAATGACTTGATCAAGACCTTCATTCGTTTTTAAATTTGTAAAAGCGAACGGCTTGTCTCCGCGGAAAACCTTCGTATCAGATGCCATAACGTCCAGATTTGCTCCAACGAAAGGCGCTAAATCTGTTTTATTGATGATAAACAAATCAGATTTAATCATTCCTTGACCGCCTTTTCGCGGTATTTTCTCCCCTTGGGCCACATCAATAATATAGATTGAAAAGTCAACAAGTTCAGGGCTGAATGTAGCTGCCAGATTATCTCCGCCGCTTTCAACGAAAATAAGTTCAACGTCTGGATTCTTCTTCACCAGCTCATCAATGGCTGCAAAGTTCATTGACGCGTCTTCGCGTATTGCCGTATGAGGGCAGCCGCCTGTTTCCACACCTATAATCCGATCTGCGGGAAGCACCCCGTTGTTCATTAAAAACTTGGCATCTTCTTTTGTATAAATGTCGTTTGTCACAACTGCCATACTCATTTCATCTTGCAAATGCCGGGTTAATTTTTCGACTAACATCGTTTTCCCTGCTCCTACAGGTCCTCCTACACCGATCCTAATTGGTTTCATACCTAACACTTCCTTTTTTATTAAGACATGAAAATACGAATATTTACACGCTCGTGCATCATTTGAGATAATTCTAAACCGGGAGAAACAATCCCAAATTCTTCTTCATTTAAACTTTGAATTTTTTCTGTTGCTTCGATTAAAACAGTCTGAAATTCTTGAATTGTCTTTTGACCTGCCACTTGCCCCAGAGGGACAGCCCGTACCGCATTTTGAACAAGATTTGAGACTGCTGAATACAAATAGTACAGTGTAGTCGTTGATGAAGGGACACCAAGATGATGACCTACAATCGTAAATACAATGGAGGGATGTCCAAACGATTGCTTTTGATTTATACGCTCCCGATATGTTGAAAGAATGGGTATATCATATAGGGATTCAATAAGATTTAACATCCGCTCGCCCATCCTTTGGGTTCCTTCTCTTGTTTCACGCGGCAAACTTTGAACAGTCAACATGCGATCTAATTTCCATACTGTTTGTAAATCTTCGTTCTCTAAAGCTTCATATACAAGACGGGAAGCCAACCCATCTGAATAGATGAGCTGCTCGTTTACATACGTATGAAGCCATTGTACGAACGTTGCTTGATCATGGACTTTATCTTCTTGAATATAGGTCTCAAGACCATACGAATGACTAAAAGCCCCTATAGGGAAATTTGAATCACATAGTTGGAGTAAAGATAAAATATTAATCATGGCTATGACCGATATGGCGGAAAGCCTGTTTTACTTTTCGGTCTTCACGTTTATATGGAATTTGCAGGTCTTGAAGTAACTCTTCTACAAGATAATCATATTGAACAAGCATTTCGTCCTCTTCAAACTGCGCCGGCAGGTGGCGATTTCCTAATTGATGAGCGATCGTTCCCATTTCATTCAAGGTGCGCGGTTTGATAACTAATAAATCATCGGACAGTACATCGATGACGATCATATTTTTATCGTCCATATACAAAACATCACCAGCGACAAGGTCACGCGCTTCTTTTAAGCGTATTCCAATTTCGTTGCCATGATCTGTTTTCACCCGTTGGATTCGTTTTACTAAATAAGCACTTTCAAGGTAAACTTTTTCAATATGGCGTTTTTCAATTTCCTCTTTTTCCATGTTTTCAAGATTTGTTACGATTTGTTCAATGATCATGACTCTCACCTCAGAATAGGAAATATCGTTGACCCATTGGCACCTTATCAACAGGGTCACATGTAATTAATTGGCCATTTACTTTTACTTCATATGTTTGTGGATCGACCGTTATTTCAGGAGTTTCGCCATTCAGCTTCATATCTTTTTTCGTTAGTTTGCGAATACCGCGAACCGGAAGAATGATTTTTTGCAACCCAAGCTTCTCATGCACTTTGTCATCGAAAGCTGCCTGGGAAATAAACGTAATGGAAGTGCTGGACAGCGCCTTGCCAAACTGTCCATACATTTGGCGGTAAATAACAGGCTGCGGTGTCGGGATAGAGGCGTTAGCATCTCCCATTAAGCTCTCTGCAACAAAGCCGCTTTTCATCACCATTTCAGGCTTCACACCGAAAAATGCTGGATTCCAGACAACGAGATCGGCCATCTTCCCTCTCTCGATAGAACCGACATATTCGGAAATACCATGAGTAATGGCAGGATTAATTGTATATTTGGCAATATAACGTTTTACGCGGTTGTTGTCCGAAAGCTCGCTGTCGCCCGCCATTGTTCCTCTTTGTTTTTTCATCTTATCGGCTACTTGCCATGTACGTAAAATGACTTCTCCAATCCGTCCCATCGCTTGGGCATCCGAACTAGTCATACTGAATACACCCATATCCTGGAGAATGTCCTCAGCTGCAATCGTTTCGCGTCTGATACGTGAGTCAGCAAACGCCAAATCTTCCGGAATAGATGGATTCAAGTGGTGACAGACCATTAACATATCTAAGTGCTCGTCTACCGTATTGACTGTATAAGGTAATGTCGGGTTCGTAGATGACGGCAGAACATTGTTAAAGCTGGCCGATTTAATTAAGTCAGGAGCATGTCCTCCCCCTGCACCCTCTGTATGGTACATATGAATGACGCGATTTTTAATAGCTGCCATTGTATTTTCCATAAATCCGCCTTCGTTTAATGTATCCGCGTGAAGGGCAACCTGAACATCATATTTGTCAGCCACACTTAGCGCATGATCGATAGCTGAAGCTGTAGCGCCCCAATCCTCATGAACTTTCAGTCCAATGGCGCCGGCGCGTATTTGCTCTACCAGTGGAGCTTCTGAAGCGGCTTGTCCTTTTCCTGTAAACCCAACATTAATCGGCATGCCCTCTGCCGCTTCAAGCATTCGGTGCATATGCCACTCGCCCGGTGTAACCGTGGTAGCCTTTGATCCTGCAGCAGGGCCTGTTCCTCCTCCAATTAGGGTGGTAAGACCTGAAGCTAATGCTGTTCTGATTTGCTCCGGATTAATAAAATGGACGTGGGTGTCAATTCCGCCCGCAGTTACAATCATACCTTCAGCAGCAATAACTTCTGTACCAGAGCCAATCACAATATCCACATTGTCCATGATTAGCGGATTACCTGCTTTCCCGATTCCAGCGATTTTGCCATCACGAATTCCAATGTCCGCTTTATAAATACCAGTGTAATCTAAGACAACAGCATTCGTAATGACAACATCTGCTATTCCCTCTCCACGTGTAACTAAAGGGTGTTGTCCCATTCCATCACGAATAACTTTACCGCCGCCGAATACCACTTCATCTCCATATGTCGTGTAGTCTTTCTCAATTTCGATGAGCAAATCTGTATCTGCCAGACGAATAGAGTCCCCTGTAGTCGGGCCGTACATTTCAGCGTATTGCTTTCTTGGCATCTTGAAGCTCATGATTGGTTCCCCTCTTTTTCTAATGATCCGTCCACTTTATTATTAAATCCGTATACCCGGCGTTCGCCGGCGTAAGGCACTAATTCCACTTCTTTTTCATCCCCGGGCTCAAAACGCACAGCTGCTCCTGCCGGAATGTTTAGTCGCTTTCCAAATGCTTCTTCTCGTTTGAATTGAAGCGCTTCATTCGCTTCATAAAAATGAAAATGTGAACCTACTTGAACTGGGCGGTCACCTGTATTCGTTACATTCAATTTGGACGCCGCTCTTCCGACATTACAAATGATATCCGTTTCTTTTAAAAATAGTTGCCCCGGTTCCATTTCAATAGCCTCCTATCCATTTTATTTAATTGGACTATGTACAGTTACAAGCTTTGTGCCGTCTGGAAATGTAGCTTCTACCTGGATATCATCAATCATTTCCGGAATGCCTTCCATTACATCTTCCCGCGACAAAATGGTTGTTCCATATTCCATCAACTCCGCAACTGTTTTTCCATCCCGTGCTCCTTCCAACACTTCATACGTTATCAGGGCTACTGCTTCCGGGTGATTCAATTTTAATCCCCGTTCTTTACGTCGCTTCGCAAGATCTGCTGCCACAACAATCATAAGCTTGTCTACTTCACGCGGTAATAGTTGCATCACAAAACCTCCCTGTATTTTTATTACGACCAAACGGTGAGCATTCATATAAGGGGGAGCCAGTTCATTAACATTCTGAGCTGAAAGCGCAAAAACTAAAAAACTGAAAATATATTTGATTCCCCTGCTTCTGTTTTAAATGTATATCATTTTTTACATATATGTCAATTTATATATTCAAAAATTTATATATGATACACTGAAGATATATAACCTTGAAAAGAAAGGAGAATATTCATTATGCGAAAAAACAAACATCATTTATTAAGCGAGGCGGTGTTTTCCCGTTTAATAACAGCTTCTCTCAAAGGCATCTCTCAAGTCATCCTGATTGAGAATGTTATGACCGGCTTTCTAATCCTTATAGCCATTACTATTTTTTCCTATTATTTAGGTATAATCGCTTTGTTGTCCGCTATTATCGGTACTTTAGTAGGGAAATTGGGAGCGGCAGATGAAAAGATTATAAATGAGGGTCTATTAGGATATAATTCTGTGTTAACAGGAATGGCATTGGCATCATTCTTAACTGGCCCTTACATGTGGCTTGTCGCTTTAATTGGATCAGCCTTAGCAGCCATTTTTACAGCCGCCATGATGCATTTTACGAAAAGAACCGAAGTTCCAATTCTTACATTCCCCTTTGTTATCCTGACATGGTTTATATTGCTGGCTTCATACAAATTAAATGGGGTTAAATTAAGCTCTGCCCTGATACCTCAGGATTTAACACACTGGGAACTAAAGACAGCAGGGGGAGTCAATTTAGTAGACGGGGTCTTTCATGGAATTGGACAAGTATTTTTTCTGAATAACACAGTATCCGGGATTTTAATTTTTCTAGCCGTATTTTGGGCAGGAAGAAAACTGGGACTTTATGCAGTTATCGGAAATGCAGTTGCCATCATCATTGCATTCCTTTTAGGAGGAGAGCGTTCTCTCATAACATTGGGTCTTTACGGGTATAATGCAATTTTAACAATCCTGGCCGTATCTGCCATTTTTAAAAGTGAACATAACCGGTTTTCATTTTTGTCAGGGATCATTTCAGCTTGTCTGACAGTGCCTATAACAGCGGGACTCAGCACTTATCTTTTGCCATATGGACTCCCTGCCCTAACAATGCCGTTTGTTCTTTGTTCATGGCTGTTTTTAGGTGCAAGAAAGGTTCTGCAAAACTTATAAGCATTGCCTATTGATGATGTAAATCAGCCGCTTAGTGGTTACGCAAGAAATAAAAGTCATGGAAGAAACCCATGATGTCTTACTATACGAATCTACTCGCGTTTAGACATTAATGAATGATAACTTGTGAAAAACGATGGTGAGCTAAAAACTTACAGGAATGCCGGGACTTTGATAGGAATGTTCCATTTCATTGACACTCTCACTTCAGAAATATCTGGAATCAATCGATTACCACATGAAACAGACTTATTTTTCAATAATGATGCTATGAGAGCGTCTCCGACATTATTCGCTAGATAAGACCCTTAGGCCAGTCAGTCTGAAGGTGTGCTGCGGCCGCTGTTCAGCTCTCCCCTGTAAACTGTGAAAAACTCATATTGGCGCAAGCATATTCTGATGGTGCCGATGAAAACTGTTCCAGCTTTGTTTTCATTGATCAACGAGAGGGGCATAAATAAAGAGGATTTGGACACAGAGAGGTGAAAGTAACTGATTTGGTTAATGAAAAAAATTCTGTCTCAGAAAGAATAAGAATACAAACGATTGAGACAGAATTTTGTCTTACGATTTACTTATACACGTAGCAAGTTCCTTGTATAACCGTAACACATGTATATGTTTCATGATAAGATTTACCTTGGCTGTCTCTAAAGAAAACAGTTACAGTATTGTTGCCATTCCATTGGAATTGATAGGCGTCTGGATACTTGTCTCGAATCGGAGTTAAATCCGGCGCAGCACTTGCAGGTAATCCGGATACCAACAGAGCCCCAGCAACTGCAACCGCTCCCGCTACTTTTTTGAGTTTGTTTTTAAACATAAACACATCCCCTTTTCGTTTTGTTTACCTATTAAATGCTTGTCCATTTAATAGACACCTTGAGCTTAACACCAAAAGGATGAAAAAATTGTCAAATGGTGTAGAATTGAAAAATAATTCAAAAATAATACACATTTTTACAATTGATTGGCCATAACTTTAATCACTTTTCACTTAGGATTTACTTTAATTGCATTCCTCAGCATCAATCCTTCCATTTTTTCTAGAGGCAATTCTGGTGTTGGGAGTATATTTGAGAGCCGCTTCTTTACTGGCTTGAATATATTGGTGAAATCCGGAAAACTAATCGATATTTCAGAAATGAAAAAGACCAGCCCATAAACTCACAGTGAGTTTCACGAACTGGTCTCTTTTAAAGGTTCTATATATTAATTTAGCAGTCTCAGAGTTAAATTGCTACCCTGTCAGCAACATGATATGCTGTATTTGTTGATTGATCGTAAGAAGTGCCCAATAAACCAACTGCACCTAATAACAGAATAGAGCAAATTAGCAACTTAGCTTTCATGTACTGTCCCACTCCTTTGTATTTGTCTTCTTGCCTCAACTACTCTGCGGTAAAACTCAAGTGAATCATGTAGCATTTCTTTTCCTTGTAGAAGTTCTGCCGTGATGACTCCATACTCTTCTATGTCTGCATACATACCTTTTTCACTGAAGAACTCAAAGGAATCTCGAACTGTGTCAAGGTCAAATGATAAATACAACCCGTAAATCATTTTCAGCTTTGTAAGGAATTCTTGGTCCTCAAATTTTTGAGCCCATTCCATACCCTCAAAGTACCGATCTTCTGCTTCAATCCACTTCTCTTGTTTCGCTTTAACGTGCGAAATATTAAAGAGGGCTTTTGGCAAAAAGCTGTGCTTTTCATTTTTATAAAGTTCAGCAGCCATTTGAAAATGATTTTCTGCTTTGTAAAGTTCTTCAAGTTGATTATAACATATTCCAATATTCAAGTGTGAAGAACCAATTAAATAATCAACTTGTAATTCCTTTGCATCTGACAGTGCTTTGCTGGTATGCTCCAGGGCTTTTTCAGGATTCATTTTATCCAGCCAGTTACCAGTCATTAAAAATTGGCATTGTACTCTACGCTGTCCATATGTTGGCTGTTTTAAATAAATCTTATATGCATGATTAGCATAATACATTGAAAAATATGTTTGTTTCATATAGTAATAAATTTCTGACAATTTGAAATAAAATTCTGCCTTTTCAACATCATCGCTTTCAAATGAATTCAATTGATTTTCGGCATTTTGGTAGTAAGCTAAAGCATGAAGAAGTTCTTTCTGTCTAAAATGATACATTGCTGTGAAGAAATAGTAATAATATTCGAGCATACCATTCAAATTTCTCCCGCCTTTAGTCTTTTCCCTTAACTCTTCATAATGAACCTGTATATCTTTTGCTGCTTCTGGACAAATGTAATCCAACATCAGCTTATGACGGAATTCAAGCAATGAAAAATATATAAGGACATCCTGATTTTCTTCCATTATAGCGATCTCTTGTTTAACCTCAGATTTCATTTTTTCAGCTTCATCAACCCAGTCATTTTTAAGAGCTACATACCAATAATTCATTTTCGTTGCCACTAGATCATAAGGTATTACGCTTTTATATACCAAAATAAAAACCCCTTTTCTTAATCATTTTGAAATATTCGGCATTTAAACGTGTGAATTTTCTTACATTTTTAAACTTTCTTCTTTATCCCTTATCATGTCTGAACGATTGGTTTTACTTAGTTTCGTAAGAGTTAATATCGCCATTCCAGCTAGAATTTCAATCAGTCCGCCGAAAGCGATAACTTTTCCTGCACCAAAGGCAGCGGCTGCATAGCCGCTAATTAAAGCCCCTAATGGTACCATCACATGAGAGATCATTCTAATAACAGCAAATACCTGCGGCTGATCTTCATCTGCAACTGAGGTTTGAATAATGGTGTGTTCAGGTACGTTTATGGCACTAATGGTAGCCCCCAAAACAAATGCTGTGAGAAGAAGTAGTAATAAAACTGAATTCATTCCTGTTATGAAAAGTGCAATTCCTTCTATAATTCCAGCGGAGACAAACAATAGTCCATATCGGTTCACTCTTACTTTAGTTAAGATAAACCCCATTAAAAAGGCTCCGGTAGCTGTTGCTACTCTTATGAAAGAATGAATGACCGAACCGCCGCCTAAATCTTCTGACAGATAGATCGCTGAAAGCGCCTCCCAAGGAGCTGAACCGATATTCAACAAAATGCAGTATACGGCTAGCGGAAGCAAAATATGATGATTTCGAACAAGTACAAAACCTCTTTTTAGCTTTTTAAAATATGCGCCTTTTGGTTTCTGTTCCTGAGCCCCTTCTTCTTTCGAGCTAAATTTTATACACAGAACTAAACAGGCTGAAGCGATGTAAAATGGAAATATAATAAGCATTGTATAAGCAGCGCCTATTACAGCAATCAATATACCGCAAACCATTAACGAGACCAATTTTACAATTTGGGCTGAAGATTCTATGGTGGCATTAGCTTTTTGAATAAGTTCATTCTTAACAATTTGCGGAATCATGGAAATGGATGCAGGATCATAAGAAGCCCCAGTTGCCGAATGTATCAGCATTAGTGAAATAATGAACCATAATGGTGAAAATCCACTAAAATAAAAAATTGGAATGATCAGCATCAATGAAGCCCTTGTTATATCTGCGGAGAACATCCAGAACTTAAGAGTTTTTGGTTTCATAAAAGGTGAAATCAACGGTCCTATTAAAGCTTGGGGAAGAAGGGTGACAGCTATTAGCATACCTGTTCCGACAGCCCCTTTTCCATCTAAAATGAGAAACCACAAAATAGAAGTAAAAGCAAAGCTGTCTGCGGTTATTTTCACCATTTTAGAGACAAACAGAAAGGAAAAATTTCTTTGCCACACAGTGGAGCCACTATTCATTCCTCAAAAAATCCCCCTTACAAAAATCCCTCATTTTTACAGGTCTCTCACCAAAGCATATCCTATATTTGGTTTCTTGGTCAATGTAGGAGAGGAATAATTTAAGAAACATTAAGGTAAAAAGGGCTTTCACAATTAATCGTCTCCCTTCTAAAACAAAAACCCCGCCCTTTTTAGAGGTGGAGTTTTAAATCTTGGCTTTTCCTTACCAGTTATCTATTGCTTCTTGAAAACTGTCTTGTAAATAATCATCAAAGCTAGAATATCTTTCAATCTCCTTTTTGCTTATGTCATCCCACCTTATTACACAATGATTTTCTCCAGTATTGAGACAATAAACAAACTCGTCCACATTTTCAATAACTAAGTATTCCTCAGGTAAACCAAATTTTCTAAATCTTTCTGTAGCATCAACTACTGAAGCATATCCATTTCCCTCTACTCCTAAGACCTCAACTCCACATATTCCTCCTGAGCCATATGCTTTAACAAACTCTTTATATTGCCTTGGAAATTTGCATCCTAATTTCTCTTCAGCCCTCGAAATATCTTCATCGGGTACTGCTCCGAAAAAATCATCTTTTTCTATATATTCATTTATCATCATTGAAATTTGAGTATTCATTACATATATTTAACTGAACCTAAAAATTTAAATTCACCGCCACCAATAGATACCTTCTTTTTGACACCTTTATAGTCGAAATTATATAAGAGTACCACCGCATTATAATTTTTTGTCAGGTGCTCTCCACATACTGAAATAAATTCGGGGATAATCGTATGATCGTAAGAGAAGTCTTCTAATAATCGACTTACTGAGTTACTAGACTCTTCATAAAAATCTGCTTCACGAACAGACTCGTCATACCTTTCTATATTAAAGCTATGAGCAAATATTGAAGGAATAAAATCACCATCTTCAGTATAAGAAGTTTTAAGAATCTTTTCTAATTCTTCTGGAGAACTGATACTGCCTACCCAAAGTGATACAAACTCTTCTTTTTGCATAAAGCTACCTCCTCTTCTATAGCTGCGCCTTTAGTGCCGACGACAGACGTAGCAACCATTCCGGTAGCCATATTTAAAACATCTCACCCGGCTTCTTCCCAAAACGCCTATAATTCCGCCCTATTCCTTGCTGGGTTTCTCCAATTTGTTCAAAAACCTTGAAAGGCACTGCCGTTCAAGGTGAAAAACGCATCAAATTTTTGGAAGTTCAATCAAAACCCCTGGTGACTTATCAAGTAAAGCATCGGGAATATGCGGGTTATTTTTTTTCAACTTAAACCTATGAACCCTTGTTATTTCAGGATCGAATGAAATATTTTGAGAATTAAACTGCAAATTTATAAGCTTTTGATATGTTTGAATTAAAAAATCCTTCCATTCTTCTAAAGCAGATGCTGAAACATCGTCTGGGCTTTCGAGCATACGATAACCGTCTGCATAATGGAACATTAATAACCCCGTACCATAATCGCAATTTTCATTCTCTAGAATTGCTTTTGGAACTTCAAAACCACTATTCCAATTATAATTCGCTGCAAAAACGTGAAGAATAACAGGGTTTTCAATATTTCTCATCACTCTTACTAGATCGTCTTTATCTGTATTATAAAGCAGCTCCTCGAGGAACTTAATATCTTTCTTATCCAATACTGTTTTACCTCCTAACAAAAACACTTTAAATATTAGACCAATTGTTTAAGCTTTCTCCTTCATAATAAGTTCCCTTAGGGAGCTTATTATGAAGGACTATTTGAATTTAAATACTGTTCTAAGAACCTAATGTTATTTTCATCATTAGGAAAATTGCATAGATTTCAGACCACTTCT
Source organism: Bacillus sp. AK124 (assembly GCF_053903085.1). Lineage (NCBI taxonomy): Bacteria > Bacillati > Bacillota > Bacilli > Caryophanales > Bacillaceae > Bacillus > Bacillus sp. AK124. The sequence continues at coordinate 2,382,777 of NZ_CP096378.1, forward strand.
TATATGAAGATGATGTCCATCTCGAATTTTTCTCGATTTAAACAAAAAAGCACCCAATCAAAGATTAAGTGCTTGAGATTTAATATATTATTCTTCCTCGTACCAATCTTCTTTAGCTTGATTTAAATATTCCCATAAAAACTCAAGGAAGTTAGGAGCCTTTTGGTGATCATATCCGCTTTGATAAACCCATGTAACTACAGGACATTCTCCGTTATCCATTTTTTGTGTATCTAAGCAATAAGCAAATGCATCTACATCAACGACTACTACAATATGATTTGGTAAGTCGTAGAGCTCCCTATAGTCTTTGGTGAACTCTACGACTTCCGGGGATACAAGTCCATGACCCAATATTTCGACGCCAAAAGAGCCACCTGAGCCATAGTTTCTTAAAAACCATTTATAACTTTCAGGAAGAGTGGTTTGTAAGTCATTTTCAATTTTTTTGATTTTTTCCTCATTAATTCCTCCTGTAAAATCATGGGGAGTAGCATGTTTGTTTATAAAGTCTATAATTAATTCTTTAGTATTCATTGAGATCCACCTTTCAAGCTCTTTTCATATTGTTCAGCTCTCCACATCCAGTATTTTCTTCTGAAACTATCGTATTGTTGTTGCAGTTCAGGATTATTTCTAAAGCTATCCCCCTTCTCCACTAACTGGTGCAGTACTTTATGGTATTTTTTATGAGTGGTATGAAGTATCTCCAACATCGTCCCTGGCTCTTTTTGTATTAAATGATGTAAATTAATTGGTTTGCCATCTTCCCCAATGGGCGCTTTTCCGCTTTTCATTAATTCTAAATTAGTTATATTTTTATTTGGATGCTTCATGTTGAAGTCAATGTTTTTAAGTTGATAAATTCTTCTGTCAACATCTTTCAAATTTCCTTTTGGTTTTACTTTACCTTTAACTTCAACTGCATTGTACTTTTCTTTATTTAACCATGGTACTGAGATATTACCACCTGTAAACGGTTTTCTGCTTATATCAGAGACTTTCTTCGCAAACTGAATAAGACTGTCTTTTATATGCTCCCCATTAAGTGCATGATAAGGAACTTTACCCCCGCCTGCAAGCTGAACTTGCGGCGCAAAAGGGTTGTGTATTTGAATCCCTTTTATGTTTGAAGCAACCCTTTGCATCGATTTCTTGAAAGACGCTACGCTTTTTTCCAAAGCTTGTTTCGATACTTTTTTAGAAGCTTTAGTTGCTTTGGCAGCGACCTGCCCTACCTTCCCCGCTTTGGCGGCTTTTGCTGCTTTGTCAACGCCTTTAGAACCAACAATCGATGTCCCGACCATTCCAACGGCATAGCTAAACCATCTGGCTTGGGTGTAAGAATCACCATTGACGACATCTCGTTGATACGAGTCTTCAATTCCTTTTTTTATAATATTGAATGTGACATCAGGATGATGAAGTGTAAAGTTAATGCCCTCAATCGTTTCGTCTGCGTGAACGACCATGTCCCATAGGCCTACCGCAGTATCGACGACTGCATTTTTGAGTCCTTCAGCACTTCCTTTAATTGCGTTGCCAAAATCACGAGCGCCTTCAATTTGATTGAAATATCGCTGTTGCCAAGGGGAAAGGTTTTCGTACCCTATTTCCGCAGCCATCTCATAAAACTCTGAAGCCGTTGAAAAATTGAAATCATCAAGCTTCTTCTTGAGTTCAGAAATTTTATTATCCTGTTTGCTAACCTCGCTAACTTCTTTTTCAAGCTTTGATCTCTTATCCAGCTTATCCAACATGACGCCCATCGCTGTGTCTTGGCCACCACGTAAAGCATCCATCTCATCTGGCTTTAAAATCGAGCCCTTTTGGTAACCGGTGATTTCAATTTTAGGGCCTGTGTACATCTTTTCAAGCCTACTTATGTATCTCTGCATCGTTTCCAGGTCGTTTTCTGCGGTTTTTAGAGCGCTTGTCTGTTCCCTGTCGAACGTATGCAGCTTTTCAATTGTCTGATTGATTTCCTTTAAGGATTTCTGATTCTGTTCATGAAAGTCGCTGTCGTTTAAATCCGGCAAATCAACAATATGACTGACCTTCGCGATCGTGGCGTTCGATTTAGACACCAGGTGTTTGGTTGTTCGATTGGCCGCATTCAATCCTTGTTCTAGCTCGTGCTCAAGAAAGGTTTGCGAAATAAACCCGTTATGGTTTGGTTCCAGCGAATTCAATGCGGTTTTCATTTTCTTCAGCGTGGAACTGTATTCCTCTATGAAAGTATCATAGAACTGTAGAAAAGGGGTGTGGCACTCTTTGTAAAAGGCACGGATCGCGTCGCCGCCTTTTCCTTTTAAAGCATCATCTAGTGATGCGATTTCCTCAACGCTTTTTTGGACTTTGGCGAATTCGTCTGATTGATGTTTTAATTGTTCCAGGGTTTGATCAATGGCTTTGTGTAGCGCCTGAACATCCAAAGTCTTCATGGCACTCTCCTCTAATACTAAAGTTACAATCATTTTAGAGTTTACCACTTTATAGAAGTGAATTGGGGAATAAATCCTGATCATCCATGAAAATGATTCCTTAGAATTAGAAAAAAAAACTATTCAAAAAAGACGACCAAAAATCCGGTCGTCATGTTCTATAATAATTTTCAGCTGTGTAATATCTCCACTCCCAAAATGGCTGCCCATGACACATAACATATCGGTCTAAAAATATTTCAAAATTCAAATTAAGAGGCTTATACTCCAGACCATCCTCAAGTAAATAAAGGTAGTTGGGATCTCCTTCCTTGAGCCTGTCTCTGTCAATCATTAGATCGCACTCTTCCAGCAAATGTCCAATTGGAATACCGTTAACATCCGCATAAAATTCCTCATCTTTCAGTTCTGTATCAATTTCCTTGATGTTAAATAAATGCAGACCTCCGCCAATATTCACTCCATCTAAAAGACTATCAAAAATTCTAGCTCCATTATGTAGAGTTAAAAATTTTTTATAATCATCAGGAAGAGATAATTGGTGATGTGTTTCGAAAGCTCGTATATCGCTTTGAGAGGCTCCGCTGCCAGAGAATGTGACAAGAGCATCTGTAATTTCACCTTCAGAGCCAAGAATCCTAATGACTCCATTTTGATCTAATAAGCTCTTTAAACCATGCACGGTATTCTGAACAAAACTTGTCAAGTGCATCCCCTCGCATTTACAGATTATTTATTTCTCCAACAACATGAATCTTTCTTATGAGCATCTATTTGAAGAGGAAGCAAATTGTTCAGGATGTCGTAATCATCACAAGTTTGTCTTTTAAGGATTTCCAATTACCGTATTATGTGAATTCGGATTAATTAAGGTTATTTTATTTAAAAGTTTAGGGGTACACAGCAGCAAACCAATAGCTGCATGAAACAGCCTCCTTGCAAATCTAAACCCGACTTTCACTTGAACAAAAGGTACAGTCTTATGCTCAAATGTTTCCTCTGAGGCACAACTAAATCACTCCAGAAATATAATATCTTTTATTTCCGCTCTAAATCTTTGCTTTTCACTTCCTTTAATATCTCCCTAAGCAACTGTTGAGTTTCCTCGTTTTGTTTGCGATTTATCTTGTTTTCCTTTACCAATACGATCATGTAATATAAAAATAAAATGATAGCAGAAAGGATAAGCAAATTAGGCAGCAGCACACTTAACATCTTATATGTAAACCTCCTATTAAAAGATGGCAGTCAAACGATATAGACACCTTTTTCCATTGAATATGTGAATCCCCTTTTTGCTTGAGTGAACAGTTGCACTTTGCCGCTCTTTAAAAACTTGTTACATAAAACGAATTCTTCAAGCGGCGGTCACTGATCATATCAACTTTTAAAATGGAGTTTTTTATTTCTTCAAATTTTGACAAAAACAGGGCAGGTCTTGTTGAAACCTGCGCTTTCCCGAGAAATAATTGTGCGAGTCAAACCAATTTTTCATTTCTGTTTGCCTTTTCTGTAGATCAGCCATCCGGCCAGAATGATCAAAAGGCCTGATGCGTCATAGGCAAGGTCGAATAAGAGGCGGTTCGGGCTTAGCGGGTTGACGTGGTGAATCTGAAGAAGATGATGATTGATGATGCCCTCGAGGAAATTAAACCAGCCCGCTCCAAGCAAAGAGGCTCCCCAAAAGATGTGCTGCGGCCGGCTGCTGCTCAAGTCACCTTTGTTCCACAACAGGATCCCGCCGATAAAAAGGATGACGAGCGAAAACAGATGGAACAGTCCGTCGCTCATAATTTGGTGAGAGCGGTCTGTGTCCATGTACACGCTGTGCCATTGAAGCAATTGGTGAAAAACGATGCCGTCGATCATGGCGATGATGCCGACACCGAACAGAAAAGGTCCCCAAAACGCTTTTTTGTTTTTCATATGATTTGTCCTCCTTTATTTGCTAATCTGTTATGTACCCGCCGGCTTAAAAGATCAAACCGGTTATGTTTACATTCTCTCTCGAAAGCGATTATCCTCTTTTTACCATATGAGTATTTAAAAAGCTGATCCGAAAAGGTGTCTTCATTCCTTTCAGATCAGCTTTTTTATTTATGAAAGGCGGGAAGCCCGCACACGTTTTGTTTCCATGTCGTTAATAGTAAGTGTCTCGGGGTCAATCACGACACCGTAATCTTGCAATGCTGATTCAATGCTGACAAACTCATTGAAGACGTCGTCCAGCACCTTTTCCGGTTCACGTTCCAGCGGATTTCCCCAGCCTCCGCCGCCTGCACGGTAAAATTGGATGATGCCGCCCGCAGGCATTTCGACTTCAAAAGCCGTTTCCGCGATCTCTCTGGCTTCGTCTGTTCCATACCCGACGATCACCTTGTTGCTTGGTGCATCACCTGCTCCGCAAAAGCCTTTTGTTGTATTTCGGACCCCTGCCATCATGACGCTTGTCCGGCTTTCTTTTAAGTGCTGGATCTGAACGTCCAACCCGGGGGTGCCTCTCCATCGGCCTGCTCCCGTAAAATCGCTCGTATATTCATGCTTTAATACACGGCTCGGGTATTGAACTTCAGTCATTTCAATCGATGGCAGAATAACTCCTGTCATAACGGGAGGATAAAGCCCCCATCCGTCCGTTTCGTATGCAGCCCCCGCACCGCCGGTATAGCCGTAAAAATTCAGGTTCACCCACGGCTTCCCGTCGTCGTATTTTCCGTGAGAATAAGCGAGAGGAAGCTTATGGGCGTTCACTCCGACGCGTTTTGGCGCACATTGGGAAATAGCCTCGAGAACAGCTTCGGCTATTTCTGCTCCTACGCACGCAGTCGCGTGTCCGCACGGTGCCGGCAGCTGCGGGTTCACAACTGTTCCTAATGGCGCAGTTACTGTTACCGGATTCATATATCCTTCATTGATCGGAATATCCTCATCACAGCAAGTCGAAATACCGACAAAAGCAAACGAAGTCGTATTTGAAAGCGGGCTGTTGATGAAGCCCTTTACTTGCGGGGAGGAGCCGGTAAAGTCAATGTGAAGATCGCTGCCTTTGACGGTCACCGTTGCGCGAACCTTAATATCGCGGTTGCCTTGAAAGTCGTGATCAGCAAATGTTTCACCGACATAGGTGCCGTCCGGCCAGCTGCTGATTTCATCGCGAACCCTGTTTTCTGTATATTGAATCCGGTTGTCAATGGCCGTAATCACCTTCTCGGCGCCATACTTATCCAGCATCGTTTGGATTCGGGAGGCAGCGACCTTGCATGCCCCGATCATCGCGTTTAAGTCGCCTTCAAGCCAATGGGAAAGCCGGTTGTTTGCAACGATTAAATCGAATACATCCCTGCGCTTTTCTCCCCGCTCATAAATTTTTAATGGCGGAATCCGCAGCCCGTCATGCCAAATGTCTTTTGAGCGCGGATTGTACCCTCCGGCAACCGGACCTCCATTATCGGCCATATGGCTTCGGACAGCAGGAAGCAGGATCGGCTTGCGATTATAAAAAACCGGCATGACGATCGTCCAGTCAAGGCTGTGTGAGCCTCCATGATACGGATCATTCACCAGAAGAATATCTCCGGGGTGAAGATCGTACCGAAAGGCGTCCAATAAATGGTCAACTGCGCCTACTACCGCATAAAGGTGCAGCGTACAGCCCGGGGCTTGCGCGACAAGACGCGATTTTTTGCCGGAAAGGTCAAAGACGCCCGTCGTAAAATCGTGCGCTTCGTTAAACAATGGTGAACGGGCCGTTCTCGTAACAGTGGCGCTCATTTCCCTGGCAACCGCATCAAGAGAACCGCCGACCACCTGTGATAGAATAAAGTCCTGATTAATCATAGCTGCTCCTCCTTTTGAGAGTACGTAAAGACGAGGAGCTCGCCTTTTTTCACATGTTGGTTTACCGTGCTTTCATAAAAGATTTCCTCACGATCTCCCGTTCTTGACAGAGATCCGTATTCTCCCCTTTCGCTAAAAGGCAGAAGAAGGTTGAAATAAATATCGTCCTCCTGGTTAAGCAGAGACACTTTCATTTCCTCCCCATTATCCGTCCACTCCCGGGAAACCATTTTAAAACCGTGGTAAAGCTCCAATTCCTCTGCAGAGACAAGCATCCGTTGACCAAATAAAGCAGGCGGCCCGAAGCCTTTTGAAGCTGAAGGATACCCGGGCGCCAGAACGATTGATTTCGTTTCGGCTTCCGCGCCAAGCTCCGGATAAAAAACGGCCTGCGGGCCTGTCCCGTAAATCGGCGGAAATTCTTCATTGGTCCCTTGTCCGTTTTGAATGGCTTTATATACCGCTTCAGCGATGAAATGGCCGGTAATGCTTGGAGCTAATGCTGTCGCTGCAGGAAATTCCGGATCCAAAATCGTTCCCAGCCTCGTCTTCGTTTGAAAAGGTTGAAGCGTTCCTTCATTGATCGGTATATCATCTGCAATCCTCGCCAGGAACGGCCAAACGGCAAACGCCTTCGTTAAAGCGGCAGGCGAATTAACCGGCTTTACGGATTGCGCCGATGATCTGCTCAAATCGATCTCAACCGCATCGTCCTTCTTTGAGATTTGCACATGAATTGTACTCTTGCTTCCTTTGGAAACTTCAAACTCTTGGACAGCGCTCATTTCAGTTTCAGGCAGGTGAGAGACATGATGCTCAACCCTTTTTCGGCTGTATTCAAACATGCCGTCGATCGATTCGGTCACTGTTTTTTGGCCGTAGCTGCCAAGAAACGTTTTCAATTGCTGTTTGGCGCCATGCAAACATGTATACATCGCTTCCAAATCCGCTTTAAAAGAAGCGGGCACCCGGCTGTTTGATAATAAGAAACGAAGAATATCGGTCTGCAGAACACCTTGCTTATAAAGCTTCACCGGCGTAATTCTAATATTTTCCTGCCATACTTCAAATGCATCGGGATGGAATCCGCCCGGATACTCGCCGGCCAAATCGATCATCTGAGCGCGGACAGCGGGGAAGAGTACGAGCTCCCCTTCAAGGAATAACGGCGCCGCCATTGTGAGCGACTGTCCTTTCGTTCCGCCGCTGTATGGATCTGCCACGAGCAACACATCTCCATCTGCGATATCAAATGAAAAATAGTCGAACAGATTTTCCACGCTGTCTTTTAAGGCGAACAAATGTTCAGGCTCATATTGATGTTGAACCGCGATTTTCAGCTCATTCGTAAAAATCGCTGTAGCAAATGCCCGGTCTTGCGAAAGCAAAGGAGAACGGGAGATTCGCTGCAAATTATCCCCGACTTCTCTGCCGATCGATTGGAGCTTGCGATAAAGAATTTGAGCTTGGATCATGCATTTCCACCTCTTGTCGCCTGTTGAGAATGCTTGACTTCGATGACACAGTTGCGGTATGAATCGATTAGAGCCTCATGTCCCGGATAAACAACAATGGTCGTACCCCACTGCTCAATAATGGCCGGACCGACAATCAGGTTGCCCGGCTCAAGCATTGATCCGTTGAAAATAGGCGTTTTCGTCGGTTCGATGTCAAAATACATAACGCGTTCACCGGATTTCGCTTTTGAAGGATCCTCCTGCTCAAACGGCTCCTCCTTCAGCTTTAACGGCTCTCTGACCCCAACCAGGTCAAGGCGGAGATTTAAAATTTCAATGTCGTGCTCAGGGTCTTTATGGGCAAACATTCTTTCATGAAGGTCATGGAAATCAGCAACTGTTGCTTCAAGATTCAATTCTGTAATCCTCCGCGTCCTTGATTTCACCGGTACGGTTACTTCATGGACTTCCCCGGCATAGCGCATATCGATAAAGCGGCGGGTTTCATATTGATTGGTGACCGATTGGCCTCCAAGTTTCTCGCGGGCCGTCTGTTCCATCTTTTCAAAATCGGCGTTCATCGCTTGCAAATCAACGTTTTTCAAACTTTCAAAGCGCGTCCGGAGCTCCGTTACTTTAAGGTTTGCTGCTACATCTCCGAGCGCACAAAAAACCGGGGCAAGGGACGGAACAATAACGGTTTTAATGCCGAGGTCTTCCGCCTGCTTGCCTGCATGGATGGCTCCCGCACCGCCTACAGCCATCAGGGCGAAGTTCCTTGGATCATGGCCTCGCTGTGTCGTCACAAAGTGGACTGCATTTGACATATCGCTATTGACGATTTGCGAGATCGCAAGCGCTGCTTCCACTGTCGAAATCCCGAGCGGTTCGGCAATTCGTGTACGGATCGCCTTTTCAGCCAGTGAACGGTCAAGCTTCATTTCTCCGCCTAGAAAGTTATCTGGGTTAATATAGCCTAAGAAAACATTCACGTCCGTAACAGTCGGTTCTTCTCCGCCTCTTCCGTAGCAGGCCGGCCCCGGATTGGAGCCTGCGCTTCGCGGACCGACTTGTAAAGCTCCGCCGCTATCAATCCAGGCGATGCTTCCGCCGCCGGAGCCGATCGTGTGGATATCCATCATTGGCAAAGCAACCCGGTATCTGCTGATCCAGTTTTCCGTCGTGATCGCCGGATTTAATTTTTCGATAACCGAGACATCATAGCTTGTTCCGCCCATGTCTACGGTAATGACGTTCTCGTAGCCTGACTTTTCACCGATAAAGGAAGCAGCTGTCACTCCTCCGGCGGGACCTGAGAGAAGGCCTCCTGCGGCAAACTTCCCGCTTTGAATGACATTTTGCACCCCGCCATTTGATTGCATGACAAACAGTTCTCCAGTAAATCCGTCTTCGCGAAGCCGTTCGTCAAGATGGTTCAAATAGCTTTGCATGGAAGGGCCTGTGAACGCATTGACAATGGTCGTGCTTACCCGTTCAAATTCCCGAATCTGCGGCAGCACTTCATATGATAACGATACAAACATGCCGGGAGCTTCCTCATGAATAATCTCTTTAACACGGATTTCATGTGAAGGATTCATGAAGCTGAACAGAAAGCACACAGCAACCGCCTCGATCCCCTCTTGGATAAACCCGCGGACTGCCTGGCGGACGGCTTCTTCATCAAGCTCAGTTACGACATTTCCTGTATGATCCAATCGTTCAGGAATCCCCACACGATACCTTCTTGGGACAATTTGATAAGGAGCTTCCAAGCGCGGAGAAAACACGCTTTCTTTGTACGCGCGGCGGAATTCGATTTCGTCCCGAAACCCATCCGTTGTGAGAAGCCCCACCTTTGCTCCGTTATATTCCAGCAAGGCATTAGTGGCAACTGTTGTTCCATGGACAACCAATGGACTATTGGCTAACAGATCCTTTACGTCTATTCCGATGATTTCAGCCATTTTTTTAATCCCGTTCATCACACCATCAGACTGGTCAGGGGTTGAAGGCGTCTTCGTCGAAACCATTTTTCCACCCTTGTTGACAGCCACTAAATCTGTAAACGTCCCGCCGACATCAATTCCAAATACCCATTGGTTTTTTTCATTCATCATTGAAAACCTTTCCTCCTTATCCGCTTAAAAACCAGACGATTCCTCTGTCACTTCTCCGATTTCGTAACGGAGATTTAATTTTGTGAAAATAAACGTAAAAATGATATAAATCAAAAATGCAAGTACAGTAGAGTTAATCGGCCCGATGCCGAACGTTATCTTTGAAGCGGTAAAACCTCCGATGATCACCGAAAGAATCGCCGCAACGTTCAGCTTCGAATAAGTTGTTCCAGCCCCGAATTGATAGTGTTTTTTCTTGATGACAGGTGCTGTGATCCAATGATCGGCGATCATCACTCCTGCGATCGGGGGAACATACAAACCTAAAAATGTTAAGAATGGCACAAACATATTTTGGACACCTAATAATGCAATAATAATTCCGATCACACCCATGATCGCCACAAGTGCTTTCTTAGGAATGTTCACAACATTGCGAAGCCCAAGAGATCCGGTATACAAATTGTTATCATTCGTCGTCCACTGCGCAAAAACGATGATGAAAAATGCCAAAAATCCAAGCCCAAGCTTGCTCATAGCGGCTGGAATATTCGGTGTTGACCCGATATCCGGAACATTCGCGGCAATGGCCATTGCCGCTCCTGCAACAAGACAGAAAACACCCCCAAGGAAATAACCTACAGACGCGCCTATTCCTCCTGAAACCACTCCTTTTGCATATCTTGTCACATCAGGAAAAACAACCGCACCCAATGCAGCATTTCCAACTACAATTGTAATTCCGGCAAATATCGTCATAGGGTCCCCTGTCGGATGAAACGTCAGCAAGTTATGCCAGCTTCCAGAATAATTGACAGCACTCACAATGCCCCATATAGAAAAGATCACGACTAAAGGTACAGCGATAAAGCTTAAAGCGGCAAGTCCGCGATATCCTATAAAAGCGGTAAGTATCATTAAAATGCCGCCCCAAACGATGGCGACTTCAGGCTTTGCAAGCCAAACACCCGGAAACATTTCAGAAATGGTCGTGCCGAAAAAAGCAACCTGCCAGCCAAACCAGCCGATTCCCAGCGTCAGCGCCAAGATGATTCCAAAAAGGCCCGATCCGTAGCGTCCAAAAGCCTGACGGGCAAGAACGGTTGTCGATATTCCGTATTTTGCACCCATTACACCTTGAAAAAAGCCATAGACCGCAAGAATCAGCATACCTAAGACGGCAGCCAAAACGGCGTGCGCAAAATTCAATCCCTGGATCAGCGCTCCTCCAGTCACAATCGTCGACAATGAGATAATCCAGGCACAGCTTGTAATCGTAATGTTAAAAATCGATTTTCTTTTATTTTCAGGCACTGATGTAACAGCAAAATCATCAGCATTTGTATAGGAAGGTTTTTTACTGTTGTTTTCCATTTTCATGCTCCTTCGTTTCATCATGTAGGTTGTTACACCATATTCGTATCAATCGTTACCCCTCGTTTTAACGTATTGCCGATTGTACATGCCCTTTCAGCAGAGGTGATTAATTTCTTTTTATAGTCGGTCGGAAGATGCTCGGGCAATTTGACGCTAACCGTACATTTTTCAACACGGGACGGGCCATCGGGCGCTTTAGCGGCGGAAACAGAAACTGAAAATTCATCCTCCTGCACTTCTATGCCGTCCCTTTCAAACATCCTTTGCAAAGAAATGGTGATACACATCCCTAATGAAGCTTCCAACAGCTCAATCGGCGAAAGGCCGTCTGAATTCGGAGTGAAAGACCCCTTGGCCTGCATACCGGCTTCATGAAAAATCCCAAACTCTCCATTTGTTTTTTGAATAATAGACAAGTTTAATTCCTCCTTTGGCCAATCAGCCCGAAAAATTCAAAATGAACCAATTCTTCAGTCATTTCATCAACTGAAAACTTGGGGACATAATTCAGATCATGCTTTGGCCCAAACAGCCATTTTGATAGTGTGCCCAACACAAGACTTGTTAACATGGTGGCCTGCAGATCAGTATTATGGGAGGAATTTAGCATGCCAAGCTCTGTAGCCCTTTGGATGTTCTTTTTAAATGCTTGTTCAACACTGATCAGCGCCTCTTCGATTGCCTCCCTGATTTCCGGATCGGCGCCTTGTCCCTTGACTAATAAAAACGTCATTAAGTTTCGGTTCTCCTGTGCAAACGTAAAAATTCTTTTCATAAGGGCTGTCGTGGATTGGATCATGTCATCTGTAAGAGCAAACGTCTGCCTGTAGCCTTGATGAATGGCTGCAAGAAGGTTTTCTTTCCCCTTGTCTATGATTTCCTTGGCGATTTCTTCTTTGCTTTTGAAGTGCCAGTAAAAAGTTCCCTGTGCAACGCCAGCCTGTTTTACGATGTCTGATATTTTTGTCGCATGATATCCTTTCGTAGCAAAAATCTCAAGCGCGATATGTAGCAATTCTTCTCTTGTATCCGTATTTCCCAAGTGTTTCCCTCCTTACCCTCAATCTCGATTGACAAGTCAGTCAGTTTTAGGGCCGTTAATCCTATTGGATTTGTAAGAATAATCTTATACAATGTTTTTTTCCTAGTCAAGTTGCTAACCTTTCCATTTTTCGCGCAATTACAAAATATGAGCAAAGCAAAACCTCTATTTCATTCTTTCATCCCTCTCACGGCCACTGGATCAAACGGCTTTCGGTTTATTTTTTCAAGAGATTTACAGTTTCATCGACTAATTCTAATAACGTTTTTTTATGATGTGATGATGAAACTTTTTGATGATCTAATTCCCGCAGCCTCGAATAAATGTCTTTCCGCTCATTTTGGAGTTCGCGTATGGCTTGTATCTCGGCATTGTTCAGTTGTTCCAGTCTTAATCGGAGCGCCTCTCTTTCGTTGAACACGTTCCCACCCCCTAACAAAATATTACTTGTAGTTTATAGGACTTTTTTCAGTTTAACAATTCTTCTTTCATGAAAATTTGCTTGTACGATTTGGATGAGCTGAATTTTGCCGGGATTCCAACTTGCTTTTTATGGAGAGATTTTACGGCTTTGAACACGAGGAACCGGACTTACAAAAACCAAAGAGAACTCAGCCGGAGTCCTCTTTGGTTTTTTTATCGCTACATCACCTTATTGAATCTCAAAATCTTCTTGAAACATGATTTTCAAAAAAGAAAAACATGATATAGATACAAAGCTGCAAATTTTGAATTCTTTTCATCAATCAGCACTTGCATCATGAACTCCTTTTCGCCAAAATACAAAGTGTCCCTCAAAAACAACAAGACTTTCAGCTTTGAAATAATCGTTCCAATTACCGCAAAAAGGAGTTTTTAAAAATATGATCATTTTAATACTTATAGCCGGGATTTTGGCCGGAATGGCCATTCCTGTTCAAACCTCAATTAATTCACGGCTAGGCATGAAGATCGGGTCTCCTTACGGGGCGGCGGCCATATCTTTTTTTGCCGGTACGCTTATCCTGGTCATTGTCGCCTTAGTGACAGAGCGCCATTTTTTGTCTATCATCGGACTTCTCCCTTCCATCCCCTTGTGGATCCTCATTGGAGGCGGATGTTTAGGCGTTTTTTATTTAACTTCAAATATTTTGTTGCTTCCGCGTCTTGGATCAGCACTGACAGTTGTCGTCACTTTGCTTGGACAGATGGTGATGGCTCTGGCCATCGATCACTTCGGATGGTTTCATATTCCCGTTCATGAATTAAACTTTCCTAGAATCATCGGCATTTTGTTCATCATCTCCGGGGTTTTCATTATCAAAAAATATTAATAGCAAGGGAGTTCATCACCGATGAAAAACAACACTATGAACGTTTTTCTTTACATGATGCTCGGGCTTTTTGCCGGAATGGCATCACCGATTCAAACATCTATTAATTCAGAGCTGAGAAATGCTCTCCAATCACCTTTTATCGCTTCACTTATTTCGTTTTTGGTTGGAATGGTCATTCTTCTCTTTCTTACGTCGATCATTGAACATCGGCGGTTATTTCATTTAAACAATTTACATACAGCAAAAACCTTTATCACGGGCAGCCCTTGGTGGCTCTGGACTGGCGGAATACTTGGCGTCATCTTTATCACATCCAATATTTTGCTTTTGCCGATTGTCGGAGCGTCACTTACTGTTGTTTTGGCTTTAAGCGGCCAAATGATCATCGCCCTCATCATCGATCATTTTGGCTGGTTCGGAACCCCCAAACACCGCTTAAATGTGCAGCGCATGCTGGGAATTGTCCTGATGATCACGGGAATTATCATCATTCAGCATTTTTGATGCCAGTCATTTTTGCACCTTCTACTTGCTGGAATTCAGGCATTCGTTTTTCTTTAAAATGAATAAAAGGGCGGTGTCCGCCCTTTATTTACAGCAAGTTAGTTTACATAAAACATTTACAGTAAACCGATTTTAAGCAAATAAAAAAAGCCATTTTATTCAAATGACTTAAGTGAAGTGCTGCAATTGCCGTATGCAAGTAAGAAAGTTTTAAACCACACTCCTCAAAGTGGGTGTCTGCAGAAACGTTCCTGTCGTCCTTTCGAGGAAGGCATGACATTCCGGTTCCGATATAAAACTCCCTATTACAGCTTAAAGGTTAAAACTTAATTATCATTACGTACAATGCAGCGTAATTGAATTATATGATAAAAACATTAAAAATGCAACCTCTTGCCTGAAGAGAATATGACGCTCTATAATAAGTTGAATATTTACAAAATTCTGCAATATCGTGGCGTTCGTACAACCCTTCATGTCCATCTGTTCATAGACTGTCTATTGAGGTGATGTCTTGTGGTAAAAATTTTTATCGATCCCGGCCATGGCGGGACTGATACAGGTGCTTCAGCTAATGGTTTGCAAGAAAAACAGTTAACATTGCAAACCGCCTTGGCTTTAAGAAACATGCTGCTGAATGAATATCAAAATGTTTCAGTCCTGTTGAGCAGGACAAGCGACCAAACCGTCAGTCTGACGCAACGCACGAACGCCGCGAACAGCTGGGGAGCGGACTACTTTCTATCGATTCACATGAATGCCGGGGGCGGGACAGGTTTCGAGGATTACATTTATCCCGGCGTCGGCGCACCTACCACCACCTATCGGGATATCATGCATGAAGAGATTTTAAAAGTTGTCGATTTCAGGGATCGCGGCAAGAAAACGGCCAATTTTCATGTTCTAAGAGAAACAGCCATGCCCGCACTCCTTACGGAAAATGGCTTTGTAGACAATACAAGCGACGCCGAGAAACTGAAGTCTTCCGCGTTTATTCAATCCATTGCCAGAGGCCACGCCAACGGACTCGCAAGGGCATTTAACCTTTCCAAAAACGCAGCATCTCTCTATAAAGTGCAGATCGGCGCTTTCAGGACCAAAGCCAATGCCGATTCGCTTGCCGCTCAAGCGGAAGCGAAAGGGTTTGATGCCCTTGTGATTTACAGGGACAGCCTTTACAAAGTGCAAATTGGCGCTTTTTCTTCAAAAGAAAATGCCGAAGCGCTCGTTCAGCAAGCCAAAAACGCCGGATTTGACGCTTTCATTTACCAGGAATAGGGACAATCATCAAGAAAAGCCCGCGATCTGTCTCGTATAGATCGCAGGCTTTTTTCATGCTTTTGCAGCTTTACTTTGAATCGCCGGCTTTTGCGTTTGATTCGATGCATGGCTGTTCAACACCATTCCGATAATCACAAGTGCCATGCCGCTCCATGAGATGGCACCAGGAAGCGGACTTGAAAGAAGCAAAATTTCACCAGCGGCAGCAAACAGCACTTCAAACGATTGTGTGGCCTCGACAGCCCCTAATTTTCGCATATCCCCTTTTACAAGATCGGTTGCGGCAAAGAACAGCACAGTTGCGCATATTCCGGAAAAGACAGCCACCAAACCTGACTGAATGACTTGTCCCCGGCTGGGCGCACCCGCCGATGCCAGCCCGTACAGTGAGAGGATCAGCCAAAACGGAAGGCTTGCCAACGTCATCCCCAATACCCGCTGATAAGCATCAAGGCGCCCGGCGCATGCTTCCATCATTTTTCTGTTCCCGAGCGGATATGCAAATGAAGCCAACATAACCGGCACAACGAACAGCAGCATCTCATGCAAAGAAAGCTGTGCCGCATGCTCAGCCTGCATCAGCGCCACCCCGATTAAAATGATCAACGACATCGCCAGCCCTTTATAGGGAATTTTGCCCCTCATCTGTACGGGACCTGTTTTTGTTTGGATGGTTTCGTAAAAAAGCGGCGCCAAAAGGGAGCCGGAAATAATCGTGATTTGCCATGTTCCTGCGATCAGCCAGCCCGGCCCGTAAGCCGCCGCAAAACAGAGTGGCGCATAAAAGAGGCCGAAGCCGACGATGCTCCATCTCAGCCAAATGCCCGGTGCTTTTTTGATTTCCTGAAAAAGTTCTTTTACGTTCCCCCTCAGCCAGACAATGACAAATAAAAGAGGCGCCATAAAGATAAATCTTAGCGATGCGCTCCAGATCCAGCTTCCACCTTCAAGCTCCATCGCCCTGTTTAAAACGAATGTAAAAGCAAAAAAGAAGGCTGCAAAAACGCCCAGTATAATCGGCCTCACAATCCCCTCACTCCTTTTCCTGATGTCCGGCCAATCGGTCTCCGAGACTGAGCCAGTTTTCCTCGGCAAGCTTGATGGCCGCATTCCGATCCCCCTGTCTGCAGGCATCGATGATGTTCTGATGCTGTTCGACAGATTTCAAGCTGCCGATCGAGGAAAACTGCGACATCTCAAGGCGGTAAATTTTTGAAGAAATTCTCTCCAATGCCCGGGTAATTTCCGGGTTTTTTGATGCTTGTAAAAACACCTCATGAAAAGCAGCATCCGATTCGATTGCTTCGATAATGTCTTCTTTTTGAATCGCTTGCTGCAACGTTTGATTATGCCTCTCCAGTTGATCAAGGTCTGAATCCATTAAAAAAGGAAACGACAGCTTGACAGCCAGCGCATGCAGTGCTGCAGTGACTGTAAAAGCGTGTTCAGCTTCCTCGCGATTTAACGGTGCTACACGTGTTGCTGAACCCGGAACAGTTTCAACAAGTCCTTCATCTTCCAGTCGTTTGAGCGCCTCCCTGACAGGTGTGCGGCTGATACCAAACTGCTCTGCAAGCTCCTGATCATGCAGACGCTCCCCCGGCTTTAGTTCCAAATGTACGATGGTGCGCTTCAGCGTTTGATACACTTCTTCCCGAAGCGAAATTCGTTTGATTCGTTTAATGTTATTTTTCATCATAAAACCAATATATCGGATTTTGGTTTTATGCACAACCAAATTTTTTATCTAACCCCTTTCTCTTTAGCGGCGTATTTTCTTTTCGCCTGGCAATCTTTGCAGATGCCGTACAGTTCCAATCGGTGATGTGTCACTTTAAATCCGGTCAGCCGTGCCGCAATGTCTTTTACTTTCTCCAGTTGCGGACAATGAAAATCGACGATTTTCCCGCATACTTCGCATATGACATGATCATGTTCCTCTAGAGCCAGATCAAAACGAAGCGGATCGGTAAACCCCATTTCTTTTATAAGGCCCTCTTGTTTAAAATAGCGGATGGTGTTGTATATCGTCGCTGTACTGACGGCAGGATATATCTCCCTCAATGATTGTTGAATTTCAGCTATTGTGGGGTGGTTCCTGTTGGCTAAAAAATAATGGTAGATGGCCAGCCGCTGCGGCGTCATTCGAATGCCTTTCCGTTTAAGCTGCGCCATCGCTTCCTGCTTTACATTCGTTTCGTTTTCGATACCTCTTTCGTCACTGCCCCTTTTTTCCCTTGAATCTTCCGATATTCTTTGCCTGGCTGCCTTAGAAACGGAGTGCTTTAGATGTGATGTTCATTTAATAAACGTTCTCCTTGATCCGATCGAGCGCCTGCCAAGGCATCAGGGCACAGTTATGGCGGGCCCGTAACGGATGGACGCCAATCAGGGAAACGGCATCTCCCAGCAGATCCTCTGCCGGTTCTTCTCCTTTTCTGATCATATTTTCCATCGCTTCACGCATTAGCCCGGCTTCTTTTAACGTCTTTCCTTTTATCAGTTCAGTCATGATTGATGAGGAAGCCATGCTGATGCTGCACCCATCTCCGATAAAAGCTGCGTCTTCGATCTTTTCATTTTTAATGTCGATAAACAAAGTCATCACATCACCGCATGTTGGATTTTTGTAATGGACGTAATACACGCCGTGTTTATCGATTTTTCGAAAATTTCGCCTGTATCTTGCATGATCCATAATGACGGACCGATACAGCTCTTCCAGTTTCGGCATGAAATGATGCTCCTTCCCTTTTAAACAGTTTATTTTGGTTGAAAGAACAAACGGATTTAGTTATACTTCCGTTATTAAATCGTAATTATTACGATTTAATAATAACCGATCAAGAAGCTCACCGCAAATGAAAAGACACAATGAAACTGCCTCTTCTAATAAAGAGACAGATCCAAACGCAAAGGGGGAAGGGTTTATTATGAAGGAGCCAGACCGCATTCAACTCGATTCTTTTCACATGACAATTTTATCTGATGGAGCATTTCGAGTTTCAAGGGATTTCTTTTTGGCGGGAGGAGACCCCCATGAAGCAGAACATTATCCTGAAGAATTTGAAGTAGCGCTGAACTTTATCTGCCTGGAAACGAACGAAAAACGGATACTGATTGATACGGGATTTGGCGAAACAGGCGGACAAGAAAGCGGGCACTTGATTCATCACCTGACACAGGCGGGAATTAAGCCTGATTCCATAGACTTTGTCATTTTGTCACACAGTCATTTAGATCATACGGGAGGTCTTCTGAATAACGGGATACCCGCTTTTCCAAACGCTGTTCATCTGATCAGTGAAGCAGAATGGCTGTACGCAAAACAATCGCCTGCCTCTGAACAGTTTCGCATTCTCTCCGCTGTCCGGCCGCTTTTGAAGCTGCTGACAGAAGATACCGAACTGCTTCCCGGACTGAAGCTGATCCATACGCCCGGACATACACCTGGACACTTGACTATTGAATTACAGACAAAAGACGGGGTCTGTCAGATCATCAATGACGTATTTCACATTCCCGAAAGCATCTCCAATCCAAAGCTGCGGGTTTCGCTTGAGCATGACCCTAAAGAGGGGGAAAAGACAAGAAGACTGCTGGCCCGGCAGGCTTATAACGGACAGGTCCTGCTCCACGGGTGTCATTTCCCCTACCCTGGTTTCGGGTTAATCGAAAAGCAGGGCTCACTTTTTCAATGGAAACCGGTCCAATACGAAAAGAAAAC
Organism: Bacillus sp. AK124; assembly: GCF_053903085.1. Taxonomy (NCBI): domain Bacteria; kingdom Bacillati; phylum Bacillota; class Bacilli; order Caryophanales; family Bacillaceae; genus Bacillus; species Bacillus sp. AK124. Next base: position 2,401,882 of record NZ_CP096378.1, read on the forward strand.
TCGCTGAATCAGCGAGTTTTCCAATTTAAACTAAGATATCAACGACAAACTGTGACCAAGATTCAAGTCTGTCATAGACGCTTTTATCTTTCAGATCACTGGCTTTCATCCACCGGCCGGCAATCTGCTCCTTTTCTTTAACTTCAACGTGTGCGCCCGGTTTTAATTCAAGCGCTGAAAGGATTCCGATATGTACTTTTCCGACGCTGTTTTCATCATCATTAATCAGTCCGAGCGTCACCATTTTTTCTTTATCTGATTCCTCAATCAGAAGCTCTTCATCAAGTTCACGGTCTGTGTTTAACTTCAGAATACCGGAAAAATCAAGCCCTTCGGCAAAGTTCATGTGGCCGCCGAAGCCGAGTGACAGCTTGTTGTGAAGCCGCGCTTCCCCTCCGCCTTCGAGCCGCTCGTATACAAATATTTCGTCTTCTCTTTTGATGACAACATAAGGGATCGGCTGTTTAAACGCAGGATCTTCTTCGGCGTCTCCCCTTCTCATTTCACTGAAGTGCTGTTCAATATGCGCCATGATCTTCTCGACCTTCTCACCGTCGCTGTTGACGCCTTGGAAGGTCAGCGTTTCATTTGCAAATACGTTTTCCCGCGGGACCACGAGAATGATTTCATCCATTTTTCCCATTGTATCCGTTTCCTCCTCAAAGTGAAAAGAGCAGATTCGTTCTGCTCTCATTTTGCCGTGTATCTATAACTGAAAGGCGGGGCTTGGGCGCGGATGCGCCCTTTTAGCCCGGCCGGCTTACTTATCGTCAAAGTAAAAATCGTCGTCTCTTATCGGTTCAACTGTTGCTTTTTTGTAGCCGTTTCCTTTCATTGAGAAGAAGTCGTGTGACTTCGTTTTCGTATTCAACCCGTTCAACACGATCGGATTGATCTCTTCTTCTTCAAAATAAGCTTCAAAGCCAAGGTTCATCAGCGCTTTGTTGGCATTATAGCGGATAAACTTCTTCACGTCGTGTGAAAGGCCGACCTGGTCGTACAGATCTTCTGTATATTCAAGCTCATTTTCATAAAGCTCTTTTAATAGATCAATGGCAAACGCGTACAGCTCTTCTTTTTTCTCAGGTGTCTGCTGATTGTAAATCTCCTGAGCGAGCAGGCCGACATAGACGCCATGAATCGCTTCGTCCCGCAAGATCAGGTTGATGATTTCGCCGCTTTGCATCAGCTTGCCCTGTCCGTAAAAATAAAGCGGGTAGTAGAAGCCGCTGTAGAACAGGAAGCTTTCTAAATAAACGGATGCGACCATCGCTTTAAACAGCGAAATTTTATCACCCTGGCGAATTTTCTCATAGAGTCCGACAATGACCTGAGCTTTTTTCTGCAAATATTTGTTTTGTTTAACCCATTCAAAGACTTCGTTGATCGTCTCTGTCGGGGCAAGCGTCATGAAAATGTTTGAATAGGACTTGGCGTGGACCGCGTTTTCCATCATCGCCATGAAGTTCAGCACCGCTTTGCGCTGATGCCCTTCCACATGCTCAGCGACAAGGGGCATTCCCGTGTTCCCCTGCTCTGTATCGAGAAGCGTCAGCCCCGCGAGCACCTTCATGTATGTGTCCTGTTCATTTTTACCCAAGTACTTCCATGTCAGAAGGTCTCCATTAAGCGCAATCTCTTCCGGAAGCCAAAATTGCTTCACATTTTGGTTGTAAAACATTTGGGTAAAATCATCTTCATGCTTTGACCAGTTTGCTGCATCATAAATTTTCGTCACTTTCGCATACTCTCCTTTAATCAAACGACACAAGAAAGGCAGCCTTCTTGCCCTGTATCCTTCGTTCTTGCATAGTAAAGTGTTTTGATTCCTTTATGGTGGGCATAAAGATCGATCCGGTTCAGATCGCGTGTCGTCATTGTATCTTTCAGGAACAATGTAAAGCTTATGCCTTGGTCAACGTGCTGCTGAATCGTCGAGATCATGTCGACAACTCTGAACATGTCCATATCATACGCTTCTTTATAGTAGAACCAGTTGCTCGGCGCAAGTCCAGGCATCGGATAGTACGTCTTGGAGTTGCCGTAGGTTCTTTCTTCAATCCGCTCCATGATCGGCATGACTGATGCCGTGCTTGACTGTACATATGAAATGGACCCGGTCGGTGCGATGCACAGTCTGTAGCTGTGATACAATCCGTGTTCTTTGACAAACTGTTTCAGCTGTTCCCAGTCTTCTTTTGTCGGGATGTGCATGCCTTCAAAAAGCTTGGCCACTTTTTCGAATTTAGGCGAGAAATCTTGAGTAACATACTTTTCGAAGTATTCACCCGTTGCGTAAGCCGAACCTTCGTAGTTATGGTACGTCTCACCTTTTTCTTTGGCGATTTCGGCAGACCGTTCAATCGAGTAAAAGTTCATCATCATAAAGAAAGTGTTCGCGAAGTCCCTCGCTTCCTCACTTTCGTAGGCGATATTGTTCTGTGCCAGGAATCCGTGCAGGTTCATCGCTCCAAGGCCGATGGATTTCATCGCTTTGTTCGCTTTTTTGACCGCCGGTGCGTTCGTAATGTTCGTCGTTTCAGAAACGTGCGTCAGCGAATCGGTTGCAAGCTTAACCGTCTGCTCAAGCGATTTGTTTTTCATGACGTTCAATATGTTCAATGAACCAAGGTTGCAGGAGATGTCAAGGCCGATCTCATCTTCTTGACCGTAGTCTGTGTATGAAGAAACCTGTGAAGCCTGAAGAACCTCTGAGCAAAGGTTGGAAAATTTAACCTTGGAAATATGATTGTTCGCATGCGCGTTGTTGACATTGTCCTGGAACATAATGTACGGATATCCTGATTCCGATCTTAACATCGCAAGCTTTTCGAGCATCTTGCGCGGGTGGATTTTTTCTTTTTTGACGCGCGGATCTTCCACAAGCCGGTCGTACATCTCGTTCATGTCCATTTCATCGAGGTGCTCGCCGTACGCTTTATAAACGGTGTGCGGATAGAATACGTATGCCGCTTTATCCTCTCTTGCAAGCTCGATGAATTTATCTGGAATGACGACTCCGATGGACAATGTTTTCACCCGGACATCCTCATCAGCCGAAATCTTCTTCGTATCGAGGAAATCGTTGATGTCGCGGTGGAAAATGTTTAAGTATGCAGCCCCTGAGCCTTGTCTTTGTCCCATCTGATCAGCGTAACGGAATGCGTTGTCAAGAAGCTTCATCACGCCGACGACGCCTTTTGTCGCGTTTTCGACGTCTTTGATCGCTTCGCCTTTCGCACGCAGTTTTGAAAGGTTCAACGATACGCCTCCGCCTAGCTTTGACAGCTGCATTGAAATATCAATCGCTCTCGAGATGTCGTTCAAGGAATCATTGACTTCCAAGAGGAAGCAGCTGACCAGCTCTCCTCGGCGTTTGCGGCCGGCATTTAAGAACGTCGGCGTGCTCGGCTGATACTCCTGGTTGATCATCATTCTGACGAATTCCTTCGCCTTCTCCTTATCCCCGTTTGCAAAAAATAAAGCTACGATAGAGATTCTGTCTTCATAGCGTTCAAGAATTTTTTTCTTGTCGTTTGTCTTCAGCGCATAGTCATTGTAAAACTTAAAAGCGCTCATAAAGGACGGGAATCTGAATTTTTTAGCGTAAGCCTCTTTGAACACTTCCTTGATTTCTTCGAACGTGTAGCGGCTTAAAAACTCTTCTTCATAGTAGTCATTCTTGATTAAGTAATCGATTTTCTCTTTCAGATCATGGAAAAATACCGTATTTTGGTTGATATAGTCTACAAAATAACTATGTACAGCTTCTTTATCTTTATCAAACTGGAATTTCCCGTCTTTTTGGATCATGATCTCATTGTTTAACTGGATCCATTTTGGCACTTGATTTTGTGACAATTCTTTCTACCTCCTGAGTAAACAGTTCAACGTCTTTGGCCGTCCCGCTGAGCTCAAATTTGCCGAGAATCGGAACCTGATACTGCTTCGAGATTTTTTCTGCGCTTTTCGCAAAATTGTCTCCCCACACTCTGTTTCCGCTTGCCGCAACTCCCAAAAGAAGATGGGCGTTTTTCTCAAGAAACATCTCAGTCGTTTTCGGAACTTCCCCAAACCCTGTCGTGTACGTGATCAAAACAAACGGTTCGTCTAGATACTCCTCTGTGCTGACTTTCCGTTTATTGCGAAAAGGCGTCTTATCCACAAAGCGCTGAACGTTTCCCGTTTTTGAATCAAATACGATCTGAATCATCATTATCACGACCTAGTAAAATTGTTTCCGAGTCTTTCAACTCGAACCTTACACAATATATAGTATACTATCATTCAAGAAAACACAATATATTGTGCTCAGGTTGATGAAAGTTCACAATTTGCTTCAGCTTAGGAGGCCTAAGGCCAAAGAAATATGAGTAGAATGAGAGCCGTTCGCTCATCCTACTCACAAACCGAAATCTATCATAACACGAAAAAAATTGAGTTAGTAGACTAGACTTTTTCGCTTATTTTTTGTAAGTGTCACAGCACTTGTTCTCGCATACCTCTTTAATATCGGCTTCGATGCCGAGTTCCTTAAGAACCGACTGAACAGCCGTCATGATCGACGCTTCCCTGACAAGTTCTTTTCCGTTGACGAGAATACTTGTGCCGTATTCATAGCAGGAATCATCTTCACACGTCTCTTCCCAATGGTTGATGACGATCTTAGGTTTCATTGTTCGCTCATTCCTTTTCATTTTCAAACTGAATTGATGTAAACACTACTTAGTTTAGCGATTAGATGCCGCTTTGTAAATTTGAATGCCTCGGTCTTTCACAGGACGTGATGACGGCGGCGTTTTAGACAGGATGTCCAGCAATTGGTATCCGTTCCTTTTATTCCCAGACTCCTGCTCGGACCGGCAACGGCCGCAGTTGATTGTAAAGTCGCCTCGAAAACGACAAAATCCCAAAACAGTAAACTGTTTCAGGATTTTGTCAGGCAATCTGAAAAGACCATGCCAGGCATGGTCTTTTAGCCGTAAATCGCTATTCGAGTTCGAGTTGAACGTTTTTTTGCGGTGCAAATGTGGAAATGGCATGTTTGTATATAAGCTGCTGCTTTCCTTCCGATTCAATCAACACTGTAAAGTTGTCAAATCCTTTTACTTGTCCGCGCAGCTGAAATCCATTCAGTAAAAAGACCGTGACAAATGTACTTTCTTTCCGAATCTGATTCAAAAACTGATCTTGAATATTTATCGATTTCATGTTTCTGGTCCTCCTTGTTTCTCTATACCATACTGTTTCGATTAAAGTTCGAGCTTTCCTGCTATGTAAGTGAAAATTTCCTGTTTTTTCTGCTCGATATTGACAGGGGGCGTCATGTCATACCAGGCGACATCCATTTGATTTCTGAACCATGTCAGCTGTCTTTTGGCGTAGCGTCTCGAATTCCGCTTCAACGTCTCAACCGCCTCTTCCAAGGACGCTCTGCCTTCAAGGTGCGCATAAAGCTCTTTGTACCCGATGGCCTGAACAGACTGGCAATTTCTTATGTTTTCATCATAAAGCTGTTTCACTTCATTCAGCAGCCCCTCATCCATCATCTGGTCTACGCGGCTGTTGATCCTGTCATACAGCACTTCCCGCTCCATCGTCAAACCGATGAGAGCCGTGGTGTATAAAAGCTCTTTCCGCTGTCCTTCCATATGTTCAGACATCGTTTTTCCTGTCGTATGGAAAATTTCAAGCGCCCTGATGACCCTTCGTTTATTGTTTGGATGAATGGCTTTTGCCGCTCCGGGATCGCGCTCTTTCAATAGACAGTGAACATATTCGGCTCCTCTCTTGTCAGAGAGCGCCTCCATCTCCGCTCGGAACTCAGGGTCGCCCGCTTCCTCTGTGAATGAATAGTCGTAAAGGACAGACTGGATATAGAGCCCTGTCCCCCCCACAATCATCGGAAGCTTCCCTCGCCTGCCAATCTCTGCGATTTTTTGTCTGACGATCTCCTGATATTCAGCAACCGAGAAAGATTCCGTCGGTTCTTTAATATCGATCAAGTGATGCGGAACCCCGTTCATTTCTTCTTCTTTAATTTTTGCTGTGCCGATATCCATTCTTTTGTAAATCTGCATCGAATCTCCGCTGATAATTTCCGCATTCAAATGCTCGGCCAGCATCACGCTTAATTTTGTTTTACCGACAGCGGTCGGTCCGATCAAAACGATGACCGGCGGTTTCGTTTTATTCACTGCTGATCACTCTCTTTAAACAAGCTCCTCCCATTATACCATTTCACGTTCAAAAACACCCATTTCATTTTACCCGTTTTCATTGTTTTCCAAACATTCCCTCACCACCCTATCGGCTCATTCCCCACGATTTCTCTTGTGGAACCCTTAAAAGTATGCCGGTGCCTCTCCTTTATTCCATCGCTTACATACACGACTCCGCCAAATCTGATCGGGGGAGCCGCAGAATATGCCAGATAGGTCGTGCCCCCGATTTCATGATAATGCGTGCCGTCCGCCCGCGGAATCGCGGGCCCCGTAATCGCGTAATACCTGTGATAATGTCCCTTATCGAAAGAAGTGATGCCGGAATAAAAATGAACGTGCCCATCTGTATTGCTCCCGTTTGCCGGCTGGGAAAAGCCTTCAATTAGGTGGTAATGGCCATTGGCAGTCGATGTTCTCGCCCTGTAGGCGTGGGCATGGGGAGGCGCTTTTGACCAATCCGACTGATACAGCGTCATGTTTCATTCACTCCTTTTTAAGGGCGGCTTCACTAAAAAATACGACGGGCGCCCAAGCAAAAACGGCTGGGCAGAATACAGTGATGTTAGTCAGGTTTCATTTTATTATTGGAGGGATTTTTTTATGAATCATTTCGAGCACGCTCCTGTATACGGCGACGACAACCAGCGCATCATCGGCAGACCTTTCTTTGGCGGACCTTTTGGGCGCCCGTTTTTCGGCCCGCGTCCGTTTTTCGGTCCGGGCCCCTTCTTCGGAGGTTTTTTGGGCGGACTTACTGCCGGAGCGCTTCTCGGCCCTTGGGGATATCCGTATCCGCCGTATCCTTACTATCCTTTTTTCTGACAGATAAAGGCTCTTCCAGGGGCCTTTTTACATAACTTTTTTCTTGACTTAGAACTTTTGCATCAATTAAGATGGATTTTACCAACCGGTTAGTAATACGGGTTTTTTTTATGTCTAAAAAAGAAGAAATCTTTGAAGCGGCCTCATGACGATTGCGGAATACACCTTTAACACTTTAAGATCGTTTATGGGCTGCGTTTTTTGATATTCGAATGAAAACTAACTTTGTACAAGCGCCCTTGCTGCGGCAGCATGTCTTAAACCGCAGCGTGAGTTGTGTGAAAAGAGCGCTGGCAAATGGTCAAAGTCTTTTGTTTCAATTGGAACTGCTGGCTGACGAAGAGAAAGCTCTCCTTTTGAATCATGGAATAACATTGATAGAGGAGGATTTCATATGATTGCAGGCTACATTTTTCTGCTGATCGCCATCTTGTCAGAAGCGGCGGCAGCCGCCATGCTGAAAATCTCTGACGGGTTCGCGCGCTGGCGGCCGTCGGTTCTCGTAGTGATCGGCTACGGTCTCGCATTTTACATGATGTCGCTCACATTGCAGGTCATCCCGCTAAGCCTCTCCTATGCGACTTGGAGCGGAGCTGGCACCGTTCTGACTGCAATCATCGGCGTCTTGTGGTTTCAAGAAAAGCTGAACCGGCGAAATATCGCCGGCATTATTTGTCTCGTGTCAGGCGTTGTCCTGATCAATCTGTCATAAGGAGGAGAATGTCATGAAAGGCATGATCTTTTTGGCGGCTGCCATTTTGTCCGAAGTATTCGGAAGCACGATGCTGAAGCTGTCAGAAGGCTTTAGCGCCCCCCTGCCCGCGGCCGGTGTCATAATCGGTTTTGCGGCTTCTTTTACGTTTCTGAGCTTTTCATTAAAAACACTGCCTTTATCTGCGGCTTATGCGACTTGGGCCGGCACCGGGACGGCTTTGACAGCTGCGATCGGGTATTTTATATTTCAGGAGCCATTCAATCTCAAAACTCTTATTGGGCTTGTATTGATCATCTGCGGCGTCTTTTTGCTCAATTCAAAGCATGCTGACGCCGCAGACCAAAAAGCTCAGCTCACGATCGAAATCTAATCCGCTTTGGAGACGACAATCTTCGGGTCTAATTCAATGGCGACATTGCCCTGAACCGCCCTTGATATCATACAGGATGTCTCCGCCTTTTCAGCCAGTCTTTCGGCAAGTTGGACCTCTTTTTCCGCCGCTTCTTTCGGAAGGCGGATCAGAGGTCTGTGAATGATTTTTTCGTACGTAAACACCCCGCCTGTCACATCGACAACAGCCTCGGATTCCATCGTCAGGCTCTCTTTTTCCAATCCGCTTCTTTCCATCATGGCTGCAAGCGTGATGATATAGCAAGTCGCAGCGGCGCCGAGCAGCATTTCGTCAGGGTTTGTCCCTGCCCCCGGACCGTCCATTTCCTTTGGAATTGAAATTTCTGTTTTTAAATTCCCGCTTTCAATCCTTCCGATGTCGTTACGTTTTCCAGGCCAGTCTGCCTGAAGGTAAAAATGATGTTTAGCCATAAAAAATACCTCCTTTTTTTATCCTGCTTAAAGTCTACCGGTATTTGACCTTTCTGTCTGTTGATTTGCCTAAAAAACCGGTAAACCGTGACAGCCGTCTAACACACGGGGCATGAGCGGAACATAGAATACAACGAAAATCCGCGCAAGAAAGGACGAAAAGAAATGGAGAATGTAGAACATTTACAGCAGACACCGGCTCCCGAACAGCATATGCATATCCCCCAGTATCAGCACGCCGAAGCAGCCGTGCACCACATCAAATGTCCGTTGTTTCCGCACTTGAAACATAAGACGTTGTGCACAGTTGCGCCTTTTGTTCATTACGGTTTAAATGAAGCGCAAACCACTTCCTATCACCACGCCATGGAAGAAGTAGCGGCAATGGCTTATTTAATGGGCATGGGTATGGACCCTCACTTGGCCTACTGTACAGTTGAGTCATGGGAAATCAACGAAACATTCTACTAATTAGACTGAACGGTCAAAAATAAAGAGAAAAGACCGTTCAGTCTCAGGAAAAGTTAAAGCAGACGCCAGAGTCCGGCGTGTTCATTGGCGAAATCAGCCAGTGAACGCGGTTTTTTTCCCGTGATGCGTTCCACTGTATCTGTGATGCGGTTTTCTTTGCCATTCTTGATTTTCTCGTCTAGTTCCGACATGAATCCGGCATAATCGGGAGATAATCCTGCTTTTATATACCTTTCCCTCAAAGCGGACACTTCGACATTGACATGCCTGACGTCGCGGCCTGCCGCTCTGCCGATGATTGCCGCGGCTTCAGCATAACTCAAGGCTTCCGGCCCGGTCAAGATATGGCTCGTATTATGCGGCTTTTGATCAAGCAATGCGCGCACAGCCACTTCAGCAATATCGTCTGCATCTATAAACCCGACTTTGCCGCTGCCTGACGCCGTGACGATTTCATTTTTCTTCCGAATCGAAGCGCCATGCTGATGGTCAAAATTCTGCATGAAATATGAAGGCTTTAGCACCGTCCATTCAGGAACATATCGCCTGACCGCGTGATGAAGCTTCCCGAATACAGGTCCGTCTTCATCAATAATGGCAGCGCTGAGCAGAACAATGCGGCGGACGCAGGATGCCGCTGCCATTTCCAAAAACGGCACAACGAGCGGCGACGGTTCGAATACACCGACAGGCGCAACCAAATACAATGAGTTCGTGTTTTTTAATGCGTCTCTGTAAGTTTTTTGATCATTCCAGTCAAAATACACATGTTCCGTTCCGGCCATTGCAGGCATTCTCCGGCTTGCGATCCGGACACCGGCCCCCGAACGTACAAGCCGTTTGGCGATTCGGCTTCCAGTCGTGCCGGTTCCACCGGTAATCAATATTTTTTTCTCCACTTTTATCACTCCTTGTTACGTCATTAAAAAGTCTGCAGCCGTCCCCCCGAACGATTCGATGACAGTCAGAGGATTCCAATAATCTTTGTAGTGGACAATTTTGCCCTCTTTCATGTTTACAAGGCTGATGTACTGTTGGTTATAAGGAAGCCCCGTCTCGCACACCGTGCCTTCACATTCAAATTCGACAGCTGCATAGCCCGTATTTGCCATTTGATGAATAGTGGGCGCTGTGAAGCGGACAATATCGATCTTTTCGGGAAAATCCTTTATATATTCGTAAATCGCCGACTTTCCTTCTAGTTTTTTAGGAAAACCTGGCGGTGCATATGGATGCTCAAACACCGCGTCTTGATCCCAAAGCTGTATCCACTTTTCCATATCCTTTTCGAGCATCGACTGCAAAAATTGTTCCACGACATCGGTTATCGTATGCGCCATTTTCTTTCCCCCATTCTTTTTTGACCAATTGGTCTAAAATAGTGATAAAAACGAGCGGCAGCCCATCTTCCTTGACGAAAAAATTCTTTAATCAAGAACAGACAGGCTGACATCGATCAAATCCTGAAGGGCGTCAAAGTCCCCCGTTAACTTCGCCTGAAACGTGAGCGACAGCCGGGTTTGATTTAAAAAACGGGCAACTGCTGAAAGATCTTGACCTCCCTTCTTTAGTTCCCCCTGTGACTCGGCCCGGACAAGCGCTTTGTAAAAGGCGGTTTCCAGTTGCTTTGTCTGCTTATCAAAGTATTCGGCAACCTCTTGATCACGGGGAATTTGTTCAATTGCACTGTTGATGATATAGCATGCCTTTGAGCGCTCGGGGTCTTTCAGAGCGTTTAAGCTTTCCTGAAAGATCTGCCGAACCGATTGCTTCACTGAGCCGGGGCTTTCAAGCCTGGCGATTACTTGAGCATTTTTATCATCAAGATATCTTGTAAGAGCGGCAATAAACAGATCCCGTTTCGTGCCGAATGTATTGTACAGACTTTGCCTGGCAATTCCCAGGCGGCTGAGCAGCTCTTGCATCGATGCGCCTTCATAGCCGAATTGGCCGAAAACCTCCATTGCTTTATGAAGGACGAGGGCGGTATCGAATTCTTTGCTTCTTCCCAAGCCTTTATCACCTCCTTTATTTGAAGAATACTCTTTTTAGATCGATCAGTCAAGAATTATCCGCTTCACGGATCTATTCACCATTCCGATTGAGAAAATCGGCGCATGATCCTTCAGCGCCGGTCATAGACATAGCATAAAACCCCTGTCACATACAGAGGAACAAAAGGAAGTGTGCCCGTTGTTTATTTATACGGTTCAGCCGGGAGATTCATTATTTGTCATCGGTGCCAGGTTCGGAATTTCGATTGACCAGATCCGATTGGTAAACGGGTTGGTCGAAACAAACATTGTCCCCGGACAGGCTCTTTTAATACCGCTTTATACATATACGGTTCAGCAGGGAGACAATTATGATTCGATTGCCCGCCGGACGTTTGTAACCGCCGAAGCATTGCAAAAAGCAAATCCGTCTGTAACGCCTGCCAATATGAGGCCGGGGATGAAAGTGACGATTCCGGAATTACCGAAAAAACCGATCACCGCTTTAGGATATTACACATTGAGAAACCCAGGCTTAGACCAGGAATTGATTCATAATTTTGCCCCCTACGCCACATATCTGGCATTTTTTGAATACCATATTTCAAGCGACGGATCGTTAAGCGAGCTGAATGATTCACCGGCGGTACAAACGGCCTGGAGGCGGCGCGTTCCTCCCCTCATGACAGTCACCAATCTGACAGAAACAGGCTTTAGTCCGTCTCTTGCGCACCGCGTATTAAATCAGCCTGCCGTAAGAAAGCGACTCATCGACAATATTGTTCAAACGATTTCCAGAAAAGGATATGCTGGCGTCAATATTGATTTCGAACAGATTGTGGAGGAAGACAGAGATTTATTTTCAGGTTTTCTCCGCCTGTTGAAAGAGCGGCTGAAGCCTTCCGGTTATGTGTTGACGGTTGCCGTTCCGCCGAAAACAAATGAAAATATCGCCTGGCTGAAAGGGTATGACTATGGCGGAATCGGCGCAGTGAGCGACCTTGTCTTTATCATGGCATACGACTGGCACCACGGAACAAGCGAACCCGGCCCCGTCGCTCCGATCAATGAAGTCCGGCAGACGATTCAATTTGCCCTTCGCCATATTCCAAAAGAAAAAATCATTCTCGGCTTTCCGCTTTACGGCTATAACTGGACGCTGCCCTATCAGCCTGGTACCGTATACCCGGGAATCGCCAACCAAGGCGCCGTTCAGCTCGCCATGAAGCACCAGGTACCGATTCAATATGATACAAAGTCTGAGTCCCCTTTTCTCCAATACACAGATGAACAAGGCAGAAGGCACATCATATGGTTTGAAGACGCACGCAGTATTGGAAAAAAACTGCAACTCATCATCGAATACGGACTTGGCGGCGGCGGTGTCTGGCAGCTCACGCTCAGTTTTCCGCAAGGAACCTGGCTCTTGACCAAATTCTTTCGCGTCAGAAAAGCCTGACAGCAACATGTAATTTATTGTAAAACAGCAAACAGAATAATCCCGCTAACGAACCTTGATACTAATGATGTGTCCTTCACACCATAACAAATCTGAAAGGAATGTTTGCAATTGAATAATGGGATTCATGAAACATTGGAACTGCATGAGCTGTTAATGTTTAAAAACCTTTGCCTGACTAAGTCATCAACAATGACGGGAATGGTGCAGGATCAAGAGCTTCGCGACATCTTGGAACGGGATGCTTCCCAAACAAAGCATCAGATCGAGCATTTGCAAGGACTGCTGTCAATGAGAGGTGAAACCGTATGAACGAATTCATCCAAAACATGACAGGAATGGGCGCGATGACTGAACAAGTGATAGCGACCGACTTTTTAATCTCAGCGAAAACCGGTGTCAAAAACATTGCCACTGCTATCACAGAAACATCTTCTCCAGAAGTGCGTGAAACGCTTAAGCAGTATTTAAACGACGCGATTGATACTCATGAACAGATCACAAACTATATGATGTCAAAAGGTTATTACCATCCTGCCAATTTATCTCAACAAATTCAAGTTGATACCAAAGCTGCCGAAACAGCTAAAGATCTTCCGCAACTGTAATGAAAACGCGTGAATCCCCCGCAGTCCATACGCGGGGGATTCTTATTTAAACGGTTTCTTCTTTTTTCTCATCATAATCAATGACTGCCTTTGGAAGGGCCGTATATTTCGCCCAGTAAAATACCGCAATCGATCCTGCTGCGATCAAGATTAAATCGACCGGCGTCCTCAATAGGCCCACGCCGTTACCGAATGAGCCGAGATACGACAAAATCAAGAGCATGACATAATAACCGACAATCCACCAGCTTGATTTAAGCTGCTGTGCAAACGAAACATCGTCTTGGGGAACATATTTTTTACACGCGCAATAAACGGCAAACATCACGAGCTGCGATCCGAGCAGCCATGACACGGTGTTCCAGCCTGACCAATAGACGATATACGACGCAAATACGAAGGAGACAGGAGCAATGACAGCCATCCCCTTGATTTGCAGAGGCTTGTTGAGTTGCTTGGCATTCACATTCAGCGCTGCCGCTGAAACCGGAGCAATCGCATAGGAAAGAATCAAGGCTACAGAGCAAACATTGACGAGCGCGTCCCAAGACGGAAAAGGAAGCGTCCAAAAAACGGCGAGCGCGAACGACAGCCACAACGACGGACGCGGAATTCCCGTCGATTTATTCACCTTGGCAAACACTTTGAACAACGTGCCGTTCCGCGCCCATGCATAAACCAAGCGCGACGTCGTATTCATAAAAATATTGCCGTTTCCGCCGGGTGATAAGATCGCATCCAGAACGACAAGAGTGGCAAGCCAGCCCATCCCGAGAAGCACCGCGATGTCTTTGAATGGAAGAGAAAATTCCTTGCCGATCGCTTTCCAGCCGTCATTCAGCATATCAGTCGGGATGGCTCCGATAAACACCACTTGCAGTATCGTATAAATGCAAGCCGAAACAATGATGCAAATCAGCAGAGCGACCGGGATGTTCCGCTGCGGATTTTTCACTTCACCGGCGACCGAAACGATCGGATGAAGACCGAGGTATGCAAACATCACCCCGCCGGTCGAAATGGACGCCTGCACCCCGTCAAAGCCAAACGGGGCAAATTCTCCCGCAAAGTTGGCCGACTTAAAATGGAATATCAATACGACAATGATCGTCAAAGGAACAAAATACTTAAAAACCGAAATGATTAAATTTGATTTCGCAAACGCTTTGACACTCCAATAATTGAGTAAAAAGAACAAACAAAGCAGCACAAACTGCAAAAGCCAGCCGATAATCGTCGGCGATTCAGAACCTTTTATCGTCAAACCGGGAAACCAATAAGCTACGTATTGCCTGACAGCGGTCACTTCGATTGAAATCAGGCTTGTATAGGCAACGATCGTGATAAATGAAATCAAGTATCCGACAAGGTGGCCGTGGGTATACACCGGATAGCGGATAATCCCGCCCGTCCGCGGCAAAGCAGCTCCCAGCTCGGCATAAACGAGGCCGATTAAAAGGATAATGACGCCGCCGATAATCCACGAAAAGCTTCCCGCGGGCCCGGCTTTTGAAGCGACATTGCTGACGGCAAACAGCCAAGCCGAGCCGAATATCGCTCCCATGCCGATCAAAATCAGGTCAAGCAGAGAGATCGTTTTTTTGAAATTGCCCTGATTTGACAAATCACTTCCTCCTTTTTAATACATTTAATAGAAGGTAGTATGTTCAAAAAGCGCCTCTGTATACTTTTCCCGCTTCCTTTCGGCTGCAACAAAAAACCCGGGGATTTCCCGGGTTCCTTCATATGGTTATTTCACTCCTGCCGGTGCTAAAAATGACTCAATTTCATCTGCGGCTTTCTCGGCTCCTCCTGCTTGTTTAATGTGCTCTTGCATGTCCTTTACGCGTTTCAGGACATCCAGGTTACCGTCCGTCTGGGAGACGGCTTCCCGCAATGAAGCAACTGTTGTGTCCTCCGGCTGTAAATGCTTGCCAAGCCCGAGTTCTTCGACGCGGCGGGCAGTGATTTCCTGTTCAGGCATTTGCGGGACGGCAACAAGCGGTACACCGGCATTCAATCCTTCCATCGTACTGTTCATACCCCCATGGGTGATGAAAAGCTCTGCTTTCTTCAGGATTTCCAGCTGGGGAACGCGCTGATGAATCGAAAAGTTATCAGGTATGTCGTCAAAGCTTTCAGGATCGATTGTCGTGCCGACAGCCATGATCACCTGCCACTTCGTGTCCCTGAATGCTTCGATGCACATATGATAAAATTCCGGCCAGGCATTGAACGCCGTCCCTAAAGAAATCAGCATGACAGGACGGCCGCTGTCCGAAATAACCGGCGTGTCTTTTTCCTGAAACTTGCGTTTGGCTAGAGAAGGACCGACAAAAGAGAACCGTTCATCAAACGTTTCGCCGTAAGGCTGAAAAGCACGAGGCATAAATACAATGTTCAATTTTGCCGGTTCGAACATCTCTTCAAAATTAAATGACGGAAGATTCGCATTTTTCAAAGCGGCTTCTTGCTCAGGCGTGAGCTCGATCTTAAACTCTTCAGACATTGATTTGAATGAAAAATGTTCGTTCTGTGCATATGTAGAACAAAGGCGAACCGCCTCTATTCCAAACTTCTCAGCCAGCATTTTTCCCGCCATGGCCATAAAGTCAAAAAGGATGAGGTCAGGCTTGTCATTCTCATAAAGCGCTTCAAGCTGAGGAAGAACCTCCTCCATTTCTTTCATAAACATCATCGGAGCCTGTGTCATATCCTTTTTATTTTTCATCAGCTCCCGAATTTGCTGCGGATCGATATTTAAAGTTGAGCGGTAGTTGAGCGGCTCTGCCCCAGTTTCCTCAACAGCTTTCACAAACTCATCCGTTACCGGATATGTTACCCGATAACCGCGTTTGACAAGGCTTGCCGTTAAAGCAAGCGTCGGATTAATATGCCCGTGAGCGGGAATATTAAAAATCGCGATATGTTTTTGGCCCATTTTTTAACCTCCCGTTATTTTTCGCTTCATAACAGTAACGATGATTTTAAATCTCTTTCACTATGTTAAACAACATATTATAGATAATAAAGGAAAAACCCTTCAAAATTAAATTAAAATTAAAAAATACTAATATAGTCCTTTTTCTCACAAAAAAACACCAAACTTTAGACCTTAGTTTAAGGCCGCACTCGACTTTATTCCCCTTTTCGATACTGCCGACTTATATTTCAATCGTTTTAAAACAAAAAACAACCGTCAAAACAGCACTCGTTTTAACGGATGTCATGAAATTGCCATATTTTAAATTTAGTTTAAATTATTCTGTAAATGATGGTAAATACAAAAAAATTTTTATAATGTTATTTTGTCGCGCTTCCTGCTTCATTTCCTTTCAAAACTATCGTTTATCGTTTCCTTCTCATCATAATTAGATATGAAAGGACTGTTGTTATTGGTATATACAGCGGAACATCTTGATGATTATTTAATGGAACAAGCATCCAACAATCATTTTCACGGCAGCATTTTGCTGGCAGACTCAAACGGTATTCTGCTATCGAAAGGATACGGTTATGCTAATTGCAAGGACAAAGTGAAGAATAAACCGTCTACACGCTACCAAATTGCTTCGCTGACAAAGCAATTCACAGCCATAGCGGTCATGCAGCTGCAAGAAAAGGGGCTGCTTCGTACTGATGATCCGGTACAAAACTATTTAGAAGGCTATCCGAACGGCGACAGCATTACCATCAAACATTTATTAAGCCATACGTCCGGAATTCCTGATTTTCTAGAGGAAGAATTGCTCGATATTGAGCTGGAGCGCGCACCGTTAGACCAATTTATCGGCCGGTTTATTGACAAACCGCTCGAATTTCGCCCGGGACAAATGTTTAATTACAGCAATTCAGGATACATATTACTCACAAAAATCATTGAAACAATCACAAATGAAGCTTATGGAGATGTCATTCAAGAATTGATCTTTGACCCTTTAGGCATGAAAAACTCCGGTTTCTTCGCTTCCCCGGAAGATATTTCGCCCACAGTCGGATACTTATGCCTGAATCGCGAAATGATCAAAGCGCCTATCGTATACGGCTACGGGGAAAGCGGGCTGTATTCAACCGTTGAAGACTTGTACTTATGGGACAGGGCGCTTTACACTGAAAAGCTTGTCACAAAAGGCGCTTTGAAAGAAGCGCTTTACAGCTGTGTCAAAAAACCGGCTTTTGCAGCCGAAGGCCCTTCTCCGGCACTCATTCAAAACAATTCGATCGGATACGGATGGTTTATTAATCATCAAAACAAGTATAAAATATGGCATGATGGAGAAATCCACGGTTTTATCAGCTCGATTAACCGATACATAAACGAGAAAAAAGTGCTGATTATGCTCAGCAATTGCAACCTGTCAAAAACAGACGAGATTTTGGCAAACGTGGAAGAAGCTTTATTGCAAATATAGAAGCTAAAAACAAAGAAAGGCAGCGGGAGCGGTATGATCAAAAAACTATTCACTATCATCATCATGGCAAGTATCATCGCGGTCGGATTCGTCTGCAAAGATTCCTGGCTCGGCGTCATCAGGGACGGAGGCGTTTATTCGGTGCTATTCAGCATGCTGCTTGTGGCGGCCTGTGTATTTTTCCCGATCGTCCCGTTTGCGCTCATTGCCGGATTAAACGGCGCTTTGTTCGGAATCGCAAACGGCGTGCTGATCACGCTGACAGGGTCGATGCTCGGCACCATGCTCTTGTTCTTCCTCTCACGTTACGGATTCAGAGATTTGGCTCGCAAACGCTTAACGAAATACCCGAAAATGAGCGAATATGAAGCCTATTTTAACCAAAATGCTTTTACAGCCGTACTATTGGGCAGACTGATCCCCGTTATCCCCGCCGTTGTCATGAATATTGTCTGCGGATTAAGCAAGGTGAAATGGGCTGTCTTTTTCGCGGCTTCGACACTTGGAAAAATCCCTAACGTTCTCGTCGTCTCGATCGCAGGTGCCAATTTCAGTGAAAACAAGCTGATCTCTATCGGTGTCTACGGCTTATACATGGCGATCATAGCGCTTGTCATCTACAGAAAGTATCCCCATCTGACTCAAAAACATAAAGAGACCAAACAGACAGGGAAGCCTTCTTGACCCGCTGAGGCGGCAATGATAGCCGCCGCCTTCGTTTTTCGGTTGAACGTCAGCCGATTACAACAGCCGTACCATATCCGATTAGTTCGGAGGTACCCTGGCCTGCAGATAGTTCGAACCTTAGACCGACGATCGCGTTTGCTCCGAGTTCTTCAGCTTGATTCACGAGCCGTTCCCTCACAGCTTTTTTCGAATCCTCAAGCATTTGGGTGTAATTTTTTAATTCTCCGCCAATGACCGACTTCAATCCTGACAGAATATCTTTTCCGATATTCCGCGACTGAACGATGCTGCTGGTGACAAGCCCTTTGACTTCGACGATATTTTGATTCGCGATTGTATCTGTTGTGACGATGATCATTCATATCCTCCCTTTTCCTATACTTACTAGCTACCATACCATATACGCCGGAAGCGTGCAGTTATTTATCCATCATATCGGCTGGATTTTTAAAATGTTAAGTTTTTTATGCAAAGTTTTACCACATTGCATAGCCGCATCGTTTCAATCGCGGGATTTCCGTAAAATGGAAAATGACTCGAAAGAAGTGAATATAGATAACTTTATAGCGTTGTTAATTTCAGCTTCACAAGAAAAATTGAGTTTCTTTTGAATGCACTTCTTCATGTTAACACTCTTTCATCCCAGTTGATTCTTCTTCCACTTCCTTATTTTAGTCCTGAAGTTTTTAAATGGAGCCACAGAGTTGACGTGAATGAACCTTATAGCAGGCCACTTCGGGTTTTCACCTGTCCAATTCAAAGTACCTTGGGTGAATAATTCTTCATCCGTGAGCGTATCAATCCAAGACTGAAGTTGTGCCTCTGCTTTCTTGAATTCTTGGCGAAGCTCAGTTAACGAAAAGTGAGAATACATATCGTAAAAAGATTGATAAAGAGCACCCAGTTGGTTCCATTTATAATGAGGAGAGGGAGTGACAACGGTTTTTCCCAAGCGCTCATCCCTGTCCCAGCTCATCAACAGGTTTAACCATCCGAGCTGATAAGCAAGGATTTCCCCTGGCGTTCGATCTACGTCTTGATCCCGAACATCTCTAAACTGATCGGGGATATCGTCAAACTCCCCATCTAGTAACAAATAACGCTTATGAATTTCTTCTTTTAAATGTTTCTTGGACTCGTACACCGTAATCCCTCCTTGATATCAACTATAGTGTACACTACACGGATTGTCCGCCTTATTTTAAAACAAATCATGAACTTTTAAGAGCAGTTTGCGAGACTTCCCTTACATTGCATGTATATTAATTTGTTCGACGGTTCTCGCTTCAATATGAGGTAATGTGAATCGGCTCCCCTGCCGTCGACTCTACGTCAACCTCTCTTGATACCCAAATTCAATTCAAATGCCTCCATGCATCACTAGAATCGGCTTCCCTTCACCTATTCGCGAATATTCAATTGTCAGTCCGTCAATTTCAAAGGTGCCGATGCTTCTTTCATAATTTCTTCATCCTTTACTTTCATCATGTTTCAGAAAATCCATACAACATAAAAAACGGCTGGGCGGTCCCGCCCAACCATTCGAATATGTTAAGATTTTTTGCGTTTGCAAGTCAATAAATATAGCAATCCGCCAGCCAATACAAAGACTGTGAATATGGCAAACGAGCGGCTGAATACAGCGCCCCAGGCATTGTCCATTGCCGGAAGCGCAGAATAGCCGAACCCGCGCACTGCCATCAAGCCTCCTGCAAATGCGACGCCTATTCCTTCAGATAAAAAACAGGCAAAATTCAGCATCCCCATTCCAGCGCCTGCAGCCTCTTCTTCCAAGCTTTCTGCGGCACTATTGGAAATCGACGTCTTCACAAATGAAAGACCGCCAAATATAAACACGAGCAGCATCGTCATCAACCATGGTGTCCGGTCACCGAACTGTGACGCGGCCGCTATGGTTGCCAAGATCAATAACCATCCAAGAGTAAAAACAAACCGGCTGCCGAAGCGATCGGTAAGGGCTCCCCCCGCGACGCCGAAAAAGATAACGCCCACACTACCCGGAAGCATAATGCCGCTTCCGATAATATCGGCATTTAAACTGAACAAGACTGTCATCATATATGGAACGACAGAGACGATTCCCGCAACGCTTCCCAATACGATACATCCTGCCAAAACGACGCCTATATATCTGCGATTCTTGATTAAAGACCGGTCAATAAAAGGATGTTCCGCATATCGGGTATGAACCGCAGCTCCAATCAAGCAAAAAATGCCCGCCGCTAAATAAAAGACATGATACAGCGATATATATACAGCGAACATCACAATGCTGATTGTCAGCAGGACGATCCCAATGATATCCAGATTTGCTTTTACAGCGGCTTCAGCAGGCATATTTCTGAGGAAGAATGGAATCGACATCAGCGCCGCCATCGGAAGAAGGAACAGAAACGACCAATGAATATGATGTACAATCATTCCGCCGATAGCCGGACCTATTCCCTCGCCCATTGCCACCAGTGATCCGACAAGGCCGAACGCTTTGCCCCGGCCCTCCGGACGAACATAGCGTGTAATGATGACCAGGATAAGCGCGGGTACAGCGGAAGCCCCGGCTCCTTGAACAAAGCGCGCAAAGATCACGGCCGTGAAATAAGACTGAGCCGAAAGACCTATTAATGAACCTCCGCCATAGATGATTAGTCCGGCCACAAACAGCTTTCTGACACCATACATATCAGAAAGCCTGCTGTAAACGACCGAACCAGCAGCAAAGGAAATGATAAAACTCGTATTCACCCAATTTGCCGCGGCAGGCGACACGCCAAATTGATTTTTTATGTCCGGCAATGCAACATTAAATACGGTTTCGTTCATCACACTGAAGAAAGCGACAAAGCTAAGCCACCAAAACGCCTTCTTTTGATGCTTGAAGGACTGCATTTTACTGTTTTTCAATTGAATGATACCCCCAAAATTATAGGGGAATCACGCAGTTTATAGGGTTAATGATGCGCTTTCCCCTCAAATGTTAACCCATTTATTTTTTTGCACTTCATCATTCATGCGCCTCCTCATATTTGATTTTTAAATTATACAATTGATCAACAAAGGGATCAATGTAAGGAACATAAGCTGAACTTTCACATTGCAAAAAAAGGCCAATGAAGAATACCGGTGCAGTACCCTTCATTGACCTTTATTCGTGACATACTGAGCAAGCCAGCCTTGTCCTGTGCTTTTCCGAAAGCTTAATCAAATTCCCTGTTTAATAATTTTTTCAGTTCCTTTTTTTGTTTTTTCGATACGAGAATATACAAAATATCGCCTGATTTAATTTTCGTTTCTCCGTGCGGCGTGACCAAATCCCCGTTTCGGATGATCGCATTGATCAGGGCATCTTTCGGAAAGCTGATGTCTTTCAGTGCCTGCCCGGTGATGGCTGTTTGGTCATCGACTTCAAATTCGATAATTTCGGCGTTCGCCTTGCCGATGGAAACAAGCTCGAGCGAATGCGGCGCTTCGACTTTCTGCGGTCCGTTCAATTTCAATTTTTCTGCGAAGACCGATATGGTTGATCCTTGGATCAAAGCAGATGTTAAAACGACGAAGAATACGACATTGAAGACCAATTGGCTGTTTTCAAGCCCCATCGTCATGGGGAATGTTGCGAGAACGATCGGAACGGCCCCTTTTAATCCGGCCCACGACAAGAAGATTTTTTCGTTAAAATGAAAGCCCATTTTGATGGTCGACAGAAAAACGGCAACCGGTCTGGCGATAAAAATTAAAATCAGCGAAAGCAGGAAGCCTTTGAAAATGATATCGAAAGATAAAAATTGGGCAGGAAAAACCAATAATCCTAGAATAATAAACATCAAAATCTGCATCATCCAGGCAAAGCCTTCATTAAACCTGAAAATAGAATGTCGGTAAGTCAAATCTTGATTTCCGATGACAAGCGCAGCAATGTAGACGGCAAGCAAGCCGCTCGCCCCGATGACATCTGTAAGACTGTAGGTAAGAAGCGCAAAAGCAAGAGCAAAGATCGGATAAAGTCCGCTTGAATCCAAGTTGATTTTATTGATGGCAAAGCTGGCGAACCGCCCGAGTACATATCCGAGCAAAAGCCCCATTCCCATCTGCCAGAAAAATGAAATCACAAGCATGAAATAAGATGAATGATCAGCCGTCAGCAGCTGGATGAGCGATAAAGTCAAAAACATCGCCATCGGATCATTTGTACCCGACTCTGCTTCCAGTGTAGAGCTCAATCTGTCTCTAATATTCTGGCCTTTCAAAACGGCGAAAATCGCGGCCGCATCTGTAGAACCGACAATCGCTCCGAATAAAAAGCCTTCCATCCAGGAAACATTAAAAATCAGTTTGGCCGCAACCGCAACCACACAGGTGGTCAGCAAAACGCCAATCGTTGCGAGCGACAATGAAGGAACGGCGACCGCTTTGATTGAAGACCATTTTGTTTGCAGACCGCCTTCAAAAAGGATGACGACGAGTGCGATAACTCCGATCAGCTGGGCTAACTCGGGATTATTAAAATAAATAATTCCGAGACCGTCGCTCCCCATGATCATCCCGACAATCAAGAACAAGACGAGAGCGGGCACTCCGAGCCTAGTCGAAAATTTCGTTGTCAGTACACCGATAATCAGCAATAAGGCCGCTAATAAAATAAACTGCTCCATATTAATGTGTTCCAACCATTTATCCTCCTCCCAATCTTAACCGATACTGGTGCTGTCCCCCGTTCTTTTACCCGAACAGGCACCCTCATAAAACGTATGTAACAAACGATGTTCGCGTATGCTCGTGTATGGGACCGTCCTTCAGTCTTCACTCCGTCCGTGAAACTTTGTGCCTGCAATCGCAATAATCCCAATAATGATTGTGATTGGAATCCAAATCACGGCAAACGGATGCGCAGGCTCAGCAAGTGCGGCGATGACGGCCCCCAGGCAATAGAGCACAATCGTCAAAGCGCGAAGCCATGCGTCCTTATGGATGACCTTTTGGTCGTTTTTGCTGAGGAACCGTTTTGTCACATCTTCGAAAAAGTTTGCGAGCGTCCCCGTTAGGACAGTAGTGGAAATCCCTGCAATGCCGAGCTTTCTGGCTGCTGTAGTCTGAAGCCCCATCGCCATGCTTAACAGCAAGATCAAAAAGTGTGGCGAACTTTCATAGAAAGTCAGACAAGCAAATAGAAGCAATACGGCTGCTTCAACAGCAAGTGCAATCGTGACGCCTGACGGCCAGAACGATTTTTCTTGTTTTCCGACAATGGCTGCTGAAATAATCACGCCGATGATAAATCCGAACAATGCGATCAGCGAGTACACGGCGGTCGCATGAAGAGAATTGCCGATTGATAATCCTAACAGTACGATATTCCCGGTCATATTAGCAGTAAATACGTGACCGATACTTAAGTACCCAATCACATCTACAATACCTGCTGTCAAACAGAGAAGCAAAAGCATGATGTTTCGTTCAAGAGCAGCATTCAATGTGATTCAATCCTTTCGAAGCTATTCTGCCCGGCGGAATGTTAAACCATTCCATCCGGTATGTCATGAGCCTTTCCTAAGGGAAAACTCGATTTGGGGGCTTTTTTATTGTTAGAAAAAGAGGGGTTCTTAACGAAAAAATGCGGGCGATCCGATCATGCACCTCAGCAAAACACTTATCGCTCATCGTGTTACATCTACAATTCAATTGTATCATAAGCATTAAAATTTTTTATAAATGAAGTTCTTAAAAACTTGTTTTTAAGAACCGGGAACACATTTCTTACTGTTTAGGAAGCAGCCGATCGGCGTTTATTGCATGATCCGTCTGTTTGCCTTAAATAAAAACGAACGAGCCGCCTTTTAAAAGCGACTCTTTCCCATTCCTTCAATACTTGCAAAGTTCATGGTTACACGCGGGAGGACTGATTCACTTCATATGCCGCCCGTATTCCCGATTCAATCGCTCCCTGCATCCACCCGTGAGTGAGGGAAGCGTGCTCCCCGGCGAAATACACCCTTCCCTCAGGCATAGGAATATAAGGATACAGCTCCAATTCCTGACCAGGTTCGAAAGCTGTAAATGCTCCCGCTGAAAAAGGATTTTGCGTCCAGCTGAAAGAAGCGCCTGATACAAACTCGGAATACACGATATCTCCATATATTCTCGCTAAATTTTTCAGCGTATAGCGGATCCGCTCTTCTTCCGGCTGACTGTCCCATATCAGCGCTTCATCAGCCCACGTATAGCTCGCTAAAATAACAGCATGACCGTGTGCCCCTATGCCGCTGCTTGGGTAATATGAAAAGCGAATCGGCAAATCGGTAATGGATCTCCCGCCGCGCTGCCCGACTCTTTCCCAAAACCTGCTCTTAAATTCGATTCCTATTTTTGTCGCGGCAATATAGTTAAGCTCCCGAATCGCTCTCCGCTTATGGTAGGAAAACGAATCAAACGGCTCAAATGTCACAAATCGCAAAGTTGAAAAAGGAATTGTTACGATTGTGAAATCACTTGTCAGAGCTGAATGTTCTGCCGACTGTTGGTGGATACAATGGGCTGTCACACTGTTTTCAGTTTGAGATATTTTCATCAATTTATGACCAAATAAAATATCGCCCTTTAATTGCGGAAGAAAAGCTTGCGTCAGCAAGTCCATGCCACCTGTAATCTCATAGAAACGAGACGGCGATGTAAAAAAGATCGATTCCCTTAATACTTCGACAAGTGACAATCCCATGTACGCTTCCATGTCCAAAAGCACACCAATCATATCAATGGAGCCGTGTGAAAAATGAGTGTTGAGAAAAGAGCCCAACGATTCGTTTCTGTATTGTTTTTCAACAATACGCCAATTTCTCGCCGGATCTTGGCTGATAAAATTGAGGATAGGCTGCAATGCAGAAAGCATCAGCTGTTCAGCCGTTTTCCCCTGCTCATGGGGAGCAGCCGGGAATCTTAAAACACCCGGATGTCTTTCAAACTCATGAAGACGAGTTTTCACGCCGTTGACGTAAAGAATATCCATGGGGGTTCTGTTGATAAACTCATTGACAGGCAGATTAAATTTCTTAATGTATTCTATCGTTAAAGTATGAATATCGGGGATGCGCATCGGACCGGCATTGAAATACAACCCTTCGCTAAAGGGCGCACGGGAAGTAAAAACACGTCCTCCCGCTCTGTCATTCGCTTCCACGATCGTCACTCTGTGCCCGGCACTCTTTAATAAAGACGCTGCGACAAGCCCGGACAACCCGGCACCAACGATCATTACTTGCTTGGGATACTGTGTTGTTTGAAGGCCGTTTCTAATGATATAAAGCATGTCTCCCTCAGTTAATTGAAAATTCAATTTACTCAGCGCCCTTTTCGGTGGATTTATTGCATTATATTCCGTTTAAAGGACGCCAATCACCATTTTCATCCTCTCTGCACGAAGACTCCGCATGAGGGCGCAGTTGCAAATGGGTCAACTATTTTTAAAAATGTAAATCAATATCCTATACCGAATTGATAAAGATACATAGGATAAACTATGTATCTTTAGGGAGGTGAAACATATGAGCGGAGGTTACGGATACGGAAGCGGTTTTGCTTTAATTGTTGTCCTGTTCATTCTCTTAATCATCATTGGTGCCAGCTGGTTCGGCGGTGGTTATGGAGGCTATTAAGTTCTAAAATGGTTCTGTTTTAAAAAGCAATAACCTATGACCTTCTCCTTATTTTACATGTTCTCCCCTCTTGCTTATCGTTATTGACTCCATTATGAAAGGCTCTTTTTAAAAGAGCCTTTTTTTAATACAACACAGGAAAACGCGCCTCTATTGAGCTTCACTTTGCTCCAAAGAAACTCTATTTTCCACTATGCTTTTGTTTCGCTTTTTGCTTTCTGAGTAAATACTTTTGTTCTTTTTCCTTTTCCCGCTGCTCTTTTGTCAGCCGCTGTTTCTTTCGTTTTCTTGCTTCCAGCTCTTGTTTTATCGCTTCTTGCGCCTTATGAGACACACCGGCATTTTTCAATTCTTTAGACACTTGCCGCTGCAGCCTTTTCGGATTTATTTTGCGCGGGCGGCGGGCGTCCAGCCTAACTCCTTCCTGATCTGCTTGTGACAGTGCCTGTAAAAGTTGATGATGAACAAAATGCAAAACTTCCGAATCCTTCGGCTCTTTGCCAAACAAATGCCGGACGGCTCTCAGCTTACCTTCAATCACAACTTCAATGACTCCTATCCAAAACTGACCATCATAGTAAACCGTTAATTTCATAACGATTCCCTCCTCCATCAACATGTACTTCAGAGAATGACGGACATCCCGAGGAGGGGAAGGTTACTGGCATGATCAATCATGCATCCGGACTACCAACCGAATCGTGTTTTTTCATTCTCCGCTAAAAATTTTATCAATTTTTCCAGCTTAGGAAAAGGGGTAAAGTTCTTTTATATTCAGTACAATAATATAATGCAAACCCTCCCCTGAGCCAGATAGGCTCTGGCTGAAAAAGAAGCTGCTCAGATCTCATTGACACCGTTTAACCTCTTCTATTTGCGTTTGACTTGAAAAAGAGATAAAATGATTTTTAAATCGTAATAATTACGTTTTGTTTGCCGTATTGAAAGAGAGACCATATAAATAAACAACCAAAGGCGGCAAGAGAAGGCTGAATAGAGAGCTTGCGAAAGGAGTGAAAAGCTCAAGGTGACGATGAAATGCGGAGCTTACCCCACTGTCTCCCCGGTTATCGGTTTCACCTTTCGGGACAGTTATCGACCGGGGCTTACTTAGTTCTTTATCATTTTACCGCTTTCAAATCGTAATAATTCTGTTTTACTTGGAGGAAAGATACATATGGCGACATGGGATTTAAGTAATATGAAACATCATATCTTTATCTGCAACGGCAGCAGCTGCAATCGGGTCGGAGCTGAGGAACTGACTCAAGTGATTCGGCAAGAAATTTCAGACCGGGAGCTTGACGATGTCATTCATACAACGCGCACGCGGTGTAATGGAAGATGCCAAGATAAGTGCGTGGTCATCCACTATCCGAAAGGAACATGGTATAAAGATTTAAAACCGGAGGATGTCCCCCTCCTGATTGACTCGCTTTGTACCAATGAAGATTATCAAGAAAAAGCAAGCCATTTGTATGATGGCCAACGTTTCGAACGTTCATCTGGCGTCATCGCCGGGATTCCAAAAGACAAAGAAAAAGTAATCAAAGTATCAAAAAAATTGTAAATGAGGTCGAATGATCATGCCTTTAACTAAAAAGAAAATTCCTGTCACTATTCTCACTGGATATTTAGGCGCCGGGAAAACCACACTTTTAAATCGAATACTTACAGAAAAACACAATCAAAAGATTGCGGTTATTGTCAATGAGTACGGAGAAGTCGGGATAGACAATCAGCTCGTCGTTGATTCTGAAGAAGAAATTTTGGAAATGAACAACGGCTGTATCTGTTGCACGGTCCGCGGAGATTTGATTCGCATTCTGAGAACTCTTGTATTCTCAATGGATCAAGGGAAAGTTGCATTCGACCGGGTTATAATCGAAACAACAGGACTGGCTGACCCAGCACCTGTTGCCCAGACTTTTTTTATGGATGAGCTGCTGTCCGACATATTTGAAGTTGACAGCATCGTCACGGTAGTAGACAGCAAGCATATCGCCAGACATCTGGATGATCAGGATGAAGCTCAAGAACAAATTGCTTTTGCTGACGTCATCATCCTCAATAAAACAGATTTAGTATCAAATGACGATTTGGAATCCTTGGAGCAAAGACTTGTCAACATTAATCCTGCGGCTAAGAGGCTGCATGCCAGAGATTGCAAGATCAATTTAAAAGATATCCTGGGGATCAATACGTTTGACGTCAATCGAAAACTTGAAATCGACCCTCATTTTCTAGAGGATCATCATCACCATCATCATGATGATAAAGTGTCTTCTATTGCTTTTCGGGAAGAGAAGCCTCTTGATTTGGCAAAAGTGGATCATTGGATGAGTTATCTCGTACGGGAAAAAGGCGAAGATTTATTACGTTATAAAGGGATCCTTTATATTAAAGAGGAAGAATATCGAATCGTATTCCAAGGGTTGCATATGCTGTTTTCAGGACGTCCGGATCGCAAGTGGAACGAAAACGAGACAAAACAAAGCGAACTTGTTTTCATTGGAAAGGACTTGGACAAAGAGGAACTGGAGCGGCAATTTAAAAATTGCATCGCAAAGTAACATTTCTCGCTTTGTTGGCCCTCTCTTTGCTTAATAGAAAGACCCGAGATTTGATTTTGCGAGTCTTTTTCAAGGGCAAAATGAGGTTTTAAGCAGGTTATCTCCTGCTTTTCTTTTTTTATAAGGACTTCCCTGTGTCCCCTGACTATCGGCCTGCATAGTAGTTTACAGCCGCTCTTTTGGGAAAAGGCCCTCCATTTTGGCGGATATAAAACAAGCACTCAATCAAAGGATTAAGTGCTTAATAAGACATGAGAGAAAATACCAATATAAAAAAGGTCAATAGACCTAACTCTAGAAGCCCATAATTAGGGTTTAACTTCAGTTTGCCATTCCTACTGTCACTTCTCCATCATGGTAAAACTCAATGACATAGCCAAGTTCACTATACATAAACGTATCTGAACCAACCGCAGTCACGTCATCAATAACAGTTAAGGCGTTTTCTAAAGTAGTCTTAACTGCCGGATCATCAGAAGGATTCCACAGAATAATGACAGAAGTGTCAGTTATACCGTTATCTTCTAACCATTTGAATAATTCATCAGAATATTCAATTCTCTTTTTGTTTTTTACCTTTTCCCAATCAATTCTTGCCCAACTTGTTATAGGAAACTGCTTACTTAGAGAATTAAAGTATTCCCCAGTGAGCTCCTCAGATAAAATTTCTTTTTGCTCTCCTAAAGCTTCTAAACACTCATCAAATAAATCCAAAATATCCACCTCTATCTGTTAAGATGCTTCAATAGCGCTTTGAATGTCTTCTCGTCACCATCAAAAGGAATATAATATTTTTTTGCTTCTTTTTTTCCCTTTCGGAAATCTTCAATATTTATATGAGGTCCCTTTTCGGGATCGTAATCCAAACGCCACCTTACTTTTTTGTCACTAGATCTTCTGCCGATAATTTTACCATAACCTGCGCTTACTTCTAACCTCCCTACAAGTGGTTTTGAGTCCGGCCCTAGATCTCCAATAATCTCCATGGCTTTATTTCTAGCTTGCTCGTAAGTTTTTACCTTTGGAAGGGCTATTTCTTTTCCACTTTTAGATGGTTTCCCAATAGATTTAGAGGATTTAAATAAAACACTCTTCTTCTTATCCTCAAGCAGCTCTCTCAGCAAAGGCGTATTTTTCACATTAGGGGCCTCTCCCGCTCTTTGGAGCATCCCTTCTAATGCAGGAGTATAGCGATTTTTAGGCGGGCTGAAATGTTGTTTAAAAGAGTTAACACTTTTCTTTGCTGTTTGGGCTGCAGCCTTGCCAGCTTTGCCGAGACTTTTTGAGCCTGATACGACAGTAGGCCCGGCCTCTGCCAACCCCCATATCGTACCAATCGCATAAGCAATATAGTGTCCGCGAGAATATGAATCCCCATGTACCATCTTTTCATCCCAAGAATCTGCAATTGATTGCAACATACTTTCAAAAGTGGCTTTGTAATCATACTCAAGTACTGAATTTACAGTTGCTTTTGGGTTTTTAACAAAGTTGTCTGCGTGTCCAATAAGAACTTTACCTGTTTCAATCGTTCCTTGGATCGTATCTTTTGCAAATTCATATCCTCCAACCACAAAGCCTTTCATACTTTCTAAGACATGTTTTCCATCTTCCAGAGTTCCTTTAATTGGATCTGCTCTGAACTCATAAGCTTCTTCAATGGCAGTAACATAATTCATCTGTTCAGATGTAAGATTATCATATCCAATCTCTCTAGCAACTTTGAGAAACTCATCCGGATCATCATACAACTTTTCAAGTTTATTCTTCAACGTATCAGTATGACTCATAGGTTCTATTTTGCTGGCCTCTTTTTCAAGCTTTGATCTCTTATCGAGCTTATCCAACATGACACCCATTGCTGTGTCTTGTCCACCACGCAAAGTATCCATCTCATCTGGCTTTAAAATCGAACCTTTTTGATAGCCGGTAATTTCAATTTTAGGCCCTGTGTACATTTTTTCAAGCCTGGTTATGTATCTCTGCATCGTTTCCAGGTCGTTTTCAGCGGTTTTAAGAGCACTTGTCTGTTCGCGGTCAAAAGTGTGCAGCTTTTCAATTGTCTGATTGATTTCCTTTAAGGCTTTCTGATTCTGTTCGTGAAAGCCGCTGTCATTCAAATCAGGCAAATCGACAATGTGGCTGACTTTTGCGACCGTGGCGTTTGTTTTAGATACCAAACGCTTCGTTGTGCGGTCGGCTGAATTCACCCCTTGTTCGAGCTCGTGTTCGAGAAAGGTTTGCGATATAAATCCGTTATGATTCGGTTCAAAGGAATTCAGCGCATTTTTGATTTTTTTCAATGCAGACTGATATTCCCTAATAAGAGTTTCGTAAAACTGAAGGAATGGAGTATGGCATTCTTCATAAAAGTTACGTATCGCGTCTCCCCCTTTCCCCTTTAAAGCATCATCAAGTGATGTAATGCCCTCAACACTTTTTTTAACTTTGGCAATTTCGTCTGATTGATGTTTTAATTGTTCCAGCGTTTGATCAATGGCTTTGTGCAACGCTTGAACATCCAGAGTCTTCATAGCATTCTCCTCTAATACTAAAGTGACATATCTCGAGATATTTTACCACTTTATAGAAATAATTGGTGAATAAAACCTGTCAACCCATGAAAATGAATCTTTTAGATTAGGTCATTGAACCTATTTGTTAAGGGATTGAAATACATAAAAAAAGCCGCTAATTAAACGGCTAAAAGGATATTCCAAAAACTCATTTTTAGATTAAATAACAAAATAATGATTGGGTGCGCTTGTGATGTTTCTTGAAGCTGTGTTGATATCATCGTTGTTCGAAAAATGACTGAGAAAGCCAAGTCCAATTATCATAATTCCTAAACCGATCTTCATTTTAGACTTCATACAAACATTCCCCCTTCAATATTTGCTTTTGAGCATAGACCATCTTTTTAAGACAGATGAGACTATCCTCTGTTTTTCCATTATAATCTAGATAGGTGCCGGCTAACAATGCCAGCTCTTCCAAATACGGAAATCCTTTGCTTGTTTCCAGTCGGTTGAAAATTTTAAAAAGTGATGTAGTTTCACCCCGTCTTATATAAAGTGACTCGAGAGCTTCAAAAAGGCTTATAAACAGATGATCTTTAAGCTCCACAGCACTTCTAAGCCCTTTTCGGTAATAATCCTTGGCTTTATCATGCTTATTTTGTTTGAAATTGATTAGTGCCAAGTCGTGATATGCTTGCGGCAAATTTTTTGATTTTAATTTTTTATATTGAATGAGAGCTTGTTCAATATATCTTGCAGCCTTATTTAAGTTGTCCATTTTGTGATAGCAGTTGCCAAGGTTGTAAAAAGCAGAAGCGTATATCTGTGGATTTTTCTTTTTTAATAGTTCTGCGCCTCTAAGTGCTTGATTTAGGTGTGGAAGAGCCTTTTCATGATTCTCTAAATCATCATAATTCCCAGCAATGACAAAATGACACTGAATAAGGCGAACAGAATAGAGTTCATATTTTTTGTAAATGTTATATGCACGCTCTGCAAAGTACATCGAAACGTGGGTCATTTTCATGTGGTAATAGACTTCAGCCATTTTAAAGTGAAATTCCGCTTTTTCAATCGAATCTGATATAGCAGGAAATTGACGTTCCGCTCTTTTATAATAAGTAATTGCCTTCGTATATTCTCCATTCCTAAATTCGTACATCCCTCGAAAAAAATGATAATAATACGTAAGCATATGATCTAATTTTCGTTTATTCCCTTCAATTCTCTTCAAATATTCTGATAATTCCATCTGTTTTTCACCCGAAGGTGCTATATATTCTATCATTATACTGTGGCGGAAAGCCATCAACTGATAATAGATTAGTAAATCCTGATCTTCTTCCATAACCTCTATATCCCTTTCAATTTCAGCTTTAAGCATTTCGGCGTCTGTCACATTGAATTTTTGAATATGCTGGTGCCACTCAGTAATTTTCATCCCCACTTCTGCAGATGAGATTCTATCCAACCTTTTCACCCTTCCCTTAACTATACTAATGATGTAAATTTTAACAATATTTCATCATTCGAAAAAGACGTTCGGGCCACCGCAATTAAATTTTCGGTTCCCCCCGCAACAGCAATTTGAGAAAGGGTTAAGAACTATTGATTTAATGGGGGTGATTTTAGGTGATTAAAGTTAGATGCTATTGCGGCTTTTTAAAAGGGAGCGCTATATAATCCCAAGAGCTGTCGAAAAATTGTAAATGGCTCGCCGTTTGACCAGATAGTATTTGTCCTTTTTCAACCCCATCTCCATATAAATCTCAATGTCCTTTATTTTTTGAGAGCAACAGGCTGGGAATTCATATACTTCTACCTAATCATAAACTTTATATAATGGCCTTTTTTGAACGTTGAAGATTGCATCACCGATTTCTAGGCAAATATACAATTATGTATAGACAAACTTCCAGTCCAAAAATAGTCGAATATAATTCTTTATTATAAATCGTAAGATAAAAAGGAGTGATAGGGCTTGTTTTATGATCAATATCCTGTAAACCCGTTTTCATTCCCATCTTTTCATCGGCCATTTGGAATTGAATCCAGTACCTATGTTCGGAATATGCGAGCATTTAGAGATCTTGACCACCTTCGCAGAAATATTGTTCGTTTATTGGGCAGGATGGGGTATGTATTAGTCAGAATTGGAGTGGATCAATTTAATAATCTAGGAGTTACAGGCCAAAGACCCGGTACAGCCTACCAAGAGCTATGTGAAATCTGGATTTATCATAAACACCTTGAGGGCAGAAGTTACGAGGAAACCGTTCTTGCTGAATGTACTACTGATGAAGAGGCTAAAAGACATGTCGATCAGGTTGTCGCCGCGCTACAGGGAATGGTTCGACCTATAGAGCCTTAATTGTTAGAATTTGCTTCATTAAAGTAGAATCAGAATCACATTCAAACCATGCATCATTAGGGGAAAAGGGCCATTAAAAGCGGATACAACCCGTGCACAAATAGTGTCCGCAGGCTCTCCGTCATGGACTCGCTCTTCACGTTCGTTTTTCTTGTCTTTAACGTATGACAAAGTAGAATAACCAAAAGCCCACCATTTTATCCCCTTTTAAAAAGTACTCAATTAGAGATCGAGTGCTTGCTATATGCAATTATTCTTCATCGTCCCACTCTTCGTCTTCTTCCCAGTTTTCTTTAGACTCCTTAAGGTTTTCTATGAAAAACTCTAGAAAATTAGTAGCTACTTTTCGACCATAACCCTCTTGATTATCCCAAAGTATAACTGGGCATTCACCATCTACCATCCTGTTTGTATCAAGACAATAAGAGAATTCATCTACGTATTCAATGACTACGATACCATCAATTAAACCATAGTGATCTCTGTAATCTTCAGTAACTGTTACTACTCTTGAAACTTTTCCATGACCTAAAATATCTACACCGTAAATTCCACCGGACCCATAGTTTTTTAAAAACCATTTATAACTTTCGGGTAGTTTTACATTTAGGTTTTCTTGAATATCATTAATTTTTTCGATGCTAATGCCACCTGTAAAATCATCATCTTCAGCATTTTCTTTTATGAATTGTTCAACTTCCGAATAGTTCACAGAAATCACCTCTTAATCTTGATTCTCAAATTGTTTCATTCTTTTTTCTTCGTGATTTTTTAATTCTGTTACTCCAGCCAAACTTATTACTTTCTTGATAGATACAAACAGCTTATTAAACATTTGATCTGATTTTGCTTCAATTCGAGAGGCTAGCCAAAATGCTAAATGCGCTCCAATTTTTGGGGAAGAGCACGGGTTTCATGTTGCCGAAAAAGCAATCACCGGCTAAAAAATTAAATCAGTGTTTCAATGACTGAAGCGGACTCCTAAAGGGTCTGCTTTTTTGTTCTTAACAGCCCTCGGGATTATCCGAGAGCTGTCGTGAGATTGTAAATTGACCCGCCGTTTTATTTGATCGTATTTATCCTTTTAAGGCCATCTTCATATAAATCTCAAGGAGCCTTTTAATCTTTCACATTGCTTTTCATTAACCATTCTACTTCCGTTAATTCTTGTTTTTGAACGTCTTTTGTGTGTTTTTTTGTGAAATGGACCTTAAGAGCTTCTTCGTTTTCCCAAATCTCCCAGAGCATGATTTTGCGTTCTGATGGTTCAAGGGGATACGCATGGAATTTAATGCATCCTTCTTCTTTGTTCGTTTCTTCCTCAAGTATTTTGAATTCCTTCATTATTTCATTGAGGTCTTTATCACTGATAATTTTTAAGCATGCCGTTATGTAATGCATCCAAATTCCCCCTTCAAATCATTTCATAGCCTTTCATTATAACATTTTCTCAAAAAATGAAAACAACTGCGAAATTTGTCTAATGGCTGCCTTATGGGTTTCCACTTAAAAAAGGGCTCTCTATGAGATGAAGCCCTTTTTCCCTATCTTGAGAATAACCGGACGATATACGTGCCGCTTCCTGATGTTCTGGACACTAAACTTTTTAATGGGTGTTGAAACAATCCGTCTAAAAGTGGTCAAAATGTGGCCAATAAAATGAAAATCGCTCTCAGCCGTTGATGTAGCATGGGCTGTGAGCGATTAGATATTTACATGACCCGCTTAAACATCTTCTCCATCTCATAGGTGGAGTAGTGGATGATAATCGGCCGGCCGTGCGGGCATGTGAATGGGTCGGATGTTCTGCGCAGCTCATCGAGCAGGGCGGTGATTTCGTCGTCCCGCAGATGATGGTTGGCTTTGATGGAGCCTTTGCAGCTCATCATGATTGCGGCTTCTTCGCGCAGTTTTTTGATGTCGATCGTGCGGTCATCAAGGACCTGTTGAATGATGTCTTCAATGATCGTCGTTTCTTCCCCTTTTGGAAACCAAGTCGGGTGGCATCGGACGATATAGCTGCCGGCGCCGAACGATTCGAGAAAGACGCCGACTTTGGCTAAGTCGTCCAAGTGCTGGTCGATCGTCAGCGCTTCATTTTTTGAATAATGGAATGTCAGCGGCACAAGCAGGTCCTGGACTTCCGATTCGACTTCCCCGACTTTTTCACGGAAATATTCGTATTTGATCCGCTCCTGTGCGGCGTGCTGATCGATGATGTACAGCCCGTTTTCATTTTGGGCGAGAATGTAGGTGCCGTGCATTTGGCCGATCGGATACATGATCGGTACCCTTTCTTTTGGCGTCTCTTCGTCATGGGCGTTTTCGCCTGCCTGTTCCGGTTCGGCTTGTACGGCCGGTTCGGCTTCCGCCGTATACTCTTCCGCTCCAGGCCATTCAGGTTCGGTGTCTTGCATAATGCTTTCTTCGCGCTCTGCGGGAGCGGGAGGAGGCGGGTCTTTGACTACCGAGCTTAATTTCATCGCCGAAAACGATGGCTCCGGCTTATATTCTCTTTCAATATCAGGATCAGATAGAGGTGCCGGCTCTCGTACCTGGTCGAAAACAAGCTTTTGCTGTTCCGGTTTATTGATCAGAGGTGCGGTTTTTTTCGGAACTTGCACGCTTGGAATGAGCTGCTGCTGTTTAAAGACGTCTTTGATGGCGTCGCGAATCAGTTCGTGAAGCTCCGTCTCTTTGCTCAGCCTGACCTCCAGCTTTGACGGATGCACGTTGACATCCACAAGCAGCGGGTCCATGTTGATTTCAATAAACGTGATCGGATGGCGGCCGATCGGAAGAAGCGTATGGTAGCCCTCGTGGATCGCTTTCACGAGCGGAAAATTTTTAATGTATCTGCCGTTGACGACAGATGACATGTAATTTCGCGATGCACGCGTAATTTCAGGAAGGGCGATATAGCCTTTCACTTCAAAATCAAGAGATCTCGCTTCAAGCGGGAGCATTTTTTTGGCAACCGCCGTGCCGTAAATCGCCGCAAGCACGTGGCGGACATCGCCGTTTCCGTTTGTCTGCAGAAGCGTTTTCCCTTGATGACGCAGCCTGATCGAAACTTCCGGGTGGGCAAGGGCGATTCTGTTGACCACATCTGTAATGTTGCCAAGCTCCGTATGGATCGTTTTCATATATTTCAGCCTTGCCGGCGTATTGAAAAACAGATTGGTAACCGTAATTTCGGTTCCTCTGCGGCTTGACGCTTTTTGCTCGGAAATGATTCTTCCCCCCTGAAGCGTCAAATGGGTGCCTGCTCCTTCTCCGGTGCTCGTTTTAATGCTTAGATGTGAGACAGACGCGATACTTGGCAAAGCTTCTCCGCGAAATCCGAGCGTTCTGACGCGAAACAGATCGTTTTCGTCTTTGATTTTGCTTGTGGCATGACGCAAAAAAGCCGTTCTGCAGTCTTCTGCATCCATCCCTTCGCCGTCGTCAAGCACTTTAATCGAGGCGAGACCCGCTTCTTCAACATCGATTTCAATCACGGAGCTGTTCGCATCGATTGCATTTTCGACAAGCTCTTTGACGACCGACGCAGGCCTTTCCACTACTTCACCCGCCGCGATTTTATTCGATAAATCGTCTGGCAGCTGAACAATTTTTGCCAAGTTGGGTCACCTCTTTATTACTTTAATTTTTTTTGCAGCCTGTACAGTTCATTCATGACTTGTATAGGCGTCATATCGAGCAGATCCATCGATTTAAATTCGGCTAAAACAGCCTGCTCTTTTTTGGAGAGCTTCGTCTCTTTTTCTTTCGGCTTGTCCGTTTCAAAAAATGACAGCTGGGCCGGTTGATCTGCAACAGTTGCCGCGACTTCTTCCGCCGCCTCTTTTACCGTATTCGGAGCCGTTGATGGAACCGCTTCTTTGGCGCCGGATTCAAGCTCTTTCAGGATCGTTTTCGCCCTGCTGATCAAACCGTCGGGCAATTCGGCAAGCTGCGCGACATGGATACCGTAGCTTTTATCTGCTGCGCCTTCTTTTATCTGGTGAAGGAATACGACCTTTCCTTCGTATTCTTCCGCACGAACGTGAACATTCTTCAAGTCGGCAAGCTTTTCTTCAAGGGATGTCAGCTCGTGATAGTGAGTGGAAAACAAAGTCTTCGCGCCGATGTGCTCGTGAACGTACTCGATGATCGCCTGCGCAAGCGCCATTCCGTCGTAAGTAGACGTACCCCGGCCGATTTCGTCAAATAGAATCAAGCTGTTTTTCGTCGCATGAACGATCGCATTTTTGGCTTCAAGCATTTCCACCATAAACGTGCTCTGTCCGGATATCAGATCATCCGCAGCACCGATTCTTGTAAAGATCTGATCAAAGATCGGCAGCACCGCTTTTTTGGCAGGAACAAAACAGCCGATCTGCGCCAAAATGGAGATCAGCGCCATCTGTCTCATATACGTGCTTTTCCCTGACATATTCGGCCCGGTGATTAAAAGCATCTGTCTGCCTTTGCCCATTTCGCAGCTGTTCGGAACGTAAGACTGGCTGTCCATCACCTTTTCTACGACCGGATGCCGTCCGTCGATCACCTGAACGACGTCCTCGGAAAACTCCGGTTTAACATAGTGGCGGCTTTCGCTGATCGTCGCAAAACATTGGAGCACATCAAGCTCGCTCATCATTTTTGCCAGCTGCTGCAGGCGCGGGATATATTCCTTCACCTTGCTGCGAAGCTCGGAAAACAGCTCATACTCCAGTTCGCAAATATTGTTTTCCGCTTCGAGAATCAGCGCTTCTTTTTCTTTCAGCTCCGGCGTGATGTAGCGTTCTGCATTGGTCAGCGTCTGCTTCCGTTCATAGCGGCCTTCTTCAAGCAGATGGATGTTGGCTTTCGTCACTTCAATATAATAGCCGAACACCTTGTTAAAGCCGACTTTTAAAGAGCGGATTCCCGTGTACTCGCGTTCCTGCTGCTCAAGCCTTGCGATCCAGTCCTTTCCGTTCTTGCTTGCGTCCCTGTATTCATCCAGCTTCGCGTGATAGCCGTCTTTGATCAAGTTCCCCTCTTTTAATGAAAGCGGCGGATTCTCGTATAGCGCATCTTCCAAAAGATTCAAAAGATCGCCGCACGGATCGATTTTCTCGGCGCGCGCTTTTGCTTTCGGATGGTCGAG
The DNA here is from genome assembly GCF_053903085.1 of Bacillus sp. AK124. NCBI lineage: Bacteria > Bacillati > Bacillota > Bacilli > Caryophanales > Bacillaceae > Bacillus > Bacillus sp. AK124. The sequence goes on from NZ_CP096378.1 coordinate 2,440,360, forward strand.
GGAGCCGACAAGCTGTTTGATGGCCGGCACTTGTTTCAGCGATTCCTTTAGCTGGATCAAATCTCGGGCATTGACGTTGCCGTAAGCGACCCTTCCGGCGAGCCGCTCGAGATCGTATACTTCCTTCAGCCGTTCGCGCAAATCTTCCCGCTCAAACAAATGGGCGATCAGCGTTTCGACGATTTCCTGGCGCTCTTCAATCTGTCCCTTTCTGATCAGCGGCCTGTCGATCCATTGCTTTAACAGCCGCCCTCCCATTGCCGTTTTCGTTTCATCCAAAAGCCAAAGAAGCGAGCCTTTTTTGTTTTTCGAACGGATCGTTTCCGTCAGTTCAAGATTGCGTTTCGAATACAAATCGATTTTCATCGCTTCTTCGAGCTCGTAAGCCTGAACGTTTTGAAGGTGGTCAAGGCTTCTTTTCTGCGTCCGCTTCAAGTAGACGTAAAGCCTCATAAACGTATCGACAAGCTCTTTGGACGCCAGACCGTTCACAATGTCAGGCCATTCATCTGCTTGTTCATCCTCGAAAGAGATCGTGGCGCCGCAGCGCTCTTTCAGCAGCGCGACATCTTTCTCGTCAAAGTTGCGGCTGACGACGATTTCCCTTGCTCCGACAGAGTAAATCTCGGAAACGACATCATCAAGCCTTTCGATAATCGTCACTAAGTTCTCGCCCGTCGTCAAATCAGAAAAAGCGAGCCCGTATGTATGCTGAAATTCACTGACAGAGGCGATAAAGTTGTTTTCATTTTCATGAATTCCTTTTCCGTCCATCACGGTGCCGGGTGTGATCAGCTGCACGACTTCCCTTTTGACGACTCCTTTGGCCGATTTAGGGTCCTCCACCTGCTCACAGATCGCGACTTTATAGCCTTTTTTAATGAGCTGTTCGATATATGAAGAGCATGAATGATAAGGAACCCCGCACATCGGAATTCTTTCGCTCGATCCACCGTCTCTGCTCGTCAGCGTGATTTCGAGTTCCTGAGACGCCTTTTTGGCATCTTCAAAAAACATTTCATAAAAGTCTCCAAGACGAAAAAATAAAAAGGCATCCTGATACTCTGCCTTAATCTTTAAATATTGCTGTATCATAGGCGTGTAGCCTGCCATATTTAATCCCTCACTATGTATAAACGTTTCTATTGATTCCAACACTCATTATACCATAAAGATTCATGCTAAAAAAAAGAAACTAGGGTGGTGTTTCCCTAGCTTCCTTTTATTCTTCTGGATCTCCGACCAAAAACTCCGGATTGATGTCCTCAAGTTCTTCATCAAGTTCTTCTTCCCACGCTTCTTCCTCATCGCTTTCCGTCCAATCAGAATTGACCTCAACGACGACCTTCGTCTCGCCGACAACCTCTGATAAAAATTCCCTTTCCGCCTGTACAACCACTTTGTTTCCGTTCGGAGAAATGGTCACTTCAAGGCAGTTCGGCTGCTGAAGCACCTTCGCAATCACTTCGTGTTCATCATCTAAGTAATTTTTGTCGCGATACCGGAGCTTAATAACATCAACATAGGAAACGCGTTCTGTCACAACTTCGGTTTTGGTGTTGTCCGCATATGAATACCAGACGTTGATATCATATGTCCCTTCAATTTCCACGGTTTTTCCGATTTTTTCGGCGTCATACTTATGATTGATAATCCAACCGCCTAAAATACTGGTTGGCTTTTGCGAAGGGGAGATTGTATGAGTGGACTGGGTGAATTTCCGGCCTTTCGCGACCACCGCTTTAGTAATAATTTCCCTGTATTCAGACATTCGGTCATGCCTCCTTGTTTTTCCTCGTATTATCCTATGCTGGGCATTCGTCTAATGTGCGTTCCTTGAGAAATCAAAATAACATCCCATATAATGAATCTGTTTAAGTGTATGCAGATAAAAGGATAAACTTGACTTAAATCAGAAAAGAAAAAGACAGACCGAAAACCGAATCTTTTCAATTAGCCGTCGCGGCGGGAAATTGCATTCAAAAAAACGACGCCTTTAAAAGGCGCCGCCAAATTATAGAGAACAGCTCGGTGATGAATTTTTTACTCTTGAACCGGTCTCGCCTTTCAGCAGGTCTCCACCGGTTGATGTGATGATCTCGTTTGTCACTTGGTTTGATATTGTATGCGCGACGAGCTGAAGAAGGTCGTTGACTTCCATTTGGGAGTCTCTGAACTCTTGAATGATCGGGATCTCGTCAAGCTCTTCCTGAAGCGCGTCAATCTTTGCTTCCGTTTGTTTAAGCGCTTCGTGCTTTTCGTAATGTTTAAAGTTGACGGCTTGCTTTTGCAGGGCTTTGATTTGGTTGATAATGCCAGTTATTTTGGCATTCTCATTAATCTGTGCCTCCGCTTTTTTGAAAAAGTCGACTTCTTCCGTTTCGGCAATCATTTTTGCGAGCTCCCGCGCTTTTGCAACAATCTCTTTTTTCGTATAAAGCGTCACTTTATTTCACCTCGATTGCTTCTCCTACCATTTCTCCGTCAAGCGACCAAGTTTTCGCCTGGTGGATTTTCACGTTGACAAGCTGGCCGATCGCTTCTTTTGGTCCTTTGAAGTTGACAAGCTTGTTTTTCCGTGTATAGCCGGCAAGGATATCAGGGTTGTTTTTACTTTCACCCTCTACTAACACTTCGACAACCTGCCCCTCATATTCCTTCATTTTCTTCGCGGAAATTTCGTTGACCACTTCATTTAATCGCTGAAGCCGTTCTTTTTTCACGCGCATCGGAACATTGTCTTTCATTTTTGCAGCTGGCGTTCCTTCGCGAGGCGAGTAGATGAACGTATAGGCGCTGTCAAATTCAACTTCTCTGTATAAGGAAAGCGTTTCTTCAAATTGCTCATCAGTTTCGTTCGGGAAGCCGACGATAATGTCTGTTGTTAAAGACGCGTTCGGCATCGCTTTTTTAATTTTGGCGACAAGCTCGAGATAGCGTTCGCGGTCGTATTTGCGCGCCATCAGTTTCAAGACATCCGAGCTTCCGGACTGAACAGGCAGGTGGATGTGGTCCAGAAGGTTCCCGCCTTTTGCGAGCACCTCGATCAGATGATCGTCAAAATCACGCGGATGGCTTGTCGTGAAGCGGATTCGCGGAATATTGATTTTGCGGAGCTCATCCATCAAGTGTCCGAGTCCGTATTCCATATCCTCGAAATCTTTGCCGTAAGCGTTGACGTTCTGTCCGAGAAGCGTGATTTCTTTATAGCCTTCAGCCGCAAGTCGTCTCACTTCCTGAATGATTTCTTCAGGACGTCTGCTTCGTTCTTTTCCTCTTGTGTACGGCACGATGCAGTACGTACAGAACTTGTCGCAGCCGTACATGATGTTGACCCAGCCTTTAATTTTGCCGGTGCGGACTTTCGGAAGGTTTTCAATGACATCGCCTTCTTTAGACCACACTTCGATGACCATTTCTTTTGACAGATAAGCTTCTGACAAAAGTTCCGGCAAGCGGTGGATATTGTGTGTACCGAAAATCAGATCGACGAACGGATGTTTCTTTAAAATCCGGTTGACGACTGATTCTTCCTGGGACATACATCCGCATACGCCAAGGATCAAATCCGGATTGTCTTTTTTCAAAGCTTTTAAATGGCCGATTTCACCGAATACTTTGTTTTCCGCATTTTCGCGAATGGCGCATGTGTTTAACAGAATCACATTAGCGTCTTCAGTCGAATCCGTCGGCTCATAGCCGAGGGTCATGAAAATACCGGCCATGACTTCTGTATCGTGTTCATTCATCTGGCAGCCGTATGTGCGGATGTAGAACTTCCGTCCTTCACCCATCCCTTTGTACTGCTCGGAAATTTTAAAATCGCTATGGTATTTAACCTCTTCTTTGCCGCGTTTTTTCGCATCTTTTAAGGAAGGCGGAACATAAACAGCTTCGAAGTACTTGCTGTAATCCTTCTCGGATTTTTTGTCCGATGGATTGACCTGTCCGCTTTCAATGCGCTGTTTCTCATTCATGTTTTTGATCTCCTTTCAAACAAAGCTCCACTCTTCAGTATAAAGGTTCTCGGTTGTCAGCACAACCCAGAACCTATCATTGTACACTAACTGAAAATGATTATCAATGGTTATTTGCTTTGTTTAAAAAGAAATCGACGAGTTTAAAGCAGACCCGCTTTTTTGGCGCCGGTTTCAATGATTTCAAGGGCTTTATCAAGTTCTTCTTTCGAATGCTGGGCGGTCATGATCGTTCTGATCCGCGCTTTGCCTTTCGGGACGGTCGGAAATACAATGGCCTGGGCAAATAAACCGAGCTCGAAAAGCGTGCTTGAAAAGCGGCATGCCTCGGCTTCATCACCTATTAAAATCGGCGTGATCGGCGTTTCGCTCTTAATCAGCGGAAGGCCGATTTTTTCAAGCTCTTTTTTGAAGTACGAAGTATTGTCCCAAAGCTTTTTAATTAATGAAGGTTCCTCCATCAGCACATTGACCGCTTCAATGCATGCCGCAGTGACGGCCGGCGGATGGGAAGTACTGAAGAGAAACGGTCTGCCTTTATGCTTTAAATAGTCGATCAGCACCTTGGAACCGGCCGCATAGCCTCCTAAAACACCGATCGCCTTGCTGAGCGTGCCGACTTGAATGTGAACCTTCCCGTCCAGCCCGAAATGGTGAACCGTTCCGCGTCCGTTCTCGCCGAGAACGCCGGACGCGTGCGCGTCGTCGACCATGACAAATGCGTCATACTGTTCAGCGAGCCGGACGATTTCGGGAAGCGGCGCGATGTCTCCGTCCATAGAAAACACGCCGTCTGTAACGATAAGCCGCATTCTGTAATTCATTGATTTTTTTAAAATCTTTTCTAAATCTTCCATGTCCGCATGCTGATATACTTTTTTGCCCGCTTTGGTAAGTCTGATGCCGTCAATGATGGAAGCATGGTTTAATTCGTCTGAGATGACGATATCATCTTTGGTGAGAATGCTTGAAAGAATGCCTTGATTTGCGGTGAAACCGGACTGAAATACGAGCGCAGCTTCAGTATTTTTAAATGAAGCGAGCTTCTTTTCGAGCTCATCATGCATGGTGAATGTTCCGGCTATTGTCCGGACCGATCCCGTTCCAGCTCCGTACCGTTTTACCGCCTCTTCGGCCGCTTTTTGGAGGCGCGGATGTGACGTCAACCCGAGATAGTTATTGGATGAAAGCTGAATGATGTCTTTTCCCTTCATTTTGACAGTTGATCCTTGCAGCGATTCGATGATCGGCAGTTCCTGAAAAGTTCCGTTTTCTTTCATTGTATCAAGCTCGGAAGCTAAAAAATTAAATTCTTTCATATCCATCTCTCCCTTCACGGTATCAATACGACTTTTCCGCATTGCCCTTTTCTCATCAGTTCAAAGCCTTTTCCAAACTCTTCCATCGGGAAACGGTGGGTGATGACAGGCTTGATTTGAATCGTACCGGACTGGAGAAGACCGCTGACCTGCCTCCACGTTTCAAACATTTTGCGGCCGGTAATTCCCTGAACCGTCAATCCTTTAAAGACGATATCATTTGTCATATCGATGCATACGGGATGCTCGGGCAGACTTAAGACATGCACCCGCCCTCCGTTCGCAGCCATTTTTAAACTTTGGCGGATGGCCGTCGGATGGCCTGACATTTCGCAAACCAAGTCCGCCCCTTCACCGCCTGTTAAAGCGCTTACATTTTTGAGCGGATCTTCTTTTTCAACGGAGATGATATCGGTTGCCCCCATTTGCAATGCAAGGTCGAGCCTGTATTCGTTTTTATCGATGGCGATCACTTGTGACGCGCCTGACGCTTTTGCAACTGCCACGGCCATCAATCCGATCGGTCCGCAGCCGACGACAGCGACTTTCACTCCAGCTGTCATTCCCGTCAGAACCGTATGCACGGCATTTCCGAGCGGTTCTTGAATAGAAGCGAGATCCTCAGGCATGTCGTCCGGATTTTTCCAAATGTTTGCGGCAGGCACTTTGACATATTCAGCAAAACAGCCGTCTGTATCGACACCGAGAATCAGCGTTTTTCTGCAGACATGCTCTTTTCCAGTCAAACACGGCAGGCACTTTCCGCAAACGATGTGCGTTTCTGCCGAAACATACTCCCCTTCTTGTACCACAGTCACATTTTCCCCCACTAGTACAACCTCGCCAGAAAATTCGTGGCCAAACACATAAGGCGGTTTCACCCTGCTTTTCGCCCATTCATCCCAATTATAAATATGGACATCCGTTCCGCAAATCGATGCGGCTTTGACTTTGATCAGCACCTCGTGTTTGTCGATCTTCGGTATCGGGACGAGCTCGAAGCTGGCGCCCGGCTCCCCCGGCTTCTTGATAAGCGCTTTCATATTTCCGTCCAAGATGAACAGACCCCCTTTGCAAAATCGCTTTACAAAAGGATTGTAGCACGATAATTCATATTGGTAAACATCTGTGTCCTCCTGAGAAAAACAGATGAACACCCTCTGAAAAATGTATGATATTTTTTTAAAATGGGATGCGGCTGAAGAAATTTTGAAAGAGAAATCCGTCGACTTGACTTGGTGTATATGAGCGCTGCAACGCTTCGATCAGATTCCCGTAATCTTTGTGGGCTTCCAGACCCGGAATGACCCGGTCGATGCCGTCAAAATCAGATCCGAATCCGATATGCCGCTCACCTCCCAAAGAGCAGACATGGTCAATATGTGAGAGGATATCTTTGATCACAGTCGTTTTTCCGTTTCTCACGAATTCAGGAACAAATGTCAAGCCGATGACGCCGTTCTTTTCAATAAGCGCTTTGATTTGATCGTCTTTTAAATTTCTCGGATGAGGGCAAAGGCTGTGCGCATTCGAATGAGAGGCGATCGGATACGCTGCCGTTTCAACCGCACCCCAAAAGCTTTTCTCTGATAAATGGGAGAGATCGGTCCATGCCCGGTTTTTGTTCGCCTTGCGAATCAGCCTTTCCCCATAAGAAGTCAAACCTGCGTTTCTTTCTTCTAAAGCGCCGTCTGCGAACGTATTGGCCCAGTTCCACGTCAGGCCGAAACTTCTGACTCCGAGCTGAAAAAAGATGTCAAACAGCCTTAAGTTTTTTGAGATCGGCTCACAGCCTTCCATCGTTAGAATGATGCCGGTTTCATCGCTTTTGAGCTTGTCGATATCGGCTTTATGTTTGATCAGTTTGATTCGCTTGTACTTTGCAATTTTTTCGTGAAACAGCCGGATCTGCACGAGCGCCATTTCAAGCCTAATTGTGTCGGGTACGGTTTCGGGCAGAAAAATCGCCAGACACTGCACTTTCGCCTTTCCGTTTAACAGAGCCTGAACCGGCGTTTGAAGCGACGGGTCGCTGTATTCATTAAGCTTCGGATTTTTCCAGAGCTTCAGCAGCAAATCAGAATGGGCATCAAAAATTTTCACGTTCATCCTCTCCCGGCTGCATTTTTCAAAAACGGCTAAACCAAAAACAACCCGCTTACGTGAAAGTAAGCAGGTTGAAGCATTTGAAAAAGAGTGATTTTTCTATCAGCGAGGCTCTACGATTAGCTTAATCGCTGTTCGTTCTTCACCGTCAATTTGAATGTCCGTAAACGCCGGAATGCAAATCAGATCGACACCGCTCGGCGCTACAAATCCCCGTGCAATCGCTACCGCTTTAACAGCCTGATTTAATGCTCCGGCTCCGATTGCTTGAATTTCTGCAGCTCCTCGTTCCCTCAAGACTCCTGCGAGCGCACCTGCGACCGAGTTTGGATTTGATTTTGCTGAAACCTTTAATATTTCCATTCCTGCTCCCCCTTAAGTTTACAATGGATAAGTGAGTGTTCATTAGAACAATCATTATTAGATGTTGCTATTTTCAAAGCCATCCCCTTTTAATTGCTTTTCAAAAATAGCAGGGTACCTTCCATTTTTACTATATTCACTATAGGACCGGGATATTCCTGCTTTCCTTTTAATATTTTTCTAAAATGATTTTCTGTTCAGTCATTCAAAAAACATGTGGTCATCATTAATTAATATCCGGTCAATTTTAACGGCTTTCTTGCTCTGTTCGTCAATGTCAATGACAACTCCGCTCAGTGTTGTGCGTCCTTCGGCAATCTCAAAACGAACGGGCAGGCTCGTTTTAAATCGCTTGATAATCGTCTCGCGGTCGACGCCGAGAATCCCGTCGTAAGGCCCTGTCATCCCTACGTCTGTTATATATGCCGTGCCTTTCGGAAGAATGCGGTTGTCAGCTGTCTGAACATGCGTATGCGTTCCGACAACTGCTGACACGCGGCCGTCCGTATACCAGCCGATCGCCTGCTTTTCGCTTGTCGCTTCGGCATGAAAATCGATAAAGATGAACGGTGTTCTTTTTGACGCTTCTTCTATTAATTCATCAGCTTTTCGAAAAGGGCAATCAATCGCAGGCAGAAATGTGCGGCCTTGCAAATTGATCACAGCCAGTTCCTTCGAACCGTTTGTTTTTATGTATGTGATGCCTTTTCCAGGCGTGCCTTCGGGAAAATTGGCGGGTCTGACGATCTGCGGCGCATCATCAATAAAATCAAATATTTCCCTTTTATCCCATGTGTGGTTTCCCATTGTGAGAACGTCGGCTCCCGCTTGAATGAGCTGGTGGTATATTTTTTCGGTAATGCCTTTTCCGTGTGCGGCGTTTTCTCCGTTGACGATGACGGCGTTCGGTTTATATTTCAGCTTCAGCTTCGGCAAATAGGTTTTGATCATGTCTCTGCCGGGCGAACCGACAACATCTCCAATAAATAAAATTCTCATAATTTGACCCTTTCTTTTTTAAAATAGGTTTTAATCATAGTGTTACACAAGGAAACAAAAAAATAAAGTGGCGCATTCGCACCACTTTATTTTGCGTATTCAACGGCTCTCGTTTCCCTGATCACGGTTACCTTGATGTGTCCAGGGTAGTCAAGCTCGTCCTCGATTCGTTTTCGAATATCACGCGCCAAACGATGGGCTTCAAGATCGTTGATTGAGTCAGGTTTGACCATGATCCGCACCTCTCGTCCCGCTTGTATCGCGAATGATTTTTCAACACCTTCGTACGATTCAGAGATTTCTTCCAGCTTTTCAAGCCTGCGAATATAGTTTTCGAGCGTTTCGCTTCTTGCGCCTGGTCTTGCGGCGGACAGCGCATCGGCTGCGGCCACGAGCACGGCGATGATGGAAGTCGGCTCCTGATCTCCGTGGTGAGATGCGATACTGTTGATGACAACTGGATGCTCTTTATACTTAGTGGCCAGTTCCACACCGATTTCAACGTGGCTTCCTTCCACCTCATGGTCAATCGCTTTCCCGATATCATGAAGAAGTCCTGCCCTTTTTGCGAGCGTCACGTCTTCCCCGAGCTCTGAAGCCATCAGGCCTGTCAGAAACGCCACTTCCATTGAATGTTTCAGTACATTCTGTCCGTAGCTCGTTCTGAACTTCAAGCGGCCGAGGATTTTGATTAAATCGGGATGAAGACCGTGAACTCCAACTTCAAACGTCGTCTGTTCACCCATTTCGCGGATGTAATCATCCACTTCACGGCGGGATTTCTCAACCATTTCTTCGATTCTGGCAGGATGAATGCGGCCATCCTGAACGAGTTTATCAAGAGCGATCCTGGCTGTTTCACGCCTGATCGGATCAAATCCTGAAAGGATAACGGCTTCCGGCGTATCGTCGATGATCAGATCGATCCCCGTCAATGTTTCCAATGTACGGATATTACGTCCTTCACGTCCGATAATGCGGCCTTTCATCTCATCATTTGGAAGGTTGACAACTGAAACAGTCGTCTCGGCCACATGATCTGCCGCACAGCGCTGTAAAGCCAATGAAAGAATATTTTTCGCTTTTTTATCAGCCTCTTCTTTCGCTCGATTTTCACTTTCTTTCGTCATGATCGCGATGTCATGGGAAAGCTCGTTTTCAACCCGTTCCAGAATGATTTGCTTCGCTTCATCTCGCGTCAGACTTGAAATACGCTCCAACTCTGACTGCTGCATACGAATCATTTCATCCACTTTGCTTTCCATCTCTTCAATATGTTGTTGTCGTTCATTCAGAGAATGATCTTTCTTCTCCAACATCGCTTCCCGTTTATCTAATGATTCATCTTTTCGGTCAAGGTTCTCTTCCTTTTGAAGTAAACGGTTTTCTTGTTTTTGAAGCTCATTTCGTCTTTCACGAACTTCTTGTTCAGCTTCTATCCGAAGCGTATGAATCTCGTCCTTTGCTTCAAGAAGGGCTTCTTTTTTCAACGCTTCAGCATCCCGCTTTGCGTCTCCAAGAATTTGTTCGGCTGCATTTCGCGCACCTGAAATTTTTGCTTCGGCAATGATTTTACGAACATAGTAGCCAACAACTAAACAGAATAGGCTCAGCAAAATGGAGATGAGAATTGCTAAAGGATTCATAACTTTCACCTCCTCTTGCTATGAACTTGTCTTGCTAAAAGTAAGTGTCGGCATGTACATTGTACTTCTTCTCAACATACAGAACCTTCACAGGGAGTGAAGCGGCTTCACAGCCCTTGTCAAGTTTAAATGTTTATCAATCATGTTAAGAAAAACAAGTGATACAATTTCATTGTAATTGTGTGGGAAATACTTGTCAAGCTTACGGTCTTAACGTTTCCGGATTAAACGCCTTTTCAAACGGCGCGGATGAAGGAGATGGACAAAGGAGCTGCGTCTGAATGCGCAGATGAAAGGAAAAGGCTGCCGATCGGGCCGGCAGCCTTTCACATGTTTCATGATTAAAATTCAAGTTCTTCTTGAGCTTGGGCCTCGTCTTCCTGAGCAGGAGCAACGCCTCCAGTGTCCAAACCGTAGTGCTCCCGGATCTGCTCTTGAATCATCAAAAGGATGTCCTTGTTTTCTTTCAGGAACTGTTTGGCATTTTCACGGCCTTGTCCAAGACGTTCCTCCTGATAAGAGTACCATGCACCGCTCTTCTGAACGATGTCAAGCTCTGTTCCGAGATCGATGATTTCCCCTTCTTTTGAAATCCCTTCCCCGTACATAATGTCCACTTCGGCAGTCCGGAATGGAGGGGCCACTTTGTTTTTCACGACTTTGATTTTCGTCTTGTTCCCCATGACATCGTTGCCTTGTTTCAGCTGCTCTGCGCGGCGCACTTCAAGGCGGACAGAAGAGTAGAATTTCAGCGCTCTTCCGCCTGGCGTCGTCTCAGGATTTCCAAACATGACGCCGACTTTTTCACGAATCTGGTTAATAAAGATCGCGATGGTCTTCGATTTATTGATCGCTCCGGAAAGCTTACGAAGCGCTTGAGACATCAGTCTGGCCTGCAAACCGACGTGGGAATCCCCCATATCTCCTTCGATTTCAGCTTTCGGCACAAGCGCTGCCACAGAGTCGATGACAACGATATCCACCGCTCCGCTTCTGACAAGAGCTTCGGCGATTTCAAGCGCCTGCTCGCCCGTATCAGGCTGTGACAGCAAAAGCTCATCAATGTTGACGCCCAGCTTTTGTGCATAGACGGGGTCGAGCGCGTGCTCGGCGTCGATAAACGCCGCCTGTCCGCCCTGCTGCTGAACTTCGGCAATCGCATGAAGCGCCACCGTCGTTTTACCGGAGCTTTCAGGCCCGTATACTTCAATAATCCGGCCGCGCGGGTATCCGCCCACTCCAAGAGCCGTGTCGAGCGCTAAAGAACCGCTCGGAACTGTTGAAATTCTCGTTTCAGTTTGTTCGCCGAGTTTCATAATCGAACCTTTACCAAACTGCTTTTCTATTTGTTTAAGCGCCATATCTAAGGCTGCCTGACGATCACTCATTCTATTTTCCTCCTTTATCACTTCCGCTATATCTACTATACCTTGTTTGCGCGGATTTGCCAAGAAAAAAGCGAACGCATATTCGATTTTTTTAAGAGGGAAAAATCGATCTCCTAAAATGGAATGACTTTTTTCATAAGAAAGATATACCGAAAATCCGGTTTCCGCTTATTTTTCCATCATTTTCAGCAACAGATGGCAGCCGTATTTGGCAGAACGCTTTCGCACCGCAGACCTGGATCCGGCGAACTGAAATTCGAACGCTTCTTCAGCCTGGTCCTTCACGGAGATGCCGATAAACACCTTTCCTGCCGGATGGCCTTCTTGCGTATTCGGCCCGGCTACTCCAGTAAAGCTGATGCCGATATCGCTTCCTGTTTTGACTCTGATGCCTGCGGCGAGCTCTTTTGCGCATTGCGCGCTGACCGCACCGTAGCGCTGCAGCGTGTCTTCAGCAACGCCGGCCGCTGAAACTTTCAATTCGTTTGTGTAGCAGACGGCACCGCCTTTGAAATATTCGGAAGCGCCGCTCATTTCCGTCAGCCAGGTGGAAAAAAGCCCGCCTGTAAAGCTTTCCGCAGCGGCCAAGGTCATTCCCTTGCTCCTGCATGCTTTCGCAAGCTCTTCTGCAAGAGATGTATCATCATACCCGTAAAAGAACTCTCCGACCCGCTCCAGGATGAGGTCTTCCGTTTCTTTTAACAAGCGGTTTGTCTCCTTCGGATCCGCATGCTTTGCCGTGAGCCTGAGCGTGACTTCCCCGTCGGCCGCAAGCGGGGCGATTGTCGGATTAGTCTGCGCATCGATGAGATCTTCCAAATCGGTTTCAAGCTGGGATTCTCCGATGCCGAAGAACCGCAGCACCCTTGACACGATCTTTTCCTTCGAGCCGAGCTTTTCCAAAATCAGCGGCTTCGCTTCGTTTTCAAACATCGGCTCCAGCTCTTTCGGAGGTCCCGGCAAGAGCATATAAAAGCGCGATTCATGCTCAAGCAGCATTCCCGGAGCCATCCCGAAGCGGTTCGGCAGAACATCGGATCCTTCGAGGATCAACGCCTGTTTGCGGTTGTTCGGCGACATCTCCCGGTTCGTTTTTCTGAAGTAATCCTGAATCGATTCGAAGGCTTCATCGTCGAGCTTAAGAGGGCGCCCGACAACTTCAGCGATCGTTTCTTTTGTCAAATCGTCTTTCGTCGGTCCGAGGCCTCCCGAAAAAATGATGAAGTCAGACCTTTTCTGAGCTGTCTGAATGACTTGTTTAAGGCGTTCAGGGTTATCTCCCACCGCCGTGTGATAAAAGACGTTAATGCCGATTTCGGCCAAATGCCTGCTGATAAACTGAGCATTTGTATTAGCGATTTGTCCGAGCAGAAGCTCAGAACCGACAGCGATAATTTCCGCTTTTCTTTCCAACTTCATTGTTTCCACTTCCCCACGTTTAGTTCGATGTTTTTAAAGCATCCCAGTTTTTAGCGAAATAATCCCATCCTGATACGACTGTGAAAAAGACAGCCACCCATAAAGCAAGCGATCCGAACGGGAAGGATACAAGCTCAAATGGAAGATTGTGAAGCAAAAGAGCAGAGATGGCGATGATCTGAGCCCATGTTTTCACTTTTCCAAGCATGTTGGCCGCGACGACTTCCCCTGTTCCCGCAAGGACGAGCCGCAGTCCCGTTACGGCAAATTCCCGGCTGATAATGACAATGGCCATCCAGGCCGGAGCAAGATGGTAATGCACCAGAATAATTAAAGCGGAAGACACGAGCAGCTTGTCTGCAAGCGGGTCAAGAAATTTTCCAAAGTTTGTTACAAGGTTCAGCTTTCTCGCGTAATAGCCGTCAACCCAATCGGTGACAGAAGCAAAAATAAACAACAGTGCGCCGATCAAATGGGTGACCGGAATCGACTCGCTGCCGAAGGAGACAGCCCCCCACTGAAACGGCACAAGCATGATGACCATAAAAACAGGAATTAATGCGATTCTAGAAAGCGTGATTTTATTCGGTAGATTAAACATAAAGGTTCCTCCAGATATGTATGTTTTCCTAATGATGATGAACGCAAGAAAAAGTCATCTGTGCAATTAAGATGACTTTTCCTCCTTTTTATTTTGAATCGTTATGTTTTGTGTCATCACAGTCTTAGGATCGAGCTTGTAAGAAAGAACTTCTCCGTTGATTTTAATTTCAACGCCCGGCGCATATCCGATCCGCAAATCAATTTGCGATTGATCGGTAATATTCTTTTGAAAGGTTTCTCCTTTTTTCATCATTCCTTCTTTAAGGGAGCTTCCTTTCTCGTCGCGCACCCTGACCCATGAGTTTGCGTTTGCCTTTACTTCAAGCTCCAGCTTGTCGGATCCTGATACTTCATAAGTTGTGGAAGAGCCTTCGCTTGCGGTCGCTTTCATGGTCAGCTTGTCGTTCTCATCAGACTGCTGATCCTTTTTTTCTTTGTCGCCTTCAGCGCTGTCTTTCTGCGCATCCGTGTTCTGTTGATTTCCCTTTGTCAGCGGGGAATCTTTTGAGACGTCATACTTGCTTTGCGATTCCTCTGTCTTAGGCTCTTCAGCCTGCTGGTTGCCTCCGCCGTTTACAGCCTGAACGATGACGTAAATGATCGCGATCACAACGATAACGCCGGCTGCCACAAGCAGGGTAGGCAAAAGTTCAAGCGCTTTTGAGGCAGACTTGGGCAGCTCTCTCTGCGGCTTGATTGAAGAAAGCTTCTCAGAAACCTCATCATTGTAAGAATTAGGGATATCTTTTTTAAACTCTTCAAACAAGAGCTCCGAGTCGAGGCCGACAGCTTCGGCGTACTGCTTGATAAAAGCCCGCACATAAAATTTTCCCGGAATGATATCATAGTTTCCTTCTTCAAGGGCCGTTAAATACCTTTTTTGGATCTTTGTGGCCGCCTGAAGATCGTCCAATGACATCCCTTTTTCCTCTCTGGCTTCTTTCAGCCGATTTCCTAGTTCAGTCACAACAAACACCTTCCATTTTAAAAATCAAAGCCGGAAAAACCTGAATGGTCAAACATCTGCGGTTCTTCAGCATGTTCATATGTAATCACCTCATCGGGGCTGTTACGCAATTCGATGATGTAATCAAAATCGTCCATCGTATATTCCGTATTTTGCACGAAAATGTCCGGATGCTCGACAACTTTGGTCGCCGGCAGCCGCATGATCTCACTGACGAGCTGCAAATGGCGTTCAGATCCTCTTCTCGTCGACACAATGCCGTCCAAAATGAAAACATTCTCCGGACTGTACTCATCGGCAATCAGCTGGCTTCTGATCGTTTGCTTCAGCAGTGTCGAAGAAACAAAAAGCCACCTTTTGCTTGCACAGACACTTGAAGCGACAATTGATTCCGTCTTGCCGACGCGGGGCATTCCCCTGATCCCGATCAGCTTGTGCCCGTCTTTTTTAAACAGCTCAGCCATAAAATCGACAAGCAAGCCAAGCTCGTCGCGTTCAAACCGGAACGTTTTTTTATCGTCTGCATCCCGCTGGATATAGCGGCCGTGCCTTACAGCGAGACGGTCACGAAGCTTCGGCTCGCGGAGCTTCGTCACTTTAATCGTATCCATCGTGTTCAGAATCGATTCCAGTCGCTTAATCTGATCTATATGACGGCATTTTAACAAGAGGCCTCTTCTTTGAGTATCGACGCCGTTAATGGTCACAATATTAATTGAAAGCATCCCCAATAAAGAGGATATATCTCCCAGAAGTCCGGGACGGTTGACTTGTATTTCATATTCTAAGTACCATTCGAGCTTTGCCAAATGATAACCTCCCTACCCATCATCGTGGCAAAAATTTACCTTCCTTTATCATAAAGCATTTTGTCTCAATTAGAAAGCAGAATGTTGTGATTAAATAAGAAAAACGTCCGTTTCCCAGAATCGGGAAAAACCTGCTGTAACGGCGCCTGGATGATGTTTACCCTATCGGGGCGGAAAGAAAACACAAAAGCGGTGCCGCTAACAAAGCCGCGCCTATAAAAAAGAGAGAGTGAACACACTCTCTCCTTAATGCGAGCCGTTGTTTTCAACAAGCTTAACCATCACATTCGCAATGGCGCGCTGCTCTTCTTCGGAAGCCACGCTCCAAAGGTCCGCGAGCACTCGTTCTTGATGGTTTTTTGAATCAACCTCACCGGCCAAATAATCGCCGATCTCATATGCGAGATCTGAGATGGTTTCGTTTGACATTCCTCTTTCTTGGGCATAGTTCAAACGGTCGCCCAAAAAGTTTTTCCACTGATCCCAATTATCCAGTACGGACATATCAGGCCCCTCCATTCTCTTGAAGTTACAGCCTTATTATTCTCTGGGGGACCGCAAACTATACATGTTTTTAACAATGCCAGCCGCCATTAACTGACAAAATTTGACCCGTGATATAAGATGCCTTAGCCGAGAGCAGAAACAGCACGGCGTCCGCAACCTCTTCGGCTTCGGCGAGCCTTCCCATCGGAATCTCATCGGCGATCATCTCTTCTTCCTCTTTTGAAAACGAGCCCATCATCCTTGTTTTCACAGCGCCCGGAGAAACGGCGTTGACTCTGATGCCGCTTGGCGCAAGCTCTTTTGCGAGGGCTTTGACAAACACATTTTGCGCGCCTTTTGTCATGCTGTATAAAACTTCGCACGACGCCCCTGTTTCACCCCAAATGGAGCTGACAGCTACAATTGCGCCGGATTTTTTCCTGATCATCGCCGGCAGCAGATTCCTCGTCAACAGAAACGGGCTTGAGACATGGAGCTGCACCATGTCCTGCACAGCCTCATCAGTCATGTCTGTCACAAGCCCGCGAAAGCTTTGACCGCTGTTTAAGACGATGCCGTCAAGCGCCCGCCCGCCGATGGAAGCGGAAACGGCTTTTGCGCCGCCGGGGTCGGATAGGTCGCCGTGAATGATTTCGGCGTGAATGCCGTATGTATGTGACAGCCTTTCTGCAAGTGCTGCGGCTGCCAGCTCATTTGTATGGTAATGGAGGAGAAGATCATACCCGTTTTGCGCCAGCTTTTCGCTGATGCTTTGCCCGATTCCGCCGCTTGCACCGGTGATAAGAGCGAGTTTTGTCATACTATGTTTCCACCTTTCCGTTCAAAAGAAGAAAGGTTCAGCGTGCATCGGAAAATCTCCTGACACGCTGAACTTTCAGACCTTGCTTTATGATTTTGGAACGACTTTGCAGACGGTGATTCTGTCTTCTTCGATTTCTTCCTGAATGACGCGGTGAACGTCCTCAAGCGTAATCGATTCGAGTACAGTGACGATATCAAACAGACTCGTCTCCAGAAAAGCGTACCGTGTAAACTGGTTGGCGATATACTCAGGCGAATTCATCGATTTTAAGAAATTGCCGATTTTTTTCTTTCTAGCCAGCTCCAGCTTTTCGGCTGTGATCGTTTCTTTCGCCTTGAACAGCACTTGTTTCAGCTCCTCGGCAAGCTTGTCGGGCTCAGGCGTATCGCCGCCGACAGAGACGAAACCAAATCCGTGTTCTTCAGTATAGTCATAGCTGAATGTCTCATCGATATATCCTTTTTCATAAATTCTTTCATAATCGCTGGAGCTTTTGCCGAACAGGCACTCGAGAATGAGGTTGATGGTCAGCTCATGCTTCAGCAGGGCTTCTCCCGTATTCATCGGATGAGCGCTTTTTAAACCGACGAGACATTTTGAGCTTTGAACATTCATTTTAATTTCCTGTTCTTTTTTGAATACTGCTCCAGGCTCTTCAACTTCTTTGCGAACGATTTCAGGCTGGTCTGTATACGGCTTTTTCTGCTGATTTTCGCGGACCTGGCGGATGATCGCTTCGGGATCGACCGGACCAACGACAAACAGCAGCATATTGCTCGGGTGATAGAACGTCTCATAGCATTCGTACAAAAGGTCTTTTGTAATATGCGAGATGCTTTCGATCGTGCCTGCGATATCAATCCGGACAGGATGCTCCTGGTACATGTTTTCGATCAAGCCGAAAAACAGACGCCAGTCTGGGTTGTCGTCATACATGTTGATTTCCTGCCCGATGATGCCTTTTTCCTTCTCAACCGTTTTTTCCGTAAAGTAAGGGTCCTGCACAAAATCGACGAGCGTTTCCAAGTTTTCTTCCACGTTGGACGTGCTCGAAAACAGGTAGGCCGTTCTGGTAAAGGAGGTAAACGCATTTGCCGAAGCTCCCTGCCTGCTGAATTGCTGAAAAACATCGCCGTCTTCTTTTTCGAAGAGCTTATGCTCCAAAAAGTGTGCGATTCCGTCAGGCACACGGACCATTTCTTCTTTTCCAAGCGGGACAAACTGATTGTCAATCGATCCGTATTTTGTTGTAAAGACCGCATATGTCTTGTTAAATCCTTCTTTCGGAAGAACATAGACATCGAGGCCGCCAGGCATTTTTTCGTAATATAATGTTTCCTTCAGCTGTTTAAATTCGATCGTTTTCGTCAAGATGCTCCCTCCGTCCCTTTGAGAAAGTACGTTGTATCCAAATCGATTTTCTTCCCGACTTCGATAATCTCGGCTTTTCTGACGTTGTCGATTCGTCCAAGCCAGTCTTCAAGAGAAAATTCGGTTTGGGCGGCAGCCTGCTGATAAATAAATTCGACTAAGCCGTACGGTGTATCAAGCGTTTCAAGAATCTGGTTTTTAATGACCGCTTTCGTCTGGTCGATCGCTTCTTCTGTAAAGCTGCCTTTTTTCATTTCCTGGAACTGCTCCTTGATGATGTCGACGGCTTTTTGATAATTGCCGACTTCAATCCCCGACATCACCATCATCAGCCCTTTAAAGCTTTCGATTCTGGAAGCCGCATAATAGGCAAGGCTGGCCTTTTCCCTGACATTAATAAACAGCTTTGAATGTGAAAATCCGCCAAACAAACCGTTAAACAGCTGAAGCGCCGGATAATCATCATCCGTAAAATACGTTCCCGTCCGAAATCCCATGTTCAGCTTGCCTTGCTTGACATCCGCATCCTCGACGACTTCCTGAGGCTCCTTTGCGCGGATTTGCTCAAGCTTGGGAACGGGTCTCAGCTCCCGCTCGTTTACTTCGAAGTATTTGGAAATGTACGAATCCACCTGCTGTTCATCCACATCCCCAACGACGTAAATGTCGAGCTGGTCTTCTGTGACCGCTTTTTGATAAGCTTCATACAGGCTTTGAGGCGTGATGTCGTCCACATCATCAAGCTCTCCGTTGACGTGAAGCGCGTATGGCTCATCTTTGCACATCACCTGAATCAGCCTCAAATTTGAATAGCGCATTTTGTCGTTATATACCGCCTGTATTCTTTGCTTTAGTGTGCGTTTTTCCTGAGACACGTACAGCGGCAGAAAAGCTCCGTCTTCAAGCGCCGGCGAAAAAATGATCTCTGACAAAAGCTCGAGCCCTTTTTCCAGAAGCGGTGTCTGATCCTTTAAAAATTTTTCGTTTGCGATATCGAGCCTGAATGTAATGACATGCATTTCCCCTTTTTTGGAGAGATCGCATGATACGGAAGTGCCGTAAAGTTCATCAAGATACATTCTGAGTTCTGAAGTTTTGGGGCGGGTGCCCGTTCCCCGCAAAAGCACATGCGGAAAAAGCGCCCTCTCTGTCACATCTTCCTTTGTTAAAGGAGCAAGCATTTTAAAAATAATCGAGACGGTTTTGAATTTTTCCGTTTTGACGATGTGGCTTGTCAATCCGCGGTGCTTTCTTTTTATTTCGTTAAGGTATGTCATATAGAACCTCCTTCGTCCTTGTTTATATTATGTATTATGACCACATTTCAGCATATGCGCTTGGACTGTATGGTTGTAATTATATCAACTGGAGGAGATTTAAGGAAACTAAAAACCTTATGAAAAAGACGGTGCAGATTTACACCGTCTTTGCCGCTTCACTTTCGTCTTCTTTCGGGTCGATATTAAACAGCACAAGCGCTAAGGCGGCTAAACCGCACAAAAGCGATACGATGAATATCAGCCAATCCGCATTTGTCATCATATAGGCGAAAACCGGCGGTCCGAGCGCAACCCCGATAAACCGCATACTGTTGTAAAACGAAGATATCGTGCCGCGTTCTTCTTTTTCAATTCCCTCGGTAATCAGCGCATCCAAAGAAGGGAGTGCAATTCCGATCCCGATGCCGCCGATGGACATAAATAAAAACAGCGGGTAAAAGCTGTGGTTCCACCACAAACCGGCAAACGACAGAGACAGCAGGACCATGCCGGTCAGTACGCAGGCCTTCATTCTGATTTTGTCGTTTCCGATCAGCTTTCCGGCAAGGTAGGAGCTGACGGAAAGGAAAAGCAGCGGAATGCTGAGAAGCGCTCCTTTTGCAATCCCGTCAATTTGATGCTGCTTCTCCAATGTATCCGACAGGTAGAAGAGAACTCCGAATAAAAGAAACATAATGATCCCGCCGATGACAAAAATGGAAACAAGCCATCGTCCTTCCCGTTTAAATATCTCCTGTACGTTTTTTGCGAAATTTTTTAATGTTTGCTTTTCATCATCTTTGTCCTTCGGTTTGGGAACAAAGAACAAGACGAGAAAAAAGCTGGCAAGAGACACGACCGGAATAAACCAAAATGGCATGTACCAAACCCAAGATGCTAAAAAAGCCCCTAATATCGGGCTTAATACTTTACCGGCAGTATTGGCCGTCTCTATATCTCCGAGTCCCGCGCTGATTTCTTCATCTTTTTGAAAAAGATCGCCGATAAACGGCATGACGATCGGGGCTGCGCCGGCTGATCCGATACCTTGAAGGACGCGCCCGGCTAAAATCATCGCAAACGGATCTTCGAAAAAAGTTGAAGCCAAACCTGCCAAAGCTCCTCCAGCTCCCGCGATTACAAGACATGGGAGCATGATCTTTTTTCTTCCGAACCGGTCTGACATATAGCCGGTAATCGGGATGCATAAAATCGCCACGATAGAGTAAACCGTGATGATCAGCGACACTTGGAACGAAGAAATGTTTAATTTTTTTTCGATCATCGGCAAAACCGGAATCAGCATCGAATTGCCTAGCGTCATCACAAGCGGGACCGAAGACAGCGCAACAATGCTTTTCATGTCTTTTTTTATGCTCAACTTTTTTTCACCCAATTCATCAGTATTTCCATCTGTTATTGTTCCGTGATGCGGGCTTATTTATGTATGGGCGCTAATGGGCAAAAAAAAACAGCCGCTCCTAATCGAGCGCCCGTATATCAAAAACGTTTTCTGACGACGTGAAATCTGAATTTATCGGCCCGAAAATAGTTTAAAGAATATAAAACGGGCTTATCGTTTTGGTCATAATGAGTCTGTTTGAGCAGCAGCAAAGATGTTTCAGGATCGCATTCGAGAATTTGAGAAATGGTGTCGTGATACCCGATCGGCACAATATCGGCAACAGCATAGCTGATCACGGCGCCGGATTTGTCCTCAAGCCATTCAAACATCGATTCCTGCTCGTGTGAAAAGCCTTCCGGGAGGATATCCACAGGTATTTTATCAAGACAGTAGACAACAGGCATTCCATTTGCCGTTCTCACCCGCTCAAGCAAAAAGATCTCGGTTTCTTCCGCATATTGAAACCGGAGCATATCTTCTTCGGTAGGAGCGGTAACCTGTGAAGACATAAAAATGGTTCCCGGCGTCATGCTTGCCTGCTCGATCATTTTTGTGACGCTGTTCAGCTGCTCAATACCAGATAGAAATAACGGCCTGGCATTTACAAAGCATCCGACTCCGTGCCTTCTGATGATGACGTTTTCTTCTTCCAGCATTCTAAGCGCTTCACGCAAAGCCGTTCTGCTCACACCAAGCATCTTTGACAGCTCAAACTCAGACGGGAGCCGTTCATTCTCGCAAAAGACCCCATTTTGAATATCATCTTTTATCCGATCAATCACTTTTAAACATAACCGTTGATTGTCAGCTTTTATCGACATGTTTTCCCTCCGTCTGACAGATCAGATTCAAATTACCTTTAATTGAGGATAACTATATCATGTTTTGTCAAATAAATAAATAGACGTTTTCCAGTTTACATAATAAAATTATGTAAAACAAGAACTCTCTTCTTAAGAAGAGAGTTCTTCGTATTGCTCTTTTGACAAGAGGACTTCACGGGGCTTTGAACCTTCATAAGGGCCGACGATTCCCCGCTCTTCCATGGCATCGATAAGCCGCGCCGCTCTTGTGTAGCCGATGCGGAATCTCCTTTGCAGCATGGACACGGACGCCGTCTGCATGCTGACGACAAGCGCAACCGCTTCGTCGTAAAGATCGTCTGTCACTTCGCTGACCGTTTCCTGCGTCTCTTCTGGAATCATTTCTTCTTGGTATTGGGCTTTTTGCTGGGTGATGACGTGATCGACAACTTTTTCAACTTCTTCATCTGACAGGAAGGCCCCTTGGACGCGGAGCGGTTTGTTGGCGCCGACAGGCAGGAACAGCATGTCCCCTCTGCCGAGAAGTTTTTCAGCGCCTCCCATATCAAGAATCGTTCTGGAGTCGGTCTGCGACGATACGCTGAAAGCGATCCTTGACGGAATATTGGCTTTAATAACCCCTGTAATAACATCGACCGAAGGCCGCTGCGTCGCGATGATCAGATGGATTCCCGCCGCCCTTGCCATTTGCGAAAGCCTTGTGATCGAGTCTTCCACATCAGAGGAAGCGACCATCATCAGGTCGGCAAGCTCGTCCACGATCACAATGATGTATGGCAGCTCCGGCTGCTTTGCTTCTTCTGCGGCATTCATTCGTTTAATATAGTCGTTATACCCTTCGATATTTCTCGTTCCCGTGTGAGAAAACAATTCGTAGCGCCGCTCCATTTCGTTGACGACTTTCTTCAAAGCCTGCGATGCTTTTTTCGGATCTGTCACGACGGGCGCGAGCAAATGCGGAATCCCGTTGTAGACGTTGAGCTCGACCATTTTCGGGTCGATCATCATCATCTTCACTTCGTGGGGCTTTGCCCTCATCAAAATGCTTGTAATAATCCCGTTGACACAGACGCTTTTCCCGCTTCCTGTCGCTCCTGCAACAAGAAGATGGGGCATTTTGTTCAGCTCTGCCAATACAGCTTCTCCGGAAATGTTCCGGCCGAGTCCGATCATCAGCTTTGCATCCGGCCGGTCATTCAGTTTCGATTCGAGCACTTCTTTCAAGGAAACCATCGCGACTTCCGCATTCGGGACTTCGATTCCAATCGCCGATTTTCCGGGAATCGGGGCTTCGATGCGGATATCTTTGGCCGCGAGCGCAAGAGCCAAGTCATCACTTAAATTGACAATTTTGCTGACTTTGACGCCCACATCAGGATAGACTTCATATTTCGTTACGGCCGGGCCGAGATGAACCTGGGTGACTTTCGCCTTAACTCCGAAGCTTTGAAACGTCTTTTCCAGCTTCCTGGCATTGTCGTAAATATTCTTTTTATCCGCCTGCTGCCCTGTGTGCTTCGGCTCATCCAGCAATTGAATCGACGGAAGCTGATAATCCTTGTTTTCAAGCTCTGTGAACGTGATCTCGGGCGCGCCTGTAGCCTGCATGTCCTCACCGGCTTCAGGCTCAGGAGAATGCTCGGCAGGGGCAGGCGCCTGAGCTTCGTACGCTTGAACTTCGGGTTTTTCATCACGGTCGGAAAAGCTTGAAATAATCGGTTCTGACTGAATCACCGGATCTGGATCAAGCTCCGCATCTTGTACAGGCTCTTCAGACACTTTCGGTTTTCTCTGCGCCTTTTGTTTTTTTCCTGATTTCTTTTTGGGCGAGCTGCTTTTCAATTGTTTAATGTCTGCTAAAAAGGCCTGCCACTGGTTTTTAATGAAGGAGGCGACCGGGGTCATCCATTTGATCAGCGTCTCCTGCAACGAACGGTCCGTAATCAAAAGAAGGCCGATCAAGATCAGGAAGAAGGCGATGATTTTAGACCCTGCAGATGCAAACAGAAAGTATGACGCCGCAAATAAAACGGCTCCAATCATTCCGCCTCCAAGATCAGGTGATCCTGTCTCGCCTTTTACATCCATCAGAAACAGCTCCCACGTATTTTGGATTACGCTCGGAGACTGAACGATTCCCCTTTCGGTCAAATGCTGAAACAGCTGGACATGGGAAAGAAGCAGCATGCTTGCGATGATGCAGTAAAGGCCCGCTTTTCTCCTTGTTAAAAAACTGGGTGTTTTCTTCTTCCAAAATAAAGACACACCCGTTAAAAAAAGGCCGAGAAAGCAAAGGATGAACCATTCACCGGCGAAAAAGCGGAACATGTAAATGAACGTTTGCCCTGCTACGCCAAGCTGCAAAACCGCAATAATCGAGATGGCGATACAGATTAATCCGTACAATTCAAATTTAAGATGAATCCGTTTTTTTCCTTGTTTTTGTTTCTTTGTTGATTTTCGTTTTCTTTTTGCCATGTTCCATCACCTTACTGCGTGTTAAAAAATGTAAAAACAAAGAGAAAGCAGCCTTTTTTCGGCTGCGATTTTCCTCTGGATTCCCCTATTATAGCATATTTATCCTTGCGACACTTCAGCTATTTATAAAATGTCAGTTTAAGCGTCTGCCCAGGTGCTGTTTCTTGTTTTAAAAAATCCATCGGGTTCGTGCTGAGAACTTGGACGACTCTTGCTTCCTCTCCGTTCATTTCGACTAAAAGGGGCACGCCGTTGACATCGATCTGTTTTAAGTTCGAGTTTTCCGCCTGCCCTGCGAACACGATTTCCTGCGGCATTGTCGTATACAGAATCATTGGATCATCCCTTCCTGGGCGCCTTTGTTTTGTTCGATTAATTCATTCAGCTTTTGAATCGCCTGTCCGACTCCGCCGGTTTCATCGATTAATCCGTATTTCACGGCATCGTTTCCTACGACATTCGTCCCGATATCGCGGGTCAAATTGCCTTTTGAAAACATCAGTTCTTTAAATTTGTCTTCCGATATGTTCGAATGACTTGTCACGAAATTGATGACCCTTTCCTGCATTTTATCGAGATACTCAAATGTCTGCGGCACACCGATGACAAGCCCTGTCAGTCTGACCGGATGGATCGTCATCGTCGCTGTTTCAGCGATATAGCTGTGGTCGCAGGACACCGCAATTGGAACTCCGATTGAATGTCCGCCGCCCAGCACGATAGAGACCGTCGGCTTTGACAGAGACGCCAGCATTTCCGCAATCGCAAGACCCGCTTCAACGTCTCCTCCGACCGTGTTTAAGATGATGAGCAGCCCTTCGATTTTAGGATTCTGCTCTACTGCAACGATCTGGGGAATCACGTGTTCATATTTTGTTGTTTTATTTTGGGGAGGAAGCTGTACGTGACCTTCAATTTGCCCGATAATGGTCAGACAGTGAATGTTGGTATCCTGACCCATTTGCGGGAGTGTCGTTTCGCCGAGCTGCTGGATTTTGTTGACGAGACTGTCTTTTGCGTCCGGCTTAGCCGGCTGCTCCCCCTGGCTGTCCCCGTTTTGTATCCGGTTTGAGTCCATCTGGCTCACCTCTTTCTCGAGTTTCTTTTGTATTATGGACAATGGCGTTTTTTTCATTCAACGCAAAAGGCATGAAAAAAAACCAAGAGAAATCTCTTGGTTTTATACTTCCATGATGATTGGAATGATCATTGGTTTTCGTTTCGTTTTTTCGTATAGGAACTGGTTTAGTGCGTCACGCATCGCCTGTTTTAAGGCGGACCATTCGACGACGGCGTTTTCTGTGCTTTCGTTGACGAGTTCCCTGACAAGTTCCGTCGCTTCAACGATCAGCTGTTCAGATTCTCTGACATAGACAAAACCTCTCGTGATAATTTCGGGTCCTGATACAAGATGTTTTTTCTTTTTATCAAGGGTAATCACAACGATTAAGATTCCGTCCTGGGACAGAAGACGGCGGTCTCTGAGCACGATATTGCCGATGTCGCCGACACCGAGTCCATCGATCAAAATATTGCCTGAATGCACTTTATCGCCGATTTTCACGTTTTGTCCGCGGAATTCCACGACGTCTCCTTTTTCAATCAGGAAAATGTCGCTCCGTTTCATACCGATTTCTTCGGCAAGCTTGGAATGCGCTTTTTGCATTCTGTATTCACCGTTTACGGGGATTAAATACTTCGGCTTCAGCAGGTTGAGCATCAGCTTCAGTTCTTCCTGACAGCCATGGCCTGATACATGGACGCGTTTTTGGGCGAAAACGACCTGCGCGCCCGCTCTTGTTAAGAGGTCGACCGCTTTGGAGTAGACAAGCTCCTGACCCGGAATAGGGGAGGATGCGATCAGGACGGTATCCCCTTTCTCAATGTCGAGCTGCTTATGCCCTTGTTTTGCGATCCTGGTCAATGCGGCGAGCGGCTCTCCATGGTTGTCCCCTGTCAAAATCGCGACTTCTCTTTTCGGATACTTTTTAACTTCTTGGACAGGGATGAACAGATCTTCATCTGCCGTGACATACCCGAGCTTCATCGCCAGCTGGAGTATCGTCGAAATATTTTTTCCTGAAACCGCAAGCTTCCTGCCGTTTTGGAGCGCGGCATCAATGACCTGCTGAATCCGGTTAAAGTTAGACGCGAACACGGCAATAATGACGCGGTTTTCGGCATTGTACATTACATCGGATATCTCTCCGCCGACGACTGCTTCTGAAGGCGTATAGCCCGGTTTCTCAGCATTGGCACTGTCGGAAAGCAGGCACAGCACACCGCTGTTGCCGATTTTGGCAATTTCGCCGATGTCGCTTGTCTGGTTTAAAACAGGTGTCTGGTCAAATTTAAAATCGCCAGTGCACACGATGGACCCGAGGGATGTTTTAAAGCTGACACCGACGGAATCCGGAATGCTGTGATTTGTTTTAAAGAATGACACCTTTGTCGATTCAAATGTAATAACGGATTTTGAATGAATTTCTCTTAAATCGGGCTTTTTGTTTACACCGTACTGCTTCAGCGTTTCCTTTAAAAGGGCGAGCGTCAGCTTCGTTCCGTAAACAGGCACAGAAAGTTTGTTCAGGCAGTAAAATACGCCGCCGATGTTTTCCTCATGCCCGTGTGTGAGAAAAATCGCCTTTACGCGGTCAGATCGTTCAATTAAATATGAAATGTCAGGAATGACCACATCGATACCCAGCATTTCATTTTCTGGATGCATGAGACCGGCGTCAACCACGAATATGTCAGAATCAATTTCAATGACATAAAGGTTTTTTCCGATCTCTCCGACGCCTCCTAAGGCGATAATTCTAATATTTTCTGTATTTTTTTTCAAATTGTAATCCTCCTAATCTAAGTACCCGTCCATCATCACTTGTCCCTATTATACCTGAATCTAAATTTAGAAAACAAGAACCATTATGTATATGACAAACGGTCATCCCCTCCAAAAGAGAATGACCGTTTTCGTCCGTATTGTTTTTTACAGGCCGTTCATCAGGCTGCTTAAACGGAGTCGTTCATCTTCATTTAGCGGAATCA
Source organism: Bacillus sp. AK124 (assembly GCF_053903085.1). Lineage (NCBI taxonomy): Bacteria > Bacillati > Bacillota > Bacilli > Caryophanales > Bacillaceae > Bacillus > Bacillus sp. AK124. Next base: position 2,467,653 of record NZ_CP096378.1, read on the forward strand.
AAGGGAGCCGGACGGACCCGACATCAAGACCCTTCAGCTGAAGAGCCGTCTTTAATGGAGACGGATTCGGTGCGGCAAAAAGCCCTTTCATCAGCGGAAGCAGCTTTTGGTGGATCAAAGCAGCTTGAGCCGTGTTCCCCTCTGTATAATGTTTGATCATTTCCTGCATTTCCGGTCCGATGATATGTGATGCAACGGAAACGATTCCTCTCGCTCCTACGGACAAGGCCGGCAGTGTCAGGCTGTCATCTCCTGAATAAACGGCAAAGTCCTCAGGGGTTTCAGCTACGATTTTTGTAATCGCATCTAAGTCGCCGCTCGCTTCTTTAATCGCAATGATATTCGGGATCTCCGCAAGGCGGATCGTCGTTTCCGGTGCGAGCGAAGCAGCCGTTCTTCCCGGTACATTATAAAGCATGACAGGCAGTGACGTTTCCTCCGCAATCGCTCTGAAATGGCGGTACATGCCTTCCTGAGAAGGCTTGTTGTAGTACGGAGTGACGAGCATGACGGCGTCAGCGCCGGCTTCTTCAGCTTTTTTCGTCAGCTTGATCGACGCTTTCGTGTTGTTGCTTCCCGTGCCGGCGATGATCGGGACGCGGCCTGCCGCTTCCTTGACGGAATATTGAATGAGCGCTACCTTTTCTTCTTCGGAAAGCGTCGGCGATTCTCCGGTTGTTCCGGCAACCACCAGGGAATCCGTCCCATTGTTTATTAAATAATCGATCAGCTTTGACAGTTTTTGAAAATCGATATTTTCATTTTTGTCAAAGGGCGTAACCATTGCGGTTGCGATATTTCCGAAATTCATTTTTTTCACCTCATCATGATTCAATCATATTTATTTTGACAGTTCAAACACTTCATGCAACGCATTCACGGCCGTCGCCATATTTTTCTCGTGCACGAGCACCCATATCGTCGTATGGCTGTCAGCAGACTGCAAGATCGGAATGCCTTTTTCTGATAAAGCGGTAACGATTTTTGAGGTAACGCCCGGAACGCCCATAATTCCCGCGCCAACTGCTGACACTTTCGCGCAATTTCTTGTCACGGCCGGTTCATAGCCCAATTCTTTCAGGATGCCAGAGGCGCGGTCGGTCATGTTTCCAGCCACCGTGTAGACAATTTCACTTGGTGTAATATTGAAGAAATCGACGCTGATGCCGGCATTCGCCATCGCTTTAAACACTTCAGTCTGTACGTTATATTGTCCTTCTTTTGCCGGGACTTTAAACTGTGTCACGTCTTTCACATGGGCGATGCCAGTGATAAGACGCTCAAAAACGTCGCTTCCGGCTTTTGAGTTGTGATGGCTTGTGACGAGCGTGCCCGTCTCGTTTGAATAGGTTGAACGCACGCGGATCGGCACTTTCGCCTGCATTGCGATTTCAACGGCTCTCGGGTGGATCACCTTGGCCCCCTGATAGGCTAAATTACAGATTTCCGTATAGGTAATCACAGGCAGCGGCTTCGCTTTTTCAACGATGCGCGGATCAGCGGTCATGACGCCTTCGACATCTGTATAAATATCGATAAATTCCGCGTCCAGCGCCGCGCCGAGCGCAGCGGCCGATGTATCGCTTCCGCCGCGGCCGATCGTTGTAATGTCCCCTTTTGCAGTCGCGCCTTGGAAGCCTGCGACGACAACCGCATCATGGTCGGCCAGCATGCTGACAAGCCGCTCCGGCTTCATTTCGAGAATCTTTGCATTCGTATGGTTGTTGTCCGTTAAAAAGCCCGCTTGCGCACCGGTTAAAGCAGCTGCTTTAATCCCGTTTTCCAAAAGCATGCTGGCGAACACAACAGAGGAAATCGTTTCTCCGCATGATAAAAGCATATCCTGCTCGCGCTCGGTAATCGTATCCTGTCCGCCGTAAAGCAGATCAAGCAATGAATCAGTCGCATACGGATCGCCTTTCCGGCCCATGGCCGATACGACGACAACCGCTTTGTATCCTTCATTGACCGCTTCCTGAATATGGCTTAAGGCAAGCTTTCTGCCGCGGTCATCTTTTACAGACGTTCCGCCGAATTTTTGAACGATGATTTTCACTTTATTTCACTCCAAGTTGATTTCGGACGTAACAGAAGAGAGCAGGCTTTCATTTTTGCCTCACTCTCTTCTCACATCCCGTTAGAAATCTTAAACTAAATTTAAAGCTTTTAGGCTTTCTGCGATTTGTACGGAATTCCATGCTGCGCCTTTCAGCAGGTTGTCGGAAACGATCCACAGATGGAAACCGTTCGGGCGGTCAAGGTCTTTTCTCACCCGGCCGACAAACACGTCTCTTTTTCCTACTGCATCTGCAGGCATCGGATAGACCTGTTCAGCCGGATCATCCTGCAGAACGACGCCTGGAGCTTCTTTTAACAGATTTTTAATATCTTCTGCTGTCACATCATCACGGTCTGTTTCGATGTAGACGGATTCTGAATGCCCTGTTGCAACCGGCAGTCTGACACATGTGGCTGAAACTTGAAGCTCAGGCATGTGCATGATTTTTTTCGTTTCATTTATCATTTTCATTTCCTCAAACGTAAAGCCGTTTTCCTGGAATTTATCGATTTGAGGAATAGCGTTAAATGCGATTTGGTAGTGTTTTTCATCACTCTTCACCGGCATGATCTCAGGCTCGAACGGTTTGTCGTTCAAAATGGCTTCGGTTTGCCCGTAGAGCTCTTTTACCGCTTCATTTCCGGCTCCCGACACCGCCTGATAAGTCGACACGATGATTTTGTTTAAACCGAAAGCCTTGCGGATCGGTTCGAGCGCAACAACCATCTGGATTGTTGAACAGTTCGGATTTGCAATAATGCCGTTGTGCTTGTGCAAATCTGCCTCATTGACCTCAGGTACGACGAGCGGAGTGTTTTGGTCCATTCGGAACGCGCTCGTATTATCAATAACGATCGCCCCGCGTTTGACAGCCTCGTGAGCAAGCGCCTGCGAAACGCTTCCCCCAGCGCTGAAAAGCGCGATGTTGACGCCTTCAAAGCTCTCTGGACGAGCTTCTTCTACAGTGTACTCTTTGCCTTTGAAAGTCTGCTTCGTACCTGCTGAACGTTTTGAGGATAATAAAGTCAGTTTATCCAGTTCAAAATTCCTGTCTTCTAGTGTTTTTAACATTTGCTGTCCTACAGCGCCTGTCGCACCAACTACTGCTACATGTAATCCTCTGCCCAATTGTAAAACTCCTTCCACCTTAATCGTCGTAAACGATTGGTTGACTATGCATTTTACATTTTATTTTAACATAGATGTGTGCCGTGGTGATTGATATTTTTTGTTACAACTTTATTTTCAAAAGATTTATTGATCACTGTGGACCAGGATAGGCTGCATTTGTTTATGGGAGAGCGCTTCTTCGACCGCCGGCACTAAAAGATCCATTTTGGCGACAAGCGAATTCGGCTTTTTATAAGGATCATCCTGGCCGAACGGAATAAAGTAAACGTTTTTTGCCGCCATCAGCCTCATCAAGTTGACGCCGTTCAAGCCGAGCGCATCATTCGTTGAAATACCGAGGACGACGGGACGGGAGTTTCTCATCGTCGCCTTGGCCGCCATGAGAACCGGACTGTCCGTCTGGGCGTTTGCGAGCTTGCTCATCGAATTTCCCGTCAGTGGCGCAACAACCATGCAGTCCAGCGGAGTTTTCGGTCCGAGAGGCTCCGCTTTCGGAATGGAATCAATGACTTTAAATCCAGTTAGTTCCTCTATTCTCCTGACCCATTCTTCTCCTTCTCCAAAGCGTGTGTCCGTCGACTTGACAGTATGTGTGACGACCGGTCTCACTTCAGCTCCATTGTTGATCAGCGCTTCGATTTGCGGAAATACAGCATCATACGTGCAATGTGAACCCGTCAGACCAAATCCGATTCTTTTTCCTTTGATCGACATTATGACAGCCCCTTTCGGTCGGTTGTTAATTCAGACAAAAGGTTGCACAAAACATTGGCAATAATCTGTCCCGCCGTTTTAGGCGCGACGATCCCGGGGAGTCCCGGAGCAAGCAGCGCTTTAATGCCTTGCTTTTCAGCAAAATCAAAATCGGTGCCTCCGGGACGGGTTGCTAAATCGAGAATTAATGTTCTGGGTGTCATTCGTGAGAGGACGTGTTTATCGAGAATCAGGCTTGGAATGGTATTGATGCAAATGTCGATATTTTCAACATGCTCTGCAAGTTCGTTTGTGTGGAAAGGAGTGAGGCCCATCTCCAAGATTCTGGCGAGGTGGGCGGAGTCGCGCGCTCCGACTTTTACGCGTGCTCCGAGCGCCGAGAACGACCGGCTGATGCTCATTCCCGTCCGCCCGAGCCCGAGAACCATCACATTCGAGCCGTGAATCGTAAAGTCTGTATGCTGTATGGCCATCATAATGGCACCTTCGACTGTAGGTATCGAGTTGTAAATCGCAATATCGTCTCTTTCAAAGAGCTTGACAAGACGGCGGTTTGCCCCTTTGGCCATGCCGTCTAAATACTGGTTTGAAATCCCTGAATAAATCGCACAGTGAGGCGGAGTTTTTTCTAAATGTTCCTGTTTTAACACCACTTTTTCATTGGAAAAAACAGTCGCAACCGTTCCTTCCATCGATGTGCCTGATACAGGCAGAATAATGCTGTCTATTGTGCCAAAGTCGAGTTCGTTCAGCTTTAGTTTTGTAGCTCCGGTAAACCCGTGATCAAGCTGGTCAAAACCGATTAAAAAGACCTTTGCATCCTGTTCCGTCAGCTTGCGGATGATCTCGAGCTGCCTTGCATCGCCGCCGATGATTGCAATCGTTAATCCGGTTAACATGGCTCTAACATTCACCTTCTTTTTTGACAAGGATCTAATTCATAAGCTAATTTCATCATATGACAAAAAGGAAATAGCGGTGAATTGAAATCCAGAAAAACAAAAAGCCCGCCCCAAGGGACGGGCGGGTGTTCTAGGCTTGCTTATTCTTCTTTTGTCACGCTGCTTTCCGGCACATCCAAAATGATCATATCCGATCCGATTTTTTGAATTTGCGACCAGGGCACCTTGATGTCATTCCCCTGTTTTCTGCCAAGTCCGAACCATTTTACAGAAGGGATAATAAGAGCGGTAATCTGTCCGTCCTGCTCATTGATCTCAAGATCCGTCTGCCCCAGTACGCCAAGCCGTTCAGCCCGCTTAACATCGACGATTTCTTTTCCCGAAAGCTCACTCAGCCTCATGAAAAAACCCCCTTTTGTTATGATGTATGAACCGATAACAAAAAACATGCCTGCCTAAAAAGACAAGCATGTTTTAACGAGGTATTATTTCGGCAGCTCACCCGACGGGCTGATCAATGCAGACGAGTAATCATCGGTGAAAATCCGGTTGGCAAGATTGTTCACACGCTCAAGGCTGACGGCATTCAACTTTTCGATGATTTCATCAAGCGTCCGGTGTTTGCCGAGCAAAAGCTCATTTTTGCCGTTGCGGCTCATTTTGCTGTTTGTGCTTTCGAGACTGAGCATCAGGCTGCCTTTCATTTGCTCTTTGCTGTTTTCAAGCTCTTTCGGTGTAATTCCGTCGCTTTTCAGCACACGCAGTGTTTCATGAATCGTTTCTGACAGAAGCTGAAGCTGATTTGCGCCGGTTCCGGCGTAGATCGTCATCATGCCGCTGTCTTCATAGGAAGTGTGGTAGCTGAACACGGAATATGCAAGACCTTTATCTTCCCGGACATCCTGAAAGAGGCGGCTGCTCATGCTCCCTCCCAAAATATTATTGAGAACGATCAAATCGTAGATTTCCGGGTGACCTGCTTCCAGCCCGTTAAAGCCGAGACAGAGGTGAGCCTGTTCGGTTTCTTTTTTGCGCGTCATTTTCTCATGATGAAAATCCGGTTTTGTCATGCCGGTTCTTTTGCCTTTGGCTTCATATGAGCCAAAGTGCTTTTCAGCTTCTTTTATAAAAGCTTCCGGCACATTTCCGGCTATCGAAATGACGACGCGGTCAGGCGTGTAATATTCGTCCATATATTTTCTGAGCGAATCTCCGTCAAATTCAGCAAGCGTCTCCTCTGTGCCGAGGATCGGATAACCGAGGGAATGGCTGCCGAATGACGCTTTGCTCAAGAGATCGTGGACGATGTCGTCAGGCGTGTCCTCATACATTTTAATCTCTTCATAGACGACGTTTTTTTCTTTTTTCAATTCTTCCTCGTCAAATGATGAATGAAAGAACATGTCAGAAAGCACTTCCAGAGCATAGCTTGCATGCTCATCGAGAACTTTGGCGTAATAGCACGTATATTCCTTTGAGGTAAACGCGTTGACCTGTCCGCCGATTCTGTCGAAAGACTCTGCGATGTCCCTTGCAGTGCGCGTTTTAGTCCCTTTGAAAAACATGTGCTCAAGAAAGTGCGAAATACCGTTAATTTCAGGTGTTTCATGTCTTGATCCGGTTCCAATCCAAACTCCGATGGCCACAGACCGGACAGTGGGATTGTTTTCGAATACGATTCTTACCCCATTTTGACAAGTATACCGTTTAATCAAATTTGTTCCTCCTATTCAAAGAACGGGCCGCACATCCTATTCTTCAACAAGCCTTTTTTCATTCATCAGCTGTGAAACAGTTCCGATTTGATAGCCTTTTTCATGAAGGTTCTGTATCAAAACGGCAAGACTTTTTGCAGTTGGATCTGTCGGATGCATTAATATCATGGCGCCGTTATGTACTTTGCTTAATACCCGTTGCTGTAAGACGGCCGGCTGCGGTTTCTGCCAATCGATCGTATCAACTGTCCACATGATCGTTCCCATCCCCATCTTGTGAGCCTGATCCACAACCTCTTTGCGGAAGCTGCCGCTCGGCGGGGCGAACCATTTCGGCTTGACGCCGAGCGTTTCCTCTATTTGTTCATTTGTCATCCGCAGCTGTTCTGAAATACGTTCTCTCGTCAGTTTGCTCATATCCGGATGATTGTATGAATGGTTTCCGATTTCATGTCCGCCGTTTTGGATGGCTTTTGCGAGCTCGGAGTGATGTTTCACCCATCTGCCCTCCAAAAAAAAGGTGGCTTTGACACGATGCTTTTCTAAAACGGGAAGCATCTCCTGCAAATATTCATTACCCCAGGCGACATTGATAATAAACGATACCATCGGTTTATCCGGGTGTCCGCGGTAGATCGGCTCAGGCTTTAAGGATTCTAAATGAACATCAGGTTTCACTTGATCATAAACGAGCAGCTTCTCATCAAATGCTCCGGCCCGTTTCATTTTTTTGTACGATTTTTCGATGTTTACTTTTAAGCCGTTGTAGCCGGGAATCGCTTTCCATATTTGATCAATTTTCGCATTTTGGGCCTTTACTTCATATTCAGGCGCTTTTTGCAAAAGCTCCTGGTACAATTCGTCCTTCTGAGCGGCAACCGTGACCGCATCTTTTTTCATCGCATCTATGTAATGTTGTGAATACGGACGGTTCATCATCTGATAGGACATCAGCAAAAGAAAGAAAAAAACGGAAACACGAACAATCGTTCTTTTCAATTGTATTCCTCCCTTCCCCACAAAATATGTGAGAAAAGGACAAGATAGAACCGGACCGTTTTCACGGCTTAAAACAAAGAAGCCGGGTTACCCAGGCTTCCTTTTGCTTTGAAGACGAAGACAGAAGCAAGATAAAACACCGTTTTTTACGATTTTTGTTCTTCTTTTTCCTTCTGTTCACGCAGTACAGCTTTTCTTGATAAGTTGACGCGTCCTTGTTTATCGATTTCGGTAACCTTAACAAGGAGCTCGTCGCCGATTTTGACGACATCTTCGACTTTTCCTACCCGTTCGAGCGCAAGCTCTGAAATATGGACCAAACCGTCTTTTCCGCTGAACAGTTCAACGAAAGCTCCGAATTTTTCAATCCGCTTTACTTTACCTAAGTAAAGCTGTCCGACCTCAACTTCTCTGACAAGGTCTTCGATAATTTTCTTCGCTTTTTGGTTCATGCTTTCATCGGTGGAAGAGATGAAGATTGTGCCGTCTTGTTCAATATCGATTTTAACACCTGTATCTTCAATGATCTTATTGATTTGTTTTCCGCTTGGTCCGATGACGTCGCGGATTTTATCCGGATTGATCGACATCGTCAAGATTTTCGGCGCATAAGGAGAAAGCTCTTTTCTTGATTCAGCCAATGTGCTCAGCATGCTTTCAAGAATTTCCATTCTGCCTTTTTTCGCCTGCTGAAGAGCCTCTTCCAAAATCTCTCTTGATAGGCCTTCAATTTTAATATCCATTTGCAGAGCTGTGACGCCTTTGGACGTTCCCGCTACTTTAAAGTCCATATCTCCGAGATGGTCTTCCATACCTTGAATATCGGTTAGGACCGTGTAGTTCTCACCTGATTTAACAAGACCCATTGCGATTCCGGCCACCGGAGCTTTAATCGGCACCCCTGCATCCATCATAGCAAGCGTGCTTGCACAAATGCTCGCCTGGGAAGTTGAACCGTTTGATTCAAGCACTTCAGAGACGAGGCGGATGGTGTACGGGAAGTCTTTTTCAGACGGAACAATCGGCTCAAGCGCACGTTCCCCGAGGGCTCCGTGCCCGATTTCGCGGCGTCCTGGTCCGCGCATCGGCCCTGTTTCCCCGACGCTGAACTGCGGGAAGTTGTAATGGTGCATAAAGCGTTTTGATTCCTCGACACCGAGACCGTCCAAAATTTGTACATCGCCAAGCGCACCGAGCGTACAAATGCTGAGCGCCTGCGTCTGCCCCCGTGTGAAAAGGCCTGAACCGTGTGTTCTCGGAAGGAGTCCGACTTCTGAAGAAAGCGGGCGGATCTCATCGACTGCCCGGCCGTCAGGACGAACTTTTTCCTCCGTGATCAGACGGCGCACTTCATTTTTAACAAGTTGCGACAAAATGTCTTTCACTTGTTTCAGCGTGTCTTCATCGTGTTCCTCTTCTTCAAACTTGGCCAAAACCTCGTTTTTCACTTCGCTGATCGCGTCCTCGCGCGCGTGCTTTTCATGAACCTGGATCGCTTTTAAGAGGTTTGATTCGGCCATTCCCCGCACTTTTTCTTTCAGATCGGAATCGATCTCATACAGGGTGATTTCTGATTTTTCTTTCCCGACAGCGGCGACGATTTCCTCCTGGAACGCAATAAGCCGCTTGATCTCCTCGTGACCGAACATGATCGCTTCAAGCATGATTTCTTCCGGAACTTCGTCTGCTCCTGCTTCAACCATGTTGATCGCATCTTTCGTTCCCGCTACGACGAGGTGAATGTCGCTTTTTTCAAGCTGTTCAAGTGTCGGATTAATAATAAATTCGTTGTCAACCCGGCCTACCGTCACTCCGGCAATCGGCCCTTCAAACGGGATGTCCGATACGGACAGCGCAAGAGACGATCCGAACATTGCCGCCATTTCCGACGAACAATCCTGGTCAACACTCATGACGATGCTGACGACTTGAACTTCATTCCGGAAGCCGTCTGCGAACAGCGGACGAATCGGCCGGTCGATTAACCGGCTGGCGAGAATCGCTTTTTCGCTCGGTCTGCCCTCTCTTTTAATAAACCCGCCCGGAATCTTTCCGACGGCATAAAGTCTTTCTTCATAATTCACGGTTAACGGGAAGAAATCTACGGTTTTAGGTTCTTTTGAAGCCGTTGCGGTGCTGAGCACAGCGGTGTCTCCATAACGCACCATGACAGCTCCGTTTGCTTGTTTTGCAAGCTGGCCGGTTTCTACCGTCAGCTTGCGGCCGGCCCAATCTATGGAAAAGACATGTTTCTCTTGTCCCATTCTTATATGAACTCCTCTCTTCGGATAGTTTTTACGTTACTCCTATTATGAACGAAATGAATTGAACATATCAATGGCAAAGTGCTATGTAAAGAATGAATCGGTGTCATTTAAAATCATTTATATGAACAACGCGTTTTAGAGTTGCCGGATATTCGTTCTTATACGATAAAAAAGCGGGAATCCTCCCGCTTTTTACGATTATCGACGTAATCCTAGTTTGTTGATCAACTCACGGTAACGAGTTACGTCTTTGTTACGAAGATACGTAAGAAGATTACGACGTTTACCTACCATTTTAAGAAGACCGCGACGTGAGTGATGGTCTTTCTTGTGAGTGCGTAAATGCTCGTTCAAGTTGTTGATTTGATCTGTTAGGATAGCGATCTGAACTTCCGGTGATCCCGTGTCAGATTCGTGGGTTTTGAACTCATTGATGAGTTGTGTTTTACGCTCTTGAGTAATTGCCATCCTGTTTCACCTCCATATAATATTAGCCCCGATTACCTAGCAAACGCCGGTGATTCGATTTGCCAAGTGAACGGTTTTAAAGCTACAGACAATATGATACTAGAAATGCGGGCCTAATGCAACCATTTATGATGAAGTTTAGCTATTATCACCATTGTTGACGCGTATTGCCGTTTCCATACATCTAGATTTCGGCCGGCTTCCGCTCTCTGAAGAAGCGGATCGCTTCTTCTTTGTCTCTAGAAATCTGTTCGACAAGCTCGTCAACGCTGCCGAATTTTTTTTCGCTCCTCAGCCGCTTATACCATTCGACCTTAATTTCGGACCCGTATATGTCACGGTCAAAATCGAATAAGTTGACTTCGATTGATGGCTGCCCCGGCCGTTTTTCGTAAAACGTCGGCTTGTATCCGACATTGCAGACGCCGTTGTAGACAGCGCCGCCGATTTCGGCTTTAACGGCATACACACCTGTCGGCGGGACGATGTATGTGTCTTTAAGGCCGATATTGGCGGTCGGAAATCCGATCGTTCGGCCCCTTTTATCGCCGTGGATCACAAAGCCTTTCACATGGTACGGCCTGCCGAGCAGTTCAGCGGCGTACTCGACGTCTCCGGCTCCTAGGACGGTGCGGATTCTCGTGGAGCTCACCTTTTGGTCCTGATTGGAGTATTTTGCGACAGACGTGCTTTTGACACGGCCTTTCGCATACTCCTGGAAGTTTTCCATTGTGCCTTTGCCGAATTTCCCGAAGGTAAAGTCAAATCCGGCTACAACATGAGTAACGTGAAAGCCGAGTATATATTGATCGATAAATTCTTCAGGCGATAGAGAAGCGAATTCAGGGGTAAATGTGACAACGTATAAAAAATCGACCCCTAAATCTTCAATGATGCTGATTTTGTCCTGCAATGGCGTGATTAAATCTTTTGGCTCCCGGCCTTTTTTGAGCACGGCAGAAGGGTGGGGATGAAAGGTCATCACCGCCGTTTTGACCCCTTCTCTTGCCGCGGTGTTTTTTGCTGTAAGAATCACTTGCTGATGTCCCAGGTGAACACCGTCAAAATAGCCTAATGCCATAACTGATGTCGGAAAATCCTCACGCTTCAAGTCGTGTGGGTGGGAAATATGTATCGTCTTCAAGAACGGTCACCTTTTCTATTGTTCGCTTTTTTGCACGAGTACTTTTGCCGGCTTCAACAGGCCGGTTTTGGTCGGATGCGGATAATAGACGGCTGTGCACCGGCCTGCTTCCGTAAAGACCGCAATGCGGTCTTCGCTCGTCAAATGAGAAAAGCTGCCGGGCGTTTCAAGCACCGCTCCATTTTCCACTTTCTTAGCTAATGTATCACTAATTATCCATTTCGGCAAATGATCAAGCGCACGTTCGATGGGGACGAGCTTTTCGGACAATGTTCCACCAGCAATCAAGCCTTCGACGTCTTCAAAGGTCAAGCATTCATCAAGGGTAAAAGGGCCTGATGCGGTCCTGACCAGGTTGGACATATGCGCGGGATATCCGAGCTTCTCCCCGATTGTTACCGCCAAGGTCCTGACATATGTGCCTTTTGAACATGTCACAACAAACCGAAAGCGGGCTTTATCCTGCTCATGGCGAATCTCGGATGTCAGTTCGATATGATGGATGGTGATGGCCCGCTTCGGCCGTTCAACCTCGATACCGGCCCGCGCGTATTCATACAGCTTTTTGCCGCCTACCTTGACAGCGGAATACATCGGCGGGACTTGCTCAATCGTTCCTTCAAGAGATCTCAGGACGCTCTGCACGGCCTGTTCATCAGGCGGCGCTAAAACGGGCTTCTTTTCCGTGACTTGCCCCGTCTGGTCTTCTGTCTCCGTGGAACAGCCAAGCGTGACCTCTGCATCATATGTTTTGGACTTTTCCGTCAAATACTCGACGACTTTGGTTGCTCTCCCGATGCAGATCGGGAGAACGCCCGACACCTCGGGATCCAATGTGCCGGTATGGCCGACCTTTTTTGTTTTCAACAGTTTGCGGATCTTCATGACGCAGTCGTGCGAAGTCATGCCGACCGGTTTATGTAACAGAAGGACTCCGTTATACATTCGTGTTTCTTCGCCCCTTTCTCATTTGGAGCTAAAAAGGACAGGCAGTCGCCCGCCTATCCTTTTTCAGCTTATGATTCTTCTTTGTTTGCGTTCAGCTCGTGAATCAATGTTTCGATACGGTTTCCGTAATCGATCGATTCATCGAACTCAAAATGGATTTCAGGTGTTTTGCGAAGCCTGATTCGGTTTCCAAGTTCGGAACGAATAAAGCCCTTTGCTTTTGCCAGGCCTTTGAGCGTTTCTTCCCGTTTCTTTTCATCGCCTAAAACGGAAATATACACTTTGGCAATTTGCAAATCACCTGAGACCCTGACATCAGTGACTGTTAAAAATCCGATCCGCGGATCTTTCAGCTTTCTGCCGATAATGTCACCAAGTTCTTTTTTCATCTGCTCACCCACACGGGTAGCTCTCATCGTCATGACCATACCACCTCTACGTTAAAACCACTCTGTTCTCGTGATCGTCCGTTCAATTTCCGGAAAAGAGTCGATAAAGCTTAGAACCCGTTGCAGCTCTTTTTCCGTTTGCACGCGAGAGGAAGAAACGGCGGCGATACCAAAGCTTGTGCGCTGCCAAGTGTCCTGGTAGTCAATTTCTGAAACAGAAACGTTGAACTTTGCGCGGATTCTTGTGATCACCCGCTTCAGCACCGCTCGTTTTTCCTTGAGTGATGATGCATCGTAAATGATGCATTCGCATTCAACGAAACCGATCACTTTCTTTCAATTTCTTGCATGACATACGCTTCGATCATATCGCCTTCGCGAATGTCGTTGTATTTCTTAATGGTGATACCACATTCATATCCTTGTGAAACTTCTTTCACATCATCTTTAAAGCGTTTCAGCACATCGACTTCCCCTTCATAGATGACGACGCCGTCGCGGATCAAGCGGATTCCGCTGTCACGTGTGATCGTACCTTCCGTTACATAGCCTCCGGCAATCGTTCCGATTTTAGAGACTTTGAATGTTTGACGGACTTCAACCATGCCGATCACTTTTTCTTCATACTCAGGATCAAGCATGCCTTTCATGGCTGCTTCGATCTCATCGATGACTTTATAAATGATGCGGTGAAGGCGGATATCCACATTTTCGGCTTCGGCGGTACTCTTAGCATTTCCGTCAGGTCTGACATTAAACCCGATCACGATTGCATTTGAAGCAGAAGCTAAAATAATGTCTGATTCGGTAATCGCACCTACGCCTGTGTGGATGATTTTGACTCTGACGCCTTCGACTTCTATTTTTTGCAGTGCTGCAACGAGAGCTTCAGCAGAGCCTTGAACATCAGCTTTGACAACGAGATTAATGTCTTTGACATCGCCTTGTTTAATCTGTTCAAACAAGTCATCAAGGCTGAGCTTCGCTTTATCGCTGCGCTGTTCTTCAAGCTGCTTGGTAGCGCGGGCTTCGCCGACTGAACGGGCTGTTTTTTCGTCTTTGAACACAAGGAACTGATCCCCTGCATTCGGAACTTCGTTCAATCCGGTGATTTCAACAGGTGTTGACGGCCCCGCCGATTTAACGCGTCTGCCGACATCATTGACCATCGCGCGAACGCGTCCAAATGTGTTCCCGACGACAATCGGATCTCCGACGTGAAGCGTTCCGTTTTGAACGAGCAGTGTTGCGACAGAACCTTTTCCTTTATCAAGCTCGGCTTCGATGACCGTTCCTTTTGCTCTGCGGTTCGGATTCGCTTTGAGCTCCTCGACCTCGCTGACGAGCAGGATCATTTCGATCAGCTCATCGATTCCCTCTCCTGACAGTGCTGAAAGAGGAACGAAAATCGTCTCGCCTCCCCATGCTTCAGGAACAAGACCGTGCTCTGTCAGCTCCTGCATCACTCGGTCAGGGTTTGCCGTCGGTTTGTCGATTTTGTTGACAGCGACGATGATCGGCACTTCAGCCGCTTTCGCATGGTTGATCGCTTCGACCGTCTGCGGCATGACCCCGTCATCTGCAGCTACGACGAGAATCGTAATATCCGTAACTTCCGCACCGCGTGCGCGCATCGTTGTGAATGCGGCGTGGCCCGGAGTGTCAAGGAAGGTGATCTTTTTGCCGTTTTCCTCGATCTGATAAGCGCCAATATGCTGTGTGATGCCTCCGGCTTCGCCTTCGACGACCTTCGTTTTTCTGATGCTGTCAAGAAGCGTTGTTTTTCCGTGGTCGACGTGGCCCATGATTGTTACGACAGGAGGACGGATTTCAAGGTCTTCTTCTTGATCCGGCTCTTCGTATTTTTCGAGCTCGGTTTCTTCAAGGACGATCACTTCTTCGACGTCGACGCCGTATTCTGAAGCGATCAGCTCAACGGTATCTTTGTCAAGATCTTGGTTGATCGTTGCCATAGTGCCGAGAAGCATTAATTTTTTAATGATTTCTGACGGTTCTTTTCCGAGCTCTTCGGCAAGCTGCCCGACCGACATTGAGTTGGTAAATTCGATTTTTTCAGGCAGTTCTTTTTTCGGCTTGAACTGCTTCTCCTGCGGAGATTGATGATTTTTACCGCGCTTGTTCTTTTTGTTATTGTTGTTGTTGTTTTTCTTTTTGTTTTTATTGTTAAATTGAGTATTCTGCACGTTATTCTTCTTTCCGTCTCGATTTTTGTTTGGCTTACTTCCGGCATTCTGTTTTGCGGCTTCTTGCTGCGGCTTTTGTCCGCCTGTACCGGCATCCTTTTTATTTCCCGCAGGTTTAGCGCTCTTCTTGAATTTTTGATCGAGCTGTTTGATCGCATTTTCTTCGATCATCGCCATATGGTTATTGACTTCGATATTCATATCTTTCAATGCCGCGATAATATCCTTACTTGAAACATTTATGGCTTTTGCATATTCATAAACTCTCATTTTAGCCATTCGTTCACCCCCAAAAAAATTAATCGAGCTTTCGGAGCAACGTATTCGCAAAACCTTGATCAGTGACAGCAACAACCACACGGGATTCTTTGCCGATTGAACGGCCCAAAAGCATACGATCTCCGACTTTTTTCACCGGTACATCGTAGTGCCTGCATTTGTCGGTTACTTTTTTCTCCGTGTTAGCCGATGCGTCGTCTGCAAGCAAAACAAGCTTTGCGCGCGAATGCCTGATTTCTTTCACAACCAGGTCTTCTCCGGACACGACCTTTCGAGCTCGATTCGCCAGACCCAGCAAGGAAAACCATTCTGATTCCGACATTTATCTAATTCTCCTTTTCCGCCAGTTCCAGCAGTTCATCAAAAATCTGATCATCAATCTGTGCTTGAAGCTGATTTGCTAAGCTGTTTTTCTTTTTTGCAGTTAAAATGACGTCTTTATCAAGAGTAAGGTAGGCTCCCCGGCCGTTTTTCTTGCCGGTCGGGTCTACGGAAACTTCCCCTTCTTTCGAACGGACGACGCGGATGAGCTCCTTTTTAGGCTTCATTTCCCCTGTTACGACGCATTTTCTAAGCGGGATCTTCTTTCGGCTTTTCACCAAAGGTCACCTCTTATTCATCCGATTCTGGAGTTTCGCTTTCAAAGAAAAGCTCTTCCGGCTCCTCTTCTTCAAGCTCCCTTGGATAAATTCCAAGCTCTCTTGCATCTGTTTCGCTTTTAATATCGATCTTCCAGCTTGTCAGCTTGGCTGCCAGGCGGGCGTTTTGACCTCTTTTTCCGATGGCGAGCGACAGCTGGTAGTCAGGAACGACAACCGTTGTCGCCTTATCCTCTTCATTGACGATGACGTCGAGCACTTTTGAAGGGCTCAGCGCATTGGCGACGAATTCAACCGGATCGTTTGACCAATGAACAATATCAATTTTCTCGCCTTTCAATTCATTGACGATCGCCTGAACGCGCTGACCCTTCGGTCCGACGCAGGCGCCGACGGGATCGATGTCGGGATTATCCGTGCGCACGGAAATCTTCGAGCGGTCTCCCGCTTCTCTCGCCACGGATTTGAGCTCGACCGTTCCATCGTAAATTTCCGGGACTTCGATTTCAAAGAGACGTTTTAATAAACCTGGATGAGTTCTTGAAACGTAAATCTGCGGACCCTTCGTCGTTTTTTCGACTTTTGTAATGAACACTTTGATCCGGTCATGGGGCTTGTAGACTTCATTCGGCATCTGTTCTGAAACCGGCAGAAGGGCCTCGATTTTTCCTAAAGAGACATAGATGAACTTATTGTCGATCCGCTGAACGATGCCTGTCATGATATCTTCTTCGCGATCGATGAATTCAGAATAGATGACGCCGCGCTCCGCTTCGCGGACGCGCTGAGTCACGACCTGCTTTGCCGTCTGGGCAGCGATGCGGCCGAAATCCTTCGGCGTCACTTCGATTTCCACGACATCTCCGACAATGTAGTTCGGATTGATGTTTACGGCATCTTCAATCGAGATTTCAAGGCGCGGATCATATACTTCATCCACGACATCTTTGCGGGCGAAAACGCGGATTGAACCGGTGTCGCGATTTAAATCTACCCTGACGTTCTGCGCCTGGTTGAAGTTCCGCTTATAAGCGGAAATGAGCGCAGCTTCAATTGCTTCAATAATAATGTCCTTACTGATTCCCTTTTCTTTTTCAAGAACAGTCAGGGCATCTAACAACTCACTACTCATGTTTATGGTTTCCCCCTTAAACAGTCAAAAATTAATTGAACGAAACAGCCAGCCTTGCTTTGGCTACTTTATCATATGGAATATTGATCGTTTTCCGGCGCGTTTTGATCATCACCGCGACTTCCACGTTTTCACCGTCAAATGCGGAAAGCTCGCCTTCAAACTCTTTATTGCCTTCAATAGGTTCGTACGTTTTAATATATACGTTTTTTCCGAGCGCTTTCATGAAATCGGCTTCTTTCTTTAAAGGCCTCTCAGCTCCAGGTGACGATACTTCAAGAAAATAGTTTTGCTTGATCGGATCAGCCTCGTCGAGCTTTTCACTAAGAGCTTCGCTAACCTTGGCACATTCCTCGATGTCCACGCCGTCATCTGAATCAATAAACACGCGAAGAAACCAGCTCGGACCTTCCTTGACAAATTCGATGTCAACGAGTTCAAGCTGAAGATTGTCTAGTATAGGCTGGACCATTTCGCTGACGGTATCGATCACTTTGTTACTCATACTTTTCCTCCTTGTGCAGGCTCCCATTCATCAGCTCCCTCGTAAAAACCCTGCTTCAAAAGCAGGGGATTTTAGAAAAAACGATGAACATGTCGAGACAAAATTGCCTGTTCAATACAAAAGAGCGGGTTTCCCCACTCTTCGCCTCGGCTATCGTTAGCATTTCCAATAAAACTATACCATAACCATATTTTTATTGCAAATCATGACAGCGTTTAGTCTGACGCATTTCGGAAGCGGATGATTTTTCATTCATCCGCTTCGCATGTTCTGAAATGACAGAAGCGGCAGAGCTCGGATAAACGATCCGAAAACCGTCATAATCCGGATAAAGGGTCCCGTCATCCTGAATACCGGTCAAAATCCAAAATTGGCTGCCCGCTCCGCCCTGCTTTTCTATGAGTTCAAGCCATGTTCTGTAGACGTCGTCCCTTCTGGACTTATCCTGATAGCCGTACTCTTCTAAAACGACCGGCTTGCCGATTTCTTTTCCATCGCAAATATGGTCTGTGATCCACTGATTTCCCCATTCGGCCGTTTTGCCCCAATGATCCGGATAGAGGTGATATGTGCCGTAATCAATATGCTTAAGAGCAGTCAGCCTTTTCCAATCCACACCTTCTCCGCCGCTGTAATGCCAATCAGGGTGCCCTTCTATATGATAAAATCCTTCATCTCCAACTGCTACAAGATGGTTCTGATCAATGGATTTAATAAATTCGCTCATCTCATCCGCCCATTCGACAAGTGTATTTCCGGTTCTGTCAGACTGGACCCTTGGTTCATTGGCAAGCTCCCACGCCATAATCGCGGGATCATCTTTATATTTGACGCCATTATATGTGTTGACTCGGTTCAGCATATAGGATACATAATTTTTATACGCCTCTTTAATGTCCGGATGAGTATAAAAGGCGTCATGTCCATCCGCCTGAAACCACCTGACATATTGATTCATTCCGCCGAAATCATCCCAGTTGTTCACAAAAGGGATGACTAGTTTTATCCCTGTCTGTCCCGCTTTATAGATGGCATAGTCAAGCTTTGAAAAGCCTGATTCATCATATATGCCCGGCTTTGGCTGCATGACGGTATTTTCCTGCGGCTGGCCGTCAAGAAATCCCCAGATGCGGATCACTTTCAATTTCATCGCTTTCATATCTTCGAACACATCGTCGACCATTTTTTTAGATTTATAATGGAAATAATAGTTATTCGTCCCGGCAAAATAAAAGTCTTTTCCATTTAAAATGAACGATGTTCCGGATGTCTCAACAAAAGGAGACGCGGCTAGTGCCGGCCGGGGATTGCCAAACTGAATGGCGGAAAGCGCAAGCAAAAACGGTATCAGCAGTGTCAAAAAAAACTTTTTCGTCATCGTTATTCTTCCCTGCTTTCATAAAGAAGATCCATGGACGGCGCCATTCAGAGATTAGCAGGCCGTTCAAGGCGTGACTTTCACCTTCACGACCGTCTCGACGCCTTTCGGCCACAGTTCAAATGTAAAGGTGGAATCGCTTTTCAAATACTTTAAAACCCGCTCTCTCAAATACAAATCCCCGTCTTTTTCATAAAAATCCTCGTCATAGTTCAAGTAGGGCGTCCATGACCATACTTCTTCAAGAACCGGCCTTCCTGTAGAATCGACGACTCCTTTAACCGTAGCCAGCTTCGTTCCGTTCAGTGAAGCCGGGATTTTGAGATCACCGCTGATTGCCGATTGACTGACGGTGAATTCGCTTTTTTCAAGCTTCGGGTCATCATAAAGAATGATATCCATAACCTGGCTGGCTCCTTTATGAAACGTAAAAGTGAGCTGCGCTTTTACCCCAGGCTGCCCGGACCCGTTCAGCAGCTTTGCCAAGCAGGATTCCTTAATAGAGACCGTTTTTCCGGCATTATCAACTGTATAATCACTGCCTTCCTTTAATGGTTCGGATTTCTGATAAATGCCGGTCAGCACATTGCCGGTCAGCTGAATGTCCACCGTCTGATCGCTGAGGTTTTGACCTTTTTTTATAAAAAGATCTGCCGGTTTGATGATCGCATTGGGAACGCCGCGTCCCGCCTGAATGACAATCTCTTTAACAACAGGATCGCGCCACTGTCTCTCAGTCCGGTCAAACTGGTCATTCCCGTTGTCCCACCACATCGGGACCATTTGATATTTGTGGGCAAGGCGGACAAACGTATCATGATAGAGCCGCTTTGAATGATTTTCATTGGCGCCGAGGGTACCGTATTCGCCGATGATAACCGGGTATCCTTCCCTTACAAATTTTTCATAAACCGGTTTGATATCCTCCTCCATCTCGGAGATTTCGGCTGCCGATCCCCAAGTCGTCCGGCCCCACCAGTTTGATACGTAATCCCACGGAGAATAGTAGTGATATGTGAGGACAATCCGGTCATCATCAGGCGGTTCAAATGAATGAAGCAATTCATCTTTGTTATCTTCAAGCCCCCCGACGATCACGAGCCGCTGGCTGTTGTTGCCGCCGGTCGAACGGATGATGTTCAGCATCTCGCGGTTAAGCAGATTCATTTGATATGCGTTCATTCCAGTCGGTTCATTGACGATTTCAAACAGGAGGCGTTCACTTTTGTTTTTAAAACGCTCGGCAATTTGCTTCCAGACTTTCCCCAGCTTATCTAATGTCTCCTGCTGGCTGTTTCCCATGCGGCTGATCCATAGCCAAGAATCGTGGTGAATATTTAACACGACATAAAATTCTCTTTCCAACGCCCAATCCGTCACTTCTTCCACCCGGTTCATCCAAGCGGTGTCGATCAGATACCCGGGAGCGCTGCCGATGTGGGAGTCCCATGTCACTGGAATCCGGACGCTTTTAAACCCCGCGTCGCGAATATCATCAAAAGTATGCTCGCGAACCGGCGGATTGTTCCAAGAGCCTTCTGTCGGAACAGCATCCAGCGTGTTGCCAAGGTTCCATCCGGGACTCATGTTTTCCAAAAGGTCTGCCGGGGTGATGATGCTCTGCTTTTCTTGCTTTGCTGGCCCGCTTGTTCCCGAAGCTTTCGGAACTGTGGATAAAAGAACGGTTCCCATGATCAAAACGAACAGAATGATCGACTTTAAACACAAGGCTAACCATTTTTCTCTCAAACTTTTGAACTCCTTTTTTATTAGATGATCGTGCAAAACACTGGCTAAAATCCCTCAATTTAAAAAAGGCGGCTGAACGCCGCCTTTTCCCAAACGTTCAAGCGCATATCAATCTGACATTCTCTTACAGATTGTTATGCATTTCCGATTAAACGGTCATACTCAGCGTAAGCTGTCGCCATATCGACCTGAGACCAGAAGCGGTGATACACAAAAGTCGGCAGACCGTTTTCCCATTTGCCTGTATTCGGATTCCACGAGGTCTGATATTTATTTTCCAAATAAGGCCACATCGGATCGTTTTTAATTTTCGGACGGAGGTCGGCATGACTGATATAGACGCCGTTACCGCCCTTTGCCGGATCAGACGGCACAGTGTTGGAACCAGGAATGGTGTTGCCCTGCCCGTTTTTGCCGCTCCAGCCATTCGGAAAATAGACTTCCTTCGTAAAGTAGCGGATATAATCTTCATGTTCTTCCTCTGCTGCGATACCGATTCCGTCATTTTTATTCCATGCTGCATCAAGCAGTTCTTTTGCCACGTTTTTGGCCTTGTTTCCAAGAGCGGTAAAGCCGCCGGTTTCGGCTTTTGTTCCGGCTGCAAAGAAGACAAGCGTTTTAATATAGCTGCCGAGAACACCGACATCTTGAGAAGGATTCTTCGTCGTGACATGCAGTGCCGGATTTCCGGTAAATGAATCAAATCCCTTCCACGGATCAGGCTGGCCGCTCCATTCAAGGTTTGCCGGAATCCAAAACTCGCCTGGATCGGATTGTACGGCGATCTGCGGGTTTTGGCCGCCAAGGACGCGTTCTCCCGCTTCATTTAAATAATAGCCTTCTTCATCCGTAACAGGCCGTTCGCCCACAAACACATAATCAAGCGAATACGCGATCCATTTTTCAATCACATGCTTTGCCATTTGGAAGTTTTCAGACGATTTGTCACCTTTCTCTGCGAAAATGTAATACAGTTCCGCCACCCTTTCCAGCGGCCAGACTTGCATCCCGAACCAATTGTTAGAAGGCGGATCGTGATATACAGGCGCTTCTGTGTATGCCATTCCGTAAAATGTGCTGACATTCTGCGGATATGCGCTGTAGCTGCCGTTCCAGCTATTCGTGGCGCCGCCTGCAACAGCTCCTTCTGAAGAAAGCAGCCATGTGTAAAGTTCAAGCTGCCTTTTCAGCGCCTGTTCCCAATCGCTGCGCGCCGTGGATGAATTTGGAATCAATCCGCCTTCAGCTGTTGACAGTGCATAAGAAGCGACAGGGTTTTGATAACCTTGGTGCACATGACTCGCACCGATCCGCCACGCCCAGTTGGCATACTGTCCCAATCCGCCTCCCCAAGCAGTGTACCATGCCATTAAATAATGACAGGCATTTTTTCCAGTTCCGCGGGAAGGCGAGCCGTCAGCAGCGCTTCCAATCTCTTGAAAGTATTTGTCATACATGCCGTAACGGAGAAAGTCCCCCATTTTTTTAGCTTTTTCTAAATACTTAGTATTGCTGTAGCCCCATTGCCTTGCCCAGTACATCGCCTGAACAGCGCGCGCATCGGCGTCGGTCGCATTAGTGTAGCGCCATTGCGGGGCAGGAGCCTGATTTTCTTTTGTAAACAGACTCATAAACCCTTCATTCGGTTTTCCAAACGTCTGATTATCTTGAGAGGGGTGCGGAACCGTTTCCCAAACAGACTCCTGTTCACCGCGCTGGTAAGTGTTCACATAAACGGCGGTGTGTGATGGGTTCAACAGGTTCCCGAATCCATACCAGTTATCGACATCAAGCAGCCAGTGCATTAAATACGTTTCATTGCTTCCGTATGTGGATCTAAGCTCACTGTCAAGCGGATCGTTTCCGGCCGGATATTGTCCGGTCAAAGCCGAAGGATAAAGATCTGGGTAGCGGTGTTCGGCGGCATATGTGGCAGGGCTTGAGGGGTTATAATAGTTCATCGTCGGCTGTTCTTCGTTTCCATCGCCTTCATTGACCGGGATGATATATTTCTCCATATTGTCCCAGGCGGCTTCTAGCTTTGACCAGTCCTGTGTGTATCGGCCGTACATCGCTTCAAGCCACAGCCAATAACTGTATGCTTCAGATGTTGTCATATGGCCGTAATCAGGCGCTTCGCATATGAGCGTTTCAACTGAATGATAAGGAATGCCTTCAGGGGAAAAATAGCCGTTTTGCGGATTTTTAATTTGCTCATACAATTGCATAAAGCGTGTTTTATTGTCCATGATGCGTCCTCCTTTTGAAGCTTCAAGCTTTCGTTTCATATGATGGGACTGCCGGGGATTGAATCCGGGTGTTTTTTAGTCGGGCTCATTTCCAAAAACAAGCCGGCCTTCATCATATACTGGTATATACCGGGTTTTTGCCAGCGTGTGTGACAGCCCCCGGTAAGAGTGGTCATTTTTCGGATTCCAAAAAGACGTCCCCGCCGGAGCCGCTAGGCGGAACTGAACTTCTTTCTTGTGGGCGGATTGACCCCCGGGGTATATCATAACCCCGCTGAAGCTGACTTCCGTATAGTAAATGTGTTCGCCGATGTGATATGGCTTCAGCTGGGACACCGACGCCCCTTCGTTGTATCCGGTTGAGATCTTTATATCTTCCGAAGAAAATCCGGCATTCACCGCTTCAGTCAGGTCCACGTAATAGCGGAAAGACAGCTTATCGGTTTTCTTTGCCGGCCATCCTGATCGGTTATTAAGCTGCACTCTGATTTCTGAGTAGTTGTTTCCCGAGCTGTTTATGGATGCCTCCGCAAAAAATTCATCTTCTGGTGTTTCCTTTTCGGGAAAATGAGGCAGCGGTGATTGCCCGGCACCATACAGTTGAAACATTTTGGCTGCATTGCCCGTGAAAGCCGCATTGTAATCGATCGCAACTTCGTTTGACACATAATCATTTGTTTCGTCCCGGTACGAATCATCTTTTCCCGGTCCGCCTACTAACGCGCCGTAAAGGGTATGGCGGTGGTTTTCAGGCACATTCATATGATCGGCCCATGAACCGTGTGCGGTGCGGTGATGCGGGTGCTTCGGCGGATTTGTTCCGTACCCGACGATAAAGCTGCGCTGTTGCGGATTATCCCCAAGCATATAGTTCATTTGCTGAACCGCAAAATCCCGATACCTTTTTGCTTTGCCGGCATCTTTTACCCAATCTGAATAAACAAAAGCGAGAAAAGCGGCGTTTGAAGCGTAGCGCAGCGATCCCCACTGCTCAAGCCATGCCAGCCCGCCTGGTGTATAAGTGATACGCTCTGTGCTTCCATTATGATTGTAGCCTGTCGACCAATAATCAAGATTGCGTTCGACAGATGCGGTGAATCGGGATTCGTTCGTCAGACGAGCGAGCAGCAGCTGTGCTCCGTAAGAGACGTCATCCCAGGAAAGCGTCCAGCGGTAAGGCCAGTTTGCGGGATCGCCCCAATCTGAGACCGAAGCAAGCGCTTTATCCAAATATTTTTGATCGCCGGTTGCCAAGTAGAGCCAGACAGCTCCCCATGTCAGTTCATCTTTATATCCGCTCCACGAATTATAATATTGCTGCGCGTCTGTAATGCAGTCTGAATATTTGCCGCGGTAGCGGTCGGCAAAATCGTATAATTCCTTGGCATGGGCCAATAGTTTATTTGAATAAGAAGCATCTGTCGGCTTGAAGATGATTGATGCAGAAGCTAGGGCTGCTGCTGTACCGCCGGCAAGGTCTGACCCGGGACAGGCTGCATCTATCTTATAGGCCGGCCGCTTCATAGGCATCACTTCGGCCGGGCCCCACCAGGCGTGATCTTGGGCCCCATGGCCGACTTGGCCCCAAAACTCATAACGATCTGTATGCGCTTTAATAAAATAGTCTGTCGCCCATCTGATATTGTCTAATATCGCATCAAGCTGTCCTGCCGCTTCATAGGCATCGCGGTACTCATAGACGGACCACGACAGAACGGCCGCAGAATAAGCCATTGGAAGGCCGAACTTCACGTGATCTCCGGCATCATACCATCCGCCTGTCAAATCATGGCCGACATCTTTTCCATCCTCAAGAGCAGAGTCCCCTCTCCAATTCAGACGGCTGCTTTCCGGAAGCTTTCCGGAGCGCTGCGCCTCATAGAAAAGAATTGATTTTTGCAGCAATTCCGCATAATTTTGGCTCTCTTTCGCAGATGCAATGTCCGCCTTGCCGGAAGCCGGCATGAACAACATCGCAAACGTAAGCAGTAAAACAAAGAAAAACGCTTTCATTTTCCAAAAAGCTTTCTCTTTCAACGGACTCCTTCCTCCTCATTTTGTTTTCCTTCAAAACAGCCGATGTTTACATGACACTCACCTCCTTTAGTGACGGACAAATGGTGTCTTTCGGTAAGCGGAGAAGAGACTGATTGAATTTTTGAAATTTGAAGATGTGCTGCAGATTCACGCAGGTTCAATGTTTGCCGGAGGAACGAAGAACTTTGTTTGTTTAATCAAGAAACTAACTTCTGTTCACTGAAAAAGTGAACTTCTTTATAGAATAATATCATTTTGAAAATATTAACATTAATGTATTTTTATTGTCAATCAATCTGACAAACTTTCCGCACTATACGCGCCTCTGAATCTTCGAAGAACGCGCTGGGTTAGAAAACAAAAAAGAGACTGCCGAATAAGTCGGCAGCCTTTAAAATAAAGACAGCTGGTTCTGATCTGGGAGCGACTCGAGACAGCCGTGGCGCTCCAAGTATTCCATGATCGTTTTTGACACCTTGCCTCTTTTTTGCAAATCTTCTTTGGAAAGAAATTCGCCTTCTTCCCTTGCTTTGACAATATTCAAAGCGGCGTTTGTTCCAAGCCCCGGTATTGAATTAAACGGCGGAATCAAGCTGTTTCCGTCAATGATGAATTCGGAAGCGCTCGATCTGTATAAGTCGACTTTTTGGAAAGAGAAGCCCCTTTCGCACATTTCAAGCGCCAGCTCAAGCACCGTGAGCAAACTTTTCTCTTTCGGAGAAGCGTCAAGGCCTTTAGAGTTGATGTCATCCATGACGGCTTTAATCGCTGTCGACCCTTTGATCATCGTTTCGATATCAAAGTCATCGGCCCGCACCGTAAAGTATGCTGCGTAGTAGAGCAGCGGATGATGGACTTTAAAATAAGCGATTCTGACCGCCATCAAAACATATGCCGCAGCGTGGGCTTTCGGGAACATGTATTTGATTTTTTTACACGAGTCGATATACCAGTCCG
Source organism: Bacillus sp. AK124 (assembly GCF_053903085.1). Classification (NCBI taxonomy): domain Bacteria; kingdom Bacillati; phylum Bacillota; class Bacilli; order Caryophanales; family Bacillaceae; genus Bacillus; species Bacillus sp. AK124. The sequence goes on from NZ_CP096378.1 coordinate 2,493,478, forward strand.
GAACATTATTATTCTTCATTTCTTCTTCCCATTCAGGTGTCAGTCCCTTACCTTTACGGACAAATTCCATAATCTTAAAGGCGAGGGATGGCTCAAGCCCCTGGTAGATTAAGTACACCATAATATCATCACGGCAGCCGATCACTTCGCTCAGTTCACAAATATTATTGTGAATCAGCTCCTGCGCGTTGCCGAGCCATACGTCCGTACCGTGTGACAGGCCGGAAATCTGAACGAGCTCGGAAAATGTCGTCGGCTTGGTGTCTTCGAGCATCTGTCTGACAAAGCGGGTTCCGAATTCAGGGATGCCAAGCGTTCCGGTTTTACAGCCGATCTGCTCTTCGGTTACCCCTAAAGATTCTGTCCCTTGGAAAATTTTCATCACTTCGGGATCATCGGTCGGAATCGTCTTCGGGTCAATCCCGCTCAGATCCTGGAGCATACGGATGACCGTCGGATCATCGTGTCCGAGAATATCCAGCTTCAGCAGGTTGTCATGGATGGAATGGAAGTCAAAGTGCGTCGTCTTCCATTCGGAATCGGTGGCATCCGCCGGAAACTGGATTGGTGAAAAGTCGTAAATATCCATGTAATCAGGCACAACGATGATTCCGCCCGGGTGCTGCCCTGTCGTCCGCTTGACGCCTGTACAGCCTTGGACAAGGCGGTCGATTTCCGCCCCGCGCATATGCAAATTGTTGTCGTTAGCATACCCTTTGACATACCCGTAAGCCGTTTTTTCGGCGACTGTGCCGATCGTTCCCGCACGGTAGACGTTATCCTCTCCGAACAGGACTTTCGTGTAGTTGTGGGCGTGCGGCTGATATTCGCCCGAGAAGTTCAAGTCGATATCAGGAACCTTGTCCCCTTTAAACCCCAGAAACGTCTCGAACGGTATGTCGTGGCCGTCTTTTCTGTAGGCCGCTCCACACTTCGGACAGTCTTTGTCAGGCAAATCAAATCCCGAACCGACCGATCCATCGTTGAAAAACTCGGAATGGCGGCAATCCGGACAGACGTAATGCGGCGGCAGCGGGTTGACCTCGGTAATTTCCGTCAATGTTGCGACAAGGGAAGAACCGACCGATCCCCTTGAACCGACAAGATAGCCGTCATCAAGGGAGCGTTTTACAAGCTTATGAGAGATCAGATAGATGACGGCGAATCCATGGCCGATAATGCTTTTCAGCTCTTTTTCGATCCGCTTTTCGACGATTTCCGGAAGGTCGTCGCCGTAAATGCTTTTTGCTTTCTCATAGCTCATGCGGCGGATTTCGTCATCTGCGCCTTCGATCTTCGGTGTGTAAAGATCGTCTTTGATCGGCTTGATTTCTTCGATTCGCTCGCTGATCAAACGGGTGTTCTTGACGACGATTTCTTTCGCTTTTTCCTCACCCAAAAATGAAAAGGCCTCAAGCATTTCATCCGTCGAACGGAAATGAACGTTCGGCAGTTCGTGCCTGTTGAGCGGATTTGCGCCGCCTTGTGAGGAAACCAGAATCTTGCGGTAAATTTTATCCTCAGGGTTCAGGTAATGAACATTCCCCGTAGCTACTACCGGAATATTCAGTTTCTCGCCGAGCTTTGTGATGTTGGCGATGATTTCTTTTAACGCTTTTTCATCCCTGACGAGTTCAAGCTGGAGCAGGTGCCGGTAGACTTCAGGCGGCATGACTTCAAGATAGTCATAAAATGAAGCGATGTCTTCGACCTCTTCCGGCGATTTCTGCATCATGCCTTCGAATACTTCGCCTTTGTCGCATGCCGAACCGATTAAAAGGCCTTCTCTGTACTTTTCAAGCTGTGACCTTGGGATCCTCGGCACCCTGTAAAAATAATGGATATGTGAAAGCGACACGAGTTTGAAAAGGTTTTTCAAACCTGTCTCATTGACTGCCAAAAGGGTCGCGTGATATGGCCTTGAACGCTGATAGGCATTGGACTGCCCCATATTTTCATTCAGCTGATCGTGGTACATGATATTTTTTTCGGCCGCGTCTTTCAGCATTTTCACAAGGAGATAGCCCGTCGCTTCGGTATCATAAATCGCCCTGTGGTGCTGGGTGAGCTCGATGTCAAACTTTTTACAAAGCGTATTCAGCCTGTGGTTTTTGAATTCCGGATAAAGAAAACGGCCCAGCTCAAGTGTGTCAATGACCGGGTTCTGCACTTTCTCCGAATTCAGCAGACGCTTGTAGGCGACATTGATGAAGCCGATGTCAAAGCTTGCATTGTGAGCGACAAGCGTGTGATCTCCGACCCATTCTTTAAAATCTCGGATGACCTCTTCGGCTTCAGGCGCATCTTTCAGCATATCATCGGTAATCCCAGTCAGCTCGATGATCGTAGCCGATAAAGGGCGATGCGGGTTTGCAAACCTTTCAAAGCGTTCGATGATCTCCCCGCCTTTTACTTTTACGGCGGCCAGCTCGATGATCGTATCATAGACGGCCGACAGCCCCGTCGTCTCGACGTCGAACACGACATATGTCTCCTCTTCAAGCAGGCGGTGCACCGGATTGTAGGCAATCGGCACGCCGTCGTCGACGAGGTTGGCTTCAAGTCCGTAGATCATTTTCACGCCATGCTTTTTGCTCGCCGCGAATGCATCAGGAAACGATTGGACAACAGCGTGATCAGTGAGCGCGATAGCCGGATGCCCCCATTTTTTCGCCTGTTCGACAAGCTTGCCGATACTTGATACGGCATCCATCTGGCTCATCGGTGAATGGAGGTGGAGCTCGACACGTTTTTCGTCCTCCGGTGCTGTATCCTCACGGGTTTTCCCTTTGATTTCATTGACATCGTTGGCGATCATCACCAAATCGCGGACGAATGTATCGTTTTGTATGCTTCCTCTCGCCTTTACCCACATCCCTTTTTTCAGGGACTTCATCAAAACAGCGTCCTCTTTTTCACGTGCGAACATTTTGACGAGAATGCTGTTTGTATAGTCGGTTATCTTAAAGATACAAAGCGTTCTGCCGCTTTTCAGCTCTCTTGTTTCAGCGTCGAATACATAGCCTTGCACCGTAATTCTCCGCTCTTCATCCATGATGCTGTCAAGCGTTCTGATCTCTTCAGAGTCTTTAATCTGGTAGCCGATCTGAAGAGGGCCTGACGGCGCTTCATCGTCTTGGGCTTCCTTATCCTGCTTTTCCATTTCGATTAAAGCCTGAAGGGCTCTCTCTTGATCTTCGGCCATTTTTTGCTCTCTGAATTTCTGAATCTCTTGATCTGACACAAAGATTTCTGTGTCGAGCTGGAGCTCAGGAAAACCGAATGTGCAGTAGCTTGACTGGATGAGCGAGCTGTATTTCTTTTTTAAAGCGGATGCTTCTGTATCTGTTTTCGTTTTAAGCAGGATTTTGTTCCCCGTAAGCTTGGGCTTTTGGTCGTTCAAAAGCGTCAAAATCGGCGGGGAAATACCATCGAGTTCCTGGATGCAGCGCGTCCAGTAATCCTGAACAAGCTGCTCGTCAATCGAAGGGTTTTCCGCCTCGATGGAACAGGTGACCTGAGCGATATGGGAAAAGGTGCGGGTCAGCTGGGTGTGAAACCGTTCGAAGATTTGATAAGGCAGGACATTTTTCAATTTAAAGTGAAAGTGCCATGTCTTCTTGTTTTTATGAACGGTCAGCTTTATGATTTGTCCGCCTTCAAGGTGACGGATCATCGTATCTTCCGTTACATTCAGCTGCTGCAGAAGAATTTGAAACTGTCTTCTGTTGACAGAAAGCTGGTCTTCCAAGACAGATTCCTCCCTAAAAGAAAATCATAATTGAAGGTACCTTGGGACGATTCCCGAGGTACCTTCCTTTACTCTAGTTTAACATCTTTAAGAGTGAGAAGATAAGCTCTTGACTTGTTTTTCGATAAAGTCCAAAAGCTCTTCAGCGGCGACTTCAAATGATTCTCCGGTTTTGCGGATCTTCACTTCGACAACGCCTTCATCAGCTCTTTTTCCGACCGTGATGCGGATCGGCAGACCGATCAAATCGGAATCTGCAAATTTAACGCCGGCCCGTTCAGCACGGTCATCAAACAATACGTCATAGCCGTTCGCTTTAAAATCTTCATACAGCTTTTCGGCAAGCTGAACCTGCGCGTCATTTTTCATGTTAAGCGCGAGGATGTGCAGGTCATACGGCGTCACTTCCAGCGGCCAGATCAAGCCTTTATCGTCATGATGCTGCTCAACGATGGCCGAAAGTGTCCGGGAAATCCCGATTCCATAGCAGCCCATCAGCATCGGCTGAGCGCGTCCGTTTTCGTCAAGGTATGTTGCGTCCATCGCTTCAGAATAGCGGGTGCCGAGTTTAAAAACTTGTCCGACTTCGATTCCTTTTGCAAAACGGATCGTTCCGTTTCCATCCGGTGAAGGGTCTCCTTCCTGGATCAAGCGGAGATCGGCGAATGTCACATTGTGCACATCCCGGCTGATATTCACGTTTTGATAATGGTAATCTGTTTTATTCGCTCCTGCTGCTGCGTTTGCCATCGCCTTCACAGCAAAGTCTGCAAAGATTTCGATTTCACGGTCGAGCCCCACCGGTCCGACAAAGCCAGGCTCAGTACCTGTTATCTCAGCAACCTCTTCGACGCTCGCGAATTCGATCGTTTCTGCTTGGAGCAGATTCTTCACCTTAATATCGTTGACTTCATGATCCCCTCTCGTCAACACGAGGACAAAACGTCCGTCTGCTTTCATGAGCATTGATTTCACGCAGTCTGACGGGGATATGCCAAGAAATGCGGCAACTTCTTCGATCGTTTTGACCGAAGGTGTGTGGACTTCCTGGAGCTCTTTCATTTCAGCCTTCTCGCCAGCACCGGCTTCCTTCACTTCAGCCATTTCGATGTTGGCAGCGTATGAAGACTGATCAGAATACGCAATTGTATCTTCACCGACATCGGACAATGCCATAAATTCATGGGTATCCTTTCCGCCCATCGCGCCTGAATCTGCAATGACCGGTCTGAAATTCAAGCCGCAGCGCGTAAACACATTCGTATACGCCTGGTACATATCATTGTACGTTTTATCAAGGCTTTCGGCGGAAGAATGGAAGGAATACGCATCCTTCATGATGAATTCCCGGCCTCTCAACAGACCGAAGCGCGGGCGCTTTTCATCGCGGAATTTCGATTGGATCTGGTAAAGGGTCAGCGGAAGGCGCTTGTACGATTTCACTTCATCTCTGACGATGCTTGTGATGACCTCTTCGTGTGTCGCGCCAAGGGCAAATTCGCGGCCGTGGCGGTCTTTCAGCCTCATGAGCTCAGGACCGTACGTGTACCATCTTCCCGATTCCTGCCAAGTTTCCGCCTGCTGGAGCGCCGGCATCAGCATTTCGACGGCATTGATTTTCTCCATTTCTTGGCGGACAATGCTCTGGATTTTATGAATGACTTTATTGGCAAGAGGCATATAGCTGTATACACCGCTTGTGTTTTGTCTGATAAACCCCGCTCTGAGAAGAAGCTGATGGCTTTTTGCTTCAGCATCAGCCGGCACTTCGCGGAGCGTAGGAATTAAAGTCCTGCTCTGTCTCATTCGTTCGCACCTCATTTGTTTCAGTTGGTTACTTTTTGAGTCGGGAACGGCGTCCCTAAAAAAGAGCCTTTTAAAAGGGCTTGGCTGCACTTAAAAAAGGCAATTGGTTTTACAGAAATAAGCGCTGGATATCGTTCCATGTGACGACAAGCATTAAGAGCATCAAAAATGCGACGCCGACAAAGACGACAAACGCTTCTTTTTCTCGGTTGATCGGCTTTCCGCGGATCGCTTCAATAAACAGGAACAACAGTCTGCCGCCGTCCAGCGCAGGGATTGGCAGAAGGTTGACGATCCCGAGGTTAATGCTTAAAAATGCGGCCAGCTTCAGCAGATTGATAACGCCTGTCTTGGCCACTTGGTCTGTCATGTCATAAATGCCGACAGGACCGGCCAGCATGTCGATTGAGAATTGTCCCGTGACGAGCTTTCCGAGATTGGTCACGATGCTCTGCGCTACTGTCGCCGTTTCGGTCGCACCGTAGGAAATTGATGTCAGGATTCCTGTTTTCACCGGGTTGTAAGCGCCGAATCTGCCGACGGTTTCGTCCCCTGCCTTGACTGCTTCAGGTGTTACGTATTTCGTCACCTTGACGTTGTCGCGCATCACAACGATTTTCAGTTCTTTTTCAGGGTGTTCCCTGACCGTGTTGACAATATCCGTCCACGATCTCATGTTCTCCCCGTTGATCGTTTGAATGCGGTCTCCTTCCTGGAGTCCCGCTTCCGCCGCCCGTCCGTTGTCTATCAACTTGCCGAGCACCGGCTCGTCAGACGGCACTCCCTGCATCAGGCCGAGCATTACGAGAATGACATAAGCCAAAATAAAGTTCATGATCGGGCCGGCCGCAATCGCCTTTATACGCTGCCAAACCGTTTTTGAATGGAATTGGCGGTTGTAAGGAGCGATCTGGACTTCTTCCCCGTCTACGATGAAAAAGGACGTTTCACTGACAGAAAAGGATGAGAGATGATCTTCATTGCCGTGCTCATAGCCCGTAATCCTCATCTGATGCTCCAGGTCAGCCTGCTCCACTTCGATGACCAATGCGTCAGGATACTTTTCTTTTTGGTTGATAATGATCTTTTCGACTTTGTTTTCGCTGTCGAACAACAGCCCGACCGTATAACCGGGCTTCACTTCAATCATCTCAGGATCTTCGCCGGCCATTCTAACAAAGCCGCCGATCGGAAGAAGCCTGATCGTATAAACGGTCTCATTTTTCTTAAACGAAAAGATTTTCGGACCGAAGCCGATTGCAAACTCCCGGCACAGTATTCCGGCTCTTTGAGCAAGGATGAGATGACCAAGCTCATGGAAAAATACGAGCGTTCCAAAAATAAGAATAAACGCGATCACAGTATTCACGAACATACCACCTTATGTGAGTAATGTTTGGACAAACTTTCTGGCGTCTTTGTCCACTTCACGGATCTCTTGAAGGCTCGGCTTTGCGATCACCTGATGGCGTTCCAAAGCTTTTTCAATAATGTCTTCAATCCCGAGAAAGGAAATCCTGCCCGAAAGAAATGCCGCAACGGCTTCCTCGTTGGCCGCGTTTAAAACAGTCGGCATTGTACCGCCTATTTTACCTGATTCATAAGCGAATTGTAAGCAGCGGAACCTTTCAAAATCAGCTTGGGCAAAATTCAGCTGTCCGACTTGCCAGAGTTCGAGTGATTTGGCTTCATCAAACGGCAGGCGTTCCGGATAGCTGAGCGCATATTGAATCGGCACTCTCATATCAGGTGTGCCAAGCTGGGCGATGACGCTTCGGTCGTGGAATTCCACCATTGAATGAATGATGCTTTCTTTGTGAAGGAGGACATCGATCCGGTCATAAGGCAGATCAAACAGCCAGTGCGCTTCAATGACCTCGAGCCCTTTATTCATCATTGTAGCCGAATCGATCGTGATTTTTGCACCCATCGACCAATTTGGATGATTGAGGGCTTCTTCCACTGTGACGCCTTCAAGTTCCTGCCTTGTTCTGTCCCTGAAGCTGCCGCCTGAAGCCGTGACGATCAGCCGTTTAATATGCTTCGGATTTTCCCCCTGGAGCGCCTGAAAAATCGCAGAATGCTCGCTGTCGACTGGCAAGAGCGGGACATCGTATGTTTGGGCGTGTTCTTTCACTATATGACCGGCTGTCACGAGAGTTTCCTTATTTGCAAGCGCGACTGTTTTTTTATGCTCCATCGCCTTTAAAGTCGGCAGAAGACCGACGCTGCCGACGAGAGCATTGACAATGACATCCGCTTCCGGACTAACGGCCGCTTCGATTAAAGATTCCTCCCCGATCCCTGTTTTAAAGGTGTAAGAAAAAGAATGCTGTTTTAATGCTTCATATGTATGCTCATCCCCTACAGATACATACTTCGGTTTAAATGTTTCAATGATTTCTGCCGCTTTTTCGGCGTTTTTTCCGAAAGACATGGCGGTCAGCTGAAACTTATCGTCATGCGCTTTGATCACATCAAGCGTCTGTTCTCCTATGGAGCCTGTCGCCCCCAATAGACATATGTTCTTCAAAATTGCCGCACCTCTGTTTCTTTCTAGCTATCAGTACCCTTTTCTATCATAGCCCGAACGGCTGAAAAAGAACAAGCAGGAAGTATAGAACCGGCATGACAAATAAAAAGCTGTCAAAGCGGTCCAGCATTCCGCCGTGTCCCGGAAGGATCCGGCCCGAGTCTTTCACTTTGTAGTGCCTTTTGAACGCAGACTCGGCCAAATCGCCGATCTGACCGACGATTGATAAAAGCACGGTAATGATCAGCACAAACAGATAAGCGTGCGGAAAACCTGTGGCAGCCTGATAAATCGCGGAAAAAACGACCGCTGTCAAAATTCCGCCCCAAAAGCCTTCAACCGTTTTGTTAGGGCTGATTTCAGGCCAGAGCTTCCGCTTTCCAAACGCCTTTCCGATAAAATAAGCGCCGGAATCCGTTGACCAGACGACGCCGATTGCAAAAAAGACATAGCTGAGTCCGATGTTTCTGATTTCAATAAAGTAATAAAACCCGAATCCGATATAAACTGCTGCCAGCGCCACGAATGCCGCTTCGTCAAAAGTAAACGAGTTTTTGCTGAGCACCGTGTATGCCAAAAGCAAAAGGACGGCCAAAAAGACGACCTCCCCTTTGGTTATGCCCAGCCCCGCGTCTTCCGCATATTGGCTTGGATACAGCAAAACCGCCAAAAGCAGCAGGCTGATGATACCCGGAGCGCTGATAAGCTTCAGGCCTTTCATTCTTAAAAGTTCAAATAGAGCGAGTATACCTATTGCATAAACTAGCAGGGTGAACGGCAGCTTGCCGAAAATCACGAGCGGCAGAAAAACCGCTGCCGCGATCACACCCGTCAATATTCTCTGTTTCATCTGCACCATCCTCTAAATTCCGCCAAACCTTCTCCCGCGACGCTGATATTCTCCGATAGCCTGAAGCAAGTGAACGTCTTTAAAATCAGGCCACAATACATCGGTAAATAAAAATTCGCTGTAGGCAAGCTGCCAAAGCATGAAGTTGCTCAGCCTGATCTCGCCGCTTGTGCGAATCAGCAAATCAGGGTCCTGCAAAGCTTCTGTCATTAAATAATCGGAAAATAGCTTTTCGTCGATTTCCTCGGTATTCAATGTGCCTTTTTTCGCTTCTTCGGCAATTCTCTTTGCGGCTCTGACGATTTCTGCACGTCCCCCGTAATTCAATGCAAAATTAAGAATAAGTCCGTCATTGTTCTCCGTATCACGGATGGCTTTTTCAACCGCGCGGATCGTGTGGGGCGGCAGTCCTTCCCTATCGCCTGTCAAGCGGACCCGGACATTTTCTTCGACCAGCTCCGGGAGATACGTTCCCAGGAACTCTTCAGGCAGCTTCATCAGAAAGTCAACCTCAAACTTAGGACGCTTCCAATTTTCCGTCGAAAAGGCATACAGCGTCAACGCTTTGACACCGAGCTCATTGGCAAGCTTTGTCGTCTGTCTGACTACCTTCATGCCTTCGTGATGACCCGCGATGCGGGGCATCGCCCGTTTCTTTGCCCAACGGCCGTTTCCGTCCATAATAATGGCGATATGTTCAGGAATTTCTCCTTTTAAAATATTTTCTTTTGTGTAACATTCCATGTTGGAAGCAGCTGAATGCTGATTCTTCCAATTTTTGAGTATATTGAGCATGAGAGTCCTCCATCACCCAAAAGGTTGCTTTCCTGTTATATCGTTCTTGATAACAACAGTATTAACAAAAAAACCCCCTGTAAACATGAGAGGGTCTTTTCACTATTATCTATTGTACAGAGTTTTTCATTAAACTTCCATGATTTCTTTCTCTTTATCTTTTGTGATCTCATCAATTTTTGACACATATTCATCTGTCAGCTTTTGTACGTCTTCCGTTGAAGAGCGCAATTCATCCTCAGTCATTTCACCATTTTTCTCTAGTTTTTTCAGATCGTCATTGGCATCGCGGCGGATGTTGCGAACCGCGACTTTAGCATCTTCCGAATATTTTTTCACGAGCTTGGCAAGCTCTTTTCTGCGCTCCTCAGTTAGAGGAGGGATCGTGATCCGGATGATGTTGCCGTCGTTTGATGGAGTTATGCCGAGGTCGGCTTTTTGAATCGCTTTTTCAATATCGCCGAGCGCTGTTTTGTCATACGGTGTGATGAGAAGCATGCGCGCTTCCGGAACCGTAATGGACGCGATCTGGTTTAAAGGCGTCTGCGCTCCGTAGTATTCAACTGTCACTTTGTCCAGCAAAGACGGATTTGCACGTCCTGCACGTACAGTCGCCAATTCGCGCTGATAAGCGCCTATCGCTTTTTCCATCCGTTCTTTTGTTTCATTCATCACTTGAGTTGACACGTTATTTCCCCCTTACGATTGTACCGATTTGTTCGCCTAAAACGGCTTTTTTAATATTTCCTTCTTCCATAATAGAAAAGACGATCAGCGGGATGTCGTTATCCATGCAAAGTGAAGAGGCGGTTGAATCCATGACGGCCAAACCGTCTTTTAACACATCGAGATAAGACAATTTTTCATATTTTACGGCTGTTTCGTCAGTTCGAGGATCGGCATTGTATACACCGTCGACATTATTTTTAGCCATTAAGATGACGTCGGCTTCGATTTCAGCCGCTCTGAGCGCTGCTGTCGTATCCGTTGAGAAGTATGGATTGCCTGTACCGGCAGCGAAGATGACGACGCGCTTCTTTTCAAGATGGCGAATCGCTTTTCTTCTTATGTATGGCTCAGCGACCTGCCGCATTTCGATGGATGTCTGAACTCTTGATTGAATGCCGAGCGTTTCAAGGCTGTCTTGCAGCGCAAGGGAATTCATGACCGTTGCAAGCATTCCCATGTAGTCCGCTGTTGCGCGGTCCATTCCGAGATCGCTGCCCGTTTTTCCGCGCCACAGGTTGCCGCCGCCGACGACGACCGCCACTTCAACATCAAGCTCGGCGATTTCTTTCACCTGTTTGGCGATGGACTGGATCACGGTCGGGTTGATGCCGTTTCCCTGTTCACCCGCAAGGGCTTCTCCGCTAAGCTTTAATACGATACGATTATACTTTGGTTTTTCCATATTAACCTCCAAGTGCATGCTTGCCGTTATTTATTATGCAAGAGAAAAAAAGGTTTGTAAACTGTTTTAAAAATAGGGACACAAATTGTGTCCCCTATTTTCTTTGAAAAGATCCTGCCATGTGTTTTAAGGCAAGCGGCTTTTCAATCTTATTTTTTCACTTGGTTCATAACTTCTTCAGCAAAGTTTTCTTGGCGTTTTTCGATACCTTCTCCAACTTCGTAGCGGACGAATGTTTCAACTGTTGCATTTTTCGCAGCAACGACCTGTTTCACTTTTTCATCCGGGTTTTTAACGAATGCTTGATCAAGCAGGCAGATTTCTTCGAAGTATTTGTTCAGGCGGCCTTCAACCATTTTTGCGACGATGTTTTCAGGCTTTCCTTCTTGAAGCGCCTGCTGAGTCAAGATTTCGCGCTCGCGGTTCGCTTCTTCTTCTGACACTTGGTCACGGGAAATGAAGCGAGGGTTTACAGCTGCAACGTGCATCGCGATGTCTCTTGCTGTTTCTTCGTCAGTTGTGCCGTTAAGGACAGTCAATACGCCGATTTTTCCGCCCATGTGCAGGTATGCGCCGAATGCAGCGTCATCGCCTTTTGTCAGGACAGTGAAGCGGCGAAGCGTGATTTTTTCTCCGATTTTAGCAACCGCGCTTGTGATGTATTCTTCTACAGTTGAACCGTTAGCCATTTTTTGAGCCATAGCAGCTTCAACGCTTTCAGGCTTTTCAGCAAGAATGTGGTCAGCAAGGTCGTTCAAAAGCTCTTTGAAGCCTTCGTTTTTCGCAACGAAGTCCGTTTCGGAGTTCACTTCAAGAATAACGCCTGTGTTGCCGTCGGTTTTGATCAAAGTCAAACCTTCAGCCGCGATGCGGTCAGCTTTTTTGGCAGCCTTTGCGATTCCTTTTTCTCTTAGAAGATCGATCGCTTTATCCATGTTGCCGTCAGTTTCAGTTAACGCTTTCTTGCAGTCCATCATGCCTGCGCCAGTTTTTTCACGAAGCTCTTTTACCATTTGTGCAGTAATTGCCATTTTTGATTTCCTCCTTATATATCAAACAAAATATGTAAGTGTTGATCTGGTGAAAAAAAAGGTGATAAAAGGCAGACCCCCTTATCACCTTTTGACCAGGTTAAGCAGTTGTTGTTTCAGTTGTTTCTGCTTCTTTCGCTTCTGTTTCAGCTACTTCTTCACCTTGTTTTGCTTCTAGGATGGCATCTGCCATTTTAGAAGTCAGCAATTTAACAGCGCGGATGGCGTCATCGTTCGCAGGGATGACAACATCGATTTCATCAGGATCACAGTTTGTGTCAACGATTCCGATGATCGGAATGTTCAGCTTGCGCGCTTCTGCAACCGCGATGCGCTCTTTGCGAGGATCGATGATGAACAGTGCGTCAGGAAGCTCTTTCATTTCTTTGATTCCGCCGAGGAATTTTTCAAGACGCTCTAATTCTTTTTTCAATTGAACGACTTCTTTTTTAGGAAGTACGTCAAATGTGCCGTTTTCCTGCATTTTTTCGATATCTTTAAGGCGTTTGATACGCTTTTGGATCGTTTCAAAGTTTGTTAACGTACCGCCAAGCCAACGTTGGTTGACATAGTACATTCCAGAACGTTCCGCTTCTTCTTTAACAGAGTCTTGAGCTTGCTTTTTCGTACCGACGAAAAGGATTTTTCCTCCGTCAGCTGCAAGGTTTTTCGTGAAGTTGTATGCTTCTTCAACTTTTTTGACTGTTTTTTGAAGATCGATGATGTAGATTCCGTTACGCTCCGTGAAGATGTAACGCTTCATTTTTGGGTTCCAGCGGCGCGTTTGGTGGCCGAAGTGAACACCAGCTTCAAGCAATTGCTTCATAGAAATGACTGACATGTGTTATTTCCTCCTAATATAATGGTTTTTTTCCTCCGCTTAGGTCATTTTTATGCAGGACTGCACGCGAGAACCGCACAGCACCGCTTGCATAAATCGTTAAGCGTGTGTAATTAACACCAAGAAATAATATAACATAAGCTTTCTCGACAATCAAGAATCGTTTTTCAGCTTTCCGCGAAATTTTAAGAAAAGCTCGATTTCTGTTTTCCCGCTTTTCAGCTGTCTTGCGATTTCCTCCGGAGAGAGCCCCTTTTCATATAATGCGAGAGCTTCTTCTTCATATGATACGGATTCCTGCTCTTTTTGATTGAGCTCATCCTCTTCCTGCTCCACCTCATTGATCATCGCTTCGATGTGAAGCGGCAGATCGCGCGATTCGTCCGCTTCCGAAAGGGCGGGGGTTTGAGCAGGAATGTCAGGCTGTGTTTGCACTCTTTGCGGCTCTTCTTCGGCATTCGCCCGAATCTCGCGAACGAGTTTTTCATTTTCGTCTTTTAGCTCCATCAAAAAAGCGGTCAATGTATTCTCGGTTTCTTCCAAAAGCTGTTTTTGCTCTTTCTCCGCCGCCTTAAAAGCGCTGAGCCTCGCATTCAGAATGATGACGAAATAAATCAATATACCGTGGAGCGTAAAGCTCACAAGCCATAATATTGTTGACATATTTTTCACTCGCTAACCATGAAATTTAATCAAAAAAAGACTTCCCTGTCGGACGCTTAAAAAATGCTGCCGGTTCCATGCCGGCAGCTTACATGTTATTGTACCACTTTATCCAGCAGATGCTTCAGTTTCAAAAGCGCTTTGGAGTGAATCTGTGAAATGCGGGAAGTCGACAAATTCAAAACCTGTCCGATTTCCGTCAGGGTCAGCTCTTCTTTATAGAATAAGCTGATCACGAGCTGTTCTTTTTCTGAAAGCTCGTTTATTTTTTCCGCAAGCTGGGAGATCAGTTCGTCTTTGAGCATTTTTTCTTCCGGCGTGCTCGTTTTGTCGTCCCTGATCATCACCTGGACGTTCTCCCCGTCTTCATGGTCGTGAAGCTTCTCATCAATTGAAAGGAGATTCGCAAAGAAACCTTCATTGATTGTGGTCACGACGTCTTGCTCGCTCATTCCCAGCTCAGCGGCGATTTCGCTCGGCGAAACATTTCTTAAGTAGCGCTGTTCGAGCTTTTCGATCGCAGCTTCCACTTTCTTCGTTTTTTCACGGGATGTTCTCGGAAGCCAGTCTTCTTTGCGAAGGCCATCGATAATAGCGCCTCTGATTCTGAAGGAAGCGTATGTATCAAACTTCAAATCCCTTCCCGGATCAAATTTTTCAAGGGCGTCATACAAACCCAGCATGCCAAGGCTGACCAAATCGTCTTTATGAACGGACTTGGGCAAGCCGACGGCTATCCGGCCGACATGATATGTCACAAGCGGCATATAGCGGCGGATTAAATCATCGCCTGCCTGAGGATCTTTCCATTCTTTCCACCGCGACCAAAGCATCTGATCTTCATAGTTCAAGGATTGCATCTTTATCCCCCTATATTGCATATTAAATCGTCGTTACACCTTGTTTAACTGTCCGGATGACAAGTTCGGCTGACTGCGGATCGAACTCGATCGTTCTTCCGCTGTTTCCGCCTGTATCCTCGCTTACAATCGGAATGTTTAAGAGAGATAGATGTTTTTTAATCGCAAGCACATTTCTTGGCCCGACTTTCATCAAATCATTTGTCATCTTAAATTTAAACATTTCGGCTCCTCCGGCCATTTTCGCTTTCAAAGCGTATTTTCGGCATCCGGCTTCAAGCAGCATCTTGACCGTCGCTTCGACAGCTGTGTCCGCGTACTTTGCCACATTGATGTCCGGTGTCTTGGATAAGGAAGAGTCGGGAAGCATGACGTGGACGAGACCGGCCGTCTTCGCTTCCAAATCATAGAGCACGAGTCCGACGCACGAACCGAGACCCGATGTCCTGATCTTGTCGGGAGTGCGGACTATTTTCACATCGGCAATTCCCACTCTGATAATCGATGTTTCTTTTTCTAAGATTTTCATAGAGCTGCACCCAATGCATGAAAGAGCTTTTCAAAAGAATCATAGTCCGGCAGAAGGAACAAATGCGCTTTTACTTTCCGGTTGTGCTCCTCGTCAAAAATGGAGTTGTCGATCACGATAACCTGGTCTCCAACTTGGCTGAGCTCGATCAGCCCTTCGCTGATGACGGCTCCGAACATATCAAGCGTCAGTTCAGGGACGCTCGGGTACATTTGCCGGTTTGTCAAATCAGCGAGAGCGGTCAAATAAGATCCCGCCATAATATTCCCGAGTTCGTGCAGGGCGGAGGCTCCGATATCATTCGGCGTCATGCTGTCAATCTCGAATTCCGGATTGCCGACAAGCTCCCTGATCAGCTGCTCGGCCTCTGAAAAAGGCATGATCACGAACATAGAACCGGGAAAATCCCCTTCCATGCGCAAAAAGATGCTTGCGACAGGAAGGTCTGCACCGCCGAATAGGTTGACAAGCTCATCAAACGACATCAGCTTGACAAACGGCACTTCCATTTCGATTTTCCTGTTCAGCAATAGAGCCAGGGCAGAAGCGGAATGACCCGCTCCGATATTCCCGACTTCCCGCAATATATCAAGATGCTCTTCTCTAATTCCGTTAAATACGCTCATCATAGGCTCCTTATTTCTTCACATTTTCAGAAGCGGCGGCAAGGCTCGACTTCCGGTTTAAAACAGCTTCAGAGTCAATCAGATTGAGAAGTCTGGACCCTTGCTTGACGATGCCTTTAATCCATTGCCTGCCGTCTTTTCCTACCGTTTCGGGAGCCGATTCAATTTCCTCTTCCTCGACAGTGATGACATCGTTCGCCTCGTCCACCACCCAGCCGACTTCAATGTCCTGATGGGTGATGATGATGATTCTCGTTTCATCTGTAATTGTATCTCCAGGCGCTTCAATCCGCTTTCTTAAATCGATGACAGGCGTGACAACACCTCTCAAATTAATGACGCCGCAAATATACGGTTCCACTCCCGGCACCCTTGTTGGCTGCTGCCATTTTTCAATGGACATCACTTCGGATACAGAGATGGCATACTCTTTATGATTTACTTTGAACACAATCATTTTTTCACCGGTGGTATTCTGTGTGGTCAAGAGGATCGCTCTCCTTTCGCTTTCTATTTGATAAGGGCGTTGCAGTCGATGATCAGGGCTACTTGTCCGTCTCCCAAAATCGTTGCGCCGGAAATGGCAAAGACGTTTGTTAAATAATCGCCGAGTGATTTTAGTACGACTTCCTGCTGGCCGATAAAGGAGTCGACAACAAATGCCGTCAGCTTGTCTCCTTTTTTCACGACGATGGCGTGAAGCTGATCAAGATCATCCGAAGAATCCTCAACATTAAACTGTTCTTTCAGGTAAACCACCGGTACGATATGGCCCCTGAAATCGATCACTTCGCGGTCGTGCGTCTGAAGAATATCTTTCTTATCGATGACAGCCGTTTCTATAATAGAAGAAATCGGTATCGCAAACGTTTCGTTTTCAAGTTTGACTAGCAGCACGGATATGATCGACAGTGTAAGCGGAAGCTGAATGGAGAAAAGCGAACCTTCGCCTTCGCTCGACCTGATGCTGACAGAACCGCCCAAAGATTCCAGCTTGCTTTTGACAACGTCCAAGCCGACCCCGCGTCCTGAAATATCCGAGATTTGATCTGCGGTTGAGAATCCCGGTGCAAAAATGAGTGCGTCGATTTCATGATCTTCGATCGTTTCGGCGTCACGTTCGGTAATGACGTTGCGTTCAAGCGCTTTTTCAAGCACCTTTTTGCGGTTGATGCCGGCTCCGTCATCCTCGACCTCGATAAAGACGTGGTTCCCGCTGTGATATGCTTTCAGACGGACTTGACCCGTTTCAGGCTTACCATTTTTCACCCTGACTTCAGGCGCCTCGATCCCGTGATCAAGGCTGTTTCTCAAGAGGTGGACAAGCGGGTCGCCGATCTCATCTATTACCGTTCTGTCAAGCTCGGTTTCCGCCCCGAAAATCGACAGCTCGATCTTTTTATTTAATTCTTTTGTCAGCTGGCGGACCATGCGCGGGAAGCGGTTGAACACCGTTTCTACCGGAACCATTCTCATGTTGAGGATGATCGATTGCAGGTCGCCTGAAATTCTTGTCATCCGTTCGACGGTATCTGTTAATTCGCCGTGTTCAAGCTCTTTGGCGATCTGCTCTAAGCGCCCTCTGTCAATGACCAACTCCTCAAACAGGTTCATTAATGAATCGAGGCGGTCGATGTTGACGCGGATCGTCTTCGTTCCGCCGCCTGCTGCAGGTTTCGCCGCTTCTTTTTTGCCGTCCGGCTGCTTAGCCGGGGTTTTCTCCGCGTCTTTCGGTGCCGTTTCTTTTTCAGGCGCTGCAGGCGCGGCTTCTTCCTGTGCCGAAAAATCGTTTTTCAGCTCGGTTACTTCAATTTTTTCGATTTCAGATACGCCGTTGATTTTGTTGAAAATCTCTTCTTCCCCGTGTTTGCTTAAAAAGCACACGACGAATTCGGAATCAAAATCTTCCGACTCGAGAACTTCCGTTTCCGGAATCGTTTTGACGACTTCGCCGATTTCGTTCAGCTGTTCAAATACCATGTACACCCGAACTCCCTTCAACAGGCAGTCCTCTTTCAACGCAACATTGATTTCGTAACATTTAAAGCCTTGTTCCTCAGCTTCGGCGATGACCGTCCGCTGAAATTCGTCATAGGCCCATTTCGTTTCAGACGACGCCGTTTCAGGCGCTTCTGCCGATGCGGCCGCCTCCTTGTTTGCGCCTGTCACATCAAGCTTGGCGCAGACTTCTGAAACGTCTCTTTTGCCGTCGCCCCCTTCAATGATC
Organism: Bacillus sp. AK124; assembly: GCF_053903085.1. Taxonomy (NCBI): domain Bacteria; kingdom Bacillati; phylum Bacillota; class Bacilli; order Caryophanales; family Bacillaceae; genus Bacillus; species Bacillus sp. AK124. The sequence goes on from NZ_CP096378.1 coordinate 2,511,401, forward strand.
GAAAGGACAATCGCTTCAAGGTCATCGAGCGCTTCAAACATGATGTCCATCCACTCTGACGTAATGGTCATTTCTTCATTTCGGATCGCGTCCAGCACGTTTTCCAGACTGTGCGTTAAATGAGCCATATCTTCATAGCCCATCGTAGCGCTCATCCCTTTCAAGGTATGAGCCGCTCTGAAAATATCATGGACAAGCTGCAGGTCTGTCGGATTTTTTTCGAGTTCGAGCAATTTTTCGTTACAGGTTTGCAAATGTTCTCTGCTTTCTTCAATAAAGACGTCTAAATATTGATTCATATCCATATGAGTCACGCCCTCTCTTTTTTCATATACGTCATAATGGCTGCGGCAATCTCATCAACATGCTTGATGTCGTTTGCAAGCCCGTTGTTAATGACCGATTTCGGCATTCCGAAAACGACGGACGACTCGGCTGCTTCGGCGATCACCGTTCCGCTTCCATGTTTCAAAAGGCCTTTTACGCCTTCTGTTCCGTCGCTTCCCATCCCCGTCATAATGACGGCGATTTTTTCAAACTCCCGAAGTGAGGCCAGGGAATGGAACAAATAGTCAACAGAAGGCTTGTGACGGCTCTCTGTGTCGCGGTCATCGAGCGTGATCACCAATTCGCCCTTTTCAAGGCCGACTGCCATGTTTTTCCCTCCGGGGGCAATGTAAACCCAGCCGTCTTTCGCTCTCTCACCGTTTTCAGCCTCCTTCACGGTTACTTCTGAGAGGTGGTTCAGCCTGTTCGCTAATGAGGCTGTAAACCCCTTTGGCATGTGCTGAACGACAAAAACAGGCGCCTTCAACGTTTTGGGAAGCTTGGGAAGCACTCTTTGCAGCGCTCTCGGTCCCCCTGTCGATGTACCGATGCAGATGAGCTGTTTTCCAGCCCGAACACGGACTGAATCGCTGCCGCTCACCGGCGGCCGCTTTGCCGTCTCGATGGCGGGTTTTGAAATTGGAACAGGCCGGCCTTTCAGTTTCACCCGCCCTGCTGTCAACACTTTCTCAATCAGCATGTCTCTTACTTTATATAAATCAATTGAAATTGAACCCGACGGCTTTGCGACGAAATCGATCGCCCCCAGCTCAAGACATTCGATCGTGATATCAGCCCCCTGCTGCGTCAGACTCGATACCATGACAACCGGAAGCGGATCGCTCGCCATGATCCTTTTCAATGTTTCTTTTCCGTTCATCACAGGCATTTCAATATCCAATGTGATCACATCCGGGCGGAGCTCCTTGATTTTTTGGAGCGCTTCCTCGCCGTTTCTTGCCGTTCCTGCTACAGCAATCTCGTGATTGGATGTTAAAAACTTGGTGATCATGTTTCTCATAAAAGCAGAGTCGTCAACGACAAGAACACGAATCATAATGTATTGCCCCTCCTCAGGAATGAAGATAATTTATCGATAAAGGACCGGTTTTCGCCTATTTCCGTTCTGCCGTTATCAAGCAGCGATTCTGCCAGCAGGTAAACCGCCCTGCTCGGCTTGGAACGCGGGTTCTTCATCAGAAACGGCTGCTGCTCCACAACGGCTCTTGGTACCAGGGGATCCTCAGGAATCGGCCCTGCATATGCAAGCTTTTGCTGTAAAAAAGCGTTTACCGTGTTGGAAAGGCGGAGAAAGGCGGAAATTCCGTCTTTTTGGGTTGTACAGCGATTGACAGCGACTTTCAGCTGAAGATCGCGTCCCGTTAATGCCAAATGCTTGATCGCGCTGTAAGCGTCCATAATGGATGTCGGCTCCGGCGTGGTGACGACCAGAATTTCATCCGCTGACAGGACGAATGGCAGCTGATCTTTTGACAGCCCCGCTCCCATATCAAATATGACATAATCGAAGCTTATCAAAGCCCGCGTTAATTCTTTCAGAAAGAACGCCCAGTTTTCCCCGTTCAATTCGAACATCGCATCCAGTCCCGTTCCGCCCGAAATGTATTGAAGGCCACGCGGACCGGCTGACAAGGCGCGCTCAAACGGTATTTTTTGCTGAAGGAGATCCATCACGGTGCAGAGCGATTGCCGGCCGATCAAAATATCGATGTTCCCCATTCCGACATCTAGATCGATCAACAGCACGCTCTTTCCTTTTTCTAAGAAGGCGAGAGCCGTATTCAGCGATATATTCGACTTCCCGACGCCTCCTTTTCCACTCATAACAGCGAGCGTTTTCGCTTTTGGATGAGCGACAGGGGCGGGCGGTTCGGCGAAGCGCTGCCCCATCCGCCTTCGTAAGCTTTCTGCCTGATCCATGTTCAACACCCCGTAAGCAGTCTGACAAATGATGCATTTGACAAGTAGCGGATATCTTCCGGAACATTTTGTCCGTTTGTCATATAGCCGAGGCCGATTCTCGATTCGGCGAGCAGATTCATGACGCTTCCCAATGAATCGGTTTCATCCACTTTTGTGAATATCAACTGATCGATCGGAATGCTTGAGAACTGCTTAATGAGCTCCTTCATATCCTCGTACTTGCTCGTCGCGGACATGACGAGAAACGCCTGTATCTTACGCTCAAACGGAATGATTTCCTTCAGCTCCCTGACATATTGCCCGTCTTTGAAATTCCGGCCCGCCGTATCGATGAAGACGTGGTCAAAATCGGCGAACTTTTGCTGGGCCGCTTTAAATTCTTCTTTCGTATAGCACACCTCGAGCGGCGCATTCAGAAGCTCGGCATATGTCCTGAGCTGTTCAACCGCTGCAATCCGGTACGTATCCGTCGTGATAAAAGCGATTTTTTTCTGCTTTTCCAGCACGGAAGAAGCGGCAAGCTTTGCCAATGTCGTCGTTTTGCCGACTCCGGTCGATCCGAAGAGCACGACATATTGGGAATGAATCGCCACGTCCTGTTCCCGATTATCGGGAAGAAGATCGGCCAAAGCATCTGTTAAGTGGGCCAGCGCCTTTTCATCCGTCCATTCTTCGCCGTTTTTTAAAGAAGTGCTGATCAACCGGCCGAGCGCTTTCGTACGGATGGCCGGCGATACCCCTTGCTTTGCCAGAAGCTGGTCCGCCTTTTTCAGCGGCTCAGGCAGCACATCAACAGGCTGCTCATGATGCCGCATTTCCAGCAGTTCTTTCAGCTCTTTCACTTGGCTTGCCAAATCGAGGTGGTCCGGCTGCGGGACAGGCGAAGGGCTTTGTTCACGTAAAACTGGCTTTTGCCGCTCCGGTTTCCTCGCGTCGGAAAAGTCCTGGTCGACAACCGCAATCACTTCAACCCCGGCTTTTTTCACAAAGCCGAGAAATTTTCTCGTATGAATTTTTTTAGAATTCAAGATTACGGCGTCATTCCCGAGCTCTTGTATAATTTGCTTTGTGGCTTCCTGCATAGAACCAGCTACAAATTTTTTAATTTTCATTGAATATCCACCACTCCGATGCTTTGAACTTCTACATTGGCTTCCAGTTCGTTATAAGAAAGAACCGGCAGATCAGGGAAATAGCGCTCTAACAGCTGTTTGACATACATTCTGACAGGCGGTGAACATAGAAGGATCGGCACTTCCTGCCTTAATGAGAGCTGTTCGATTTCTCTTGCTACAGATTGAATGATATTTTCGGATAATGCAGGTTCAAGAGATAAAAAGTTGCCGTGTTCAGTCTGCTGAATTCCTTCCGCCACGGCCTTTTCGACACGGCCCGAACACGTCACCACTTTCAGCGTCTCATTTTCCTTCGCATATTGGGCGGTGATCTGCTTGGCAAGCGCCTGTCTTACATACTCGGTCAGCATATCTGAATCCGTCGTCAGCTTTCCGTAGTCGGCCAGTGTTTCAAAGATTGTCACCAAGTTCCTGATCGATACTTTTTCTTTCAGAAGTTTGGCCAGCACTTTCTGAATATCACCGACAGACAGCGGATTCGGCGAGACCTCTTCGACCAGTACAGGATAAGATTCTTTCAAGTGGTCGATCAGCTGTTTTGTTTCCTGTCTTCCGATCAGCTCATGGGCGTGCTTTTTCACCTGCTCTGTAATGTGGGTCGACACGACTGAAGCCGGATCGACAACCGTATATCCGAGCATTTCGGCCTGATCTTTCTGAGATTCCGGTATCCATTTTGCCGGGAGGCCGAAGGACGGTTCGATCGTGTCAATTCCTTCGATCTGATCGTCTTCGCCTGTCGGAGACATCGCCAAAAAGTGATCGAGGAGAAGCTCGCCTTTTGCGACTTCGTTTCCTTTAATTTTGAGCCTGTACTCGTTCGGCTGAAGAGCGATGTTATCCCTGATTCTGACGACCGGAATGACGAGACCGAGTTCAAGCGCAAGCTGACGCCTGATCATGACGATTCTGTCTAAAAGGTCGCCGCCTTGATTTGCATCTGCAAGCGGAATCAATCCGTAGCCGAATTCAAATTCGATCGGATCAATATCGAGCAGATGAACGACGCTTTCGGGACTTTTTAATTCGTCCACTTCAGCTTCTTCCTCAAGGATATCCTCCACTTTTTCCTTCTCTTCACCGGCTTTGGAGAGCGTATAGCCGCCGATGGCGAGAAGAAGAGCCAGAGGACCTGTCAGGAGAATGCCGATCGGTGTGAAAATCCCGAGCAGCAAAATCGTTCCCGCCGTCACATACAAAAGCTTTGGATAAGCAAACAGCTGGCCTGTAATATCGTGTCCGAGGTTCCCGTCCGACGCTGCTCTTGTGACGACGATACCCGTCGCCGTTGAGATCAAGAGCGCAGGCAGCTGAGATACGATCCCGTCGCCTACAGACAAGAGCGTAAAGTGTGAAGCGGCTTCCTGAATGCTCATTTGTTTTTGCAGCATGCCGATGACAATTCCGAAAAGGACGTTAATGAGGACGATGATGATCCCTGCGATCGCATCCCCTTTCACGAATTTGCTCGCACCGTCCATCGCGCCGTAGAAGTCGGCTTCACGGGCCACTTTCTCACGGCGCACTTTCGCTTCCTGTTCGGTCACCATTCCGGCGTTCAAATCGGCATCAATGCTCATCTGTTTCCCCGGCATGGCGTCGAGCGTGAATCTGGCAGCAACTTCAGAAACCCGTTCCGCCCCTTTCGTGATGACGATAAATTGGATAATGATCAAAATGATAAAGACAACGAGACCGACCAAAACGTTTCCGCCGACAACGAAAGACCCGAACGTCTCGACTACTTTTCCCGCATCTCCGTTGGACAGAATCGAACGTGTCGTCGATACATTCAGCCCGAGGCGGAACAGCGTCAAGAGGAGCAGCAAAGAAGGAAATATCGAAAATTGCAGCGGTTCTTGCATGTTCATTGTGGTGAGAAGCACGATTAACGCAAGAGAAATATTCACGATAATTAAAACGCTCAACAACCATGGTGGAAAGGGTATGATAAGCATTGCCACAATGAGGACAACGCCTGATAAAACTGATAAATCTCTTGCTGACATGCTGTTTCTCTCCTTTTAAAACTGAAAAATTCACTAGATTTTTTGCTTTGTTTTGTAAACATACGCCAGGATTTCGGCTACGGCCTTAAAGAATTCTTCCGGAACGGCCTGATCGATCTCAACCTGGTCATAAAGCGCCCTCGCCAAAGGTCTGTTCTCGACTGTCATGACATCGTGTTCTTTGGCGATCTGCCTGATTTTCAGAGCCATCAGATCGACCCCTTTTGCGATGATAAACGGCGCATCCATTTTGTTTTCGTCATATTTCAGCGCGACGGCGTAATGGGTCGGGTTTGTTATGATGACATCCGCTTTTGGCACATCCTGCATCATGCGGCGCATCGCCATTTCCTTTTGCTTCTGCTTGATCTTCGACTTAATCAGAGGATCGCCTTCGGTTTTTTTGTATTCGTCTTTAATGTCCTGTTTTGACATGCGAATATTTTTTTCATAATCAAATTTTTGATAGAGGTAATCGAGCACCGCGAGAAAAATCAGGGCGACTGCAGCGGAAACCCCCATTAAAAAGGTGAGCCAGCCGACATATGACAAAGCCTCGCCCGCGGACAGCGCCGGGATTCTGAGAATTTTGTCAAAGTTCAGCCATAGAACGGCGAATGTCACGCCGCCGACAATCACGATTTTTAAAATCGATTTAAGCAGTTCAACGATCGCTCTGATGCTGTAAATCCGCTTGAATCCTTTAAGCGGGTCAAGCTTTTTCAAATCAGGCTTGATCGCTTCAGGGGAAAATAAAAACCCGACTTGCATATAGTTGCTCAAGACCCCGGAGACGACGGCTGTCAGCAAAAGCGGTGCCATAATGAAGCCCGATTCAAGCACAAGACTTTGAAACAGGCCGGGAATATTGGCGACTGACACCTTCATCGTGATCAACTCTTTGTAATACTTTTCGATCAGTGCGAGCAGGCGGTCTCTCATAAAAGGTCCGACGAATAAAAACGCTAAAAACACGATAAGAAGCGTAACCGCTGTATTGACATCTGCGCTTTTGGCAACCTGTCCTTTTTTTCTGCTTTCCCGCCGTTTTTTCGGCGTCGCTTTTTCCGTTTTTTCACCTGCGAAAAATTGCAAATCCAACGTCAGCTTCATCATGCCACCCCAAGCAAAGTTAATAGATCTCTCATTGTCCGAATGGCAAATTCGAAGACGTGCTGCATCATGCTGAACATAACGGCCATGCAGATGATGAGCATGATAAAGGTGATTGCGATTTTCAAAGGAAGCCCGACGACAAACACGTTGAGCTGCGGCACCGTTCTCGCCACAATCCCCAATGCCAGATCGACTAAAAACAAACAAGCCACAACAGGCGCAGACAATTGAAATGCTGTTATAAACATCGTGTTGAAGCTCTTTGCAATAAACTCGGCAAATCCTTCGCTTCCAAACGACAGCGCCATCTTATCGACCGGGATGTATTGATAGCTGTAATAAATCCCGTCAAGCAGGAGATGATGCGCATTCAGGCTCAGCATGAGGAGCAGCGCCAACGTATATAAAAACTGGCCGACAAGCGGGCTTTGCGCTCCTGTCTGGGGATCGATCACATTCGCCACCGCAAATCCCATTTGAAAATCGATGAATGATCCGGCGATTTGAACGGCCGAGATCATCATGTAGGCGATCAGCCCAAGCAGAAGCCCGATCAGCGCTTCCTTCATGGCCAACATCATGTAAACTCCGTCAACATCAAGCTGAGGAGGCTTTTCAATCGCCTGAAAACTGACGAGCGCAAGAAAAAATGCAAAACCTATTTTATGAACGGCAGGAATTGACCGATAAGAAAATAGAGGCACCGTTACATAGAATGCTGTGATTCTGACAAATACAAGTAAAAAGGCTGGAAATGATTCAATTATTGACATGTTAAAACTACCCTGCAAAACGGTTTAAATTAGAGAACAGCTCAGTCGCGAATGATAAAATCGTCGACAGCATCCACGGGCCGAAAATGACGAGCCCGACCAAAACGGCGACGATTTTCGGAATGAATGCAAGAGTCTGTTCCTGTATTTGGGTGGTTGCCTGAAAAACGCTGACGATCAGCCCGACGAGAAGAGCGAGCGCCAAAAGCGGCCCGCTGATAAGCAATGTAACGTATACAGCCCTTTCAGCCATCGATATAACAAATTCTGAATTCATGTATTAGCACCTACTCTAAAAGCTTTGCAGCAAAGATTTAACGATTAAATACCAGCCATCTACAAGCACAAACAGCAAAATCTTAAACGGCAGTGAAATCATGACCGGCGGAAGCATCATCATCCCCATCGACATCAAAACACTTGCCACAACCATATCGATAATCAGAAACGGTATAAATATCATAAATCCCATTTGAAACGCGGTTTTCAATTCCGAGATGACAAACGCGGGAACCATCGTTGAAAGCGGAATATCTTTAATGGATTCAGGCGTCTCCATCTTTGCGTAATTCATAAATAAAGCCAGATCCTTCTGTCTTGTATGCTTGCTCATAAAGGTTTTGATCGGGGTTTCCGCTTTTGTGTAAGCTTCATCCAAGGTGATTTTATTGTTCATTAATGGCGTCAGCGCTTCTTTATTAATCTCGGAAAAAGTCGGCCCCATAATGAAAAATGTCAGAAACAGTGCAAGTCCGATCAGCACCTGGTTTGGGGGCATTGACTGTGTTGCCAGCGATGTCCGGACAAAGGACAATACGATGACAACCCTTGTGAAACACGTCATCAGGATCAAGATCCCCGGAGCGATCGAAAATACTGTCAAAAGCAGCAAGAGCCGGACGCTGGCGCTGACGTTTGCCGCATCGCTTGAATTAAATAAATCCATAAACTCATTCATGTTGATTTTGGCCTTTCTTTCTGCCTTCTGCGCGATTTTGTTTCAGTTCCGCGAGCTGTGCTTTTAACGACTCGGAAAAAGATGCCGTGCCGCTTTGCTTTTGCACGCCTGGAACTTTGACTTGATCCATCCATTTCTGCCATTCAATCTTGCTGTTCATCGCAGCTTCATGCTGCGTGAGAATTTCTTTATATTCCCTTTCATCATCGATCTCTTTCAGCAGCTGGATATTATCGCCGACACCGACGACCAGCACCCTGTTCCCTACTTTAATCAGCTGTACGGACTTGTTTTGCCCGAGCGAAGTTCCGCCGATGTTTTCGACATACTGGAAGGGTTTTAACAGGCGGTTGCGTTTATTCATGAATTTGACCAAAGCGTAGATCAGAAAAATGACGAACAGTAACGCGCCGATCATTTTCACAAAATCAAATATGGAAACGGAAGGAGACGGGGGTTCGGCCTCCGCCTCTTCCTTAAGAGAACTTTTTTCCTCGGTTTTGTCTTTGTCTTTTGCTTTTTCTTTCTCTTTGCCCGCACCTTTTTGCTCAAACAGATGGTCAACGGTCTGATCCCCCGATTCCTCTGCGAGAGCCGGAGCGTACGGCAGCACGAGAAAGGCAAATAGACAAAGGCCGGCTATGAAAATAAGAGGTTTCTTAAACAAGTTGTACACCCTTTAGCTTAGCGTTTTATTGATCGCTTCCATGACGCGGTCAGCCTGGAACGGTTTGACGATAAAGTCTTTCGCTCCCGCCTGAATAGCGTCGATAACCATCGATTGCTGGCCCATTGCCGAACACATGATGATTTTTGCCTGCGGATCGATTTCCTTGATTTCTTTAAGAGCCGTGATTCCGTCTTTTTCCGGCATCGTGATATCCATTGTGACAAGATCAGGTGAATGCTCTTTATATTTTTCAACAGCCTGCGCTCCGTCTTGCGCTTCTGCGACGACTTCAAAGCCGTTTTTCACTAAAATGTCTTTAATCATCATTCTCATAAATGCTGCATCATCAACTACTAAAATCTTGTAAGCCATTATTAATCTCTCCAATCAATCTGTTATTATCGTAATTTGCTGATTCGTTCCGCCTGACTTAAAATGTCTGTCACCCTGACGCCAAAGTTTTCATCGATGACGACGACTTCGCCTTTGGCAACGACGCGCTGGTTGACCAGGATGTCGACAGGCTCGCCTGCGAGTTTGTCAAGCTCAATGATACTGCCGGTTGACAGTTCAAGCACCTCTTTGACGCTGCGGTTTGTCCTCCCCAGCTCGACTGTGACGGACAAAGGAATATCCATGAGCATGTCAAGGTTTTGAAGGTGCGGCTGCGCGTCAGTCTGAGGGGCAAAGGATTGAAACTCTGCCGGTGCCACCTGCACAGGCTCTGAAACTTTTGCCGTCCCTTGCCGTTTAGGCGCAGGCTCCTGTCTTTGTGTCTGAGCAGGTGCCGGACTCGGACTAGGCGCCGGGTTTTCCTGTACGGGCGGCTGCTTTACCTCTTCAGTCTGCACAGGCTCTTCTCCGCCGTCCTGATTCGTTAATTCATCGATCAGGTCTTTTGCAAAGGTCAGCGGATAAAGCTGCATAATATGCGAATCGATCAGTTCTCCGACTTTCAGTCTGAAAGATACTTTGACGAGCGGGTCCTCTTTCGGAATTTGCTCTGTTCCTTCCCCTTCATTCACATCAAGGAGGTCAACTTCCGGCGGAGAAATATCAATCTTCTTGCTGAAGACGGTGGACATCGACGTCGCTGCGGAACCCATCATTTGGTTCATCGCTTCCTGAACGGCGCTTAGATGAATTTCGCCAAGCGACGGATCTGCGTTCGTCCCGTCTCCACCCATCATCAAATCAGCGATGATCGCGGCATCTTCCTGCTTGATGACGAGAAGATTGTTTCCTGAAAAACCTTCCGTATAGCTCACACCGATTGAAACATACGGGTGCGGGAACTCATCATTTAAATGGCTTTTTTCAATCACCGAAACAGTCGGTGTTGTAATTTCGACTTTTTGATTCAATAAAGTGGACAAAGCTGTTGCAGAGCTCCCAAAGGAAATGTTTCCGATTTCCCCGATCGTATCCTGTTCCATCAGGGACAACCCTGATTCCGGCTGCTCTTGAGCCGTATCATCGCCGCCTTTAAGCAGCGCATCAATTTCATCCTGTGATAACCTATTGTTATTCTCCATATTCTTCACCTCTTATGTCGTGATCTAGAATTTGAATCGCAGTCTTTCGATTCATTCGGCCGGCTTGTGCTAGAAATTTCGGTTTATCTCCGACCAAAACAGTAAGAGGTTCTGCTACTGATTTGTCCAAAGTGATACAATCTCCAATTTCTAAATTTAAAAACTCTTCAATGGTTAATTCCGATGATCCGAGTTCTGCGACAATTGGAATTCGCGCCGTCATAATCCGCTTTTCTATCGACTTTGTTTCCTCCGGTTTTGGTTCAATTCTGTCTGATTGCATCCAGTAGTGAACGGAAAGCTTAGGAATGATCGGTTCCAGGACGACGTGCGGGATGCACAGGTTGATAACCCCGCTGATGTCTCCTATTTGCGTGTTCAGCGAAATGACAACGACCGTCTCATTCGGCGATACCATTTGCACAAACTGCGGATTCACTTCAAAATCGGACATTTCCGGCTCGATTTCCGTGATGGATTCCCACGCATCTTTATAATTCGAGAGGCAGCTTTCAAATAAATTGGACATGATTTTCGTCTCAATTTCCGTCATGCTGTCAATTTTGTTGTGGCTCGAACCGATCCCGCCCATCACCCGGTCCATCATCGTATAGGCGATGGTCGGGTTGATCTCCATCATGATTCTTCCTTCAAGAGGGCGAACCTCAAACAGATTGAGGATCGTCATATTCGGAATGGATCTGATGAATTCCTCATAAGGAACCTGATCAACCGAGCTGACCGAGATCTGGATATAGGTTCTCAGCTGAGCCGAGAAATAAGTCGTTAGCAGCCTTGCAAAGTTATCATGAATCCTTGTCAAGCTGCGGATCTGATCCTTTGAAAAGCGGAGCGCCCGTTTAAAATCATAGACTTTTACTTTTTTAACGGACTCTTCTTTTTTCAGCTCGTCGGCGTCCATTTCACCGGTCGATATCGCTGAAAGCAGTGCATCGATTTCATTTTGGGAGAGTACTTCTCCTGCCATCTGTTTTCACCTCCATGGTTCTGTCATCTATGTTCCTACTGCAGATTAAAGGAGGTAATGTATACAGTTTTCACTTTTCCCTCTTTCATGTAGTTCGTGTTCAGCTTTTCTTTCAGCTGCTCTTTAAATTTTTCTTTTCCTTTTTGTCCTTCAAGATCATCTGCGTTCGTGTTTGCCAAAAGGGAGATGACTGAATCTTTAATTTGGAAATCCCGCTTTTCAAGCTCTTCTTTCGCTTCTTTCGAATCGGTTTCAAGCTTGATTGACAAACGGACCACATTGTCCGATTTCAAGTTTGTCGTGATTTCGGCGACTTCAACTGATGATTCGACCACTTCATCGATCGAAGGTTCTTTCGTTTGATCTTTTTCACTTGCGCTTCCCTTAATGACAAAGAACGCAGCGGTTCCTAACACAGCAATTGCCAGAATAATCGTCAGCATAATTCCTAGAAGTTTTTTATTCATTCAGATTCCTCAATTCTTTGGTCACAAGAAAGTATTTGGATTTTTTGATAGAATGACACGATTGTATCCACAACTGTATCTTCATCTTCTTTGACAACAAACTTTTTTCCGTTTGACAGCGTAATTGTCGTATCCGGAAAACATTCAATTTGCTCAATGAATAGCGCGTTCAGAATAAAAGGCTGTCCGTTTAATCGCGTAACTTTGATCATGTGTTATCAAGAGGCGCCTTTACGAGGGCGCCTCCTTCCCTCCTATCGCTTCAGATTGACGAGTTCCTGAAGAATTTCATCAGAGGTTGTAATGATTTTCGCATTGGACTGGAAACCGCGCTGCGCGATAATCATTTCGGAAAACTCTTCTGAAAGGTCGACGTTCGACATTTCAAGCGCACTCGTTTGAATCTTTCCTGAGCCGCCTTCTCCAGGCACAACGACTTGCGGAGCTCCAGAACTCAATGTTTCGCGGTAAAGGTTGTCCCCCGTTTTTGTTAAACCGGATGTATTGTTGAATGTCGCAAGCGAGATTTGGCCGGCGGGCTGGCTCTCGTTGTTTTTGTCGACATAAGTCACCGTTCCGTCAGGTCCGATGCTGAAGCTTTGCGCGTCTTGCGGAATATTGATTCTCCCGTTATCAGGCGTTAAGACGAACAGCCCGTCAGCAGTGACGAGATCACCTTCATCAGAGCGGTAGAAGTTCCCGGATCTTGTAAAGTACACTTCATAATCTCCGTCTCCCAATCCGACACGGAAATAGCCGTCTCCTGTAATAGTCATGTCTAGCTGGCGGCCTGTTGTTGAAGGCGCTGCGTTTGTGTGAATGATATCGATCGATCCGGTCGTCGCACCGAGCCCGACCTGCTGGCCGTTGACAGAGCCGCGGTTTGCAGTAGACGACGTCGCACCGGAAAGCTGCTGGCTGACAATATCTTTAAACGTAATCCGGCTTTTCTTATAGCCTGCCGTATTGACATTCGAAATGTTGTTTGCCACGACATCAAGCTTTGTCTGAAAGTTTTTCATGCCGCTGATTCCTGAGTATAGTGAACGTAACATAATTATTCCTCCCTGAATTATCTGTTTTTATTTGTCAGAATGACTGACCGCCGTCACATTCCACGGATTGACTTCGGTTCCATCGTCAAGGACAAGCAGATACTGTCCGTCTGAGCTTTTAACTGATTTGACGAGCGCTGTTTTTTCTTCGCTGTCTTCACCTTCATAGGTGACTTCTTTTCCGATCCAGCTGACATACATCGTCATCGGGTCCTGAAGTCCAACGAACGTCGACATCGTTGAGTTTAGATTCGTTAGTTGCTCAAGGCTTGAAAAGGTCGCCATTTGCGCAATGAATTCACGGTCTTCCATCGGGTTTAAGGGGTCTTGGTACTGCAGTTGTTTCATGAGCAGTTTCAAAAATTCATCCTTGCCAAGGTTGGAGCCGCTCCCTGCTTTCTCGGCTTTTTTTGCCTCGGATAAAAAATCGGGTGTCGTCGATTTCGTGTTTGTTGTTCCTAAAACAGTTCTTGTATCAATTGAAGTGTCAGACATTAGATCTCCTCCTCGCTGTCCTGTGATCGAGTCTCGATAAGATCATCCAAAAACTCCTGAAAACCCTCATTTTCCTGCTCTTTTTGCTGATCTTGCTTCGGCTGCTGCTGGTTTTTCTGTTCGTCCGCCAGCTGTCCGAAGGTCTGATCGCCGTTTTGAAGCGGTACACCGAAGCGGTCAATTTGTACAGACATGTTGGGCAGCGCCTGTTTAAGATGCGCGAGATTGTGTTCGAGCAGCTCTTTAGCCGACTGGGTCGATGCGATGATTTTGCTCGAAAACATCCCGTGCTGTTTGACGAGCTTGATCGTGATAAAGCCAAGATTTTCAGGATTCAGGCGGATCGTGAAACTGCCTGTCGATCTGCCGAACGGTGTATACTTCATCTGTTTCCATGAGCTGAGAATTTGTTCTGAAAAGCTTTTCGGCTGAGCGGAAGATTCCTCTGCCGCCGAAGTTTGGAGACCCTGGATCAGCACTGCGCCTGTCCGATGATTGGCCAGTACAGAGGATTGAATCGGCTGTTCCTTTTGGCCTTGCTTTCCTTCAGTTTGAATTTCCCTTCCGTTCAAAACAAAGGACAACGGCTTCTCAGAAAGAGAGACATCGGTTTTTTTGCTCATGAGCATTGCCTTTAGTTCGCTTTCCGCCATTTTCCACTCTTTTTGATCCGGTTCAGCGTTTGCGTTCATCATCTGCTCCATTACACTTTTCAAGCTTTTCAGCTCGGCGTTTGACATGGACAAAAGCTGCGACTCACCCGGATCTTTTGTGAAAAATTGGCGTTTAAGTTCATCAATCAGCCCTTCTGTTCCCGCCTTTGTCTGAAGAGCGGCGAGAAATTCCGGCGCTTGTTTCAATATTTCTGCGATTTGTGAAGTTTTGAGTGCCGGTTGATTTTCATTTACGATCACAGCGAGCAGCTGCTGAATCTGACCAAGAATTTGCAGGTCAGGCAGTTTCGGCTCTTCTGTCCCGCTTTCGTCAGCAGGCAAAGCTTCAATAGCATCAGCTGTTTTGCCTGATTGTCCAGGCAGAGCAGCATTTTCAAGCAGCTCTTTTATTTGCTGTAACAGCTGTTCTGCCAATGCGAGTTCATCCGGAGATGGATTCAGCTCTTCAACATGCTGGAGGGAATTCAACCAGTCTTCATTGAAGGAGCCGCCTTCATTATTTAAAAGCCATTGCTTCAGTTCATGCAAAAGCCCTTCCAATGACGTGTCCTGAGAAGGTTCTTCTCCCTTTTGAAAAGGGGAAAGTGAGCTGTTTTCCTTTTGGAGCACATTTTGAAAGAGTCCGCCCAGAGGCGTCCTGCTCGTTTTTGCAGTTGCGGTATCCGCCGCAGGCTTGGCATCAAAAGAGATTGCGTCAAAAAGCCTCAAGCTATTCCCCCCCTTCTTTTTTCTTTTCATTTTTCGCTTCGTTTTTCACAAGCTTTTCTGTGAATACAGCCGCTTTATCAGGAGACATTTTGGAGAGGATCTCAGTCACTTTCTTTTTGCTTAAAGAATCTAAAATGTTGATTGCCTCTTCTTCTTTTAATTCGCTTAAAATTTTTGCAGCTTTATTGCTTTGCATGCTTTCATAAATTTTGACGACTTTTTTTCCGTCTCCTTGACCTTCGGCGTTCTTTTCTTTCTGCTCTTTTTCATCTTTTTCCGTTTTTTCGAACGAGCTGATTTTTTGTTTCAGCCTTTTAATCTCTTGATCACTCGTTTTCAAGTCACTCGTCAGCGTTTCGATTTCGCTTTTTTGTTCATCGATCGTCTTTTGGAGCTTTTCTGCTTTGTTCTCCTGCTGCTTTGCTGCGTGATCTTTGTCCTGATCCTCGCCGTTTTTCACAAGCTCTTTAACAACGGGGATTTTGGAGGCTGCATCCTGGAAATTGACGCCCAAAAGCCACATGCCGACAAACGCTACAACGATTAAAAAGATCAGCGGAATGACGATGACAAACAAAAATGTCTGAAATTTACCGGCTTTTTTTTCTTCGGTCATCGTTTTTCTACCCCTAGCTTCCTTGAGTTATGTACTGGGCAATGGAGATATCGTCCATTTCCTTTAACTCATTTGCTTTGTTTTGCAGCGAATACATTTCAAACTGCTTTTCTTTCATTTTTTCAAATTTTTTCAGCTCGATATTTTTTTCCGTCAGATCGTGCTGTTTTTCATTCATTTCATTTCTCTTCATCATGACGAGCTTTTGATAATGGTAGATAGTCGTTTCAAGATTTGTGACAAATTGCTGATAATGCCGCATTTCCTGAACGCTCATTCCTGTCTGCATCTTGATTTCCTTGTTTTTTTCTAGCGTTTCTTTTTGGTTCATGCTTTCATACAGCTTTTCCGCGACCTTTTCGAATTCGGAAACTGAGTGCTGATATTCAGCGAATGATTGGTCTTTTTCATTTTCTTTAAGCTCGAGGAGCTTTTGAAATTTAAATGAATAAGCCATTCTTAATCCTCTCTTCCTGTAAGACTCTTTAATAAAGAAATGCTCTCTTCCAGCGACGCCGCTTCATCCACTTCCTGCTTGAGGAAGCTGATCAGCTTAGGGTGGAATTGTATGGCCTCATCAATTTCTCTGGAAGACCCTTTTTTATAGGCTCCTATGTTGATCAGGTCCTCTGAGTTTTGATAGGTTGACAGCATTTCCCTGAACCGGTTCGCTGCTCTTATATGATCTTTCCCGGCGATGTTTGACATCACCCTGCTGATGCTTTTTAAAATGTTGACTGCCGGAAACTGGCCTTTATTCGCAAGGCTCCGGTCAAGAACGATATGACCGTCCAAGATTCCCCTGACAGTATCGGCGATCGGTTCATTCATATCATCACCGTCGACAAGAACCGTATAGAAAGCAGTTATTGACCCGTTTTCCGTCGTTCCTGTTCGTTCTAAGAGCTTAGGTAAAATAGCGAACACTGAGGGTGTATAACCTTTCGTCGTCGGCGGTTCGCCCGTCGCCAGGCCGATTTCCCTCTGAGCCATGGCAACCCTTGTCACCGAGTCCATCATGAACATCACGTTTTGTCCTTTGTCGCGGAAGTACTCGGCAATCGCTGTTGCTGTATATGCCGCTTTCAGCCGCATCAATGCCGGCTGGTCAGAAGTAGCCACTACAACGATCGTGCGCTTCAGCCCTTCTTCGCCAAGATCTTTCTCAATGAACTCCCTGACTTCGCGGCCCCGCTCTCCGACAAGAGCGATGACATTCAAGTCTGCGGCCGTCTCTCTTGCAATCATGCCCATGAGCGTGCTTTTTCCGACGCCGCTTCCGGCGAATATCCCGACACGTTGTCCTTTTCCGACGGTCAGCAGACTGTCGATTGATCTGACGCCGACCGCCATTTTTTCTCTGATTGGCGGCCTTTTCATCGGATTAGGCGGCGCCTGTTCTGTCGAAACTTGAGCCAAACCTTTCGGAAGCGCGCTGCCGTCGAGCGGATTGCCAAATGCATCGACAACTTGCCCGATCAAGCCGGAGCCGACTTTGACTCTGAGCGATTCTCCCGTCGCTTCGACAATGCTGCCGGGTGCAATATTGGCCGCTTCCAAATATGGCATGAGAAGAATATTTTGGTCTTTGAAGCCGACGACCTCTGCTTTGATGGCCTTTGGCCCGTCACCTTTTGTATAGATTTTGCAGACATCGCCGATTGAGCATTCAGGTCCTTTGGATTCAATCATCAGGCCGACCGCTTGTTTGACTTTTCCGTAACGTTTGTAGGAGTCTGCGGTTTCTATACATTCAAGCAGCTGCTCAAGCATCACTGGACAACACCTGCCGTTTCAAGCAGGCTGAGCAGTTTTTGTTTCAGCTGCTGTAATTGAGTGTCGATTCCTGCATCAATTCTTCCGAAAGCCGTTTCAACATAGCACGTTCCCTTTGGCGCTTTTTCATCGGCGTATATCGCGAGATGGGCGCCATATTGGAGGAGCTGCTCAAGTTCGTTTTTGTGGCTTTGAACCTCTGTGTAATACTCCGGATCCACATAGACGGCAATGTCATCGAACTCCTTCATTTCGGACAGCACCTGTTTGACGAGGGCTGAAAAAGCTTCTTTGTCGTCAGCCTTTTGATTCCAAACTTTTTTAGCCAGCGACACGGCAAGTTCGACAATTTCTTCGGAAGATTGTTCGATTTTTTCTTCATAGTCACGCCTCGCCGCTCCGACGATGGCGTTGGCTTCATCCAAATAGGATTGATAAGTGCTTTGGGCCTCGGCCTTTCCCTGTTCAAACCCCGCTTGAAAGCCTTCTTGTTTCGCCTGGTCTATCAGCGCTTCGCGTTCTGTTTCCCAGCTTATCCTTTCCTCTTCGATTTGCCGTCTGACCTGTTCGAGTTCAGCGTTCGCTTTTTCGTATATTTTCCCTGCTTCCTGTCTGGCATGATCGAGGAGGAATTCCGGATCCTGTCCGGTATCAAGTTCAGTTTCTGTTTCAGGAAGTTTGACTTCCTTTAATGAAATCGTCCGCCTTTCTTTTGGCGGTATTGATGATAATCGCTGTTTAATAATGTTAGACAATGATATCATCTCCTCCGCCTCTGGCGATTACGATCTCACCTGCTTCTTCAAGTCTTCGGATGACGCTTACGATTCTGGATTGAGCTTCTTCTACGTCACGCAGACGCACAGGGCCCATGAATTCCATTTCTTCTTTAAATGTTTCAGCCATACGCTGCGACATATTGCTGAAGACGATGTCTTTGACCTCTTCGCTGGCCACTTTGAGGGAGAGAAGCAGATCGTCGTTTTCCACATCGCGGATAACCCTTTGAATGGCGCGGTTATCAAGCGTAACGATATCTTCAAAGACGAACATCCGCTTTTTAATCTCGTCGGCAAGCTCAGGATCCTGGATTTCAAGGGAGTCAAGGATCGTTTTCTCGGTACCTCTGTCAACTCCGTTCAACACTTCGACAACGGCTTCAATGCCGCCGGTCTGCGTGTAGTCCTGAGTGAATGTGGAGGATAGCTTTTGCTCCAGAATCTGTTCGACTTCATTGATGATTTCCGGCGACGTCCTGTCCATGACAGCGATCCGTCTTGCAACCTCTGCCTGCACATCCTGATTTAGTTCTGATAATATCTGACCGGATTGCACGGGATCGAGATAAGACAGAATCAATGCGATCGTCTGCGGATGTTCATGCTGGATAAAGTTCAGAATCTGCTCGGGATCCGCTTTTCTGGCAAAATCGAACGGTCTGACTTGAAGAGACGATGTCAACCTGTTGATAATGCTGGCGGCTTTGTCTTCGCCGAGCGCTTTGTCAAGCACCTGCTTGGCGTAGTGAATGCCGCCTTGTGATATATATTCTTGAGCAATAGCCGTTTCATGAAATTCCTGAATAATTTCATCTTTTTTCTCTGGTGATACAGCTCTGACATTTGATATTTCAAGCGTCAGCCTTTCGATTTCTTCATCTGTTAAATGCTTGTAAACGGAAGCTGACACATCAAGCCCTAAGGATATCATGAGAATGGCCGCTTTTTGTTTGCCTGTAAGCCTGTCTTGTTTCATTTTTGCCATTTCAATACTCCTCCTAATCCTCGGTCAGCCAGCTGCGCAACAATTTGGCGAATTCTTCAGGCTTATCTTTCGCCATTTTTTCAAGCTGTTTTCGTCTGACAGTTTCTTCCGTCTCTTTTTCATTGTTCACATCAGCAACACGAATCGGTTCCTGAGGCGTTTCATACCATTCTTCCTCGTATTCGTCATCTCTATTTTTACGTCTTCTGACAAGCCAGATGATGAGGCCGATTACAGCAACAAGCGCTGCTCCGCCTGCGATGTAAATCCACATCGGTATACCGCCTGTTTCCGTTCCTTCATCGATTGTCTGCTTGCCGTCGAACGATTGGACAGAAACAACGATTTTATTTTCAATATCCTCATCTGTCAGCGGCTCTTCTTCATACTTCTTGTCGATCGATGTTTTCACAATGGTTGAGAGGATTTTTTTAATATCATCTTCTCTTTCAGCAGGCAGTGACTGTGGGTTCTTCGCATCAGGCGGTTCAACCATGACCTGGACGCCCAGATCTCTGATTTTGTACGGACTTTCGGCGATTTCTTTATGGATTTTGTTGACTTCATTGTTGATTCGTTCTTCGCTTTTTTCGTAGTCTCCGTTGCCTGTTCCGCCTTCTGTCTCCGCATAGTTTGTTACATCGTTTTCACCTGTTCCGTTGACGCCTCCAGCTTGCGCTCCCTGTCCGGAATACGTTTCACTGACGCGCTCTGCGCTGACCGTGATCCCTTCCATATTTTCTTTGTCGACAGGTTCAACCAGATCTTCCGTCCTGTTTTCTTTTGTGAAGTCGATGTCGGATGTGACGGATACAACTACTTTATCCTGTCCCATCATCGTGCCGAGCATGGTTTGAATTTGTCTCTGCAGGTCCTTTTCGATCTGAGCTTTGACTTGCCTTTGTGAAGAGTAGCTGTCAGCGTATGAACCTGAATCTTTGCCGGTTTGATCGTAATACGTGGAGTTTTGATCCATGATCACGATGTTTTCCGGATCAAGGTTCGGCACGCTTTTCGATACGAGATGATAAAGGCCGTTGATTTCATTTTGATCAAGCGTGTGGCCGGGCTTCACCTGAAGAACAATCGAAGCGGATGCTTCCGGCTTTTCCTCTCCGACAAAGACGGATTCCTTCGGCAGGTTAATCATGACCTTTGAATCTTTAATCCCGTCTATTCCTTTGATGAGGTTGGAAAGCTCGGTTTGCGTTGCTTTCACTTTCAATACGTCAAATTCGTTGTCCGTCATACCGAAACCGGCATTTTGACCAAAGAACGAATAATCGATGCTTCCGCTTTTCGGAAGACCCTCTGCCGCAAGATCGACTTTCAGCCCGTCGACTTTTTCTTCCGGAACTTTAATGACTGAACCGTCAGCTGCAACCTCAGATGGAACACCTTTTTCATCGAGCACTTTTTTGATTTGGCCGGTTTCTTCAGCTGACAAGTCTTTATAGAGCGGCACCATTTTATTCGACGAAGCAACAATTCCAATGATGATTGACAGGATCACTGCCAGAGCGACGATGCCGATCATCAAAAACTTCTGCAGCTTTGATCTGTTTTTCCAAAAATCTGTTATTTTCGTTTTGATTTGCAATAAAGTACGATTCATCTTACTCCCCCGGTAGTTACACTAATTCTCTTCGCTTTCAGACTCCTTTCTTACATTTGCATTCTCATGATTTCCTGATAAGCTTCAACCGCTTTGTTGCGGAATTCCGTCGCAGCCGTCAATGTAATATTTGCCTTCTGGGCTGCAACCATCACTTCATCAAGGTTGACATCCTGACCGAGAGCAAGCGCGTTTGTCAGTTTATCAGATTCATTTTGAGATTGATTCAAAGCATTGATAGAATCTTTCAGCACGTTGGAAAAGCTGACTTGGTTCTCTGAACCGTCCTGCTTGTTCGTGATCTGATTTGTTGCATTCGTTCCCGCCTGCACGGGTTGAATTCCAAATGGAGAGATTCCATTAACCATTCGTGTCATCACCCTACTTTCCGATTTCTAGTGCTTTCATCAGCATTCCTTTTGTCGCGTTCATCGCTGTGACATTCGCTTCATATGACCTTGTGCTGCCCATTAAATCAACCATCTCTTTTAGCGGATCGACATTCGGCATCTGCACGTATCCGTCTTCGTTTGCGTCGGGATGCGTCGGATCATAAACGAGTTTAAACGGTGTTTTGTCTTCGCTGATCTTGGTCACCTTTACCCCTTCACCGACTCTCGCCGATGCATTCATCGATGATTGGAGCACGGATGAAAAAGATTCGCCTTTCGGAGCCGTCGATACAAGCTTTCTTCTATACGGCTGCCACTGTCCGTCGACCAGCTTCGCTCTTGTTGTGTCCATGTTTGCCAGGTTGGAAGAAACGGTATCCATTCTGACTCTCTGTGCAGTCAACGCCGAAGCTGAGATGTTGATGCTATTGAATACCCCCATTATTTACCTCCTGTAATCGCGGTCCGCAGTGAGTTGAATTTGCCGCTTATTCTTTCAACCAGCGCTTGATACTGGATTTGATTTTTCGCCATTTCACTCATTTCCTGATCAACGTCCACGTTGTTCCCGTTTTCCTGATAACTTGTATTCTTTCTCGACACAACTGAATAATTTGACTCATTCCCTTTGAAGTCAATGTGTCTATAGTCTGTTTTTATAGCGTTAATTCGGGAGGACTCCTCATTCAGCACATTTTTGAAGGATACTTTTTTCGCCTTGTAGTTCGGTGTGTCTACATTGGCCAGATTGTTCGTTATGACTTTTTGCTTAATGTTCGCTTGATTCAAGGCTCCCTCTAGTCTATGTATTGTTCCTGAAAATATATCCATCGCCAAATACCTCCAATCTTTTTCCATCTGTCTCAAAATCTTGTCGAGAATTGTAAAAACCATAAGCCTATTGTAAGGAATAATAGGCTTAAAGTCTATGATCTGGACGCAAAAAAAAATCGTAATAAATATCTATTTTATGAATAGGTATTTCGACCTAGATTATAAGAACTATGTAATGTTACGTTTGTTAAAGTTTCAAAACATTATGTTAGTATATTTTTTATTCAAGCAACGCATTGATTCAGCACCGCATTTTAGTTGTTTTTGATATGAAAAAATTACGATAATATAGTTTAAAACGTGAAATAAAAAAAGCCGCAGAACGGCATGTTCTGCGGCTTTCATCTTTTAATGAGACTTTAGTTTTTCTAATTCCATTAAAAATTTGTTGTTCAGGACTTTAATGTATGTGCCTTTCATCCCTAATGACCTTGATTCAATGACACCGGCGCTTTCAAGTTTGCGCAGCGCATTGACAATGACCGAGCGGGTGATGCCGACGCGGTCTGCAATTTTACTTGCGACAAGCAGACCTTCATTTCCGTCAAGCTCTTCAAAAATATGTTCAATTGCTTCAAGCTCGCTGTAAGATAATGAACTGATCGCCATTTGAACGACCGCTTTGCTGCGTGCTTCCTCTTCGATCTCTTCAGCTTTCTCTCTGAGAATTTCCATTCCTACGACCGTTGCGCCATATTCGGCAAGGATCAGATCGTCATCCTCGAATTTCTCCTGAAGGCGGGACAGAATCAAGGTGCCGAGTCTTTCGCCTCCTCCGATGATCGGAACGACTGTGGTCAGACCCGCTTGGAACAAATCGCGGTTTTCCACAGGGAAAGCCGTATATTCGCTGTTAATGTCAAGGTTGGATGAAGTTTCCGGAATGTTGAACAGACTTTTTGTATAGTCTTCAGGAAACTGGCGCTCTTCAAGCATTTTTTTCATCCGGTCATTTTCGATCTGCTGGTTGATCGAGAAACCGAGAAGCTTTCCTCTGCGGCTGACGACGAAAATGTTCGAATCAATCACATCGCGAAGCGTTTCGGCCATTTCTTTAAAATTAACCGGCTTCCCTGCCGCATTTTGCAGCATTGCATTAATCTTTCTTGTTTTTTGTAATAAAGCCATAATAAATTGATCCTCCTAAATTACTCTTATTTAATTGTTTATAAAATAAACTGGCTTAAATCCTTATTCTTAGCGATCGAACCGAGCTTTTCTTCAACATATTGAGGCGTGATGACAACTTCCTCCATCGTTACATCCGGAGCCTCGAATGACAGTTCTTCCAAAAGCCGTTCCAAAATGGTGTGAAGCCTTCTCGCCCCGATATTGTCTGTGTCCTGGTTCACATGATAAGCCACTTCTGCAATCTTACGAATAGCATCGTCAGAAAATTCAAGAGATATACCTTCCGTCTTCAATAAAGCCTTATACTGCTTTAGAAGAGCGTTGTCAGGCTCAGTTAAGATTTTCACAAAATCATCGATGCTCAGCTTTTGAAGCTCAACGCGGATCGGAAAGCGTCCCTGCAGCTCTGGAATTAGATCTGAAGGCTTCGCCATATGGAATGCACCTGCAGCGATGAACAGCACGTGATCCGTTTTGACTGCACCGTACTTTGTCATGACGGTAGAGCCTTCTACAATCGGAAGAATATCGCGCTGCACGCCCTCTCTTGAGACGTCGGCCGATGAAGAAGCACCGCTCTTTTTGGCGATTTTATCGATCTCATCGATAAAGATGATTCCCGACTGTTCGGCTCTCAGGACGGCCTCCTGGGCAGCTTCGTCCATATCGATGAGCTTTGCCGCTTCTTCATTCGTCAGCACTTTTCGTGCTTCCCTAACCGTCAGCTTGCGGCGCTTTTTCTTTTTCGGCATCAGGCTGCTGAGCGCATCCTGCATGTTCATGCCCATCTGTTCCATACCCGAGCCTTGGAGCATATCAAACATGGATGGCTGCTGCTCCTCCACCTCCACGGTGACATAATGGTCTTCAAGCTCGCCGAGAGCAAGCTGATGTGCAATCCGCTTCCGGTTGTTTTCGATATCCGTGTCTTCATGCTTTTCCGCTTCATTCGTCTCTTGATCCTGATTTCCGCCAAACAGCATTTCAAAAGGATTTTTCGCACCTGACTGTTTTTTTCTTCCCGGTACAAGCAGGCGGACGAGGCGTTTATTTGCGTTTTCTTCGGCGATGCCTTTCACTTCGTTCATTTTTTCCTCTTTGACGAGGCGGATTGACGTTTCCACAAGATCCCTGACCATCGATTCAACATCTCTGCCCACATAACCGACTTCCGTGAACTTCGTCGCTTCGATTTTGACGAACGGAGCGCCGACGAGCTTCGCGATTCGCCTTGCAATCTCGGTTTTTCCCACACCTGTCGGACCCATCATCAATATGTTTTTCGGAACGATTTCTTCGCGCAGTTTTTCATCAAGAAGACTTCTTCTGTAGCGGTTCCTCAATGCCACGGCGACCGCTTTTTTCGCATCGAGCTGGCCGACGATGTATTGATCAAGCCTTTCGACGATCTGCCTAGGAGTCAGCGGCTTTTTTTCCATATGCCTCATATCCTTTCTATTCAAGTTCTTCTACAATGATCTGATCGTTCGTATACACACAGATTTCGCCCGCGGTTTCAAGTGAGGCCCTCGCAATCGCTCTTGCGTCAAGCTGGCCGCCTGCATGACGTTTCAACGCCCTTCCGGCTGCCAGGGCATAGTTTCCGCCTGAGCCGATCGCCAAAATGCCGTCGTCAGGTTCAATCACCTCGCCTGTTCCGGAAACGAGCAGCATGCTGTCAGCGTTCATGACGATCAGCATCGCCTCAAGCTTTCTGAGGACTTTATCGCTTCGCCACTCTTTTGCAAGCTCGACTGCCGCACGCTGTAAATTGCCGTTGTACTCTTCAAGCTTCGCTTCAAACATTTCAAAGAGCGTGAAAGCGTCCGCAACAGAACCGGCAAAGCCGGCAATGACTTTCCCGTTGAAGAGCTTTCTTACCTTTCTAGCGGTATGCTTCATGACGACAGCCTGACCGAACGTAACCTGGCCGTCTCCCGCCATCGCGCTTTTTCCGTTGTGCTGGACGGCGAATATCGTCGTTGCGTGAAAAGATGACATAAAAGAACCTCCTTTATTTCCCTTTATGCGCCCGAGGGTGATGAGACATATATGTCTTTCTGAGCATATCTTTAGATACATGCGTATACACCTGGGTTGAAGAAAGGTTTGAATGCCCAAGCAGTTCCTGAACGCTCCTGAGATCCGCACCCTCATTTAACAAATGGGTGGCAAAAGTATGGCGGAGCATATGCGGATGTATATGTAATGTACCCGAAGTCTTCTTGACCAGTTCTCCCAAAATGTAACGAACCCCCCTCGGGGTTAAGGGCCCGCCCCTTTGATTCAAAAAAATAAAAGGACAGGGCTCTTTCGCTTTTAACAGAAGGATGCGTCTTCCATTTTGCAAATACAGATCCAAAGCCTCCCGGGCGAATGAACCAAATGGAATATACCTTTGCTTCCTGCCTTTCCCGTGAACCAAAACCGTATCTAAAAACAGATCCAAATCGGATTCCTTCAGGCTGCAAAGTTCGCTTACCCGCATGCCTGTTGCGTAAAGAAGTTCCAAGAGCGCCTGATTCCTTTGACCGAGCGGTGTACTCAAGTCCGAAACCTCAAACAGTTCTTCAAGTTCTTTTTCATATAAAAATTTTGGAATCCGTTTATCCTGTTTCGGAAGACTGACAAGCAGAAACGGGTTTTCTTTTACCATTTTTTCCCTTAATAAAAATTTATAGAAGCTTCGCAGAGCCGAAATTTTCTTGCTGATCGTCCTGCGAGTAAGCCCTTTTTCATGCGCTTCCGTCAAGAAAATTCTCACATCCGGATAAGTCACGTCTTCAAAACCTTTTATGCCCTGAACTTGTAAAAAGCGTTCAAAGTCTTCAATAGAAGAAATGTAACCCACAATTGTATATTTTGAATAATTCTTTTCTATTTGTAAATATTCAATGAATAAAGTTAAAAAATTCTTAACATTTGCCATCATTACACCTCTTCGAAAAGGGCTTTTAAATGTTATCACATAACAAGTTCATCTGGCAATGAATAACTATAGCGTTTTCGAAATATTTTGAATTGTCTCCAATGCGCGCGAAGCAAACTGTTCATTTCGTTCCTGCTTGTTTTTAATTTTAACCCCCAATTCCTTGAACAGACCGAAGTTCGCATTCATCGGCTGGAAGTTTTTCTTGTTTGTTTCCGTGATGTAATGGGCCATGCTGCCGATCGCTGTTTCATTTGAAAAAGTGACCGGTTCTTTTCCCTGAATGAGCCGAGCCGCATTTATTCCGGCAACAAGACCTGAAGCCGCTGATTCAACATACCCTTCAACACCTGTCATTTGGCCGGCGAAAAACAGATCGTCCCGTTTTTTAAACTGGTAGGTCGCTTTTAAAAGACTCGGCGAGTTGATGAACGTATTTCTGTGCATTACGCCGTAGCGGACGATTTCAGCTTGTTCCAGTCCCGGAATGAGGCGGAGCACTTCCTTTTGGTCGCCCCATTTGAGATGGGTCTGAAAACCGACGATATTGTAAAGCGTGCCGGCTGCATCATCTTGGCGCAGCTGCACAACGGCGTATGGACGCTTTCCTGTTTTGGGATCTTCAAGACCGACAGGCTTCATCGGGCCGAACAGCATCGTTTTTTTGCCGCGCTTCGCCATGACTTCAATCGGCATGCAGCCTTCAAAGAAGATTTCCTTTTCAAATTCTTTCAATGGAACAGTTTCTGCAGACACAAGGGCGTCATAAAATCTGTCAAACTCTTCTTCAGTCATCGGACAGTTCAAATACGCTGCCTCCCCTTTGTCATAGCGGGATTTCAAATAGACTTTATCCATGTCAAGGCTGTCTTTCTCAACTATCGGCGCAGCGGCGTCATAAAAGTACAGATAGTCCTCTCCTGTCAGCTCCCGGAGCTTCGCGGAAAGCGATTCTGACGTCAGCGGTCCTGTTGCAATAATAGTCGGTCCTTCCGGTATTTCCGTGACTTCTTCATTGAGCACAGTCACATTCGGATGATTCTTTACTTTTTCGGTAACGTTTGCGGCAAATTCATGCCTGTCTACGGCAAGCGCACCGCCGGCAGGAACAGAACATTCGTCAGCAGCAGCGATGATGGCCGAGTCAAGAACCCGCATTTCTTCCTTTAATACACCGACAGCGTTCGTTAATGAATTCGCCCGAAGCGAGTTGCTGCAGACAAGTTCTGCGAATTTATCTGTATGGTGTGCCGGCGTTTGTTTAACAGGCCTCATTTCGTATAAACGGACATTGATACCTCGCTTGGCAAGCTGCCATGCAGCTTCGCTTCCGGCAAGTCCTGCACCGATGACATTTACTGTTTGATTCATATTCACATCTCCTAATTTATGAGTTGACTTCATCTTTTAACACAACAAAGAAGGTGAGCAAAGCCCTGCTCACCGCTACTTTTGTTGTTCTTCCTTATAATCGCAATTCACGCACTGCACTTGAACGCCTTTTTTGAGCTTTTTCTCGACAAGCATGTCCTCACATTTCGGACATTTCCGTTCAAGCGGTTTATCCCATGATACGAATTCGCATTCAGGATAGCGGTCACAGCCGTAAAAAATACGGCGTTTTTTCGATTTGCGCTCGACGATGTTGCCGGTTTTGCATGAAGGGCATTTGACCCCGATCTCTTTTACAATCGGCTTGGTGTTGCGGCAGTCCGGAAAATTGGAGCAGGCCATAAATTTGCCGTAGCGGCCCATTTTATAGACCATCGGGTGGCCGCACTCTTCACAGTCCACACCCGCATACTCCGGTTCGATTTCCACTTCCTGCATCTCGGCTTCCGCCTTTTCAACGCGTTTTTCAAAGTCCTTGTAAAAGGAATCGATGATCTGCACCCATTGAATGTTTCCGTCTTCAACGTCATCAAGCTCTTTTTCCATTTTGGCGGTGAACTCAACATTAATGATCTCAGGGAAAAACTCCATGATCAAGTCAAGCACGATTTGACCGAGTTCAGTCGGGATAAAGCGTTTGTTATCAAGGGCAACATACCCGCGCTTTTGAATTGTGTCAAGCGTCGGCGCGTAAGTCGACGGACGGCCGATTCCCAGCTCTTCAAGCGTTTTGACCAGCCTTGCTTCCGTATAGCGCGGAGGCGGCTGTGTGAAGTGCTGTTCGGGTTCGATATCTTTTGAAAGAACGGTGTCGCCTTCAGCGAGATCCGGAAGCATCTTATTCTTCTCTTCCATCTGATCGTCTTTTCCTTCAACGTACACCTTCATGAAACCTGAAAACTTGACTTTACTGCCGTTCGCCCGAAATGTCAACCCGTTGTTTTCAAGATCGACGCTCATCGTATCGAGTGTCGCCGGAGCCATCTGGCTTGCGACAAAGCGCTCCCAGATCAGCTTGTATAGTCGAAGCTGGTCTCTTCCCAATACCGCCTTCAGATCGGAAGGCTTTCTGAGCACCGAGGTCGGCCTGATCGCTTCGTGGGCATCCTGGGCGTTTTCATTCTTTTTGGCAGGTTTTCGCTTGCTCCCCAAAAATTCTTTTCCGTACTGTTCGCCGATGAATGATGCCGCTTCTTCTTGAGCTGTATTCGAGATGCGGGTTGAATCCGTTCTCATATAAGTGATTAACCCGACAGTTCCTTCTTTGCCGAGATCGATTCCTTCATAAAGCTGCTGGGCGATCATCATCGTTTTCTTTGCCCGGAAATTTAATTTACGCGCCGCTTCCTGCTGAAGCGTCGATGTTGTAAACGGGAGCGCAGGGTTCCGCTTCCGTTCTTTTTTCGTAACCTTTTTAACCTCAAATTTGTTCCCTTTGATCTGGGAGAGGATTTGTTTTACATCTTCTTCGCTTTTCAGCTGGTGCTTTTCGCCGTTTATTCCGAAGAAACTCGCTTCAAATGTTTCTTTGCCTTTGAGAAAAGACCCTTCAATGGTCCAATATTCTTCAGGTTTAAAATCGTTGATTTCTTTTTCTCTGTCAATGATAAGGCGGAGTGCAACAGATTGGACACGTCCCGCACTCAAGCCTTTTTTTACTTTTTTCCATAAAATCGGGCTGATTTTGTACCCTACAAGGCGGTCCAGAATTCTTCTCGCCTGCTGGGCGTCGACAAGATCCATATTGATCATGCGCGGATGCTTAAATGAATCTTTGATCGCATCTTTTGTAATCTCATTAAATACGACGCGGCAGTCGGAATTCAGATCCAGATCAAGGCTGTGTGCCAAATGCCACGCGATCGCTTCCCCTTCCCTGTCGGGGTCGGCTGCGAGATAGACTTTTTTTGCCTTTTTGGCGGCCGTTTTTAATTCTTTTAACACGGGGCCTTTCCCGCGGATCGTGATGTATTTTGGTTCAAAGTTCTGCTCGATGTCAACGCCCATCTGGCTTTTCGGCAAGTCTCTGACGTGTCCCATCGAAGCTTTCACTTTATATTTTTTTCCTAAGTATCGCTCAATCGTTTTTGCCTTTGCAGGCGATTCCACGATGACTAAGTATTCGGACATAACATTATCCCCCTCAAGAGGTGTTCTCTCTCTTTTCAATTTAGCCTTTTTATTGTATTCAGCATAATCGTCGTTTATATAATCATTATTTTTACGAAAAGTGTCTGATTTAATCCTTCTATATGTTGAACGCCGATTAAAGCGTTTAAACTTGAAATCCTCACTATTATTAAATATTACAATACAGTTTGTCAAACGATAATTCTAAACAGGTTCCGGATATTGAGTGCGTGAAGGCGGCAGTTCGCTCAAAATATCTTCAATATTCAATACGAGTTTCGCCCCTTCCTGGATCAGCCTTGAAGGACCGAAAGAGTTGGCGTCAAAGATCGGACCAGGCACGGCGAACACCTCCCGCCCCTGCTCAAGGGCTTGATATGCTGTGATGAGCGACCCGCTCTTTTCCTTTCCCTGGACGACAACGATTCCTTCCGTTAATCCGCTGATCAGCCGATTTCGCATCGGAAAGTGCCATTTTTGAGGTTTAACGTGGGGAGGGTGCTCTGATACCAGCAGGTGGTTTTCGGCCATTTGACCGGCGAGCTGGCGGTGTTCACGGGGATAAATGCTATTGAATCCGCCCGCGATGACGCCGATTGTCCTTCCCTTTGAACAGATGCTCTCCTGATGTGCAAGACCGTCAATTCCTTTTGCAAGGCCGCTGACGATCGTCCAGCTTTTTTTGCAAAGCTCCCTGACAAGGTGAACCGCTGCTCTTTTTCCGTATAATGACGGGCTGCGGGTTCCGACGATTCCGATCAGTCTTTGTTCATTGAGAAGTTTAACATCTCCTTTTAAAAAAAGGACGGGAGGCGGGTCATGAATGGTTTTCAAGCTGGCTGGATAATCGGGGGAACATATGGCGGCCATGCGGACTCCAGCCGCTTCGTAAGAACGGATGAGCCGTTTAACATTAGACAGTTCTTGTTCCGCCAGTTTTCGTATGGAGCACAAGTCTGATCTTTTTAATGAAAGCTTCGTTAAAAGATGGTTTTTTTCGCCCGTAAGAGACAAGGAAGGATCCTGCTTCCACCACTTGGTCAGCAGAGAAGGGGAGAGTGTGCCGCGAAGGCGGAGCAATATCAAAAGCTCGCTGCTGTCGTTCATTCAAAAACCTCCAAACATTTTTAAAACAAAACAATCTGAAAGTACTAAACGATTTAACCAGTTATGAAAAAGCAGGAATAGACCAATCGGACTATTCCTGCTCATGTTAAGATCAGTGTGTTTTACACGTTTCGTAAAGGCCTTTTTCCTTCAGCACTTTAATCAATGTTTCTCCCATAACAGAAGGCGTTTCAGCCACTTCGATTCCGCAGGCGTTCATCGTTTTGACCTTTTCGTCCGCCGTTCCTTTTCCTCCGGAAATGATGGCGCCGGCATGCCCCATACGCTTGCCAGGAGGCGCTGTTTTTCCTCCGATGAAACCGACGACAGGTTTGGTCATGTTGGCTTTCACCCATTCGGCCGCTTCCTCTTCAGCTGTTCCGCCGATTTCGCCGATCATGATTACCGCATGTGTATCAGGATCTTCATTAAACGCCTTCAGCACATCGATGAAGTTCGTCCCGTTGACAGGGTCTCCGCCGATGCCCACTGCCGTTGACTGGCCGACTCCTGCTTCTGAAAGCTGATGAACCGCTTCATATGTAAGGGTTCCTGAACGCGACACAACGCCGACATGGCCTTTTTGATGGATATATCCGGGCATGATCCCGATTTTACACTCCTCAGGCGTAATGACTCCTGGACAGTTCGGACCGATGAGCCTTGTTTTCTTGTCTTCCATATACCTTTTAACTTTTACCATATCCAGCACCGGAATGTGCTCAGTAATACAGATGACAAGATCAAGCTCAGCATCTGTCGCTTCCATAATCGCATCGGCTGCAAAAGCCGCAGGAACGTAAATGACAGACGCATTTGCCCCGGTCTGCTTTACAGCCTCTTCGACCGTGTTGAACACAGGCACCCCTTCAACCTCTGTTCCGCCTTTGCCCGGTGTGACTCCGCCGACAATTTTCGTTCCGTATTCAAGCATCTGCTTTGTGTGAAACAAAGCGGTTGAACCCGTTATCCCCTGAACAATGACTTTTGTGTCTTTATTAATAAATACACTCATTTTGGTCCCCTGCCTTTCTTACTTCACTAAGGATACGATTTTCTGCGCGCCGTCAGCCATTGATTCCGCAGACGTAATATTGAGTCCTGAATCATCGAGGATCTTCTTGCCGAGATCGACATTGGTGCCTTCAAGGCGAACGACAAGCGGCAATGTCAGACCGACTTGTTTCGTCGCTTCAACAACACCTTCTGCAATGACGTCGCATTTCATGATACCGCCGAAAATATTGACAAAGATCCCTTTGACGTTTTGATCAGACAAAATGATCTTGAACGCTTCCGTTACCTTTTCAGCTGTCGCGCCGCCTCCAACGTCAAGGAAGTTGGCCGGTTCCCCTCCGTAGTGCTTGATAATGTCCATGGTCGACATCGCAAGCCCCGCTCCGTTGACCATGCAGCCGATGTTTCCATCGAGCGAAATATAGCTTAAATCATACTTGGATGCTTCGATTTCCTTCGGATCTTCTTCATCGAGATCTCTGTACTCCAAGATGTCTTTTTGTCTGTATAGCGCATTGCTGTCAAAGTTCAGCTTGGCGTCAAGGGCCATGACTTTTCCGTCACCTGTGACGACGAGCGGATTGATTTCAGCAATGGAACAGTCTTTTTCAGTAAACGCCTTGTACAATCCCATCATAAACTTAACAGCCTGGCCGACAAGCTCTTTCGGGATATTGATGGCGAAGGCGATTTTTCTCGCCTGGTAACCCTGCAGTCCGACAGCCGGATCGATCACTTCTTTGACGATTTTTTCCGGCGTTTTTTCAGCGACTTCTTCAATTTCCGTGCCGCCTTCTTCGGATGCCATCAGCACGATGCGTGAAGTCGCCCTGTCAAGAACCAGACCGACATAGTATTCTTTTTTGATATCGCAGCCTTCTTCAATAAGTAAGCGTTTTATTTGCTGGCCGTCAGGACCCGTCTGGTGAGTGACAAGCGTCTTCCCCAACAATTCATCCGCATAGGCTTTGACTTCTTCTTTTGATTTTGCAATTTTAACCCCGCCAGCTTTACCGCGTCCGCCGGCGTGAATTTGAGCTTTCACGACATAAACCGAGCTGGACAGCGCTTCCGCTGCTTTGACCGCTTCATCTGCTGTAAATGCCACTTTACCTTCCGGAACAGCCACTCCGTATTGTCTGAGTACTTCTTTCCCTTGGTACTCATGGATATTCATTTCCCATCCTCCTAACTTATGTAGCAAAAATAAAAATAGACTGCGCTTTCATTTTATATAATCATAGATCGATTGTCTAGGTTTCGATGAGAAATCGTAAAATCCTTCTAAACATTCACACTTTTATTTTATTAAAAATATAAAATTAATAGAGGAAACGGCTTTTTTTCAAAAGTCATTCCCTCTTTTTCATTTTTTCATCAAGCGTATAGACGAATGAAAAGATCTCGGCGACGATTTCGTAAAGCGCTTCAGGAATGTGATCGTCAAGCTCCAAGTGGCGCATTAATTCGACAAGCGTCGCATCTTCCTGAATCGGAACGCCGGCTTTCTGCGCCTCTTCAATGATCTTCTCCGCCGTGTATCCCGATCCTTTGGCAACCACCTTCGGCGCCTTATCCTTCATTTCATCGTAGTGAAGCGCAACAGCTCTTCTTAATGGAACAGATTCTTCCTTCATATTTTCACATCCACTGCGCTCTCTGTAATTTGTTCAAAGCGGGCGTCCAGAAAAGGAGCAAGCTTCATGTTTTCCCGTTTTTTTGCTGTGACGCCTGACAAGCTGTAGCCCAGTTCTTTCAGATTTTCCTTTAAAGCGGGGACCAGCGGTTCAAGCAAAGGCTCCAAGTCGAATCCTGTTTCAATTGTAACCGTCATGACGTTTTGCTGGATTAAACAATCGATCACCGTCTCTTCCAAGGCCTCCAACTGAAGGTAAAACATAAGGCGGCACTGGGAAGGGTCGATCTTTCCGTCGTCCTTTTTCTGCCCTTTTAAGAAAACGGTCAAATCCTGAACGCCGTTCTTTGAAAACAAAGGGTACGACAGAAAAAGCTGGCTCTGGGCAGGCTGATCATTTTGCAAAAACAGCTGTCCGTTTAAACGGTGAAAGATTTGATCAGCTTCCTGTTTTACAGGAGCGGGAAGATCGGAAGCATGCCTCATTTCATTCAGCACGAGCTTTAAAGATTGAAGGCCCTGATCTTTGAGAACAGCGCCGTTTTCCATCGCTCTCAACAATGAGAGTTCATCTCTGACGCCTAAAAGGTCCTTGATCTTGAGGAGAACGGAAAATACATCGGCTTTATTCGTTAATGCAGGTGCTGTTTCTTTCATGATATGCTGCAATAATTCCGTCTCTTTTGGCGTAAATCCGCCCGGAACGGCCGGAGCTTGTCCTAGAGATCCGCTCGATTCAAGCGCTCTGATGACGCCTGCCGCTTCTTTTACAATATGCGTCCCGTTCGTTTCGGCTTGTGCCGCCAATTTAGCGAGCAGGTCTTTAGCTGCCGCGATTTCTGCTTTTTGCGGCTGCTGCTGAACAGCTTTTGCTTCTTGTCCTTGGGTGCCGCCGGCGTCAGCTTTTTGCAAAGGATTCCCAACTTCTGAATGAACCTGCGGCTTTAATGGCTGAACGCCCTGCAGTTCTCCTTTTTCGAGCGACCTGACGTGTTCTGCAAGCTTTTGAATCAGCCTTTCGGCATGCACCTCGGTCTCCGTTTGTAAAACAGGCAAAAGCGCCTGCTTCAGCTTTTCCATGCCTGCGGATTGCTGAGTGGCGTTCGTGATCATATCAAATGTTTTGGCAATCTGCTCGTTCAGCGGTACGGGGTTTTTGACGGCCAAAATCGAATCGAGCACGCCGGGATGGACGGGAAGTTCGCGTTTAAGAGCGAACATGACGGCATCGGCGCCTTTTTGGGCGTCAGACTTCGGCAGATTTTCAAGCCACTTGATGGCGGCTCTTAAATCGTTTTCCCTGATCGGCTGCTGCTCCTTCAGCAACGCTCCGACCAGAAAGACAGCTTCCTTCGTCCGCTTCAGAGAAAGCCCGTTCAACAGCTTAAAAGCGGCATCCTGCACTGTCTTCGGGTTTTTGTCAAACGCTTCAACGACCTGAAGGCGGCCTGTCGCTTCATCAGGCTTCTTTTCATACGAAAACCAGTAATGAGCGCCCGCTTTCAGGGGTGCCTCAAGCTTCCCCTGCCATTTCGTATTGCCGATTTGTATTTCGGCGAACTGCTCGCTGATAAAGCGGAGCACTTTGCCGAGCATCAGCCTTTTCTGATCCGTCTCCGTTCCGCTGATCCGCTGGAGAGGATCAGCTTGTTCAAATTGTTTTCTTAAGCTGTTATGTACATCGTTCAGCATCATCAAAGTCATTCTTCCTCCGGAACGTTATTCATGTGCTTTAACAGGGGCGAACGATCTTCGGTGTATCGGCGACGGGCCGTATTTGGCAAGGGCATGCAGATGCTCTTTTGTTCCGTAGCCTTTATGCTTTTCAAACCCGTAGAGAGGATACTTTGCGGCGTATTCATCCATCAGCCTGTCTCTCGTCACTTTTGCGATGCATGCGCCTGCCGCTATCGATGCGCTTTTTGCATCCCCTTTAATGATCGATGACTGCTCTGTTTCGACTGCAAGCGACATGGCGTCGATTAGAAGATAATCCGGAGCGACGTCCAGCGCTTGGACCGCTTTCAGCATCGCCGCTTTCGAGGCTTCATAAATATTCAGCTCATCGATCTCATCAGCGTCAGCGATCCCGACGCCGACTGCTGCGGCTTCTTCCATAATGTATGAATAATAGTCTTCTCTTTTTTGCTTTGACAGTTTTTTCGAATCTGTCAGCCCTAATATTTCACAGTCTTCTTTGAGGATGACAGCGGCGGCAACAACAGGCCCTGCGAGAGGCCCTCTGCCCGCCTCGTCGATTCCGGCGATATATTGATAGCCCCGCGCTCTCAGCGACCGTTCGAAAGACGTCATCACCTGCCACTCTTCCTGCATGGCCGAAAGCCTTTCATTTTTCTTCAGCCAGGCGTCGACAAGCGCTTGGACGCTTTTTCGCCCATCATTTTTGCACTGCTCTATAAAAGGGTCTTTTTCATCACTCACCGATTGAAGATGTTCTTTAATTTCTTTGACGGTTAATGTTTTCACTTTCTCTTCTCCCCTAATGTTCTTATCGGCGCATCTCCTGCAAAAATAAAGGCCCGCTCTTTTAAAAGCGCGCCTTTTTACATATCCTCCGGCTTTTCAAAAGAAAGCGGACCGAACTTTTCGGTGCGGATATCGCGGATGATGACTTCTGTCGTCTTGTCGTAATTGATCTCGCCTCCGGCCATGAGACAGCCGCGTTTTTTTCCGATCTCATCAAAAAGCGCTGCAATCTCTTCTGGAATCTCTTCCAGATCGTAGCGCTTTTTTAAGCGCTCAGGGTAATTCTCTTCCAAAAAGCGCAAACCGTAGACGGCGACATCCTGCAAGTTGATAATCGAATCTTTAATTGCACCTGTTGCCGCAAGCCTCAGCCCGACAAGCTCGTCCTCAAACTTCGGCCATAAAATCCCCGGGGTATCGAGAAGCTCGAGCTCTTTTCCGACCTTCACCCACTGCTGCGCCGTTGTGATCCCGGGTCTGTCGCCCGTTTTGGCGATGTTTTTTTTCGCCAGCCGGTTGATTAAAGTCGATTTGCCGACGTTCGGAATGCCGACGATCAACGCTCTGATCGCGCGCGGCTTTACACCTTTTGCTTTCATTTTATCAAACTTTTCTTTCAGCAGCTCTTTTGAAGCGGGAAGAATTTGATTGAGCCCCTGTCCGTTGACCGAGTTGATGGCGAGAGAAGGAATCCCGTCTTTTTCAAAGTGCTGCTTCCAAGCCTTCGTCACGGAGGAGTCCGCTTTATCCGCCTTGTTGAGCAGCATGATCCTCGGTTTGTTTTTTAAAATCTCTTCAATCATCGGGTTTCTTGAAGACATCGGAATTCTGGCGTCGACCAGTTCGTATACAATGTCGATCAGCTTGAGTTTCTCCGTTACTTCCCGCCTCGCTTTGGCCATATGCCCTGGGAACCATTGGATCACCATTTGT
The DNA here is from genome assembly GCF_053903085.1 of Bacillus sp. AK124. Lineage (NCBI taxonomy): Bacteria > Bacillati > Bacillota > Bacilli > Caryophanales > Bacillaceae > Bacillus > Bacillus sp. AK124. The sequence continues at coordinate 2,548,015 of NZ_CP096378.1, forward strand.
CTGACACCTACTTTCTGTTATTGCTATTCTTTTAATGGTGCGGTGCATTTATACTTGTTTGACAAAAAAAGAGCTTGTTATGGTTAACAAGCTCTTTTCGTTCGTTATCTTTATCGTCTGATTTCTTTAATACGAGCCGCTTTTCCACGAAGTTCGCGCAGGTAATAAAGTTTCGCACGGCGTACTTTACCATGACGGACAACTTCGATTTTCGCGATTTTCGGTGTGTGCAATGGGAATGTACGCTCAACTCCGACACCGTAAGAAATCTTACGAACTGTGAAAGTTTCGCTGATTCCGCCACCACGACGCTTAATCACGACACCTTCAAAAACCTGGATACGCTCACGGTTACCCTCGACAACTTTAACGTGTACACGTAAAGTATCACCAGGACGGAACGCAGGCAAATCAGTGCGCAATTGTTCTTTTGTGATATCTTCAATCAATTTTTGCATCGTCTTCAACTCCTTCCAACAGATGCTCTTGCGCGAGTTAACCGGCACAGCGGAACATCGTTTTCAAACTTAAACGAGCGTTCCCGTTCAAGTCACAAGTAGTATCATACCACACCTTTTTTCCGGGTGCAATAGAATCTACCGGTTTTTCCATTCAGAAATCCATTTTCGCTCTTCTTCAGATAAAGGATAGTTTTCCAGAAGGTCGGGCCGCCTTAAAAAAGTGCGCCTGAGAGACTCCTTCCGCCGCCATTCTTTGATTTTCGCATGGTTCCCGGATGTCAGAACGTCCGGCACCTTCAGGCCTTTATAATCTGCCGGCCGCGTATAATGAGGGTGTTCAAGAAGCCCCGTGCTGAAAGAGTCTTCAAGGTGCGATTCTTCCTTGCCGAGCACGCCCGGCAAAAGCCGCACAACACTGTCTGCGATCATCATCGCCGGCAGCTCTCCCCCTGTCAAAACGAAATCTCCGATCGAAATTTCGTCTGTAGACAGGTGCTCTCTGATCCGCTCATCATACCCTTCATAATGCCCGCAAATGAACATTAAATGCTCTTCCTGCGCCAGTTCTTCAGCTTTCTGTTGGGTATAGCGTTCCCCTTGGGGGCAGACGAGGATGATTCTCGGAGACCCTTCGGCTTCAGCTGTCAGCTTTTCGACCGCATCAAAGACAGGCTGCGGTTTCAGCACCATTCCTGCTCCCCCGCCGTATGGATAATCATCAACGGTTTGATGCTTGTTGTCGGAAAAGGCCCGAAAGTTCACCACGCGAAAGTGGACAGCGTCCTTATCCTGAGCTTTTTGCAGGATCGACGAGCCGAGCACACCTTCAAACATTTCCGGAAAAAGCGTTAAAAAATCGATTTTCATTCGTCAAGTAACCCTTCCATGATATGAATCTTGATCGTTTGATCCGCCACATTAATCTCTTTGACAACGGCGTCGATATAAGGGATAAGCGCGTCTTTCTTTCCCGGTCTGGCCACGACCCAGACATCGTTGGCGCCCGGCGTTAAAATTTCTTTGACCTTGCCGATTAAATCCCCGTCTTCCGAAAAAACATCGCAGCCGATGATTTCGTGAAAGTAGTACTCGTCTTCCGCCAACTGGCTTAATTGGTCTTCGGGAACTTTAATCAAGGCATTCTTTAATTTTTCGGCTTCGGTGAGCGTTTCAACCTCTTTAAACTGCAAAAGGTGGAACTGTTTATGAAGCCTGTGGGCGCTGACGGTCACCTTGACAGGCTCGTCTGTTCCTTCACGGAACAAGTAGAGAGCGTTTCCGGGCTTGTACCGTTCCTCAGGAAAATCGGTTCTTGAAATGACGCGGACTTCGCCTTTTACCCCATGAGTATTAACAATTTTCCCTACATTAAACCATTGTTTCAGCATTTCTTCACCTCGGACGAATTTCAATGACGATCCCGTCTTTAATCACGATTGTTTTTCCCGTCGTCATATCATGCCAATTATCCCCGACTTCAATGTCCATTAAAGCGTCGATTTCTTTTTCCTTTACTTCGCTGCCAAGCGGCAGTGTATGGATTTGATTGATTTGAAAAACGATCATTTTAATCTTGTCCTGACGTTTTTCAATTTCTTTTTTAAATGATTCAGTCGCTGCCGGATTGTGGTGTTCCTTTTCGTGCTTCCTGAGCTGAAAATAGAGCTGGTTGCATTCGCGCTCAAGGATTTCCTTTCGTTCTTCAAAAGAAGCCAGCAGCTTTTTTTTGCTGTTTTCAGTCAAAACCTGCATAACGGTAACACGTTGGATAATTTGCATGGCATCATCACCTACTGTCCCGTGATTTTTCCTTTCCCTGAAATCCGGCAGCCTGGCATAAGCTGACAATCGGAATCGTTCATCTGTTTCTATTTTTCTTACATGTTAAAAAAGGGGGAGGTTTTCACCCTCTCCCCTTAGTCTGCGATCTCAAGTTGAACTTTCTTAGAAGACTGTGCGCCTGCCGCAAATACGACAGAGCGTATCGCCCTTGCAGTGCGCCCTTTTTTGCCGATGATCTTGCCGGTATCCTCTCTGTTGACAGACAAGCGGAACATCGTCCGCTCTGGATTTTCCTCTCTGAAAACCTGAACGTCATCCGGATGATCCACAAGCGGTTTGACCAGTGATACAATCAGCTCTTCCAAGTGCAGATCACTCATTATTTGCTTTGTTTAGCGTTGTGGAATTTTTCCATAATGCCTTCTTTAGAGAACAGGTTGCGAACCGTGTCAGACGGTTTAGCTCCTGTTTGAAGCCATTTAAGCGCAAGCTCTTCGTCAATTTTGACTTCCGCTGGTTTTGCAACCGGGTTGTAAGTTCCGACTGTTTCGATGAAACGGCCGTCACGCGGTGAACGAGAATCTGCTACAACAATACGATAGAAAGGAGATTTTTTTGCTCCCATACGTTTTAAACGAATTTTTACTGCCATTTTACTAGCACCTCCGAAAATATTTCAACAAGATAGTATATTAACAATGATAAAAGTGTTTGTAAAGTGTTTTTTCTTAACAACGTTTTTATCATCTGAAAACAGGTTTACATGAAGGGCAGTTTAAACCCTTTTTTCTTGCCTTTTGTCATGTTTGTCATCTGTTTCATCATTTTTTTCATTTCTTCAAATTGCTTTAAAAGACGGTTGACTTCCTGTACGGATGTCCCGCTTCCTTTCGCAATCCGTTTGCGCCTGCTTGCATTGATGATCTCAGGCTGCTCTTTTTCCTTCCCGGTCATCGACTTGATGATGGCTTCGATATGGCTGAGCTGTTTTTCATCAACTTTAACGTTTTTTAAGCCTTTCATTTTGCCTGCGCCGGGCATCATTTGAATCAGATCTTCAAGCGGCCCCATATTGCGGACCTGTCCGAGCTGTTCCAAAAAGTCGTCGAGCGTAAAGCTCATATTTTTCATTTTTTGCTCGAGTTCTTTCGCCTTTTCTTCGTCTACGTTGGCCTGGGCTTTCTCGATAAGGGTGAGCACATCGCCCATTCCGAGAATTCGCGAGGCCATCCGTTCGGGATGAAACGGCTCCAGCGCATCAAGCTTTTCGCCCATTCCGGCAAATTTGATCGGCGTGTTGGTCACGGCGCGGATCGACAAGGCCGCCCCGCCTCTTGTATCACCGTCAAGCTTCGTCAGAATGACACCCGTCACACCGAGCTGTTCGTTGAAGCTTTTGGCAACATTTACCGCATCTTGACCCGTCATGGAATCAACGACAAGGAAAATCTCTTCCGGCTGAGCTGTTTCTTTTACCTGCTCAAGCTCATCCATCAGGTCTTCATCAATGTGAAGGCGTCCCGCCGTATCGATGAGAACGTAGTCATGATGATCTTCTTTCGCCTTTTCGATGGCCTGCTTGGCAATCTCAACCGGACTGACCTTGTCACCCAGTGAAAATACCGGCATATCGAGCTGTTTGCCGAGCGTTTCCAGCTGTTTGATCGCCGCCGGGCGGTAGATGTCTGCTGCCACGAGCAGCGGATTGCGGTTATGTTTTTTGCGAAGCAGGTTGGCGAGCTTTCCGGTCGACGTCGTTTTACCGGCCCCTTGCAGACCGACCATCATGATGACGGTCGGCGGACGCTTTGCAGCGGCAATCTTGCTTTCCTCGCCGCCCATCAGCTCCGTCAGTTCTTCTTTTACCACTTTAATGACCTGCTGTCCGGGCGTCAGGCTTTTCATGACGTCTTGTCCGACAGCTCGTTCGCTTACCTTTTTCACAAAATCTTTCACGACTTTAAAATTGACGTCCGCTTCAAGGAGCGCTAAACGGACTTCGCGCATCATGTCTTTGACGTCTTGCTCCGTTACTTTTCCTTTTCCGCGGATTTTTGAGATCGTTTGCTGCAGTCGGTCGGCTAATCCTTCGAATGCCATATTAAGTGCCGCCTCCTAATCTAATTTCTCAAGCGCGTCGATCAGGGATTCCGCTTCGGGCTGACCGTCAGTCAGCTTTCTCAGCTCTTCAAAAATCTTATTGCGCTCTTGAAATTTTTTAAACAAAAGTAGCTTTTCTTCATATTGCTCAAGCATGGCTTCGGTCCGCTTGATATTGTCATAGACCGCTTGCCTTGAGACATGATATTCTTCAGCTATTTCGCCAAGGGAGAAATCGTCTAAGTAGTAAAGCGACATGTAGCTTTTTTGTTTTGATGTCAACAACGACTGATAGAAATCGAATAGGTAATTCATTCTCGTTGTTTTTTCAAGCGTCATGAGACTCTCCCCTTTGTTAAGTCAAATCCCTTTACGATACATTAGTTTACGCTGAAATATTTGATCTGTCAAGTTTTTATCTTGTCATACATGACGGCGAAAAAGAAAACCCCGGCGAAGGGGTTTTCCGCGCCTACTCTTCTTTCTCGATCAGATCGGAAAACAGGCCGTATACATATGACTCTGCTTCAAACGGCTGCAGGTCATCCATTTTTTCTCCCAGTCCGACAAACTTGACCGGAATCTGGAGCTCGTGGCGGATGGCGAGGACGATGCCGCCTTTTGCCGTTCCGTCGAGCTTCGTCAGCACGATGCCGGAGACATCAGTCGCTTTGGAAAATTCGCGCGCCTGTGTCATCGCGTTCTGTCCTGTCGTCGCATCCAGTACGAGCAGCACTTCATGAGGTGCATCAGGCACTTCGCGCTGAATCACGCGCTTTACCTTTTCGAGTTCTTTCATTAAGTTCACTTTATTTTGGAGACGTCCTGCCGTGTCGCAAAGCAGAACATCGGCGCCGCGCGCTTTCGCGGCTTGAACGGCGTCATAGATAACGGCCGCAGGGTCCGAGCCTTCAGCCTGTTTGACGACATGCGCGCCGACGCGCTCTCCCCACACTTCAAGCTGATCGATCGCGCCGGCTCTGAATGTATCTCCGGCAGCAAGGACGACATTTTTGCCTTCTTTGATGAATTGATGGGCAAGCTTGCCGATCGTCGTCGTTTTGCCGACGCCGTTGACGCCGACGAATAAAATGATGTTTAAGCGGCCGTCTTCGACGCGGAGCTCTGCTGCTTCCTGCTCCCCGCCTTCATAGATTTCGACGAGCTTTTCAGAAATGACGGACTGAACCTCTTTCGGGTCCTGAATATTTCTTCGTTTGACCTCGCTTTTCAGTTCGTCAATCAGCTCCATCACCGTTGAAACGCCGACATCAGCGCTGATCAGAACCTCTTCAAGCTCTTCAAAAAAATCCTCGTCCACTTTCCGGTAGCGGGAGACAAGCTCATTGACCCGCTCCTGAAACGTATTTCTCGTTTTCGCCAGGCCTTCTTTAAATTTGCCTGAAACCGAATCGGTCTGCTGTGTGATTTTTTCTTTCAGTTTTTTAAAAAAGCTCATGTCCTGTAACCTCGCTTTATTGAACTAGTTCTTTTGTTTCTTCAAGCTTGACTGAGACCAGCTTGGAAACGCCTGATTCCTGCATCGTCACGCCGTAAAGAACATCGGCTTCTTCCATCGTTCCTTTCCGGTGGGTGATGACGATAAACTGGGTTTCATGGCTGTATTTTTTCAAGTATTGGGCAAAGCGGAACACGTTCGCTTCGTCAAGCGCCGCCTCGACTTCATCCAGCACGCAGAACGGAACCGGTCTGACTTTGAGGATCGAAAACAGGAGCGCGATCGCCGTCAAGGCCCGTTCCCCGCCGGAAAGCAGGCTCAGGTTCTGCAGCTTTTTGCCCGGAGGCTGAGCGATAATATCGACGCCCGATTGGAGCAGGTCATTCGGATCTGTCAGCTTGAGTTCGGCTCTTCCGCCGCCGAACAGCGCCCGGAAGACGTCTTCGAAATGAGAACTGATCTGTGCAAATGTTTCCGCAAAACGCTTCGTCATTTCCTCATCCATTTCCTCGATAACCTTAAAGAGCGTATTTTTCGCTTCGAGCAGGTCGTCTTTCTGCTCCGAGAGGAAGAGGTAGCGTTCATTGACCCTTTCGAATTCTTCAATGCTGCCGAGGTTCACCGTTCCCAGCTCTTCGATTGCAAGCTTGATCAGCTTGACGCGCTTCCTCGCCTCTTCAGGGGAAAGCTTCAAAGGATATTTTTCCCTCGCCCCTTCAAATGAAAGTCCATACTCTTCCCGCAGGAAAGAGAGCAGGTTGTCGAGTTCGACTTCCATGCGGCCGAGCTTGACTTCTTCGTCTTTTAAGAGGCCTGCCATCTGCTTATACTGGCGCTTCATTTCTTTCAGTTCCAGCTCTTCGGTTTCAAGGCCTTTTTGCAGTTTCATCCGCTGCTCTCTTCTTGATGCGATAAGCTCTGCGGTTTTATTTTTGTCGTTCAGCTTCTTTTTCGCAGCTTCTTCAAGTTTTTCCTCCCCGGAAGTATTGGAGGACATTTCTGTCGTCAAGAAAGAGAGATCCTCTTCGGCAATTTTGAGCGCTTCCGCATTCTCGGCATACTCTTCTTCAAGCCTTGCGAGCTTTTCCCGTTCATTCGCACACGACTGTTCGGTTTTCGCCAGCACCACTTTCAAATCGGTCAGCTCGCTTTGCAGCGCTTCTTTCGTCGAGGTCTGTGTCTGTTTCCGCTCCGTCATCGCTTCGATTTCGGAATCGAGGCGCTTCAGCCCGCCGGCGATCGATGTGAGCTTTTCTTCAAGCTCTTTTTTACGCCGTTTCTTGTCTTCGTCCCCTTCGAGCAGAGCCGATTTTTCCTGGTCGTAGAGCTCCAAATGGCTGTTGACGTTTTTCTCGGCGATTTCGAGTTCGTACAGACGCCCTTTGATTTCCTGCTGTTCGGTTCTTAAGCCTTCCCCGTCCTCGCGGAGTGACTGAAGTTTGGCATCAAGCTCTTGCATCGTCTGCTTCAGGGCTTTCACTTCTTTTTCGAGCAATTCGGTTTTCTCTTCCATCTCGGCGAGACGTTTTGTCTGGGCTTCCAGCTCCCTGTTGCGTCCCAGAAGCGAGCTGCTTTTTTTCTTAACGGCTCCTCCCGTCATTGAACCGCCCGGATTGACGACATCCCCTTCAAGGGTGACGATCCGGTATCTGTGGCCGAGCCGTTTGGCAAGATCGTTGGCGCCTTTTAAATGCTCGGTGATCAGCACGGTGCCAAGCAGGTTTTGCACGACGGTCCGGTAGGCCGGATCAAACGAAACAAGCTCGCTGGCGATGCCGATGAACGACGGATTTTCTTTCGCCGCTTCGATATCTCGCGACTGAATGCGGCGCTCTTTGATGACGGAAAGCGGGAGAAAGGTCGCCCTTCCGAACGAATGCTTTTTCAAATATTGAATCGCCCGTCTGGCGGCGTCTTCATCGTCAGTGACAACATGTTGGGCCGTTGCGCCGAGCGCGATTTCAATCGCTGTTTCATACCGCTCGTCCGTCTTTAACAGCTCGGCAATCGCACCGCGAATGCCCGGAAGCTCGCTCTTGGCCTTTAATACTTCTTTGACGCCTTGATAAAACCCTGAGAAGTCCTCCTGCATCGCTTCAAGCATTTCCTTTTTGGAGCGCGCCTGCTGAACGTATTGATAAGCTTGGTAAAGGGCGGATTCCTTTTTCTCGTACTGGCTTTTTTTCTGTTCATAGCTTTTTTGCGCGTCCCTGAATGCTTGAATCTGGCTGTGAAGGCGCTCGTCGACGAGGCTGAATTCGTGTTCGGTTTTCATCTTTCGGTCGGCGATTTCCTTCCGCTCGCTTAAATATTTTTCATTGTTTTGCGCGAGTCGTTTTTGCTGCGCCGCGGATTGGGACATTTGGTCTTCAAGAAATTGAAGCTCGTTTCGGACGGATGCCTGTTCGTTCAAGAGCTCGAAATAATCGCTTTTCAGCTGTTCGATTTCTTCTTCTACATTTTCGCTGTATCCGGATAGAGCCTGATTCTTTTCTTTCACCTTTCGGGCAAGCTCTTTTGCTTCGGCCTCGAGCTTTTCAAACACAAGCTTCTGCGCGGCGATTTTTTCTTTCAGGCTTCGCTCTTTTTCACTGCGCTGGACGAGCGCTTCTTCAAGCTGAGCTCTGTTTTGCGTCGCGTTTTTTTTGCGTTCCTTCAGCACTTCTTTCCGGCCTTCAAGCTTCTCCAGTTCCTCGCTTGTCAAAAGCAGCACTTGCTGAAGCTCATCGACCGATTCGTCGAGCGCTTGAATTTTGTCTCTTGCCTCTTCGATTTTGGCTTCCTTTGCCTGGATGGCCGCAGACGAAGACATCTCTTCGTCTTTCGCCTTTTCGACTTTCTGCTGAAGGGCTTCCCATTTTCCGTGAAGCTCTTCGATATCATACGCCGTTAACGCGATTTCGATTTTTTCAAGCTCATCCTTTTTTTCAAGGTAGTCTTTGGCGATCGAAGCCTGCACTTTCAGCGGCTCCACCTGCCCCTCGAGCTCGTGGAGGATGTCTTCGACACGGTTCAAATTGTCCTGTGTCTCAAACAGCTTGTTTTCGGCTTTTTTCTTTCTCGTTTTGTATTTTAATACGCCGGCCGCTTCTTCAAAGATGCTTCTCCGCTCTTCAGCCTTGCTGCTTAAAATCTCTTCGACTTTGCCTTGGCTGATGATAGAAAACGCTTCTTTTCCAAGCCCCGAATCCATAAAAAGATCAATGATATCTTTCAGACGGCACGGCTGGTTGTTGATGAGAAATTCGCTTTCCCCAGATCTGTAGACTCTTCTCGTCACACTGACTTCGTGAAAATCGATCGGCAAAAAGCGGTCGTCATTGTCAAGCGTCAGCGTCACTTCGGCAAGATTCAGCTTTTTCCGCGAATCGCTGCCTGCAAAAATGATGTCTTCCATTTTACCGCCTCTGAGCGATTTGGCGGACTGTTCACCGAGCACCCAGCGGATCGCGTCGGTAATGTTGCTTTTTCCGCTGCCGTTCGGACCGACGACAGCTGTCACGCCTTTTACAAAATCTACAGAAATTCGTTCTGCAAACGATTTAAATCCTATCACGTCTAAACGTTTGAGGAACATGGTGATCCTCCTTATGTATTAAAGTATTACAATTCTATCATAACCCCATCGAAAAGGCTTAAAATACATTGAAATCCCCCTGAGTTTTGCAAGGGGGATTTATTGTTTCATATGGTGTTTTTGCAGCCTCGCGAGCGCTTCTTGAGCGGCATGCTGTTCTGCTTCTTTTTTGGAACGGCCGCTTCCCACCCCAAGTACTTCTCCTTTTAGCGATACGTTTGCTTCAAATTCGCGGTTGTGCGCCGGTCCTTTTTCCTGAAGGATTTTATACTCCAGAATACCTCGTCCGTCGCGCTGTACAAATTCCTGCAGCTGGCTTTTAAAATCCATCACATGAGAAAAAGCACCATCGTCGATTTTAGGGAAAACGTACGCTTTCAGAAAGGCCACGACAGCTTCGAGCCCCTGATCCAGATAGAGCGCACCGATAAAAGCTTCAAACACATCGGCTAAAAGCGCCGGACGCTTTCTTCCTCCAGTCATTTCCTCTCCTTTTCCCAATAGAACAAGCTCTCCGAAAGAAAGCTCATGGGCCAGGGAAACCAAAGAAGGCTCACATACGATCGCCGCTCTCAATTTCGTCAAATCACCCTCGCTCATCGCCGGGTATTTGGCGTATAAAAATTGAGAAATCGTCAGTTCCAAAACGGCGTCTCCTAAAAATTCAAGCCTCTCATTATCTTCATATGGCTTCTTTCGATGCTCATTCACATAAGATGAATGTGTAAATGCTTGATATAAAAGCTTCTCGTTTTGAAATTGAACCGAAATCCGTTCCTGAAACTTTTTAAACTGCTCCGCTTTCTTTTGAAACATTTTTTTGTCTCTGAAATGTGAATGTTTTGACATAGCAACCTCCATATGGGCACATCAAGTTCACCTCACCTCCAATGAAAAGGCAGGTTCGTGTATCATTGGGCAGCAAAACATTAAAATTAAAGCCGCATTTATAAAGGGATAAAGCCCCGTCTTTAAACGGGACTTTAAATGAGCTTACTGCTTACTATTTATGTAGTTCACAGCGTCACCGACTGTTGCAATCTTTTCAGCATCTTCGTCAGAAATCTCCATATCAAACTCGTCTTCAAGTTCCATGACAAGCTCAACAACATCAAGGGAATCAGCGCCTAAATCCTCTTTAAAAGAAGCTTCAAGAGTGACGTCGGCTTCATCCACGCCGAGGCGGTCTACGATGATTTTTGTTACACGCTCTAATGCGTCTGCCATAGCTATTCACCTCCCCTCAAGTATTATAGTTGATTCGTTTTTAAAAAACCAGAGATAATTCAATTTTTGATTTCGTTTAAACCATAGCCATTCCGCCGTTGATGTTCAGCGTCTGGCCGGTCATGTAGCTCGCATGGTCAGATGCGAGGAAAACAACGGCGCTGCTGATGTCAGACGGATCGCCGAACCGTGCAAGCGGAATCTGCTTCAGCATTTCGTCTTGAATATCTTTTGTCAGCTTGTCCGTCATTTCCGTCGAAATAAACCCCGGAGCGATTGCATTAACGGTGATATTTCTTGACGCAAGCTCTTTCGCCAGCGTTTTCGTCAAGCCGATCACGCCTGATTTAGCCGCGACATAGTTGGCCTGTCCGGCGTTACCGACGACGCCTACAACCGAGGTGATGTTGATGATCCGGCCGCTTCTTTGTTTCATCATCTGTCTTGTTACGGCTTTTGAACAATTGAACACACCTTTTAAGTTTATGTTAATGACGTCGTCCCATTCATCTTCTTTCATTCTCATGAACAGATTATCTTTTGTAATGCCCGCATTATTGACAAGGATGTCAAGCGTGCCGAAGCGGCCGACCGCTTCCTTCATCATCGCCTGAACCTCATCCACATTTGAAACGTCCGCTTTAAAAGCAAACGCATCGCGGCCGAGCGCTTTGATTTCGTCTACAACTTCGTTCGCTTTCGCTTCATTGCCCGCGTAGTTGACGACGACATTTGCTCCGTTTTTCGCCAGGTCCAGGGCGATCGCGCGGCCGATCCCTCTTGAGGCTCCTGTAACAACGGCTGTTTTATTATCCAGCATTTTCGTTTTCCTCCTTCAACGTTTGAACGGCAAGTTCAATTGTGTTCGGGTCTGACACAGCAATCGTTTTGACTCTGCGGTTCACTTTCTTCACAAGCCCTGACAAAACCTTTCCGGGGCCGATTTCGATGAACGTCGTCACGCCTTCGTCAATCAGGCGGCTGATTGTTTCTTCAAATCGCACAGGAGAATACAGCTGTTCAATCAGTTTATTCTTAATGTCGTCTTTATCTGTTACAAAGTCGGCTGTTACGTTGGAGACGACCGGAATAGCTGCATCGCTGATCTTGCACGCATCAAGAACTTCACGAAGCTTATCAGCTGCCGGCTTCATCAGGTCGGAATGGAACGGCCCGCTGACTTCGAGAGGAATCGCGCGTTTTGCGCCCTTTTCTTTGGCAAGCTCTGAAGCGAGCTCGACGCCTTTAGCTGTTCCTGAGATGACGATCTGCCCGGGGCAGTTCAAATTGGCGAGCTGAACAAGGTTTCCTTCTTCGGAAACTTTGTCCGTCACTTCTTTCAGCGCCTGGCTGTCCATGCCGAGAATGGCCGCCATCGCGCCTTCACCTGCGGGCACGGCTTCATTCATGAATTCGCCGCGCTTTCTGACGGCATAAACCGCGTCTTTAAACGACAAGGCGCCGGCAGCTACCAATGCGCTGTACTCGCCGAGGCTGTGCCCTGCCGCATAGTCGGCTTTAATGCCGTATTCCTTCAGTTTTTGAAGCGCTGCGGTACTCGCTGTTAAAAGGCTTGGCTGCGCGTTGTATGTAAGTGTCAGTTCTTTTGCATCCCCTTCAAACATGAGGGTGCTCAGTTTTGTTTCAAGCGTTTGATCCGCTTCTTCAAAAATCTTCTTTGCATTCGGTTCTTTTTCATACAATTCGTGTCCCATGCCGATATGCTGCGAACCTTGGCCCGGGAATAGAAAAGCAATCTTGCCCATATGTTAAAACCTCCAGACTATTCATCTGCTTTTTGTTGAATTTTTTCTTCGATAAATTCAGCGACATTTTGGCTGACCATCTCTCTGGCCTGGCGGATCGCGTGATAAACGGCCCGTCCGTCAGATGATCCGTGCGCTTTGATGACGGGCGCCTTTAAGCCGAACAATCCGGCTCCGCCGTATTCAGAGTAATCCATCTTCGTTTTCATTTCTTTCAGCTTCGGCTTCAGCGCAGAGGCGGCGAGCTTCGCCGTGAAGCTCGAAGTCAGCGTCGTTCTCAGCATTTTAAAAATGGACAGCGCCGCGCCCTCGACCGTTTTCAAGGCAACGTTACCGGTAAAGCCGTCTGTCACGATGACATCAGCGACTCCGTCCAGCATGTCGCGCGCTTCCACATTGCCGATGAAATTCAAATCGGTTTCCTTTAATTTTTGAAAGGTCTGCTTGGCAAGCTCATTTCCTTTTTTGTCTTCGGTTCCGACGTTTAAAAGTCCGATGCGCGGATTTTTGACGCCCAGCACCTGTTCTCCGTAAACAGATCCCATAATGGCATATTGAACGAGATGTTCGGGCTTGGCGTCCACATTCGCTCCGACATCAAGAAGGAGAAAGCCGTCTCCGGAGACAGTCGGCAATGTCGGCGCCAACGCAGGCCTTTCAATCCCTTCAATCCGGCCGACGATAAAGAGCCCGGCCGTCATAAGCGCTCCGGTGTTTCCGGCGGAAATGCAGGCATCCGCCCTGCCTTCGGCGACTTCTCCGGCCATCAGAACCATCGATGAATTCTTCTTTCTTCTGACGGCTCTGACAGGTTCGTCTGTCGCCTCGATGACTTCTTCCGCGTGCTTGACAGTGATCCGCCCGTGCTCCGTTAAATGGGCGGCAATTTTTTCCCGGTCGCCGATCAGCGTAATCTCGAGGTCTTCAAAATCTTCGACCGCTTTCATCACGCCTTCAATAACCGCTTTGGGAGCATTGTCTCCTCCCATGGCATCTACAGCAATTTTCATGACTTACGCGCCACCTTCTATGATTGTTTTGAACGATACATGACAAATTCGCCTGAAAACACAGGCTCTTCGGCAACATAGCTGTTCACTTCAACAACCGTTCTGCCTTTATCTTTATCAAGCTTTACGACTTTCGCTTTTGCAACGACCCGTTCGCCTTGCTTGACCTGCCTGGTAAAGCGGATGTCCGCTTTGGCCGTCAATGCGAGCTCATCGTCGATGAGGGCAACGGCGAGCGAGTTGGCCTGGGCAAACAAATGGTGTCCCCTGGCGATTTGATTTCGGCTGAAAACGTGCTCCGTTCTGATCTCCAGAATGGAAATCGCGTGCTCATCCAGCTCCAAATCAATGATCTCGCCAATGACCTCGTCGAGCGGGAGAGACTTGACTTCATCTTCAAGAGATTTCTCGGCAACACTTTTGATTCTTTCTCTCAGTTCAGGTATGGAAAGTTCCAAACGGTCCAAGCGAATCGTCTGAATGCTGACGTTAAATTTCTCCGCTAACTCCTCGTCCGTAATAAACGGGGTCGTACGAATCGTCTGCTGCAGCAATTCTTGGCGTTCTCTCTTACTTTTTCTCATGTTTTTAAACACCATCCGCGCAATTATGACTAGGTACTAATAGTAGTATATAATTTCATAGATTGGAATGCAATCTTTCTTTACCCGCCGACAATAAATTTTCACAGGACTTCCAGGTCAGCTCAGCTTTTCTCCTTCCATCACCCCGCTGTTTTGCAAGTGTTCCCGCAGGCTTTCATATTCGGCATCCGTCCAGAACGCCTTTGAAGAGACAAGTTCTGCAGCGTCTCTTCTTGCCGTTTCCAGCGCGCGGTAGTCGTGAACCATGTCAGCGACTTTAAACTCCGGCATCCCGCTCTGTTTTTTGCCGAAGAAGTCCCCGGGTCCTCTGAGTTCAAGGTCCTTTTCAGAAAGCTCAAAGCCGTCGGTCGTCTCAGACATGATGCTCATGCGCTCTTTGCCCGTTTCAGATTTCGGGTCTGCCATCAGGATGCAATACGACTGGTGGTCGCCCCGCCCGACCCGGCCGCGAAGCTGGTGCAGCTGGGAAAGACCGAACCGGTCAGCATCATAGATCAGCATGACCGTCGCATTCGGAACGTTTACGCCGACTTCAACGACGGTTGTGGAAACGAGAATCTGGCATTCGTTTTTGCTGAACTGCCTCATCACCTGTTCTTTCTCGTCATTTGAGAGCTTTCCGTGCATGAGACCGATCTGCCACCTTCCTCTGAAAGCATGGGTCAGCATGCTGTGCACATCGATGGCGTTTTGAACGTCGAGCTTGTCCGATTCTTCGATCAAGGGACAAATCACATATGCCTGTCTGCCTTTTTTCAGTTCTTTTTCGATAAACGCGAGAATTCGTTCGAGCATGTCGTGCTTCACCCAATAAGTCTCGATCCGCTTTCGCCCAGCCGGCATTTCATCGATGACGGACACATCCATTTCCCCGAAAACCGTAATTGCCAGTGTCCTTGGAATCGGCGTAGCCGTCATAAACAAGACATCGGGATCTTTCCCTTTGCTTCTCAGTTTTTTTCTTTGCTCGACACCGAAGCGGTGCTGTTCATCGGTGATCACGAGACCGAGCTGTTTAAAATGGACATCGTCCTGAATAAGGGCGTGCGTCCCCACCAAAATATCAATTTCTCCTTCTTTTAATCTTTCTAAAAGCTCTCTTCTCCTTTTCCCTTTCACAGAGCTTGTTAAAAGCGCAACATTGACATCGTACTGCTCAAAGAGGGATACCAATGAATCGGCGTGCTGTTCCGCCAGTATTTCGGTCGGCACCATCATCGCTCCCTGGAATCCCGAAAGCAGCGAGGCGTATAACGCAATCGCGGCGACGGCCGTTTTGCCTGATCCGACGTCTCCTTGTAAAAGCCGATTCATTTTATACCCTGAAGCCATGTCCCTTAATATGTCGTCGAGTGCTTTCGCCTGCGCGTTTGTCAAAGGAAACGGGAGGCTTTTGACAAACGAATTGACGTCTTCCGTTTTAAAGGTGTGGCTGATTCCGTCGGACGCCTCCCGCTCGAACTTCCGTAAAGCCTGCATTTTCAGCTGAAACAGTAAAAATTCTTCATATACAAAGCGGCGCCGCGCATGTTTTAAAGCTTCCCTCGACTCGGGCTTGTGCATCGCCTTCACCGCCTCCTGGTAAGACAGAAGTTTATAGGCGGTCCTAAGCTTTTCCGGAAGGGGGTCTTCGGCAGACGGCAAATGGCTGCGGACGGCTTCCTGAATCAATTTCCTCATTGTCTTTACGGTGATATTTTCTTTGACGGAGTAAACGGGCTCAATCGACTGGTCACCTTGGTGCGGCCCGTTTTTCAGCTCCTGTACCATCACGGATTGTCTGTGCTTGTCCCATTTTCCGGTTACGGTAACGATCGAACCGATCGCAAGCTTTTTTTTCAAATAAGGCCTGTTAAAACAAACTGCTGTGATCAAATAGTTTCCGACCAATAGCCGGAACGTGAGGCGGCTCCGCTTTTTCCCGTAATAGGCAAGAGAAGGCTCGCTGTGAACCTTCCCTTCTACCGTCACTCGTTCGTCGTGTGCCACTTCTTCCAAATCGCGCAATTCATAATCGTCATATCGGTACGGGAAGTAGTTTAAAAGATCAAGAACCGTATAGATTCCGAGCTCATTTAACGTTTTTTCCGTTTCCGTCCCGACGCCTTTTATAACAGATATACTAAGTTGCAGATTGTGTTCCACGTGCAGCTGACGCTCCTCCGAATATTTTTTTCTCCAATTCTTTGCCCGTCGGTGTTGCAGCAAGACCGCCCCGGCCTGTTTCCCTCAGTGCCGTCGGCATCGTCTGCCCGATTTTATACATCGCATCGATCACTTCATCGCATGGAATGCGGCTTGTAATGCCGGCAAGCGCCATATCAGCCGCGACCATCGCGTTGGCTGCGCCCATTGCGTTCCGCTTCACACACGGCACCTCAACAAGCCCTGCGACAGGATCGCAGACTAGACCGAGTACGTTTTTTAAAGCGATGGCCATCGCTTCGGCGCACTGTTCAGGGGTTCCGCCCGCCATTTCGACGATGGCGGCAGCCGCCATGCCCGAGGCCGAGCCGACTTCAGCCTGACAGCCTCCCGCGGCTCCCGAAATGCTCGCATTGTTGGCAACGACGAATCCGAACGCTCCCGATGTAAATAAAAAGCGGACCATCTGCTCTTTCGTCGGCTGAAGTTTCTCTTTTACCGCAAAAAGCGTCCCCGGGACAACGCCGGCCGAACCGGCCGTCGGCGTTGCGCAAATCGTTCCCATCGCAGCGTTGACTTCATTTGTCGCAACCGCTTTGCTGACAGCGTCAAGGATGACATCCCCTGACAGCCCTTTGCCCGATTTGAGGTAAGCTTGAAGCTTAACGGCGTCTCCCCCCGTCAATCCGGAGTGCGACACGACGCCTTCAACACCTTTTTGCACAGCATCTTCCATCACGGTCAAGTTGGCTTCCATCTGCTCGAATATTTCTTCCCGCGTCCGGCCTGACACCTCGATCTCCTGCGCGATCATGATTTCAGAGATGGACACGTTCTTTTCTTTTGTCAGCTGAATTAATTCTTTTACATTTCGAAACATATCGTCTCACCCTCCTTTTAGTCAGCGATCTGGGTCACCTCAATGATGTTCGGCAGCGCTCTCAATTCTTCAAAAACAGCCGGATCGATCGTTTGATCGACCTCAATCGTCATGAGCGCTTCCTGGCCGACGTCTTTGCGGGCCACTTCCATATGGCCGATGTTGATTGCGAACTTTGCAAGCACATTGGCTACGCCTGCAATCGTTCCATAGCGGTCGTTATGGACGACTAAAATAGCAGGGTGATTTCCCGACAATCTGAGCTCAAAGCCGTTCAGCTCAATGATTTCGATTTTCCCCCCGCCGATTGAGATGCCTGCGAGTTCAAGGGAGCCTTCATCATCAGAGATGAGGATGCGGGCTGTATTGGGATGCGTTGGAACCGCTTCTTCTTCCCGGAACTCGATGGCGATTCCCTTTTCTTCAGCTAGGCGGATCGAATCTTTGATTCTTTCATCAAATGTATCAAAATCCAAAAGGCCGCCGATGATCGCAACATCTGTTCCATGTCCTTTATACGTCTCGGCAAAAGAACCGTACAATGACACAACGATTTGTTTCGGCTCCCTCCCAAACACGCTTCTGGCGACTCTGCCGATTCTGGCCGCGCCGGCCGTATGAGAACTTGACGGACCGATCATGACGGGCCCGATAATATCAAACACACTTCTGTACTTCATCCTTATCCCCCTTTTACACACAGATTCCCCCGCTGTACGGAGGAAAAAAAGCCGTTTTTTTTAGACTAATCGATCATTCCCCAATTGGCAAGCAGACAACGTCCGAGCGGGCTGATGCTTTAAAAAAAGCCAAAAGAAGAGAAGGGCTTTTATCATCATGCCCTTCTGCCTTTGATCGATTATTCAACAGCCAGAATGTAGGAATACAGCGGCTGTTTTCCGTCGTGCACTTCCACTTCAACGTCTTCGTACGTCTCGCTGATAAAGGCTGCGAGTTCTTCGGCCTCTTCTCCCGGCGCGTCTTCCCCTTTGATCACAGTGACGATTTCACTGTCTTCATCGATCATGCCTGCGAGCAGCTTTTTCGCTGCTGCTAACTGGTCAGATGCCGTCTCAACGATTTTACCGTTTAAGATGCCCATAAAATCGCCTTTTTTAATATCGATGCCGTCAATGTTAGTGTCTCTGACCGCATAGGTGATTTGTCCGCTTTTCACCTCGCCGATCGCACCGAGCATAGCGGCTTCATTCTCGTCCGCTCCAAGGGCCGGGTTGAATGCGAGGAGCGCGGCCATTCCTTGAGGAACGGTCTTCGTCGGGATGACAATCACATGTTGTCCGGCAACATCCGCGGCCTGGTTCGCCGCCATGACAATGTTTGAATTATTCGGCAGAATCACGACCGTGTCCGCGTTGGCGTCTTTTATCGCCTGAACGATGTCTTCCGTGCTCGGATTCATCGTCTGACCGCCTTCGATGACCTTTGTGGCGCCGATGCTTTCGAAAAGTTCGGCGATTCCTTCTCCCATGGCCACTGTAACGACGCCGTACGGCTGCTTTTCAGCCGGCGCTTTTTCTGCCGGGGCAGCTGCCTCCTGTTTGTTCTGATTGAGAATCGCGCTGTGCTGCTCTCTCATGTTTTCGATTTTCATGTTGATTAAGCTGCCGTATTTTTGCGCATAAGTCATGACTTCCCCCGGATATTCGGCGTGGATGTGCACCTTGGCGATATTTTCGTCTGAGACGACGAGCAGTGAATCACCGAAGCCGCTTAAATCCTGGCGGAACGCATCTTCATTAAAGTTTCTTTTACCGCTGTCGAGCTTTACCATAAATTCCGTGCAATAGCCGAATTCGATGTCTTCTGTATTCATGTGGCTTTGAGCGTTTTTATGGTGCTCCGCGCTGACAAGATCATCCAATGACGGAAGAGCGGCCGCTTTTTCAGAAAGCTTTTCTCCCTTTAAAGAAGCGAGAAACCCTTCATACACGTAAAGCAGCCCTTTTCCGCCGCTGTCGACGACACCGACTTCCTTTAAAACCGGAAGCAGCTCAGGCGTCCGCTCCAATGAAGCCTCCGCTTCATTCACGACGGCTTCCATCACCTTGATGATATCGGTTTCAGTTTGAGCGGTGAGCACTGCTTTTTTTGCCGCATCTTTGGCAACCGTCAAGATCGTGCCTTCGACAGGCTTCATGACGGCCTTGTAGGCAGTGTCCACTCCGGCCTGGAACGCGGCGGCAAATTCTTTCGCGTTAATTTCCGATTTCTGTTCAATCGATTTGCCAAAGCCTCTGAACAGCTGGGACAAAATGACGCCCGAGTTTCCCCGCGCTCCCATCAGAAGCCCTCTTGACAGGCTTTGTGCCACTTTGCCGATATTGGCGGCATCGATCTGCTCCACTTCTTTTGCACCGGATGTCATCGACAGATTCATGTTCGTTCCTGTATCTCCGTCCGGAACCGGAAATACATTTAACGCATCAACTACATTTGCGTTTTGAGACAGATGGCGTGCGCCGTACAGAACCATTTCTGCAAAAGCTTTTCCATCCAGATTTCGTATAGACACTCTTGTTTTCCTCCTAACTACGGGTTCGTCACTCGTACTCCTTGAACGTAAATATTTACGGAATCCACTGCAAGACCCACTGTATGGTCGAGCGTATATTTGACTTTTGTTTGAACATTATGTGCCACTTCTGAAATTTTTGTTCCGTAGCTGACAATGATGTACATGTCAATATGAATACGATCTTCTTCTTGGCGGACGATGACGCCTCTTGCAAAGTTTTCTTTTCTGAGGATTTCAGTCAGTCCGTCTTTAATTTGGTTCTTGGATGCCATACCTACGATCCCGTAGCAGTCGATCGCTGCGCCTCCCGCAACCATGGCGACCACTTCGTTTGATATATCAATCTGTCCGTATTTTGTTCGGAATTCAATGGACACGTTGGTTCCTCCTTTTCGAGTCTCGCTTCTGACCTCTGGTTAACATCATTCTACTATAAGGACCTTCTTTTTAAAAGAACAGGCAGGCTTCTCTCCAAACCTAACCCTACTTATACTACAGCGCGTTCATTTTTTCAAGATGTCAAGGGATTTTTCTTGAAAGCAGAGCAATCAATAGTTGCAAACGGTTTTCAGCTGTGGTAAATTATTAAAGTATCTGAAGCATCACAGGTGATCAACTGATAATGAATGATGATGTTTTTTTTGATAGTTAGGAGGGAAACAAATGGCACGTAAATGCGTTATTACAGGCAGAAAATCACGTTCTGGCAACTCTCGTTCTCACGCGATGAACGCTTCTAAACGCACATGGGGCGCTAACGTTCAAAAAGTGCGCATCCTTGTGAACGGCAAGCCTAAAAAAGTATATGTATCTGCTCGAGCTTTGAAATCTGGAAAAGTTGAGCGTGTATAAGAAAAAATAAACGCCTGCCAAGAGCGACTGTACGCTTTAGGCAGGCGTTTTTTCGTTCTTTTGCTTGCCATCCGGGGAGAGCCCTTTGACCCGCTCCGCAAAAAAAGCGCACCCGGCGCTTCTTAGTCTTTGCGAAACGAGCCAAGCATCGCCCGGACGATTCCCCCTAAAAACTTCGGTAATTTAATGGTGTAAAATTTCATTCCCTTCCCTCCTCAAAGAGTCCGCAACCGCATCCACCTTCAACATCGGATCCCAAACACAAAGCGAGCGGAAGCGCCAGGATATTTAATCAGTGCTTCTTATCATTATTAATATGCCTTCAGAAAACGAAAAAGCACCTTGTGAATGGATGAGTTCGTTACTAATACATAGTGTCGAACCTAGAGCAATATGACACTTATTTAAAGAATACTTAAATCCTTCGAGGGAAAGGTTTTTTACCGTCTCCGTAAACGGCAGGAATGAAATGTACGGTTTTGTTTGATCACGCATGACGGTGTAAGAGCCTTGGGGGTGCATGCTGATCGTATTTTGGCGGTCGATCATGACGGTCTTGACATTTTGCTTCATCGCGGTGTAAAGGAGATGCAGATTCCCGAGAAAATGGTCTGCTCTGCCTCCCGAAATGCCGAACATTCTAATGCATGAAGGCCGCTGTCCGACCGCCCAGCTCAACGCAAGGTCCAAATCCGTCTGATCTTTTTCCGCCTGATAAATATGGAGGCGGGGAGCCGCCTTTTCAATAGCCTTTTTTTGCTCGTCTGTGATGCTGTCAAAATCCCCGAACGCTTCATCAGGCACGATCCCCGCTGCCAAAAGGGTTACAGCGCCTCTGTCAACCCCGACCCAAAGCGCATCGCCGTCCTGATACTGCAGCAAGTCGGGAATGAGATGATCGGGACCTCCCGCTACAATATTGATCGTTTTCATCGCATTGTCCTTTCTGTAAACGCCGTAAAAAAAGAGCTCAGCTTGAGAAAGCCGGCTCTTTTTCATCGGGAAACCTTACCCAAGCGCACCTTTTATATCGGAAATGGCTTTTTTGCGGTCTTTTTCGTTATAAACGGCAGAGCCCGCAACAAGCAGATTTGCCCCTGCTTCGATACACTGTCTTGCCGTCATTTTGTTGACGCCGCCGTCCACTTCAATCAGCAGGTCGGCGAGCCCTTTTTGCTCGGCCATCTCCTTGACCTGCCTGATTTTCGGCAGGACTGAGGAAATAAACGACTGTCCGCCGAAGCCCGGATTCACTGTCATCAATAGTACGAGATCAAGGTCTTCAAGCACATGCTCGATCTGCCGCACAGGGGTATGCGGATTCAAGACAACACCCGCTTTGACTCCTTGCTCTTTGATGAGCTGGATCGTCCTGTGAAGGTGCGGGCACGCTTCAACATGGACGGACAAAATATCGGCGCCCGCTTTTGCAAAAGCAGGTATATAGCGGTCAGGCGCTTCAATCATTAAATGAACGTCGAGCGGAAGTTCTGTGATCGGGCGGACGGCTTCCACTACAAGCGGCCCGATGGTCAGGTTGGGAACGAAATGGCCGTCCATCACATCGATGTGGATGAAATCGGCGCCGCCTTGTTCAACATCCCGAATCTCTTCCCCTAGACGGGCAAAATCGGCTGAAAGAATCGAAGGAGCAACATATACCATATCTTAATACCTCGGCTTTCTGTCTTTGATCTCTGTTAAAAATTCAACATAATGGTCGTAGCGATACTGGGCGATTTCACCGTTTTCCACGGCGCGTTTGACGGCGCAGTTCGGCTCTTTCATATGCAGGCACCCGCGGAACTTGCATTCGGCGCTTTTTTCGCTGATTTCCAAAAACGCAGACCCTAAATCTTCAGCTTCAATACCGGCAAACTCAAGCGAGCTGAAGCCCGGGGTGTCCGCGACGAGCCCGCCGTTTATATCGATCAGCTCCACATGGCGGGTCGTATGCTTTCCCCTTCCCAAGTGAGCGGAAATCCCGGCGGTTTTCAGTTCAAGCTCGGGGCTGATCGCATTTAAAAGCGAAGATTTGCCCACGCCGGACTGGCCGGCGAATACGGTGATTTTGTCTTGAAAATGGGAGACGATGTCTTCGATGCCGCTTCCGTTTTTCATCGATGTCGTATAGACGCAGTACCCGATGTTCCGGTAGTCTTCGGCATAATGGTGAATCCGCTCTTTGAGCGCGTCATCATCCACGAGGTCCATTTTCGTAATGCATATGATCGGCCTGATGCCACCCGCCTCAACCAACACTAAAAAACGATCCAATAGCGACGTGCTGAATGTCGGCTCTTTTGCCGAAAACACGAGAACCGCCTGATCCACGTTGCTGATCGGAGGTCTGACCAATTCATTGAATCTGTCTTTAATCTCGAGAATGTAGCCTTCTTTATCGTTATCGGCCTGGTAGACGACATCGTCGCCGACGAGAGGGGTGATTTTATTTTTTCTGAAAACCCCTCTTCCCCTGCACTGAATGATCTGATCACCATCCAAAACATAGTAAAATCCGCTTAATGCTTTAATGATTTTGCCCTCAGGCATATCGCACCTCCCTTATTCATCCTCAGGATATTCAATCGTTTTTGACCTGACTACTTTATCGTTGATCGTTACTTGATAATACCCTTTTTGCCCGGGCGCAATCCTGAATTTGATCGTCCGCTCTGCCGGCGCCGTGATTTTAAAATTTTCATAGACGTCGGAAATGCTGTGTTCTTCATCATCGATCGAAATTTGGACGTTTTGTTCTTCGCCCTCCGCTCCCGGTTCATAAGGGATATCAATTTTCTCGGTCACCGTTTTGACGGGTTTTTTCTCAGGTCCGAGCGAAAACGTAACCTCGACTTTGTCTCCCGGCTTGACGGATGCCCCCGCCCCCGGCTTTTGTTTGATGACCTGACCTTCCGGCACATCTTCAGAATGCGCCTCCTTTTCGACAAGGACAAGCTGATGGTCGTCCAAATAGCCCGAAGCCGCCTGTTTGCTGTATGTTTTTAAATCCCTTAAAGTAATGGCTTCCGGACCGAGGCTGACCGTTAATTTGATCTCGTCGTCGGCGGCAACGATTTCGGTGCCGGCTGCGGGGTCCTGTTCGATGATGGTACCCGCTTCTTCTTCATGGTGCACTTCTTCTGTCTTGATGTTTTTAAAGCCCTTTTGCTCGAGAAGCTTTTTGGCGGCGTCGACTTTCTGGCCGACCACATCTTCCACTTCTGTTTTCTCTTTGCCTGAGCTTTTATAAAGCTTGACAGTTGAGCCTTCCTTTACGATATCGCCGGCTGCAGGGTCCGTTTTCACGATCAGCCCTTCTTCAATTTTATCGTCGGCAATGTCTTCAGCATTCGGATCCACTTCAAACCCTTCGTCTTCAAGCTTGATGACGGCTTCTTCATACTCAAGGCCTGCTACATCGGGAACGGCTACATCTTTTGGAATAAAGAGCGACGGAAACACCGTCAAAGCCAAGACGGCTGACACAACGAGAACGAAAAACACCGTCAGCAATATAAGCGGCCATTTCTTTCTTTTTTTCTTCTTGTTTGCTTTTGCCTGCTTCTTCTTTTCTTTCTTTGATAACGGAGCCGCTTCCGCTTCTCCGTCGCCGGACTTGTCACCGCTCTTGTCTTCCGGCAGGTTTTTGATGATCGGAACAGCTTTCGTCATCTCATCATCAGCTGGAATCGTGAATCGCTTTTCGTTGAGCCTGTCCGGGTCGAAAGCCGTTTTTAAATCGGATTCCATCTCTTCGGCCGCTTCATAGCGGTGGAATGGATCTTTTGCCATCGCTTTCAGGACGATGTTTTCTATGCTTTGCGGCACAGCCGGGTTCCACCTTTTCACCGACGGCGTTTCTGATTGCAGATGCTTCAGCGCGATGCTGACCGCCGATTCTCCTTCAAACGGCATACGCGCCGTCAGCAGCTCGAAAAGCACGATGCCGAGCGAGTAGATATCGGATTTTTTCGTAGACAATCCGCCTCTCGCCTGTTCGGGCGACAAATAATGGACAGAGCCCAAAACCGAGTTGGTGTGCGTGATGGTCGTCGAACTGAGCGCCATGGCGATGCCGAAATCGGTCACTTTAATGTGGCCCATATGGTCGATCAAAATGTTGTGGGGCTTAATATCCCGGTGAACAATCTGGTTATCATGAGCGTGTGCGATGGCGGATACGATCTGCTCCATGATTTGGACCGCTTCTTTTGGATGAAGCGGGCCTGTTCGGTTTATGTATTCTTTCAGGGTCATCCCCTCGACATACTCCATCACGATATAATAGATGTCATCTTCTTCTCCGACATCATAAATGCTGACGATATTCGGGTGGTCGAGGCTTGCAGCGGACTGCGCTTCCCTTCTGAACCGCCTGATAAAATCGGCATCGTGAACGAAGTCAAACCGCAGCACTTTTATCGCGACTTCACGGTCGAGGATGATGTCCAGCGCTAAATAAACGTTCGCCATCCCCCCGCCGCCGATGGCGCGCAGGATTTCGTAACGTCCGCTGATCCGTCTGCCGATTAACACTTGTCTTCACCTTCTTCTATTTGAGAAGGAAGTTCCAATAGCGCGACGGTGATATTGTCCTCGCCGCCGTTGTCATTGGCCAGCTGAACGAGCTGTTCCGCTTTCTCCTCCGCAGAAGAAAGAGCTGTAAGCATATCCTTCAGTGACTCATCTTCTACTTTATTCGTCAGCCCGTCAGAGCATAATAGAACTTGATCGCCCGGTTCGATTTCAAAAGTATGGGCTTCAACCTTCACTTCCGGATCAGTGCCAAGCGCTTTTGTCAGCACGTTCTTCCGCGGATGGTGTTCGGCATCTTCCTTCGAAATCCCCCCTGTCCGCACGAGTTCATTGACAAGCGAGTGATCTTCCGTCAGCTGTATGAAATGGCCGCCTTGCAGGAGATAGCAGCGGCTGTCTCCGATATGGGCGACTGTCAGCGTTTTTCCCGTGTATAAAGCGCAGACGACCGTTGTTCCCATTCCCTGGCACTCTTCATGCGCCCTCGCATGGTCGAAAAGTTTTTGGTTGACGGCTGAAATCTGCTCTTTCAGCCAAGCTTCGCATTCAGCCGGCGAAGCCGGGACTTCTTCGGTTTCCTCCCAGATATCCCGAAGGGCTGAGACGGCCATCCTGCTGGCAACGTCGCCGGCCAGATGACCTCCCATTCCATCGCAGACAACAGCTAAAACCAGTCCGTTTTTTTCTGTGAAAATGCCGGCATCGTCTTCATTGTGCTGGCGTATTTTTCCCCTGTCCGTTTTTAAGGCTGTTTTCAACCTTGATTCACCTCGTCTCTTCCTGGCGCTCCTTTGCACGAAGCTGTCCGCAGGCAGCGTCAATATCATGGCCTTGCTCTCTTCTGATCGTGACATTTACTCCATGAGACTTTAATGTTTTTTCAAAGGCGAAAATCTGTTCTTTCGGTGTTCTGACATAGTCTCGTTCAGGTACATAGTTGACCGGAATCAAGTTGACGTGGCATTTGATTCCTTTTAGCAATTCAGCCAGCTCTTCCGCGTGTTCAACCTGATCGTTAACACCGCCGAAAAGCCCGTATTCAAACGTAACCCTTCTGCCGGTTTTCTTAATGTAGTAATCGACCGCTTTCATCAGCTCCGGCAGCTTGTAGGCTCTGTTGATCGGCATCAGCCGGCTTCTGATCTCAGTGTTCGGGGCGTGCAGAGAAATCGCAAAGTTGATCTGCAGCTTCTCGTCTGCAAACTCATAGATTTTCGGAATGATCCCGCTCGTTGATACGGTGATATGGCGCGCCCCGATATTCAGCCCTTTATCATGGTTGACGATTTTCAGGAATGCAAGCATTTCCTGAAAATTATCGAACGGCTCGCCGATTCCCATAATGACGATGGAACTGACGCGTTCATCTGTTTCATCAAGCGCCTGCTGCACTTTGACAACCTGGGCGACGATCTCTCCGGCTTCCAGGTTCCGCTTTAAGCCGCCGAGGGTCGACGCGCAAAACGTACAGCCGATTCGGCAGCCCACCTGTGTCGTTACACAAACAGAATTGCCATATTCGTGCCGCATTAATACGGTTTCGATCGTGTAGCCGTCATGAAGCTCAAATAAAAACTTCATCGTTCCATCTTGTGAAGTCTGCTTGACGGCCGTTTTCAGCGTCGTTAATACGAAATGCTCGTTCAACTTTGTCCGCAGCTCTTTTGAAAGGTTTGTCATCTTTTCAAATGACGTGACTCTCTTTTCGTAAAGCCATTCGAATATTTGCGCGGCGCGGAAAGGTTTTTCGCCGTTTTCCGAAAGCCAGCTTTTCAGTTCTTCTATTTCAAAAGAATAGATGGACGGTCTTTCTGTCCGCAATTCTTTTCTTACTTTTTGTTTCGATTCCATTATTGTGATCCCTTCTTTCTCATGCTGCAAATAAAGAAGCCGTCCGTTCCGAAGTAGTGGGGAAGGATTTGAATGCTTCCATCCTTGACATACGGCGCCGCTTTTTCGGGCAGCCGCTCGGCGAGGGTGGGGTCTGCTTCAAATTCATCGTGTTCTTTCAAAAAAGCATGCATGACTTGTTCATTTTCGGTCGGGTCCATTGTGCATGTGCTGTAGACCAATGTCCCGTCTGTTTTCAATAAAGGTGCGATTTCGTTTAAAATCGCCAGCTGAATCCCAGCGAGACGCGCGCTGTCTTCGGGCGTTTTGCTGTATTTGAGATCCGGTTTTCTGCGGATGACACCGAAGCCCGAACACGGAGCGTCGACGAGAATCCGGTCAAACTGCTCCGGTTCGAAGGCTTCGCCGGCTTTTCTGGCATCCAGCGCCCTTGCTTCAATGTTGGAAAGCCCGATCCGGCCTGCCGCTTCTTTGATCAGCTTTACTTTATGCTGATGAAGGTCAAGGGAAATGATCTTTCCCGTATCTTCGAGCAGTTCGCCGATATGAGTGGATTTTCCTCCCGGCGCTGCGCAGGCGTCCAGCACCGTTTCTCCCCGCTCAGGACCGAGGGCTCGCGCTACCAGCATTGAGCTTTCATCTTGTATGGTGACTTCGCCTTCTTTGAAAAAAGGAGTGGACGCAATCGTTCCTTTTTGCAGTTTGACAGCGTCTTCGGACAAGTCGCCTTCTTCCGCCTCAATCCCCGCTTCATTCAGGCGGGAAAGAAGCGTATCCCGGTCGTGTTTCAGCCTGTTGACGCGGATCGTCTGCTTCGGCGGGATCATGTGAATCCGGCAGATTTGTTCTGCCGCTTCGAACCCGTAGGCATCGGTCCATTCCCTGACAAGCCATTCCGGATGGCTTGTCTCAACCGCAAGGCGTTCAACCGGGTCGGCAATATCAGCAAAAGAAGGCACGCCTTCTCTCTGAACAGAGCGCAGAACGCCGTTAACAAATGAAGAAATTCCTTTATGCCCGCGTTTTTTAGCGATTTCAACAGCTTCAAAAAGGGCGGCCCGGTCAGGGATTTTCTCCAGGTATTCCATCTGGTACAGCGACATTCTCAACAGATGGATGACCCAGTCTTTCACTTTTTCCGGTTTTTTAATAAACGGCTTCAGCATATAATCGAGCGCCAGCTTGTTTTGAAGGGTGCCGTAAACGAGTTCTGTCAAAAGGCCTCTGTCTTTGTCGCTTAAATCGTTCGCTTTCATGACAGACTGAAGCAAAAGATTGCTGTATGCCTGATTCTGGTCAAGCTTAATCAGTGCATCAAGCGCGACTTCCCTCACATTATTTTTCATCGCTATGACCCAATTTCATTCCGGCTTGAAGACCCGCTCCCCTGACAAAATCTTCGGCCTTCATTCTTTTTTTGCCCGCAGGCTGCACTTCCGTTAATTTTAACGCGGTGCCATTTCCGGTAGCGACGACAATGCCGTCTTTTTCAACGGAGACGATTTCTCCCGGCTCTGCCTGTTTTAAGGCTTCGCATTTTTTCGCAGCCCATACTTTCAGCGTCTGGCCGCTTAAAACCGTGTATGCGACAGGCCAAGGATTCAAGCCCCTGACTTGGTTGTACAGGACTTCGCCGGGCTTTGACCAGTCGATCAGTTCCTGTTCGCGTTTAATGTTCGGCGCATATGTCGCTTCCCGTTCATCCTGTTTTTCAGGGGTTGCCGAACCGTCAATGACCTTCGGAACCGTTTCGGAAAGAAGCTCAGCCCCGGCCTTGCTCAGCTTGTCGTGGAGCGTGCCGACATTATCGGTTTCTTCGATGTCAACTTCGACTTTGGCAAGCATATCGCCTGCATCCAATTTTTCGACCATGTACATGATCGTCACGCCCGTTTTCTCTTTGCCTTCCAGAATGGCGTAATGGATCGGAGCTCCTCCGCGCAGCTCGGGCAGAAGAGAGGCATGGACATTGATACAGCCGTATTTCGGATAATCGAGGAGCTTTTTCGGCAGGATCTGCCCGAATGCCGCGGTTACAATTAGATCGGGTTCAAGCGCCAAAATCCTGTCCGTCTCCGCATCTTCCCTCACTTTTTCAGGCTGGAGCACGGGAATGCCGCGGCGCAGCGCTTCCTCCTTGACAGGCGGAGGGGTCATCACTTTTTTTCTTCCTTTCGGGCGGTCAGGCTGGGTGACGACACCCACCACCTCATAGCCGTCATCAATCAATGTGCTGAGCACCGGGACGGAAAAATCCGGCGTTCCCATAAAAACGATCCTTGTCATCCAATCATCCTTCCATTTCCTCAAGTTCTTCCGCATCATAATAGCGCGTAACTTTTGATGTGAATAAAATACCGTCCAAATGGTCGATTTCATGCAGCAGCGCCCGCGCCAAAAAGCCTTCAGCTTCAATCGTGAACGGTTTTCCGCGGCGGTCGAACGCCTTGACCTTTACATAATCCGAACGCTTCACTTCACCGTATAGATCGGGAAAGCTCAAACAGCCTTCAGGGCCCGTCTGTTCGCCGCTCTCTTCGATGACCTCCGGGTTGACCAGTTCAATTCTGCCCGTGTCATCGCCGATATCGACGACTGCCGCTCTTTTTAAAACGCCGATTTGCGGGGCGGCAAGCCCGACTCCGTCCAGCTCAAGCATCGTATCATACATATTGTCGAGCAGTTTCTTTAATGATTTATCAAAAGACGCAACGGGTTCGGCAGGGGTTTCAAGAACCTCCGCCGGATACGTTACGATCGGTTTTACTGCCAATCTAGAAGCCCTCCATCACACTGTTATTTTTACATCATCATATATGGATTCATGTCGATCGAAATCATCAATTGCTTTTGTTCAATATCTCGTTTGTAATGATCCATAATGTTTTTAAGCAACGATGTAAGCTGGTTTTCCTGTTTGTATTTTATCACGCATTGATAGCGATATCTATCTTTGATCCTGGCGATCGGCGATGCGACTGGGCCGAGAATCTTCGCCTCGCTTGAAATGTTCTTTTTTAAATAGTTGGCGATTTTTTCAGTCACGAGCGCCGCCTTCGTCACTTCTTCGTGCGATACGCTGACGAGCGCCAAATAATAATAGGGAGGATAGGCCTGTTCCCTTCTGTGCAGCATCTCCTGCCGGAAGAACGTTTCATAATCGTGCGTTTTCGTGAGCTGAATGCTGTAATGGGACGGGGTGTACGTCTGAATGATCACCTTGCCCGGCTTTTCGTGGCGCCCCGCTCTTCCGCTCACCTGTGTCATCAGCTGGAACGTTTTTTCAGCGGCTCTGAAATCGGGGATGTGCAGCATCGTATCCGCGCTCAAAACACCGACGAGCGTGACGTTTTCAAAATCGAGCCCTTTGGCGATCATCTGTGTTCCGAGCAGAATATCGGCTTCACCTTTGCCAAAGGATGTGAGCAGCTTTTCATGCGCTCCTTTTCTCGAGGTTGTATCGACGTCCATGCGGATCACCCTTGCAGCCGGCAGTACCTTCGTCAATTCTTCTTCGACCCGCTGTGTGCCTGTGCCAAAGTAGCGGATATGCTCGCTTCCGCATTCGGGGCAGCTTGACGGCATGCCGGTTTCATAGCCGCAGTAATGGCACTTCAGACGCTGTCCATACCTGTGGTACGTCAACGAGATTTCGCAATGAGGGCACTGGATGACATATCCGCAGTCCCTGCACATGACAAATGAGGAATATCCCCTTTTGTTTAAAAACAGAACGGCCTGCTCTCCTTTTTCAAGGGTTTCCTCAAGTCCGGCCATTAAGTCTTTGGAAAACATCGAGCGGTTTCCGCTGCGCAGTTCCTCCCTCATATCGACGAGAGACACGTCAGGCATGACTTGGTGATTGACGCGGTGCTTGAGGGAAAGAAGCTTGTACACGCCTTTTTTCGCCCTTGCGAACGATTCGAGCGTCGGCGTCGCACTGCCGAGGACGACAGGACAGCGGTGGTATTCGGCCCTTTGAATCGCCGCTTCTTTCGCATGGTATCTCGGCATCTCTTCCTGCTTGTACGATGTTTCGTGCTCTTCATCGATAATAATCATGCCGAGATTTTCAAACGGCGCGAAAATCGCCGAGCGCGCCCCGACGACAAGCCGGACTTCTTTGCGGTGGATTTTCCGCCATTCATCATATTTTTCTCCTGTTGAAAGCCCGCTGTGCAGGACGGCTACCTGTGAGCCAAAGCGGCCTTTAAAGCGGTTGACCATCTGCGGCGTCAGCGAAATTTCCGGAACGAGAACGATCGCTTCTTTGCCGGCTTCCAGCACCTTTTCGATCGATTGCAGATAGACTTCCGTTTTTCCGCTTCCGGTCACTCCGTGAAGAAGAAACACATCGTGCCGCTTGTCTTCGATCGCCTCTGCTATCGCCTCATAGGCCTGCGCCTGCTCTTCAGTCAGCGGAAGCGGTTCGGTTTTTTTGAACATTCTGTCCTGATAAGGATCCCTGTAAACCTCCTCTTCACTTTCCTTTAACAGCCCCTTGTCGATCAGCGCTTTTACGGACGCGGAAGAGCCTCCCGTTTTGCCGATCAGCTCTTTTGCCGGAACAGCGCCGGATTCTTTGCGGTCGATGAAAAACTGAAGGACCGCTTTTTGTTTGACAGCTTGCGGGGAGAGGCTGTCAAGCGCTTCTTTTAAATGTTCTTTCGCACAAAGGGGAGCGATCATTCTCCGCGTTTTTTTGTTTGTTTTCTGCTTTACTTTATAGGCCACTTCAAGGTTGCCCTCTTGAACCTGGCGCTGAATCAGCTTTAATGTCCCATGGTCATCTATATCGGAATAAGAAAGTGTTTCTTTTTGCAAGAACAGGGTTTTAAGCGGTTCGGGAAGCGGCTTATCACCGATCACCTTGATTTCTTTGCCGTATTTTGCTTTCATAGCCGCGGGGAGCATCGCCTGAAGAGCCGTAATTTTAAAAGAAAGTGTTTTTTCTGTCAGCCAATCTGACAGCTCAAGCAGCTCCTCCGTCAAAACGGGCGTCAGATCAAGGATATCCTCGATATCCTTAACCGAACGGCCGGCGAGCTCAGACGATTCTTTCACGCCGGTGACAAATCCCTGAATTTTGCGGGCGCCGAACGGAACAATCACGCGCATCCCTTTTTTAATCATCCCTTTGAATTTGTCAGGAATGCGGTAGTCAAACGGTCTGTCGATATTTTTGGTTGTAACATCGACGATCACTTCAGCGAAATTCATGAGGACGTTCCGCTCCGGCCGGCAAGCTCAGCGGCTTCCTTCAAGACTTCGGCGGCAACCTCCCGTTTTGACATCAGAGGGTGCGCCGTCTTTTTACCGTCTCGGTGAAACACCGTCACGATGTTGGTTTCCGTTCCAAAACCGGCGCCTTCGGCCGTGATATTGTTGGCGACAATCAGATCGAGATTTTTTTTCTCCAGCTTTTGTTTGGCATAGTCTTCGACGTGCTGCGTTTCAGCTGCAAAGCCGACCAAGACTTGCTTTGTTTTCCGTTCTCCCAGCGCTTTTAAAATATCCTTCGTCCGCTCAAGCTCAATGACGAGACCGCCGTCCTTTTTCTTCATTTTTTGATCGTGAATATGCTTTGGCCTGTAATCAGCGACAGCTGCCGTTTTGATGACGATGTCGCTCTCATCGAAAACAGATAAAGCCGCTTGATACATATCTTCTGCAGACTGAACATGAATAACGTCAACTCCTGCGGGATCATCAAGCGATGTCGGGCCGGCAATCAGCGTTACGCACGCTCCCATTTTCGCCGCTTCCTCAGCGAAAGCATAGCCCATTTTCCCTGTCGAACGGTTGGAGAAAAAGCGGACGGGATCGATTTGTTCTCTTGTCGGGCCCGCTGTAATTAAGACACGCTTTCCTTCAAGCAAACCGCTGTTTTCGTTTAAAAAATACGACTCGGCCAACTGGACGATCCGTTCGGGCTCTTCAAGTCTGCCTTTGCCGATATAGCCGCACGCAAGGTAGCCTTCACTCGGCTCGATAAACCGGCAGCCGTCTTTGTAAAGAACGCTGATGTTCCGCTGAACAGCCGGGTGGTCGTACATATGGACGTTCATGGCCGGAGCGATCCAAACCGGCGCAGTCGTCGCTAAAAGCGTCGTCGTCAGCATGTCATCGGCAATGCCTGAAGCGAGTTTTCCGATCACATTGGCCGTTGCCGGAGCAACGATCACAAGATCCGCCCAATCCGCGGCATCGATATGGGCGATGACACGGGGATTCGGTTCTTCGAACGTGTTGGTATATACTTCATTGCGCGAAAGCGCTTGAAAGGTGAGCGGAGACACAAATTCACAGGCGGATTTTGTCATGATGACTTTCACATTGGCTCCTGCCTGTACGAGCTTGCTCGTCAAGGCGGCCGCTTTGTATACTGCGATTCCTCCGCTTACTCCCAGCAGGATGTTGCGATTTTTCAGCATCGTTTTTTCTCCCCCTTATGTTCTGTTTGCCGGCCTGAAAAAAATAACAACCTAGTGTATAGGTTGCTATTTTTAAGGCTATTAGCGATTTTCCTTTTCGAATGTAAGCAGTCCGGCATCAATTTCTTCCAGCGCTTTGCCTACAAATTTATGCGACTTCGGATTTTCGATCTGCGCGTCTTTGTTGATCTGCATTTCGCGGGCGCGTCGGGCCGATACGGTAACGAGCGTGTATTTTGAATCCAGTTTATTCATTAAAGAGTCAATTGACGGATCTAGCATAATTATTCAACCTCCAGCATTTTCTTATATCTTGGAGCAACGCGGTCGCGCCGTAAATGTTCGGCGAGAACGATTGCTTTGATTCTTTCGCACGCAAGCTCAATGCTGTCATTTTCGACAACATAATCGTAGGCGTCCATCAGTTCGATTTCTTCCTTCGCCGCTTTCATCCGGTTTTCGATCAGGGCTTCTGTTTCTGTCCCTCTTGTGACAATCCGGTTTTTCAATTCGGCGAGACTCGGAGGCGCCAAAAAGATAAACAGGCCTTCAGGAAATGCCTTTCTGACTTGCAGCGCACCTTGGACTTCAATTTCGAGAAAAACGTCCCTGCCGCTTTCAAGGGTCTGTTCGACGTAGTCAACGGGTGTTCCGTAATAGTTGCCGACATATTCGGCCCATTCGAGCAGCTTGTTGTTCTCGATCATCTCTTCGAACTCTTCGCGCGTCTTAAAAAAGTAGTCGACACCGTCTCTTTCGCCTTGCCGCGGTTTTCTTGTCGTCACCGAAATCGAATATTCAAATTTTGTGTCCTCCTGAGCAAACAGCGCCTGCCTGACTGTTCCTTTTCCGACGCCGGAAGGGCCGGAGAGAACGATTAATAAACCTCTTTCTTTCATAAAGCTCTTATCCCTGCCCTTCATCCATAATTTCTTCTTTAACGGAAAGCCTTTGTGCTACTGTCTCAGGCTGGACGGCAGATAAGATGATATGGTCACTGTCCATAATGACAACCGCACGGGTTCTTCTTCCATATGTAGCATCTATAAGCATGCCGCGGTCTCTGGCATCCTGGATCATCCGCTTAATAGGCGCGGACTCCGGACTCACAATCGAGATCAGCCGATTCGCGGATATGATATTACCAAAGCCGATATTAATCAGTTTAATCGTCATCCTATACGTTCCCCCTGTACTTGGACGTCTCTAGTTTAACCTGCAGAGAACATCCGTAAACAATACGCACAATCGCTATTCTATATTTTGCACTTGTTCTTTTATTTTTTCAATAGAGCTTTTCATTTCGACCACATGTTTTGTGATCTGGTGATCATTCGCTTTTGAACCGATCGTGTTCGCTTCACGGTTCAGCTCCTGGACGAGGAAGTCGAGCTTTCTCCCCGCGGCCCCGCCCGCTTCGCAAATATCGCGGAACTGGCGGAAATGGCTTTTCAGCCTCGTCACTTCTTCCGTGATATCCGATCGGTCTGCAAACAGTGCGACTTCCGTCAGCAGACGGCTTTCATCGAGACCGTCTGTTGACCATTCTTCAAGGCGCGCCTCAAGGCGTTCCCGATAGTGGCCGACGACCTTGGGAGCAAGCTCTGCAATGTCGTCTGTCAGCTTTTCAAGCCTTTCAATATGCTGAAGGCAGTCATCCTTCAGCCTCAGCCCTTCTGCTTCGCGCATGCTGCATAATTCAAGAACGGCAGCCTCGACCGCTTCAAGAAGGACTTCTTCAAGCTTGTCGTTTTGGATCGGCTCTTCTTCAACTTGGATGACATGGTCAAACTGAAAGGCGTCTTGAAGCGTGATCTCTCCTGAAAGCCGGCAGCGCTCTTTCATTTCGCGCGCGGCTTTCTGGTACTCTTCAAGCAGCGGCCAGTCAACCTGGATTTTCCGGGTGACCAGAGCCTCGTCGTCAACGGACACGAACAGCTCCAGCCGTCCCCTTTGTATATGTTTAAAAATCGTTTGCTTTATTTTGTCTTCTAAATAGAGCAAAGGTCTTGGCATGCGTGCGTTTACTTCTTTAAACCGATAGTTGACAGATTTCAGCTCAACAGCTGCTGTCAGCCCATCCTTCGTTTTGCTCGCGCTGCCGAAACCGGTCATACTCCGTATCATAAAACACACCCAATTCCGTATAAGTGAAAAAGACTTCTTTGATTTAAATTTACGCAAGATGAAAAGGCAATAGAAACCTCTATTACCTTTAAGATTATATCATACAAGCCTATTTTTTTCTTGTCAAAAGTGACCCGGCCAATAAAAAAGTTGGAATCGCCGACATTCCGACAATCAGGAGCCAGTCTGCCATTAAAATCGGAACCGTATGGAAAATCGGCTGCAGCGGCGGATAATAAATAACGACAAGCATTAAAAGAATCGAAGACAATACTGCGCCGAGCAAATAAATGTTTTCAAACGGATTGCGGTCAAAGATAGACCGCTCGCTCCGGCAGTCGAACACATGGATCAGCTGTGCAAGGACGAGCGTTGCAAAAGCGACCGTCTGAGCATACTCAAGCGCTTCCGGGTTGCGATTGTAAATGAACATAAACGCCCCGAGTGTGGCAATTCCGATTAAAAAGCCGCGCGATACGACCTTCCAGCCGAGCCCCCTTGCAAACACGCCTTCTTTCGGACTTCGCGGCTTCCTCTGCATCACATCGTCTTCAGGCTGATCCATGCCGAGCGCCATGGCAGGCAGGCCGTCCGTCACAAGGTTGACCCATAGAATCTGTATCGGAACAAGCGGCAGCGGCAGAGCGAGCAGCATCGCAAACAGCATGACCAAAATTTCGCCGACATTGGATGCGAGCAAATATCTGATGAACTTTCTAATATTTTCATAGATATTGCGTCCTTCCTTGATGGCCGATTTAATCGTCGCAAAATTATCATCGACAAGAATGAGCGATGATGCCTCCTTGGCGACATCCGTTCCCGTAATTCCCATCGAAATGCCGATATCCGCCTGTTTAATCGCAGGGGCATCATTGACTCCGTCTCCAGTCATGGCGACGATGTGGCCGTTTTCCTGGTAGGCGGTCACGATCTTCAGCTTATGTTCAGGCGACACCCTTGCAAACACGTAAACATCGTCAACAATTTCCGCCAATTCTTCCTGCGAGAGCTCGTTCAGCATCTGGCCGTCCATGACCTTTCCGCGCGGCGGCAATAACCCGAGATCTTTTGCGATGGCTGTTGCCGTTATTACATGATCGCCGGTGATCATCACTGTTTTGATCCCCGCTTCCCGGCACTCTTTAATCGCTGTTTTCACTTCGGGCCGCGGCGGATCGATCATCCCTAACAGTCCGATGAAAGTTAAGCCTGACTCCGCTTTTTCGAGCGAGAGATTTTCTGTTTCTTTGATTGGTTTATACGCGACAGCAATCGTCCTCAGCGCTTGGGACGCAAGTGTTTCCAGCGCCGCGCTTGTTTCGGCGAGCCTTGCCTTTGTGAAGATTTCGCGCTTTTCGTCTGTCAGCGTATGCGACGAACGCTTCATCAATACATCAGGCGCGCCCTTTGTGATGACAAAGCGCTTGCCGCTCTTATCTTCCGCAATGACAGACATCATTTTCCGCGTCGAATCAAACGGAAACTCCTCGATGATTTTAAAATGTTCGTCAACATATCTGTCCGTAAAACCCGCTTTTCGAGCTGCCGTCAGCAAAGCGCCTTCGGTGGGATCGCCGTCAAGACGAAACTCCCCGTCTTTTTCGATAATCGAAGATGAATTGCATAATGCGCCGAACAGAAGGACCTGTTGGAGCGGTTTATGATGCCTGGCTTGCACGTCGCGCCCGTTCATGGTGAAGGAGCCTTCGGGTTCGTAGCCGATCCCTGACACGTTCCACGTTTTCCCGCCTGACCAGACATGAGTGACCGTCATTTTGTTCTGCGTCATCGTCCCGGTTTTATCGGAGCAAATTATGGACGCGCAGCCGAGCGTCTCAACCGCGGGGAGCTTTCTGACGATCGACTTTTGCCTGATCATCCGCTGTACGCCGAGAGACAGAGCGACCGTGACAATGGCCGGCAGCCCTTCAGGTATGGCAGCGACGGCAAGGGAAACGCCCGCTAAAAACATGCTGTAAAGGTCATGCCCCTGGATGACTCCGGCAGCAACGACAAGCAGCGTCAGGAACAAAGCGGCGACAATCAAAATTTTGCCGAGCTCTTCAAGCCTTCTTTGCAGCGGGGTCGCCGTATTCCCGGCAGATTCGAGCATATCGGCGATTTTTCCCATCGCAGAGTTCATTCCCGTGCCGATAACGACGCCGGTGCCGCTCCCCCTTGTGACCAATGTTCCCATGAAAGCCATATTCTTCAGATCGCCCAGCGATACGTCGGACGCCTGAAAAGCTTCTGCCTGTTTAGACACGGGAAGCGATTCACCCGTAAGAGCCGATTCTTCTATTTCAAGGCTCTTTGTCTCGACAAGCCTGAGATCGGCGCCGATTCTGTCTCCGCTTGCAAAACGGACAACATCTCCCGGAACGAGCTCTTTGGAAGGGATCTTTACCCATTCCCCCTCCCGGAGCACAGCCACTTGAGGAGCCGACAGTTCCTTCAAAGCCTCGAGCGATCTTTCCGCCCGTCTCTCCTGAAAGAAGCCGAGAATGCCGTTTACAAAGATGATCGCAATGATCGCGATGGCGTCAATATACTCCCCGAGGAAACCAGAGATCAACGTGGCCGCAAGCAAAACAAGAACCATGAAGTCCTTGAATTGAGAAAAAAACAGTGCGATCGCCGATGTTTTTTCCCCTTCCTGAAGTTCGTTTGTTCCGTGTCTTTCCAGCCGCTTTTCGGCCTCTTTTTCTGTTAAACCTTTGCCGATGGACGTTTTTGTTATGTTTAACAATTCGGTTTGTCCCATCTCGTGCCATTTCATTGAATCGTCCACTCCTCCTGCCCTAAAGGTTGCTCTTGGTATATCCATCTCTATAAGTCAATTTATTCAGACTCGTCCCAAATCATGCTATAATTATTGAATAGACGCTTTACGAAGAGGATTAACGAGAAAAGGGAGTTTTTCATATGTCTTTTGACGGCATTTTTACATACGGAATGATCGAAGAATTAAATGAAACGATTCGAGGCGGACGAATCGCAAAAATCCACCAGCCGTTTAAGCACGAGCTGGTGTTTCATATCAGAGCGAACGGGCAGAACCGCAAATTGCTGCTCTCCGCCCACCCGAGTTATGCGCGGGTTCACCTGACAAACGAAACCTATGACAACCCGAGCACCCCTCCGATGTTCTGCATGCTCCTCCGGAAGCATCTGGAAGGCGGCTTTATCGACCGAGTCGAGCAAGTCGGCATGGACAGAATGATGGTCTTTCATATCAGGAGCCGGAACGAAATCGGCGACACGCTGACAAGAAAGCTGATGGTTGAAATCATGGGAAGGCACAGCAACATCGTGTTAACCGACGGAGAAAAAGATGTCATCATCGACAGTTTGAAGCACCTGTCACCTTCGGTGAACAGCTACCGCACCGTGCTTCCGGGATACGATTACATTCTCCCTCCCGCCCAGAACAAATTGTCACCGCTGGAAGCGGAAACTGAAGATATTCTCCGCCATTTGAATTTCCAGGAAGGCAAACTGGACAGGCAGATCGTCGATACCTTTTCCGGCGTCTCGCCTCTGTTTGCGAAAGAAGCCGTCTTTCGCGCGGGCCTTGCCAACAGGGCGACACTGCCAAACGTCTTGACAGAGATGTTCAGCGAAATCAAAAACCGGCGTTTTCAGCCCCAGCTTATCACGACAGAAGATGGAAAAGAATATTTTTACCTTCTTGAGCTGACCCATATAAAAGGCGATAACAAACCCTTTCATACGCTGAGCGAACTTCTTGACCGCTACTATTTCGGAAAAGCGGAGCGAGACCGCGTCAAACAGCAGGCTCATGATTTAGAGCGTTTCGCGGCAAACGAAAAGAAAAAGAACGAAAACAAAATCAAAAAGCTGAAAAAAACGCTTGAGCAGTCCGAACACGCGAAGGATTTTCAGCTGTACGGAGAGCTGTTGACAGCGAACCTGTACCAGCTGAAAAAAGGAGACAAAGCGGCGAGAGTCATCAACTACTATGATGAAAACGGCGGAGAAATCACGATACCGCTCAATCCGAATAAAACGCCTTCCGAAAACGCGCAAAGCTATTTTACAAAATATCAAAAAGCGAAAAATTCGGTGGAAGTCGTGAAGGAGCAGATCAGATTAGCAGAAGAGGAAATCGCTTATTTCGACCAGCTGATTCAGCAGCTTTCGTCTGCCTCTCCGAAAGATATAACCGAAATCCGCGAAGAGCTCGCCGAAGGAAAGTATTTGCGGGCCAAACAGCAAGGAGGCCAGAAAAAACAGAAGAAACAGGCGCCGACGCTCGAAACATACGAATCCAGCGCAGGAGAAACGATTCTCGTCGGCAAAAACAACAAGCAGAACGAATATTTGACGATGAAACTTGCCGCCCGCGACCACATCTGGCTTCACACGAAAGATATTCCGGGGTCGCACGTCGTCATCCAATCGAGCGATCCGGACGAGCAAACCATCCTTGAAGCAGCGCAGATCGCTGCCTATTACAGCAAAGCGAAAA
The DNA here is from genome assembly GCF_053903085.1 of Bacillus sp. AK124. NCBI lineage: Bacteria > Bacillati > Bacillota > Bacilli > Caryophanales > Bacillaceae > Bacillus > Bacillus sp. AK124. Next base: position 2,587,861 of record NZ_CP096378.1, read on the forward strand.
ACTCGGCTTCGGTTCCTGTCGACTATACAAAAATACGCCATGTCAAAAAGCCGAATGGCGCAAAGCCCGGTTTTGTCACCTACGACAGCCAGCAAACCGTTTTTGTAACACCTGACGAAGACTTGATCATCAAGCTGAAAAAATAATGCTAAAAGGCCTGAACCTCACTGGTTCAGGCCTCTTCTTTTACGGAGAAGCTCGTCGATCTCTTGGACAAGCTCATCATCGATCAAATCTTCAATCTGTCCGGCCAGTTTGATCGTGTGACGCGGGCTGGCTCCGTTTGTCGAGACGGATATGGTGATGTTTCCTCTGTTGATTATTTTCGGAACATATACATTTCCAAGCTCCGCTTCACTCGCAACATTAACAAGCTGATCAGGAGCAGCTGATGCGGCGATCCGCTTGTTCACCTCGTGATCATCGGTCGCGAGAATGATCAGAAATGCATCCTTGAAATCGCCGGGTTCCGCTTTTTTCTTCTTCCATTCGATGCCGTGCTCTTTGATCAATCCGAGCATCTCTTCTGATGCTTCGGGGCTGATGACGGTTGCAGACGCACGTTCTGCCAGCACCGTTTTCAGACGCCGCGCCGCGATCTCCCCCCCGCCTGCAATGACTGCGGATTTGCCTTTGATGTTAATGTGAAGCGGCAGCATCTGATGCTCCTGTAAAATCAAAGCGGCCGGCTTTGTTGATAACCGCTTCCTCAACGCGGTGCAAAAAGGCGTTTTTCACATGAGGGTGGAAGCCGAGGTAATCCGTCAGCACGACGTCCGGATTGGTTTCTTTCAGCTTGGCGGTTTCCCTTTCAATCTCGTTCATCAGCATACCGGTAAACAGCAAATACGGTACGATAAATGTCGTTTTTCCGTCCCGTTCTTTAAGCTGTTTAAACACATCCAGATAGTGCGGTTCACAGGCTGTCATAAAGCAGGGAATGACCTCGTCAACGGGCGCGAGGTCTCTCAGCCGCTCGCAAATGTCATTGACATCCCGTTTGACATCCGGATCAGAGCTCCCCCTTCCGATCACCACGACTCTTGCATGTTCATATGGCGTCCCCGTTTCTTCGATCCTTGTAAAAACCGCTTTGACGACTTCCTGATCGACGCCGATCGGCTTTCCGTAAGTGACGCTGACGGAAGGATACTGCGAAGAAGCGCGGGCAAGCTCCTCAGGGATGTCCCTTTTGGCATGCGCGGCTGTCAAGAGGAGAAGCGGCACAGCCGCGATATGCGTCGCGCCCTTTTCCACACACGCTTTAAAACCGGTTTCGATATCCGGTGCCGCCAGTTCCAAAAAAGAAATTTCCTGAATGGGGGCGGACATGGTTTCTTTGCAGCTCTCCAAAAAAGCGGCTGCCTCTGTTTGAGCTCTTTTCAGACGGCTCCCGTGGCCGATATATAAAATCGCTTGTTTCATATTAAAGCGCCTCGCTTAATGCCGGATCTTTCAGCTCGGGTTCAAACCAGCTTAACTGTGAGCTGAATTGAACGACATCCCCGATGACAATCAGGCTCGGGTTTTCAATTTTTTCGCTTTCGACTGTACCTGCAAGCGTTTCAACCGTGCAAAGCACCGTTTTTTGTTTGTCCGTCGTTCCCCAATGAATGAAAGCGGCAGGGGTAGACGGATCTCTGCCGTTTTCGATCAGAAGCCTTTCAATTTGCTTCACGTTTTTAATCCCCATATAAATGACAAGCGTATCGATCCCTGTGGCTAGCGCTTTCCACTTCTCTTCAAAATGTTCATCTTTTTGATAATGTCCTGTCACGAAAGCGACGTTTGAACTCGCTTCCCGGTGTGTCACTGGAATGCCCGCATAAGCAGCGGCGGCAATCCCCGAGGTGATTCCCGGCACGATTTCATAAGCAACTCCGTGTTCAGCGAGGGTTTGCGCTTCCTCGCCGCCTCTGCCGAATACGAAAGGATCGCCGCCTTTCAGCCTGACAACGATTTTCCCTTTTTTCGCATACTTGACGAGAAAATGATTGATCGTTTCCTGCTTCATCATGTGGTAGTCCGGAAGCTTTCCGCAGTAGATGAGATCCGCTCCCTCCTTGGCGTGCTGTAAAATCTGTTTATTCACAAGCCTGTCATACAAAATGACATCGGCTGTCTGGATGGCTTTTAAAGCTTTGATCGTCAGTAAATCGGGGTCTCCAGGACCTGCCCCAACGATATATACTTTCCCCATCTTAGATCTCCCCCCGATCTGATCAACGTCTTCTTCAATCATTATAAATCATAAAGAAAGCGTTTGGTGCCTGAAAATATCACAAAAACCAAACGTTTTCTTTATGAAATAGGAAAGTGCATGTGCAGCACTTTCCTATTTCACCCGCATTTTATTTCGTTTGATCTTTCACGTATTGGACGAGCTGATTTTTGCACTCTTCCCGATTATGTGCGCCTGTATCAAGGACTAGCTCAGGCGTTTCAGGCTCTTCATAAGGCGAATCGATCCCCGTGAAAAATGGAATTTCTCCGTTTCTCGCTTTTTTATACAAGCCTTTCGGGTCGCGCTCCTCGCACGTCGCCAAATCGCATTTCACATAGACTTCATGAAACTCATCTTCCTCGACGAGCTGTCTGACAAGCCCGCGGTCTTCTTTAAAAGGGGAAATGAACGCCGTAATGACGATCGTCCCCTGTTCGACAAAGAGCTTCGCGACCTCGCCGATCCGGCGGATGTTTTCCTTCCGGTCTTCATCGGAAAACCCGAGGTCCTTGTTCAGTCCGTGCCTGACGTTGTCGCCGTCGAGCACCGTGACCTGGTAGCCTTGTTCAAACAACTCACGCGCTGCGGCATTGGCAATTGTTGATTTTCCTGAACCGCTCAAGCCCGTCAGCCAAACGATCGAGCTTTTATGTTTATTTTTCTCATGATATTCCCGTTTTGTAATGGACGCTTCATGCCAAACAATATCTTTATTTACCAAGAGATGCTCCCCCTTAAGAAACCCCGGCCGTTAAGCCTTTGATTAATGTTTGAATGACTTCTGGACGGCTGAATGTGCTCGGCGGGAACTCGCCGTTTCTCAGCATGCCCCTCACCTTTGTACCGGACAAAATGACATGATGTTCTTTGCTGTGAGGGCACGTTTTCGCCGTAGCCATTGAACCGCAGACATTGCAGTAGAAGCTGTGTTCGAATTTCAGCGGCGTAATGCCGATCTCTTCCGGCGCGAACTGATCGAACAGTTCCTGCGCTTCATATGTGCCGTAGTAATCGCCGACTCCGGCATGGTCTCTTCCGACGATAAAATGCGTACATCCGTAGTTCTTTCTGACAAGCGCATGGAAGATTGCTTCCTTCGGCCCCGCATAGCGCATCGCCGCCGGAAAAACGCCGAGAAAGACGCGGTCTTTTGGATAGTAGCCGTCAAGCAGCACCTGATAGCTTTCCATGCGGACATCAGCCGGAATATCGTCTGATTTTGTTTCCCCGACGAGCGGATTGAGGAAAAGACCGTCTACTGTCTCGAGCGCCGTTTTTTGAATGTATTCGTGCGCTCTGTGAACCGGATTTCTCGTCTGGAATCCGACGATCGTTTTCCAGCCGAGTTCTGCGAATTTTTTTCTTGTTTCCAAAGGTTCGAATGTGTGGGCCGGGAATTGCTTTACGCTCCGTTTAATGAGAGTGATCGGCCCGCCCACATAAACGCTGCCGCGGTCAAACAATTTTTTGACGCCCGGATGCTCGAGTTCGTCGGTTTTATAGATATTGACGGCTTCCGTTTTCTTGTCCGGCGTATAGATGTCTTCGATCTCGATGACGCCGTATGTTTCCCCATTATAGGTGAGGCGGACGGTGTCCCCCGCTTTTAAGCTTGAAGCTTTTTGCTCGTCAACAGGCAGAGCGATCGGAAGCGTCCATACTTCGCCGCTTGACAGTCTCATATTTTCGACAACGGACAGATAGTCTTTCTCTGTCATAAAGCCTTGGATCGGGCTGTACGCACCGATTCCGATCAGCTCCAAATCTGAAAAAGCCATTAAATCCAGTTCTATTTCCTGTGCGATATGTTGAAAATCGTATGCTTCATTGACGCGGTTAACCAATACACCGCCGTGTGGTGCTAAACTCATAAACTTGTTTCCCCCTACTTTGTGTTTAAATTCCTCCGCCTTGTTCATGGACGGAGCTGTGCTCTTTTTTGACTGCTCTCATCAGGCTGATCGTCCCGACAGATGCCAGAAGGACGCTTGTGACGACGATGAGAGCATAATAGTCTCCTTTTAATAAAAGGCTGACCAGCATATAAGACAGGCTTAATGAAAGGAACGGCGAGACGACCCATACTTTCAGCATCGTTTTGACCACTTGTTTATGAAAGACATTGCCGCCGTTTTTTGCCATTCCCATCCCTATAATAGAAGATGATGTGACTTGCGCAAGCGGAACCGGCAAACCGAAAATCGAACTGATGATGACAAGCCCGGCTCCTGTTCCGGAAAGGATGATCCCCTCTCCTTTTGAAAATTTCGTTATTTTTTTGCCGTTTGTTTCAAGAACGCGCCTGCCCAGTAAAAGGGCGCCCAGCGCGACAAACAGTCCGCCGTAGAGCGTTCCTTCCCCGACTGTCAAAACATGCGCCGCCACCAGAGGTCCGACAGCATTTGCGACATTGTTCATGCCTGCTGAGAAGGCTTCAAAAAACCCGGTGATCAACAGAATGACCGCCAAAACCTTTGCTTTCTTTCCCGAGGCTGGACGTTTGATCGTTTTTTTCATGATGTTTGCCATCGCAAATGTAAAGGTAAAAGCGACGATTGGTACAACGACCCAAAATGAGACGATGACAAGCAAAGATTTCACATATAAAACCTGGTAAGCGACACCTACTCCGACAACAGATCCGACCGTCACTTCACTTGTCGAAAGCGGGATGCCGAGTACATTTGCGATAAAGAGCGACAGTGCCGCCGAGCCGATAATAATGCAGACGATTTCAAGCGAAATCACCCGTTCGGGAATGATGCCTGAGCTGATCGTTTTCACGACGTTTCCTCCGCCGATGACGGCGCCCGAGAGAACGCCTGCTGCACAGATTATTAGTGCGTGAAACTTCTTTTTGACGGCTTCAGATCCATAGGCGATTCCCATTGAAGCAGCTGCACCGCTCGCTCCGATATTCATCGCAAAAAACATGCTAAATAAAATGGCGGCAAGTTCCATGACTCATCTCCTTACTCGTGTAATCCGCATTCTGTTTTAGCCGATCCGTTCCAGCGGCCTGATCGAAGATCATCCATTGTAAAGGCCGGAGAGGTGCACGGAGCGCAGCCGATGCTCGGGTAGCCTTGATCATGAAGCGGATTGTACGGGAGATCGTGCTTTGTCACATATCTCCAAATATCCTTCCACGTCCAATGAATGAGCGGACAAACTTTGATAGACTTGAATTTTTCATCTTTGTTCAAAAAATTCGTTTTGCTCCGCCCGGGCGATTGCTCGCGGCGCAGGCCCGACAGCCACGCCGGGTAGCCTGAAAGCGTCTCGCGGAGAGGAATGACCTTCCTCATTTCACAGCAGGAATTCGGAGCGGTCTTCCATAGTTCGTCCCCATATTCTTTCGCCTGCTCTTCGACGGTAAGCTCCGGTGTTTTCATGATAATCTGAAGGCCTGGATATCGTTCTTTGACAGCGTCGATCGTTTCATACGTTTCTTTAAAATGAAATCCCGTATCAAGGAAAACGATGACCGCATCTTTTTTCACCTTATAAATCAAATCGATCAGGACGATTCCCTCAATTCCGAAGCTGCACGCATATACAAGCTGATTTCCGTAATGTCCGTATGCCCATTTCAAGACGGACAGCGCTCCTTTATAAGAGTCATCTTCCTGAAAAGAGATATTTGGTTCTTCCCATGTGCTGTAAGTAAAAATTTTCGGTTCCCCCTTTTTTCGCCAACAAAAAAACGGCTTCCAGCAGAAAAAAACTGTGAAAACCGCCTCTAGTTTGTCTAGTCAGCTATTTCAATCTTATTTTTTCATTTTTTTCGATTTGAATGACTTTGCCGTCCTGAACAACGAATGTGATCGATCCGTAATTCATGTCTTTCAGCATGTCTTTCATTTTGATGATCACCTTTTCAAGCTGTTCATCTGTCTTCACTTCTAGCTCCTCCTCTGCCCCTAAAAATTAAAATCTTTCTTCCAAATTTGAAAGAAAGACGAGGAACTCCGCTATTCCTTATCTCTCAAAATGAGGGCATTTTGCTGGAAGTAGCACCTTACGCTTCACACGCAGGTTGCCGGGTTTCATCGGACCAGTCCCTCCACCGCTCTTGATAAGTTTGCTTTTGTTATTTTAAAATTTTAGCACAATTCGAACAAAAGTCAACCCGACTTTTTTTATAGGATTAATAAAAAATAAAAATAATCCGATTTTACTATTTTTAAATCTGTAAAAAGACGCAAAAAAAGCCGTTCTCCCATTAGGAGAATACGGCTTTTATCATTAATCCATCCAAGACTTGCTTTCAGGATCCGCCTTCCATTCTTTCAGTTTGGCGGCATCCTGTTCGCTGATATATCCGCCGGCAAGCGCAGCCTCTGTCAATGTATCGTAATCAGTCAGCGTACGGTATTCAACGCCCGCTTCGCTGAAGGCGGCGGCAGCTTTAGGAAGCCCGTAAGTGAAAATGGCGGCGACACCGAGCACTTCACATCCCGCCTCTGTGAGAGCGGCTGCCGCTTCAAGGACGCTTCCTCCCGTTGAAATTAAATCTTCAATTACAACGACTTTTTGTCCTTTTACAACAGCGCCTTCAATTTGGTTTCCTTTGCCGTGCGCCTTCGGTTTGCTTCTGACGTAGCACATCGGCAGGCTCAGCCTGTCGGCGGCAAGCGCGGCATGGGGGATTCCTGCAGTTGCCGTACCGGCGATCATTTCGGCTCCGGGAAACTTGTCTTGAATCAGTCCGGCAAGCCCTGAAGCTATATCATCCCTTACTTCCGGATATGAAAGCGTCAAACGATTGTCGCAGTAGATGGGCGACAAGATGCCGCTCGCCCATGTAAACGGCTCGTTCGGGCGCAGGAAAACCGCTTTGATTCTTAATAAATGGTTTGCAATGTCTGTTTTCATGCCTTGGTTCCCTCCCACTCATGTCCTATTCTTCTGTAGGCTGACACAGGATCTTCCGCCTGTGTAATCGAACGGCCGACAACGATCGCCGACACGCCTTTTTCCCTTGCGTAGCCAGGCGTCGCCACCCGGACCTGGTCGTTGTTTTTGTCATCCGCCATGCGAATTCCGGGTGTCACGGTCAGAAAATCTAAAGACGCGGCCCGGTAAATGTGTTCGGCTTCATGGACGGAGCAGACGACACCGTCAAGTCCGCTTTCTTTAGCCAACTTGCTGTAGTGAACAACTGTATCGAGAAGCGGCGTTTCAATCAGCAGCTCTTGCTGAAGCATTTCTGAAGACGTGCTTGTCAGCTGGGTCACAGCAATTAATGAAGGGCGTTTTCGGCCTGCCGGAGTCCCCGCTTCAAGGCCTTCAAGCGCCGACTCCATCATTTGCTTTCCGCCTGCTGCGTGCACATTGACAAGGCTGACGCCAAACCCCGCCAGCCTTTTCATCGCCTTGTATACGGTCGTTGGAATGTCGTGGCATTTTAGATCAAGGAAAATGCGGCAGCCGCGCTCCTGTAACTTTTCAAGGATGGCCGGCCCTTCCTGATAAAAAAGCTCCATGCCCACCTTCACGAAAAGCTCTTCTCCATGAAACCGGTCCAAAAACGCATATGTTTCCTGTGCTGATGCAAAATCAAGCGCGATGATGGGCGGCGTATGTTTCATCCTTCCAGCTCCTTCCGATACACTCGTTCAACGAACGGTATCCGTATTTTTCTAAAACGCGCGGCAAATCGGCGATGATTTCGGGACAAACAAACGGATTAACAAAGTTTGCGGTGCCGACGGCGACTGCGCTCGCACCCGCCAGCAAAAACTCAAGCACATCTTCCGCTGACTGGACACCGCCCATGCCGATGATCGGAATGCTGACTTTTTGGCTGACTTCATGCACCATTCTGATGGCCACCGGTTTAACAGCAGGGCCTGATAATCCGCCGGTTTTGTTCGCCAAGATCGGCTTTCCCGTTTTTAAGTCGAGCCGCATCCCGATCAGGGTGTTGATCATCGTCAAACCGTCCGCTCCCGCTTCTTCTATGGCAAGAGCGATGTCGGTAATATTCGCGACATTCGGCGACAGCTTCACATAGACGGGAACGCTCGCAACCTCTTTCACCGCTTTCGTCAGCTCACTGGCCATTTCCGGCTGCGTACCGAAGGCGATCCCTCCCGTTTTCACGTTAGGACAGGAAATATTCAGCTCGAGCGCATGAACATTCGGCGCTTTGCTGATTTCTTCAGCCACTTCAACATAATCGTCGATCTGCGAGCCGGCGACATTGGCGATAATCGGTGTATCGAACTGTTCGAGCCACGGCAATTCGTGTTCCATGACAGCCTCTAAACCCGGATTTTGCAGACCGATGGCATTAAGCATGCCGGCTTGCGTCTCGGCGACGCGCGGCGTCGGATTCCCGAAGCGCGGTTCGCTCGTCGTCGCTTTAATCATGATCGCACCGAGACGTGAAAGATCGTAAAAGTTCGCAAATTCTCTCCCGAATCCGAAGCAGCCTGAAGCCGGCATGATCGGATTTTTCAATTGAAGGCCCGGCAAATTGACTTCTAGCATCATAACAGCACCTCCTGGGCTTTGAAAACAGGACCGTCAAGGCATACCTTCACATAAGATGTTTCGCTTTCTTCCGTATGGCAGACACAGGCAAAGCAAGCGCCGATCCCGCATCCCATGCGCTCTTCCATTGACAGATAAACCTCTTTATCCGGATAGCGCTGTTTTAAAGCTTTCAGCATCGGCGTCGGTCCGCAGGCCATTATGCAGTCAAACTGAAGCCCCTCGTTTTCAATGACATCTGTAACAAATCCCTTTGAACCTCGGGTGCCGTCTGCGGTTGCCACATACACACGCCCGAAACGGCTGAATTCCTGTTCGTAAAAGACGTCTTTTGCAGAAGCAAATCCTAACACATGGATCGCGTGCACCCCTCTATTTGTCAGCTGTTTGCTCAGCTCGTAAAGCGGCGGAACACCGATCCCCCCTCCGACAAGAAGAGCCGTTTTCCCCGGTTCAAGCGATTCAGCCGGAAAACCGTTGCCGAGCGGACCAAGGACATCGATCTGATCTCCTTCCTGTTTTAAAGACAGGAGACTCGTGCCTTCCCCATCCTTGCGAAAGATGATGGTCACCTGCCGGGCAGCTCTGTTGATGTCGGCGATGCTGATCGGCCGCCTCAAAAGCGGCGTGAGGGAATCTGAGACCTTGATGTGAAGAAACTGGCCGGGAGCGCCGCAAACTTCGGCAATCTCCCCTTCCAGTACCATTTGATAAATATGATCCGCGATACACTTGTTTGAACGGACTGTCATATACCCTTTTCTCATCTGACGGCCGCCTTTTGCTCAATTCTAATCGCCGGCATATGATCGGCGCGGAAGCTCATGCTTTCAAGCACCCGCAAAATCGCTTCCGCCGTATCAAGGGATGTCAGGCAGGCAACGCCGTTTTCAACGGATTCGCGTCTGATTCTGAAGCCGTCCCTTGCCGGCTGCTTCCCTTTTGTCAGCGTATTGACGACGAACTGCGCTTCCCCGTTTCGAATGACATCAAGGAGATTTGTGCCTTCTTCGCCGATTTTCCCGACGGTTTTAACAGGTACGGATGCGTCTCTTAAATAGCCGGCCGTTCCTTCCGTAGCCAATATTTTATAGCCGATCGCATGGAACCGCTTGGCGATCAATAGACCTTCCTCTTTATCTTTATCAGCAACTGTCAGGAGAACAGAGCCGTAATTCGGAATTTGGATGCCTGAAGCGATCAGTCCTTTGTACAGCGCTTTTTCCAAAGTACTGTCTTTGCCCATGACTTCCCCGGTCGATTTCATTTCCGGTCCGAGCGTGATATCCACTCTCCTCAGCTTTGCAAACGAGAAGACCGGCACTTTCACATATACGCCTTCCTGCTCTTTTTGAAGGCCTTCAGTATAGCCCATATCGGCAAGCTTCCCGCCGAGAATCACTTTTGTTGCGAGATTGGCCATCGGAATGCCGGTGATTTTGCTGAGAAACGGCACCGTGCGGCTCGATCTCGGGTTGACTTCAAGGACGTAAACCTCATCTTTTGAAAGGACAAACTGAATGTTGAGCAGGCCGACGATGTTTAAGCCTTTTGCAAGCTTAATCGTGTATGCTTCAATCTTTTTCTTGATGTCCTCTGAAAGGGATTGCGGCGGGTAAACGGCAATCGAATCCCCTGAGTGGACGCCGGCCCGTTCAATGTGCTCCATAATCCCCGGAATGACGACCGTTTCACCGTCAGAAATCGCATCCACTTCAATTTCCTTTCCGGTCAAATATTTATCGATCAAGACAGGGTGCTGCGGATTGATTTTCACTGCATTCTTCATATAATGGAGAAGCTCTGTTTCATGGTAGACGATCTCCATCGCACGCCCCCCAAGTACATACGATGGGCGGACAAGCACCGGATAGCCGATGTTGGCTGCGATTTCAACAGCGCCTTCCACAGATGTCGCCGTTTTTCCGAGCGGCTGAGGCACATGCAGCGTTTCAAGCGTCTGTTCGAACTTGTCGCGGTCCTCGGCGCGGTCCAAATCCTCAAGGGATGTTCCAAGAATGGCGACGCCCCGCTCCGCGAGCTCGTCGGCAAGGTTGATCGCAGTCTGTCCGCCAAACTGAACGACGACGCCTTTCGGCTGCTCCAAATCGATGATATGCATGACATCTTCAACAGTAAGCGGCTCAAAGTAGAGCTTGTCGGAGATGCTGAAGTCTGTTGAAACCGTCTCAGGATTGTTGTTAATAATGATTGCTTCATAGCCGGCTTCTTTGATCGCCCAAACCGAATGCACAGTCGCATAATCGAATTCGACCCCCTGGCCGATCCGGATCGGGCCGGAGCCAAGAACGATAACGCTGTTTTTGTCTGTTCTGACCGATTCGTTTTCCTCTTCATATGTGCTGTAGAAATAAGGTGTCTCCGATTCAAATTCGGCCGCACATGTATCAACCATTTTATAAACAGGCGTGATGCCTGTTTCTTTTCTAAGATCATAAAGCTTTCTTTCAGGCATCTCCCAGAGAAGGCTGATGAAGCGGTCTGAAAAACCGAGCTCTTTCGCTTCTTTCAAAAGACCCAGGTCACCGCGCCCGGCTTTCAGCTTTTCTTCAAAGCGAATGATTCCCTCAAGCTTGTGCAGGAAGAACAGGTCAATTGCCGAAAATTCGTGGAGATCGCTGACCGTGTATCCTCTTCTAAACGCTTCGGCCAAGTAAAAGAGACGTTCGTCTCCCGCTTTTTTAATCCGTTTTTCAAGCACTTCATTCGAGATCTCACCGGCATCTTTCAGCTCCAGGTGATAGACATCCGCTTCAAGAGAACGGACCGCTTTCAGGAGAGATTCCTCCCACGTTCTTCCGATCGCCATCACTTCGCCTGTCGCTTTCATCTGCGTGCCGAGCTTGCGGTTTGCCGATTCGAATTTATCAAACGGCCAGCGCGGTATTTTTGAAACGACATAGTCGAGTGCAGGTTCGAAAGACGCGTACGTTTTTCCTGTCACAGGATTCATCATTTCGTCAAGAGACAAACCGACGGCAATTTTAGCGGCAAGCTTTGCGATCGGATAGCCAGTCGCTTTTGAGGCAAGCGCTGATGAACGGCTGACCCGCGGGTTTACCTCGATGATGTAGTACTGAAAGCTGTCCGGGTCAAGCGCCAGCTGAACATTACAGCCGCCTTCGATTTCAAGCGCGCGGATGATTTTCAGCGATACATTGCGAAGCATTTGGTATTCGCGGTCGCTCAGCGTCTGGCTCGGCGCTACAACGATGCTGTCCCCGGTATGAATCCCGACCGGATCGATGTTTTCCATATTGCAGACGACGATCGCGTGATCGCTCGAGTCTCTCATGACTTCATACTCGATTTCTTTGTAGCCGGCGATGCTCTTTTCAAGCAGACATTGGTGAACCGGGCTCATTTTTAAGCCGTTTTCAACAATTTCCTTCAGCTCGTCTTCGTTTGAGCAGATGCCTCCGCCTGTTCCGCCGAGCGTGTATGCCGGCCGGACGATGACGGGGAAGCCGATGCGCTCGACGAACTCGCGCGCTTCCTCGAGCGAGTGGATAATCTCGCTTTCCGGAACCGGTTCATTCAACTCATTCATCAGGCTTCTGAACAAGTCGCGGTCCTCCGCTTGTTGGATCGCAGCCAATTTCGTGCCGAGCACTTCAACACCGCACTCAGCCAGGATGCCGTGCTCGGACAGTTCGACCGCCAAGTTGAGGCCCGTCTGCCCGCCCAATGTCGGCAAAATGGCGTCCGGCCGCTCTTTGCGGATGATACGTGTTAAGAATTCAAGCGTCAGCGGTTCGATATATACGCGGTCGGCCATTTCCGTATCCGTCATGATCGTCGCCGGATTCGAGTTGACGAGAATGACTTCATAGCCTTCTTCTTTTAAAGCGAGGCAGGCCTGTGTACCCGCATAATCAAATTCCGCCGCCTGCCCGATAATAATCGGCCCTGATCCGATCACCAAAATCTTTTTGATATCTACGCGTTTAGGCATACCGCTTCCCCTTCTTTCTCTGTGGTTTCAATCATGTGTAAAAATTGATCAAATAAATGGTTGGCGTCTTCCGGTCCCGGTGAAGCTTCCGGATGGTATTGAACCGTGAAAGCCGGTTCGTGTTTATGTTTAAGCCCTTCGATTGTGTCGTCATTAATCGCCACATGCGTCACTTCAAGCGGCGTGTTTTCAACGGTCGATACGGTATAGCCGTGGTTTTGAGCCGTAATTGATACTCTTCCGGTTGCAAGCTCTTTAACCGGATGGTTGGAACCGCGGTGTCCGAATTTCATTTTCGCCGTCTTTGCTCCGCAGGCGAGGGCAAACAGCTGATGGCCGAGACAGATGCCGAACAATGGAACCTTGCCGAGAATGTTTTGAATCATGGCAATTGCTTCGGGTACGTCCGTTGGATCTCCGGGTCCGTTTGACAGCATTACGCCGTCAGGCTTCAGCTGCATCACTTCTTCTGCCGTTACATTGTGAGGAACGACGATCACATCGCATTTGCGCTTGTTCAGCTCTCTTAAGATGCCGTGCTTCATTCCGAAATCGACAAGCACGATTCGCTTCCCCCTCCCAGGGCTCGGATATGCCGTTTTTGTTGAAACTTGGCTGACCTGATCGGTCGGAAGGTTCGTTTCTTTCAGCTTTTGAACCAAAGCCTCAGCATCTTCTTTCGGGCCGGCAAAAACCCCTTTCAGCGTACCTGCCGTTCTGATCATTCTTGTCAGCTTTCTCGTGTCAATTCCCGAGAGTCCCGGGATGTTTTTCATTTTTAAATATTCATCAAGGGTATAAGCAGAGCGCCAGTTTGACGGAAGTTGACATAACTCTTTTACGATAAACCCTTTCACATAAGGGGTGATAGATTCAAAGTCGTCTCTGTTGATTCCGTAGTTCCCGATCAGCGGGTAGGTCAGTGTGACAATTTGTCCGCAGTATGACGGGTCTGAGAGGATTTCTTGATAGCCTGTCATCCCCGTGTTGAAGACGACTTCTCCCATGGTGTTTTCCAGGCTGCCGAAAGCTTCCCCTTCAAAAATTGTTCCGTTTTCTAGTACAAGACGTCTTTTCATTTTACAAGTCTCCCCTCTTGGTAAACGAGTTTTCCCTTTGCCATTGTCATAACCGGCCAGCCGAAGCAGCTGATGCCGTCAAACGGCGTGTTTTTCCCTTTAGAAAGAAAGGTGTTTTTATCAATTTTTTCTTCGCGTTCAAGATCTATCAGCGTAATATCCGCGGACCGCCCGGCTTCAAGCTTACCGTAAGGAAGTCCGAACGCCTCGCAAGGTTTGACCGTCATATAATCGAGGAGCTGTTTCAGCGTCCAGTTTCCCGTTTTGACAAAGTGCGTATAAAGAAGCGGAAAAGCCGTCTCCAAGCCGACAATCCCAAATGGCGCCAGGCTCATTGTCTGTTGTTTTTCATCTTCTGTATGAGGGGCATGATCCGTAGCGATAAAATCGATTGTTCCGTCTGTAAGCCCCTCAAGGAGCGCTTCTCTGTCTTCCGGACTTCTGAGCGGCGGATTCATTTTATAATTTGTATCAAGACCGGGAATGTCGCTGTCTGAAAGGAGCAGATGGTGAGGCGTCACTTCCGCTGTCACACGGATTCCCGCTTTTTTGGCGTCGCGGACGACCCTGACCGATTCCTTCGTGCTGATATGACAGACATGGTAATGGCAGCCTGCCGCTTCGGCCAGAAGAACGTCCCTTGCGATGTGAACGGCTTCGCATATCGAAGGAATCCCGTTTAAACCGTTGGCTTTGGCAAATTTCCCATCGTGGACACTGCCGCCGTAGATCAGTGAATTGTCTTCACAGTGGGCAACAATTGCTTTATCGATCGAAGCCGCTTTTTTCATCGCTTCATACATCATCCCCGCCGTTTGAACGCCGACGCCGTCATCAGTAAACGCAAACGCACCTGCGTCTTTCAGCCCTTCGAAGTCGGTCATTTCCTGACCTGTTTGTCTGATGGTGATGGAAGCGTACGGCAGCACTCTGACAGATGCCGTTTCGTCAATGCGGTTGACGAGCCACTCCATCTGCTCTTTCGTATCGGGGACAGGCCGCGTATTCGGCATTGCGGCGACAGTTGTAAACCCGCCTCTTGCCGCGGCTTTTGCACCTGTTTCGATCGTTTCTTTCTTCTCGCCGCCCGGCTCTCTGAAGTGAACGTGAAGGTCAACAAGCCCCGGCGAGACGAAAAGCCCATCCGCATTGATGACCGTTTCTCCCAAAGCGGCCTCAAGGCTTCCGATTTCGCTGATTGCATCGCCTTCAACCCTGATGTCGCACTGTACTTTTTCACCTTTTTCGTCGAGTATGAAGCCGTTTTTAATTAAATAAGACATAAGCCTGATCTCCCCTTTTTTTGTTTTCGCCGTTTAGAAGCGCTCTTTTTAAAACCGCCATTCTGATATATACACCGTTTTCCATTTGTTTGAAAATTCTCGACTGAGTGGATTCGACCAGCGCACTGTCAATCTCGACGCCTCTGTTAACAGGCGCAGGATGCATGATGACCGCGTCTTTTTTCAGGAGCTCCGCCCGCTTCAGCGACAGTCCAAAAGTTTCAAGATAATCGCGTTCTGCCGCCTTTTTCTCATGACGTTCGTGCTGAATTCGGAGAAGCATCACGACATCCGAACTTGCGACCGCTTCATCAGGCGACACATATGTCCCGTAAGGATTGTTGTCATCCCGCCATTCTTCCGGACCTGAGAAAAGAACCTTTGCTCCGAGCCTTGTCAGCACTTCGGCATTCGATCTTGCCACTCTGCTGTGTTTGATATCTCCGTGTATGGATACCGTCAGTCCGGCAAATCCGCCCCATTCCTCGTAAATCGTCAGCAAATCGAGCAAAGATTGAGTGGGATGCTGACCGCAGCCGTCTCCGGCATTGATCACCGGAATGCCGACATGTCCGATAAGTTCATCGTAATAATGATCCTGAGAGTGTCTGATCACACATACATCAGCGCCGATGGATTCGAGTGTCTTGACGGTATCGTACAACGATTCTCCTTTTTGTACGCTTGTTGAAACACCGTCCAGGTTCAGCACATTCATGCCGAGTTTCTTTTCAGCCACTTCGAAGCTGAAGCGCGTTCTTGTGCTCGGTTCAAAAAACAGATTGGCAGCAAACTTTCCGGAGAGGACGGAATCGAATTTCCTTTTTTTCAGCTCTCTCGCCTCTTCAATCAGCTCGTGAATATCCTCAAGACTAAGCTCATTCATTGCGGTCAAGTGTTTCATTTTTTCTCCCCCTCAGGCTTTAATTTCCTGTGAAAAAACCCCAAGCCACAACGGCTTGGGGTACAGTGAACCAGAGAATGCGCTTTTTTGCACTTCTCTCTCCGTAACCCTTTCAAGCCTCTCTGGACTTCATTTAAAAGGTTTTTAAATATGCTCTTCTATTTCAATCCCGTCCTGATCTCCCTTTGATTCAGGCAGGACAAGGTTTAAAATCACTCCGACGATCGCTGCAAGCGCCATGCTTGACAGCTCGAACCCTGAGATTTTGATAAATGCGCCGCCCACTCCGATGACGAGAATGACGGATGAGATGATCAGGTTTCGCTTATTTTCCAAGTCAATTTTGTTATCAATCAGCATGCGCAGTCCGCTTGATGCGATGATACCGAACAGCAGGAAGGAAACGCCTCCCATGACTGCAGAAGGGACAGAGCTGATCAGGGCCGAAATTTTGCCGATAAACCCGAAGCACAGTGCAATAACAGCCGCTCCGCCGATGACAAATACGCTGAATACTCTTGTGATGGCGAGTACGCCGATGTTTTCTCCGTAGGTCGTTGTCGGCGGTCCGCCGATGCATGATGCCAGCATCGTTGCGACACTGTCGCCGAAAATCGAGCGGTGAAGCCCGGGCTTCTTAATGAAATCCTGACCGACGACTTTGCTTAATACCATTTGGTGGCCGATATGTTCTGACATTGTCACGAAAGCAACGGGCACCATGGCGATTCCAATTCCGACAGCCGCCGCGCTCGGCGTATAGTCGACAAACGGAATGACGAAATCTGGAACAGCAAACCATTTGGCGTCAAGGACCATCTGGAAGTCGACGATGCCTTGGGTCAGGGCGAACAAGTATCCGCCGATAATTCCGATCAAGACAGGAATCAGGCTGAAAAATCCTCTTAAGAAAATCGCGCAGATTATGGTGAGCGCGAGTGTGAATCCTGCAACGCCAAAATGTTTGGCGCTGTAGACGAGCACTTTTGCTCCCGAATCTTCATACATGGCCATATTGACAGCCGTGCTTGCCAGCCCGAGTCCGATGACGATAATGACCGGACCGACGACAACAGGCGGCAGGAGCCTCATCAGCCAGTCCGTTCCCAGCTGCTGGATGAGCAGGGCGATCAGCCCGTAGGCGATGCCTGCCATAAATGCGCCGATCATGGCCGCCCCAGGGCCTCCGGCGGCTTTTGCTGCGATAATCGGGGCAATAAATGCAAAGGATGAACCTAAGTAAGCCGGGATCTGTCCTTTTGTAATCAAGAGATATGCAAGCGTTCCTAGCCCGCTCGTTATAAGGGCCACGCCTGGGCTTAAGCCTACAAGCTTTGGCACGAGGATCGTCGCTCCGAACATGGCAAACAGATGCTGCAGGCTGAAAGTTATCCAATTCAAAGGTTTTGGTACTTCTCTGACACCAAGGTTCACTTTTTTCTGACTCATATTTTTTCCTCCTGATGGTTGACTCACTGTCTTTGATGTCTTTATATCCTGAAAAGATTGTGCCCATTAAAAAAGCCTCTTTGCTTAAATTGCGCAAAGAGGCAGACAAAGATCCGCCGCATGGTGAGGCGGCATCTTTCGTTCTATCCCTCTTTGCAAACTCACTGGAATGCATTTAAAAAAGGATTGTCATTCACTTTTTATAAATCGCCGCAAGGTCGCGTCCGTCAACTTCTTCCAATTGAACCATGACCTTTTCGGTTTTCGATGTCGGGATGTTTTTCCCGATATAGTCGGCTCTGATCGGCAGCTCTCTGTGGCCGCGGTCGACAAGCACCGCGAGCTGGATGGATGAAGGCCGCCCGACATCGACGAGCGCATCCATGGCCGCTCTGACTGTCCGTCCCGTGTAAAGCACATCATCGACGACGATCACCTTTTGATCGGTGATGTCCGCCGGAATGTCCGCTCCTTTGACAAGCGGCTCTTCATTAGACGTTTTTTTGGAGAGATCATCCCTGTAAAGGGTAATGTCGAGCTCTCCTACGGTGACTTTGTTTCCTTCGATTTGCTCAATCCGTTCGGCAAGCCGTTTGGCCAGATAGATGCCTCTCGTTTTGATTCCGACAAGGATACAGTTGTTCATTCCTTTGTTTCGTTCAATCATTTCGTGGGCGATTCTTGTCAGCGCCCTTCTGATCGCCTGTTCGTCAAGCACAACAGCCTTTTCTTGTTCCTGCATGGCCAGCACCCCGCATCTTTTAAAGGATAAAACAAAAACCCCTTCTGCATAAAGGCAGAGAGGGGTCTTGAAACGAATTCATTGATTCGCTTGTCCGGTATCCTTCTCAGCCTCTCTGGACTGTGTTAAAGAATCTGATTTAACTGCATTTATTATTTCAAAAAAGAAAACGTCTGTCAACGTTTATTTCGAATTTTGTCGAGGAGATTTTTCATGTCATCAGGCAGAGGCGCCTCAAATTCAACATATTCTCCGGTACGCGGATGGTCAAATCCCAATACGCCCGCATGCAGCACCTGGCCGTTGAAATCGACCGTCTTTTTCGGGCCGTATTTCGGATCTCCCGCCAGAGGAAAACCGATATATTTCATATGCACGCGAATTTGATGGGTTCGCCCCGTTTCAAGCTGGCATTCAACAACAGTGAAATCGTCGAACCGTTCGATCACTTCAAAATGAGTGACGGCATGCTTTCCATTTTCCCTTGTGACCGTCATACTCTGCCTGTCTTTTTTATCCCTGCCGATCGGCGCGTCGATCGTCCCGTGGTCATGCGGGATGACGCCGTGGACAAGCGCGGTGTATTTTCTCGTCACCGTTTTGTTGACAAGCTGATTCACGAGCGATTCATGCGCCATGTCGTTTTTGGCAACCATCAACAGACCTGAAGTGTCCTTATCAATCCGGTGGACGATGCCCGGCCTCATCACGCCGTTGATGCCTGACAGATCGTCACAATGCGCCATCAAACCGTTGACAAGCGTCCCCGTCAGATGGCCGGGAGCCGGATGAACCACCATTCCGCGCGGCTTGTTGACGACAAGAACGTCCTGATCCTCATAATAAATATCAAGATCCATCGGTTCAGCCATGACATCAAGCGGTTCCGGTTCTGGAACATGGACTGACACCGCATCCCCATCCTGAACTTTATAATTGGCTTTGACCGCATTTCCGTTAACCAGCACGCGGTCTTCTTTAATCCACTGCTGCACCTGAGTCCGCGACCAATCCGCTTCAACTGCGGTCAAGTACTTGTCAATCCGTTCACCTTTATGTTCTTCATGAACGGTCATATCATAATGCTCCATGTTACAGCTCCTTCTTCTTCTTTCCGTCTAACAGCATTTGTATAAATAAGAGCAGGACACCGACGCATAAAGATGAATCGGCAATGTTGAAAATCGGATAATGATAATTGACGATCGTCACGTGTATAAAATCGACAACTTCTTGCCTGAACACGCGGTCGATAAAATTGCCGACAGCACCGCCAAGCATCAATCCGAGAGCGGTTCCGAGCAGGATTTGTCCTTTGGCATGTTTTTGAATGTAGTAAACAATGCCGATGATAACCGCCGTGGTAATGATGTAAAAAAACCACATCTGTCCGGCCAAAATGCCCCATGCTGCGCCTGTATTTCTGTGCGACGTAATTTGAAAGAAACCGTCGATGACGAGAATGCTTTCACCGTACTCCATTTTGCTGACGACCAGCCATTTTGTAAATTGATCGATACCGATAATGAGCACTGCAATTATGTAATAAGGCACAAACCGTTCCTCCAGTTTCTGTTTCTCTTCATTTAAGCATTTTAACAAGAAAAAGAAAAGGAGTAAAGGAATATTCATTGACATCCTGCAAGAGGGCAAAAGCCCTCCCCTCTTGCAGAATGTTATGAGTAGAGCGCCCGGTTGAACGTCTCATCCGTCTCAGCCCAAATAGGAAGCGTCTTTTTTTCAAACTGGGCATGATATAAAAAATCGTTCGCGGTGCGCGCCGTCGGCAGAATAGCCATTTTTTCCAGCGGAATTGCCTGATTCGTTTCTTCGCAAATGCCGTATGTTCCGTTTTCGATTTTTGAAAGGGCCAAAAGCACGTCCTGAAGCTCTTCTTTGACATGATACATAAGTGTAACCTGCTGATACGAATTGATGCCTTGAGAATCCTGCTGAAAAAAGGAGTATTCAAAAAGCCTTGCTTCCAGTTCTTCCTTCATTTGAAGAAGTTCGGTATGAATTGCCGCCAGCTGATCGTTCACGCCTACATCAACTCCTGCTCTTATCGTTTGTGACCTTAGTGTTACCGACAAAGCCGGTATCCAAGCCCAAAAGATTTTTCCTGACGTACAAAACGATGTCAGCAATGGCATCCTTTCTCCGGACTTTCCCAGGATGTGCGTTCAGACAGGACGCCTGGGCAGGCCTGATAAGGTTTGGCGGCATATTAAAAGCGGTTCGGAAAAACTCCGAACCGCTTCGTGGTTAATTTTGATAATACGTCTTCACAATTCCGGCACAGCGAGGGCAAAGCTCCGGATGATCGGCATCCTGGCCGATTTCTTTGGAAACCATGCGACACCGCTCACAAGTTTCGCCTTCTGCCTGAGCAACGACGATTTTTCCTGTGTCAAACGTCTGCGCACCTTCAGGCGCTTCGGCTTCCGTTCCGCCGATGAGAAGCTCTGACACGATGAACAGCTGTTTGACGTCTTCCTTGATCGAAGAAAGCAGCGCTTTTGCTTCTTCATTTGGATACAGCGTCAAGCTCGCAACCGAAGATTTTCCGATGATCTTTTCATTACGCGCTGTTTCAAGCGCTTTAAGAACATCGCCGCGAAGCTTCATGAAGCTGTCGAACTTCTCTTCCGTCTCTTTTGCATTTGGAATGTCTCTTGTTTCCGGCATATCGGTAAGCTGCACGCTTTTTTCCGATACGAATGTGAAGTGGCTCCACATTTCGTCAGCAGTATGCGGCAGGATCGGCGCGATCAGCTTGACAAGCCCGAGCAACGTTTCGTAAAAAACGGTCTGCATGCTGCGGCGGTCTTTATGATCGGCGTGTTCAATATAAACGACGTCTTTGGCAAAATCCATATAGAATGAGCTGAGCTCGATCGCGCAGAAGTTGTGGACAGCATGGTAAATGACCGCAAAATCATATTCTTCATATGCTTTTTTGACTTTTTCAATAAGGCTGTTCAGCTTGATCAAAATGTACTGATCGACTTCGCGAAGTTCTTCCACAGCGATTGCATCTTTCGCCGGGTCAAAATCAGCAATGTTGCCGTGAAGAAAACGGAACGTGTTGCGGATCTTCCGGTACACTTCTGCGACTTGCTTTAAGATCGCGTCAGATACGCGGACATCTGCTTGATAGTCGACAGATGCGACCCACAGTCTTAAAATATCGGCCCCGAACTGATTCATGATTTTTGCCGGAACAACGACATTGCCGAGTGATTTGCTCATCTTGCGGCCTTCTCCGTCAAGGGCAAAACCGTGTGACAGCACGCCTTTATATGGTGCTTTACCCGTTACGGCAACGGCTGTCGAAATCGATGAGTTAAACCAGCCGCGGTATTGGTCAGATCCTTCCAGATACAAGTCCGCAGGTCTTACAAGATCATCGCGCTCTTCCAGTACGGCCTGATGTGACGAACCTGAATCAAACCAGACATCCATGATGTCCTGTTCCTTTGTGAACTTGCCGTTCGGACTTCCCGGATGCGTAAAGCCTTCCGGAAGCAGTTCATTCGCTTCTTTTTCAAACCAAATGTTCGAACCGTGCTCCCTGAATAGTTCAGAAACGTGGTCGATCGTTTCATCCGTGATGATCGGCTCCCCATTTTCGGCATAAAATACCGGAATCGGCACGCCCCATGCGCGCTGTCTTGAGATACACCAGTCACCGCGGTCGCGGATCATATTGTAGAGGCGCGTTTCGCCCCATTCAGGCACCCATTTTGTTTCTTTCACCGCGTCAAGAAGCTCGTCTCTAAAGTCTTTGATAGAAGCGAACCATTGGGAGGTCGCGCGGAAAATGGTCGGTTTTTTCGTTCTCCAGTCGTGCGGATAGGAGTGGGTGATGAAATCGAGCTTCAGCAAAGCGCCTTTTTCTTCGAGCTGTTCTGTAATCGGTTTGTTGGCCTGATCGTAAAACAGTCCTTCAAAACCAGGGGCTTCGCTCGTCATATGTCCTTTTTCATCAACCGGGCAAAGCACGTCAAGTCCGTATTTCTGACCGATGATAAAGTCGTCTTCACCGTGTCCCGGAGCAGTATGAACACAGCCTGTACCGGCATCTGTAGTTACGTGTTCACCGAGCATAACAAGAGAATCTCTGCTGTATAAAGGATGAACCGCGACGATATGTTCCAGGTCTTTTCCTTTAACAGTTTGAACGACTTCATGATCTTCAAAGCCGATCGCTTTTGCCACGCTTTCAATCAATGCGCTTGCCATCACATAGCGCGCGCCTCCGGCAGCAACGACGCTGTACTCCAATTCAGGGTGTACGGCGATGCCGAGATTGGCCGGGATCGTCCACGGCGTTGTCGTCCAAATGACGATTTTTTCGCCGTTTGTTAATACACCTTTTCCATCTTTCACATCGAATGCAACATAGATAGACGGCGAGCGTTTATCATGGTATTCGATTTCAGCTTCAGCCAGAGCGGATTCGCTTGAAGGGGACCAGTAAACCGGCTTCTTCCCTTTGTAAATATAGCCTTTTTTCGCCATTTCGCCGAATACTTTAATTTGCTGCGCTTCAAACTCCGGCTTAAGGGTCACGTATGGGTTTTCCCAATCTCCTCTGACACCGAGGCGCTTAAATTGCGTTTTTTGTCCTTCGATTTGCTGCCATGCGTATTCTTCGCAAAGCTTGCGGAATTCGGCTACCGTCATTTCTTTGCGCTTCACTTTTTTGTTTTTCGTGAGCGCTGTTTCAATCGGCAGGCCGTGTGTATCCCAGCCCGGAACATACGGTGCATGATAGCCGCTCATCGATCTCGAACGGACGATGAAGTCCTTCAGTACTTTGTTGAGCGCATGGCCCATATGAATATCGCCGTTCGCATACGGAGGTCCGTCATGAAGCACGAACATCGGCCGGCCTTCGGTTCGTTTCTGAACGAGGCTGTAAATGTCCATATCTTCCCATTTCCCCTGGATTTCAGGTTCACGGTTCGGCAGGTTTCCTCTCATCGGAAAATCTGTTTTCGGCATTAAGAGCGTATCTTTATAATCCATTACCATTCCTCCAAAACATCTTTTCTAAAACAAAAAAAGCCTTTTCATCCCATAAGGGACGAGAAGGCTTTGATCTCGCGGTACCACCCTTTTAGACAAGCCGATTCGGCTTATCCGCTCAAACATCGTAACGTGATGGGACGTCCTTTCCTACTGGACGGTTCAGAAAGGAAACTTGAGGGCTGATTCACAACGATTCCAACAATCCCGGGCTTACACCGCCCCCGGGTCGCTTTCATTGTTTTCAGAAATCAATGTCTGTCCCTCTCAAACGTTTTTCACTCAATTTATGAACGTATTATATGCGAACGGATGACGATATGTCAAGAACGCAAATGAAATTCTATTCTTTTTCATCCATGACGGCGTCTACTTCGTATTCAAGCAAATGATCCCAGTCGTCGTTTTTCAACAGGTCAAGCTGCGCTTCGATCAGCATTTGGAAACGGGTTCTGAACACTTTTGACTGCTTTTTCAGCTCTTCGATTTCCATCGCGATCTTTCTCGATTTTGAAAGAGATTCATTAATGATCCGGTCAGCGTTTTTCTCAGCTTCACGAATGATGAGCTTCGCTTCTTTCTCGGAATTGCGCTTTACGTCTTCTGCTGCTTCCTGTGCGACAAGGATCGATTTATTCAACGTCTCTTCGATCGTCGAAAAATGGCCGAGACGCTCGTCAAGCTCGTTCACCTTTGATTCAAGCTCATTTTTTTTGCGCAGAATGATCTCATAATCCTTTCTCACCTGGGCCAGGAACTCGTTCACTTCATCTTCGTCATAGCCGCGGAACGCTTTTGTAAATGTTTTATTATGAATGTCATTTGGCGTCAAAGGCATGCTGCCCACCTCCATTATTTTTCTTTATGTACACTTGTCCTAGTCAACATTATAAAGCAAAATTCGACCGGGCGGAGAAAAAACTGTTAAAACGCGTCATTTTTGTTTTTCAAACGTCAATCTCCATTTGCCCTTCTTCGTTTTGCCGTCAATGTTTTTCATCCTGAACCGGCCAAACCCCCGGATCGAAATCATATCCCCTTCCGCCAGTTCATATGAAGGGTCTTCAATGACTTTCCAGTTCACTTTCACGAGGCCATTTTTCACGAGAACCTGTGCTTTTTGCCGGGATTGCCTGCTCATTGCCGAGCAAATCGCATCAAGCCTCAAAGATGAAACCGTATCATCCCTTATTTCGACATCCTGCTCCGGTACTTTAAGCTTAGAAAGCGGAATTTTTTCAAGGGAAACTTTCACCTTGCCGATTTGTGTCAGCTGGGTGAAAACAAAATCAGCGACTTCTTCCGAACAGATAAACTGCCATGTCCCGTCCGAAAAGATCAGGTCGCCGAACTTTTGGCGCCTCAATCCGATGCCCATCAATGAGCCGAGAAGCTCGCGATGCTCGATGGAGGCGAATTTTTGCGGATAGATGACTTCCCAGCCCTGAAGCTGAAAATCTTCGGCAGACGGCTCGGCATATTCAGGGAATAGTAAAGCCCTCTTTCGTTCGGCCTCAGGGAAGCCCCCGAAAAATTCAAGCCTCACTTCGTCCGACTGACCGATGACAGATTGCAGGATCACCTGTTCCCGCGGGTCCAAAAAATCGGTCAGCTTCATCCGGTACTGTTCCGCCACGATTCTTTTCCACTCAAGAGCCTGGTCGATAAACGGCTCTTCGTCTTTTCTGAAATGCTGGTAAATATCGCTCATTGTCTTTCCTTTCTATGTAAAGAGGCCTGGCCTACAGCCAAGCCCGATACTCGGCCCGCAAAGATTGAAGGCACGCTCCTGAACCACGGCGCCGCTGCCTGCGGTAAGTCTTACGGGAGATCGGCATAATGTCTTTAAAAAGCGCCGAGCATTCTGAAAACCGCAAGAAGCCCTGCATCTGCGAACCGCAGGATGAAAATCGCCACGAGCGGAGAAATATCAATCATCCCGAGCGGAGGAATAATCCTTCTGAACGGTTCGAGATAAGGCTCGCAAAGTGAAGCAAGCACCCGGCCGAATGAAGACTCCCTTGCATTAGGCACCCAAGACATAAAAATGTAAATAATGAGCGCAAACGAATAGACGGTTATAAGCGTGCTTAAAATTTGATAAAGTAGGATCATCTGCGATTTACCACCTCTGATGTTCTTCTTCTATGAGCTCGGAAATCGTGCCGGAGACATCGACGTTTTCAGGCGTGCATAAAAAGATGTCCGCTCCGATCCGCTGAATATCGCCGCCGAGAGCATATACAGTTCCGCTCAAGAAATCAACGATTCTTTTCGCCTGATCGTGCTGAATGCGCTGCAGGTTCACGACGACGGCGCGCCGGTTTTTGATATGGTCTGCGATTTCCTGGGCTTCCGCGTACACCCGAGGCTCACTTAACACTACTTTAGAAGATTTCTGAACGCTTTGCAAACTTACGACATTCTGCTTCCCAGCCGCTTTAGACTGGTAGGCGGTTCTGTCTTTCGATTCATGCTCTTCAGGGATTTCCTCCCTGTCTGTTTCAATGTACTCGTATTCGTATTCCTCATCATCCAAGGAAAAAAAGTTTTTAAATTTGTTTTTCAAACTCATGATTGTCCACCTCCAGTTTCATTTCCGACTAAGGAAGATCCGATTCTGACGAATGTCGCGCCTTCCTCGACTGCGATCGTATAGTCGTTAGACATCCCCATCGAAAGCTCGCTGCACGGGGCGTTCCATTGACCGAGCCCGCGAACCTCGTCGCGCAGCTCTCTCAGCAAGCGAAAACAGCTTCTGATTGCCGTCTCGTCATCCGTAAAAGGAGCCATCGTCATTAATCCCGCAATCCGGATGTTTTCATATGCAGACAGTTTTTTTACAAAAGAAAGAACCTCTTCTTTTGCCATACCGTGTTTTGAAGATTCAAGAGATGTGTTGACCTGAACAAAACAGTCAATCGGTTTTTTTGCCCTCTTCTGAATCTCGTCGGCCAATGAAAGCCTGTCTAAAGAATGGATATATGAGACATGATCGATGATTGCTTTTACCTTTCTCGTCTGCAGGGTTCCGATAAAATGCCATACCGGTTCGCTGTCTTTCAGAGCGTCGAGCTTGTGAAGCAGTCCGGTATCGCGGTTTTCTCCCAAATGTCTGATTCCTGCATCAAGCGCTGCCTGCGCCCGTTCCGGGGAAACATATTTCGTGACAGCGATGACGGATATTTCGTCGGGCGTTCTTCCCGCTTTGATACACGCTTCGTTGATCCTGTCATTTATATGTCGTAAATTGCTTTTCACATCCACCTGTAAGCTATACCTCCTTTAATCCGATGAAGGACATCATCCGTCCGGTTTTTCCCCGGTCTCTCCGATGGGAGAAAAACAGTGAATGCTCGCAGCTCGTACAAAGGGAACTCACCTTGATCTGGCCGTTTGGAATTCCGGCGTGTACAAGCAGCTGCCTGTTCACTTCTTTTAATTCGAGACGGTACTCCCCTTCTTTTATCGTCAAAAAGGCTTTGTCTTCTTGCTGAAGAGGAAGATTCCTGATTTTGTCTATTACATGATCGTCGACAGTGTAGCAGCACGAGCCGATCGCAGGCCCGATCACGGCGTGGATGTCTGCGGGATTTGATCCTTCCCGGCTGACCCACGTGTCAACCATGCTGGCTGCGATCCCGAGCGCGGTGCCTTTCCAGCCCGCGTGAGCGATTCCGGCCAGCGAGCGGACCGGATCGTAAAAATAAACAGGAACGCAGTCGGCAAAGCAAAGCGCCAAAAACAGGTTTGGCCTGTCTGTATAAAGTCCGTCCGTAGCCTTCAGCGCCGTATCGTATCGGAAAGCGCCGCTGGCGCGATCGCTATCCGTCACTTTTTGAATCCGGTCTTCATGCGTCTGATCGGCAAATACCCAGTCGTGCAGATCGGTTTTTAAGTTGTCGGCAATCTGTTTTCTGTTATTGATGACATGCTGTTCATGATCCTGAACGTGCAGCCCTGTATTCAGTGAGTGAAAAGGCGGTTCGCTTTCTCCGCCGTTTTTTGTCGTAAATCCGGCTGTGACGGCTCCGCCGGTTTCCGCCGTCTGATTCCATTCCTCAATCAAAAGCATTGACGGAGCATCAAGACGAAAGGGGTTATATGTATTCATGGTGATCAGCCTTTCGACAAACATCGTAGTCTTTCATCATATCGCTCCTATTTTAACACATCTTGATGCATTCGTTTAGTTTCGTTTCAAAAAACTAAACGAAATGTATTGTTTGCAACATTTATCGCCGTTTTTGCAGACGGTCTCACCGTATACAATAATGTTGAAAAAGCAGGCGGATAAGGGCCCGCCGATTGATCAGGCATCATCTCATATGCTTGATCAGCTTAAACGCACAAGAATCACATCTTCTCCAATTTTAACAATATTTCGCCACGGAATGACGATTTCCTCTTCTTTTCCGAAAAATCCGAAAACTTTCCCCGTTCCTCCGATGACAATCGCCTGTATTTTGCCTGTCGTTACATTAATATCGATATCGCCGATGCTGCCGAGCTTTTTCCCGTTTGATACGTTAACGACATCTTTTATCTGGAAATCAGAAATGTTCATCATGTCCACCGCACGCCTCCTCTGATCAAATGTCCTTTTAGATTATATGAAAGGCAGTCCTTTATTTAGACTGCCTTTTCAGTGGTTTATTTCGTTTTTTTCCTGCCGGCTAAAATGTCGAGATGGACGGTCGTAACAGCGGATTCTTTCTTTAAAAAGGCATTGATCCGCTCCTTTTCTGCGCGCCATGATAATGGCGTCATCTTGATGAGCGGCGCGAGAAGGCTTTGGTCTAAACGTTTGCTGTAGGCGATCTCCGTTCTGTCGATCAGATCGAAATGAGACGAGAACCGCTCAGCCGCATCCTCGCTCGTATAGGCTTGTTTGTCCAAGCCGTCATACAAAAATCCCCGCAGTTCTTTCAGATAGCCGCTTTTCGGAATCACTTTCAAAACGATGCCGTCATCCGATAACAGCCGCTCGAATTCCGCGTAATTAGAAGGCGACAATATATTGAGGATCGCGTCGAATGAACGATTCCGAAACGGCGCGGCAGCCAGATCGGCGACACACCAGATCGCCTCTCTTTCTTGCTTAGTCGCAGACACAATCCCGGCTTTCGCCAAATCAAGCCCGACGCCAAGGACAGGCGATCCGGAACGCATTTGAAGCTTTTCAACGATCCGCGCCAAATGCGAACCTTCCCCGCAGCCGGCATCGAGGATGCTGACAAAGTTGCAAAACGGGAGGCCTGCTTGTTCGAGACGATCTGTCAAAGCGCCGCTAAGCGGTTCAAAAAAGCCGCGGGCGGCTAACATTCTTCTCGCTTCAAATAATTCTTTATCATATTTAACAGAAGGAGCATGCGTTGTGACATTGACATATCCCCCTCTTGCGATATCAAACGTATGTCCGTTTTTACAGATCAGGCTTTTTAAATCGGTGACCGCCATATTCGTTGCGCATATCGGGCACTGAAACATCGTTTCATGCCTTTTCATGAGCGATGCTCTTTTTAATTTTTTATTCATCATTGTTACACCTCATTCATTCACATTTAGATCAATGAAAAAGGCATAGACAAATAAACCCGCACCTTCGGCATTTTTTAAAGACGAAGGTGTGGATGGTTTAAGCGTTTGTCTATACCTTTCATTATCTGTAGCGAATGAATTGAATGATCATAATGATGAACCCCTCTTTAACATGACGTTCTCTATTATCTTACCAGCTTTTTTAAGAGGATGAAAGCTGAAAAAGAGCCTCCAAACAAGGAGGCTGCCAAAGAACCAGCCGTTTTAAATGCTGAGGTTTAGAGGCTTTTTCTTGGACAAATACGGTCTGCCGTCCGTCCATACCGCCTGGACGGGCATATCGAAAAATTCGGACAAAACCTCGCCGGACATCATCTCTCTTGTCTTCCCCAAGGCAAACACTTCACCTTTTTTCAGCAGCAGCGTTTGGCTGAAAGCGGGGAGAATTTCTTCCGCATGGTGAGTAACATAAAGCATGGACGGTGCACTGTCTTTTTTGGCAATTTGTTCAACCGTCTCCAGCACCTGCTCCCTCGCGATGAAATCAAGACCGGTTACAGGCTCGTCGAGAATGAGCAGCTCTGGATCGGCCATCAAGGCCCTTGAGATCAGCACCTTTTGTTTTTCTCCCTGAGAGAGCGTTTCATATCTCCTGTCCGCATAACGGATGGAGCCGAATTCCTCCAGGAGGGCGATCGCTTTCTCCCTGACAGACTGTGAAGGCGATTCATAAAGGCCGATCGAAGCGAAAGCGCCGCTTAAGACAATTTCAAATGCACTGTCTTCAGGATACAGCTTCTGCTGCAGGGCCGCTGACACAAGGCCGATTTTTTGGCGAAGCTTTTCGTTCAGCTCCGTTTTTCCAAATTCGCGCCCTAACACGGTGACTTTTCCTGTTGTCGGAAAATAATAAGCGCACAGCATGTTCAACAGAGCGGTTTTGCCGGCCCCGTTCAATCCGTATAACGCCCAGTGCTCCCCCTTTTCCACCGTCCAATCAATATCCTTTAATATCCACTCTCCGTTTCGTTTTAGTGAAGCATTCTCAAGCTGCAAAACCATTTGAAGTCCTCCTTTTATGTAAATATTCTGATAAATTAAAATATAATTCTTTTATTATAGCTTATTTATATAACAAAGTGAATGAGAGATTTTCCATTTTTAGCATGTGAAAAGCCGCAGATTGACTGCGGCTTTAGTGAATGTTCTTATTCATTTGTTTAATGGCGGCTTTTTCCAGCCTTGACACCTGGGCTTGGGAGATTCCGATCTCATCAGCGACTTCCATTTGCGTCTTGCCTTGGAAGAAGCGTTTTCTGAGGATCATTTTTTCCCGTTCATTCAGCCGTCTCATACCTTCTTTTAAGGCGAGCTCTTCGATCCATTGCGAATCCTTGTTGCGCTCATCGCTGATTTGATCCATGACATAAATCGGATCTCCTCCGTCATTGTAAATCGGCTCAAACAAAGATACGGGATCTTGAATAGCGTCAAGCGCAAAAACGATTTCTTCATGGGACACTTCAAGCTCTTTCGCGATCTCCTGAGCCGTCGGCTCCCTGCTTGTCTCACTGATCAGCCGTTCTCTCACTTGCAGCGCCTTGTACGCGATATCCCTGAGTGACCGTGAGACGCGGATCGGGTTGTTATCGCGCAAATATCTGCGGATTTCTCCGATGATCATTGGTACAGCATATGTTGAAAACTTAACATTGTGGCTCAGATCAAAATTATCAATTGATTTCATTAGTCCGATGCAGCCGACTTGGAATAAGTCATCAACATACTCTCCTCTGTTGTTAAACCTTTGAATGACGCTTAAGACAAGGCGCAAATTACCGTTAACAAGCTTTTCTCTTGCTGTCGTGTCTCCTTCATCCTGCATTTGCTTGAACAACTTTCTCATCTCTTCGTTCTTCAGTACGGGCAGTTTTGATGTATCAACCCCGCAGATTTCAACTTTATTTCTCGACACTTTTTTCCCTCCCTACAGGAGCTGCTGTACAAAGTTCAGTATCTCCTCGGGTGGGAAAAATATGCATCGTTAATTTCCAAAAATAAGAAGATCAAGTCGAAAACCCTTGGCTGTCAACACTTCAAATTTCATAAAAAAATTAAACCATTTTGTTGAATTCTTTTCGCAGCCTTTTAATAATTCTTTTTTCAAGCCGGGAAATATATGACTGGGAGATGCCGAGCATATCGGCAACGTCTTTTTGCGTTTTTTCTTCTCCTCCGACAAGCCCGAAGCGGAGCTCCATGATCTGTTTTTCTCTGTCATTGAGCTGTTCAAGCGCTTTTTTCAGCAGCTTCTTATCAACGTTTGCTTCGATATCTTTTGTAATAATATCGTTTTCTGTTCCGAGCACATCTGAGAGAAGAAGTTCATTTCCGTCCCAATCGATGTTCAACGGTTCATCGAATGATACCTCTGAGCGAATTTTATTGTTTCTTCTTAAATACATCAAAATTTCATTTTCAATACATCTGGAAGCATATGTAGCCAGTTTGATTTTTTTCTCGGGATTAAAGGTATTCACCGCTTTGATAAGGCCGATCGTGCCGATGGAGATTAAATCCTCGATATTGATGCCGGTATTTTCAAATTTTCTCGCGATGTAGACGACCAGCCTGAGATTTCGTTCAATCAAAATCGCCCGTGCCGCCTGATCACCGTCAGGCAGCTTATGGAGAAGCACCTGCTCTTCATCTTTTGACAATGGCGGGGGCAGCGCTTCGCTTCCGCCGATATAATAAATTTCGTCGCTTTTCAGCCCCAGTTTCATTAAAAGTTTGTACCACAGATAGGTTAACCTTAATTTTAGTTTTTTCATCTTCCTCCCCCTTCTAAATAAACGTCTTCAGGAGTATGATAATGTAACAGACTTCGAGTTTAAGAAACGTGTTTGACCGGGTTTCCGGCGAGCATTTTCGGATGGACGATGGCGTCAAATTCGCCGTCCGCGGAAAGCGGTGAGGTGCTTATTCCAATCAGGCATTTCGGCGCTTCAATCACCTCCCTTTCCGAAAAAATGAGCACATGATCCGGCTTTAGGCAGAGCAGAAACTGATGCTGATGGCCGACCCCGCGGTAGGGAATCAGGCGGATCCGCCCGATATACGGGAGTGTTTCATCAAGTTTGCCGACGGCATCAAGCGGGCTCATTTCCTTGATGATCACACTCGCTTCTTCTCCCAATACACTTTTCAATTTTTCAATATTGACGATCATGACGGGCGTTTTTGTGATCGGGTCGTAGAGTTGGTTTCCGGAGTCAATCAATCCGGTGAAATGAAGCGTATGTTCATCAATGCCGGTCTCTAGGCGGACGCGTTCTTCATATTGAATTTTCTTCGCTTCAGCATCTTCAAAACGCTTTTTTGAAAACAGCCATACAGCCGGAAAACCTGCACCGACAAACAGCCAGCTGACCGGGTCTCCAAAACCGGACCAATTCGTCATAAAGACGCCGTTTTCCATGATCGAATCCGTTTCAAGTAAAGAATGCGCTCCAATAATCCCTCCTCCCATTAAAAAAGTAGCAAAATAAAAAGAAAACAAATTTTGCAAAAAAAACCGGAACCGCTTAAAACCAAATGTCAAAAGAACGATCACAACCGAAAACGACAGTTTGCCTGCAGGATGAAGGACGTACGGCGAAAAAGGTGTAAACATAAACAGAACGATGCTTGACGCGACAAACGCCCCTAAGATCAGCCTCCGCTTTTTAACCCTTCGCTTTAAAATAAATGCGGTCATCATTAAAAGCAGCAAGTCAAAACAAAAGTTTAACAGCCATATCGCATCTAAATAGATTTCCACATCCTTCCCCTTTCTTTGGACTCGGTGACCATATTGTTTGTTTTCCTAAGTATAAATCAAGCCCAAAGGTAAAGTCTGTCAATTAATGTTGCGCAAATCGTACATTTTTTGAAGTTTTCGTACTGAATTTGTCGATCATAAAACGAAAAAAAACGCTGCCATTAAAGACAGCGTCTTTTCACCTTTATTTCAGCTTTTCATTGATGTACAGTTTGCCTTTTGCCGTTTGTCTCGTTTCATTGCCGTAATCATCCCGGACGATGACCTCGATTTCCGCTCCTTTTGCTTTTGCGGTTGAAGTCGCGGTCCAATATCCTTCATACTTGCCTTTTGAGACTTCTCTGATCGGCAGCTCTGTTACGTTTTGGGCAGCCGTTTTGAAATTGGTAAGTGGCATTCTGATCACAAAGACAGCATCCAAATCAGCGGCGCTTTCAAACTCGATTTTCACGGTTTCTCCCGTTTTGAGCTCGAGGTCTTCAGCCGGTTTCAAGCCGGTGATTTGCGGCGCTTCAAAGTTGACATCCACCGTGACTTTTTTGGTCGTTTTGTTGCCTGCCGCATCCGCTGCCGTTACTTTGATTTCATTTTGGCCGTTGTCAAGCATAATCCTTGCAGAATACTCGCCATTGTCAACAGCCGCTTTTTTGCCGTTTACATGAACAGATTCTAAGTGGTCGTCTGATACTGTTCCTTTCACAGTGACAGTCTCTTTATTGAGTTTTGATCCGCTTTTCGGCGTGTCAATCGTAAGCTTCGGCTTTTTCTGGTCAAGGACGATCCGGACCGGGTCTGAAGCATCCGTCGTTCCGGAAGCCGATGACGATTTGGCGGTGATCACATTTTCACCTTTATTCAGCGGAATCTCTTTTGAGAAAGTGCCGTCTCCCGCCGTTTTCGCCGTTCCGGCTTCTTCATCTCCGTTAAAGAGCTGAACGGTCGTGTTCGGAGACGATGTCCCTTCGATGACAGCATTCTTTTTGTTGGTAATGAATCCGTCTTTAGGCGACGTAATCACAGGCATCGCCAATTCATAGTCGACCAAAGCGCGGATCATGAAGTTGCCTTGGTCTGATGGCGCTTTCGACCATGAGCCGTCCGTATACTGCCAGTTGCGGCCTGAATATTCCCCGTCTTCATCTGTAGCAAGTCCAGGTGAGTTGGCCAGGTCCTCTGTCTGGACGTACACGAGGTAAAAGTCTTTTCCGACGAGGATGCCTTCATCGCCCAAATCAACGGTCGTCCATTCACCTGTGCGGAGCGCTTCAGCTTTGAACGGGCCGGCGAGTTTTTTGCCCGGAGAGCCTTTTTCACCCGACGCATCGTAGACCTCGACTGCAAAATCAGTGCCGCCCGGATCCGGGAATTCTGTATCCCAGAATTTGAACAAGCCGCCTTTCAGCATAGCTTTTTCCTGCCCGTTTTCGAGCGTCATTTTGACGGCCAGCCCGTTGCCGGATTCATAGAAAGCCCAGGCGTTTTCCCCGGTTCCGTCATCATAGCCGATTTCCCCAGGATAGCCGATGAAAGGATCGAGCTCGATATCTTTCGAGACATCTCCTTTTAAATCAACGGAAAACTCGCTGCTGTAATATCCGTTTGCAGAGACCTTTACCATATACGAGCCTTCATAGGCCGTTAATGAATAACTTCCGTCGCCGTCCGTCTGAACCGGTTTTACGGATGCATCTTCAACGATATACAGCTTTGCATGTCGGACGGGTTCGCCCGTTTTTTTGTTTTTTATCGTTCCGGTGAGCGTCCCTTTCTTCAGTTCCTTTAAGACAAAGTCTGCCGTCGTCGTCTTGTCGGCCTCGATTTTTACGGTTTGCGCATTTGATTCATATCCGTACGCTTCCGCTTTCAGCGTATACGTTCCAGGTGCATGAGCCAAACTGTATGCGCCTGTTGCTTGGTTGGAATATGTCGATTTGCCCGTCTCCAGCACGCTGACCTGAGCCCGCACCGGAAGAACTGCAGGAGCTGCTTTTTTCGTCTCAGAATGTTCTTGAACGGTTTCTGCCGGTTTTGCTTTTTTCGGATCAATCGTTTGTTTCTTCGTTTTCTTATCCTTCATTTTAGCCGGCTGTTTTTCAACGCCCAGTCGTTTTTTCGTGCCTGCGCTCTTCACTTCCTTCACAAGCGCTACATCATCGATATAAAGCCCGTCACCTTCAATGCTGTCGTCAGATTGTAGGTTGAACATGATCTTAATCGTCTGTCCCCCGTACTCCGACAAATCAATCTGTCCGTCTTTCCATTCTGACGTCCTGCCGCTGTACTCAGCAGCCGGGATCCATTCATCTTTCCCTTCAGGCTGTACGTAAACGAAACCGTAATCGAAGTCCTCTTCAATATCGTGCCAATATTTGTATGTGAGATAAAGTTTTTGATTTTTTGGAACGCTGACAGGAGGCATAAGAAGATTCATATTGGCCGAACTTTGATACGGCCCTGTCAGATTTGTTGCGAATACGTTTTTTCCCGATGCTGCGGCATTCGGGCCTGACTGAGGAATACCGCGCTCCCATGAATTCTTCACACCTGATGTGATCCAGCCGTTGGCAGCATTCTCGAAATCTTGTTTATACCCTGTGGTCACAGCCGGAGAAATCGGGATTTCGTACACTTTGGATTCCGTTTTGTTTCCTCCGAAATCGGTGACAATCCATTTGTAGGAAAGCGTTTTCCCTTCAGAAACGGATACGGCCGCCTCGTACGTTCCTTTTTTATAGTCGCCGGAAGTTTGTTTGGCAGCGATCGTCACCCAATCGGAATCATCGGTTTTATAGCTTAATTTGACCGATATGATGCTGACATCGTCTTCCACATCAACTGAAAGAGGCGTTTCTGAGCCTGAGTAAATTTCCTTGATCTCTTGATGGTTTAAGACCGGCGGATTTTTGTCTTCGCCTTCTTTTCCGACTTGCCCTTCCGCTTTGCCCAACCCTTCTGTGACGGCGGACACCGCGTCAAACACGTTCACGAGCCCGTGGCCGTATCCGTTGTTCGGCGATTCGGTAAATTTGCTGTCTGTGAGCGGTGTTGCGGTTTCCATCAAAATCTTTTCGATCCCATCAACGGTGATCGACGAATCGGCCTGCTTGATAAGTGCGGCCGCGGCTGCGACATGCGGTCCTGCCATTGAAGTGCCGTCCCAGCCGTCTTGATAGCCGCTTCCAGGGACAGAAGAGCGAATGTTGACCCCAGGTGCTGTTACTTCAGGCTTGGTCTCATCATACGGGGAAGGACCTTGAAGTGAAAAATCGGCTAAGCGATTATCGATGTCTGTCGCACCGGTCGCGAACGCTTCGGGGTAGTTTGCCGGATTGGCAATCGAAGCAGGTCCTCCCGGATTGGTGAAATCAGCGTTCCCCGCAGAGAACTCAGGGAAGATGCCGGCAGCTCGCCACGCTTTTACGATATCCCTGTAAAACTCATCAATCCCGGCTCCCCCTGACCACGAGTTATTGACAACATCCGGAGCCATTTCAGGGTGCGGGTTGCCATCTTTATCTTTCGGCGCCAAAATCCATTCACCCGCTGCAAGGAGGTCTTCGTCCGTTCCGCCGTCATCCGAAAAAGCTTTCACGGCAATCCACTTTGCACCCGGCGCCACACCGATTTGGTTTTGGCCGTCAGGCTCTGATCCGACCATCGTCCCGGTTACATGCGTGCCGTGCTCCAGGTCGTCAAAAGGTTCAGAAGCGCCAGAAACCGCATCATACCAGCTGAATTCGTGATCAGGCTGATCGGGATGCTGCGGGTCATATCCGCGGTATTTTTCTTTCAATGCCGGATGATCCCATTGCACGCCCGTATCAATTGACGCGACAACCGTGCCCGTTCCGTCATATCCCAATTTCCAGGCTTTTGGCGCGTCGACTCGATTGATATTCCATTCGATTTCTTTTTCATCCTTAGCTGCCGATTTTTTCACAGACTGTTTAGCCGGTTTGATCAGCTGCCTTTTTTCGTTCGGGAGCACTTTCTCTACTTCCGGAAAAGCCGCTACTTGTTCCATGACCTCTTTCGTCGCATGGACGGCCATCCCGTTGACAATATAATAGGAGCGGATTTTTTTTACTTTCCCTTGTTTTTCCTGCTTTTTCAAATAACGTTTCAAATCGCTTTGCGTCTCATCCGCTTTGACTCTTAAAGCGGAGACGACAGCCGAGCGCTTTTGATATTCTGTTTTAGCCGCGCTCAGCGACTTTTTCTTCGCATTCTTTTCCGCCTGCTTGGCCACCTTTGGAGTATCGACTTGATCTTTCAGTTTGATCAAGAATGTGACTTGATCTTCTTTTTTGAACTGTTTGACAAGAGATTTCGAAATTTTTCCCTTCCCTGCAACTGCTTGTTCTTTCATCGAAGTGAGCGCAGGCTTTGCCGCGGCATCTGAAACGGCGGGCATGAACAGCGAGCCGATTAACAAACCGCTTAAAATGGTGGAAAACGCCTTTTTTCTCAGCTTTCTTTTCAAATGAACATCCCCCTTTTTGATGAAATTGGCTGGACTTGTCCGTCCTCCTCTCCTTGTGGATGCCTTGTCTGACCTTGATGTAACTTAAATATAGTAAAAACTGGTTAATTTTTTTGTCGGTATTTGTCAAGATCATGTTTAAAATTAGATAAAAAAGGACAAAACCGTTAAAGCGGTTTTGTCCTTTTTTATCATTTTGTTTTTTTAGCCGCGTCAAAAGCTTTTACAGCGTTGACCAAGCCGTATCCGTAGCCGTTGTTCGGCGATTTTTTAAACGTTTTGTCAGTCAGAGGCGTCGCCGTATTCAGCAGGATGCGCTCGATTTCATCGACTGTGAGGTCCGGATTGGCTTCCCTCATTAAAGCGACGATCCCTGATACATGCGGGGTCGCCATCGATGTTCCGCTCATCGCAGCATACTTGTGTCCCGGATAAGCAGAGCGGATGCTGACGCCCGGTGCCGAAATATCGGGCTTGATTTCGTCATATGGCGAAGGTCCTTGCAATGAAAAATCGGCTAACGCGTTTGCGCTGTCAACTGCGCCTATCGCGAAAGATTGCGGATAGTTGGACGGATTCTCAACTGAACCCGGTCCGCCCGGTTCCAATTCGCTGACATTACCTGCTGCGAATGCAGGAAAGATATCAGCTGACCGCCAAGCTTTGACAATATCCAAATACCATTCATTGAGTCCGCGTTCACCCGCCCAAGAATTGTTGACGACATCGGGAGCCTTTTCGGGGTGCCCTTTTCCTTTCGCATCTTTCGGAGCCAAAATCCATTCTCCTGCAGCCAAAAGGGATTTTTCGTCTCCACCGTCCTCTGAAAAGGCTTTGACAGCGATCCATTTCGCAGTCGGTGCGACACCGATCTGGTTTTTGCCGCCGGCTTCTGAGCCGACCATCGTGCCTGTCACATGTGTGCCGTGGCCCAAGTCGTCATATGGCGTTTTCTTATTGCTTGTCGCATCAAACCAGTTGAACTCATTGTCTGGACTGTTCGGTTTAGAAGGGTTGTAGCCCCTGTACTTTGTCTTCAACGCCGGATGATCCCACTCAACGCCGGTGTCAATCGAAGCGACAACGGCTCCTTTGCCTTTATAGCGCTTTTTCCAGACATTAGGCGCATGAACCTGCTGAATGTTGGAAGCGGGGGAACGATCCGCAGACGTTTTCGATTCTACCGTGGGTTTTTCAGTGTTGCCGAGCTTAATTTTTTGATTTGGCAGCACTTTTTCAACCTCCGGAAATGAAGCCGCTTTTTCCATAACATCCTTTGTCGCTGTCACGGCAATGCCATTTACAATATAAAAAGATTCCACTTGCTTTGCTGTTCCTTTTTTCTCTTCTTTTTCTAAAAACGATTTTAAGTCTTTTTGCGTTCTCTCAGCTTTTGTACGCAGGGACGTCAGCACGGCTGAACGTTTGATTTCTTTTACTTTTTTCACGGTCATCACGCTTGCTTTCGCCCGGTTTTCAGCCGCTGTCGCCGCTTGCTGAAGATTCGCCTGGTTTTTCATTTTGATTAAAAAAGTCACTTTATCTTCTTTCTCAAAACGTTTGTAAAGAGCGCTTGATATTTTGTTTTGTTCCTTGGCCTTCGCTGTCGTGCCTGTTTCAGCCTGCACAGCGGCCGGAGCGAGAAGTGAACCGATGAGTGCAGCGCACATGAATGTGCTGAATAATGGCTTTTTCTTCACATGACATCCTCCTTTAAGCAATAGCAAATATAGTCGTTTCTTGCGTTTCTTTGTCTAGAAACAGAAACTATTAATAATGGTAAAAGAAAAGACTTATAGACATTGTCGTATTTTGTCATTTTTCCTTTGTCGGTTTGTAAATTCGTTCTTTTTACATATGACTTGTTCACTGTTCATAGTTCGGCCAGATGACAAGCTGAAAGGAAAATCCGTGCATCCGGGAGAAAAGAGAGAGGTTAGATGCAAGGCTTTTGAGGGAGGCGCTTCGATCAGAATGACAATTGATGCTTTTGGAGGGGAGAATCCGTTCCAGCGCATAAAAAAAGCCGCCGACTTCTTGTCGGCAGCTTTCCAATGTATTATATACGTTTTAGCGTTTATTGCGGTTTCTTAAGAAAGTCGGGATGTCAAGCGTATCCTCGGCAGGCTGTGATTGGCTGCGATGCGGCATGCTTGGCTCCTCGCGCTTCGGCTCCCGTTTCGGAGCAGGCTGATGATGCTGTTTTAAGCCTTGGTTTAAAGGTCTCTGCGGCTTAGATGCATCTTGATCCTGTTCGATAAAGCCGGTCGCGATGACCGTAACGACGATTTCGTCTTTCAAGTTTTCATTGATGACAGATCCGAAGATCATGTTGACGTCCTGGTCAGATGCAGCCGCCACAATGTCCGCTGCTTCCTGAACTTCGTAAAGGCTTAAGTTGGCTCCGCCTGTAATGTTCATCAGCACGCCTTGGGCACCGTCAATCGCCGTTTCAAGCAACGGGCTGGAAACAGCTTTTTTAGCGGCTTCTGCAGCGCGGTTCTCACCTGTCGCTACACCGATACCCATCAGTGCAGAACCTTTGTTGGACATGATTGTTTTGACGTCGGCAAAGTCAAGGTTGATCAGTCCAGGTGTTGCGATCAAGTCTGAAATGCCCTGAACACCTTGGCGGAGAACGTTGTCCGCTTCGCGGAACGCTTCAAGCATCGGTGTGTTTTTATCGACGATTTCAAGAAGACGGTCATTCGGAATGACGATCAGGGTGTCGACGGCTTCCTTCATTGCTGAAATACCGCCTGCCGCCTGAAGCTGTCTTTTTCTTCCTTCAAAGGTAAACGGCCTTGTGACAACGCCGACAGTCAATGCGCCCAGATCTTTTGCGATTTGTGCGATGACAGGTGCCGCGCCCGTTCCTGTTCCGCCGCCCATTCCGGCTGTGACGAACACCATGTCTGCACCTTTCAGCGCTTCTTCAATTTGTTCTTTGCTTTCCTCTGCGGCTTTTTTGCCGACTTCCGGATTGGCTCCTGCGCCGAGCCCGCGCGTCAGCTTCGCACCAATCTGCATTTTCGTTTCCGCTTTTGACAGGTTGAGAGCCTGGGCATCCGTATTGACTGCGATAAACTCGACTCCCTGAACGTCATTTTCGATCATCCGATTGACGGCATTGTTACCGCCGCCACCTACTCCTATTACTTTAATCGATGCTAAGCCGTCTATATTTGTTTCAAACTCTAACATGCTAAATCCTCCTAATCCGTCGAATGACTAATCTCTATTCCCAAAAGAAGTTAAATATTTTCTTCATTTTGCTCGGCTTTTTCTCAGCTTGAGCGTGCTGCTTGGATTTTGGCTTCGGTCGCTGCTGCACTTCTTTTTGATGTGTTGCCGCGACTTCCTGAACCGCTTGTTCCGGCATCTTAAAACCTACTTTTCTGCCTTGGATTTTTGCGTTGCGGTAAGCGAATTGGATGAGGCCGACTCCTGTCATGTATTGAGGTTCTCTTACACCGATATAATTCGGGCTAGCCACTCTGACGTTATTTTGAAGAACATCCTGTGCGAGGCTGAGGACACCCGGCATTCCAGCCTGTCCCCCTGTAAGCACAAACCCTCCCGGCAATTCTTTTATTCCCATGTTCCGCAGTTCCTCTGCCACGAATAAAAAGATTTCTTCGAGCCTGGCTTCTATAATGTCTGCCACTTCCCGCTGAGAAAAGGTCTGCTTTTGGTCTGTCCCGATCACGGCGACTTCAAATGTTTCCTCTTCCGACGCTTCTTCATAGAAAGCATGTCCAAACTGCTTCTTCACCCGCTCAGCTTCGTCTGTGGAAGTGCGCAATCCGATTGAAATATCCTTGGTGATGTTTTCTCCTCCCAGGGGTATGACGCGGGTCGCAAGAAGATGTCCGTCCTCAAATACGGCAACCGTTGTCGATCCTCCCCCGATGTCGATTAAAGCCACTCCGAGGTTTTTTTCGTCCTTTGATAAAGCGACAGATCCGGCAGCCAGCGGCTGAAGACAAATATCCGTTATTTCAATTCCCGCTCTTTCCACACAGCGCAGCAGGTTATGTAAGATCGTTTTAGAGCCCGTGATCAGCGATCCTTCCACTTCAAGGCGGACGCCGAGCATCTTTTTCGGATCTGTAATATCGCCTCTGCCGTCAACGATAAACTGTCTCGGAATCACATCGACGATCAGCTGTTCAGGCGGGATGGAAACGACTTGAGCGGCCTCCATCACCCGGCGCACGTCTTCAACGTGGATCTCTTTATTCTCGCTTGAGACAGCCACAACACCGTTCGTATCTTGAATATGGATGTAGTTCCCATTAACCCCGACGATCGCGTGGGTCAGCGGAAAACCTATCATTCTTTCTGCTTGTTCAAACGCTTTTTTTATAGAATGAACCGTTTCATCTATATCAACGATTGATCCTTTTTTCAGCCCCTCTGAGGGAACATTTCCGACTCCGATAATGTTAAGAGAATCGTCTGACATTTCACCGACGATCACTTTAATATTGGACGTACCGATGTCTAGACTGACGTAAAGTTCATTGTTGTTCATTCTATGGCACCTCCTCACATTTCAGTCAATTCTATTCTATTATTTGCCGAACAACAATACAATGAATCTGGTTTTACAAGTGTGTAACAATCAATACAAACCAATACGCTTCGTTTTTAGTTTTAGGATTACTGTGAATATTCGTGATATCCTATGTATATCCTCTTTTAAATCCGATTTTTTTTAATTTTTTCTCCTCGAGGCCGTCCATTTGGCGAGCAGTATTCTTCTGATGACCGCGATGTTTTGAAAAAGCCTCACGCCAAATGCAAACATACCGACTAAATACAAGTCTACACCAAGATGAACGCCCAGAAAAGCCAAACTTATGGCGAGAATAATATTGAAGAAAAAGCCCGTCACAAAAACTAGTTCATCGTATACACTTTCCAAATGGGCCCTTATTCCCCCGATCAAAGTATCAAGGGATGCAAGAATCGCCAGGGACAAATAATTTGAGTATTCATCCGGAATGGTGAAGTTCGTGCTGAACCCGATTGTAATTCCGAGCAAAAGCCCTAAAACCGGAAGCCACATTAGGAATTCTCTCCTTTTGATTTCTCGAGCGGTTTCAATGGCGCAACTTGCATTGAACCTTCGTAAGCTTTGATTTTGATTTGTTTTTCAGGCCTTTTGATTTGCAAATCCAGATTTTCTCCCGCGAACAGATCCTGCAGGGATGAAGCATTCATTCGGCTATATAGTTTATCGGCGTTTTTGCCGATGACTTTTACCGTTATCGGATAGTTGTCCAAAGGATATCCGTCGATTTTGGTTGTTCCGTTGATATCCCTGATCACCGTCGTGTTGACAACCCTTCTGTCATTGATCGATATTTCTTCCGCTTCATACATATTCAGTTCATTAATCAGCTTTTTCAGAAGGTCTGGCGGCGGATTTTGAATGGATTCTCCCGTGAGTTCTTCCGAGAAAAGCTGAGAAATGGTGATGATGATTCCGTTCCCTGTAACATCTGTGAAGCCGGCCTGTTTTTTTAAGTTTTGAAGCGTTTCATTCAACGCTTTTGTCCGCGAGGTTTCTTCTTGATGACTGTATGTGTTCAGCATTTTTTCATATTTGTCAATTTCGCTGATCAGCTCAAGCTGTTTTTTCTGTTCTTTCTTCAGATCCTCCCTGAGGTCCCAAATGTCCCGCGTATCGCGGACTTTCGGCGCTTTCAGCGAATTGAACTGCACGGACAGCATAATTCCGAAAATGAGCATCAGGATGCTCAAACTGATGAAACGATTATTTTTCTTCAACGTCCGCCCACCAACTTTTCAACGTTCATTCCCCCTGCTTTAAAAGGGGCTCCATCTCGATTTGGTCTTGTTTTTCGATGCTGACTGAAATATGATCGCGGCTCAGCTGGTCCACAAGCCCTCCTGCAATGTTCAGCGCCGGCATCAGCACATCCGGATCCCCGATGGCCGAAATGACAAACGGCGCGGGATACTGGTTGCCGTCAACCGTGATGACAGGACCGTTGCACGATATGTAAGAATGATGTGTCACACGCTGTCCGTTGATCGACACCGCGGCCGCCCCGGAAATCCACAGCTCATTGAGCAGGCGGAATATGTGGCTTTCATGTACGATATAGTTGTTGACATTCTCACCTTCCGGTATGTAAGAAGCGTCTTTCAGCGTCACCTTGATTCCTTCGCCCTGAACGCCGATTTCCCCGACGAACATTCTGTACCTTTCAACATCTTCAACAATATTGTAATACTCTTTTTTTTCCTTTTTCAAAGCCGTCTCTGTTTTCTGTACTTCCTGCTGTTTTTTGTAAAGCTCCTGTTCCAGCTTCTTATTTTGCTTTTCCTGGGAAATCAGCCGGTCGCGCAAGGAATACTCCTCTTTCCAATTTTCAGCTGTTTCTTCATGGTCTTTGTTTTCCCTGGCGAATTGATAGGAGAAAGACAGCAGGAATCCGAGGACAAGCATGGCGAGTGAAAGATTGACTGTGTGCCTCTTCAATTTCCGTCTCCCTTTTTGCTTTCATCCGTTTTTTTCAGAGGTTCAAAATAAGTCGCGACTTCCATATGGATAATGCCTTTTTCCCCTTTCGGCAGCTCTTTTACGATCGCCGGATAGCTGTTCATTTTCTGTCCGAACGTTTTCAGCGAAGCCGTCACGATATAGCCGTCGTTCATATACAGTCTGATCAGCCAAGGATTTGATTTTTGAGGCGTATAGTTAATCTCGGAAATCGATTTTTTCACGGAATCGGAAAGCTTGTTCAGCTGTTTTGCCATTTGAACGAGCTTTTCGTCTTCCTCCCAGTTATTAAGGGTCGGTCCGATGTCAGTCGGCGTCACCTCTTCAGGAAGCACCGTGCCGTTTTCAAGCACGGAGTAGTACACATTGTGTTTTTGCAAAAACGCAATGCTTTTATACTCTTCGATGGAGATGGCGATTTTGTTGGGCAGCTGTTTAGAGATTTCGGCTTTTTTGATCAATTTATTCTGCTCGATCTTTTCTGCGGCCTTTTGCTTGCTCAGACTCCAGAATTCCGTCTGTCCTTTATGGATCGAAGACAGGGAAATGATCTGGTCTTTTGAAACGTTTTTGTTTCCTTTGATCTCTACCGTCGAAACTTTGCTGATCGGCGTCTGCAGGTAAATGATGATCAGCATCATCGTGAAAAAGAGCAGAATAAAGGTGATCAGCCGGCGGTTTGCCTTTTGCTTTCGCTGTTCTTTGATTTTGGGAATCCGTTCTTCTATATTCACTACTTTTTCTTTATCAATACCGGGTTTCACGTAGGCTCACCTCAGGTTAATAAAGCAGACAAAAAGACTTTTATTTGCTTATTTTTGTTCGGAAAAATGACGCGCTTTTCGACATATGAAAGCACGGGGCAAGCTAAAAAGCTTCCATTTAGCGAAACAAACGACATACTAGGATGCCGTTTGCTTGTTTGTTTCATACATTATATCATAAGGCGATCTGAAGTAGAGAGGCCGTTTACCGTTTTTCTCCGATAATTTCGACCTCAGTGTGCATGTCGATATCGTATTTTTCTTTAATCGTTTTTTGAATGAATGCAATCAAATCCAGGACGTCTTGTGCTGTTGCGCCGCCTGCGTTGACGATAAAATTGCCGTGCATCTCTGAAACCTTTGCCCCGCCGATCTGATGG
The DNA here is from genome assembly GCF_053903085.1 of Bacillus sp. AK124. Lineage (NCBI taxonomy): Bacteria > Bacillati > Bacillota > Bacilli > Caryophanales > Bacillaceae > Bacillus > Bacillus sp. AK124. Next base: position 2,632,582 of record NZ_CP096378.1, read on the forward strand.
CCTTTCAAACCAGCCTCATCTACTAGCCGGCCCGCATGTTCAGGCAGCGGGTTTCTGAAGATGCTCCCTGCGCAAGGGTTGGACACAGGCTGCGTTTCTTTTCGGTAGTCTTTGTTTTTCTGCATTTGCGCAACGATCTCATCGCGTTCTTTTTGCTCCAGCTGGAGAACGGCTTCAAGACATATGCCCGGCCGCTCGTTTTGCAGGATGGACGTGCGGTAGCTGAACGCCATCTCTTCATTCGTCAGCCAATCGATCGTTCCGTCTTCAAACAGGATCAATGCTTTCACCAATACCCTGCTGATATCAGAACCGTGGGCTCCGGCATTCATGTAAACCGCTCCGCCGACCGAACCCGGAATGCCCGCGGCAAACTCGAGGCCGGAAAGCCCTTTTTTGCTGATGCCTGTCGCAAGCCTTACGACAGAGTAGCCGCCGCCGACCGTTACTTGCTCGCCGTCGATTTCCATATGGTCAAGCCCCTGTCCGAGCTTGATGACAACGCCTCTTATCCCTTCATCAAGGACAAGAAGATTCGAGCCTCTGCCGATGGCCGTCCACTTGACGCCGTGCTTCTTGATCACCTTCATCGTATCTTTGACAGCTTGAATGTTTTTCGGAACCACCAGCACGTCAGCCGGTCCTCCGATTTTAATCGTAGTATGGTTGCTGAGCGGCTCGTTTTCCAGAACTTTGCCGACTTCAAGTTCTTTTAATTCTTGTATCACCTTATCCATCGAAAACCTCCAAAATCCTTCTGTCTTATCATTTTGCATGATGTTTCAGTTCTTTCAGCACATTGTACAAGCGTTCGGCCGCGTCCGGCACGCCAAGCGACTTCGCGCGGCTCTTCATCTCTTGCAGCGTCTTTTCGTCTTGTAAAATATGATCGATCGCCTGAATTAAGCGGTCTCCATTAAGCTCTGATTCTTTTAAAACGACAGCGGCGTTCTGCTCTCCTAGTGAGCGTGCGTTCACTTCCTGGTGGTTGGCCGTAACGTACGGACTCGGAATCAATACGCTTGGAATACCGAGCGCGGTGATTTCCGCTATTGTCGTTGCTCCCGCACGTGCCACGACGACTTCGAACTCTTTTAAGTACTCGGGCATTTGATGGAGAAATGGCTGAACGACCATATTCGGAGCGGGGCCTTCTTTTTTAAGCGCAGCTGTTACTTTATCATAGTGAACTTCCCCTGTGACATAAAGAACCTGGTAATCCCGCTTTTTTAATTCGTTTTGCATCGCGATAACCGCTTCATTGATCGGAGTGGCACCGCGGCTGCCTCCGAAAATAAGGACCGTTTTTTTGCCTTCTGAAAGGCCCAAAGTGGTCATGGAACGGCCCCCTTTTATAGAGACGACTTCAGACGCCCTCGGGTTTCCTGTAAAAACAACTTTTTCTGCAGGAAAATGCGGTTTCGCTTCATCAAAACAAATGGCTACCTTATCAACATATTTGGATAAAAACTTATTGGTGAGTCCGGGAAGGCTGTTTTGTTCGTGGATAATCGTCGGAATCCCCAGTTTTGAAGCGGCGTATACCACGGGTCCGCACACGTAGCCGCCCGTGCCGATCACCGCGTCGGGCTTAAACCGTTTTAATTCTTTTTTGCATTCTTTTACACCCTTTAAAAAACGCATGACGGTTTTGACGTTTTCAAATGACAGCTTTCTTTTAAAACCCGTAATTTCAATCGCCTTGAAAGGGATCCCTTCCCGCTCGACGATATTTTTCTCCAGGCCTTTTTCGGTTCCGATATATAAAAACTCAACATCTTCATGATGCCGTTTCACTTCTTTAATAAACGCAAGGGCGGGATAAATATGGCCGCCCGTTCCGCCTCCGCTAACAACAATCCGCATCTGTTCTCCCCCTTATTCCTTATGTACACGCCGATAACCCTGCTATCTCGCAACAGGGTTATCGCCAAAATCTAGTATCTAGAATACCTGCTGACATTCAGCAGCACGCCGACCGCCATAAGCATCAAGGTCAGTGATGAACCGCCATAACTTAAAAACGGAAGCGTGATGCCTGTAACAGGAATCAGGCCGGTCACGACGCCAATATTGATCATAACCTGAATCGCTATCATCGAAATGACGCCGACGGCGACAAAACTGCCGTATAAATCGGGCGCACCGAGCGCGATTCTGATGCCTCTCCATAATAGAACGCTGAAGAGCAAAAGAATCAGCGATCCGCCGATAAAGCCGAGCTCCTCTGATAAAATCGCGAAAATAAAATCTGTCTGCGGCTCAGGCAGATAAAAAAACTTTTGCCTGCTCTGGCCGAGGCCGAGGCCGAACAGCCCGCCGGGCCCCACCGCATAAAGAGACTGAATGATTTGAAAGCCGCTCCCCAAAGGGTCCTCCCAAGGGTTCAAGTATGAAGTGATCCTTTTGATCCGGTACGGCGCCGACAGCACAAGGCCGACAAAGCCGCTCAGACCCAGAAGACCGAGAAAAACGAAGTGTGAAATTCTCGCACCCGCGACGAAGATCATAATGATGCATGTGCCGACCATTACGGTTCCTGTTCCAAGGTCAGGCTGCATCATGATGATCAAAAAAGCTGAAAAGACAATACCCAGCGCCGGCACAAAGCCTTTTCTAAACGATGTAATATTCTTTTGCTTTTCAGATAAAAACTTGGCCAAAAATGCGATCATCGCGAGCTTCATAAACTCGGACGGCTGAATGCTGAAAGCGCCGACTCCGATCCAGCTCCTCGACCCGTTCCGTTCCATGCCGATCCCGGGAACAAGGACGATGATGAGCAGAAAGAAACATACTATGATCAGTATTTTCGCATAAGTTCTCCACGTCCAGTAGTCGACATTCATGATGAAAAACATGGCGATGACCCCGATGCCGGCAAATAAAAGCTGCCGTTTCGCAAAGAAAAAGGAGTCGTCGTATTTGTAAGTCGCCCATACTGCACTGGCGCTGTATACCATAATCAGTCCAATTGTTAAAAGCAATAGCGTAATGATAACCAGCAAAAAATCCGGTGACGTTTTTTTTGTTTGCAAAGCCGAACACCCCAAGCTCTAATTCTTAGGGCTATCTTTACGAGACAAGCCCTTATTTAAGCATATGCACGGCGTTTACAAACATGTCACCACGTTCTTCAAATGTTTTGTACTGATCCCAGCTTGCACAGGCCGGGGACAGAAGAATGACATCTCCTTCGTCTGACAGGCTGAACGCCGCAGTTGCTGCTTGTTCAACATTATCGACACGTTTAACCTGTTGTATTCCCATTTCTTCGGCCAGCTTCTCAAACTTCGGTGCGGTCTTGCCGAATGTGATCACCGCTTTGACAAAAGACATATGCGGCTTTAGTTCATCGAATTCATTTCCGCGGTCAAGCCCCCCTGCCAGCAAAATGACCGGCTTTTGAAAGGCGGACAGCGCTTTTTTGGTCGCAAGAATGTTTGTCGCTTTGCTGTCATTGTAAAACAGTCTGTTTTTGATCGTCGCGACGTATTGCATCCTGTGCTTTACACCGGTAAAGCTCGTCAGCACCTTGCGGACGGCCTCATCGGAGACGCCTGCGGTTTTAACAATGCAAAGGGCGGCCAAAATGTTCTCCAAATTGTGCTCTCCCGGCAAAACGACGTCTTCAAGCGGCATGACCGGTTCACCGTTAAACATGATCACGCCGTCTTTCACGCACGCTCCGCGCTCAAGTGTCCGGCGGACCGAAAAATACACCTTCTCCGCTTTTGAACACTCGGCAAGCCGTACGACTGTCTCATCGTCCAAATTGACAACGGCAACGTCTGTTTCCGATTGATTTCGATAGACCTGCTGTTTGGCAAGCTCATAATTTTGGCGGGAATGGTGATAATCGAGATGGGCATCAAATACGTTTAATAACAATCCGATTTTCGGTCTGAATTGATAAGTCCCCATGAGCTGAAAACTCGACAGCTCTGTCACGATCCATTCGTCTCCGCCGGCCTGATTGGCCACTTCGCTTGCCGCCGTGCCGATATTACCAGCAACGAGCGCTTTTTTCGAATCGGCTTTCAGCATTTCATAAACAAGCGTTGTCGTTGTCGTCTTTCCGTTTGAACCGGTAATGCCGATGAACGGAGCATCTGTCAGATGATAGGCAAGTTCAACCTCCGTCCAGACCGGTATGCCCCGCTTCAGCGCTTCTTCGACCATCACGTTTTCATAGCGGATGCCCGGATTTTTAATCAGAATGTCGATCGAATGAAGATCAAACAGTTCCGTCGGATGAGAGCCGCAGACGACTTCCACCCCTTTTTCCGCGAGAATCCGCGCAGGTTCATTCTCCTCAAAAGGCAGCTGGTCATTCACGACAACCTTTACGCCTTTTTCATGAAGGATCGAAGCGGCAGCATATCCGCTTTTCGCCAGCCCCAGTACGAGCACATTTTGATTTTGCAATAAATCTTGAGTATCCACTTATAACCACACCTCGATGTAAATTCCTAAGACGGCAAGCAGAAGTCCCGCTGTCCAAAAAGTGACGACAACTCTCCACTCAGACCATCCGACAAGTTCGTAATGATGGTGAAGAGGGCTCATTTTGAAAATTCGTTTGCCGGTCGTTTTAAATGAAATGACCTGCAAAATGACGGACAGCGTTTCAATGACGAATACGCCGCCGATGATGACAAGCAGGATTTCCAGTTTCGTTAAAATCGCGATCGTCACAATCGCCCCTCCGAGGGCAAGCGATCCTGTATCTCCCATAAAGACTTTCGCGGGGTGCGCGTTAAACACAAGAAATCCCAACACCGCTCCGACAACAGCAACCGCGAAAATGGCGACATCGTATTGCGACTGGTTCCATGCCAAAATTGCAAACGCACCGAACGCGATGGCAGCAGTACCAGACAACAGCCCGTCAAGCCCGTCAGTCAGGTTGACAGCATTTGAACCGCCGACAAGCATAAAGATGACGAGCACCGGATAAATCCAGCCGAAATCAAATGACAGCTCTGTTCCCGGAATGCGGATGTCAGTCGGCAGCCCTTGGAAGTGGTAGACGGCATAGAATACCAGAGCAATCACGATTTGGCCGATCAGTTTTTGTTTGGATGTGAGTCCAAGGTTGCGCTTCATCACGACTTTAATATAATCATCCAAAAAGCCGAGCAAGCCGTATCCAACCGTAACAAACAAGAGAAGGATCATGTTCATGCTGACTTCGGAAAATTTCATTGTCATGACAATGGTCGTCGCGATAATCGACAATATGATCATGACGCCGCCCATCGTCGGCGTTCCCGATTTTTTCTGATGGGATTTCGGACCTTCCTCACGGATGCTCTGCCCGAATTTCAGCCTTCTTAAAAACGGAATGAAAATCGGAGATAAAAGAACGCTGATTAAAAAGCCCATGATAATGGTAAATAAAATTACTTGTTCGAGCATCGTTCTTCTCTCCTTTCCGCGTGATATAAGTAGCAGCATACGCATTTATCATATTCACTGTTTTTTTTCATATGTTGATTTATTTCATCCATCATTTCAACAACTCTTTCCTGTAGTTCTTTTTCGGTTATTTCAGCTCAAGAATGGCTCTTTTGGCCACCTCAGCATCATCAAAATCAAAGGTTTGACCGCCGATCTGCTGATAGGTTTCATGGCCTTTGCCTGCGATCAGGACGACATCGCCTTTTTTGGCGTTTGCAATGGCAAAAAAGATCGCCTGCTCACGGTTGACGATGCTGTGATAGTAAGCCCCTTTTACGCCTTCCTCCATATCGTTTAAAATGGCGAGCGGGTCTTCGCTTCTCGGATTATCGGCTGTAAAGACCGGTTCATCGGCAAGGTCAACGGCAATTTTCGCCATTTTCGGACGCTTCGTCTTATCGCGGTCCCCTCCGCAGCCGACGACGACAAACAGCTTTCCTTCCGTTAAGCCTCTGCACGTGTTCAAGACATTTTCGAGGCTGTCAGGAGTATGGGCATAGTCGACGATTACCGGAAAGTCCTGGCCGGCGTCCACAAGCTCAAATCTTCCTCTGACGCCTTTCAGCCCTTCAATTCCTTCTGTGATCGTGGCAAACGGGATATCCGCTGCTAGTGCGATCCCCGCGGCCGTTAAAACATTGTAGACGTTAAAGAGGCCGACAAGCGGAATCGTTACTTGTGCAGTACCTTTGGGCGTCACCAGATCAAAGGTTGTCCCTTTCGGAGCCATTTTGATATTTTCAGCCATGACATCGGCATCGTTTTGAATTCCGTATGTCAAAAGGTGTGCTGACGTCACTTGGGCGAAATACGCTGAAGCAGGGTCATCCGCATTCAGCACGGCCCACTTCGGTGTATCGTGGTTAAAAGATCCGCCGAGCTGAGAGAAAAGCAGACTTTTCGCATGTTTATATTCTTCCATTGTCCGGTGGTAGTCAAGGTGGTCCTGAGTCAGGTTCGTAAATGCGGCGATATCGTAATCACACCCGTGGACCCGGCCCATGTGGAGAGCGTGTGAAGACACTTCCATGACGGCTGTATCCACATCCTGATCAACCATTTTTCTAAACGTTTTTTGAAGTGTGACGCTTTCCGGCGTCGTATTTTTTGCATCGAACGTTTCGTCATGGATTTTCGTGTACATCGTGCCGATCAGTCCTGTGCGGCTCCCGGCTTTTCTAAAGATCTCCTCCACCATGTGAGAAGTCGATGTCTTGCCGTTTGTGCCTGTAATGCCGATCAGCTTCAGCTGCTTCGTCGGCTGTCCGTAAAAGGCGTCCGACAGCACGGCAAGCGCTCTCTTCGTATGGCGGACGATGATCACCGGCACATCGGCGTCAACTTCCCTTTCCGCCACGATAGCGGCAGCCCCTTTTTCAGCGGCTTGCCGGGCGTAGTCATGCCCGTCGACTGTATAGCCTTTTATACAAACAAAAAGACTCCCTGTCTTGACTTCCCTGGAGTCCATCTCAATTGAAGTTATATCAGGGTCTTCTTGGCCGGCATAGGAAGGTGCATTTTTTAAATATGTAAGAAGCTTTGTTAATTTCATCGTATCAAACCTCTCAAGTCTAATCATTCTTCATTCGTTGTCATATGTTCCTGCGTTGATTAACCGCACGAGCTGCATGCAGACATACAGTTCATATTTTAGCGTAAAAAAGAGGATACATCCAGCTAATCCTTTAAAATCTATATATTTTTTAGGAGGAACGGCCCCCGGACATCAGCCGGTTGCCGCTCCTTATCATGATCCGAATTAATCAGAGGCTCCGTCTTTATTGTCAAGGTAAATGCGAATGGTCGATCCTTCTTTTACTTTTTCGCCCGGCTTAGGGGACTGCTGAACGACGACATCGCCTTTTCCGGAAGCTTTCAGCCTGAGGTTGATCAGCAATGGTTCAAGCTCTGTCACGGAAAGCCCTATAAGGTTCGGGACCTCGATCAGCTTTTTGTCCAGCCATTGATATTTGCGTTCAATCTGATCTTTCCGCTTCTTAACGCCGAGCTGTGGAAGGCTGTCTCTCATGATGTTTCCGACGATCGGCGCTGCAACTGTACCCCCGAATTGAATCGTGCCTTTCGGATTGTCGACGGCGACGTAAACGACGATGCTCGGATCATCTGAAGGAGCCGTTCCGATAAACGAGACGATGTGATTGTTTTTTAAATATTTCCCGTCCTTGACTTTTTGCGCCGTACCGGTTTTGCCGCCCACCCGGTAGCCGTCGACAAAAGCGTTCCGCCCCGTCCCCTGGGCGACAACGCTCTCCAGCGCGTACCGGATCTGTTTCGATGCCTCTTCAGAAATCACTTTTCTTTTGGCGATCGGCGTCTGTTTTTTCACTGTTTGTTTTGTTACGGGATCAATCCACTCTTTGGCAATATACGGCGTATACAGCGTTCCGCCGTTGACAGCTGCAGAAACAGCTGCGACCTGCTGGATCGGTGTCACCGATACCCCCTGGCCGAAAGCGGTTGTCGCCTGCTCTACAGGACCGACGCGGTCAAGCGGGAATAAGATGCCCGTTCCTTCGCCTTGTAGATCGATCCCGGTTTTTTGTCCGAAGCCGAAATTTTTAATGTAGCTGAACAGTTTTTCTTTGCCGAGCCGCTGACCAAGCTCAACAAATCCCGGGTTGCACGAATTTTGGACGACTTCAAGAAACGATTGTGCGCCGTGTCCGCCGCGCTTCCAGCATTTCAGCCTTGCGCCGTCCACTTCAACGGAACCCTTATCATAGAAGTGATCTTTTTGGAGGTTGACTTTGTTCTCTTCCAAAGCTGCGGCAAGCGTGATGATTTTAAAAGTCGAACCGGGCTCATATGTGCTCCATACAGGCAAGTTCCGATTATAGACTTTAGGATCGATTGATTTGTAGTTTGCGGGGTCAAAGTCCGGCCGGCTGACCATCGCCAATATCTCCCCGTTTTTCGGGTTCATCGCAACACCGACCATTCCGTCCGGGTTATACTTCGCTTCTGCGATATCAAACTCCCGCTCCATAATCGTCTGCACCTTTGAATCAATCGTCAGCTTCATATCAAGCCCGTCTTTCGGCGGTGTATAGTCATCCGCCTCCCCCGGCATCCTCTTGCCTTTTGCATCAGAATAAAATTTCACATAGCCCTTTTCACCTTTCAACTCTTTGTCATAAAAAGCTTCGAGGCCAAGCAGACCCTGGTTGTCAATGCCCGCGAATCCGAGCACATGGGACAGATAGCTGCCGAACGGGTAATGGCGGATCGAATCTTCTGCAATGTATACGCCTTTCAAGTTGAGATCTCTGACTTCTTTTGCTTTCTCATGGGAAATTTTCCGGCCCTCGGGATTAATCCTTTCAATTGACGTTTTTTTCGTGACATGTTTGTACGCTTTTTCTTCCGACATATTCAACACGCTGGCCAGCAGTTTGCTCGTTTTGATCGGATTTTCAACCTGCCTCGGTACAACCAAAACCGATGGCGCGCTTTGGTTTGTCGCCAGCTTGACGCCGTTCCTGTCCAATATTTCGCCCCTTTCCGGCTCAAAAGGAAGGTTCCGGCTCCACGAATCTTTAGCTAATGTCGTCAGTTTATCCCCCAGAACGAACTGAACGTATCCGAGCCTTGTATCAATAATCAAAAAGATGATCACACCAAAAAGCAGAACGAATATTAAACGTTTTCTGACCGTTACATTGGAAACGCGCAAGAGACCGTTCACTCCTTATTTAGGCTTGTTTCATTTTATGCCTTGGAGCGTTTTGATAGAACGGCCCTTATTTTTATATGCTCAGGAGGCGCCGCGCCCAAACGGAAGGCTATCGACTCTGAGCCGATAGCCTTTTAGACGGGATCTATTCGTTTTTCAATCTGACTTTTACGACCGAGTTGGCTTTTAATTCTTTGCCTGCTTTTACATTTTGGCTTTTCACATAACCCTGGCCGCTCGTTTCGATATGAATGCCTGCCATGGCGCCGAAGCGGAGAGCGTCACGCTTTGACCAGCCCGTCATATCAGGCAGTGTGATTTTCCCGTCGGCCTTCAGGAAGACCCTCTGATTCGGCAGGACGGCTTCTCCCGCTTTCGGGTACTGTTCTTTCACAGCCAAGCCATCGCCGATCGTAACCGGAACAAGGCTGCTGTTTTGCGCCTCTTTTTCGGCGGATTTGGCTCGTTTGCCGGTGAAATCAGGCATTTCCAGCTGTTTTTCTTCCTGCTTTTCTTCTTTTTTGGTCTCTGTCGGTGTGATATTTAAATAGTGAAGACTGTTTTTCATCACCGGATTGAAAATTTTTGATACCGGAGCAGAACCTGTTTCCGTAGCCTTTAATTGCGGCTGCTGTACGGCTACATAAACGAGAAGCTGCGGATCGTCCTTCGGCGCCATGCCCATGAAGGAGAACACGTAGTTTTCGCGGCCGGTCAAATATCTGCCGTCTTCTCCGGCAATTTGCGCCGTACCGGTTTTTCCGGCGACATCAAATCCTTCGATCTTGTACGGCTTCCCCGTCCCTTTATCAGATGTGACGACTTTTCCCAACAGGTCGCGCACTTCTTTTGCCGTTTTGGCAGAGATCGGCTGTCCGACTTTTTCCGGTTTATTTTGATAAATCGTTTTGTTTTTGTCAGAATCAACGACATGATCGATGACATAAGGCTTCATCATTTTTCCGTTATTCGCGATCGCTGTCGCGGCCTGAAGCTGCTGGATCGGCGTGACCGCTGAACTTTGACCAAAGGCAGTTGATACTTTATCACGCAAATATTCAAAATTGATTTTGCTGTTCGCTTCTCCAGGCAGGTCGATGCCCGTTTTGTCGTAAAAATGGAACTTCCGCAAATATTGATTGAAGCGGTCTGTGCCGAGTTTATCATTGGCAAGGATCGCAAACGCGACGTTTGAGGAGCGTTCAACACCTTCATTAAATGTGATCGGGCCCCAGCCGTTGCCGCCATTATGGTCTTTAATCGGCTTATCTTTTTTAGACACCGAATATGATCCAGACTTGTATTGTTCTCCTCCATTATATACGCCTTCTTGGATGGCTGCCGCCAATGTGAAAATCTTCATCGTCGAGCCTGGCTCAAAGCTGTAGGAGACAAGGTCGTTGTAATAGTTCGTGACATCGCGCACGTTCGGGTTGAAGCTCGGCCTTTGCCCCATCGCGAGCACTTTGCCCGTTTTCGGATCAACGACCGCCGCCATAATCTTCTTCGGCTTGTATTCTTTTTGGACGGTCGTCATGCTGTCTTCCAAAAACGCCTGGATTTTTTGATCGATCGTCAAATACACGTTGTCTCCGTTGTTTGGCGCTTTAATATTTTCGTTGCTGTTCGGCAGGCGCCAGCCCGTTCTGTCGGTGTCGTACGTCATGTATCCGTCCGTTTCTTTCAAATAATCGTTGAGCGTTTTTTCAAGGCCCATCATGCCTTGCATTTCACCTGTTTTTGCGTTGATCTGCGAATAGCCGATGAGATTGGAAGCGAAGATTCCGTTTGGATAGTAGCGCTTCGTATCGCGGGTGAACACGATGCCAGGCAGCTTCAGCTTTTCGATTTTTTCTTTTTGGGCATATGTCAAATCCTGCCCCGCCGATCCGAATTCAACCTGAAACGCTCCTTTTTTATTGAGAATATCGAGCACTTTCCCCTCATCCATACCGAGAATCGGCGCAAGCTTCTCAGCCGTCAGCTGCTTGTTTTTCACGTATTGAGGTTCCATCTTTTTGCTCATAATCGCGACGAGCTTGTATGTCGAAGTGTCTTCGGCAAGCACTTTTCCGTTCCGGTCAAGGATCGATCCCCGGTGGGCTTCGATCGTCCGCTTTTTCTCATACTGTTCGTTCGCCTTCTGTGCAAGAACTTCGCCGTTCACTTTTCCCGTCGCTTGAATAAACGCAAATCGTCCTACGATAACAAAGAAAAAGAGGGCAAAACAAATACTGAGTATTGCCGCTCCTCTGTTCATGAATTTATTTTTTTTCGGCATTGTGCATCATTCCTGTATGTCTTTCACTTTTTTATCACCTAATTTAAGGCCTTTTTTCCGGGCGATGTCCATGATACGGTCCGGCTCTTTCAGCATATCGGCTTCTTTTTCGAGGTCACCAACTCTGCTGCTTTCCGTTTCAACCTTCTTTTCGAGCTTTTGAATTTCAATATTGGTCTGATACGCGGCAAAAGCCTTTGAAATCATAAAAAGTGAAGCGCTGAGTACAGCCAGGGCAAAAAGCACAATCAGTACCTTTTCCCCAAGCGTTATCGATGCTCTTCTCCGGATGATAACGGATTGTTCTGCACTGTTTGTCTGTCGTTGCTGTTTTTCTACTTTATAAGCCAAATTGCTCATAGACTGATGACCTCCTTTTAATTCGTACAGCTCACTCTCGTGCTTTTTCCGCGATGCGCAGCTTCGCTGAGCGCGCACGGTTATTGTGTTCAAGCTCCTCTTCAGAAGCTGTGATCGGCTTTCTGTTGACTAACTTTAATTTCGGTTCAAACTCCTTGGGGATCACGGGCAGTCCGTGAGGCAGTTCAGGAGGCGATGACATCTCTTTAAATGTCGATTTGCAGATCCGGTCTTCCAGCGAGTGGAACGTGATGACCGATACCCTTCCGCCCGGCTTCAGTACCTCAATCGCCTGTAAAAGCGCTTCTTCAAACACTCTCAATTCATCGTTTACCGCAATTCGAATCGCCTGGAAGATCCGTTTAGCCGGATGCCCGCCGCTTCTTCTTGCCGGTGCGGGAATCGCCTCTTTGATGATATCGACAAGCTGGCCTGTTGTTTCAATAGCCGATTGTTCTCTTGCTTTTTCGATTTTCCTGGCGATTTGCTTGCTGAACTTCTCTTCTCCGTATTTAAAGAAGATTTTCACGAGATCCTCATAAGGCCATTCATTGATGACTTCCTTTGCCGAAAGGCCCGCCGACAGGTCCATTCGCATATCAAGAGGTGCATCATGATGATAGCTGAAGCCCCTTTCAGGTGTATCCAGCTGAGGAGATGAGACGCCTAAATCAAATAAAACACCGTCCACTTTCGTGATGCCGATTTCGTTTAGACGGTCTTTTAAATACCGAAAATTGCTTTTTATGAAAACGACTTGTCCTTCATGATCCGCCAGTTTTTCCTTCGCGTGGCGGAGTGCGGTTTCATCCTGGTCAAAAGCGACCAGCTTTCCTTTTTCAGACAGCTGTGAAAGCAAATATTCGCTGTGACCGGCACCGCCTAATGTACAGTCTACATATGTACCGTCTTCTTTTACATTTAAACCGTCAACTGTTTCTTTTAATAATACTGTTGTATGCTCAAACATTTCTTTACTAGTCCCACCTTTATTCAAATGAACTGATTGCAGAAGCGCCGCATGCGCAAAGATTCATTATATATCAAATCCGATCATGTTTTCAGCTATTTCGGCAAATGAATCTTCCTGCTCTTCTACGTATTGTTCCCAAATCTCTTTGCTCCACAATTCAATTCGATTTGAAACTCCGATGACCACGCATTCCTTCTCAAGCTTTGCATAATTTAAAAGCGGTGATGCAATGTTGATCCGGCCCTGCTTGTCCAATTCGCATTCGGTGGCTCCGGAGAAAAAAAAGCGGGTAAAAGCGCGTGCATCTTTCTTCGTAAGAGGAAGAGCCTTCAGTTTTTCTTCGATGAGTTTCCATTCGGACATCGGGTAGCCAAACAGGCACTGATCAAGCCCGCGCGTCAGAACGAACTGCTCGCCGAGGCCTTCTCTGAATTTCGCCGGAACGATCATGCGGCCTTTTGAATCAATCGTATGCTGGTATTCACCCATAAACATGATCTCGGCCCCCACTTTCGTTCCTCAACTCACCACTATCCACCACTTCTCTCCACAAATTTATTTTACACTGTTTTAGAACAAAAAAAAACCCTGAACTACTCAGGGTTTTTTAAAAAATTATTTCAAAGTTTGACAACTTGATGCATGTTTTGAAATGAATATGGCAAATCCTTGTATTTTTCCAAGAAATTCGGACCGTATTTGTTCAAATAATACACGATGTTCCAAATTCTCTCCTGCGGAGCGTCTAAAGGCTTGATGCTCGTTTGAATTTTGTCAAAATCACGCAAAATGTAGTTTTCTCTTTCTTCAATCCTTTTAATAACCGTTTTCTCCAAAAATTCGAGCTGGTCTTGAATGAAGCCTGAGTTTTTTTCTAAAAGGGGGCCGAGGCTCCCATCGATTTCGAGGGCTTCAGCGCGCACAGCGGAATGGATGTTTTCGATTTTTTCTTTCGCCTGTTTGACCGAATCGGTAAAACCGCTCGGAACCTTATCTTCAAAATACTGCTCTTTTTTGGCGCGGGCTCCCTTTTCAATCGATTCACGGAGTTCGATTCCCCGCTCGCCCAGCTTTTTTTCGATGTGCCGCTCAAGGAATGTAACCTGAAGCCTCGGTATGACAGGCGGCATTTTATAGCCCATAACCTGAAAAGCGCCTTTCAGCTCGCCCCAATAATTGATCTCTCCGGGACCGGCGATGAACGCCAATGTCGGAAGAAGGTATTCCTGCATGAGCGGCCTTGTTACGACATTATTGCTGAACGCTTCCGGCTTTTGGCAGATCAAATCGCAAAGCTCTGCTTCAGACCACTGAAGGTGAAGCTCTTTTATAAAAAACGCCCCGTTTTCTTTTTCGATTAAAAAGCGCTCGCCGTCGTGCTCATAAAAAAGGTTCGCATGCTGTGCGGCTCCTTCGATAATCGGTGGGTAGCCCAGTTGTTGCATGAATTCCTGCTGCCGTTTGACAGAATCGGTCAGCTCGTCGTTTCTGTTCAGCAGCTGCCGGAAAAAACGCGCTTCAAGGGCTCTGATGCCCGGGTCGCCGGAATTCAGAAGGATCAGTCCGTCTTGTTCAAACATGCCGGCAACAAGATATTCGAAAAAATCGGTGAAGGAAAGAGACTGCCTTAAACATCGGCGCAAATGGCTGAGAAGATCATTCGTATACTCCGTTTCTTCAAATGAGGCAAAAATCCCGTCCAGCCACTTTTCAGCTTTTTCGGCATCGAGCGCCGTTTTTGACGCCTGGCTTTTTTTCCAGTGAGACTGCGGGAGCTTGTGCTTTTTCACCTTGCCCCCGTCAGAAATGTAGACGTGATTGATTTCTTCCAGATCGTGGTCTTCCCCCGCAACCCAGAATACCGGAATGACCGGAACGTTCAGCTCTTGTTCTTTTTGCTTTGCAAATACAAGGATCGATACGATTTTATGTATAGTGTAAAGAGGACCTGTTAAAAGGCCGGCCTGCTGCCCTCCGACAACGACGACGCTTTTCGGATCGCGAAGCCGTTCGATTGTTTCATTCATGCTTGCCGATTGAAATTTGCTGTGATAGTCGAGCAAATAGTCAGCTAAAGCATCGCGGTCATACGTCCGGGAGGAAAGGTCATCCAAACGGACACTCCAACTTTCATTGCTCAGGCCGTAATCGAAAAACGGCTCTATCTCCTTTTTTCCATTTATATAGTCTCGAACAAAAGGGTTTTGACTTTGTATGGAAAGTTCAGTAAGCTGCATCTTTAGAACTTCCTTTCTCCAGTAAATAGTTAGCTTTCCGAAACGAGTATAGCACGTTCCGCGATTCGGTCAAAAGATTTAGCTCCATTCGTTTTCAAGCGCCTTGATACTGCGATATAAAAAGGTAAGGTGCGGAGCAGACTCCTCTGACTCTTTTGCCCGCTTCAGCAAATAGCCCATGATCGCATCGGCTTCCGTTTTTCTTCCGGCCAGCACATCGGCAAGCATCGAAGACGTGTTGCTTTTTGTCCGGCGGCAAACGGAAAGAACATGGTCCCATGCTGCTTGGCGGTCTTCAAGTTTCAAAATCCGGCTCGCTTCTTCAAAGACGAGCTTCATATAGGCCTCATACATCGGCTCTTCAAGCAGTGCGCCGTTTTCCACCCGCAAAAGAGCCGTCAGCGGATTGATGCACGCATTGACAATCAATTTTCCAGCGAGGGTCTTATACCAGTCTTCGCACCAAATAAAAGGGAACGCTTCATGAACTGAAGCGAGCTCTTTTTTCAGCCGGGAGGCGGATGGGCTTCGGAACGCGCTCCATTTTACGGCCCCTTTTCCCGTGTGCCGGAATGTGCGGTCATCCACCCTGACTGCGCCGTGTTCCACAGATCCCGTATAAATGCGGTGGCCCGTCTGCCATTTATCAAGCACGGGAATATGGGCCATTCCATTTTGCAGGAACATGATATCACGAGGCGCGGCCTGTTCCAGTTCCGGCAGAACGCCTCCGAGCTGATGCTCCTTTACGGCAACAAAAAGAAGATCGCAGTCAGGATCAAGTTCAGTCCTGCCTCTGACGTTCCTGATCATCTCTTGTTCGTCTTCAAGAAGGCGGATTCCCTTTTCTTCAATCGCTTCAGCCTGTTCCTTTCTCCGAGCGATCACCGTCACTTCATGGCCGAATGAAAAATAGTATGCAAAAAGGAGGCCGACCGAGCCTCCTCCGATGACTCCGATTTTCACATGCTCACACCCTGATTTTTTCATATACTGTATATCATAGCAGAAATGTTCGCCGTTGACTTGTAAGTTGTTTCAAATATTCAGAACCATTTCGCTTCATTATATTAGAAAATTTTTATCATTTGGATTTTTTGAAAAAAGCGTTTACAATAGAAGTAGACCACAAACAAGGGGGTAACATAATGGTCAAAGTCGAACGTTTGCTGATCAATTACAAAACGCTTGAAGAATTTAAAAAGTTCAGGGAGTACGGGATTCAAGAGCTTTCCATGCTGGAGGACCTTGAAAGCAACATGATTGAAAACGACAGCAATTCACCTTTTTACGGCATCTATTACGGGGATCGGCTCGTCGCAAGAATGAGCCTGTATAAAGCGGATGGAAAAACCAACCAATACTTTGAAGAAGGCCAGGATTACCTCGAGCTCTGGAAGCTTGAAGTTTTGCCGGGGTATCAGCGCAACGGCTACGGTACGATGCTGGTGGAGTTCGCCAAATCATTCGGACTCCCGATTCGCACAAGCCCGCGTGTCAAATCATCCGATTTTTGGAGCAAGATGGGCTTTACACCGGTTAAATACGATATGGCCCGGGATAAAGGGGAAAATCCGCTCGTTTGGCATCCTGCGAGCGAACCAAATCAAAGTTCTGAATCAGCCTAAATGAAAAAAGCCGGCCGAAAGCGGATGGCCGGTTTTCTATTTTTCAAGTGGCTCGAGATTTTCATTCGGCTCCGGCTGGAGCTTCACCTTTTTGTTTCGTTCGCCTTCCTGAAGAACGACCATTTTTCGGGCTCTCTCCATGATTTCAATCAAGGCTTTATAGTCCTCTTCCGTCAATTCAAGCCGTTTTTTCAGCGATTGATTTTCGCTTCGCAGCTTTTCAACTTCTTGTTTCAGCTCATTGATTTCTTCAGCGAGCTTTTTCTTCTCATCTATAAAGTCTTTTTGAACAGGGGCTTCTTTCAGCTTTTCAAGGTATTGAATAACATCATCGAGCGTCAGATTTTCCGCATTGCTCCCGGAAACCGTTTTGACAGATCCAGGAAGATTCGCAGAATGGACGCCTATTTTTTTGCGCAGCTCTTTACGCTGCTTTTTTGCCAGTTCAATACCTGATTGGTATTGCTTTCTGACAAAGGAATTCCAGCGGAATCCGCAGGCAGCGGCCGTTCTGCTTAAAGCCTTGCCCACTTCTTCAAAGGCTGAAAGCTGTGTGCCGCCTTCCCGAATGTGCCTTAAAACAACCTCAGCCAGCAATATATCTTCATCCTGTGTCCATGCATCCTGCCTTGTAATCGTCAAATGTTATCCCCCTCCATGACTTTATGAATTTACCTCATACATATGCGGCTGATAGAGTAGATAGACTATTTTCTTTACAGGAAATAAAAGGATGAAGGGAATAAAAAAAACACAAGACCTGAAGTCTTGTGTTTTTCATTGTTGACGATTAGTTGCTTTTTACGTCTTTTCCTTTGTATGATCCACATGCTTTGCAGACGCGGTGTGAAAGTTTCATCTCACCACAGTTTGGGCATTCTACCATACCAGGCACTTGCAATTTAAAGTGTGTACGACGAAGTCTTTTTTTCGTTTTAGAAGTTCTTCTAAAAGGTACAGCCATTATTCCCACCTCCTTAAAGAGCGTTAAGATTCATCATCTTGTTTTAAGAGCTTCTCGAGTCCGGCAAGTCTCGGATCGATCCGGTTTTTCCGGTCATCTTCTGTAATGACCTGCCAATCCTTGCCCTCCTGCGGAGCACCTTCTTCTTTTTGAACAGACTCACAAAAGATTTGCATAGGGATCTCAAGAAGGATTTCTTCTTTCACGACCGGAGTCAAGTCGATGAGGTCATCCTCAACAATATGGACGTCTTCATCTTCCAATTCCTCGGTCTTATGAAATATAAACAGTTCTTTTGTAGAAATACTGAATGGATAACGAACATCAACAAGCGTTCTTGAGCAAGGCAAGATCATCTCGCCTGAAATGGTAAAATCAAATGCAGCCTGCTTTGAGCGGAATTCCGCGCGCCCCTTCACCCGCACCGGTGAAATGCTGCGTATTTCCGAGCTTTGAGAGAGTTCGCTTAAATCAACTGTTTCATCAAATTCAAAGTCTTTCTTCGGCATTTGATTCAGCTGATGTATCGTCCATTTCATTGTATCACCTCTGAGTGAGCAACAAACATGATTATAGCTTTCATCATGTTTTTTGTCAATATTTTTTCTTTACAGATATGCGCCTGCGCTTTTCATTCGTTGACATCGTGAACAACAATTCATACACTTAGAAAAAACGCTGTTTTCGCGAGGCGTCTGGACATTCCATGTGTAAATGTATCATAACTATTTCAAGAGATGCAAGAGAGGTGAAAAAATGAAAGCGGTCGGCCTTGTTGTGGAATACAACCCTTTTCATAACGGACATTTATATCATATAAAGGAAGCAAAATCAGAAACGCGGAGCGAAGTGGCAGTTGCCGTTATGAGCGGCTCCTTTTTGCAGCGCGGCGAACCCGCCATCGTCTCAAAGTGGGCGCGAACGAAAATGGCGCTCGCATCTTATGCCGATGTCGTCGTTGAACTCCCTTACATATTCGCCGTTCAAAAAGCGGAAACGTTTGCTGAAGGCGCCGTCGCGATTTTAAATGAGTTAGGGTGTGCTTCTTTGTTGTTCGGAAGCGAGCACGGCGATATTGAGGCGTTTCTCAATACAGCCGCACATACGATAGAGCACGAAGACGGGCTCAACGAAGAAGCAAAAAAACAAATAGCGTTTGGGCTGAGCTACCCGCAAGCGATGGCAAAGGCGTTCCGGGCTGTAACCGGAGACGGCAGAAACATTGTTGACCTTTCAAAGCCGAACAACATACTCGGATTCCATTATGTGAAAGCCATCGTGCAAAAGCAATTGAGCATGAAGCCTGAAACCGTCAAGCGCCGATCCTCGGGCTATCACGATTCGGCCTTCCCGGAAGCGGACCGAATCGCAAGCGCCACAAGCATACGCAAATCGATCTTTGAAATGGGAAGCCTCGCGAACAGCCGCTTCTACCTTCCAAAGCCATCGATCGACGAGCTTGATGAATACGCCCGGACTTTCGGCATGTGGCACTCGCCCGAAGATTATTTCCCCTTTTTGAAATACAGCCTCCATACAATGGATACAGAAGAGCTGAAAGGGATTTATGAAGTGGAAGAAGGACTTGAGCACCGCGCCAAAAAAGCGATCCGAAAAGCAGGCTCATTTAAGGAATACATGGAGCTTTTGAAAACGAAGCGCTATACATGGACAAGGCTGCAGCGCATGAACACCCATATCCTCACAAAAACGAAGAAAGCCGACGTCAAGCGCATGTTAAGCGAACCGTATCCGGCATACATCAGACTTCTCGGCATGACAAAAAAAGGACAGGCCTATTTAGCGGAAAAGAAAAAAAGCTTGAGCGTACCCCTTATTACAAAGACGGGATCTTTTTCCCACCCTTCCCTTCAGCTCGACATAAAAGCGGGTCAAGTATACAGCGCCCCGCTCAAAGAGCCGGGGCGGACGATGCTGACAGAGCAGGAATATTCCCTTTCGCCGATCAGATATGACGAAGACAGCCGGATATTTTTGCGCAAATAAAACCGCCTGATGTTGCTCATCAGGCGGTTTTCACTTTATCTTCCAAATAATGAATCGCATCATCCATCGTGTCGACAGGGACGATTTTCATATCGGTTTTAATATCTTTTGCCGTTTTGACCGCTTCTTCGTAGTTAGATCCTTTTTTTCCGCCTTCGTTCGGAGCAAAAAAGATGTCGGCTCCCGCCTTATCTGCGGCAACGACTTTCTGGCTGATGCCGCCGATCGGACCGACTTTGCCTTCGTCATCGATCGTTCCGGTTCCCGCAATATGGTGTCCTTTCGTCTCGTCTTCTTTTGTCAGCTGATTATAGATCTCCATTGACATCATCAGCCCCGCCGAAGGACCGCCGATGTTTTCAATGTCCATATCGACCTCCGGCTTCACCTTGACATTGCGGTCTGTGATGAGGGATACGCCAAGCCCGGCTCTCTTCGGATCTTCTTTAAATGTTTTCAGCTTCATCTCATATGTTTTTTCTTCTTTATCCCGTTCAACTACGATTTTCACGGGGTCTCCGGCTTTTTTTGATTCGATGTAGCGGACGAAGCTCTCCGCTGAACGGAACGTTTTTCCGTCAGCTTTTTTAATTTTGTCTCCGACTTGTATTTTTCCTTCTGCAGGCATGCCGCTGACGACCGTCATGGCATATACGCCGTTAAACGTGTAGCTGACTTCTTTTCCGGCCCGCTTATAAGCGGCGATCATCGCATTTTCCTGGGAATCTCTCATCATTTGCAGCTGGCGCTTCATATATTCCTGATCAGATTCGCCTTCTTGTTTGAAATTTTCTTCCGGAAGAATTTCGTGATAAGGGCGCACTTTTGCCCACATGTATGTAAGCGGATTTGCAGGGCCGACTTTCACTGTCATTAAAGAAAAGCTCCCTTTTTCAGGATAGCCGTTATCAACTTTAATTAAAGGTTTCAGCTCAGTCGCTTCGCCGGGTTCTGTGATGTAATAAGGCAGCTTCACAAATGACAGCGCGGCCGTGATGATAACGATCAGTAATGCGATGCGTATAATTCTTTTTTTCAGCATGTATATGTAACCCTCCATCTTTATTTTCACCGGCTCACATCTTCGGTCCGGTTCCAAATTTTCAGCCTGCATGAATTCACAGATGTATGCCATACCTTCTATTGATGCTTATTAAGGAGAAGGGCTTCAGCAAGTCTCAAGCAGCTTCCGGTTCATTTGTATCGCCGATCTGCAATCTGGTGGTCTAAAATGAGGACCAGCCTTCGTATAATGATAAAGAAGTTTCACGGAGAAGGCTTCCGCACAAATCGGGCAAGCTTTTCGTTTATTTTATCATGATCCTGTTTCCAATGTGTATTCACAGCCGCAAAGGGGGTTAGAAATGGACATGTCAAAGGTAAAGACACTTATGATTGCCGTTTTGCTGCTTTCGTTTACAGCCGCCGTCATCACCCATCCGCAAGAATCATTTGACGCTTCTAAAAGTGGACTTGCCATGTGGTGGGAGGTCGTATTCCCTTCCCTTTTGCCTTTTTTTATTTTATCAGAGCTCTTGATCGGATTTGGTGTCGTCAGGTTTGTCGGGCTGCTGCTAGAGCCTTTCATGAGACCGGTGTTCCGCGTTCCCGGCGTCGGAGGGTTCGTGCTTGCGATGGGAATGGCATCAGGAAATCCGGCCGGTGCAAAACTGACTTCAAGGCTGAGACAAGAGCGGCAGATTTCACGGGTCGAAGCAGAGCGGCTCGCTTCGTTCACCAACTCATCTAACCCGCTGTTTATTTTCGGAGCCGTTGCGGTCGGCTTTTTCCATAATCCTTCTCTCGGCGTCGTGCTTGCGGCAGCCCATTATTTGGGCAATTTCGCAGTCGGGTTGACGATGCGTACTTACGGAAGAAAAGAAGAGAACCGCACCGCTGTGCGAAAGAAGCTTCCTTTGCCTTCTATTAAAGAAGCCTTAAAAGCGCTCCATCAGGCAAGACTTGAAGAAAAGCGGCCGCTCGGCAAACTTTTGAGCGATGCTGTCATCTCTTCTGTCCAAACGCTGTTAATGGTGGGCGGCTTCATCATTCTTTTTTCGGTTTTTAATAACATTCTTTCTGTGATGCACATCACCGACATTCTTTCGCACGCCACACGAATGATTTTGACTGCTCTTCAATTCCCCGGTGATTTTGATAAACCGTTATTATCGGGATTGTTTGAAATTACGCTCGGCAGCAAACTGGTCAGTGCTACGGATGCGGCGCTTCTCCAGCAAGCGGTGATTGTCAGCTTTATTTTGGGTTTCAGCGGCTTCTGCGTTCAGGCGCAGGTTGCAGGCATTCTTGCTGAAACCGATATTCGCTTTAAGCCGTTTTTTATCGCCCGCATCCTCCAGGGCATTTATGCAGCGATCTTTGTTCTTATTCTTTGGAAGCCTCTTTATACATCGTTCTATTCTCCGACGGAGCCGGCCTTCTCCTTTCTGACGGCCGGGAAAACGGAATCTTTCTTTCTGCAGATGTGGAACGCGTTGGCAGAGATTGGTCCGCTCCTTACGATCGGCACCCTTCTCATTTACAGCATTCTTTATGCCAAATCTTACGCCCCTGCTAAAAAATGAGCAGCCGGTTACGGCCGCTCATTTTTTGCAAACTTTTTTTCAAGTGCAGCCTCGACCGCTTCCGGCACGAGTTCTGCGACTGAACCTTTATATTTTGCCACTTCTTTGACAATGCTTGAACTAAGGAATGAGTATTGGTTATTCGTCATCATAAAAAACGTTTCAATATTTTCATCAAGCACTTTGTTCATCGAGGTTCCCTGCATCTCGTATTCAAAGTCAGATACCGCTCTAAGCCCTCGCAGGATGACGTTCGCCTGCTTGCTCTTTGCATAATCAATCAATAGCCCCTGGAAAGATTCCACTTGCACATTCGGGATATCCTTCGTCACTTCGCGAAGCAGCCCACAGCGTTCTTCCACCGTAAACAGCGGCTTTTTCGAAGAATTGTTCAAGACGCATACATACACTTTGTCAAACACTTTCGCCCCGCGCCTGATGATATCCAAATGTCCAAAAGTCACCGGATCAAAACTTCCGGGACAAACGGCAATGCTAGCCATCCCCATTCCCTCTCTTTCTGTATATGGTCACGCCTGTTAAGCCGTATATTTCCTGACGGGCAAGCTGAAGTCCGCCCGCCTCGGTCGGAAGGATAACTTCCTTCCCATGCTCAGCTACAATAAAACCTCTGTCAGTCAGCATATCCGCTTCATCAATCTTCGATAAAAGCGCTTCCAGCTTTTGTTCTCGATATGGCGGGTCCAAAAAGACGGCGTCAAAGCTTGCGCCCCTTTTCACCAGCGCATGGAGAGCCCGTTCAGCGTCATTCCTGTATACCTCGGCCCGTTTTTCCAAGCCCAGTGTTTTCAAATTGCCTTTTACGGTTTGAATCGCTTTAAAATCACGGTCGACAAAAATGAAGCGGTCAAACCCCCGCGACAGCGCTTCAATCCCCAATCCGCCGCTTCCCGCGTACAGATCAAGACCCGTGCCGCCTTCAAAATACGGGCCGATCATATTAAAGATGGATTCCTTTACTTTATCAGTCGTCGGCCTTGTCGACGTGCCGGGAACCGCTTTTAAGGCACGTCCCTTATACGTCCCAGAAATCACTCTCATACTTCCACCACTTTTTCTTAAAACTCGAAAAAAATCATTCCTATCTTATCATAAAGTGTTTTCTGGCACAAACACCCAAAGTACAAATTCATATGTATAGCAAAAAGGCTCAGTGGTGATAATAATAGCAACAGCATCGATTGATGTTGTTGCCAACCGCGGAGAAGACTTACGTTTCCCCATAAGTTCTTCCTCCGGTTTCTCCTCTCCCTTTGCCTTCTCCTTGATTTTTAAGGAATAGAAGGACCCCGCAGAGGTATTTCTGCGGGGATTTTTTTAAAATAAAGCAAGTTAGAGCCCGGCTTTATAGTCGTATTCTTTCGCTTTATCCTGCTTGGATTCAAACTCCATTTTCAAGAACGGTTTGTATGAAAGATCCACCTGTTTGACAAAAGAGTACGAACGTATTTTAGCGATGATTCTTTCGGCATCTTCCATATTGCAATAAACCACTACATATTTCAGCCGCTTTGAAACGTAATGAACATTTCCGAATTTCCTGAGCATTTTCGCCTGCTTCAAGGAGTGCAGCCAAACGATTAAGCCTTGACGCCTGATTTCCAAATTGTTCACCTGCCTGTCGCTCTGTGCATGAAGTTCTAAAAAAAACGAGACTCGGGGCGACCGAGCCTCATCAGGAAACTTTACAGCCGCAGCTTCCGCCTGACCCGCAGCCGCCGCCGCAAGATGAAAGATTATCAAAATAAGGGTTTCCAGTCGGTACTTTGATATGTTTTGATACAGCCTGACCGATTTCCACGCTGACTTCATCTAGGATAGATTGCAGCTCGGTTTCCGCCTTTTTAAATTCGGCTACTGTATCGTGAAGGTCAAGCTCCCGTTTGATTTCCCTCATTTTCTTGGATATCTCTTTATAATCAGGATGATACTTGCCAAAGCGCTGCACATCCTCATACTGTTCTTTTATTTTCGTAAACGAAGCGATAATACGTCCGGCCTCTTCATCTTCGCGGAGACGCTTGTAGCATTTTCTGTAATGTTCAGCCGCCTCTGATTGAAGAATCATGTTGGCCAAATCATATGCTTCATTTTGAAGCCGCAACGATTCCATTGTGGCAAACATAGACATGCACCTCCAGCTATAGTGTATCACAAAACAGCCGTTTTCAAAAATGTCTGTGCCGCCTCCAAACTATTATTTTCCAAAAACTTCGCTTGCACAAGCTGCATCGCGCCATTCTGAAACGCCCTTGGGTTTTGGTTTATGGGTGGCGCAGCCGGCCAGCAAGAGGCACAACATGATTACAAGCCAGCACTTTTTCATCACAGATCAACTCCTTTACACCTAGCTTTGCCAGAATGACGCGATTTATCATCATAAAAAAAAGACTCAGGCTTTAAATTAATCCTGAGTGCGCATCGCATGAAACATTTGAAGCATCATCTGGGCCATCTGAATGCCGCCCGATAGCTGGTTGACCCTGTGAGGAATCGTTTTTTCATAAAAGTTCATCATATCGAGATGAAAGGCTGACAAGTCATTCGGATTCCGCGAAAGCTTGCGGTACCAGACCGGCTGCTCACGGATGAACCGGCGGCGCTCTTCATCAGCGAACACATACTCTTGCACTTCTTTACGCATGTCTGACTCCTTCCCTAATCTTTTCGGAAAGAAAACGGATGCTCGCCGCCGCTTTGATTCTGCTGTTTTTGGCTTCCGCCCGAAAACTGGCTGAGCAAGCTTTGCAGCGAAGAAATAGACTGGCTCATTTTATTGATCTGCTCATTCATTTGATTGGCATCCATCTTTCGGACGGCCGTCACCATTTTTGAAATGAAATCGTTTTTGCCGCCAGCAGAAGGCTCCTTTTCTGCCGAAGCTTCTTTTTCCCTGTACGGATCCCAAATCGAATCGTCTTCCCCGAGCAAAACCCAGTTTTCATATACTTCCTGCCAGCTTTTTTCTTGTTTCCGGACTTCGGAAATCAACTTAGGATGCCGTTTAATAAATTGCTTAAATTCATCAATGGATGATTGCGCGTTTTGATTTGCCAACGTCTACACCCCCTCCGAAAACATATGCCTGCTATAGTGTAATCCGCCCCGGCAAAATGTGTTCGCCTAAAAATTCCTCTTTTTATAGGAGTCCGTGCGGAAGAGTGAGCAGCAGACCAAACATTAAAAGTTTCATGGTTTTCTCTAAAAACTAAAAACCCGGGTATGATCCCGGGCTCTAGTGCCATTCTTTAATAAAGTTCTGCGTATAATATTTCTCGTCCACCCCGACTCCGAGATGAGTATAGTCGGCATTTAACAGCGCTTTTCTGTGTCCTTCGCTGTTTAACCAGCCTTCAACCGCCGCAGGCCCGTCGACATAGTTGAGCGCGATATTTTCCCCCGCCTGCTCAAAGTTCACTTTCCCTTTTTCCAGCCTGTCTTTGAGCGTGCCTTCTGTTTCTGACACATGGGAGAAATAATGGTGCTCTTTCATGTCGCTGCTGTGGCCGTATGCCACTTTTGATACGCCTTCATCCCAAGAGAGCTGGGAAAGACCGTGTCTTGCGCGGATGACATTCGTCAAATCAAAGATCTGCTTCTCATTTGCTTTCTCGATTTTTTTCCAATCCGATTCTGTCAATGCTTGAGGTTCGATCAGGGTGCCTCTGTAGACAACTTCATACGGCCTTTGCTTGATGAAAGTCGGCGCATCAAATGCCCTGATGCTTGACAGCGTCCCCTCGAATTTATCCATATACAGCTGAACATAAATGTCTCCGACTTTCACCGTCGGCCTTGTATTCATGTCTTCCTCAGAAAACTCAAAACGGTATGAACTGCCTTTATATTGAACATTGACATACGGGGCGATCTGGGCGGTTTTGAAAACTTCCCTTGACGGCCGTCCAATTTTAAACGGAGCGGTGTTCAACCCGTCGCCTGTCGCAAACAATGTCACGGCCTTGCCGCCAAGCAAGCCGATTTGAACGTACTGTTTTGCCCCTTGGCTATAGACCCACCATTCATAATCATATGCTGAAGGATCGACCCTGTCCGGTTTCCCCAGTTTCTTTTCGATCGTCTCAGCCGACTCTCCGATAAAAGAAAGCAAGCCGGAATCGGGAATGTTCAAGGATTTCTCTTTTTTCGCATCCTCGTTTGAGACTTGCGGCTTGTCTTCCTTCACAATTTTCTCAGGTGTTGAACCGTATTGAATAAACAGGGTGTATGAAGCCGCAACGATGAGAAGGATCACAATCGCTCTTAATATATTTTTCAAACTTTCACCTCCGACTGACGGATCAATCTATCCATAAAACGGCGCACCGCATCAAAAACTTGCCTTTAGTGTCATTTAAACAGAACTGACATGAATTTTCAATGATAATACAGCCTATTAAGATGTGCGACAAAATATGTTTTAATGAAGAAAATCTCCAGGCCTCTCTTCGTTTTCCGATATAAATGTCAGCGCGTCGCCAGCCTGCCGGTTTGATTTTTTGTGGGTTGAAACATCGCCTAGCGTAATGATGCCCGCAAGCGTCTTTCCCCGTGTAACCGGGACCCTCCTGATCTGATAATCTCCCATGAGATCAACCGCTTTTTCAATTGAATCGTCTTCACTTACCGTAATGAGATCCGTCGTCATGACATTTGTAATTTTTTGCGAATTTGGTTTTTTAACGGCGATCCCCCGCAGCACCAAATCCCGGTCAGTAACGATCCCAACCAGTTCCAAACCGTCATCAAGCACAACCGGAATCGCTCCGACATTTCCGTCTTTCATTTTCACGGCAGCCTCGTACACATTATCAAGAACTGTACAATATAATATTTCCTTTGTCATAATATCTTTCACACGTGTCAATCAGAAGACCTCCTCTTGTCTTTCGTTTGTTCATATTGTCGTCAAGCCGCCCGCGATTCATACTGTTCACAAAAATATTTATATATCGGCTAAAGCCAGGATTGAAAGTTTAACGCTTTCATACTATGATTGTCAGTAAAGGTAATTTTTTAAAGGGGGTTTTACGGGATGAAATTTGAAGAATCCGGTATCGAAGGCTTGACTGCTGACCTTAACCGGTTAGACGACATCATGGAAAACGAAGGGTTCGTAAGAGCTGGCCAATGGGATTATGAACGCGTCACATATGACCGCAAATTCGATATGGTGGAAGGCAGGTACTACCTCCGCGTGTTCGGATATGCCGTCGAAGGCGATGTGGGCGCCCGGCGCGCGGTCATCAAACTGATGACACCGCTTCTGGGCAAATATTATTATCCGCATGGAGTGGAATACGGTGAAAACGAACATTTCCCGCCGCAGCTCCTCAAAACAAGCAAGACGGTGCTGAATTCAATCAAAGAAAAAGTTTCAGCGCTTGAAGTGTAGCAGACGTACATAAAAAGGGTACAGCCCCTCTGATGAGGCTGTACCCTTTTTTCATCTTAATGAACCGTAGACGGCGAGTATCGTTCTTCTTCCAGTTCTTTTTCGTCTTTGGCTCTTTCCTTCCTCGCCCATCCGAAAAAGATAATCGCCAAAAATGTCCCGTACACGATTTCCTGTAAGATTTTCATGACGATCGCGCCAAGCTGCTGATCTTCCAGAACAGGCATGCTGCTGAACATTTCCGGACCTGTAAGCGTCATTCCGCTCAGCGTATCGAGAGGAACGCACAGTTTCATTGCCTCCGCCCATGCGGAAGGATCTGAATATGTCGAATACAGGGTCGTATCGCTGAACATGATCAGCGCGCACGCCGGTGTCAGCAAAATGCCGTCAGCCATAATGTAGCCGAGTTTCAAAAGTCCGTTCATTTGCGGAAGCTCCTCGACCTTGTGAACGAGCGGCCACCACATGAAAAACGCCGCAATGAAGATCAGCACCGTAATGACGGCATGATAAACGGCATCTGTCTTAATAAAATCAAACACCAAAGGAATGTGATACATCGAAAATAAACCGTTAAACACGATAATCGCGATCAATGGTTTTGAAAAAAACCGGAACAGCGGCTTGACGACCGGCAGAAAAATGACCTTTTTCCAAAACCAAGGCGGTATGCCAAGGATGATCAAAGGCGGTACGATCAAATACAAAACCGCCATTTGCGCCATATGCGCGCTGAACATAATATGTCCCAGCAAATCAATCGGACTGCCTTTAGACGCGTATAAAAGAAACATCGCTGTCACGAATAAACCGATTTCTTTCCTGGATGCCCGCTCTTCTTCTGATCCAAATCGTTTCATCAGAAAAAAGTAAAGGACGGTTATGAAAACGACAGCCCCTAGGAAATAGGGGCTCCACAGGGCGCGAAAACCGAATATTTCAAGGCTGCCCAACATGAGGCATCCTCCTTTCTGTATGTCGGTTCGATTACCACCAGATAAGCGTTACAAAAGCCAAAACGGTAACAAAAGCGACCAAAACGCCCGAATAAAGGAACAAAGTCGGCGCTTCATGCCCCCGCTGACTCATATGCATGAAGTAGTACAGCTGAAATGCAACCTGAATAACGGCCAGCAGCAGAATGAACGGCACCGTAAACCATACGCCTGCATCTGAGGCGACCGTTAAAAAAGCGACAAGGGTCAAGCCGATCATCAAACCGAATGAAATAACCTGATATCTCATGTCCTCCGCGTTTTTCTTTTTGCGGTAGGCAAGATCTGTTTTGGGATTCCCTCTGTTTTCGTTATTCACCATTTTTATCCCACCATCCCCATCAAGTATACAACGGTAAAGATAAACACCCAGACAACGTCGATAAAATGCCAATAGAGGCTTGCGACAAAAAACTTCGGCGCGTTGTAAAGGCTTAATCCGCGGCGCGCATTTCTGATCATCAAAGAAAGAATCCAGAGCAGCCCGAACGTAACGTGCGCACCGTGCGTGCCGACTAGCGTATAAAAAGCGGAGCCGAGAGCCGAGCTTTGAATGGTGAACCCATATTCGTGAATATAATGGGTGAATTCATATATTTCAAGCGCCAGGAAGCCTGCACCGAGCAGAACAGTGATTCCGAGCCAAACCTGCATCTTTTTAAAAGCAAAGTTCTTCATATGATACATGGCATATACGCTCGTTAAACTGCTCGTTAAAAGGAGCATTGTCGCCAGAAAGACCAGCCCCATGTCAAACATCTCAGTCGTTTTCGGCCCTCCTGCATTTGAATTCTTCAGCGCAAGGTATGTTGCGAAGAGAGACGCGAAAAGAACCGTCTCTCCTCCGAGAAATAGCCAAAAGCCGATAAACTTATTTTTTCCTTCTAATGTAGCTTTTTCAGGAGAAGCCGGGAAGGTTTCAGCCGTTAATTTCTCTTCTGTATGCATTATGCCTTCACCCCTTTGTCGTCATCATCCATCAGTTCTTCTTTATGAATATGATACCCGTGGTCATCAATTACAGACCGGAGAAGCATCATAAATAATGTGATTCCTAATCCAATCAGAATGACAGGCAGCCCCCAGGCAAATTCCGTCCGGTACATGAAGCCGAAAGCGGATATAAACAGCCCGAGTGACATGATGAACGGGAGAATCGATCCGTTTGGCATATGGACGTCCTGAAGCGGCTCCGCGGCGGTCATTGACTGCTTGCCGGCTCTTTTTTCGATCCATAAAGCATCAAGGCCTCTGACCAGAGGCAGCTGTTTAAAGTTGTATTCAGGAGGCGGTGAAGAAACGGCCCACTCAAGCGTTCTTCCGTCATGCCAAGGATCGCTGCCGACTTTTTCCCCTTTGGCAGTCGTCACGATAATATTGATCACGAGTATGATGACAGCAGCCGCCATAAACACAGCTCCGATTGAACTGATTAAGTTCGCCATGTCAAATCCCTGATTCGGCAAGTATGTGAACACGCGTCTCGGCATTCCCCACAACCCGAGCCAATGCTGGATGAAGAAAGTCAGATGGAACCCGATGAAAAAGAGCACAAATGTTATTTTGCCCAACGCTTCGCTCAGCATTTTCCCGAACATTTTCGGCCACCAGTAATGAGCGCCGGCGAGGATGGCAAACACCACTCCGCCGATGATGACGTAATGGAAGTGAGCCACGACAAAGTACGTGTCGTGGAACTGATAGTCAGCCGGTGCAGCAGCAAGCATGACACCTGTCACCCCGCCCATGACAAACGACGGGATAAAAGAAATCGCATAAAGCATCGGCGTTGTAAACTTAATGCTCCCGCCCCAAGCCGTGAGCAGCCAGTTGAAGATTTTAATTCCGGTCGGGACGGCAATGGCCATCGTCGCCACCGCAAAAATGGCGTTCGCCACAGGCCCGAGTCCCGTTGTAAACATATGGTGGGCCCAAACCATGAAGCCTAAAAAGCCGATCAATACGGTCGCAAATACCATTGAAGAATAACCGAACAGCCTTTTTCTCGCAAAAACCGGAATGATTTCCGAAAAGATTCCGAACGCCGGGAGTACGAGAATATAAACTTCAGGGTGTCCGAAGATCCAGAACAGATGCTCCCAAATGATCGTATTACCGCCTAATTCCGGATTGAAAAAGCTCGTTCCGAACAACCGGTCCAGCATCAAGAGCGCGATGCCTACGGTCAGCGGCGGGAACGCGAATAAAATCAAAGCCGAAGCGACGAATGTCGTCCATGTGAAAAGCGGCAGCCTCATGTATGTCATGCCCGGCGCCCTCATATTGATAATCGTCGCGAGAAAGTTAATTCCGGCAATCAGCGTACCGATCCCGGCAATTTGCAGACCGAGAACATAGAAATCGATCCCGTGCCCTTCGGAATGAAGGGAAAGCGACGCGTAAGACGTCCAGCCGGCATCGGGTGCCCCTCCCAAAAACCAGCTTAAATTCAGAAAGATGCCGCCGAAAAGGAACAGCCAGAAGCCGAGCGAGTTCAAAAATGGAAACGCAACATCCCTCGCGCCTATCTGCAGCGGAACGACGGCATTCATCAGTGCGAACAAAAGCGGCATCGCTGCCAGGAAAATCATCGTTGTACCGTGCATCGTCATGATCTCATTGTAGACTCCGCCGCTCATGATGTCATTGTTCGGTATCATCAGCTGAACCCTGATCAGCATCGCTTCGATTCCGCCGAGCACAAAGAAGAACCCGCCGCCCAGCAAATAAAGGATGGCAATCTTTTTATGATCGACAGTCGTTAAATAGTCCCATAATACAGCCCCAAAACCTTGCTTTTTCTTAAGCGTACTCACAATGTAACCTCCCTCATTCTCCCTTTGAAGCGTTAGTCTTCCGTTTTTAACCCCTTTAAATATTCAGTCAGTGCATCAAGTTCCTTGTCGCTCAAATCAGGGTATGTGCCGGTCATTTTGTTGCCCGGTTTTATGCTTTCAGGATCCTTGAGCCACGCTCTCAAGTTTTCATCGCTGAATTCCTTCACACCGGCGATCGTCGACCGGTCTCCAAAAGTCGCGAGGTTCGGAGCCGTTCTGGCCGCTTCCGCCCTTTGGTCTTTTGAATCGGTCGCATGACAGCTCAGGCAGTTTTTCTCTTTGAACACTTTTTCTCCTTCAACAGCGAGATCGGTTTTCGCCCCCGCTTTATAGTTTTCCATATCGCTCATCCATTCCTTGAACTCATCCTTCGAAACCGCTTTAACTTTAAAGTCCATTAAAGCATGGGAAGGTCCGCAGAGCTCGGCGCATTTCCCGTAGAAATAGTCTCCGGCTTTTTCAGCGCGTTTTGAATCGAACGTTAAGAAGAATTTGTTTTCATTGTCTGTGTTCGTATCAATCTTACCCCCGACTGAAGGAACCCAGAATGAATGTTTGACATCGGAAGCTTTCAGCTTAAAGTAAACGCGTTCATCGGTCGGCACGACCAGCTCCTGGCTCGTCACCACGCCGTAGTCAGGATATTCGAATTCCCACCAGTAAAGGTTCGCCCGGACATTGACGACCAGCGCCTTCTCCGGATCCCTGTTTTTCTTATCCATCGGTTTTGTATCAGCAAGATCAAAGGTCTGTGCGACAACAGGAACAACCAGGATAAGAAGGAGAAGAATTGGAATAACAGTCCATAAAATTTCTAAATTGCGGTTTCCTTCAACCTGTTTCGGGATGTGGTCATCACCGAGCTTAGATCTTCTGTACCTGACGATGACAAATACGAAAATGAAACTTACCACCACTACAACAACAACCATGATCAGCGTGCTGAGAATCATTAGGAAATACTGCTGATCAGCCACCTCGCCCGCCGGCTGCAGCGTTGATATGAACGGTTCTCCGCACCCTGCTAAAACGAGCGCCAAAATAGTGAACAGCGACATCAGACGCCATTTCTTTAACATTTCTTCCCAACCCCTTTTCAATCAATCCTTTTGAAACTTTCACTGTTCAAACGTTTATAGGACACCTATTCATTCATCTGACTCCCCACTTAAATTAAAGCACTTACATTTCCTCATTTCTTAAATAATGAGGTTTTTTACTCAAAATACCATCTATGTATGAACGTAAAGCCGCCTTGTTAAACATAATCGAAAAAAATCGATAAGGCGGCTTTTACATGATTGTTGTCTGTTTGAAGTGTTAAGTGACAGCCTTCAATGTGATGAATTATAGAGTTCTATCCAATTTTAAAAAGTGTGAATACGACCATGGCAACGAAGAATATGGTCAAGTAATTTAATGAATATACAAACATGAGCGTTGCCCACTTCATGATATTTTTGCTTCTGTAACCGACCAGACCGCAAACGAGCCAGCCGATATTGAGTACCGTTCCCAAAATGACGATCGGCAGTCCGAGTCCGCCCAGGAAAAACGGCAGCGGCATTAAGCAGGCAATCCAAATGATGATTTGCCTTTTCGTCACTTCAAAACCGTGTACAACAGGCAGCATCGGTATATTTGCAGCTCTGTATTCCTCCGTTTTCTTAATCGCAAGCGCCAGAAAGTGGGGAATCTGCCAAATAAACATGATTAAAAACAGCACCCATGCCTCAACTCCGATGGAGCCTTGGACAGCGGTCCATCCGATCAAAGGAGGAACAGCCCCTGACACACTTCCGATAATCGTATTAACGGTATAGCGGCGCTTTGACCACATCGTGTATAGAAACACGTACGTAAAGACGCCGACAAAGCCTACTGCGGCAGTTGTCAGATTGGTCATCAGCAGCATGATAAAACCGAGCGCAGTCAGCAGAATGCCGAACCACAATGCCTGTGAAGGCTGGATTTTACCAGTCACCGTCGGCCTTGTTCTCGTCCGCTGCATAAGCTGGTCAATATCACGGTCATAATAGTTGTTGATGACGCATGATCCTGCGATAATAAGCGAGGATCCCGCTAAAGTGAACAGCACGATATCAAGGTTTCCTAGAAAGCTCAGATTTGAAAAGTAAAAAGCGAGCCACAAGCCCGTAAAAGTTGTTATCAGGTTCGAGTAAACAATCCCGACTTTGATAAGGGCGAGGAAATCTTTCCATGCTGTCGTCTCTTCTATTTGTCCATTCATTGCTGTATCAGCTGTAATTCTTGTTTCAGCCATAATACTAACCCCCCTTACTCAAACCTTCATCACGTCAAGAGAAGCGGTATATTCATAAAAAACCTACAACTCTATCATACAAGATTACCGGTTGGAAAAAAACAGCCTATTAAATATTAATCGACAAACCGGTTTATATTTGTGAACTTTTTATGACTTTCTTTACAGATGAAGGAAAAATTGTGAACAAGAGCGGAAAACCACTGTCATTCTAATATAGTTCTATCAAACGAAGCCACAATTATCAAGTCTTCAAAACCAATAAAAATGTGAACGCCTTCTATTGCATTTTTGTGAACAATAATCATTATGAATTGCAGCAGAACATCAATTCGCTTACACTTGAAGGTGGCAAATATCTTTTTATTAGTCAGTTTGCATTAAAAAAGGAGAATTGAATTTATGAATAAAGCATTAAAAGGCTTGGGAATTATCACAACTATCGCCATGCTTTTCGTGCTGATCGGCGGCGCCCTCGTCACAAAGACGGGTTCGGGAATGGGCTGCGGCAGATCTTGGCCGCTTTGCAACGGAAGCATATTCCCGGCTCTAACCCTTGAATCGATTATCGAATGGAGCCACAGGTTTGTCAGCGGCACATCCGGCGTCCTTGTGCTGGCTCTCGCCATTTGGACATGGAAAAAAATCGGCCATATTAGAGAAACGAAATTTCTTGCGGTGATGTCGGTCGTCTTCCTCATTCTTCAGGCGCTCCTGGGCGCTGCGGCGGTCGTCTTCGGGTCTTCGGCCCTGATCATGGCTTTGCACTTCGGAATCTCGCTTATTTCCTTTGCATCTGTTCTGCTGTTGACGCTCCTCGTGTTTGAAGCTGACAGCAAGCAGAAAGCCGAATCGTTTTATATAGGAAAAACCATGCAGTTTCATATGATAGGAATCATTATATACACATATGTCGTCGTTTATACAGGCGCATATGTCCGGCATACGAAGTCAAGCCTTGCGTGCCTTGACTTTCCGATGTGCAGCACACAAAACGGCTGGCTCCCAGGGAAGTTTCACGAATGGGTGCAGATGGGACACAGGGCTGCGGCGCTTCTTCTGTTCGCTTGGATCATTGCGGCAGCGATACATGCGGCCAAACAGTATAAAAATCAAAAACGCATTTATTGGGGCTGGATGATTTCCCTGATCCTGATTATCCTTCAGGCTGCCTCAGGAATTGCGGTTGTCTACAGCAGGCTGGATTTGGGATTTGCACTCGCCCACGCTTTCTTCATTTCCTGCCTGTTCGGAATCCTTTGCTACTTCCTGCTGCTTGTTGCGCGCTATCGCAGACAGGCGCAAAAATAACAATAAACGGTTGATCCCCCGCCTGTTGCGGGGGATTTTTTCATAAAAAAAGGCCGCCGACAAAAGTCAGCGGCCGCACTTTTATTTTTTCAGCTCAATGAGGAGGTCGCCGGTTTGAATGGCTTCTCCGTTTGTCACATGAATGTTTTCAACAGTTCCTGAAAACGGAGCCTGAACGGTCGTTTCCATTTTCATTGCTTCATTGATCATTAAATGATCGCCCTTCTTCACTTGGTCCCCTTTGCTTACAAGAAGCTTAATCACCGTTCCCGGCATGGACGCCGCGATATGATTCGGGTTTGAACGGTCGGCTTTCACCTTTTGATGAACGGACGATTTAATGCTTTCGTCTTTAATGACCACTTCGCGAGGCTGGCCGTTCAGTTCAAAGTAGACGACTCTCGTTGCATCAGGACGCGGTTCGCCGATAGAGACAAGTTTGACGATCAGCGTTTTCCCTCTTTCGATCTCGACTTCGATTTCTTCGCCGAGCGTCATGCCGTAGAAGAAGGTCGGTGTATCAAGCACTGAGATGTCCCCGTACAGTTCCGCTGTCTTAACATACTCGGTAAACACTTTCGGATAAAGCGCATATGCAACAGCATCCTGATCGGAAAGCTCCAGATCATGCGTTTCCTTAAACTCCGCTTTTATATCGTCAAACGAAACGGGTTCGAGAAGTTCTCCAGGGCGCACTGTAATCGGCTCCTGCCCTTTCAAAATCAGCTTTTGCAATTTCTCAGGGAATCCGCCGTGAGGCTGGCCGATATACCCTTTAAAAAGCTCGACTACTGAGTCAGGAAAATCGAGTGATTCTCCTCTTTCGTAAATATCATCTTCCGTCAGGTTATTTTGCACCATGTAAAGTGCCATATCCCCGACGACTTTAGATGACGGCGTAACCTTTACGATGTCCCCGAACAGGTGGTTGACCCGGCTGTACATTTCTTTCACTTCATTCCAGCGATCACCGAGGCCGACTCCCTTAGCCTGCTGCTGAAGGTTGCTGTATTGGCCGCCAGGCATTTCATGCTTGTAAATTTCGGTATGAGGCGCGTTCATGCCGCTCTCAAACTCGCTGTAGTATTTTCTGACAGACTCCCAATATTGAGACAGCGACTCTACCGCATCGACATTCAGCTGCGGACGGCGTTTATCGCCTTCAAGCGCATGATAAAGCGAGCTTGCGCTTGGCTGTGATGTCAGGCCCGCCATAGAGCTGACCGCTACGTCGACGATGTCGACGCCTGCTTCTATCGCCTTCGCGTACATAAAAATACCGTTGCCGCTCGTGTCGTGTGTATGCAAGTGGATCGGAATATCGATCGTCTCTTTCAAAGCTGACACCAGTTCGTATGCTGCTTGAGGTCTCAGCAGGCCGGCCATATCTTTAATGCCGAGAATATGCGCCCCCGCTGATTCAAGCTCTTTTGCCATTGACGTATAATATTCAAGGTTATATTTTGTTCTGTTCGGATCGAGAATGTCTCCGGTATAGCAGATCGCGGCTTCGGCAAGTTTGCCCGACTCGCGCACTGCATCAATGGCGAGCGTCATCCCTTTAACCCAGTTCAAGCTGTCAAAAATGCGGAATACATCGATTCCGGCCGCAGCGGATTCGCTGACAAACTTTTTAATCAGGTTGTCAGGGTAGTTTGTATACCCGACGGCATTCGAAGATCTCAACAGCATTTGAAACATCGTATTTGGAATTTCCTTCCGCAGCTTCTCAAGCCTTTTCCACGGGTCTTCTTTCAAGAAACGGTAAGCGACATCAAAAGTGGCGCCGCCCCACATTTCAAGGCTGAAAAGCTCAGGCCAGAGCGCAGCTGTCGGATTGGCGATTTTCTCCAAATCATGCGTTCTGAATCTTGTCGCAAGCAGTGACTGATGGGCATCGCGGAACGTCGTATCAGTGAGGAGCACTTCCTCTTGATCTTTCACCCATTTGACGAGCCCTTCAGCTCCGCGTTCATCAAGAATCTGTTTTGTTCCGCTCGCGATCGGCTGATCGACATCCGTTTTGACGATCTGGGGCTTGTCGAACTCCGGCTTCTTCTTTTTATCAATGCCCGGGAAGCCGTTGACCGTTACGTTCCCGATATACGTCAGCATTTTTGTTCCACGGTCTCTCTGCTTAGGAAAGACAAAGAGTTCCGGTGTTGTATCAATAAATGACGTGTCGTATTGCCCTGTGAGAAATTTTTCGTGTTTCGCCACGTTTTCAAGGAAAGGAATATTCGTTTTGATTCCCCTTATCCTGAATTCCTGTAGGTTGCGGACCATTTTGGCCGCCGCCTGTTCAAACGTCAGCGCCCAGGTTGAAAGCTTAACAAGCAGCGAGTCATAATAAGGCGTAATGACAGCGCCCTGAAAACTGTTTCCGGTATCAAGCCTCACCCCGAAACCGCCGCCTGAGCGATATGCCATGATTTTGCCTGTGTCAGGCATGAAATTGTTTGACGGGTCTTCAGTCGTAACCCTTGACTGGATCGCATATCCGTGCAGCGTGATGGCATCCTGGTTCGGAATGCTGATTTCGCTGCTGCCCAGACTGAGTCCGGCAGCAATCAGGATTTGTGTCTGAACGATATCGACACCCGTCACCATTTCCGTAATGGTGTGCTCCACCTGAACACGCGGGTTGACTTCAATAAAGAAAAACTCATCGTTCGCAACTAAAAATTCGACCGTACCGGCATTGACATAATCAACATTCTTCGCAAGCTTAACGGCAGCATCGCAAATCTTTTCCCGGAGGGACTCAGAAAGCGAAACGCTCGGCGCTATTTCGATAACCTTTTGATGACGCCTTTGCACAGAGCAGTCACGGTCGTAAAGGTGAACCACGTTACCTTCTTTGTCTCCGATGACTTGAACTTCAATGTGCTTCGGCTTTTCGATCAGCTTTTCGACATACACTTCATCATTACCAAAAGCGGCTTTCGCCTCTGATTTTGCCCTGTTATAGGATTCCTCCAGCTCCGATTCGTCTCTGACGATCCGCATGCCGCGGCCGCCGCCGCCAAGCGACGCTTTGATGATAAACGGATATCCGAACTCCTCCGCAAATTGTTTGACCTCCGCGATATCAGCCACTGGGCCGTCGCTCCCCGGTATGACGGGAATTCCTGCTTTTTCAGCTTGTTCACGGGCTTTTACTTTGTCTCCAAACATATCGAGGTGCTTGGAGGTCGGTCCGATAAAGATGATGCCTTCCTCTTCACACCGCTTGGCAAACTGAATGTTTTCAGACAGGAAGCCGTAGCCCGGATGGATGGCATCCACATGGTTGCGTTTCGCAATCTCGATGATCCCTTCAATATCAAGATAAGCATCAATCGGCTTTTTCCCTTCGCCGACCAAGTATGCTTCATCGGCTTTGTATCTGTGGTATGATCCGCTGTCTTCTTTAGAATAGATCGCTACCGTACGGATATTCAGTTCTGTGCAGGCGCGAAATACGCGGATAGCGATTTCCCCTCTGTTTGCAACAAGAACTTTTTGAATAGACTGTTGTGACATGTCGTTCCCCCTCATCCGCTGTTTTAAGTATGTATCTATTCTAAATGAATCGGATGGACATTGTACACGCTTAGTTTTTTAAAAATTTATACTTTTTTTATATTGATTTTCTTTGGTTTTTGTAGTATCGACAGGCTGTTTTCGTTTGAACCGGTCAAAGTATTCATTAAACATGCTGATGTTCACCAATATCCCCGCGCTTGCCATCAGCAGAATGAGCGATGACCCTCCATAGCTGATAAACGGAAGCGTCACCCCTGTCAAAGGAATCAAGCCGGATATGCCGCCCAGGTTCACGAAAGACTGGATGGCGATCATGCTTGATATCCCGATCGCAAGCAGGCTTCCAAACGGGTCGTCGCATTTTCTCGCAATATAAAACCCTTTTAAAACGATGAAAGCGAGCAGCAGCACGACAAAAAGGACGCCGAAAATGCCGAGCTCCTCGGCGATGACCGCCATAATGAAATCGGTGTGCGTTTCAGGCAGATATCCATACTTCTGCACGCTTTCGCCGAGACCCAGGCCGAACAGCCCTCCCGAACCGATCGCCAAGTAGGAGTTGACGACTTGAAAACCAGATTTCTGTGCGTCTTTAAACGGGTTTTGGTAGCTTTCAAACCGATTCATCCGTCCTTCTGTTAAAATGCTGTCCCAGTTGAAATAAATGAGCGGGCTGACGAGCACAAGGACAGCCCCGGCCAAAAGTACGAGCTTTAACAGCGTTTTGCCGCTGAATCCCGAGCACAAAATAATGCACAAAGCGATTAAAGCGATGATAAAGGCCGTTCCCACATCCGGCTGAGCAGCGACCAGTGCGCAAATGAAAAGCGTGATGATCGCGGGAGGGGCGATTCCGGCTCCCAAGTTGTCAATATAGCTTTGCTTTTTGGCATAGACGGAAGAAAGATACAAGATGACGGTCAGCTTGACAAACTCCCCCGGCTGGATGCCGTAATTCGAAACCCTGAACCAGCTTTGGGCATTCCCGGCCACGTGTCCGACAACGAACAGCCCGAACAAAGCGACAACGGAAATGAGCAGCAAAAACTTTTGGAATTTTTGATTGGCAAAAGCCTTATACGGAAAAAGCGCCGCGCATAAAAATATGACGGTTCCGAGCACCAAAAACATCAGCTGCCTGTCAAAAAAGTAGCTGCTGTCTTGTCCGTACCTTGTCACGGCTGTGATCATGCTTGAGCTGTACACCATGACGAGCCCGAACCCGCACAGCAGGAATACAGCGAAGATTAATGAATAATCATAGGATTTGAGCATTCTTTTTATCATATTATTATCCTCTTCCTTACTTGCCTTCAAAATGTGTTTGTGGTAACTCCTTCGTTATTTTACTACACTTTCTTAAAAAGCACGAAAGATACCCTTTTCATAAGACTTCGAATCTCGTCTGAAAGAAAAGTCCGTCTGTTCCAAGACTGCCGTTCTATTTTTTTATCGGCATACCATGCGTCTTCGTTTATTCGGCACGAACAGCATTCATTCCTTCATCAGCGGACGTTTTCTTTCTCATTCCATAACAAAAAAAGCCTGCCGGCAGTTTGTTTCTATCGAAACGTCGTCGACAAGCTGACTCAGACAGAAAGATTCTTCTGAGGTGTTCATTTATTTTTTTGTAAATGCATCATGTAATGCAGACAATTCACGTTCCAGCCTGTAAAGCAGTTCTTTACCCTCTTCTTCATCCACTAATCCAAGGCGGACAGCAAAATCAATTTCCCTAGAGAGTCCGAACATTTGTGTATCTAAAACCTCTTCATAAAGAGGACATTGAGGCATCGTTAAGTTGTCCATTTGCACTTGAATCAGCTTTAAGATTTTATCAGCATCACGTTTTAACAGGGCAAGTGCTTTTTCACGATGGTCGACTACAATCTCAGACGCCAAAAGTATCCCTCCGTTCCCCAGGCGAGTACCTAATTCTTCTATTTATGATAAAGCCTCAGCCGAAAAAAAGCAAGCTATTTCTGTCCTTTCGCCGTATTTCAAAGACTCGCATTTTAAGCTTCCGCTCACGTTTTAAAAAATGCTTAAACTGTAGTTCGCCGATAACAGCTCTAAAAGCCGGATTCCAGCGATGCTGTTTCCCTTTTCATCAAGCGAGGGCCCGAAGATGCCGATGCCGAAACGGTATGGGGATAGACCCATGATTCCCCCTGAAACCCCGCTTTTGGCGGGTATGCCGATTTTGATTGCGAATTCGCCGCTGGCATTATACATTCCGCATGTCACCATAAATGTTTTGCAAATTCTCGCGATATCCTTCGGTATGATTTGTTCTCCCGTTTCGGGATGCTTGCCGTTCAAAGCAAAAACAGAACCGATTTTCGCCAAGTCTAAGCTGTTCATTTCAATGGCGCACTGCTTTGTATACACATCCATGACATCCTCAACCTCAGCCTGAAAAATACCGTGCTCTTTCATGTAGTAGCACATCGCCCTGTTGACCATCGAGGTTTCAAATTCAGATTCGGCGACCTTCTCACAAAAGGTAATATTCCGGTTATTTGCCAGTTTTTTAATAAAATCAAGAAGCCTGCCGATCTTATCGGCATTCGTCTCTCCTTTAATCATGCTTGTCACCACCAATGCTCCGGCATTTATCATCGGATTCAGCGGCTTCCCCGGGTTGACGGTTTCAAGTTTGATGATGGAGTTAAACGGATCACCAGTCGGCTCTTGTCCTACATAATGAAACACTGTTTCCGGACCGTGATCGATCAGGACGAGAGCAAGCGACAATACTTTTGAGATGCTTTGCAGAGTGAAGGCTTTTTCCACGTCTCCCGCTGATATACACGTCCCGTCCGTAAAGTAGACCGCCGCCGATAAATCGTCCTCCGATAATTCAGCCAAAGCCGGTATGTAAGATGCAACCTTTCCTTTGTCCGTCACTTTTTTCGCTTCCGTGACAAAATATTCAAGCTCCTCATTATCCCGGCAATTCAAGTTTTTTCCCTCCATCCGAGCGTCGTTGCTGTTATCTTTCCCGGAGAGGGCTTTTGTTATGAGAAGTGACAATTTGAAAGAAAGCGCTTATAATTTTTGTGAGGGAGTGGTAGAGACATGAGCATTGTAACGATCACAGGAAATGTAAAGTATTCGATTACGCTCGATCCGAGCGTTTGGATTTTTGATGACCGAAAATTTGATCTCGATCAGTTCTTTTCAGATTTCAGAGAGGTAAAAGATGAAGAAGACGACCTTGTGATTGACCGGGAACGGCAAGTCAGGGAAGGTACTGTATCGCCGCCGACACTGAAATCAGAGAAAAAATATGAAAAGGAGAAATTGCTTGACGGCACTTTCGGGATCAAGCTTGAACCTTTTTTAAAAAATGCGGAGGTGACAGGCTCCGCCGTCAAATGCCTCTTCAAAACGGAAGGTGAAGACGTTTCCGTTCCGATCGAAGAAGCGGGCGGCATGATTCTCTGCTTCAGCAACAATGGCAAGCCGCTTGGCGAAGACGGGCCTGTACACGTTTATTTTCCCGACGGTTCAAACAGGATGACTCCTGTGAAACGAGTAAAAGAAATTCACATTGTTTAAAGCTACAACACTGCAACGGGTGCGCCGGAGGCGATGAAAAACTCCGCCTCCTCTTTCCCGGCCGGGCTATCGGCACTTGCCGGCAACCCGGCCCGCGGGCCATGCAAGTTGCAACCCGGGTTAAACGCCCGGGTTTTTTTATTTACAGCAGATCGGCTGCAAGCCTGGCGAGCCGGGAGCGCTCTCCTTTTAAAAGCTTCACGTTTCCGGAAATTTTTTGATCCTTAAAGCGCTCGACAACATAGGCCAGGCCGTTGTTCATCGCATCTAAATAAGGATGGTCGATCTGTTCGGTGTCTCCCATCAATACGATTTTACTGCCTTCCCCGACGCGGGTCAGAAGCGTTTTGACTTCATGCTTGGTCAGATTTTGAGCCTCATCAATGATGATGAATTGGTCAGGAATGCTTCTGCCCCTTATATATGTGAGGGCTTCGACTTGAATGGAGCCCATCCCCGCTAAAATATCATCAAGCTCCCCCGGCTTTTTTGCATTGAACAAGTATTCCAGGTTATCAAAAATAGGCTGGACCCACGGACGAAGTTTTTCTTCTTTTTCACCCGGAAGATAGCCGAGATCTTTTCCGACAGGAACGATCGGCCTTGTGACAACAAGTTTTTTAAAATTCCCCAGGTCTTCTGTCTGCAGCAGCCCTGCTGCCAACGCAAGCAGGGTTTTTCCTGTGCCGGCTTTTCCAATCAGGGTGACAAGCGGAATATCTTGTCTTAAAAGAAGTTCCAAAGCCATCGTCTGCTGTACATTTCGCGAACGTATGCCCCAAACCTGTTCCTGATCGAAAACAAGCTTTTTAACGGCTTTTCCGCTTTGATCTACGATCCCTACGGCAGAGGATGATCCGCCGAGCGCGTCCTTCATGACGACAAACTGGTTCGGACGCAGCATCTCACTGCTGATTTCGTGAAGCGGCAAATCGTGATGTTCAAAAAAGGAATTCATCTGATCCGGGCGAATGTACACGTCTGTATAACCGCTGTATATATCATCATTGTCGACAACCCTGTCGTGCAAAAAATCCTCTGACATCAAGCCGATGGCATCGGCTTTGACACGGATCAGCATATCTTTGCTGACAAGGATAACCGGCCTGCCGTCTTCTTTCGTTTCCTCTTCCAGGCTGAGGTTTTTCGCTACGGCTAAAATACGGTTGTCGCTTGTTTTTTCGATAAAAATTTCTTGAAGCTGCTGAAAAGAGCGATGGTTCAGCTCGATTCTCAAGCTTCCTCCGTTTGGTAGGGGAACATTTTCATACAGCCTTCCTTTTAAACGCAAATCATCTATCAATTTAGATACGCGCCTTGCATTCCTCCCAATTTCATCCATG
The DNA here is from genome assembly GCF_053903085.1 of Bacillus sp. AK124. Lineage (NCBI taxonomy): Bacteria > Bacillati > Bacillota > Bacilli > Caryophanales > Bacillaceae > Bacillus > Bacillus sp. AK124. The sequence continues at coordinate 2,676,055 of NZ_CP096378.1, forward strand.
TAGCGTTTCTTTGAGTCGACTTCCTCCAATACGACAGCCGGGATGACAACCTCGTTATCTTCAAAAGAAAAGATTGAATTCGGATCCTGCAATAACACATTCGTATCCAGCACATAAATTTTACTCAATCTTCCGCCTCCTGATCAGGATTTTTAGCCTTTTCTTTTCAATTGGGTTAAAAGCTGATGGAGCGCCCGCTAAAATATATGTTTTTGTGAATAAAGATAGAAGGTTAATTCAACAATAAAAATTAATGAAAGCATTTTTAAGGAGGCAACCTCAAGTGCGAATCTTTTTTTTGATCCTAATTCAAACCGTTATGCTGCTTTCAGCCTGCGGCATTCAAAATAATGCCCGAAATGAAGCGAACGAGCTTCCCGGCAACAAACCGATTCAAGTAAAAAACAGCTCCCAAGAGCCGGTGAACCGTAAAGACGGGCAAGCCATCTCGCGGCGCCTTGTGAAGATCACCGAAAGCGTTCCGGGTGTCAATGATGCAACCGCCGTCGTGCTCGGCAGGCTAGCCGTCGTCGGAATTGATGTGAAAGACAATTTGGAGCGCAGCAAAGTCGAATCTATTAAGTATTCCGTGGCTGAAGCGCTGCAGAATGACCCTTACGGAGCAAACGCCGCCGTTGTCGCAGATCCCGACACCGTCAACCGCCTGCGGGCAATGGGCAGGGAAATTCAAGCGGGACGCCCTGTCAAAGGGATTCTCGACGAGCTGGCAGCCATCGTCGGGCGCGTCCTTCCTGAAGTGCCGAACGACGCAACAGACAATCAGCAAACAAATCCTACAAAATCCAACAACGACCAGTTGAATGACAGAAACCAGAAACAGCTTGAAAAGGAGCAGAATAAGCAATCAAACAAGCATATGAAAAATCGGCAGCCATAACTTTTAAAAGCCTGTGCCACTGTTTTCTTGACGGCACAGGCTTTTTCCTTTTTTCTATAGGAGAAAATTTATTTGTCCGATTGATTAAGGTATAATGAATCGTAAGCGAGGTGAATCAAGTGAGGGTAAAGTGTTCATTGTGTGACAAAATCGAAAAAATCGATGATGACACACTCATTGCCAAACGTCTCCGAAACCGGCCGATACATACTTATATGTGCCATGAATGCAGCGAACGAATTAAAATCAAAACAGAAAACCGGATGAAAACCGGCCGTTTTAAGCTATATCCGCACAGAAAAGATAAAGAGCAGATCAAGTCATGAAAGCATGGACAAGCTCCATGCTTTTTTATCGGCTTTTTTGTTACACGAGTAACAAAATTAAAGATTATAGTTGATAAACATTTTCATTTGTAGTATGTTAAAATTGTTTCATACGTAACAAAAAAGGAGTGATTCATCATGGATTTTGATGTACTGATTGCAGGCGGCGGCCCCGTCGGTCTGATGACGGCTTCCGAGCTGGCTTTGGCCGGTGTCCGGACCTGTATTGTCGAACGGCTGAAAGAGCCTTCGCCATTCTCAAAAGCGCTCACGCTGCATCCGCGCTCAATCGAAATACTTGAAATGAGGGGGCTTGGAGAACGGTTTAAGGAAATTGGCAAGCCGAGCCCTTCGGGGCATTTTGCCGGTCTAAAGACTGGATTGGACTTTTCTGCGCTTGATACGCAAGCCAATTTTACATTGATCATCCCTCAGTACGAAACCGAGAAGGTGCTTGAGGAACATGCGCGAAATCTCGGTGTCTGCATCCTTCGCGATCATGAAGTTCTCGCTTTCCGCGAGTATGAGGAAACGGCCGAGCTCGTCGTCCAGGGACCCGACGGCCTGTCCTTTCTAACCGCTTCCTATATCGTCGGTGCTGACGGAGCCGGAAGTACCATCCGCAAGCAGGCGCGTATCGCTTTTTCAGGAACTGATGCGAATATCACCGCAATGCTTGCGGATGTGTCGCTTGAAAATCCGCCGGAATCGCATTTTTATACTTGCGTGAACCGTGAAGGCGGCGTTGTGATCGTGCCTTTAGACGACGGCATTTTCCGCGTCCTCATAACGGCGCCGCACATGCCTCAAGCTTTGCTTCACGAGCCCGTCACACTGGAAGAATTAAAAAAAGAACTCAACCGCATCTGCGGCACGGACTTTGGAATTGACAGCCCGGTTTGGATGTCCCGCTTCGGAAATGCCAGCAAGTTGGCAGAGCATTACCGCTCCGGCAGAATTTTCTTGGCTGGAGATGCCGCGCATATTCATTTTCCTGCAGGAGGGCAAGGTTTAAATGTCGGACTTCAGGACGCAATGAACCTTGGCTGGAAGCTCGCAGCAAAGATCAACGGACGGTGCCCCGACTGGCTGCTTGACAGTTACCATAATGAAAGACATACTGTCGGGGAAGCGCTGCTCGTCAATACACAAATCCAAACAAAGCTGTTTGATTTTACACGTGAAGGCCTGTACCTCCGCGAATTATTATCCGGCATTCTCGGATTTTCAGACGTCAATCGCTATCTGGCAGAACAAATTGCGGCGCTCAGCGTGAAATACAAAGCAGATGAAAAGATGCCTGAACATGAGCTGAACGGAAAACGTCTCCCAGATATCGATCTGACCCTTTCAGATGGTACTGTCAAACGGCTCTACACTTTTCTCCGTGATGGACGCTTTTTATTAGCAGCATTCGGGATAGAAACGAAGGAATTTTCCACCATTCCTCACGTCCGCCGTATACAAGTGAAAGCAATTGACGGCAGGCCTGAATGGAATGGGGTAAAAGCAGCGCTGATCCGTCCCGACGGCCACGTGGCCTGGGCTGTCGACGAATCCATGGAAAACGCGGAGCAATTGATTGCCGATGGTATCCACCGCTGGTGCGGGAACTCTCACATTCAGTCTGTTTAATCATTTTGTTTCATGCGCAACAAAATGATATAATCAAAGCAGAAACATCGATTAAAGGAGCCGATTTTCTGCATGGAGCATTTAACACACGCAAAACAAGAAATATTCGATTTGTACATCAGGCTCATTCATCAGCAAGAGCAGCAAGAAACCGTCATGAAAGAGCGCATCTCCGCTGAAATGAAAAAGATGGAACGCGAATTCGGAGCTGAACTGAAACTCAACATGTCTGACATCCATACGATCAGCTGCATTGGCGACCACGAACCGATCAACGTCACCTCGATTTCCGAGAAAATGGGATTTTCAAAAGCGACGGTCTCAAGGATCACCGCAAAGCTGACCGAAAAAGGCCTCGTCAGCAAGACACAGCTCAGCGACAATAAAAAAGAAATCTACTTCCGCTTAAGCCATAAAGGGAGAAGTATTCATCACCTTCACCAGCGTGAGCACGAAAAAATCGAACAAAGGTTTAAACGATTTTTAAGCCGGTATTCAGCAGATGAGATTCTTTTTGCCAGGGCTTTGTTTCGGGACTTATTAACAGCGGATTTTCTGGCGGATACAAAAAAGACATAGCCTTCTTTGGCTATGTCTTTTCTACGTATTCGCCCCCGTCTGCTCTTTTTTCGAACGGTGCAGACGGATTTTGTAAATCGAAAGGATTAAAACGGCTACGATCAGCCCTTCTCCAACCGGCAGAAAAACGCCGAAAAAAGTTAAAAACGTACAGCCTAGCGCCAGAAAAAAGTAAATGATCGCCGTTTTCAACAGCGGCAGCCGTTTGGCGAACCCCAGTTTAAAGACGACCGCAGACAGGACGAAGATGGTGGCATAAAGCCACCACATTCCCGCCTCAGGATTCTGGTCCACTTTATAAAGAGCGGCAAAAAACGACAGCCGTTCACTTACATCAGTCAAAAAGATTCCCCTCCCCTTTGCTTAGTTGGGTTGCTCTTTTTTTAGGTTCTGCAAATGTTACGACAATCCTGCCAGCTTTTTCTTTTTCGCTGCTTTTTCGCGTTCGTTTTTGTCGAGAATTTTCTTTCTCAATCTGATGGATTCAGGCGTGACTTCGCAGTACTCATCCTCGTTCAAGTATTCAAGCGATTCTTCAAGCGACATGATACGCGGTTTTTTCATGCTGACCGTCTGATCTTTCGTCGCTGAGCGCACGTTTGTCTGCTGCTTCATTTTATTGATGTTGACGACAAGGTCGTTTTCACGGTTGTGCTCGCCGACGATCATGCCTTCATATACTTCTGTGCCCGGCTCGACAAAAATCACGCCGCGTTCTTCAACGCCTTGAATGCCGTAAGCTGAAGCTTTCCCGGTATCCATTGAAACAAGCACACCTTGGCGGCGTCCGCCGACTTGCCCAGGCTCAACAGGCTGATAGCTGTCAAACGTATGGTTTAAAATCCCGAAACCGCGTGTAAGGGAAAGGAATTCGGTTGAGTAGCCGATTAATCCGCGTGAAGGAACGTTGAAAATCAGGCGGACCTGCCCGTTTCCGTTATTGATCATGTCGATCATTTCACCTTTGCGCGCGCCCATTGATTCCATTACAGATCCGGTATGCTCTTCAGGCACATCGATTTGCACACGTTCAACAGGCTCACAGCGAACGCCGTCGATTTCTTTAATGATGACTTCCGGCTTCGATACTTGCAGTTCAAAGCCTTCACGGCGCATGTTTTCGATTAAAATCGACAAATGCAGCTCACCGCGACCGGATACGACCCAGGCGTCAGGAGATGGCGTCGGATCGACTCGAAGGCTGACATCTGTCTGAAGCTGCTGTTCAAGGCGCTCTTCAATCTTCCTGGCCGTGACATATTTTCCTTCGCGACCGGCAAAAGGACTGTTGTTAACCGCGAACGTCATTTGAAGCGTCGGCTCGTCAATGCGCAGAACCGGAAGCGCCTCTTGATGCTCAATCGGGCAGACGGTCTCTCCGACATTGATGTCTTCCATTCCTGATACCGCGACAAGGTCGCCGGCTTTCGCTTCTTCAATTTCGACTCTTTTCAAGCCCTGGAAACCGAAGATTTTCGTTACGCGGAACGGCTTGATAGAACCGTCAAGCTTCATTAAAGCAACTTGCTGTCCGACCTTCATCGTTCCTCTGAACACGCGTCCGATTCCGATACGGCCGACATAATCATTGTAGTCAAGCAGAGCGACCTGGAACTGCAAAGGCTCCTCATGGTTATCGACAGGACAAGGAATATGGTTGACAATCGCTTCGAATAAAGCTTCCATATTTTCATCCTGCTGCTTCGGATCAGCTGAAGCGGTGCCGTTGATCGCAGAAGCGTAAACAACCGGGAATTCAAGCTGTTCTTCATTGGCATCAAGCTCGATAAACAAATCGAGCACTTCGTCAACGACCTCTTCAGGCCGGGCAAAATCGCGGTCGATCTTATTGACAACAACGATTGGCGTCAAGTTTTGCTCAAGTGCTTTTTTCAGCACAAAGCGGGTTTGCGGCATGCAGCCTTCATAAGCGTCAACAACAAGCAGAACGCCGTCGACCATTTTCATGATCCGCTCAACTTCCCCGCCGAAATCTGCGTGTCCCGGAGTATCCAAAATATTAATGCGTGTATCTTTATAGTTAATCGCTGTATTTTTCGCTAAAATCGTAATGCCGCGCTCTCTTTCCAAGTCATTGGAATCCATGGCGCGCTCCGCCACGTTTTCATTTGCACGGAATGTGCCAGCCTGATGGAGGAGCTGATCCACAAGCGTCGTTTTTCCATGGTCAACGTGGGCGATAATAGCGATATTGCGAAGATCTTCTCGAAGTTTCACATTTTCATCTCCTAAAAAATTTAGATAATCTTTCATATTATAACTGACGAACGAAGTTATTTCAATTTCTTTCAAATATCCAGCTTCGGTTGACCCTTTCTATTCAGCGCGATTTTCTGTAAACTAAGAGTAGACTTCATACTAAGGGGATGGGAAAACAGTGAAACAAATCAAATGGATATTCTTATTATTCGCACTTGCTGCAGTGATCAGCATCATGATGATCGGCGTTGCAGTCGCCGAAAAAAGCGCTGCCGGCGTCGCAATTGCCGTCGCAATTCTGATCGTCATTATGGGGAGCGGTTTTACTCTCAAAAAAAGAATGCGCGAAAAAGGCCTGCTTGAATAAAAAAGAGCCCCTTCCGGCTGAAGGGGCTTTTGATTATTAAATTCCAAAAAAACTGGCGGCAGGTTGCCCGCCAGTTCTTATAAAAAGAATAAATAAATCAAAAGCATCAGCAAGTAGCCTCCGCCAAAAAGCGCTGCCCCTTTGAGAATCAGCCTTTGATAGTATGCTTTCCTGAATTTTTGTTCTTCCGCTTCTCCTGCTTCCGTTGGCAATCTGTCGTCATCATGAAAATTGACAGGTTCCCTCATCATGTCATACATTTCCCGGCAATCTGCACACGTTTTGATGTGCGCCATAACCAAATGTTCCGTTTTGCGGCTGCAATCGCCTTCTATGTATAGAGGCAGTAAATCTCTCACAAGATGACATTTCATATTGTTAAACCTCCCTGCCTTCCAAGCTTTTTTTCAGCTCAAGGCGGGCCCGGTGAAGATTGGTTTTTACCTTTGACAGTTTCCAATCGAGCACTTCCGCTATTTCCTCATAGGAAAGCTCCTGAAACTCTCCTAAAATAAGTACGGTCTGGTAATGTTCTTTCAGCCGGTCAATGTGATGTTTCAGCTCCTCCTGCCTTATGGCGTTTGCCAAATGGCGCTCAGGCATTTCAAACGTGTGCTGTTCCATGTCGCCGCAGGCCGTCACATCGGAAAACCGGATTTTTTTATCTTTTCTGTACCAGTTGATAAACGTATGATGCGCGATCGTATACAGCCATGTTTTGATCGAGGAATGGCCTCTGAAAGACTCCAGGCCCGCAAAAGCTTTCAGAAACGTATCCTGTGCCAGGTCTTTCGCCGTCTCAAGCTGATGGGTTCGCCTGTACAAATAGTACATAATGTCATGATAATATTCCCTGTACAGTTCTTCAATCGTCTGTTTTTTATTGGAAGCCATTTAGAAAAAAAACCACACCGTCATCCAAATCGAAAGGAGCAGGAAAGCACCATACAACGAGTAAACAAAAACCATGATATGACGGAGCTGCTGACGATCATCTGCCTTTTGTATGCCGGGAAGCGTTCTATTCTCGACTGCTGCCTCTTCAGCCTGGCCTTGAAAAAGCTGCTCATGCTCTTTCATCCAGATCACGGTTTCCTCTTCCAGTTCACCTTCTTGATAGAGCTCATACAAATCAAGAAACACCGCTTTTTTTTCTTCACTTGTCATCAAATTGTTTCACCTCATTTGTTAAGGCATCAACCAAGTATGCATCATGTTCGTTTGAGCCGAACGGCTGGATGATGACAAGCCACGCATACCGGCTCTTTTGATCCCCGTCTGAAACAATCACAAGCTTCGTCCGTTTATAATAAACCAACCCTTTTTGATAGTGTTCAGACACTTTCCGAAAAGCCTTTTCCCCGTCTGCATATGTGTAGGGGGGCTTTTCATCCGCTTTGCGAAAATATTTTCTCACCGTCAGATAAGCTCCCTCTTCATGCTTCGTCATGGTCCAGCTCGTATTTAATACAGCATCGCTTTCTTTTTTCTGAAATTCTATCAGATCCTTTTCTAACTCCACCCTTTTCAGCTGAGAAAGGTCTTGATCAAATAATGAAAGCAAGCGTTTTTCGAGCTCTTGTCCGCGATAAGGCAAGGCGCTTTCAGATGTGAACGTAATAGCCGTTAATGCACCTGTTACAGGATGGAACGCCATCTCCGTTCCGTCGCTTGTCTTCACGTTTATGGATGCCGAGTTGAGGCTGGATGGAAATAATAAATCAATATCTGTCAGCTGATAAGCTGAGACGGGTATACCCAGCTTACGATAGACCGCTTCAACACCCCGCTCGATATCCTGACCAGAAACGCGGGCTTGTTTCACGCTTTCTAAGTTGTAAACAGACGTGTCTTCGGAAAAACCTATCAGTGTTTCCTTCCTCCAAGTAAACCCCATTGTGCTTAATTCAGGATCCTGGCCTTCACGGTAAAATTCAACAGTAGCTTCGTCGTCATCACGGCTTACTTTTGCCTTGATTTGTTTGTCAAGTTCGCGGCCGTGTTCCCGCAGAAATTGCTTCGACCGCTTGATATACGCCTGATCGGACAGGATATTCCCGCTAGGCTCTTTTTGATTGTAATAATTGGTGATCACCCCCGTCCAGCCGTCAACGTACGCCTCGTAATCCTTCGTTTTAAAATGATAAACGTTGTGAAAATCCTGGTTGGTGGCTGACAAATAGATCAAGCTGTCCGTCGGAAAAAACGAGCTGACAGTCTGCTTCGCTTCTTTAACCGAAACAGGTTGAAAATTGGCATCAACCACGTCTGAAACCTCAGGGTGTGAGATTGTAAAAGCGGCATCTGCCAAATTGTAAAAAGGGTTAAGAAGTAGTGTGAAAAATACGGCGGTGCCCGCGGCTAAAACACGCTTCACCATCAAAAAAGGCTTTCTCGAGCCATTCAGCAAGTGATATGTCATAAGAAAACCGAGCATGGTCAGAAATACGTTCAGCGGAAAAAATTCGTAGCCGAGCTTTTTGATGAAGAAACCGCCGATCGTCACAATGTAAAAAATCAAAAGGAGAACGTAACGGTTTCTTTTCCAATAAAGCTGAAAAAACAAGCAGATCATCAGCCCCGGAACCCCGATGAGCAGCACCAATACAAGCAGCAATTGTTCGAGATCAGCCCCGTTTTCCTTTAAATAGACAGCAGAGCCGAACAGCGATTGGAAAAACGGCATCGTCATCACCGCAATGTCAAATGCAAAAAACAGCCCCTTGCCCCCTTTTTCTGCGAGTGTCATCATATAATGAAATGAGACAAGCAAAATATAGCCGAACAGCAAAAACTGCATAAAAGGCAGGAGCGCATCTTGTTCTTCTATGTACAGGTTTGAAAACTCAGCGGCTTTCATTTGGTGAGCCAATTCAAACGAAAGGGCGCCTACCAAAATCAGCCTGAGCGCGATGCCTGCGTAAAAAAAGAGGCGCCGCCTGCTCACTTTCGGATGAAATGACACGACATACAGAAGGGCAAGGCCTGTCAAACACCACTGAATGACAAGCATGCTCTGCCTGCTTAAAATAAAATAACGTTCAAAATGGAGCACATAATCACTGAATAGTTCAATCAATTTCCACCACAATTCCTTTACATCAAATTAAGGCCTCATCATCATAGACAAACGAAGTAGCATTATGTTTCAAAAAATCATAAAAAAATGAGACCTGTTGTCAAACAAGTCTCATTGAAGCATCAAGCAAGGGGCAACACCATAATCAAATATCGTTTTCCCTCTTTATCTTTTTCCGTTTTCAGCTGTTCAAATCCCGAACAGGCGAGCATGTTCAGCCACGCGTCCTTTTCATATGGCACCGCCGCAAACAACGCTTTATGTCCCTTTTCTTTCAAACGTTTGCCGATCGTTTCAATCACTTCTTTTGCCCGGCCTTTTTGGCGGAAATCGGGATGGACAAGAAGCGTTCCGAGCCAAGGCTTGCCGTTAGAAGGCGCCCATTCGAGATGAAAGCTCAGAGCCGCCGGCAGGCCCCTGTCTTCCCACACGAGCCATTCACCGTTATACATCGCATAAGCACTCATATAGCGTTCCAGGCTGTTTCCGTCAAGCTCTTCCTTCGCCCACCCGGGGCTTGCTTCGGCCAGCTCCTCAAAAAAGGCGAAATCGGAAGAAGAGAAAGACCTGCTATTCATGCGGCAAATATTCGTTGAAAATCGCCCGGTGAGCTGCCGGATTGCCGGCTACGATGCTGTGGTTTTCAAGAAAATTGAGCGGCTTCCCGTCAATTGTCGTATATGTTCCGCCGACTTCATCAAGCAGGATGCAGCCGGCGGCGTAATCCCAAGGAGCGAGTCTCATCGTCACATACACATCCATTCTGCCGGCTGCAACATAAGCAAGTTCCAAAGCCGCTGAACCGTATGACCGGGTCCCTCTGACGCGCTTGACAAGCGGAGATAATACGCTTGGATCGATCCGTCTGTTCTCGGTGATCCATGTCGCATTGATGGCCAGAATCGATTCTTCAAGCGGCACTTCTTTCATCTTGCCGAGCTTTGTATCATTCATGTAAGCACCTTCGCCTTGAAAAGCATGATAAAGCTCGTCGTGAGTCACATCATAAATCAAACCGATTTTGCCTTTTCCGTTTTCAAAAATGCCGATTGAAATCGCAAAATTGCGTTTTTGATGAATAAAGTTCATCGTGCCATCGATCGGATCGATGATCCAAACGATGCCATCCAAAGATGTAAGCTTGTCCCCCTGGCCTTCTTCGCCAAGAATATGATGATCCGGAAAAACCGATTGGATTTTTTCAATGAAAAAACGCTCTGTTTCCTTGTCAATGTTTGTGACAAGGTCATTTGGATTCGATTTCGTTTCGATTGTCATCTTTTCTTTCATTGACTGCTGAATTCTCTGACCAGCTTCTTTCACCCAGCTTTTCGCCAGGCGGTCGATTTCCTTCCAGTTTGTCATCACACTACCTCTTTTCTATGTATACCTGTTGATTTATTCATAGCATACTGATATTAGCCGGGAAAAATCAAGAAAAATGACAAATGATCAGGCGGCCCAGATAAAAACGAACCTCTCAAACGGTTCGTTTTTATTATGGTTTCAACCATATAATCTAATCCATTCTTTTCTGAGTCGTTCCAGTTTGCGCTTGCTCAACTCGATTTGGGTTTCATCCTTTTTTTCCATGGCTTCAAAAAGCGTTGCAAGTTCATAATCGACCTCAAGCCTCCAAACAGCGGCCCGATTGTCTTTTTCCTCTTTCAATCCTTGTTTCACAATTGGTTTCATGTGCCCTACGCCCCCTCCAGAGAAAATTGATGTCAAAGAGAATCCTTCTGGTTTTAGTCCTAAGCGTGATTTATATTAATTTCTTATTCATATCGTATGAAGTGCTCAAACATTCGCAACGTTATTCTAAAAATTGTGTGTTTACCTAACGATTCCCCAAAATCCGCGAAGCGAAACGTAATTTTTTGTTTGAAAAGCCGACTGTGATACAATATCTTTACTGATTGGACAAGGAGGAACACAATGAGCAGTCTGCGTTTTACTGAAGAGGATTTTCGTACATTTACAATAGAAGGTTTAGATGCGCGGATGAGCGTTCTGAAAGAAACCGTGCGCCCGAAACTTGAAGGGCTCGGCGATCATTTTGCGCCTGTACTGTCCGCATTGACAGGAGATGAAATGTTTGTCCACGTCGCAAAGCACGCGCGCCGCTCGGTCAATCCGCCGGACGACAGCTGGGTTGCTTTTGCAAACAATAAGCGCGGCTATAAAAAGCTGCCTCATTTCCAAATTGGTTTATGGGAAACCCACGTGTTCGTATGGTTTGCATTGATCTATGAGTCTCCTCTCAAGCAGGAATACGGCCAGCTGTTTAAAAAGCATCTGCCGGACATTGAAAGCAACATTCCAAGCCGTTTTGTCTGGTCGGCCGATCATACGAAACCGGGCGTCATAAGACAGTCTGAGATGGACGATAAAGAGCTGGAGAACCTGTTTGAACGGCTCGTCAACGTGAAGAAAGCAGAAGCACTTTGCGGTATTCAGCTTGCAAAAGACGAAGTGCTGCAAATGAGCGAAGAGGCGTTTCTATCCGAAATCGAAGCGGCTTTTGAAAAGCTCGCCTTCCTTTACCGCCTGACGCAGAAAGTATCGGTTTAAACAAAAAGGGATGGCCTGTTGTGCCCATCCCTTTTTGTTTTGGATTTTCTCATTACATTTTAATTTTCGTATTTTCCGTTTGTTCCTTTGCTTTTTTGACTGCCTGATACGGAGAGTAATCGCTCGCTTCTTCAAACTGGCTGCAGAGCTTTTTTTCCTCCGCTTTTCCCGGAACGATTTCTTTAAAGCGGCGGTAAGCACTCATTAGTACATCGCGCTCAACGCCTTTTTCATAAGCGAGCTCAACCGTCTGAAAAAACGATATAACGTCTATCGCTTCCTCTGTGCTCCAGTCTTCATTCATCGGATATTGGTATCCTTCTTCCATTTGGTTCATCTCCTTGTGCAGTTCGGCCTGACGGCTTGTTTGGCTTTAGTATTGGTTTTCTTTTTTGCGACTATCCAAAGGGACAGAGAAGCCTTAAAGATGATAAAATGTTCTTTACATTCTTTCAAGAACATAATATAATTCATTTGTTTTATGCCATCAAGCAAAAACGCAAAATAACTCAACGATTTTTGATAAAGAATAGTCTTTAAGGAAATAGCAGGTTTATCATGAAGGTGGGAAAACAATTGTTGCAGCACGAAACACCCCTATATACCGGATTAAAAAAACACGCCGGCAAAAACCCGATCCAGTTCCATATACCCGGGCACAAAAAAGGCTCCGGGATGGACCCTGAATTCAGGGCGTTTATCGGAGAAAACGCATTAAGCATAGATTTAATCAATATCGAGCCTCTCGACGATCTGCACGCACCGAAAGGAATCATCAAACAGGCGCAGGATCTGGCGGCTGAAGCATTCGGAGCCGACTACACGTTTTTTTCCGTCCAGGGAACGAGCGGCGCCATCATGACGATGGTCATGGCCGTATGCGGCCCCGGAGACAAAATCATCGTGCCAAGAAATGTTCATAAATCGGTCATGTCAGCGATCGTCTTCTCAGGCGCAGTACCGATCTTCATCCATCCGGAAATTGACGATGAGTTGGGAATTTCACACGGAATCACCCCTGAATCAGCGAAAAAAGCGCTGCTTGAGCATCCTGACGCAAAGGGGCTTCTAGTCATCAACCCGACTTATTTCGGCATAGCTGCAGACTTAAGAAGCATCGTGGAGCTGGCTCATTCATTTCATATCCCTGTGCTTGTTGACGAAGCACACGGCGTTCACATCCATTTCCACGAAGATCTGCCTCTTTCTGCCATGCAGGCCGGAGCGGATATGGCGGCGACGAGCGTTCATAAGCTCGGAGGATCCCTTACACAGAGCTCGATTCTCAATATGAAAGAAGGTCTTGTTTCAAAAGAAAGAGTTCAATCGATTTTAAGCATGCTGACGACGACATCGACCTCCTATTTATTGCTCGCTTCACTTGATGTCGCAAGAAAACGCTTAGCCACAGAAGGACACGAACTGATCGAACAAACGATTAAGCTCGCTGATGAAACAAGGGATCGCATCAATGAAATCAACGGTATTTCATGCGTCGGGAGGGAAATCCTCGGCTCCAAAGCGGCTTTTAACTATGATCCGACCAAATTGATCATATCTGTGAAAGACCTCGGGCTGACCGGGCATGATGTGGAAAAATGGCTGCGCGAGTCATGTCAAATCGAAGTGGAGCTTTCTGACTTATACAACATCCTGTGCATTTTTACACCGGGAGACCGGAAAGAGGATGCGGATGCGCTGATCAAAGGCTTAGCCGACATCGCTCAGCAGGCCGCCTCTGCTGCGGAAAACAGACGCAAGCCTGAAGTGCTTCTGCCAAACATTCCAGCGCTTGCAATGACACCGCGTGACGCTTTTTATGCAAATACGGAAATCATTCCGTTTAAAAAAGCCGCCGGCAGAATCATTGCCGAATTTGTGATGGTTTATCCGCCAGGGATACCGATCTTCATTCCAGGCGAGATCATTACCGAGGATAATATCAACTACATCGAAAAGAACCTCGAAGCAGGGCTGCCTGTTCAGGGACCGGAAGATGACACCCTCCATATGATCCGCGTCATTAAAGAACAGCAAGCAATCCTGTAAAAAACAGAAAAGCATGCGGCACTATAAATGGCCGCATGCTTTTTTCTATTCTTCCTCTCTAAGATGGCAGTTGCACTGTCCGCACGTTCCGTAAAGAATCGTCACTTTCTCATCTTCAAAATGCTGAATGGTTTCATTGCAGTCTTGACAAACGATCGTGCCCATCTTTCATTCCCCTTTTCTTTTCAAAATGGAGGCGTTTAAATTTGTTACCTTTATAATATTATGTCACATTAATATTGTCAATGGTTAATTGTATAACACATTTAAGTCATTTTTGCTCTTTTTTCAAAAAAAAGGCCATTCATGTTATATATGTATTCCTGCTTAAAGCTTATGCAGAACGCTTCCCTGCTGATTCCGACTATGTACCCATCAAATCCGTTCAATCTGCAACGTCTCATAAATAAAACAGCAGTTATCAATTGTGTAACAAATGGGTAACAACGAAAGATTATTTCAATTATCATGATAAAATAGGAATTGTTTACTAATCGAACAGGAAAATCGGCTTGCATTATATAGAGAGGTGAGGAGACGTCATGTGGTTTCGAGCGATATTCACCGCCGCAATTTGTTTCCTTTTTTTGACGAGTGGATGTTCTTTATCTCACATCATGCCTGACCATGAGCAGCAGCAAAGCGCCAACCAACGCCACCTCAAGCTCATCTTTTTTTCCGATGACGAGCATATGGGGCAGGAAGTGGCTTACTATGATGCGCTTTTGGATTTAAAAAAAGAATTTCCCGAACAGGTTTCAAATATGGAAATTTCACATGAAAAAGGCCAGTGGAAAAAAGAGGTTAAAATCTTTCCAAGCTTGCTGCTTGTTCATGATAAAAAAGTACTGGTTAAAATTGAAGGAAAAATAAAAGATAAAGATAAAATTGTAAAGCTTCTTCAAAAAGAATTGAAGCATTAAAAATCCCCTGTGTATGTGCTAGGGGATTTTCTATCTTGAGCGATTGCTAAAATACATAAAAAAACCCCCTGATAGGGGGTTTTTTTATTTAATTATTTTACAACGTGAATCGGCATGCCAATGGCAACTTCTGCAGCTTCCATTGTGATTTCTCCCAATGTAGGGTGAGCATGGATTGTCATGGCGATATCTTCAGCAGTCATGCCTGCTTCGATTGCCAAGCTCAGCTCAGAAATCATGTCAGAAGCGCTTGCTCCGGCAATTTGTGCACCGATGACTAAACCGTCTTCTTTGCGTGTTACAAGTTTAAGGAAACCGTCAGTTTCGTTTAATGACAGCGCACGTCCGTTTGCAGCAAACGGGAATTTGGCTGCAGTCACTGCAAGACCTTCTTCTTTAGCCTGTGCTTCAGTGTAACCTACAGATGCAAGTTCAGGCTCAGAGAAGACGACCGCAGGAATTCCGAGATAGTCGATTTCCGCTGCTTCTCCGGCAATCGCTTCAGCAGCGATTTTACCTTCATAAGAAGCTTTATGTGCAAGCGGAGGACCTTCGATGATGTCACCGATCGCATAGATGTTCGGAATGTTTGTACGGCATTGTTTGTCCGTTTTGATGATGCCGCGGTCCGTCATTTCAACGCCTACTTGTTCAAGTCCAAGCTCGTCCGTGTTTGCAACGCGGCCGACAGTGACAAGTACGTAGTCCGCATCGATCGTTTGCTCTTCGCCTTTCACTTCGAACGTAACGGTTACGCCGTCAGCTTTTTCTTCTACGCCTTTAGCCATAGCTTTTGTATGGATTTCAACGTTGCCTTTTTTCTTCAGGTTGCGTTTAACAAGAGAGCTCATTTGCTTCTCAAAGCCTGGAAGGATTTCTTCTCCGCCTTCAAGAATGACAACTTCAGTGCCGAAGTTTGCATATGCAGTACCGAGCTCAGTTCCGATGTAGCCGCCGCCGATGACAACGAGCTTCTTAGGAATTTCTTTCAGTGCAAGCGCGCCTGTTGAATTCAGTACGCGGTCGCTATATTTGAAGTTTGGCAATTCGATAGGGCGAGAACCCGTTGCAATGATCGCATTTTTGAACGTGTATGTCTGAGCTGAATTCTCATCCATCACGCGTACAGAATTGCTGTCTACAAAGTACGCTTCGCCTTTTACGATGTCGACTTTGTTGCCTTTCAGAAGGCCTTCCACACCGCCGGTAAGCTTATTAACGACAGAGGCTTTCCATTCTTGAACTTTTGTAAAGTCAACTTTTACGTTTTCAGCAGTGATCCCCATCTCTTCAGAATGCTTTGCATTCTCATAGCGGTGGCCTGCATTGATCAGCGCTTTTGAAGGGATACATCCGACATTCAGACATACGCCTCCAAGATTGCCTTTTTCAACGATTGTTACTTTTTGTCCAAGCTGAGCAGCGCGGATGGCAGCTACATAGCCGCCAGGTCCCGCACCAATGACAAGAGTATCTGTTTCAATAGGGAAATCTCCTACTACCATTACATTACGCCTCCATTAAAATTAATTGTGGATCGTTCAGCAAACGCTTGATGTGATTTAATGCGTTTTGTGCAGTTGCGCCGTCGATCATACGGTGGTCGAAGCTTAGAGAAAGAGCCAGAACAGGTGCAGCGACGATTTCGCCGTCACGAACGACAGCTTTCTCAGCAATGCGGCCGATTCCAAGGATCGCAACTTCCGGATGGTTGATAACCGGTGTGAACCATTGCCCGCCGGCAGAGCCGATATTCGTAATTGTGCAAGAAGCGCCTTTCATTTCAGCAGGAGCAAGTTTGCCGTCGCGTGCTTTTGTCGCAAGTTCGTTGATTTCATTTGAAATCTCAAAAACAGCTTTGCGGTCCGCATTTTTAACGACCGGCACAAGCAGGCCTTTGTCAGTGTCTGCCGCAATACCGATGTTGTAGTAGTGCTTCTGAATCACTTCATCTGTATTGTCGTCAATTGATGTATTCAGGACTGGATATTTTTTCAGAGCTGATGTTAAAGCTTTTACCACGTAAGGCAGGTAAGTCAGCTTAATTCCTTGATCAGCCGCAACTTGTTTAAACTGCTTGCGGTGAGCGACAAGATTTGTCACATCGACTTCGTCCATTAGTGTAACGTGTGGAGCGGTATGTTTTGAGTTGACCATAGCTTTTGCGATGGCTTTGCGGATTCCGCTCATTTTCTCGCGTGTTTCAGGGAATTCGCCTTCAGGCACTTGAACCGCCGCTGCAGGTTTTTGTGCAGCAGGCTCTGCTTTTTCTTCAGCTTGAGCAGCCTGAGCGTTTCCGGCAGTTCCTGCGTTTAAGAAGCTGTCGATATCTTCTTTCAGAACGCGGCCATTTTTGCCCGAACCTGAAACATTCACGATATCAACGCCTTTTTCACGGGCATACTTGCGTACAGATGGCATTGCAATGACGCGCTTATTCGGATCTGCATCCGCTTGCTCGTTTGCTTCCGCTGCTTCTGCTGGTGCATCAGTTTCTTGTTTGTCAGCTTCTTCCGCTTTCGCTTCGCCTGATTCGTCGCCTTTGAATTGAAGATCTTCGTAACCTGGTGCATCAAATGTGATGATTGTCTGCCCAACGGTTGCGACTGTTCCCTCTTCAACTTTTAATTCTAATACTTTTCCTTTAACAGGTGAAGGAATTTCTACAACTGCTTTATCGTTTTGGACCTCTGCCAAAACGTCATCTTCGTTTACCTCGTCGTTTGGCTTGACGAACCATTTTACGATTTCGCCTTCGTGGATTCCTTCCCCGATATCCGGAAGTTTAAATTCAAATGCCACAGTTTTCGACCTCCTAAGATTATTACGTAGTTGATATAATGGTCAGCCTGCTTATTTAGGCTGACTGTCAGTAGACGGCTACAGTTTCTCCGACTGACTGTGGAAATGCATGAAGGGAAAAAGGCTGGTATCAGCTTTTCCCTTATTGTTCAGATCTTATTAGAATTCCAATACTTTTTTCGCAGTTTCAAGCACGTCTTTATGGTTTGGAAGCCATACGCTTTCAGCTTGAGAGAATGCGAATACCGTATCAGGAGCAGTGACGCGAAGCACCGGAGCTTCGAGGCTCAAAATCGCGCGGTCGTTGATTTCGGCAACAACGTTTGCAGCCACTCCAGCCTGTTTTTGCGCCTCTTGAACGACGATCGCGCGGCCTGTTTTTTCCACAGATGCGATGATCGTGTCGATGTCAAGCGGGCTGACTGTGCGAAGGTCGACAACCTCAGCAGATACGCCTTCTTTTTCAAGCTCTTCCGCAGCTTTTAATGACTCGTGAACCATCGCTCCGTATGTGATGATGGAAAGGTCTGTTCCTTCGCGTTTCACATCGGCTTTGCCGATTTCAATTGTGTATTCCTCTTCAGGAACTTCCTGACGGAATGAACGATAAAGTTTCATATGCTCAAGGAAGACAACCGGATCGTTATCGCGGATCGCGGAGATTAAAAGTCCTTTAGCATCGTACGGAGTTGAAGGAATGACGACTTTAAGTCCAGGCTGCTGTGCAACGAGTCCTTCCAAGCTGTCCGCGTGAAGTTCAGGCGTATGAACACCGCCGCCGAACGGAGAGCGGATTGTCACTGGTGAAGTCCAGCGGCCGCCGGAACGGTAGCGCATCCGTGCCATTTGTCCGGAAACTGAGTCCATCACTTCGTACACAAAGCCGAAAAATTGAATTTCCATTACAGGACGGAAGCCTTGTAAGCCTAAGCCGAGTGCAAGGCCGCCGATACCAGATTCAGCAAGAGGAGTGTCAAATACGCGATCCTCACCAAACTCTTTTTGCAATCCTTCAGTCGCACGGAACACGCCGCCGTTAACACCGACGTCTTCTCCGAAAACTAAGACATTTTCGTCATTTTTCAGTTCTGTGCGTAACGCATCAGTGATTGCTTGAATCATTGTCATTTGCGCCATGGCTTACTTCGACTCCTTCTCTTTATAAATTTCCTTTTGTTCTGCAAGGTTGTAAGGAAGCTCTTCATACATGATGTCGATCAGGTCGGTCACTTTTTGCTTCGGCTCTTCGTCAGCTTTTTTGATCGCCTGCTTGATTTCTTCTTTCGCTTCTTCAATTACCTTGCTTTCTTCTTCTTCAGACCAAAGGCCTTTGTTTTCCAAGAATTTGCGGAAACGGACAAGCGGATCTTTCTGCTCCCACTCATTCTCGATTTCTTTCGTACGGTATTTCGTCGGGTCGTCACCGGCCATAGTATGAGGACCGTAACGGAAGCAAAGCGTTTCGATCAGGGTAGGGCCTTCGCCGTTTACAGCGCGCTCGCGTGCTTCGCGTGTCGCAGCGAATACAGCAAGGGCATCCATGCCGTCTACTTGAACGCCGACGATACCTGCAGCCGCAGCTTTTTGTGCGATTGTTTGAGCTGCTGATTGCTTCTCAACAGGTGTAGAAATCGCATAGCGGTTGTTTTGAACAACGAAAATAGCTGGAGCTTTATACGCACCGGCAAAGTTGATGCCTTCGTAGAAGTCACCTTGGGAAGCACCGCCGTCTCCAGTATAAGTGATCGCCACAGCCTGTTTGCCGCGTTTTTTCAAGCCGAGTGCAACACCAGCCGTCTGGATGTATTGCGCACCGATAATAATTTGCGGCGACAGCGCATTGACATCATCCGGCATTTGGTTGCCGCGGAAATGTCCACGAGAGAACAAGAATGCTTGATAAAGCGGAAGTCCGTGCCAGATCAGCTGCGGAACATCACGGTAGCCCGGAAGAACAAAGTCTTCTTTTTCAAGCGCGAAATGCGTAGCAATTTGAGACGCTTCCTGACCGGCAGTCGGCGCGTAGAAGCCAAGGCGGCCTTGTCTGTTCAAAGAAATAGAACGCTGATCCAAAATGCGTGTATACACCATGCGGCGCATTAATTCTTTTAATTGATCATCAGATAGATCAGGCATTGCCGCTTCATTAACGACTTCGCCTTCTTCATTCAAAATTTGAAACGTTTCGAACTGCTTTTTAATGGCATCGAATTGCTTTTTGCTATCAACGATTGCTTTTTTCGTTTTTGCAGCCATATAAAGTCACCTCTTCCTTTCTTTTGACAGTCATAGACGTGTATCCCTTATACATACAGAATTAGGGTGTCCTAAATTGACGGGCGCAACTCATATTTATTTCTTATTAGCCGCTTTGATGGTTGTCGAAACTTTTATGTAAGGACAGCACAACGCGTTCTAAAACTGTATCATTTATAGTTTATGACAAACTAATACAACAAGTTCCACCAAGGCTAAGTTTACACCAGTCGATCATGCTCGTCAATCGATTTCATTCCTGAAATTCAATAAATGTATTCGCTTTACTGAATTTCTGTTTCAGCGCTGTTCAGACTGTTTCAAACTGTTCTAGTATAGACAGCATTCTGTATTACAATAGCAATACAGATTTTGTCGAAAAAAGAGGGCTGAATATTCAGCCCTCTTTCATCTCAAATCCCGCAGCCTTGTAAAAATCCTTTCTGGCTTTGTTGTAATCCTTTGTATACTCATTGAAATGTTTGCTTTCTTTCAGCACTTTGTCATACGATTGATTGATTTTTTTCAGCTGTGCCTCAAGGTCATCCAGTTTAAGACCTTTGTTTTTGAGCAGCTTGTACAGCTCTTTGTCAAGGCCGATTGCGTTCTGATAGGCGTCATAAAGCGAGTCGTAGGCTTTGTAGCGCTTTTCCATAAAAGAAGCAGCGTTCTCAGCTTTTTTCCTGACCTTCTGATCTTCGATTTTTTCCGCCGACGCTTTATTCGCTTCAAACTCCTGCTTTGCTTCGTCTATGCTTTCTTTCTCAGAATTCAAGTGCTTCTCGCGGTTTCCGGCTTTCTTGAGCGCTTTGTCGGAGAGCGCAGCGATTCGGTCAAAATCATCCATATTGAGCCTGATCATTTCCTCGTAAAGCTTAGATTCGGCCTTTTCCAGACTTTTAAGGGAACCCTGCTCTTGTTTAAAAGGCTCTTCCAATTCCACGATCTTCTCCAGCGAGCCGTGAAAAGACTCGACAGGATCTTTCCAGAGACAGCCTGATAGTACAAATGCTGCCGTGAAAAGAACAACGATGCCTGCTGGCACCCGCATGTTTGAAAATTTCACTTCGAACTTCCCCCAATCTCGACAAATTCCACTATAAAATGAATTCGTTTGTTTGACAACAGAAGTCTAAAGCGTATGGACAAGCCGATATCAGATCGGTATGCCGCCGCCTTCGCTTTTAGACCAAAACATTTAGGGAAAATTCCTTGAAGTTGGGCATTCGACTATACAACCGTTGGACTTTTACATAATTTATATTAGACGCCATGCCTACCAAAAAGAAAAGGCTGGCGTAAAATAACGGAGGAGGTCTTCATATGTACGGTTATTGCTGCCCTGGATACGGGTACGGCGGCGGTTATGGATACGGCTACGGCCGCACATTCGCTTTGATCGTCGTTCTCTTTATTTTGCTGATTATTGTAGGGGCCGCTTATTTAGGCTGCTAGCCCCTGATGAATCCGTCATGACCAGCCTCCTTCGGCTGGTCATTTTATCATGCACAGAGATTGCGCGAAAAGAGCAAGATCCGCTATACTTTACATAATGAATCGTTGGGAGTGAAGATGTTGATCACAATGGAAAACATTGTCCGCGACGGGCACCCCGCTTTAAGAACCGTCGCCGAAGAAGTTCAATTGCCAGCTAGCGAAGAAGAAATCAAACAGCTGAGCAACATGATCGAGTTTGTCAAAAACAGCCAGGACCCTGAAATCGCTCAAAAGTACAACCTTCGTCCTGGTGTCGGCCTAGCCGCTCCGCAAATTAATATCAATAAACGAATGATCGCAGTTCATGCCGAAAATGAAGACGGGACACTTTACAGCTATGCGCTTTTCAATCCGAAGATCGTCAGCCACTCTGTTCAAAAATGCTATTTGACAAGCGGCGAGGGCTGCCTGTCTGTCGACGAACCGATTCCCGGATATGTTCCGCGCTATGAACGGATCCGGGTCAAAGGAACGACACTTGATGGCGAAAACGTCGACATCCGCTTAAAAGGATTTCCGGCAATCGTATTCCAGCATGAAATCGATCATTTAAACGGCATTATGTTTTACGACCATATCGACAAAGAAAACCCTCTGAAACAACCCGAAAACGCAACGCCTGTCGGCAGATAATGCACATAAAAAAACGGATCAGACATGATCCGTTTTTTTATGGTTTCAAAAGCCCGAGGGCTTCTACCGCGTATTGAATGCCGTCTTCATCGACGGGCTTTGTGACAAAGTCGGCTATTTTTTTCAGCTCGGGCACAGCGTTGCCCATCGCCACTCCGGTTCCCGCAAACTCGATCATCTGCAGGTCGTTCAGACCGTCTCCAAACGCGTAAGTATCCTCTCTGTCGAACGGAAGCTTTTCAATGACTTTTTTGATTCCTTCCGCTTTCGAACCGCCAGAAGGCAGCACATCTGTGGAGCGCTCGTGCCAGCGGACGAGATCAAACTCCTGAAACCGGCTGTACCGCTCTTCCTCGTCTTGCGTACAGAACAAGAGGACCTGAAAAATGTCCCTACCTTTAAAATAGGCGCGGTCCTCTTCCGGCGGATTGACTTTTAAGCTGCCGATTCCTTCGTGGACGAACGGATGGCCGGCAGATGTAGTGCGCATCCCCTCTTCTCCCATGAAGACGAGGGGATGGCCGCAGCTGTCCGAATGCGCAAGCAGCGCTTCCAGTGACTGTTCGGCAATGGGGTTTTTATAAATGACCTCTCCTTCAAAAACGACATATTGTCCGTTATAAGAGACAAAAGAATCGATGCCCAATTCTTCAAGCACAGGCCTGACCATAAACGGCGCCCGGCCTGATGCGATGAAAACATGATGGCCTTGCGCTTTTAAATCGGAGACAGCCTGTTTCGCGGTGTCGGGAATCCGTTTATCATGATCATAAATCGTTCCGTCGATATCAAAGAAAATCAGCTTTTTATCCATGGCAGTGAATCCTTCTCCCTTAGCTAGTATGATTGATGGTTCTCCTGTACATCATACAAAAACTGCGTACGCGAGAAAACCTTTTCACTCCAAAATCAAAACAAAATCAACATGCCAATAATATCCATGTAACAATAGACGGATTCATCATATAATAGAACTAAAGAGATACGGTAGTGACCGGACAAGTCAGAGAAAGGAGGAATCCGTATGCTACGCCGACTGCGGAAAAAATTAAAAAAACAGCTGAATGGCATGATGCGCAGAAAGTCGATTGCCTAAAAGGACCTTCACTCATGTGGAAGAGTCCTTTTTTTCTCAAGCGCTTTTCTTATGAGGCAATTTCGAATATAATAGAAAGATGAGTCTAACAATCGGCAGTTAAGGAGAGATTTGGATGATCTATAAGGTATTTTATCAAGCAAGCAATGACGAAGTACCTGTTCGTGAAAAAACAGATTCAATTTTTGTGGAAGCTCAATCTGAACGTGAAGTCAGATCTAAATTAAAACAATACAACTACAATATTGAGTTTATACAGCAAGTTGAAGACGCTTTTTTAGAATATGAAAAGCAAAGCGAAAATTTTAAAGTATTGGAGTTATGAATGAATGAAATTTGTAAAAAATGATCAAACGGCTGTATTTGCCCTTGGAGGACTTGGGGAAATCGGCAAAAACACGTACGGGGTCCAGTTTCAGGACGAGATCGTGCTCATCGATGCGGGGATTAAGTTTCCGGAAGACGAGCTCCTCGGAATCGACTATGTCATCCCCGACTACACTTATTTAGTCAAAAACGAAGAAAAAATCAAAGGTCTTTTTATTACGCACGGCCACGAAGACCATATCGGCGGAATTCCGTACCTGCTCAAACAGGTGAACATTCCCGTTTACGGCGGACAGCTCGCCATCGGCCTTCTCAGAAAGAAGCTTGAAGAGCACGGTCTGCTGCGTCAAACAAAGCTTCATATCATTGAAGAAGACGATATCGTCAAATTCAGAAAAACGTCGGTTTCTTTTTTCAGGACGACCCACAGCATTCCGGACTCATACGGGATTGTCGTAAAAACACCGCAAGGAAACATCGTACATACCGGTGACTTTAAATTCGATTTTACACCGGTAGGCGAACCTGCCAACTTGACCAAGATGGCCGAAATCGGAAAAGAAGGCGTGCTTTGCCTGCTTTCTGACAGCACCAACAGTGAAATCCCTGATTTCACGATGTCAGAGCGCAAAGTCGGAGAAAGCATTGATGATATTTTCCGAAAAGTTGAAGGGCGGATCATCTTCGCAACCTTCGCGTCAAACATCCACCGCCTGCAGCAGGTGATCGAAGCAGCTGTTGCAAACGGACGGAAGGTTGCCGTATTTGGACGAAGCATGGAGTCGGCGATTGAAATCGGCCAAACGCTCGGGTATATTAAGTGTCCGAAAAATACGTTTGTTGAAGCGAATGAAATCAACAGGCTTCCTGCCGGCAAAGTGACGATTCTTTGTACCGGAAGCCAAGGTGAACCGATGGCTGCGCTATCCCGAATTGCTAACGGCACACACCGGCAAATTTCCATCATTCCCGGGGATACGGTCGTATTTTCATCATCTCCGATCCCGGGCAATACAATCAGCGTTAGTCGCACAATTAACCAGCTTTACCGGGCGGGCGCCGATGTCATCCACGGAGCTGTGACTAACATTCATACATCAGGACATGGCGGACAGGAAGAGCAAAAGCTGATGCTCCGCCTCATCAAGCCAAAGTTTTTCATGCCGATTCACGGTGAATACAGAATGCAGAAAATGCACGTCAAACTTGCGACAGACTGCGGAATTCCTGAGGAAAACTGCTTTATTATGGACAACGGCGAAGTGCTTGCTTTGACAAGCGAAGAAGCCTCAGTCGCAGGTAAAATCCCGTCAGGCAATGTCTATATTGACGGAAGCGGCATCGGCGACATCGGGAACATCGTGCTTCGCGACCGCCGGATTCTTTCTGAAGAAGGGCTTGTCATTGTCGTTGTCAGCATCAACATGAAAGAGTTCAAAGTGTCCGCAGGACCTGACTTAATTTCCAGAGGATTTGTCTACATGAGAGAATCCGGTGATTTAATCAACGATGCCCAGGACCTGATTGCAGGACACCTTAAAAAAGTGATGGAACGCAAAACGACGCAGTGGTCTGAAATTAAGAACGAGATCACAGACACGCTCGCTCCGTTCCTCTACGAAAAAACAAAACGCCGCCCGATGATCCTTCCGATTATTATGGAAGTCTAATCGCGGCTTGAACAAAAAACGGATGCACCGGTGTGCATCCGTTTTTTTATGGTTGAATCGGGATATGCCTAAACGCTTTAACATCAAACAAGCCTTCTGTCGTCATTTTAATGTCGGGGATAACAGGAAGCGCTAAAAAAGAAAGCGTCAGAAAAGGATTAAACGCTCCTGAAAATCCTGTCTCCGTTAATGCTACATGAAGAGATTTTAAGCTTTCGTTTACCGTCTCAAGCGGTTTGTCCGACAAGAGGCCGGCAATCGGCAGAGCGACGGATTGAAGCTCCTTCCCTCCTTTTGCAATGGTGAGGCCTCCCCCGATTTCTCCGAGACGTTCAACCGCTTTTAAGATGTCTTGATCATTTGTACCGACAGCGATTAAATTGTGGGAATCATGAGAAATCGTTGTCGCGATGGCGCCTTCTTTTAAACCGAAGCCCCTGACAACGCCGAGTCCGATTCCTTTAACGCCGCGATGGCGCTCAATCACTGCAATTTTCAACAGATCGCTTTCCAGATCCGGCTGAAAAAAAGCGCCGCTTTTCGGCTTGGTCAGGGACAGCTTTGTTTCAAGCTGATTGGGGATAATGTCAATGACCCTGATTTCACTCCCTTGAACGATCGGAATTTCCAGATCATCCTCATGTAAATCAGGGAGATGGACAGATTTGAGCAGAGCAGGTGCCGCTTTGCCGTCCGTCCATTCGCTTTGTTCTGCCCCGCTCCAGATCACGCCGTTGATCATCGTCTTTGAAATGCTGACGTTCTCAAAATCGCTGATGAAAAGGAGGTCTGCGTCATAACCCGGGGCAACCGCTCCCTTCGTCTTTAACCCGAAGCATTCCGCTGCATTGAGGCTGCCCATTTGATATGCGAGAAACGGGTCAAGTCCCTCTTGAATGGCAAGCTTGACCTGATGGTTAATGCTTCCTTCATCGACCAGTTCATCCAAATGCTTATCATCCGTACAGAAAAAGAAGCGTCTCGCATTTTTCTCATTAACCGCAGGCAAAACATGACGTGTATTCTTTGCCGCAGAGCCTTCTCTCAGCATGACGTACATTCCTCTTCTGACCCGTTCAAGCGCCTCTTCAGGTGTCGTGACCTCATGGTCTGTCAGCACGCCCGCCGCTCTGTAGACATTGACGAACCCGGCTGACAAGCCGGCCAGATGTCCGTCGATCCGCTTGTCCGCTTTATGGGCATCCATGAGTTTTTGCACCATATCCGGCTCTCCCGCTTCAACGGCCACATAGTCCATCACTTCCGCAAGCCCGAGCACCTCTTCGCGGCTGTAAAAAGGATGTAAATCCGCAGCGTTCAAAACCGCACCCGATTTTTCAAATGGTGCCGCAGGCACACAAGAAGGGAGCATAAAACGAATGTTCAGCCTTGTCATCTTAGCCTGCTCCAACATGAACTCAAGACCCCTCACTCCTGAGACATTCGCGATTTCATGGGGATCGGTGACAACGGTTGTTACACCGTGGGGAATCACCGCTTTGGCAAATTCGGGCGGCGTCACCATTGAAGACTCAATGTGGACATGACCGTCGATAAAGCCGGGAACGATCATTTGTCCTTCTGCGTCAATGGTATTCTCCCCCTCATAATCGCCCAAACCGACGATGGCCCCGTCTGTGATAGCTATGTCTGTCTTCAACCATTCCTGATTAAAAACATCCATGATCTTTCCGTTTTTAATTACAGTATCCGCTTTTTTGCGATGACTGGCGGCGCCAAGCCGGTGAATGAACATCTCATTGTCCAAAGATATATGTCCCCTCTCATTTTTATATGGATATGGTTCAATATCGTAGCCGAATCGTTTGAAACAGTCAATGAAAAGATCAAAAAAACCGCGGGCTGTGGGGTTCCCGCGGCTGATCGATGGCATTTTAATGTTGAAAAACTTTTTTTTCAAATCTCTCAATGTCAGGATTTGAGCCGATGACGATTAAAATATCGTCTTTTTGAATCTCTTCGGTGGCAAGCGGAGATACGATGACTTCTTTCCCCCGCTTGATCGCGACAATATTAATTCCGTATCTGGCCCGGATATCAAGGTCAAGCAGCGTATTTCCGGCCAGTTTGCCGTTCGCTGCGATTTCGACAAGGCTGTGCTCATCAGAAAGTTCAAGATAATCAAGCACATTGTTGGAGACGATGTTGTGGGCGATTCTTTTTCCCATTTCACGCTCCGGATGAACGATCCGGTCCGCTCCGATTTTGGATAATACTTTTTCGTGATAATCGTTTTGAGCTTTGACGGTAATCATTTTCACACCAAGCTCTTTCAAAATCAGCGTTGTCAAAATGCTCGCTTGAATGTTCTCCCCGATCGCTACAATGACGTGGTCAAAATTGCGCAGTCCAAGGTTTTTCAGCACTGATTCGTCTGTAGTGTCTCCTATCACAGCATGTGAGGCAATTTTGGCGTATTCGTTTACGCGATCTTCATCTCTGTCGATCGCCATTACCTCAAGCCCTTCTTCACTCAATGCTTTACAAATGCTGCCGCCGAACCGGCCGAGTCCAATTACTGCAAATTCTTTTTTCATCGGTAATTCCTCCATGGGTCAATCTGAACAAATTCTATCATATGAAGTGGAATTTTTCCTCTTTTATTTTATCGTTGCGCGGCTGCAGCATCCTTGCTGAATATCGTTCTCTTCGGATGCCGCCCCTTTGTCGATCGGAAGCAGGATGTGGAATGTGCTTCCCTCGCCCAATTCGCTGTCGATTTTCATTTCTCCGTTGTGAGCGCCGATAATATTCAGGCAAATCGTCAGCCCAAGACCCGTCCCTTCTTCTTTCGTTGAGAAGAAAGGCTCCCCGAGCTTTGCCAAATCGGCTTGGGAAATGCCTCCCCCTTCGTCTTTGATGCTGATTTTCACATAGTCACCTTCAACCTCCGAGGAGATCGTGATTTTTCCGCCGTCAGGCATCGCTTCTATCCCGTTTTTTATTAAATTGATGAATACCTGTTTGATTTGATTTTCATCGCCGTTTATTTCCCACTCCTCCCCGTGCTGAAACGCTTTTTCGATCTTAATGTGGGAAAGCACGGCGTTGGTCTCAAGAAGCGTTGCCACCTGCTGAAGAACCGAATTGATGTTGATCTTTTTAAATTGAACCTGGTGCGGTTTGGCCAGTACAAGCAGTTCGCCGAGCACGGAATCGATTCGTTTAATCTCTGAGAAAATAATGTCAAAGTAATCTTTCCGGTCGGGATATTCCGCTTTCATCAGCTGCAAAAATCCGTTTACCGATGTCAGCGGGTTCCTGACTTCGTGAGCGATTCCCGCGGCGAGCTGCCCGGCCATCGCCAGCTTCTGAGACTGCATAGCCAGCCGCTGATTCGACTTGAACAATTCCATCTCCGCTTTTTTCCGTTCCGTCACATCAGTCAGCGTCCCCAAGCTGCTCGTAAATTGACCGTTTTTATAATAAAGTTTATAGTGAACTTCGCCCCAGAACTTGCTTCCGTCTTTGCGATGGTAGAGCACCTCGATCCTGCCTTCAGGCTCCTTGTTCTTCAGCTGGGCGATCAGGTGATTCGAGATCCGTTCTTCATGGTCAAAGTAATCGTTGTACATCGTTCCAAGACTCTCTTCAACACTGTATCCGGTCAACGTTGTCCACGCCTGATTCAAAAATGTAATGTATCCTATCCGGTCCGTCTGAAAGACGATTTCCTGAAGGTTATCCATGATGCGGTTGGTTTCTGAAGAAAGCTCTTTATATTTCTTTTCGCTCTCCTTCAGTTTATAGACAAGCTGATTGGACTCATCGATATAAAGCGTGAGCCACCAAACGCTGATTAATGTCACCAGTGTAAACAGCAGATCAACCGTCCAATTGATTTTATTTCCCAACACCCCATAGAATAAAAAATTCCAAAACATGATAAAAGTCATTGCCAGCACGGTTGCAATGATTCGTCCTTGATATCTTTTCATACCCCCACCTGCCACTTGTATTTCTCAGTCAATTGTAACATTCTTTACACCACATTTGAGAGGATTGTTCGAAGTATTTATCGTCTCTATGGCTGAATTTTTCAGTGACGGCGGTTTTATCTTCTGCCGACGCAAGAAAAAGCCCTTCTGATGAAGGGCTTCAAATCTTATGCTTTCACTTCGTTTAAGGCAGCTTTTATTTCTTCCAAAAGCAATTCGGCCCCCTCAGGACTCAGCGTAATTTTCCCGTTTCCGTACTCGCGGTTTTCAGAAGTGATTTCACCGGTCATCAGGCACACACCGTGCGGTTTATATTTTTTCAGGACAATTTTATCTTGGTCGACAAAGAATTCGATGCTGTCCTTGATCGAAATATCCAAAGCTCTTCTCAATTCAATCGGCATCACGATCCGGCCGAGTTCGTCTACTTTTCTCACAACTCCAATTGCTTTCAAAACTTTCGCCTACTTCCTCTTTGTTTCTATTTTTCTAAGATATTGTCTTAGCATAACGATAGACGAATGAAGACTGAAAAAGGTTTCCCTTATTGAACGTTTCTTTGACAAAAATTCGGTCATAAAAATGAATATTTTTCTCATCATGTCAATATGAGGACAGCATTTTACAGATTGGTTTCAAACTCGTCACAAACCCCCAAAAATCGCCGATCATTTGAGAAAATTTAAATGAAATTCATTTTTTCAGCACGAAGAAAATTTCGTTTTTCGGAAAAATTTTAAATAGAGATTGGGTGAAAACATGTTTCAAACAACCGAGATCGGAATTGATCTAGGCACAGCTAACATATTGGTTTACAGCAAAAACAAAGGAATCATTTTAAATGAGCCTTCCGTTGTCGCCGTGGATACGGAAACAAAGAGCGTATTGGCGGTCGGAACAGAAGCCAAAAACATGATCGGAAAGACACCGGGAAAAATCGTCGCGGTCAGACCGATGAAAGACGGAGTCATCGCCGATTATGACATGACGACAGACCTCTTGAAGCAGATTATGAAAAAAGCCGGAAAGAACATCGGCTTTACTTTCAGAAAGCCGAGCGTCGTCGTCTGCACGCCATCCGGTTCAACCGCGGTTGAACGGCGTGCGATCAGCGATGCTGTCAAAAACTGCGGAGCCAAGCAAGTCCATTTGATTGAGGAGCCTGTCGCTGCCGCCATCGGCGCAGACCTGCCTGTCGATGAACCTGTCGCAAACGTTGTCGTCGATATCGGCGGCGGCACGACAGAAGTGGCGATCATTTCATTCGGAGGCGTAGTCTCATGCCACTCGATCCGGATCGGCGGCGACCAGCTTGATGAAGACATCGTGTCATTCGTCAGAAAAAAATACAACCTGCTGATCGGTGAACGGACGGCCGAAGAAGTCAAGATTGAGATCGGCTACGCATTGATTGACCATGAGACGAAAACGATGGAAGTCAGAGGGCGCGACCTTGTCACAGGCCTGCCGAAAACAATTACCCTGGAATCAATAGAGATTCAGAAGGCGATGCGCGAATCGCTCCTTCATATTATCGAAGCCATCAGAGCGACGCTTGAAGACTGTCCTCCCGAGCTGAGCGGAGACATTGTCGACCGGGGCGTGATTTTAACCGGAGGAGGCGCGCTATTGAACGGCATCAAAGAATGGCTGTCACAGGAAATCGTTGTGCCCGTGCATGTTGCTGCAAATCCGCTCGAGTCTGTCGCCATCGGAACGGGCCGCTCTCTTGAAGTGATCGATAAATTGCAAAAAGCGGCTAAATAATTTTTGTTTTCGCGTCTTTTTTCCCTGCTTCTTTCATATCGTGAGGAATGGAGAAACGATAAGGAGGAAGAACATGCTTAGAGATATGGGAAGACGCCTGGCCATCACCGTTATTTTAAGCGGTATTATTCTCGGGGGGATGAGCATCTCCCTTGCAAACATGCCAAGCTCGCCCCCCGGCCAAACGGCCAAAATCAACCGTTAAAAAAGATGCAGCCTTACCGGGCTGCGTCTTTTTTTCTTTTCAATCAAATATTTGATATGATGTTATGGACAATAAAGGAGGTTTTGCCAATGAATTCGTTTACTGATAAACTGAGCAAATATGCGAAGCTTGTAGCCGAAGTCGGTGTAAACGTTCAAAAAGGACAGAAAGTCGTTATCAACGCGTCAACAGAAGTACGCGATTTTGCACGGCTCCTCGTCAAAAGCGCCTATCAAATAGGGGCAAAAAACGTAACGGTCCGCTGGCAGGATGATGAGGTGACAAGGCTGAAATATGAGCTGGCCCCAGCGGAAGCCTTTGAAGAATTCCCTGAGTGGGAAGCGAAAGGTCTGGAGACGCTCGCTAAGGAAGGCGCCGCTTTTATTTCCATTGTCTCTTCAAGCCCTGATCTTTTGAAAGGCATCGATTCCAAAAAAATCGCGACCCAGCAAAAAGCCGCCGGAAAGGCGATGCATACATACAGGCAAATGATTCAATCGGATAAAGTCAGCTGGACTGTCGTCGCAGCACCTTCACCGGCCTGGGCCAAAAAAGTATTCCCTGACGCAGATGAAAAGACAGCGATGCAAAAGCTGTGGAATGAGATCTTCAAAACGACCCGCGTCGACCGTGAAGATCCTGTCCAGGCGTGGAAAGACCACGATCAAACTTTGCGCGATAAAGTAAGCGTCTTAAACGACAAGCATTACCAAGCCCTTCATTACCAAGCAAAAGGAACAGATTTGACGATCGAGCTTCCTGAGAAGCACCTGTGGGTCGGCGCCGGAAGCACTAACGAAAACGGCATCGAGTTCATGGCCAATATGCCGACAGAAGAAGTATTCACCGCTCCGAAAAAAGACGGAGTGAACGGCACTGTTTCAAGCACAAAGCCGTTAAGCTACGGCGGCAATCTGATCGACGGCTTTCAGCTGACATTTGAAAACGGACGGATCACCGATGTCAAAGCTGAACAAGGTGAAGAGATTTTAAAAGAGCTGATCGAAACGGATGAGGGTTCACACTACTTAGGCGAAATTGCGCTCGTTGCCCACGATTCGCCGATTTCCAAGTCCAATATTCTGTTTTACAACACGCTGTTTGACGAAAACGCCTCAAACCACCTCGCAATCGGCAGTGCGTACGCATTCAACATCGAAGGCGGAAAGCAGATGTCGCGCGAAGAGCTGGCGAAAGAAGGATTAAACGAAAGCATTACACATGTTGACTTCATGATCGGTTCAGGAGAAATGAATATAGACGGAATCACAGCAGACGGAAAAAGAGAGCCGATTTTCAGAAACGGCAACTGGGCGATCTAAAGCCTTCCGCACAAAAGGACCTCAGAAGTTTTCTGAGGTCCTTTTATATCATTTCCGCATGCTGCCAGCCTTTCTAACTTCCGTACATAGATGGAGCTATAAAGCCGTCCAATGCCCCGCCTCCTCATGATTTGGGCAAACTGCTTAAATGTTCATGCTTCAGCTTCCAGCTTCCTGACTCGTCCTTTACAAATACGTTTGTCGCACGGCCTGCCCCTTGAACCGGTTCACCCCTAAAAAACCCTTTCCATTCGTATGTATAAAGACAGACGGCCTGTTCGTCCGTTTCCGTGATCCAACTGATATGACTGGCGCTGTATACTTCGTTTTCGATTTGCTTCCAGGCGTTTTCAAAATAACGCTGAATTTCCTTAACGCCCGAGCACGTTTCATCCGAGAACCAGTACACAGCGTCGGGATGAAGGAGCTTTTTGACATTCTCAAACTCATGTGTGTTTGTTGCTTGAATATATTGCTCAAGAGCCTTGCGGCATGACACGGCAACCATCTCCCTTTTTATAAAAAAACCCGCTTTTTAAGGCGGGTTTTCTATCATTATGCGTAAAGTTCAGCAAGCTTGTCCTGAACCGCTTTGTCTTCCAAAAATTCATCATAGCTCATCTGTTTATCGACGATTCCGTTTGGCGTGATTTCGATGATCCGGTTGGCAATTGTTTGGACAAACTGATGGTCATGAGATGTAAACAGCATAGCGCCTTTAAAGCTGATTAAACCGTTATTCAGCGCTGTAATGGATTCGAGATCCAAATGGTTGGTCGGCTCATCAAGCATCAGCACATTGGCGCCGGACAGCATCATTTTGGACAGCATGCAGCGGACTTTCTCTCCCCCTGACAAAACGCTTGCTTTTTTCAGCACTTCTTCCCCGGAGAACAGCATCCGGCCCAAAAATCCGCGCAGGAAGCTTTCGCTTTGGTCATGCGGCGAAAATTGGCGGAGCCAGTCGACAAGGTTTAAATCGCTGTTTTCAAAATACTCGCTGTTGTCTTTCGGGAAAAACGCCTGGGATGTTGTGACGCCCCATTTAAACGATCCGCTGTCAGGCTCCATTTCCCCGGCAAGGATTTTAAAGAGCACAGTAGCGGCAAGCTCATTCCGGCCTGTAAAGGCGATTTTATCTTCTTTATTCATCATAAAGCTGACCGAGTCAAGCACCTTGACACCGTCAATCGTTTTCGACAGGTCTGTGACAACAAGCACATCGTTTCCAATTTCGCGTTCAGGTGTGAAATGTACGTACGGATACTTGCGCGATGACGGCTTAATATCGTCAAGCGTAATTTTTTCAAGCAGTTTTTTTCTTGATGTCGCCTGCTTCGATTTTGAGGCGTTGGCGCTGAATCTGGCAACGAACTCCTGGAGCTGTTTGATCTGCTCTTCTTTTTTCTTATTGGCTTCCTGATTCATTTTAAGCGCAAGCTGGCTTGATTCATACCAGAAATCATAGTTTCCGACATAAATTTGAATTTTGTTAAAATCCAGGTCGGCGATATGCGTACATACTTTATTCAAAAAGTGGCGGTCATGCGATACGACGATAACCGTATTCTCAAAATTGATTAAAAACTCTTCAAGCCACTGGATCGCCTGAATATCCAAGTGGTTGGTCGGCTCATCGAGAAGAAGGACGTCAGGCTTTCCGAACAGGGCCTGTGCAAGGAGGACCTTCACCTTTTCGGAACCGCCCAAATCCGCCATTTTCTTCGTATGCAGTTCTTCAGCAATGCCGAGGCCTTTTAACAAAATCGCAGCTTCCCCTTCGGCTTCCCAGCCGTTCAGCTCGGCGAATTCGCCCTCAAGCTCTGCGGCGCGGATTCCGTCTTCATCTGAAAAATCGGGTTTCATGTAAATCGCGTCTTTTTCCTGCATGACTTCATAAAGGCGTTTATGCCCCATGATCACGACTTTCAGCACTTCATGCTCTTCATACTCAAAGTGGTTCTGCTTCAGGACGGCAAGGCGTTCGCCCGGGCTCATATGAACCTCGCCCGTCTGAGGCTCGATTTCACCTGATAATATTTTCAAAAAAGTGGACTTTCCGGCGCCGTTTGCTCCGATCAATCCGTAGCAGTTACCCGGCGTAAACTTAATATTTACATCTTCAAACAGCTTCCGGTCCGCAAACCGCAAGCTGACATTTTGAACAGCTATCATTTAAAATCCTCCATCTATACTTCATTAAAAAGAGTATAACACGAAAATTCCGCAAGAGAAATGCTTTGCTTTTTTACGATAAAGTTTTAAAGAAAAATATATCAAAAAAACACTTGTTCACACTTTCTTTGTGACAATATGTTACAATTATTGAAGAATGGGGGAAGGAATAATGAAATTAAAAGATGATCCTGATATCATCAGGTGGATCAATTCAAGGCCGCGCCAAGCGCTTTTCGTGTCAGTGGCCATGGTGATTTCTACGATGTCTATCGGGCTTTTCAAAGGGTTTGATATGTGGACCTCGGACTTTTTGATATTTTCCTGTCTGCTGATCGGCTTCGGCCTCCTTGTGGGATGGCTGCAAAAGATATATTATAAAAAGGTGATATTTGAAGAAAACTCGGATCGTTAGACGGAGGAAGACATGAAGCTTATCACTTTGACGGAATACTGCATGTTTATTTTTTTCGCAGGGGTTTATCTTGCCGTAACCGGCTTTACAGCACGGGATGTGGGCCTTTACATCGGGATTGCCATGATTTACGTGTTCGTTCATATCGCGGCGAAACGAATGCTGTCAAAAAGGGGAAAAGAAGCCGCGGAAATCAGAATCTTATACAGCGTTCTTCTGATTATGGCCTCTGTGTTCGTTACCGTACTGTTTATCGCAGTACTGGCATCATTATCCGCATAAATCAAGCAAAAATGCCTGATTGTCCAAATGGACATCAGGCATTTTTCAGTCTGTTTTTCGGATTTCGTTGAACGGGAAAAACACAAATTGTGAAGTCCCGGCCACTCGTTTTTTATCGATCAGTCCGAGTCCGTTCCGGCTGTCCATCGATCTCTGACGATTGTCTCCCATCACGAAATACTTGCCTTCCGGAACCTTCACAGGGCCGAAATCGCCCGTCAGTTTGACGCCGACTGCTTCCGCCTCTTTTCTGTTTTCCGAAAGATACGGCTCAGACACCTTTTTCCCGTTTATGTACAGCGTGTCGTCTTTCATTTGCACGGTATCTCCCGGCAGGCCGATCAAGCGCTTCACATAATGGACATTTTTTTCATCGCCGTCGATAATGACGATATCTCCCCGCTTAAATTCGCCTACGTATTTAACCGTTTTATAGACGAACAGCCGCTCTCCGTCGTGCAGCGTCGGATCCATTGATGTACCTTCGACTAAATACGGTTCGAATAAAAATGCCCTGATCAATAACGCCAGAACGACTGCGATAATAATGGCTTTTACCCATTCAAAGAGAGAGTTTTTATTTTGGGTGGATTTTTCTTCAGTCAAAACGCTTCCTCCTAAAAACAGTCTGTCACAGCATACATGCAAAATAAAGCTTTCCTATACTTTATCACAAGTTCCTGCCGAATACATAATTCCCGCGTTCACTTCCGGCAAAAACGGTAAAAAAGAAAGTGCCACACAGGGATTACTGTGGCACTTTCAGCACTTATTTTTCAGTTGGAACCGGCTTTTTCAAGATGCCGAGAATGAGAGCCGTCACAACCGCACCAATCAAGATACTGAGGAGATACAGCAGCGCATGGTTCGTCGTAAAGAAGAGAACGAATATTCCGCCATGCGGCGCTTGCAGTGTGACATGGAAAAATTGAGATAAACCTCCGGCAACTGCTGATCCGATGATAGAAGCAGGAATGACGCGCGCCGGATCGGCTGCCGCAAAAGGAATCGCACCTTCAGTAATAAATGACAAGCCCATCACGTAGTTGGTAATTCCGGCTTCGCGATCCCGTTTTGAAAATTTATTTTTAAAGAAAGTCGTTGCAAGGGCAATTCCAAGCGGAGGCACCATACCGCCCGCCATGATCGCTGCGTGAGGTCCAAAGTTTCCAGCTTCAATCATCGCGATACCAAATGTGAAGGCCGCTTTGTTGATCGGACCACCCATATCAATCGCCATCATACCGCCTAAAACAATACCCATTACAACAAGGTTTCCTGTTCCAAGACCTTCAAGCCAATGTGTCATGCCATCCATAATATACTTGACAGGCGTATTGACAACATAATGCATGATGATTCCGGTCAAGAATATTCCAAACAACGGATAAAGAAGGACAGGTTTTAATCCGTCAAGCACTTGCGGCAGACCAGCGAACACTTTTTTCAATAGGACAACAATATAACCAGCCAAGAAACCGGCAATCAGTCCGCCTAAGAAACCGGCGCCGGCTTGCGTCGCCATGAAACCTCCGACCATACCAGGCGCAAACCCCGGACGATCCGCGATGCTCATCGCGATAAATCCTGCCAATACAGCGACAATTAATCCAAGTGCTTGAGTTCCGCCTATAGTATTTAATACAGCTGCAAACTCATTATAAGTGGGATCTCCCGGTTTGGTCGCGTTAATTCCCCAGAAGAATGAAACCGCAACTAAGATCCCGCCCCCGACGACGAATGGCAGCATGTTGCTGACACCGCTCATCAAGTGTTTGTAGAAACCGCCGCCTTTTCCTTTGGCAGCTCCGTCTTCAGAAGCAGATGCAGATGCACCTCCGCCTTTACCCTGATAGATAGGCGCGTCTTGTTTCAGCGCCTGCTCAATCAGCTCTTTCGGACGTCTGATTCCTGCTGTTACAGGTACTTCAATGACATGTTTGCCTTGAAAGCGATCCATTTCAACCTGCTTATCGGCGGCGACGATGATCGCAACCGCATCTTCGATTTCCTGCGCTGTCAGACCATTTTTAATACCGCTTGAACCGTTCGTTTCAACTTTGATATCAACGCCGAGCTCTTTCGCTTTTTCTTTCAAAGCATCGGCGGCCATGAACGTGTGGGCGATCCCTGTCGGACATGCTGTAACCGCAAGGATTTTTCCTTTTGCTGATGGTGCAGATGCTTCTTCGGCCTGCTCTTCTTCTTCATCATCTTTATCATGCTGATTGATGATGTCGATGATTTCGTCTTCGGATGAAGCTTCAAGCAGCTGTTTGCGAATCTCTTCCCTCATAAGCAAAGTCGACAGTCTTGACAATGCTTCCAAGTGAGTGTTATTCGCGCCGTCTGTAGCAGCGATCATGAAAACAAGATGGCTTGGCTGGCCGTCAAGGGATTCATAATCGACGCCGTCTTTTGAACGGCCGAACGCGATCGCAGGCTCTTTAACGCTTGCCGTTTTCGCATGAGGGATGGCAATGCCTTCGCCGATACCGGTGGAACTTTGTTTCTCACGGTTGATCACGGCTTCTTTGTAGCCTTCTTTATCATTCAACTTGCCCGCCTGATCCAAAACGCTGACGAGTTCTTCGATAACGTTTTCTTTCTGGCTGCTCTCAAGGTTTAACTTGATCGTATGCTTCGTTAGTAGCTCTGTTATTTTCATAACCTTTCCTCCTTTAAATCGCTTTGACTTGAACTTCCGGAAGCAGCTTGTGAACGAGCTCTTCCGTTCCCAGCTCCTCTGAAAAGGCGGTTGCGCTTCCTGACGCGACACCTAAGCGAAAAGCTTCTTTGATGTCGAGCTGTTTTTCAATGCCTGCGAGAAAGCCTGCAACCACTGAATCTCCGGCGCCGACTGAGTTCACGAGCTTTCCTTTAGGTACGTTGGCATGGTAGACGCCGTCTTTTGTAAATAAAAGTGCGCCTTCCCCAGCCATGGAAACGATCGCGTTTTCGGCCCCGCGTTCAACGAGTTTCTTACCGTAAGGCACCGCTTCTTCCGCTGAAGTGATGGTTGTTCCAAACATTTCACCGAGCTCGTGATGGTTCGGTTTCATTAAAAGCGGCTTCATTTCTGCTGCTTTTAGGAGTGCCTCACCCGAAATATCAACGACAACCCGGACATTTTGCTCTTCACACTTTTCTGCAATCTTTTCATAGGTGTCCTGCGGCAATGAAGAAGGAATGCTGCCAGCCAATACGACAATGTCCCCTTCTTTCATCGCTGAAAACTGGTCTAAAAAGGCCGCGAAATCTTCTTGGCTGATGACGGGCCCCTGCCCGTTGATTTCCGTCTCATCCCCGGTCTTCAATTTGACATTGATGCGCGTGTCTCCATTCACCTCATGAAAAGCCGTTTCAAGCTTTTCTTCTTCGAGAAATGATTTGATGTACCCCCCGGTAAAACCGCCGATAAAACCGAGAACTTTAGAAGGTACATGGTGTCTGTTCAGTACGCGTGAGACATTGATTCCTTTGCCTCCGGGATATTTCGTGTCATAGACTGAACGATTCAGCCCGCCTACGGAAAATTCTTCAACGTGAACAATATAGTCGACCGATGGGTTGAGAGTTACAGTGTATATCATGTTTTCACTACCTTTACGACAGTTTTTTCTTGATAGTTATCAAATGAATGTTTTGCAGATCCTGCTGTAATGATAGTTGCTTCGTCTAAACCGGCAAAGGCAGAAAATGAAATTTCCCCAAACTTGGAAACGTCAGCTAAAATAAATGCTTTTTTCGCCTGGTTGACAGCTTTTGTTTTCAAAAGCGCTTCTTCAGGATCCGGAGTCGTAAATCCCGCTTCTTTATGAATGCCATTGACGCCGATGAAGCTTTTGTCAAACCGGTATTGGCTGATGGCTGATAAAGCCGAACCGCCCACGATTGCTCCGGTTTTATACTTCACATACCCGCCTAATAAATAAAAAGTAATGCCTTTTTTACCTAATGCCTCAATGTGCATGACTCCATTTGTGACCACGATAATATCCATCTCCGGATCGATAAAATCGATCATTTGCAATGTGGTCGTTCCGGCATCAAGGTAGATACAATCGCCTTCTTCAAGAAGTGAGGCCGCTTCTTGAGCGATTTTTCTCTTTTCATGAAGGTTTTTGGATGATTTCTCTAGCATGTCAGGCTCTGTACGAATATCGGAAAGCCTCGATGCCCCTCCATGAACACGCTTTAAATATCCGCGGGCTTCCAGCGTCGACAAATCTCTTCTGATCGTTGACTCAGATGCGTTCGTTAAATTCATTAAGTACTGGATTTTCACGACATCATGCTTTTCAATCTCGTCAATAATCAACTGATGCCGTTCGGGAGTCAACACATTATCACCCCTTTTGGAAACGCCTTCATTTAGCTTACAATTACATTGTAAACGCTTTTTCGACATAACTCAACAAAAATCTTTCAAATTCATTCAATAACCATCAAAATCTTTCACATTTTAACATATTATCGTGATATGTACCGTTTGTAAACTGTATAAACTATAAAAATCCGCAAAAATATGTGACATTATTATTATCTATTCCTTCAAACACCATTCAGAAAAACCTCATGCTCGCCGCATGAGGTTTTACAATAATGCATCAGCCTAATGAACGTTCTAAAAATACTTGCCATAAGCCTAATAAATAAGACAACATCAGCATCATAATAAATATGACGAAAACGCCGATCCAAGCCGCCCGCTTTGAAGCGCCCGCTGCTTTTTGCAGTCCTACCGCCACCAGCACATACGCCCAGATTGTAAAAACATCAAACATCTCCAGGACGCTCAGAAGAGGCTCTTCGGCCGGAATATATCCATCAAGAGATGAGAACGAAAACGCGATCTCAGAATTCGAAGCATAATACACCAAACCGATGATGACGTCTCTGATAACAGGTACAAATGTGGCAAAGACAGACAGAGACACCATGCAGGCAAAATTGGTGTTTCCGCCGCCTATTTTAGCAATCAGCCACAATACTAAAGCGCTGAGCACGAAGAATATGACAGACTGAAAAACATTACGGGCGGCTTCTAGTCCAGGATCTATATCCAAACCAAGAAACTCACTTAGTTCCCAACAAACAAGATAAACGGAAAAGGCGGATAACGCCAGCACGATGATCATCGGCAGCCAAATTGCGGGCCTTTCTCTCATTCTTTCAAACTGACGGACAGGGCTCGTGATGATACCGAACAGTGACGGTTTTTTTACTTGAGTTGCTGTTTCTATATTGGCTTCCACTCTAAAATTCCTCCTGTAATACCTCTTTCATAACATAATGATCAATTTTTCAGCACTTTTAAGTCTATCATTAATGTAAGAAAAGTATTTTTAAATTTAGTTTAATTTTCGCATACAAAAAAACCGCCTCTAAAGGCGGTTTCAGCGTGTCGACAAACTCTCGCATTCGTTGTCAGGCCTGCTAAGTCGATGCTCATGAGTAGGAGCGGGTGTTTCAAAGTGACGCTTATCGGCTGACGACTATATGCCGCTTTACTCATACCTCAATGCATCAATCGGATGAAGGCGGGCCGCTTTATTGGCCGGGATGAGGCCAAAGATAACCCCGATCGCCATGCTGAACAGGACGCCTCCGAGGACCACCTGCCAGGAAACGAGCGGCGGCCAACCGGCAAAAAACGAAACTAGGGCGGCTCCGCCGTATCCGAGGCCGATGCCAAACACCCCGCCAATCAGCGTGATCAAAGACGATTCTATTAAAAATTGCATCAAAATCTGGCCTCTTGTTGCACCAAGCGATTTTCGAATCCCGATTTCCCTCGTCCGTTCCGTGACCGACACCAGCATAATATTCATGACGCCGATCCCGCCAACGAGTAAAGATATGCCTGCAATTGAGCCGATGAACATCGTCATAATTGTTGTAATCTGGCTGATCCCGGCCGCTATGGCCTCCATGTTCATCACTTCGTACGAGTCCGTGGTGCCGTGATTGTTGTTGACGGCCGCGGCAGCCTGCTTTCCGACGGCTTGCAGATGGTCGGCAGATTCAGCTTGAACGGAGACAGAGTCATAGTCGCTGATGCCGAAGGACGATTTTAACATTGAAAACGGAACATACATCTCATTCATCCCCAACGCAAGCAGCCCGGCTTCTTCTTTTAATACGCCGATGATTTCAACGGGCTGGCCATTGATCCATACGACGCGGCCGAGAGGCGACTGCTGAGAAAAAAGTTCCTCCGCAAGTTTCGGCGAAACGACGGCGACCCTGCTTCCGGCATTGTAATCCTCTTCTGAAAACTCTCTTCCCTTTTCGACTTCCATCGAGTTGATGCTGATATATCCGTCATTAATGCCGTTTACAGCGGCATCCGTTTTTTCATCCCGGAAACGGACATTCATAGACTCGGTAGTTTTCGCAACGACATGCTTCACGCCTTCGAGTGACTTTAAACTTCTGATGTCTTCTTCGGTGAAGCCGGCGTCTAAATAGGCGTTGGGATTGGACGTCAATTCTTCATTGCTGGGCTGATAATAGATTTCGACCGTGTTGCCGGGCCCGCTGATCGTCTGCTTGAGCATTTGCTCTCCTCCTTGCCCCGCTGCAACAACGACAATAACAGAGCCTACACCGATAATGATTCCGAGCATTGTTAAAATCGAGCGCAGTTTATGGGAAAGGATGGAACTTAACGCCATTCTCAAGTTTTCGATGAGATTCATTGCACCGTCCCCCTCCGCTCTGTTTCCGGCGAGACGATCACACCGTCCCTCACCATGATGATCCGGCTTGTATAATCTGCAATCTCCGGTTCGTGGGTGACGAGCACCACCGTCGTTCCTTCCTCATTCAATTCGGTGAATTGCTCCATGATATCCCGGCTTGTTTTCGTATCGAGCGCTCCGGTCGGTTCATCGGCCAATATCAGCTTCGGTTCATTGACGATCGCTCTTGCGATGGCTACACGCTGTTTTTGGCCGCCGGAAAGCTCGTTCGGCAAATGGCGCATTCTGTCCTTGAGCCCGACTTTTTCAAGCGCCCGTTCGGCCCGCTCCCGCCGCTCTTTTCTTGGAATGCCGGAGTAGATCATCGGAAGCTCCACATTCTTTATGGCATTCAGTCTCGGCAGAAGCTGAAACTGCTGAAAAACAAAACCGATTAAACGGTTTCTGACGCCGGCAAGCTCCCTTTCACCATATGATGAAATATCCTCGCCGTCCAGCCTGTAAATACCCGATGTCGGGCGGTCAAGACAGCCGATAATGTTCATGATTGTCGATTTTCCGGAACCGGAAGGCCCCATGATGGACAGATATTCACCCGGCTCAATTTTCATATTGATCTCCCTGAGAACATCAATGGTTTCCCCTCCGATTTGGTAGCTTTTTTTCACGCGGGAAAGCTCAATCATTGAAGCTTCACTTCCGTTCCGCTTTTCATGTCCTCGGCCGGGTTTGCGATAACCCGGTCCTTGTTCGTCAGACCGCCGGTAATTTCAACGACGCCATCTGCTTTCTCGCCGGTTTTGACATTGATCCTTTTCGCCTTTCCGTCTCTGACGACATACACGTATGATTGATCATCATCCTGCTTGACGGCATCTTCAGGAAGAGCCTGAATGGTTCTTTTGTCCGTCTGGATTTTGAGAATCATATTGAAGCCGGGCTTTGCTTTAGGACGCTCCCCTTTTATTTTGACTTCAAACGGATATTGAACAGCTTGTTCCTTTCCTCCCGCAGCACCTGCAGACGCCTCTTCTTCGGGAACCAATCCGACTTGAGAGATTCTGCCCCGCCACTCTTTATTTTGGATGACATCCGATGTGATGGTCACGTTCTGTCCCTTTTTCACTTTCAATGTGTCATACTCTGACAACACACCTTTAACGACAAGCTTGTCCTCGTTACCTATATGTATAACCGGCTTTTGAATATCCGATTGCTTTAAGGCGGCTTGTTTATCAGCGGTGATCACTGTCCCGTCAATGCCGCTTTTTACTTGCAGCGCTGCAGATTTTTTCGCGAGCGTTTCCTTTTGCAGGTCGGCTTGTTTCAGCTCAAGCTGAAGCGATTTTTCTTCCATTTCAAGCTGGGACCGTTCGTCATCCATTTGCCTTTTGGCTTTTTCCGCACCCAGCTCAGCCTTCAGCTCGTCTTCCTTGCTTTTTAGGCTGCTGATTTTTCGCTTTACCTGTTCAAGCTGGAGTTCCTTCGATTGAATGGATAACGCATTCTGTTCTTTTTCCAGGCGAATTTCTTCGTTCGTATAGGTGAAAAGCACATCTCCTTTTTTCACCTTGTCGCCTTCTTTTACTTTGACGTCGGCAATTTTCCCTTTTTCTGGTTCAAAATATTCGTATTGTTCGTTGGCAAACTTTAGGGTGCCCGGAACCATGACTTCAGAAGAAATCTCTCTCTCTTCCAATTTGACGGTTTGGACCGCTGTTTCAGCCCCTCCGCCCGTTTGCACCGAGCGGTAGAGGTTGAGTCCGATAAAAAGCGCAGCAGCCCCAACAATGATAATGCCGATCCATATTTTTTTCATTTACATTGCTCCTTCAAATGTATCGAAGAAATTCCTCGCGATTCCGCCTGTTAAAGCGAGCAAAATGGAGATCACAAATAAAATGATCACACCGGTCCAAGCCGCTTTTTTGGAGATGCCCCCAACCTTTTGGAGACCCAGTGCAACCAGTGCGAGCGACCAGATGGTGAAAATATCAAATACACCTAATACCGATTTGAGCGGCTCGTCTGCCGGGATGATGCTGCTTAAAGACGTGATGGCGATCGTGGGATCAATATTTGAATAATAGATCACAAGCCCGCCTATGAATTGCCCGATAGCCGCAATAAAATATGTAAAAACAGACAGCGAAAACATGTGAACAAAATTGGTTGTTCCTCTTCCGATTTTGACAATCAGCCAATAGATTAAAGCGCTGATCAGCAAGGCAATCACAAAGCCGATGATCCCGCCGATGATCCCGCCGATGATCCCGATTCTCTTCATAGTGGCTTCAAATGTTTCATCATCTCCCGGCATTTCCGACAAATCGGTAGATAACACCGTTTTTTCGCTGAGCATATACGCGCCGGTAACCGACAATAATAAAACAATAACAAGCGGAAACCAGACAGCCGGCTTTTCTCTCATTCTCTCAAACTGTTCTCCGGGATGGGTAATCAATCCGAACAATGACGGATTTTTTACTTTTTCAGTTTCTAAATGCGTTTCCATATGTATCCCCCTTAAAAAATGAATTACCAGTTTATACGCAGAATCATCTAAAATGTTTCACCTCTGTTTTCTCAAAAAAACGCCCCGGCCGCATTTCAGAATATGCGGCCGCGGACAGTTTCAGTTTAGTTTCGCTGAAACATTTGATACTGCGCTTTCACCAGCTCATAATACATTCCACGTTTTTCGATTAATTCCTGGTGATTTCCTTCCTCTATTTTCCGGCCGTGGTCAAGAACCAGGATTTTATCCGCATCCCTTATCGTTGAAAGCCTGTGAGCGATCATAATAGCCGTTCTGCCATGGAGCAGGGTTTTCAATGCAGCCTGAATCTTGACTTCCGTTTCTGTGTCAATACTTGCGGTTGCTTCATCAAGGATCAGAATGCGAGGGTCTGCCAGGAGCGCCCTCGCGAATGAAATGAGCTGCCGCTCACCTGCCGATAATACATTGCCGCGTTCTTCCACTTCTGTGGCGTATCCATTCGGAAGCGCTGAAATAAACGAATCGGCCCCGACAGCTTTTGCTGCTTCGATCACTTCTTCATCGGCGGCATTCGGACGGCCAAAACGAATATTTTCCATAATCGTTCCGGAAAAAATAAACGTATCCTGCAGCACGATGCTGATTTGCGAACGAAGATCGGAAAGCGAGA
Organism: Bacillus sp. AK124; assembly: GCF_053903085.1. NCBI lineage: Bacteria > Bacillati > Bacillota > Bacilli > Caryophanales > Bacillaceae > Bacillus > Bacillus sp. AK124. The sequence goes on from NZ_CP096378.1 coordinate 2,720,988, forward strand.
TATCGGTAATCGGTATTCCGTCCACTTTGACAGTCCCGCCTGTTGCATCGTAAAACCTGCTGATCAGATTCGCGATCGTCGTCTTCCCTGATCCTGTATGTCCGACAAGCGCGAGCGATGTTCCCGCCGGCACCTCAAATGAAATGCTGTGCAGCGCCTTGCGATTCCCGTCATAAGAAAATACCACCTGTTCAAATTCGATCCGGCCTTTTAATTCTTTAATTTTGACCGCATCTTCCTTGTCTGCGACACTCGGTTTTTCATCCAGAAATTCAAATATCCTCTCTGACGAAGCCATCCCCATCAACAGCTGGTTGTAGACTTGGCCGAGCCTTGAAATCGGCTCCCAGAACATTCCGAGATAGAAGGCGAATGAGACAAATACACCGATCGTAATCGTTTCATTGATGATTAAGCTCGTGCCGTACCAGATTAAAATAGCCGTCCCGACGGCGTTTGTCATTTCTACAAGCGGGCGGAATGTCGCATTTTTTTTCGTCGCTTCCCGCCAGGCTTCAAAGTTTTCGCTGTTGACGCCTTCAAAATACATCATATTCTCTTTTTCCTGCGTAAATGCCTGAGTGACCCGGATGCCTTGAATGCTTTCATTCAAATGGGAATTCAGTTTGGACTGCTTTAAGCGCACCTTTTGCCAGGATCGTCGGATTTTCCTTCTGAGATTGGTTGAAATGAAGAACATAACAGGCAGCGTCACCATGATGGCGATGGTCAGCTCAGGACTGAGCGAAAACAGAATGACGATAATACCGAAGAGGAGCAGGATATCCATCAATAAATTGATGACTCCGCTCGTAAATAATTCCTGCAGAGAATTGATGTCATTCATGATCCGGACAAGGATGGAACCTGCCGAACGCTCATCGAAAAAGCGATGCGACAGCCGCTGAACATGCGTAAATAAATGCTGTCTGAGATCATAAATGACATGCTGGCCAAGCTTGTTCATCCAGCGGATTCTCAACACATTGCTAACATAATTGACAAGATATAATCCACTGATGACGGAGATCAGAATCGCAAGAAGATTCATATCCCGGCCTGCGATTGCTTTGTCGAGCGCATAGACGCCGATCAAAATCGGCACCGTCAGCCGGATCGCCGCCGAGATCATGACCGTTAAAAAGGAGAGCGGCAGCAGATTTTTTCGGTAAGGCTTTAAATATTTGAGCAGCCTCCACATCTGCGCCCAGTTAAAAGGCTTTTCAATGATTTGGTCTGAAGTATAAAAAAACCGGTTCATCAATGTTTGTTTTTTCGCCTGATTTTCCATAGCAAGAGCCTCCTATCCTGCAAAATGCGGCTCATTCAACACATTTTGATCTTTATACTGCAAATCAAAAATCCGTTTGTATAAACCGTTTTCTTCCAATAATTGTTCGTGTGTTCCCCTTTCCTTAACAACACCTTTATCGAGCACAAGAATTTCGTCGGCATGCTTTAAGGATGAGATTCTGTGAGCGATGATGAACGTCGTCCGATCCCGCATCACTTCCCGCAATGCAAGCTGAATACGGTGCTCCGTTTCCATGTCAACGGCACTCGTCGAATCATCGAGGATGAGAATGCCCGGGTTCAGACAAATCGCCCTCGCAATCGCGATTCGCTGTTTTTGGCCACCGGACAGTCCGAGCCCCCTCTCGCCGAGCATCGTATCGTATTGGTTCGGAAGCTCCATGATAAAATCGTGCGCCTGAGCTCTTTTCGCGCTTTCGATGATCTCTTCCATTGATGCATCAGGATTTCCATAAGATATGTTTGATCTGATCGTTGATGAAAATAAAAACGATTCCTGCGGGACGACGCCGATATTGGAGCGCAGCATTTTTAATGAGTAGTGTTCAAGCGGCTTGCCGTCGATCATGATCCGGCCGGATGTCGGCTCATAAAAGCGGCTCAGCAGTTGAATGATACTGCTCTTTCCTGACCCCGTCGCACCGATTAACCCGATCGTTTTGCCGCGCTCGGCTTGAAAAGACACTCCATGCAGTGCTTCAGCGTTTTCTTTTGTATATTGAAGGGAAACATCGCTGAATACGACATCGCCGTTCAGTCTGCCGTTTTTCACCGCATGTCCGCTGTCGGTGATTTCCTCTTTGGCATCAAGAATTTCCAGCAGCCGCTCTCCTGATGCTTTCGCTTGTGAAAACAGGTTGATGACATAACCGAGGTTCATGATCGGCCACATTAAGTAATTGACAAGACTGAAAAAAGCGACAAGCTCCCCCGGTTTTAAGCTGTTTTGCATCACGAGCCAGCCGCCGAACGACAACAGGGCAACGAGGCAAATATTGCCGATAAACTCCATCAGCGGAAAGAATTTAGACATGATAAACGAAGCGTTTAAGTTTTTATTTCGAAAATGGTCATTTGAATGAGTAAAGTTTTGAATCTCAAAATCTTCTTTTGATAAAGATTTAACGGTATTCATGCCGCTGATATTTTCCTGAACTTTCGTATTTAAACGGGCGAAAGATTTTCTTATGTTCCGAAAAGCCGGATGCACTTTTTTATCAAACCTGTAGACAACCGCTCCTAAAAACGGCAGAGAAGCAATCGTTACCAGAGTCAGCGGCACAGAATAAGAAAACATGACAGACAGACTGAAGGTGACAAGCAGGATAAAGCGAATCGCCTCAGCAAAACCGAAAGATAAAAAGAATCTGATGCCTTCGACGTCAGCCGTAAGCCTCGACATTAAATCTCCCGTTTTAGCGCTGTCATAATACTTGAACGGCAGACGCTGCAACTTCGCATACAGCTCTTTTCTTAACCGGTAGACCGAGCGGATTCCGAACATATCTCCAAGATACTGATGAAAAAAAGTAGCTGCGCCCTTCGCCGCCATGACAGCAATGAACCCGAGGCTGATCCATATGACCAAACCGTACCTTCCGCCGAGAATCACTTCATCAATTGTCATTTGCAGAATAATCGGGTAAACAACAGTGATCGCCGTCATCAGAAGCATCGACACAAGCGACCACAAGAACATTCTTTTATAAGGCCAATAAAAATCTTTTAGTTTTTTAAGGGACTCCATTTGCACCAGCACCTTTCCAATTCATGTAAAACAAGGACACATCATCTAATATATCGGTTTGCGAAATAAAATTCCACCGATTTCACAAAATTCAGACTTATTATGGAGTTTTCCTCCTTCTTCCGCTTGAAATAAATCCTTTTTAAAATGTGACAGTCAATAAAAATTAGTTTCTTGTTGGCAAAGGAAATTTTTTGATGAATGAAGGAAGATGATGTAAAATAATAGAAAATGTTATCAAATTATGAATGACGGAGTTGATTGCAATGGCGAAAAGAGAGGCTTTAAAAAAACAGCTTCTCCTCTTAGGTGAATTGGAACAAAAAATCTGGAAGGACTTCCGGAAAGAACGCGAAGGGATTTACGCAAGGTTAGGAGAACTTGACAGACAAATCCAGCGACATAGACGTTCCACTAAAGAGTATTATGCAGCACATTGCGTAGACATTATTAAACAGCAAAAAGGAAAAATTGTAACGACAAAAGAACTGAAAATGAAACTGAAAGAAAGAACCAATTTTAACGTTCACCGTATTAGTGAGCTTTATGACTTGATTCAAAAATTAGAACCAAACATTTCGAAAGAACGGCGCGGCTGTTTTATTTATCTGGAAAACGGTTCGAAAAAAAACGTCGGTCGGTAACAGGCTCTATGCCTGAACCGACCGACGTTCTCAACCTCCGCTGACCGGGGGAATAAGAGCAACCGTATCTCCAGACTTAACCTCACTGTTTCCTCTTCTGTACACTTCGTTGACAGCGATCATCGCTCGGTCCGTCCCCTGAAGATTGTAAGTTTCTTTTAAAAACTGTCTGATGTCGTCTGTTGTCGTTTTTTCTTCATCTATATCAACGCTCTGCGCACCCGCTTGTTCGGCAAGCTGGGCAAACAGTAAAATTTTAATCAAAGGTCAGCACCTCTTTTTCTGTCGGAAGCCGCTGCTTCCAAATCTGGTTTCCCTTCCGGGTATTCAGTTGTCTCAAGCTGGTCGCCGATCCAAGTCTCGCCGTCCTCCCAATGTTCTTTTTTCCAAATCGGCACAATTTGCTTTATCCTTTCGATCGCATATTCGTTCGCTTCATATGCCGCTTTCCGGTGAGGTGACGACACCGCGATCACCACGGCCGCGTCGGAGATGTCCAGCCTGCCGATGCGATGGGTAATCGCTGCAGCTGTACCAGGCCATTTTTCATTGATTTCTTTCCCGATCTGAGCAAGCATGCTGACCGCCATTGGAACATATGCTTCATATTCGAGATAGAGTGTCTTTTTTCCATTTGTCCATTCTCTCACTGTTCCAATAAACGTCGTGATGGCACCGGCTTCCCTTTTTTCAACTTTTTTGACGATATCTTCGATGACAATCGGCTCTTTTGTTATAACAAATCGTTCAGACAAACGCCTTCCTCCTTTAGATGATTCAGAATAAAAGCCACGGCGCTCGGGTCTTCAATATGAAAGGATGGAACATCCGTTTTCGGCTCGCTCTTTTGATAAATGACGGCGATGATGCCGTCCAATTCCTCCAAGAGCTGACAGTCCGCTTCGTTTCTGACCATGACAACTTTTTGATATGGCGCATGTTTAAATCCTTCGATGAGAAGACACTGAACCGCTAAAACTCCATAAGCGGCAATCAGTTGATCAAGCGTCCACTCGCCGCGCGCCCTCAGCTGAAAAACGCCTGCTCCTTCGACGCCGGACGCAGCCGCTCCAGCCCGAAAAAAGCGGTCGGAATCCTTTCCCTCGGCGAAAACATCCGGTTCTCCTCCATGTCCGTGGTGTTTCAGGCAGCCAATCTTGACTCCGAGCTGACCGAGCTTTTCCGCTAGTTTTTCAACGAACGTCGTTTTGCCGCTGTTTTGGTACCCTACGATCTGGAGGATTGGAAAATGTGCGGCCACAGCTCTTCACTTCCGTTCTCATCCCGGTATAACAGAACATGCACTCTTGCCCCGGCCTCATAGCCTCTCGTTCCGCCCGGCAAAACCATCAGCGCATTGGCATCTGCCAGCGACGTGACGGCGCTTGATTTATCCAGGCCGACAGGCTCCGCATGAAGCGCCCCGTCTTTAATGGATACAAACGAGCGGACAAATCTTGTAAACGGATTAGGCTTTGGAAAATCCTTGCTTAAAACCGCTTCTGCACATAAAGAATACGGCTTTTGATGATGCAGCCAGGTGTGGAGGGACGGCTTGACAAACAGCTCAAATCCAACGAAGCAGGCTGACGGGTTCCCGGAGAGCCCAAACAGCAATTTGCCGTTTAATTGAGCAACAGTCGTTACACTTCCCGGACGCATGGCCACTTTATTAAACAGGACCTCGGCCCCGAGCTTTTCGTAAATTGCCGGCAGAAAATCAAAGTCCCCTACGGACACCCCTCCGGTCGTAATCAGAAAATCCACCTTGTCCAAAGCTTTTTCCACCGCTGCAAAGCTTTCGTCAAATCGATCAGAAATCTTCCCTAAATAAAGGGGGGTTCCGCCTGCTTCTTCAACCTGGGCGGCCACCATGCCTGCATTGCTGTTGCGGATTTTTCCGGGAACGAGGGGATCGCTGACATTCAGGAGCTCCGTTCCGGTGGCAATGATGCCTACCACAGGCTTTTTGACTGCAGGTACCACTGCATATCCGAATGTTGCAAGCAAAGCGACAACACCCGGCGTGATCCGGGTTCCTTTCTTCACAAGCACTGATCCTTTTCTCGCATCTTCTCCGGTTTTTGAAATATTTTCTCCCGGCTCCAATGAGCGTTTTAACACCATATAGTTTTTACCGTCTTCTGAGTAGGTTTTCGTCAGCTCAAGCATGACTACCGCATCAGCGCCCTCCGGAATCTGCGCTCCGGTCATAATTCTGACAGCTTGAAAAGGACCGAGCGTTTTACCTGACACGGCTCCGGCTCCAATGTGATCAACCACCTCGAATTGCAGCGGATTTTCCCGTGAAGCACCGGCGGTATCGCAAGCTCGGACAGCAAAGCCGTCGTACGGCGAACGGTCAAAAGCGGGTACGTCGTGATCAGCCTTTACATCTTCGGCTAAAAATCTATGGAGACTCTCCTCAAGATGGATCCACTCTGTATCTCCCTGCTTCCAGTGCCGAGAGACACGCGCAGCGGCTTCAAAAACTGGAATGGGCGTTCTTTTTTCAATCATTAAAAAAACCTCCTGTTGTTACATTCCGATGACTCTCGCCAATATGGAGTTGGCTTCTTTTATATCATTTGTGCCGTGAACAAGGGCTCTTCCATCGTTAAATATGACGATTCTGAATGTCTCGTATTGTACATGCAGCAAATAATCATTCGCATCCACTTTTCCGATGCCCGAAAGTTTTTTCATGAGTTCCTCTTTAGGCAGCCGTTTTAACATATCGCTGCGAATTTGGACGGTCTCTCTTCCGCACAGAACGTCGGCTTTTTTTTGGCCCATGTTGCTGAGAAAAGGAAAAACCGGCGTTTCTCCGCACGAAGGACATGTCTCATTGCGGCCGATCTCCATTCGGAAGTGGGTGTTCGCCCATAAATCAAACGTGACAAAAGCGGTTTCAAGCGCATCTTGGTTGTCCGTTAAGATTTTTAGAATTTCAGCTTGTTGATAAGCCGACACCATTTGAACGGCCGGCGAAATAATCCCCGACGTGTCGCATGTAGCCCCGCCAATCGGAACATCTTCAAACAGGCAGGCAAGGCACGGCGTTTTTTTAGGAATAATCGTCATATACATGCCCTGACTGCTGACACAAGCGCCGTAAACCCACGGAGTGCCCGTCTCTTGGGCAAGGTCATTGATGATCATGCGGGTCTCAAAGTTATCCGTTGCATCGATGACAGCATCCGCTTCTTTGATCAGCGGTCTGAGTGTTTCCACGGTGCCGTCGGCAACATATGTACGAAGCTCAACATCGCGATTGATCTGGGAAAGACGTTCTTTTGCGGCTGCCGCTTTCGGAAGCCTTTCCTCCGCGTCTTTCTCTGTATAGAGCTGCTGCCTTTGCAGGTTGCTCCATTCCACATAATCGCGGTCTATAATAGACAGTGTACCGATGCCTGCGCGCACAAGCCCCTCGGCAGCCGACGTGCCGAGCGCCCCGGCTCCGACGATCAAAACATGGCTCTGCCTGATTCTGTCCTGACCCGCCTGTCCGATGTTTTGATATCTGATTTGTCTTGAATACCGTTCATGCATCAGGATGATCCCCTTTACTTCCTTTTCTATATCATATCATTTTTCCGTCCGCTTTTTTTTGAAAAACACTTTCCGAAAAACCCTTGCAATCTATAATAAAATATTTCATCCCGGAAAGAACGGTTCTATTTTATCTAAATCCGACTTTTTATTGACATTTATAAATTCCCACGGCTCTGCCCCGACCCTATCAGCTTCAATATACTTGACGCGGATGCGGTCGAGGAAACTGCTGATCTTCAGCTCGTTCTGCTGAAGCTGTTCGAGGAGGACGGATTTCACCCTTCTGCTGTAGACAGCAACAAGCGGCTGCGCCCTTCCGTCTGCGACCGGCACGACGGCGTCATCCGCCGGGGTCATCTGCCGTTTTAAAGCCGATATGGTCTCCTGCCGGACAAGCGGGGTATCACAGGCCGAAAAAATATAGCATTCCCCTTCCGCCCGAACCATGGCTGTGTACATACCTGCAAGCGGCCCTCTCCCACTGAACGGTTCGATATCTTCCAGCACCGCTTTTTCCCCGAGTTCTTTAAACCGCTCCGTCAGCCCCGGACGGCTCAATATCAGGACATCGCCTCCCAGCGCATGTTTGCACCATTGATAAAGCGGCTTGCCTTGCCAGCGGGCAAACGCTTTCGGTTCCCCAAAACGGCGTGAAAGGCCTCCCGATAATATGACATGTATTTCTTTCATGCAGCTCAACCTTCCTTCGCGTGTTTCTGCCTGCGAACATCATAGCAAAATTTTAGAAATCCGAACAAGTCTGTAAAATCTCTTTTTCAAAAGGCATGCCGTGTTTCATTTATGCATATTGTAGTTGTAACATTAATAGGGGGCTGGTCACCATGAAAAAAACAACGGGTTCGCTGCCTTATTTTCATGATTTATCACAGGAAAACCTTTTTTTAAAAGCGGAGCTGGCAAGGTCACATCAATTGATCCACGAGCTTGAAGCAAGCTATTTTCATCAAAAAAATCATAAGCTCAGCCAGGAAAACGCAGCGCTGAAGCAGCAGCTTCAGCAGCTGTCAATCGAACTGGAGCGGATTTCGGCAAACAAGGAAGACGAGTCGGCCGAAACGCTCAACCGGATAAAAAGCGAACTGCTGGGTAAAATCGTTGTTCTTCAGGAGCTCCTTCAAAAAGAAACCTATGCAAGAAAACAAGAGATAGAAGAAAAGCACCGCCTTCATTTAACAAATGTAAAAGCCGAAGAAGAGAAAAAAAGCTTACATAGCCAAATAGAATATGAAAAGCTTCATGCGGAAAAAGAAAAAACGCTGAGGGAAAAAAAGGAGCATGAGCTCGAAAACGCTGCACACGAAAATGCCCGCCTGAAAGACGAACTTCATGCTAAAGGTCTTCAGCTCAAACAAATCGAAACAGATGTTGCGGTATTAAAAGAGCGGGTGACAGAAACGAAAAACCGCCTTTTGGAGGCTGAAAAAACAAAAGAAGCGCTGTTTTACGAAACGATTTTATCCTATAAAAGGCAGCTCGATGAAAGTGATAAGTGGATCGCTTCTCATTTTGCCGATATTGATACATCTCAGCAGACGGAGAAGGCGCTTGAACAAAACGAAGAGCTTTTTGAACGGTCAGAGCAGATCGAGGCGGTACTTCAAACAGTTACGGAGCAAGTCGATCAGCTCCAACAGCAATTGAGCGTCATCAAACAAAATGACACGAAAATGGATCAGAAAATAACTGAATGGAAAAAGCAGACGAAAGAAGAAACAACCCCGCAAAAATGGGTCTATCAAATTAAACGCAAAGACAAAGAAACAAAACCTTTAAATTGAATACCACTTTAAGGAATAATTTGGATTTTATAAAAAACCGCTTGAGTCGATTGTCTCAAGCAGTTGATTAGGGCGGCGGCGTATATAGCGGCCGCCTTGGTGTTCCTCAAAATGGAAACGCTATCTGGAAAAGCAAGGGTTTGACTATTGCTGCTCTGTCTCGGTAGAAATCTCACCCTCTAATATATATTGACCGCGGTATGGTTTTTTGACTTCCGGGTACATTTTAATCAGGCTTTGCATAAAGGTTGTCATATTAGGGATCTCAAGTCCGCTCTCTTTTTCGATTTCTTTTTGAAGTTCGGAGCTTTTGATGGCCGCATTATGGCGTTTTAATGTTTTAATCGCCGCTTCACGCAGTTTTGCAGCTTTTGAGCCTGGACGTGCTGTACCCCTTCTGCGCCTTGTCGTTCCATCTGGAATTCCGGCAGGCAGTGAGGAGGTTTGCGGAGAAGTCTGCTGCTGGTTCTTTTGAGATGCTTGCGGCTGCTGCTGTTGTTGCTGATAGCTCTTCATCTCCTGCGCAGCTAATTCAGCTAAAACAGGGAGAGATTCCGTTTTACGCTCCGGGCGAAAATCTTTTTTTGTATCATTAAAGCTGGATGGACGATCCAATTCACGCAGCTTTGCATATATATTATCCCGCTCAATTTGATACTCCCTAATCACCTTAACCTCAGCCTCATTCAGCTGCTCCAATCTTAAACGCAATGCTTCCCTCTCGTTAAACATACCGTTTATACCCTCCTATCAGAATAAATAAACCTTCCAATAAAAATATTAGATTACCAAACTAATTTTATCAACTATTTTTTCGTTTTTCTACTGTTGCTTTCCGTTAAGAAAATAGAACTAAATTTCCGGAAAACTTGAAGCCTGAGGAGTTTTCGAAGCATTTCGGCCTACTCTAAACCCATTGTCGAAAAATGGTAAATAATGAAGGAACATAGAAAATTACTTTTCAACGAAACATAATTTAGGAATAGACTCTACTGTTTAATCGTGATGGAAAGTGTGAAATATCAATGATTAATCCGGCTTATAAATCCAGAATATTCAAAATTACCAGATCTCACTTGTCGAATTCGCAGTTTGTTGTGTACAGGGAAAGTCAGAAATACTCCTGAAACAAAAACAGGACATAAGACTCATCAAGTAAAATAAACAGTGTCTAATGATCCATTTGTCGAAAGGGGCGGATAGAGGAAATTTTTTTGCTTTTTTTGCAATGAGGAGCCGAATAAACAAAAAACCCCATGAAAACGGGGCTTTTCATCTTTATTCAGCAGACTGTTCTGTTTCGGCAAGAACACGGTTTACACGTTTTTCGAGCATTTTCATCCCGCTTCCTCCAGCTTGAAAATGGCGAAGCTGGCCTGTTTTATCAAAAACGTAATAAGCCGGAACATATTCATTTTCGAAAGCGTCAGTCAGCTTATGGTCGCTGTCAACAAAAACAGGCTGAGTAATATCATGTTCAGCGGCAACCTCTTTGATTTTATTCAAGTCTAAATCGTCTTCTGAACGCGGCATATGCACGGCCACCACGTTTAGTTTATCGCTGTAGCGGTCGCGGAACTCATTGACTTGCGGCATTGCCTCTTTGCACAAGTGGCAGCTGATCGACCAAAAATGAATTAATGTCGGCTTTTCTCCGATAAGCTGCTCTTTTGTCACTTCTCCGTTTAACCACTCTTTTGCGCCGGTCAGTTCCGGCATCGGCTGGCGTAATTTCATGATTTTTCCTCCATTGTCATTTTTGTCGATTAAAAAGGTCTAACAAATGTTAGACCTTTCCAATCTGATTTCTAATTTGAGAATAAAAATTAAAGAGTTGCTTGACCCGGTTTCCAGTTTGCAGGGCAAAGACCGCCTGTTTGCAGCGCTTGAAGCACGCGCAATGTTTCGTCTACATCACGGCCGATGTTGTTATGGAACACTGTTTGATATTGAAGTTCGCCTTCCGGATTAATGATGAACAATCCGCGAAGCGCCACACCTTCTTCTTCAATCAGTACGCCGTATTCACGGGATACTTCATGGTTTGTGTCGGCAGCAAGCGGGTATTTCAGCTGGCCGAGACCATTTTCTTTGCGGTCTGTGTTAATCCATGCCAAGTGAGTGTGGATGGTGTCAGTTGAAACGCCGATTACTTCTGCATCAAGGTCTTCAAACTCGTCATAGCGGTCAGACATTGCTGTAATTTCTGTCGGGCACACGAAAGTAAAGTCCATAGGATAGAAGAATAGAACCGTCCACTTATCATTCTTCATGTTTTCTTCAAGGCTTACTTTTCCAAATTCTTTGTTTGCAAGAACCGCTTCCATTTCAAAGCGCGGCGCTTGTTTACCTACCATGCGTTCTGCCATTTTATGTATCCCTCCAATTGTGATTTTTGGGTTCTGCTACCCATATCAAAATGAGAATTTAAATATTAAATTCTCATTTAGTTAATAACATCACATACATAATTCATTATAATACTTACCATATTTTTAGTCAATATTAATTGATAATAAATTTAAATTAGCGGTTGTTCTTTTTTTAAGCCTTTAAAAAAAGTGTAACATGCCTCCGGATGATGAAACAACCGTTTAACACCCGACAGCCGTTTTTTTGGAAAAACAAGTTAAAACCGAAGCTGGAACTTCGGTTTTATGTTTATTACTGAAGTTTTTGCTCAACCTGCTGACAGATTTCATCGGCAGTTAAACCAGTCGCCTGAATGACAGATGCTCCGGTCATCGTATCTGAAATCCCGAGCATGTCAGTGTCCAGACCAGTGACAACACAGCAGTCGCAGCCTTTTGCATCGTCTTCGGTTTTCATCGTTACAACCTCATACCCTTTTTCCTTCAAAGCAGCCTCGACATCAGAAAGAGATTGTTCGATTCCGATTTTTTTCGACATGAAGAAACACCTCCACCAATTAAGATGCCACGTTTGCTGATTTTTTATACCAGCCGCTTGTTCTAATTGGCTTTGGAAGAGAAATAAGCCGTCATAACGCGGACTGCCGTCTCAAGCGCTTCCTCTTTCGGCTGCAGTTTGGCATGGTGGAGTCCGTAAGGTGAATCGACGCCGAGCCAAAACATGAAGCCCGGATACTTTTTCAGCATATAGCCGAAGTCCTCTCCTGTCATCGCTTCTTTTGAACGGATGACCTCTGCAAGGCCGTTTTCAGAAACGAACTTCATAAAGTCTTCAACTAAACCGCTTGAATTATAGACCTGATAATATGCTGCCGGATAGCTGACTTTACCGATGCATTGATAAGCCGTTTCCAGGCCGCTCACCATCGCCTCGATCCTTTTCTTCACCTGTTCCATTGATCCCGGGGACAGCGTCCTGATCGTCCCTTCAAGCCTTGCTTGCTGAGCGATAATGTTTTGTGCTGATCCGCCTGTAATCGTCCCGATGGTAATGACAGCACTGTCCAGCGGATCGACATTCCTGGCTACGATCGACTGCATTTGCGTAACGAGCGAACTGGCGGCGACCACCATATCTTCTGCAAGGTGGGGATATGCGGCATGCCCGCCCTTTCCTTCAAGTTCGATTACAAGCTCTGACGTATTGGCAAAGAGCAGCCCGCTTTTCGTTCCGATCGTTCCGACCGGGAGCTCAGGCGCGATGTGCAGCGCTGTGATCATGCTCGGCTCCCACTTTTTAAACAAATCGCTTTCAAGCATCGGTTCAGCGCCGCCCGGCCCTTCTTCAGCAGGCTGGAACAAAAACAACAGATCTTGTTTAACCGGGTTGCGGACGAAATGATCGATGATGCCGAGGGCAATCGTCATATGAAAATCATGCCCGCACGCATGCATCCGGTTCTGATGTATGGAAGAAAAAGAATATCCGGTATCTTCCCGAATCGAGAGCCCGTCCATATCCGCCCTGTAAGCCAAAATCTGTTCAGGGGCTGTCCCTTTAACCTTTACAAACAGTCCGGTTCTCCACTTTTCGATTTCAATCCGGTCTTCCGGATGCTTTAGTAAGTGGTTCAAAAGATAAGCCTGTGTCTTATATTCCTGAAAACCGAGTTCAGGAATTTGGTGCAGATCTCTGCGAATCGCTGCTAATTCGTCCAATTTCATCTTTCTAACCTCCCCGGCGATACGAAAATGCGTGGATTGTCACATCCACGCACTTTTCGCCGCCGCTTCTTAAAGCTGACGCAATTCCTGTTTGATTTCTGTTTTGCCTTTTGTTTTTTCATCGATGTCTTTGATTTTTTTCGCAGGCGTTCCGGCAACTACTGTGTAAGGTGCCACATCTTCCACAACGATTGCGCCGGCAGCAACGACGGCTCCTTTTCCGACAGTCACACCTTCAAGTACGACGGCGTTTGCACCGATGACGACATCGTCTTCAATAACGACAGGTTTTGCTGAAGGGGGCTCAATGACACCGGCAAGCACGGAACCCGCTCCAATGTGGCAGTTTTTGCCGACGGTAGCTCGTCCGCCCAGCACGACATTCATATCGATCATCGTTCCTTCGCCGATTACAGAGCCGATGTTGATGGAAGCTCCCATCATGATAACGGCGTTGTCGCCGATTTCCACTTGATCGCGGATGATCGCACCCGGCTCGATTCGCGCTTTAATATTTTTCAAATCGAGCGTTGGGATCGCCGAATTGCGGCGGTCGTTTTCGACAACATAGTCTTCAATTTTACCTTTGTTTGCTTCGAGCACAGCTTGAATCTCCGCCCATTCACCGAATACTACCCCAGTATGCCCTGTAATAAAAGGCTTGGCTGAAGCGCCGAAGTCAATTCCTTCAAGGTCGCCTTTCACATACACTTTAACAGGTGTTGATTTCTTACTATTTTGAATAAATGAGATAATCTCATTTGCATCCATCATTTTCATTATGTAAGTCCTCCTTCTCTTTTTCTCCTCATTACTGTATCAAAGGAAAGATTTAAAAACAAGAAAAAAAGGAAAGGGGGCGTCCCGTTTCCTTTTTTAGCAAATGTCATGCCGGCACTTCACATTTCTTTGCAAAATCCCTGCCGAATTGAAGCAGCATGCCTTCTTCTTCATCTTCCGGATTCATTTCGATTTTGACGGACGGAAGCACCGTGTCTCCGCCAAGCTCTTTGATTTTGTCCTCAAGTATGTCGACGGCACCGCAAAAATGCTCGTAAGAAGTATCTCCGGACCCGAAAACGGCAAACATCTTATCTGTGAAATCCATCCCTTCCATATCATCGTAAATATCCAAAAACTCATCCGGGAGATCCCCGTCGCCCCATGTATAAGCGCCAAATATCATATACTGATAATCGTTAAAGAGCGCCGCATCTACATCCATCGCTTCATGGCGGTCAACTTCGGCCCCGCCCTCAAGAAGGCCTTTCTCGATTAAATCGGCCATTGCTTCTGTATTTCCAGACATGCTTGCATAAACCAGCAAAACTTTCCCCATCGTTATTCCTCCTATAAAACGCTATAAAATCAGTGGGCTGCAGCAGGCTGTTCATAAGGCCTGACAAATTTGCATTCATAAAGACCCGCGCAAAAGAAGTTCTCCTTTTGATTGGCGACTCTGAATCCATGCCCTTTAATCGTGTCAAACCATTTCAGCTCTCTTTCAAAGAAATCAAGCCGGTAGATTCTTGAAAATCCGTCTCGGTCTTGAGCCGATGTGACATAGATGATTCCGTTGTCTTCGGACACATCCAGGAATGATTCTTCATTTTCAACAAGGCCCTGCCTGATTTGTATTTCATCATTCGTGTGGATGTTGACCAAATTGACGGCACCGTGATTTCCTTTTTTGGATCCCATCGCACAAACCAGCCATTCGCCTTCAAATGCGATCATCGAGGCGGTCATGCGGCCGGTTTCTTTTTTGATCAAACAAGCCGATTCTGCTGCCAAATCGTATGCCCAAACACCGCCGTGCACTTCATGAATCTGCGTTCCGATGTAAAGGCGCTCCTCATGGAGGCACAGAGAGCGGATAACGGGCGGATGACTCAAACCGGAAAACGGCTTGACGATTTTCCATGAGACGCCGAAATCCTCTGATATGTAAATGCAATGCTTCCCATGGGCACAAACAAAGCCGTCCGTTGTCCCTGTGATCGACCAAATCGTAGCGTTTGTCGGAAAGCTTGAGATTGACCAGGTTGCTCCTTGGTCAGACGATCTGATAATCGTTCCCCTCTCCCCTGCGCCGAATAAATAATCGCCGATATAGGTGATGGAACATATTTTGCTTTTTAATTGAAAGAGCTTTGTCCAGCCTTGCTCAAGTGAGTAGTGAAAAATCCCTTCCCGCTTGATGGCGACAAAGTAACCGGAATGCTTTGCCGAAGCGACGGCCGTCGCACCTTTATGAAACATGGGTCTCAGCCTGCCGCTTTTCGTGTTCTGCCCATCTTATAAAACCTTCGGCAAATTCCTTGCAGCACTCGGCATCTTCATCCGTTTCGGGGGCAAGTTCTATTTTCAAGGTCTCTCGATAAAGGTCGGCGCCGGTTCGTTCTAGCATGCTGTAAAACGTGTTGACCGCTTCGCAAAAGCGGGGGTATGCATAGTCGCCGGATCCGAAGCATGCCGCTTTCTTTCCTTTAAGGTCAAGCGAAGAGACCTCGTCGTAAAACGATTCCGCTTCATAAGGAAGATCCCCGTCTCCCCATGTGTAGGTGCCGATTAAAAGAAGATCGTATTCAGCCAATGAATCGGCATCGACATCATCCATTTCCTGAATTGCGACATCAAAACCGTTCTCCTTCAATGTATCTTTGATGATCATCGCGATATCCTCCGTGTTGCCGGACATGCTGGCATATGCAATTAATGCTTTAGACAACAGAATCACCTCTGAAATTGATAATGATTTTCATTATTATATAGATACACTTTAAATGATAATGATTATCAATGTCAATAAATCGCACAAAAAAAGCAGCCCTCTTTTTTGAGTCCTGCCTTTCTGATGTTTATTCAGTTGCCGTACATTCTTTCACAACCTCTACAAACGCCTGTACTTGCTTCAGTTGGAAAGCCGGCTCATAACCGAGCAGCCACGTATCTCTGCCGATTGCTTTTCCTTTAGCGTCAAGCAGCGGGATTTGATGAACATGGCTCCCGCTTCCGTGAAGCGTCACAGATGGAAGGATCGCATAGCCGATTCCGTGGAAAGCCATCTGTTTGCATGTTTCAATTTGGTCGACAATAATGGTCTGCTTTGGCGACGTTTTAAACTTTTGATGCCACCAGTGCTGAATTTCCTGATAGTACGTGCTGTCGCTTTTGAACTGGATGAACGGCCGTTCCGTTTTGGCAATGTCCTCAATGTTACGGATCTCTGTATCGACAAGGTACAATTCGTCCCGCATCAAGTAATGCTTCGGTCCTTTCCATTCCGGGTTTCCTCTGATAATGCCGACATGAACATGGTCTTCGTAGAGGCTTTTCAGCATTTCGCTGCTCCATCCGGTCACGAGCGAAATTTTCACGTTTGGATATTGTTTGACATAGGTTTTCAGAACGTTGGGAAGCCAATGCTGCCCAATGATCGAAGCGGCCGCCAATTTGAGCGTACCGTGAATCTCGCCCTCCAACTCATCGATATTCTCTCTCACTTTTTCCTGTTCCAATGTCACATCTTTTGCGAACTGGATGATTTTTTCTCCGGCAGACGTAACCGTCAGCCCTTTTTGCGATCTCAAAAAAATTTTCGTTCCCCATGATTTCTCAATGGTCTGCAGGCGTTGGGACAAAGCCGGCTGGGAAACAAACAGGCGTTCAGCCGCTTTCCGCATATTTAATTCTTCCGCCAGAACGACAAGCATGTGGAGCTCTTGAAGCTGCATGGACATTCCTCATTCCAATAAGTTTTTCTTATCATACATTTAATCAAACGGCTGTTTTTTAATCAAGCGGAAAGTCAGGCTTCGGAGAATGTGCGGAGGGTTTGGTGGAGCGCTGCAAATAAAAAATAGGCCGCTGCCGCGCCTATTTATTCAACGTTCTCAAATGCTTATTCAGCTGTTTTAACACGACACGCCTTGTAAATATGCCTTCGAAAACCTGCTCTTCATTTTCGACACATACAAACGCGTTGTTGATGACCAGTCCGAATCCTTTTAAGATCGGGTCGTCAATTTTCAAGCGTGGGATGTCTGTCAGCATGACTTCTTCAACATGAATCTTGTCAAGCTTCTCAAATTCGATTCGTTCCAAGCCGAAGATTTTATCCATGATCATATTCGTTCCGATTAATCCGTGCAAACGGAAAGAAGCATCAAGTACAGGGATCGCGGTATATCCGGTTTTCGTCAACACGAGAAGGGCATGTTCCAGATTATTTCCGACTTGAACATGGGCTACTTTATCAGCATCGATCATAAACTGACCTACTGTCGTTTCAAGAAGTTCATCTGATTGCATACTAATCATGATTTTTCGACTCCTTTTCAGCTTTAATCCATCAACGCATATTTTCCCTATACTACAATAATATAAACGATATCAATATTTGTCGAAAACTTTCCTTTCTTCCAAGGTCAGTTTATCATTCCATATCCTTTTAGGAAACAAAAAAGATACTCTAATGAGTATCAATTGATATAATCTGACCTAATTTTCAGACCGGACACGGTCGTATAAGGTAACCAGTTTTTTATATGTCAGGCTATCCACATTTTTTGTACCCGTTTCTATATCATTGATCTCACTGCTTAGTAGCTCTACGGCATACTCATGGTCCAAAAGTACGTTCAGCAACAGTTTTCTCTCTTCTTCTGAAAAGCGTTCCATTCTTAACCAGCCCCCTAATTGATTTAGCTAGAGTCAGAAACAATATGTTCTCTCTAGTTTCTATAGGGCTAGAATATGAAATTGCAATTCAAACGTCAACCGCACATTTCGACATCTGTTCGATTTTCTTTCAAACAATTATTTTGTGTACCGGTTTGCATAGCTTGAAGCTGTATAGGAGTCAGGTTTAATTTTGGCACAGATTCCCATGGAGGTGATCCGGCCCGTCATTTCCTGGATTAAATCCTTTGTCATTCCTTTTTTTCCGATATCCAAATGAACTTCAAGGGTTAAATCTGCTCCCTCGTCTGTAAACGGAAGAAGCAGATCCATAATTTCATTAAAGTAATCATTTAAAAGATATGCGGCAATCTCTTGGCTGTAAGCTGTTTCAAGCGATATTTTCTCCCTGAGGCTATGTATCGGTCTGTTGACAACCGTGTTTTTCAGACAGCCCCACGCTCCTTTGCCCTTGCGGTGCAAATGGATAGCCGTGATAAACTTTGTGCAGTTCTGATGTATTTGCGAGTCTGTTCCGACGGACAGCAGATAGCTTGCCCGCGGATCTTGGCGTATGAACGCCTTCAGTCTCCCGATCACTTCAGGAAATGTCATTTGATCTTCAGAAAGATTATAAAAAAGAAAAGAATCAGCCATTGGAATGCCCCTTTTCATTTTTGATCTGCACCGAAGATGGAACGATTCGTCTGTCTGCTATCCTTTTTTGGTCGGTATATTTTTCAAGCTGAACCCGCAGCTGTCACATCTGTAAATTACATTCTGATTGGACTGGGCTGTCAGCACTTGATCCATATGCTCGGTTGTTTTGCAATTCGGACAAATAACGCTTGGAAAAGCTTTCATGCCATATCCTCCTATTGCTGAAGCAGTTCAAAGATTTCGATTGAAATCATATCGATGTTGTCAAACGGAAATGTGGTAGGCTTATCGCCTTTTTGATAAACTGTCAGCTCAAATGTTTGGTTTTTTTCAAAATATTTTACGCTGCAAATTTTTTCTCCGTTTACTTCAAAATTGCGCTGCGTCGGTTCTCCGGCAGCCTCCGCAGTCTCCTGCAGGCTCTGCAGTCTCGTGATGATACCCATTAATTGTGACATTCTAAAAAAGACTCCTTTCAAAAAAACAACTTCAGGATCAACAAGTATTAATTATAATACAAGTTCTACACGCATCATACCACAAAGTATCAGCCGATGACATTTTTCCTTTCTGATCATGAAAAAGAAAAACCGCTTTTCATAGTTTGAGTTTTCTTTTTTCATGTCATACATGAAAAATATTTTTTTGACTGCAGAGGAGCCTTTTTAACCACCAATTTAGATTTATGGGGCAACAGGATTGTCTTATTCCTGTCCCACACCTAAAGCCCAAAAATCCCGCAGCCATTTGCAATGCAGGATTCCACGCAAATAAAAAACTTGGCGGGGGCAGCGCCAAGTTTTTTAAAACCTTGATCTGATAGAGGGGTTGGGGAACAGAGAGGTTCATCTCTCTATAATTAAATGATAATGATTATCAGTATCATTGTCAATGAATTTTTTAAAAATTCTTTTTCTAGCTGAAAAGTTCGGCCAATGTCCAGTTAACATCGATGACAAACAGCGGGAATACAGCGTGGTCTTCTTTCTTGTTATCCGCAAAATTCGAGTTTGTTTCTTTCTCATCCGGTTGTTCGGCCATCATGTCTTCTCCAGCCGGTTTTGTATCAGATTGGCCGATAGCCGTTACTTTGAAGCTGCCGCCGATATTCTTTAGCGTCACCGTCTGATAATTTTTTTGATATGAAACAGGACCGCGGTCTTGATCTCCAACACATTCGTATACGGTATAGCTTCCGTCTTTCACCGCCACTTTTGTGTTTTCATCATAGCTGAAGAAAGGGATTGCAACTTCCGGCGCGTCTGTCCCGTAAAAAATCCACCCCGCTTGTTCGGGGAAGGCGTTCGCCTCCACGTACTTCGCTGCCATGGCGTGTTCCATATAAGGTTCCAAGAGGGATATCATGTCTTTTTTCGTTCTTTCCTTTTCGGTCAGCTGAAAATGGACGTCGGATACGGATTGAAGGGTCTCAAATAACGACGCTCTTGTCGGTTTTTCTCCGGCTTCGGCAAAATCCGCACAGAGGAATACAAAAGCCGCAGTCAATAGTCCGCACAGTAAGGATGACCAAACGTTCTTCATATGATCCGCCCCTTTTTTAGCATATATATTCACATTTTCCTTTATATACGCAAAACAAACCTCTCGGGATTCATTTTTTCGAAAAGAAAAAGCGGCGAAAGGCCGCCGCTTAAATTAATCCGTCTTGTTCGTATAAATATGAGTAGGACAGGTCAATGAACAGATACAATTCTTCATCCATCGGATAGGAAAATGTTCTGATCATTTCCCCCGTTTCGATATCGCTGTACAAATCGCTGAAAAACCCTTTTCTCATCGTTCTCATCCTCATGATATTCTCGAGAAAATAAGGGCGCCAGCTCCAGTTTTTGCCGATGTACTCAGGCTGAAATATCCATGCTCCATCATGTTTAAACACGTTTTTCGTCAGCTGAATCCCGTCTTCATCGCACATGTAAATTCTAAAGCTGCAATCGGTCAGTTCTTTTCCGAGATTGAAGAGAAACTCATCGTCTGACTGAGCTGTTTTCTTTAGCGATGTGACAAGCTGATGAATCCGTTTGTAAAACTGCTCAGAGTGGTCGTACAAAATGGTTAGCTTCTTCTTCTCATGTGTGATAAATTGGTGAAACTCGGCATGCAGCCGGTCCTTTAATACATTCCGTTCGATAAATTCATCCTTCGGCACTTCAAGATACTGCCCCTGAAAATACCGGCCTCCGTTTCTCCATGCGTATTGCAGCTGAAAGCTCGCCTCAATATCCTCGTAAAGCAATGCGGCGCCGATTTTTCTGGCAAGGAGTGATATGCTGTAAAGCACATATTCATAGGATGGCGAAGGAGAAGACAGCTTGAGCGGCTGAAGGTCGATCTTTAACAGATCAGGGGAAAGAAGAGCGATTCTGTCGAGGTTGCTGCTTTCCTTTCCGATATTATCAACAGCGACTTTAATTCCGTATGTACGGTAATAGGTCAGCAAATGATGCAGCTGTTCAATATCCCCTTCAAACTTTTGCTCCGTGATTTCGATAACGAAACGGTTGAGCTCGAGCCCTTTATCCTGATATTCCATCAACAGGTCGAGGAACGATTCACCGTGATCCATCATCAGCACATTTGCATCTTGATTGACGAAGATGAGCAGGTCGCGCCCGCTCTCCAAAAAATGATCAAGCGCCTGGCGAATCACCTTGAGATCAACCTCTTTCTTGTATTCTTCAGGAATTGTCGGATCAGAAAAAAACGGCCCGAGACTCTTCACTTCAGATTCTACCTTGATACGCCCCAGCACTTCATAGCCGATCACCTTTTGTTCTTCAGCACTGAAGATCGGCTGATAGTATGGAATAACATCTTCAATGTTCGTTAAAATATCGAGTGGATCCAACATGGCATATCACCTGCTTCTAATCTTTGTCTGATTATACCATACTGGCCCGCACCTTTGAATTTGAAATCTTAAAACGGACGGGGATTCAGCCATTGGCCGCCGTCCATCGTCACACACTCCCCGTTGACATATCCCGCCTGTTCAGAAAGCAAAAATGCGGCGAGTCCCGCGATTTCTTCAGGAGTTCCCAGCCTGTTGAGCGGAACGCTTTTGATTGTCGCGTGCGCGGCTTCTTCCGATTCAAACAATTTTTCGGCACCGCCCGTCCTCTCGATCGGACCGGGCGCGATGGCATTGCATCTGATCCCGTATGCACTTCCCCACTCGACGGCAAGCGTCCTCGTCAGCGACAGGACACCTGCTTTTGCCGCCGCGGAATGAACGACACCGGCACCCGCGCCCCATGCATATGTCGCGACCATATTTAAAATCTGGCCGCGTTTTTTTTCCTTGATCCAGTAGCGGCCGGCTGCCTGGCTGCAATAAAATGTGCCGTTCAGCACGATATCGATGACCGCCTTCCAGCCGTTGACCGACAGTTTTTCAGCAGGGCAGATAAAGTTCCCTGCGGCATTGTTAACCAAAGCGTCGATCGTACCAAAGCGTCCTGCCGTCTCTGTGATCATCTGTTCCACATCTTCAACAGACCTGACATCCATCCGGCATATAGCCACCTGCCCCGTAAATGTTTCAATTTCTTCTTTGGCCGCTTCAAGCGTTTCTTGCGTTCTGCCTGTAATCATCACATTCCAGCCTTCTTCGACTTGCTTTTTGGCGATCGCTTTTCCCATTCCGCTCGACCCGCCGGTCACGATTACAACTTTTCTGTCCATATCCATCCCCCTTGTTTATGAATGAGTATTCATTCAATTCATAGTTTATCATATAAGTTAAAAAAAATTAACAAAACACGCGGACTGTCCTAAAATGGCTTTTCTGGATGATATAATGTAGAGATTCTATTAAAGGTTGGTTGCTTATGAAAAATCCGTCCAGAAGACAATTTTTAAAAGGCTTCTTAGGCCTTGCTGCAGCAGGGCTCTTTACCGCTGCCGGCGGCTTGGGCTATGCGCGCTATCTCGAGCCGCACATGCTTGAAACAAACTTGATTCCCATTCGGCATCGTCTCATTCCTAAAGGGTTTGACCAGTTTCGGATCGTTCAGTTCAGCGACACCCACTTAAGCGAATACTTTACAGCAGACGAGCTTTCAAATGTTGTCAGCCAAGTGAACGCCCTTTCCCCGGACCTTATCGTATTCAGCGGGGATTTAATAGATAAACCGCATCGCTACCGGGAACACGAGCATGCTGTCAACGCCTTAAAAAAGCTTTCAGCCCCCTATGGAAAGCTTGCCATATTCGGAAACCATGATCACGGCGGCTATGGAACAAAAGTCTATCAGACGCTCATGGCATCGGCCGGTTTTCAGGTGCTGCGAAACGACTTCATGAAGCTTGAATTGATAGACGGAAGCGTAATAGAGATCGCGTCACTCGATGATTTGATGCTCGGCAGCCCCGACTATGAAGGCATCCTGTCAAAACTGAGTAAAAAAGCCTTCTCGATTTTGCTCGTCCATGAGCCAGACGCTGCTTTAACGGCAAAACAATACCCCGTCAATTTGCAAATATCCGGACACACCCACGGCGGACAAATTCAGATTCCCGTATTTGGTCCTTTAATCACGCCTCCGTACGGAGAAATTTATACGGAAGGGATGTATGAAACAGCTGGAATGAAAATCTATGTCAATCGAGGAATCGGCACGACCAGGCTGCCGCTCCGCTTTTTGTCAAAGCCTGAAATCACCGTGTTCCAGCTTGAATCCACTTAATCCTTAACCGGCCTTTTGGCTCAAAATGAAAGGCATCTGCATACATTAAGTAAAAGCATTCCCGCTCATTTCATCCAATCCTCATTAAAAAAACGAAACTTCCCCAGCCTCTTTCCGTCTATATATTAGCAGCGGAAAAGGCTCTCTTTTCGTTTTGAAAAGGAGATGTGCTGATTATTGCTGATGTACCAAGTAAAATCTGGAGAAACTCTGGAAAGCATCGCCGCCGATTTCAGAATGACCCGGCAGGCTTTGCTGCAGGCGAATCCGGGCTTAAACGGCGGCCAAGTGTCCGCAGGCCAATCGATTATCATTCCCGGCATTAGAAACCCGGACACAATCCCTTACCGGATTGTCGTGTCTCTCAGCGGGAGAACGCTCAGATTATATGAGCAAAACAGACTTGTAAAAACATATCCGATTGCCGTCGGAAAAATCCTCACACAGACGCCGAGAGGCGAATTTGTCATTGTCAACCGGCAGCCAAATCCGGGCGGCCCGTTCGGCGCCTACTGGCTGAGCCTCTCAAAACAGCACTACGGCATCCATGGCACGAATAACCCGGCGTCAATTGGCAAAGCTGTTTCAAGGGGATGTATCCGCATGCACAATCAGGATGTTCTGGAACTTGCTTCTATCGTACCCAACGGAACCCGAGTGTCCATTACACCTTAGACCAGTACATTTCCAGACAAATGCAATTTGAACAATACAACATCTTGTATTAAGATATAATGGGACCTTTAGGGTAAGGAGCGTATATATGGATCTTTTTAAAAATCGTAATTTCGTCCGACTTTTTTTCGCAGCTTTCGCTTCTCAAATGGGAACGACAGTCGGAAACATGGCTTTCGCTTTTTTCTTGCTCGACCGGTTCAGCAGCCAGCCGGCCTACACGACAATCGCCGAGCTGATGTATTCCTTGCCGACGGTTTTTGTATTCTTTATCGTCGGGGTGGTCGCTGACCGTTTTGACCGCAAGAAAGTCGCGGAAAACTGTGATTGGATCAGAGCGGGATTGACTGTCGTTCTTTTCTTTGTACTGTATCTTCAGATCATACCGCTTGTGTTTTTAGTTCTATTTATCAGAAGCGCGGTTACAAAATTTTTCTACCCGGCCGAAGCAAGTTTGGTCCAGGCCATTTTAAGAAAGGATCAGTATGCAAAGGCAGCCGGACTGAACCAGATGCTTTTCAGCCTGTTTCTATTGTTCGGCGTAGGAATTGGAGCTTTTATGTACAAGACGATCGGCCTGCATGGTGCTATCGCTCTTGATTTTGTGAGCTTTATCGTATCCGGCTTTTTAATCCGTTCCTGCGATATTCCGCTAGAAGCGCGGCAGCCGAACGGGCAAAAAGGCTGGAAAAACATGACCGTCAAAGATTCGATGCACGATTTTAAGGAAGGCATCGTTTATATATTAAAAAATAAATTGCTTGCCTCTCTCGTATTCGGATATTTTATCTTCGGACTTGTCAGCGGGGGACTTTCGGTTCTGCCGATGTTTAAAATGAAGTATGAGCTGTCCCCTGACAGTTATGAGTGGCACACATCCCTCTTTACAATCGTACTGGGTATCGGACTTTTGACAGGGATTGCCGTCGCCGCTCTGCTTGAAAAAAAAGTGAAGCCGGCATACATGATGTCAGTCCCGATTTTTATTGCGGGTGCCTTTATCATTTTGCTTGGCTTTACAGATCAATTGCCCGTATATTACTCGGCTGCGTTTCTTGCCGGGATATGCATCGGACCGATCAACACAGCGCTTGGCGGCTGGATTCCCAAAATCGTCCACCCAAGGCTGATGGGAAGAGTCAGCGGGTGGACCGATCCGCTGACAATGATGGCGCAATCCTCAGCGCTTGGCGTGATCGCTGTTTTATTCCCGGGAATCATCGCCGATGTGGATTATATATATTACGGTTTGGCGGGAATTATTCTGCTGGCGGCGATGTACTATTTTATCGTCCTGCCTAAATTAAGCGCCGAGAACGCGGAAATCGACGTTCAAGCGGCGCTGAAGAGACAAAAAAATACAAAAGCAAAAATGAACTCTGTTTTATAAAGATGAAAACGCGCGATTCCTTAAAAAATCGCGCGTTTTTTCTATGAGATATTTGCATTTTCTGTTCTATTTCGTATAATTTAGACATAAGCCTTGCAACTTTAGGAGGTGATCTAGAAACGAATGGATAGGAGAGAAAAAATGGACGACCATAATCATACGAAAGAATTAAAACCGACAGTTGAAAACCTTTCAAAAGCGATTTATACAGTTAATCGCCATGCAAAAACCGCGACTAATCCCAAATACCTGTATCTTCTGAAAAAGAAAGCTTTGCAAAAGCTGCTTAATGAAGGAAAGGGTAAAAAGGTAGGCCTTCACTTTTCGAAAAATCCAAGATTCAGCCAGCAGCAGTCAGATGTGCTGATTTCTCTCGGAGACTACTTTTTTCACATGCCTCCAACAAAAGAAGACTTCGCAAGCCTTCCACACTTAGGTACATTAAATCATTCGTATCGGAACCCTAAAGCTCATATGTCCTTGAATATAGCGAAACAGCTTCTTCAAAACTACACGGGAATTAAGGAAAAACCGCTCGTCACAAACCGGAAGCGCCCTGCCTCAAAGCCCGTCTTCAAGAAGCTTGGCGAAAGCTATTTTTAATAAAAAAAGCCTCAAAAAGAGGCTTTTTTTAGTTCTTGAAAATATATTTATCAAGCTTTTCGATCAGTTCGTTGAGCTCTGGCTTGCTGATTTGTTCGTCAGCTCCGACTTGTTCCCCTTTATGGCGAAGATCGTCTGTAATCAAA
The DNA here is from genome assembly GCF_053903085.1 of Bacillus sp. AK124. Lineage (NCBI taxonomy): Bacteria > Bacillati > Bacillota > Bacilli > Caryophanales > Bacillaceae > Bacillus > Bacillus sp. AK124. The sequence goes on from NZ_CP096378.1 coordinate 2,747,010, forward strand.
GAAGAGAAAATCAAGATCGGCAGCTCCGAACTCAGCGGGTTATCTTTTAACAGCTTTGTGAGCCGGTGTCCATCCATCTGCGGCATTTCAATATCCGTGATCATGAGATCGACTTTTTCGTGAAGGGCTGTGCCGTCTTCCATCAATTGAAGCACATGTTCGTAAGCCTCTTTTCCGTTTTCAAAAGACACGATGTTGTTATACCCTGCTTCATTCAGCTTTTCCACCAAAAGCCGCAAGAGGAGCGGAGAGTCTTCGACAATCATCAGCTTTTTGTCAGTCCGTCTCTGATCAAATTTTTCATCTTTCATTTGATAAGGGTCCGTACCTGACTCAGACTCAAGATCAAAAATGATTTTTTCGTAATCAGGCAGGAAAATCATTGTGCCGTCGAGCTTAATGATGCCGGTAAGGTGACGGTCCATTCCTTGATTTAAAGCGGTCGGCTTCTCGATTTCTTCCCACGACACCCGGTGAATCTGCGAAACCGATCCAGTGTGAAAGACGATTTTCCGCTTGTTGAATTCCGTCACAATGTATTTTTCTTGATGCTCGTCCTCACCGTGTTCGACGCCGAAGAAAGAGAATAAATCAATGACGGGAAGAATTTCCCCGCGCAATGTGATCATGCCCTCCATATGCTTGTGCGAATGAGGCACTTTCGTAATGTCAACCGGCTGAATGATTTCTCTGACTTTCATGACATTTATGCCGAAAATGTTGAGACCAACTTCGAACTTCACGATTTCTAATTCATTGGTTCCCGAACTTAATAAAATTTCCTGTTGGTTTGAAGACACTGATATCCCTCTCTATCCTACTTTGTGTTTACTTTTTATATCGGCGTCTTTTGTTAAAAGTTGATGCTCTGGGTTAAGCTTTTGCCTTAACATTTTGATGAATGATCAGGCCGATCGCTGCCAATAACACTAAAGATCCGAAAGCCATTCTGCTGGCCATGTTCCCTAAATCCCTGAACAGCAAAGTAATCGATCCGTACAGGACCGGACCGAAAATGGAAGAGATTTTCCCCGACAAAGCAAACAATCCGAAAAATTCGCCTCTTTTATGCTCGGGCGTCAGTTCGATAATCAGTGTCCTTGATGCGACCCATGTGCCTCCAAGCGAGATACCGAAAAGGCTTCCCGCAATCCAAAACAAGACTGTTGACGTCGTGCATGCTCCAATCGTCAAAGCGGTGATCATAATGGCGGCGACAAGACTGACTGCGTGTTTAGCGCCGATCTTTTTTGTTACAAAGCCGAGCAAAAATGAACCGATGATGCTTGAGACCGTTGAAACAAGGTAAAGTAATACAAATTGACCGGTCGTAAAACCGATGACCGTTTTTGAATAAACCGCCATCATGGCTATTGCTGTAGCAAGCGCATCATTCAGGAAAAAGTAGGCGATCATGAACAAGAAGACCGGTTTGTACAGGCGAATGTCCTTGAACGTCTGCACGATTTCCCTGTATCCGCTGAAAAACGATTTTTTTTCTTTCGGTTCCGGTTTTCTTTTCTCTTTCGTGAAGAGCAAATACGGAAGTGAAAAAAGTAAAAACAAGAGAGCCGACGGGATGAAAGCACGGTGAAAATCCTGGTTCCCGACCAGAAGGTAAACCGTTAAGCCGGCCAAAGTACCGATATATCCGATCGCAATCCCGAATCCTGATAAGAGAGGAATTTCTTCTTTTGTACCCAAATCAGCCAAAATCGTATCATAAAACACCAAGCTTGAATGATAGAAAAACTTTGCGGTCACAAACATGACAACAACAAGGATCAAAGATAACGGAAGCCCGTATATGTCCTTCTGAAACGAAGCGCCCGCAAAAACCCCCATTAAGATGGTGCACAAAACACAAATCATCGTAAACAGACCGATGTATTTTTTCTTTCTGCCCGTCCGGTCAATCAACACCCCGAATAAAGGCGTGAAAATGACGAGCAGGAAGCTTGCGGCTGCGTTCGAATAGGAGATAAAAGTGCTTGCCACCTGATTCATGCTGGCGTTTTCGCCGACTGCCTCCTGCAAATAAAAAGGAAAAAAGATCGTCACAATGTTTGATGAAAAAATCGTGTTTGCAAAATCGTATAACGCCCAAGATAGAATCGGCAACGTCAAAAAGAGCTTGATTCCCGTTCTTTGCGCCCGCTTTACAGCTTGTTCACGTTCCGGCTGAGTATCCATCTGGATTGATGCCTCCTTATTTTTATTCCTGCCGTGAAACATTTTCCTGAACAAGACAGCACGCATTCATGCTGAAAGCGTGCTGTCTTTTACCCGTTATTTTTTTACGACAATGGTTCCTGCCAACATATCATGAAGCGCCTGGCGCCTTTCTGTGAAAAAGGCCATAATGTAGCCGACCAATAAAATCGGAGAAAGAAAGCTTTTGGCCAGAAACCTTCCGGCCGCACGGCCGAAAGAGATTCTTCCGCCTTCTGCTTTCGCCACCTGAACGTTCATGATTTTCTTGCCGAGCGTCCCTTGCCATTTGGATGATTCCATCAGCGTGTAATAAAGAAAATAAACAATAAAAGTAATACTTCCAACGATCGCTATGGTTTTGAACATGCTGATGATAAACGTAAAGATTTCCTGATCGCTCAAATACTCGGGATCAGTCTCCATCATGAGCATGATATCCGAATTTCCCAACATCAACGCCGCTGTTAAAACGTACGTGAAAATATATGCGGGAATCCCGAGAATCAATCCGTCGAGCAGGGAAGCTACAAAACGCGCGCCGATTCCGGCATACTCGCTCCTTTCAGGAGCAGTTTCGTGTTTGTCTAATTCCAATTCCAATGTGCTTTTCCTCCTAACATCTTGACTTCTATATACTACTAAGATTCGCTGAATATTATCAATACGTATCACGTTTTTTTAAAGTTAAATTAATGTACGGCTCACAAGTTTTTCATTGACTTTGACATTTATCGTGTTACAATGGTCAAGGATTTTTCAGGAAAGGTGTTTATGATGGGAACAATTGTAACGATTAAAAATCATGAAATGACCATTTTAGAAGGGGTCAGCCGTGCTGTTTACACAGAAATGCTCAAGGATGCTTCAGACAGTGAAGAACAAATATATATTTCGTGGAAAGAAGATGTTGACTTCGATTACGGCTACTAAACGAAATATAACGTAAGACAATCGTTTGATTGTCTTATTTTTCTATCTGCTGCCATCCGCATGTCCGCATACCTTGCATTGTTTTGCATATACTTGTTACGAGTTTTTATAAAATTGATTGATTAAAAGATGACAATTGGTCTGATGATGGTAAAATAAGATAAACCATAACATTTTTAAGGTGATGCTAAATGGAACATTTGCTTAATCCAAATGTAAAAGAAATCGAAATCTCAGGGATCCGCAAGTTCTCAAACCTTGTATCCCAGTACGAAAACGTAATCTCTTTAACAATCGGCCAGCCTGATTTCTTCACCCCCCACCATGTCAAACAGGCCGCCAAAAAAGCGATAGATGAGAATCAAACATCTTACACTCACAACGCCGGATATCCCGAACTGAGGCAGGCTGTACAGCTTTATATGAAGAAAAAAGCCGATTTAAATTATGAAGCGGAAAGCGAGATCATTGTGACGACCGGAGCCAGCCAGGCCATCGATTCGGCATTCCGCACGATTTTATCACCTGGCGATGAAGTCATTCTTCCGGGGCCGGTATACCCCGGATACGAGCCGATCATCAAAATGTGCGGAGCGTCTCCATTGATCATTGACACCACGTCTCACGGCTTTAAGCTGACAGCAAAATTGATCGAGGAAGCGCTGACGCCGAAGACAAAATGTGTTGTTCTTCCTTATCCGTCAAATCCGACGGGAATGACGCTGTCCGAAGAAGAGCTGAAGGACATCGCCTCCCTTTTAAAAGGTCGAAACGTCTTTGTGCTTTCGGATGAAATATACAGCGAACTCACTTTTGACAGACCGCACCACTCCATCGCGTCTGTACTAAGGGACCAGACGATCGTCATCGGCGGACTTTCCAAATCCCACAGCATGACAGGCTGGAGAATCGGATTTTTGTTCGCGCCGAAGGAAATCGCCAAACATATTTTAAAAGTCCATCAATACAACGTATCATGCGCTTCATCGATCTCTCAAAAAGCAGCTCTGGAAGCCGTCACCAACGGGTTTGATGATGCGCTGATCATGCGCGAGCAATATAAAAAACGGCTTGACTACGTGTACGACAGACTTGTGACAATGGGCCTCGATGTGATTAAACCGTCGGGAGCATTCTACATTTTCCCGTCCATCAAATCGTTTGGAATGTCTTCCTTTGATTTCTGCATGTCGCTTCTTGAGGAAGAGGGGCTTGCGATCGTGCCGGGCAGCTCGTTTTCTGAATACGGGGAAGGCTATGTGAGGATCTCTTACGCATATTCTCCTGATACGCTAAGGGAAGGTCTTGACCGGCTGGAGTCCTTTGTTTTCAATAAGAGGCAATCGATACAGACTACGTAAACAACGGCTTTTACGCCGTTGTTTTTTATTTTGGAAATGAAATCTTAAATGTCGTGCCTTTTTCTGCTTTGCTGTCGACTTCGATTGTTCCGTTGTGATTTTCGATGATATTGAAGGTGACCATCAAACCGAGGCCTGTTCCTTTTTCCTTCGTCGTCAAAAACGGCTCGCCGATTCGCTTCATGACATGTTCAGGTATTCCTTCTCCTTCGTCCTCCACCTCGACGATGACCGAATCTTCGGTTTCTCTGACGGTCAAATGGACCGTACCGCCGTTCGGCATGGATTCGACGGCGTTTTTGATCAGGTTGATAAACACTTGCTTTAATTGATTTTGATCCCCTTTAATATAGATATTGTCCGGGAGGATCGTATTGATCAAAATGCCGTTTAAGTTGGCCTGCGTTTCTAAAAGGGCCGTCACTTCGCGGATCAGCCTGATCAGATCTAGCTTTTCTTTCAATGCGTTTTGCTGCGGCTTTGCCAGCATGAGAAGCTCGCTCAAGATCAGTTCGATTCTGCTTAATTCGGAAAAGATAATATTAAAATAATGTTCATTTTCTTCCATCGTGGGCTTCATCAGCTGTAAAAACCCTTTAATCGCGGTGAGCGGATTGCGGATTTCGTGGGCGATCCCGGCTGCAAGCTGTCCGGCGATCGACAGTTTTTCCGAACGGACCATCAGCTCTTCGGTCTGCTTGCGTTCAGAAATATCCCTTAAAATCACCTGAACGGCCGTTTCCCCGAAAAATGTCGTAGGGATGCAAACCATTTCTGTATAGATGAGCCTTTTTTCAAATGTATACCACGTCTGCTTTATGATTTCAGATTCGGATTTTCGGTCTGTAATCCGTTCCAGCCTCGCTTTGACATCTTCGTGGTCGCACGGGTGCAGATGTTCATAAATATCTTTGCCGATTAAATCCTCATACGTTTTTGCTTCAAACAGACGAATGCCTGATTCATTCATAAAGACCCATCTACCTTTATGAATAACGGCTATCGTATCGATTGAGTTTTGAATCAAGAGCTGATAGCGCTCCCTGCTTTTTTGCAAAATGGTCTGGAATTTCTTCCTCGATGAAATGTCAATGAGCAGGAGCAGCTCCGCTTTCTGGTTTTGATAAATGGTCGGCGCCGCCTTGACTTCGAGGTGAATCTGCGTGCCGTCGAGCTTATGCCAAGTTTGCTCGATCATTCCGACATCAAGTCCCTGCTGCATCCGCTTGATACGGTTTTTGACGATGTCATGGTACTCTTTCTCGATAAAATCGTAGGAATACTTTCCGATAATTTGCCGTTTGTGCTCGGCTCCGAGCAGGTTGACCATGGCGTCATTGACGTAGACTATTTCCCCTTGAACGCTGATGCACAGAGGGTTTGGCAAGCCTTCCACCATGGCTTCGAATTCCTCTTTTGCCGGCAGCCTGGCAGCTTCTTCCGGTGTGTCTTCCTCTTTTATGGAGCTGCTTTTCTTAGAGGGACGGTCTTCAAACACTTTCATTTTGAGTACAATCTCGCGTTCTTTTTCTCCAACATGGGTCGTCACGAAATCGATCGATGCTTCGATCCAGATCATCGTGTAGTCTTTTTTCACAAATCTGAAGGTGCAAGGCAGCAAATGATGCTCATTGTAAAAATAGCTTTCTACCAGAAAAAGATCGTCTTCGTGTAAATAGTCCTTCAAATACGTACCGATCAGTTCATTCTGCTGGTAGCTTAAGAGTTCTTTGCAATTTGCAGATATGTATATAAAACGGCCGTTAGCTGACAGGACTGCCTGTAAATTCATATGGGGCTTATATTGCTCAAAACGTTTTGTTTTTTGTTCCATCATATCCCTCCTTTATACCCTATTCATGACCAGCATTCATTAAAACTATTTTGCTTAAAAGGATTCGCTAAAATACGAGAAATCTCCTTCAAAACTTCTAGCATTCGTCAAATTTTGATAACAAAAAAAGAACCCGGAAAAAATCCGTGTTCTTTTTTGTCTAATCCTTGCTGTATTTTTTTTGCAGATCGACATAGGCTTTGACGATTTTGGCGGCGATGTTTTTGTTGATTCCGCCTTTATCAGTGGTCATAGACGGAACAACAACGCTGAAAGCAACCTCAGGATTTTTCGAAGGGTAGTAACCGGCAAAGGTTAGGTTGTAACTCATCGTTCCCCACCAGCTTCTGTTCGTGCCATAGTAAGGCGCCTGTGCTGTTCCGGTTTTGCCTGATACATCAAGTGAACCGAATGTCCCGGCTGCTGTTCCACCAAGCTGAGTGACCCGTTTCAAACCGGTTTTCACGATTTCAATATCGCTTTGGGAGTTGTTGATTTTGTTGAGCACATTGGCCGAACGCTCTTCAATGACAGATCCGAGCTTTTCGCTTTCGGGTTGATGAATGCTTTTCACGACTCTCGGCTGCACTCTGTAACCATCGTTGGCAATCGCAGACATATATTGAGCGAGCTGCAAAGGCGTGTACGTGTCAAACTGGCCGATTGCTTCATCGAGAAGGAGACCCCCGACTATTTTTGGGTTTGTCTGCATCCCGGCCGACTCCTGCGGCAAGTCGATGCCTGTTTTTACCCCAAGGCCAAATTGATTGAAGTAATATCTCATTTTATTTAAGTCCTCTAGGTTCGCTGGAAGCGGGCCGTTCGGTACATACGTAATTCCTGCAATCCTCATGGCCACATGAAACATATAAACGTTTGAACTTTTTTGAAGCGCTTTGACTTCATTAGCCCATCCAATTGTGTCGGTATAGGAACCTTTTATAACAGGCCCTGCGAAAGTCAGCTTTCCGTTATCCAAATACATCTGCCCATGCGGCATACCGTCCTGATAGCCGGCCAGCACGGTCGCACCTTTGACGGCTGATCCCATTTCATACTGGGTCGTAAACGCGCCGATTGAATAGTCGGTGATTTTGCCGTCGATGATTCGCTTTCCGGCCATGGACAGGATGTCTCCGTTATTCGGATCCATCATGACGACGAACGCTCTGTCCAGCATGTAGTTTGAGCCGCGGAATTTATTAAGCTCCTCTTCGATAGCTTCTTCGACTTTCTTTTGGAGCTCCATGTCGAATGTCAGCTGCAGATCGTAGCCGCGTCTTCCTTCATCAACCGTTTCCTGGCTGATGACCTTGCCTGAGCGGTTTTCTGTATATTGCACTTTCGCTTTTTTCGGATTTAAATATTCTTCATATTGATACTCGAGATAGCTTTTTCCCACTCTGTCATTCCGGGCATATCCCCTTGTCAGGTAGAAGTCTTCCCGGTCCTTGATAAGCCCTTGCTCAGGCGTTGTGACGCCTCCGAAAATGGAGTAGAGCGTTTTTTCATAAGGATATTTCCTGGTCCAGTCCATGATGACGTCAACGCCGGGAAGCTCTTCAAGATGCTCGGAAACGCGTGAGACTTCCTCATACGTTAAATCGTTGGCCGGCATCTGTTTTGAAGCCTTCTCATCAAGGAGCTGCGCATCGTTTTTCCCCTCGGTTTTCGGGCTCATCGCTTTGACGATCTGCGGCTCATACGCATAGCCGCCTGAAAACCTTCTGAAAATCGCGGCGACTTTAAGCTCGTCTTTGTCCTTTTCCAGCGCTTTGATCTCTTCTGCCGGAACTCGGTCAACCTGCAGCTTGTATGTTTGATCAGACTTGAGGGTTTTCTCGCCGTCTTTCAGAAGTGCAGCAGCTTTTTTCGGATGTCTGGCAAGCCAGTAATCTTTCAAATCTCTTTCTTTCAGAAACGAAGTATCGATATCGATCAATTCTGCGAGTTTTTTGGCTGTGCTGATTTTTTCCTCCGTTTTTGTGCTTGTCATCATCGTATATGTGATCGCGGGAACGCTTTGGTTGTCGACAACCACCCGCCCGTATCTGTCATACATTTTACCCCGCGGCGCCGGGTATGACGCAATTTTCGCCTCGGTTTTCGAAGCTTCCTGCTCATACGCTTCTCCATTGACGATTTGCACGAGGCCCAGCTTGACAATCAGCGCAGCGAACAAAGTGAACACCGCAAAGAAGTACAGGTTGATCCGCCATAAACGCGAACGCCTGCTCTTTTTGATTTCAGCCGGATCATGTTGAGATTCTGTCACTGAAACTCTCTCTCCTCTCACAATATTCAATTTTTACATTAATTAACTGAGATATATTGTAACACTTTTGTAATGGTTGTTACAATCTAAAGTTTTTAAAAAAGCTGTCAATCTCTTTTTATATTAAAATTTAGCTAACACATTTAAATTTTACCACGTTTATGACAAGACGCGTAAAAGAGCGATCTGGTTGCATATTGGCAGCAAAGGATTTTTCTTTTTTTATGTCAAAATTAACAATAATACCTTGTCAAAGGGAATATATGGATCTATTATTTCAAAAAAGCCGTGTTATGATTCTAGTGTACGAAACAACAACAACTACAACATTTAGGAGGATTACTGTTTATGAAAAAAGCTTTTCTTTTATCAGCAGCAGCTGCAGCAACGCTCTTCACATTCAGCGGCGTTCAACACGCTGACGCTAAAGAGCAGCAGCAAGTACAAGTCAAAACCGTTCATTCCATAAATGTAACTGATCTCGCAGGCAAACTGAATATCCAAAACATGAACCAGCTTTCTAAAGCTGACCAGGAAAAAATTCAGTCCCTGCTTCATTCTTATAAGAAACAAGCCACTCAACAGCCTAAAGCTTCTGCACCGAAGTCTTCTGCACCTAAAGCTTCAAAGCCTGAAAGCACGCAGACTCAAAAACAGGAAGCTTCAAAGCCTGCGGCTTCAAAAGAGCAGACTTCACAGCAAAAGCAAAATACAGCGCCTTCATCTTCTTCTGTAAGCGCGTATGAAAAAGAAGTTGTTGAGCTGACGAATGCGGAAAGAAAGAAACAAGGGCTAAAACCTCTTACTTTGGATGAAAAACTGAGCAAGGTTGCCCGCACGAAATCTCAAGATATGAAAGATAACAATTACTTTGATCACAACAGCCCGACTTACGGTTCTCCATTTGACATGATGAAGAAATTCGGCATCACATACCGCACTGCCGGAGAAAACATCGCGAAAGGCCAAAAAACGCCTCAGGAAGTTGTCAAAGCTTGGATGAACAGTGAAGGTCACAGAAAAAACATTATGAACCCTAACTTCACGCATATCGGTGTTGGATATGTGAAAGACGGCAACTACTGGACTCAGCAGTTCATCGGAAAATAAGAACCAGCAAAAAACCACTTGCATTGAGCAAGTGGTTTTTTTCGTTATTTATATTCTGTCCAAAGCTTGTACACACTTTGGGTGCCGCTGTTTTCTTCGCCTTTTTCCACAAGGGTGTCGTAAAGGCTTTTCGCAAGCTCGAGCCCCGGCATTTTCTCGCCCATCAACTCCGCTTCTTCTAGCGCGATGCCCATGTCTTTAACAAAGTGTTTGACGTAAAAGCCCGGTTCAAAGTCGCCTTTCAGCATTCTAGGCGCGAGATTTGAGAGGGACCAGCTTCCCGCAGCGCCGGTCGTAATGCTTTTTAACACATTGTCGGGATCGAGTCCGGATTTTTTGGCGTAGGCCATCGCTTCTGCGACACCGATCATACCTGCAGCAATCGCAATCTGGTTGCACATTTTCGTATGCTGCCCGCTTCCGGCCGGCCCCTGATATTGGATATTTTCACCCATGATCGAAAAGATCGGGTAGCATTCATCAAAGGCTTTCCGTTCTCCTCCGACCATAATGGCGAGCGTGCCGTTTCTCGCGCCGACGTCCCCGCCTGAAACCGGAGCATCTAAAGCGTAAAGTCCTCTCTCTTTTGCAGCATCCTCGATTTGTTTGGCGAGAGAAGGCTTGGAAGTCGTCATATCGATGAGGTAAGAACCTGTTTTGGCATTTTCAATAATGCCTTCGCTTCCAAAGTAAACTTCTTCAACGTCTTTTGGGTAGCCGACCATTGTGATGATCACATCAGACGACTGCGCCAGTGCTTTGACGGATGATTTCCATTCCGCCCCTTTTTCCACGAGGCTGTCCGCTTTCTGTTTTGTTCTCGTATAGGCGCTGACGGGATAGCCTGCAGCTAAAATATGCGAAGCCATGCTGTTTCCCATTACTCCGAGTCCGATAAATCCGATCGTTTTTTTCATGATGTCATCCCCCTTAAATTGCTTTTACCATTCCGCCGTCTATCAGCAGAGTCTGTCCAGTCATATATGTATTGCATTCTGATAAAAGAAAGCTTGCATATTGTGCAAAGTCGTCAGGTTTTCCGTAGGAGCCGAGCGGAATCTCTTTCTCATAGCTTTCCTTCACCTGCTGCTCGGAAAGGCCTGTTTTCTCGGCTTTGAGCCGGTCAAGCTCTGCCACGCGATCTGTCGCGATTCTCCCAGGGGCGAGCGTGTTGATCAAAATGCGGTGTTCGGCCAACTCTTCCGCAATGGATTTTGTCAGACCGACGATTCCCATTCGAAACGTGTTGGAAAGCAGCAACCCCGGAATCGGTTGCTTGACTGATGAAGAAGCGATATTAACAATGCGGCCTCCATCCTTTTTTAGATATGGAAAAGCTTCGCGGATTAAACGGACATAGCTGAGCAGATGCAATTCAAATGAAGAAGTCCAGTCAGCGTCTGTCAGATCGAGCAGGCTGCCGCCTTTCGGTCCTCCGACATTGTTGACGAGCATATCGATCGTTCCAAATGTGTCAGCGGTCTTTTGAACGAGCGCTTTGATCCCGTCAGCATCTGCAAGATCGCATACTTGATATGAGATGGATCCGCCGCCGAGTCCATTCAGCTCTTCCGCAGCTTTTTTCAAGTCCGCTTCGTGTCTCCCGGACAACATGACATTTGCCCCTTCTTTCGCAAGGGCTTTTGCAATCGCATTGCCTAGTCCTTTGCTGCTTGCTGCCACAAGCGCCGTTTTGCCATTCATCTTTAAGTCCACAATCATCACTCCCTTCATATTTATAGTGTAACATGTATATTCTGAAAATTGGGATTGTGAGCGTTGAAAAAGTCCCTCTTTCAAAAAGAGGGACTTCTTTATTACACGTTAAACTTATTGATCGCATTTAATAATTCTTGATTGGCCTCACTCAGCGCTTCAGCCGATTTGGCGATGCTTTCCAGCGCTGTCAGCTGCTCGTTTGTCGAAGCGCTGACCTCTTCCGCAGCCGCTGCTGACTGCTGGGAAATAGCTGAAATGCTTTGGATCGAATCAGACATTTTTTGCTGTTCTCCGCTCATACCAGAGATTTCAGAGTAAATGTGGTCAATTGAGTTGACGAGCGCCTGCATTTCTGCAGTAATTTTGCTGAGCGCTTCTCCTGTCTCATGAATCATTCCATTTTGCTCTTCATTCATCTTGCTTGCTTCCGTCATCGCTGATACGGCTTCTTTCGTTTCCAGCTGAATCTGCTTGACCGTTTCACTGATATGCTGTGAAGAGACCGCCGATTGTTCGGCAAGCTTTCTCACCTCATCTGCAACTACCGCAAAACCGCGTCCGCTTTCGCCGGCACGGGCTGCTTCAATGCTGGCGTTCAGAGCAAGCAGGTTTGTTTGATCAGAGATCGCCGAGATGGCTGTAACAACCTCTTCAATGTTTTTCGTTTTTTCTTCAAGCTGCAAAAGCATATGTTCCACTTTCTTCGTCTCCGAGTTGGCTTCATTTGATTTTGCAAGCAGCTGCCCGAGGGCATCGATTCCTGTATAGCTTGCATCTTCTGATGTTCTCGAAAGCTTCTTGATGCTGTCGGCATGATGTTCAATTTCTTTAATTTTGACAGATAGCCGTTCGGATTGTTCATTTACATTTTCGATCTCTGCCGCTTGTTCTGTCGCACCTGTCGCCACTTCTTCGATTGCTTTGGCAATCTCATCGCTCGCAGAAACCGTTTCTTTTGAAACAGCGCTTAATTGATCGGTCGTTTTCGATACTTTTCCGGACGAGGTTCCGACTTGCACAATCATTTCTTTCATGTTTTCGACCATCTTGTTGAAGTCTTTTGTTAATATACCGATTTCGTCTTTTGAGGCAGCTGCTGTCTGGACCGTCAAATCACCGCCCGCGACAGCCTTTGTTTTGGCAATCAGCTGCTTAATCGGGCCTGTGATCGTTTTGGCAAGGAAATAGCTTAAAATGATCGCTGCTGCCAAAGCAATGATTGAAACGATCATGACCATTTTGTTCATTTCCTGTGCGACCCACATCAGCTTCGCCGTGTCGAATTGCGTACCGACTTTCCAGCCCGTACCACCGACGGTCTGATAAGCGATCACAGTATCTTTGCCTACTTTGATTCCGTCTTTGGATGACGGGATGTCCCGATATGTTTTGTCTTTCGATATATCGTCACCTTGTTTTGACGGGTGGGCAAGCATTGTCCCGTTTTGGTCCAAAATAAATGCGTAGCCGTCATATGGCATCTTTTGATTTTCGATAATTTTGTTTAATGAATTCAATGAAATATCTAAGCTGATGACGCCTAATACTTTATTGTCGACAACGACTGCTTTAGCCGCTGCGACCATCATCTCTCCAGACACGACATCTTGATACGGCTCTGTCCAGATCACTTGATCAGACGTTTTGGCAGCCGATGTGTACCAGGGCCGGGTCGTCGGGTCAAAATCTTTATCAAATTCGGCTTTCGGGTATATCCATATATCTTTTTTTGAAGTCGCTATATACGCATTGGTGACAAATTCGTTTTTATCCTTGATTTGCTTTAATTCGTCGTTGATCAGTCTGCCCAATAATTTATTTTGATCATCTTCTAAAAATGACTGCGCCATTCGACTGTCGCTCATACGATTTAAAGCGATTTCATAGTTTTCTAATTGAAGCTCGATATTACCTTTGATCGAGTTAAGCAGACTTGAAGTCGATTCTTTTGCTTGATCTTCAAGCATCGATTTCAACAAATGTGTTGTGGAAAACTGTAGGACGATAACCGTCAAAATCAGCAGGATGGCAACAAATCCGGCAATTTTGACATGCAGTTTTTTAAACAAATGAAACCCTCCTTTACATGCACCTTCATATTCTTTTTATCGGCCAAAATTTCGCAAAATTAAGATAGCCTGCTAAAATAACGGTATAATGAAGGAAATATCAAAAGGAGTGATGGGCGATCTATAAACAGTTTTACGTCGATAACGGCATTTCTTATCAGCAGGTGGACATCCGCAATTACAACAACAAAGATATTCCCGATTTGATTGCACTCCAAAGAGAATGCTTTCCGCCTCCGTTTCCGGAAGACCTTTTGTGGAATGAAAAGCAGCTCCATTCCCATATTGAACGATTTCCCGATGGTGCACTTTGCGCGGTTTCCGAAGGCCGAATCATCGGTTCGATGACGGCGCTCATGACTGATTTTGATCCGCATCATCCTCACCACAGCTGGGACGAAGTGACAGACAACGGGTATATCGGCACACATCAAAACGATGGAAACTCCCTTTATGTCGTCGATATTTCCGTGTCCCCTCACTATCGAAAACTCGGCATCGGAAAGCGGCTGATGCAGTCCATGTATGAACTGACGGTTTTTAAAGGGCTCAAGCGGCTCATTGGCGGCGGACGGATTCCCCATTATCACAAGTCGGCTGAAGAAATGACGCCCGAACAGTATGTTCAAGCTGTATTGGACGGGGAAAAGCGCGATCCCGTGCTCTCATTCCTGCTCCAGTGCGGACGATCGCCGGTTTGCGTGATTCCCGGCTACATTGAAGATGAGGAATCGCTTCATTATGCGGTCTTAATGGAGTGGAAAAACCCTTTTTTAACATCTCAAAACAAAAAACAGAGCTTTTCCGGCTAAAGCTCTGTTATGTGAAATACTCGATTTTTGCTTCGGGAAAATAGTTATCAATATACGTTTCAAGGGCGCTGCGAAGCTCTGCTTCTTCATCCTTCTGGTATATATATTTGCCAATCCCGTATCTGCCCCATTTATAGCGCCGTTTTTCTTCATCCAGTTCGAGCTTTGTCTTTGGATAGTTTTTTTCAATGACTCTTTTTGCCGGCTTCGTGAATCTGTGCTGGATCATTTCAAAGGTAATGTCGCGCCTTGCATGCTGCGGCAGCGCACGATCGAGCTTTTCGAGCAGCACTCTGTAGCCTTCCTGCCAGCCGTCATGAATATAAATCGGAGCGATGATAAAACCAAGCGGATAGCCTGCTTCCGCTACTTTCACGGCGGCTTCGATCCGTTTATCCAAAGGGGATGTGCCGGGTTCAAAACTTTTGATGACATAATCGGCATTTACGCTGAAGCGGAAACGCGTTTTTCCGTTGTGCTTGGCATCAAGCAAATGGTCGACATGATGGAATTTTGTCACGAAACGCAATTTACCGTGGTCGGATTGACCGAAATGCTCAATTGCACGCTTTAATGTGTGTGTCAAATGGTCAATCCCGACAATATCAGATGTGCAAGAAGCTTCAAACCGCGTATCCTCGGGAGCGCGTTCTTTCATATACTGGTCCGCCTGATCAAGTATTTCCTCCACATTGACGTACGTTCTGATATACGGCTTGCTGCCCATTGTCGTCTGCAGATAGCAGTAATGGCAGTGACCCATACACCCTGTTGCAAACGGAATCGCGTATTCTGCGGACGGTTTTGATGAATCGAATTTCAATGTTTTTCTGACGCCGATGACCAAAGTGGATTTCGCATTTCTGTATTTTTGCAGGTGGCCTTCCCCCGGGATATTCCTCACCTGATTGTGTGAAGTCGTTTCCCTGATCTCAAGCCCCATGTTTGAAAATTTATCCCTCAGCTCTTTTCCCAGCGGGTATTCCAGCGCTCTCGGTTCAATATAGACGAGCTGGGGAACAAACGGTTTTACCATTGGAAACAGACACATCCTTTGCTTATTTCCGTTACTTTTTGCATTTAGAGGATGTGATATACCGGTAATATTTTCATACCCCGTCAAATAACTCACGGTAAAGCCGTTCCGCCTCTTCATATGAAGAAAAAACGGCATCATCTTCGGCAAAGGCGTGATATGTATCATACATAAACAATGCCAGTTCACCTTCGTGAAGCGGGTGATCAACGACTTCAGCTTCCTTTATATGCGCGACATTGGCGGCATGCGGGTTCCGGTAAATGACATAGACCTCATCACCCGGTTTGAATGGCTGCCTGGGCATATCAAAATCCCCCTTTCTAACTATTGGTCACATGTATTATTTCCGCCGCAGCCGAGATCATTCAGATCAACAAAAAAACCCGGACGGGCATTGGTTATGCCTGTCCGGATTTTCAATCGCTTATGCCATATTGAAGGTTTCTTTTACGAATTGTACAACCTCTTCTGTTGTGCTCATGGACAGAATTTGCTCTTTGAACGATTCCGTCTCTTTTTTAGAAAGCTTACTGATTTGCGTTCTTGCCGGCAGGATTGACGTCGCGCTCATTGAGAACTCGTCCAGTCCAAGACCGAGCAGGATTGGGATCGCAATTTCATCTCCCGCCATTTCGCCGCACATGCCGACCCATTTTCCTTCTTTATGGGCCGCTTCAATGACAAGCGTGATCAGGCGGAGAATCGCAGGATTGTACGGCTGGTAAAGGTAAGATACCCGCTCATTCATCCGGTCAGCAGCCATCGTATATTGAATCAGGTCATTCGTTCCGATGCTGAAGAAATCGACTTCTTTAGCGAATTGATCAGCGATCACAGCTGTTGAAGGGATTTCAACCATCATACCGACTTCAATGTCTTCGGAAACTTGTTGACCTTCAGCTTTCAGCTTTTCTTTTTCTTCTAAAAGAATTGCTTTCGCTTCTTTAAATTCGTTTACAGTCGCGATCATAGGGAACATAATTTTTAAGTTTCCATATGTACTTGCCCGAAGCAGCGCACGAAGCTGCGTTCTGAAAATCTCTTGCTCATCAAGGCAAAGACGGATCGCTCTGTATCCCAAGAAAGGGTTCATTTCTTTTGGCAGTTCTAAATATGGAAGCTCTTTGTCTCCGCCGATATCAAGAGTACGAACGACAACTGATTTGCCTTCCATACGCTCAAGAACGGTTTTATAGGCATCAAATTGCTCCTCTTCAGTCGGAAGCTGGTCTCTGCCCATGTAAAGGAATTCAGTCCGGTAAAGGCCGACTGCTTCTCCTCCATTTTCCAGAACGCCTTTTACATCATCAGGTGTACCGATATTAGCGGCAAGTTCCACATGATGTCCGTCATTCGTTACAGTCGGTTCATTGACAAGCTTCGCCCATTCGGCTTTTTGCGCCAGGAAGGCTTGATGCTTTTCTTCGTATTCGCTGATTGTTTCCTGGGCAGGATCAACGATGACATCGCCATTGATACCGTCAACGATCACTGTTACGCCGTTTTGAATGCCTTTTGTTGCCGCTTTTGTGCCGACAACGGCCGGAATTTCAAGCGAGCGCGCCATGATGGCTGAGTGGGACGTCCGTCCGCCGATATCTGTTGTAAACCCTTTAACAAAGTTGCGGTTTAGTTGCGCTGTATCAGACGGTGTCAAGTCTTCGGCTACGATGATGACCTCTTCGGAAATCAGACTCGGGTTCGGAATTTCAACGCCGAGAAGATGCCCTGTGACACGCTTGGTGACATCGCGGATGTCTGCGGCGCGTTCTTTCATATATTCGTTATCCATCGACTCGAACATTGTGACGAACATGTCGGCCGTTTCTTTTAAAGCGAATTCCGCGTTGACGGAGTCCGATTTGATTTTGTCTTTAATCGGGTTTAACAGTTCCGGATCGCTTAATACTAACAAATGTGCAGAAAAGATTTCCGCTTTATCTTCTCCAAGCTCTTTCAATGCATGGTTTTTAATGATTTCAAGCTCTTTTTTAGAACGCTCGATGGCGTCTTCAAAACGATTTACTTCCGCATCAGAATCAGAGATGTTTTTCTTTTCAACCGTTAGATCAGGCTCCTCAAGCCGATATGCTTTGGCGATCGCAATACCGGCTGAAGCGCCTATTCCTTTTAGTTCAAGCATTATTCGCCTAAACCTTCGCTTTTCATTGTTTCTTCAAGTGCGGAAAGAGCATCATTTTCATCAGCGCCGGAAGCAGAAATCGTAATTTCAGCACCTTTAGCAATACCTAGTGACATAACACCCATAATTGATTTAAGGTTGACGGTTTTTCCGTTATATTCCAAATTAATATCTGCATCATATTTGCTTGCTGTTTGTACAAGAACAGTCGCTGGACGAGCGTGGATTCCAGAATCTGCAGTTACTTTAAACGTTTTTTGTGCCATTTTTTATCAATCTCCTTTTAATTTAAAGCTTTTAGTACATTCACAATATTATATCATACAGCCGTACATGTCATCTGACAAGTACGGCCATTTTGTGAATTTATTTTTCAACGCGGACGATATCGTCCTGTGTCAGGCTGACATTGCCTTCTGCCTTTAAGCTCACGCTTTCGCCTTCTTGAAGGTTCGTGAACACGATCGGCGTCATCAGGGAAGGTACGCTGTCCTTCACTTTTTCAATGTCGACTTCAAGCAGTTTCTGGCCCGGCTCAACCCGGTCACCTTCAGAAACAAATGCAGTGAAGCCTTCACCTTTCAGGCTGACCGTATCGATTCCAAAGTGGATCAGAATTTCTCTGCCGCCGTCAGACTGCAGACCGATCGCATGCTTTGTCGGGAACACGTTCAGCACTTTCCCTCTTACAGGTGACACAACTGTGCCTTCTGCAGGAAGAATCGCGAATCCGTCGCCCATCATTTTTCCGGAGAATACTTGATCCGGAACATCTGTAATCGGATGAAGCTCACCAGCAAGCGGTGAAACGAATACTTCTTCACCTGATTCATTTTGAAGAGGCTCGACCATGACTTCTTCGATTTGCTGCTCTACTTCCTCGGCAGCGTTTGGTGCTTTTTCAGGACGCGGCGTGCGGCCTGACATAATGTCTTGCATTTGCGATTTTAAATTGTCGGATCTTGGTCCGAAAATCGCTTGGATGTTATTGCCGACTTCCAGCACGCCGGATGCGCCGAGTTTTTTCAAGCGCTCTTTGTCAACTTTCTTCTGATCGTTGACTGTGACGCGAAGTCTTGTGATACAAGCGTCAAGGTGTTTGATGTTTTCTTGGTCACCCATCGCCTCTAGAATTTGATAAGGAAGATCTCCTGCTGCTTCTTTGCCTTCATCAGCGGATTCTGCAGCTGCATCTTCGCGTCCAGGCGTTTTCAAGTTGAACTTGCGGATGGCAAATCTGAATCCGAAGTAGTAGACGACAGCCAGGACTAAACCGACAGGAATGACAAGCCACCAAGCTGTACGGTTCGGCAGAATTCCGAACAGGAAGTAGTCGATCAAACCGCCGGAGAATGTCATCCCGATCTTAACATTTAAAATGTCCATCATCATGAATGACAGGCCGGCAAACACACAGTGAATCGCAAACAGAATCGGAGCGACGAACAAGAATGAGAATTCGATCGGCTCAGTGATCCCTGTTAAGAATGATGTCAATGCTGCTGAACCCATAATACCGGCAACAAGCTTTTTGTTCTGCGGTTTTGCCTCATGATAAATAGCGAGCGCTGCCGCAGGAAGACCGAACATCATGAACGGATACTTACCGGTCATAAATGTACCCGCTGTCAAATCGACGCCGTCTTTGATTTGCGCCATGAAAATTCTTTGGTCACCGCGGACAATTTCTCCCGCCTGATTCGTATAGCTGAAGAACTCGTACCAGAACGGCGAGTAGAAAATATGGTGCAGACCGAACGGGATGAGGGCCCGCTCAATCATTCCGAAAATGAGAGCTGCGACCGCTTCATTTGCTGCAAGCAAGTTTGTCGAAAAGCTGTTCAGCGCGCCTTGGATCGGCGGCCAGATAAACAGCATGACGAGTCCCAGCAGCAATGCACAAATCGATGTAATGATCGGAACAAAGCGCTTTCCGGCAAAGAATCCTAAATACTGCGGAAGCTCGATTGTGTAGAATCGGTTGTACATGGCAGCGGCCAGGACACCGACAATAATACCCCCGAATACCCCCGTTGCCAATGTCGGTATGCCGAGCATTGTCGTGTATTCCGGATGGTTTTGAGTAAAGAACTGTGCTCTTTCAACTGCGTCGCTTGGAATCGAACCGTTTTGAAGAAGCACTGCACTCATCGTGACATTCATAACAAGATATCCGATAATAGCGGCGATTCCGGCAACACCGTCGCCGTTAGCCAAACCGATGGCAACCCCGACTGCGAAAAGGAGCGCCAAGTTGGTGAACACGACGTCACCTGAACTTTCCATCACTTTCGCAACAAGCTGAACGGTGCTGTTCGTTAAGAATGGTGCGACTTTTGTCATCTGCGGATTTTGCATGGCATTACCAAGCGCGAGCAGAATCCCTGCAGCCGGCAGGATCGCAACAGGAAGCATCAGCGCCCGTCCAATTTTTTGCAGAACGCCAAATAGCGATTTAAACATGTTTTAACCCCCTCTAAGGATAGTTTGACCTTACAGCAAAAATTCATGACAACTTCGTTCAAAAGACTGCTTTTTCATCCAAATAAACCGTTTACATTTCGCCTTTAGAACGACAAAAAAGGCATGGGTGAAAGCGGGTACACTAAGAAACAAAAGACAGCGTCTTCATTTCTTCCCTTTTTTCACTCATGCCTGATCGAATCAGTAACACGTTATAAAGGCGTTATGAAATTTTATTAGTTAAACGGTACAAATGCAATGTCAAATAAACGGCTTCTGCCTCATGAACCGGTTTCTTGAGCGCTTGCTGCAAGATCTTGATCATCTTCCAAGCAGTATTGTAACACAGCGGATATTCCGTTTTCAACAATAACATTAATTTTTCCGGCTCCTGAATCGGCTCGTCCCGTTTAATCCTGTCGATCGTAAAGCGCAAGTGCCTGATCAGCCGCAAATAGTTCACACTTTCCCTGTTGACCTGCATCTGGAACGAATCCTCGATGACCTGGACAAGCCTGGAGATCAGTTGGGAATGCTGATTGACTTCAGAAAGCGGGCGGTTCGTCATCGCACTGTGGATATGAAGTGCGATAAACCCGATTTCGCCTTCAGGCAGCTGAATGTCTGATTTTTCATTTATCATATCGACGGCTTCTTTGGCGACTTCGTATTCCTTCGGATAAAGCGATTCCGTCTCAAGCAAAAACGGATTCTTCATATCAAATCCCTTTTCTAAGCGCTTAACCGCAAATGCGATATGGTCCGTCAACGCGACATGAATGTGTTCGTTCAGCGGCTGGCCGATTTTTTGCGCGATATGGTAGATAACATCATTGGCGATATCAACCATTTTTTCATCGACATAAGTGAGGAGCTTCTTATACTGCGATTGTTCCTTATCATTTTCCAAGATAAACATTTTTTCATAGTTCTCATGTTCGATAAGATCTCCGCGCTTTTTGCCAAAACCGATTCCTTTGCCAATCAAGACAACTTCTCTGTAATCATCATGGAGAGCGATTAAAACGTTGTTGTTGAGTACCTTTTCAACGGTAAAGGATCTGTTCACGATCCTCAGCTCCTTTTTGTCATCAATCTCTCATATCGTACAAAACTCATGAAAGCGCGTCAATTTATTTTGACCTTTTTGATGAAAAATGTCGAAATTTGATCACTGTCTGGAAAATGATTGATGTTTTGATTACATTACACAGTCGCCCTTTTGATCAGCTTGTATGGAACGGTCTGTTTTTCCGGGCCGGCACCGCCGATTCTTTTTCGCAAAAGGCGAAACGCATGCTTCCCCATTTCCTTTATATTAATTTTGATCGTTGAAATGCCCAGCACTTCACTGATTGGCTGGTTGTCACAGCTTAAAATGGCGAGGCTTCCGGGAATATCCACCTGATGACGCTGCGCTTCAAGAAACATACCAGCTGTTACTTGGTCGTTGGCGATAAAAACAGCTGTCGGCTTCTCCTCCATCTCTCTCCATTCAGAGAACAGCTTTTGCCCGTCGGTTATCGTCAGCGACCGCTCGAATACCCATTCTTCCCGGTAAGGCTCCCCGATCGCGGCCAAAGCTTCCTTGTATGCCTCAAGGCGAAAATGGCTGTTCATGCCATTTTTCCTTGCCAAACCAATGGCGATTTTTGTGTGCCCCTTTTCAATCAAAAAATCCAGTCCTAACCGGAAAGCATCTTTGTGCGGAATGCTGACCGTTGAAAAATACCGTTCGCTTGAGTCCTGGCACAGAATGAACGGACCGGTCTCATGCCAGTCCAAAAGCGCTTCATCAGACATCGCTTTTGAACAGAAAATCAGGCCGTCCACCTGTCTTTGTTTCAGCTGCTCCAATGCAAAAATTTCTTTTTCCAATTGATAATTTGTTTGATAAAGCGAAAAGTGAACGCCTTCCTTTGCAGCTTCTTCAGCGATTCCTTCCAGCAGCTCGCCGAAATAAGGGAGGCCGATGGTCGGCAGCACAACACCTATCATATTTGAAAAGCCTTTGGATAAATGAACGGCATGCATATTCCTTGCATATTCGAGACGTTCAATCGTCTCAAGAACTTTTTGGCGTTTTTCTTCTTTGACATACGGATGGCCGTTGAGAACCCTTGAAACAGTCGTGATGGAAACCCCTGCGGTTTCAGCTATTTCCCTGATATTTGCCATTCGTTTCCCTTCTTTCTTTCAAATCTTTTCATACATGCCGGATCATTTCGCGTCATAAAGAAATTATATCGCTTGGAGACGTGGATTTTGATCGTTTTCGAAATTTTTTTCGGGGTTCTATAAATATGAAGAAAACAGTGAAGAAGATGTACGGAGAAAAAAACCGGCTGATATGAAAATATTTCACAATCAGCCGATACACGAAATATTTTTATCTAAACCATGCTTTTCCAAGGTTATTCATGAAATTGTGATCATTGAAAGGAACGTTTGCGCTTCCGAAATCCGTCGTGTTCAATGCGTTTCTTGCGGCGGGCGTCAAATCTTCCCATCCGATGAGAGGCTGGGTTCCGCCCTTTGCGCTGTCCACATATAAACTGTGGTTAATCGGTGCTTGAGGAGCATCATAGCGGATTTTCGGATGATCACCTTCCATGATCTTGTTGTTTGGAGCTGTTTTTTGAAATTTACCGTGCTGAGAATAAGCGATGGAAAACACTTTTGGATTTTGATTTGCCGGGTTATCGATCCATACGACGATTCCTTCCCAGTCATGTCGATGGCCGAATGCATTAAAAGGCAGAGGTGAATCTTTAGGAAAATACCATGCGTACATAATCGCCCATACTCCATTGTACCATGCAGAGCGGGAGTACACTTGTCCCACGCTTTTGCTGCAGTGTCCTTCGGGCGCTCCGGTAGGCTCCAGGCCTCCGCTTGTATTGCCTTGTGCGTCAACTGCGGGAAAAGGCACGCAGCCGCTTGCGACCTTTAAATAAGGCTGAAAACGTTTGGCCGCTTTTTGAGAAACCGTCACAGGGGTTACTTCACTGAAGCCTTGCACTTTGTCATGATCAATCACTTTCGCGTCAGCTGCCGGTACGATACTGACAAAAGCAAATATCGACAAAAACAGTACATATCCTAATGTTTTCACTCTTTGCTAGCTTCCTTTCATAGATAATGGACTTCAAATCATTAGAGAAGTTTTTTAACGCTTATTTGTGTGGGGGTGAATCCGCAATCATTGCGGGGACTGAAATATCTGGATGAGAGATGAAATTGTCTGCGGCAGATTTAATTTGTCAGCGTTTGTCCCATTTAATCCCTCCCTTCTTTTGAGCTTAGTATACAAATTTTTCACATGAGAATAATGATGCAATCCGATTATCTTTTGATCAATCTAAATCCCCATAATAAAAACAAAAAGGCGCTGTAGATTCATTCATCAAACGATCATCAGAAGACTTTTTCAACGTCAATCATATTAAGCGGCTAGGCAAAATTCCTGAAAACCCTGACATCAGGGTTTTTTATTAATTTAGGGCTTGATATGGAAAGCGTTTCATAATTTAGAATGAAGGCAGCACCGGTGCTGAACACGTTTTCATTCCAGAAAGGGGAAGAAAAATGGGTATCTTCATTCTGATTCTATTATGTATCGTTATCGTACTGTCTTCAAAAGCAGCGATGAAACCGCTTAAAGAAAAACACGAGATCAAACCATTCCGTTCCTTTGACGATTTTTTCATTTCAAAGGATTGACGCGGGTAATAAGACAAACGATTCACGTCAGCATAAAAAAGAACCCGCGCGCGGGCGCGGGTTCCGTTTTTTATGAAATGACAGTCAGCTCTTTTGGATACTTTGTCAGCGCTTCTGCTCCATCGGCAGTGACAAGTACATCATCCTCGATGCGCACCCCTCCGATTTCCGGCACATAGATGCCGGGTTCAATCGTGTATACCATACCTTGTTTTAAAAGCTCATCATTGTTATGGCTCATGGACGGGTATTCATGAGGCGAAATCCCGAGCCCATGCCCGAGACGG
Organism: Bacillus sp. AK124; assembly: GCF_053903085.1. NCBI lineage: Bacteria > Bacillati > Bacillota > Bacilli > Caryophanales > Bacillaceae > Bacillus > Bacillus sp. AK124. The sequence goes on from NZ_CP096378.1 coordinate 2,770,989, forward strand.
TGAGGAAAGTAATCGCCATAGCCCGCTTTTTCGATGATGCCGCGCGCTTTTAAATCAAGATCGCCGATTCTGACACCGGGCTTACTCATCTTAAGCGCCTCTGTTTCGGCCTGAAGCACCGTATCATATATTTCTTTTTGTTTTTCACTCACATTTTGATACACGAGCGTTCTTGTAATATCAGAGCAGTATCCGTCAATGATCACGCCTAAATCAAAGAGGACGAAATCGCCCGGCTTAAGCGTGCGGCTGCCCGGGTTTCCGTGCGGCTGTCCTGACTTTTCTCCGAAAAGGACCATTGTGGAAAACGACATCCCCTGGACTCCTTTTTTCTTCAGCTCATACTCGATTTTAGCGACGACATCGATTTCCGCTATCCCCTCTTTTAATGCGGCGGCTCCTGCTTCGACTCCGTAATCGGCAAGCTTGGCCGCTTCACGGAGGATGCTGATTTCTTTTTCGTCTTTGATGACGCGGATTTGGTTCAGCCTTTCTTCCGCAGAGACAAGCTCCGCACCGCTTGTGACCGCCTGCAGCATTTCGGCGCGCGACAGAGCAAGCGTTTCTTTTTCAACCGCCACTTTTGAACATTGGCTGTTTCGCTTTTGAAGCGCTGAAGATATGAGTTCCCAAGGGTTTTGATGATCCCCGTATCCGATGATCTCATACGCCCAGCCGGCTGCTCTCGCCTGACCGGCCTCCATTTGCGGACAAACAAAAAACGGCTCTTCATCTTGAAAAATAAAAACGCCCATCAGCCGTTCGTGCGGTTCTGTATAAAAGCCGGTAAGATAAAATACGTTTTCTTTTGAATGAATAAAAGCCGAAGATATGTTTTTTTCTTTCAGCCAGGAAGAGATTTGTTTAATTCTTTCCATGCTCCTTTTCACTCCTTGAGACAGTTTCCGTACCATACATTTAACATGTAAAAGCATCACATCCATTGTATCAGTTTTTCCCGTCTCTTGCTCACCGCTTATGTATTGTGGGGATGCCACCCGCTTCGATTATTGCCGCCTCTTCCTCAAACAGCCCTCTGATGTGAAAAAACGGCTGCCGTTAGCATGCAGCCGTTTCTTTATTTAGGATTTCAGCAGCCTGAGACCGTTTAAAATAACAAGCAGCGTGCTGCCTTCATGTCCGATGACACCGAGTGGCAGATCAAGAATTTGAAGAAAGTTGCTGCAGATTAAAAGACAGATCACACCAAGAGAGAAAATCACGTTTTGTTTAATGATCGTATTCATTTTCCGGGAGAGCCGAATCATTTTGGTCAGTCCTGTCAATTCGTTTTTCATTAAAACAACATCCGCTGTTTCCAGTGCGACATCTGTGCCTCCCCCCATTGCGATCCCCACATCAGCGGCGGCAAGGGCCGGTGCATCATTGATTCCGTCTCCCACCATAACGATTGTTCCGTATGTTTTTTTCAGCTTTTGCGCTTCCTCTACTTTTCTGTCAGGAAGGCATTCTGAAACGACGATTTTCAAGCCCGCTTCTCGTGCGATGGCCGCTGCGGTTTCAGGCTGGTCCCCGGTCAGCATTGCCGTCTGAACACCAAGCGCATTCAGCTCTTCGATCACCGCTTTAGCTTCCGGTCTGATTTGGTCTTTTAATGCAAAACACCCCGCGATTTTTTCGCCTTTTTTCACGAACACAATTGTTTTTCCCTGCTTGGCAAGCTCCTGAACAGCCGTCGTGAGAAATTGCCCGGCTGCCTCTTCCCCGACAAATCCGGCTTTGCCGATCAGCCATGTCTCTCCATTATATCGAGCCTGAACGCCAAACCCTGACGTCTCCTCGATCGACACATTTGCGGGAAGCTCGATACCTTTTGCTTCTGCATACTCGACAATCGCTTTGGCAAGCGGATGGCCTGACTGCTTCTCAATCGCAGCAGCAGCCTCCAAGCATTCGCGCTCCTCGATATCAGCAGCTAAAAGCATATCTTCCACGCCGGGCTTTCCGTTCGTAATCGTTCCCGTTTTATCCAATGCAACGATTTTGCTGTTGCCGAGTTTTTCAAGAAAAACACTGCCTTTGACAAGCAGGCCGTTTCTTGCGCCATTCGAGATCAAAGACAGCGCGGCAGGCATGATTGAAGCGACAAGGGCACACGGCGAAGCGACGACCATGAACACCATCGCTCTGTAAAATGTCTCGCTCCAGCTCCAGCCAAGCAGAAAATGTGGCAGAAAGAGCAGCAGTCCGACAGCAAGCAAAACCCCTTTAACATAAATATTTTCAAACCGCTCAATAAACGCCTGTGACGGCGAAACACTGTTTTGTGCAGACTCAACGAGCCGAATGATCTTTTTGAACAACGAATCTTCATTTGTCTTTGTGACACGGACGGTGAGCGATCCGCTCAAATTGACTGTACCCGCAAAAACCGCGTCTCCGAGGGTTTTTTCCGCGGGGATTGATTCACCCGTTAGTGCCGATTCGTCGATACTCGTTCTTCCCGATTCGATCTCCCCGTCTGCCGCAATGCGTTCCCCGGGTTTAATAAGAATGAGGTCGCCCGCTTGAAGATCGGCCGCCGCCACGGTTCTTGTTCTTTCTTCTTCGAGCAAAACGGCTTCCTCCGGCTCCAATTTCATCAGAGATGTCAAATCGCGTTTGCTTTTATTTAATGTATACGTTTCAAGCGCCCCGCTGAGAGAAAAGATAAAAATTAACACGGCCCCTTCAGCCCAGTAGCCGATCAGCGCTGACCCGACCGCCGCAAAAATCATCAGAAGTTCAACATTCAGCGTTTTTTCCGCCAACGTTTCTTGTATGCCTTCTTTCGCTTTGGCAAAGCCGCCGATACAAAAAGCTAAAATAAACAGAACAACGGACAATGTTTTATTGCCGGACAACAGCCAGCCTGCAAGAATCAACAAACCCGACAAAAGCGCAGCAATCAATTCCCCGTGCTGCCTCCAATTTTCAAAATGAAACGTGTGACGGTTCTGCTGCGATTGTTTCCCGATCTCTAATTGCATCTCCAATATCCTCCCTAATTGAGAATGTAATTCATCGTCAATTTCCTTCTTAAAAAACAAATTGCCGCCTCATCGGCAGCATAAACATGGAGTATTTTATTTATATAAAGGGTATGACTGCTTCTTGTCCATTGAACACACCCTTTTCTATTTCTCATTATAGCACGGCTTTCTACGTTTTCAAATAATAATTATTATAATTTCTTCATGATATTAATTATCATTTAGATTTCAAAAAAAAGCTGAACCCCCGGCTCAGCTTTTCCCTGCCCATTCTTTCATTTGTTCCACAGTAATGGGTCCGACAACCGATTTCTCCAGCTCTCCTTTTTCGTTAAAGAAAAATGTTGTTGGAATCGTCATGACATTGTAGGCTTTCATCATTTCGCCCTTTTTGTCAAAAACGATCGGAAATGTCAGCTTGTTTGCTTTAATAAACTGTTTCACCTTCTGTTCGTTTTTTTCGGCATTCAGCAGATTCACGGTCACGAGCTTTACTCCGGATTGCTTGCTTTCATAGTAGGATTGGAATCGCGGAAGCTCTTCACGGCACGGCGGACACCAGGTCGTCCAAAAATGAACGATCGTCTTTTGGCCTTCGGCGGGAATGACGACGCGCTGCCCCTCCACCGTGTTCATCTGCATGACTGCCGGAGAAGCATGTTTTGCAGAGGCCTGCGGCTGAAATACGAAGGCTCCGAAAAAAAGCAACAGGATGAGCGGATAAATAAGACTGATTCTTCGCATATGAACTCCCCTTCTTTTTAGTATTAGCTTCCCCGCAAAAACCAAAACTATGAAGAGGGTCAATCAGCGGCTTTCAATTCTCGGAGATCGGGATTTGTTTGTCAAAAAAAGCGTGACGCCCAGCTCTTTGCAAATCGTCACATAATGCAGCGCCGTCAGCAAAATCATTCCGGTATTCATCGCTAGGATGATCCCCGTCATCTGCAATGTCTGCATGGATCCGAGAACATACATCATCAAAAACGACAAAACACTGGCCCATACATTATGATAAAAGGCATCTTTGGCCAACCCCATTCCGATTAAACAGGCCTGAAACGGCATGGCAAAAAAGTGAAATAAAAAATACGGCCACAGCATTTTCAGGTAAAACGACGCCTTAACCGAATCGAAAAATAAGTGGGTCAGCGGCTCTGCAAAGTGATACATCACCATAACGGACGGTATGCCGTAAAACAGCGTGATGAAGATCGCCTGTTTAATCCGTTTGATCACTCTTTCGTATTGTCCGTAAGCGTAGCTTTCGGAAATGCTCGGGATCATGACGACCATCAGTGAATGGGCGATGAAAGCCGGAAAAAAGCCGATTGTCATCGCCACCCCCGAAAGCATGCCGAACTGGTCGATGGCCGATGTTCTCGATACGCCAGCGGCAAGCAGCGTCCCCTTCACCAAAAAAGGTTCAACTGCGTTTGTCACAGCGTGAAAAACGCGCAGCCCTGTCGTCGGGATCGAAACAGTGAGCAGGCGCTTTAAAACATCATTTCTCCGCAGGTGGATCTGCTGCCCTTTTTGAGCGGCGCGCCTGACCAAAACAAACTGAGAAAACAGATAAACAAACACGACCACTTCACTTGCAACAAGGACAAACAACGAGATCAGAAGAGAAGTATCCAATTCAAAGGAATACCATTGAAAAAATAAAAACAAGCCGATGAGCTGAAAGATTTTTTTCAGGGCATTCGCCGTTGCGATTTTACCCATTTGCTGAACGCCCATGAAGTAGCCTCTCGCGATCGACGTAAAGGCAACCGTAGGGATCATCCCGATCACAAGCCCTCTGATCAGAGGGTGGTAAGAATCAAAAACCGGAATAAATGGAAGAATGATCACTGCAGCTGCCGTGGAAAAAACCGTGCAGACCGCAGTCATCCGCAATGCATGTTTCAGCATGCTTTCGTGCAGCTTCGGGGTGGACTCGGCGATAAACTTCGATATCGATACAGGCAGCTCAAGGCTCGCAATCACCACAACTAAAAAAATGGAAGGCAAAACACTCATGTAGAGCCCCATGCCATGCTCGCCAAGCTCCCGTGCAAGAATCATGTTGATGACAAATTCAAGACATTCTGCAAAAAAAGCAGCTAGCGAAAGAAGAACAATTCCTTTTACAAAACGGTTCATGAGGTCTCTCCTTGTCTCACGGGTTTATCCCATCATATGAGACAAGTCTAAAAATTATTTTCTTTTTCATTGAAAATTGATTTTCATAAAGTATCAAAAACAAATTTTTTCTTGGGGGGTGAAAAGTGAGAAAGAATTGCATATAAAAAGCAGTCAAGGCGGATGGCCCTGACTGCTTTTTAGATCGCAAAGACATGATTGCCGATGCGCTTCACGACTTTTCTTGTTTTAATCCAGTCATCAGAAGCGATGTCGGGATTATAGAAAAATAAAGCGTCTGTTTCTTTTTTATTTTGATCTACCGCTTCTTCCACAGCTTCAACTGATTCGCGGTCTGCTTTTTTCTCGATGCTGCCGTTTAGAACGGGCTCAAAAGCGTTTCTTTGATAGATCACGCTTTTTACGCTGTCAGGAAATCGGCCGTCTTCCACCCGGTTCAGGACGACATTGGCAACAGCCACTTTTCCTTCAAATGACTCGCCTTTCGCTTCGGCATGTACAAGCCTTGATAAAAGATCTTTTTCTTTATGTGAAAGATCCGTCGTCTCTTCATCAGCTTCTTCTTTTTCCTGCTCCTCTTCAGCCGGCAGATGCGCGGCTTCAATGAAGCTTTTTTCATCTGTTAATTGAAAAGCAGGATTTTCTTCCTGTTTAAGGCTTTCCATCAGCCGTTCCATTTCCTGTTTATCTTTTTTCGAGAACAACATGACAGCTTGAGCATGTTCGATTCTTGCTGCCGGCAGCATGCAGATTAAAAACGCAGCTAGCGCAGCAAATTTCGATTTCATTTCCTTCCTCCTTGTCAAATCTTCATCGAAAAAAACATATGTTTTACACTAACAAGACGAATCGCTGATTTCATTGCCAAAATGTTGGCATCCCTTCCATCAAACTGTCCGGTTGTCACATTATTGCAGACGGCCGGACGATTTCATGCAGAGAATACCAAAATCTCCAGAAACATATGGCTTCACACAAATAAAAAAAGCTTTCTCAGCCGGTCTGAGAAAGCCTTTTTCAGCTTCTTGCCTCTTTCATATATTGAAATATAATATCTCCGCCATGCTGGGCAATGCCGCGAAAATGCTTAAAATCTTCCTGCTTTGTTAAGATGGCTCTGAAAGAAAGAAAATCTTCTTTTTTTACGTGGAGTTCATGAATGCTCCCTGACCTTAATTGCTCGATCTGATCGATGGCATTTTGCTCTGTCACCTGTTCTCTCCCCTTTTCTCTCATCATCTTTAACTAATTAACTATAACATTAAGTCACACCGGGTACAACAATAGTGATGCCGCTTCCCAAATTGCTTTACTTCTCCAAGAAAATATTGCAAAATACTTTCAATAGGTTAATTTACTTTAAAGGAGAGGAAGTCACTTGAAAATTGCAAAAGTCGGGAACGTCATCGAATTTAAAAACGGACTCACCGGAATCGTAGAGAAAGTAAACGAAAACTCTGTGATCGTCGATGTTACGATTATGGAAAACTACAGAGACTTGGAACTGGACTCCTTAACCGTCGTCAATCATAAAAACTATAAAATTATTAAAGATTCCCTGCATTAATCAGCCGCCCTTTACAGCACATATTCACGATTTCCACGCAGCTTTATTTCCACAAGTTTTTCTGCAAAAGGAAAAACCGTCTGCCACCCGGGTCCGGCGGTTTTTTTCCTCTGTTCCCTGCATCGTCCCGAAGAAGTTTGTGAAGCATCGCGCCGCGCCGTAATCGATGCCGCTTTTTGATTGAACAGCTGAAAAAACCGGCGACCGTGCGGAATGAAATGAAATACCCGACCGCTTTCCGGCTCCTTAAAACATTATTTTAAAATAGATCTCCGTATCAGTACATTTTCAATTTCATGATCAGTTTAGGAAGACATTATCGTCCAAGCGTGCTTTTTCTTGGATTAAATCCTAAGTTTTTATCGATTCTATTGTCATTCAAGTAAATGCTGTAAGTCCCTGGTGCCAGCTCTTCCATGTCTTCAATATCCTGCACCACTTGATTATAAATGCGTTCACTTGGCCTTGTATGTGCTTTTTTCATATATAAATTTATATTGATATCACATGATTTTGGGGTGATTTCTTCATCTTCTAATTTTTCCTGCCAGTCTTGTTTGCTTCTTTTCGGGTTTTCTAAATATGCTGAATAAAGGTCATCCTTCCAATCAGCAGTTAAAGAAACAGCATAATAAGGCGTCTGATATCCCTTACCGCTTGTGTTATCAACGGCTGCCTGCGTTTTGCCTACAATCGGCTCTTCTTCTGTTAGCTTCTCTAAATAGTAATCTAGCGCGGCAAATTCGTCTTCAAAAGCCAATGCGTATATCGCGCTTGTAATCGAGTCTTTCACGTCCAACTCCGATGAACGGATCGCGTCAGTCTGCACCTCTTTCTTGTCCAAATCAATTTTAATTTTTGCACTTGTGTAGAAATGCAATTTTCCGACCGATTCAGCATACACAGTAACAAATCCATGCCCTCCGACAATGTTATGGACTTTTACCTTTGTTCTATATTGATCCAAGAAATAATCTTTTACGGTTTTTTCAACCTCATCTCGATGCGCTTCCGCGATCTCAGCGGTTTCTTTCTGATAACCCCTGCTCTGAATATGAAAATCTTGTCCTGTGTAATCTTGGACGCTAATGTCAGACTCCTCTCTGTTCTGACATCCGCCTATAAATAAAAGTAAACCAATTCCAAGCGCTGCTGCTTTTTTATATTTCAAAACTGTATCCTCCAGTTCATACTGCAATAACCTTATACGTTTTTATTGAATCACGTTCCATGTTTGCTAATTATTAGGCACGCTTCATTATAAATCATTTGAAGTGTATTTTTGGTATTATGCATAAAAAATAAGACAATAGAACTAATAAAATTTGTGTCATTCTCGCTTTTTGAGTTCTTTAGTTCTAGGTAAAAGTTCTTTCCAAAAAGAATAGACGTGCAATGATGCACGCCTAATCAACATGAATATCTTTTTATTATTGTGAACTTGTGCGTTTTTGAAAGTGGTTTCCCGATAACCAACTATCATATTAAAGCTTTAATCCCTATAATCTTAAAATGAATTCACCTTTCGTTTATTACACTTCACACCAAACTCCGTAACAAATTATAATAAAGTGTTTTACAGCCTATTTCATCATGCTCGTTGTCTTCCCATCTTAAAAATGCCCAAAACTGTAATTTATCCATTTTTAAAGGAAACTTATGATTGATATACTCTTCTTCACAGTCCTTAATATGTGGAAAGTCAGCAAGTACCTCTGTACAAGCTACGCTCAGCATTTCTATTTCATCGTCTGTCGGTTCCCCGTTAAAATAGCCTTTCCAGTATAACGTTTCATTTTCTAACTTGACTGCGAGTCCCCTTAATTTGTATGGAATTGCCCCCAATAAAGCGTAATGGCAACTGATGATTAAATTATTCAATGCCGAATCCATATTTTCAATATTCACCTCAGTATATTAAGCTTTTTCTAAAGTATACCCTTCCTCACAAGATTGAGCTGAGCTAAATCGTTCCGGCTATTCATGGGAACGTTGTAGAAGTAAGGAAAAAGGTTCACTCATTTTAAAAGGGTTCTTTAATATCCGCAATCTTTTCTTTTATGGCGTACCCAAAACATCTATGACGGACTAATATCGACATCCTCATTAGGGAAATATCACGACAGGTTCATCAAAAATTAATATAGATTTCTCAGGGATCTGAGTTTAACGGGCACCGTTTATTTGGCTCCTCAGTCATTCGCTAACTTTCTCGTAAATCTCTTCGAAAATCTCTTTTTCCACCGGGTAAAGCTCACCCTTCATGCCTGTAACGATGTAATGCTTTACGGTAGGTTTAAAACAAATACTAGAAATGATATCACAACATTATTTATTATCAGGGGTAATAAAACTGATTAGTTAAACAAACGTGAGATAAAAATAGAAAAAAGCCCGCTCAATCGAGTCGGACCTTTTATTAATAATCGCAAATTTTATCTTTACATTCGGGCTTTCTTTCAGCATCGACTGTGAAGGACCCTACTTCGTCATTTGACTTATCATAAATACCCCATATTTTCTTTTGCTTATCACCATTTAGATACCCTTTAATATCAATTCCGCCCATTGGGTTCACTTCGTAGTCATCAGAATAATCAATTGACTTAATGTCCTCATAATTCGTTTTAATAAAGTCTGTCATTCTTTCCTTAGCCAAATTATAAAGCTCTTCTTTCTCTCTGTTATCATTTTGTTGCTTCATAAATATTCCTCCAAATGTTATAATGACCAGAGCAAGAAGGATAATTATGTATTTTTTCATAAAACCATCCTTTCCTCATAACATTTTACATAGTTTGCGGGGTTATGTACATGAATAAAAAGAGCGATATTCCTAATTTAACAGATAAGGATTATTATTTTCTTAGCCAAAACACATATAGTAGCAATAAAATGAAAGAAGCTTTCAAGGATAGAACACCTATAGAGAGTAAATCAAATAAGGCTTATTACGTTGATAAAATTAAAAGGGACTCTGACACCGGACTCGACGCGTATGTATTTGTTCAAGCGAAGAAAAAGGACGGTAAATGGGTTAAACCTGACACACCAAAAAACGTCGTCGTAGCCTTCGCGGGAACAGATCCTAAGAACCAATTCTTCCAAGATGTTATTGACGCTGACGGCGGGAACGTTGTAATGGGAATTGACCCGAAAAAGAAGGAACACTACATAGTCGAAAAAGATGCGAAAGATACTTCTAAAACACTCGGAAAATATAACGGAACTCCGACACAAGACTCGATGCTTAGCACCGGTAACTACAAGTTAATTACGAAAACGTCCCAAATCGGGCAAGCTGACAATCTGGTGCGGGAAGTTAAACAAAAGTATAAAGGCACCTCGACGGTCATTTCAACAACCGGACATTCTCTCGGCGGCGCAGAGGCTGAATACAGTGCGGTCAACAATAATGTCTATGCCGTAGCGTTTAACAGCCCTTCAATCGTCCACCTACACTCTGCGGAGCAGCAAAAAAAAATTAATAACGGTGAATATGACCGATCCATAAAATCGATTATCAACCCGGATGATATGGTCGGGGCCGGCTGGTGGAACGAGTATGACCGGCACAACGGTACGACAATTTATACGAAGGACCCTGAATTATCAAATGCGGTGCGCGAGGCGAGAATGCAGGGCGATGTATTCCAACAAATCGGGCAAAACGCTGGGTATTTCTTTCAGACCGCAATCTTAGGAATGCCTGATACGCATTGGGTCGGAAGTAATAACTTCACCTTCGACGAAAACGGCAACGTTCAAAATATAGAGGGCGATGAGCTCATTTATGACAAAAATTTAAAAGCGATGCTCCCACCGGAAGTTGCATCCGGAAGTGGCGCAATTAAAGTAACACCCGCCGTTGCCAAACAGCTCGCGCAAAAAGTAAATGCGATGATCAACGATCTGCGGACGATGAAACGCGAAGCCGAAAACGCTTATCAGGAACACGACGCCGAAATCAACGACCTGAAACACGATACCTACCGTCAAGTCGGCCACGGTTTATACGACAAGCTGACACTCGAAGATGTAAACAATACGCTGAAAAACCTGGCGCAGTCGTTTGACAAAAAAGGCAATCCGCTCTTTTACGATGTTCATGCCGAAAAAGCGTACATCGCCTCATTACAAAATACGATTTCAGATTTAGAAGACATCAGCAGGCACCTTGCTCAGATCGCAAAAGATTTTAAATCAAAAGATAAAATGCTGGCAAACTGGCTTAAGCTTTAGGAGATGACATAATGGAAAATTTCAATAAACTAGCCTCACTCAACAACTTAAACGGTGATCAAGAAGATACGCTCCTCATACGGCGCAATCAGCTTCAAATGCTGAAAACGGGCATGAGGGTATCAGCCGCAACGAAGCTTGAAGGCATTAAAACGACACTAAGACCGAAGTTTAAGATAGACGATATACAAAAAGAAATGAACAGCGTCTATTCATCGCTTCTCTACAGCTTTGAAGGAAAAGCGCAAGAGGCGCTTGCTCAACGAATCAGCCAAAGCGCCCAGCAGCTTATTAACACGGAGCAGGACGGAGAAAGTTTTGTGAATGGATTTAAGACGAGATGAAGGCGCCTTAATTGGCGTCTTATTTTTATTTAAATCTAACAACATTCTCTTTTCTGTTTTCACCACACTAATCGTCTTCGGTCTTCACCTCAAATAACTCCTCGACTTCAACCCGAGTCTTCACGTTATGGGCAAAGACATGCCAATCGGTAGCTGTTTTATTGTCTCCTTGTTGACACATATTCCTTTATGGTACGTTTGAGCTTTTTCACCCTAGGATTTATTTGACGATATGGTTCTGCTGAGTTCCGGTTAACTATCGCATAACCAGCGTTTTTCAATCCATTGACTGTCTCGAACCTGCGTTCATATAAGCTATCGTTCGAAAGACGCTTTAAGCTTGATCTTTTCGTTTGGCGGAAGCCGCAAAGGTCCAAAAGAGGTGATGTATACTCCGCTGACGTATTTCTTTGCATAGCTTTATAAACGCTTGTCTAAAATCAAAAAGATATCATACCATAACAACAACAAAATCACCTTTATCAATAATTTTTTATTGTAAAACGATAAATAATGTGTTAAATTCAAATCGACAAAATAAGTGAGGTGCTCTTTATGAAACGTGGATCAACACTCTTTTTAAAGATGGCTGTTATTCTTATTGGAATCCCAGTTCTTGCTTTGTGCATATTTTTCGTGCCGAAGATAGCGAATTTTGCAGCTGATTTGTATCCAGATATTTCTTATCTGAAATATCTCGTTTATATCGATTTGTATGCAGCGGCGATACCTTTTTACTTTGCTCTGTATCAAGCCTTTAAACTTTTAAGCTATATTGACCACAATAAAGCTTTCTCGAAATTGTCTGTACGGGCTTTAAAGAATATAAAATACTGTGCAATCACCATCAGTATTTTATTAGCGGCAGGCATGCCGCTCTTCTATCTCATCGCGGAGATGGACGACGCTCCTGGCATCATACTAATCGGACTGGTCCTTATTTTTGCTTCAATGGTTATCGCCGTCTTTGCTGCTGTTCTCCAAAGGCTATTGCAAGAAGCGATTGATATAAAATCAGAAAATGATTTAACAGTCTGAGGTGAAAACAATGGCAATTATTATCAATATTGACGTGATGCTTGCTAAAAGAAAAATGAGCGTAACGGAACTTTCTGAGAGGGTTGGAATCACAATGGCGAATCTTTCTATATTAAAAAACGGAAAGGCAAAGGCTATTCGATTATCAACTTTAGAGGCGATTTGCAAGGCTTTAGAATGTCAACCCGGAGATATTTTGGAATACCGAAGTGATGAAGACACCCATGATTAAAAATTTAGCCTATTCGGCGGATGAGAGCACTAAATCAACTCGTTCGTTTTGGTTGGGAGCAGTCCTTGTCATGTTTATTTCCTGTCGTTATTTTTGCCTCTTTGGCAATTACACAAATCATCCCTCTTCCCTTCCTGCCGCGGTATGACTGGCTGCTCATCATCTGCCTTCTCATGCAGTGGTGGATGGTGTATTCCGGGCTTGAAACAAGGGATGAACTAAAGGTGATCACATTGTTCCACCTTATTGGACTAGCTCTTGAACTTTTCAAGGTGCAAATGGGCTCCTGGTCTTATCCAGAGGAAGGTTACTCCAAAATCTTTGGAGTGCCTTTATATAGCGGCTTTATGTATGCAAGTGTCGCCAGTTATCTTTGCCAGGCGTGGAGGAGGCTTAAGGTTGAACTGGTTAAGTGGCCGCCGTTTTTCGTCGTTGTACCTCTTGCCGCTGCGATTTATTTGAATTTTTTCCTCCATCATTATTGGATTGACGTCCGCTTTTGGTTATCTGGACTTGTAGTAATTGTCTTTTGGAAATCATGGGTCATATACGAGGTTAATGGAATTCGTTACCGTATGCCGCTCGCACTTTCTTTTGTGCTCATCGGATTTTTTATATGGATAGCCGAAAATATCGCAACGTTTTTTGGAGCCTGGACATATCCAAACCAAACCAGCGCGTGGAGTCTCGTTCATCTAGGAAAAGTGAGTTCATGGCTCTTACTAGTGATTGTCAGCTTTCTAATCGTGGCCACATTAAAACTGGTTAAGGAGAAAGATTCCACTAGAGTGGATGCCGGTCAATTTTTATAACTTATTTTAAAGGGTATCAAAGAGCTATGGGACCTGTTGCAGACATCAATAAAAAATTTTCTTTAAGCTGATCATTCACATATCGAATTACTCCTTTAGTAGGTCATAAGACTTGATCACCAAGATTCATTTTCCTGGAGAAAACGTTGAATCCTCCGTCCTCTTACGTATCCTATTAGTTGGAGATCGTTGGCGAATGGATTACGAAATAAAAGGATATGATATTACAGTGGTATACGATTATAAGGAATAACCGGACGGTCTTTATGGCCGGTGAGACAACTGCGATTATCCGCTATTCAAGAGCCCGGTGAAGGACGAAATTTACCTTCGGATGCTGCAAATGTGGCATAAATAAGAGCATATAGAATTCAGGCGCCTTAACAGGCGTCTTTTTGTATTGCTTTAATTGCGGTATGCCGAAAATTTTTTCATTTTTCAACCTATTATCTCCCTAAGTATAGTAATATATTTACAAAAAGGAAATAAAAAGGGAGAGGTGAAAGTGAAACAGTTAATACCCTCGTCAAAAGTCGGAGTGAAAATCCACGAATGGTATAAAATGATAAGAGAGTTTAGTGTACCGGATGCAGAGGCTTTAAAAGAAGAAGTAGAGAAAGAAATTAATCAAATGGAAGAGGATCAGGACTTACTCCTTTACTATCAGTTGATGTGTTTTAGACATCAATTAATGTTAGAATATTTAGAACCTACTAACAAAAGAAAACAAGGACAATCAATACACGAATTGTTGGCCCAAATCGAGGAGCCTCGAAGAGATTTAAATGGCCTCCTTAGTTACTACTCATTTTTCTTTAGGGGCATGTATGAATTCGAGAAAAAACAGTACATCAAAGCGATAGAGTTTTATCGAAATGCAGAAAAGCAGCTATCTATCATTACTGATGTTATAGAACAAGCCGAGTTTCACTTTAAAATGGCTGAAGCGTACTACATCATGAAACAGACGCATGTGTCCATGTATCATATATTAAGAGCCTTTAAAATATATAATAATCACGAACTCTACAAAGTCCGTAAAATCCAATGTTTATTTGTAATCGCGGGTAACTATGACGATTTAATGTGCCACGACAAAGCCTTACCCCACCTGGAAAACGCACTCGAATTAGCGATAGAGATTAACAATAAAAGACTTATTAGTTCTGCCTATTTCAATATAGCCGATTGTCATGAATGTATGGGGGACATTGATACAGCGGTTGAATATGCTGAAAAAGCCGTAGAGATTAACCTAAAAGAAGAATATAACAACCTACCACAATCATTGTATTACTTCACTCAACTTCTTTTTAAGCAGAAAAACTACGAGCGCGCAATCGAGATATTTCGTATTGGCAAACAAACGGCTCGAAAATTCAATGATACCCTATTCACTTCCCTATTTGAATATCTTGAGGCCTTATATATCTATTCTGTGAATAAAGAAGAGATTTTAGAGGTATTTAAATACTTGGAGGAGAATAAAATATTTGCATACATAGAAGAGCTTTCGCTTGAAGTCTCCAACCAATACCTTGAAAGAAAAGACCACAGAAACTCAATCGAGTTCCTTCAAAAAATGATGTATGCGCAAACACAAATTAAAAAAGGGGAGTGTTTATATGAGTATTAAAAAGCTCGTTATTCCCATTTTAGCCGCCGCGATATTAACGATGGGCATTAGCGTTGTTTCAGCAACCGACCAATCTGACGGCGTATATCAAATCGCTACCCGCAAGCAAACGTAAGAAACGCCCCGCATTGGGGCGCTTTTTCATGTCTACAGTTTCTTAACGTTAAACATCGTAATAAACTTCTTATCAGCTGTCGATAAAATACGGTAAGATTATCGTATACCATTCCGACTCAGTGCCAACCTTCCTTTACAAATACTTCAACGCTCCTCCCGTCTATAACGATCGATTGCTTCTTTCGTAAGCTCTCCAACATCTTCACGTTACATATTTGTGTGTAAACGTCAGAATGAGACATGCTCTTGACACTATGTTTTAATCGCCGCTCTTCGTCTCTCCTGTATATACCTCCCATCCCCTCCTCAAAGTCAGAATAACTAAATTTTTATGTTTAAAGAAAAAAACAGAAAACATCTTTTTAACAGGAGGACAAAGCTATATTTTTTCACGAATTAATGAACAAACAAGACTAAAAACAGATAAATACCGAACGCTAGAGCATTCGCAGTTAACGACGAACTGACAAGCGGAGACGTTAACGAGGCGAGTGACGACGAAGTTTCCTCCTCTTTACCCTTCAATTAACAATTCGAATCGTATTTCATATACCCGGACTAGCATTCGACCAATACGCTGTAATTGTTCGTGGAAATTTCGAACAAAAAAGACGCGTAACAATACGCGTCTCGGTCACACAGCGATGCACCTCTTACCGATTATCAATCGTCTCCGGATACAGATCATGATTCATCATCCGATACTCGGCCATTTTTTCATACTTTGTACCGGGCTTGCCGTAGTTTGTGTACGGGTCGATCGAGATTCCGCCTCTCGGGGTGAATTTGCCCCAGACTTCGATGTAGCGCGGATCCATCAGCTCAATTAAATCGTTCATGATGATGTTCATGCAGTCTTCGTGAAAATCGCCGTGATTTCGGAAACTGAAGAGATACAGTTTCAAAGACTTGCTTTCTACCATTTTTTTATCAGGGATGTAGCTGATATAGATCGTGGCAAAATCGGGCTGTCCGGTTTTCGGGCACAGGGATGTGAATTCAGGGCAGTTGAATTTCACGAAATAGTCCCTGTTTTCGTGTTTATTCGGGAAAGACTCAAGCACTTCCGGAGAATAGTCAAACAAATAATTGGTGCCTTGATTTCCAAGAAGGGTTACGCCTTCGAGTTCTGAATCTTTTCTTGTGGTCATCATTCATCTTCCTTTCTTCAATCAAACGCCTCGTTTGTTACCCCAGATCAGGGTGTGGAGCTGCGGGAGAACGCGGACGCGGTTCAATTCAGGGTCGCGCGTGACCGCTTCTACCAGCTGTTCATACTTTTGAAGCAGCCGTTCGACGAGCCGCTCTTGGTCTTCTGTATGAACGTCGTCATTTCCGACTTGGAGAAAGAACGGGACATCGGGATAACGCTGGTGAACTTGCTTTGCAAATTGAAGGTCTTCCCCCGTGAATATGACGACCTTCAAACTTGCCGCTGCCGCCCGGCCGTGCTCTTTCAGTTTTTCAACAATATGATCAAGCTTGTTAAAATCGGTTTTCATATTGGAGCTCGGCGGCTTTGGCGAAATTGTTAAATCATCGATTCCGGCAAACCAGTCTTGATAAAACGTCCCTTGCGTCTCAAGCGCTGTCCGTATACCGTTTTCTTTTAAAAGGGAAATCAATCCGTCCAGCTGTTTTAAAAGCGCCGGGTTGCCTCCTGAAATCGTAACGTGTGAGAAGGCGTTTCCGCCGATGTCTTTAAGAGATTCGTATACTTCTTCCGCGGTCATCCATTTGATGTCTTTTTTCGCCGAACCGTCCCAGGTAAAAGCTGAATCGCACCAGCTGCACGAATAGTCGCAGCCGGCTGTTCTGACAAACATCGTCTTTTGCCCGATGACCATCCCCTCTCCCTGAACCGTCGGACCGAAAATTTCAAGTACGGGAATCGGCTTAGCCATTGTGAACACCCGGTTTCGGACGGTAGACGACATAGCTTGTCGGCGTTTCCCTGACAAACACCTGAACGCAATGCGGACGGTTTTTGAGATCTTTCAAATAAGCCTCTGTTTTATCGTAAATCGTTTTCGCCACCACTTCTGTCGAGGGGATCTGATCCGCGCTTTCACCCGAAAATTCCTGATGGTCATTTAAAAGCGTATGATCGTATTCCCCGTGGATCAATTTTTTAATGGTGCTGAAGTTGACAAGGAATCCTGATTCATTCAATTCATCCCCGGCAATCGTGATATTGATTGTATACGTATGGCCGTGGACTCTGCTGCATGCGCCCGCATCCTCTCTCGGAATAAAATGCGCGGCTGACATCTGCATATCTTTATTTAGTTCAAAAGAGTAAGGATGGCTTGGTTGCGGGTAAATTTGTGTAAGCACTGTTAAGCTCGCTCCTTTTTCATTTTCATATATTCATTGTAGCCATTCGCCCGAAGCTTGCAGGCCGGGCATTCGCCGCAGCCGTCGGCAATGATTCCGTTGTAGCACGTCAGCGTCTCGTTTTTCACGAAATCAAGCGCATCAAGCTCATCGGCGAGCTCCCACGTTTCCGCCTTGTTCAGCCACATCAGCGGCGTGTGGATGACAAACGGGCGCTCCATCGCCAAGTTGACAGTGACATTGCAGGATTTGACGAACTCATCCCGGCAATCCGGATAGCCGCTGAAATCCGTCTCACATACGCCTGTTATGATGTGCCGCGCGCCGACCTGGTAGGCGAGGATCGAAGCGAACGATAAAAACACGAGGTTGCGTCCCGGAACAAAAGTGGACGGAAGTTCGCCTTCTTTCGCCTCAATCTCGATATCATCCCTTGTCAAAGCATTCGGCGCGAGCTGATTTAACAGTTCCATATCAAGAAGGTGATGCTTGACGCCAAGCTTTTCAGCGATCTTTTTCGCGACTTCGATTTCCTCCCGGTGCCGCTGATTATATTGGAAGGTGACCGCTTCCACCTCCTGAAATTGCCGAAGCGCCCACAAAAGGCAAGTCGTACTGTCCTGACCGCCGCTGAATACGACGATCGCTTTTTCCTGTTTCATAATTCCTCCTTCTCCGCTTTTCGTCAGCATTTCATAAAAGAAGAGATTCACTGATATTTAAACGAAAAAACACCTTTCTCTGTGAGAAAGGTGCTCTAGCAAAAAAACAATAAAAAAGGCCATACCCCAAGGATACAGCTTTCCTTAGTTTTTTATAGAGGGTTTTGCTAGAACCTCTCCCGCAGTTTCAAGCGGATTTTGTTTCAATTTTCCTTCGCCATCTTATCACAAATCGCACGTTTCGCCAAGTGCAATGCCTGCCATTCAACGCTCAGGCACCCTTTTGACGATCAAAAAGAAAATAAAGACGAGGCTCAGCTGGCCGAACAAAGGATAAATGGTCGATATCAGCTTTCCGTAGCCGATTTGTCCCGTCAAGTAGATTGTCAGCAGGATGAACATAAATACATACAGGCTTTTCATATGAAGATATTCATTAATCTGCTTTTCAAGACCATATAAATTGCCGATGACCGATGTGAAGACTTCCCCGAAAATGATAAACAGATAGATGATATGGACAGAATGCTGGACAATGAATACGACCTGTGCCATCGGAACTTCGTATAAAAGGACATCAGGCAATGTTGAAAGAGACAGAAAGCTCGCGATCAACACAAGGGTAAGCAGACACCCTCCGATTAATGCTCCTTTTATAATGAGCCGCTCAGATTTCAGTTCAGAAGCGATCGGCACGAGAACCGCCTGTGCGAGCGACAAATTAAAAGCGCCGTACGAAACAGCGGATAAAATCCAATCGGGTTTTGCCGCCGAGAATGCCGCCAAATTGTGGATCTCCGGCCCTCTGAAAATAAACGAATCAAACAGGACGATGACTGTGAACAGGAGCAGCAGCGGAACGACAATGACATTGACGCCGAATATCCCTTTGACGCCCTTCATCATGACAAACAGACTCAAGGCAATCGTCGCAATCATCCCCGCTTGGTTTGAAAAGCCGAGCTGCTCCTCAAATATCGCCCCCGCTCCGGACAGCATGACAGACGTCACCCCGAGCAAAATCACGAGCATGAAGACATTGACAAATTTCCCGAGCGTATGGCCGAATAAATATTGATTCAGCTCCTGATAAGATTTGGCATTGATTCTGACCGCAATCAGCATCATTTTTGCGCCGAGAAATGTAAACATCAGTCCGCTGATCAAAATTCCGGCCAATCCCGGCCAGCCGAATCTTAAAAAAAACTCGACGATTTCTCTTCCGGTTGCAAATCCGGCTCCCACGACTGTTCCTACATAAACAAATGCCAGCTGAAAGGCTGATCCATGTGATTGACTCATACGACTCCTCCGTAAACGAATTCCCTTTCTACACCATATGAGCCATGTCCTTTAAAAAGAAGGACAACTTCTCATTCAGGAACAAAAAGGAAAAAGCATAGAACTTGAAAGTCAAAGAAGGTCAATGTATACTAATAGTCAGAAATGGTCAAACTGAAGACCATTTTTTCAAAGTCAATTGGTCAAAAAAGGTCAAATTCAATAAAGGGGGTTTTGGCAAATGCGTTGTCAACATTGTCAAAAAAATGAGGCGACGATTCGCCTGAACATGCAAATCAACTTTACAAAAAAACAAATGGATTTATGTGAAGACTGCTATAAAGAGCTGACTCAGCCTTCTATGTTTTCAGGAAATCATTTTTTGGGCGGCGGAGGTTCTTTCTTCAGCCAGCCATCACAAGCGCAGACGCAAACCGCTGCCAAAAAAGGCTTGCTCGATGAACTTGCCGTCAATTTAACGAATGCCGCAAAGACAGGCTTGCTCGATCCGGTGATCGGCCGCGATGATGAAGTGGCCCGTGTAATCGAGATCTTAAACCGCAGAAATAAAAACAACCCTGTCTTAATCGGTGAACCGGGCGTTGGTAAAACAGCCGTTGCTGAAGGACTTGCTCTCAAAATCGCCGAAGGCGATGTTCCAAACAAATTGAAAAACAAAGAACTCTACCTGCTTGATGTCGCTTCCCTCGTAGCAAACACCGGCATCAGAGGACAATTTGAAGAAAGAATGAAACAGCTGATGAAAGAGCTGAAAGAACGCAAAAACGCGGTCTTGTTTATTGACGAAATTCACCTTCTTGTCGGAGCAGGCTCTGCCGAAGGCTCCATGGACGCCAGCAACATTTTAAAACCTGCGCTTGCCAGAGGCGAACTGCAAGTCATCGGCGCGACGACGTTGAAAGAATATCGCCAAATCGAAAAAGATGCAGCATTAGAGCGGCGCTTCCAGCCTATCATGGTGCATGAACCGACAATTGAGCAGACCGCGGCGATTTTAAACGGGCTGAAAGAAAAATACGAAGCGTATCATGATGTAACTTACACGGATGAAGCGATCAAAGCCTGCGTCGTTCTGTCTAGCCGCTATATTCAGGACCGTCATCTTCCCGATAAGGCGATCGACCTTTTGGATGAAGCCGGTTCAAAAGCGAACTTGAAAATCGACACGGTCAGCGGTGAACAAGCTTCCCAACGCCTGAAAGAAATCGAAGCGGAAAAAGCTAAAGCGCTGCAGGAAGAAAACTATGAGCTTGCAGCAAAGCTCCGCGATGAAGAAGAAGCACTGCACAAAAAAATGGAAAACCATGCGGAAGAAAAACGGGCAACCGTTAAAGCGGAAGACATTCAAGCGATCATCGAACAAAAAACCGGCATTCCGGTCGGCAAGCTTCAGCACGACGATCAGAAGAAAATGAAAGAGCTTGAAGCAAACCTTTCAAGCCGCGTGATCGGTCAAAAAGAAGCGGTAAAAAAAGTGGCAAAAGCCGTCAAAAGAAGCCGCGCCGGCCTGAAATCAAAAAACAGGCCAGTCGGTTCATTCCTGTTCGTCGGCCCGACAGGAGTCGGTAAAACAGAACTTTCTAAAAGGCTTGCGGAAGAACTGTTCGGCACGAAGGATGCCGTCATCCGCCTCGATATGAGCGAATACATGGAAAAACACGCCGTATCGAAGCTGATCGGTTCACCTCCTGGATATGTCGGCCACGAAGAAGCCGGACAGCTCACCGAAAAAGTCCGGAGGAACCCGTACAGCATCGTTTTGCTTGATGAAATCGAAAAAGCCCATCCCGATGTTCAGCACATGTTCCTGCAAATCATGGAAGACGGACGTCTGACAGACAGCCAGGGACGGACGGTCAGCTTTAAAGATACCGTCATCATTATGACAAGCAATGCCGGAGTATCTGAAAAGCGGACAACCGTCGGTTTTAACCGGGAAGAACAAGTAATGGGCGAACAATCAATGATCGATTCCCTAAGCAGCTACTTTAAGCCGGAATTCCTGAACAGATTTGACAGCATCATCGAGTTCCAGCCGCTCGAAAAAGAAGATCTGGTCAAGATCGTCACTCTCTTGCTGGAAGAGCTTGAAGAAACGTTAAAAGAGCAAAACATGACGCTTGAAGTTTCAGATGAAGCAAAAGAAAAAATTGCTGAAATCGGATACCATCCGGCCTTCGGCGCCCGCCCATTAAGACGAACCATTCAAACAGCAGTCGAAGATCAAATGACCGATCTGCTGCTTGAAGAAGAACATATCAACGGTTTTGCGGTTATCGTTGAAAACGATGAAATCTTGGTGAAACCAACCGCATAACACACATAACGGCCTCCGATTGCGGAGGCCGCTTTACATACAACGTAAGGATCACAAAAATTCTATTTTTTAACATTAAATAACCCTAAAGTCCCTTTTCACCATGATTTTGAAACAATTTAAGAAACACCCTAAAGTTCCTATCACGCAACACCGATATTAACGATAGAAAAGTTAGTTAAAGGAATTGGTGAAAAAATGGACAAAACATCGTTAATTGGAATCATCTTAGCTATCATCGGAGTAGGTGTCGGCATGGTCATGAAAGGTGTCAGCCCTTCCGTTCTCGTCAATCCCGCGGCATGGCTGATCATCCTTGTCGGGACAATCGCAGCAGTTGTGATCGCTTTTCCAATCCGCGAGATCAAAAAGGTTCCCAAACTCTTCGGCATCTTGTTCAAAGAGAAGAAGATGATCGAAATCAACGAATTGATCCCGATGTTTTCCGAGTGGGCGCAAATCGCAAGACGTGAAGGACTTCTCGCTTTGGAAGCAAATTTGAATGAGATCGATGATGAATTTTTGAAAAACGGCATGAGCATGGCAGTAGACGGCCAAAGTGCCGAATTTATCAGGGACGTTTTAACTGAAGAAGTTGAAGCAATGGAAGAAAGACATCAAGTCGGAGCGGGCATTTTTACCCAGGCGGGCACATACGCGCCGACACTCGGCGTTTTGGGCGCTGTTGTCGGACTGATCGCAGCGCTTGCGGATATGAGCGACACTGAAGCGCTTGGACATGCGATCAGCGCCGCTTTTGTCGCGACCCTTCTCGGGATCTTCACCGGATATGTACTATGGCATCCTTTTGCCAATAAATTAAAGCGGAAATCCAAACAGGAAGTCAAAGTCCGCGAAGTCATGATTGAAGGCATCCTTTCGATCTTGGAAGGCCAAGCGCCAAAAGTCATTGAACAAAAGCTTTTGATGTATGTCTCTCCAAGCGAACGCTCCAGCATCGTCATCCCAGAAGGAGACAAAGGAGACAGCAGCAATGGCTAGAAAAAAGAAGCACAAAAAAGACCATGAAGAACACGTGGATGAGTCTTGGCTCATCCCATATGCCGACCTGCTGACACTGCTTTTGGCCTTGTTCATCGTACTGTTTGCCATGAGCTCGATCGACGCCAAGAAGTTTGATATGCTGTCTAAATCATTCAATGCCGTATTTACCGGCGGAACAGGAATGATGGATTATTCCAGCTTCACCGAGCCGAAAACGAGCACAACCGAAGATGGAAAAAGCCCTGACCAAGCAAAAGATCTCTCTCAAGATCAAAAAGAAAAAGACAAGCAGTCGCTGAAAAAAATTCAGGAGCAGGTCAACCGGTTTATTAAAGAGAAAAGTCTTGAAAAACAGGTCAATACGAAGCTGACAGACGAAGGCCTCCTCCTTTCCATCGAGGATAATATCTTTTTTGATTCCGGAAAAGCGGAGATCCGCCAGCAGGACATTCCGCTGGCCAAGGAAGTATCCGACCTTCTCGTCTTGAATCCGCCCCGCAATATCGTAATCAGCGGACATACGGACAATGTGCCGATTCGAAATTCTCAATTTAAATCAAATTGGCATTTAAGCGTGATGCGGGCAGTCAATTTCATGGGGCTTTTAATCGAAAATCCCAAGCTTGACGCCAAGATATTCAGCGCGAAAGGCTACGGAGAATTTAAACCGATCGCTTCAAATGACACCGAAGAAGGAAGAAGGAAAAACAGACGCGTTGAAATCCTCATCCTGCCGATCGGCCAGGAAAACTTGAATAAAAAAGAATAGGAAGCTGCCTTTTGGCAGCTTCCTTATTCTTTGCCCTTATAAATATTTCTTGCGTTCAGTCCGACTTTTTTCAGCATTTCGATGCAGGCTTCTTTCTCCTCATCGCTTAACACGCTGATCATGTGGTGAAGCTCTTCTGCATGACCCGGAAAAATCTTCTCCAGGAGCTTGGTGCCTTTATCTGTAATTTGCGCATAGGTCACCCTGCGGTCGGTCGCACAGGCTCTTCTCGCGATCAGCTCCTTTTGCTCAAGCTTGTCAACCACATATGTAATACTCCCGCTCGCCAGTAGAATCTTATCCCCTATTTGCTGAAGGGGCTGATCCCCTTTATGATAGAGGAGTTCTAAAACGGCAAACTCGGTTGGATTCAGACCATGATGATGAATATGTTTATTCATATGATCATTAATGGATCTGTACGCTCGAGATAATACAATAAATAATTTCAAGGACTGTTCCTGTTCTCTATTACTCATATCTCTCATCTCCAAAGAAACAACTACAGGAAAACATTAATAAACTATGAGGAAAATGTCAACTGTTAACATTCAAACCATGTTATGATGAGTAGGAATCGAACATCAAATAGATATATCCGGAAATTCCCCGGTATTGTGTCCTATTTTCACGGTATTGGTTATCTTTTCTATAAATCGGCTCTCACTAGTGATATAATACCCCTATTCCTGTATCGATTGGGAGAGAGTAAAAATATGCGCAATTTGAAAAATCTATGGAAGAAAGTCAGGCTTTATTTGATCTTGGTAATGATCCCCGCCTTCATTATAAGCTTTTTTGTATACGAACAAGAACGAGAAAATATCACTGAAAAGCACCGTCAGACTGCGACTCTCATGCTCAATATTCACCGCAACCAAATCAACTACCTGATCGGCGAAACAGAAGCAAGGCTCAGCTCCCTTGCCACGGCCCTCAACCACCCTGTTAATGAGCAGCATATCAAACGAATCCTGACGGAAACGTATAAAAAAGAACCGCGTTTTTCGGCTTTATACCTTTTAAATAAAGACGGCGATGTCATGGTGAGCACGTCTCCCGTCAAAGAAAAAAAGAAGGTTTCATACAAGAACATTCTGCAAAAAGCGGAAAAATCAAAGAAATCCGTGATCACAGACGATATACATACAGTGTCGGACAGGCTGGAGCTGAATATTTTTACTCCTGTCTATGACAGCGAAGGCAGAACGACAAATTTTCTGCTGGCTTCGATCCGCGTCGATTATCTGAAAAATATCATGAATGTCCTGAGCCCTGAGCTTTATATCAAAATTCTCAACCAGAAGAATCAGATTGTCTTTACAGCAGGCCATTCTCCTCCTGAGAAGCCGGACGGCGGCACCGTCGATGCTTTTTTGGATCAGATCGACTGGAAGCTTGAAGTTTATCCGGAACCGGTCCAGCTTGATGAAATCGTTCACAGTCTTCTGCTGTCATTTTTAAGTATTTTCATTCTGCTGAATATTATGTTCCTCATGCTCCAGTATGTGCTGCTGAAGCGGCGGACCAAGCAGGAGCGCGCCCAAAATGAAGCCCAGAAGCTCGAATTAATCGGCACCCTGGCAGCGAGCACCGCTCATGAAATCAGAAACCCGCTGACAGGTATCAGCGGCTTTATCCAGCTCCTGCAAAAAAAATATCAATCAAAAGAAGATCAAATGTATTTCTCAATCATCGACCAGGAAATCCGGAGGATCAACCAGATTGTCAGCGAGTTTCTCGTGCTCGGAAAGCCGACGGCAGAGCAGTGGCAGCTTAACGCCATGAATGAAATGATTGACGAAATCATGCCGATTATTCATTCT
Organism: Bacillus sp. AK124; assembly: GCF_053903085.1. Taxonomy (NCBI): domain Bacteria; kingdom Bacillati; phylum Bacillota; class Bacilli; order Caryophanales; family Bacillaceae; genus Bacillus; species Bacillus sp. AK124. The sequence continues at coordinate 2,796,336 of NZ_CP096378.1, forward strand.
GAGGCAAATTTATATAATGTGGAAGTGGAATTTCAAGACTATGGAGAAGACCCGGCTTATGTGTATTGTAAAAAAGATCATATTAAGCAGGTTGTCTTGAACGTCGCCAAAAATGCTCTTGAATCGATGAAAAACGGCGGAAAGCTGCTCATTCAAATCGAACATCATCAAGAGAAGGCGCAAATTATTGTGAAGGATATCGGAGAAGGCATTCCAAAAGAAATGATGGAGAGTATTTTCCAGCCTTTTGTCACGTCAAAGGAAAAGGGAACCGGACTCGGCCTTGTCGTGTGCAAGCGCATCATTTCCATGTACGGGGGAACCATTCAGATCGAAAGCGAACAGCATAAAGGAACGACTGTAACGATTACGCTGCCGACTTCAAAGGAACAGGTTGACTGAGGCTTCCCCGTTCCTGCAAAGAGCCTGCCTTTCACGGCAGCTCTTTTTCGTTCAGTCACTATGCCGTATATTTTTCAACGGTCAGACAGTCGATGCAGCCTAAAAAATCCTGCAGCAGATGGTCCGACGCATTTTCATTCATAGACAGTTTTTGATATTCATAAATTAATTGATCCAGCTCCTGGCTCCGCCTGATCGTTTCATCCCCTGTAAATCCATAGATTTCAGCGGCTTCAACCATCATTTGCCGCTTCTTGCTGATGGAAACGAGCAATGCTTCTTTTTCAACATAATTTTGCATACGCTTCACCCCTTACCGACATATCGTTTCTTAGAACCATCCAGATTTTGCGTACTTGAGCATTATTACAGATTATACTTATTTTGTAAACCTATTTCTCAAAAAATTATTTTGAAATCGAGTATAATAGAATTGTGGAATTAAAGGTGTAATACCCATCGATGAAATACGGCAAACACCTTTAAAAGAGTTCATGAGGATTGAAGGAGGTCTAAATGATGAAAAAACCAGTGTCAAGGCTCCGAACCATCTTTGCCGTGAAAGAAGCGTATTCAGGCCTCTTATTGTTTTTCAAGGCATTTAGAGCCTGGAGAAAGGGAGACTTCCCCTTATTCCCGAAAAAAACGATTTTACTGGCCGCGCTGGCATTGATTTATGTGCTGTCTCCGATCGATTTGATTCCCGATGTTCTCGCAGGTGTCGGCTGGCTTGATGACGCGGCTGTGCTCGCTTTTCTATTCAGGCAAATCACCAAAGAGCTGGACGGATTTGAAATACATCTAACGGGAGGAATAAACGGCAATGGCAAACAATAATATTCTCGGTATCAATCATCTCTTGTTTTCAGTCTCTGACCTGTCCGTCTCTATTTCATTCTATGAAAAGGTGTTTGATGCCAAGTGGCTCGTAAAGGCCGAGAAAACCGCTTATTTTGACCTGAACGGCATCTGGCTCGCATTAAACGAAGAGAAAGACATTAAGAGACAGGAAATCCATGACTCTTACACCCATATCGCCTTTTCGATTCAACAGGAAGATTTGCCGTTCTGGGAAAAGAAATTATGCGATTTAGGTGTAAACGTGCTAAAGGGCAGAAAACGGCATGAAGGCGACAAAGATTCAATTTATTTCTCAGATCCGGACGGCCATAAGTTCGAGCTTCACACCGGCTCTGTATTTGACCGTCTTCAATACTATCAAAATGAAAAACAGCATCTCTCCTTTCATGAAGGCCACATCAAGGCCCTTTATGACAGAAACAAATAAAAAAGCGTCCACACGGACGCTTTTTCATTATCGGCTCACACTCTCTTTCTCATAAATCGGCACCCAGCCCTCTGTCGTCACAAAGATTCTGACAGCCACGACTTTTCGGTCTTCCTGAAGCGTGAAATAATGGCGGGTGTTTTCAGGAACGGAGATCAAATCTCCCGGATTTAAGAGGACATCAAAAAATGTGCCGTCTTTTCCTTCTATCGCAAAGATGCCGTGGCCGCTGACGATAAATCTGACTTCATCGTCTGTATGATGATGTTCCTGTTTGAAATTTTTCAAGAGCTCATCGAGTTTCGGATTTTGGTCGGAAAGCGAGATGACATCGCTCGCTTTATAGCCGCGGCGTTCTGAAATGTCTTTGATTTCAGCGGCAAAGACGTCTAAAATCTCCTGTTTCTCTTCATCGGTCAAATCGTATTTTTCTTTTAAGCCGGCCGGCAGCTTTGTGATATCCCATTTTTCATAAATGACCTCCTGCCCCTTTAGAAATTGTTCTACTTCTTCCTGCTTTTCAATGGTCGTGTTTTGTTCATCATGGATTCGAATTGTCGCCATGCTTTCTCCCCCTTTTTAATTAACGTGGTAAGCCTGCAAAGCTTTCAGTTTTAAATGCCAGCTGAACAGGAATTCATACGCTTCAAGCATCCGCTTTGTCTCAAATGCCGTTTTTCCCCAGACGGTAATGCCGTGGCTGCGAATCAGCACTGCCCCTGAATCGCCTGAAAGGTGTCCGGCAAAATCCGCCGCCAAATCCGGAATATGAGCGCTGTTTTCGATAATCGGGATCGCAACCTCCGCATTTTCCTCCCAAAGACCGAGCGCCTTTATGATTTCCTGGCCTCTGAATGTCGCTTGCTTTTCTTTTGCGTAAAGCTCTGAGATGACATTGTTGTCAATCGTATGGACGTGAAGACAGCAGCCCGCGTTTGTATTTTGATAGACACGGGTGTGCAGCAGCGTCTCCGCTGACGGTTTCAGCGTATGTCCGGTCTCCGCCGGTCTCCCCTCTTCGTCCGCCAACAGAAAATCCTCCGCGGATGCTTTTCGCTTATCTTTTCCGCTTGCTGTGATGAGAAATCGCAGCGGGTCTTCTGATACTTTGATTGACAGATTGCCGCTTGTCGCAGGGAACCAATCCCTTTCCGCAAGCTCTTTTTTTACCTCGGCAAGTTCGTGCCATTTTTGCTCAGGGTCCATTCTTTCACCTCCGCGGTCTCTTCAAGTATTCGCTTTACATCACGGAAATCGCCGAATCCCGCATGCCTCAGGCCGAGTCCCTCACATTCCCGCAGCAAATAATCGCGCGCGATGCACAAATCGGAACATTTGGCAGCTTCAACATCTGTAACAGAGTCCCCGATCATGACAACAAAATCGTCCCGGCCTTTCAGCCGGCGGATGATAGAAGGCTTGCAGCAGCCGCATTCATTTCCGCAGCTGCCGTCACACGGATACGGCCAGCGGATCTCGATATTGCGCCCTGAAAAGTCGGCCTCATTGCAGTAAATGCGTTCCTTTTCGACAATGCCTTCAAGCAGTGGATAGACGAAAAAGTCCATCCCTCCGCTCACGACGTAAAACGGAAGACCCTGCTCATCCAGGAAAGAGACAAACTCTGTAAACCCGGGGCGGATCTCGGCTTGTTTCAGTACATATCCCATAATGTCCTCCTTCAGGCTTGTCGGCAGCAATTGAAACATTTTGCCGACCCCGTCCTTAATCGATATGTCCCTGGACAGAACCCCGTCTTTTAAAGCGAGCCACTCTTCTGGAGCAAATTGTTTCATAATGCTGATGATGTTGTCGTTCGTTGTAATGGTTCCGTCAAAATCGCAAATGATAAGCGGCTGCTTCATACGGAAACCTCAACCCTTCCCCATTTTTCAAGGGCGAGCTTCAAATCGGGAGAACGCTTTGCTTTTTCTTCGACTGGCTCCGCTTCCAGGACGGCATCAATGATCGCCCGAAACGCTCTTCCTCCGCCTGCCGCTCCGTTTGGATGACCGTGAATCCCCCCGCCTGCGTTGATGATATGGTCAATGCCGAAGTCTTTCATCAAGAGCGGCACCATGCCGGGGTGAATACCGGCCGACGGAACGGCGAATGTCGGTTTAAAAACGTCTTCCTTCGTGCATTCATCATATATGGCAAGCGCATCCTGCTTCGGCAGAGCAACGCTTCCGTACGGTGAAGGGAACAGGCCGAAATCAGCACCCGCATACCGGTTGAGCTTGCCGAGCAAAAGCGAATGGGAAAAACCGTAATGCGGCGACGAAGTGAGTGCGCCGCTTACTGCCGGGTGCGCCATGATCGGCAGCGGGATGTCGTCGTCTTCCGCAAGGCTTTGCAAAACATCGAGCCCGTAGGCAAACACATTCAGCAGCAACACATCGGCTCCGAGCTCGGCTGCTTTTCTCGCCTTCGATTTCAGCTCCATTGTCCTACCCGTCAGGTTGACGGCATACAGCGTTTTGCGCCCTGTTTCTTCAAAAGCTGCCTCAAGCACTTTTTTTCCTTCCGTGATTCGTTTTTCAAAGGGGGCACTGCCTGTTTCGAATAAGATTTCATCGTCCTTGATCAAATCCACTCCGCCGAGCGCCTGCTGTCTGAGCTGTTCCTTCAAGTCTTCCATATCGCGGCCGATGACGCCTTTAAAAATGCTCATCAACAGAGGCCTTTCAAATTCGCCGATTTTTTTCCGGATCCCGTATACGCCGAATTTCGGGCCCGGCAATGATCGTTTAAAAGATTGTGAAAACTCCAAATCCGCCAATTTGATTTTTCCGTCGAGAGACAGCTTTCCAAAAACGGTCGTCAGCACAGCGGGAATGTCGCTTGTAAAATTGGCTTCCGGATAAGCGATGGTGACCGTTGCCTGTTTTTCCCCCAGCGCGCTTTCTGTTTCTTCGACCTTGACGACGCGTCCTTTATGCTTTTTCAGCTGTTCCTGCTTTAAGAGCGGCAGATCTGTCCACGACCCGACCGTCAGTCCGATCGCGATTTGCTCGGCCCGCTTTTTTGCGTCACATCCTTGATCTGTCAAAACATATGTTGCCAAAAGTTCACTCATTCTGTAGCTCCTTCCTGCTTCATGCATATAAAAAACCTCTTTTGCTGCTTTAGCTAAAAGAGGTTTCGCATTTCAGGTTCGAATCCTTATCTCTCAGCGTCAGCTGCAAGAATTAGCACCGTGCTTAAAAAGTCGGTTGCCGGGCTTCATCGGGCTTGTCCCTCTGCCTGCTCTTGATAAGAATATTGATTTTATAAATTATTTTGAATTATCCCATCGTTTTTCCCGGTTGTCAATGACTGTGGCCGGTCTTTTTGAATATATTCAGCTTGGCAATGCGCGAAGCCGCTTCCCGGAGCCGCTCTTCGCTTGTCAAGAGGCCGACTCTCACATAGCCTTCTCCGTATTTGCCGAAGCCGATGCCGGGCGCTGTGACGACATTCGCTTTTTCGAGAAGCAGATCGTAAAAAGCCTCAGATGTATACCCGTCAGGGACAGGCATCCAGGCGAAAAAAGAACCTTGCGGAGCATCCGCGTGCCAACCGATTTCACGGACCGCACGAATCCATACATCCCGCCTTTTTTCGTAGCGCTCATTTTGCTCCTTGACACACGCTTGGTCTGATAGAAGCGCGACTGCCGCGGCGTCTTGGACCGCTTTAAAAAGGCTGACATACATATGGTCCTGATAAAGGTTCAGCGCTTCGATCACAGAGGCGTTGCCAACTGCAAACCCGACCCGCCATCCAGCCATATTATACGTTTTGGAAAGCGTGTAAATTTCGATTCCTGTGTCTTTTGCCCCCTCCGTTTCGAGAAAGCTGACAGGCCTCTTGCCGTCGTAGCCGATCGCACCGTAGGCAAAATCGTGGACGACGCAAATTCCGTTCGACTTGGCAAACCGGACAGTCTCTTCGAAAAAAACAGGCGTGGCTTGGGCACCGGTTGGATTGTTTGGATAATTTAAATACATGAGCTTCGCTTTTTCTTTCACTTCCTTCGGAATCCGGCTGTAGTCAGGCAGAAACTGATTGCCCGCTGTAAGCGGCATCGTTTCCATGTTCGCTCTTGCCAGCTCAACGCCCGACCAGTAGTCGGGATAGCCGGGATCGGGAACGAGCACGGCATCCCCCGGATTTAACAAACATTGCGGAAGCTCGACAAGACCGGCTTTTCCGCCGAACAATACAGCGACTTCGCGTTCGGGATCGAGCTCTACACCGTATTCCCTTCGATAGAACGCGGCTGCCGCCTCCTTGAGTGAACGGCTGCCGCGAAAGGAGGAATACTGATGGTTTTCAGGGTTGCGAACGGCTTGCGCCATTGTATCAACGATGTGATCAGGTGTCGGCTGATCGGGATTCCCCTGGCCGAGATTGATCACATCATGGCCGGCGGCGATTTTTTCATTCACCTTTTTCACCAAGGAAGCGAAAAACTGCTCAGGCAGCTGTTTCAGCACATCTGAAAGCTCAAATTTCATATGATTCACCCGCTTTTGAAAAATTCTTGAAATGATAGTCCATCATCATATATTGTTAAATGTAAAATGTAAAGAAAAAAATGAGGTGATCCAGATTGAAGCTGACAATTTCATGTCTGCAATTCGATATCGCATACGGCAATCCTTCTGAAAATTTTAAAAAAGCGGAGCAGCTGATCGAACAGGAAAGCCGAAAAGCGGATGTTCTTCTCCTTCCCGAGCTGTGGACGACGGGTTATGATTTAAAAAATCTCGGCTCCATCGCAGATGAAGAAGGCAGGCAAACGAAGAGATGGCTGCAGGAAACGGCAAAAGCAAACCGTGTCCATATCATATGCGGCTCTGTCGCCGTTAAGAAAAAAAGCGGTGTGTACAATATCATGTACATCGCAGACAAAAACGGACATTTGATCAAAGAATACAGCAAAGCTCACCTTTTCCAGCTGATGGACGAACACCTCTATTTGTCAGCGGGCTCAGGCGACGGGAGCTTCGAGCTTGAAGGGATCCCGGCTGCGGGGTTTATCTGCTACGACATCCGTTTCCCGGAATGGATCAGAAAACATACGAAGGAAGGTGCGGGCATCATCTTTGTATCGGCGGAATGGCCGCTCGCCCGCCTCGATCACTGGCAAAGCCTTTTAAAAGCCAGAGCGATTGAAAATCAGTGCTTTGTCGCAGCCTGCAACCGAGCGGGAAGTGACCCGGCAAACGAATTTGCGGGCCACAGCATCATCATTGATCCGCTCGGCCGCACCCTCGCTGAAGCAGGGAGCGGTGAAGCCGTCATCAGGACCGAAATCAACCTCGGGGACATTGAAAAAGCGCGGGGGCAAATTCCGGTTTTTGAGGACATTCGCAGAGATTTATATTAAAAAAGTATTGACAAGAAAACTGAGATGCTGGTAACATTTTCAGCAACTGACCGAACTGAAATTTCAAAATTTTATATTGATTTCTCTTATCGAGAGTTGGGTGAAGGACTGGCCTAATGACCCCAACAGCAACCGACCGTAATACCATTGTGAAATGGGGCGCGAAATTCTGCGCCGCTAGGGCACGGTGCTAATTCCATCAGACTTTGAATTCTGAGAGATAAGAGAGGCGAACGCGACAAATCAGCCTCTTTCTCTCGATGAGAAAGAGGCTTTTTTATTGTTAACGACATTTAGGGGGAATCACACATGACCGTAACGAAAACCGCAGCATACGAAACTTTGACCGAAAGCTCCGCGGCCGCGCTGGCCGTCCGCCTCGGGCTTTTTCCAAGCAAAAGCACCCTGACATGCCAGGAGATCGGGGACGGAAACTTGAATTTGGTCTTCCGCGTGTATGACAAAGAGCAGCAAAAAGGGCTGATCATCAAACAGGCGGTGCCTTATGCGAAAGTCGTCGGCGAAAGCTGGCCGCTGTCGCTTGACAGGGCGAGAATCGAAAGCAGTGCGCTGATCCGCCAAGCCGAGCATGTCCCGCACCTTGTCCCGAACGTGTACTATTCTGACACCGAGCTTGCCGTTACCGTATTGGAAGACCTTTCTCACTTGGAAATCGCCAGAAAAGGACTGATTGACGGGAAGGATTATCCCCACCTGTCGGAAGACATCGGAGAATTCCTTGGAAAAACACATTTTTACTCGTCTGAATATGCACTTGACCCAACAGTTAAAGGGCGGCTTGTGAAGCAGTTTACGAATCCGGATCTGTGCGATATTACAGAAAGCCTTGTGTTCACAGACCCTTTCTTTGATCATGAGACAAACGATTTCGAAGAAGAGCTTCGCGATGAAGCGGAAGATCTTTGGCGCAATGAAGCATTAAAAATTGAAGCGGCAAAACTGAAACAGCGCTTTTTGTCTGCAGAGGAAACGCTGATCCACGGCGACCTTCATACAGGCAGCATTTTCGCAAGTGAAGAAGCCGAAACGAAAATCATCGACCCTGAATTTGCGTTTTTCGGCCCGATCGGGTTTGACATTGGACAGTTTATCGCCAACCTGCTGCTGCACGCGCTTTCCCGCGAAGAAAACAGGCGGGCTCCTTTATACCGCCATGTCGAGACCGTCTGGCATACGTTCAGCCGGACATTCAGCGAAGCATGGGAAAACGATGCTCTTGACGCTTGCAAAAATGAGAAAGGACGCCTTGAATCAGTTCTGAAGCAGGCGTTTGAAGACGCAGCAGGCTTTGCCGGCTGCGAAATGATCCGCCGGACGATCGGCCTTGCCCATGTGGCGGACCTTGAAACAATCGTTCCGTTTTCCCGGAGAATCAGCCAAAAAAAGCTCGCCCTTAAAATAGGCGCAGCATTCATAGAAAAACGCAGCGGTTTCCGGACGCCAAAAGACTTGATTGAAGCGTTTCGGAACGCACTTAAGGAGTGAATGACATGCCTGAACAATTTGCGGTGCCCCGCTCTGTCGAATGGGAAGAAGCATCGGTAAAAATTCTGAACCAGCAAAAGCTTCCCGAAAAGACGGAATACCTGCACCTCACAACAAAAGAAGACGTCTATGATGCGATTCAAACGCTGAAAGTGAGGGGGGCACCTGCCATCGGCATTACAGCCGCCTTCGGACTCGCCCTTTGCGCACAAAGCATCGATACATCTGACGTTTCCGCGTTTCTGGTGGAACTCGGAAAAATCAAAGATGAACTCAATCAGGCAAGGCCGACAGCCGTCAATTTATCCTGGGCTCTCAATCGGCTGGTAAAAAGTGCGGAGGACGCAAAATCGGTCAATGAAGCAAAAACAAATCTGATCCATGAAGCTATTCAGATCCAGGTTGAAGACGAAGAAACGTGCCGGCAAATCGGACAGAATGCACTGCATTTGTTCAAATCGGGTGACAGCATCATGACCATCTGCAACGCCGGCTCGATTGCGACAAGCAGGTACGGTACGGCCCTTTCCCCGTTTTATCTTGCCAAAACAAAGGACCTCGACCTTCATATTTATGCCTGTGAAACGAGGCCTGTCCTGCAAGGGGCGCGCCTGACGGCGTGGGAGCTTATGCAGGGGGGAATTGACGTGACGCTGATTACAGACAGCATGGCTGCCCATACGATGAAAGAAAAAAACATTTCAGCCGTCATTGTCGGAGCGGACAGGATCGCGAGAAACGGAGATACAGCCAATAAAATCGGAACATACGGCTTGGCAATCCTCGCCAAAGCCTTTCAAATCCCGTTTTTTATCGCCGCTCCCCTGTCAACTTTTGATGTTTCGATTTCATGCGGCGACAACATTCCGATTGAAGAACGCGATCCGGATGAAGTCAGGCTGATAAACGGAACGCAAATAGCTCCGCAAGAGGTGCCAGTGTTCAACCCTGCTTTTGATATCACGCCGCACGATTTAATCTCTGGCATCATTACGGAAAAAGGGATTATCACAGACAGGTTTGAAGAAGAAATTGAAGCGCTGTTTTCCGCTGAAGCCCTTACTTAGGCCGCTTTAGCGGATTTTAATCGATTTGATGATGTCTTTCTTCTGCTCTTCGGTCAACACGTGCAGCTTGACGAACAATTCCGCGTATCCTGCTATTTTGTTCGGGCGGTTCGTTTTCATTTATTCGTCCTCCTTTTTTACCAAGACCAACATTTTTAACTTAATAAAATTATATGTCGCTGACGAAAAAAAGAAACGGCGTGCTCGTATATTATTTTCCCTTATACGCAATATTTTCGATGTCGAGCAGCACCGCTTTTTTATCCGTTTCATTTCCGGAGTACCCCGTTAAAGAACGATTTTTGCCGATGACACGGTGGCACGGGATCAAAATCGGCAGCGCATTTCTTTTATTGGCCTGGCCGATTGCGCGAACCGCTTTCGGATTCCCGACGGCGCACGCGATATCTAAATAGCTCCGTGATTCACCGTACGGGATCAACTGCAGCACCTCCCACACTTTTTTCTGAAACGGGGTTCCATCCTGGCGGAAAGGAAGGGTGAACGTCTTCCGCTCCCCCCTGAAATATTCTTCGAGCTGGCGCTTTGCCTCCTTCAACAATTCCGTTTCGGTCCGGCGAAGCTCCAAGCCGTCTTGCTGGAGCTGTTTTAGTTCATCTTTTTCAAATAGCAAATGCGTAATGTGGTGATTTTCCTCGACAATGTAAGCTTGTCCAAAAGGCGAGGTCATTTCAATATAAAAGCCCACGATGCGATTAAGCCTCCTCCTCATGATGCTGTCTGATCGGGAGAGTCAGATGGAATGTCGTGCCTCTCCCTTCTTCACTTTCAACTTCGATTTTTCCATTATGCTCTTCAATAATTTTATAACTGACCATGAGCCCGAGTCCAGTGCCCCGTTCTTTTGTCGTGTAAAAAGGTTCGCCGAGCCTCTTCAATTTGTCTTCTGTCATGCCGATTCCTTCGTCAGCAAGCGAGATAATGATATGGTCGTCTCCTTTCGGTTTGATCGACACATATACGTTGCCTCCGTCAGGCATCACTTCAATCGCATTTTTCAAAATGTTGATAAATACCTGTTTCAGCTGATTCGGCTCGCAATAAATCAGCGGAATGCCGCCTTCGCACTTCAGATGCATCTGAACGTTGTCAAGGTTTGCCTGTGCGTGCAGCAAATCCATTGTGTCCTGCATGATTTTGACGATATTTTTTTCTTCATACATAATCGCCTGCGGTTTTGCAAGGATGAGAAACTCCGTAATAATCGATTCAATCCTTTTGAGTTCTGATGTGATGACATTAAAGTAAAGCGCGTGATCCTCATTTTGGATGCTGCCTTTCAGCAGTTGGATAAATCCTTTTAGCGCCGTCATCGGGTTGCGGATTTCATGGGCAATTCCGGCTGCGAGTTCGCCGACGACGTGAAGGGTATCAGACTTGCGGAGCCGCTCTTCAAGCTCTTTTCGTTCTGTCACGTCTCTGAGCATCGCCAAGTTCATATTTTGAATGATATTTCTTTTAAATGAAAATTCAAGAATCCGTTTTTGGTCGCTCAGCAGGAATGGGATGTCATTGTCCATTTCTTCTAAGGAAATCGTTTTAGCGGGAGAAGCTGCGTTTTCTATATGATAGCCGGAGATGACATCAAGTAGATTGGACGTTTTCAGCTGTTCAAGAGGGGTGCTGAGAATTTTTCCGGCAAGGGGGTTCGCATCGATAATGTCGTACTGGTTGTTGAAAAGAACGATTCCGTCCATTGATCCGTTGAATACTTTTCTGAACTTCAATTCGCTTTCCCGCAATTCTTGTTCCATTCGTTTTCTGTCGCTGACATTTCTTAAAATGGTTAGGTCCTGGCTGTCGAACATGATCCGTTTTGACGTGAACTCAAGCTCTTTATATTGTCCGTTTGCCATACGAAACAGCAGTTCCGCCCGGATTTCCCCTTTTTGATCATACTGCTTTTGAATGGCATGGTACCTCTGATCGGTTTGATCAATAAAATCGGTCATCTTCTTGTTGAGAAGCTGTTCCATCGGCAGTTCGAAGATTTTGCAGGCCGACTGGTTCGCTTTGACGATGCGGCCGTCGTTATTCATCAGTATAATGGCATCCATCGCATTTTCAAAGACTTCTCTAAAGCGTTCTTCGCTTTTAAACAGCTGTTTTTCCATCGAGCGCTTCTCGGTAATATCCCTCATAATCGACATGTAAAAGCCGTTTAAAATGTTCGAGGTTATCGTAAGCTCAAACAGCCGGTCTTCTCCTGATCTGAGCCGGACAGGAAGCTCCCCTTTTGCTTTCCCTCTTCTGAAAAGAGCATTCCAGATTTTATCGAGCCGCCCCTTGTTTTCAGGGGATACGAATTGAGACAGCTTCAGTTTTGAAAGCTCTGTTTTTTCAATTTCGAAGCTCTGGCAAAACGAATGGTTCGCATCGATGAAACAGCCTTGTTTATCAAAGATGACGATTCCTTCAACCGCGCGGTGAAACAAATCTTTAAACAGCTTTTCATTAATGGTGCGCTCCCGCTCCAATATTTTTTTCGATGAAATGTCCCTCATGACGACAAAATAGCAGTCTTCACCGATTCCTTTGCTTGCAGTAAACTCGATATATTTGACAGATCCGTTGTCAAGCCTGATGGCCACTTCTTTTTTCGCATATCCCCGCTCCAAAAAGCGTTGAATGCTCTGGTTCAGTTCATCCGGCGGGACGGCGTGCAGGAAGTCGAGCGCCGACCGGTCCAGCAAATTCTTTTTTTGGCTTTGCAGAATTTTGCAGGCGGCATCATTCGCCTGGATGATGTTCATCTGTTTATCCAATATAAAAATAGCGTCCAGCGTCCCGTTAAACAGCAGCTCATACTGATACAAATCCGCTTTTAGCTTGGCGTTCTCTTTCTTCAGTCTGTTCAGCTGGTTTTGCAGATTTAAGGATTCATTCAAATCAAGAGTTTCCTCCATTTATTACACTCCTTCTTGAAAACCTGTCCTCCAATTATTCTACAAACCGGAAAATCTTCCTTCATTTGTTTCGAACTTTTACAACCTTTCCGCCTATTTTACAGGAAGATGACGATATAAAAGTTCCTTACTGTTCAATTACATCGACCTAACAATAAGACTTAATGCATAGGAAAACACATGCTTTCTATTTTAAAATTTTAAAATGAGGCCAGACTGGTGGAAGACGTCATTCCGGAAAGAATGTTCCGGGGTTCAGACGCTTCCCGCACCGGCGTCTCCTGAAAATGTTTGTGAAAGGGTGATGTTATGGCGACTTCGCGCGACAGCTATTTCGACAATGCAAAATTCCTATTAATTTTTCTCGTCGTATTCGGACATATAATCAGGTCCTATATTCATGATAATGATGCTCTGCTTCATATTTATAAATTTATTTACACGTTTCATATGCCTGCTTTTATTCTCATATCAGGCTATTTTGCAAAAGGGTTCAACCGCCACGGCTATGTCAAAAAAATCGCCTGGAAGCTGATTGTTCCTTATTTGATTTTCCAGGGAATCTATACGCTGTTTTATTCCTTTATCGATGATCAAAGCTTAACGGCCGCAAATCCGATTGAACCGCAATGGTCGCTTTGGTTTTTGCTGAGCCTGTTCTTTTGGAATATCCTGTTGTTTCCATTCACAAAACTGCCGGCGAAATGGGCGTTTGCCGCAAGCTTTGCGATCGCCGTTCTTGTCGGATATATCGACTTGATCAGCAACACGCTCAGCCTGTCCCGCACGTTTGTTTTCTTCCCGGTCTTTTTGGCGGGCTATTATTTGCAAAAAGACCATTTTAAAATACTGAGAGGCTGGAAAGGCAAGCAGGCCGCTCTAGCCGTTTTAGCAGCAACGTTCGTTTTCTACTTTTTTGTAGACTTCGATTACTCCTGGCTGTTCGGGTCCAAACCCTATTCGGAATTCGGCGATGTCGGGATAAAAAGCGGGTTAAACCGAGTGGCGCTCCTCGTCATCACGTTCGCTTCAACGTTCGCGTTCATGGCGCTTGTGCCTGAAAGGCGGTATTTCTTTACCCTGTGGGGAACGCGCACATTTTATGTCTATCTGCTGCACGGCTTTATCATCAAGTCGTTCAGAAAAACGGGAGCGGAAGAATGGCTTGCCGATTATCAAAGTCTGACGCTATTAATCATCGCCACGGCGATTTTAACCTTCTGCTTATCAAGCGGATTTGTGAAAACGGTCGCCCAGCCGTTCATCGAATTGAAAATGACGAATTTAATGAGGATGTTGAAAAAAGACAACGGATATAACCCTTATTTAAAATAAATGAAGGTCCAAATCGTTTCCGATTTGGACCTTTCAGATTGTTGAAAAAATCGCAAAACAGCTTTTTTGTTTTGCGATTTTTTCATCCCATCAGCGTGATTGAAAACCCTTGCAGTCTAGGAAGGCCGAGCATCGGAGCGGAGCGAATGTTAGAATTCGTGAGCACCGACGCGCAGGCCTGACAACGAATGCGAGGGTTTGGCGACACGCTGGAGGTGCAAATCGTTTCCGATTTGCACCTTTCTCGTTTGATCCGCAGTTTTAATCTTTATCCCGCTGCTGTCCGTCCGCCTTTTTGTTCTTTTTTTTATTGTTCTCGATCACATCAATCAATTTAAAGGCGTTGACATCGCCCAGTTCGTTTGAAAATTCCTCTTGAAGCACATCTGGATTCATCGGTTTTTTATGGTTTTGCATATCCTTGCTTTTTTGATGTTTTTTCATTGGCGCGATTCTCCCTGCTTCCCTTGTTTCGAGTTGCGGTTGGCGCCCCTGTCTCCGTTTTCGGCATCATATTGGGTCATGTATTGATGATCATGCATGCTTTCAGCAGGCGTTTTATTGTTAAGAGCCGCTTCATTTCTGGCAACTTTTCTTTTCATGATGACATTCCTTTCTTTTGTCGTTTCATCCATATCCTTTCCGTTTCCGTACATTCCACACATCCAGTTTTCGGCAAAAAAATAAGCACCCTGAAGGGTGCTTATTTAAACACTTTTTTCACTTTATTGACGACATATGAGCTGCCGCCGCGATCTGACACATCCTCGATCATCATCGTGATTAAAAGGTTTTTGTTTTTGTAATCATAAGCGGTGAACCAGCCGTTTTCTTTACCTTTTTCGTCTTTCTTCGTTTTCAGCTCGGCCGTTCCCGTTTTCCCTGCGATCGTGAGCCCTTTGACAACCGGCTTGTAAGCCGAGCCGCGAGGGTCTTCTACAACGCCTTTCAATCCTTTTGTAATCGCTTCTGCTCCGCCTGTGGGCAGTACGTTTTTATGCCATATTTCTTTCTCTTCGCCGTCCTTTTTGATCAGGTGCGGCTTGATCAGATTACCGTCGTTCAAGAAAGGCGTATAGCTTGCCGCGAGGTGTATCGGCGACATCAGCATTTGCCCCTGTCCGTATCCTGAATCGGCAAGGAGAATATCCGAGTCGATTCCTTCGTTTGATATGGAGGAAGACTTCGTCGGGAATTCATAATCAAGTTTTTCCTCGAAGCCGAATGATTTCAGGCCTTCGACAAATTGATCCTTCCCTGTGTCAAGGGCGGTCTGCGCGAAATAAATGTTGTCGGAAGTGATCAGCGCGTTTTCCAGGTTGACATCGTTTAATCGATCGGAAACCCGTGTGACTTTATATCCGCCCCATGACGAATCTTTCTGCCATTCCTTCCCTTCGATCTTCTTAGGTTCATCCGCTTTGATCGCGTCATTTTTCAGACCGATTGAAGCCGTGATCGGTTTGATCGTTGAACCCGGAGCATAGGTTTTATTAAATTTAGAGGTGAATGGCGCAGACGCATCTTTGTTGAGTTTTTCCCATTCTCCTTTTTTCCAGCCAAACAAAAACCCGTTCGGATCGTATGAAGGCGCGCTGACAAGCGCCAACGTTTCTCCAGTCTGCGGCTCTAACGCAACGGCAGCACCGGAGTCATCTTTTAACTGGTTGTACAGTTCTTCCTGTTTGTTGATATCGATCGTGGTATGGATGTCTTTTCCGTCTTTTGCATCCTTTGAGGCAACCGTCGCGTTTGATTCAGGAATCGAAATCGTCCAGCCGATTTCTCCTCTGAGTTCTTTTTCATAAATGTGTTCGAGACCGACGATTCCGAGCAGTGAATGCTCGCTGTAGCCTTCTTTATTCTGCTTTAATTCCTCTTCAGTAATCGGCCGTATGTAACCGGTAAGATGTGCGGCTTTTTCACCGTAAGGATAGTATCTTGATTGCGTGTCTTGTTTCAAAACCCCGGGAAGAGAGGTCGCTTTTTTAAGAAGCTCTGTGCTACCAGGCTTCACTTTTTTCAAGGGAACGAATGATTCGTCCGTCACCCAGCTTGCGGACAGCTGTTTTTCGATGTCTTCTTTTTCCATGTCAAGCATGTTCGCGAGCTTTTTGATGACACCATCTTTATCATCTCCGAGCTGCCCCGGAACGACGCCGATTTCAGGCACTGTCGCATTCGTAGCGAGTTTCTTTCCGTTTCTGTCATAAATGATGCCTCTCGCTGGTTCCTTGGCGGTAATCCGGATGGTCTCCCCTTCCTTCAGCTGTGAAAAAATAAAGGATGGGTTCCAGTTGACTTTCCATGACGTGTCACCGTCTTTTTTTTCTTTGACAAGCTTTGCCTTCCCTTCAAAAGAAACGGGGCCGGCCAATGTATTCATGCTGACTTTATACGGTATTGTCACTGCATCTTTTTTCTCTTTATTTTTTTCATCTTCATCGTTATCGACGGCTGAAACCTTCAAATCGGAAACTCCGATCTGTTCATAAATGGATTGATTGCGCTTGATGAAATCGTCTTTTGAAATCGATTTTTGCGCTTCAGCCGACAGCTGTTCATACATTTCTTCAAATTTTTGATCGTTCCATTTGTCTACATATTGATCCATGCTTTCTTTTGCTGTCGGCTCGTTAGAACAGGCTCCGGCGAGCAATAGAAATCCGGCGGCTATAAACAAATGGATGACTCTCATTTTCATCGTTGCTTCCCCCTTTTTTTCAATCCGCCATTTAAGCATTATATCATACAAATAAATACAGCGACCGACTTTATGATCATAAAAAAAGACAGTTTAACTAAACTGTCTTTCTTATCCGATAATTATTCTTTCCTTTGGATAATGGTAGTTCGCTTCGATTTCTTTTCTGCCGAATAAATAAAGCAGCGTGACAATGCCGATTCGGCCGATGAACATCAGAAGGATGATGACACTTTTGCCGATCGTGCTCAAATCTGAAGTAATGCCCATCGACAAGCCGGTCGTACCGAAGGCGGAACACACTTCAAACAGCAGTTCAAGCAAAGAATGTTTTTCCGTCATTGTCAAAATGAGTGTCGAGCCGAAAACGAGAATAACCGCCATCAGCGTCACAATCAATGACTTCATTAAGTCCGCCTGGTGCAGTTCACGTTTGAAAATCTTCACCGATTTATTTCCCCGCGCGAAGTGATACAGCGCCAACAGGTTTAAGGCAAAGGTCGTTGTCCGGATGCCCCCGCCGACAGAGCTTGGCGAAGCGCCGATGAACATGAGCATGCACATAAACAAAATGGTCGTATGCGTGAATTGGCTGATGTCGATCGTCGCGAGTCCGCCGCTCCTGGTCGTCGTCGACTGGAACAACGAATAGAATATGACTTCGTGCCACGATTTTCCTGAAAAGGCAAAGCGCGCTTCCGTGGCGAATATGCCGATCGCGCCTCCAATCACTAAAAGGAAAAAAGTGACTGATGTCAGTTTGGTAAACAGGCTGAAAGTGAATTTGCGCTCTTTGCTGAGCAGAAAATCCTTTACCTCGATGAGGACCGGAAAGCCGATCGCTCCAAGAATGATCAGCATAATCACGATAAACTGAACGAAATAATCATGCTGAAACGGAATCAGCGAGTTGCCTGTAATGTCGAAACCTCCGTTGGTCGTTGCACTGATGCTTGTAAAAAATCCGTGCATAAAGGCTTCTCCAGGTGTCTCAAAGTACTTTAAGAAATAAGTTCCGAGAATCAGCCCGCCAAACAGTTCGATCAGCAGGATCAAGCCGAGCACGTGCTTCATCAGCTTGACAAGGCCCGATAAGTTGGATTGATTTTGATCGGTCATAATCAGCCGGCGCTCTTTCAAACCGATCCGCTTGCCAAAAATCAGCCAGACGAATGTTCCGAGCGCCATCACACCGATCCCGCCAAACTGCAGAACAAACGCCAAAATCCATATTCCGGCTGTGCTGAATGTATCAGCTGTATCAACAACCGTCAAACCGGTTACACTCACTGCGCTCACCGCAGTAAAAAGGGCATCGATAAATGACCATTCCACATCATTCTTGTGTGCAACGGGCAGACTTAATAATATAACGGAAACCGTCACCGCCAAAAAATAATAGAGCGCGATCAGCTGTACAGGAGACAGCACGCGCAGTAGTTTTTTCAATAAAACCTTCATAATCGTTCCTTCTTTTCAATATTCAAAAGTTGCGCTTCTTGTGTATAACGTGTTCCATTTTAAAGGAAACATGCTCTTATGTACAGCCGATTTTCGATTTTTAAATTTAAAAAGCAAACCCCCTTGAAAAAGGGGGTTTGCATATTGATTATTTTGCTTCCAGACGGCGGATTCTGTCGCTTAAATCAGGGTGTGTTGAGAAAAGCGATGTGTGCTTTTTCCCGTTGATTTTCAAAGTGGCAACAGATGCCTGCTCTTCTTTGACTCTTGAAGTGTACTGCTCAAGCGAGCGGAGCGCGTGAATCATCTTATCCTTGCCTGCAAGGTCTGCTCCTCCTCTATCCGCATGATATTCGCGGTGGCGGGAGTACGCAAACACGACAAGGCTTCCGAGAATGGAAAACACGATTTGGAATACGATGACCGCGATAAAGTGAACGATCGGCGCCAGCTCTTCACGGACAACGCGTGAAACAGCCCATGCCGCAATCCGGGCGAAGAAAACAACAAACGTGTTGACGATTCCCTGAAGGAGCGTCATCGTTACCATATCGCCGTTTGCAATATGCGCGACTTCGTGAGCAAGAACGCCTTCCACTGCGTCGTCATCCATTTCCTGAAGAAGACCCGTCGATACAGCGACAAGCGAGCGGTTTTTGGACGGCCCTGTCGCAAAGGCATTCACTTCGCGTGAATTGTAGATGCCGACTTCAGGCATCTTTGTCAGTCCGGCGGCGCGGGACAGCTTATATACCCGGTCAACGAGCTGCTGCTCTTCGTAGCTGAGCGTTTGCTTATCAGGATTCAGCACCTGAACGCCCATCGCCATTTTCGCCATCCATCTTGACATCAAAAGCGACATAAAGGAGCCGACAAAGCCGACAACCGCACTGAATACGAGAAGCGCAACAATATCGATGCCGCCGCCAGCCGTGAAATACGTGCCTACGCCTGTCAGCGAACCGATAATGGACAGCACAATACCGATCGTCGTAATAACTAAAATGTTCGATAAAAGAAAGAGAAAGATTCTTTTTCCCATGATTACCTCCATGTTATAATAAGATCAAATGAACTCGTATAATAAAATTATACGGCATAGAATTGAAAATGCAAGTGATAAGACGTAAGATAATGTTTATATTGTTTGCTATTTCATTTTAATACATAATGAGGTGGAATGATGAAACCTTTTAAACTGACTCGCCTGGAAATGGCCAAACTGATGTACGCTTTAAAAGGGCAGCTGGATGTCAGTCCGCTTGCGATTCTTTTGAGATCGGCCGATTTGGCGCACGATGAGCCGGAAGACAATTTGGACATCCCCGAATTCATTGTCCGGTACGAACGAAAAAAGCCAAAAACGGAACACGGGCTTTCCACAAATGAAATTGTTGAACTTGGAAATTTGTGCGAACTGACATCCTTAAAATCGACAGCCATCCAAAACTGGATCAAACGCGATATAAAAGATTTGATGGGACATCCGGAACTCGGCAAAAAATATTCCATCGACCAAGCCGTCATCCTTCTCATTGTACGAGACTTAAAATCGGTTTATGACTTCGAAACGATCCGTCCAATCTTAACAACGGTTTTTAATACGATTACAGACCGCTCAGATGATGTGGTGAGTCCGCTGCGCTTTTATGAAGGGTATGCGCGGGTTCTCGATTATGTGTACCGGATCAAAGACTATACGCTGAATGAATCGGCGCTCGAAAAAATCGTCATCGAGCAGACTGGACAGCTCCGCGGTTTTTATCAAGATCTGGCCGATCCCGAATGGAACAAAGTGAGAGATATCACCGCTGTCACTGTGCTATCCGTTATCGCTTCGCACATACAGGCGACCGCCCATTCCATGATTGACAGCGTCTTCTTAAAATATGGTATGAAGTAATCGCCGCTGACCGGTGCGCCTGGCTATTGAGCCAGGCGTTTTTTTACACCTTCAACAATTGCCAGCATAAAAAGCCTCAGTCCATTTCAAACTAAACAAGCAGTACCAATTGAAAAAGGAGTTGAGAATCATGGCAAGAACGAATAAACTCGTCGTTCCCGGGGCGGAGCAGGTTTTAGACCAGTTCAAATATGAAATCGCCCAGGAGTTCGGCGTCCAGCTCGGCTCGGACTCGGTCGCTCGCTCAAACGGGTCTGTAGGCGGGGAAATGACAAAACGACTTGTACAGCAGGCACAAGCTCAAATGAATGGGCATACTGACAAATAAATACCCTATGGTTTATTCGCCGGGCCCGCTCGGCGGATATTCTTGTTGATTTGTTTGGTCAGAAGGTTTTTTCTCCTTTTGATAAGGAGTTTTAGGGCTCTCTTGATTTGTGCCGGAACCGCTTCTCTGCGTTCCTTCCTCCGACTGCTGACCGTCTTTGTCATTATGGTTATGTTCTTGAGGGTTTTCGGTATTAGGGGATTTTGACTCCTTTTCTTTTTCCATTTCTTGATCAGATTGAGAGTGATCTTGATCTGAAGGTTTTTCGCCGTCCGGATGATCTTCCGTATCTGATTCTTCATCATCCGTATGTTGTTCCGGCTGATCTTCTTCTTTCACAGCTTTCTCTTTTTCTCCTGTATCTTCTCCCTGATTTTGATCATCTTTGTTATCTTCATTGTCATCATCTTTGTTTTTGTCTTCTAATTCATCTTTGTGGGAACGGATATAACGGCCTGTTGAGATGCCTTCTTTTTGTGCTTTTGCACGCGTATCAAGGTCTGATTCCACCGCTTCCATCTTATAGTTCTGCTGCTCGTATTTTTTCGCTACATGATCGATTTCGCTTTTTACCGTCGCCTTATATGTGTCATCTTTATTGTTTTCATATACGGTGGCGATAAGCACTTCTTTTGATTCGGTGACATAACCGCTCTTATCGCTGTCTTCGACAATTTCACTGATCACTTCTTTAAAGTCAGACTTTTCCCAATTTTCTATACTGTTCATTAAGTCCTTCCCATCCTCGTTCAGCGGCACCAAATCGATAACTTCACAGTTTTTGTTGAGTGTCAATTCAAAGCTTGGATTGATATCGATCGTCATATAGGCGTATGCTTTATTGTTTAAAACATCAGGGATGATCATGAAAGCGAGCAGCATGATCGCCGCGATTGAAAAAACGCCTGCTTTCAGCGGACGGAGCGAAAGCAGATCAAAAAAGCCCGCACGCTTCCTCGACATTCTCGTCTCCGCGGGAAAAGCAATTTCCTGACCGATTTCATAATCTTCCTCTGTGCTCTTTGCTTTTAAAAATTGTCCGTCAGGGGTTAGCAATGTGACGAATTTTTTATTTTTTTCTACAATAATTCCTCTTCTCATGAATTGAGCACCCCTTTTAGATAATCTTTAAGGTAAACATAATCGCCCGTTATAATGATCGCCATAGCAATGATATATTTGCGGTTTCTCTCTACGGTTTTTCTGCTGACAGCCACCAGCTTTTCAAGCTGTTTGACGGGAAGCTGCTTTTTTTCAAACAAGATCTTTTTTAACTCTTCATGTTCGACTAGCGTATATGCCACTTTGATGGCGTTTTGCCTTGCATCCGTATGTTTCGGCGAATGCTCCAGCAAATCGGAAAAAGACAGGCCAAAACTTTTAAGCCTTTCTTTAAAATGGAAAATCTCCTCCCGCCTCTGCTCCTGTTCGAGCATGCGGTTGAATTCATGAATGGAAAGCTCCGCTTCAATCATGCTTTGAGAGGATTCCTGTTCTTCTCCTTCTTGCATGTCCATATTGATATTCTGGGCATTTCTCGCTTCTTTTCTGATATAATCAATGACTTTGCGCTTAATGATCAGCTCTGCAAATGCCAGCAGAGAATTTCCTTTATCAGAAGAATATTTTTCAATGGCTTCATTGAATGCAATCAAGCCGATGCTGAATTCATCATCTTTTTCATCTATATATCGTTTGCACACGGATGAAACCGTTTTAGCCACAAAAGGCTTATACTGATGGATAAGCTCGTTTTGCAACTGCTGATTTCCTTTTTGTATGCTTATTACAGACTCTTCTAATGATTGTTGTTTCTTTTTTCCTGTCTTAAACAAAAGGCTAAGCACTGGTTTCACCTCAGTTCCTCCCTATACTACTCATTAATGATAGCTAATTTGATAGGGATTCGCAAAGGAGAAAACGCGGTATTCATTTCTAATTTTTCAATTGTGACAATGATTTGTTTGATCTCCTAGAACAATTCGTGATCTGTTTGACGATTAAGGGGGTTTTCCCGCCGTTTTTGTAACACGCCTGTTAATAAAATGAAATCTTATTTCGGTTGGACTAGGGCAATCATCCCTGGTGCTTCCCAGTGCGGGCAAACAAAAAAGACCGCCGGTGAAAGACCGGCAGTCTGGCGATAGCTGTTTACTCCTCTGCAGCTTTATTCTCGTGTTTGTTCGGATTTGTCATAAACCATCCCCCGAGCGCAATAGCGATCAGCACCGCCCAGAAGATGAACTTCCAAGTACCTGAATGAATAAAATGTTCAGAGACGATGTTGATTTGCGGGTGTGCGAGCGTATAGAGCGTCAGTTTCACACCAACCCAGCCGACAATCAGAAAAGCAGCCGTTTCCAGGCTCGGACGTTTCTTTAACAAGTTCACAAATTGACTTGCAGCAAAACGCATAATAATCAGTCCGATAATCCCGCCGGCTAAAATCACCATGAACTGTCCGCCGTCAAGTCCGCCGATTTGCGGCAGGTTCGTTGCCGGAAGTGTGACAGCCAGCGCAACCGCCGCCAAAATCGAGTCGACGGCAAACGCGATGTCCGCCAGCTCAACTTTGATAACCGTCGGCCAAAAACCGCTTTGCTTCGACTCTTTCACCTTTTCGTCCTTTTTGAAAACATGGGTTTTCAAAATATGGTGAATGGAGATGTAAAGCAGATAGACGGCGCCGATCGCCTGCACCTGCCAGACGTTGACAAGAAAAGAGATCGCAAACAAAGCGCCGAACCTCATCACAAACGCGCCGGCCAACCCGTAGAAGAGCGCTTTTTTTCTGTCTTTTTCAGGCAAGTGTTTAACCATGACCGCCATGACGAGGGCATTGTCCGCGGCCAAAATACCTTCCAGCCCGACTAGGATGAGAAGAACCCAACCATATTCAAGTAATAATGCTGCATCCATTTTATAATTCCTCCTAAGTGATTGTCTCTTTCTCTTATTCCCGCTAATGCAGCAGGGTATTTTCAGAAAACAAAAAAGACCTCTGCCAACATTAGGCAAAGGTCTTGCTAGACATGGTTATCATTGATTAAATCATGCCAACAAAGCCGATGGATGAACATCCATGAACTGACGACTTTGTTTCCGGTTTTAACATCCGGACGCTACTCCCCTTTGGGATAAAAGAAAATATTGAATTATAAGATAATATTAACCTCATATGCGCCCGGCTGTCAATCCTTATTTTTATTTAAAAAAGTTGAAACGCTTTGCGATTTGACTTTCTTCCGCCTGCCTTTCACCCAAAGGTAAAGAACGAACAAAACGATGAATCCGATGCCGACCGGAAGAAGGTATCCGTCCAATAGGCTGCCGACTTTGCTCCAGTTTTCGCCGAGGTAAAAGCCTAAATAGACATAGACGAACGTAATCGGCGTGATCGCAAGGAATGTATAAATACAAAACACCCACACGTTCATTCTAGCGAGTCCGCACGGAATGGAAATCAGCGTTCTGATGCCCGGTATAAACCGGCCGCTGAATGCGACAAACCCCCCGTGCTTTTCAAAAAACCTGTCCGATTTTTCGAGCGCTTCAGGCTTAATGAAGAAGTATTTGCCGTAGCGCTCCAAAAACGGCCGCCCCCCGTACCTCCCGAGCCAGTAAAGCGTCAGCGGACCTGCGACACCTCCCAGTGAACCTGCGGCAACGACCCCGATCAGCAACATATCGCCTTGATACACCCAGTAGCCGGCAAGCGGCAGAACGATTTCAGCCGGCACGAATTCGATGCACAGCGCCAGAAAAATCCCTAAATACGAGAGGCTCTTAAACGCCTCAGCCAATGATAAAATAAACTCCTCGATATTGACCACAACCTTTGACGATTGATAATTTCAAGTTCCAAAGAACGTACAAAAACGATTTTAACACAATTCAGGAAAATTGAAGAGCAAAATGGGAAGTCCTCCTTAGAAAGAGCAGAAGGATATCATTTTTTATTGGCGAATTTCATTATATATAGTATAATTCACGAATTATACCGGATGTAGCGCTATTGCCGCTTTTTTATGTCAACGGTTAAGAGTACGGCAGTCTGGCCTTTCATAATACAGTATAGAAATTCAGATTTTTCATCATAGTACAAAAAGGCGGAGAAGAAAGTGACAGAAGTTTTTGGTGAATATAATGGATGGTTCGTTCTTTTATCCTATATCACTGCGGTTTTGGCAGCATACACAGCCCTTGATTTATCGGAACGGGTCGTCCATACAAAGGGCAGGAAAAATATCGGATGGCTTTTGGCCGGATCCCTCACGATGGGGCTTGGTATCTGGTCTATGCACTTTATCGGGATGCTGTCATTTCAGACAGCCGAAGAAATGAAATACGATTTGAGATTCGTCTTGCTTTCGATTGTTGCCGCTTTCGCAGGCTCGCTCATTTCATTTTATGTTGTGAATGGAAAAGAACCGACGAATGCAAGACTGGCGGCGGGCTCCCTTGCAATGGGAAGTGCGATCGCATCCATGCATTTTCTCGGGATGGAGGCGATGGAGAATATGACAATCGTCTATCATCCCGTTCTTTATGCCGCCTCTTTTGCAATCGCCATTTTCGCCTCCTTCGCTGCCTTAAAACTGTCAGTGGTATTCGCCAAAAAAACCGGCTCCTTTCGGATCTTGTTCATTAAAATCGGAAGCGCGCTTTTAATGGGCGGCGCCATTTCCGGCATGCACTATACAGGAATGGCAGCAGCTACGCTTTTCATGACTGACGGCCGTGATACAGGCCGCGAAGGAATCGATGCAATTGAACTGGGCATTATGATCGTACTTGTCAGCCTGATGCTTCAATGCTTCTTGATTTTCGGCGCCTTCACTGACAAGCGTCTGCTGTTTCATATCGAGAAAATCAAAGATAATGAGGAACGGTTCCAGTCCTTAATTAACCACAACATTGATCCGATCTACGTGTTTTCGCTTGAAGGCAAAATGCTTTCCGCCAATTCATCGGGATACAGCCTTCTTGAAAAAATGGGAGTTGAGCCTGAGCGCCTGTCTTCGTTTTTTCGACAGGAGGATCATGACAGACTGCTCAACTGGTTTCTTCAGGTCCAAAATGAAAAACAGGCCCTCAACCGCGACACGGAAATCGAAATAGCTGAAAAGCGTTTTGATGTAAATGTGACGCTGATACCGGTGTACGTCAGAAAGCAGCTTGACAGCATTTATGTCATTTGTAAAGATATGACAAACCAGCGTGAAGCAGAACGCAAAATCCATAGAATGGCTCACTATGACGCGTTGACAGATTTGCCAAACAGACGGTATGCAGTCGACCATCTCGCAAATGCTCTGGAGCGGCAGAAGACGGGGACGGCCGTATTGTTTTTGGATTTAAACCGTTTCAAAGTGTTTAATGACGCCCTTGGCCACGACGTCGGAGATCTGCTGCTGGTGGCAGCAGCACAGCGTTTGGCGCATTGTGTGCCTGATGAAGGCTTCATCGCCCGGTTAGGCGGTGACGAATTTATCATTGTCGCCCCTTTACATGGAACCGATCAGCTGACCAGGCAATTGATCAGTCAGTTTGAAACGCCTTTTCACATTAAAGAGCACCGCCTCAAAACATCCGTCAGCATCGGAATCGCCGTTTCCCCGGCCGATGGAACAGACGGTGATGAGCTGATGAGAAAAGCCGACATGGCCATGTACGCCGCGAAGCACAAAAGCAAAAGCAGATATCAATATTTTTCTTCTTCTCTCGCCAGAAAGAACAGGCCGTCTTTGCAGGAGGAACCCGAGCCGAACTAAGCGCTTTCCCCAAGCAAATCACTGTATCGCCGCAAGCATCCGGGCCGAAGCCTGGATGCTTTTTTTTCGCGCTGTTATCCATAAGTTGCTATTCATGAAACAATCTGCAGAGAGGCATCAATAAAAGAAAAGGAGTTGAACCGAACCGATGCATACGATGTGGAAAGGCTCAATCAGCTTCGGCCTTGTCAATATCCCCATTAAACTGTTCGCAGCGACAGAGGATAAGGATATTAAATTAAGGTCGCTTCATAAAGAATGCCGCGCCCCGATTCAGTATGAGAAAAAGTGCACAAACTGCCACCAGGAAATCGCGCCCGACGACATCGTCAAAGGCTACGAATATGTTAAAGGCAAATACGTCGTCTTATCGGACGATGAGCTGAAACAGCTCAAAGAAGAGCAGGAAGACAAAGCTGTCGAAATTGTTGATTTTGTCCAGCTAAAGGAAATCGACCCCATCTATTTCAACCGTTCATATTTCGTCGGACCGGGAGATAACGGTGTAAAAGCGTACTCACTTTTGCGCGAAGCGCTCAGAAAAACAGAAAAGATCGGAATCGCCCATATGACCATCCGCTCCAAAAAACAGCTCGCCATTCTTCGCGTCTACGAGAACTGCATTTTAATGGAGTCTATCCACTACCCTGATGAAGTCCGAAACGCGGCCCACGTACCCGGTGTTCCGGAGGAAACCGCGGTCAACGAAAAAGAGCTGCAAACCGCGATTTCACTAATAGACGAGCTGACGACGACATTTGCGCCTGAACAATATGAAGATACGTACAGACTTGCGCTGATAGATAAAATCAAAGAGAAAATCGATCATAATGAGGGTGTCACACCAAATGCCGGAGCCGCCGCTCCGCGCGAGGATGTCATCGATCTCGTGAGCGCTCTCCAAGCCAGCATCGAACGGACAAAAGCGCCTGACCGGGAAGCTGCAAAAACACCTGTTGCAAAAGGAACCGGGGAAAAAAAGAAAAAAACGTCGCGCAAAAAAGCTTCAGAGGCAAAATAAAAAATGGGAATTACGATGCAGCCCGTGTTGACCACATCCGCTCCTTCAGGCGGCAATTGGCGGTATGAAGCCAAGTATGACGGGTATCGGGGGCTTTTAAAAATTTCTGCGGCCGGCGACGTTTCGCTCATCAGCAGAAACGCGCAGCCGCTCGAAAACACATTTCCGGAAATTACGGAATTTGCAAAAAGCATGATCGAAAATCTCAAAGAACACTTGCCGATCACGATTGACGGGGAAATTGTGTCGTTGACAAACCGTTTTCGTTCCCGGTTTGAATACGTCCAAAAAAGAGGGTTAAGCAAAAAGGCCGAGTTGATTGAACAAGCTGCCGCGAAGAAACCGTGTCAGTACCTCGCTTTTGATTTACTGGTCTTTAAAGGAGAAAGTTTAACCTCACTCCCCTATACCGAACGAAAACGCGTGCTTTCCGACCTGATGAAAGAACTCGGCTTGCCGATGGCTCCCGATCCGATGGCTCACGCACGAATTCAATATATCCCTGACACTTCAGATTTCCATGCTCTATGGAATGCTGTTAAAAGGTTTGACGGCGAGGGAATTGTTGCGAAGAAAAAAGACAGCCGCTGGGCTGAAAATAAAAAAACAGCCGAATGGCTCAAGCTCAAAAACTACAAAAAAGCAGCTGTATTTATGACAGGCTACAACATGGCAAACCGTTATTTGACAATCGCCGTCTATGACCGCGGTCAAATCAAAGAAGTCGGTTCGGTTTCCCACGGACTCGGAGAACAGGAAAGAAACGCCATTCTTTCAATCGTCAAGCAGTACGGAACCGAAACAAAGCCCGGCGAATATACCATAGATCCGTCGATTTGCATGACGGTCCATTATTTAACGATTCATTACGGGACATTGCGCGAGGTGTCGTTTGTTTCTTTTGAATTTGACATGGCTTGGGAAGATTGTACTTACAAGCGCCTGCTGCTTCATGCAAGAAACGTCCACCCCGATTTGCAGCTGACAAGCCTTGATAAAGTCATCTTTCCTAAAAGCAATAAAACAAAAGCGGATTACATCGGATATCTGAATGAAATCGGCGATTTTCTGCTTCCGTTTCTCGACAATCGGGCGCTTACCGTTATCCGTTATCCGCACGGTTCCGGCGGAGAATCTTTTTTTCAAAAAAACAAGCCCGACTACGCACCCGAATTTATCACGTCCATTCGGGATGACGAGCACGAGCATATCATCTGCAGCGATTATTCAGTCCTGCTGTGGCTTGCCAATCAGCTTGCGCTGGAGTTCCATATCCCTTTTCAAACAGCGGATACGACCCGTCCGACCGAAATCGTTTTCGATCTCGATCCGCCTTCAAGGTCGGAGTTTCCACAGGCCGTCAGAGCCGCGAATGAATTGCACCGTTTATTTGAACAGCTTGGCCTCTTGTCTTTTCCAAAGCTGTCGGGAAATAAAGGGATACAAATCTATATTCCGATTTCAAAAAACGCCTTTACTTATGAAGAAACCCGCCTTTTCACAAGCTTTGCGGCTTCTTATTGCGTCTCACTTTTTCCCGATCTGTTCACAACCGAACGCCTGATTAAAAACAGGGGCGGAAAACTCTATATTGATTATGTGCAGCACGCTCCGGGAAAAACGATCATCTGCCCGTATTCCACAAGAGGCAATGAGATTGGCACAGTGGCCGCACCACTGTTTTGGGATGAAGTCCATTCAGACTTGGCACCCTCAAATTTTACGATGGAGGCTGTCATCAAACGCACAAAGGAGCTCGGATGCCCTTTCGAAAGCTTCTTCAGACAGCCCCAAGACAAACAGATCAAAGCTATTCTCGATCACTTAAAAGAAATTGACCGTTCGGAAAACTGACTTTTTCAGCGAAACAATAGGTGCTGGCTGTGGATTCCGGCTTTTTTTAAAAGGGCCATCAGCTGCTCCTGTTCCTCTTTTGTCAAGCCTGAAAAAGCCCGCGCAATTCTCAGGGAGTGGATCGGATAAATCTCATCGAGATAAGCCTTTCCCTTCTCTGTCAAATTCGCATAGACAGACCGTTTATCTTTCGGGTCCTGCTCTCGTTTGATGAAACCGTTTTTTTCCAATTTGTCGATCACATAGGTTACGTTTCCGCTTACAAGGAGCAGCCTCGAGCCGATTTGCTGCAGCTTTTGGGCTCCCCTCGTATACAAAAGCTCCAATACAGCAAATTCTGTAGGATTAAAGCCGTGTTCCTTGCTGTCCCGAATACTATGTTCTGAAACGCTTTTAAAAGCCCTGGCAAAAACCTTGTACAGCGACATAGCACGGTGAACTTCTTCCTCATTAAACGAAAGTCTCATATCATCTACCTCTTATACTATTTTCTTAAAATGAACCCGGGAAATGAAAACCCTTACAAATATAGAAAAAGAAAGGGTCATGCTTTTCCCATATTCTATAAGTATATATTTTCGTGATTCGAAAGAAAACTCCTGCTTATTTTTTTTAAGATATTAAAAAGAAGCCCGTTTTTTCAAAATGGCCGATTTTGAACACGGGCTTTATTTTTCCGGAAAAAATAAAAATATTCTTTTCTGAGCTCCGTAATCGTCATCCTCTGCAAAACATCCTGATTATACTCACCGAGTGAGCTCAGTTTTTTTGAGTAATGGTTTCTTTCCTTTTCCAAAGCGTTTTTTAACAACCTGCTCATGATCTTCTCCTTTCATTTTCGTGTGTTGTAATATAAGAATAGACCTTATTTATTAACCAGGCTTTAAGGCCGTGTAAAGTTTGCTTTCACTCCCACTTCCGGATTTAAGAGGACTTTTGATAAAAGCCGTTCTGCACCGCCCTCAGCAGCGGAAACGCATCCTTTCCGGCAAGATTCATTAATGTCTCGAGCAATTCGTCTCTTTTAATGTCTAAAGCAACGATTTCTTTGGCGAGTGAGACCGCTTTGTGTTCCTTCATCCAATGATTCCCCCTCATCAGTCTGTATCTACAGCATACAAAACACTTTTACCCCTTGCATGGTTCCTGTAAACTTTTCTTCCGCGATTTTTTTAAAAGTTTTTCAACAATGTTAGATTTTCTAACAAACGTCAGGTTTTTTCGCGCGTTTTCTTATATAATACAAAAAAAGTCATCTTAGGGGTGGGAAAATGACAGTCGAAGATCTTTCTTATAAAGATAAAAAAGTGATTTCTATTGGCATTGTCAGCGAGCTGACGGGTTTGTCGGTCAGGCAGATCCGCTATTACGAAGAACGCAAGCTGATCTATCCGCAGCGCTCTTCAAGAGGCACGCGCAAGTATTCCTTTGCTGACGTCGAACGGCTGATGGAAATCGCAAACAAGCGGGAAGACGGTGTTCAGACGGCAGAAATCCTCAAAGATATGCGCAAAAAAGAACAGAGACTGAAAAACGACCAGCAGCTCAGAAAGAAAATGCTCGAAGGACAGCTTAACGCTCATTTTAAATACAAAAACCGCTAAAAAAACGAATCATACCCTCCGGATGATTCGTCACCTGTTTTCCTGCTGTTTCGTTTCCTTTATGTATCCGATGAAATCAATCATAACGCCTTTATCTGGATCATTGCGTATCCGAAACGCGATCGTTCCGGGCTGACCGGTATTTTCCATCTTGTAAGCGGCATGAAACACATGGATGCTCGCTTCAGAAATTTGAAAATCATCAGCACGAAGCCCGGAAATTCCCCATTTCTGTTTGTTTTCCAGGATTGTTTCCGGAGAGGGGGTTGCGCCCTCCACGTACAACCGCTTCATCTTTGACACATCATCGTTCAATATCGCCTCAAGCATACCCTCGACTGCGACGAGCCGCCTGTCTTTTCCTTCATCTTCATTCTGACAGCCGGCAGCAACCATTGCAACGGCTAAACAAATCAGCACAGCTGCAAATCTTCTCATACCAATCCCCCCTGATCTCTGCCTAAAATATATAGGCTTTTACGGATTCTGGCAAGCAAAAAACCCTCCTAAAAAGGAGGGCTGCTGTCTTACAGTGAATGAATGAATGCAGTTGCAATACCGAAGTAGATCAGCAGTGACAAAATGTCATTTAAAGTTGTGATCAGCGGACCCGATGCAATCGCAGGGTCGACGTTGCACTTGTGAAGGATGATCGGGACGATCGTTCCCGCCATCGTTCCGATGATCAGTGTGGCAAAGAGCGAAGTCCCTACCACAAATCCGAGCAGCAGATTCCCCTGCCATACAATCGCGATTCCTGTAATCACGACCGCACAAACAACGCCGATAATAATGCCGGCCTTGAGCTCCCGGAAAATCAAGCGGAAAATCGTTTTTTTATTGAGTTCTTCTTTTGACAGCCCTCTGATGACGACAGCGAGAGACTGCGTTCCGGTGTTACCCGTCATTCCTGCAATCATCGGCATAAAAAAGGCCAATTCGACAACCTGCTGCAGTGTGTCTTCAAAATAGCTCATGATGCTGCCTGAGATCAAACCGATGAACAGAAGCAAGATCAGCCACGGCAAACGTCGATATGCAGCGACATACGATTTTGTATCAAACGTGATTGCTTTACCTGATGCAGCAAATTTTTCGTAGTCTTCATTCGCTTCTTGGATGACGATGTCAATAATGTCATCGACCGTTACGATCCCGACAAGCTCATGGTTTTTTTCTACAACGGGAATCGCCAGAAAGTCGTACCGCTCAATGAGCCTTGCGACTTCTTCCTGATCTTGAAGAGCGTCCGCCGAGATGACCCTTGTAAACATTAATTCCTGAACCTTCTCATCGGGTTCTGCCAAAATGAGATCCCGGTATGAGATAACCCCGACAAGCTGCTTTTGTTCATTGATAACGTATAAATAGTTGATCGACTCCGCGATTTCCGCAAAGCTTTTCAGCTTGACAACCGCTTCTTTTACCGTGTAATGCTGCGGAATCCAGACATAGCGGTTTGTCATGATTCTTCCCGCTGTTTCAGGTGGGTAGTTCATCAGAACGCGGACCGCTTCAGATTCTTCCGCTTCCATACTGGAAAGAAGCTGGTCTTTCAGCTCTGAGTCCATTTCCTCGAAGAGCGCGGCAAGGTCGTCGTTGTCCATTTTATTCATCACATGGATCGCCTTTTCCTTGCCGACCTTGTTCAGAACGACAAGCTGCTCTTCTCTGTCCAGTTCGCCCATGAGATCGGTAATGTCTTCAACCGTTAAAAAAGACAGATACCGGCCGCGGTGCTTTTCGGGCATTTCCTTAAACAGAATCGCCATATCATAAGGCTGCAGTTCCTCTAAAACGTTTTGAAACTCTTTTCGTTTTCCGTCTCTCAGTAAAATAATAATGCGTAAAATCAGTTCATCATATGTCATGTTTTTTACCATGGCAATCTGTACCTCCCTTTTCAGGAGATCCTTATATCACCATAGCAAAAGGGGTGAAGTATAAGGATCTCCTCATCAATCAATGTGTGATGCTGTAAAATATTTCTCGTATGATTAAACCGCCTCGAATGGGGAGAATCCATACTTCCACCTCCTTGTTTAATACGGAAAGTTCACTTTCCTCAAAAAATAAAAAAACACCTATTTCATTGAAATGAAGGTGTTAAAAGCCATACAAAATAAAACCCTAACGCCTTCCATCGTAGAGCTTTAGCACTGTATGGCATAGGCAGCATGCCAGCTGCATTAAAAATCACCTTAGATCGATGATTTCTGTTGACCCATTGGCGTCTTTGGACATTTTTGGGCAGCAGCGTATCTCCATACAGGAGCCTCACCTAACGAAGAGCTGTATTTACCGGACACAATGAGATTACAGAAAAAAAGGATAACTGTCAATAAGAAAAGCAAACTTAATGCTCTCTATTATGGTTGATTCCCTTTTTCGTCAAAATTAAACCAGCTCTTTCGCCGAGATGCCGAGCTCCGTTCTTACTTTTCGCTATCCTGTTCAAGGTCGTCCTTTGACAGCAGGTGATAGTTTTCGTGCAGCAAAAGCGCGTATTCTCCTTCATATTTTGGATGCGGCACAAACTCCGCCTGCTCGATTGACAATTCGTCTCTTTTTTCGTTTTCTTGTTCTTTCACCCTGTATCAACTCCTTTTTATAATAGGATATCCTTTTGCCGGGATAATATGATGAAGCGAAATCTCATATATATAGTGATTCTCTCGCCCTTTCGCCGATTTCACAGGTCTTTTCGCTTACAATTCCAGCATTGTTCGCAGTTATTCGACTTTTCTCCTCTATTATCTATATTTTTTAACTTTTCATAAAATTCATACAAATGAACCTTTTTTTAACAAAGTGAATGTTTTACAATAAAATCACGCACCTTGTAACCCATCTAAAGCAGCATATAACAGGGAGGGCTTTGAAATGCAAATGCGATTAATTCCTTATGTCACTGACACAAAGCTGATGGACGTGAACGAATTGCCGGAAGGAATCGATGCGATTAAGGCACCGGAGCTGTGGTCACAAGGTTTTAAAGGAAAAGATATCACTGTCGCAGTGCTTGATACAGGCTGTGACGCAACCCATCCCGATTTGGCAGACCGAATCATCGGAGGCAGAAACTTTACTGATGATGACAATGGAAAAGAAGATCAATTTCATGATTATAATGGACATGGCACCCATGTGGCGGGTACGATTGCCGCAAACGATCAAAACGGCGGCATCTCCGGCGTGGCACCTGAAGCGAACCTATTAATCGTCAAGGTGCTCGGCGGTGAAGACGGCAGCGGCGATTATGAATGGATCATCAACGGGATCAACTACGCCGTCGAACAAAAAGCCGATATCATTTCAATGTCGCTCGGCGGACCTGCCGACGTTCCGGAATTGAAAGAAGCGGTGACAAACGCCGTGAAAAACGGAGTGCTCGTCGTCTGCGCCGCCGGAAACGAAGGCGACGGCAATGACCGTACAGAGGAGTACTCATACCCTGCTGCATACAACGAAGTCATCGCTGTCGGGTCTGTGTCATTGACGCGGGAGTCTTCCGAATTCTCAAATGCGAACAAAGAAATTGACCTCGTTGCACCAGGAGAAGAAATCCTCTCTACATTGCCCGATCATCAATACGGAAAGCTGACGGGAACATCGATGGCCACACCGCACGTCAGCGGCGCGCTCGCTCTCATCAAGTCAGCTGAAGAAGAGGCGTTTAAACGGAAGCTGACAGAACCGGAACTGTATGCTCAGTTAATCCGCCGCACGCTTCCTCTTGATTACTCAAAAGCGCTGATCGGCAATGGATTCTTATATTTGTCGGCGCCGGAGGTACTGGCGGAAAAAGCCGGCGAAGCAAAACTTCTTTCCCTTTAACAGCCTAAGGAGGCTGCCGACAATGTCGGCGGCCTTTTTCATGGCTATCGATAAGGCCGAATCTTTTTAATTGCAAGAATTCAAAAATTATTTTGACTAAAAGATCGTGACGGTATATAATCTACTAAACAATTTCATCGCCGGGAACATGGTAATCTAACGAGGTTAGATTTTAAAAGGGAAGTTTGGTGAAAATCCGACGCGGTCCCGCCACTGTGAATGAGGAGGTTATTTCATAAAACCCACTGTTTCTATACGGGAAGGGGGAAATAACCGTCGATTCATGAGCCAGGAGACCTGCCTGTTCTGACGCACCATCAACCTACGGTCGATAGGAGGTGTTCGAGTTGACGTAACAATCGCTACGTTTATTTCTCGTTCGCAAAATGCTGTTTTCAGGCATTCACCTTCTCATTGTCCGAAGTGTGAGTGTCTTTTTTTATTGAACACTAAAAGGAGGAGACCAGAATGACAAATGTAAAAACGAGTAGCTTGGGATTTCCAAGAATCGGCTTGAACAGAGAATGGAAAAAATCGCTTGAGGCTTATTGGAAAGGAAACACAGACCGTGAGACCTTTTTAAAAGAAATGGACGAACAATTTTTAGCAGCCCTCCAGACCCAGCTTGATCAGCAAATCGATATCATACCGGTTTCCGACTTTACCCTGTACGACCACGTTCTTGACACGGCGGTGATGTTCAACTGGATTCCAAAAAGATTCAAGGATGTACATGATCCGTTAGATACTTATTTCGCAATGGCGAGAGGCACGAAAGATGCTGTATCGTGTGAAATGACAAAATGGTTTAACACAAACTACCATTATATTGTGCCTGAATTTGAAAAAGGCGCACAATACCGCGTGACGAGAAACAAACCGCTTGAAGATTATAAAAGAGCAAAAGCAGCATTGGGAACAGAAACGAAGCCCGTCATACTCGGCCTTTACACTTTCGTAGCCCTTGCAAAAGGCTATGAACAACAAGATATCAAAGATATTTATAGCCAAATGACGCCTCTTTACATCCAAGTTCTGAAAGAGCTTGAGCAGGAAGGCGGCAAATGGGTGCAAATCGACGAGCCTGCTCTAGTGACGGCTTCACATGAAGAAGCGGCTGCAGTCAAAGAAATCTATCAGACGATTACAGAGGAAGTCCCTGGAGTGAATATCCTTCTGCAAACCTATTTTGATTCGGTTGACGCTTATGAAGAGCTGATATCGTTTCCTGTCGCCGGGATTGGTCTTGATTTTGTTCATGATAAAGGGAAAAACTTCGAGCATTTAAAAGCGCACGGTTTTCCTAAAGGCAAAGTCCTTGCCGCCGGTATTTTAGACGGGCGCAACATTTGGAAAGCCAATCTCGAAGAACGCCTGGATCTGACGCTTGAGCTGATCCAGAGTGCGGGTGTTGACGAAGTCTGGATTCAGCCTTCAAACAGCCTGCTTCACGTCCCTGTCGCAAAACACCCGGACGAGCAGCTTGCCGATGATCTCTTGAACGGTTTATCTTTTGCAAAAGAAAAGCTTCTGGAGCTTACACTGCTGAAGAACGGACTTGTTTCCGGAAAAGCGGCCATCCAAACGGAAATCGATGAAGCGCACGGGCACCTTCAAGCTCTCAAACAATACGGTGCAGCGACAAATTCGGCCTTTGCCGAAGAAATAGACAAGCTGACCGAGGAAGACTTTAAACGCCCGACAGCTTTTGAAGAAAGACTGCGGATCCAAAATGAATCTCTCGGACTTCCTCTATTGCCGACAACGACGATCGGCAGCTTCCCGCAGACGGCGGAAGTGCGGAGCGCGCGGCAAAAATGGCGGAAAAAAGAATGGTCTGACGAGCAGTATGAAGTATTTATTCAGAAAGAAACAAAGAAATGGATTGACATTCAGGAAGACCTCGGACTTGACGTTCTCGTTCACGGAGAATTCGAACGGACAGACATGGTTGAATATTTCGGTGAAAAGCTCGGAGGATTCGCCTTTACCAAATACGCCTGGGTTCAGTCATACGGTTCCCGCTGCGTCCGTCCGCCGGTCATCTACGGAGATGTCGAGTTTAAAGAGCCGATGACGGTAAAAGAAACAGTTTACGCCCAATCCTTGACCTCGAAGAAAGTCAAGGGCATGCTGACAGGTCCTGTTACCATTTTAAACTGGTCCTTTGCCCGCTATGATCTGCCGAGAAAAGAGATTGCCTTCCAAATCGCCCAAGCTCTCCGCAAAGAGGTTGAAGCGCTCGAAAAAGCAGGCATTCAAATCATCCAGGTCGATGAACCCGCCTTGAGAGAAGGCCTGCCGCTTAAAGAACGGGATTGGGACGAGTACCTTAAATGGGCTGCCGAAGCGTTCAGACTGTCCACTTCATCAGTAGAAGATACGACGCAAATCCATACGCATATGTGCTACAGCAACTTTGAAGATATTATAGACACGATCGAAGATCTTGACGCAGACGTCATTACGATCGAGCACAGCAGAAGCCACGGCGGATTCCTTGATTATCTGGAACAGCATCCTTACCTGAAAGGACTCGGGCTTGGCGTCTATGATATTCACAGTCCCCGCGTCCCTTCCAGCGATGAAATGCTCACGATTATAGAAGATGCGCTGAAAGTCTGCCCGGCTGACCGCTTCTGGGTAAACCCTGACTGCGGTTTAAAAACGAGACAGCCTGAAGAAACGATCGCAGCGCTTAAACATATGGTTGAAGCAGCCAAACAAGCAAGGGGCAAACTCGCTCAGACTGTTTAATTCCACAAAAAATCCAACACAAACGCCGCCTGTTCACACGGGCGGCTCTTTTCATGTCCTCAGCCCTTTTTAGGCCGAAAGAACCGTTATATAAGGTACGTCCGCCCAAAAATCATTAAGACTTTTGATTCATTCGTACGATTTCCTTCCGTATCCTTTTCTTTTAACATATTTGTAGTAGATGATGGAAGGGAAGGAAAATATGTAGTGATTGACGATGGAATAGCGTTAGAACGAAAAATCAAACGAAAAATATATCAGGAAGACATTCACTCTCTTCAGCTATACGTAAAAGAAGTGACTGCCGCCATTGACGAGCTGAGGCAGGAAAGTTCTTCTATTTTAAAAGCACACCAAATGTATATCAACGGATGGCGCGGACAGGCGCGCGAAATGTATGACGCACTTTTGGACGATCTTGACCGGGCGGAATCGCGCGTGTATGACAGGCTGAGGGCCATTAAGGAGCAGGCGTCCGAAGAAATTGAGCGGCTTCAGCTGAAAGCCGAGGAGCTGACATGACGATCCGGCTGAACATCAATGATCTGCACGCGCTCGCCCGCCAATTTCGCTATTCCCACCAGCGAATCAGCGATTTAATAAACCTTTTGAACCGCCATTTTCATGTTCTTTTCTCCAGCGTGAAAACAGCAAGGACCTACGGGATCGATCAGGCGCAATCCGAAATGGAACATGAACTCAATGGATTTTTACACACGCTCGATGATTTGCAGCATCTTCTGCACTTTACAGAAATCCGCATGAAAAAGACCGATCAAATGCTTGCAGAGAAGCTCTTCCAGAGCGGCGGGCGTCTGGCAGGCTACCTGCCGATCATGTCTTTTTTGGCCGCGGCCAAATGTTCCCCTGACAGTTACAGACTGACCGCGCCGCCGCTGTCTGAACCGCTCGCTCTCATGAAGCAGATCAAACAAAACGGCCTGTCAGGACTCTTTACGAAAAAACGAGCCGCAGCATATATTCAGTTAGATGAAGAAGGACAGCAGCAGCTGTGGTCAGCACGCCGCATGATCAGCCGCACAATCGCCGACAACCTTTGCCTTCTGGCGTATCAGCAAATCGCAAAAGGCCCGCTTTCTCTTACGGTCTTCCTTTTCGGAAAAAAAGCGGAAGCAGATGCGGCAGATGTCAAAACCGTTTGTCTTTCAAAAAACAAAACGATTTCCGCTGCCACGCTCCACAGCTTCAGTGCCAAAATGTATTCCGGCTAAGAGGCTCGGAGCGGACTTTCACAGGATATGATGACAGCGGCGTTCAGGCAGGACGCCTGGATGGTTTGCCGCCGATCCTGTGAGCACCGCCTTTGCAGGCCTGCAAGGGTTTGTCGACACGCTAAAAGCCTGATTGTTGAAATCAGGCTTTTTGGCATGCCTACCAGGTGGCATTCTTTGCTTCTACTCTATGTTCCCCGTCTCCTTCTCTTTCGATTGTGACCTTTCCATCATCAGAAACTGTTACAACTGCAAGAGCTGTGTCATGAACATAGCTCGAGTTCCATAGTTCACTGACCGGCCTCTTTTTTAACAGATTCAAAAGCACCAAAATAAACACGGAATGGCTGACAATGAGGACATTGCCTTCCCGATGGCGGTGGAGAATGAATTCATACACCCGGCTGACCCGTCTTTCAAAATCGTAAAAGCTCTCCCCTTCATCAGGCATGTATGTTTCAGGCGCATTAAAATACGCTTCCAGCAAGTCAGGATCGCTTTGTTTGATCTCATCATACGTTTTTCCTTCCCAGCGGCCGATCGAGATTTCTTTTAATCTGTCGTCTGTTATAAAGGGAACACTGCGGTTCTGCAGCATAGCCCGCGCAGAATCAACAGCCCGGCCGCTTGGACTGGAATATGCGGCTTGGAATTGAACAGCTTTCAGCCGTTCGCCGAGGGCGTTTGCATTTGCCAGCCCCAAAGCCGTTAAATTGGAGTCTTCCCAGCCTTGCATTCTTTTTTCAATATTCCATTCCGTCTGACCGTGTCTTGCAATATACAATGTAAGCAAAACATCATCCTCCGTTCATCATTCTAGCATTCATTGTATGCGATGGTCCGTTCGAAATCAAACATACTGAATATTCTGATGCGCGTTTATTTTACAAGATTCATCAGCTATAATAAGAAGGCAAGACAACCAAGGAGGATACAGAAATGAATCATGAAACATTTTTGCAGCGCGCAATCGACCTTGCGGTGGAGAGCGTGAAAAGCGGCACGGGCGGACCTTTTGGCGCTGTGATTGTCAAAGACGGCCAAATTATTGCCGAGGGAAAAAACAATGTCACAACAAGCAATGATCCGACCGCGCATGCTGAGGTAACGGCTATTCGGCTCGCCTGTGAAGCACTTGGAGATTATCAGCTGAACGACTGCATTCTTTATACAAGCTGCGAACCGTGTCCAATGTGCCTGGGAGCCATCTACTGGGCGAGACCGAAGGAAGTTTACTTCGCCGCTCAGCATTCAGATGCCGCATCGGCCGGTTTTGACGATTCTTTTATTTATGAAGAAATCACAAAAACGCAAAGCGAACGGACAATTCCTTTTTATAAAATGGACCTTCAAGCAAAGCTTGAACCCTTTCTCACGTGGGAAACGACCGATCAAAAAGTGGAATATTAAAATAAAGAAAGCTTCCTGATGAAGGAAGCTTTTTCATTTTGAAGCTGACGGCTCATACCATTCAAGCTTTTGATCTTCAGATTCCAAATCAAGGCTTTCCGCCTTTCCATCCTTTTCAATTTCAAGCCTGACGATTTTCCCTTTCAGTTTTTCAGGTGCTTCGGCGACATCCCTCTCAAAATCGGCTGTTTTCTGATAAGTTTTTTCCCCTGCTTTTGTTTTGATTGTAATGTTTTGTTCCGATTCGCTGACAAACGCGGCAATGATTTTTCGGCTGCCGTCATTCTCCTGTTCATATACGCCGTTTTGGTCGGCTTTTGACTGCGGCATGAGCTCAGCTTCTTCGGCTTCTTGCGTTTTTCCGTCCACCTCTACCTTCACAAGCTTCCCGATTAAGTCATCATGGTCTTCTTCGCTGTGAAAACGGCTGCTTTTCGGGACAATCAGTTCCTTATCCTTTATTTCGAGCGTGATTTGGTCGTCTTCGGCATGAACATACTTGCCTATCAAATCAAAATCTTCTTCAGACCGGATATTTTTGTCAAGAGAATATGTTTTCAAATCAGGCGCTTTCTGTTTGGCCGTATCAGCCGAGGGTTGATTTCCGTTGTTCTCCTTCGCTCCGGTTCCGCATCCTGCAAGGACGAAGGCGGCAGAGAGCACGGCGAATACAAGCGCTTTTTTAAGATATGCCATTTGCTGCTCCTTTCTAAAAAAGAAAGCAAACAAGCTTTGTTTGCTTTCTCGTTTTCATCTTTCCCGTTTGTTTATTTTACTTCAAGGCTGACGTCGATATTTCCTCTCGTCGCTTTTGAATAAGGGCAAAAGTCATGAGCGGCTTCGACCAGCTCTTTCGCTTTTTCTTTGTCTACCCCGCCTGAGGTGACGATCAGCTTGACGCCGATTTTAAAACCGCCGTCACTCTCATCCTTCAGCAAGCTCACATGGCCCTCAACCTCAGAATCGATGTTAATGCCTTTTTGTTTTGCGACATGCTCCAATGCGCCGCCGAAGCACGCCGCGTATCCCGCCGCAAAGAGCTGTTCAGGATTTGTCCCTGATTCGCCTTCTTTTTTTTCATTTGGCATGACAATGTTGTGATCCAAAACCCCGTCATCTGATGTGACATGTCCTGATCTTCCGCCTTTTGCCGTGACTTTTGCTGTAAATAATGCAGTCATCCTGATTCCTCCTTACGTTTTTTTCCTCTACTCTTTATATTTCACAAAATGAGTTTTTTAAACATCCGTTTTTGTTTTTTCGGGTTTTCTGCAGAACAATGGGAAAAAAACGAAAAATCTTATACAATAAAAAGGAACATAAAAAAGAGTTGGTGAAACGATGACAAACGAATTTGAACATATGAGGCTTGACAGACAGCTTTGTTTTCTCCTTTATGCCAGTTCGCGTGAAATGACGAAGCTTTACAAGCCGCTGCTTGATAAACTCAATATTACGTATCCGCAGTACCTCGCACTCCTTTTATTATGGGAGCACGGGGAATTAAACGTCAAAACAATGGGCAAGCTCCTTTATCTCGATTCCGGCACACTGACGCCGATGCTGAAGAGGATGGAGCAGCACGGGCTTTTAACAAGGGAGCGGTCACCTGAAGATGAACGGTCTGTGGTCGTCAGACTGACAGCAGGCGGCCAGGCACTTCAGGAAAAAGCGAGCAGCATTCCGCAACACATGATCGCCCAGACCGATCTGTCGGCTGGCGAACTGAAGAACTTGAAACAAACGCTTGAATCCCTTCTGGCTTCATTGACGAAAAAAACAGATGCGCTGTAAAGACAGCAAAAAGGCGCCTTCGATATGAAGGCGCCTTTTTTTAAGAAATGACTTCAAGGCTGACATCAACATTTCCGGAAATCGCTTTTGAATACGGACAAACGGTATGAGCTTGATGAACGAGTTTTTCGAGCTCCGACTGTTCAACGCCGGTTCCTTTTACTTGCAGCGTGACACTGAGCTTATAGCCTCCATCTGCTTCATCTTTCAGAAGGCTGACGTTTGCCGTCACCTCTGTCTCCATTCGAAGACGCGCTTTTTGGGCGGTCAATTGCAATGCACTGTCAAAGCATGCCGCATATCCGGCAGCAAACAGCTGCTCCGGATTGGTGGCATTTTCGTTCTTCTTGGCTTTTGGCGTTCCCGGCATGGCCAGCTCCAGTTCAAGGACGCGGTCAGATGAGGTGACTTGTCCGTCTCTGCCGCCTTTGGCAGTAGCTTGCGAGGTAAATATAGGTTTCATGATTTATCGTCTCCTTTAATTTATATTGTGCACAATTAAATTTTATAAAATTAAATACGAAAACGCAACAAAAAAACATCCTGTCTGCATGTCAAGACAGGATGTTTCACTTTCATATCCGGATTTGCCCGTTTCCTTTAATGATATATTTAGAAGAAGTCAGCGCTTTAAGGCCCATCGGCCCCCTTGCATGAAGCTTTTGCGTGCTGATGCCGATTTCGGCGCCATAGCCGAATTCAAAGCCGTCCGTAAAACGCGTGGAAGCATTGTGGTAAACCGCTGCAGCGTCAACAGACGTTAAGAAAAACCGGGCGTTTTCCTGATTTTCAGTCAGAATCGCTTCCGAATGACGCGTGCCGTACTGCCTGATGTGCCGGATGGCTTCATCGATTCCGGCGACAATTTTGATGCTGACAACCGGCGCAAGAAACTCGGTTTCCCAGTCGGTCTCGCGAGCAGGAACCGCAGATGGCAGCAGCGCACATACAGCTTCGTCTCCCCTGATTTCAACGCCTGCTTCTTCAAGCTTTTGAAGCAGCGCTGTCGTATGCTTCTTCGCCCAGTCTTTATGGATAAGCACCGTTTCAATCGCATTGCAGACAGAAGGACGCTGCGTTTTGGCATTGATTACAACCTGCTCGGCCATGTCGGACCGAGCCGATTCATCAATGAATATGTGACAGTTTCCCGCGCCTGTTTCAAGGACAGGCACTGTGGATTCCCGCACCACCATATCAATGAGGTCTTTCCCTCCTCGCGGAATCAGGACATCCAAGCCGTCGTTTAAAGTGAACAGCTGTTTTGCCGCTTCCCTGCTTGTATCTTCAATGAGCTGAACGGCATCCTGCGGAAGCGCAGATTGTTCGAGCGCTTCTCTGATTACGCGGACGAGCGCTTGATTGCTGTTGATGGCTGATGAACTGCCCCGCAGGATGACGGCATTTCCCGTTTTCAAACAGAGGGTCGCGGCGTCGACCGTTACATTCGGCCGGGCCTCGTAGATCATGCCGACGACTCCGAGCGGAACCCTGACATTTTCAATGAAAAGCCCGTTGTCTTTGCGGATCGTTTCAAGCGTTTCCCCCACAGGATCTTCAAGCTTGATGAGCAGCATGACGGCGTCTGCCATATCATTCAGTCTCTCCGGCGTTAAGGCAAGTCGGTCAAGCAGCGCAGGTGAAAAGCCTTTTTCTTTGCCGCGAACGATATCTTTCTCGTTTTCTGCCAATATCTCATCTTGCTTAAAGCGGAGCGCCTCGGCGATGAAGGAAAGCGCCTCATTTTTCTTTGCAGTCGGCTGATGAACCAGTTCTTCTTTTGCGACTTTAGCCTTTTTTGCTTTTTCAATCACTTCGCTCATTCTTTCATCCCCTTATTCTTTAATACTTACCCAATCATTTCGATGGATGACTTCTATCCCTTCTTCATGATGGAACTCATCGCTTCGTTTCCCTTTCACCTCTTCAAGTTCTGCTGCGGAGTACAGCGTTTGGCCTTTTCCGGCCAAGCCGTTCGGTCCGTAAACTTCGACAACCGCCCCTTTCGGAAAATCCCCGGATATTGCTGTTACGCCGGCCGGCAGCAAGCTGCCGCCATTTTCGATAATCGCCAGCTCAGCCCCCTCATCAACGGTAATCTTCCCTGAGACAGGAGAGTGAAAAGCGATCCACTGTCTATGATTGTTGACGGAAGACAGGTCGGATTGGCCGATATAGGTGCCGTCCCCGTTTCCTTTTAAAATCTGAATCAGCTTATCATCTCCCTCTCCGGCGCCTATGAAAACATTGACGCCGAGTGAAAGAGCGGTTTTTGCCGCCAAAAGCTTCGACTTCATTCCGCCCGTCCCGACTTTTGAACCGGCGGATGCGGCGCAGCCCAAAAGTTCGTCCGTAATTTCGGGAATGTAATCAAAACGGCGGGCATCAGGATGTTCATTCGGATTCGAATCATAGAGGCCGTTAATATCCGTTAAAATGATGAGTTTGTCGGCATGAATCAGTCCGCTCACCAGGGCGGATAGCATGTCATTGTCCCCAAACGTCAATTCTTCAACAGATACCGAATCATTTTCATTAATAATCGGGACAAGCCCCCGTTCAATCAGTTCCATAATGGTCGCATATGCATTTCGATACCGTTCCCGTTTGGCAAAATCGTTTCTTGTCAATAAAATTTGCGCAGGCTTGATATCGCGGTCTGCAAAATGCTTGATG
Source organism: Bacillus sp. AK124 (assembly GCF_053903085.1). Taxonomy (NCBI): domain Bacteria; kingdom Bacillati; phylum Bacillota; class Bacilli; order Caryophanales; family Bacillaceae; genus Bacillus; species Bacillus sp. AK124. The sequence goes on from NZ_CP096378.1 coordinate 2,840,593, forward strand.
TATGTCTGCATTAACAAGCTCTGGCCGACGGCCGCTGCAGCCTGTTTCCCCTTTAGCGTGACAGGCCTCGCGGGATAGCCGAGCTGTAAAAATCCCGCAGCGACAGCGCCGGACGAAATAAAGATGACGTCGTGGCCTTCTTTTTTCAGAGCAGCTATCGCCCGAACATGGTCATTGATCTTCGCCTCATCGATGCTGCCTTTCGAATTGGTTAATGAACTGCTTCCGATTTTAATGACAATCCGTTGTTTTTTCACGTTTTTTCCCTCCGAGATGATCTGGCAGAAGCCAACAAAAAAAGCCCTTTTCGTCCAAATAAAAGGACGAAAAGAGCTTTCCGCGGTACCACCTTCATTGAATGCGCGAGAAAAAAGCGCACTCCTCTTTCCCCTTTAACGCCAGGGTATGCGCCCAGGTTTTCCCCCTGAGACTCCGAGGCAGGTTCAGCAGGTTTCATGTGGTGAAATGTTTCAGCATGCCATTTCACTCTCTTTCACAGAAAGAACTGCTTACTGGCCCTCTTCAACGCTCGTGATTTTTTATTATTATGCCTAGGAAAAACGCCTCTGTCAAGAGGGAGATCAAACAATTTAATTAAAGACGATCGTCTTGTTTCCATGCACGATAATCCGGTCTTCCAAGTGCCATTTGACCGCTCTTGCCAAAACGCTTCTCTCAATCGTGCGGCCGATGTTTTTCAATGCTTCCACATTGTCTCTGTGGTCGACCCGTTCGATATCCTGTTCGATGATCGGTCCTTCATCCAATTCGTTTGTCACATAATGCGATGTTGCTCCGATCAGTTTAACGCCTCTTTCATATGCCCGTTTATACGGATTCGCTCCGATAAAAGCCGGCAGGAATGAGTGGTGAATATTAATGATTTTGTTCGGATGAGCCGAGACAAAATCAGGCGTTAAAATCTGCATGTAGCGGGCGAGAACGATGACATCCGCACGATACTCTTCAAGCCATTTCAGCTGCTGTTTTTCCACTTCTTCACGGATGTCTTTGTTCGCTTTCATGTAAAGGAACGGAATATTCAGCGATTCAACGGTTTCTCTTGCATCTTCATGATTGCTGATAACCGCTGCAATTTCCGCCATCAAATTGCCGCTCTGCCACTCCCACAGCAGTTCATGCAGGCAGTGAAGCTCTTTTGAAACGAAGATAGCGACGCGTTTCAGCTCGCTCGCCAAATTCATGCTCCACGTCATTTGGAAGGACTCCGCCACAGTGGCGAATGTCGCTTTCATCTGTTCGATCTTTTTGCGGATGCCTTCGGCTTCAAACTCAATCCGCAGAAAGAACCGGCCTCCTTCAGGGTCTGTCGTATACTGGCTCGATTCAATAATATTCGCGCCATTTTCAAATAAAAAGGAAGAAACGGCGGCGACGATTCCAGGCTGATCCGGACAGCTGACCAGAAGGCGGGCCTTATCGTTATTGATTTCCTGATATTGCGATAACTGCTGTTTCATATATGCATTCATTTTCGTAAAACCCTCTTTGCTTGTAATTCGTAAACTATCTTTTCATTATACTGGAGTTTATTGAAAAATCAATTTACGGACGCCCATTTGCCATGAAGTGCACGGGCCGGACTCTAGCTTATCAGTTTCAGTCCGACGGCTGATCCCAAAATGAGCGCGATGAAAAAGATGCGTTTTCCGTCTTTCGGCTCTCCGTAAAACAGGATGCCGACAAGCGCACCTCCAACCGTGCCGATCCCTGTCCAAACTGCATACGCCGTTCCCATCGGCAGCGTCTCCATCGCAAGGGATAGCAAGAAAAACGAAGCGGCAAAACCGATGATCAACAATAAGATCCATCTCAGCCGCTTGTCTTTATGAAACTGGTTCATCATCGTCACGCCGAGCATTTCCAGTATACCGGCGGCGATGAGGCAGATCCATTCCATTATGACGCCTCCCCTTTCTCTTCATTTGTTACAAGCTTCAAGCCGATCACGCCGCATAGCAAAACACCGATCAGAGCAAGCTTGGCGATATTTGCCGGCTCATGAAACAAGACGATTTCGCAGACGACCGTTCCCGCTGTGCCGAGACCGGTAAATACGGCATACACGGTTCCGACCGGCAGCTTCTCTCCCGCCTTCACCAGTATATAAAAGCTCATCGCGACGGCCGCCGCCGTGCCGATCCATTCAAGAGCCGAATCAGCGTGTTTCAGCCCCATGACCCAGCCAATTTCAAACAAGGCTGCAAGTATGACACTGCCCCATCTCATCAAAATCCCTCCAATTCATTTTCAGCAAAAGAAAAAACCCGGGTTATCGATGAAAACGATACTCCCGGGCTTTTATCCCTCCGTGTGCATATGAACAAATCATATGTGTTTTCTCTCGGACCAGACCACATCCGAATGTGCGGAACCCTAGAAAACTTTAACGCTATGAAGTTTGCTAATTAGCATCATACCAAATCATTCGAAAAAATCAACTGTTTTGCTTGCGGTACTCCCCTAAGCAGGCCTGGATATGCGCTTGGTGATAGCGGTTATGATCAGACATATGCCAGATTCCCCAGCGGATGGTCGAAAACCCTCCCTCATACGGAACCTTCTTCAACAAGTCTGTTTCCGAGAAGCCTTTAACGGTGCGTTTCAACATCTCCAGCACCTCGTCATACCACTCGATTAACACGGATAAGGGTAAGCCTTTTACCTCAGGCAAACGTCCGTTTTCATCTGTCATCGGCCCGTATTTCTCTTCCAGCTCTCTGGGAAATTCGCTTCCCTTCAGCCTGTATACCCAGCGAATATCGACATTGATTAAATGATAGATCAGCTGGGCGATGCTGTTTTTGTCGCCATGCTCCCCTTTATATTCCAGCTCCTCCCGGCTGATGCCGGAGACGATTGATTTCAGCCGTTCGATGTTTTCATTGACCGCCGAAAAAAGCACCCCGACTGTCGGCGCCATCTCTTCAACTGGAGATAAATCCTTTAAAAACGGCATAACTTCACTCCTCTTGTTTAAAGATATTTTTCAGCAGCCCTTCATTTTCAGGAGCGAGGAAACTGAAACCGTAGTAGGCAGCGACAGCCGACACCGCTGTCCATACCGTGAGACTCCCCGTCATCCAGAGCGCCGTTTGCCTGTGCTTGGCCCCGAAGCCCATGCACATAAACGCGGTTAAGTGGGAGCCGATAAAGAAAGGTCCGACGAAAGAAAGGCCCGGGATGCCGTAGGTCAGCCATATTTTTTTCGCTCTGCTTTTCCTTTTTGAGAGCTTATCGGTCTCCGTTCCCCGCTCCCCGCGTTTTCTTTCAAGCCACGCCTTCACTTTGTCAATTAAAAAAATAAGCAGCAGTACAGTTAACAGATTTCCGAATAGTGCGATAATAGCGGACGGAACCGGTTTAAGCCCGGCAACGATCGCTAGCGGCACGACACCGATCACTTCAAACCACGGAATCGCAGCCAAAATAAAGACGAGTACATAGCCCCACATCATATCCATATATCGGCCACCTTTCATGCTCTGATCATAAACATTGTGATCGCCAAAAGGCAAGAGTCTTTACCTTAAAAAATATCATGCTCTTCCGTATTTCATTCATATTGAGCCGTATTTTTGGCACGCTTTGTCTCAATGAACATGACGAGCAACAGCCCGATATAGGGAATATAAGTTTCTGCCAGCATGGCTCCGGCTGAATCCCACTTCATATACTGAAACAAAAAATGCGTTCCGGCTAAAAGCAGCGGCAATATGGACAAGGCTGCAGCTTTCAACCTGAAAGACAAAAGTACGATCACGAGAAACGACAGAGCCATAATCAGCCAGCGGCTTCCCCCGTCAAACGAAAGAATAGGTGTCCCGAATTGCCGATCAATAAAAATAATCGCCAAAATCGGAAAAAACGTCAAAGCGGTGTACATCACCGTATACATGAAGGCCGTTTTCTTCCCTTTAAACGCTGAAACGCGGCCCAACAGCGGTAACATAGCCGCTGCCAGCAAAATATAAAGCGGATAGCCTGCCAGTACATAGACCGAATAATTGAGGCTGTCGTTCACGGCGTCACTGAATATAAAATAGGATATCGCGCCGATCAAAATGGCAAAGAACAACTTGGCGATCTCCCCAGGCCTTGATGAAAGCTCTTTTGACAGTGCTTGAACATATGACTTGGGAGAATCCCCAAAAATTTGCCGGACGGTTTTTCCTTCCTTTTCCCCTTCCAAGGCATGAACTGTCAGCTCATTCATGATCCCTTCGATTTCTTTGTCGCTTTTTCCTACAGACATTAAATACAATCTCATGTCGTCCAATACGTTTTGCATGTCTTTTGATAGCACGATTTCACTTCTCCTTCAGTTTTTTTTCGAGCAGCGCATTGACGTTCCCGGATAATGCCTTCCAACGCCCGATGAACGATCGAAGCTCCGCTTCGCCAAGGGGTGTCAGTCTGTAATATTTTCTCTTCGGGCCGCTCGCCGACCGTTTTAGTTCGGTCTCCACCCATTTTTCCTTTTGCATGCGCAGGAGAATCGGATAGATGCTTCCTTCGCTGATATCCGAAAAACCGTATCCTGCAAGCACCTTTGTCATTTCATAGCCGTATATCTCCCCTTCGGATATGACAGCAAGCAGACATCCTTCTAAAATCCCTTTCAGCATTTGCGTTGAACTCATAAGCCACCTCTTTTATGTATCTTGCAATACAAGATAGACGAATCATAACATATGGTATTTTGTATTGCAAGATACCCGAACAAAAAAAGCGGACACCATGTCCGCTTTGCGTATATTACTTCAGTTTTCCTGCGCCTGCCTGCGCTTCAACGATTGTCGGCACATCTTCTGCGTCGTCGATTTTTTCAAACAGCGTCGGCTTCCAGCCGGCCGATTTTTTGACAGACGTATGGTTTGCTTTGTTGTATGTGCTGACAACATCGATTTTTGCGACGCTTTTTTGGTTGTTTACGACCGTATCTTTTTCATATAAAGCGTCACCTTTAAAGACCTTCATCAATTTTTGAGGCTTCGTTCCTTCCGGCAGGTCGAAGTAGTTGTCCTCAGCATAAATTTTTGAAGAATAGCCTACACCCCATGAATAATTGTAGCTGTCTTTCGTGCTTTTAAAATAGTTGTTGTAAATGTGCACTTTTCCGTAGCGGACGCGCGGTGCCCGCTCTTTTATATTTTCGTAGAGATTGTGGTGGAATGTCACCCTTAAATGACCGTTGTCTGCTTTGTAGCTGTCGCTTGATCCGATAATCGTGTTTTTAGAATGTCCTGAAAATATGCTGTAGGATACCGTAATAAAATCCGACTGCTTTTTGATATCCAGCAGTCCGTCGTGATGCTGGAATTCACGCCCGAAATACGTTTCGTTCAGCTCATCAGGCTGATCTCCGTCATTGAATGAGCAGTGGTCGATCCAAATATTTTTGGACATTTCAATCAGCAGGTTGTCATATTCTGAATTCCAGTTTCCGCTGCTCCCATCCGTCGGATCCCAGCCAGGGAAGAAATCGTACGCGTTTTCGAATTCGATATTGCGGATAATGATGTTTTCCGCGTTTTTGACATAAAGGCCTCCGCCGACGATTTTCGCATCATCTCCGAGCCCGATTATCGTCGTGTTTGAACCGACTCTGATCAAGACACGCTCCCTCTGATTGTCTTTGGAGCGGAGCCTTGCCTCTTCAAGCTTTCCTGACGGCTCCTTTTTCCCCCATTTCTTCGGATCATAAGCTTTGAGATACGCTTCGATCGAATATTCAGGGTCTTTATAATCTTCATAGCCTAAAGGATTGTTGTCATCATCAACACTAAGATTGATTGTTCCCTTCACATAGATGATCTTCGGCGTATCATTTTCGCTGTTCTTTTTATTGTCTCCCCCTAATGCCTCAACAAGCTGCTTGCGGTTTTTGACCGTATATACCTGATCAGAAGAAGCGTCAGCGCCTCCGGTCGTTCCTTTTCCATAAGCGCCCCAGCCGTCTTTTGAGCCGAGGACGTCGCGTCCGTAGTCTGCCGCTTCGATTGGCACAGAAGTGCCGAGCAGCAGCAGGGCGCCCAAAATTATTACACTAAAAAACCTTTTCATCAATTGCACCTACCATCAAAATTTTTTCACAAAAACTAATATATGCTATAAAAATACAGAAAACAACATATTTTCCTCCTATTTTTTGTGACACCATTTTCAACTTTCATGACATATGACCCGTTTCATTTTACAGATGTAGCAAAGAACAGACTCTTAATATTTTTCTGAAATAACACAAAATAAAAAAATCGCCTATTCGGCGAAAATTAATGGTCTTGCCCCGGTTTATAAAGATATGGATCATCAGTTAACGGGCTGCCGGGATCTTCCCTATCAATCATAATCTCATTTTTTTCGTTCAGGGTGCCGAGCGTAATGGTTGGCAGCATCGCTTGCTTAATCCCTTGATCCTCTAATTTTTGAAACAGCCATTCTTTCGTTTTTTTCAAGTATTTTAAATTGTGTTCGATGATTTCGCCGTCTAAAATAAGCGGAATCGGCACGAAATTCCGCTTCGTCTCCAAGCTGAGGTCCCGCGGCTGTACAGGCCTCGCTTCCGATTTGGGAATCACGCTGATCTGGCCCGATTCTTCAATCAGGGCGATGTCGATATCTTTCGGATCGGCATAGCCTTTTTCGCGCAATTTGCCGAGCAGTTCATTGACGGTCAGCCGCTCTCTTTTTAATCCCCCTTCATCAATATTGCCGTTTCGAATCAGCACAGTCGGGCTGACGACAAGAAACCAGCGCCATTTATTGTGTAATGACAGCTTTTCAATCAACAAATAGAAGATCAGAAAGGAAAGGGCATAATAAATGGACATTGAGATTTTAGAAGTAAGAATCGGTTCGCTGATGATCGTTCCGATCGCAAATGTCAGCAAAAGATCGAAGTTCGTCATTTGCGAAACTGCTTTCTTCCCTGCGATTCGAAAAAGAATATAAGCTATAGAGAACACTAAAGCAGGTTTGGCTAAAAAAGTCCATACAAATTCAAGCATTTCACCCAAAACTTCTTTCCGTTTTTTGTCATTTATTTTGAACAAATATTGGGTTGTGTATTCATTGCACAGCAAAACCCCGGCAAACTGATGCTGAGCCGGGGTTTTGTTCGTATGTTTACCAAGGTTTGTCAACAGCCAGCGCCTGAGCCAGTGCTTTGCTGTGTTTGCGATGGTTTTTCCGTTCTTCGGCGCGCTGCCGGGCGGTCTGGTGCAGCATGATTTCTTCTTCAGACTGCGGTACAACTTGGGGAACGGCCTGAGGATTGCCGTCCTGATCAAGCGCCACGAAGGTTAAAAAGGATGTCGCCGCAAGCTTTCGTTCGCCTGTCAGCAAATGCTCTTTAATGACTTTGACGAATACCTCCATTGACGTTCTGCCGACCCATGTCACATAAGATTCAAGGCAGACTGAATCCTCCTGGCGGATCGGTTCGAGAAAATCGACGGAATCCATGGAAGCTGTCACGGTTTCACACCTCGAGTGTCTCGCTGCCGAAATCGAAGCGATATCGTCGATATAGCTCATCAGCTTGCCGCCGAACAAGGTGTTGTGATTGTTCGTATCAAGCGGAAATACCCTGCTTGTTTTGACAACTTTTGATTCTTTGCAGTATCTCTTTTCAGGTCCATTCATCATCCATTACTCCTTTGATGTCTACTAAGATGCGTTTGTAAAGTGGATTTTTTCTATATTAAACACTATTAGAATTCATTTGTCTAAACTTTTTTATCCGGCTGACTGTCAGATTTTCTGGCTAAAAGGTTTATTTCTCGCTGCGGGAAGGGAATAATGAAATGACTAAAGAGAGGACGGGGGAATCAAAATGGACTCAGCATTATCGAAAAAAAACCGCGGGGCGGGCTGTACAAGCGAATACGACGTCTTAAAAAAAGTGGTGTTATGCAGACCGGAATATATGGAGATTGCAGAAGTGATCAATGAAACACAAAAGTATTTTCAAAAAGATAATATCGATAAAACGCTGGCCGTCCGCCAGCATCATACATTGATAAAAGAATTGGAGAGCCGGGGTATTGAAGTCGTGATTCTGCCTGCTTTAAGCCAATTTCCGGAACAGGTTTTCACGCGCGATATCGGGTTTACGATCGGAGACACTGTGTTTTCCGCGCAGCTATCAGCCGACATCCGCCAGGGCGAAGAAAACGTCCTGCAGGAATGGCTGGCAAAAGAACAGATCTCCTGGGCCACATTTAATGAAGGCTATCAAATCGAAGGCGGCGACATCCTCGTCGACCAAAATACCATATATGCCGGTATCAGCCACAGAACGACGTTCTCGGCCGTCCAAGAACTGAAGCGCAGGCTTCCCTCTTATGAAGTCATACCGGTTCCGTTTGAAGAAACGTTCCTTCATCTGGATTGCGTCTTCAACATTCTTTCGCCGACAGAAGCGCTTGTCTATCCAAAAGCCTTAGGAGAAAGAGAATACGACGTCTTGAAAAAACGCTATGAGATGATTGAAATTACGGATGATGAACAGTTCCAACTCGGTACAAACGTTCTGTCCATCGGCAATAAAACCGTGATCAGCCTGCCTGTTAACCGCCACGTGAATCAGGAGCTCAGAAAAAGGGGCTATACGGTCATCGAAATCGACTTATCCGAGATCATAAAATCCGGCGGGTCTTTCAGATGCTGTACATTGCCGATTGAGCGTAGCTGTACGTAAAAGAGCCTCAGAATGAAGGCTCTTTTTTACGCTTTTCTTTTTAACTTTTGCATACTGCCAAAGTATAAGAAGAGCTTATCAAACACTAGAAGGTACATATTCACAAAGATAAATCCCGTTAAAGCGATCAATACCGCAGGAACAATTTTAAACAAAATTTTGATTGCAGGGTTTCTGAGTCGACCGGTATATATTGCTTTTAAAAGAAGTACATACAAAATTGGCAAAATGAAAAGCACTGTTGGCAAGGATATATTAGAAGGAATCTCGATGTTAGGCATAAGCATAATTCCTATAAATACCGCAACTAAAATGCCGATATTCCCCAGACCTCTGTTTATTCTAAAAGGTTTAAACAACGTTTTGCTTGAAGCTGTTAAAAGCCTTTTATAATATGGATGAATCTCTTCTGCCGTAAGCCAGCTATCTATTTCGAAAAAGCGGTAATTCTTTGGTTTTATAGGAGACTTCGCGGCAAGATCCTTTATTTGGGATCGCTTAAACTCGTACTCGCTCATTTTGTACCCGTCAAGCATTAATGAGTAGGCTTCGACTTCAGAAAAAGAGTCAAGATCTGTCCGGACTTTTGAAAGCAGGTTTTGAACTTCTTCGTTGACACCGTATGTGTGGTAAGGCCCTTTAAACGAGCAGCCTTGTCTTTCTTGATTTTTGATCGGGATCGAGTCAATTGACAGCCGCTTTTTCAAGTGCAACAATGCTGTCGTGCGATGGTATTTTTTCATATGGCCTGAAATCTGTTTTTCCCTCACCAGATCGGCGAGAATGCTGGCGCTTCGCCCCACAACTCCAGGGATATGCGTGGACGGTTCTTTTTCGCTTTCCATTTGCTTAGACGCATCACTAATAATAAAATGAGTGCACTTAGGTCTCTCACTCAACAGAGTACTAATCCCTTGGTTATCATGAACACCCCCATCAGCAAGCTGCACCCGAATGCCTTCCTCATAAAGATCACTGATGGCAAGGGGGACAAAGACTCCAGGGACGCTTGCTGAAGCAGCAACAGCATGGCCCAGCCTGAAACAACTATGCTTGCACGGTCCGCGTTTCCGTTTATTTTGTTCTTCACACCGTGAATGACAGTTACTTTTACATAAGTCTTGATAGGATTTGACACGTTCCAATTTGAAATTTCCATCAACAAACAAAAGACTTTTATCCCTATCGATTTCCCCCATTCCCGAATTGGTAAATACCCAATTATGGCCGTTATTTAAAACAGTGGCATTCATCAATAGCTTGGGAATTTTCGCATTTTTTATAGTCGTGTTTATTGTTAAATCGTGCATGTAGATACATCGCTTGCATTCGCAAAACGCACCCACTGGTTTGAACATGAATTTTTCAAAAAGTTCGCCTGCATAGTCGCTGCGCGAGTAGTTTGGCAAACACATTTTCAAGTTTTTCAAAGGGTTAGTAAAGGTGCGAAGTCTGATGTTGCACTGGACTGCTCTGAGAAAATCGTTTTGTATCTCGACCATCATATTTTGATAATCTTCATCTTTTACTTCAGCTCCTTTTTTACTTTCATACAGCTTTTTTAAACGCAGGTAGTACAGTGTACCGATGATTGACCCTCCTGAAACTGCTGAAATCAAGTCAACGTGACGAAGCAGGCCTATATCAGCCATCCTTGACAAAACTCCAATATGAAAAAATCCGGCGCGAAATCCGCCGCCGGAGAGAGCCAAACCCAGTTTATACGTCTTATCTTCCAGCATCTTCATGTCTCCTTTTTGATTGTTATTATTCTTATAGAGAGCACGAATTATGCTGGGATTTGCTTCACCTCGCCTGCAGTGTCACCTTCAGGCCGTCGTCCTCTTTTCTCACATCTCCGTCATACAGATGGCAGGCGACAAAATGACCGTCATCGGCTTCTTTTAAGAGCGGTTTTTTGGCGGCGCAAATGTCCGTCGCGGCGGGACACCTCGTTCTGAACACGCAGCCGCTCGGCGGATCGATCGGACTTGGCAGCTCGCCTTTCAGTATGATTCGTTTCCGCTTATCTTCCACATCCGGATCGGGAATCGGGATAGCCGATAAAAGCGCCTGGGTGTAAGGATGCAGCGGTTCTTGATAAAGTCGGCCGCTGTCGGTGATCTCGACCATGTGCCCGAGATACATGACGCCGATCCGGTCGCTGATGTGCTTCACCATGGAAAGATCGTGGGCGATAAATAAAAACGTGAGCCCTTTTTCCTTTTGCAGCTTTTTCAAAAGGTTGACGACTTGCGCCTGGACGGAGACATCAAGTGCAGATATCGGCTCATCAGCGACGATAAATTCAGGCTCAAGCGCAAGCGCCCTGGCGATGCCGATTCTTTGCCTCTGTCCACCGCTGAACTCATGGGGATAGCGATTGGCAAAGCTTTTGTGCAGGCCGACTGCTTCCAGAAGCTCGTCCGCTTTTTCAAGACGCGCCTTTTTCCCTCCGTACAGGCCGTGGATTTCCATGGGCTCTGTCATAATCTCCCTGACCGTTAGCCGCGGATTTAGTGAAGCATAGGGGTCTTGAAAAATCATTTGAATTTTCCGGTTATACTGGAATGATTCATCATCGCTCAAATTGTGGATGTTTTTCCCCCGATATGTAACCTCGCCCTCTGTCGGCTGATAAAGGCGCATCAGCACCCTTCCGGAAGTCGACTTGCCGCAGCCCGATTCTCCGACGAGCCCGAACGTCTCTCCTTCTTTAATATCAAATGAAATGCCGTCGACAGCTTTGACCGTTTTGCCCCTTCCTGCGTCAAAGTGCATTTTCAGACGGCTTACTTTCAATAAAGCGCCGGTTTGCATGCCAATCCCCCCGTTTTAATTAAAAATAGCGCCTGATGGCACACAGCTCTTTTTCATAAATTGTGCCTTTAAGAGGTATGACCTCAATCGATTTTCCCGTTTTTGGAGAGTGCAGCATCTCTCCGTTTCCGCAGTAAATGCCGACATGGTGAACCCGCCCTTTGCCTTCTTCATATGCGAAAAACAGTAGATCGCCCCGCTTCGGGCTGCTGAAGGACACCTCTTTTCCGCTGTTCGCCTGATCGCCGGCATCGCGCGGCGCTGAGCAGCCGTTCGCCTTCAGCATATTGAAGACAAATCCTGAGCAATCGTAGCCAAAACCGCTCATTCCTCCCCAAAGATAGGGCAGGTTCAAAAACGCCTCACCGGTTTGAACGATGTCGTCTCCACTGCCTTTTACAGGTGTTTCGATATCCGCATCTTCTTTTTTCAGCCATCTGCGTCCGAGCGGTGTATCAACCTCAAACCAAATGCCGTCCGAAGACAAAACGGGCAGCTTAGTGAGAAAGCTCAGCTCAAGAACTTTCATTTTCTTGTCATCATATAGAAAAGCCGTCGGTTTTTGAATGACGGCGCTTGTCTCAGACTTCGCCGGGCTTTTTTCGGCCAGGCATTCCTTTGGTATCCAGCCCGGGTAGCCGCGTTCGTCTTTTGCAGACGGCTGCCCGGGAATGATGACGAAAGCCCAGCCTTCCCGCTCTTTTATAAGCTGCACATCTTCTCCGAAAAGCACCTGTGTTTGAACAAGGTTTGCCGTACACAGCTCAAGACGCTCATCGAAGGACATTGCGTCAAGCCAGCTTCTTACATGTACGGGATTTGCCAGCATCAACCGGTCAATGCGGCGCGGTGCTTCCGGACTGGTCCAGACGTTGGCGACCGAGACGGTTGTCGTATAAAGGCTCATTCGTCTTCCCCCTCTCAATGGTTGACTTTCGTGATACCGAGTCCGGGAGCATCCGGTATCGTGATCGTTCCTCCATGATAGCGGATGCCGCCTTCAACAATATCCTTCTTCAGCATGAGCGGCGCATCAAAATCGAATTTTGTCACATTTTTCTGGCTTGCTGCGAAGTGGACGGCTGCTGTGATGCCGACCCTTGTTTCGATCATGCTTCCGGCCATGCATTCCACTCCGCACGCTTCTGCCATGGCGTTGATTTTCAACGCCTGGCTGATGCCGCCCGCTTTCATCAGTTTAATATTGATGAGATCGGCGCTTCTCGTTTTCAGCACGTGAAAAGCATCCCTTGGGGTAAACACGCTTTCGTCCGCCATAATCGGCGTATCGACAGCATCTGTCACCTGTTTCAAGCCTTCGAGATCGCACCGGTGGACCGGCTGTTCGACAAGCTCGATCGAAAGCCCCTCATCCTCCATTTTCCGAATGGCTTTGACAGCCTGTTTCGCCGTCCAGCCTTGATTGGCGTCCACACGGATCCGGACAGCGGCCCCCGCTTGTTTGCGGATTTCCCTGATCCGTTCGAGGTCTGTTGCCATGTCGTTTTTTCCTACTTTAATTTTGAGCGTACGAAACCCATCTTTTACATAACGGGCCGCGTCTTTCCCCATTTCTTCCGGGTCATTGACGCTGACAGTAAAATCCGTCTCGATCTCCCGCCTGTATCCGCCCAGCAATTGATACAGGGGAAGACCGCAAAGCTGCGCCAAGCAATCGTAGACGGCTGTTTCTACAGCGGCCTTTGCGCTTGTATTTCCAACAATCAGCTTGTCGATGTCATGAAATATCGCCTCCGCCATTCGCAAATTGCGCCCGGAGAGCGCCGGTGCGAATATCGTGTTGACTGCCCCCTCAATACTGTCAAGCGTCTCACCGGTAATAACGGCAGTCGGAGGCGCTTCGCCCCAGCCTGTCATCCCGTTTTCAGCCGTTAATTTGACAATGATGGCTTCCGCTGTGCGGACAGTTCGAAGCGCTGTTTTAAACGGTTTTTTCAGCGGCACGGCGATACGGTTTGTCGTCATTTCGGCAATCTTCATAGCAGCCTCCTTTTTTCATCAAGAAATTCCCGGATCGATCGTAAGCTGTTTTTTGTCGGCGTCAAGGACGGCTTGCGCCCCCACCGGAACGGCGATATTTGGTGAACAATGGCCGATGTTAAAGCCTGACAGCGCCGGTTTTCCTGCAGCGGCGATATAATCTTGGAAAACTTCTTTTAATGTAAGTGACTCACCGCGTTTTTTCGGGGAGCAGTTATGAAAATCGCACAGCAGGATGCCGACGGCGTCCGATAATTTCCCGGCCATTTTCAATTGATTCAGCATCCGGTCAATTCGGTAAGGCTCTTCATCGACATCCTCGATAAACAAAAGCTTTCCTTTCGTATCAATTTCATAAGGCGTACCGAGCGTCGTCACCAGAAGAGCGAGGTTTCCGCCGACAAGCTCCCCTTTCGCCGCACCGTTTCCGAGCGTTTCCAAAGGCGACAGCTCCTCTGTATAGGTGAGCGTCATTTTTTGAAACAGCTGCCGGAAAGAGCGCCGGGTGAGCGGATGCACATCTTCTTTGCCGATATCCGAACTGAGCATCGGACCGTGAAATGTAATAAGTCCGGTGTTTTGCCTGATCGCTGTATGTAAAAAAGTGATGTCTGAATAGCCCCAAAAAATTTTCGGGCGGCTTTTGATGAGTCGGTAGTCAATGTTCTCGGCAATCCTCGCCGTGCCGTAACCTCCGCAGGCACAGATGACAGCTTTGACCGAACGGTCTTCAAACATGTCGTGCAGATCCTCCAAGCGCTCTTCATCGTTCCCCGCCAAATAGCCGTGTCTTTCAATGGCTGAACGTCCCACTTTGACTTCAAGCCCGAGTTCTTTTAAAAACCGGACGGCGCGGTCAAGCTTTTCGGGGACGGGCGGACTGGCCGGCGCAATCACACCGACTGTATCTCCCTGCATTAATCTTTGAGGCGCAATATTCAACTGAGACATCCCCCTTTATGAAAAGTCCGCCCGCCTCTGTGCGGTGGCGTGCACAAAGAAAGTGGCAGACGGACAAGTTTGATCATGACGTTTTTTCGGCCCATTTCAGTTCAATGTAGCCGACCGGATGACGGACGATGCCTTTCACATTCTCCTTTTCCAAATGGACTTGATTATAGAAGTGGATCGGTATGATCGGCATCCCTTCAAACAGCAGTTCTTCAGCCTGATGCAGCAGCTCTGTGCGTTTTTCTTCATCAGCTTCATTTTTCGCCGCCTTGATCAGTTCGTCATACTCTGAATTGCTCCAGCCGGTTCTGTTCATTGCGTTACCCGTTTGAAAGCTTTCCAGGAAGTTGATCGGGTCCGCATAATCAGCCAGAAAAGAGCTTTGGGAAAATTGAAATTTGAGCGCCTTCTGTTCTTCAAGGAATGTGTTCCATTCCATATTGGCGAGCTTCACATCGACGCCGAGCGTACTTTTCAGCTTCTGCTGAATCGCTTCCGCCATTTTTTTATGTTCCGGTTTTGTGCTGTATGTCAGCGTAACGGCGGGCAGCTTTTCGTAGTTTTCTTCCTTCATGCCTTTTTCGAGCAGCTGTTTCGCTTCATCGGCGTCATATTTGAGCAAATCGCCGCCTTCCTCGCGAAAATCCTTGCCGTTCGGCCCTTTGATTCCCAAAGACACAAACCCGCGGGCCGGTTTTTCACCATTTTTTGTGACATAATCGACGATTTCCTGCTGATCGACGGCCATCGCAAACGCTTTTCTGATCTTTTCATTCTGGAACGGTTCTTTATTGACATTGAATCTGTAATAGTAAAGACCTGCCTGATCGAACACCTTCACCTCGTCAGAACCTATCAGCTTCTCGCTCATTTCAGCCGGGACATAAGC
This sequence comes from Bacillus sp. AK124, assembly GCF_053903085.1. NCBI lineage: Bacteria > Bacillati > Bacillota > Bacilli > Caryophanales > Bacillaceae > Bacillus > Bacillus sp. AK124. Next base: position 2,855,979 of record NZ_CP096378.1, read on the forward strand.
CGTATCGAGCTCATTCGACTCGAACATTTGGTAGTCGGTATTTCTGTCATCGACCATCGCCCATGTCACTTTATCAAGCTTCACAGTATCCCGGTCCCAATACGTATCGCTCTTTACCATCGTAAAGCTTTCATCATGCTTCCATTCTGTCAGTTTAAACGGACCGTTGCCGACAAATGTAGCAGCTTCTTCATGCCATTTCGGATTTTTTTCGGCGATTTTCTGAGGAACCGGGAAAAAAGCCGGATTGGCTACAATGCTTAAAAACGACTGCTGCGGACTTTCGAGTGTCACCTTAAGCGTTTTTTCATCCTCCGCTTTGACTTTGACATCATCCTTCGCACCTTTTCCGCTGTTAAAGGCCTCGCCGCCTTCGATAAAGTAGCCTAAAAACGCGGCGGAAGAGCCCGTTTTCGGATCGAGCAGACGCTTCCACGCATATTCAAAATCCCCAGCGGTTAAAGGGTCTCCGTTCGACCATTTGGCATCATCACGGATTGTAAAAGTATATGTCTTCCCATCGTCGGAAATGTTCCACTTTTCGGCGGACGCCGCTTCCGGTTCATGGTCTGCGCCAAGCCTAGTCAAACCTTCCATCAGATTGTTCAGCGCCTGCCATGAGACATTATTAAAGCCGATCGGCGGATCGAAAGATGTCGGTTCATTTTCATTGTTCAGCCTCAGGACTTGTTCTCCAGCCGTTTCTTTCGCTTTCTTCTTCGTTTCCTGCCCAGCCTGTTCATTTGCCGTACATCCGAACAGCAGAATGACCGCAACTGCGGCAGCCAATACGCTCGCTAGCCTTTTCATCAAATCCCCCCATTGAAAATCGATTTCATGATTATGTTGTCAGCAGAGCCCGTTTCGCCCTTTCATCCTGAAGCCAGCAGCACACACGATGCCCCGCCGAGACTTCTGCAACGGCAGGATGGACCTTGCCGCACACTTCCATTGCATAGGAACAGCGCGCCGTAAACGGACACCCTTCAGGCGGAGAAAACAAATCTGGCGGCGTCCCGTCAATCGGAACGAGGTCTCCACCTTCAAGGTCAAGCCTCGGAACGGAATGCAGCAAGCCTTTTGTATACGGATGCTGCGGTTGGTAAAAAATATCCCTCCTCGCTCCCGTTTCCGCTATTTTCCCGGCGTACATCACGGCGATTCTGTCCGCCGTCTGTGCGACTACGCCTAAATCATGGGTGATTAAAATGATGGATACACCGGTTTTCCGCTGAATGTCTTTAAACAGCTCAAGAATTTGCGCCTGAATGGTAACATCAAGCGCGGTCGTCGGTTCATCCGCAATCAGAATCTCCGGTTCACAGATGAGCGCCATGGCGATCACGATCCGTTGCCTCATCCCGCCGCTGAATTGATGCGGATACTGCCTCAAACGCTCTTTCGGATTCGGAATCCCGACGAGCTCAAGCATCGAAATGACCGCTTTTCGAGCGTCTGTTTTAGACACGGGCCGATGTTCCAAAAGCGCTTCTGTCAACTGGTCTCCGACGGTCAAGGTCGGATTCAGGGCTGTCATCGGATCCTGGAAGATCATTGAGATTTCGGCCCCTCTGATCTTTCTCATCTCTTTTTCGGACAGATGGCGCAAGTCTTTTCCCTTAAAGCGGACCGCACCGTCTGTGATCGTTGCCGAAAACTTCGGCAAAAGCTGCATGATGCTTTGCGATGTCACGCTTTTTCCGCATCCCGACTCACCGACAATCGCAAACGTCTCCCCCTCATATAACTCAAAGCTCACGCCGCGGACGGCTTTGACCGTGCCGCCGTATGTCGTAAATGAAACATGCAGATTCTCGACTTCCAATACTTTTTTCCGCAAAAACACATTACCTCCTCAGCTTCGGATCTAACGCATCCTGCAGTCCGTCTCCAACGACATTAAAAGCGAACATTGTTAATGAAATAAAGAAAGCAGGAAAAAACAGCCGCCACCAGTGTCCCGATAAGATCACCGGAAGGCCGTCGTTCGCCATGACACCCCAGCTCGCAAACGGGGCTTGAATGCCCAAACCGAGGAAGCTGAGAAACGCTTCGGCAAAAATGGCCGACGGCACCGTCAAGGTCATCTGGACGATGATCGCTCCCATCATGTTCGGAAGGAGATTCCGCCTGATGATCCTTACCGTTTTCGCTCCGAAGGTTTTGGATGCGAGAACATGCTCATCATGCTTCACCTTCAAAACCTGACCCCTGACGATCCGCGCCATGCCGACCCAGCCGGTGACAGTCAGCGCAACGATGATCGTCCCGAGTCCAGGCCCCATCATGACCATGAGAAGAATGACGACCAATAAATAAGGCAGTCCATGCAGCACTTCGATGACCCGCATCATGACATGGTCTGTTTTGCCGCCCTTATAGCCGGAGATACCGCCATAGATGACGCCGATTGCAAAATCGATTAAAGCCGCCATCACGCCGACAAACAGTGAAATCCTCGCTCCATACCACGTTCTTGTAAACACATCGCGGCCGAGCTCATCGGTTCCGAACCAATGCTCCATCGACGGAGGCAGGTTTTGCTCGGAAAGCGTCTGCTGGGTGACGCTGTGCGGAGAAAGAACCGGTCCGAGTACAGCCATGATGAACAGGAAGATTAACACGCCCAATCCCGCCATCGCCAGCTTGTTTTTCCTTAAAATCCGCCAGGCGTTCTGCCAGTATGACAGGCTCGGCCTTGCAACGGATTCACGCTCATCCTGCTTTTGTTTCAGCGGGGCAAACCATTCAACAGGGATATCACTGCCTGAAGACGCTTCGTTTTCTGTGCGGACTGGAAGGCTCATATGCTCACCCTTTCTTATGCAGTTTAATACGCGGATCCAGGATTCCGTAGGCCATGTCGACAAGAAACAACATGATGATGAGGATGATGCTGTAAAAAACGGTGGTACCCATAATCACGGGGTAATCGCGGGAGTTGATGCTTTCAACAAAATATTTTCCCATGCCCGGAATCGCAAAGATTTTTTCGATGACGAAGCTCCCCGTTAAAATCGCAGCGGTAAGCGTCCCGAGAATCGTTACGACTGGCATAAGGGCGTTTTTCAGGGCGTGCTTCATAACAATTTTAAAAGGGGAAAGCCCTTTAGCCCGGGCCGTTCGGATATAATCCTGTGTCAGCACTTCAATCATGCTGGAACGGGTCAGCCTGGCGATAATCGCCAGCGGCCCCATTGCCAAAGCCGCAGTCGGAAGCACCATATGAAGCGGGCTCGTCCATGTCGACGGGGGAAATATGTTCCAATTAACCGCGAATTGCTGTATCAGCAAAGTCGCCATTATAAAATTGGGAACCGAAATGCCGAGAACGGCAACGGTCATCGCTATATAATCGATGACGCCGTTTTGCCGCAGCGCGGCAAAGATTCCGAGTGCGATCCCGGAAATGACCGCCATAATCAGCGCCGTCATCCCCAGCTCAAATGAAACAGGGAACCCTCTTGACAGCAAATCGTTCACGCTTTGTGAAGGCTGCTTGATCGATGGCCCGAAATCAAAGGTAACGATCGACTTGACATAATACAAATATTGAACAAAGAGAGGCTCATCAAGCTGATAGTAAGCCTCAAGGTTGCGCTGAACCGCTTCATTCGTGTTTCTTTCTTCATTGAAGGGAGAGCCCGGAATCACTTTCATCATCACAAAGGTCAATGTCGTGATCACCAAAATGGTCGCCAGCATCGACAGAAGCCGCTTCATGATGTAACCCGCCATTTTCATCCCACCTTCCTAGGAGAATGTTGTTCTCATCGCAAGCTCGGTCATGACAAGCATCGCTTGATAGGCTTCAAGAATGTCTTTCGCTTGATAGCGGACAGCCGTCGTTTGCGGTTCGATTTCAGCACCCGGCATCAGACTCGCCCACTCGGCTTGCCCGTAATTGGCAAACTCAATCCGCAGCACCGGCCTGTCCGGAGGCGTGAGCGGCTTGACTTGATCGCGGTTTTGAATCGCATATGCCGTCCGCTCTCTTAATAGCTGCCCCGCTTTCTCCGGCGTCAGGCATTTGACCGCCGAACGGGATATCGTTTCCTTGACGGCCGCTGTCGTTACGTTCGGAATCAGTTCCTCCGCCTCAGCTGCCGCCTCGCTGTCACCGGCAACCATGATAACCGGGACGCCGTAATAACCGGCAACATAAGCGTTGAACCCCAGCTCGCCCACCGCCTGATCGTTTATGTAAAAATGTCTGACGCCGAAAATCATGCTGTGAGACATCACGCCTCTCAGTGATGCTCTCGCATGGTAGCCGACGAACACGGCACCATCGCATGTATCGTCAAGTCCCTGGACCATCGAAAACGGTTTGACATCTCCCGAAATGAGCAGCGCTTCAGGATGGAGCCGCTCAATTAACAGATTGTTCATTTTAGAGTGGCTGTCATTGACAAGCACCTCTCTGCATCCGCTTTTGAACGCTTCGTCAATCACATGATTGGCCTCGTCCGTCATGATCTTCCGGCCTCTCTCATAGTTCAGCTTGCTTGAATCGACGAACGTATCATCCGGAAGTCCGGAAATCCCCTCCATATCAACAGACATATACAGCTTCACAAAAAACCACCCCTTATGAAAAACGTCTCAAATTTTTTATTATTTTGAGAATATTCTAACAAATTATATTAGAATTTTAATAGAAATGCAATAACCATTGGTAATTTTAGAAATTTAATATAAAATTGGAATTTTGATGAATGTTGTCGAATGCAAATAAAAAAGCTGCCTGATCAGGCAGCTTCAGCTTGTCGACAAAGCCACAAAAAGTGGCTTGATCGACAAGCTTTTTTTGTTAAAATGTGAGTGAAATCTAGTTTTTGGAGGTTTTTCCATGTTGTCTAAGCACTCTAAAGATCAGCGCGAACAGCTTGAAGTCTTTGCCTTAAGTGAACTTGTCCCGGAAGACCATCTGGTCAGGAAAATAGAAGAAGCTATGGACTTTTCTTTTATTTATGAAAAAGTTGCTCCCCTTTATTCTTCAAAAGGGCGCCCAAGCATTGATCCCGTTGTATTGATCAAAATGGTTCTGATTCAGTACGTGTTTGGCCACCGCTCGATGCGCGAAACCATTAAACGGATCGAAACCGATGTCGCTTATCGCTGGTTTATTGGATATGGATTTTCTGAAAAAATCCCTCATTTTTCAACCTTCAGTAAAAACTATGAGCGCCGTTTTCATGATACGGACCTATTTGAAACAATCTTCTATAAAATCTTGCGTCAGGCCATGGATCTCGGTCTTGTCGACCCGTCGGTCGCCTTTATCGATGGAACCCATGTCAAAGCCAATGCGAATAAGAAAAAGTTTGTGAAGAAGATTGTGAGAAAAGAAACAAGAGCTTATCAGGAACAATTAGATCGAGAAATTAATGCCGATCGCGAAGCCAACGGCAAAAAGCCCTTAAAGCCCAGGCAATGCTCAGAAGAACGGGAAATAAAAGAAAGTACGACAGATCCTGAGAGCGGTTATTTTGTAAAAGGTGAACGGGAACGTCTTTTTGCTTATGGTTTTCATACAGCTTGTGACCGGAATGGATTTGTGCTGGGGACGGTTGTTGAGCCTGCCAATATTCATGACAGCCAAGTGTTCACGACCCTGTTTCAACAGGTGAAAGAGCACGTCGCCAAGCCTCATACGGTCGCAGTTGATGCCGGATATAAAACGCCGTTTATCGCAAAATTTCTAAGTGATCAAAATGTCCATCCCGTCATGCCCTACACCCGACCACAAACTAAAAAAGGGTTCATGAGAAAACATGAATATGTATACGATGAATATTACGATGCTTATATTTGCCCTGACGATCATGTTCTGACATATCGCACAACCAACCGTGAAGGCTATCGGATTTATGCATCAGATCCAAACCGATGTGAACACTGTTCTTTTTTGAAGCAATGTACGGAAAGTCGAAATCATCGAAAGATGATTCACAGGCATCTCTGGCAGGATCATTTGGATGAAGCCGACCATCTTCGCTACACGGATGAGAATAGGCGAATCTACGCCAAACGCAAAGAAACGATCGAACGGGTTTTTGCGGATTTAAAACACAAGCATGGCCTGCGCTGGACAACCCTACGGGGTAAGAAAAAATTGTCCATGCAGGCGATGCTTGTTTTCACTGCCATGAATCTCAAAAAGCTGGCGAATTGGACTTGGAAAAGTCCAATTCGCCAGCATTCTCATCGAAAAAACAGAATAAATTGGACAAAAATAGGTCGGATTATAAAAATCCGACCTATTTTGTCAACAGTCTGAAGCTGCCTGATCAGGCAGCTTTGGGATGTCCGGATATGTCGATAAATGCCGCAGTTCACTGCCGGCGGACAGCGTCTTTAATGTCTTCATACTTCTTCATCGTTCTGGCAAACAGCTCGTCAAAGACTTCCGGCATGGCATTTTGAATGACCTCCGCCCCTTCTCCGGTTATGCCGCCTTTTGTCGCCACCCGGTCAAGCGTTTGTGCAAACGTCATGTCTTTTTCCATTAACAGCTTGCCCGTTCCCAGCAATGAATGAATCAGAAATTGAAACGCGTCTTCTTTCGTAAGACTGCTGTTTCTGACGGCAGCTTGAGCAAATTCTTCAAAGATCGAAGCGATGAACCCTGGTGAAGAGCTTGTTAAATTACTCGCAGCGTCAATATCTCTCTCATGTATCTGTTTGACTGTGCTGAAAACGGAAAGATATTCTTCCAGCCGGCTTTTGTCCACCTCAGCAACCCGCTCGCCGTGGACAACAAGCGAAACACCGATCCCGGCTTCAGATGTGAGGGTCGGAATGTATCTCGTCACCTGTCCGCTTGTCCAGTCGTGAAGCCGGTCAAGCTCGACCCCCGCGGCAATCGAAACAATGTGGACATCCTCCTGAAGAAACGGCTGTATGTTCACAAGCGTTTCCTTTACCGCCATCGGCGGTACACAGATGAAGATCAGGCCGCACTGTTCGGCGAGCTCTTCGGCTGATTGACAGGCGACATTCGGGTAAAGTTTTCTCAGCTCCCCTGTTTTCCCATCATTCCTTGAGCTGACGACCACCATGTCATCGCTGATTTTCTCCTGATCAAGCAGTTTCACTGCAATCATCCGCGCCATGCTTCCGTATCCGATAAATCCAATCTTTTTCAACGTTTAGAACACCTCTGACATGTCATATTATAAATAGCACCCTATTTATTCTATCCTTTTTCTTTGACAATTTCCCACAATGTTTTCATGTTTATCCCACAGTCTTTGATTATGATTGAGGCATCAAAGGATATGATAACAATAGGAGCGTGAAAATGATGGAATATAATAGAGAAGATCAGCTTGAAACGAAAAACGAACTCATCGTCTCCGATCAAAAGCCCGACCAGGCGATAAAAAAAGCAGAACAGCAAAAGCGGAGACTCTCATGGATGACGCCGATCCTCAGCGGCATCATCGGGGGAAGCCTCGTTCTCGGTGTCACGACATACCAGCATAGCAAAGACGAAACGGCCAATACATCTGTCCAAACACAAACTAATGAGACTGCGAACTCATCGGCTTCTTCCAATAAAGCGAATACCGAAAAATTGTCCAGCACCAATTCGTCTGACATTTCAACAATGGTGGAAAATGTATCTCCCGCCATCGTCGGTATTTCAAACTATCAAAAACAAACGGAGAGCGGTATGTTTGGGTTTGAAAGCAACAGCAACAACAGCAGTTCAAGCGAACAAGAAACAGGCACAGGCTCAGGTGTCATTTATAAAAAAGCAAACGGCAAAGCATACATTATTACAAATAACCACGTTGTCGAAGGCGCATCTAAATTGACGGTTTCCCTGTCAAACGGCAAAGAAGTGGAAGGAAAATTGCTGGGCAGCGATTCCTTGACAGACCTTGCCGTTGTTGAAATTTCCGCTGAACACGTCGAAAAAGTCGCATCTTTCGGCGATTCTTCAAGCTTGAAAGCGGGTGAATCGGTCATTGCAATCGGAAATCCGCTCGGCAAAGATCTGTCCCGAACGGTGACGCAAGGCATCATCAGCGGTGTTGATCGGACCGTTTCCGTTGATACGTCCGCAGGCCAAACCGAGATGAACGTCATTCAAACAGACGCGGCCATCAATCCCGGCAACAGCGGAGGCGCCCTTTTGAATACAAAGGGAGAAGTGATCGGCATCAACAGTATGAAAATCAGTGAAAGCGGAGTGGAAGGCATCGGATTTGCGATTCCAAGCAATGATGTCAAACCGATTGCAGAAGAGCTGATGTCTAAAGGAAAAATTGAGCGTCCGTTTATCGGAATCGGCATGATGGATCTTGAGCAGGTGCCGGAAAACTATCAAACAGGCACCCTCGGATTAAGCGGCAGCCAGTTAAACAAAGGCGTCTACATCCGCCAGGTCGCTTCAGGCTCCCCTGCTGATAAAGCGGGCCTTAAAGAGAACGATGTCATCATCAGCTTTAACGGAAAAGAAACCGATACGGGAAGCGCGCTGCGCAACCTTCTTTACAACGATGCAAAAATCGGGGATACGGTAAAGGTTACCCTCATTCGAAACGGCAAAACAATGACAAAACAAATGACGCTTGACCAAAAAGAATCCGCATCATCTTAACAGCATGCCCCCCTTTTAGGCTGTCGGCTGCGCCGGATGCCTTTTATATAAAAAAACGAGGTCCTTTTCAGGACCTCGTTTTCTATTGAATCGGTTTCAGCCGCGCTTCAATCTCTTTCCGCCGATGTTCCAGGTACGGCGGCAGCGCAAGGCTTCGGCCGAGCTCATCGATAGATTCATCAACGGCAAAGCCCGGCCCGTCAGTCGACAGCTCAAAAAGTATGCCGTTCGGTTCTCTGAAATACAGCGCCTTAAAATAATAGCGCTCCACAATCCCCGAATTCGTAAAGCCGTTCTCGTTGATTTTCTCATGCCACTGTTTAAGTTCTTCTTCATCTTTGACACGGAATGCGACATGATGGACGCTTCCTCTCCCGGGACGCTCTCTTCTGCCGTCATCTGACTCTTTCACATGCACCTCCGCGCCTGCTCCTCCTTCACCCGATTCAAAAATGTGAAGCGTACGGCCGGTTTCATCAGCCTGTTCCTCACCGATTTTATGAAAGCCGAGAATATCGGTCAGCACCGCAGCTGTCGGACCGGCGTCCTTGACAGTCAATTCGACCGGGCCGAGCCCCCTGATCGCGACCTCCTCAGGAATGACGCCGTTTTTCACAGGCACTCCATGATCTTTTCCCTTTTCATCAGCCACAAGCATCATGTTCTGTCCTTCATGGTCTAAAAAGCGGAGAACGCTCCGCCCCGCACGCGTCTCGATGTCGTAAGTCTCTGCGCCGAGCTCATGAAGCCGCTTCTTCCAAAATTCGAGTGCTTGTTCGCCGGGAACCCGAAGTGATACGGACGAAATGCAGTTCGTCCCTTCCCGTCTCCTGGCAAGCATCGGAATTTCGAAAAATGTCAAATCTGAACCCGGAGACGCGACTTCATCACCGTAAAACAAATGATACATCGTCGGCTCATCCTGATTGACCGATTTTTTTATCAGTTTCATGCCAAGCCCTTTGACATAGAAATCCAGATTATGTTGAGCGTTGGCAGTTAAAGCGGATACGTGGTGGATGCCATTTACGTTCATTCTATCATCTCCTCATTAAATATCTCGAATTCGAGATTTCTTCTTTCTCAAAAATAGGCGATTTGATTTGAAAAGTCAACCAAACCGTCTTACAGAACCTTCTTTCCTGTTGCCCCTAAAAAACTAACAATAACTCCGAAATGACTTAAAAAGGTTCGGTTATTCCTGTCCCCTTCGGGTTTTACAACCTTAAAATGTTTAACATACACAAAAAATGCGAAAATCTGAAAATTTATTTAATTTTTCTTTTTTAAAAAAGGTATTACAATATAAAAATAGTTTTCTATAAAAGAGATTACATCAATGGGAGGCATCGCAATGAATGCAGAAGCAAACGGACTAAAAAAAGAGATAGGCTTGTTATTTGCGCTATCTCTTGTGATTGGAACGATCATCGGTTCCGGCGTGTTTATGAAGCCCGGCAGCGTGCTTTCCTATTCCGGAAACGCACAAATTGCTCTTTTTGCCTGGATCCTTGGCGGAATCTTGACGCTAGCAGGCGGGCTGACAATCGCCGAACTGGGCGCTCAAATTCCGAAAACGGGCGGGCTTTACACATATCTTGAAGAAATTTACGGCGAGTTCTGGGGGTTCTTATGCGGCTGGGTGCAGATTATCATCTACGGACCGGCCATCATCGGCGCACTCGGATTATATTTCGGCTCGCTAGTGGCCAACTTGTTTTCCTGGGATAAATCATGGACTGCACTCATCGGCATTATCACCGTCGCCTTTTTATGCATCGTCAACATTGTCGGAACAAAATACGGCGGAGCGGTACAGACGGTCACAACGATCGGAAAGCTGATTCCCATTGTATGTATCATTGTGTTCGGTCTATGGCATGGCGATGAACATATTTTCAGTACAGTTACGGAGAGCATCGCCAGCCAAAACTTCGGAGCGGCGGTATTGGCGACGCTCTTCGCGTATGACGGCTGGATCCTTCTTGCGGCACTCGGCGGAGAAATGAAGAACCCGGAAAAAGTGCTCCCGAAAGCGATGACAGGCGGGATACTGATCGTCACAGCCTGCTACCTGTTCATTAACTTGGCGCTGCTTCACATTCTTCCTGCCGATCAGATTGTCAAGCTTGGCGAAAATGCGACAAGCACAGCCGCGACAATGCTGTTCGGGCCGATCGGCGGTAAGCTGATCTCCATCGGAATTATCGTCAGCATCTTCGGCTGCTTAAACGGAAAAGTTCTGTCTTTTCCGCGCGTGATCTTTGCGATGGCTGAGAAAAAACAGCTTCCGTTCTCCCGCTGGATCTCGCATGTTCATCCGGCATTCCATACGCCTTGGATCGCGGTCATCGTCCAGATGATGTTCGCTGTCATCTTAATGATCATCAGCAATCCGGAAAAGCTGTCAGAGGTTTCGATTTTTATGATTTACATCTTCTATGTCATGGCGTTTTTCGCGGTGTTTATTTTGCGGAGACGGAAGAACGGCCAAGGGAGAGCTTACAGCGTGCCGCTCTACCCTTACCTGCCTGTTGCGGCTATTCTCGGGTCATTGTTTGTTCTTGTCAGCACGCTTATCACTGACTTTTACAGCTGCCTGTGGTCGATTTTGATCGGCCTCGTCGGTCTCCCGGTTTATTTTTGGATGAAAAAAAGAAATAAAAACGGCTCAGCCGCCTGAGCCGTAAGCCGCCGGCTCATGAGCCAGGCGGTTTTTTTATCCCTTCACAGACCCGATCAGAATGCCTTTGGCAAAATGCTTCTGCAAAAACGGGTACACGGCTAAAATCGGCAGCGTCGCAATGACGATAACGGCCAGTTTAATCGATTGTTCAGGCGGCACCGCTTCCATCATATCATTCGTCGTCCCTGTCAGATCCGAAAGAATCGTCACTTGGCGCAGCACCATTTGCAGCGGCCATTTCGCGCTGTCATTGATGTACAGCAAAGCATGGAAAAAGTCGTTCCAAATCCCGACCGCATAAAACAGCGCAAAAGTTGCAATAATCGGCTTTGACAGCGGCAGCGCGATCCTTAAGAACACGCCGATTTCTGAACAGCCGTCAATCTTTGCCGACTCCTCAAGTTCTTTCGGAAGCTGCTGAAAAAAGTTTTTAATAATAATAAGATTGAACGGATTAATCGCCATCGGCAATATTAGCGCCCAGTACGAATCGAGCAGTCCCAGTGATTTGACGACAATATACGTCGGAATCATTCCTCCGCTGAAAAGCATCGCAAAAATAACGAGATTCAAAAGCAGGTTTCTTCCCTTAATGTGCCGTTTCGCAAGAGGATAGGCCATCGTAAATGTAAAAAAGAGCTGGACGATCGTTCCCACAACCGTAATGAACACAGACACCCCCATGCTCCTGATAAATGTCGGCGTTGAAAAAATATAGCGGTACGCGTCAAGCGAGAATGTCTCAGGAAAGATAAAGAAGCTCTTTTCCGCCAGCTCGGCCTCCGTTGCAAAAGATCCCGCGATAATATACAGAAAAGGCAAGACGGTTATCAGCCCGCAGCAGCCGAGAAAGAGCACATTAAACCAATCGAATACCCGACCCGCTTTTGTGTTATGGATCGTTTCCGCACCGGACATCCTTTTCACCTCCATTCATTAAAACAGACCGTCCTGGTCAAACTTTTTCGCGATATAATTGGCGCCGAATATCAGAATGATTCCGACAACCGATTTGAAAAGCCCGACTGCCGTACTGTAGCTGTATGCGCCTTGCGTAATTCCGACAACATAGACATACGTGTCAAAAATTTCAGCCACGCTCCGGTTTAAAGAGTTGGTCATTAAAAAAATCTGTTCAAAGCCGATGTTTAAAAAACTGCCGATTCTTAAGATGAGAAGCACGACGATCGTGCTTCTGATGGCCGGAAGGGTAATGTGCCACATTCTCCTTAATCTGCCTGCCCCGTCCATCACTGCCGCTTCATACTGCTCCTGGTCAACCGAAGCGAGCGCTGCCAGAAACAGGATCGTTCCCCAGCCCGTCTCCTTCCATATGCTTTGCAGCACAATCATCGGCCTGAACCATTCGGGATCCGAGAGAAAAGCAATCTCTTTGCCGGTTATGCTTTGCAGCATTTTATTCATCACGCCCGTATCAACTGTAAAAAAGACAAATGTCATGCTGACGACGATCGTCCATGAGACGAAATGCGGAACATATATAAACGTCTGAATGCACCGTTTATAGATGGCATGCCGCAGTTCATTCAGCATGAGTGCGACAATCAGCGGAGCCGGAAATGCAAAAATCAAATCGAGAGCGGCGAGCATGAGCGTGTTACGGAGCAGGCGGAAAAAGTCAGGGTTCATAAAGAAATCTTTAAAATACTCGAACCCGACCCATTCGCTCTGCCAAAATCCGAGATAAGGCGAATAATCTTTAAAAGCAATGAACACGCCCCACATCGGCCAATATTTAAATATGAGAAAATATAAAACACCGGGAACAAGCAGAAGATAAAGCCATTTATCCCGTTTTACGGCTTGCAGCCCAGTCGGTTTCTTTTCTGTCTCAACAGCGGTTTTCCCTGTTTTAGCGGTGATTTCCACGTGCTGCATCCCCCCTTTCGTATGCTGGTTGAAGATCTGAGCTATTTCGTCTCCTTGTAGCGTTTGTTCAGTTCTTTCATCAAATCTTCACCACCGCTTTTATACCAAAGCTGCACGGCATCTTGAAAGCCTTTTTCATCGATGTCACCGATGATAAACTGCGTTTTGGCATCGAGAATGATGTTGTCAAGCTGTGCCCCTTTTTGGGTGTAAACATCTGAAACGAGCGATTCAGCCGGATTGAATACGGCGATTTTTTCCCCTTCTTTGAGAATCTGTTCACGGTGTTTGAACAGCTTTGATTCTTGTTTTTCCACATGGTATCTTTGTTCGGGAATGCCCATGCTGAACTGCGCAAGACCTTCGTGCTCATAAAGCAGTTTTTTATTATTTTTTTCAAGGGACGTGTACGTTCCGTTCTCAAGCTTATAGTTGCGCCCTTTTATACCGTTGTTGGCAATAATTTGTGCCTCTTCATCGTTCATTTTATCCAGGAAGCTGAGCACTTCTTTCAATTCTTTTTCCGTTTTGACGCTCGCTTTCGGAATGGCAATCATTCCGGCGTATCCCGATGTCGGGAATGTATACGTTCCTTTCGGGCCTTTGACCGTTCCGGTGACGTCGATCACATCCTTGTTAGCGGGATCTGCTTCTTCCATTGCGCTTTGAATTTGTGACGCCCGCGAACCGGTATCGACGATGACACCCGCTTTTCCTTTGACGATTGGATCGTTCCACTTCGCTGAATCCATGACGGCGAAGTCTTTATTGATCAGCCCCTCATCATACAGCTTTTTGAAAAACCGCAGCGCTTCCATGTACTCTTCTGTCGTGAAGTCCGGAATGAGTTCACCTTTTTCGTCTATTCCGTAGCGGTTTGGTGCGCCGAACCACGTCTGCATAATATCCCACGGGCTCCCGTTGCCAAGCCCCATCCATTTCGGCACCACCATGCCGTACGTATCGTCTTTCCCGTTTCCATCGGGGTCTTTTTCTTTAAACGCTTTCAGCACGTCGTAAAATTCGTCGATTGTTTTCGGCATCTCCAGACCGACATTTTCGAGCCAGTCCGTTCTGATGATGATCGAAGCGCGGATCAGGTCCCTCGCCCTGTAAATACCGTAAATCTCGCCGTTGATGGAACTGTTCTTCATCACTTTTTTATCGGCCTTTCCAAGGTTCGGGTAGTCTTTTAAATAAGGTGAAAGCTCCCAAAACGCACCTGATTTGACAGACTTGATAAACCCCGGGGACTTGTCCGTGACGACGATGGCTTGCGGCAAATCTCCCGAGGCCATGACGATGTTGAATTTATCATTATAGGAAGAGTTCGGAACCCATGTCACTTTGATTTGTTTTTTCGTGTATGTTTCGAGCGCTTTTAAAGACGGGCTGTTTTCTCCCGGACTTTCCGGCGACAGGAGCGGAGCCATAATATGAATGGCATCCTTTTCTTTTCCTTTCCCGTCTTGATTGGCCGTCTCATTTGCGCTGCACCCCATCAAGAGCAAAAAAACAGCGGGTGCAGCGAGCCATTTGTTTCCCTTCAGCTTCAGTCTTGCCATTGTACAATTCCCCCTTTTGATCGTCTCAATTGTTCCACTTAAATTTAAAGCGCTTACATTTTTCCGGCAACCTTCATTTTTTGCCTTCATGCGCGAGCGGGATGTTCTTTCATTGCCTTGATGATCTTTTCTTGCATGTCCAGATCAGGCGGCATATCTTTAAGCAGCTCGAGCACGGCTATCAAGTTTAGGCACCATTGTGAGACGCAGTTTGTTGTAACCCAGGGAATTTCCGTGAACGTTTTCCAGGCATGGATTTGTTTTGGAGTGATCGGCAGCGGTGTATGGCTTTGTTTTTCATCGAGCAACAGGCGCCACACTTGTTCGGCGAGCTTCCGGTCTTGGCGGAGCCGGGCAGCGTAAGCGGCCATGGCAGCGGAGAACATCGGCCAGTGAAATAAATCATCGTGAAGCTTCCCGCCGCTCCTTTTGCGCTTTTCTTCATCAGTCAGCAAATAAAATTCGCCGAATTCCCCTAGCATCTCCTTCCATTCGACATCCTCAAGCAGTTCTGCAAGCTCCATCCATGTTTGCGGGGCACCGAAGGCGATGACCATATGATAGCCGCCATGATTCCCGTCTCCCATATGAAGCAGATCTGAAGCTTCAGGATCGTATCCGAAAGTCGGTCCGGACAACAGACGAAGCGGCAGCGCTTTAAGCCGGCCGATCCCCCGTTTGATTTTATCAAGGTACGCTTCATCGCCTGTCCGCTCCCATTCCGTCAGCCAGTTGGAACAGAACGCCGCCCAGTCGGGGCCTACTCTTGCGTGGGCGGGAAACTCTTTTTCCGGATAATAAGCTCTCATCGGATCAAGCGTCTTAAGCGCTCGATCGGCATCTTTTACTTCAGATAACACGTCTCCCGTTCTCTCGTCCGCCGTCAAAAAGTAATAAGGCTTATGAAGGCCGGCCATGCTAATTCTCGCTTCCTTGCACCCGCAGCCCCAATGGAGGACATTGTGCCTTGAACCGAGGCCTTTATACTCCCCGAAATGATAGCAGTCGACTTCGCTAGTGTGACGGGTCATCGCTTCCGCCATTCTGAAGATGTCTTCCGTACCGGATCTGAAAAAAGACTGCCAAAGCCAGAGGTTCGGAACGAGTTCCGTATTTTGCCATGCATAGCCGCCAAGGTCGTACCGCCATACATGCCGGACGGCATCGTACGTATGCATCACATCACCGTAATGCCAATAGCCGTACCAGCTCCGCTGATCGACTTCGTTCATGTAAAACTTGAGAGCCTCGTCAAGCTGATCTTCAAGCACAGCCGAGAGCGGGTGCCGTTTATCTTTCAGGCTCCAAACGCCCAGCGCGCGGGTGTGATAATAATAGTCAGGCTCACAAATAAGCAGCGGGGGATTTTGCCATTCGTCCGCTGCTCTATTCAGCTCTTCATCGCTCGGCGGATTTGCAAAACAGGCGAGGCTGACTTCGTTCGTATTGGCAATGCCGACGGCCGTTGACCTCATTTCGGCAAACCCTTCATATGCGCTTTCAACATGAGTGTCTTTTGAATAATGACGGAAATCCATCGCTTCAGCTTCAGGAGGCCAAAACCATACCGCCAATTTCGTTTCCCCGCCGGCAAGACCTTTCGCTTCAAGCGATGACGGATATTTTTCAAAGAAGTTCCTGAGCCCGAGTGCGATGCCGCCGTTTTCCCCGCCTGCATACATCAGCCCTTTCGCTCTCTCCCCATGAATCGCGTCCACCCAGGCGCAGCCTTTGCCGGTTCGCTTTTTTAAGCGCCAGTGAACAGGGGAATCCTGGATGAGCTTGAAATCGTTCCAGACGGCGTTTCTCTCGGCATCGCGCACGACTGCCGACTTTTCCGGTACAGGCTGTCCCGCAATCTGTCGTTCATAGAGTCCGTTTGTTTCATTGAATCTTCTCGTCACAAGCAGCTGAGAAGCCTCTCCGTAAATCCCTCCGTCGGCCGCATAGCGGATATGCCTGTTTCTCGGCGCTCCGCTCAAAACCGCGCTCATCTCGAAACCGAGTCCTTTGATCCATTCTGTTTCTGCTTCACAGTCGATGAAGATCGTGTGCACGATCCGGATGGACGGATCACCGGCATAGAAAGACAGCCTGACGGTAAAAGGGAGCCAAACATCGATGCCTCCGCCGAGGTGGACGCCTTCAATCTTGACGACTGTCTTAACCGGACCGTTTTGTTCGATTGCCGTACGTTTGATCATGCTCTCAAACCGTTCAATATGATACATGCATTGTGAATCTGAGCCGCTTCTTTTTTCTTTTAAAGCGATGAGCCGCCCTTCTTTCGCCATCATTTCCCCGGAAATGGAAATCGAACGGATGAGTTCCGTCCCCGATTTTCCAAGCCTGCAGACTATCGCGCCCGTATTCACCGTGATTTCATCTTTCTGCTCACTGACATTCATGACGGTTTTAGGGACGCCGGCCCCCCCTTTTTTCAATGTAAATCGGCTACCGCTTTCTTTAGGGAAGACTGCGGCATGCCCCGTCCATTTAAGCGAGCCGTCAGGCCAATACGCGAGCGGCCATGTTTGCAAACACGGGGCGTTTTTCGAAGCAATGGCGACCGTCTCTCCTTTTTGCAGCACTCCTTTTGCCCAAGGAACTCCCCAGGTCACCCCGCCGAACGCGGCAGGCGCCCTATTCAGCCATTTTAGTTCAGTCTGTGCTTTCATAAGTGTTCCTCCTTTCTGTTTAACCGATTGGTCAGTGAATATTTTCCTGTTTAGCCTTTTGACCGTCAATATTCCTTTTTTGCTTATATTGGAGAGGTGTCTGCTCCTTTTTTTGCAGGCATCATCCCTTTTTTAGCAAAACGAAACAAAAAAGCCGCGGGCAAGCGCCTGCGGCGATTCATTTATTCTCTGAAAACAAAACCACGCGGTATTCGTGCGGGCCGAGTGTCACGCGTCCGGATACGGGCCTGTCGGACAATAAATCGGTTCCGTTTCCGTCAAGTGTCACTGCGCCTCCTTTGCCGTCCATATTGATCACGACCCAGACAAGACCGTCTGCTCCTTTCCGGGGCGCGACGACTGTTCCGGGAGTGGCATCGGTTTTCTGTGTAACACCCGCTTCTTCTGCGTAATGACTGATCAGCTTTTTCATCATGATGTCACCCGCTTCGCCTGCCGGCATCGACCCGAGCATGACGATTTTTCCTTTTCCGCATTTATGCTCTGTGATGAACGCTTTTCCTGACGCCGGGCCTTTTTCAATTATCCCGACAGCTTCGGTGCCGCCGGCTTTAAAAACAGCGCTCCACAGACTCAGCGGCGCCTTTACGCCAAACGCCGCTCCACTCGAGTTCCGCTCATCCATCGGAAATGTATAAAGCGTTTTGACTCCGGAACTTTTTTCCAACTCCCCTAATCCGCAATCAGTGTGAACCGTATGATTTTCTGTTCTTCCGCCCGTCAGCGGACCCGCAATCCAAATGCCGCCACTTTGTGCAAAGGCTTCGGCTTTTTTGATAAACGCAGGCGGAAGATAGTGAATAAACGGCGTAAACAGCAGTTTATAGCCGTCAAGCGAGCTCCCTTCAAGAATGACATCTCTGTGAATGCCCATCTTTAACAATCGGTTATAAAACTCGGTGATCAGTGTTCTGTAGTGAAGACCCCGATGTGGCTCCGTTTTCAAAAACACCTTTGCACGATCCGAATAGACGACGGCTGTTTCAGCCTGCAAAGGGTCCGTCGCCAGCATGATGTGCTCAACCTCCCGTCTCGCCTGCTCGACTTCGAGCACATGATCATATCCCACATCAGGCTCCCCCCATGCGCTGATCACTGATCCATGCGGCTGTTCAGATCCGGCTCTCTGCTGACGCCACAGCCAATAGCAGAACGCGGCTCCGCCAAGAGCATAAGAAGAGACCGCTTCAGCCTTCAAATAGCCGTTTTGATGAGGCACGGCATAGCTTTCAAGCGAAGCGCTGTAGGAAGGGCTCGTTTCCATTATCCAGAACGGCCGTCCTTTTTTAATGTTTCTCCATAAATCACAATTAAACAAAAAGGCGTCACTGTTTTCCTGGCTGGCGTACGTATCAAACGAGGCGAAATCAAGGCTCTTGAAAAGATCTTCATGATCAACGCCGAACATGACGCTGCTGTTATGGGTGATCGGGGCGTTGGAATATGTTCTGATCACCTCAGCCTGCTCACGCGCAAATTCAGAAATCTTGTCCATCGAAAACAGCTGATACATCGTCCTTAAAGAAGAATTGTGCAAAAACGGGGTCGGTCCGGGCTGCGGAACTTGCTCGAAGCGCTGATACGTTTCGCTCCATACGCCTGTACCCCAAGCCTCATTCAGACGGTCAATCGTCTGATAGCGGTCTTCCAGCCATTTGTGCCATAATGTGTTGCACGTTTCACACATGCATTCTGCGACATGGCATTTGAATTCATTGTCAAGCTGCCACCCGATCAATCCCGGCAGTTCTCCGAGCTCTTTGGCGATATGTTTGATGATCAGGCGGGCCCGCTCTCTAAAATACGGATGGTTTGTGCAGGCATGCTGCCTCGAACCGTGTCCCATCGTCTCTCCTTTTTCATTCACATGCATTCTTTCCGGATGCCCGTGGGTCAGCCAGATCGGCGGTGTCGCAGTCGGTGTGCACATGACCGTTTCAATTTTGTTATCGTGGAGCTTTCGGATGACGCCGGCAAAAAATCCGACATCGATCCTTCCTTCTTCCGGCTCCATCCTTGACCAGGCAAACTCCCCGATTCTGACGACATTAATCCCTGCTCGCTTCATCATCCAGATATCTTCATCCAGCACGTCCTCATCCCATAATTCGGGATAAAAGCAAGCGCCGTGGTACAGTTTTCCGTTCATCTTCATACCGTCTCTTTAACAAACGGCAGACCGAGCTCTCGAATGCCGATAGAGACAAGCTTCGCCATTTCCCGGGCCCCTTTTTTCGTAAAATGTGTGTAGTCGTTGACATTTTCCGAGATCATAAAATATTTAAATACCTCGCTGTACCCTTTTTCTGCAAAATGCTGCAGGCTTTTGTCCATTAAATCGATCAAGCGGACGTTTTCTTCACTTGCCACCTGCTTCATCGCGATGCAGTAGTCCGGGAAATCGTTCAAAAAGACGCCGTCCTTGTAATGGAGCCTTGCGACAGGCGTGATGAGAAGCGGCGAAGCTCCTTTTTGACGCGCGCCGTCGACGTACATTTTCAAGTATTGTTTATACGTTGTATACGGCTCAGTATAGCGTTCTGGTTTGTCTTTCGACGCGTCATTGTGCCCCATCTGAACGAACAGCCAATCGTTCTGTTTGATTACATCTAAAATCGATGCAAGCCTTCCTTCTTCAACGAACGTTTTTGAACTTCGGCCCCCGATGGCCCGGTTGATCACCTGTACATTTCCGGATACATAAGACTGGAGAAATTCGCCCCAGCCTCCTTGAGGCGAATCCGCCTTATAATTTTGCACGGTCGAATCGCCGGCCAGATAGATGCTGATTGTCATCACGACCACTCCTTTTTATGAAAGAATTTTATCAATTGTGTCGAGCTCTTCAGCTGAGAATCGAGCGGACTTAAGAGCAGCGGCATTTTCTTCGATCTGTTCGGTTTTGCTTGCACCGATCAGCACCGAGGTGACGCGCGGATTTTTTAAAAGCCAGGCTATCGCCATTTGCGGCAGGGATTGGCCGCGTTCGGCCGCCACTTGATTCAGCTTGCGGACTTTGCCGAGCACGTCTTCTGTGATGCTCTCGGCCTGCAAAAACGGACTGTTCACATCTGCGGCTCTTGACCCGGCGGGAATCCCAGTCAAATATTTCGTTGATAAAAGCCCTTGAGCAAGAGGTGTAAACGCGATCGCCCCGGCTCCTTTTTTCTGCAGCACTTGCAGCAGGCCGTTTTCCGGTTCTCTGTGGAACATTGAATATTTGGGCTGATGGATGAGGAGCGGAACCCCGTATTCTTGCAAAATATCGGCCGCCTTTTCGGTCTGTTCGGCGCTGTAGTTCGACAGACCGACATATAAAGCTTTTCCTTGCCTGATGATATGGGCGAGCGCTCCCATCGTCTCTTCCAGCGGTGTATGGGGATCAGGGCGGTGCGAATAAAATATATCGACATAATCTATGCCCATTCGTTTTAAACTTTGATCAAGGCTTGCGACGAGGTACTTTTTTGACCCCCAATCGCCGTATGGTCCGGGCCACATCGTATAGCCGGCTTTCGTGCTGATGACCATTTCATCACGGTAGCGGGCAAAATCGGTTTTCAGCGCTTTTCCGAAAGTTTCTTCGGCAGAACCGGGGGGCGGACCATAATTATTCGCCAAGTCAAAGTGGGTGATTCCCAGATCGAATGCTTTTCTTAACAGTGCTTTGGCATTTTGAAACGAATTGGCTTCTCCGAAATGATGCCAAAGCCCTAAAGACAAAGCAGGCAGTTTTAAACCTGAATGCCCGCAGCGGTTGTATTTCATATTTTCATAGCGTGTATCACTCGCCTGATACTCCATATGAATCCCTCTTTTCATTTTGGAATGAAATCGCTTACCATTCATTTTATGGGAACAGGCTGTGAGATTACAATCATACTTTTTTGTATATTTAATAAACCTGAATGAACCGGCGATCTCTGTCACTCTTCATGTCTCTTACAGGGAGCGGTATAAATATTCGGCCGGGGCGGCTTGTCCATTCCGGTTCCCAAATAAAATCCGGGGTGAGGCGGCTGATTGTAAGCGACATTTTGCCAGGCTACCCCCAAGCGGTAGACGGGATCGTGCATGAACGTATAGAAACGATGTTCAGTCAGCTCGGTCGTTGTGTATATTCGCAGAGCATCGCTTCGCGTGGTGCGGAATACGACATCTTCGCGCCAATCGCCGAATAGATTGGCCTGAAGCACGGGCGTCCCTTTCGTCCAATTGTTAGACAGCGTTCCGTCAGCAGTGAGCAGATTGACCAGCCTGCCGCTGTGATAGTCCCATTTATCAATTTTCGGGATGCCGGCGGGTTCTTTCCAATCGTGGTCAAGCAGCTCGCGGAGAAGATCGCCGTCCCACCAAATCGCAAAATTGGCCGAAGCCGGAGCGGCGTCGCTGAGCTTTTCTCCCTTACTCGTATAGAGGCCGTATGATTTCCCTTCATTACCCGGGGGATCGATCGCCCAGACAAGCGAGCCTTTATAGCGGGGATCGATATGCGCGGCCATTCCCCGCCCAACATCTGTATCGGCCGGCACTCCCCAGAGGATCTCCCCTGTACCCGCATCGCGAAATGAGAGACCGTACGGAAGGCGCGGGTCTTCATGCACTTGGAAGACTTCCAGCCCGGGTCGATCCGGGTCAAGATCGCTCACATGCATGGCGTCACCGTGCCCAAGCCCTGTCGTATAAAGCCCTGTTCCATCATGATCCACGGCCATCGCACCGTAGACGATCTCATCTTTCCCGTCATCGTCGACATCCGCGACGCTCAGACTATGGTTTCCCTGCCCTGCATAACCTTCGTTTCCGGGCTTGTCGCTGTCAAATGTCCATAGCTTGGTCAGCTTGCCGTCCCGGAAGTTGTAAGCGGCAAGCACCGTTCTTGTGTAATAGCCGCGCGCCATAACAAGACTCGGCCTTTCACCGTCCAAATAGGCGATGCCTGCCAAAAATCGATCCATGCGGTTGCCGTATCTGTCTCCCCAATCCTCAAGCCTGCCCCGCGGCGGATCGTAATCCACGGTTGCCAATTCCCTTCCCGTTTCCCCGTGAAAAATCGACAAATATTCAGGCCCGTCCAAAATTCGTCCATTTTCATTTCTGTAATCGGCAGCAGGATCGCCAATCACCCGACCGGTTCCGTCAACCGTTCCGTCAGCTGTCTTCATGGCGATTTCCGCTTTCCCGTCGCCGTCAAGATCATAGACCATCAATTGCGTATAATGGGCGCCCGCGCGGATGTTTTTCCCGAGATGAATCCTCCACATGAATGTCCCATCAAGCTTATATGCATCGATGATGACTTCTCCGGTATAGCCGTTGTGTGCATTATCTTTCGAATTGGACGGGTCCCATTTGAGCACAATTTCGTATTCTCCGTCGCCGTCGAGATCTCCGATGCTCGCGTCATTGGCGCTGTACGTATACTGTACGCCGTCAGGAGTTGTCCCGCCGTCAGGCTTGTTTAACGGAACATCCAAGTACGGCTTCTGCCAGACAGCTGTTTTGTGCGACTGCTCGACTTCCTGATCTCCGAGAACCTTTGTCACATAATAGACAGATTCTCCGTTTCCGTGTTTATCAAGAAAGTTGGTCGATGATGAAACGGGTGTTGAGTTGATTCTGTGACCGTTGCGATATAGGTTGAAAGCCGTTTCTTCCGGATCTGTTCCTAAGAGCCGCCAGCTGAGAAAAACCCCTTTTTTTGTTTTTACGGCCACAAGTCCGCGGTTCAAGCGTTCCATTTGCCTCGGTTTTGCCGTCGATTTCACCGGCCGAACGCGTTCAGCTGCTGCATGTACGTCTTTTTCTCCCATCGTCCTCTCTCCCCTTTACGGTATGGAATGGCGAACGGGAGAACCGGAGACCGGCTCTCCCGACACCTTATTTCTTGAGCGAATGTTTCAGCGGATACATGTTCATATCGGCGATTTCTTCTGTTACGAGCCTTGCCAATTGGTTGGCGCCGAACTCGTGAACATGCACCCTGTCCTGGATTCCGTCTGGATAATTCGGGCTTTCTCCCGGCTCTAAAAACATAAATACGTTTTTAGTCGCTTCAACGCCGATCTCGTTGTAATAATCAATGCTCTTTTTATTTAAATCGAGCACCGGAACGTTCATTTCCCGTCCGAGCTGTCTCATTGCGTTCGGATATTCTCCGATGCTGTTGTAAAAAACGCCCTTTTCATCATAGGTTCGTTTACTTTGAGAAGTGACGAGCACAGGCCGTCCTCCTTTTTCGCGGGCTTTGTTAATGTAGGTTCTCAAGTATTCCTGAAATGTCGTATACGGATCTGTATGACGGGCCGGATCTTGCCCGGCGTCATTGATGCCGAACTGAATCAACAAATAATCGCCCCGTTTCATCCGGTTTAAAATCGTATCCAGCGACCGTTCATCCACAAAACTTTTCGCGCTTCTCGCGCGTTTCGCCTGGTTGTCGATGACAATTTCATCCGAGAAATAGCCGCCTAAAAATTGCCCCCAGCCTGCCATCGGCGCATAACCTGGTTCATAATCGGAAACCGTGGAATCTCCCGCCAGAAAAACCGTCGTCTTGTCATCCGTTACATGATAAGCCGTCTTCGTCAAGACCAGCGCATTGAGGCGCGGCGCTGTTCTCGCTGCTAAGGCTTGAATGGAAAGGCGGCCGCCGGAAATATGAATCGGAAACGTTTTTTCGTTGTATCCGCCCGCTTCCGCTCCAAATGAATAGAGCTGAATCATGCCATTTGCCCGTACGTCCATGTTCGTTTTTGCTCGGGCATCTCCGGTTATCAGCCGGACATGATATTGACCGTCAGGCAAATCGACCGTAAACGCCGTTCCATCCGGTATGCAAAAGTCTGAACGAAGCGGATCGGCGATACCGCGGTCCGTACAAGTCACCTTTGTTGTGTCGTCAAATCCGTAGCCTTTTAAAGGGGTATAAGCCGATTGCGCGTCTATCGGAATAAAGCCCGAAGCAAGAGGCCCGTCACCGAAATCAAACCGATACACCTTCGAAATTTCGACGGCATACACTTTTGGCTGAGGTCCTTTCCACTCCAAATCGAGACGCCCGTCTTCCACCGTAACGGTGAACGCTTTTTCGGCTGAACTTCCCTTTGCTCCGGCCGGGATCGTTCCCATTTCCTCTCCTTCGGCATAAAGCTTCAATTCACCGCGGGATGAGGCAAATACGGTTACGCGGTATTCGCCAGGAGAAAGAACCGCCAGAAAAGCCGTCCGGTTCACGACACAATAGTCTTTCTTGAGCGCTTCTTTTTTTTGCGTCTTTTTGCACACAGCGTTCCCTGCCCGTGAAAACCCGTAGCCTTTACCATTTTGATACGCGGAGGCCTCGTTCACTTTCACATAATCCTTCTCAGCGGGACCTTTTCCAAAATCGAACAGAAAAAGATCCTGACTGTGATGTGCGGCAGCGGCTTTCGGCTGCGCAGGTCCCTCAATCCCCGTGCTGAAGAAGAAAAGGAGAAGGATGGCCCATACGCAACGAACATATCGCTTCATTATGCAGCTCCCCTTTTCCATCAGCGTGTATAAATGTTCGGCTTCTCAGGTGTCTGCATGCCTTCGCCTAAATAAAAGCCGGTGTGCGGCGGCTGGTTGTAGCCGACATTCTGCCAGGCGATTCCGAGGCGATAGACGGCATCATGCATCAGCGTATACAAGCGGTGTTCCGTCATATCTGTCGTCGTGTAGATGCGCAGTTCGCTGCTGTCATCTGCTCGCCAGATCACTTCTTCGCGCCAGTCTCCGAGAATGTCAGCCTGCAGGGACGGCGTCGCTTTTGTTCCGTTATTTGCCGAAGCTCCAGATGCTGTCAGCAAGTTAACGGTTCGCGAATTTCGATAATCCCATTTATCAATTCTGTTGCTGTCCAGAAGCTCTCTTTGGAGATCGCCGTCCCACCAGATGCCGAAGTTCGTTGATGAAGGCAATGTGCTCCCGATTTTTACGCCTTTTGCCGTATAAAGACCGCCGTTCGCCCATACTTCCGCTCCTTCGTAGCGCGGATCGATATCAGCAGCCATCCCGCGTCCGACATCCTTGCCTGCGTGCACTCCCCAGATGATCTTTCCCGTTTTCGCGTCCCGGAAAGACAATCCATAGGGAGAATTGCTGTTTTCATGCACTTGAAAGACTTCGAGTCCCGGTCTTGAGGGGTCCAGGTTTCCTGTATGCATGGCATCCCCATGTCCCCAGCCGGTTGAATAAAGGCCTTTACCGTCATGATCGACAGCCATCGCTCCGTATATGATTTCGTCCTTTCCATCTCCGTCAACATCAGCGACGCTCAAACTGTGGTTGCCTTGACCGGCATAGGCGCCATTTCCGGGAGCGTCCGAATCGAACGTCCACAGTTTGGTCAGCTTTCCGCCTCTAAAGTTGTAAGCGACAAGCACTGTTCTCGTGTAATAACCGCGTGCCATGACAAAACTCGGCCGCTCCCCGTCAAGGTATGCGACACCGGCCAGAAAGCGGTCAACCCTGTTGCCGTAGCTGTCTCCCCAATCGGCTACATTTCCCCGGGCAGGTTCGTAGTTGACCGTTGTAAGCTCAGCGCCTGTATCGCCTTTAAAAACCGTCAAATACTCAGGCCCTGACAAAATTCGGCCTTGGGCATTGCGATAATCGGCGTTTGCATTTCCGATCACCTTTCCCTTGCCGTCTTTCGTCCCGTCGGCTGTCTTCATGGCGATTTCCGCTTTTCCGTCGCCGTCAAAGTCATAGACGAGAAACTGTGTATAATGGGCGCCGGCGCGAATGTTTTTGCCAAGGTTGATTCTCCACATCATGGTCCCGTCAAGCTTGTATGCGTCAATCAGCACGTCTCCCGTGTATCCGTCCTGTGAATTATCCTTTGAATTGGAAGGATCCCACTTGAGAATGATTTCATATTCGCCGTCTCCATCAAGATCGCCGACGCTCGCATCATTGGCGCTGTATGTGAATGACACCCCATCAGGCGTTTTTCCCCCGGCCGGTTTTTGCAGCGGAACAGATTTGTATGGTTTATTCCAAACTCCGGCGGTTTCAGAAGGAGCCTGCTCCACGCCGTTCAAAACGGCGCGCACCTGGTAAACGGCATTCGAATCCCCGCCTGCATCCTGATAATTTGTACTCGATGTAATCGGGGAACCGTTCAGCTTCTCTCCGTTTCGATACACATTAAATGAAACAGAAGCGGGCTCGGTTCCGAGCAGCCGCCAGCTCACAAAGACACCGTTCCCCGTTTTAACAGCGACAAGCCCCCGGTTCAGCGACTCCATTTGCCTTGCCTGCGCAGCCGTCCGCCCGTCTGCTTCCGCTTGTTCCGAGAAGCCGGTCACAAGCGTAATGAATAAAAGAGATGACGCGGCCAACAGTTTCTTCCACCTTTTCTTTCCTTTTTTCATCATCTTCTCCCTTCGCCTTTTTTGTAAGCGTTTACTTAAAAGGGATTCTATTATGGCTTCCATTTTTATTCAATTGCACTTTTTTGCCGAAGGGAAAAGATGTGTTCAAGTCCGATTTAAAGCGGTTCTCCTTTTTCAATTGATACTTTTTTGCTCACTTTTCTCATTTTTGCACGGTTCAGCTAGCCTTCCAGACGCAAAAAACAGCGATGTGCAATGAACATTAATACAAGAGCAAACAAACTGACACCATAAAATGGGATCAGTCCCGGAACCGTCAACAGCACATAAACGACAAAACCTCCAGCAGCAGCCATTCCGGCCGTCGTCAAAGGACGAACGAGACCGATCAGTGCAGCCTGTGAAAAATAGCGGGCAAACGGCAGCTGAACGTGAACGTAAAGCGGAAAAATATACACGAAAACTACGACATACATGAGTCCGGCCATCAGTGTGGCATAGCTGATGATGATTGAAAATAAATCCTCACGGAGGCGGAAAAATTGATAGTTTACTAATAAAATTGTGCCGGCGGCGAGGAGGATGAGGCCAAGTCCGTTTGTTTTGAAAAACTCTTTTTTATACGTTTGATAAAACGTTTTGAATACCGGTGCGTCCGTCCGGCCGAGCAGCCACTTGCGCACGACCGTGAACATCGCGGCCGTGCTCGGAGCCCAGCCGAAAACAACGCCTCCTCCCAGCGTGAATAAAACCCAGAGCGCGTTCAGCCAGGCGATTTTCATGATCGCTTCACAAGCGCCGTACATCATCGCCATCACGCCTTTTTCCCGCATGTCCGATCCCCCTTTCAGTCGCGCAGCAGCCTGCGCACTTCAAAGTTGGCGTAGGCTGCTTTCAGCGGAGCCATTTGCCTGAAGCCGATTTTTCCTCCTCCGTAAACCGGGCCGAAACGCCTGCCGTCATCCTCCCATTCCAAAATGGGCAGCCCGTTGATTGAAAAATGAACGGATGCCCCGTCTTTTATGAGCTTCATCCGATAGGGAGGCAAAGCGTCATTAGCGGGCGGAAGCGGGTCGGCTCCCTCACAGACGAGGTGAAAACCGCGGCTTTTCCTGAGGTTGCATGTTCGGAATGCTCTTTCATCAGCATGCTTATGTCTGAAATACGACAGGTGCAATGTGTTGATGTCCCCTGAATGATATTGCGGATATTTCCCTGTTCTCTCCGCCAGCCGCCCGTCAAATAAATCTTCCCCATTGATCCCGGTGGCTGCAAAAAATATCATGCATAAGCCGGGCTCCCGCACAGGATAGAAATCCCACTTCACAACTATTCCATCAGGGAATGTCTCTGGACACCAGTAAACAAAATGGGCATCGTCTCCATATTGCTCAGCATCGAGTTCATTCTCCATATGCAGGCGGCCGTTCGGAAAACGAACGATTCCTTTTCCTTCCATCACCCAGCCGCGGAGATCTTCAGGAGACGATAAAGGGTTTTGATAAATCAGGCTTCCTTCTCTTGCATTACACTTCGGCACGGAAGTCGCTCCTTTCACAATGAAGATAAGCCGCTAGAGGCAGGCCGAGCTCTCTGATTCCTTCTGTTACCAGCCAGGCGACTTGACGGGCCCCCGCCTCGGAAAAATGGGTATTGTCTTCAATTCCATTTGGATAATGAGGATGTTCATGCGGCTGAAAGTGGACGAACAGCCGTTTTGAGTCTTCCGTTCCGAGAGATTCATAGAGCGCTTTTGTTTTGGACCATAAATCGATGAGCGGAACTTCGAAGCGGTCAGCGAGCGCCTTCATCGCTTTCGGAAAATCTCCGAGTGTGTCGGCAGGCTTTCCGTTTTGATCAAAGCGTCTGCGCTCTGCGGAAGTGATCAAAACCGGAGTCGCCTGTTTTTCGCGAACCGCTTCAACATAGCGGACAAGATGCTCCTGATAGGTTGTATACGGGTCTGTTCCGTACGGTTTTTGATCGTTGTGGCCGAACTGGATCAACACATAATCATCAGGCCCAAGCCGCTCCGTAATGTCATCGAGCCGGCCTTCATCAATGAAGCTGTTCGAACTGGCCCCGCCTTTTGCCATATTCACGACCACAGCCTCATCTGAGAAAAACAGCGGAAGCATCTGTCCCCAGCCGGCCATCGGCGCTTCATGCGGAGGACAGTCTGCGACGGTCGAATCCCCGGCCAAATATACTGACACTTTTGGCTTTTCGTCTGTTCGTTTCATAACACTCTCCCTTTCACGAAGATTCCTGATGAATCTGCCTGTAGCGGCTCGGCGGAATGCCGACCTGCTTCTTGAAAATCCGGTTGAAATAGCTGTGTCTGTAGCCGACTTCTTCAGAAACGTCATGGATTTTTTTATTCGTTTCAAGAAGAAGCTCTTTCGCTTTTTCGATTCTGAGACGGGTAACATAGTCGATAAAATTGATGCCGGTTACTTGTTTGAAAGCTTTGCTCAGCGTATACGAATTCGTCCCGGCTTGATCAGCGCAGCTTTCAAGCGAGATATCGTTCATATAATGCTGATGAATCATCTCAAGCACCTGTTCGACAAGCCGTTTTTGCTGTCTGTTTTTCCTGCCTTCCATTTCTTTAAGATACGGGCTTACGACACGCTCCATCATCCAGCCGACGGCCCTTTCCGGCTCCCTCAGCTCTGAAAGCTCCTGCAGCAGATTTTTTCGGCTGAACAATTCATAAGGGTGAAGGCCGGAATGAAAGATCTCTTCCTGGATCTTTGCCAACAGCTGCATCATGCCCGGCTGGATGCGGATTTCCGTCTTTCCTTTTTCGGACAGTTCCCGGATGAACAGCCTGATCCGCCTTTCGACTTCATCCCTTTCTTCAAGCCGTAACGCCCTAACGACCTCTTTTTCAAGGGTGAACGGATAGTATGATTCAACGGGAGTCATGTCTTCCTTCCGGCTTAAATCGATCACCTGGCTGGCGTTTTCGAACTGTCTGTAATGCCTGCCTTCTTTCACCTCTTCATACATGCCGGGAATGTCTTTTAACATGTGAGCGGTTTTTGATACCGTCACTGTGACGTGGAGTCTTGATATGCCGCAGATCACATCCGTCAGCTCACGGACAAATTGGGCGGTTTCTTCCTTGAAGGCTGTTTTCCTGCCGCTCATCAGCAGCACAGCAAGCGATAACGAACGGACATCGGTCATATAAATATGTTTGAAAGTCCTACCAGCCAGTTCGCGCGTAATGTTGCCCAGCAAAAAACCCGTCAGACTTTCATCCTTTTTTGTAAAAGCTCCGTTCCCTTCGTAAAGTCCCGTCAGCTGGATATCGATGATGGTAAACACATTGTCTTTCGCTTCCCAGCCCCACCTTTTCAGACGATCTCTCAAATTCCTCTCTGATTCATCTGCAAAGTATCCGCCGAGAAGGCGCTGAAAAAAAACGTTTGCAGCCTGGGGCATTTCCTTTTTCAGTCTGCCGCTTTCCTCAGTCAGGTCTTCCCAGCGCTTCTCGAGCCAATGAAATTCATCCGGAAAATGAGCGGCCTTACCCTCTCCTGAGCAGAGCTTGATCAGCCTTGCGACAGGTGAATAAATTTTGTGTGACGCATACCATGACAGAATGAAAGCAAGAACGATCCCGGCGATGCTGACCGACGCGACGAGCTTCGATAAAAACAACACCGGAGCCGTAATCGCCGACATCGGTGAAGCCGAGACATAGGTCCATTCCTGGTTTAATCTGTCCATTCGTCCGTATGAAACGGAATACGCCCCTCCGTCCCAATCCATCACAAGGGAGCCCTGTTGATTTTTTTGTTTCTCAAGCATCCCTTTTAAAACGCTTTCAAAATTGGCTTTGCCGCGTTTGCTCCCGGAAAAAACAGGCTTTTGATTATGATGAAAAAGAAGCGCTGTTCCCTTTGAATACGGTGAAAGGCTTTCCAGCAAATGCCCCATTTCTTTTTCGTCAATCGTTAAAATCAGCGCGCCGAACGGCTCTGAGATGCCTCCCGGAATTTTGTGGACAAGCGCCATTCCGTAAGGAGCGGCGCTCATGTCTTTCCAATAAACGTTTTGACAGCCTTCAAGCAACGAATGATAGGCCTTTAAGATGTTCCGGTCGGTCATTCCGCTGTATTCCGGATTTAAAAGAATCGGCTCTTTCCCTTGAATAAACAGTTCAACCTTGTGAATGAGCGGATTTTGATCCTGAAGCACAAACAGCGATTTTGAGAGCCTGTACGTCGTTTGAAAATCCGTTTGCAGATCGGCATCGGCCAGACCGTTCATCAGGCGCGGATCATATGCAAGCTGGGAGAGCATGATCTCAAGCCCTTCCAGCTTGTCATCGATTTGGCTGATTTGGCGTTTCACCTGGTTCTCGTGCATTTGTTGGAGCTCTTTTTCAATTTTTGCAGCGGAAAACAAATAGATTCCTGCACCCGTCAATAAGCCAGGAATACACGCAATCAGCAGAATCAGCACAAAGCTTTTTTTAAAAAAACTTCCTTTTCGCCGTGAAACATATCTTTGATGCAGCTTTTTCATCCCTCTCCCCCCACTGCAATGAAAAGAATGTTTCTTTTTCAATTTCTATTGGAACGCGCGCGACTTGGAGCGGACGACGTCTGCCAAAAACGTCAGGGCAAGCCCCTGTCCCCAGCCTTGAATCCGTTTATACGGAACGTCTTTGTATCCCTGTGCATCCCGCATCACTGCTGTGCCCGCTGAAACGCGTTCCACCCTTCCGTCAGGCGCGACCGCATCTGTTATGGCTGTGAGCGCCTTCTGAACGGATTTGTGGTATAGCGAGCCTCTGGACAGCAGGCCGGAAGCAATCCCCGCAGATCCCGACACTTCAAGATATGAATCAGGATCCGTCAGTACGGTGTGCCATAAACCAGAAGGATGCTGAAGCCTGACAAGCGCGCTCAACAAGTCTCGAAGTGAACCGTCAATGATCATGTATGAAGGATGCGTAACATCGATCAAAGGGAGCGCTTTAGCCATTGTCAAAGCGGCCCATCCGTTTCCCCTTCCCCAAAATATGCCTGACAGATTGTTTTTGGCCACATGGTCCCATCCGTGATAATAGAGATTGGTCTCCATGTCTTGCAAAAATTCCTCATGGCCGTGATACTGGCGCAGCCCGTCTTCAAAATATGCCTCGCTGCCGACAGTTTTGCCGATTCGGAGAAGGAACAAGCCCGCCATCATCATCGTATCGACCCATGCCTGTTCAGGGAATACATGTTTCTCTGAGTTGACGGTGTGCTGCAAAATCCCATCTGCGAACCGGGGCGCTTCGCGGAGCACATAGTCCGCCATTTGCCGGGCGGTGTCAAGATAACGGTCATCTCCTGTCGCCTGGTAGAGCGACAGAAGGGTATGGCCGATGGATACCCCGTTGATCGACAGCTTAGGCAAGCCGTCTTCAAGCTTTTCATCCGTCCAGTTTTTCAAAAGTTCGAGGTATTCGTCATTTTCGGTTGCTTCATACGCCTCAGCGACGCCGTAAAACGCGACGCCGCCCGGCCAATCCCATTCGAAATCCATCTGAAATGTCCGCTTGACGATTCTGTCGATCACTTCATTCAGTTTTTCTTCATCAAAAACAAGCTTTGTCATGCACTCTTCTCTCCCTTTTTATTTTAATCCGCTCATGCTGATTCCTTGGACGATCGATTTTTGAAAGACGAAAAACACGAGGATCACCGGGACGAGTGAGACGACTGACATCGCAAACATCGCCCCCCAGTTAGACGCCGTTTCCGTATCTAAAAACAGCTTTAGTGCCAGAGAAACCGGGTAAAGCTCCGGCTTGTTCAAGTAAAGAAGCGGATTGATCAGCTCCTCCCACTTCCAGTAAAACGAGAAGATGGCGGACGTCGCGAGCGCCGGTGCGATCAATGGCAAAATGATTCTGAAAAAGATGCCGAGACGGCTGCAGCCGTCAATTTTTGCCGCTTCATCGAGTTCTACCGGGATCGTCCTGATGAACTGAATCATCAAAAAGATAAAAAACGCGTGCCCGAAAAATTGTGGAACAACGATCGGCTTGAATGAATTCAGCCAATCCAATTTTGCAAAAATGATGTATTGCGGAATCATCAGCACCTCGTGCGGCAGCATCATCGTCACCATCATGCAGCTAAACCAAAACGCCTTTCCTTTAAACGGAATCCGCGCGAATCCATAAGCGATGAACGCTGAGGACAAAACCGCACCGACCGTCGAGAGGCCGACGATGATAAGCGAATTTTTAATAAATGTGATGAACGGCTGTCCGGCGATCCCTTTCCAGCCCTCCGTGTAATTGGACAGGATCAAAGGATCCGGGATGAGCGAATGGGATGTAGCGAATATGCTCGCACTTTCTTTAAACGAGCTTGCGATCAGCCAGATAACGGGATACAAAAGGATGATCGCAAGACCGGCAGTCGCGATATGGAACACGAGCTGCCCGGCTCTTTTCTTTCCCGTTCCTGCGGGAAGCGGGGCAGGCGCCGCCCGCCCCGAAATGTCTTTTACCGGCTCCACCAGCTACCCCTCCTTCGATTCGTAATGCACCCATAAGGATGAAGTTTTGAACAATATGAATGTGACAAGGCCGATCAGGATGAGCATCACCCATGCCATCGCCGATGCGTAGCCCATTTGGAAAAAGTTGAAGGCCCGCTGGAACAAATAGAGAGAATATAGAAGCGTCCCGTCAAGCGGACCGCCTTCCCCTTTTGAAATAATGTAGGCCGGCGTAAAGGTCATGAAGGCTGAAATGGTCTGCATCACCAGGTTAAAAAAGATGATCGGACTGAGAAGCGGGAGCGTAATGAGAAAAAAACGCTGAAATCTGTTTGCACCGTCGACGCTTGCCGCTTCCTGATACATCGGCGGGATATTTTTCAATCCGGCAAGAAAGATCAGCATGGAAGAGCCGAACTGCCACACCGACAAAAGAATCAAGGTCCACAATGCGCTTGTCGGATCCTGATACCAAAGAATCTTCTTGTCAAATCCGAGGAAGAACAAAAGCGCATTGATAACACCGTCATTGCCGAATACATTTCGCCACATAATCGCGACCGCCACGCTGCCGCCGATAATGGACGGGAGATAAAAGAGCGTCCGGTAAATGCCGACACCTTTTTCGGCTCTGTTCAAAATCACCGCAATGAAAAGCGCAAACGCGAGGCGCAGCGGAACACCCGCGAGCACGTAATAAAACGTCACTTTCAGCGAGCCCCAGTACTTTTCATCATCTGTCAGCATCGCCTTATAGTTGTCAAGGCCGACCCATTTGGGCGGGGTGAACAGATCGTAGCTTGTAAAAGACAGAAACAGCGAGGCTCCCATCGGAATGACGGTAAAGCATAAAAATCCGATAATAAACGGGGAAATAAAGGCGTAACCCGCCAAATTGTCAATTCTATTTTTTCGCTTCACGTTCACTTCCTCCTGCATTTGATGAGCGGCCTTCCTCCACTTGTCCCGCTTATCATTGTTGATTTCTTTTCAGTATCGCGTCCGCTTCTTTTCTGAACTTCGCGGCTCCTTCTTCAGGCGTGATCTTTTTAAACAAAATCTGGTCTGATGTGTCTTTTAGCAGTTTGATAACTTCGGCGCTGCCGATCGGTTCAGGCGGTTCCGCTTCCCCCGCGGACTCCGAAGCCCGTTCGACATATTCGAAAATCTTTTTCTCCTCTTCACTCAGTTCTTTCTTCACCGTTTCCGCAATTTTGGAGGAAACCGGCACGCCTCTTTCTCCTTTGATCAGGGCATTGGCTTTTTCATTGTTAATAAAGAAGTCGATGAATGCAGCCGCTTCTTTTTTTTGCTCGGAGCTTTTCGGGATTGAAAACAGCATGCTCGGCCTTAAAAACAGCGCCTTTTCTTTCGCCTGTTCAGGAGGCAGTTTTAATGACAGAGGTGCATCGGTCAGCTGTGCGAATGCCGAAAACTGATTTGAATAATTCCATGTTGCAGCCGTTCGGCCTTTAACGATAAAATCGTCCTCCATTCCCTTCACTTGCGCGCTTTCATCAGGTGTCGGCGATGCTTTTTCATCAACGAGCTTCACCTGACGCTTGAAGTAATCGACAAACAGCTTGTCGTCTGAATAAGCAAGGCCTGTGCCGTCCTCTTTATAAAAGCGCTCGCCCTTCGTCCTCAAGTAATAAGGGAAAAAGACATCAGGCGGATGCATGCCGTTTGAACCGTATTGCCCCGTCTTCTCCTCGACCTCTAGCGCCAGGTTTTCAAAATCGGTCCACGTCCAGCTGCCGTCGTCAATTTCAACGCCCGCTTCTTTTAGCATGTCATCATTTGTAATCACCGACAGCACATTCACACCGAGCGGGAAGCCGTATAACTGATCACCGATTTTGCCGCCTTTGATCGTCTTTTCATCAATCGATTCGGTATTGATGGTCCCGTCCTTGACGTACGGAGTCAGGTCTTCAAGCTGGCCTTTCTTGCCGTATTGGGATAAATACGCCATATCCATCTGAATCACATCTGGCAGCTGACCCGCCGCAGACATCGGGGCAAGCTTTTTCCAATAATCGTCCCAATTCGCAAACTCCGCTTCGATTTTGACATGCGGGTGTTCCTTTTCATACAGCTCGATGATTTTTGATGTATAATCATGCCGAGGCTGTCCGCCCCACCACGCGACCCTCAAGGTAACCTTCTTTTTGCCGTCCGCACCGGCCGCCTCTTCAGTGTTTGAACTGCATCCGAACAGGCCGAGCGTCAGCAAAACGCAAAATGAGAAAAACACAAATCTTCTCATCAACATTTCCCCTCCTTATTTTGTAAGTGCTTACATTTCATTTTAAATTCAACTTTTTGTCCCAGAAACTCAAAAAACAGAGAAGAATGTTAAAAAAACAGAGATTCCGTCAATACGCAAAAAACCGCCGAATATACCGGCGGCATTAAAACGTGTTTTCTTCTTTTTTTCGAAATTCTGACGGGGTGAGTCCTGTGTATTTTTTAAAAACAAGGCTGAAGTATTTCGGATTGTGGCCAAACCCCAGCTCCTCTGCCAGTGCGCCGATGGCCGTGTTTTTAGACTTCTTCATCTTCGCGATCGCTTTTTCGATGCGCACCTTTGCAACATAGCTTGAAAACCTTTCACCGGTTTCCTGTTTAAACAGCTTGCCGAGATAATCCGGATTCATGTACAGCATGTTGCGGGCTGCCCATTTCAGCGAAAGCTTCGGATTTGAGGCCTCCTTTTCGATGAGATCGAGCATCCTCCCGATTAAAACCGATGTCTCTCCTTCATGTTGGACGATCTGTGCGTATGCCTTTTCGTACATAGCGGAGGCTTCGCTGATACTGCCGCTTTCGCTGAGTGATGCTTCAGGTTCAAATTGAAGCAGATGGCGTGAAAGTTCTTGGACGCTTTTCATTTTTTCCTCAAGTACGGCAGGAGCGACTTTTCCGTCAACTGCACAAACAAGCACTTGTTGAACGCAGGCCGAAGCGATGACAGAACCGTTCAGCACCTCATCCGCAATGGACTCAACACCTTGGGCATAGTCTTTGTCATCCCCGTCCCGGACGGAAAACAGGATCAGTCTGATGACCTTTTGCTCTGAAAAAAAGCGCAGGCACGTTTCATCCTCGATGCGGCTGCCCGTGACCAGCTCTTTTAACATTTGCTTCATAAGATGCGGCTTCATCATCTCCAGATCATTTTTTACTTTTTGCGCCGATTCCTCTTTTTTCAGCTCGCCGATCACGCTTTGAAGCGAATCTGTAATGTGGTTTTCATTGCAGGGTTTGAGCAAATAATGTCTGACTCCGTATGACATCGCTTTTTTTGCATATTCAAACTGGCCGAAGCCCGTCAGCAAAATAAACCGGATTGACGGGTAGTCGCGGGACACTTTCTCGATCAGTTCGAGTCCTCCCATCCCGGGCATTTTAATATCGCTGATCACAATGTCCGGCCGCTCTTCCATAATCAGGCGGTAAGCGTCAATCCCGTTTTGTGCGGCTCCGATCAAAGACGTTTCAAACGAACTCCACTCGATCATGCTGGAGATGCCGTCGAGAATAATCCGTTCATCGTCCGCCAACAGCACTTTATACATCATCACACCCCGCTTTGAAATGGTATTTTAATTAACATTTCGGTTCCCTTGTTCTTTTCGCTTGAAATCGTCAAGCCGTACCCTTTGCCAAACATCAGCTGAATGCGCTCATCGATATTTTGCAGTCCGATTCCTCTGCCTCTTGTCCGGACAAGCTCTTTTCTCGCTTTTTCCAAAAAGTCTTCATCCATGCCCGGTCCGTTGTCGGTAACCGTTAAATATACAAACCCGCCTTTTTTATATGCTTTAATGTGAATATGGCAAGGTTCAATGAAGGGCTCGAGACAGTATGTAATCGCATTTTCAGCCAAAGGCTGGAGGACAAGCTTTGGCACGCGGCATTTTTTCACCGCCGGCTCAATGTC
Source organism: Bacillus sp. AK124 (assembly GCF_053903085.1). Classification (NCBI taxonomy): domain Bacteria; kingdom Bacillati; phylum Bacillota; class Bacilli; order Caryophanales; family Bacillaceae; genus Bacillus; species Bacillus sp. AK124. The sequence continues at coordinate 2,893,257 of NZ_CP096378.1, forward strand.
GAGTTCAAAAACGAGCCGTTCCTCAAAGCGAAAACGCTGAATGGTAAAATAGTGGAGCACAATTTCAGCTTCTTCCTCGATCGTCACCACGTCGTTTTTCATATTGATGGCATTCCTGAGCAAAAACCCGAGAGATTCCGTCATCTTTGAAATTTGCGGCTGACGGTTCGTTTTTGCCAGCCAGTTGATCGACTCGAGCGTGTTGTATAAAAAGTGGGGGTTGATTTGCGCTTGGAGCGCTCTGAATTCCGTCTCTTTCAGCATCAGCTGCTTCTTGTAGTTCTCGGCAATCAGTTCATTGATCCGTTCAACCATTGTAAAAAAGTTGCGGTTTAAGACGCTGACTTCATCCTGCCGGTCTGAAGGAGCACGAGTGAGCGGCGCCAGTTTAAAATCGCCGGTTTGGACATTTTTCATGGCTGCCACCAGCTTCTCAATCGGACTCGTAATGCCCCTGGCCATTTTCCTTCCAAAGAGAACCGCAATCAGAAAGAAGAGAATAAAAAGGGAAATCAGGATCGTCTTCATCGCAGAGATTTTCGAAAACATCGCGTCAAAAGGGATCAGGCTCCAATACGTCCAATTCTTATACGCTGATTTGACATATGAAACGAAAAAGCGCTGGCCGTTTTCCTCCACAATGTCATATCCGTTTTCTGCGTGAGAAGATAAACGTAGTCCATCGGTTTGGCTGAAAGGCATTTCAGAAAAAAACAGCTCCTGCCCGTCCGACATCGCAATCTTGCCTGCGCCTTCCCCCCAGTCTTTCGGAAGATCGCCGATGACCCGTTTTAAATCGGCGACAATCACCACTGTTCCCAGATGGTCAAGGTTTAAACGCTCATAGGAGCGAATTTCCCGGACGGATAACAGCTCGCCGGTTTCACCCGGCATAGGCTCCCATGTGTTGCCGCCTTTTTGGCGCGACGCTTTTTCGATCAGCGCATTCTTTTGCTCCCGCAATGCTTCGGTTAAATTCGCACCTGCGGAATACTCGGTTCCGGAAGCATCAAACAAATGAATCGATTTAATGTACCGCTTAGAGCCGGTATATTCGGCAAGCTTATCCCAGATTTTGCTTTTCATCCGGTAGGTCACGTATTTGTTTTGGCCGCGGCCGGCTTTCAGAAGGTTTGCTTGGATGGCGGCGTCAGTGGTCAGTTGATATGACACATCCTCAATCTTTTTCAATTCATCTTCAATGCTTTTTGATGATAACATCAGCACCTGTGACGACTTCCTGTAAATTTGCTGGTCATAGACACGGAACGCGTATTGAACGCCACTCAAGATCAAGATGAGCGAAACAGCCATGATCAATGAAATCAAGATAAACAATTGATCTTTAATTTTTAAATGCTGATACCGGTTCACCGAACGAACACCTTCATTTCAAGCGTGTGACGGCAGCCTGTTTATCTGTCCGGCGCCCGTCTATTGCGCGGAACGCCTGAAACGAGAGCTTCGTCAAAATGAAGCTTAAAGCGCTGCCGCTGAAAAACAGAAGAAATGTGACATGAAATAAAGCGAGCAGAATTATGCCAAACGCGCTGATCAGCATGAAAAACGAGGTGAGCGGACGGGAAAAGCCGATGATAAAGCTGTATTTCAGCACTGCAATCCGTTTTAAATCGTAGTGGACATCAATTGGAAAAGCGTAAAAGAGGATGATGGCGTAAATGATAAACAAACTGATGAACAGACTTAAGACAACCGGCTGATCGTGAAAATAGACGGCCGCAATTTGAAAATCAACAATCAGCAATAAACCGACCAGACCCAATATCAAACCGAGAACGCTTGCTTTGGCCCATTTCTTTTTAAACGCCTGATAAAACGTCTGAAACACCGGGATATCCGTCTTTCCCAGCGCCCACTGTCTTGTCACAGCGAACATCGCGGCAGTCGCCGGCGCTAAACCGAAGATGACCGCTCCCGCCAGCGTGAAGCCGATCCACAGCAGATTCAAATAGGCGAGCCGCATCACCCACTCGCAAAAGCGGTAAAATCCATTTGCCAACGTGTGAATCATGGTCTCCCTCCTTCGCAACTTAGTAAACGCTTACAAAAAATATATTTCTCTTCTTTCGAAAAAAATCCTCTTTTCCCCGCTGACAGACGGAAGAAGGCTTGATCTAAAAGCCTTAGACCAAGCCCTTGCTTCCGCTATTTAGCCGATGTCTTAATGTTGACGCCGACCGCCGTCCCGTTTCTGCTTGAATCGGCAACCCCCATAAACGTTCTGTTCTCCCGGTCAATGAAAATACTTTGGACATTGCCGATATCAACCGGATTCGCACCGAATCTGTGGCCGAAGTCATTGAGCTTCAGTCTGACATCCTCCGGCATTCCCGATTCATAGCGGTAAGAAGTCAGGCTGTTCGTATAGATTCTCGGCTCTTCAATCGCATCCTGAAGGCTCATGCCGTACTCAAAATAATTCAAGATCGTCTGGAAAACGGAAGCAATGATCGTCGTTCCTCCTGGGGAACCGACAGTCAGCACCGGTTTTTCGTCTTTAAAAACGATTGTCGGCGTCATGCTTGAAAGCGGCCTTTTATTCGGCTGAACTTCGTTCGCTCCGCCTGGAACCGCATCAAAATCGGTCAGTTCATTGTTTAAAAACAGTCCGTACCCGGGCACTAAAATCCCCGTTCCAAAAAGCTGTTCAATCGTAGTCGTATAAGAGACAACATTGCCCCACTGGTCCGTGACGGTAAAATGCGTCGTCTCCCCGATCGTCTTATCTTCAGGCTGAGGCACGATCTCATAATTCGGCTCTCCCGCCTCGTATTTCCACGGATCGCCTGCTTTCACATCGCGGTTCATCGAATCAAGGCTGATCAGCTGCTGCCGCTCCTTAATATAATCGGGATCGAGCAGCCCTGAGAGCGGAACATCGACAAATTCCGGATCGCCCGCATATGCCGCCCTGTCCGCATAGGCGAGGTGCATCGTTTCCGCGAGCAGATGATATTTTTCAAATGATTTTGGATCGTATTGGGATAAATGAAAATCATCAATCAATTTCAGCATCTGCAGCATGAACACTCCGCCTGAACTTGGAGGAGGCATGCTTGCGATATCATAGCCGTGGTACTCGCCCCAGATCGGCTTATCTGTTGTGACCTCATAGCGGGACAGGTCATCAGGTGTCATCGAACCCCCGAAATCCTGCACGACATCTGCTATCGCCCGGCCGATTTCTCCATCATAAAAGGCTTTTGACCCTTCTTTCCGTATTAATTTAAACGTCTTGGCCAAATCCTTTTGTACGAGGATATCACCTTCTTTCAAAGGTTCACCGTCGGGAAGGAAAATATCCTTTGCGGCCGTTTTGCTGAGCTTGTCCTGATGGTCCTTTATCGCATCGGCCAAAACCGAATCGATCGGGAACCCTTCTTCTGCAAGCTTAACGGAAGGCGATATCAAGTCTTCCATTTTCTTCGTTCCCCACTTTTTATGCGCTGCTTCGAGCCCTTTCAGCGTTCCCGGCACACCGACCGCATTTCCGTGTCTCGACCTTTCTGAAAAAGGAATCACCTTTCCGTCTTCATCCAAAAACATGTCAGGTTCGGCACCCTGTGGAGCACGCTCCCTGCTGTTGACGATCGACGTTTCCTTCGTCTCGCCATCGTAGACCATCATGAATCCACCGCCGCCGATTCCCGACATCATCGGCTCCGTTACATTCAGAGCATACTGAATCGCAATTGCTGCATCAATGGCATTCCCGCCCTTTTTCAACACTTCGGCTCCGATTTTTGATGCAAGCGGATGGGCCGTAGCCACCATACCGTCTTTCCCGACGGCGACTTTATCACCATCTCCGCCGCTCATGACCCCTTCTGCTTTTGACACCGGACTGAACAAGCAACCAACCGCCAAGCAAAACGCAACAACTAAGAAAGCTAACCGTCTCATCAGATCACATTCCTTTCCAGTTTATTACTACTATAACAGGAAAGTGAACTGAAAATAAGGAAAACTCCCAATTTTCTATTTTTTTGAACCTAAACTCCCAAATTCAACAAAAAAACCCTGTCATTCGTTCTTTTGACACAATTAGCTGAAAGGAGAAAACACCTATTATCATCATAAAATCCCGGATGCAGCTGGTGCTTGCGCCCATCTAAAAGATGTGAATATCTAAAAATTAAATGGTTTTTTTCGACTGCACCTGTTTTTTTTCGACAAAAAGTTATATAATATTTTGATGTGTGCATTGTCTCATTTAAACAATGGAGGGTTACAAATGTTGAAAAGAAAAAAAGACAAGTTTTCCGTGCTTTTGATGGAAATTGCAAAAAATTTAGACGAAACAGCTGAGTATTTTGTTAACTATAAAGTGACGAATCAGACAACCCTTAAAGAATTCGCGGATACCTTAAAAGAGTATGAGACAAAAGGAGATAATTATGTACATACGATGATTAAGGAGCTGAACAAAGCATTTATCACGCCGATCGAACGCGAAGACATCCTTCAGCTTACAAACAGCCTCGATGATGTACTCGACGGCATCGAACACTTTTCAGCCATGATGGAAATCTTCTCGATCACATCTTCAGATGAGCATATTGATAAATTCAGCGGCTATATCAGAGAATGCGCAAAAGAAATTCTGCTGACGATTGAATTGCTGGCGGAAAATCGCCTGAATGAAATTCAGCCGCACGCCATTAAAATTAAAGAATACGAACATAACTGCGATAACCTGCACCGCAAATCGCTGAAGAATCTTTTCGGAAAAGAGACCGATCCGATTAAAGTGATCCAGTACAGGGAAATCTATGAGACGCTTGAAGAAATCGCAGATTCATGCCAAAGTGTAGCAAACAATTTAGAAACCATCATAATGAAAAATGCGTAACGAGGGATTATAATGGATCTTTTATTTGTATTAACCATATTGATTGTCATCTTTGCTTTGGCATTTGACTTTATCAACGGGTTTCATGATACGGCAAATGCGATCGCCACCTCGGTATCGACAAAAGCGTTAAAACCAAGGCACGCCATTATAATGGCGGCTGTCATGAACTTCGCCGGCGCCATGACGTTCACAGGCGTAGCGAAAACCATTACGAGCGATATCGCCGACCCTTTCAAACTGGAAAACGGATCGGTCGTGATCCTTGCAGCTCTTATCGCGGGCATTACATGGAACCTGGTGACTTGGTATTTCGGCATTCCCAGCAGCTCATCCCACGCGATCATCGGAGCGATTGCCGGAGCTGTCATTGCATCGGAAGGATTCGCCGCGATTAAATACCACGGATTTATTAAAATTATCGAAGCACTTATATTATCGCCCGTTTTGGCGTTTGTTTTAGGATATTTGATCTACAGCATCGTCAAAGTCATTTTTAAGAACAGCAATCTGGCCAAAACGAATAAGCGGTTCCGGCGCGTTCAAATCGCGACAGCTGCCATACAGTCCTATACGCACGGCACGAACGATGCACAGAAAGCGATGGGTATCATTACGATGGCTTTAATTGCGGGTAACTTGCACAGTACAACCGATATCCCGTTCTGGGTGCAGTTTGCATGCGCCACAGCCATGGGACTCGGAACATCTGTCGGCGGCTGGAAAATCATCAAAACCGTCGGCGGAAAAATCATGAAGATCCGTCCCGTCAACGGTGTCTCTGCAGATTTGACGGGAGCCCTCATCATCTTTGGTGCGACGATCGTCCATTTGCCTGTCAGCACGACACACGTCATTTCTTCATCCATTTTAGGCGTGGGCGCTTCCCACCGGGTGAAAGGCGTTAACTGGGGCACCGCAAAGCGGATGTTGATCACATGGGTCATTACCCTTCCCATTTCGGCAACTATCGGTGCATTTGCCTATTTCATACTTGATTTATTCTTTTAATCAGCACACTCCCGTCCGAATCCAGGACGGGAGTTTTCATGTTTAAAAGAAAGCCGGCATAACAATAGAATAGGAACTGCACTATTTCTCGGGAAGAGGGAAACCAGTTATGCTGCTATTTTATCAATTCCTTGTTTGGCTCATTGTTTTGGCGCTGGCTCTGTATGTAGCTGCCGTGTGGCGTTTTGAAAAAAAGCTCACCGAAAAAACGGTCGCGATCCGAAAAACGTGGTACCTGCTTTATGTTATCGGCGCCGTGATTTATTGGACGCACGATCCGCAGTCGATTTTCACAAACCCGCTTCATTACTTGATCGTTGCCGTTTTTTTCACGCTGACAGACGCTTTTATTTTCTTAAACGCCTACTTTAAAAAGCTCGGCAGCTCCGAACTCGCGACAGACACAAGAATGCTTCTCGAAGAAAACAACGACCTCCTCCACACATATCAAAACAGGCTGAAAACGTTTCAATACCTATTGAAAAACGAACCGATCCACATCTATTATGGAAATATAGAAGCGTATGCAGAAGGGATCGAAAAGCTCATCAAACGGTTTGCCGAAAAAATGAATATATCCGCTGCACTTTGCGAATATAATTCAGAAGAAAGCAAGGATCATTTGCTTGAGCATATGGAAAACCGGTTCGATGTTCAAGAAAAGCTTGAGCGCAAAGACGTTTATTATGAAGAAAACGGAAAAATGGTCCTCATTCCTTTTTCCATCCACGATTTTGACTATGTCATGAAGTTAACCTCAGAAGACCTTGTCACAGAATTTGACTACCTCCTGTTTACTTCTTTAACAAGCATCTATGATCTTCTGCTACCAAACGAAGAGGAAGGTGACGACTGATGGAGCCTGCTTTTCAGCAAGACCATGAAAGCGCAAAAAAGCGCCTCGCCTTTAAAATGTTTAAAAGGCAATCCAAAACCAATATCGCGAAATACGAAGTCAGCCCCCATACCGAACGGATTTTCCGGCAAAACGAACGGCTGATCGGCGAGTATAAAAGAAAAAAAGCTTAACGAGGACGGGAAAATTCTCCCGTCCTTATTCCGTTTTCCCGTTTCATACATACAATAAACCAATCAACTAAAAGCGCTGAATTAGGTGATGCTGTGAAAAAACTGAAAAAACAAGTCAAACACGTCGATTTCGCAAAATTTGGCCTGTCAGACTATACCTCTCTTCTCAGAAGAAGAAGCGAGAAAATCATTAAAACGCTGAACAAAAGAAAAAACAAACCGTGAAGCTTGGACTTTCCCCCTCCTTCCCTGCTGAGTAGGGGGGTTTTTTATGCCTCCAGCAGCAGCAAGTGCATCATAAAGGATGCCCCTGTCCGCCTTCTGCAACAGATTGAGGCAGCTTCTCAGAACGTATCGGTTTCACAAACAAAGCGACGCAAATAGAACCTGCCACCGCCAGCCCTCCCGCAAGCAAAAAAGCGCTTGTGAAAGCCCCGGTATACTCGACGATGTACCCTGTAACCGTCGGACCGATAATACCGGACGTATTGGCAAGAAAATGCATGAATCCGCTCACGCCCCCGACCCTGTCCGGATGAACGATATCCTGTATAATCGCCCAGTATGTGATGCCGGTCAAATACAAAAAGAAAACCGATAGTGCGACAAGGGCAACAGCTCCAAACGCAGTCGTGACAAGCCCGGCAAACCCAATGCATACCGCCGCAGCCAAAAGGCAGCACACAAGCACGGCTTTTCTCGAAAACATCTGTTTGCCCGTCAGCTTGAACAGATAGTCCGATATAAATCCCCCAAGCGCGAGACCGAGAAATCCGACAACCCACGGTATCATCGTTGCAACGCTCATATCGTGTATGCTCAGCCCCCGGGCTGACGTTAAATAGCTCGGAAACCACGTTAAGAAAAAGAATAAAATATAGTTGTAAGAAAAGAATGCGAATGCCGTAAACAGCACGGTCGGCTGCTTCAAATAAAAAGACAGCGGGATCCCGGTATCCTTTTTCGGATGCGTTTCTTTTTCAGGGGACAAACTGCGGGAATCGTCCGGCTTATCTTTCATGAATTTCATCCAGAACCAAGTCCAGATAAGCCCGATGATCATGATCAACACAAAGGAAGCTTTCCACCCCCAATGGATCGCGATCAATCCGACGATCGGTCCTGAAATGGCTCCGCCGAGCGGCGTTCCGCACATCGTCATGCCGAGCGCCCTTGCTCTTTCTTTTTGCGGAAACCAATTGTTGACCGACTTGCTCGTTGCAGCTGACAGCGGACCTTCCCCCATGCCAAAAATGACGCGGATGATAAACAGTGAGACGAAATTATATGTCAGTGCAATGGCGCCGCTGAAAACCGACCATACGACCATTGCAGCCGACAGCGTATGTTTCGCTCCATACTTATCTGATGCCCAGCCGCCGATAAAATTAAAGATGGCATATCCGATGAAAAAACTGCTGAACAGCATGCCCATCTGCGCCGGACGTATGTTCAAATCTTCCTGAATAAAAGGAGCGGCGACAGACAATGCTGAACGATCCAAATAATTAATCACTCCCGCCAAAAAAAGCATCACGATGACAAACCCGCGGCCGTTTGAAAACATGGGCAACCCCCTCTTTCCGGAATTTAGAAAACGTTTTCATTTTATGCGTTTTTACAGATGGATCAACACTTTCACAGGATTGGTTTCCGGAGCAAGTGCTGATTGAAATCCGTCAACAACATCGCGGAACGCAATCTGACCGGTAACAAACCGGTTCGCATCCGCTCCGCCATCCCTGATCGCTTTCATCACCGTCTCAAAATCGCTTCTTAATGCGTTGCGGCTGGATAAAATGGTCAGCTCCCGCTTGTGGATTTCAGGATCGGGCATGACCAGATGGCCGTGAACCAGTCCGACATAGATCAGCCGGCCCCCGTGGGCGGCGTACTGATAAGCGCTGTTCATCGATCCAAGGTGCCCTGTCGCGTCAAAGACAGCCGCCGGATAGTCGCCGTTCGTCAACCGTTTGATCTCATCTGCCGCATGTTCTCCCGCTAATACAACTTCATCGGCTTCAGCCCATTCACGGCTAAATGTGAGACGCTCATTTCTGACATCCATCGCGATGACTTTCGCCCCCTTCAATTTTGCGAATCTCATCACGCTGAGCCCGATAGGCCCCGCTCCAACGACAAGCACCGCTTCCCCTTTTTTGATATTTGCCCTTTCTGCAGCGTGGGCGCCGATGCTCAAACATTCAATGACAGCAGCTTCGCTGAGCGTCAATCCTTCTGTTTTTAGCAGGTGGTCTGCCGGGATGTTTATGTATTCCCGCATTCCCCCATCTGTATGGACACCGAGGACGTTCAGATTCACGCAGCAGTTGGGCCGGCCGCTCCGGCAGGCCATGCATGTCCCGCATTCCAAATAAGGAATAATTGACACTTGATCGCCAGGCTTAAGCATTCCGCCGGTATCATCGATGCTGACAATTTCACCGGACAGCTCGTGTCCGAGCACTCTTGGATAAGAGAAAAACGGCTGTTTTCCGCAATAAGCGTGAAAATCCGTCCCGCAAATTCCGATCCGTTTGATGCGGACCAATGCTTCCCCATCCTTAAGTTCCGGCATATTCACATCCGTCATTTTAAAATGATAAGGCTTTTCACACACAATCTGCTTCATGTATCGGCCTCCCCTTTATCGCATGGTTTAGACACCGGCATAAGCCGTAAACCCGCCATCCACCGGCACTGTTATACCGGTAACAAATCCGGACATCTTCTCATCCGCCAGCCAAAGCAGCGTCCCCAGCAAATCTTCCGGGCTGCCGAAACGCTTCATCGGGGTGTGAGAGATGATCTTCTTTGCTCTATCGGTAAATTCGCCGTTTTGATCAAGAAGAAGCCGTTCATTTTGATTGGTTAGGAAAAATCCCGGGGCAATGGCGTTGACCCTGATCCCCGTTTCAGCCAGATAGACGGCCAGCCATTTCGTAAAATTGTCGATGCCCGCTTTCGCCGCGCTGTATGCAGGCACTTTCGTCATCGGGATTTGAGCGCTCATTGAAGAAATATTGATCACGGATGCCCCTTTTTGGTTCAGCATCATTTTTGCAAATTGCTGTGTTGGAATGAAAGAACCGAGGAAGTTTAAATTGAGAACAGAACCGACATCATCGCAGTTCAGATCAAATAATGTCTTGATGTTGTCCTGGAAGAGGTGCGCGGAGCTGAATGTTTCATCTGATGTCGTGCCATTGGGGAGATTGCCGCCGGCCCCGTTCACCAATAGATCACAGCCGCCGAATCGGTCGGCCACAACGCGCTTCGCCCGTTCAATGCTTCGTTGATTGATAACATCACACTCAACGGCAATCGCTGCGCCGCCGGCTTTTCGAATAGCTTCGGCCACAAGCTCTCCTTTTTCAACGGTTCGATTAAGAATGGCAACTTTCATACCCTGCCGGCCGAGCTCTCTCGCCATCGCGCCGCAAAGCACCCCGCTGCCGCCTGTGATGACCGCAGTTTTCCCCGCTAAATTTTCATGGATTTCAAGCATTGTGAAGCCTCCCGTTTTTCTCTATTAAGCGAATCCCATATGCCCCATAAATACATGATACCGAGCGCCCTGTCATACAGACCGTAGCCGGGCCTGCACTTTTCATCCCAGATGTGGCGGCCGTGATCCGGACGCACATAGCCTGAAAAACCTGTTTCATGATAGGCTTTGACAATCCCGCAAATGTCAACGGTGCCATCTTTTGTTCTGTGCGATGTTTCGATAAAATCGCCGTTTTCGTAGACTTTGACGTTGCGGATATGGGCAAATGGAATCCGGTCAGCATACGCATGGATCATGGCGGAAAGATCGTTTTCGGGATTGGCCCCCAATGAACCGCTGCACAGTGTCACGCCATTAGCCGGATGATCGACAAGCTGAAGCAGCCTTCCGATGCTTTCTCCTGAAGTCATGATGCGCGGGAGTCCGAAAACCGGCCACGGCGGATCATCGGGATGGATCGCCATTGTGATTCCGCAGCGTGCGGCGGTTGGAATGATGTGTTCAAGAAAATAGTGAAGATGGCTCCAAAGATCCTCCTCCGTCACATTTTGATAGGCTTCAAACAGCCTTGTCAGATGCTCCAGCCGCTCCGGTTCCCAGCCCGGCATCGTGAATTCGGGGTGCTTGGCGATTTGATCGACAAGCGCAAAAGGGTCGATTGTGTGCACCTTTGCGTGCTCATAAAACAGAGCGGTGGAACCGTCTGGAGCCTTTTTGTATAAATCGGTCCGCAGCCAGTCAAATACAGGCATAAAATTGTAGCAGATCACCTTTACGCCGGCTTTGGCCAAATTTTCAATCGTTCGCTTGTATTTTTCAATATACAGATCTCTCGTCGGCAGCCCGAGCTTAATATCCTCATGTATGTTAACGCTTTCAACAACTTCAATGTGAAAACCGTGCTGTTCACACTGCCGCTTCACTTCTAAAATTTCTTCCAATGGCCATTCTTCACCTGGCGGCTGATGATGAAGCGCCCAAACGATCCCCTCTACACCGGGAATCTGCCTGATCTGCTCAAGGGTGACGGAGTCGTTTCCTTCTCCATACCATCTGAAAACCATTTTCATCACACTTCCTCCTCACCGATTCAATAAGATAAAATGATCTTTGTGACCTGATGGGGACAGTTTTTCGCTTTTTTCAACGCCTCTTCTATTTCCGTAAAAGGCATGATCTCAGTCACAAAAGACCGGGCTATTTCAGGGTTTTCATTCAAAAATTGAATGACGCCGGGAAATTGATTGACGCTGTGTTTAGTCCCGTAAATTTCAATGTCTTTCTTTGTGAGAAGAAGGCCCGGAATCGTCACATTCTCCCCCGTTAAGCCGACAATGACAATGCGCCCGGCGGCAGCTGCCAAACTGATTGATTGCTCAATCGTCGCGGGAATCCCGGCCGCTTCGAACACAATCCCCGCTCCTTCTCCGTCTGTCAGCTTCAGAATCATTTGCTCGGCATCCTCTTCACCAGGCTGTATAACGGCATCCGCACCGAATGCCTCGGCAAGCTCAAGCCTTTCCCGTACGGGATCAACAGCGATTACACGGACGTCAAAGCGCTTTTTAAGCTGTGCCAAAATCGTTAACCCGATCGGACCCATTCCCAATATGACAATCGTTTCTCCTGTTTGAATATCCGCCCGCCGAACCGCCTGCGCTCCGATTGAAAACGGCTCGCACAACGCGGCGGTCGCAAAATCCATTTGCTCAGGAATCGGATGGACATGCGTTTCCGGGACAATGATAAAATCAGCGAACCCTCCTCTGCGAACCGATCCGATCATATCGATGTTCACACAGGCGTTTGTCCTCCCTTTCCGACAAGGGTAGCAGCCTCCGCACGGAATAGCCGGTTCAATTACGACCCGTTCGCCCGCGGATCGCTCCCTCACCCCCGCCCCCGTTTTTTCAATGATGCCTGCGAGCTCATGGCCAAAAATCTGAGGGTACTGTGCATATGGATTTGAGCCGTCGTAAAAATGCACATCACTGCCGCAAATCCCGGCGGCCTTTACCTTGACAAGGACTTCGCCGCTAGCCGGTTCGGGACGCGGAATGTCGCGAAATTCAATTGAAAATGGCTTCGTCATCACCGCAGCTTTCACATCACCACTCCTTTAAAAGCGCTTACTTTTGAAATAACCGGGAAACTCATTAATGAGCATCTGTTTATCGACGATCACCAGCTGCAAATGCTCTTCGGCAATTTTCTTGGCTTTCGCCTTCTGTTTTGTTCGAATCGCTTCTGTTAATGCTGCGTGCTGCTGATGAATGTTGTTCCAGTTAAAATCGGCGGCAAGCCTTAAAAAACGGATTCTTTGGAAGGGAACGTTCATCTGCTGAATCGCAGCCCAAACATTCGCTTTTCCGCAGCCTTCAAAAATCGTCTGATGAAAAGCTTCATCCAATTCAAACAAACTTTCATAGTTTTTCTGTGTGATCGATAATTCCTGCATCTTCACATTCTGCTCCAACTTAAACATAGCTTCCTCCGGAAAGTCTTCACACGCCAGTTCAGCTACAGCCTTTTCCAGGTTTTCCCGCATAAACCTCGCTTCCTCCACCAGATCAAGGTCGATCAGCGATACGCGGGTTCCTTTCTGCGGATAGACTTCGAGAAGCCCTTCTCTCGACAGCTGCAAAAAAGCCTCTCTGACCGGAGTGCGGCTGACTTCATACCGTTCTGAAATCTCTTTTTCCGATATCAGCTCACCCGGCACAAGCCGAAACTTCATGATCTCTTCCTTCAGCATCTGATAGATTTGGTCTCTGACAGAACGCGGGTTTAATTGTTTCATTGTCATGACTCTCACCTCCTCTCCGCCATACTACCATACAAGTATGGTTGTGGGGTAGCTGTTTTTTGAAAATTTTAAAAATATAAAGGAACTTTCAAAAGTTCCTTTATTTCAAGAGAGCCAGCATTTTCGCTTTTGTCTTCGGGCCGTATATCCCGTCCGCCCCCAAACCGTACATCAGCTGAAAACGTTTCACCGCATTTGCTGTCTTCACTCCGTAGTATCCGTCGATCCCGTGGTTTTTGGCCCCTTTATCTGGGTAATAATAAAGAGCCGCAAGGGCTGTCTGAATTTGTGTGACGGCCGTTCCTTTCATCAGCGGGCTTTTCACTTTATAAATGCCGGCGGGAAGAGTCCATGTCTTGCTCTTACCGCCCGCTGACGCTTCAGCGGCTGCGAGGGCTTTTTCGGTTGACGGGCCGTAAATGCCGTCGGCTTTAATTCCCGCTTTCTTTTGCAAAGAAGCAACCGCTTGCACCGTCTCGTTTCCGTAGCTTCCGTCCGCCCCGTATTTGGGCAGCGAAAAACCGGCCGCGATCAAGCGCGTTTGCAGCTTTTTCACATGAGCGCCTGACATTCCTTTTTTGAGTATAATGCCCGACGATGAGCTTGTTTTGCTGGTGGAGGCAGCCGACACGGATACGGTTTTCGTTCCCAAAATGGCGTCTACTCTTTTACGGAAAGCTGACAATTGGCCGGCATCTTTCACCCACGGGGTTGGACAGCTTTTGTTGGTGACATCGTAATGGCGGACAATCCGATCTGTGGACAAACCGTATGTCTTGCACAAATCAGCTACAAGCTCCGCCGCATTGCGAATCGTCTTTTCATGGATTGTACCGTCTTTTTCCACGCACATTTCGACCCCGAGCGCCATGGTATTGGCATTCGGCTTCAGGAAGCTGACATAGCAGCGGTTTTGATCATGCGCATGATAAGCGACTTCCTGATCGGGAATAATATGCTGTGCCTCATGGCGGTCGACAAAATAGTGAGCCGAGGCATAACGCTTGTCAATAATGCAAGTGCCATTGAAATAATTGCGCTCATTTAAAGCGGAGGCCCCGGGCGTCGCCGTCCAATGCATGACAATTCCATTGACTGCCGCAAGCTTCAGCCCGGGACGGGTGTATTGATTGATTTTTACAAAGTTCTTGATGACTTTGACCAATTAAAACACTCCTTATCAAATTAAAAAAGAACTGCCAATGGCAGTTCTTAAAAGAAAAAAGCCCTCTTACCAAAGGACTCTTAATCTGTTCTATATTTTTTCTTTTGACTGACAATACCGAAAAGCTTTTTTAGTGTTGTTAATGGTGATGTAACAAAAGCACTGATTTTTGAGAAGAAATTTGATCCTAACAAAGCCGAGATCAAAATTGCAATTCCGAAGTAAACTATAAATTGTGTATCAGCTTTCCAATCGGCCATGAACTCCGTCCTTCTCAATAAAAATACAAAGACAGGATGGAACAAAAAAATGGAAATGGAATGATCTCCCCATTTTGTTAAAACACTTTTTTCTCCCTTTACACTCGTTAATATAAGTAAGCAAAGCCCCCCAGATAATAAATAATGCAACATTATTTTTGCATGGTAACGCTCTCCTTCATTTAAGAATCGCTCCATTCCGAAACTTCCTCTGAATAATGATTCCAAATTAGGAGTGTATTGAATATAGAAAATAGCTGCAACCGCTGTAACCACAAATAACCCTTTTGCAATATTCTCTGGGATTGATTCATAAATCATTCTCAATTTATTTTTAGAAATGAAAAATCCCGCAAAGAAAAACGGAGCAAAAGAAATTGTACGCTGAAAACTGAGTGTATACGAGGTGAAATTCGGATATATTTCCTTTATAAACTCGACGACAGGTTCAGTATACCAGCGCGAATAAAAACTAAGTGCAAAAACAATCAGAAAGATAATAGTCTTGCCAACTTTTCCTGGTCTTAATTGATGGATACCCCACGCCAAAGCATACCAAAAAATCATGCTTACGATATACCATAAATGAAATTGGGGTTTACCAAAATGAAACTGCAAGGTTTTGTAATCACCTATAAAATATAAGTACCAATCAAAAAATGATTGAAAAATAATATACAATATAAAGAAGTTGATTATTTTGCTTACTGTTGCTCTTTTGGCTAAAAAACCGCTTATAAAAATAAATAGAGGCATATGAAAAGCATAAATCAATACAAAGATTTGATAGTAATTGCCCTTATACAATTCGATTAAATGTCCAAAGACTACTAAAAATATTAGCAATCCTTTAATGTTACTTATTTTCAAGTCTTTTTCTATCAACAGGCTTCCCTCCTTTTTTAAGGATATACGAAGGGAAGCAGCAGTACAATAGCGATTATTTTTTTAATATGCCTTGTTCTTTAAGGGTTTCTTTCTGCCTCCGACCTCTGCTCGTAATATAATTATTTTTATACCATGCAATAAGTGATGCGGTAATTGTAAAAGCCGCAGACCCGGCCACATACAGAGCGTCCGCCAATGTATTAATCTGATCTTCACCAATCGGCAAAACCGGCTTACCAAACATGATCAACGTCTGATTGACTAACGCAATAAAAAGAAGCACCGTTCTGACGACCGTGCCTTTGTCGATATGTTTCATCATCTTGTCCTCCCTTATCTCTGCAATAAATTATAAAAAACAGCGATCGCTCCGCCGATGATGCCGGTGCTGACCGCTGTAATGATCGCGCCTGTGATGCTGCGCTTGATCCAAGTTGTATTCTCTTCGATTTTGTTCAGTTTTTCGTTAATTGAGATGATTTGCTGATCGTGGCGGTCTGATGTTCGTTCGAGTGTGCTGACGCGCTGTTCGAGTGATTTTTGATCAGCCTTAATTCCATTCAACTCATTCTCAAAGATGTTTGTTTCATTTAAGATCGTCAACGAATAGTTCCACTCCAATCTTTATACACTTTCCATATGTCTTCATATTAAATAAAATGTTGCTTATCCAATTTGGGACATGGTGACATATGCAGTCGCAATGGTTATAGCCTTCCCAGTATTCCTTGGCGTAATGTAAAAAGTAACTTTATCACCCGCTGCAAATTTTTGTTGCAGAAAAAGTACACATGTATTATCTGTTGTTGCGGGGTACCAGGTTCCCAGTCTTTGATACTCTTTTCCTCCGACATAACAACTTAATATATTCTCTGAATTAACCGTAATGTTTTTGCTAGTAACATACAGCCTTATTAAATAAAGACCGCTATTTTTTAAAGTTATTTCCGAATTTGATATATTATACTCTTCTAAATGATCAGCTCTTGTGACGCCAAACACTAATTTTGTCGGAATATTCTCCGACGCAGAAACAGAAGAATGTTCATGATCATAAGTATCTACATATGTTCTTTTATTAAAGTCTTCAACTGTCATCACTTTTTTCCAGCCTTTGAAAATGCCGTCAGTGTGTATTGTCCCTAACCATAATGAGTTGTCATAGCTTCGCCAAGCTTGTATCGTCTTTCTTCCGGCACCGGTTTCAATTACATCGTAATTGAACCAGGAGTCGTCGTTTTCTACAGGGTTGTTTTGAACAACATGGCCCATAGCATAATAAAAACCTGTCGGCAGCGTTAACAAATCCGTTCCGTCCGGCAGTTTTGTGCGCGTTCCATTACTATCTGTAATTTTATATAACTGTGCATTGTTCCATTTTTCCCGTTCATCTTCATTCACATGGAGATTTGTATTTCGTTCATGAGCATCAACCTTGGCTTGCGCACCATTAGTCGTTTCTTGGGTCTGCCATGGCGTCCATGTTGTTGAATCGGATTTTCTAAATCTAAAATACGACTGTTTCCCTTCGTACGATTCATAAGCAGCCTGAACTAAAGTATTGCCGAAGCTCATGACAAGCAAAAATATCCGATTTGATGAAGGTGGTGAGTTGATTCCTTCATTATAGATGAGATACATGCCTGTCTCTGTCAAAGTGTTAAAATCTGTTGTTTCTGAACTGCCTCTGTAAAAGACTTTTCCGTTATTTTCGGTTAATTTATATAACTGCCCTGCGCTCCATTTTTCCCGTTCTTTGTCAGTGATGTGAATCGAATGGTCGCTGGCATGCGCATCAGTATACGTTTTAGCCTTTTCTTCAGCTTCCTCAGCCCGCTTTGCAATCCGTTCATCGTTCACATTCAGCTGATCTATCGCTTCGTTAAATAAATCGGCATGGGCGCGGTCTGTTGTTTCAAAGCGTCTCGGTTTTTGGATGTCCACCTTGTTTCAGCTCCTTTAATAAATGTCGTCGATTTCGAAGACGAACTCGATGTCGCCGTCTTTTTGCTTGTCTGTCATCGTTCTGACCGCTGTGAATTTTCCGGCTTCATCGACAAGGGCAAGCTCGTTGATCGTCTCTCCTGCCAGTTCGCTTTCTCCCAAAGTGCATGTATAGCGGACTTTCGCCGGCTCCATGAAGACAAAGCCGTCGATTTCCTTTTGCAAGAGTTCGTTTTTCAGCGCCTGTTCGTTGCCCTGTAAAGCAACGGGTTCACCTTTATCGTTTGTACCTCCGTTTCCGAAAGCCATTTTTGTGATTTTGGTGAGCTTGCCCCCCTCAGCCCGTGCTTTTGCCATTTGCTGTCTCGCATAAAGCGTTGTCACTGTTAATTGTTGTGCCATTTTGATTTCTCCTTTACAATGCGATTTTTTGCGCCGCTGCTGCCAGCTGCTTCGTTCCGTTGAGCAAAAATGCGCCGTTTAACGTCCACCACTTCTCCCTCATTTCTAGCGCGCCTGCTTGCTTAAATTCATGCTCGCATTTGCAGCTGATTTTGAAGGACTGGATCTGTTTGTTTTGATTGGTAATGCCGGTTTTCATGCCTGCTTTTGTTTGCTGTTTCCGCCGGTTTTCAGCGGTCGCCTTTATCGTCAAGCTCGAGGCGGACCGGATGTATTGCCGCTTCTTGTGGCGCAGTGTGAGCTGCTGTTTAAACCTGCGGGGCAGACCGTCGATTTCTCGAAAACCGTTCAAGTAGAATGAATCATCAAGCAGATACTGTCCGTCCAAATAAACCGGTATCGTACCGAAAAATCCGTTTTTGCTTCTTAAAACAAGTCTGTTATGAATGCTTTTCGGCGGCCGATATTCATAATGAAACCCGCCCCGGAATGTATAAGCCAAATGGGCGGGCTTCATATGATTGACGGTTTGAATAATCGAAGGTATAAACTGCAGATCTTCACCGTTTACGCTCAGCAAAAAATGATACCGTCCGGCCGTCAGTCTGACGGAGGCGGACGGCTGTTTTAAAAAAGCATTAACCGCGCGCTCGATCGAGCGCGCAGTAATCGGCGGAATATTGGACATCTTGGTTAACAGTCGCGCCCTTCGAATATCAACGCCGTCTGAAGCCTCGCGTCTGACATTCAAAATCTTTTCCCACCTGTCCAGCCCCCATGTGGCCGTCGTGACGAAAAGCTGGTCTGTTATATCGAAAATCTCTTGATTTTGCTTCTCAAATTCGGGCGCCTCGGCCGCTAAAATGTCTTGGATCTCCCGGATTTCCGTCAAGTATGGCGGCAGATGAAAAGCCATTTCATCAATCTTGCTCAATGATGGTCACCTGCCCCAGCTTTGGAATTTCCGTTTCTGTCAACTGCAGATTTTTCGCTTCCCCGTTGATGAAGACTTCCGAATAGTCACTGACAGAGGACGATTCATAGATCATGTTGTTGATTTGCGAGAGACGGATGACGCTTTCTTTAAAGGCCATTTCTTTAAACAGCTCTGTGATTTTTTCTGCAATTTCCTGTTTGGCTTCATCGATCGTCCGGCCTGAATCAGGAATGATTTTTGCAGATATGCTGACGTCTTTCCAGACCGCACTTTCAACCGCAGTATAAGCTCCGATCGGCGCCATACCTTCCCCTTTTCCCGGATCGGGATCGATATATTGCTTGACTCTTTCGATTAATGCATCAGAGGCAGGTTCCATTTTCGCGTTTGTAATGACAACCTTTACGGTTCCCTCGCCATTCCACAGCGGAAAGACCTTCGCTTTGCCCACGCCGTCCACTTCTTCGGCCCATTGTTTGTAATGCATCTGATTCGCGCTGACCGCTTCGCGGCGGACGCGGATCAAATACCTTTCATACAGCGATTCATCCGTCTCCTCATCACGGCCGGGAATTTCAAGACTTCCCATAACCGCCTTTTCAAGCCCTGGAATGGTATCGAGCGGAAGTAAAGGCCGCCCAGACAGATTGGCGTTTCCTTTTGTCCCGGCCGTTTCACATTCAAGCTTGCCGTCTTCGAGCATGGTAAAATATAAGTCTTCCAGAAAGAAGCGGGTTCCGGGGGGAACCGATACGCCATCCGTAAAGGCTGCTGACCAAATGGCTTTGGACGCTTGATAGCGCTCAAGACCGGCCTCAGCCGCCCTTCTGTCCAAATATTCGCCCTCAGCCGTATCCGCATAAACCAAATTCAGCACTTGATCAAGCCAAATATAAGAAAGCGCCAGCTCGGCAGCTGCCGGGGCAAGCGCATTCCAAATGACGCTGTTTTCACGCTTGTCAATTTCATCTGAAATCCGCTCAAGCATGCGTTCCATGATCTCTTCAAATGTCTGGTTTTCAAACATCTTCCCCTATCACCTCCTCGATTTCCAATGTCCCTTCATCGGTTTCAACCGAAAAAGACACATGGAAGGCATCGCCTTGACGCTCAATCTCGAAATCAGTTACCGCAGAAATTCGGTCGTCATATATGAGGGCTTCCTCAATCAGTCTCGGTATCTCCATTTCTTTATAAGCGTCGGTCGTTTCATGATCTGAAAGAACCTCCTGCAGTTCATTTCCGATATTATGGCTGTAAACGGCATATGTGTAACGCTCAGTTCTCAGCGCCATGTAAACCATTTGTTCGACCGCTTCGAGTCCTGAAATCATATCACCCGTCATCCTGCCCGTTTCAAAATCAATTTTGTACGTTTTTGAAGTCTCAATCACTTCGCTGTCATCCTCGATATCTTCAAAAGATACTTCCGGTGAAAGAGCCATCCGAGCCACCTCCTACTCCTACACTCTGTCTATCACGAAAAACGACTGCCCTCCAGGCATGGCGGCAATCATCACGTGGTCGCCGGCATGCAATTGGCTGTAAAAGCGAATCGTTTTGTCTTCTCCGTCAATCCGGATCTGTTCCGTATGTTCTGTCAAATGCCTGGCCACCACCAGTAAGTCGGAGGGGATCACCAATTTATCATGATTGCGGAGCTTCAGCTTGAGCGGAGAAGCGGACACGACTTCAGCCGGCATGACATCAACAGGCGATTCAGCGTTTACGGCTCCAAGAGCCAGCTCTTTTATCGCATCGCTTAATTTCATGAAGTCGCTCCTTCAGGTATTGTATTTTTCGCGACGACATCAATCGTCATCACATGCTTTGTCCCTGCAAAATCGTGTTTATCTTTATCAACCCAATAGGTTTCTTTAATTCCCGCTTCCGGAATCGATATATAAACCGGCAGTCCGCTTTGGACTTCCGGTATGCCGAGCGCCTGTATGCTCTTCAGCTCTTTTTTGACGCCTTTCTTTTCAGCCTGTATCTTCTTCGCCCGGTCGCGCAGCTGCGCCTCGTTAATATCATCCGAAACCGTTTCTGTGTACTGGAGAACGCCGAATCTTTTCATACCGGCTTCATCGCTGGCTGATGCGGTATAGGTTTTGTTATCTTTCTGCTTTCTCAGTTTCACCCGGGTTGCTGTTTCATCAATTGACGTACTGTAAGCGTAATCGGTAATGTTCACACCTGTTTCCAAAACCCAGATATTCTCCGGTTCGGGCCACGCTCTTAAACACAGCTTTCCCTTTTCGGCATACAGCCGATAGTTTTTTCCGGTTTGCTTTTTTGTTTCCCTCAGCGCTTTTAAGATGATGTCATACAGGCTCGTATTGTCTTTAAAGACGAGTGATTTAATCGTATGTCCGGTGCTTGCGATCGCGCCTTTGGGAATTTGAAAATCGTTCGCAATTCGTTTGACAATGTCAGCGGCCGTTTTGTTCGAGAATACATAGACATCCTGGTTTTTCACCAAGTACTGAAGCATGTCGTACGCTTTAAACGTAAGCGTATATTCTTTCGGCACCCTGCTGAACACAATTCCGCGAAACAGTTCTTTTCCTTTCCATTTAAATAAAACGGTAGCGCCTTCCTGCACGCTGTAATATTTATGGCTTCCCTGCTTGATCACAATCGACGCTTCGATCGAACGAGGCGCCTGGTACCTTTCTCCTTCCAATGTGACGCTTTCGGTGACAAGTTCATACCATTCGCTTTCTTTTATGACAAATAATTCGATCATCGCTATCCCCTGCTTTTGATTTAACAGAAAAACGCCGGTTCACCCGGCGCATCGTTTTATGGTATTTTCAGCTTTTGCCCCGGAAAAATCCAGTGCCCCGGCTGTTTGATGTTTCGCTTGCTTCGTTTGATCATCGCCTGTTTGTTCGCGTTCCAAATTTTCCGCCATTCCTGGCTGTTTCCGTAAAAACGGCCTGCGATGTGCCAGAGCGTATCGCCTTTTTTGACGGTGTACATTTTGGGAGCCGGTTTGGACGGCCGTTTTTTCTTCGTTTTCTTTTTTTGCTTGATCTTCCGAGGTGATGCTGTTTGATACTCTTTTAATGTGAGATCAAAATCCCGGTCACCGATATCCTTTTCACCCTCACGATGCGAAAAGTTTTCGATGCTGCATGTGAAATTGATCTTCGTGCCCGTGACGAGAAATTGAACCGGTTTTTTTGCTTTTATCCACTTCTCGATTTTGAGAATCGCGTTCTCCGGTGAAAGAAACCCTTTATATTCCGCAAGCGGAGAATACTTTTTCGGAAAATGAGACGAAAATGAAATCGTCTTTGCTCCCGGTTCATTGATAAATGTAACCTCGCCGAACTTTGACACCTTTACAGACTCGTTCGCAAGATTATTGCTGACGTCAAGCTGCTCGGGAAGCACAGGGAGGCGCAGCTTTTCCTTTCCTTGCGTCAGCCAAAATTCGTACACGGATTTAGTCATAAGCTACGCTTCCTTTCGTCCCAATATGGATATCCCGTTCAAGCTCATCGACAAGAGCGCGCTTGATTTTCGCAATCAATGTTTCCTGGTCGCGCTCACTGTGATAATGATTGTCGCCGGTAATATAGATGTTGACTTCTTTGGCGCCGTTTCCAGCCGGCTGCCGGGATCGGGCCCCGCCTGCGGTGGCTGCAGCCGCCTGACCGCTTGAAATGGAACCGGATCCTTCAGCGGGGTTATGCACTTCCATTCCGAGCGCGCCTGCAGCCCGTTGAAGCAAATATCTGCCGCGGATGCCGCGCTCTTCGGGAATGATCCATTCGCGCTTGCCGCCTTCACCCACGCGGGCGATCTGCTCGCTGGTGATCAGGCCGCCGTTGGCATAGCCTTTATAAGCTCCGCCTCTTGCCATGCTTTTAATCCCCGGCGTGTTAAATGGCGACCCGTATCGTGATTTGATGTAATTGATGGCCGCTACCGCGTTGTGAACAGGATTGAAAATATCATTCATTCCTTTTCCTTTGTACGCATTAAACGTTTGGCCGATCGTCTGCATCAAACCTCTGCTCGGGTCTCCCCGCTTGGCGTTAATGTCCCAGCCGTTAGAGGCGCGCGGATTTCCGCCGGATTCCTTTTGAGCAATGACAGAAAGCGGCTGCAGCCACGACGCCGGTGAACCGGTAGCCATGATCGCCTGCATCAGCCACGACTTTACATTTCCGCCGACGGCGCCGATTCCGGAAAACGCAGCAGCCAGTGAGCCCGCTTGTTTTTCCGCAAAACTTTTGACATCGACAGAACTTAAACCTTTGACAATCCCGACCGACGCAAAACGCCCGAGATTCATCATAACCCGGGACGGAGAATGAATATCCAGCTCTTCGCGAAACGCTTTTTCCACTTTTTTCGCCAAGTTGTTTGCAGCTTGAGAAACTTCGCTGCCTTTTCCATTCATGCCGCTGATAAAGTGTCCGACCATTCCTGATCCCCAGCCTGCAGCCGACTGTTTCGAATCAAGGAACGGCTTGTTGATATTTTTATCAACATACTGCGATGTCCCGGTCGGTGTTGCATTTTGCCCGGAAGCGAAGTTTTTGACTGTATTTGCGCCCCAGGAAGATGACGTCTTCACCGTTGTTTGATAAGGCGCATTTACTTTTGCTTGAAGAAAACCGCCCGTTCCGGTCGCGGTAGTATTTTGCCCGGAAGCGAACCCGGCGACCGCCTGTTTTCCGTAATTAGACGATTCTGCCGGCAGGCTGCTAAACGGCTTGCTGATGTTTTTTTGCTTCCATTGATCAAGGGAAGGAGCGTTTGAGCCAATCCCTTTGTCAAAGCCGCCGGTGAATTCCCGACCGAAAGCCTGCGCCTCTGCCGTTATATTCCCGACGCCGACAGCAGGCGACACAGAAGCCGAATATGAAGCGGTGCTTGAAACCGGAGAAGAAGCTCCCCCGTCTCCCGCCGCGGCCCCCATATCGTCAACAACGCGCATGCCGAGCTTGGTCGCTGCCTGGGCAAGCAGCATCTTCCCGCGGCCCCGGTTGTTTTCCGTCGGGATGACAAATTCGTTTCCGGCTTCACCGATCCAGGAGATGGTCGGTTTTGTGATGTAGCCGCCTGTTGCATTTTTATCAGGATTATCTCCTGTCATGAAGTTGATGACAGCATCAATACCGCCGCCAACTTTATCCCATATTTTACCTACCCATCCGAATGCTTTCTCAAAACCGTCGCTGATCAATCCGGCAATCTTTACAATTGGCTTTTGAATATTTTTCTCAAACCAGCCGGCGACGCCTTCCCAAATGTCTGTTACCGTTTTTTTGGCCGCTTGAAATTTTTCTCCAATGGCTTCTTTTACGGTTGAAAACGTATTTTTTATCGGATTCCAAACCGTATTTATAAACCATGAGGAAACCGCGCCCCAAACTCTTTTGATCATGTTCCAGGTGAATTGAAAACGATCCCAAATCCCAGTTGCCACTTCAATGACTTTTGAAACTACGGGATTCCAAACATTTTCCGCAAACCAGCCGGCGACCGCCGTGAATGTCTCTTGTATCATCGTCCAGGCTGTTGTCAGCTGATTCCAGATCCCTGTCGCTACTTCAATCACCTTGCTGACAACAGGATCCCATACATTCTCTGCGAACCAGCCGGCGACCACCATGAATGTTTCCTGAATCATCGTCCAGGCTGTTGTCAGCTGATTCCAGATCCCTGTCGCTACTTCGATCACCTTGCCGACAACCGGATTCCAGACATTTTCCGCAAACCAGCCCGCAACTGTCATGAATGTTTCCTGAATCATCGTCCAGGCTGTGGTCAGCTGATTCCAGATCCCTGTCGCTACTTCGACCACCTTGCCGACAACAGGATTCCAGACGTTATCTGTAAACCATCCTGCTATCATCGACCAGTTTTCTTGAATGGCTCCGAGTGCCTCAGCCGATTTATCTTTTATCGTATTCCACGCTTTCTCGACACCGCCGTTGTCATCGAACATCTTCCCGAAATATTCACCGATACTTGAGCCGCCCAAGCTTCCGACCATACCTCCAATGGCCCCGCCGATTGCCGTCCCCCCCACAGGGAGAATAGCTGTGCCAATTGCAGCACCTGCTGCTGCGCCAGCTAAACCGCCGCCAATTCCTCCGCCTGCCGAACCGACTTTTTCGCCTGCGTTTTCTTTGTTCATATCCATTAACTCAGTCGCTGATAAAAGCGCTCCAGCATATGGGAGGGCTTTGCCTCCAACTTTCCCCACTTTTCGAAGACCTTTCATAAACTTGCCGCCGGATCTGTTTCTTCCCGGTCTTGTTTCTCCATTAGTGGAGGTTTCTTCACTTCCTGGCCTGCTGCTTGTTGCAGGTTCATTGATTATAGAACCTCCGCCTCCACCACAGCAGCAACAACCGCCTCCACTTTCTTCACCTTTAAACACCTTACCGAGAATGGCATCAAATGATTTGTCCCAAATCTTCTCGGGAAGCCCCTTCACCCATTCAACAAATTTACTTTTACCCGCCTTTAGAATTTCAGTCCATATGGCCTCAGCTTTCCCATCCGAATCTTTTTTGTCTTCTTTTTGTTCCGTTTTTACAATTGCGTCAATTTTAAGGATACGTTTAGCCTCAATGCTGTTAAGCTTTTTTTGCAAAGCATTCAATTTCCCGGTCGCCTGGTCGTTAATCGTAAGGGTGGCTTGATATTCCCTTGCTAAATGATTTTTCAAATAGGAGGAAATCCTGCTGGCTGTCTGGGTGATTTTATCAATGACATAGAGCGTTGCAGAGTATCCTTTTTGCAATGCACCCTTCATGTAGCCGGAAATTTTTTGAACAGCCGGGGTGACTCGGTCATTAACGGCTGCAGTTAAGAAGTATTCAGCTGATGACAATTCAGACATGATGCTTCTGATCTTTTGAATGCCCGGTGTTGCCTGATCATTTATTACAATTGAAAATTGATAGTTGTCAGGCAGCTTTTGTTTAAGCTGATTTGAAATATTGTCGATGGTTTTGCCGGCCTTATCGACTGCTGAAATTTCAAGCTGCCATGATTTCAGGTTGGCTTTTAAGAAAACATTAAGTTTTTTCAATGTTTTCTCTGCTGTTTTCGTTTTTATTTTCATTGCGAACGGGCGGCTGAGTTTTTTTCGTCTTTTTTCCAGGTCTTTAAACCCCTTCTGAATCCTTCGCAGCTTCTTAGATACCCGGTCTTCAAGTTCAAAACGTGCCGTCAGTTTTGCCATGGATTATGTACCTCCTTTCCGCGCTTCTTTTTCCAAGATTTGAAGTTTGTAGCTGATGAGTCCGTATAAAAATGCTTTAAACGGTTTTGGGGCTTCGTACAGCTCCCGGAGCTGGGATGGAGAATAGTGAAGTTCGTGCATCGCAAAATAGAGATACACCGCTTCTTTATTCCCATCCTTGATTAGTTTTTTGCTTCTTCTTCCAGATCTTCAAGATCGTCTTCAAAGCCGTTGATTTCAATCGCTTTGTTGAGCCAGTTCGCATATTCCCCTCCGACTGACAGAACGCGTTTGGCTACTTCGACCGGGTCGGCCGTTTGATAGGCTTCTCTTAATTCCTTTGAACGGAAATCAGGATAGATCGTCGATTCAATGGCGATTCGGGCGTAAAAGCGCTGGGTGTCGAGATCCTTGACGCGGCCCCTGCCTTTGATGTTTTTATAAGTCGTATTTTCTTTTTCAAGCTCGTCAATGCGCTCGGTTGTAATCGGCTTAAACACAAACGGAATGACATTGCCCTTTTTATCGACGAACCGCTTTGAGATCGGCACTTTGATTTCTTCGGCTTCAACGGTGTGTCCCGGCATAAAAAAGGATAAATCATATACTTTTTCTTCTTGTTTTTCGCTCATGTCTGCTTGCTCCTTTAACATTCAATTTTTAAATGAAAAAGCACCCTCGGCTTGACGAGAGTGCTTGGTGTTATATGTCCTGACTACTAGCCTATGTTTGAAAAGCGGGATACGGGGCTCTTTTTTAAAACGTATCTTTCAGTTTTTCAGGAACGTCAAAATCTTCAAATGTGAACGGCACTTCTTCTTCCAGCGCTTCTGAATCGACGTCAAGGCCGGCGATTTTGGCCGAGTCAAAATTCACATCATACAGTGTGACACGTTCCGTTCCGCGGCCTGATGACTGGTCGTCAAGGACGGCCTGGAGCGTGAAATACGGATCTTCGCCTTTTTTTACATAGTTCATCATTAATGTGACAAATTGAGACGTGACTTTATAAAATGTCGCCGTTCCCGTGCCGTTTGCACCTGTTGTCTTGTGGCCCGTCATGCGGCGGCCCATAATATTGACTTCGGCTTTATTCTTTTCGACGTTTGCCTCAAATGTTTTGATATGAGCCATCTCTTGTCCGTCGAGAAAAAGACGGCCTTCTTTTCCGGAAATCGTGTTTTGCGCTTTTAATGCCATATTATTTTACCTCCACATTAAAGTAGAATTTTTCTGCTGCATCAACCGGCTGAACGGCCAAATCGATTAAAAACCCGTCGCGGTCTTCATTCAGTGTGATGGCAATATCGCTTTCAGAATCAAAACCGGTAATGCCGCCGGCTTCCTGAAGCGCCGTCATATACTGAATGATCAGCGTTTTGACGTACTGCAAACCGTCGTCAGAAGCAGGAATGTCGCTGCCGCTTGCTTTTCGCGCTTTGATTAAAGCCTTTAATTCGCGGGTCAAATTATTGTTAACTCCGTCAAGGACGCGGATGATTTTATTTTTCGAGAATTTTTTGTTTTTGTCGGCAGTGAAACTCGTTAAAGAGTTGATGTCTTTTTCGACACTGACCGATTGATCGCGTGCATCAAACGTAAATAAAAACTCGCCTTTTTTCAGACGTTCGATGACCTGATCTTCATCCAGACGGTTCAGAACATCAACAGCTCCTTCGTATTCGACAAATGTCAGCGACTGGTTAAAAGTCGCGCCTGCGCTTGCTCCGGCAACCCATGCCGTCGCTTTTTCAGGCGTGATTTCTGTGCCGTCTTCCAGCACGACGCCTCCCGTTACATTGATGATGCCTTCATCGTCTCCGGCATAATCGGCGACTACGCCTTGGACTTTCTGGCCCTGCTTATCGCGGAGGCGTTTGATGAAAGCGGCAAAAGTGGCTTTCAGCTGTTCATTGTCTGCAACCGGAAGTGCGATCGTATTGAAGTATTCCGTTTCGGCCGCATCTAAAAACGCGGTGTAATCGGCAACGCTTGCTGTTCCGTTCTCTCCGCCTTCCAGTTTTGTGCCCGCTGTCAGTTCAAGCGCGCCTTCCCCTTGAAACGCGACGTACGCATTTGCGGTAAGCTCTTCTGCCGTTTTGACGGTTTGTCGGTCAGCTTCATCTGTTCCGACAAAGGTTGTGACATCAAACTTTTTAGAATCGAGCACATTTTCGGAAATGCGGATTGAAATGTCGTTCCCTTTCTCGCCCCCGTATTTTGCCGTTACACTCAGCGTTTCGCCGATTTGGGCTTTCGCCGGCGCTCCTGTGTTCAGACGGTACAGCAAAACGGTCTGTGCGTTTTTCTTCGCTTCGCGGAAAAGCAGAAGAGACGGATCATCGATGTTCAATCCCACTTTTTTATTTAAATCTTCAATGCTGGAAATCGATACGAATGATTTCGGCTCCCCCCAGCTCATGACGACAGGAAGGGCAACTGTGCCGCGCTCCCCGACGGAAACCCGCTCCTCTGCTGTCGTTTTAAAATTAAAATAAATGCCGGCACGATCTTTTTCTTTGCCTGGTGTAAATGTTCCGCCGTTCATTAATTCATGACCTCCTTGGCTAAAAATGTTTGAATAAGCTGACTTGCCTCAAGCTTTGAAATCTGCTCTTCTTTCACATGAAAAAGAGCACCGTCGAGAACTTCCGGTTTAATGCCGAAAAGCTCTTTCGCGTGCTCCCTCAGATCCTCGATGTAGAACAGCGCTTCTCGTTCCTCAAGAGGCGCCTTTTTTGCTTCGGTCTTTGTTTTTTTGCTGACTGTCAATTATTTCACCCCGTTTGTAAAATCGATTGTTTCCAGAGAAAGTTCGTTTTCCCGTTTGTACCAGTAGCGGCTGTTCCATTGAATAATAATGGACGCGGTGCCGGAATCCCCTATCCTCGTCTCGATCTGGCTGATCCTCAAGCTGTCTCCCGTGTCTTTACCCGACCGGTCAATGAGCGGGATGATGTGTCGCGCTTCCCTTACGGCGTCTGCAATGCGCTCGGCATGATCGTGGGCCTGCTGTGAATCATGGTGAAACAGTTTCACATTCAGGGTGAAGACTTTTTTAAATGTTGAAACTGTATCATTTTCATCAAAAACAGAAGGGGGAGGAAAATATAGCGACGGTATTTGAAAATGGTCGGGTATTTCCTTTTCATAACAGACGACAGGAAAGACTTGATAAAAGAAATTCATAACAGATCCCGTTTCGTCGTTCAAAGCTTCACCTCCTTAAAGGGAATTCAGCCATGTTTGCAGCTCTTCATTCAGGCGTTTTTCAAATAAACGCTCAAATATGTAAAGCGCATGCTCCCAATAGCCTGTTCCCTTTACCCATTGCCGTTTTAAAACCATGCCGGACGAAGAAACGGGATCGTATTGAAATCGGCCGCTGTGCCATTGTCCCGGAATCCACCTGACTTCCTCTTTTCCGCCTGTCCAATGGCCGTCATTTACGAATGAGGCGTACTCTAACTCCGTCCCGACTTCAAGCGTGAGTCCGCCTTTTTCGATTTCCCATATGTTCCCTTCAGCCCCTCGCTTGAAAGAG
This sequence comes from Bacillus sp. AK124, assembly GCF_053903085.1. Classification (NCBI taxonomy): domain Bacteria; kingdom Bacillati; phylum Bacillota; class Bacilli; order Caryophanales; family Bacillaceae; genus Bacillus; species Bacillus sp. AK124. The sequence continues at coordinate 2,922,846 of NZ_CP096378.1, forward strand.
CGCATAAGGCTGCCGGTATCAATCGATCCGGCGCGTACGATTTCGTCGCGGACCAGATCTAAAAAATCGGTTCCCGTCTGTTCAAGCCACTTGGCAGCTTCAGTTCGAAAGCCGCTCTGCCCCGCTTTTTCCAACGTCCGCGATAGCTGTTTCAATCCTTTGATTTTCATAGTTTTTCATCCCTGACCGCTAAGACTTCCAGGTGATGGCCTTTGATGTTGCGCGGCTGCTGGAGCGTGTAGCTGACACCGTTCCAGACCGCAAGATCGTGAAGGCGCACATCTGCATCCGCCGGAAAATGGGCCAAATATGAATGATAAATGACCTGTTCGGGATCTTGCTGGACGATCGACTGATTTTTTTCCGTAAAATAGCAGGGAACGTTTTGAAGATCGGGTGTTTCCCCGTATGTGCGAATCGGCTGCAGGTTTGGCGCGGGAATGCCGTACCTTGCTTCCTCTGCATGATCTTCCTTTAAATGATAGATATCGCAACGGTCGCTTAATAGACTTTTGTAGCTCATAGCGGCCGCACCTTGAATCGGACAGATTCATAATCAAGAATAAATTCTTCGAGCAGTTTATAGACGTCGGGCTTCGCCAGGCCACCGCTTCTTGAGAGCGTATAGGAGTAGTCACCCAATTTCTCAGATTTGTAGCCTTTCAAAAGCGATTCATCACCGTTTTTCAATGCAAAGTACTGTGCCAGCTGCAGCAAAGCGAGCCTTGCCTTTTCCGGCAGCGGATCATATTTTTCATCTGTAAAACGATGCCCCGTGATCTGCTCGGCTTCCGCTTCGGCTTCAAGGATATCCTGCCGCAGCAATTCCTGCGGTCGGTTTTTCACGGCTTCAATAACGGAATATTGAATGATATCGTCGGGCGTGATCAGCATGTTCATCACATCCTTCCAGAGCTTTTAGCTGTTGTCCGGGGCGCTTTCGCTTGTGCTCGGACTCGTTTCCCGCCGATTGGCGATGCTTTCAGTGAAAACGTTCGGACTCAGGCATTTACTCTTTTACATTGACGATTTTTGCAACCGCGTCTTCTTCTTCGAATTTGCTGTCCAGTTTTGCCGTCAGGACAATGATAAATTTGCGCGCGCGAATGTCTTTATCGACTTCAATTCTGATATTGCGCGAGAAACCGAGAATAATATTTTTCGGATGCGTCAAAATAATGTCTGATGCTTCGGCGGCTGCATCTCCTTCTCCGTACGCATACGGCTGAATATTTGAGACCCCTTTAACAGGCACGCCAAAAGCGGTTGAAAGCCCGCCCTGTACAGCCGCATCCCCGAGAGTGGTTTGACGGTCTGCGACGCGGTCTTTCCATTCGATCTCCTGACCGAGCGATGTGTAGAATCTGAATTCCTGCGGAACGCGCATATATTTTGCCGGAACAGCTTTCAGTCCCTGTTTGAAAAGCTGTCGGCTGATTTGCTCCCCGCCTGCATCGACGATGTGAGAGACGGACTGCTTCCGGATTCCGTCAAGTTGAGCAAGGTATGGATCTGAAGACGCAACATCACCGTTGACGATCAGTTCTTCAATATCCACAGCGGCCCGTTCCGCCAGCATTTGCATCAGCGTCTGTTGAAGGCCGTCTTTTTCAATGTTATTTTCGAGCGTGTCATAAGTAATGTTGACTTCGGCAATGACTTCTTTCGCATTCAGTTCAACCGTGCTGGTCACCGGTGCGGTTAATTGGTCCTTCGCCAATGCTTTACCTTCATCAGCCGCTCTTAAAATCCGCTGGCCAAAACCGATTTTTTCAAATTTTTGCGAGTCGTTTTCCATTTGAATCACACGTGATTCGCTGAAAATTGTCGGCGTGTTTTGCACCATGCGAATAAATGCAGAAGCCTGCGCCGGATTCATTAATCCTCCGCTTTTCAACGTCGCAAGCGACATCTCGGCTTTACGAATAATCTCTTGATTTCTCATGTTCTTCCTCCTCCAAATTAAAGCAATCCGCTCCAAATCGATTTTTTAACTTCTTCTTCTCCTTCTTTTTCAGCCGCTGCCTGCTTTGAGGCACCTCTCATCTTTTCGAGTGCTTCGATGCGCGCAATCAGAGGGGCGAGCATGTCCTCGACGATTTCCTTCACATGTGCATCCTGGTCTGTCTGCTGCTCTTTTTCGTCCGCCGCTTTATCTCCTTCCAAATCGTCAAGACGTTTGAGAAGCGGAGCCAAGACGGCTTCAATCGTTCCTTGAACTTCTGATCGTTTCATCTTTTTTTCTTCCTCTCCCGTTTTTTGTTTGTCGCCGGCAAAAAACTGCTTAAACAGCTGAAAGAAACTGCCGGTCTCATCAGAGCCGGCGCGGGGCGGGTGTTCGACAGTTTCGGCAGTGCCCGCCATGCTGTAGCCGGTGATGCTTCCTTTTTTAATCTGTTCCCAGATCTCATCGCCGGCTTTTGTCACCAGCACCCAAGAGCCTTTCACAATCGTTTCGCCGTTTACTTCAAAATCAGCCGGCGCAACATAGGACTCCACGACTTCTCCGACGCCTCCCTGGAAATTGTGATCCTTGTCGATCTTCCGGGCATTTTTCAGAAAACCGTGGGCGGCTTTTTGGATTTCGTCAGCCGTCATAAAATCGCCGTGGGCATCCGCAACGTCCGGCTCGTAGACCACGCCGTAGACGAGCTTCTTTTCATCCTCGGCTTTTGCAATCAGCTTGACTTCCTTTTGAAATGTCGGCGGTTCACTCGACTTCGTCATAAAAAATTTCTTTTTGTTCGCCGCTTTGTCGACATAACTGACGAAATTGATCTTGGCATTTTTAAGCTCTCTCGGCACGAAGTGTTCACCTCCTTTCAGTGATCTGCTTCAATGTCTCGACGGCTTCCTGCAGTTCAGGGAGCAGCGCTCCGGCTTCTGCTTCAGCACTCTTTGCGCTTTCCTGGTAACCGAGCGGTCTGCTGAATTCTTCCTCCGGCCATTCATCAAGCGTCTTGCCGAGCACTCTGCCGGCCAGGTCGCGCAGATCATTTGCAGATACCGCCCCCGCTTGAATAAAAGGACCGAGCACTTTTGCAATCTCAAGCGGATCGCGAAAGTCCGGTCCTTTCAATTGAAGCCTCGCGTGGAAAATGTTTAAATCGCGGAGAAACAGCGTATTCAGCTTGCCGATCAATATTTTCCGCTCCGGTTCAAAAACCTGTTCTTCGGTGATTTTGCGGGCGGTATCGGCTGTCGCCCTGTTATATTCATGGGCATCACCGGTGTAGAGCGGTGGGAGCCTGAAGGAAGAGCGGATTTTATTTCGCGTTTTCTCGTCATATTCAAGAAACAGCGCATCTTCCTGCAAAATTTCGGCGAGGGATTTGATGTCCACTTTCACCGGCGTAATGTCCTGGCTGCCGTGAATGTCTTTTTCCTGGGCGATCCCCTCCGCTTCGATGAGCAAAAATTTGTGGGCATTTTCAACGCCTTCCAAGTCGTTCATGTATTCCTGCAGCTCTCTGTACGAAGCCTCTGAGAGCATGCCGTTTTCAACCGTAATGACGGCGGGTACGTGCCGGCCTTGTCTGAAGTACATATAATTCAGCTCTTCCGCTTTCCGCGCTCCGTACAGGTTGACGATATTTCCGATCCAGCGCGGAACGCCGTAGACGCCGCTGCCGATTTTAAAATGGATCGCTTCATTCGCGCTTCGTTCAGGCGGAGTCTGTCCGTTAAACGCACCGGTGGTCATATCCATGACGCGCGGATCGCCGTACTCTTTAAAGTACACCTTCCTGCCGTCAATCATCTGAACGTATTTGCGGAACCTTTTCTCCCTTTTGAACGTTTTCAGCGATCCGTTTTCCATGTAGGCGAATTCAACTTCGATCGGTTCTGTCAATCCGCATACGCGCATATTTTTGACATCGAGGTATTCAATTCCGGCCGGCTGCCCCGCACCGTTTCTGAGCACCTCCAAAAACCCGTTTCCCGTTTTTTCGCGGTCCTCTATCATATGGCTTAAAATCGTTTCAGCCGATTCATCGAAATGAAGATGGCGGCAAAAATCTTCAAGCCTTGTCCAATCGGTCTCAGCAGCCTTTTTCTGATCGGGCGTCACATCCGCACCATTAAAATCAAAAGCGTACTCGACATCAAGCCCGAACCCCGCAATATTCGTTTTATAGGCGTCAATGCACTGCTGAAGAATGGAAGAATATTCAGCAATGGCTTTCAGTTCTTTCAAATTGTACGGCGGTGCGATAATCTCATCTCCGTAGATCTCCGAAAATTGATCTTCATATATTTGTTTTGTTACAGGCTCGTGAAAACGGGATTTCATGACTTTCGCTCTTACCGTTTGCTGAGTGGACATACACTATCTCCCCCTTTTCCTGTTCGGACGTTTTCTCGCTTCCGGCTCAGCCTTCAAATCGGTGACTTCATAATCATCAAGCGCGTACCATAGCGCGGAAAGCGTGTGAGGATCAATTGTAAACTGATCCTCTTTCAGATTGCCGTCTTGATCCGTCGCATAGGTCAGCGGCTGCAATTCGTAGATCGTATTGGCACATCGGTCAGAACAGAATATTTTTTTAAACCGCTTGATTTTTTTCGTATATTGCAGGCGCGAGCCTTGGAACTTGCGGGCTGCGGTCATGTTGAAACCGTTCTGCCTGAAAAACTGAATGCTTTTCGGCTCGGCCGGATCGGCTTTGATCAGCTCCTTCGTAACCGCGAATTCGTTAAGCTCTTCAGCCGTCTTGTCGTCTGTCATTTTATTTTTGTAGTACTCCCAATAAATATAGAGATATTTTTTGTCGGGATCGACGGCCGCCCGGACGACGGCATTGTATGATTCCTCAAATCCGAAATCCATTCCGGTTCTCTTCAGCGGGTTGGAAATGGCGGAGATCCGCCTCATGACCTCCTCATGCTCCATCACTTCAAATTGCGGCAAAACCCTGGTGCCGTTTACCCCGAACCGTCCTTTTCTGGCAATCCGGTACAGGTCAGGGTCATATGCTTTCATATCATCAAGCTGTTTGAGGTAGCTTTTCGGCAAAAACAGGTTGTCATCAGCTGTGGAATGGTGGTAAAACGTATCACCGACGACAGCGACCCGCTTTTCATACAAAACCTCATCATCCAAAATAAACCGCTTGTTCCGCTCGTCCTTGAAAAAGTGTCTGTACGTCCAGTTTGACTGGCTGACGGGGTTTGTCGTCAACATCATATACAGCCTGTGATCAGGATGCCTCAGCCGGCCGATCAGTTCCTTGAAGCCTTCATACTTCACTTCCGAACATTCTTCGATCCAAATCAGCGAGATGTTGTTGACGGATTTCAATTTCGCCGGGTTATCCATCCCTTTAAAAATAATCCGGCTGCCGTTTGCAAACCTGATGTGCATCGGTGAAGAAACCGCCTCGGCCGCCTTTTGAACACCCAGCTCATCGATAATGGTAGCGAATAAAGAAAAAGTCGAATCCCTGTGTGTTTCAAACACTTCCCTTACAACAAGAGCGGTGCGCTTTTCCTGCAGCAGCTTTAATACGACTTTTAAAGCGGTATGATAGCTTTTCGACGAACCGTATCCGCCGACAAGAAATTGAAACGTCTGATCCCAGTTAAACAAATAATCTTCAAAATGCGGATTGACTTCTTTCATGATCAAGCCGAATCACCTTTTCGGGTGATGACCACTTCAACGGATCCTGATTCCGCATCTTTGTCGGCTTTTTGTCTGGCGAGCTTCAGCTTCTCATTTTCAATTTTCCGCTTAAATGAATCAGGGAAAAGGTCGAAATACTGCGAGAGCTTCTCGAGCGCCTTCATTTTATCGGCCAGCTTGATTGCGATTCCTTCTTTCCCGAGTTTCGCTTCTGTGATAACTGTGCCATCGACGAGGTCGGAATGTTTCACATCGACAAAGCTGATCTCTTTCATAACCGGATTGTTTTCTTCATCAAACAGCGGTCCGGACTTTCCGACAGCCTGTACCTCTTTTTTGCCGAAAGTCACATAATCGGTGATATCGGCAAACGCGATTTTTACATAGACTTGGAGAACATCCATCGCCTCGACGAATATCTCCCCTACCATTTCTTTTTTGATCCGCCTGATTTCATCGGCCACCTTTTCGTTTTTCAGAAGCCGGCAGCCTGTCACATGAGCGCTGGCCGGGGAATAGCCCGCTTTTACCGCTGCTTGGGTGGCATTGAAGCTTTTCACATAATAGATGCAAAACAGCCGCTGCCGTTCATTCAGCCCTTCATTGCGGATGTCTGCTTTTCCTCGGCTCGTATCATCCCCGTTTACAGCCTCTTTCCAGCGGTCGCGGATTTTCCAAACGCTGACTTTTTTATTCGAAACGCCGAGTTCTCTTGCGATTGCGAGATTCGTAATGTTTCCCCCGTATTGTTGATAGAGACGAAAAGCTTCATCCCTTTTTGGATCCCTTTTCCTTGGCATTGTTCATCTTCACCGCCTCTCATTCTCGGAAACAGTAATATTTCATCGCTATATGAATCTTCCTTTATGAACAGGATGCTTAGTTATATATTTTTCTCTTTTCACTTATAGGTGGCAAACGTATGACAAAAGACAGATATATCGTTATGCCATACAATCGAGAGGCTTTTCGATTTGTTTTGTGATTTTCAGCTGCGCTCGTTTCACATTGGTTTGAACAGTAGACTTTTTGATGCCGAGCATGGCGGCAATCCGCTCATAGGAAAACTGTTCGACCTTATGTAAAATGAAGATTTCTTTTTCGCGTGCCGTAAGGGCAGACAGCGCGGTTTCAATCCGGGCTTTATCGTACGCTGACACTTCTTGAGCCGGTTCAAATGAAATCTGTTCTGAGAACGTGTCGATGATCAGCGGATCTTTCAGCAGCATCCGTTTATAAGCGTCTCGCCTGTCAATCGCCCGTCTGATTCCCGGCTCCCTTCCGTTTTCAAGCCAGTCGATCACATATTCCAAATCGGTCATCATGTTTCTGATCAGTTTTTTATCTTTTAATTGTTCAGCAGTCAGCCCTTGTTCATCCTGATAGGCCCGATACAGCTTTTTCGTGTTTTTCAGCGCTCTTTTATATTCGAAAAGCAAATCTTCCATTTTGTGTACCTCCGTTTTTTGAAATAAAAAAGGACACCAATCAGCCGCACAGTAAGATGTGCATCTGATCAGCGTCCGCAGGCTTTCCGTCTTGGACTAATATTCAAGTTGTAGAGCTATAGCTTATAGCCGATTTCAAACTCGACCCTTGCGAGGTCTCCCTTTCTCGTTTCAATGACAGTTTTGCCGTGTTCAGGAGCCTCGGCCTGCCATGCTGTGCCGTTCATTCCGTCAAGAACGATTACCGTCACCTTTCCTTTTTTAAGGCGGCTTGCAAGCGTCGTATCGTTGATATTTGTTAACTTTGCCGGATGGTTCATCTTTTTTCCTCCTCTTCAAATTCCGCGTTTGCGACGACTTTTTCTAAAATATTCATCAATTGATTCTCAACTGAATCACTGGAAGCAGGCCGTTTTCGCTTCAAATAGGCAAGCGTGAGCTTCGCTGCGGTCAAAAGTTCGGGAGCCGCGGCGATTAAGCGGGCATTTTTTTCCTTGGAATATGCGCTGTAGTCGGCGACTTTGGCAATCACCCGCCCGCTGGAATAAGGAAACCGTTTCTTTTCGGCTTTACTGTAAGCTGAATAAATGTACAGGTCGCTATTTGTTCTGACAACGCGCCATGGTGACGGGCTGTACGTCGCACTTTCGTTCTTCACGTTTGTCTTCCTCACTTTCCGTCTTCTTCGTGCCATCGTTTCATTTGTGCGTCTCTTTTTGCTGCTGTCCAGATGATGAGAATCATCGCTTTTAAACATTTAAGCACCTTGTTTCACCCTTGTTTTCATTTTTGCAATCAGCGCTTCCAGATGTTTGATCACATCCGTCAAATCGCCGCTTTCAGCGCGGCAGTTTGGACAAGCGCAGAACATCGTTCCGATCCTTGCGTCCTGGTGGACTGATTTTCTCCCGTTACATAGCGGGCACATCAAACCATCCCCTCCAGTCTATGATTGATGCCGAAAGAGCTCCCGTTCAGGACGACGAGAAAGTCCTGGCACATTTCAACCAGCCTCGTTCCGAGCGCTTCGTCTATGCTGACAATTTCTTCAACGCTTAGCTCGCTGGACAGCATGATCGGCTTATGGTTCAAATACCTGTAATTGACGACAGCATATGTCTGTTCGATCTGCCATTCCGTCGCCCGCGGCCTGCCTCCCACCGGTTTAAACAGGTCATCGAGAAACAGCACCTCGACTCGCTTCATCCGGTTCAGCTTATCCTCAAGCAATGAGAAATCCTGTTTTAAATCGTTGAATCCTTCGACAAAAGGAAAATAAAGGACGGGTACGAAATGCTTCCTCATCAGCTCATTGGCGGCGGCCGTCAGCAAATGCGTCTTCCCTGAACCGGGTCGTCCCAAGAACGCGATGCTGTTTTTGCGGCTTTCCCGGATGTCCCGGTAAGCTTGTACATATTCAACGGCGCATTCATACGCCTCTTTTACAGATTGGTGTTTTCCTTTCGTCTTGAACTGAGCAAAATTTAAGTTTTTAAATTGTTCGGTGATTTCGCTCGATTTCAACAGCTTTTGCGCTTTCCGCCATTCGCGGCAGGCGCATGATACCCATACTTCCATCGTTCCGCGCCGTTCGATAAATCCAAGTTCATCTTTGCATTTCGGACAGTCATACCGTTTTGCGGCGGATTCTTCCGGTTTGTCCCCCTGTGATAGACAGCTCCTGTTTCTCAGTTCGTCCATGATCTCTTCGATTGTTCTTTTGGACATTGTTCTCCCTCCTGACAGTTGTTTTCTCTTCCGCTTCAGCCAGCCGGCCGATTATATATTTTTCACAGTAGCTGAAGACCTTGATCGTTTCATTGCGGCTTCGGCGCCGCGCCTCATACTCTTCAAAGCATTGTTCAAGCCATTTGATTGTTTGCGGAATAGACACTCCGCGGGCGACAATCCGGGCGATGGCCTGGTAGTCTTTTGACGAGGGATGGACAGGCTTTCCTTCCTGCAAAGACCTAAGGGCGGCAAATCGGTCTGCTATTGTTTTTATGGAAGTCATATTATGTTTTGTGTTGATTTGTGTGATATCTTTATTGGATTGGACAAGGATGTCCGCACGGCCAGTCTCTTCTGTCCGAACAGAACTGCCTGACCGGACATGGCTGGCATAGGCAAATTTCTTTGAATGTCTGACTGACAAAATCATTCCGTAAGGCGCTCTTGTGACTGCAATGTAGCCGTTTCGTTCGAGAAGAGCGAGCCATCTTCTAACCGTTTTTTCGTTGACGCCGAATTGAAGAGCCAATTCTGCGGCTTTCAGCGGTTTGTTGCCGAGCACGATGCCCCATGTCATCCCATCGCGTTCGATTTCCTTAGTTGTTGAACTGATGCACCATAAAAACAGCCAAATGGCATTGCCTATTTTCTCGTAGTGCACAGGTGTTAAAAGCCCTGAGTAAACGGAAAAGGGATAGCTTTGATCGAGCGGACGGGACATTCATCTTCCCCCTTCCTTGTGCCTTCTGCGGTTCAGTCTGAGATACCGTTCGTATTGGCCTTTACGATCGAATTGGAATACAGGCTTTCCGTCTTTCGTAAAAGCGATGAATCCCCCGGCTTCGCCGAGCCGCCATTGATCAAAACGGTCTGAGCTGTAGGAAATCACAATTTTACCCATTCTGCCTCCTTGTGGATATCCGGCGGGTCCGCCATGTCTTCGCATTTGCTCTCTGTCGGCTTCCTTTGGATAGCCGTGCGTTCGAATGTGTGTGACCATCGGATGTTCAAGATTCATGACATCGCCTTCTTTCATACAGAGTTCCTTTGATACAATATGTATCCAAACAGACCTGAAAAAGATCGGGAAACAGCAATCGATCAGGAACTGAGTAAAGCGTTTCGAATTTCAGCATCGTTTCTCTGCCGGGATTGCGTGTTCCCCTTTCGATTTTGCGAACATAAACCTCGGAGAGTCCAAGCCTTTCCGACACTTGCTTTTGGGTCCATACCCTCTTACAACGCTCTTCGATCAACCGTTTTCGCACATGTTCTCACTCCCTGTTTTTGATACAATACGTATCTGATGATTTGATTATATATGATACACTTCTTATCATCAATACTTTTTTGATACTTTTTTTATCATATATTTATTTCGATACATTTTGTATCTATAATAGAGATAAACATGCCGAATTGAGGAAGAGAGGTCATTCTATGTTAGGCGGCAGACTGAAGAGCCTGAGAGGAAAACGGACACAGGAAGAAGTTGCAAAGCAGATCGGTGTATCGCGGGCCCGCTACTCCCATTACGAAAACGGAAGAAGCGAGCCGGACTATGAAACATTAAAAAAACTCGCCGATTACTATAAAGTGACGATTGACTATCTGTTGACAGGAACGGAAAAGAAAAAAACGATTGAAGACGAAATCGCAGATCCGGATCTGCAAATTGCATACCGAGACATGCAGGAATTTTCCCCCGAAAGCAGACAGCAGGCCATCGAGTTCATTCAATACTTAAAAGAAAAAGAGAAAAAACGAAAGCCCGGAGATAAACAAAACGGATAAAAAAGGAATTTTTATTAAACATTACCTGATGAGCGCCGATTTAATAGTTAAGACGATAAAAAAGGGAAAGATTTGCTAAAGAGGCTGCTCATCGTATATGATAGATCTGCATGAAAACATGACAGCCCCTTTGACGGGCTTTTCTTTCCCGCTAAAAACAGAACATTTGTTCGAAAGGGTGTCTCGTATTGAAGTTTTACTTATCTCACCTAGAAGAATACGTCAAAAATATGTATCAAAAGTTTGGTTTTTTTGAACCCCACCACATTGATATGAATCGCATAGCCGCTCATTTTAACATTTGGATTCACTATGAAAATGTCAACAGCATGATGATTAAGCATGACGGCATGTACAGCATCATTCTCAACAGCAGCCTTTCAAAGGAAAAGCAGTGGGAGGATTTTGCCCATGAGTTATGCCACGTATTAAAGCACGCGGGAAACCAGCTTTATATGAATCAGATGTTCAGGGAGCTGCAGGAATTCCAGGCCAATCAATTTATGTACCATTTTTGCGTCCCTACTTTTATGCTTTTAAAAATGGATTTTCCCCAGCTGCGATGCCAAGCCGCTAAAATGATCGCCGACCTCTTTAAAGTCACGGAATCGTTCGCTGTCAAACGGATCGAGCTCTTTGAAAAACGGCAAGCCGGGATCCAGTTTCATGAGGCATGGATGGCGAGCCTTTCCCAAGAGAGCGAATCAGCGAATGCTGCTCGCCTTAAAGAAGAAGACGAACTTGCACGCTACCGTCGGGAAACCCGCCGCCCGTACACAACGGCAAACGGCGTCGGCAAAATGGTCGCGGCAGAAAGCCGGCCGGCGTATATGCTGAGAAAATAAAAAACAGCCGGCTCAGCTCCCGGCTGCACTCGGCCCATATGCGATGCGGGCTCCTGCCTTCAAAGCTTTGACATAGCGGGAAAACACCTCATTTTGAGACGTTCGCCTGCCCTTTAATGTGAATTGCTCAAACATCGCCTTCCGCTGGGCAGTGCTGATTTCAAACTGCACGCTTAACCCTGTTTGGCAGCGATTGTTGATGCTTGCAGGGTTTGTACCTGAAAGATATCCCCTTTCAGCCGCCAGCTCCGCAGAAAATCCGTGCTTCTCCAATGTCTCCGCAAACAACAAGGCGCGCCTTCGATCTGTCCCCCCGATGAGCGTATGCCGGCGGAAAGGCTCGTCATATCCGTGGAACGCCAGTATGTATCGATGTCCTGCAGCCATTCGCACGGCAAGCGGGCAGTCAAAATGGGCGCTTGTCACATGAAGACTCTTATTGCCGCGCCTTTTCAATCCTTCCAATAAATAAACCGAAGAACCCGCTGCAAAAGCCCTGACAATTTCACTGATGCCCGGTTCGATCCCGCCCCCGTGGGGAGCCATCACAAGCAGTGCGCTCCCTGCATCCCGCGCAGCCACCGAATAATCGGTTCCTTCTATTTCATTTTCTGCCATCTCTGTAAAGCTGCCGTATTGGTCAGTTAAAGCCTGCTTCATCTCTTGATTTTTTGCACCTGCCTGTCCTGTTTTTATGTAGTGTACCGGGAGTCGCAGCGGTTGTAAATATGTTCCCTCTAGGAAAATAAAAATCTCTTTATGAGATTTAAAAGATTAAAGCAATTGAACCAAAATCGAAAATCACCTAAGGCACGAAAATAATTCTTCTAGTAAACACGTCGGTTTTAGAACAAGCAAATACGAAATATGATTAACAAAGTAAGGTTGCCGGCTGACAGCCTTTTTCATTTGGGATCCTATCCTCTTTGCAGCCCTAATGAAAACGCTCCAAATATGATATATGGTAATTAATTAGGTCTCGAAAAACCCATAAGGAATTTTTCAGAACGCTCTCTCCACTCCCCCCTTCCACACAAACTTTAACCCCAAAATCTCATTAATAACTCACAACCGGATATTTTTCTGATATCATGAATATACACTGCATGATTAGGAATGAATGTTTAATGATTAAAAAAACTCTCGGTACCATGCTCGCAGTGACTCTGATCTTTCTGTTGATCCTCACTGTGTTTACGCTCTTATTCGGGTCTTATTATTTCGGCGTCGCCGGCTTTTTCGCGATTTTCGGCGTGACATACGAATCGCCCTGGTCGCTCTTCTGGTATATCCTTTTATCCTTTGGCCTCGGTGCGCTGTTTGAAATCCCGGAAAAGATTTTGAGCTTTATGATCGGTCATAAAGCCGTGACCTTTATGATCGAATGTTTTTTTACGTGGCTTGCCATCCATCTCGCTGATGAATTGATGGACAGCATCACCATCCCGCTGGATGTGGAAATCATCGCCTGTCTGTTTTTATTCGTCATTCAGCTGGCATTTGAAGACAACAAAGAAAGAAACCGGACATACGAGGATTGAGAAACATTCGCGAAGGGAGAATAGAACTGTGACGTTTATCATTTTAATGGCCGGAATGTTTCTTTTTATTCAACTCAAAAAACCGTTCCGCAAGAAAATCTTCGGCTACGTTTTTTTGGCCGTTTATTTAACGGTGCTCGCACTCTATACCATCAATTCCACTTTTGTTCACCTCATATCTGACAGCCTTTTGTCGATCTTGGCAGTGATCGCTGTGGCGCCGCTGCTTGCCGGCTTTCTGAAGCCTTCAGCGGATTCCCGGTGAACCGAATATGGACAAATCGTCCTTTTTCTAAAACAGGCCTTCAAAAAAGGTCTTTTTTTTCGTTAAAATTATATAGACCGATCAGTATAAAATCATAAGGGAATGATAGGATGGCAGAAAAAATGAGCAGCCGCGACAAAATATTGCGGGCGGCTTCACGATTGTTCCGCAAACAAGGCTACCATGCCACAGGTCTGAGCCAAATCACAGCCGAAAGCGGAGCGCCGCGGGGATCGCTTTATTATTATTTTCCCGGCGGCAAAGAAGAGCTGGCGCAAGAGGCGATTCAATTAACCGGGGAAAGAATCAAAGCGTATATATTGTCAGCGATCAGCCATGAAGCTGATCCTGTCAAGGCGTTTCAATCTTATATCCAGATGATGGCTGACGGAATCGAGGAATACATCATGGAAGAAAACGATGATATTCCAATCGTATCCGTCGCCGCAGAAACGTGGTCGTTCAGCGAAAGGCTCCGCCAAACTTGTGAACAGGTTTATCAAGACTGGCAGCTTGTCTATCAGGATAAACTGCTCCAGTCAGGCTACGCGCCGGAAACGGCCGAGACGCTGAGCGTCGCGATACAGGCGATGATTGAGGGTGCGTATGTGCTCTCAGTGACGAAAAAAAACGGTCGGCCTCTCAGTGCAGCCGCCGAACAAATTCCTTTTTTACTAAAACGATCATAAAGGGTGGGAAATGCAAATGGAACATGCTAAAAAAGGCTCCTTCATGATTATCGCCATTTTAATCGTCGGAAATTTTCTCGCTCTGATTAATGAGACGGTTATGAATGTGGCTTTGCCGAAGATCATCGACGATTTCGGCATTTCAGCGAATACGGCCCAGTGGCTGTCAACCGGATATATGCTCATGATCGGCATCGCTGTGCCGATTACCGCGTTTTTAATGCAGCGCTTTACGACAAGGCAGTTGTTTCTGTCTGCGATGACATTGTTTACAGCGGGAACCTTTCTGGCCGGAATCGCTCCGGTCTTCCCGCTCGTTCTCGCCGGACGGATCATCCAAGGCTCAGGTACAGGTTTGATACTGCCGCTTGTGATGAATGTGATATTGACTTTGATTCCGCCGCAAAAACGCGGAACGATGACCGGAATCCTAACGCTCGTTATTTTATTTGCCCCGGCGATCGGTCCGGTCATCTCAGGCTATATTGTCGAGCATTATTCATGGCGCGTTGTTTTCTTCATGATGCTGCCAGTATCGGTTTTCATGATTTTTTATGCGGCGTTCCGCCTGAAAAATGTAACCGAACTGACGTATCCGAAAATTGACATATTATCTATTCTTTTATCGACTGTCGGGTTTGGCGGAATCGTTTTCGGCTTCAGCAACGCCGGGGAAGCTGCGGGCTGGAGCAGTCCGAAAGTGATCATCGGACTGGCAGCCGGTGTCATCGGATTAATATTGTTCGTCATGCGCCAGCTCAAATTGAAAGTGCCGATGCTTGATATGAGGCCGTTTCAGTCAAAAATATTTTCCGTCTCGGTTATCCTGATGTGGATCGTGATGATGCTACAGTTTTCGATGATGCTGATTTTGCCGCTTTACTTCCAGATGGCGCTTGAGCTGTCACCGCTTTATACAGGCATTCTTATGCTGCCGGGCGGCCTTGTCCTGGCGATGACATCTCTTGTTGCAGGACGCCTGTTTGATAAGCTTGGCTTTAAACCGCTGTTGATCACCGGGTTGATCATTGTGATTGCCGTCCTTTCGCTGTTTACGAATATTTCAAGCGATACGCCGATGGCGGCGGGAATGATGCTGTACGCCGGCTTCACACTCGGCGTCGGGTTAACGATGGCTCCGATCATGACGCTCGGTTTAAACCAGGTGCCCAAACCGCTGTACCCGCATGGCTCGGCGATTATGAATACGGTCAATCAAGTGTCAGGGGCCATCGGTCCGGCATTGTACACGACAATTCTGACGACCGTTTCGAATCGCTTTATCGCGCATTCTTCAGGAGCCAGCCGTCAGGAGCTGCACATGCAAGGTATGACAGAAGGCGTTCATATGGTTTATTTCGTAGCCATCGTCTTTGCAGCAGCTGCTCTTGTGATTTCGGTTTTTGTGAAAAGCAGTCGCGGGGAACATCATCCAGCATAAACATCGATCCATCAAAAAAATGCAGGAGGCATGAAGCGCCTCCTGCATTTTTTTATATTAGTTTAAAATTTTGACCTTTACGGTTTTGACGCCCCAATTGAAAGCGTCTTTTTTATCTGGAATAAATACGTCTATTTTATGGCCTTTAATGGCGCCTCCGGTGTCTTCAGCCGTCGCTTCGCCGTAGCCTTCCACATATACTTTCGTACCGAGCGGAATCACGCTTGGATCAACCGCGATGACTTTTGCATCACGGTTCGCATTCAGGTCGACTCCCGTTTTTGTGATGCCTGAAATGCCCCCGTCATTTGCCGTATACGCAGTTGCAGTCACTGTGATTTCCTTTTGCACGTTGACAGGCTGATCGTTTTGTTTTTGCGCGGACTCTTGTTTCACAGGCGCTGCAGCAGCAGCCTCTCCTGCTTCTCCATTTATCGCAATCGTTTGCCCTGCAATAATCAGGTCCGACTTCAGATTGTTCCGTTTTTGAAGATCGCTTACAGTTACACCGAACTCTTTTGCGATTTTTGAGAGCGTGTCCCCTAGCTGAACGGTGTACTGCTTTTCTTCAGATTTTTCTTCTTGAGAAGAAATGTTCAGCTTTTGACCCGGTAAAATCAGATCTGATGAAAGCTGATTCCATTTTTTTAAGTCCTTGAGGTTCATTCCGTAGTTTTGAGAAATCCCCCAGAGCGTGTCTCCTTTTTGAACTTCGATTTCTTTTGCTGAGGCAGTCGCTCCGAATGCAGTCGCCGACATAGCTGCGGCTGCAGCCAAGGACATGATTGTCTTCTTCATAAGTTAAATCCTCCCTTGTTAGCCCTTTTGAAACTAACAGGGAAAATCGTAACACAGCAAAATGTCACCGCTATGACAGATTGATGCGAATTTCGTTACAGTTTTTTTACTGATAAAGTTTGATTTTATGTAAAATTCTGATTTTCAACAACATGATTCCTTTATGTTTCAGACGTCCTCTTTCCTGCTCTTGACGCTGGTTCAAGCTGGAATTCTTTTTCAGTATAAGATGTTTTTTCAACATGAAGCTTTTGTGTTTATGAGAAGAGAAATTCGGGAAAACGAATCAATAAACGTAATTTATTTTCCTAAACATATAACCCCAGTCGCTTTTATGTCGTCATATATTAGAAAACAGCGGAGGAAAATTTTTCTCGCAAATCTCTTGTAATCCATCTGTAATTATTGTAACATTTGTAACATAAGAGATATATTTAAGGAGAGAGGAACATGAAAAAGTTAATCGTTTGTTTATTAGCTGTTTTACTCATCTTACCTGCCGGAGCATCTCTCGCAGCGAAAAACCAAACATCAGGGAATTTAACAAATAAACAAGTCATGCAAATGACTTTGCAGGCACGGGAGCACTTTTGGAATACGATGAGCGGCCACAATCCAAAAGCGAAAAACTCAACTTGCCAAACCAAAACATTTGAATACCGCGGTCTTCCATATACGTATATGTGCAGTGAATTCAGCACAAAAGCAAAGTTAACAGATTACTTGGCACCGGTTTTCACAAAAGACGCCATTAAAAAAGGATTTGAAAAATACAACATTATGTCTTATAAAGGAAAAATGGCCGTTCCTGTCGGCGATGGGGACAACCTCTTAGGATGGGACAAAGCAACAATCAAACTGATTTCTCAAAAAAACAATACCCGCACCTATGAATTTTCCGTACCGGCATTGGATGGATCGGTGACTGCGAAAAGAAAGATCACGTTTGTGAAAGAAGACAAAAAATGGAAAATCAATCAGCTCGATGCTGCCATCTAAACGAAAAAAGCTAATGTCTAAAAACGGACATTAGCTTTTTTCCGTCAAACGGTCAGCTCAACGATGTTGCCGTCAGGATCCAGGATGACGCTTTCATAATACCCGTCACCCGTGACGCGCGGCTTTCCGGCAACCTGGTATCCTTCCTTTTCAAAGCGGCTCGTCATCTCGTCAACCTCTTGCCGCGACCCTAAGGAAAACGCCATATGTGCATAGCCGGAAGCGTTTTCCTCTCCTTTTGCAAGGTCGGGACGTCTCATCAGCTCAAGCCGTGTTCCCGATTCAAACTGAATGAAATAGGATTCGAAATGCTTTTTCGGATTGACGTATTTTTCATTCGCCTTTCCGTGAAAAAACCGGGTATAAAAGTCTTTCATTTCCTCTAAATTGTTCGTCCATATAGCGATGTGTTCGATTTTCATAAAATCTCCCTCCCATTTCATCATACCATATAGACCCTCTGCCTTTTTTTACACCTTTTTAAATTGATAAGTATTCATAAAAATCCCGATGCAGATCATGAAGGCGCCGATCAGGATGCTGATTGTGACCGGTTCATGCAGCTGCAGCCAGCCGAATAAAAGGCCTAATACGGGAACAAACATTAAAGCCATCGATGCTTTTGACGCTTCGATTTGATTCAGGATCCAAAACCAAATGACGAACGTCAAAGCCGTAGAGAATAAACCGTTAAATAAAAGAGATAAGATCGCCTCATTTGACCAGTGAATCGGCCGGGCCGGTTCCAGTATAAAAGAGAAGATCAATAACATCACCGCCCCTGTGAGAAGCTGCCATGCATTCATATGAATCATATCTGTATCTTTAAATTTCAGTTTGCTGTATACATTGGCGATGCCCCAGCTGAGCGCTGCGATTAAAACACAAAGCTCTCCAAATATGACATTTTGATCAACATGCAGAATCCCTCCTCCTAATATAAACAAAAGACCGATCAACCCGGAAAATAAACCGAGCATTTTATACACATTGATTTTCTCGTTTAATTTAAAATGACTGATGACAGTGACAAAAATCGGCATGGTATACACCAATACAGACGTTTTTCCCGAATCGACAAACTGCATGCCGTAAGTTAACACCCCCATATAACCTAAACCCATCAATAAACTCATCACCAGATAATGCTTGATATTCTCCTTTCCTATTGAACGCTTCCTTCCTTTGATCAAGAGAATTACAAACAAAGGAACGGCTCCAATGAACAGCCGCAGTGCCGAAAATAAAACAGGGGGAATGTCAGTGATTGCGATTTTCATCGTCACCCAGGTATACCCCCAAATAAGCGTTACAGAGATGATCCCCAACAGTACTTTAAACATAAACCGTCACCTTTCTTCTTTGTTTCATGTACAGCATATGCTATATTGGATGATAACTGAAATACATTTTTATTATCGGAGGTATAACCATTTGGTTATGAACATGAACAGCCTTCACATCTTTGTGAAAGTCGCGGAGACACTAAATATGACAGAAGCCGCCAACGAGCTGTATATTTCACAGCCGGCCGTGAGCAAAGCCATAAAAACCATGGAAACGTCGCTCGGGGTCAAATTGTTGATTCGGGATAAACAGAACAAGTTAAAGCTTACTGACGCGGGAAAGGAAATCGCCGTACTGGCCAGACAGATGATTGTGATTGAAAACAAAATATACCAAGTGGCCGATCAAGAAAATCATCTGCTCAGGGGGAAAGTCAAAGTTGGCTCGTTCCCCGCCGTCTCAACGAATATTTTGCCGCAGGCTATCGCCTCCTTCAAGTCAAAGTATCCGCTCGTACAAATCGAGCTGGTCGAAGGAACCTCCGACCAAATCAAGCAATGGGTCGAAACACGCCTGGTTGATTTAGGCATCGTCGCCTCTCCCTTTGACGGTTTCGAAAGTCAAGTATTGTTTCAAGACCGGATGGCGGCCGTCATCCCTGAGCAATATCATCACTTAAAAGACGCACCTTTCATTGATCTGAAAAAACATCAAAATGAATTGATCTTTTGCAAGGGCGGGCACGAAGTCGCGGTATCTCAAATCTTTCAAAAACACCGCCTCGAATTAAAAGAAAATCTGACTGTGCAAAACGCGGAAACATTGGTCAATATGGTCAATAACAACTTGGGGATCGGCTTGATTTCTAACTTTTCGCTTTCCTCCGTATCCCATCGGTTGATCAAAAAAGACATCTCTCCTCAAATTATCCGCGAGGTCGGCATGATTACACCCTCATTTGAAGAAGCAACACCGGCGGCTGCCGAGTTTATGAAAATGATCATCGAGTCGGAAACGGTTCGATCATTTTCGTAAACAGAAAACGCCTCAGCACCGATCAAAGGGCTGAGGCGTTTTTTAAAAAATGCTCATCAATCATGGAAATTCGTTCCGTCCGTCGTTTCTTTAACAATTCCGGCGCGGATGACGAAATCTCCGAAATGTTCTCCTTCATTGCGTTCTTTCGCATAGCGCGGAAGAATGTCGCGAAGTTCTTTTAAAATTTCTTCTTCACCGATGTTTTCCCGGTACATTTTACTTAGACGGCTGCCGTCAAAAGCGGCGCCGAGGTACATGTTGTACTTGCCAGGGGCTTTTCCGATGAAGCCGATTTCGCCGAGCGCATGGCGGGCGCAGCCGTTCGGGCATCCCGTCATGCGGATGGTAATCTCTTCATTCTTCAAGCCGTTTTCTTCAATGATTTCATCAATTTTGTCAATCAGCTTTGGCAAATATCGTTCCGCTTCGGCCATCGCCAATCCGCACGTCGGCAGTGCGACGCATGCGATCGAGCTGCGGCGGAGCGCTGTATAATGCCTGCCGTCAGTCAAACCAAACTGTTCGATCAGTTCGCTGATCTTTTTCTTCTTTTGGCTTGTGACATTGGCAATGATCAAGTTTTGATTGGCTGTGAGGCGGATATCGCCGGTATGAACTTTGGCGATCTCCCTTAAGCCGGTCATCAGCTTGTAATCATCATAATCAGTGACGCGGCCGCCCTCAACAAACATTGTAAAGTGCCATCTTCCGTTTACACCCTTTACCCAGCCGTAGCGGTCGCCGTTATGCTCGAAATGATACGGCTTTGCTTCAGCGAGGCTCCAGCCGAGGCGGTTTTCCAGCTCGTTTTTGACCGTTTCCAAGCCGAGGCGGTCAATTGTGTACTTGAAGCGGGCATTTTTGCGAACCGAGCGGTTTCCGTAGTCCCGCTGAATCGTAATCGTTTTTTCGGCGACATCATATAACTGATCAGGCTTGCAGAAGCCAATGACTTTGGCAAGCTGCGGATACGTTGCTTTGTCTCCATGGGTCATGCCCATGCCGCCGCCGATCGCGACGTTGAAGCCGATGAGTTTGTCATCCTCCACAATCGCGATAAACCCAAGATCCTGGGAAAATACGTCGATATCATTTGACGGCGGAACGGCGATGCCGATTTTGAATTTCCGCGGCAGATACAGCGGTCCGTACATCGGTTCGACTTCTTCCGCATCAGGCGTGCCGGCCACTTTTTCTTCATCAAGCCAGATTTCATGATACGCACGTGTGCGCGGCAGGAGGTCATCACTCAGCTTTTTCGACCATTCATACACTTCTCTGTGGATTTCTGATTGATACGGATTGGAAGCGCACATGACGTTCCGGTTAACATCCCCGCATGCTGCAATCGTATCCAGCATGGCTGAATGGATCGATTGAATCGTTTTTTTCATGTTCCATTTTAAAATGCCGTGCATTTGGAAGGTTTCCCGGGTTGTCAGCTTCAATGTGCCATTTCCGTATTTCCGGGCAAGCTCATCCATGACAAGCCACTGCTCAGGCGTTGCGACACCGCCCGGCATCCGGACGCGCAGCATGAACTGATACGCCGGCTCAAGCTTTTGCTTTTGACGCTCATTGCGGAGATCGCGGTCATCCTGCAAATAGCTGCCATGATGCTTCATCAGACGGTTGTCGTCATCGGAAATTCCGGCTGAAAGCGGCTCAAGCATCGATTCCTTCAGGGTGCCGCGCAAATAGTTGCTTTCTTTCTTAATGCGTTCTACATCACTCGGCGGGCCTTCAGGCGCTTTTAATATTTCGTTCCCCATGTTGAAAAAGTCCCCTTTCAATCAAAATCAGTATACATCGCGCTGATAACGTTTTTGCTTTTTCATTTCTGCCAGATAGGCTTCAGCTTCCTCGCGGCTTTTGCCGCCTTCTTTTTCGATAATTTCAAGCAATGCGTTCTGAACATCTTTGGCCATGTTGTTCTTGTCGCCGCAAACGTAGAAAGTCGCTCCTTCTTCAAGCCACTCAAACAGTTCTTTGCTGTGCTCAAGCATGCGGTGCTGTACATATACTTTTTCTTCCGTATCCCGCGAGAACGCGACATCCATTTTTGTCAGCACGCCGTCACTCAGCCACTTTTGCCATTCTGTCTGATATAAGAAATCGGTGACGAAGTGCTGGTCGCCGAAGAACATCCACGATTTCCCCGGTGCTCCGGTTTCTTCGCGCTCCTGCATAAATGACCTAAACGGCGCAACACCTGTGCCCGGACCGACCATGATAATCGGAGCCTCCGGATTTTCCGGCAGCTTAAAGTTTTTATTCGGCTGAATAAAAACAGGCAGCGTGTCGCCAGGCTGAAGGCGTTCAGCACATAAAACCGAGCAGACCCCTTTTCGGTCTCTGCCGTGCGTATTGTAGCGGACAGCGCCGATCGTCAAATGCACCTCATCCGGATTTGCAGCGAAGCTTGATGCGATCGAATAAAGACGCGGCGGAATTTTTCGAAGAATCGAAACAAAATCCTGCGGAGCTACTGCGATCGGACCGAAATCCTGAACGAAATCAATCAGGTCGCGGCCTGCGATATATGCTTTTAATTGATCCGCGTTTTCCTGAGCGACAAGCTCGCGCAGCTTTTCATTTGCAATGAGTTCTGCCGCCTGCTGAATAAATTTTTTTGTCAGCACCGTAATTTCATAGTAAGAAGTCAACGCTTCTTTCAGGGAAAGGTTTTCCCCTTGATCAACCGTGACGGTAGCATTCGGATCCCATTTCAGCTCGGCCAGCAGCATGTTCACGAGTTCCGGGTCATTTTCCGGAAAAATGCCGAGCGCATCGCCAGGTTCATAAGTCAGGCCTGAGCCTTCGAGCGATAATTCAAGGTGGCGCGTTTCTTTATTTGATCCGCGGCCGTTTAAATTCAAATTTTCCAGCACTTCCGCTCTGAACGGATTTTTTCTCGAATATACCGTTTCTCCTCCTGCTGCTTGCGGTGCTGCCGTTTGAGCAGGTGCTGAGCTTGCGCCCTGTTCCTGTCCTTCGTTTAAGCTTGAGATGACACCCTCAAGCCATGCTGCAGCCGGTTCATCATAATCGAGATCGCAATCGACGCGCGGATGGAGCCTTGTGCCCCCCAGCTCACCAAGCCGCTGATCAAACTCTTTTCCGGTCTGGCAGAAAAATTCATACGACGTGTCGCCAAGAGCCAGCACAGAATAACGGAAATCATCGAGCTTCGGAGCCCGTCTGCCATGGAGAAATTCATGGAATGACAGCGCGTTGTCCGGCGGATCCCCTTCTCCGTGCGTGCTGACGACGATGAGAAGGTTTTTTAATTTTTTCAATTGGTTCGGCTTAAAATCGCTCATTGCAGAGACGGTAACTTGAAAGCCCCGTTCTGTAAGCGTCTTAGCCGCGTTTTCAGCAAGTCCCTGTGCATTTCCTGTCTGCGACCCGAATAAAATGGTCACTTCTTTGGAAACAGGCTGGGCCGGACTTGCAGCCGGAGCTTCCGCCGGCAATGTTTCAAGCGCCGCCGCGGCATCGGCGGTTTGCACAGCCGCCAGATAACCGCTCAGCCAGGCTTTTTGTGATGCCGTCAAAGTTGGCAGAAGGCGGTTGAGGAGCTCTGCCTGCTCCTGGTTAAAAGGACTGTTCATTACCTGAAGTTGCAACGATATCCACCTCACTAAGGAATAAAAAAATTATGACTTGTTTGAAACGGAAAAGGATTACATTCATCATATATCCACTATTCCTATAAATCAAATCGGTTTTATTGACGCAAAACATCTGTCGATCACGGCTTTGCTGCAAAGAAATATTGTAAGCGCTCACTCACCACGTCCCCTTTACCGCTCGGCGTCAGCCTGCTTCAAACCAAACATTCCTAAAAAAGATTCTAATTTAAAGTTTACTGGAATACTCAACATTAGTAAAATATATATTAATTATCACAGCTATTAAAATTTTTAATAAAGGAGAGATTCGTGTGCATTATGATGCGCTGAAGACATTCGTTACCCTTGCAGAAGTCAAAAATTTCACAAAAACGGCCGAGCTTCTTCTCATGTCACAGCCGAGCGTGAGCATGCACATTAAAAATCTTGAAAAAGAGTTCCAGACGAAATTATTTGAACGCTCTCCGAAATATTTGAAAATCACGCCGACCGGTGAAATTTTATACGACCGCGCCAAACAAATGATCACCATATATGAACAAACGCGGCAGGACATTCTCGATCACCACAACTCGATCAAAGGCGAGCTGAAAATCGGTGCAAGCTTCACAATCGGCGAATACATTTTGCCATCGCTCTTGTTCGACCTTCAAAAAGAATATCCTGAGCTCGAACTCAAGGCGGTCATTGGAAACACGGAAGAAATCGTGCAGTCCGTCCGCCTGTACAAAGTGGACATCGGCTTGATCGAAGGCCAGACAAATGAAAAAGAGCTTTCTGTCCACGCCTTTATGCAGGACGAATTGTTTATCACCGCTTCAAGTAATCACCCGCTTGCCGCCAAACAGGACGTGACAATGGCCGATCTGCAAAATCAAACATGGGTAACACGCGAAGTCGGCTCAGGTACACGCGAATACTTAAACCATGTCATCCGTTCAAACGGTTTGAAAGTCAAGTCGTTTCTGACGATCAGCAGCAACCAGGGGATCAAAGAAACGCTCATGACAGGCATCGGCCTGTCACTCCTGTCTGAAAGCGTCATTGAAAGAGACGTGCAGCATGGAAACCTTTCCGTGATCCGGCTGAAAAATCAAACCTTTACCAGGACGCTTTCATATATATATTCACCCGTCATGCAAGACAAAAAAAATGTAAAAACCTTTATTAACGCTTTGAACCAAAGAACAGCTTCGGAATGATGATCCGTTCTTCCTGCCCGCTTCACGAAATGTTTGTTTTCGTTTGTCCAATGTGTGAATCATCACTGGAAACGATTGACTGCCGGCTGGAGATGCCATATCCTGGAACTATCACATAGGAAAAGAGATGATGGTTATGAAGTGGTTAAGTAAAAGTTTAGTTGCTTCATCATTACTGGCAGGTATGCTTGCTGTTTCGGGAAGTCCCATGCATGTACAAGCCCAGGAACTCTCTAAAACTGAAAGTCTCTCTTCTCACGCATCTGCACAAGGAATCTTCGCCCCTCAGGCGATCGTCATCAACAGGCCGATGAAAGTCGGACAGGAAGATCAATACGTCGGCATTTCAAACGTGTCCTACAGCGGCAGCGCCATTACCGTCAGCGTCACCTCGGACCGCGTGTACGTAAAAGCCGTCAGCCCAGGCAAAGCGACATTTTCGTATCTCAATTCATTGGGACAGCTGGTCATCAACAATATTACGGTCACCCGATAACACTTAAATCCGCGGGAGAAATCTCCTTCCCGCGGATGTTTGATCAACTCCAACATTCACCGCGTCTATATAAAAACACCAATCACATAGAATTGGTGTTTTTGCCGTCAACGTATTTAATTATTTTCGCCGGATTGCCGCCGACGATGGCATTGTCCGGGACATCTTTTGTCACGACGGCTCCGGAAGCTATCACTGCATTGTCGCCGACCTTGACGCCGGGATTGATGACCGCTCTGCCGCCAATCCAGACGTTCCGTCCGATGATGACAGGTATCCCGTACTCCGCACCGCTTATCCTTTCGGACGGATCGAGCGGATGGGTCGCCGTATAAATATGAACGCCCGGTCCGAGCATACAATGATCACCTATCCGGATTTCGCATACATCGAGGAAAACACAGTCAAAATTGGCGAAGAAATTTTCCCCGACATGTATATTAAAGCCGTAATCACAGCGAAACACCGGTTCGATGTGGAGCGTTTCCCCTGTTGAACCAAACAGCTCTTTGATCAGCTTGGTCCTTTTATTGTCGTCGATTTCGTTCGAATGGTTGAATTCATTCATAATGTTGCGCGCCTTGAGTCTGTCATGGCACAGCACCGGATCAGAAGCAAGATAAAGCTCTCCGTCCAGCATTTTTTGCTTTTCTGTTTTCATTGGTTTTTTAGTCTCCTTAACTGCATTTTGATATTGGCTACATCAATTGCAACACGAGATTGAACACTTTTACAATAAAATAGACATTGATGAGCAGCAAAAGCAAGATAACAGCCTTCCGCTTCTCATGTTTAATTTCATAAACGAATTTCCACATAAAAAAGATTGCTAAAAATACGATTAAAATACTATCAACACTTTTAAGTATCAGATCCATCCAATTCCTGCTCCCTTTTGACTTCTATATAAGACAATATTTTCATAACGCGCGGCGTACTGCAAGACTCTTTCCCAGTTCTTTAAAAAAAAATCGAAAAACTGTTGACGAACCCATCTAATCTGCATATAATAGAACTTGTCAGCAAAACAAATACCCAGTGTTACATATCATGATTCCGTAGCTCAGCTGGGAGAGCGCTACCTTGACAGGGTAGAGGTCGCTGGTTCGAGCCCAGTCGGAATCATACCAACAAACCCTTGTATATCAAGGGTTTGTTTTTTTATGCATTACTTTAAATACGCCCTGATGAATTGAATTGTTGGCGAATTGTTGGCAAAAAACTTCTTTAATCAATGACATTGATGCTGCTGGAGCATGTCAGTTTGCTTCGAGAATTAGAAACTTACCACAATAGAGTGAAAAAAGCCGGTTCTTGATATGGCCCAAATAAAAGACACGGAACGTGTTATATGCGAGGCGATGGAATTCAACTCGGTTCTGATCATTAGTGTATACAGAGACGGTTTTATTGAAGAAGTAACAGGACATGTTAATTATATAGATGAAGTAAAACAGAGGCTGCTGCATGTGAAGTATTTAAAAGGGATACAAATTTTATGAATCTGTTTAATGTGATTTACGCAAAGTTTAAAATAAGACCAAGTAAATTTCTCCCCGAAAATTTGTCCAAATAATGTTATAATGAAGAAAAAGAAGGGTATGCAAACTATGGGAGATATTGTTTCAGCTTTTTTGGACAAGAGTCCACCTTGGTTTTTTATCATTTCTAGTATTATTCTAATTGTTATACTCATAATTATCGGTGTTTTTGTATATATTGCTGTAAAACGATTTGCTGATAATGCAAATAAAGAAAATAAGGTTATCAAGCTTTTAGAAGAAAGAGAAACACTTAAAAATGAAAATCTGCACAATAAGCTACTTACAGAACAACTAACTGTCGCTATCTCCAATGCTAAAACCTTTGTCGATTTGTTAGTGTTAATACAAAAAAACCGATCAGGTTCGACTGGCGATGATGTACTACATGCCATCAATAAAATTTTGGAGGGACTTACCGCTGTCATTAAAACTGACATTGGCGAAATGCACAGATGCGGGTTTTGGATAAATGATGACACAGGTCTTAGGTTACTTTGTGGAAGTTCGGGCTTTCCTCTTGATTATCCGGGTAATAGAGTTTTAGATATAAATCACTCTATAGCTGGACGATGTTTTAGAAAATCAGAATCAATAAATATTGTTGATGTGACCAAAGATGCTGACTGGAAAGAATCAGATTCTTCTAATACATATAGCTCACTGATATGTATTCCAATAAGTGAATGGGGAGTTGTTACCATTGACGCAAAAAGAGAAATGAGTGATAATACGTTACAAATAGGACAACTTTATTGCTCTATTATAAGTGGCATTTTAGGTGAATATTACGAACTTGTACAAGATGAAGATATTGGTGACCAAAACCTTGACAGAGATTTCGATGATTTTGTTGATGAAGTTGCTGCTAATGTTGAATCTTAATCTAAGGAGTTGATTAAATTGAACAGCAAATATACACTCCAAAAAACAGCAATAACCAAGCTTTTTAATGACAATAAAATTTCAAAAGAAGATTTGGAACTGATGTTAGCAAAACTTGAAAGAGAAGCAGACTTGATAGATCAACAAAAGAACAAACGAAAAGAATTAATTAAAAAAGCTCGATATAGAATATTCGAACATGTTTAAAAACCCCTTCCACTTTAGAAGGGGTTTTTTATTTCTATTTTAATAAAGTTTTAAGCTTTGCTTTAGTGTCAGATCCATAAATGCCATCTGCAGACAACCCGTGCATTAACTGGAAACGTTTGACTGCGTTCGCCGTTTTCGGTCCGTAATAACCATCTATGCCGTTATTCTTCGCTCCTTTGTCTGGATAGAAATAGAGGGCAGCTAGAGCCTCTTGAATCTGTCGGACGCCTGTCCCTTTCATCAGTGGGCTTTTCACCTTATAGATGCCAGACGGCAGCGGGTAGGATGTTTTTTTGCCGTTAGAGGAAGGCTTTTTCTTTTTCGCTCCAATGGCTGCAAGGGCCTTTTCCGTTGCTGGACCGTAAATTCCATCCACCGCGATACCCGCTTTCTTTTGTAACGCTTTGACAGCTTGCACCGTTTCATTTTCGTAAGACCCATCAGCCCCGTATTTCGGCAGTGAGAAGCCAGCGGCAATCAAACGTTTCTGCAGCGCCTTGACCTGGGAACCGGACGCCCCTTTTTTCAGAATGGTCCCTGTGGATTTGCTTGACTGGCTCGTTGATGATGTTGTCTTTGACACCGTTTTATTTCCAAGCAGGGAATCGACTTTTTTCCTGAATGTCGTCAGCTGGCTGGAATCGCTCACCCACGGTGCCGGACAAATTTTGTTTGTTACATCGTAATGGCGGACGATTTTGTTAGTAGAAAGACCGTAACGCTTGCACAGGTCGGCAACCAATTCAGCGGCATTCTGAACCGTTTCACTGTGAATCATGCCGTCTTTTTCGACACACATTTCAACGCTGATTGACTTTGTGTTGGCGTTCGGTTTAAGAAAACTCACATAACAGCGGTTTTTATCATGTGCATGGTACGCGACTTCATTTTCAGGAATGATGTGCTGCGCTTCTTTACGGTCCACAAAATAATGAGCTGAAGCTTTGCGTTTAATGGCTATACATGTGCCATTGAAGTAATCCCTCTCATTCAATGCAGAAGCGCCCGGCGTCGCCGTATAGTGCATGACAATCCCTTTCACTCCTGCCAACTTCAGCCCTGGACGAGTATATTGATTGACTTTCACAAAGTTTTTCACGACTTTAACCATTTGAACTCCTCCAATTTTGTTTTAAATAAAAAAGGCTGCCAGCCGGCAACCTCATTTCGTTAATCCCTTTTGTTTCAAAGTCTCTTTCTGCAACTTTCCTTTGCTTGTGACATAGTTGTTTTTGAACCAAGCGACCAACGTCGTGACGATTGTAAAAATCGTGGAGCCGGCCAAATACAAAGCGTCGGCCAACGTATTGACCTGATCCTCGCTGATCGGCAAAGCTGATTTTCCAAACATGATCAATGTCTGGTTTACCAATGCAACAAAAAGAAGCACCGTCCTGATGACCGTGCCTTTGTCTAAGTTTTTCATATTGTGTTTACCTCCTTATTTCTGCAGTAGATTATAAAAAACAGCGATTGCGCCGCCAATGATGCCGGTGCTGACCGCTGTAATGATCGCGCCGGTGATACTGCGCTTGATCCAAGTTGTGTTTTCCTCGATCTTGTTCAGCTTTTCATTGATAGAGATAATCTGCTGATCATGGCGTTCAGAAGTTCTTTCCAGGGTGCTGACACGTTTCTCAAGCGTTTTTTGATCCGCCTTGATCTCTTTAATCTCTTTCTGAAAAACTTCGTATTCGTTTGTTTGCGACATCTCCCTTAATCCTCCCGTTCTCACATCGTTTTCACCTCCTCCGAGGCAAAATAAAAACACCGTTTTTTACGGCGTGATCTTACAAGAAATGAGTAACCACAAGGTTTTTAATTTTCACGTCTGTTTCTCCGTTATTGGTCAACATAAGTCGCGGAGAG
Organism: Bacillus sp. AK124; assembly: GCF_053903085.1. NCBI lineage: Bacteria > Bacillati > Bacillota > Bacilli > Caryophanales > Bacillaceae > Bacillus > Bacillus sp. AK124. Next base: position 2,952,186 of record NZ_CP096378.1, read on the forward strand.
GCAGCTAATAAATCAACCTTCTGAGCGTCTCGGTCATTATTTTCTAATACAATGACATCTTCATAACCCTTCAGGGTATAGTTGCTTGTTCCCGGGATGATGTAAGTCATGCGAACACTCAGATTCGTCTTTTCATAAAGATAAATCGCGAGTCCAAGCTGATGACCTGCCGATCGATTGAGGTTATGAAAGAAAAGGGAATTCAAAGTCAAAAGGAATTAGCTGAGTTGGTTGGTACTACAGAGGCAACAATAAGCAGATTTAAAACGAATAACAGATATGACATCACAACATTATTTATTATTAGTAGAGGATTAAACGTGCCTATAGAGTATGTTAAGGAGATTAAAGACGAACAGTAAACCATATAGTGCGGTAGGGCATGAAAAAGCGCATATAAAGAAAAAAGCCCGTCTCTGGTGAGCGGGCTATTATTCTATCATCGAGTACACAACTCATCTTTACATTCTTCTTTAGGTTCAGCATCCACGGTATATGACAATATTTCTTTATTTCCCGGATCATACAAACCTTCAAACTCTTTATCTCCGTTCGTATGTCCCTCTACTGTTATACCTCCCATTGGATTAATATAATAATCATCGGAAAAGTGGATATTATCAACATCTTTATAATTGGTTTTTAAAAACTTTTCCATATGATTCTGAGCTTCTTCAAATAAAGCAATCTCTTTTTCTTTTTGATCGTGCTGATGCTTCATAAAAAATCCCCCAACTGCTATAATTATTAAAATAAGGATAATTATGTACTTTTTCATTTGAAAATCAACCCTTTCTTATCCTATTTTACAAAAATAAAGAGGCGATGTATATGAGCGACAAGATAAAAGTTCCAAAAATAACAGATAAAACTTATTATACGCTAAGTCAAGAATCTTACAATCGCGATAGATTAGATAGTAAGTTAAAGACAGGGAAACCAATACAAACAGATCAAAAAACCTATTGGTTTGTCGAAAAGATTAAGAGAGACCATGATACAGGACTAGATGCCGTAGTTTTTTCCCAGGGCAAAAAAACTGAAGGTGGTAAGTGGGTAAAATCAGATAACCCTAAAAATGTCGTCGTAGCCTTCGCAGGAACTGATCCTAAAAGCCAATTCTTTCAAGATGTTGTTGACGCTGACGGCGGTAACGTTGTTATGGGTCTTGATCCGAAAAAGAAATCGCAATACATAATCGAAAAAGATGCGAAGGATACATCAAAAACAATAGGAAAATACAACGCAACCCCCTCACAAGACGCGATGCTTAGCACCGGTAAATACAAATTAATTACGAAAACGTCCCAAATCGGGCAAGCTGACGATCTGGTACGGGAAGTTAAACAAAAGTATAAAGGCACCTCGACGGTTATTTCAACAACCGGACACTCTCTTGGCGGCGCAGAGGCTGAATACAGCGCTGTGAACAATGATATATGCGCAGTCGCATTCAACAATCCTTCCGTCGTTAAATTGCATGCTGAAGAAAAGCAAAAGGAGATCCGAAGCGGCAAATATGACTCGTCTGTAAAAGCGATTGTCAATCCGGATGATATGACTGGTTCTGGCTGGTGGGATGAGTACGAACGACACGCAGGCAGAACAATATATACCAAAGACCCCTCTACTTCGCGTGTGGAACGACAAATACGACTAGATCCGAAGTATAACGGCGGTATATTTGGCACAGTGTTTAATGTCGCTGTAGACTACATTGCTACGACAGCAATGGGAATGCCGGATACACACGGACTCAACAAAGGCAACTTTACCTTCGACGAAAACGGCAATGTTCAAAATATAGAGGGCGATGAGCTCGTATACGATAAAAATTTAAAAGCAATGCTTCCACCGGAAGTTGCATCCGGAAGTGGCGCAATTAAAGTAACACCCGAAGTCGCTAAGCAGCTCGCGCAAAAAGTAAATGCGATGATCAACGATCTCCGGACGATGAAACGGGAAGCCGAAAACGCTTATCAGGAACACGACGCCGAGATCAACGATCTGAAACACGATACCTACCGTCAGGTCGGCCACGGTTTATACGACAAGCTGACACTCGAAGATGTAAACAATACGCTGAAAAACCTGGCGCAGTCGTTTGACAAAAAAGGCAATCCGCTCTTTTACGATGTTCATGCCGAAAAAGCGTACATCGCCTCATTAAAAAATACGATTTCAGATTTAGAAGACATCAGCGGGTACCTTGCGCAGATCGAAAAAGATTTTAAATCGAAAGATAAAATGCTGGCAAACTGGCTTAAGCTTTAGGAGATGACATAATGGAAAATTTCAATAAACTCGCCTCACTCAACAACTTAAACGGTGATCAAGAAGATACGCTCCTCATACGACGCAATCAGCTTCAAATGCTGAAAACGGGCATGAGAGTAACGGCCGCAACTAAGCTTGAAGGCATTAAAACGACACTAAGACCGAAGTTTAAAATAGACGATATACAAAAAGAAATGAACAGCGTTTATTCATCGCTTCTCTACAGCTTCGAAGGAAAAGCGCGGCAGGCGCTCGCTCAGCGAATCAGCCAAAGCGCCCAGCAGCTTATTGCGACAGAAAAGGACGGAGAGAGCTTTGTGAACGGATTTAAGACGAGATAGAGGCGCCAAAATAGGCGTCTTTTTTCGTTAACATACCACTGACTGACCGTTGACTTATAGGATTGCTATCGCCTACCTTTACAGGGTAGAGGTCGCTGGTTCGAGCCCAGTCGGAATCATACCGAATCGAACGGCAGGAAAACGTTGATTTTCAACGGAGTTCCTGCCGTTTTTGCGTTTGATTTTTTCCATTCTTACCTCTCATACTCTATATGTCTTCATTCAACAAAAAACAGTCGCTGATCGAAAGAGTTATGGTAAAATATTGTTTGTACAAAGTTCGGGCTCACTCAAGGGAAGTTGGCTCATCCCCTATGAAAGGGGGTGATGCTTATGACAGCATACGAAACAATCTCGTTAATGATTGCTTTCGGCATGTTAATTGCCGTGTTGTCGAAGAAAGAAAAATAGACTTCCCTTGAGCCCTGGTAAAGTTCAAAGGGAAGTCTATATTTAAAATGACTGAGCCAAGCCCTTGTTGGGCCGCTTTGTACACTCGACTCGACTGTTGGCGCAGTCGGGTCTTTTTTATTTTATGCATTTCTTTTTAAAAAATACACCTGAACGTTTGAGCGATACGTTGATGACACACCTGTGGTCTTTTTATGATTTTGACAGTCTATCTTCAAATTCATATTACCAATTTCAACCCACTAAATCAACTAATAGTGTCATTCACCTCTCGGGATAAATGAAAATATTCGAGCGTAAACCGTGCTTCTTCTTCCAACGCTTTTGAACATCCACATTATTTGTTCATAATTCACAACATCCAAAATACTCCAAAATAAGTCGAATTAATCACTTCCAACTCTTTACAATTCAGACGAAAAAATGACTTTTGTTTGATTGTTTTTTAAATATGGATATTTTCTGGGTTTTTCACTTTATTTCAGGACTACAAAACAAGTCCTTTGTCTGATTGAGAGAGACCGAACCCCTGCTAAAATAAAGTGCGTGTTGTTGGGAAATATTTCTCAAAGGAGGACCGATTGTTAAAGGACATCGAGATTTGAAAGGAGAACAACTGTGGCTAAGACGATTATTTCTGGTTTTATTTTATTTTTTCTGCTTATTTTTTCGGGAGCTGAGCCAACATCAGCGGCTTTTTGGGATACAAAAGGAGACAACGTTATTCATGATCCTTCCATGATTAAAGAAGGAAATACATGGTATACATTCGGTACTGGTATCGGCAATGGAATCCGCGTCATCAAATCGACAGACGGAAAAACGTGGAGCCCAGCGCCAAGTATTTTTACAACTCCATTATCATGGTGGAAAAAGTACGTGCCAAACCATGAAAAAAACCAATGGGCGCCTGATATCAGCTATTACAATGGTCGCTATTGGCTTTATTATGCGGTATCCGCGTTCGGCTCCAATACTTCGGCGATCGGACTGGCTTCAACAGACCGGATCTCTTCCGGAAATTGGCGCGACGACGGGCTTGTCACCCGGACGACGACCTCGAACAATTATAATGCGATCGACCCTGAGTTAGTCATTGATAAAGAAGGAAATCCGTGGCTGTCCTTCGGCTCGTTTTGGAGCGGCATCAAGCTGACAAAGCTTGATAAAAAAACGATGAAACCTACAGGGAAGGTTTATTCGATCGCATCAAGGCCGAGCCATGGCGGAGCGGTTGAAGCGCCGTCTATCACATATAAAAACGGCTACTATTATTTATTCGTTTCGTTCGATAAATGCTGTCAAGGTGTGAACAGCACGTATAAAATCGCTTACGGCCGCTCAACAAAAATTACGGGACCTTACTATGACAAAAGCGGCAAGAAAATGACGGAAGGCGGAGGCACCATCCTCGACTCTGGAAACAACCAATGGAAGGGCCCGGGCGGCGCAGATATCGTGAACGGCAACATCATCGTCAGACATGGTTATGATGCGCTTGACAATGGAGCGCCTAAGCTGCTGATTAATGATTTATACTGGGATTCCAAAGGATGGCCGAGGTATTAGTTTTTAAACCGAGCAGATATTTTTCTGCTCGGTTTTTTCTGTTGTTTTAGCAGTCCAGCTTTGTAAGAACTCCATCTCTTCCATATCTTCAAAGTATCGATCATTTTGATCAACTTTTTTGATAAATCCCTCTATAGAGTCAGCTATTTTTTTATCAAAAAAGAATACCGATGACTTATCGGTATCATTTAAATCAAGCGTTAAATATACACCTTCATTTACCTCATAAAAAACAAGCCTGTCTTCATCTTCATATATATCATCTAAATCAGGGTCAAATTCGTAAATATCTTCCCTTAAAGTGATATCTGTGATAGTAGCGGGATCTAAAAATCTGTTTATTGCACTTTTATTCCCTCTTATAAACCCGTACCCAATTTCTAAATAAAATTCTCTGAGTTCTTTAGGAAATCGGAAACCAAGTCTATCTTCCGCTTTTATTAGATCGTTTTCTTTTAACTCATAAAACTCATGATGACTATTTTTTATAAAATTAAATTTGTTCAGCCTCATGAACCTCCTTATAGATGGCATCAGAAACGATTAATTTTCTTCCTGACAAACAACGTTCATACCTTGCTGCTTGATTCCACTATCCGCACCGCTTCTTCCTCTGCGCCATTTTGATAAATAATCAAGCGGGTTGCGACACCATCCTCCAAAATAAATTCCACTTCAACAGACAATGACCTGAGGAAAAAGCGCGTTTCCGAAGCTGGAAATAATTCAAAACGGATCTGTCCGGTGATTTGCATATAAAGCCGGTTCTTATCAACTGTCACATCAGCGGCGGTGCCATCCTGAAGTGAATAACTTCCGACATATCTTTTGTAAATGGCCGGATCGATCTCTTTTTTCTTTTTATCGGCAGGGCGATCAGGGATTTTGTAGGCCTTGTCAAACAGGATATTTTCAACGGCTTCAAAGATGGCCTGTTCATATTCATCATCCTGTTCCACATTGCTCAAATAAATGAAGGTTTTTCGTTGATCGATATATCGGATCATTACGGTTGAATAGCCTGGCCAGCCGCCGCTGTGACCGACAATTCGCCCTGTTTCAGGACTGTCCCGAAGCACCCATCCACACCCGTAATCTACAGACTCTCCGTTTTTCAGAGACGCGGGAGTAAAAGCAAGCTCTTTTGAGACTTGATTGATCAAACAATCTGTATATAAGGCCTGGTCAAACAAATATAAGTCATGAATGGTTGAGTTTACGGTTCCGTCCCCCTGAATCCCGTCAAGATAGGAGACATATTTTGTTTCTTCAACATCATCAGGCAGAACGTACTGTTCTGTATGCACGTCATACACATATCCATACGCATAGTTCTCAATGGTTTCAGGTTGAAGCCTTCTGTTATACACCCTTGAGTTCCGCATTTCCACCGGTTCAAAGATATTTTTTTTCATATATTCGGCAAAACTCAGACCGGATGCCTTTTCAATGATAACCGCAAGCAGCACATATCCCGTATTGCTGTACAGCCAACCTTCACCCGGGGCAAAATAGCGTTGCGGCTGATGATTCATCAGCATATCAACGATATCTTGATTAACAGCAATCTTGTTATGATCCCAATGTTGTAAAAACCACTCCATATAATCGGGCAGACCCGCCGTATGTGTCAACAAATCGTGAATCGTTATGCCTTGATAAGGAAATCCGGTTATCCACCGTTCTACGGGATCCTCAATATTCAATACCCCTTGCTGTGCTAATTGACGGATGCCCAAAGCAGTGAACGGCTTGGATAGCGATGCTAATTCAAATAAGGAATCCTCCTGCAATAAACGCTTATCTGCCAAGTTTGCATAACCGAAGGCGCCTTGAAAAAGAATGTCTCCGTCTTCAGCGACTAATACCGCCGCGTTGATCTGCTTTTTTTCATTTAACACACTAAACAGGTTAACAAGTTGTTCTCTTTTTTTCTGTTTCACTTTTCCACCTCCCTTTCTTTATACGCATATGGAAATAAGAGGTTTCAACTAAAAAAAGACAAGACTGCTTCTTGTCTTTGAAATCGCTAGTCTACAATTCTAATAAGTTTCAACATCCTTTTCACAAGTCACTCATTGATCTACGGTGCGACTCATTAGCCCCAGCACAAACGAATGTCAAATCGATTTTTGATTTCGGCGAAAAAATGTTGCAAACAGCAATAAAACGTTGCTCAAAAGACTTGCCGCCCCTAACCAGACGAGCCATTCCGCCTTTGTCCCCCAGGAATATCCAATGATGATCAGAGCAATGCAGCTTGAGAAAAAGGGTCCTGTCCTGTCTAATTTTGTGCCGCGGCGAATGGTTTCCTTTGTCTGCAGGAATTTATCTTTTGCATGATAGAGCTTCTCCTTTCCTTTGATTTTAAAAGTTGTTGCTTTTACATAAAGATTATTTTTCATCATTTTCTCCTCCGTAGCGGCGTTTCTCAAATTCTCCGAGAATCTTTTCTGTATCTAATGAATTTCCTACGCCAAGCTGAATGTTTGCATTCTCCTCAAAGCCGTCTTGTTCTTCACCGTCAAAACGGTAAAGCTTTTGCAGCAGCCACCAAAATGTCGCAACCTCTTCGGCAGCAAACTGCTGAAACAAGTCAGCCAAGAAATAGACGGACCTTTCGGAACAATCCACCAGCGCTTTCTTTCCTTCAGCGGTCATTTCAATATTAATAGAGCGTTTGTCTTTTTGATTTGGCACTGATTTAACATAACCTTTTTTGATCAGACCTGTCATCAGCTTGTTGGCGGTCTGTTTGGTTGTGCCAAGCTTTTTGGAGATATTCGTAAGCGTGGCAGTTTCAGTCGGCAAATGCGCGATGGCGATGAGTGCCATGTGTTGCCTCGAAGTTAATATTTCCATGTATTCATCACCTCGGGTTTGCACCTTATTGACAACTGAAAACAATGTCGCATAGCTTTGCTGCATCAAATGTAATTCGTTGATTAAGCTGTTGGTATCCATTTGTTCTCTCCTTTGAATATAGTCAACATGCTGACGAATATACAATACTCTTACTCGTTAATTTTGTCAACATGGTGACTATTTTTTCGTGATTGATCAATTGGACATTCCGTTTTACACTATTTAATTATCTGATAATTAAAAATATAGGATGAGAATAGGGGGAATATAATGAATTCTTCACTCATTTCAGCGGATGATGCATGGATGCTTTGGGGGTTTATTGCGGTGTGGGCGGCGGTGAGTATTTATTTGGAGCAGCGGTATCGCTGGGCTGCGGCAGTATCGGGGGCTGTACTGGCGCTGGGCGGATCAATGCTGTTTACGAATGCGGGGATTCTTCCGGCCGAGTCGCCCGTCTATGATGCGGTGTGGTCCTATGTTGTTCCGCTTGCGATACCTTTGCTGCTTTTTCAAATCAATGTGCGGAAGATCCTGAAAGAAAGCGGCAGGCTTTTGATGATCTTTTGCATCAGCGCCCTGGGCACTGCTGCCGGAAGCGTGATTGCTTTTTTTCTGTTTAAGCAGCAGATTCCGCACCTTGAGAAAATCGGCGGGATGATCAGTGCCTCTTATATCGGCGGAGGCGTGAATTTTGCGGCGATGGCCGCGAAGTTCTCAACTCCCGGTGAATATGTATCATCGACGGTGGTTGCGGATAATTTTATGATGGCTCTTCTTTTTTTCATTTTAATGGGGATACCGGCGCTTAAATGGTTTCAAAAGCGCTTTGGCGTTCATGAAGAGACGGCCGGCAGCAAAAATCAGGCGGAAGCCTATTGGAAAAGAAAAGAGATGTCCTTGCAGGACATTGCTTTAAACATCGGAACCGCCTTCGCGATCGTTGCTGTGTCTGTAAAAACAGCGGCCTTTTTCAAAGAGCGTTTTTCTTCTGACGGCGGGTTTCAGTTTCTTGCCTTTATCTTGGGTGACCAGTTCCTGCTGCTGACGACGCTGACAATTTTGCTGACAATCGCCTTTCCCCGCTATTTTGAACGGCTGCGCGGCACACAGGAAATCGGGACTTATTTGATTTACTTATTCTTTGTGGTGATCGGCATTCCGGCAGACTTGCGGATCATTCTCATGAACGCACCGCTCCTTTTGGCATTTGTGTTTGTGGTTGCCATGTCCAACCTGCTCGTAACGCTTGCCGCAGGAAAGCTGTTGCGTTTTCGGCTCGAGGAAATTCTCTTGGCCTGCAACGCATCTGTCGGCGGTCCGACAACAGCGGCGGCGATGGCGATCGCCAAAGGCTGGCAGAGCCTCGTCGCTCCGGTTATGCTGGTCGGGACGTTCGGATATCTGATCGGCAATTATGTCGGCACCCTCTTGGGCACATGGTTTTCTACCCTGGTTTAAACGCAAAAAAAGCCGCAGATTCCCTGAAGAGTCTGCGGCTTCTTTTATGATCGGGCGAACGCTCCGGATACGGCTTCCAATGCACGGGCAAAATCGGCCTGCAAATCATCGGCATGTTCCACACCGACGCTCAGCCGCAGAAGGCCGTCGGTAATCCCCCGTTTTTCCCGCTCTTCTTTCGGCATAGCGGCGTGTGACATTTTTGCCGGATAGGAAAGGATCGACTCCACAGCGCCGAGACTGACGGCAAAGACCGGAAGAGAGACGCGTTCCACAATCTTTTTCACGGCTTCTGCATTCTCCAGCTCGAACGAAAGGACGGCGCCGGCGCCATATGACTGGTGCCTGTGAACTGACGCACCCGGATGCGAAGACAGCCCCGGATAATACACTTGTTTGACGGCCGGATGCTTTTCAAAAAATTCAGCGAGCTGCTGAGCTGTTCGAGATGCTTTTTCAAGCCGAACCTGCAGTGTTTTCAGCCCTCTCAGCACAAGCCAGCAGTCTTGGACGCCGAGAACAGCGCCGAACGAATTTTGCAGCTTATAAAGTTCTTCCCCGAGCTTTTTGTCTTTCACAACGGCAAGTCCTGATAATACGTCGCTGTGTCCGCTTAAAAACTTCGTCGCGCTGTGTAGCACAACATCGACGCCGAGCTCGAGCGGCCGCTGCAGCGCCGGGGTCATAAACGTGTTGTCAAGAAACGTCAGACAGCCGTGCGCCTTGGCAAGCTTGACGACGCCTCTGATATCCGTAATGCCGAGCGTCGGATTTGACGGTGTTTCAAGGTAGATGACTTTTGTATTTTCCCTTATGTTTAAAGCAATTTCATTTAAATCCGTCATATCGACGAAAGTATGTTCAATCCCGAAGCGGCTCAGCACTTCCGTAATCATCCGGTAAGTGCCGCCGTACACATCTTTTGTGACAAGCACGTGATCGCCCTTTGACAAAAGCAGAAAGGCGGTGGAAATCGCGGCCATTCCGGATGAAAAAGCAAATCCCCTCGTCCCTCCCTCAAGCTCGGCTATCGTGTCTTCAAGCGCCGTTCTTGTCGGTGTTCCTGACCGGCTGTAGTCATATTCGCCGAATTTGTCAAAAGAGCCTTGATGAAAGGTTGAGGCGTGCTGGATCGGCACGCTGACGGCTCCGGTTGCTCCGTCCGTTTTATTTTGGTTATGAACAAGCCGTGTTTCAAGCGTCCAGTTTTCATGACTCATGCGGAACCGCCTCCCCTTTTACTTTTTCCAGCGCAGCTTTTAGATCCTGCTTTAAATCGGAGACGTGTTCGATTCCGACTGAAAAGCGCAGAAGTCTGTTGCAGACGCCGTTTGCAATTCGGATGTCTTCCGGGATATCCATATGGGTCTGTGTCGCCGGATAGGTGATGAAGCTTTCGACTCCGCCGAGGCTTTCGGCGAAACAGATCGTCTTGAGATTTTTCAGCAACGGATTAACCCATTCTTCTTTTTGAACGCGGAATGACAGCATGCCGCCTTTTCCCGGATAAAGAACATCGGCAATTTCCTCCTGCTCTTCCAAAAAGGCCGCAAGTTCCCGCGCGTTTTCCTGATGCTGTCTCATCCTGAGAGCGAGCGTCTTCATCCCTCTCATTAAGAGCCATGAATCGAACGGCGATAAAACCGCGCCGATGGCGTTTTGGTGCTGGAACATTTCCTCAGACAGCTCTTCGCCTTTTGCAACGACAAGCCCCGCCAAAAGATCGTTATGACCGCCCAAATACTTCGTCGCGCTGTGAATGACAAGATCAGCGCCGAGCTCAATCGGCTTTTGCAGAACCGGTGTATAGAACGTATTGTCAACAATGAGCAGCAAGTCGTGCTCTTTGGCGATTTGCGCGATTTTTTGAATATCAGCTTCCTGCATGAGCGGATTTGTCGGCGTTTCTACAAACAGTGCCTTTGTATTGTTCGTGATTTTCGACTTGATACAGTCTTCGTCTGAAAAATCGTCGTAGAAAAAGCGAAGTCCGTATTTCTTCCATTCGTTTTCAAAAAGGCGGTACGTTCCCCCATATAAATCGGACGAAACGATGAGCTCATCCCCGCTTTGAAACAGAGCCATGATCGTCTGAATGGCAGCCATACCGGAACTGAACGCAAAGCCGCGCGTTCCCCCTTCGAGTTTCGCGATTGCATCTTCAACAAGCTGTCTTGTCGGATTTTTTGTGCGAATGTAATCAAACCCTGTGGATTCCCCGATCCCTTTGTGCCTGTACGCAGAAGAGAAATAAACGGGAGGATTGACAGTTCCCGTTATTTCATCACTGCGGTTGCCGATTTGCGCCAGCGTTGTTTGTACATGTTCAGTCATATGACACCATCCTTTTAAAAATAAAAAACCCCTTCTTCATAAGAAGAAGGGGGATTATGCGCTTCTTCTTATCTTCCAAGCATCTGCTTGCTGGATTTAGCACCTTGGTACACTGACATCGTCAGTGCAGACCGGTTGCTGAGGTTTCAAAGGGCCAGTCCCTCCACCTCTCGTGATAAGAATCTCTTCAATTTTCTGATTGTTCTTTACTTTAACCTAAGTCAAGACATTTTTCAAGGGTCATTTTTAAATCTTTCCTCATATTGAACATGGTATGATGAAACCAAACGACGGAACCGGAGGAATCAGATGCCAAAAACAGAGCGATTAATCGAATTGATGATGACCGTTCATACAAAACGAAAATTTACGGCCGGGGAGCTCGCAGCAGAATTCGGGGTTTCCTACCGCACGATTCTCCGCGATCTGGACGAGCTGAGCGCGCTCGGCGTCCCGATCTATTCTGAAACAGGCGCGAACGGAGGCTATTATTTGCTGAATGAACCTGTGCTTCCGCCGCTCTTTTTTACACAATCAGAGGCGGCGGCTATGTTTTTCGCGTATCAATCTCTGCAGTTTTTCGGATCGCTTCCCTTTGATGCGGAAACGCGGATGGTTTTAAAAAAGTTCTACCGCCACCTTCCCGTGGAAACACAGGAGCGGATTGATGCGATGAAAGACAGAATCGTGTTCTGGAATCCGCATCGTCCAAAAGCCGCCGAACATTTAGAAACGCTTCTTGATGCAGCCATCAATCAATCCGTTTTGACGGTCGTTTATGACGGAACAGACGATTGCGCGGAGAGATCCATCCAGCCCATCGGCTTGTTCAGCTGGAACGGCTTCTGGTACTGTCCGGCCTATTGCTTTAAAAGGCAGGCGTTCAGACTGTTCCGCGCCGACCGCATCCTTCGGGCGGAAAAAGCGGCCAGCCCGCTGGCCCGCCAGCTTCCCTATCGATCGGTTCTCAGCTGGATCAAACATTCGGAGAGCGAGTGCTCTGAACCGGTGCGGCTGCAAGCGGAACTGACACGCAGAGGAGCCAGGCGGGCTGCGGCTGATGTGGACTTATTCAAGATCCTCACCATGCGGGATGACGGGACGGGGGCGATCGATGCAAACCTCCCCAGACCAGAACTTGAGTATTTCGGGGAACTTTTGTGGAACCTCGGCACTGAGGCAACTGTCAAAGAACCCGCGGAAATCAAGCTTCAGCTGAAACGAAAGGCTTCTGACATTTTAGCAAGGTACGACTGACTTTTTTTTAGAATCGTGACAAAGCCTGTCAGGATTAGGTGATACTTTTAGAATAATGCCAAATGGAAAGGATGAAGCAAATGAATCAAGTTCAAGCCCTGCGGAGCGATTTGTTCCACGAGATGGAGACGGGCATCCGCTCCACGTGTCATCTTCTGAAAAAAGTGAAGGAATCTGACTGGTCTTACCGGCCCGCCGACCGCATGCGAAGCCTGAAAGAACTGGCAAGCCATCTGACGGCCATCCCAGAAGCCGACATGGCTATCATGCAGGAAAAGGAAGAGGCCGCCATCTCCCGAATTGAAAAGAAGTATAGTGCATTGCAGTCGGCTGACCAAATGGCTGAAGCGATGCAGAAAGGATTCGCCGCTTTTCAAACGTATATGACTTCCCTCTCCGACGAGGAATTTTTGACGAAAAAAACAAAGCCGTTTTACCTTGATGAAGGGATGACCCAAAGCCGCTGGCTGACGGAAACGCTCACCCACGTCTTCCATCACAGGGCCCAGCTGTTTAATTATTTAAAACAGCTCGGCTATGACGTCAACATGTTCGATCTGTATCTTTAAAAGGTGTTCATATGAAGCTGCCTCTGACAAAAAAAGAACGGTCAAACTTAAGGACAGCCAAGGTAAAAATAAAAAACACGGCATATATGGATCTGTCCGTCCTTGCACATACGCTCGGTTCGTCTTTGGAGCGCGCCGCATACATCAAGGCGCTCGCCCAGTTTCAAACCGCTCCTTCCATCGGGCCGAAAATGGCGCAGTGCGCCGTTGACCTGGGCTACTATTCCCTTGGCGACATCAAGCATGAATCAGGTGCGGATTTGATCATCCGCCTCGAAAAACTGAAAGGCTACTGGGAAGATCCTTGTGCAGAAGATGCGCTGCGATGCATCGTCCATTACGCCAACGATCCCGAAAGCGCTAAAAGCTGGTGGGATTTCACAGAGGAAAGAAAAATGTACCGCGAACGCTGCGGATACCCTCCGGATAGACCGTCAACGCCCTGGTACGAAAAAAAACGGACATAAAAAATCACGGCTGCCGAACAGTTCGGCAGCCCTTTTCGCTTCTTTCACAAGAGAATTTCGTGTTAAAATGAATGGAAACGTTCACAAACATTATTTCTGGAGGAATTCATCTTGGCTATGAAAACAGGAGTCATTCAGGAGAAGAAGCTTTTTTCGGAAGAGCTCGGCGAGGAAATGGAGCTTCTCGTCTATTTGCCGTCATCCTTCTCGCCGCTTTACAAATATCATGTGATCATCGCACAGGATGGACATGACTATTTCCGCCTCGGGCGCATCAGCAGACAGGTGGAAGAACTGCTGGCGAACGGCGAAATCGAAAGAAGCATCATCATCGGCATTCCGTACAAAAACGTACAGGAAAGAAGGCTTACATACCATCCGGAAGGGTCAAAATTCGAAGCGTATAAACGTTTTTTGGCAAATGAACTCGTCCCTTTCGCCGACAGTGAGTACCCGACATACCAAGTCGGATCAGGCAGGACGCTGATCGGAGACTCGCTCGGAGGAACGGTTTCCCTCATGACGGCGCTTGACTATCCGAATATGTTCGGAAACGTCATTATGCAGTCACCTTATGTCGACCGCCATGTTCTCGATAAAGTGAAACAGTCCGATTCCCTGCAGCTTATTTCAATTTGCCACCAAATCGGAGAGAAAGAAACCGCCGTCAAAACGACTGATGATCAAATTTTGGATTTCACCGGTCCAAATGAGCAATTAAAAGAATTGCTTGAAGAAAAGCAGACAAACTACGATTTCAAAGCTTTCGACGGGGATCACAAGTGGACATACTGGCAGCCGCTCATCACCCCCGCTTTAAAAAAAATGCTGTAGCTCTCTGTATATCGGCCCATCTTTGATATACTAAACCATATCAATTGTTTAAGGAGGGAACAAAATGAAATACGGTATTGTGCTATTTCCATCAAAAAAACTTCAGGACATTGCAAATTCCTACCGAAAACGCTATGACCCGAATTACGCTTTAATTCCGCCCCACCTTACATTAAGAACACCTTTTGAAGTGTCCGAAGACGAGATCGCGAGCGTCGTAGGACACCTGAGGGAACTTTCAAAAGAGCTGAAACCGGTCACGCTGAAGATTACAAAATTCAGTTCCTTTGCCCCTGTCAATAATGTCATCTACATGAAAGCCGAACCGACAGAAGAATTGACGCAGCTTCATGAAAAAATGTACAGCGGCGTTTTGGAAGACAAACCCGAATATGCGTTTGTTCCCCATGTCACAGTCGCACAAAAGCTGTCAGATGATGAGCATTCCGACGTCCTCGGCACGCTGAAAATGAGAGACGCGTCCCACGAAGAAGTCATCGACCGCTTTCACCTGCTTTACCAATTGGACAACGGATCTTGGACCGTCTATGAAACTTTTATTTTAGGAGCGTGAAGAAAGCCAGTGGAAGCCGTCATTGTGAAGAATCAACAACAGCTTGAAGACGCCTTCTTTGTTAGAAAGGAAGTCTTTATCAAGGAGCAGCACGTATCACCGGAAGAAGAAATGGATCATCTCGATCAGGAATCTTCACATCTCGTCATCTATGACGGAAAAGAGCCGATCGGCGCTGGCCGGCTACGGCTTGTCGACGGCTATGGCAAACTTGAACGAATCTGTGTACTGAAAAGCCACCGCTCCCTCGGCATCGGCAACCTGATCATTCAGGCGCTTGAAGAGGAAGCCGCCAAGCAAGGCGCGGTTCAATTCATGCTGAACGCGCAGACACAGGCTGTTCCCTTTTACGAAAAACACGGCTATAAAGTCGTGTCTGAAGAATTTTTAGATGCGAATATCCCCCATGTCAAAATGGTCAAAAAGTAACCGTTCCGCTTTTTAAGCGGAACGGTTTTTTCTTTTCCTCCAGAAAACATTTCATAGTTTGTTCATCTTTTGTTTATCGTTTATTCAACATTGTCTATTAAAGTTGTTTCTAAGCTTTTACGAAGCCCTACACAAAATAGACGGGAGGTAAACAGCCGAATGCCGTTATGAACAAAAAAAACATCACCACACTCGCCCGTTTCGGGATAGTCGGAGCCGGAAACACACTCGTTGATTTCGCCGTGTTTTTCATCCTTACGTCCCTCCGCGTCCCCTATCTGGCCGCACAGCTGTTTTCCTATTCGGCAGGCGTAGCAAACAGCTATATCTGGAATCGGACATGGACGTTTCAAGTAAAGGAAAAAGCGCATGGCGCGGAAATCGTCCGGTTTATCATAATCAATCTTGCAGCAGCGGGCGCTACATTTGTCCTTCTGTATATTTTTCACAAAGCCGGCCTTTCCCTTTTTGTCAGCAAAATGTCCGCAACAGTCGCAGGAATGGCGATCAACTTTATCGGAAACAGGCTTTGGGTGTTTCAAAAACCCGGAACAGATTCATAAAAAAGACCAGGAGTGAATAACCATGAAAGTAAAAAAAGCAGTCATCCCAGCAGCCGGTTTGGGTACAAGGTTTTTGCCGGCAACAAAAGCGCAGCCGAAAGAAATGCTGCCGATTGTCGATAAACCGGCTATACAATATATCGTGGAAGAAGCTGTTCAATCAGGAATAGAAGACATCCTTATCATTACAGGAAGAAATAAGCGTTCGATTGAAGACCATTTTGACCGCTCTGTTGAACTGGAGCAAAACCTGTTCGCCAAAGGAAAAAATGATGTGTTAAAAGAGATACGCGACATCGCCGATATGGCGAATATTCATTATATCCGGCAAAAGGAGCCCCTCGGTCTCGGACATGCGGTGTTATCGGCCAAGCATTTCATCGGTGATGAGCCGTTTGCCGTCCTTCTCGGCGACGACATCATGGTGTCAGAAACGCCGGCGCTTCGGCAGCTGCTCGAAGTATTTGAAGAATATCAGACAGAAGTAATCGGCGTTCAGCCAGTCGATCCGGCGGACGTGAGCAAATACGGCATTATTCAGACGTCCGCGCAAAAGAACAAAGTATATCAAATTGACGATCTTGTGGAAAAGCCGTCTGTCAAAGAAGCCCCTTCAAATATCGCGGTTATGGGCCGCTATGTGCTGAGGCCTTCGATTTTCCCTGTGCTCGAACAAACGAAGCGCGGTGCGGGAAATGAAATTCAGCTGACTGACGCACTAAGGGAAATCTGCCGGGAACAAAGCATGTATGCGCGCAAATTGGAAGGAAGCCGCTTTGATATCGGCGACAAGCTGGGCAGTTTAAAAGCGAGTACGGAAATCGCTCTTATGCGGGACGAGATGCGGCCAAAACTGCTCGCCTACCTGGAAAGCGTCCTAAAAAAAGAGGCGCAGAAAGGAGCATGGCAATGACATCCGTACTCGTTACAGGAGGAGCCGGATACATCGGCAGCCACACCGTACTCGAATTAACAAAGCAAAACCGCTCCGTCGTCGTGCTTGACAATTTATCTACCGGACACAGGGAAGCCGTCAGCGGGATCAGCTTTTACGAAGGCGACATCGGTGATGCGGCACTTGTCAAAGCCATCATCAAACATCATGATGTCGATGCTGTCATCCATTTCGCCGCCAAAAGCCTTGTGTCCGAATCGATCGAAAAGCCTGAGCTCTACTTTAGGGAAAACACGCTCAAGTCTTGTGCATTCTTCGAAACGGTCATCAAGGAAGGCGTCAAAAACATCGTCTTTTCGTCGACCGCCGCCGTATATGGCATCCCGGAGAACGTCCCGATCAAAGAGACAGCCCCCCTCTCCCCTGTCAATCCTTACGGGGAATCGAAGCTGATGATCGAAAAATACTTGCACTGGGTCGGGAAAACGCACGGTGTCAAATGGGCAGCCCTCCGCTACTTCAACGCGGCCGGCGCCGCTTTAAACGGAGCGATCGGCGAGGATCACGATCCTGAAAGCCATCTCATTCCCCTCGTCCTGCAGACGGCTTTGGGACAGCGAAAGCAGCTGTCCATTTTCGGAGATGATTACCCGACACCGGACGGAACATGCATCAGGGATTATATTCACGTCCTCGATCTGGCTTCCGCCCACCTGGCGGCTCTTGACAGGTTATATGAAGACAGACTGAAGCAAAATGTTTATAATGTAGGGACAGGAGCCGGACATTCCGTAAAAGAAATCATTGAAACCGCGGAAAACATGACAGAGCGAAGCATTGCAGCAAAAACGGACGAGCGCAGAGCGGGGGATCCGCCAGTGCTTGTGGCGGACAGCCGGACACTGATGGAAGATACCGGATGGAAGCCGCAATACAGCGATTTACAAACCATCATTCAAAGCGCGTGGCAATGGCACAGGGCGCATCCGGACGGTTTTTGAGATTCGCTTGTTTCCCGCGCGGACGGCAGGGAAACATCCCGGCGGCTGCTCCAACGTTCGGCTGATGAAATCAAAAGCAGGGAGAAAAAACGAAAATGGGAAGCATAGTGAATGATATTTTAATGTGGCTGACCGATCTTGGCTATTTCGGCATTGCAATCGGTTTAATGATCGAAATCATCCCGAGTGAAATCGTACTGGCCTACGGCGGATACTTGGTGTCAAGCGGCTCTATTACGATGACAGGGGCCGTGATCGCCGGCGTCATCGGGGGAACGATTGCTCAATTGTTTTTATACTGGATCGGCTATTACGGCGGAAGGCCGTTTTTATACAAATACGGAAAGTACTTATTGATCCAAAAGCATCACATTCAAACGGCCGAAAAATGGTTTGAGAAATACGGCGGAGGCGTTGTCTTTTCCGCCCGCTTCATTCCCGTGGTCAGGCACGCCATCTCCATTCCGGCAGGAATTGCGAAAATGCCGATTTTAAAATTCACGGGTCTGACCGTGCTGGCCATCATACCGTGGTCGATATTATTCGTCTACCTCGGCATACAGCTCGGCAGCCGGTGGGACCATGTTGAAAATGTGGCGAGAACGTACACGACTCCGATTATGATCGGAGCGGCCGCTATGATTATTCTGTATTTCGGACTCAAAAAACTGCGCAAAAAATAACGAAAACCCCGGTATAAAAGCCGGGGTTTGTTTCATCTTTCAAACGGACTCGTTAACGTAGCGTCCGCTTTCCGCCTTTTCCGCAACACGGCGGTTCAGCGTTTTTTTTCGCTTCTTTTCCAAGACCCGCCTAAAAGCCGCAGTCTGGTTTTCCTCTCTTTTTTCGACTTCGCGGTAGGCGCGCTCGCTTGGGATATTGGCGGTTTTTTGTATATGCGCATAGTTCGATTTTTGGCTGATGCTACGATTGGCGTACTGTGTATATTGATCATGATGGACAGGCGGCAAATATCCCATTCGATCTCCTCCTCATCAGCTTTAATTCCCAAAAATCTACTGTTTTAAACGGTTTTCATTTGATATGATAGACGTTGTCTCATAACACTAGACGATTACCCATTAATTGGAGGACCTCTTTTTGAAATGCGCCCGATTCAATAACCGAGACATTCATATACATACATATTCGAGAGAACACCTGCAATTCCTCTTTGATGAAGCAAGAAAAGACAGAATCACGTGTAAACATTGCGGCTTGCCTCTCAGACTGAAATTGTCGATTCATGAAGAACCACATTTTTTCCACCGGGAAAACGGGGATTTTTCTCAATGTGAAGCAGCTTGCTTAAACGAGAAGACAGAGCAAACCAGACAGAACGACTATACAGAAAGCGGCGTGTTCCGTCTCCCGAAAGGCAAAGCGATCGGAGAGGAAAAGAAGACGGATGCGGACTTCTGGACGCCGCCTCGCGAAGCTTCCATCCATTTTCCTTTCTCCCCAGCGGAAGAAACGGCCCCGGAACCGGTCTTTCCGAATGTGCCGCTGAATGAGAAACAGCTTGCCGCCGTGACGGCCCCCGAAGAACCCCTTCTCGTTCTGGCCGGCGCGGGAAGCGGAAAAACACGGGTATTAACCGCGCGAGCGGCTTATATGATATCCCGGCTCGATATCCCGCCTTCCGCCATTTTGCTCGTCACATTCACGACAAAAGCCGTGAAAGAAATGAAAGAGCGGATGGCCTCGCAATACGGATTGCCGATGCAGACTGTGAACCGCCTCGTGACAGGCACCTTCCACAGCTTTTTCTACAAAATTCTTTATCACCATGATCCGGCAAGATGGAATGGCGAGCATCTGCTGAAATGGGAATGGCAAAAAGAACAATACATCAAAATGGCCCTTGCCGAAGAAGGGCTTGATGAAAAAGATTTTCCGGTTGATCAGGCGATCCAGCAGATCGGCTACTGGAAGAACGCTTATCTTCCGGGCGAACAGATTCCGCTGGAAGACGAATGGGAAAAGCGGGTTCACCGGCTGTACCGTCAATATGAAGAACAAAAAGCTGCGCGGCGCCAATTCGATTTCGACGATATGGCATCTGCATGCTGGCAGCTGTTTCAAGAACAGCCAGACATTTTAAAACGATATCAGACGCGCTTTCACGCGATTTTGATCGACGAATTTCAGGACATTAACCCTGTTCAGTATGCCATCATCAAGCTGTTGGCGAGCCCGGAAAACAACCTGACCTGTGTCGGGGATGATGACCAGTCAATCTACGCGTTCAGAGGCAGCAGCCCTTCTTTTATACTCGATTTTGAAAAAGATTATCCGAAGGCGAAAACGGTCCGCCTCACGACGAATTACAGATCGAGCCATCCGATTGTGGCAAGCGCTGATATGGTCGTGAGGAAAAATAAAAAGCGTTTTCCGAAAACATTAAGTGCCGCGAGAGATGACCGCCAAAAACCGCTTATATTTTATCCTTATGATGAAGAGGAAGAAGCGATTATGATCGTCTCTGATATCCAAGAAAAAATTGAAATGGGCGCTAAGCCTGATGACTTCGCCATCCTATACCGGACAAACAGCAGCGGGCGCGCAATCTTTGAACGTCTGCACCAGTCAGCTATTCCGTACACGGCTGAACAAGGCGTCCGGTCGTTTTACAGCAGGAGAATCGTCCGGCAGATGCTGGCTTATCTCTACTTATGCCAAAATCAGGATGACGCGGAAGCCGTCAAACAGATTTTACCCGCCCTCTTTCTCAAGCAGTCCGCATTAAATACGCTTAAAGCGCTCTCGATTACCGAAGATTGCACGATGGTTCACGCGCTTGAAAAACTAACCGACATCAAACCGTTTCAGCTTGATAAAATAAAGAAAATCGTTCCTTTTTTCACAGGCTTAAAAACGATGAAACCAGTTGAAGCGATCTCTTTCGCAGAGGAAAAAATGGGATTTTCCGATTACTTGAAAAAGCGCGGTAACGAAGGAAACAAGCTCGAAAAAGGGTCTGACGATCTGCGGGATCTCAAAACAGCGGCAAAAAAATTCAAAACGATCCCCGAATTTCTTGAGCATGTCGATCATATGAGAGCAGCGGAAAAGCAAAAAGCTGACGGATACGGTGTTCAGCTTTTAACAATCCACCGTGCGAAAGGGCTTGAATTCAAAACGGTCTATATCCTGGGGGTGCAGGACGGCTCGATTCCGCATGACTTTGCCCTGGAGACAGCGAGAAAAGGCGACGAAACCGCTCTTGAAGAAGAGCGGAGGCTGCTGTATGTCGCCATGACCCGGGCCGAGGATCGCCTGTATATCAGCGTCCCTTCCGTCAGAAGGGGCAGAACGGCATATCGCTCAAGGTTTTTACAGCCTGTTTTACGCCCGAATCCCCAGGTCCAGCTGCAATAAAAGACACCGTGCCCTCCTTTTATCGGAAGGCGCGGTGTTTATTTTTTGCTGTTCATCATTTTCGCGATCGTGTTGAAATCCATTTTTTCCTTGCCGCTTACAATGGATTCAACAATCTTATCTTCCATTTCCTGCGGAACCCGTTTGTTCGCCAATTTAGCGACGCGCTTAATCACGCTGCGGACCGTTTTTTCATCCTTGAAGTTGGCATTTTGCAGCGAATTTGCGAGCTGCATGACGTCATTCATGCTGACGCCCGTTTTCTTTTCGATGTTTTTGAAAAATTGATTGTCCATACCTATGCCTCCTTTTTGGGAGTGATACGCTATCTTATGCATCTTTGAAAAGCCTTGTGCTTTTCCCGTTCAAAAAGAAGAGGACCCGGCACACATGCCGCCGCCCTCTTCGCTTCAACTCAAAAACTAATATTTAAAAGAAGCGCCGACAATAATGAGAAGAATAAACAAGACAACGATCAATACAAACGTTGAACCATAGCCGCCGCCATAGCCCCCGCTGTAGCCGCCGCCGTAGCCTCCGCCACAAAAGCCCATCTAAAGCACCTCCTTTTCTCTCTACACGATATGACAGTTGATAGGATTCGCTTGGATTGATGCATAGGGCTTCCGTGGATTATTTATAGATGCCCGGCAGACTCACGTCCTCTCCCAGCCATTTTTCAGCATTCTCTGCAAACGCTTCGACCTGCCTGCCGAACTGTTCGGCAGAACGGTCAAATGTCTCCAGTTCCTTCTGCTGCTCAAAGATCACCCGGTCATGGCCGGCTTGCGTTTGATCGTGCTTACGGCATATTGATTCAACCAGCTGTTCAAATACATTCATCGCTTTTCCCCCTTATGATGGTGTATGCATCAGAAGAAAAATTGGCAACAAAAAAACCGGACTGTATCCGGCTTTTTTTGATATTAATAGGTTCTCTTCTTTTTGCCGCATCCGCAGCCTTTTTTCTTCACTTTTTTTGAGAAAGTGGACTGATGATTGCTGGAAGCGTTCGTTAATCGGCCTTGCTGCCTTCTTTTCACTTGTCTCATTGCATTCCTTCCTTTCTCATGCTTATACGCCATTATATGAGTCTTCTTTTCATAAGTTGCCAATGATAAATCCCCATTCAATCGAGCCATTTGGACACGATCGTTTCCAGTACCCCAGCAAGGCCTGCTATGGCAAGCAGAAGAATCAGCCATTCGGCAATGGTCGGAACAAAGGCGTAAAGAACAAGCAAAAACGCGGTACACCACACACCCGTGCACCAATAACAGCTCAACAGCTCGCCGATCCACGCTCTCACGCCTTTTCCTTTCATGACAAGATATGTCTCGGTCTCTCCCGTTTTTTCGTTTTTTTCTTCAACCTCTTCGTGAAACAGGCTTCTAAACGGCGCCATGATCGTATCAAACACGACCAGCCGTGTCAGCCGAAATACCGCGATAGAAAATAGAATATATAAAAGCCAGCTTTGTATCACAGGGCTCCCCCTTTCCTGCTTCCAAATATATGCCGGAACCGCCTTCCCTAAAACAGCAAATTTGGGTGCTGAAATGTATGTTTTCCTCATTCCGCTAAGTTACCGGTCTGCATTTAATAAAGTGTGGATAAGAAAGGAGTGAAAGTTATGTCGTTTCATGAAAAAGCCGAAGCGTTGTACGCAGAAACATTTGACGAATTATACCGGGAATATGACCAGCTCATTGAAGTGATTGATTCCGAACATGTCACTGTAAACACGGCAAACATAACAGCAGCTCTCTCTTTACAAGCCACTGTGATCTCTTTGACGATTTTATCGGCTCAGCTTGCGATCGAAGACGAGGATACAGCAGACATCGTAACAGAACATGTTTTAGCCGTACACAGGCTGCAAAGCAGGAGAAGAGTCATCATCAAAGTCATCGGCAGCCGCAATGTCACCATTACGCTTTCCTCGCTGGAGATCCTGCTTTCCGTCCAAGTTTTAACCGAAGTGCTGATCGCGCTTATCACAGAGCTTGACATACTTTAAGCCTTCCTTTCTTTCTAATATTTTTTGAGAAATTGAGGTGAAAAACAATTGGCAGATCGCGAAAAGCTTAAAGCGGAAGTAAATCCGCTGACAAATACGCTTGTGCAAAATATCCTTAGAAAACACGGCGTTTCAAAAGACAATGTGCGAACGCTGTCTGAGGAAGAAAAAGAAAACATCTTAAAAATACTCGAAGATTTAAAGGCGCAGTCCGAGGCTCTCATCCAGCGGCAGCAGGAAAAGAAGAAAGAAGCGAACAATGAATCATCATCACAATCCGAAGAACGCCCGAGACGAAGAAGAGAACGTTCAGGTAAAAATAAATTAAGAGAAAAGCTGAGACAAAGAAGGCAGCAGGAGAACACCGCCCAAACCGAAGAAAAAAATGGGGATTTGGAGTAGGGTATCTGCCATATACAAGTTCGAGCCTTCAAACATTTAATAATAGTAAATGGAAGGAGGAAAACAAATGGAAACTAGACCATATTCTTGGGTTGCGCTAGATCCAGAATGCGAGCATCCGGGAACTGAGTATTATCCGAGACACCCTAAGAAACACGTTTGTGACGATTACAACTGCAAGTGCGGTAAACACGATGCATTTATCAATCAGGAGCTCGACCAGCTCAACCTGAACAAACAGCTGTCAGATGAGACAATCATCATCAAGGATTCTTGCGATATCCGAGTCTCTACAGAGGATACTCAAGTTGTCGCATCTGTTATGACTGCGGTGCAGACGGCAATTGTTACAATCGTTCTGGCAATCATTGACGATGCTGATCTTGCCGAGCTTGTATCACAAGACTTGCTGCAGGTAACAGCAAACAAGCAAACAAACCGTCAAAAATTAATTATCGACAATTCACGCGATGTCACAGTTACAACAGAAGATACCGATGTCGCCGTCTTGGTCTCTACAGCTGTCCAAACGCTTACCGTTGTTATCGCAACACTTATCGTCGGACTCCTTTAATACAAAAAAGCAGAGCCATCAAGCTCTGCTTTTCTTCATTTTTATAGACGATTACCCACACCAACAAGGGCACGGGTACATATGTTGTTAAAGACTAAAGTCAAATATCCCTATAAAAAGGAGCTGAAATCCATGAGCTGCGGAAAACATCATGGCCGGCATGAAAATTGTGTATGCGATGCAGTAGAACAAATTATAAAAGAACAGGATGCAGTTGAAGAAACATGTCCGACGAGCTGCTTCGGCAATCTGCTGAGTCCGACGGTTTCCGGTAAAGACACCATTCCGTTCCTTTTGTACGACAAAAAAGGCGGTTTATTTTCAACATTTGGAAATGTCGGCGGATTTTCAGATGATATGCAGTGCTTCGAATCGATTTTCTTCCGGGCAGAAAGTCTAAAAGATTGCTGTGCAACGCTTTCAATCCTGAGGCCTGTGGACATAAACGGCGACACATTAAGCGTCTGCCATCCTTGTGACCCTGACTTTTTCGGGCTTGAGAAAACGGACTTTTGCATCGAGGTTGACTTGACTTGTTTCTGCGCGATTCAATGTCTGTCACCTGAACTAGTTGATCGCGCAGCAGACAAAAAACACAATCAGCACCACGGTTAAAAGGTGTCGGACTGCATCAAGCCGGCCGTTATAATCGGCTTGATGCCAGTCTTTTCACGAAAGCTGCCGGCTTTCGGCAGCTCCTTTTACCAATAGAAAAGCCAGGCCGAAAAATGAATTTTTAAATCCTGAACTAGGAGGGATCATAACATGACGAAATGTTCAGCCGAAAACTGCGTGTGCGAAGCCGTTGAAAACATTCACGATCTGCAAAACGCCATTGAGGAAGAAGGCTGCCCGACAAGCTGTTTCAGCAACCTGCTTTCCCCTTCGAGACACTTAGGCGACACCATTCCGTTTATTTTATACACTTCAAAGTCTAAGCCGTTCGTAGCCTTTGGAAATGTCGGAGAGCTTCAGGCAGGCCCTTGCTTCAGCACCGTGTTTTTCAGAGTTGAAAAGATTGACGACTGCTGCGCTACATTGAGACTGTTGATTGCCTTTGATGAAAATCGCCGCGTTCTCGATTTCACAGAAGATAAAGACAAAATTTGCGATGTGTTCCGCTTGGAAAAAACAAATTTCTGCATTGAAGTGGATCTGGAATGCTTCTGTGCGATCGAATGCTTAAATCCGCAACTGATCAATCGTTCAAATTAAAAAGTCCCTGAATCGGGACTTTTTTTATCGTGTAATTTAAAAGCCAAGCGGGTGCAAGGAAGTAATACTCTCGATTTGCAGTTCCGCCGGAGCCCCTTTGCTCGACGTTTTGACAAATACGGAACCGCCTTTCTTTCCGGCGATCGTTCCTCTGTATGTCTTCCCGTCTGCTTCAATGAGGCAAAGAGTTTTCGGCATATTGCCGGGAAGGCTTGCCAAAAAGTCGATTTTCTCGGCGATGGTCATCTTGCTGAGCGGCTTTTTAATCGGTTTGACTCCTTTTTCGGACCGATTCGCCTCATCGCTAAGCACCGCTTCGGCGCCGTCCTTTTCGTCTGGCCGGACGGCTTCATCCTGCTGTTCCTTTCGCCGGGCTTTTTGTTCGGAAGCGTCGGGTTTTGCTTTCTTCTTTCTTTTAATCAGAATATCCTGCATGTTCGCTTCTGCCTTATCATAGTCCGGCTGCACAATATACATGAGCGGCTTTTGCTCCGCATCGTTTTTTCTGCTAGACATCTTGATCCCTCCGATCTGTTCATGGTATATCTATATGCAAAAAAGGAGAAATCAGAAGAAAAGAAAAAGCAATCCTTTAACGGATTGCTTTTTAGCGTTATGTTATCGCGCGATGATATGATAGCCTGAATCAACATGCAGGTTTTCGCCGGTCATACCGCGGGAAAGGTCGCTGAACAGGAAAGCAGCCGTGTCGCCGACTTCTTCCGGAGTCGTCGTGCGGCGAAGCGGTGCGCGTTCTTCGATTTCTTTTAAAATCGAGTTGAAGTCGCTGATTCCTTTTGCGGACAATGTCCGGATCGGCCCTGCGGAAATGCTGTTGACGCGGATTCCGTCTTTTCCGAGATCGCTCGCCAAGTATTTGACGCTGGCATCAAGTGATGCTTTCGCAACACCCATGACATTGTAGTTGGATACAACGCGCTCGCCGCCAAGGTATGTCAGCGTGACGATGCTTCCGCCTTCAGTCATAATGCCGCGCGCCGCTTTAGCGACCGCTGTCAGTGAGTAAGAGCTGATATTGTGTGCGAGCAGAAAACCGTCGCGGGTGGTATTTAAGTATTCTCCAGCCAAGTCTTCTTTGTTTGCGAAAGCGATGCAGTGTGCAATGCCGTGGATGACCCCGACTTCTTTTTTGATGTCGGCGAAGCACGCTTCAATTTCCTGGTCATTTGTGACATCACAAGGAAGTACGATTGAATCGTTCCGCTCCAAAGAATCGGCCAGCTCCTTGACCGATTTTTCAAGCCGCTCACCCGCATACGTAAAAATCAGTCTTGCGCCTGCATTGTGAAGCGAGCGGGCGATTCCCCAAGCGATGCTTCGTTTATTTGCTACACCCATGACGACGATATTCCGGCCTTCCAGTGATAAATTCATATGTATGAAATCCTCCTAATGATTAACATTTTATTAGTACCTGATCATAATATATAGTATCACAATTAATAGCAGGCTGACAATTTCAGAATATAAAAAGCGGCAGAGACCGTTTTTGATGTCTGCCGCGATATTAATTCATTTTTATTGCGGGACTACAGTTCCAACCCTGCATTGGATATCTTTTGATATGCAAAATGGTTGGTCGGTCCGTGGCCGGCTCCGAAATCAAGGCTGTGTGCAACCGCTTCGTGGACGAAAGCCTCAGCGATGCTGAAAGCTCCTTGAATGCCGTTTCCTTTCGCTGTTTGCGCGGTAAGAGCGGCGGCAAATGTGCAGCCTGTTCCATGGGTATTTTTCGTCTTAATATAGGTGTTCGTTTTTTCCGTGAACACCTCTCCATCGAAGAGGAGATCGGTTACTTTGCCATCCTCGGGCTGATGCCCTCCCTTGATGATAATGTTGCGGACGCCCATTTCATGCAATTCACGAGCCGCTTTTTTGCGGTCTTCCATTGTTTGAATGCTTCTCCCTGTCAGCACTTCGGCTTCGGGTATGTTCGGCGTTACCGCATAAGCAAGCGGAAGCAAGTGCCGTTTCAATGTTTCAACTGCTTCCTCATTCAATAGTGAAGCGCCGCCTTTGGCGATCATGACAGGATCGACAATCACACGTTTAAGCTCGTATGTTGCAATTTTTTCAGCAATGACCTCAATCATCTCCGCGCTCCACAGCATCCCTGTTTTCACGGCGTCAGGTTTTAAATCTTCCGCCACTGCATCAATCTGCGTGCCGAGTGCTTCCGGAGATAGCGGGTAGACGCCGTGAACCCCTGTTGTATTTTGCGCAGTGACCGCTGTCAAAGCCGTCATGCCAAAGACGCCAAGCTCCTGAAATGTTTTAATGTCGGCTTGAATGCCGGCGCCGCCTCCTGAATCCGACCCGGCGATTGTTAATGCTTTGTATATGCTCATGATGTTTGCACTCCCTTCGGCCTTTAGCCAATCCACCTGTGATATATCGTTTTCGCGCGATTGATATCGTTCGTTCCGTGAATCAAAGCGCGTCCGTCCCGAAAAATCACGAACTTAAAATCCTCCGTACGGCAAGATAATAAATAAGGATTTCCCGTCACATCCAAACCGGCTTTTTTTAATCTGGCGGCAAGCGGCTCCAGCTCCGGCGGCTGTTCCGCGGCCGGCCTGATCTGAACCGTTTGTCTGCCGCAAAGAACGGCTGCTTTTGTTTCGTTTTCAGCTGAAAGAAACGGAAACTCGCCTTTTCCGCACGTCGGACACGAGCCATGTTTAAGCGCGTCAGCCCGGACTTCAGAGCGCTCATTTGTCCAAATATCAAATGAGCGAAGCATTCCTGACGGTTCATGCCCTGTCAGCAGCTTCAGGGCATCTGTTACCTGGTAAGCGGCAACCTGCTGAACAACCGGACCGATCACCCCTGCTGTGTCGCACGTCATGGTATTCGCGGGCAAATGCCCCAAAAGACAGTGAAGGCACGGCGTTTTCCCCGGAATGACGGTATATGTGATGCCATAGCTTGCGACACACGCGCCGTACAGAAAAGGGATGCCTAACTTGACCGCCGCATCGTTCATGATCAGCCGCGTTTCAAAATTATCGGTCGCATCGACGATCAGGGACGCTTTCTCCGCAAGCTCGAGCGCTTTTTCCGCGGTAACATCTGCTACAATGCCGGTCACTTGAACAGAGCTGTTGATCAGGCGCAGCCTTTTTTCGGCAGCGGCTGCCTTTGGCATATGATCAACCACATCCTGTTCCGTATAGAGCTGCTGGCGCTGGAGATTGCTCCATTCCACATAATCCCTGTCGGCAATCGTCAGCGAACCGACTCCGGCCCTCACCAGCATTTCTGCGCTGGCCGCGCCCAATGCCCCCGCACCGATCACCAGGACGCGGGCGCGACTTAATTTTTCCTGGCCGTCCGGTCCGATCGGGTGAAAAAGCTCCTGTCTTGAATACCTGCCAGTCAAATCGTCAACTTCCCTTCTTCAGGACTGCTGGCGATGCCGTAGTTCTTTTCCGGAATTCGTCCGGCAAGGTATCCGAGTCTGCCTGCTTCAACGGCGAGTTTCATAGCCTTCGCCATTTGGACCGGATCTTTCGCCCCGCTCACTGCCGTGTTCAAAAGCACTCCGTCAGCGCCGAGTTCCATTGCGTATGCCGCATCTTTCGGAGAACCGATTCCGGCATCCACGATTACGGGAACCTTAGCCTGTTCAATGATGAACGACAGGTTAAGCGGATTGACGATTCCCTGTCCCGAACCGATTGGAGAGGCCCCGGGCATAATGGCGTGTACGCCGAGCTCTTCAAGCTTTCTCGCAAGGACGACATCGTCCGATGTATACGGCAGCACAATGAAGCCTTCTTCAAGCAAGGCTTCTGACGCCTTCAGCGTTTCTACCGGGTCAGGCAGAAGCGAACGGTCACAGCCGATCACTTCGACTTTGATCATGTCGCAAAGACCGCTCGCTTTAGCAAGCTTGGCGATCCGGACGGCTTCCTCAGCCGTTTTTGCTCCGGCCGTATTCGGCAAAAGCGTATAACGGCTTAAATCAAGCTGCTCCAAAAAATTAGGCTGAGACTCTTCAAAAATATTCATCCGTCTGACGGCAAAGGTCAGGATCTCCGATTCAGATGCACTGACAGCCTCTTTTTGAATTTCAAATGACGGATACTTCCCTGTGCCGAGCAATAATCTTGATGAGAATTGACGATCTGCGATTTTTAACATAACGGTTTATCCCCCTCCGACAAAATGAACGATTTCGATGACATCGTGTTCTTCCAGTTTGACTGTTTGATATTGGTCTTTTCCGATAATCTGCCTGTTTCTTTCAACAACGACAACACGATTTTCCAAACTGTAGGATGCGAGCAAATCGTAAATCGTGCCGCCGTCATCTCTCCACTCTATTTTCCGGCCGTTGAGCTGAATGTTCACCTGTGCACAGCCTCCTTTCGCTCCGCTTTAAACGCCTCGGCCCACTCTGTTTTGACCGGATTGCCGAGGATCATGTCAGCTATCATCTCACCGGTTGCAGGTGCCAGGAGGATGCCGTTTCTGAAATGTCCGGCAGCAAACAATATCCGGTCATTTTCAGGGTGTCTGCCGATATATGGATTGCCATCCCCTGTTTCCGGGCGCAATCCGGCCCAGCATTGGTCGATGTTCATGGATTCAATGTCAGGGAGCATCGACTTGGCCTTTCGGATCAACTCCTCGATTCCGCCAAGTTCCGGCTGTTCATTCCAATCCCCGGGCTTCATTGTCGCGCCGACGACAAGCTTTCCGCTATGGCGCGGAACGATGTAGCAATGATCATGGTAAAGCGTCCTCGTCAAAGGGATGCCGTCATTCCACACAGACAGGCACTCCCCTTTGACAGGATAAAAGCTTTTGTCTATGCCGATCTGTTTAAAGAAAGCACCGCTCCACACACCGCTTGCAATGACAACGTGCTCCGCCTCCGCGGTGCATGAAGCAGCAGTGACGCGGACGGCCCCCGCTTCAGATTCGATCGATAAAACGGGGGTAAACTCGAAGACCTCGGCACCGAGAATCCGGGCCCCCCTGGCAAATGCCCTGCACACTGCGGCCGGTTCGACATGGATGTCGTCCCGAATGAAATTAGCGCCGAGAATCCCTTTTCCGGCATGCGGTTCCAGCTCATATACTTCAGCGGCTTCAAGCCATTCCACTGAATCCAGTGCAGCCATTTGCATCAGGTGTTCGCGGTCGCTTTCTGAAAATGCCAGCTTTAATATCCCTCCGTCATGCTTTCTGATATCGATGCCGCTTAAGTCTTTCAATTCGCCCGTCAGCCGCTGATAGGCTTTTTGGCTGGCTCTGGCAAATTCGAAAAAGGTACCGGGTTTATCGCATTCCGCATGGGCGCCGAGCATGCCCGCCGCCGCGCTCGTCGCTTTTTTGCCGACTTCTCCGCTTTCAAACACGGCCGTTTTTTTCCCCGCTTTCGCAAGATGGTAAGCGATGGATGTCCCGATGATGCCTCCGCCGATCACGATCGTATCATAGCGCTTTCTCATATGAATCTCCCTTCGCGAGACAGGCAAGCCGCGCGGCCGCCTCATCCGGTCTGTCATGAGAAAAGATCCCCGACATCACGGCGATGCCGTCTGCCATTTTGACTTCCGCCAGTCGTTGTTCGGTAATACCCCCGATCGCAATGACCGGAATGCGGACAGCCGCCTTCACTTCAGCCAGACTGAGAGCTCCTCTTCCTTTCCGGCCCTTTTTACAGTCCGTTTCAAAAATGTGGCCGAACAGCACATAATCTGCACCTTCAGTTTCAGCCTGAACCGCTTCTTCTGGCGAATGGACGGACTTTCCGATTTTCAAATGCGGAAAACGGCTCCTCACACTTTTGACGGAAAAGCCGTGTGAAGGCAGCTGAACCCGGTGAATGTGATGAAACAAAGCGATATCCACCCTGTCGTTGATGATCAGTTTCCGCTTATCAACCCCTTCTTCGGCAAGGCGGTCGATTAAACTTGATATTTCACTTACTTTTTTTGATCTTTCCCTGATATGGATAAAGTCAACGGCATTTTGAATCGAGATGATTTTTGCAGCAAGCTCTTCCACAGAGTGCTTGTCATCGGTGATCGCGTGCAGATGCAAGCTGATCCACCCCGCTTTTTGACCAGCTTTCTTTTTGGTAGGCCATATCCCAGAAGCTGTATTCGTAGAAGCTGGAGATGACGAAGTTCTCCTTCATCTTCGCGCGCGTTTTCTCATCGGCGTTTTCAGCCAGCTCATCGAAGCGGTTGATCTGTTCTGTCACAAGTTCTTTAAACCAGTCGCCTCCGTATGTCGCGATCCATTCCTGATAAACCGCGCTGTCAGGCCTGCACGTTTTTAACGTCTCACCGACGTCATAATAGAGCCAATAGCAAGGAAGCAAAGCGGCCAGTATTTCCGCAAAACTGCCGCTCACGACAGAACGGTACATATGCGATGTGTACGCATACGCTGTCGGCGACGGCTGAAACGACTCCAGTTCTTCCTTTGTGATTCCCAATAGATCGGTGAATTTCCTATGGAGCGACATCTCGGCTTCATATGTGCCTTTCGCGTGTTCAGCCATCCGGCTTGTCGTATATAAATCGCGAGCATATGCCGCACCAAAGGATTGGACTTTGGCAAAGTGGGTCAAATAGTAGGAATCCTGCATGACATAGTATTTAAATCGATCAACCGGAAGTGTGCCGTCTCCAATCCCTTGAATAAACGGATGGACAAAACTGCCTTCCCACCATTTTGCAGCGCTGTTTCGGCATTCTTCTGAAAACTTCATTTCGAGGCTCCTCCTTCGATTCTGAACATAAAAAAACCACTTTCCCGCAAGGAAAGTGGTTTGGAATTTGCATAAATACATACTCAAATACCGTGCCACTTCCCTACGCAGGTTTGAACCTGTTCAGGTTATGAGGGTCTAAAAGTCACACTTTTATCTCAGCCCTTATCAAGGACTCCCCTAGTGGAAAACATTTCTTGTTCATTCAGTTTATACTTTTATCTTATCACGAATTGCAAAATGGTCAAGCATCAGTCTCCAAGCGTTTTTCTCAATTCCGCAATATATTCGCGCGAACCGGTGGCGATCAGCCTGTCACCCAATTGCAGCCTTGTATCCCCGTGGGGCACGATGCTGTCCACCCCGCGGAAAATTCGGACGAAGATAACATCTCCCGTAAACGGAAACTCCCTTAACAGAACACCGTCAAATCGCTCATTGCTCATATTGATCTGATACAGCGACGCATCCTGGTTCGTCAGGAGTTTCATAACGCCAGGCGCCTCGATAAGCGCGCGCAGCAGCGTTTTTGTAGAAAGCAGAATAGAGAATGTATCAATTCCGTTATCTTTCAGTCTGGATTCGGCGTCTGGAGAATCTGCGCTGGCGATAATTCTCGCGACTTTCTGCTCCTTCGCAAAAAGTGCGATCCCTGTATTGCGCTCTTCGCTGCCAGTGGCCACGACGAGTATATCCGTTTGGAAAACGCCGAATGATTGAAGCGTCTCGTATTCATAATCAGGCAAAACTTCAACATCAAACACCGGGTCCGCCAGATTTTCTTCCTTTTTTTCCTGCCGGACATGCAGGATTCTGACGTGATAATCTTCCGGAGAAAGTTCGAGCGTGACTGGCAGCGTCATTTGATTTGCGCCGATAAAGGTGATCGTCTTTTTCTCTTTTTCGCTTTCCGTTTTCGGCATTAATTTTTTAAAGCCGGTCGGTGTGATGATGCATGTAATGACAGCGACCAGAATCAGCGCGCCGGACATCTGCGCGTCAATCACGCCGATGCGCTCGCCGATCGTTGTCGCCGCGATCACCAAAGAAAGCGTGGAAGTCAGGAGAAAACCGGAAGCCAGCACGGTTTTCATGTCATACCACTTTTTCAAAAACAGCACCGGAACGACTTTGCTGATTAACAGAGCCACAAACAGAAGCGGGATCATCACTAAAATTTTCGGATTGCCAAACAGTGACCAAATGTCCAATTTGACGCCTGTCATCACAAAGAAGATCGGGATGAGGAATCCGTATCCGAATGAATCGAGCTGCTGAACGAGCTCCTTGTTCGGCGAAAGCAGCGAAACAAGCACCCCGGCCAAAAACGCGCCAAGTATGTTTTCTGCACCGAGCGACTCGGACAGCGCCACAAGTACGATGATCAGCGTAAATATCGCCCTTGTGCCGATCTGGATCGTTCCTTTTGACAGCACTTCGACAAAAGGCCGCTTTTTAAATATCCTTCCGAACAGGTATAAAACGACGCCGGCGGCAAATAAGATCATCAGCAGCCACATATTGCTGTTTTCGTCCCCGTAGATTGAGGCGAACACTGCAAGCAGAATCATCGTGACAAGATCGGCAATGACGGCGACAAGCAAAATAATCTGGCCGATATTTGTCTTCATGAGACGCTCTTCTTTCAGCGTCGGAACGACAACCCCGAGCGAAATTGTCGAAATGATCAGCGTCATTAAAAAGGCGTTGTCAATAAATCCTGCCATGACAAAGCTGTAAGAAAGGCCGAGCGATAAAATAAAGACGGCAATAAAGATGACCGAAGCCGTTTTAAATGTATTCGGCGCTTCCTTTCCGCTTGGAAGCAGCTGCTTTTTCTTTCCTTTTTCAAATGCGGAAAAATCGATTTCAAGCCCGCTTAAAAACATTAAAAAGATAAATCCGAGCATCGATAAAGTTTCGAGCCATGTATCGTGCTGGGCGACCAGATCGAACCCGCTTTTTCCGATAATAAGACCCATGATAATTTCAGCGACAACCACCGGTATGCTTAACCTGAAACGGTGCAGCAGGATGGGCGTTAAAAATGCGATAATCAGTACGACAACTAAAGATGAGACAGATGTGTGCTCCATAAACTGGTACCTCCTCTAAAACCGGTTTCCGGGTATGATTAGCGTTCCCTTTTTTAAAAATAAAAGGGACATCTTTTTAGACATTTTCATGTGGGAAAAGAACCGTCTGAACTCTTTTCTCACAGGTGTAAAAATCGATTTTAACAATGCTCGCTCAGAAAAAAAAGTAATATGCCTGATTTTCTCCGGTGAAAGTCGCTGAAGCTTGATTTATATATGGACTGGGCAATGTATATACATACGCAGACAGGAGGCAGAAAACGCATGAAATATGATGTAATCGGCGATATTCACGGGTGCTATGACGAAATGATTGCGCTGATTGAAAAGCTCGGTTACTCGCTGTCATCGGGGTTTCCCGTTCATCCGGAAAACAGAACACTTGTCTTTCTCGGGGATTTAACAGACAGAGGGCCAAAATCGCTGGAGGTCGTTGAATTTGTAGGACGGGCCGTTGAAGAAGGAGCTGTGCGATATGTGCCCGGCAATCACTGCAATAAGCTGTACCGTTTTTTCAAAGGCAATCCGGTGAAGCTGCAGCACGGGCTGGAGACGACGGCGGCGGAATACAGAAACCTTCCGAAACATAAACAGAAGGATATCAGAGACCTTTTCATGCGCCTTTATGAAAACGCCCCGCTTTATGAGATCCTGCATAACGGCGAACTTGTCGTCGCACATGCCGGCATCAAAGCGGAAGACATCGGCAAAAAGCCTGTCGGAAAAGTAAAACAGTTTGTGCTATACGGAGATATTACAGGAGAAACGCTGCCTGACGGACGGCCGGTCAGGCGGGACTGGGCCGCTCATTACAAAGGCGATCCGTGGGTGGTGTACGGCCACACTCCTGTCAAACGTCCGCGAATGATACATCATACGATCAATATCGATACCGGTTGTGTATTCGGCAACAGGCTGACCGCTTTCAGATACCCCGAACTGACAACCGAATCTGTCCCCTCTTCATTGCCTTATGATGAGTCAAGATTCCGTATGGAGCCATAAAAAAAGAGAGCTTAATTCAGCTCTCTATCAACTGACTCATATCATGCGGAACCGGCGCTTGAAACGTCAGCTCTTCCATTGTGAAGGGATGAAAAAACGTCAGCGTCTCACTGTGGAGCGCCTGCCGATTGATGAAGCCGCGGGTTCCTCCGTACAGCGTATCACCGCACAAAGGATATCCGATATGACTCATGTGAACTCGGATCTGATGGGTTCTCCCGGTTTCCAGACGGATGGAGACATCCGTCATACCGCTGAAGCGCCTGTTCACCCAAAAATGCGTCACCGCTTTTTGCCCGTCGGGGATCACCGCACGCTCGATGATGCTCGATGATTTTCTGCCGATTGGCGCATCGATCGTTCCCTGCTCTTCTGCGATCAAACCGTGGACGACCGCCCGATATTGCCGTTTGACGGCTCCCTTTTTTTGCAGTCCCGATAAAAGCGAGTGGGCGAAGCGGTGCTTGGCTACAAGCATGACACCCGATGTGTCGCGGTCAAGCCTGCTCACCAGGTGAACGGTCGCGCGGACGCCCGTCCGCTGGTAATAATGAATCAGACCGTTCGCCAAGCTGCCTGATGGATGCTCGCGCGAGGGAATCGACGACAGGCATGGCTGTTTATTTAATACGAGGACATGGTCATCTTCGAACAAAATATCAAGCGGAATTTCTTCCGGGCGCAAAGATTCGCTCATTTTTTCCGGAGGGAACTGTATGACGAGCTCGTCCCCTTTTTGAAGAACGTATCTGACCGTTACATGCCCGCCGTTTACCAAAAGATCCCCGCCGCCGAATTTGATGTCCGTCAGCATCCTTTTTGAAATGCCCAGTCGCTGGACGTATTCTTTCAAAAGAACCCCGCTGTCCTCTTCTGTTATGATCTGTTTCATCAAAAAATCGCTCACAGCAAACCTTCCTATTCTCCTTTTCCGATAAAGGAATCCTGGACCCTTTTCCAAAACGGAAACGGCCGAAAGCGGGCAAACCTGATATTTTCGTTTGCGACGCGGCATTGAATTGACTTGACGTCTTTATGCAGCAATGTCAAATGGTCAATCGCGACTTGAAACGTCACATCATTAATCGGTTTAATTAAACAAGTGTGGTGCTCAGGCAGAATGAGCGGCGATCCGACCGTCCGAAACACCCGGTTGTTGATCGACGCCATTTCAGCCAGCTGGACCGCTCTGATGGACGGATGAATAATCGCACCGCCGAGCGCCTTGTTATATGCCGTGCTTCCCGATGGGGTCGATAAGCAAAGGCCGTCGCCGCGGAACGTTTCGAAAAGTTCCCCTTTAATTTCGACATCTGTCACAAGCGTCCCTTCGATGCTCTTGATCGTACATTCGTTCAGCGCCAAATATCTCGCTTCATCGCTGCCGTCATTGTAGCGGACGATAACTTCCAAAACCGGATATTCAACAATTTGATACGGCGTTTTCGCAATCGCGATTACGAGTTTTTCAATCTCGGTCGGCACCCAGTCGGCATAAAAGCCGAGATGTCCTGTATGAACCCCGACAAAGGCCGTTTTGTCGAGGCGGCCGCTGTATTTGTGAAATGCGTATAAAAGCGTTCCGTCACCGCCGACGGAAATGACGATATCCGGCTCTTCTTCATCGCATTCAAGACCGAAGTCGAGCAGATATGTTTGAATTTTGCTTTTTAATGAATCGGAAACATCATTTCCTTTGGACGATACCGCAAACTTCATCATTCCATCTCCTTTCCCCTAACCGTCATCCTCATCCTTTTTCTTGCGTGAAAATGCCACGTGAGCCTCCTGAATCTCGCCCCTGATCTCGGACATTTCCATATCGAGCCTTGATGCTGCTTCAGAAGCTCTTTGAAGCCTTAATTTTACTTTTTCCGGAATGTTGCCGCTGTATTTATAATTTAAAGAATGTTCGATTGTCGCCCAAAAATTCATCGCCAGCGTCCGGATTTGAATTTCAACCAAAATCTGTTTTTCCCCGTTGATTGTCTGCAAAGGGTACAGCACGACGAGGTGGTAGGAGCGGTAGCCGCTCTCTTTATGTTCCGCGATATAGTCGCGCTTATCCACGACCGTGAAGTCCTTTCTCGCCAGAAGCATATCGACGACAATGCGAATATCCTCAAAAAATTGGCACATGATTCTGAGCCCGGCAATATCTTGCATGCTTTCAATGTTGTGCAGAGGAATGTTTTTCCGCTTGGCCTTCTCAAGAATACTCGGAACAGGCTTCACCCGCCCTGTCACGAATTCGATCGGCGAATGTTCCTCCTCGTATTCGTAAAGGGTCCGGATCCCTTTCAGCTTCACTTTCAACTCTTCAACAGCCTGCCGGTACGGCGCTAAAAATTGCTCCCATTGTTTTTCGTCCATAAACCTTCCCCCAATTTCATCGCCTTTTTTTCTAGAGGAATATCCGTTTCACTCTCTCTTCCATTTCTTCGCCATAATTTGCATTATCTTTAATATTCTCTATTAAATATCCGAGCTCATCATGGAACCCGTTAAGCTCCAGCTCCGTGTTTCCGATATGTAAAAACACAGGAAGATTGGCGTCGAGGGCCGCTTTAAGATCGGACCAGATGCCTTCGTTTAAAATGACGTATTCAAAGGAATCGTCCTGTTCAAGTATGTATACAAATGCAAAATGATCGGAGTCTGTCAGCATGCGTCCGGCCGGTTTCCGCTCCGCTCCGTCATTGATTTCGCTGGTCAACACCAGCCGGTCGTTTCGCAGATTGGCTTCTGTAATCTCAATTCTGTTCTGCATAATGCTCTCCTTTACAATAAAAGTACAGATTCATTTTATCATATCAGCTTCAATATTGATAAACGTTCCTTCTCAAGAGATAATAAGGAAAATGCAATTTTACCAGCTGAGAGGATGAAAAAATTAAAGAATGAGCCAGGAACTTGAAATCGAATTTAAAAATATGCTGACAAAAAAAGAATTTGAGAAAATCAAATCATATTATCAATTTACTTCCGAGCAATTTGTTATACAAAAAAACCATTATTACGATACGTCCTCCTTTTCTTTAAAAGAAAAAGGAGCGGCTTTAAGAATTCGCGAAAAACAGCAGCGATATGTACTGACATTAAAAGAGCCGGCACCTGTAGGTCTGATGGAAACCCACCAGGAGCTGACCGGGAATCCCGAATTTGAAACGTTCACGATTCCGCATGGACCGGTATACGATCGCCTGAAGCGCCTCGGCATTCAACCGGACGAGCTCATCCTTTTCGGAACGCTTGCAACAAGCCGTGCAGAAAAAAAATTGCCGCAGGGCTTAATTGTTTTGGATCACAGCCGATACTTAATGGTAGAAGACTTTGAAGTTGAATTCGAAGTGACAGACTATGAACGCGGAAAACGGGATTTCTCTGAACTGCTGAAATCGTTCGGCATCCCTGAGCGTGAAACCAAAAATAAAATCGTCCGATTTTATGAACAAAAACTTAAAGATCAATAAGGTGGGAAAACAATGAACGTCAACCATTTGGCCGCCCTCTTGGAACTCCAGGCGATACGGTCGTTTTATCCGGCTTCAGACAGCGGTCCCGAAGATGCTGGTTTTGATTTCAGCTCGATTTTAAACCAATATTTAAGCAATGTCGGCGGTTTGGAGTCTTCACAGCCCGCGGTTGTTCCGGCCGTGTCGACAGGGTCTCAGCTCCAGGCGCCGCTGACAGCCGAAAAGCCTGCGGCAATTGCGGCCGTCCCATCTGCCGCAGCGAAACCCGTCTCTTTCGGCGGCCAAAATCAGAGCATTGACCAGATCATCAAAAACGCCGCAGAAAAATACGGAGTCGATGAGAAGCTGATTCATGCCGTCGTCAAGCAGGAATCGCGCTACCAGGAAAAAGCGGTCAGCCCGGCCGGCGCCATGGGCCTGATGCAGCTCATGCCGTCAACGGCGAAAGCGCTTGGCGTGAATAACGCTTTTGACCCCGTACAAAATATAGAAGGCGGAACAAAATACTTAAAGCAGATGCTCGATAAATACAGCGGGAATGTGAACCTCGCATTAGCGGCCTACAATGCCGGACCGGGAAATGTCCAAAAATACGGAGGCATTCCCCCTTTTAAAGAAACGCAAAATTATGTAAAAAGAATCACCTCAAATTACTATGCTTAAGCCGGAAAGGACGCTTTCCGGCTTTTTTTGTCCTCATTTACTTCCTCTTTGATCCTCCCGGTATTAAAAATACACATTTAAGAAGCGAATATGATATGATATTTGAAACAAAATCAGCGATTTTCGCCCGCAGGCAGAAGTCGGTTTGTTTGTAGAAATGGAACGAGGTTGCTAAAATAAGTATATACAATCGTGAAATAATAAATGATGCACAAGATAAATATTTTTTTGCGATAGGAATCGGTATATTTTCCTATTAGCCATATTAAAAGGAGTAGTCAACATGGGACAATCGTTTAACGCACCTTATGAAGCGATTGGAGAAGAGCTTCTATCGCAACTTGTTGATACTTTTTATGAGCGTGTAAAGCGGCATCCGCTGCTCTACCCGATTTTTCCGGACGACTTAACGGAAACGGCAAGAAAACAGAAGCAATTTTTAACGCAATATTTAGGCGGTCCGCCGCTTTATACAGAAGAACACGGACACCCGATGCTGAGGGCGCGGCACCTGCCGTTTCCAATCACACCGGAACGGGCGGACGCATGGCTTTCGTGTATGAAAGAGGCAATGGATCATGTCGGTTTAAAGGGCGAAATAAGGGAATTTCTTTTTGAAAGGCTGACATTGACAGCCAGACATATGGTAAATCAGCCTAAAATGGAGGATGGTTCACATTGACACTAAATCAGCGTGACCAATTTTTCTCCCATTGCCATGGACATCCGCAAAAACCGATGGAAATTTATATGTTTGTCGACCCTTTGTCTCCTGAATGCTGGGCTTTGGAGCCGGCGATCAAAAAGTTGAAAATCCGCTACGGCCGTTTTTTCACACTAAGGATCATCGCCGCATGCAGCATCACAGCGCTGAACGTTCAGAAACGTAAAAAGCACCGCCTCGCAGAGGCATGGGAAAAGATCGCATGCAGATCAGGCATGTCTTGTGACGGGACGCTCCTGCATGACAAAGCGCTCTCCGCACCATACCTCGCTTCACTCGCTTTAAAAGCGGCGGAACTGCAAGGCAGAAAAGCAGGGCTGCAGTTTTTGAGATGCATGCAGGAAAGCCTGTTTCTCAATCGGCAGGATATCACCGAAGAACAGGTGCTGCTGGCGATCGCAGAGCATACACAGCTCGATCTGGAGGAATTTAAAAGGGATCTTCATTCGCAGAGCGCCGTGAAAGCCCTGCAATGCGATTTGAAAATCGCTGCCGAAATGGAAGTGGCATCTGTCCCGACTCTTACGTTTTTTAACAGTCTCCGCGAAGGAGAAGGCTTAAAAGTAACCGGAAATTATTCATACGAGATTTACGAAGAAGTATTGTTTGAGATGCTCGGCGATGAGCCGAAGCCTTCGCAAACACCTCCGCTCGAACTTTTTATCGAATACTTTCAATTTGTAGCCGACAAAGAAATTGCCGTCGTTTACGACTGGACGCTGGAAGAGGTGGAACGGGAAATGAAAAAGCTCGCGTTCGCCCGCAAAGTCGAAAGAGTGGAAGCGAAACACGGCATGTTCTGGCGCTATATAAACGGACATCATGATGCTGGACCGCTTTATCAATGCGAAAAATAGCACGGGTTTCTCCCGTGTTTTTTTTTGCGCTAAAACGAACGCACGTTCCTTTTTGAAGCAGTAAGAAACCGCGCCGGGATAAGCGCGGTTTCTAATTATGTCTTAACGACAACAAAGGGGATGGGAGAAATTTTTCACGGTCAAACAAAGGGGTAAATGTTTGTTTGTGATCAATTTCACATCTTTATAATATCAAATCATGTCGAGTTTTGACAACTGATTTCATTAGTTTTCACATTTTTGTCACAAAAACATAAAAGATAGATGTCAATCATATGATCAAAGTAACAAAGAAAACGAGCCCGCCGCACGTTGCCATACCGCGATTTATGCGAACTGGCGCCCGGTTTTGCTGCCTTTTTGCGCATCGTCTCCCCCTGTGAAATTTTATCAGTCCTTAGGAGGGTTTTTATGCTTCAGATCATTTTAGGACTTGCATCAATATTATTTTTTTTCGTCTTGAATATTTTAGGTTTGATGAATATGTTTCCCCTTTATATTACGTCCCCTCTCTTATTTATATCAATCCTTTTTACGCTCAGCCGCCTCAACCACCGCAAAACATTTAAAGGTTTTTGACCTCATCGCGAACAAGGCTGCCGGTATGACCGGCAGCCTCTTCTATATACTCGCCTATTATGAATGATTGACTTTTTGCAAAAGTTCTTCCATTTCGTTCAGCTGCTCTTCAAACTTTTTGCACGCAGCTTCGATCGGCTCCGAAGATGTCATATCAACACCGGCTTTTTTCAGCACTTCAATCGGATAATCCGAGCTACCCGCTTTCAAGAACTCAATATAGCGGTCAACAGCCGATTTGCCTTCTTTTAAAATCTGCTGACTGAGTGCCTGAGCTGCACTGAAGCCTGTCGCATACTGATACACATAATAATTGTAATAGAAATGCGGTATTCTTGACCACTCAAGACCGATTTCCTTATCAATCTCAATATTGTCACCGAAATATTTCTTATTCAAATCATAGTAGATGCTCGTTAACAGCTCAGGTGTCAGCGGTTCCCCTTCCTGGGCTTTGCTATGGATCTCATGTTCAAATTCGGCAAACATCGTTTGTCTGAAAACCGTTCCTTTGAAGCCTTCAAGCATATGATTCAAAATGTAGAGCCGCTGTTTTTCATCGTCGATTGTATTCAGCAAGTATTCTCCCAAAAGTGCTTCATTCGTCGTAGAAGCTACTTCGGCTACGAAAATGCTGTAGTTTCCGTACGGGTAAGGCTGATATTTTCTCGTATAGTAGCTGTGCACGGAATGGCCGAATTCATGGACGAGCGTAAACAAATTATTGACGTTGTCCTGCCAGTTCATCAAAATATACGGATTTGTTCCGTAAGTTCCTGAAGAATAAGCGCCGCTTCGTTTTCCTTTGTTTTCATACACATCGACCCAGCGGTTGTTCAAGCCTTCTTTCAGGATGGATGAATATTCTTCCCCTAAAGGCGTCAAACCTTTTAGCATATAGTCCTTGGCCTGCTCGTAGGTAACTTTCATTCCAGAGTCCTTTACCAGCGGAGTATACAGGTCATACATGTGTACCTCATCAAGCTCAAGCACTTTTTTTCTAAGCTCAACATAGCGGTGAAGAAGCGGGAGATGCTTGTTGATCGTGCTGACAAGATTGTCATAGACTTCTTCAGGAATGCTGTTTCGCGACAAAGCAGCTTCCCGCGCCGATTTATAATGTTTAACCTTCGCATAAAAGTTGTCTTTTTTCACAGCTCCGCTGAGCGTGGAAGCGAGCGTGTTTTTAAAGCGGCCGTATGTTTCGTAAACCGCCTTGAATGCCGCGCGGCGGACATCGCGGTTCTCGCTTTCCAAAAAGGTGACATAATTGCCGTGTGTGAGCTGTACCTTTTCTCCATTTTCATCGGTGATCTCCGGAAATTCCATATCGGCGTTATTCAACATGCCGAACGTGTTGGAAGAAGACGAAAGAACATCAGACGCTTCGGCCAAAATCCCTTCCTCCTCCTCGCTCAGTACGTGAGGACGCTCTTTATTGATTTCTTCGAGAGCATGCGAGTAAAGCTTTAACTCCTCTTTTTCCAGCAGGAACTGCTGAAGCTTTTCTTCCTGAATCGATAGTATTTCCGGCACCATGTAGGCCGTTGCGCTCGCTGCCTGGGTATAGAGGTTGGCCGCTTTATCATTGAGACCTTGGTAAAAAGAATTTCCAGTATCCTGATCATAGCGCATGTGAGCGTAAGTATACAGCTTCCCGAGACGCTCCATCACCTTATCCTGATAAGTCAGCGCTTCATATAGATCATCGGCGGAATGGCCGAGCCTGCCCTTGAATTCGGAAAGCTTGGGCAGCAGTTCTTTAACGGCTTGAAATTCCTCGCTCCAAGCATCATCTGACGGGAAGATATCCTCAAGTCTCCACGTGTCTTCTTGCTTCACCTCTTCTCTTGAAGGCAGTTTCTTCGATTTTTTTTCTTCAGCCACTGTCAATCCCCTCGCTTTCTTTACTCCAAGTCCATTGTTGTCCAATAAACTTGTATTGTGTTTATCTTCTGTTTTTTCACCGTCTTTTGTCAAATCATATGCGAAAAAAAAGACGCAAAATCCCGCCGTTAAAAAATAAAATACATATCTTTTGATCTGAAACAGCCCGGACACCACCTTCCTTTCTTTAGGTTGAACGAAAGGCTTGATAATCATTCGGAAAAATAATGTTCATCCCTTTTTAACAGCGCCTCCAGCCGCGGCTCCGGAGCAACAGGACCCGCGGAATAATAAAATTCCTCTTTCCTCTCCAAAAATCCTTTTTTATGCAAAAAACAAATATATTCACAAACGGCATCAGCAGCCGTTTGCTGCCCGCTCCATCTCAGCTTCAGCCTTTTGCCCTTGACGAGCCAGTCCATATAATGAACCGCAGACTGCAGGCGAAACGTATCATGCTTCGTTATAAATAAGAAAAGGTACCCTTGCCACACATAAACCGGGTGGGCAAAAATATAGCCTGACGGCACCGGGAGAAAGACTTCTGAGGGGAAAAACGGGAGATGGAGCCGGTACTTTTCATAAAAGAGCTCGGCCATCTGCTTCGCTTCTTTTGATAAAAAACGCACGGTCGACATTCGAAAGCTGCGGATGTTTTCTTTCCAACCTTTAAGCTGGAGAGGCGAACAGTTTTCCCATGCGGTTAAATCATGCCAGCCTGCTTCAGCAAGTGGGAGAAAACGCAAGGATGCGGATGTTTTGTTTGTTTGAAAGGGAATCAAGTGTTCGAGGATGATGAAAGCCTTTTGTTCGGGGCAAAAAAACAGGAGCTTAGGAGGCTTATCCCTTTTCTGAGCGAACTGCCAGTGAAACCCTGAAAGCTGAAAAAAACTCCTCGCCAAGCGTCTTACCCGGTTACCGCCCAGAATCCACAACGGCTCGATTCCCAGTTTGAGAAAGCCGTCCGTTCTTTTTCGGTACGCTGCCGCATCGAGATTCGCACATTGAAATTCAACTGCAACCTGGCGGGTTCCGTATTCCAGAAGCAAATCGGGCCTTTGTCTGATCTCTTGCAAATACGGTTCAAGCACCGGGCGGAAGCCTTGTCTGCCGAGCCATTCGTACAACAGCCGTTTTCCTTTCAGGTGATAGGAGCTCTCCGGTTCATGAGGCACCGGACATGCTGCACCCGGCTTATGAGCGAAGTGTGGGAGCTTGACGGCACCGACTTTCAGGTCGAGTTCACACCGGCAAACCGGACAGTAAAATAAATGTCGTTTTCTCAATCGCTTGAGATCTTCGGTTTTGTATCCGTCGGCAAGACAGATGAT
Organism: Bacillus sp. AK124; assembly: GCF_053903085.1. Lineage (NCBI taxonomy): Bacteria > Bacillati > Bacillota > Bacilli > Caryophanales > Bacillaceae > Bacillus > Bacillus sp. AK124. The sequence goes on from NZ_CP096378.1 coordinate 2,996,997, forward strand.
CTCTTCTTGATCGATCATTGCACTGAACATATTGTCTCTCTCCTTCCTGTTTGATCAAGTATTCAACATGCGCGGAAGCTTTCCTTTTTTTGAAAACGCTTCAAATTCAGGCTGATTTTATATAAAGTAGTATTATAGAACTCGAAATTTTTAGAAAAGGAGTTTTTGACATCAAACGGAAGCTGACCACCAAGCTTACATTGCTGATTCTCACCCTGCTATTCATCTTGCTTTCTGTTATGAGCGGCCTCTATTTAATCATTTTAGAAAATTCGTTAAAAACACAAATTCAAGCCAGAGCGCTCGATATGGCGAAAACGCTCGCCCAGATGCCTTCCGTCCAGGAAGCCTTTGAAACGGACGATCCGTCCCGAATCCTTCAGCCAATTGCAGAAAACGCGAGAAAGCAGTCCGGTGCGCAATACATTGTGATCGGCTCGGCGGATGCGATTCGCTATGCTCATCCGGACCCGGGAAAAATCGGCAAACCGATGGTCGGCGGAGACAATCAGCGCGCTCTTGAAAAAGGGGAAGCATATATTTCGGAAGCCGTCGGCACGCTTGGCCCAGCCATCAGGGGCAAAGCCCCGATCCTTCATGAAAACGGCAAAATCGTCGGAATCATCTCAGTCGGTTTTTTAAAAGAAAATATTCAGGATACCGTCTCTCAATATCAGACAAAATTAATATTTTTATTAGGATTTGTCGTGCTGATGGGGGTTTTGGGAGCCGTCTATATTTCCCGCAATGTCAAAAAGTCCATTTTCGGTCTTGAACCTTATGAAATTAATCAATTATATACTGAAAAACAGGCGATTACAGAATCTGTGCACGAGGCCTTGATCGCCATCAACAAACATGAAGAAATCACGCTCTTGAATAGAAAAGCGTGTGAGCTCCTTCGCGTCGAAAGCGAAGATCAGTGGCTCGGCAAACCGATTTCCGAGCTTCTTCCAGATACGCTGCTCCCCGAAGTGATGAAAACGAAAACGGCGCAAAAAGATCAGGAATTAACGATCGGAAATGAAGAATTAATCGTCAACAGAGTGCCGATTTTCGAAAACGAAAAAATCCGCGGGGCCGTTGCAAGCTTCAGGAGAAAGACGGACATTGACGAACTCTCCAAAAAGCTGGCGCAAACTTCGCAATACGCGGAAGGTCTGAGAGCCCAGACCCACGAATATTCAAACAAGCTGAACACAATCGCGGGACTGATCCAGCTGGAAAGCTATTCTGAAGCGCTCGAATTGATCCAAAAAGAGAACAAAAGCCATCAGGAAATGCTGCGATTTCTCATCCATTCGATTCCTGATCCGCTTCTTTCCGGGTTGCTGCTGGGAAAGGTCAACCGTGCAAAAGAGCTGCACATCAACCTGGAAATCGATGAAAGCTCAAAATTGGACGCTTTGCCGGACGAAATGGACAAAGGCAAATTCATTACGATTTTAGGAAATTTGATTGAGAATGCTTTTGACGCCGTTTCCCACAAAAAAGACCGCAGCATCCTTGTCTTCTTGTCAGACGGGGGAGATCACATCTTAATTGAAGTCGAAGACTCGGGAGACGGTATTCCCGAGGGGGAACAGGAGCGGATCTTTCAAAAGTTTTATTCGACAAAAGCGGCTAATCACCGCGGTCTCGGCCTCTTTTTAGTTAAAGAAGCCGTCAATGCGTTAAACGGACAAATCAAAGCGGATAAAAGCGACCTTGGCGGAGCATTGTTTACTGTCGTGATACCAAATAGAGAAACGCTGGGGGACTGACCTATGAAAGCATTACAAGTGTTTATCGTGGAGGATGACATCAGGAACGCTGACATACATCAAAAACTGATCAGCAAAATTGAAGGATTTTCTGTTATTGGAATCGCAGAAAATTTTCAAGATGCAAAGGATTTGCTTCCGGACGTGAAGCCCGACCTTGTCCTGCTCGACATTTTTCTGCCGGACGGCTCAGGCATGGAGCTTCTCTGGCTGATCAGACAAAAGCTCAGACATACAGACGTCATGATGATTACGGCGGCGAAAGAAGTTGAGTATGTCGAACAGGCGATTCGCGCGGGAGCCGTCGATTATTTGATCAAGCCGATTATGTTTTCCAGGCTGAAAGAAACGCTGTTAAACTATCGGTCCTACCGGCTCAAGGTAAATGAAATGTCTTCAATCGATCAGACAGACGTTGACAGCTTGATGGCAAAAAGGCGAAGCATCATGAAAGAAAAACAAACCGCTGAAGCCGATTATCCGAAAGGAATCGACGGCCTGACGCTGAAAAAAGTAGCCGGCGTTTTAAACAAAAGCGAAAACAGCGATGGCATCACCGCCGAAAACCTCGGGCGCACCATCGGTGTCAGCCGGACGACCGCAAGGCGCTATTTAGAATTTTTAGCTGCGGAAAAGCATGTAAAAACAGAACTTTTCTATGGAACCGTCGGACGTCCCGAACGCCGCTACAAGCCTGTGAAAAATGAAAGTCCGGAAACGTAGCGTTCCGGACATCAAAAGCTCAGCCTTCCAAATCGATCGACTTTTTATTTTTGTTCTTCATTGCCCGGGAAATCGGCGGTACGATGAGCGACAAAAGAGCCGTAATCAATAAACCGATTGTGACGGGACTTTCAAAAAACACGGACAGGCTTCCTGATGACAGCGTCATCGCTTGTCTAAACGATTCTTCCATCAAACTTCCGAGAATAAAAGCTAAAATAAACGGAGCCGCCGGAAAAGACAGCACTCTCATAAAATACCCGAGGATTCCGAAGAACACCAGAATATAAAGATGCACGACATTAAATGTCACAGCATAGACGCCGATCAGGCAGAAAACAAATATGAGCGAAATTAAAAGCTGCTTCGGAATCAGAAGAATTTTTGACAAGAAAGGAATTAACGGCAAATTTAAAATCAGCAGAAATAAATTGCCGATATACATGCTTGCGATCACGCCCCAGAACACGTCGGGATGATCCGTCAGCATGAGCGGTCCCGGCTGAACGCCGACGACCAAAAGGGCGCCGAGCAGGACGGCCGTTGTTCCTGATCCGGGAATCCCGAGTGTCAGAAGGGGTACGAATGCGCCGCTCGTTGCCGCATTGTTCGAAGTCTCAGGTGCTGCGACCCCTTTGATATTTCCCTTGCCAAACGTTTCAGGATGTTTTGAGATTCTCTTCTCTGTAATATAAGAAATAAATGATGCAATTGTCGCCCCTGCACCGGGCAGGATGCCGAGCAAAAATCCGATGACCGAATGCCTTGCGATCGGTCCCGAAATCTCTTTCATTTCGCTTTTCGTCACCTTCAGGCTGCCGACCTGAGACGCTCCTTCCGTCATCGGCTTGTTCCGCGTCTTGATCAAGAACGCAACTTCAGCAAGTGCAAACAAACCAAGAGCCACGATCAGAAAATCGATGCCTTCCAGAAGGCTTGCCACACCGAATGTAAACCGTTCGGTCCCCGTCTGCGGATCAATCCCGATGGTAGCGGTCATAAAGCCCAATGTCGCAGAAATCAGCGCCTTGACTGTCGATCCTTCGGAAAGGCTTGAAATTGCCACCAAGCCGAGCATCATCAATGCAAAATATTCTGTCGGTCCAAATGTCACCGCAATGTTTGCCATTGTCGGTGCGACGAGCATCAGCGCAACTACGGTGATCGTTCCGCCTGCAAAGGAGCAAATTGCAGCGATGGCAAGGGCTTTTCCCGCTTTCCCCTGCTTTGCCATCGGATAGCCGTCAAACGATGTTGCGACAGTGCCCGCTACTCCGGGGGCATTTAACAGAATCGATGACGTCGAACCGCCAAAGACCGCTCCGTAATAGACACCCGCCATCAAAATTAACGCGGAGGCCGGGTCCATTCCGTAACTTAACGGGATCATAATGGCAATCGCAGTGATCGGCCCAAGCCCGGGCAGCATCCCGATAACCGTCCCGATCAGCACCCCGATAAAAGCGAACATGATATTCTGCGGAGTCAGCGCCACCTGAAATCCGTATAATATACTATCTAACATGCACTTTCCTCCTTATGTTCGATTAAAAAGGCATAACCCCCTGCGGAAGCATGATGTTGAGCACATAGTTGAATGAAAAATAAATTGTGCCGCTGAAAATCAGTGAAACGAGCGCAGCCGTTGTCCAATTTCGATATCCCAACACCGCGGGCAAAACGATCAGCAGCATTACCGTAGAAAGCAAAAATCCGATGAATTCCAAAATCGAAATGTAGATCAACAGAGAAGCAACACAGAGCATCATGACCTTGACGTCTTTTTTCTTCAGCTGAAACAGCTTTTTCACCGTTGTATCTTTTTGATCTTTTTCAAAAAACAGAAATACACCCAAAATGAGAAGCAATATGCCTAAACTTTTCGGCAGCACGTCCGCATCGATCACCGCGTACGGATAGCTGTCTAAATTAAAGCTGAACGCCAGGTAAATGGCTGCCACAGCCAAAATGATGACAGAAACGGCCCGGTTTGTGATTCTCATGGTTTACACCAGCCTTTCTCGATTTCAGCTTGCCGGTCGCCGGCTGTGCCGGGCAAAGCTTTTAAGTCGCTTTCCCATACCGGCAACCGCGCGGAGACCATTTTATTTGCCACCCAATCCGATATCATCAAGGAGCGCTTCCATTTCTTTATATTGAGCGTCAAGATAGTCTTTGAATTCTTGATGGCCCATAAACTTATCCGTCCATCCATAGCTGTCCCGAATCGATTTCCAGCTGTCTTTTTCCATCATCTCTTTGATTTTTTCTTCATAATATTTTACGGCGGACTCGCTCATTCCCGGAGGTCCCATAAATCCTCTCCAGACCGTAAATTCATCATCGATTCCCTGCTCTTTTAAGGTCGGAAAATCTTTGACCGTATCTCCTTTCATGCGTTCGGGAGCGGTGATGGCCAGCACTCTGACTTTTCCGGCGCGCGCCTGTTCGGCCGCTTCACCGACACCCGTCGAGTAGACGTCGGCTTTTTTACCGAGCAGCATGCTCATCCCGGCGCCGTCTTGCGCCGTAATGTATTTCAGCTCTTTCGCATCAACGCCAGCCTTTTGAACAGCGCTGACAAATTGCATGTGGTCCATGCTTCCCGGAGAAGAAGTCCCTACAATAGAGGCTTTTTTCGGATCTTTTTTCAGCGCATCCACAAGATCTGTCATCGACTGATAAGGCGAATCTTTATGAACGACAAACGCTCCGTAGTCGGCAATCACGCTTGCGATCGGCGTAAAATCATTGTGACCGTACTGGGATTGTCCGTTTAAAGGCACGAACAAAATCGGCGGAGATGTAACAAACAACGTATGGTTATCACCTTTTTTGCGGTGGACATACGACCATCCCGACGCTCCCCCGCCGCCCGGTTTATTGACGACAGCCATCTTTTCAATCAATTTTTCTTCACCTAAAATTTTCGAGATCGTTCTGGCCGTTGTATCCCATCCCCCGCCGGCTCCGGCAGGCGCAACGACCTCAATTGCTTTCGAAGGTTTAAAGTCTTTTTCGTTCGCGGCTTTATTTGAAGCCGTGTTTCCGCCGCATCCTCCCAAAATCAGCGCAAACACAAGCAAAATTGTAAAGCCGTAACATCTACCCCTCTTTGTCATGTTGTGCTCCCCCTTCATTGTAATCGCTTTCATTATAGCTTCCCCGACTTTTCGTGCACAGTTTAACTGCATAATATTCTTTTTGTTCATAAAGTTCACAAAAATCTTCCTCAAATAGAGATGTAATTTTTGTTAAAGGATAATTATGGGATCAACTTCTGACCAATTAAAAACCCCTCTCCGGAGAGAAGGGTCAGTCTTTCAATTTGATATTACATTTTTTAAGGAAGGTACATCGCAAATTTGCCGTTTGCCACAAGGCTGTTCAGCATGTAAAGACATGATCCGTAATAATCTTCTGGAATATATGTGCTGTTAAACGCATTGGCAAATCCCGTCCTTAATAATGCATCGCTTGCTGCAGTCGCGCCGCCCGCATTGGCGGCGATCAGGCCAACCGGGCTTCCTTTTTTGACGGCCGTCCCATTCAGCGTATATTCATGGGCCGTTCTCCCGTAGTTTTCCCGTTTCATAAACGTCAAGAACTTGTTAACCGCTTTTTGCTCGCTGGCGCGATATGCGTTATCTGCCGAGGACCAAAGTGTATGATCCATAGCGATATGAGATACCGTCCGCCAAGCATCATAGCTGAAATTTCGGTCTGTTTCCGTTGAGGAATGAGCCGCATCGCTTACGCCGTCAAAGCCGGCTTCATCGGGAAACAGCCCTGTGGCCGCATTGGTGACGGTTGATCCGTTATTTAACACGCTTTTAAACGTTGTTTCTGACAAGTATGTTCGAGATTTGTTTGCTGCATCTTTCCAAAAATACTGCTGGCTGCTTCTGGCGCTTTTAGCGAACAACTCGAAAAAAGCAGGAACATGGTAGGATGGGTCCGTCCAATTGACATAAGGGCCGAATCGAACCATCGCATAGCGCTGATCCTTGCTGTTTTTAATAAACACTCGCGATTCCTTACCGGTGTTGGCGTATTCTCCATCACCGGCCAAAGCGTCAAGCATGTCTTGAGCCCGCTCTTTGTAATCGTACGGGTATTTTTTATCTCCCCAGCGGCCAGATGCCATCATGAGCGCTGCCGCAAACCAGACCTCGCCGTCAGATGCAACATTCTGATCAATGGTTTGCACGTCTGAGCCGTTCGTTTTCATATGCCAGCTATGGTAGCCGTACAAACTGTCGCTTCTGTCGGAATGGCGCATATATTTACGGACGAAATCCCACAGCTTTTGGAACTTATACTCATCATTCATTTGCAGCGTAATCATCATCCCGTAACTCATACCCTCTGTTTTGACGCTGTAGTAGCCATTTCCCAGGTTATCGTCCGTCGTCGAAGCGATATAAGCTGAACCGTCCTTCATATAATGAAACAGCGATCCGCCTTTACCATCGCCTTTTGTATCAAAGTATTTTTTATAGGCCTGATTCAAATTGTTTTTACCCGTTGTTCCGAGAATATCCGGAGTCTTGGAATGTACGGCTGCCATGGCTGTTTGAGAATAAGCGGCACAAAAACATGTTAAACCAATAAAGACAGCCATGATCCATTTTAAACTTTTTCGCATCAAATCAATCTCACCTTTCAAAATTTGTCATAACACCAATCCATCTTAATCAATGAAACTGGAAGTGTATAGATCAGATTGACCCTATTTGGTTTGGTCCGAAATGATCGTTTTCTTTTGAAAGTGGTGAGCCGTTTGAAAGATGTAGAGCGGGAGGAGGGAAGTTGTGGAGAATTGAAGCTCTTTGTTATATTTGTTCCAGAAAGTTAAAGCCGGCTTCAAAAGAAACCGGCTTTTTTATGCGAAGTGCTTTTTTATTGTATGAAGAGCATGATCCGCTGCAATCAGTGTTCCATACTCTTTCAGCATATGAATCGTCGTCTTTGATTCTGAGGCATACTCCAGCAGAATGCTCAGCTGGTTTTCCACCTCTTCATCAGGCAGTTCACTGAAATCCACGAATAAATAGTAGCGGTTTTCATGAGAGTACAATGTCGTTTGGCAGCCGCTGATAGACATTTTTGACAGTGAGATTAAATCCTCAAAATCGTCAAACTTTAAAACAAACTGCAGTTTCTGCTCTTCTGCCTGCTCTTCTTTTTGAAAGTCGTCAAGCAAAGCATCAAGGCTTTCTTCTGCTACATGCTGTTTTTTATCTTCAGGAATCGGCAGTTCCAGCTTTTGTCCGTCTTTGGACAGCTGAGCTCTTGTCACAATGATTTCCAATCCCTTATCAAGGGCCTGCACTTGAATCCAAAGGGGGCCTTCAACGGCAAACTCTTCTTCTTCGTGCACTTCGTCCATCATTTCCCAAAAAAGCTCTTCACTGCGTTCTCGATTGTACCAAATTTCTTCTCTGTCAAACCCGCGGTCTTCGATATCACCGTAGGAAATATAAAACTTAACCGTATGTTCGTTTATTCTTTCGATTTCCATTTGCCAACCTTCCCTTCTTTGTAAGATGTTGAAGGGATAACTAAGCTCCCAATTAATTGTACTTTACTACACTTTACCCATTACGTCCACTTCTTAACCTTATCCATAATCAATCTTTATTTTCTATTTTATGATAAAAAAGGCGGAAAAGAAATAAAAACGCCTTCAAAGCCAAGCTAACATATTTTCCGGCCTGCTTCATATAATAGTTGTACAAGCAGCAGCTGTAGAAGCGGGTGCCTTTTAGGCAAGTCCCGATGCAAAGGCAAAGCGAGGTGCCAGTTGATGGAACACGATGTACTGATGTCGTTCCTTGTGATCATCGGAATCGATCTCATACTTGGCGGCGACAACGCTGTTGTGATTGCAATGGCAAGCCGTCATTTGCCTCCACGGCAAAGACAAAAAGCGATCATCATCGGCACATTGATCGCCATCATGATGAGAATCGCGCTAACAATGGCAGCAGTGTACCTGCTCGCGGTTCCTTATCTGCAATTTATCGGAGGAATCTTCCTGTTGTACTTAGGATATCAGCTTTTGATTGAGAAAAAAGATGCCCAGCATGTCAAAGGCGGGACATCTTTATTTAAGGCGATCCGTATCATCGTGATTGCCGATTTGTTCATGTCGCTCGATAATGTGATTGCGGTCGCTGGAGCTTCTCACGGACGCCTGATGCTAGTCGTTGTCGGCTTGATGGTCTCCGTCCCGGTCATCATTTGGGGCAGCAGGCTGATTCAAGCGGCCCTTGCAAAGTTTCCGCTCTTCATATACGCGGGAAGCGGACTGCTCGCTTATACCGGCGGCGAAATGATCGTCAGGGAGCAGGAGTTGTCTTCCTTTATGGCGCAGCACAGCACCCTCGAAATGCTGCTGCCCGCCCTGACGGTGATTTTTGTGATTCTAGCCAGTATTTATTATGAACAGACGAGTGAAAAGCATTAAAAAAAGAAGGCTGAAAAATTCAGCCTTCTTTTAGTTTGCGAGACGCTGCGCTTCACGAAGCTGGAATGTGCGCACTTTGCGCGGCAGGAAGCGGCGGATTTCGTCTTCGTTGTATCCAACCTGCAGGCGCTTTTCGTCAATGATGATCGGACGGCGCAAAAGGCCCGGATGTTCATTGATGAGCTGGTACAGCTCTTGAAGCGGCATTGTTTCAAGGTTGACGTTCAATTTTTGGAACACTTTGGAACGGGTTGAAATAATTTCGTCTGTTCCGTCCTCCGTCATTCGTAAAATCTCTTTTATTTCATCAATTGATAAAGGCTCTGAAAAAATATTTCTTTCCGTATACGGAATATCATGTTCTTCTAACCATGCGCGCGCCTTTCTGCAAGACGTGCAGCTTGGGGATGTATATAATGTAACCATATTGCTTCACTCCTTAAAAAGTAGAATGAAATTAGCGTATTCTTAAATTGAAATAAATCTAAAAAAGTAATCTTTATTGAGTATTATACTATAAAAAAGTAAGTGTGAACAGTCTGTAACAGAAATTTTTTGACAATCCAGCGACTTTTGCTTTTTTATGCCATCTGTTATTCTCATTTAGCTCAATTCATCGAAAATGTTCTTTTGTTTATGATCGTCAACAATCGTAAGGACGTCATCCACATCTTCATAAGATTCTCCATACCACTTCTCATCTTTGTATGTATGGATTTTTTCGTACGTTTCTTTCATCGCGTCAAACACTTCCTTCTCTGTGTTTGATTTTGGAGACCAATACAAAATCTCCATTTTGTTCACTTTGCCGGTTGCGAGTGACCGGCGACGGTAACCAATCGACTCAGCGTGTTTAAAGTTTTCCTTTTGATAAAATTTAAGACGTTTCGCCGTATCGGCATCATCTTCATCCACGGGCTCGACTTCGAGGAGGATCGGTTTGTTTTTCTTTTTCAGCTTCTCAATCAGCTTGGAACCAAGTCCCTGTCCTCGCGCGTCTTTAGAAACGAATAAATAGTCGATGAAAATAAAAGAGTCGAATTCGGCGTACATCAACACATGATGACGGCCTTCTTCTTTATGGTAAATATCGTTTTGTTCCTTTAACAATGCTTCCATGTGCTCTTTTGATTTCATTTCTTCAATTGGGAAATACTCGCTAAGCTTCTCATACCAGTTCATTGATTTGCTCCTTATGGATGTTCTAATTTCACACTTTAGATATACCCGCTTTCTTTTTAGTTTAAACAAAATCTTTTTAGAAAGGAGCTTCAGTGAAGCTGAGCATGTTACCTACATATACTAAGACGGTTGTCTCCCGCGAAGGTTTCAAATTTTTTCTCAAAAAATTGCCGGCGGTTGTTCGGCATAAAAAAAAGACAGCCTTGTGACGGCTGTCTTCCTGCTTCGTTTATTTGGATTGATAGGCTTTAAATTCTTCCTCTGTACACATGACGAAATGGCCGGGCTTTACTTCGCGAAGCTCCATCTGTTCGTCGCCTTTCAGCTGGTGTACGCTTGGATCATACGTCTTCCGCACGCGCGTACGCTCATAATCCGGATCAGGGAGCGGAATGGCGGAAAGCAATGATTGTGTATACGGGTGAAGCGGATTTTCATACAGTTCATCTGCCGGCGCCAATTCAACAAGCTTCCCAAAATACATGACGCCGATCCTGTCGCTGATATATTTGACCATCGACAGATCGTGAGCGATGAAAAGGTATGTAAGCCCTCTTTCCTTTTGCAAATCCTTCATTAAATTGACGACTTGCGCTTGAATGGACACGTCCAGAGCGGAGATCGGTTCATCGGCAATGATGAATTCCGGTTCGACCGCAAGCGCCCTTGCGATTCCGATCCGCTGGCGCTGTCCGCCGGAAAATTCGTGCGGATAGCGGTTCGCGTGCTCTTTATTTAAGCCGACGAGTTTGAGGAGTTCATGAACGCGCTCAAGCCGCTCTTTTTTCGTTTTGGCCAAACCGTGGATGTCAATTCCTTCTGCGATGATATCGGCAACCGTCATCCGCGGATTCAAAGAAGCATATGGGTCCTGAAAAATCATCTGCATCTTCCGGTTGAATTCGAGAAGGTCCTTGGCAGACTTTTTGTCGTGGACATTCTTTCCCTTAAACAAGACTTCTCCGGAAGTCGCTTGATACAAACGAATGATCGAACGGCCGGTCGTCGACTTTCCGCAGCCGGATTCACCGACAAGACCGAGCGTTTCTCCTTTGTAAATGTCAAAAGAGATTCCGTCAACAGCTTTCACAATCCCTTTCGGCGTTGAAAAGTGCTGTTTTAAATTCTTGATTTCGAGCAGTTTTTCTGCCACATCATTCACCTTCTTTCACTTCAACCGGTTTTTCATACTGATTTTTAAACTCCTTCATCTTGCTTTTGACAGCTGCCGGCGGCTCGACTTTTGGAGCGTCCGGGTGCAAAAGCCATGACTTCACATAGTGTGTATCAGATATTTTAAACATCGGCGGTTCTTGTTCAAAATCGATTTTCATTGCGTAAGGGCTTCTTAATGCAAAAGCATCGCCCTTCGGCGGATTGGTCAAATCAGGCGGAGACCCCGGTATCGCCATTAATTCTTCATCACCATCGTTGTCAAGGCTCGGCATTGATGCCAACAGCCCCCATGTATACGGATGCTTCGGGTTGTAGAAAATCTCGTCGACCGTACCGATCTCCACAATTTGTCCCGCGTACATGACGGCGACTCTGTCTGCGACATTCGCGACAACGCCGAGATCGTGCGTAATAAAAATGATGGATGTCTCGATCTTTTTCTGCAATTCTTTCATCAGCTCTAAAATCTGCGCCTGAATCGTCACATCAAGAGCTGTCGTCGGTTCGTCCGCGATTAAAAGCTTTGGATTGGCTGCAAGCGCCATCGCGATGACGACGCGCTGCCGCATCCCGCCGCTGAATTCGTGCGGATACTGGTTGACGCGGCGTTCAGGCATCGGAATTCCGACCAGGCTGAGAAGCTCTACCGCCCGCTTATTGGCCTCTTCTTTTGAGATCTTTTCATGCTTAAACAGCACTTCTGTGATTTGACGGCCGACTTTCATCGTCGGGTTCAAAGAAGTCATCGGATCCTGAAAGATCATGCCGATCTCTTTTCCCCTGATTGACTGCATTTGTTTTTCCGTTTTCGGAACCAGATCTTGTCCGTCAAATAAAATTTGTCCGTTTTTAAAATAGCCCGGCGGCATCGGAATCAGTTTCATAATCGCCTGCGAAGTGACGCTTTTGCCTGATCCGGATTCTCCGACGATCGCAAGCGTCTCTCCTTTGTCAACATGAAAGTTGACGCCGCGGATCGCCTGTACTTCTCCGGCGTATGTTTTAAAAGAAATGGCTAAATCTTTCACTTCAAGTAAGTGTTTCATCTTTCTCACTCCTTTATTTACGCAGCTTCGGATCTAAAGCGTCGCGCAGTCCGTCGCCGATAACGTTGAATGCAAACATGGTCAGACAGATAAAAGTAGCCGGGAAGAACAGGCGCCATGGGTAATATTCCAATCCCTGCACACCGTCTGTAGCCATCGTTCCCCAGCTTGCAAGCGGCTGCGGAACCCCGAGGCCGAGGTAGCTTAAAAACGCTTCATAGAAAATAGCCGTAGGCACGGTTAATGTCATGGTGACCAAGATCGGGCTCATAATGTTGGGCAGCAAGTGCTTTCTGATGATGCGCGAGTTTTTCGCTCCCAAAGTTCTTGAGGCGAGCACAAACTCCTGATTTTTGAGCTGGAGTACTTGTCCACGGACGATTCTTGCCATGTTGATCCATCCCGTAATAACCATCGCGACGATCATCGTGATCAAGCCTTTTCCCATCACTACGAGCAGCAGGATCGTCATTAATAAGGAAGGAATCGCCCATAAAACATCTGCAATTCTCATCATAATTTCGTCAGTACGTCCGCCTCTGATGCCTGATATCGCACCCCATATCACACCGATCAAAACGTCGATCAGCGCGGCAGCCAGTCCGATTGTCAGCGAGATGCGTGCGCCGACCCATGTACGGACGAATACGTCCCTTCCAAGGTCATCTGTTCCAAACCAGTGCTCGCCGCTCGGCGGCTGGTTCGCATTCGTTAAATCCGTTTCTTCATATTGAAAGCTTGAGAATACCGGCGCGAAAATAGCCATCAGAGCGATCAGGATCAGAACCACCAGTCCAAACAGCGCCAGCTTGTTTTCTTTAAATCTCAAGAATACGTCTGTCCAAAATGAAAGGTTTTTCTTTGAGATCTTTTCGGCTTCGCTATGGTCAACAGCTGCAGGTTCAAACATGTCTTTTGGTATTTGCTGCATCCTATTACTCCCCTTTCTTAGCGCCAAACAGTTTAATGCGCGGATCAATTAAGCCGTATAAAAGATCGACAATCAAGACGCAAAGCAGCAAGATTGCCCCGAAGAAGACGGTAACACCCATGATCACCGTGTAGTCTCGGTTCGTAATGCTGGTGACAAAGTGCATGCCGAGTCCCGGTATACCGAATACTTTTTCGACGACAAACGTTCCTGTCAAAATGGACGCCGCCATTGGCCCCATATATGTAACAACCGGCATGATGGCATTTCGTATCGCATGCTTAAACGTAACGGCCGGTGTGCTCAAACCTTTTGCACGTGCCGTGCGGATATAGTCGCTGCTCAACACTTCAAGCATGCTCGAACGCGTCAAACGGGCGATAAACGCCATCGGCATCGAGGCGACTGCGATGGCAGGAAGCACAGTATGTCCCCATGACTCCCATTGTGCGACAGGGAACATGCCCAGCTTCATTGCCAGCACGTATTGAAGAAGTGCAGCCATGATGAAGTTCGGAACAGAGATCCCGACAACCGCAATGATCATCGCTGTGTAGTCCTGCCACTTGTTTCGCTTCAGCGCGGCGATCACGCCAAACAATACGCCGAAAGCGAGCGCAAGGCAAATCGCTTCCAATCCAAGTGTAAAAGAAATCGGAAAACCTGAGCTGATCAAGTCGTTCACAGTTTGTCCCTTATATTTAAATGACGGCCCGAAATCCCACTTTGCTACCGATACTAAATAATCGAGATATTGTTTAAAAAGAGGCTGGTCTAAACCATAGTAGGAATTGAGACTGGCTTCAATTGCAGGGGGAAGTTTCCTCTCGCCTGAAAAGGGTCCGCCCGGTATCGCTCTCATCAGGAAGAAGGTAGCTGTGACGATAACCCAGAGAGAAATTAACATATAAACAAGACGACGGCCTAAAAATTTAATCAATTTTACACACCTCCGAATATTCAGTCTATTAACTTCTTTTCATAAATAAAAGTATATGGGGGGAAAGTCTAAGCCCCATATACTTTCATGCAATTTTATTCAAAATGCGCGGTTTTGAAATAGATCTCACCAGTACCAGTTAGAACAAAGTCTTTTAAGCTTTCATCATGAAGATACGGCATTGTGTAGAAGTAGATCGGTGCGACCGGCAGCTCATCCATGATGATGCTTTCTGCTTCTTTCATCAGCTCGATGCGTTTCGCTGAATCAGTTTCTCTCGATGCTTTATTCAGCAGCTCTTTATACTTTGCGTTTTCCCAGTTCGTATCATTGTTTCCGCCTTCTTTGTCGCGGTATGTTTCAAGGAAGTTCATTCCGTCGTTAAAGTCGGCGGTCCAGCCTAAACGGCCGATTTGATAGTTTCCTGCATGGAGCTTATCGATGTATACGTTCCATTCTTCATTGCCTAATTCGACATCTAAGCCCAGTTCCTTGTTCCACATTTCCTGAACGGCTTGAGCGATTTTTTGGTGTGCTTCATCCGTGTTGAAGGAAAGCGTGATTTTCGGAAGGTCTGACGCTTTTTTCAAACCGAGCTCTTTCAAACCTTTTTCCAAGTATTCTTTCGCTTTATCAACATCATGGTCTTTGAAATAGCCTTTATTTGACTCAAAGCCGTGGACTGCCGGCGGCACTAATCCCATCGCAGGCAGCTGTTCCGCTTGCGTGATGTTTTTGACGATCGCTTCGCGGTTGATCGCGTATGTCAGCGCCTTACGGATGTTGACATTGTTCAGCGGAGCCGCTTCAGTGTTGAATTTGTACAGGTAAACCGATGCGAACGGATCAATGTTCAGGCCTTCTTTTTTCAGGCTTGGAATCGCATCCGTTGAAATCTGGTCAAGCGGCTGTCCTACAAAGTCTAGCTCGCCTTTTTTGTACATGTTCAGACCAGTGTTCGGATCGTTGACCATCGCCATATTGATTTTCTTCAGCTTAACAGCGTCTTTATCCCAGTACTGGTCGTTTTTCTCCAGTACGATGTTTCCGCTGTGCTTCCATTTCGCCATTTTGAAAGGTCCGTTAGATACGTAGTTCTCATCTGCGTTTGTGTACCATTTCGCATTCTTCTCTGCTACCTTTTTATTGACTGGCATATATGTGTAGAATGCTGTCAGTTCAGTAAAATACGGTGTCGGTTTTTCAAGCTCGACTTTTAAAGTCTTATCATTAACAGCTTTAACGCCGACATCTTCAATTTTCCCTTTGCCGGTGTTCGCTGCTTCTCCGCCTTTTAAGTAGTAAAGCTGATACGCATATTGCGATTCGTTTTTAGGGTCGAGCGCCCATTTCCATGCGTATTCAAAATCCTCTGCTGTTACAGGATCTCCATTTGACCATTTCGCGTCGCGGAGCGTGAATGTGTATGTTTTTTGGTCGTCGCTGACTTCGATTTTTTCGGCTGCCGCTTCAACCGGCTTTCCATCTTTACCGATTGTCGTCAATCCTTCAAAAGTCTGACGAAGCACGTTTGCAGACACCGAATCGTTTGCGAGTCCCGGATGTAGTGAAAACGGTTCTGTTTTAATGTTGACATTTAATGTGTCTTTCCCTTTGCTGTCTTTTTTACCGCCGTCACCGGAGCTTGAGCCGAAGCCGCAGGCGCTGAGGACGAGTGTGAAAATGAGCATTAAACTGATAAATGACAAACGCTTCTTCAAAGAGAAACCCCCCCAATTTCTTGTTTTTTTAGTTCCTTACTCCTGAACATTCAGATTTATCATAAAAAAGTAATAGGCCCACTTGCCATACTTTTTCCTCTGTTTCGTCTTTTCTGAATATTTGTTATGTAAGAAACCTGTAACACCGAGGTGAACAAATTCATTATAATTAATAGAATAATTTATTGCAATATTAATTTTCAATTATTTTTTTATTCAAACTATTTATGATTGTCAGGTTTTCTGCCAAATGTACAAATACACTTCTCTGTTTTAAAGCGTAACCACATTAAAAGGAAAGTTTATGTTTTACAGGTTAAAACGTTTTACACGTATAACATTAACCATTCTTTATATCGAACCAGATGCCGCCGCGCCAACTTTATTCAGCCCGGTATTCGTTTTCTTTTCCCCAAGGCTGTCGACTTTCATTTAAAATTTATATATAATAAAATTATGAATAACATGCGATGAAGAAGAAGAGTACACATTTCTTCCCATTTAAAGAGAGTCCGCGGTGCTGGGAGCGGATAATGGCGAATGTGGAATGGGCTTCGGAGCAGCTGACCGAACACGGATAAGTAGGCTCAGCCGGAGAAGACTCCGTTACAAACGTCTAAAGCGATTTCATTTTGACCATAATGAAATAATCAGGGTGGCACCACGGTTCATTCGTCCCTTTTCTTTTAAGGGAAGAATGGGCCTTTTTATTTTGAAATGGAAAGAGGGATTCACATGAAAAAAACGATTTTTTCCGGTATCCAGCCGAGCGGCTCTGTCACCCTCGGCAACTATATCGGAGCGATGAAGCAGTTTGTCGACTTGCAGGATGACTACAACTGTTACTTCTGCATCGTCGATCAGCACGCGATCACAGTACCGCAGGACCGGCTCGCGCTGAGAAAGAACATCCGGAACCTTGCCGCGCTGTATTTGGCGATCGGCCTCGATCCGAAAAAAGCGACGCTGTTTATCCAATCGGAAGTGCCTGCACACGCCCAGGCGGGATGGATGCTTCAGTGTGTCGCCTACATCGGCGAGCTTGAGCGCATGACGCAGTACAAAGATAAATCAGCCGGAAAAGAAGCTGTCGTCTCCGGGCTTTTGACATATCCTCCATTAATGGCTGCGGACATTCTGCTTTATGGAACAGACGTCGTCCCTGTCGGAGAAGATCAGAAGCAGCATCTTGAATTAACCCGGAACTTGGCGGAGCGTTTCAATAAGAAATATAATGACATTTTTACGGTTCCGGAGGTTAAAATACCGAAGGTCGGCGCCCGCATTATGTCACTTGCCGACCCGCTCAAAAAGATGAGCAAATCAGATCCGAACCAAAAAGCGTTCATCACCCTGCTTGACGAACCAAAACAGCTTGAGAAAAAAATCAAAAGCGCTGTCACGGATTCCGACGGAATCGTCAAATATGATAAAGAAAACAAACCCGGTGTATCCAACCTTCTGACGATCTATTCGATTCTCGGACAAGCCTCAATCGAAGAGCTTGAAGCAAAATACGAAGGCAAAGGCTACGGCGAATTTAAATCAGACCTTGCCGAAGTCGTCATCGGCGCGCTGAAACCGATTCAAGACCGTTACCACGAATTGATCGAATCTGAAGAGCTGGACCGGATTTTGGACGAAGGCGCCGAACGCGCAAATCAAACAGCAAACAAGATGCTAAAAAAAATGGAAAACGCGATGGGACTCGGCCGAAAAAGACGCTGATCCAAAAACACCTTCCGATTGTACGATAATCGGAAGGTGTTTTTCATAGAGAACAGCCGCAGCTCCGCATTCACTTGCCTCCGGATCACGATATTTCTATAATAAATGATTCAAAACACATGTCTCCAGTCCTTCATTGACCGCTTTGTCAGAAAGACAGCTCATATTTTTTATTTTTCAATATAGAATTTTCGCTTTTACAAATAAAAAGACCGCCGTACTTCCGGCAGTCTTGATTCTTAATTTAGTTGACTTTAGACTCATTCTCAATTTCCCAAAGCTTTTCAAAAAACGGCTGTCCTTTAATCAAATTTTCACAAAAGTCCCTGTGTTTGTCTGACCATCCGTCGATCGTCTCATTGAAAAGCATGTCCCAGATTTCTTCAAATGTCATGCGCTTGATCTGTTCATACATATACGGATTCCATTCGGTGTACCAATAAGCGATCTCGGCCCGATTTTGGAGCCCTTTGAGCTGATCGAGCGCCATGAACAGCAGCTGTTTGAGCTGGCGTTCTTTTCTCGTTAATCCTCTGACATGCTCCGGTGATAAAGATAAAATGTGGTATTCTTTGGAAGATTGCAGCTTCTCTGGTGCAAACTCGTAAGTTTCCGCTTCAACGTCCTTCACCATTTCATAAACGAGCTGCTCCTGTCTCGGAATGAGGCGGCTTTTTCTTACCGGTATTGTGTAACCGGCCGTATCGACCGCGAGAATACCAATGCCGTCCGTTACGACGAAACAATGATCAAGCTGTGTCCGCTCATGATTTTTACGAATATACGCTTTTTGATGAACCTCGTTCAATAATTCGGCCGGAAGCTCTGACAAATCATTTTCTATGTAGTGAAACAAAACGGACGACACCCTTAACAAAGGCACCTGGTCAAGCAATTCAACACTGTCTTCCTTCCGCCA
Source organism: Bacillus sp. AK124 (assembly GCF_053903085.1). Lineage (NCBI taxonomy): Bacteria > Bacillati > Bacillota > Bacilli > Caryophanales > Bacillaceae > Bacillus > Bacillus sp. AK124. The sequence continues at coordinate 3,015,598 of NZ_CP096378.1, forward strand.
TTCATGAAAGTGGCAGACGTTGTAGCCATTTTCTTCTCCCTCAAACCAATTCACCCACACATCATGAAGAAACAACATTTCTAACCCCTCACTTTTAATAAAAACTGTTGTCCACAGTATAGGCAAGGGGGCAGGAATTTATTCCAAGCGGATGAGATTATGGCAATCGCCGTTAAAAAAAAGCCAAGGGCGGCAATCCCTCAGCTTTTTATTTCATATTCTTCGGATCAAGCGTATCGCGGAGTCCAGACAATGGGCAAAATCATGATGACTGAATGAAGCAATTCACACATTATTTATTCAACACGTTTGTAAAAAAGCTGTATTCTTTAGCGTTTATTTTTTCTGATGAAGGAATTGATCTTAAAGAAGACTGAAACACCCAATAAACAGATACAAACAGCATGGCAATTCCTCCTATAAAGAAAACCTTATCGCTGCCGATCAATGACGCGGTAAACCCTCCCAGCAAAGATCCAAAAGGAGCTGCTATGCTTGTCAAACTTGCGATAAAAGAAAAAACTCTCCCTATAAACTCTTCCGGCAGTATGCTTTGCAAAATGGACATGAAAATGACGTTTGTCACGCCGATGGATATTTGAGACAAACCAAATAAAATAATCGATATGTATGAAGAGGTGGCGATCGCCGAAATACTCCATAAAACCCCTGAAATGAAAAATCCGTATATCGTAAGTGATCCTATCGCGAATCGGCCAAACACTGTTGCGAATATTGAACCTAACAGTAAACCGCATGACATGGAAGCCAAATAATATCCATAGTATTCTTCTCCTCCTCTAATCGAAGAGAAGCTTGGCAAAATCACAATCGTCGCACTAAGCATGAAGTTAGAAATCATCGAGCCCAAGAGGATTTTTGGAATGAGGGAATGACGAATGAGTGTAAATCCCTCTTTTATATCCGTTGTATAATTGTGTATGACTTTTTTGAAGTGGAATCGGGGCTTATGTTCTATCTCATTTTTTTGTTCTAATTTTACGCACTTAAAAAACAGCGCCGCTAACAAAAAAGTGAAAGAGTCAACTAAGTATATGCTTATAGCTCCTGCCGAAGCAATCACAATACCTGCAATACCAGTAAATATAATATCTGTACCTTGATATGAAAATGACATAAGTGAGTTTGCTTTAACTAGATCTTGACTTTTGATTATTTTAGGCAGTGCGGCAGATTGCGCAGGATAAGTAAATTGCTCAATGAATACGATAAGAGGCATAATCATCATGATGATCCAAATGTTCAAATATCCAATGAAATAAAAAAGCGGAATAATCAACACCAAAATAGCTTGGATGAGTTGACTCCAAACCAAAACTTTATTTAATCTGACTTTATCAACAATCGGACCTGTTAAAAATTGCAAAACAGTTGGGAACATCGTCAAAAAACCAGCTAATCCGGAATAAAATGTACTTTTTGATAAATCAAACACAAGCCACATTGCCGCAACTGTATACATACTGTCCCCAATATTGGTTACCAAACGCCCTAATATCAAAAATAAAAAGTTTTTATTTTTCAATACGCTTAACATCGTTAATACCTCTATTCATTTAACAGGACTGTTTAGCTTTTTGATAAAACGGTTCCTTTTTCACTTAGCAATTTCAAAAGTTCATCAGGATCTGGAAGCCCCGCTTCAGTTTGAACAATTTCCCCACTTGATGCTTTTATTCCCAAGCTGGTAGTATTAACAAAAATATGCCCGAACTCTTTTATAATTTTTACATTTTTTTGTACAGCAGGATTATTCCACATTTCATTGTTCATGTTTGGAGCAATATATATAGCCTCTGAATAATTAAGTACACTTAAACTTAAAAGGTCATTGGCAGCTCCGTTAGCTATTTTTGAAAGCGTAGCCGCAGAAGTAGGAAGTATAAGGAAACGATCTATTTCGTTTACTAGTTCTACGTGTAAGATTTTAGAAGAACAATCAGAAAAAACATTCTCATAAACTCCTTGAACAAAAGGCCTTATAGCTCGCGGAGATAGGAATCGTTGAGCATTTTCTGTCAAAATAACATCTATGTCATATTCGTCGCGTAAAGTATAGATAAATTGAGGAAGGTTGATTGCACCAATTGTACCTGTAACCCCTAACAACATCTTTTTTTTACCCATAAATGGAGTCCTCCTCTACAAGGTTTAGATATCTCTTAAGGTTTTGTTTTATTGGCGGACATGGAGTTTTTTCCGCTTCAATCCGTTCTAAAGGGCAAGCATTTCCTTGACAGGCAGGTCTAAAATAGCATTTAGTGCAATTCGGATCTTCATTAGCTCCTCCGGAAAGCCAAAGTGAGAGCCTTTCTTCATATAATTCCATTTCTCCATTCTCTTTAATATCGCCAACGTGATTTAACGGGTTATTAAATGCAACTGTACATTTGTATACCATCCCATCTGATCCAATAACATAAGAATTTGGATTTGATGCATAACATTCTGAACCCCCAGGCTCCATAAATCCTTTATAAAAATTAAAATTAAATCCTTGTTCTTGTGCATATTCATAATAGGGAAATAAATCTTTGGTATTACATAAATGAATATTACTAGATTGTTCTCCTTTTAAATTGAGAACAGGGATAAAATGCATTAAAAATCTAGGATCATCTTTAAACAAATCTCTCATTAAATCTATATAATCATACATCACTTCAGAAACATCTTTACTGATATTTGATCTTAGAAGTATAGAATATTCATAACTTGTGTTTTTTAAATTGACCAAATTTTCAATAATTTTATTAAATGTTGGACCCCCGTCTTTTTTTATTCTTTGTCTATCATGAGTTTGACTATTACCATCCAAAGTAATTTGAAAATCACTAACATTAAGTTCTATTAACTTCTTAAATTTTTCCTCATCTAAATTATATCCATTTGTTGTTATATCTGCAAAATAATCTACCTTATTTTTATTACACAACACTTTAATTTCTTCAGACAGTTCTTGGATTACATTAAAAGATTCTAAGGGCTCTCCTCCAAACCAAGATATATTTAAATTTTTGTAGCTCACCAATTCTTTTTCAAGAAAATTCAAAATCCCCTTTTTTACATGAGTTTTCATTTCCTTTTTTAAAAAATCCTCGTAGCAGTAAATGCATCGAAAATTACAGTCTTCATTTGGCAACAGGATTAAATGCAATGTTCGATTTTCTGATAATAACTTAAATTTTTGAGCAGTTGCTTTTTTATACTCATCTGTGTCATATCTTACAATAAATCCTTTGTTATATAAAAGATCAATCCACTTATCACCTTTTTCAAATTTTATTTCTCTTCTATGCAATATATTTAGTACTTTTTCTTTTGTTCCATTTGAAAATTTGATAATTTCCCCAGTATAAGAATTATAAAGCTTAATTTCTTCATTGTTTTTTTTGAGTATAATATTAAATCTTGATGGCTTTAACTTAATCTTTTCCAACACATGAATTTGGTTTTTGTTTCTATTAAACAAAAGTATTCCCCCTTATAGCTTTTAAAAAATTGCTAGAGTCAACTTTATATTCTATCTCTGATGTATTTGTCTAAAAGGGTGTTAAAGGAAGTGAGCAAAGTTTTTTGTTTAAGTGTGCAATTAAATTCTTTTTAGAAAAAAATTAAATTGAGGATGTTGTGTACATTGAACTTGATCAATATACCTAGAGGTCTGGGGTGAAATTATTCAGAAGTAATTTAAGAAAATTGTTCAGAGTGAGATACCAAAGACTTATGACTTATGATGATTATTCATCTTTGGTACCTCATTCATTAAAGGCTAAATACATCTACTAACAGAGAACATTAATTCTATGTCCACTATTTCGGTTACCTAGATTTTCTTTTTTATTTTTCATTTTTATTCACCTCCTTAAAGAACATAGATAAATTTTTTTTGTATTACACTTTAAATATACCACCCTAAAATTCCAATAGTCAACTTTTTTTCAATTTTTTTCAAGTTAATATCTAGTTTTCTCTTCCTAATTTTCTATATTCATTTAATATTCTTCGGATCAAGCGCATCGCGGAGTCCGTCGCCTAAGAAGTTAAAGCACAACACAGTGAGCAGGATCATCAGGCCCGGGAACAGCGGATACCACCACGCCTGGATCATGATCGTAAAGTTCTGTGCATCCTGAAGCATGTTTCCCCAGCTTGCCATCGGCGGCTGAACCCCGAATCCAAGATAGCTTAATGCCGATTCCGCAAGGATCACGGTACCGACTGAAAGCGTCGCGGCAACGATAATCGGCCCCATCGCATTCGGAAGAATATGAGAAAAGATGATTTTGTAATTTCTTGTGCCGATCGTTTTCGCCGCCAAGACGAACTCCCTCGACCTCAAGGACAAAAACTCGCTCCGGACAAGGCGCGCCGTCGTCGTCCATCTCGTCAAGGCGAATATTAAAATCAGTTTATCTATGCCCGGCTGGAAGATGGTGACCAGCGTGATTAACAGAAAGATGTCGGGTATGGATAAGATAATATCAACAATTCTCATTAAAATGGCATCAATGATTCCGCCGAAATAGCCGGCGATCGCTCCGACAACGGTTCCGATGGTGATCGAACCGAGGACAGACGCGAAACCGACGAGCAGCGAGATTTGTGCGCCGTACAACAGGCGGCTGAAAATATCCCGGCCGAATTTATCCGTTCCCATCAAATGCTCCGCGCTCGGCGCTTTTAATTTGTTCATCAGATTTTGCTGTTCCGGCGGGTATGGAGCAATCAGCGGTGCAAACAAGGCCGACAGTACAATGATAAGCAAGAGAATTCCGCCGATGACAGCGAGCTTGTTTTTGAAAAACTTCTCGAAAAAGATTTTTGTCATCGTTTCCGGTTTTTGCGAAACGTTTTCTTGAAGCCCGATCTCCGCTGAAGGCACTTGTGGATTTGGCTGTGTCATGATTTACTCCCCTCTTTCTTAATACTCAATCCGCGGATCGATGATCGCATACAGAATGTCCGCTATTAGATTGCCGATGACAACCAGTACAGCGGATATGACGGTCATCGCCATAATCACGGGATAGTCTCTTTGAAACGCGGAATCAATAAACAGCTTCCCGAGTCCAGGCCAGCTGAAGATCTGTTCGGTCACCACCGCACCGCCGATAAAGGAAGGAATCATCAGTCCGAAAATCGTCACAACCGGGAGCAGCCCGTTCCGCAGTCCATGCTTGTACACGACCCGATTTTCTTTAAAACCTTTCGCTCTTGCCGTCCGGATAAAATCCTGGCGCAGCACATCCAGCATGCTTGACCTTGTATATCTCGTAAGCCCGGCCATATCTGCGGTGGCGAGTACGAAAGCAGGCAAAATTAAATGATGAATCCGATCCCACAAGCTAAAACCCGAATTCAGCGTCATAACGCCCCCGGTCGGAAACCAGCCTAAATTCACGGATAACACCATAATTAAAATTAAACCGAACCAAAAGTTTGGAACAGCAAGTCCGATAAAAGACGTAAACGTAATACCGTAATCAAGCTTTGAATAGGGCCGCCTCGCCGAGAGCACGCCGAGCGGGATCGAAATCAGAAGCGCCAGAATCGTTGATACAAGCATTAATAAAAGCGTATTCGGAAGCCTGGCAAGAATCAAATCGATAACAGGCGTTCCTTTCCTGACGATCGAAGTGCCAAAGTCCCCTTGCATCATATTGCCGAGCCATTTCAAATATTGAATATGTTCGGGCTCATTCAGTCCGTATTTTTCGATGAACTTCTCGCGGTCAGCCTGTTTAATGGACGGATCGACCATCAGTGACACCGGATCACCGGGAGCCGCTTTCATGATCGCGAAAGAAAGAATGGTAATCCCAAACAGGATCGGAATAGACATCAGCGTTCTCCGAATAATGTATGTAACCATCTTCTATTCCCCTTTTATCATGGATTTTAAAAACCAGGGAGAGGAACATCCCCTCTCCCTTTAGAGAATATTAGATTATTTTTTCAGCCACCATTTGTTCACTTCATAGAAATCGTTTTTCGGATGAAATTCGAAGCCTTTCAGGTTTTTAGGGATCGCCCGGTGGTAGTTATAATAGAACAGGAATGTATACGGCTGATCTTCGGCAATCATTTTGTAAATTTTCTCGTAAGCTTTCGAATATTCTTTCCGATCCTTCAGTTTTTTCGCGTCGACGAGAAGCTTATCGACTTCTTCGTTTTTGTACCATATGTTATTTAAGCCCGCTTTCGACTGGCTGGAGTGGAAGATATCATATTGATCAGGGAAGGTCGCCAAGCTCCAACCGAGCAGGAGTGCGTCATAATTCCAGTTTGGCGCGCTCGTTTGTTCAATTAAAGCGCTGAACTCGACGATTTGCGGCTTCGCTTCGATTCCGACTTCTTTCAGCTGCTGCTGGATGACAACCGCGGCATCTTCGCGTACTTTATTTCCCTGGTTCGTTTTAATGGTAAAGGAGAACTTTTTACCGTCTTTGTCTAAAATGCCGTCACCGTCTGTATCTTCCCAACCCGCTTCTTTGAGCATTTTCTTCGCTTTTGCCGGATCGTATTCAAAGACCGGGATATCAATGTCTTTCGGATAGTTCCATGATAAAGGGCTTTCCGGAATATTCGCGACTTCCCCATCGCCGTCCAGCACATTTTGAACGATCGATTCGCGGTCAATCGCATGGGTTAAGGCCTGGCGGACTTTTTTATCTTTAAACAGCTCATTTTTTTCGTTCCAGCCGAGGTATGAATAGTTCAGGCCTAGATCAGACTCAAGCTTGACATGATCGAATTTTTCGACCGTCTTCACATCCGTGCCCGGGACGACGAAATAATTAATGTCTCCCGCCTGAAGCTGGGCGATCGCTGCATTGGCATCCGGAATCACTTTGTATGTCAGCGTGTCAAGGTATGGCCCTTCACCGTAGTAATCCTCAAATGCTTCCACTTTAACGTATTGCCCCTGTTTCCACTCTACGAATTTAAACGGTCCCGTTCCGATCGGTTTTTTCCTGTTAAATTCGTGTTCGCCAAGGTCTTTAATCGGCACGTCCCCTAAAATATGCTCAGGGAGGATTCCGTAGCTTAAAGAGACAGGCAAAAATGAAGGGTCCGGATGCTTGAGCTTGAATTCAACCTCGTAGTCTCCTTTTTTCGTCACTTTATCAATCATTCCAAAATTGGAGCCGCGCTCACCGGCATAGTCTTTGCTTAATGGGATGTTATACGTAAACACGACGTCATCGGCCGTAAACTCCTCGCCGTCATGCCATTTTACGCCTTTTTTCAAGGTCACGTTATACGTTATGCCGTCTTCCGACTGATCTATTTTTTCAGCAAGCTTCATCGTCGGATTCAAATCGGTGTCAGAGCCGACAAGTCCGTCAAAAATAAACCCTTCAATATCAGAGCTTGACACATCGGTTGAATATAAAGCGTTGAACATCGTAGGCTCCCCTGTAGAACCGATGACCAAGTCACCGCCCTTTTGCGGCTTCCCGTCAGATTTGCCTTCTTTTTCGTCCCCTCCGACTTCGCCGCTGTTGCAGGCCGTTAGAAAAATCGATAAGATCAGCAGCAAGCTTAAAATTGAAAATCCTGTTTTGCGTTTATTCATTTTATGAATTCCCCCTTATTAAACTGTTGTCCTTCTTTCCACCCGATTGACCCCCGTTTTTTAAAGAAGACATTCCCCCTCTCAAGGATTTAATATGTGACGGCCTTCCCCTTTATTCGTAAAGGTGGCATGCCACGAAATGGTTTGTTTTCGCTTCCTTGAAAGCGGGTTCGGCTTCCGCGCAAATCGCTTTTGCGGCCGGACACCTCGTATGAAAGACACAGCCTTTCGGAGGGTTGGCGGGGCTCGGCAGCTCGCCTTTTAAAACGATTCGCTCCCGCTTTGTTCCGCCTTTCTTCCTGGTGACGGGAACGGCGGACATAAGCGCCTGCGTGTATGGATGAAGCGGGTTGTTGTACAGCTCATGCTTGTCTGTCAGCTCCATCATTTTGCCGAGATACATGACGCCGACCCTGTCGCTGATATGGCGGACGACGCTCAAGTCATGGGAAATGAACAAATATGTCAGATTGAATTCTTCCTGAAGCTCTTCCATCAGGTTGATCACTTGAGCCTGGATTGACACGTCCAATGCGGATACCGGTTCATCGGCGATAATAAGCTCCGGATTTAAAGCCAGCGCCCGCGCGATTCCGATCCGCTGGCGCTGCCCTCCGGAAAATTCGTGGGGATAGCGGTTCGCAAACGACGGGTGCAGCCCGACCTTAGCCAAAAGCTCTTCGGCTTTTTCGTTGCGCTCTTTGAAATTGTACATATGATGCGTGTTGAAGGGTTCTTTGATGATGGAACGCAGCGTTTTTCTCGGGTTCAGTGAGGCAAACGGATCTTGGAAAACCATCTGGATGTTTTTGCGGACGCTCTTTCTCAACGCTTCTTCCGACAAACTTGAAATGTCGCGACCTTTGTAAAAGATCTGTCCTGCCGTCGGTTTATAAAGGCGGATCATCGTCCGTCCGGCGGTCGACTTTCCGCAGCCCGATTCACCGACAATGCCGAGTGTTTCGCCGCGTTTAAGCGAAAAGCTGATGCCGTCCACCGCTTTGACGTCGCCGATTTTTTTCTGAAATATCCCTGAGCGGATCGGAAAGTACTTTTTGACATCTTTCAGCTCCAGAAGGGATTCTTGCGGGTTCATTTCCTCTCCGGGCTGTAATGGTTCAGCTGATGAAGTCATCCCTTATTCTCCCTCCTCATATAAAAAACATCTGACAGACCGGCCGTCCGGACGCGTCTTCAAGTCCGGCTGCGCGCCCCAGCATTTGTCGCCCGCACTCGGACACCTCGGAGCAAACCGGCAGCCGGCCGGAAGGTTGTCAGGCGTCGGCACATTTCCTTTAATGGCTGTTAATTTTTCAATGGAGCCTTCAATAACAGGGATGGAGTTTAACAGTCCTTTTGTGTAGGGATGCAGGGGTTCATCGAATAGTTCATCTACTGTGGCATTTTCAACAACTTGTCCGCAATACATGACGATCACGCGGTCCGCAATTTCGGACACAACGCCGAGATCGTGGGTAATGAGAAGTATGGAGGTATCGAATTTGTCGCATAGGTCTTTCATCAGTTCCAGCACTTGCGCTTGAATGGTGACGTCAAGCGCTGTAGTCGGTTCATCCGCGATGAGCAGCTTCGGATTGCAGCTTAAGGCAATGGCGATCATCACCCTCTGCCTCATGCCGCCCGACAGGCGGTGCGGATATTCTTTCATCAGCTCGCCTGCCCTCGAAAATCCGACAAGCTTTAATAATTCTACCGCTTTTTTGGCAGCTTCTTTTTTCGATAGCTTTTTATGATAGATCAGCACCTCTGTGATTTGTTCGCCGATCGTCAAAACCGGATTGAGCGAGGTCATCGGCTCCTGAAAAATCATCGAGATTTCATTTCCGCGGATCTTGCATAAATCTTGTTCTTTGTATGTAACGAGATCCCGTCCTTCGAGCTTGATGGAACCGTTCATGATCTTTCCGCCCGAGCCCTCGACGAGTCCCATGATAGACAGAGACGTGATGCTTTTACCGGATCCCGATTCACCAACCAGCGCCACGGTTTCTCCTTTTTTGATTGAAAAATCGACGCCGTCCACTGCGGGTATCGGCTGTTTTTTTCTGAAAAAATAAGTTTTTAAATCATTGACTTCCAGCAATGCGCTCATCCAGATTCCCCTTCCATAGACCAGAAGTTAAATATTACGAAAAACTAATATATTACTTTTTTAGAATTTTCTTAATATGACTGAATTATCTTAAAATTTTATAGTTGTATATTATTACATAATCATTACAAAAGCAAGGAGTTTTTTGATTTTTTGTAATAATATTAATTTAATCCCATAATTTTAGTATTTTAAAGCGATAGCTTTATAAAGTCTTCTGACGGGAAGGATAAAACGTCGGCAACCTTCAAATTTCGAGCCGATAAATATTTTTTTACAATACTGTAACCGACAGCATATCCGACCATGTCGGGGTAAGGACCTTTTCCAAATAAAATATTGGAGAATAGTCGGTTATCATGTCGGCGCAGCTCGAAATGAGGCTTTACGAACCGGTCCTGGAAATGACAAAGCTGTTTTTCGGAGTAATATGACGTCCATGCAGCTGTTTCGGCTTCTCCCAACCGTTCGAAAACGGCATATTCTGCGATGCCTTCGAGAATGATTGTATCAAGCAGCGTCATCTTTTTTTCTTCTTTCGGCATATTTTCTAACCGGCAAACGTGATTATATTCGTGCGTCATGATCGCAGAAATCGATGACCGGGGAAGATCGGCCGATAAAAACAAAAATAATTTGTCGCTGAACGCAAGGCCTGATTTCGAGCCGAATTCGACGCGGATTTTGCGGTTTCTTTCATCGACCGGCAGGATGAAAATCGGAACATCCGGCCCATTCCATCTTTTGCAGAGCAGCTGTTCTTCCCGTCTGACATGCTGAAATACGCTGTTTTTCTTAAGCTGCTTCATCGTACGCTCGCCGTCCGTCCACGAACGGAACATGCCGTGGGTCTGCAGGTGGCTGACAATCGCCGCCGCATCCGCTTTTGAAGCGCCTTTAAAATACGGCAGGAGAAAGCTTGACAATTCCCGCACGGATGAAGCCTGTTCAAGCCATTCATACGTGCTTGCTATACTCATTTAGATCACACTCCTTTTTCATCTGTATGGTATGCACGCTAAAAAAAACGGCCACCATCTAAAATGGCAGCCGTTTATATTGCGGTTATTCATATTTTTTGAAAATCAGCGTTGCGTTGTGTCCGCCGAAACCGAGCGAGTTGCTGAGCACAACATTTACGTCCTGGCGGCGGGCTTGATCCGGTACATAGTCCAGATCGCAATCTTCATCAGGCGTTTCGATATTGATTGTCGGAGGAATGATGCCTTCCTTAATGGCAAGGACGGAGAAAATCGCTTCGATGCCTCCGGCAGCCCCGAGCAAGTGCCCTGTCATCGATTTTGTCGAGCTGACGGCAAGCTTGTAGGCATGCTCTCCGAACACTTCTTTAATGGCGATCGTTTCAAATTTATCATTGTACGGCGTGCTTGTTCCGTGCGCATTGATATAATCAATGCTATCAGGAGACAGACCCGCATCTTTGATCGCTTCTTTCATGGCTCTGACGCCGCCTTCCCCATTTGGCGCAGGGGCCGTGATATGATAGGCGTCTCCCGTTGATCCGTAGCCGACCACTTCCGCATAGATTGTCGCTCCGCGGTTTAACGCATGCTCAAGCTCCTCAAGAACGACGATTCCCGCTCCTTCTCCCATGACGAAGCCGTCGCGGTTTTTGTCAAACGGGCGGCTTGCCGTTTTCGGATCCGGATTAGTGGAGAGCGCTTTATTGGCGGAAAAGCCGGCAAACGACATTCTTGTAAGCGGGGCTTCCGTTCCTCCGGAGATCATGACATCTGCATCGCCGCGCTGAATGACTTTAAAGGCGTCGCCGATTGAGTTCGTACCCGTCGCGCAAGCCGTCACCGTACAAGAGTTGACACCTTTTGCACCGAGAGAAATCGAAATCTGGCCGGTCGCCATGTCAGGAATCATCATCGGTACAAAGAACGGGCTGACGCGCCGCGGTCCTTTTGTTAAAAATGTTTCGAACTGCTGTTCAAGCGTTTCAAGGCCGCCGATCCCGGAACCGACCCAGACGCCGACCCGGTCTGCGTTGCTCTCATTAATGTCGAGCCCCGCGTCTTCCACGGCCATTTTCGCCGACACAACGGCATATTGTGTGAAGCGGTCCATTTTTCTTGCGTCTTTTTTATCCATGTAATCTTCTATCTTAAAATCTTTCAGTTCCGCGGCTACTTTAGCTGGATACTCGTCCGCGTTCACCCTTGTAATCGGGCCGATTCCGGAAACCCCGTTAACCGCGTTGTTCCAGCTCGTTTTGACGTCATTACCAAGAGGTGATAAAGCTCCTAATCCGGTAATGACTACTCTTTTACTATTCATAAGTTGCACCTCACCTTTCTTTTATCGGCCCCAGCGCATGGCGATGGCTCCCCATGTCAAACCTCCGCCGAAGCCGACCATCACAATGACGTCACCGTCTTTTATTTTACCAGCTTCAAGCTCTTCCACAAGAGAAATCGGAATAGAAGCAGCTGATGTGTTTCCGTATTTATGAACCGTTTTAGACATTTTTTCGACTGGAAGCTCCAAACGTTCGCGCGCCGCTTCCATGATCCGGATGTTGGCTTGATGCGGCACCAAAAAGTCGACATCCTCTTTGGATAATCCGGCTTTTTCAATGACATTCACACTGGATTCACCCATTTGGCGGACGGCAAACTTGAACACTTCTCTGCCATTCATGATTGTATGATCTTTTTCATCCAAGTACAAGTGCTTTCCGCCTCTGCCGTCTGCACCGAGCTCAAAAGACAAAATCCCTTTATCGTCGCTGACAGGCCCGACAACTGCGGCGCCCGCTCCGTCTCCGAACAGAACAGCGGTATTGCGGTCATCCCAGTCCGTAATGCCTGAAAGCTTTTCAACTCCGATGACAAGCACATGCTTATACGTCCCGGCTTCGATAAACTGTTTTCCAGTGACTAAACCGTACATAAAACCGGCGCACGCTGCGCTGATATCCATTGCACAGGCATTGAATGCACCGAGCTTTTCTTGAATCATGCAGGACACTGTCGGGAATGCCTGGTCAGGAGTAACGGTGGCGACGAGAATCATATCAAGATCTTCCGCCTCGATGTTTGCGTCTTCCATCGCTCTTCTAGCGGCGGCCACAGCCATGTCGGATGTTTTCTCATCTTCAGCTGCGATTCTTCTTTCTTCTATGCCTGTTCTTGTACGAATCCACTCGTCAGAAGTTTCAACCATTTTTTCCAAGTCGAAATTGGTCAGCACCTTTTCAGGGATGTACCGGCCGATTCCAATAATTCCAGCTTTCATAGGAAAGACTCCTTTATTCATGATTTTTTCCAACTAATGTTATGAGTTATTATTAGTATCTGGTACTAATCCTACCCTATTTTTTTTTAGTTGGCAATATATTCGTCTAATCTAGCAGATCAAAACATTCATATAGTAGTGATATATATGAAAAAGGAGGGATGAAGAGTGGCGAACGACGATTTTTTCACAAAAATGATGTTTGGCGCAAACGCACCCGGCAGGCATGAAGAGACGGAGACGGATGCGGAAGCGGAAACCGTCGAAGACGCTGAAGTATCCCAGGAAGCCGATTATATGCACGTGTTGAATCAGGTTGGAGAAATTATGGATTCGCTCGATGAGCTGAAGCCTGTGTTTAAAGAAATCGGCTCAATGGTCAGCGCTTTGAAAAATAAGATTTCCATATAAAAAAGCCACTTCTTCTGAAAAGTGGCTTTTTAAGCGTTTGCGGGCGTTTAAGTCAGGCGTCTGAACCAGCTTCCGCTTTACCGAGCTCGTAAGCCTCGGCCATCACTTTCGTAAACAAGTTCATGAATGGCTCAAGCATTTCCGGGGAAAGTTCGATTCCCGCTTTTTCCATCTCTGCTTTCGCTTCCGGAACGTATTTCATGGCAATTTGCAAAAATTCCATTGATTTTTCGTGCATCTTGATCACCTCAATGTTCGTTTGGCAGTTTGTTTGTTTTTTTGTATTCGTCAATCAGCCGATTCATCTTTTCTTGAAATGACTGATCGACAACAGGGCTGAATTCTCCCATTTCGATGACGCCGTCTTGAATGTCAAATGAGCGCTTGCCGCCTTTAAGCGTTCCTTTATTAAACTCGTCGGCGGTGAGTTCATAAGCGTCGTCTACATGCTGTATGGTGCTTGTCAAAACGACATTCTCACCCAATTCCGACTGGTCGCTTACATAGCCGATAGCGTACAGCCCGTCCTTTTTGATTTGTTCAATGACAGGGACATTATACCCGTCTCCGGCCGGATACACAACATCCGCGCCTGCCTTCTTCATTTTTTCATACAGTTTGACGGCATTTTCGCTGTCGTCCCACTGGCCGACATATTCTGTCATCACCTCAATGTCCGGATCGAGGTATTTAGCCCCTTCGGAAAATCCTTCTACTTCAGGCTGCCATTTATACGTTGCGAGCACGCCGATTTTCTTTGTTTTTGACTGATGGGCCGCCGTCATTCCGCCGAAGAACCCCATCGCTTCTCCTTCAAGCGATATGCTTGTCACATTTGGGTGATCGGCTTTCGAGTTCATTAAAACAAAATGAATATCAGGATAATCTTTGCATATCTCATTAAAGGCTTTTTCATATTCGCTTCCGTGCCCGTAGATGAGGTTGACGCCTTTTTTGTGAAAATCTTCTACAGCCATTTTAATGGCAGCGTCATTATCGATTCCCTCTTTATAATAGACGTCGACATTGTAGACGGATTGTATTCTTAATAATCCTTTATATCCTTTGGTTCCCCATACTTGGTCATTTATCGTATCAGGGACAAGCAAACCGACTTTTTCAATTTTCCCTTTCAGCGGCGATTGTCCGCAGCCGCTTAGCGCCAGGAGAATGAAAAAAATCGCGACAAGCCTGTACACCATGCCATGTTCAACTCCCTTTCGAAAAACAGCAATTCAAATCTATCTTTATTGTATCCTTTCAAGTGTAAATTAGGAAGATCTTTCTTATTTTTTGTCGAAAAATGTAGACATTTGTCTGATCCATTCTTCAATGATCTCATCGGCTTTATCGTATGGCGTCTTCTGTACAAACTGCAAATCTGAAAAATCTTTTTCAACAGCACAGGCAGCGGCTTGTGCTGCCGCGTCGTTCACAAAAAGCGCTCCGTCCCTGTTTTGTTTATCCTCTGCCCTGACGTCCCACGGACCGAACAGATCCGGAAGCACGATCAGTTCAACACCCTTTTCCTCCATGCCGGCGCGTAAATCCTCTTCGAATTGTTCCTGGTAGACAAACAGAATAACAGGCTTGTTTTCAACGCCTGCAGCCAGCGCTTCTTCCGGCACTGAGCCTGTGTATTGGATGAAGACTTGTTCATACGGGGCTTCAAGCTCTTTTTCGATGAGACGGAAATGCTCGTTTCTTCCCAGCCACATCAGCCGCTCTTCGAGGTACATCAGCTTTTTTTCGTCGCTTGTCTGTTCCAGCTTTACATCTATGTCAACACCCTCTTCAAGTAGATGTTCACAAAATGAAAGGCCGAAGAACTCATCTGCTCCATATACAAGTGCCGGCTTCATTCGATGGACCACCTTTCGTTTCAGCTTTTTTTACCAAGCAAAAAACAGCCCTTTTCATCATTTTCGGGCTGCTATTATTCTATTCTCTATAAGACTTTTTCATGCGTTTTGAAAAAGTTCGCGATTGCTGAATGAATGCGCTGAGGATGTTCGGACAGGTGCAGGGTAAGCCCCACGCTGTGACGGCCTTTAAGCTGGCGCTCCTCAAACGTTTTGGCATGGATCATATACGGATACGGTGAGCCGTTCAGTCTTTGCCAAATATGAACGGGTACGAGATTGTGATAAGGGGATATGCTTTTGAACGGATAATCGGCTGCCTCCCGCTCCGTAATTCCGTAGCTTTCGGCAATTTCTTTAATAAACTGTTTGTAGAAAAACTTGTTTTCTTTTTCTCGTTTATGATGAGCCTGAAGATCGAGGCAAGGATTAACCATCGCTGCAGAACGTATTTGGTTCGGGATCGAGCGAAGGAGCTCATCTGCAATGAGGGCCCCTGTGCCTTCCGCCAATAGATGAATTTTTTCATTTAAAATCTCTTGTTTGAACACGTAATGAATCAGCTGTTTGGCGTATGCAACCGCTTTTTCGGAGCCCCAGTGCCTGCCGAACAAATTGCTGTTTACCAGGGTATAGCCTTTGTTTCTCAGGCTCGTTAGAAGCTGATTTCTTCCGTAATGCTGAAGCCAGAAGCTCGAATCTTCCCCGACAAAATGGTTCCGGTCGCCGAAAATGAACACCAGAAAACCGTTCGGCCTGTACGGAAGATGAACCACGTTCCATTCTGAATCCATTTGAAAAAAACGTTCGGTTATTTTCATCACTTGCCTGCCTCCTTCCTGCCGTAATCTGCTCATTATTTTATGTCGTACGTGCAGCAAACGAATAAGGAAAAGTCCCAGTCTTCATGATGAAAAGTAAACTTTAATGAAATACCCTTTCTGATATTTCTGAAAACAGAGTTGAAAGCCCTGTCTTGTTCACTAAAATGTCTTTTCCAGCTGGCTATGTATATGGTATGATAAGTTTTAGAATTGAATGAGAAGGACGAGGTGGGAAACGTGCGATTTGTGGTCGCTTTTTTCTGGACATTTCTTTTGACGCAGATGGCCTGCTATATTGTCGGCGCCATGAACGGTGCTGGGTATGACCTTCAAACCAGTGTCATTATGGGCTTTATCATCACCGCAGCCGTTATTGTTCTTGGAGAAATTATGCCTGTTAAACAGGATGCAAGTCAACATTAAAACCCCGGCTTTTGAAAGCGGGGTTTTTTGCTTTAGACAGACAGCCGTCCGACGGCTGTTTTTTAAGGCTTTCTTTTATATGTCCAGAGCCGGTTATGGTTGGAGGTTTCAGGGAAGAACTCGCCGGCGCTCAATTTGATTTGTTGAGGGTTCTGAACCATGCTTCCCGTTTCGCCGATCTCCACATACACTCCATTATTGGGCGCTTTTTGGCCCGGCCGGAATTGACGCTGCTGTCCCATTTGCTTCACTCCCTTTTATTATTAGATTGCCCCACTCTCCCAAAAAACATGTCGATTTTATCTTTACATCTGTTTGCTTTGTATAGTTTAATGAGAAAAGTGTTCCGAAAATTAAAACGAACCGCCTGTTCATTCCGTCTTTTAAAAGGGCGTCACAACTTGTGGGAAACGGAGGAGTATCATGGATTTTTTAATGTTGATCAAGTATATCCTTTTAGGGTTGCTTCAGGGACTCACAGAGCCGATTCCTGTTTCTTCAAGCGGCCACTTGGTGCTGGCACAGCACTTTTTAGGCTTGAACATTGAAGGCTTCAGTTTTGAGCTTTTAATGAATGCCGGTTCTTTAATTGCCGTATTGCTCGTTTATAAAAACGATATTTTCAGGCTGGCGGTAAACGGACTGTCTTATGTCACATCAAAAAATGAAAAAGGAAAAGCGGACTTCAGGTTTATCATCTATCTGATCATCGCCACGATTCCTGCCGGTGTCATCGGTGTTTTATTTGATGATGAGATTTCGGCTTTCTTTAAAGACGGCGTCCGGATCACCGCGGTTACTTTGCTGATCACGGGTCTGGCATTGTTTCTCATTCGCAATTTGCGCGGCCGCAAAAACGACGGCGAAATCAGACTGAGAGACGCCGTGATCATCGGCTTGTCGCAAATGGTTGCACTTGTTCCCGGCATCAGCCGTTCGGGAGCGACGATCGTCCCTGCGATGGCGCTCGGCCTCAAATCTGAAACCGCGCTCAGGTTTTCATTTTTACTGTACATACCGGTCAGTCTTGGCGGGACCATTTTAAGCATTACCGATATTTTTCATGATCCGCGTTTAGGGGAGCTTTTCCTTCCTTATTTGTTTGCGTTCATCGCATCGATTATCGCTACATACTTTTCATTGCGCTGGTTCATGAATATTATGGCGAAAGGAAACTTGGTTTATTTCTCGATTTACTGCTTTGTCATCGGCATCGCCGTTTTGATATTCGCCTAAAAAAACAGCTGATCAATTGTGATCAGCTGTTTTTTATTTAAGATAACAATGCTTTTAATAAAGCTTTTTGGACGTGCAGGCGGTTTTCAGCCTGCTGGAATACCGCTGAATTCGGGCCGTCGATGATCTCTGCGGTGACCTCTTCTTCCCTGTGGGCAGGAAGGCAGTGCAGAAAGACGTAATCCGGTTTGGCATGGGAGACAAGCGCTCTGTTGACCTGGTAAGGAGCAAAGATATTCATCCGTTCTTCGGCTTCTTTCTCTTGGCCCATGCTTGTAAACACATCAGAATAGATGACATCCGCTTGTTGAACGGCTGACACGGGGTCATTTGTGATTGTGACGGCCGCTCCGGACTCTTCGGCGAATCCCTCGGCCAGTCTTACCACTTCCTGATTCGGCTCATACCCTTCAGGCGAAGCGACCGTAATGTCGCATCCCACTTTCGCACAGCCGATTAACAGCGAATGCGCGACATTGTTTCCGTCTCCAACATAAACGGCTTTCAGCCCTTTTAATGTTCCTTTCGTCTCTTGAATCGTCAAGAGGTCACTAAGCGCCTGACACGGATGGAAAAGATCGGTCAATCCGTTGATCACGGGAATCTCGGCGTGCTTGGCAAGCTCTTCGACTTTTTCGTGTTCGAATGTGCGGATCATAATCGCGTCGACATAACCCGAAAGCACTTTCGCGGTATCTGCGATCGTTTCCCCTCTGCCCAGCTGCATGTCTTTACTGCTTAAAAACAGGGCGTTTCCGCCGAGCTGCGCCATTCCGGCTTCAAACGATACGCGCGTTCTCGTCGACGACTTTTCAAAGATCATCGCCAATGTTTTTCCTTTAAAGATGTCTTGAATTTTATTTTGCTTCATCGCTGCTGCCTCTTTCAGCAAATAAACGATCTCTTCTTTTGAAAAGTCTTTCAGGCTTAAAAAATCCTTACCCGTCAGATTGATTTCCCGGGTCGCCCCGATGTTTACAGTAGACATGTCTCCACTTCCTTTTTATATAAATCTTTAAGCGACACGGCTTTAGTCGTTCCATGCCCGCTCGTCAAAAATGCCCGCACCGTCTCTTCCTCTGTCATCACCGCCACACCGTGGGTGACGGCTTCCATTCGCTGCTTGCTCGCCTCTTTTGATTCGGCTAAATGGATGTGCAGCGCTTTGTCTTTCCGTTTGATCCAGCCTGGAAAATCGTCCGACTGTACGGTGAAACCCACCTGTTCTGCGAGAGAACGAAGCTCGCCGGCCCCTTCCATGTAAATGCAGCCTTTCGTTTGCCAGATTCCCGCAAAGATTTTCTTCAGGGCGCTTTCCGGATTGAAGCCGACATACATGCCTTCTCCGGTCGATTTCATTTCCGGTCCAAGCTTCAAATCGACATCCTGAATAGCGTGCGATGAAAAGACCGGAAACTTCACGGCAACGCCGCGTGAGTTTTTGGCGGCGGGCTTCAACTCTTTGAGTGACGAACCGGCCAACAGCTGCGCCGCAAGCGGGATCATCGGAACCCCCATCACCTTGCTGACAACCGGAACCGTCCGGCTCGCCCTCGGATTGACTTCAAGGATGAGCAGTTCATCCGCGTCCGCTATAAATTGAATGTTCATAATACCTTTAAATCCGAGCTTGCGGACGATTTTTGCGGCAGCATCCCGCGCGGCGCTTTTCATCTCCGGAGTGACCGAAGGCCCCGGCAAAATCGCGTAGCTGTCACCTGAATGCACGCCCGCTTTTTCAATATGCTCGATATAAGTCGGGATGTAGAGATCGTCGCCATCGCTGACAAGGTCGATTTCAAACTCTTTTCCCGATACGTATTGATCGATCAGAATCGGGTAAGGCATTTGCGACGCTCCGCCCAGCAGCTCTCTGAGCTCTGCTTCGGAGTGAACGATCATCATGCCCATGCCGCCGATCACATATGACGGCCTGATCAGCACAGGATAGCCGATTTCGTTTGCTTTCTGCACCGCTTCCGCTTTTGATGAAGCCGTTTCTCCTTTAGCATGAGAAATGCCGAGCTCGTCAAGAAGCTGATAAAATTGATCACGGTCTTCAAGTATGTCAAGGGTTTCCGATGATGTCCCAAGCAGGGTGATGCCCGCTTTTTCAATCGCTTCAGCCACATTGATGGCGGATTGGCCGCCGAATTGAACAATCGCAAAATCGATATCTTCCGCTTCAGCGACATTGAGAATATGCTCGGGTGTAATCGGTTCAAAGTACAGGCGGTCTGCCATTTCATAATCCGTGCTGACGGTTTCCGGGTTGTTGTTCAGCATGATCGTTTCAAACCCGAGGTTTTTCAGCGTCATGACGCCGTGCACGGCGCTGTAGTCAAACTCGACTCCCTGGCCGATCCGTATCGGGCCGGAACCGATGATCAGGGCGCGCTTTTTCGTTTTTTGAGAGATGTCTCCGTCGCTTTTCCCAAAATACGTCGAGTAAAAATAGTTTGTCTTCGCATCAAATTCAGCTGCGCATGTATCGACGATTTTAAAGGATGCGGCTATGCCCATTTTCTTGCGGAGCGCGCGCACTTCTTCTTCCGTCTTTCCGGTGAGGGAAGCGATCGTAAAGTCGGTAAATCCCTTTTCTTTTACCTTTTTCAAAAGGCTGACGGACAGCGCGTCTCCCTGTTCCATCAACATGTTTTCCAGCTGAATGATGTTAGAAAACACATGAAGGAAATAGTTATCGATTTTCGTTTTCTCGTGTATCTCGCTAATGGAAGCCCCCCTGCTCAGCAGCTCCATGACCGCAAAGAAACGGCGGTCATCAGGAGTCTCAAGCAGCTTCCACAACACTTCTGAAGATGCGCCGCCAAGTTCGGGCAAATGGGTTCCTGACGTTTTCAGCTCAAGGGATGCGACCGCTTTTTGCAGGGCCGCTTCAAGATTGCGGTCAATCGCCATGACTTCTCCCGTCGCTTTCATTTTCGTGCCGAGCTTACGGTCGGCTTGTTTGAATTTGTCGAACGGCCAGCGCGGAAATTTGACGACGACATAGTCAAGAGCAGGCTCGAAGCTGGCGTATGTCGAATCTGTGAGCGGATTTTTCAGCTCGGCAAGCGTGTAGCCGACAGCCAGTTTAGCCGCCATTTTTGCGATCGGATAGCCGGTCGCTTTTGAGGCGAGCGCCGATGAACGGCTTACTCTCGGATTCACCTCGATGACATAATAATTTTTGCTTTCCGGGTCCAGGGCGAATTGAATGTTGCAGCCGCCGACGACATCGAGCGCGGAAATGATCTTTAAGCTGGCAGAACGAAGCATTTGATAATCCGCATCCGTTAATGTCTGCGACGGGGCGACAACGATCGAATCCCCCGTATGGACGCCGACCGGATCGATGTTTTCCATATTGCAGACGGTAATGCATGTATTGTTTCTGTCACGCATGACTTCGTATTCGATTTCTTTAAAACCGGCAATGCTTTTTTCGACAAGACATTGGTGAATCGGGCTTGCGAGGAGGGCGCTTTCGATTAAAGGCAGGAACTCCTCTTTCGTCGCCGCGATGCCGCCTCCTTTTCCGCCCAATGTATAGGCCGGCCGCACGATAATCGGAAAACCGATTGAGAGCGCAAAACGAAGCGCATCATCTTGATTGTCAACAATTTCTGAATCCGGCACAGGTTCGTTCAGCTCCTTCATCAAGGCGCGGAACTTTTCCCTGTCTTCGCCCTTTTCGATCGTATCAACAGATGTTCCAAGCAGCTTTACCCCGTATGTTTTAAGAATGCCGGCCTTTTCGAGCTCGACGGCCAAATTCAGCGCTGTCTGTCCGCCCAGATTGGCGAGCAGTCCGTCCGGTTTTTCGCGCTTGATGATTTGTGTGAGGCTTTCCACTGTCAAGGGCTCAAAATAGATTTCATCTGCAAAAGATTCATCGGTCATGATGGTCGCCGGGTTGCTGTTGACAAGAATCACCCGGTAGCCTTCGCTTTTCAGCGCCATGCAGCCCTGGGTTCCGGAGTAGTCGAATTCAGCGGCCTGCCCGATGATAATCGGCCCCGACCCGATAACGAGAATGCTTTTGATGGTTTGATCTTTAGGCATGGGCGATCTCTCTCCTTGCTTCGTTCAATTTCTGCAAATATTCGCCGAATATCCACTCGCTTTCAGCCGGTCCCGGATGGGCTTCCGGATGAAACTGAACGGATATGACAGGCAGTGTTTTATGCATCAGCCCTTCTACTGAACCGTCGTTGACATGATAAAATCTGACGGAAAATTCATTTTCGCTGATGGTGTCCCGATCGACGACATAGCTGTGGTTTTGGCTTGTCATGAACACGCGTCCGGTCTCTTTGTCCATGACCGGATGATTGGCTCCCCTGTGGCCGAACGGAAGCTTATACGTGTCGCTTCCGAATGCGAGCGCGATCAGCTGGTGCCCGAGACAGATGCCGAGAGTCGGATAGGAAGAGATGATATCCCGGAGTGCATCCATATATGGAAGGATCGCTTTCGGATCGCCCGGCCCGTTTGAAAGGACGATCCCGTCCGGATTCAGCTTTGAAATGCCGTCCATCTCTTGATAGGGAACGACCGTTACTTTGCAGCCCCGGTTTGCAAGCGATGAAGCGATCGACTTTTTATAGCCGAAATCGATCACCGCAATATGCGTATTGCCTTCCCTAAAGGCGCCGTTTTCGTTTTGTCCGGCAACCTGTGCCGCATAGTTTTCCAGCTGGCGCGGAGCCGGAATGCCGTCCTTTTGTTTCGTCAGTCTGGCATTCAGCGTCCCCTTTGCCCTGATATGCTGAACAACCGCTCTTGTGTCCACGTGCGATAAAAGCGGAACATCCCACTTCACCAAGTATTCCCGAAGGCTTTCTGTCGCCTGATGATGGGAAAACCTGTCGCACGCTTCATAGACGACAACCCCTTTCACCTGAGGCCGCTTGCTTTCATCATCGCTTTCGTTTATTCCGTAGTTGCCAATCAGCGGGTACGTAAAGACAATAATCTGGCCTTTATAAGAAGGGTCTGTCAAAACCTCCTGATAGCCGGTCATGCCCGTAAAAAAGACGACTTCACCGGTGCAGCCGTCAAGACCGTCCAGTTCACCGCTGAAGGATGTACCATCTTCAAGAACTAAATATCCTTCCATCTTATGCCCACCTTTGATGAATAAATAATGATATTCATGAATTTTTATACTTACATATCGAAAAAAAATTACTGTTTTACAGCTGAATGATCTGCCATGACAGCTTTCAGTTTTTCCACGGCCGCTTTGATTTCACTTTTCGCAACCGTCAATGGCGGCAGAAGTCTGATGACGTTCGGACCCGCGGGAAGAACGAGCAAACCTTCCTTTTGAAGCGCTTCGATCAGCGGCTGTACAGGTTCCTTGCACTCGATTCCGGCGATCAGCCCTTTCCCGCGGATATCTTTTACAAGCGGAAATTGAAGCTTTTCTTTCAGCTGTTGATGCAAAAATGCTCCTTTGGCGCTCACTTCTTCAAGAAAGCTGCTTTCAAAAATGGTCTCCAACGTGGCGTTTGCCGCAGCCATCGCCAGCATGTTCCCTCCGAATGTCGAGCCGTGGGAACCCGGAGAGAACGCTTCTGAAAGCTCTTTTTTCCCGATCACGGCTCCGACCGGAAAACCGCTGCCCAGTCCTTTCGCGACGGTGATGATATCAGGTGACAGCCCTTCGTATTCATATCCGAAAGCTTTACCGGTGCGTCCAATTCCGGTTTGAACTTCGTCGACGATAAGGAGAGCCTGCTTATCGCGGCAAAAATCTTGAACGCTCTGCAGAAATTCCCTGCTCGCAGGGATGACGCCGCCTTCGCCTTGAATCGGCTCGAGCATCACTGCCGCGATATCTTTTTCATCCTGCAATTCAGCAAATGCTTTCGGCTCGTTGTAAGGTAAGTAGTGGAATCCTTCAAGCATCGGTCCGAATCCGAGCTTGATCTTTTCCTGTCCGGTTGCGGCCATTCCCGCATACGTGCGTCCGTGGAACGATTGCTGAAACGTTATGATTTTTGTTTTTTCCGTATGTTTTCGTGCGAGCTTCACCGCCCCTTCATTCGCTTCCGCCCCGCTGTTGCAAAAGAAGACGAGATCGCCTGCACTGTTTTTGGCAAGAAGCTGTGCAACCTTTTCTTGAAGCTCATTTTGAAACAGATTGGAAACATGCCAGACATCATCAAGCTGTTTTTTGACAGCAGCTGTCACTGAATCGGGGCAATGCCCGAGATTGCAGACCGCGATTCCCTGGACGAAATCAAGATAAGCGTTCCCCTTCTCATCCTGAACGATCGTGCCTTTCGCTTTTTTAATATTGATATTCCAGCGGCTGTACGTCTGAAATAAATGACTCACGATACGGCCTCCTTTTGTTTAATGATTTTCGTGCCGATGAAATCGTCTTTCGTGAGGAAAGATCCTTTTCCGCTCACGATCATCACTTCATTCACTTCATCTGTGAGGGCTTCTTTTGCAGAATGCACTTTTGGTATCATGCCTCCCGAGATCACGCCTTCAGCAATCAGGCTTTCGATGTCTGCCGGCGTCAGCTCTTTCAGCATTTCTTCGTTATTCATAATCCCTTTAACGTCTGTCACAAACATTAATTTGTCAGCGTGCAAGGCTGCCGCAACAGCCGACGCCGCCAAATCGGCGTTCACATTCAAAGTCTCACAGCCATCCGTCATCGAGAGGGGGGCGATAACCGGAATAAAGCCTTTTTCCATGAGCGCTTCGGCCATTCGGCCGTTTACTTTTTTAATGCGCCCGACCTGACCGTATTCTTTTTCATTTAAATAGTCGGCAAGGAGCAGTCCCCCGTCTTTTCCTGATACGCCGACAGCCGGAAGGCCGTGCTTTGTCAGCTCGGCAACGAAAAATTTGTTGATCGAACCGGATAAGACCATTT
This sequence comes from Bacillus sp. AK124, assembly GCF_053903085.1. NCBI lineage: Bacteria > Bacillati > Bacillota > Bacilli > Caryophanales > Bacillaceae > Bacillus > Bacillus sp. AK124. The sequence goes on from NZ_CP096378.1 coordinate 3,040,235, forward strand.
CAGCGACTTCAAGAACCGCTTTTGTCGTCTTGCGCTGTCCGTTGACGAATTCGCTTCGAATATTGAGTTTCTTCAGCATCTTTGTAATATCGGGCCCGCCCCCGTGGACGAGTGCGATTTTCCAGCCGCTTTCGGTCAGCTCTTTCAGATTTTGAAAAAATTCGTCCGATAGTTCACGGATGACGCTTCCGCCGCATTTAAAAACGATTGTTTTATCCATTGTGATCCCCTTTTTACGTCCGATAGCTTGCATTGATTTTGACGTATTCATAAGTTAAATCGCAGCCCCAAGCCGTACCCTTTCCGTCACCTTCCTGCAAGCGAACCTCGATTTTCACTTCGCTGTTTTCTAAATATGTTTTGGCCAGCTCTTCTGAAAACGGCTGCGGTTCGTTATTTTTAAAAAGGCATTGGCCGCCCAGGTAGATTTCTACCTTCTCCGGTGTCACAGCAGCCATGCTGTCTCCGATCGCGACAATGATTCTGCCCCAGTTCGCATCCGTTCCGTAAACCGCGGTTTTTACAAGGTTTGAGCCGACGATTTTTTTGGCGATGATTTGCGCTTCAAGATTGCTTTTCGCACCGTTCACTTCAACCTCGATCAGCTTTGTCGCCCCTTCCCCGTCTCTCGCGATTTGTTTGGCGAGGTCTGTGCAGGCAAGCTGCAGGCCTTTTTTGAAAACCGGCCAATCTTCGTGTTCTTCATGGAGGCGCTCATTTCCGGCGCATCCGTTCGCCATGACGAGCACCATATCGTTAGTCGATGTGTCGCCGTCGACTGTGATCTGGTTGAATGAAACGTCCGTAATTTCCCTTAATGCCCTTTGCAGCGCGCTTTCTTCGATGCATGCATCTGTTGTGACAAAGCCGAGCATCGTCGCCATATTCGGGTGGATCATTCCCGACCCTTTGGCTGCTCCGCCAATCGTCACTCTTTGACCGCCGATCGTCAGTTCATAGCACGTTTGTTTGATCACCGTGTCTGTCGTTAAGATCGCTTCTTCGAAATCGCCTTCGGCAGGCTCAGTCTCGGCGAGAAGGCTGATGCCTTTTGTAATGCTCTCCATATTGAGGTATTCGCCGATGACGCCGGTTGAGGACACGGCCACCAGTTCCGGCTCGATCCCAAGCATATCAGCGCTTTGGCGGCGCATCTCATATGCATCTTTTAAGCCCTGCTCTCCCGTACATGCGTTGGCATTTGCGCTGTTGACGATGACGGCTTGCAGATGCGCGCTTTTTTTGAGACTTTCCTGCGTCACCTTGATCGGCGCAGCCTGAAAGTGGCTTTGCGTATAAACGGCGGCGCTCACCGCCGGTCTTGAGCTGATGATAATTCCAAGATCCTTTTTTGAATAGCGGAGGCCGCAGTGAACCCCTTTTGCCAAATAGCCTTTAGGCGAAGCGACATTTCCGTCTGTTTTTTTTATGCTGTCTTGACTCACCTGAATCATATGTTTGTTCTCTCCCGTCTTATGGATAAATTGGCGTAAATTCAAGCCCGGCGGTTTCGCTCCAGCCATTCATAATGTTGAAGTTTTGAACAGCCTGACCCGCTGCTCCCTTCATCAAGTTATCGATCACTGACACAATTGTCACTCTGTTCGTCCGTTCATCAACGGTAACGCCGATATCGCAAAAATTGCTGCCGTACACCTCTTTAGTTGCAGGGAACGAACCGGGTTCTCTCACTCTGACAAAGTATGAATCTTTATAAAATTTCGAAAAAATAAGTTGGAGCTGCTCGGCATCCATGCTGTCTTTCAGTTCTGTGTAGATGGTCGCCATAATGCCCCTTGTCATCGGAACTAAATGCGTGCTGAATGTGATCGGTTTAAATGCGGAGTCCCATTGTTTAACAATCTGCTCGATTTCAGGCGTATGCTGGTGTTCGTTTACCTTATATATTTTGAAATTGTCATTGATCTCTGAAAAGTGAGTGCCCATCGACGCCTTTCTGCCTGCTCCCGATACCCCTGTTTTCGCATCGATGATGACAAAAGATTCGTTGATGCTGCCGCTTTTGACGAGCGGCGCCAAGCCGAGAAGAACCGCTGTCGGGAAACAACCTGGATTGGCTATGTACTGCGCCGTTTTAATGTCTTCCCGATTCAGCTCAGACAGTCCGTATACCGCTTTTTGAAGCACGTGTTCAGGCGCGGCTTCCCTTTTATACCATTTTTCATAGACGCTCGGGTTCTGCAGCCTGAGATCGCCGGACAGGTCAATGATCGGTATGTCATATGCATCAAACTGTGGCGTCAGCCGGCTGGATACCCCCGGAGGCGCAGCCATAAATAAAAAATCGATTTCGTTCGCAATTTTCTTTACTTCGATCGGTTGCAGGTGTTGATCTGTCAGTTTCATAAGGTGCGGGTATGCGGCATCATAGCGGGCTCCCTCATCACTCGATGAATACAATATGCATCCATCTGCATAAGGGTGCAACTTCATAATCCTCATAATCTCTGCCCCTCCATAGCCAGTAGCACCTATAATACCTATTTTCAAAACAAGTTCACCTTCTTGGTCTTTGTGAAATTATTTAACATTATAACATGAATAAAAATTAATTCAATTGTATATTTAATATTTTTTGTTCATCTTTCATATTGGTTCTTTCCTCCCGCCGGCGGTCCTTTTTCAGCGGCTTGGTCGTGCTCCGTTCCCATCTTCCCGGATTCTCCGCTTTTCAAACCGGAGAATGTGCCGGCTGGCGTTTTTGCAATAAAAAAAGAACGCTTGTACAAGCGTTCTTTTTATAACGGGAGTAGCGATCTGCCTGGATACGCCCGCGTTATCTATTACGGCGGCTCCCTTTTCAAAACAGAAAGAGCCTGTCAACGGTTGAGCAGGCTCTGGAAACGTTTATTGGATGCCAAGTGCGATTTTCGCATATCGCGACATTTTGTCCCGTGTCCAAGGCGGATTCCAGACGATATGAACGTCAACTTCCTTGACTTCGGGAATATCTGCGAGCGCTTTTTTGACTTCATCCACAATGATCGGTGCCAGCGGACAGCCCATTGAAGTCAAAGTCATAGTCACGTCAGTTTTGCCGTTTTCATCCATATCCACGTCATATACAAGGCCGAGATTGACGATATCGACGCCCAGTTCAGGGTCAACGACCTGTTCAAGGGCGCCCATGATGTTCTCTTTTAATGCTTCATCCACTCTTCCTCACTCCTTTTTTCATCAGTATAACGCACTTCTTTCATTTTCTAAACCGACAGCACTTAAAGGTGCGCATCAAACCATTCGACTGTTTTCAAAAGGCCTTCCCTTGATACTTTATGCCCAGCCCGCTCATCTTCGATAAAATGCAGCAAATCAGGCCGAGTTTCATACAGCGGAATCGTCGATTCATAGAAGCGGCGCGCCAAAGCAAACGGAACGGTGCCATCCTGTTTGCCGTGCCAAAATAAAAGCGGCCTCATCTTCAATTTGTCCGGCTGCAGACTCAAGTCAAAACGCTTCAGTTTATCGCGCTGCTGTTCGATTTGTCCTTCTGTGAAAGGAAGTTCAATTTTCTTTTCACGCATAAAAGCGAGCTGTTGATCAAAAAATTCTACATAGGCGGGACTGCCCATTAAACTGACGGCAGTTGTAATCCATTCGTATTGTGTCAAAGCGCCGAGCGTGACAATACCGCCCATCGAAGTTCCGGCGGCGCCGATACGGCCCTGTTCAATCAGGTTTTCTTGTTCAAAGTGGTTTTTCAGCACTTCGAGCTCTTTGATTTCATTCGTGACGATCTCCCAAAACCTCGGGGCGAGCTCTTCCTGAGTGAGCTGTTCTTCCCTCTCCCCGTGATAAAGAGCCTCAGGCAGGACCACGCGCATTCCTTTTTCGGCAAGCAGATATGCGAAGTGAAGGTTATGCTCTTTTGCGCTTGTAAAACCATGTATGAAGAAAACAAGAGGAAGAGCTTTCTCTTTTTTCTCCTCTTTTACAATATGCAAAAGAGGAATGTTTGAAATATATTGCTTCTCGATTATGATCACGACTGTTTCTTCCTCCTTTTAGGATGTCCATCATCATAAGTTTAACATGTAGACAATAAAGAAGGTAAAAAGATACACTATAGGTAAGTCAGAACTTTCAAATTCACAACAAAGGAGCATTTATGGAGACAAAACCATATTTAATTGCATTGGACTTAGACGGTACATTATTAAAAGACGACAAGACCATCTCGGAAAGCTCCAGCGACGTCATCCGCAAGCTGCGGGAAGATGGACATTACGTGTGCATTTCTACGGGAAGACCGTTCCGAGCAAGCTCCGTGTATTATGATCAGCTCCAGCTCGATACGCCGATCGTCAATTTCAACGGAGCGTTTGTCCATCATCCTAAAGATCAAAGCTGGGGACGCTTCCATACATCTCTTGATCTCGAGGTGGTCAAACAGATCATTGAAGTCAGCGAGACATACAACGTACATAATATCCTTGCTGAAATTGTCGATGATGTTTATTTTCATTATCATGACGAAAAACTGATTGATGTCTTTACGATGGGCAGCCCGAATATTACGGTCGGAGATTTAAGGACAAACCTCGGCCAGGATGTGACAAGCGTACTGATCCACGCAAAAGAAGAGGATGTTCCGGCGATCCGCTCCTACCTGTCAGACGTTCACGCGGAGATGGTCGATCATCGAAGATGGGCGGCTCCGTGGCATGTGATCGAACTGATTAAAAGCGGCATCAATAAAGCGGTCGGCTTAGAGAAAATCACGGACTATTACGGGATACCGCCTGAGCGGGTCATTGCCTTCGGCGATGAAGACAACGACCTTGAAATGCTTGAGTTCGCGGGCTGCGGCGTGGCGATGGGCAACGGCATCGAAGGGGTAAAAAGCGTTGCAAACAAGGTTACAAAATCAAACGAAGAAGACGGAATCGCAGTCTTTTTGAAGGACTACTTCGCTTTATAATATTATAATTTGCCATTCATAAACGGCTTTTCAAAACGGCAATACTATGAGAAGACGGCCGCACCGGACCGTCACTCGTGTTAAGGGGGAATTTCAAGATGGGTAAACGCAGCAAATCAAAACGGTTTATTCAGCAAGGCAAGGATTCGCTTAAACAGCATGCCGCCAGGTTCCCTTACCGCTCCACATTAGAAGAGGCTGAACAAAAGAGCGGCCCGACGGAATGCGGAGGGCTGTAACATGAGAAACGAACTGTTTCAAATGGCCAAAGCAGCCGTTCATGAAGCTGAAGCTTCGACGGATTCAGGCGAAAAGGCGAAAGCCGTTGCAAGAGCCAAAAACGCCCTTTCCTCGGCATACGCCAATTCAACTGATGCCGAACGGCGCCAGCTTCACGATCTTCAGGAGCAGCTAGATCAACGATCATAACAACACGCCGGCTTTTTGACAGCCGGAGAGGAGTCTGTGCCATCGGCACGGCTCCTTTTTTATGTTCAAATTTCAAAACATAAAAATTTGACATCGGAAGCAAAAGGAAGTACATTATAAAAGGCGAACATTTTATATAACAAACAAATAAATATTCGTTTTTGGGGGTTTTTATATTGGAAAACGTGTTTGATTATGAAGATATTCAACTAATTCCTGCAAAGTGCATCGTCAAGAGCCGCTCTGAATGTGATCCGTCCGTGCAGTTCGGCGGAAGAACATTTAAACTGCCTGTGGTGCCCGCCAATATGCAGACCATTATAGATGAAAAGCTGGCTGTTTCATTAGCGGAAAACGGTTACTTTTATGTGATGCACCGCTTTGAGCCGGAAACACGGATCGATTTTGTAAAAGACATGAAGGCGCGCGGTTTGTTTTCTTCAATCAGCGTCGGAGTCAAAGATGACGAATACGCGTTTATCGAAGAGCTGGTGAAAGAGAATCTCACGCCTGATTACATCACGATCGATATCGCTCACGGTCACTCGAACGCCGTCATCAATATGATTCAGCACATTAAAAAACATCTTCCGGACAGCTTCGTGATCGCAGGAAATGTCGGAACGCCCGAAGCTGTGAGAGAACTTGAAAACGCCGGCGCCGACGCTACAAAAGTCGGCATCGGTCCCGGAAAAGTCTGCATTACAAAAATTAAAACCGGTTTTGGAACGGGCGGCTGGCAGCTGGCTGCGCTGCGCTGGTGTGCAAAAGCGGCGAGCAAGCCGATCATTGCAGACGGCGGCATCCGCACTCACGGGGACATCGCCAAATCGGTCAGATTCGGAGCGACAATGGTCATGATCGGTTCGCTGTTTGCCGGACACGAAGAATCGCCGGGGGCAACGATCGAAAAAGACGGCAAGCTTTACAAAGAATATTTCGGTTCGGCTTCTGAGTACCAAAAAGGTGAAAAGAAAAATGTCGAAGGCAAAAAAATGTACGTGGAGCATAAAGGCGCGATCATGGATACGCTGACAGAAATGGAACAGGATCTGCAGTCATCCATTTCTTACGCGGGAGGAAACAAGCTCGATGCGATCCGCAACGTAGACTACGTTATCGTTAAAAATTCTATTTTCAATGGGGATCAATATTAACGGTCACAGGGCGGTGTTCAGGCAGCCGCCTTCCCTTCTGCCTGACAGCATACAAAAAGGCATCCTTCCCGGGATGCCTTTTTTGACGGCTATTTCACTTCAAACGATTTGCCGGCCCTCAAAGTTGCAAACTGTTCCGATCTTCCCAAAAATGTCACGTTTACTTCATATGTGCCGGGTTCAGGCACCTCTTTCCATACATCAGTAAAATCGTAAGACTCTTTCGGTTTGAGCGTCATCGTCTGGAACGCCTGCGTAAACATTTTTCCTTTCGAATAGCGGTACCTTTCATTCCCTTCTTTGTCGCTGACGATCAGTTCAAATTTCTGTCCGCTGCTGAATTCAAACTCTGCCACATCATCCGTATGGTTGACAACCGACATCCGAAATTCGATTTCTCCCTGCTTCTGAACGGGTTCAACCGTTAATGTTACACTCCCGTTATTCACTTCCCCTGATACCTCCTTATCGGGGACTTGATCCCCGTTTTGCCCGCATCCACCGACAAACAGCAACATTACAATCATGGAAATCAGCCGCATTCATTCACCCTTTCATTAATCTTTGCGGAAAAACCCTAAAACCTGCGTTGTCTGCACGACGTTTGTGAAAGCATTTGGATCCACTTCATTAATGATTTTTTCCAAGTCGTATAATTCGTATCTTGTAATCACAATGATCATCATTTCTTTCTGTTCATTCGTAAAGGCGCCTTTCGCCGGAACGGTTGTAATGCCGCGGACCATCTTTCCGTAAATCGCTTCTTTGATCTCCTCCGCTTTCTTTGTGACAATCATAACGGTGAGCTTGGCGTGACGGGTGTGGATGGCATCGATCACCCTGGTTGTCACATATAGTGTAACGAGCGTATATAATGCTTTCTCCCACCCGTTCAATAATCCTGCTGTTAAAATGATCGCACCGTTTAAAATAAAGAAATAGGTGCCGACCGGTTTGTCTTTCCACTTCGCCAGGATCATCGCGATAATATCCAAACCGCCCGTTGAAGCCCCGTATTTAAGGGTCAGGCCGATTCCGACCGCGGCGATCACCCCGCCGAACACGGCGTTCAGCAAAATATCGTTTGACAGGCTCGCCTCAGGGAGCATTCCTAAAAAGACCGTCGTCAAGGCTACGCTCAAAATGCTGTAAACCGTAAATGAGCGCCCGACCTTCAGCCAGCCCAGAATCCCGACGGGAATGTTTAAAATAAACAATAGCGTCCCCGTTGAAAAGTAAATCGGGCTGTACTGGTCAAGCGCACTCGATAAAAGCTGCGCCACCCCCGTAAAGCCGCTGGCGTAAACATCGGCGGGAATCAGAAACAGATTCAATCCGATGGCATTTAACAAGGCGCCGATGATGACAATGAACAATTTTTTTGCTTCAGCTATGACCATATTTAGTTCCTCCGCTACTTTCGTATATATTTGGTTTACCCTTAAAACAATATTTTGAAAACGTCAATGTAAAAATATATGATATAGTTGACCTAAAAAACGAAATATACCGAAGGACAGTTTGGCGTCCTTTTCCACCATTTTTTAGAAAGAAGGGGTTCAAATGAACGTTCACCTTTTAGCAGACAGTGCGGCAGATTTGCCGAAATCTTTTTATGATGAACATCACATCTCATTTATTCCGTTAAAGGTGCTGCTTGATGAAAAAGAGTACGATGACCTTCTGACGATTCAGCCTCTGGACGTTTATGAAGCGATGCGCGAAGGCAAAGCGCCGAAAACGTCCCAGCCGTCCATGATGCGGTTCAAGAATGCATTCAGGGAGCTGGCCGGCGAAAACAAACCCGCTCTCTATATCGCCTTTTCTTCAGAGCTTTCCGGAACATACCAGACGGCTGTGATGGCAGCAAACGAAGTCAAGGAAGAGTTCCCTGATTTCGATCTGCGGATCATCGACTCAAAATGCGCTTCATTAGGCTATGGGCTCGCGGTTAAGCACGCCCTTAAACTCGCAACTAACGGCAATACAATACAAGAAATTGAATCGTCTGTAAAGGACTTTTGCGAACATCTTGAACATATTTTTACCGTAGATGACCTGACTTATTTGGCAAGAGGCGGTAGAATCAGCAAAGCATCGGCTTTTGTCGGCGGTTTGCTGAATATTAAACCGCTCCTGCATGTTGAAGACGGCAAGCTTGTCCCCTTGGAAAAAATCCGGGGCAAAAAGAAGCTGCTCAAACGGATGATCGAATTGATGAAAGAAAGAAGCGTCGATTTGAGCGGACAGACGGTCGGCATCAGCCACGGAGATGACGAAGAGACGGCCGAAGAGGTCAAACGGATGATCGAAGCCGAATTTCAGCCGGGGGAAATCGTCGTCAACATGGTCGGTTCAGCGGTCGGCGCCCATTCCGGCCCCGGAACATTGGCGGTCTTTTTTCCGGGGAAAGACAAAAGATAAGGTAAAACAGAGGCCTGCTTTATAAAAGCAGGCCTTAGATTGTTGACAAAATCCCAAAACGGCTCTTAGTTTTGGGATTTTGTCATCCTATCAGCGTGATTGAAAACCCTTGCAGTTTAGGAAGGCCGAGCATCGGAGCGGAGCGAATGTTGCAATTCGTGAGCACCGACGCGCAGGCCTGACAACGAATGCGAGGGTTTGTCGACACGCTGAGGCCTGCTTGATAAAAGCAGGCCTTCTTCGTCAGCTGTCTTCGGTGACTGTTCCTTCAGCGGCGACCGGTGTAAGCGCTCCATCAAGAAAACCGGCAGCCGCTGTCGCGACATCAGGACCTCCAGACCCCTCGACCACTTTTTCCATTGTGATCGGACAAATTTTGAACGCACCGCCAAAATTGACGACTCCTCCTGCCGAAACACTTTGAATGTAAACTGAGCAGCAATGTTTCATACCAAGTCTCCTTTTTTTGGGTCTTATGATATGTGTATGCTGGCGGTACAAGGAGGCATAAACTTCCCGGCAAAAAACATCGCGGTTGGGAGAGTACATAGTTTTGCCGGCAGTGTGCAAGCTAAAAGCGACATTTTGACAGGAGGTGCTTCCTCATGAAAGATGATGATAAAAAGCCAGTTGACAACAACGCCGTCAACCAGCAGAAAAACCGGCTCGCTGAAAAGAACAGACAAGCCGGTAAACACCAGGAATCAAAGAAGCCTGATCACTTGTAAAAAACCGGCTGCGTCCTCATCGGACGCCGCCTCATATTTATTTTTTCTCGTATGTCCAGCCCTCTTCCTGATAGATTTTATCCTGTTTCATCAGATGGCCGAGCGCCCTTTTAAATGCTGCTTTGCTCATGTTGAAGCGCTCTTTGATATCCTCAGGGTCGCTTTTATCCCAGAACGGCATCGCGCCGTTTCTCGTTCTCATATAAGTCAAAATTTGTTCTGCATCAACCGATAAGGCATCCTGCTTTCTTGGCAGAAGCGACAGATTAACAGAACCGTCTTCTTTTACTTTGATCACCCTTGCGGTCAGCTTTTCCCCAAGCCTCGGCTCTTCCTTTCGCTCAGAAGAATGGATAAAGCCTCTGATACCGGTTTCGGAAATCATAAAAGAGCCTGATGCGATCAAGCGGTAGATCGTTCCGGTGAGCTCTTTATTCATCAGACCGGGTGAAGCTTCACTAAACAGCTCGCTGATCTTATCCTCCGGCGCCGGTTTGGCAAACATCCTTCCGTGCCCCGTGATTTTCAGCATACAGTACAGCCTGTCCCCTTTTTGCGGCCATACTGATTCATACGGCGGGAGATGCTCTGTCGCAACGAGGGCGTCCTTCGAGAGCCCGACATCGACGAAAACCCCCATGCCGCTGACGGCATCAACGACTTCCACCCAGCCGTACTGTTCAGCGCTGATCATCGGCTTTCTCATCGTAGCCGCCAAGCGATCTTCATGATCGACATATAAAAAGACATCGACCTCTTCTCTATCTTCAATATCCTCCGTGATCTCGCTCTGATGCAGAAGGACCGCCGTTTCGCCGTCCGTCAAAAAGTAACCGTAATCGGCTTTATGATCTATTTTCAATGTTAGCTGCTGTCCTGGTTTCATACTGTTTCTTCCTTTCTTATCCGCCTGTTTTTCTTTTTCTTATTATTCCTCCAATGTTAAAATTATTGCCGGATCGCGGCCAGGCAAACCGCTCGATATTGGAAGTTTCACCTTATTCTACTATAATTGACTCATAAGTAAAATGGATGGAGGTTTTCACATGGCGAAAGAAAGCTCATTTGATATCGTCTCAAAGGTTGAACTGCCTGAAGTTCAAAACGCAATTCAGACCGCTCTCAAGGAAATCGGCACACGCTATGATTTCAAAGGGTCAAAAAGCAGCATCACACTCGAAGGAGACGAGCTCGTTCTCGTATCGGACGACGAATTTAAAATGAACCAGCTGAAAGACGTGCTTGTCGGCAAACTGATCAAGCGGAACGTCCCGACGAAAAACATCGAATACTCAAAGCTTGAGAACGCTTCAGGCGGCACGGTCAGACAGCGCGGAAAACTAGTTCAGGGCATCGACAAAGAAAACGCGAAAAAAATCAATAACCTGATAAAAAAATCGGGTCTGAAAGTTAAATCGCAAGTGCAGGATGATCAAGTCCGCGTAACCGGAAAAAATAAAGACGACCTTCAGCAAATCATCGCGATGGTGAGGGAAGCCGACCTGCCGATTGATGTCCAATTTATAAATTTTCGATAAATTCTTAATTTACTGTTGATTATTCCCCCGATTTTCGGTAAATTGAGTAAAAGTAATCAATAGAAACTAAATAGCTGTTCTTATCAAGAGAGGCAGAGGGACTGGCCCAATGAAGCCTCAGCAACCGGTGAATGAATATTCATGACCAAGGTGCTAAATCCAGCAAGCAGTCTGCTTGGAAGATAAGAAGACGGACAATGTCGATGAAAAGTCTTCTGCTTCACAGAAGACTTTTTTGTTTATCAAAAATGCTTAAGGGGGAAAACGATGGGTTTTTTGGAGGATATAAAAAGCAAAACGTTAATCGCGGACGGCGCAATGGGCACACTTCTGTATTCCTACGGGATCGACAGGTGTTTTGAGGAACTGAACATCTCCAAGCCCGAAGAAGTGAGACGCGTCCACGAAGCGTATGTACAGGCCGGCGCCGATATTATTCAAACGAACACGTACGGCGCAAACTTCATCAAGCTGTCCAGATACGGGCTCGAAGACGAAACAAAACAAATCAACGAAAAAGCGGTCCGTCTCGCCCGCTCCGCCGCCGGTTCTGCTTATGTTCTCGGTACGCTCGGCGGAATCCGGACGTTCAACAAAAACTCGTATTCTCTCGAGGACATTAAAAGAAGCTTCCGCGAACAGCTCTATCTTCTGTTAAATGAGCAGCCGGACGGACTTCTGCTCGAAACCTATTATGATTTAGAAGAAGCGCGCGAAGTTTTAAAGATTGCCAGAAAGGAAACAGAGCTGCCGATCATTTTGAATGTCTCAATGCACGAAGAGGGCGTTCTTCAGGACGGAACCCCGCTTGCGGACGGCCTGAAGCAGCTGGCATCCCTCGGCGCAGACGTCGTTGGTATCAACTGCCGCCTCGGCCCTTATCATATGATCAGAGCGCTTGAAGAAGTCCCGCTTTTAGAAGACGCCTATCTTTCCGTCTATCCGAACAGCAGCCTCCCGTCCCTTGTCGAAGGCAGGCTTGTTTATGAGACAGATGATGAATATTTCAGGGAAAGCGCGGAGGAATTCCGCAATCAAGGCGCACGGATCATCGGCGGCTGCTGCGGAACCACGCCGAACCACATCAGGGCGATGGCTGAGGCGGTCAAAGGGCTTCCTCCAGTCACCGAAAAACACGTGAAAATCAGAAAGAAAGCGGCGCTTGCTGTTCAAAACGAAAGGACAGAGCCCGTTCTCGACGATCTGGCCAAGCAAAAACGGTCCATTATCGTCGAACTCGATCCTCCAAAACAATTAAACTTTGAGAAATTTTTGCACGCCGCTAAAGAGCTTCAATCAGCCGGAATCGATGCACTGACATTGGCGGACAACTCGCTTGCCACACCGAGGATCAGCAATGTCGCCTGCGGCGCGCTCTTAAAACAGCGCCTCGATATGAGGTCGCTGATCCATATTACATGCAGAGACCGCAACCTGATCGGCCTGCAGTCCCATCTAATGGGGCTCGATACACTGGGGCTGTCAGACGTGCTGGCGATTACCGGCGATCCGTCGAAAATCGGCGACTTTCCGGGAGCGACTTCCGTCTATGATCTGACATCGTTCGATTTGATCAGCCTGATCAAACAGTTTAACGAAGGCTTGTCATATTCAGGTAAACCGCTCGGCAAGAAAACAAATTTCTCAGTGGCGGCCGCCTTCAATCCGAATGTCAGACACATTGACAAAGCGGTGAAACGGCTTGAGAAAAAAATCGCCTGCGGCGCAGACTATTTCATTTCCCAGCCTGTCTATTCAGAGGAGCAGCTCATCAAAATCCACGAAGAAACAAAGCATCTTGAAACACCGATCTATATCGGCGTCATGCCGCTGACCAGCAGCCGCAACGCGGAATTCATCCACAACGAAATCCCCGGCATCAAACTGTCCGATTCAATCCGCGAAAAGATGGCGCTGGCGGGAAATGACAAACAAAAACAGGCCGAGGAAGGGCTCGCGATCGCCCGCTCCCTGCTTGATGCGGCGTGCGACCTGTTCAACGGCATTTATCTGATCACACCGTTTTTGCGGTCTGATTTAACCGCCGAACTGACGGCATATATCCACCAGAAAGAAAAGGAGAAAACAAATGTCTAACATCAATGACCAGCTGAAGAAAAAAATCCTCGTCCTTGACGGTGCGATGGGAACGATGATCCAGAATGCCGGTTTGTCCGCCGCTGACTTCGGCGGCGAGGCCTATGAAGGGTGCAATGAATTTCTAAGCATCACGGCACCTCATATCATTCAGGGCATCCACGAAGCCTATCTGGCCGCTAAAGCCGATATCATCGAAACCAATACATTCGGAGCCACACGGCTCGTTCTGGACGAGTACGACCTCGGGCAGCGCGCCTATGAAGTCAACCTCGCTTCAGTCAAACTCGCCAAAGCGGCCGCCGAAAAGTTTTCCACACCTGAATGGCCAAGGTTTGTCGCCGGCGCGATGGGTCCGACGACAAAAACCCTTTCCGTCACCGGCGGCACGACCTTTGACGAGCTGATCGATAATTACGAGGAACAGGCAAGAGCGCTGATCACAGGGGGAGCCGACCTCTTGCTGCTCGAAACGAGCCAGGATATGCTGAACGTTAAAGCGGGCTTTATCGGCATCAGGCAAGCCTTCGAAAAAACCGACAAAACCCTTCCCCTCATGGTATCAGGCACGATCGAACCGATGGGCACGACACTGGCCGGCCAGGATATCGAATCGTTCTATATCTCACTCGAGCATATGAAGCCGGTCAGCGTCGGTTTAAATTGCGCGACGGGCCCGGAATTTATGACAGATCACATCAGAACCCTTTCTTCCCTTGCGAGGACGGCCGTCAGCTGCTATCCGAATGCCGGCCTCCCCGATGAGGAGGGACAATACCATGAATCACCGCAATCGCTCGCGAAAAAAATCAAGGCGTTTGCAGAAGAAGGCTGGCTGAACATTGTCGGCGGCTGCTGCGGAACGACGCCCGCCCATATTGAAGCGCTGGCCGATGAAGTAGCCTCGCTGCCGCCGCGGACGGTCCCTTCGGAAAAAAAGCCGCACACCGTCTCAGGGATCGACGGACTAATTTATGAAGAAACGATGCGTCCCCTTTTTGTCGGGGAGCGGACAAATGTCATCGGATCGAGAAAATTCAAGCGGCTGATCGCTGAACAGAAATTTGAGGAAGCATCCGAAATCGCGAGAGCCCAAGTGAAAAACGGCGCCCATGTCATCGACATCTGCCTTGCAGACCCGGACCGCGATGAAGCGGAAGATATGGAAGGCTTCTTAACAGAAGCGATGAAAAAAGTAAAAGCCCCGTTTGTCATCGACTCGACGGACAAAACGGTGATTGAAAAGGCGCTGAAATACTCACAGGGAAAAGCGATCATCAATTCGATCAACCTTGAAGACGGCGAAGAACGGTTCGCTGACATCCTCCCGCTCGTCAAACAGTTCGGAGGGGCACTCGTCGTCGGTACGATCGATGAAGAGGGAATGGCGGTCACCGCGGAAAAGAAGCTGGCCGTCGCCGTCAGGTCGTATCAGCTGCTCACCGAAAAGTACGGAATACCGGCCAGCGATATCATCTTCGATCCGCTCGTCTTCCCTGTCGGAACAGGTGATGAACAATACATCGGCTCAGCTAAAGAAACGATCGAAGGCATCCGCCTCATCAAAGAGCGGCTCCCTGAATGTTTAACGATTCTCGGCGTCAGCAACGTCTCATTCGGTCTTCCGCCCGTCGGCCGGGAAATCTTAAATGCTGTATTCTTGTACCACGCAACACAGGCCGGGCTTGATTACGCGATCGTCAATACGGAAAAGCTTGAGCGGTTCGCTTCCATTCCTAAAGAAGAAGTCGAAATGGCTGAAAAACTTCTGTTTCACACTGATGACAAAACGCTCGCATCCTTCACTGACTTCTACCGCGGAAAGAAAAAAACGGACAAACAGCCGAAAACATCTCTTTCCCTGGAAGAGCGCTTGGCTGAGTACGTCATCGAGGGTACAAAAGAAGGCTTGATTCCCGATCTCGAACAAGCGTTGAAAAAATTTGCCGCCCCGCTCGACGTGATCAACGGTCCGCTTATGGACGGCATGGCGGAGGTCGGACGGCTGTTTAACAACAATGAGCTGATTGTCGCTGAAGTGCTGCAGTCGGCAGAAGTCATGAAAGCTGCCGTTTCCTTTCTCGAACAGTATATGGAAAAGAAAGACGACAGCGGCAAAGGAAAGATCGTTTTGGCAACCGTTAAAGGCGATGTCCATGATATCGGCAAAAACTTAGTCGACATCATTTTAAGCAACAACGGCTACAAGGTTGTCGATCTTGGGATTAAAGTGACACCGCAGGAATTAATTGAAGCGGTCCGCAAAGAGAATCCCGATATCATCGGTCTGTCCGGCCTGCTCGTCAAATCGGCGCAGCAAATGGTCGTTACAGCGCAGGACCTCGACAAAGCGGATATTTCCATCCCGATTATGGTCGGCGGAGCCGCGCTTTCAAGAAAGTTCACGAACATGAAAATTTCGCCTGAATATAAAGGGCCGGTTTTATACGCGAAGGACGCCATGGACGGCTTATCGCTCGCCAATCAGCTGCGGACGGACCCGTCGCAGTTTCTCGAGAAAAAAGAAGCCGCTGCACCCGCCGCCGTCGCGGAGAAAAAGCAGACGAAAGCCGTGATTGAAATGCTTGAAAAACGGGCGCACGTTCCGCAGGCGCCGGTCTTTCAGCCGGAAGACTTGAAGCGGCACTATTTGAAAAACATCGACCTTTCCTATATCGTGCCGTATGTCAATGAACAAATGCTGCTCGGCCATCACCTCGGCTTGAAAGGAAAAGTCAAAAAGCTCCTGGCTGAACAGCATCCGAAAGCACTGGAGCTGAAAGAGCTGATTGACGAGTTGCTGAGAGACGGGAAAGAGCACGGCTGGTTCGACCCCGCCGTCGTCTATCAATTTTTCCCCGCGTACAGCGACGGGGATTCGCTCCATATTTTAGACCCCGGGAACAAAGACAGCATCCTTGAAACGTTTGTTTTTCCTAGGCAGGAAAAGCTTCCGTACCGCTGTATTTCCGATTATGTCCGACCGAAAGGAGAGCTCGATTATGTCTCGTTCTTTGCCGTGACAGCGGGCAGACATGTAAGAGCAGCCGCAAACCGCTTTAAGGAGGAAGGCGACTACTTGAAAAGTCATGCGGTACAAGCGCTTGCTCTTGAGCTGGCCGAAGGACTCGCCGAACGGACGCACCAAGTTATCCGCGACCGCTGGGGCTTCCCTGATGCACCAGACTTCACGATGGAACAGCGTTTTCAGGCGAAATACCAGGGACAGCGCTACTCCTTCGGATATCCGGCCTGTCCGAATCTCGAAGATCAGGAAAAACTCTTCAGACTCATCCAGCCTGAAGGAATCGGCGTTCATTTAACAGATGGCTTTATGATGGAGCCCGAAGCTTCCGTATCAGCGATCGTTGTCTCCCATCCGGAAGCCAGATATTTCAATGTTCATTAACCCGAAGACCCTGCTTGCCGTTTGCGGCCTGCAGGGTTCATTTTGTATGGACGTAACATATGCCGCGAATACTTCAGGATTTATAATGAGCAACAATGGATTCAGCCATGTTGAGTATCTTCCCGTGCAGTTCTTTAGGTTCAATAATCCTTATGTGCTCTGCGAACCCGAGTATATACCTTTTCGCTTCTTCTTCCGTATCAAAAGATAATGTAACGGGGATCCACCCCTCCTGATCGACCTCATTTGTTTCGATGATCCGCACAAAATAATTGGTAAACGACAGCCTCGGCAAGATGTCCTGCGCCGCCTTCACCCGCACTTCATACGTCGGCAGCCTTTCGATAAATTCCTTTGTTGAAGACTGCCATACGTGAGCAATATCAAAGTTTTCGGGCCTTTCAAATGTTTCGCGGACAGGAGTGGCAGAATGAATCCGTGAAGCCCTGTAATTTCGAATCTCCCCATTTTCTTTAGATGCAATCAAATACCAGTTTGACCCTTTAGCTACCAGTCCAAGCGGTGCTACAATTCGATCAGCTGTTTGTCCATCTGCCCGCTGATAAACGATTTTTAATTTTTGATCTTTCCATATGGCATCTTTCAGCACTTCAAAGGATGCTGCTTTTTCTTTCTTATGGCGCCATGCACGGGTATCAATATATATTCGGTTCCACACGTCTTTTGCGTTTTGACGATATACCGAAGGCAGCGAGGCTATCAGTTTATTTCGGGCTTCTTCGGATATGCGGGTTAATCCGAGATCGTCCAGCAATTGTTCAGAAAGCGGGACAAATAATGCGCGTATTTCAGATTCTTTTAAACCGGTTAAAGTGGTTTGGTAATCATCAAGCAATGACCAGCCTCCGTTAATCCCGCGCTCGGCCACAACGGGAATTCCAGCTCCGCTTAACGCTTCCATATCTCTGTAAATCGTCCGCTCCGAGACTTCCAGCCTTTCCGCTAATTCTTTCGCCGTCATTTGTCCCTGCGCCTGAAGCATTAAAAGAATAGATATCAGTCGATCTCCTCTCATATGACCACCTTTTTTATCAATGGATGAACTTATTTAATAAAATATGACAATGGTTGTCAAGATTCAGCTTTTATAATGAGCATATCTTTTATAATGAAAGGAATGGGATGAATGAAACCGCTGAAAGGAAAAATCGCTCTCGTAACAGGCGGAAGCAGAGGCGCCGGCCGCGCCATCGCTGTCGAACTTGGAAAAGCCGGTGCAACCGTGTATATGACAGGCCGCAGCATCAGGGGGGCTTCCACGAATCAATGGCCCGGTACAATTGATGACACCGTGTCACAAATTGAAGCTTCCGGCGGAAAGGGTATTGCTGTAAGATGTGATCATACGAACGATTCAGAAACAGAGGCTGTCATCGCTAAAATTCGCGAAGAACAAGGAAAACTGGATATCTTGATCAACAATGTATGGGGTGCGCACGATCTGGGTGTCGAGGCAAAGCCTTTTTGGGAATTGTCATTAAAAAATTGGGATACGATGTTCACCGCAGGGGTGCGCGCCCAGCTGGCGACGAACCACTTCGCCGTGCCGCTCCTTCGCGAAAATAAACAAGCTCTTATCATTCATACGACCTTTTGGGATGAGAACAAATACACCGGACAGTTTTATTACGATTTGGCCAAGAACGCCATCGTCCGGATGGCGTACGGTCTTTCATTGGAATTAAAACGGGACAACATTGCCGTTCTTGCCGTTTCGCCGGGATTTATGAGAACCGAACTTGTGCTGAAGTACCATAAATCAGATGAGGCGGATTGGCAGGAGTCAGAAGATTTAAGGAAAACCGAAACGCCTTATTATGTCGGACGCGGAATCACAGCATTGGCCAAAGATCCGGATGTGATGGAGAAAAGCGGACGTGCGTTAAGAGTTGGTGATTTAGCCAAAGAATATCAGTTTACAGATGTGGACGGACGGTATATTCCGCCATTTACGATATAGGGATTAGGGATCGCCTCTCGGGGGAAATGATTCTTTAAAGGCAGATCAGGTGAAGGCGTTTATCCTGCTTTGATCGTTTCCGCCAACGTTATATAATGGAATGACAGTCATGATTTCAACAGCACGCGGAATTTCGTTCGCCCAATCTGAACTGCAACTGAAGGAGGAATCATATGATTGAAGTCAAACCTATAAACGCGGAAGATACGTATGAGATCAGGCACCGCATTCTCCGGCCGAATCAGCCGCTGGAAGCATGCAAGTATGAAACCGATTTGCTCGGGGGCACGTTTCACCTCGGCGGATATTATCGGGACAGGCTGATCAGCATCGCCTCCTTTCATCAAGCCGAACATTCAGAGCTTGAAGGCCAAAAACAGTATCAGCTGAGAGGGATGGCGACACTTGAAGGGTACCGCGAGCAAAAAGCGGGCAGTACGCTTATCCGCCATGCCGAAGAGCTTCTTCGGAAAAAAGGCGCAGACCTTTTATGGTGCAACGCCAGGACATCTGTGAGCGGGTACTATAAAAAGCTCGGCTTCAGCGAACAAGGCGGGGTCTACGATATACCGCCGATCGGACCTCATATTTTGATGTATAAGAAATTGACATAAAAAACCCCGCCGGAAGCGGGGCATTCTCTGCCGCATGAGCATTAAAGCTTTGCGGCCTCTTTTTTAAATTGCGCAAGCGCGTTTGTCACTTTTCCGAATTCGGAGGCGTGCGGGCGGTCATCTCCGTCCTTATAGCCGTAGTCGACCATCCGGTTTCTGTTGAGGCAGAGCTTCGTCAATTCCGGCTTGAATAAGTCGAACAATTCGAAGCGCTCATGCAGTTCAGGAAATCTCTGCTGATATTCCAAAATCGCATCAGCCAAAGCTTTCCACAGGCGCTTTTCAGGAAGCAGACCGTCATTTTCCAAAATGTTGGCCACATAGCGCAAATGGCAAATGAAAAGCCCTGTAAAGATAAACTGCACAAGCCCTTCCGGCGGCTCGCTTCTGAGAACGACTTTTAAATCTTCTGTCAAACCGCTCAGTTCAGGCAGCGGCTGGTCGCTGATATTGACGTCATCTACAAAATCTTTAATCGCCAGCCTGTGCGGCTGATAATCTTTTAAGACGAGAATCGTATTTTGTCCGTGCGGCGAAAATACGGTTCCGTAGCGGTACATGAAATGCAGAAGCGGCGGCATCACGGTGTTAAACAGCTTTCCGATCCACTCCTCCGCTGACAGCTCCGACTTTTCGATCAGGCGCCTGATAAACGGCACGCCGCCTTGATCAATGTATGTTAAAGAAGCGAGCGTAACAGGCTGCTCTCCATCTTCCAAATACGTATAAATGCTTTCTCTGAAAATAGCGCCGAGCATTTCCAAATATTGATACGGGGCTTTTTCAAGAGCATGATAGTATTGGTGATCAACGTTCAGACTGGCATTTTCGCCCGGCAGGATCACCCTGCATTCATCTTTTAGAAATGCGTCGTTTTCGGCGATCCCTTTAATATGCTCAGTAATTCTCGGCGCGATCACCGTCCGCTCCGACGGCAGTCCTCTGTATACAAGCGTATTTAAAATGCTCATCGGCAGTTTAATATGATGCTTGTGTTTGTTTGTGATGTTTGTAAAGGTCCTGATCGACTGCTGCGGCAGGTACTCGTCTCCGCCTTCCCCTAAAGGAATGATCGCTTTTGAAGCAATTTCTTCCGGAAACTGCTGAATGATCGTATTTGTCCACTGCCATTTGTGGACGGGCAGATAATAATAGTCTTCACTGGCTGCGTCCTGCTTTTCTATCACTTTAGCGAACTGCCTTAAAGTCAGCTCATCAAGCTCTTTATGAATCAGCGTTTCATAATCGAGTCCTTCAACTGAGTGGAATGACGCGGTCTCTTTGTGTACAGCGATCCACAGCAGCCGTTCGGCTCTCTGATTTTCCGGTGCAAACCGGAGGTAGTCATCATAGCCAAAACCGATTCTTCCTTTGTTGTAGACGATCCACGGATGGCCTGTCATCTCGCCTTCAATGACGGCATAATCGGCTTCGGTCAGCTCGTCAGCCGTAAGCGCATCCTTTGCCAAAAGATGAGCATCCGCCAGCATCGTATGGTTGAACTCTTTGATCAAATGCCCCGCTGTTTCCGGACTCATCGGGATATGCGGCTGGATATCGAGGAGAAATTCAATCGCGCTCACTTGTTTTGTCCATTGTCCGCTCTTGAAGACTTCAATCGTCTCCGGCATCGCGTCAAAACTGTCAAACATGCGGGGTTTGGCGGCAAACCGGTACACCTTATCCTCCGCCGTTCTCAGCTCATACCGGTTGATGCCGTCTTCAGTTTCAATGAAATCGGGCTTGATGATATCCTCATACATATACTCAGAAAGCATCTTCGCCAGTAATCGCCGATTGACTTCTGTCCACCTGTCCGGATTGAGGACCCTCTTTAATTCATCTTGAAACAACATGAAAATGCCTCCTTTATTAGCCGTTTGGCACCGCGGTTTTTTCGGTGATTCCTGTTCCGAATGTCTGGAAAACCGTTTTGTGGCTGACGTTGTATACTTCTCTCCCGGCTAGCTGATTGATGATCACCGAGTTCCGGTAAGCGCCGAGTCCCAGGTCAGGCGCTCCGACGCCGTGCGTGTGCAGCTCTCCGTTTTGAACGAAAATATGGTTTTTTGATGTTGCAGCTGTCACCAGTCTATAGTCGCGCGTAATGACATAGCGGCCGCCCGCGTCCTTTTCAATCAGGCTGTCAACAGGTGCCAGACACTCCGGCAGCCTCTCTTTATAGCCCGTCGCCAGGACGACCACATCTGCCTGCCGCTCAAACCGTTCTTCATTCACCCGGTTTGCGCAGTGCAGAATCAGCGTTTCTCCATGCTGTTCGATCTGCTTGACTTCTGTCATGGACTGAAGATCAAAAGCCGCTTCCCGCCCTCCGCAGGTCCGCTCATACAGAAGATGATAAATATCGCTGATCGTCTTCGCGCTGATTCCTTTATAAAGGAGATCCTGCTGCGTTAGCAATTCATCTTTTTTCCACTGTGGAAGCTGATAGAAAAAATCGATATAATCAGGCGAAAAATATTCGAGCCCGAGGTTCGAATATTCCATCGGGAAGAAGCCTTTTGAGCGGGTGAGCCAGCTGACATGCTCCGCTTCATCTACACCGACGAGGTCATAAAACACCTCGGCTGCGCTTTGACCGGAGCCGACGACGGCCACCCTTTTCCCTTTAAATCCGTCGGGCTTTCTCATTAAATACTCAGCTGAATGGAACACCGAGCCTCCCAAAGCGTCTGAGAGCGTTTCGGGAACGTGCGGGCCCGTCCCAATGCCAAGCGCAACATGCCTCGTGTAATAAACGGCTTCCCCGCCGTTTTCCCGATTCACGACCCGCACTTTAAAAAGCGCCTCCGGATTCGATTCAATGAGCGATATGCTTTCAACATTCATCCCGAAGCGGCACGAGTCAAGCTGTTCTGCCACCCAGCGGCAGTAGTGGTTGTATTCCTTTCTCGGAATATGAAAGTCTTCCAGAAAATAAAAAGAATACAGACGGTTATGCTGCTGGAGATAGTTTAAAAAGCTGTATTCGCTTGTCACATCGGCCATGCTCACCAAGTCGGCCAAAAACGGCACCTGCAGTGTCGTCCCTTCAATCAGCATGCCGGGATGCCAGTTAAAGCTTTCATTTCGTTCAAAAAACAGCGCATTAATCTCAGGCACGGAATCGGCTAATGCGGCAAGGCCAAGGTTAAACGGCCCGATGCCGACGCCGATGACATCATATACATCAGTGGCTCTCTTTGTAGAGTTCATCTTTTTTCCCCTTTTCAAAAAAACGTTCTCGTTCGCAAAACATCAATAATCCGGTTTTATCAGGGAGATTCACAGGTTTAATCGGGCGAAACCCGCATTTTTCAAAAACATGAATCATTTTTTTGTTGCGGATATCCGGCTCTGCGATGACCTTTTTTGTGTTAGGCTCGGCAAATTGCATACAGACCATCGCTTTTAAAAGCGGAAGGGCCAGCCCTTTTCCCAAGTACTCTTTTTCTCCGATCAACAGGTGGATGCCCTGGTCAAAAGGTTCATTATCATAGTGGTGTTCAATGACGTCCCCCTTGACCCAGTACGACTCCCAGTAGCTCATGGGCACACCGTCGATAGAGCCGATGTACAGCGTTTGGTGGGGGTCTGTGATGGCCTTGTGAAAATGGTCTTCAAATTTTGCAAACGGCATGTTTAAATGCCAAAACGGGATGACGTGCTCCTCCTGCATCCAGCGATAGACGAGCGATACGTCTCTTGCATAGTCCGCTTTTTGAAATGTGATCCGGTCGTTCATTGGACGGCCGCCGCCTCCTTTAACAGCGGATTGCCGACAGACGTATAACGAGACTGGGTTTCAAGCGAGCCCGTCAGCTCATCCATGTCGTAAAATCTCGTCAGCAGATTGGCCTTGCACGGAAGCTCCGAAAACCGAAGCAGGCTGTCCGTCAACTCAGTGATGCCGTAAATGTGTTCCGCTTTTTCAAGCCGCTCTCTGATCATGGACAGGAGCGTTTCTTCCCGGATCAGCCCTTCGCAGCCAAACCCGTTCACCAGCCCAAACAGATGGTTGAAGAAGAAATAATAGCGCAGTCTCTCAACAGCCACGCCGTCCGTGCAGATCGTCTCGCTCCTTTCGCTCAAGTCTTCGATCAGCTTGGAAAGAATCCCGGCTTTTGATTCGCTGTAGTAATAGCCTTGATTATCCCTGTAGTAAAACGTCTCCGGATAGCCGTTTTTTAAGCGGATAACGGCGTTTTGCTGGTGCGCTTCAATCGCCAGCCCGTATGTTTCAAACAGCCATAAAACAGGCTCTATCGAAATGGATAAATATTTGTCAAACCAATCAATGCTCACTTCTTCCGTTGTCCGCCCTTCTTTTAACGCCAGCCCGCGGATAACAGAGGACAGCCGCGACTCTTTCCCGAAGGCGTGATCTTGGCAAAGCCCGGCGACCAGACATGCAGAACGGTCGTCTTCATAAAACGGATTCTCCCTAATCACGACTTCAAAGCCGGACTCCCTGTTCTCCCCCCGAATCGAGATGTAGGCAGGATCTGTGATAACGCGAAAGCCCGGAAACTCCTGTTTTAACCTTTGACCGAGTTCTGTCTGAAGCAGCCGGGCCATTTCAACACCTCTGTCCAATTCTTTCTGCTTGTTCACACGAAGCGAATTCGTGATTTTGATCGGGATCGAGAATTTGTACATATAGCGCGAGTGCTTGCTGTAAACCGTGCGGACGGAGGATGTCGCCGTGAACGTCCTGCCCTTTGCACCGAGATATGTAAGGAGACCTTGATCGATCAATTTTTGCACATACGGCTCCTCCAGCAAAGCTCTCGCCTGGAGCGGGTGTGCGGGAAGAAGCGCAAAATCCGGATCGGCCGTTTGCTCGTCTAGCCACGCATTATCAATCATCGGGTCGTTTCTCAATTCCTCTTGTATGACTAGCGGCGCTTTTGTTCCAGTACTTGAATCGTGCAGAACGAGCGAGGCATGCGCCTTAAAGTAATGAAGCTGAAACTCCCCTTTCAATTCAGGTGAGAAAATGTTTTCCTCTTCAGGTTTCATGCCCTGCCTGCTTTTTGGCGTCGGGTGCATCAGATGACCGAGCAAGAGCGACTGCTCCGCTTCGATAAACGTAAAATCAGCGCGGCTAAGCTCATTTTGATCACCGGCCCGTTCTTCCACATAACGGCTGATATTGCGGCAGCTCAAAATGACTCTGAGCAAGAATTCATCCTCGGCACCCCCGCGGTTTTGCTGAAGAAGCAATTCTTTTGAAGCGAGGGAGACGAGCGTGACATAGTCGAGCGGAAGCGGCTTGTTTTGGGTTGTTTGATAGTAAAGCGGAAATGAGAAAAGGTGCCTTCCCGTCTTCGACCAGTACTTGATCGGAACGATCAGCTCGATTTGCTGGCGTTTTAGCGGAACAATCAGCGTTTTTTGAGAGCCGTCCGCGATCTCACGGGTTTTGATGCCGGTTTCACGCAAATAGCAATTTAAAAAACTTTGAATCGTAGCGTTTTCTGCTATTTCTTTAAATGAACTCATCTTGTTACCCTCCTGCTATTCGTATAAAGACTTGCCAGCTCTTGAATCCTGCCGAGAATGTCGTCAAGATCCGAAAGCGTCGTCCGCGGATTCAGCAGCGTGAATTTTAAATACGTTTTCCCGGCTGCTGCCGTCTTGGCGATCACCGCCTGTCCCGTTCTGAACAATTCTCTGTGGATACATTTATTCAAACGGTCGTTCTCTGCGTCGTCTTCTGAGGCGAGGCAGCGGAAGACGACAGCGTTCAGTTCAGGGTGCGGATTCAGCAGTTCGAACCGATCGCTTGCTGAGATTTTTTCCGCTGTCGCTTCGGCCAATGCGAATGTCCAGTCAATCATCTCGGCGAATGTATCTTCTCCAAGCACACGCAGCGAGACAAACAGCTTTAAAGCGTCAAAGCGCCTCGTCGTCTGAATCGATTTATTGACGAGATGAACGATTCCCTCCGCTTCATCCTCTTCAGGATTTAAATAATCGGCATGATAACCAATCAAGCGGAAATGCCTTCTGTCTTTGACAAGAAAAGCGCCGCAGCTGACCGGCTGATAAAACTGCTTGTGGAAGTCGACGCTGATGGAGTCGGCCCTGTCGATACCGGCCAATTTATAGCGGCGGGTTCTGCTCAAAATCAACGCCCCTCCATACGCGGCATCAACGTGAAGCCAAAGCCCGCCGGCATGCGCGGCATCCGCAAGCTCGGAAAGCGGATCGATGCTTCCGAAGTCCGTCGTACCGCATGTGGCAACAATCGCAAATGGATGTAAGCCCGATTCCTCAAGCAGCGTTGTTTTTCGCTTTAAATCGTAAAGGCTCATCCGCTTTTCATCATCTGTATCGACGAGTACGACGGCGCGCTCTCCAAGTCCGAGCTGGGAAGCCGACTTTTTCACGGTAAAATGAGCATCCTTTGAACAGAGGATCCGCAGCCTGTCCGCTTCCGGCGGCAGTCCGTCCTTCTGTACGTTCCAGTTCCACTGCTTTTCACAGAAAGCATCGCGGGCCAACAGAAGTCCCATGTAATTAGACTGTGTGCCTCCGCTCGTAAATGTTCCGTCAGCATTCTTTCCGTACTCGAACTTTCGGCAAAGCCACTGCACCATTTCTTCCTCGATCAATGAAGCCGCTCCGCTTTGATCAAACGAATCCATCGACTGATTCAGCACACTGATCAGCATCTCTGCAGCGAGTGCCGGGATGAGCGGCGGACAGTGCAAGTGTGCGGCGCATTTTGGATCTTCAACATGAATCCGGTGCGGCAAATAGGCTTCTTTTAGATCAGCGAGAACATCCGCAAGCGGTTCTCCCGCTTCCTTAAACGAAAACAAGTTTTTAATTTCGTGCTTTAATTCATTCGGCATCTTCCCGCTGTAGGGCTTCATTTTATTTTTCCAATCGGCCCACAGCGTCTCTACAGCGGCCTCGGCCGCGTCACGGTATGCTTTGATCCCCTGTTCGCCGTTGTGCATAAACAGGGAATCAAAGTTTTTCTGTTTACTTGACTGCTTCATAGACGGCCTCTCTGAAGATCGTGATGATATCGTCGATTTGCGCATCTGTTACGATGAGCGGCGGCAAGAAGCGGATCACGCTTCCATGGCGTCCTCCCGTTTCAACGATCAGTCCTTTTTCAAAGCATTTTCTTTGAATCACGCTTGCAAGCTCCGCATCAGCCGGATAGCTGCCGTTTGTGTTTTGTTTTTTATGCGGTGCGACAATTTCGGCGCCGATCATCAGCCCTCGTCCCCGGACATCACCGATTTCAGGAACGTGTTCCTGAATGTCTTGCAATTCCTGCATGAGCTTCGCGCCGACTTTTTCTACATGTGACAGTACATCGTGCTCTTTTATATATTTTAACGTTGCACTTCCGGCCGCCATCGCCATCTGGTTCCCTCTGAATGTACCGATATGCGCCCCCGGTCCCCATTGATCAAGGTCTTGATCATAGATGACGACAGACAGAGGAAGGCTTCCGCCGATCGCTTTTGAAAGGACGATGACATCCGGTATAATGCCGGCGTGCTCGAACGCAAACATTTTTCCGGTTCTGCCGATGCCGGTCTGCACTTCATCAATGATCAGAGGGATTCCGCGTTCTTTTGTGATCCTTCTCATTTCTTTTATCCATTCAGCCCGAGCCGGAACTGAGCCTCCTTCTCCTTGTACGGCTTCAAAGATCATCCCGGCCGGCTGTAAAATTCCGCTTTCCGGATCATCCAGCATATTTTCGATATATGCGCTCGACAGCTTGTGGCTCGCCTCTCCTCCTCTTCCAAACGGGCAGCGGTATTCATACGGATATGGCAGGAAATGCACATCAGGCATAAGTCCCTGGACATTTTCCTTTGGAGATAAATTACCGCTCAGCGCCATCGTTCCATGAGTTGCACCATGATAGGCACCGTGAAACGACAAGATGGTTCTTCTGCCCGTTGCCGTTTTGACAAGCTTGAGAGCGGCTTCGATCGCATCGCCGCCGGTCGGACCGCAAAACTGGATCTTCGCCCGTTTGGCAAACGCCTCAGGAAGGCTTGCAAATACTTCGCTGACAAACTCTTCTTTGATTTCCGAAGTGATATCAAGCGTGTGCAGCGGGCGTTTTTCATCAAGCATTTTTTGAATCGCTTCAATCACAACTGGATGATTATGACCAAGCGCAAGCGTCCCCGCTCCTGCCAGGCAGTCATAATATTGCTTTCCATCCGCATCAGTCACCAAGACGCCTTCCGCGGTTTGCATGGCGAGCGGAAATCTTCTCGGATATGAACGCGCATTAGACTCTCTTCTATTTTGCTGCTCCAAAAACACTTGATTTTTAGAACTCGTTTGTACAGGCATAGAAAGCATTCCTCCAATTGATAAAGATTATCATTTTCAATGACAAAAAAAGTGTATATTTTGTGACACCGGCATGTCAATAAGATTCAGAAAAATAGGGCGTTTCTCACAATGAGGCAACATGAAGATTTCCTCTACTGCAAATCCAGCTGCTAATATGAATCAATAGTTCCTTGAATGATATGTTAATGGGATTTTTTGGACTGTTTTTAAATAACCCCAGACCTGAAATAAAAAGGGGCGGCTGCTGAACGTCGATTTTTCAGCAGCCGGTACAGCCGGGACTCACATGAGCTTCCCGGCGAGTTCTGCGATCGTTTGAATGCCGTAGCGAAGCTCTGGCAAAGAGGCGTATGAATAGGACAATCTGATGCTGTATTTAGCTTCTTTATCGTAGAGGGTGCCGGGATTGATGAGGATGTTTTTCTGTAATGCTTGTTCGAACAAAGCGCTGAGCGAGAGCGGCTTTAGAAATGTGACCCAAATGTAAAACCCGCCTGAAGGCTTTTCCCAGCGGGCGATTCCTCTGCAATAGGTCTCAAGACACCGGAGCGCCTCATCCCGCCTTCGTCTCAGTTCATCTTTGATCCAGCTGAGATTTTCATCATAAAGTCCGCTTGAAAGCCACTTTGCAGCCACCCATTGCGACAATGAACTTGAGCCGTAGTCAGTCTGCATTTTAATATCGGCCAGCCTCTCGATGACGGGCTCCGGGCCTGCGACCCAGCCGATGCGAAGGCCGGGGCTGACGGTTTTCGATAGTGTACTGACATAAAGAATGCTGCCTTCTCTGTCCATGGCCTTCAGCGGCGATGACGGCGGACCGTCAAGCCGCAAGTCGCCGTATGCGTCATCTTCAATAACCGGGAGCGACAGCCTTTTGCTCATTTGAATCAGCTCGCGCTTCCGGTTTTCCGACATCAGTTTGCCCGTCGGATTGTGAAATGACGGAATCGTGTACAGTAAATCGGCGCCATGCCGTTTTTTTACCGTCGGAATGACGGACGGGTCTAATCCCCCGCCATCCATTGGAAGCCCGCAAAGCCGCATGTCCATCGATTGAAAAACGTGCAGCGAGTATAGGTATGACGGCTTTTCCGCCAACACGACGGCTCTCCGCTTCAAAAGGCCGATCGATATGAGCTGCAGCGCTTGGAGCGCTCCGGAGACAATCAGAATCGAGTCGGCCGATACACGCACACCCTTCCGGACCAGATGCTCCGCCAGCACCTCTCTTGTATAGCGGCTTCCTTTCGCTTCTTCATACCCGAGCATCAGCCTATCAGACGGTGCGCGGCGAAGAATCTCTTCCATCTGTTGATAGGGCAGCAGTTCAGGCGCTAATTCACCTGTGCCGAGCCTGATGATCCCTTCTGTAAACTCCTGCCTGTTGATTTCCTGAACCGTCATTGAATTGGGACGGTGAATTCCCGAACGTACATAACTCGTCCAGTCAAGCGGCGGCCCCGCCGTCAATTGTGACCATGTTTGATTGGCCACCTTTGTGCCTCCGCCCCGGTTGCCTTCAAGAAATCCTTGGGCTGTCAGCTCGTCCAGAGCCGCGGTAACCGTGCTTCTATTCACTTGAAAGATGGAGGCCAGCTTGCGTTGTGAAGGGATTTTCGTCCCGGCCGGCCATTCCCCCTGTAAAATCTTCTCTTTTATGATCTGTTCGATTTGCTGGTATAGCGGAATGTCTGAATGTCTGTTCAGCTGTCTGTGCACTTCATGTTCAGCTCCTTTTTTAAAAAGATAGCATTTGGCTGGGCAATTAGACCAGCCAAATGGCCGGAGACATTCCCTGCTTCTTGCTCTACAATAAAACGGATGTTTTGAATGAAAGGGGTTTTTACAGTCATGAACGCAGTTATTCACGGAATGATTCTCGCTTTTGGACTGATCTTGCCGCTCGGCGCGCAAAATGTCCTGATTTTTCAGCAAGGGGCCGCATCATCGAGCATTTGGCGTGTCTTGCCGCTTGTGATCTCCGCATCGTTGTGCGATTCCCTCCTGATTATACTGGCAGTCACAGGTATTTCCGCGGCTGTCGCCGGCCTTCCTGAAGTTAAATTTGTCCTTTTGACCGGAGGATTTTTGTTTCTCATTTATATGGGATGGATCACATGGAGGAGCAAACCGGCGGTAGGAAACGCGTCCGAAGCTATGCCGCCCAAAAAGCAAATCGCTTTTGCTGCGGCCGTATCGCTCTTAAATCCGCACGCCTTGCTCGATATCGTCGGCGTGATCGGCACCAACTCTTTAGCGTATGAAGGTGCGGATCTTTGGCTGTTCACCTGTGCATGTATGATCGTTTCGTGGCTATGGTTCCTTGGACTTGCCGCAGCGGGAAGACTTCTCAAACAGCTCGATTCACAGGGGATCGTCATGACCTTGTTCAATAAAGGATCTGCGGCTGTCATGTGGGGGCTTGCCGCCTACCTCGGCGCCTCGCTGTTTACCTGATCCTGCGGGAACGCGGCTTCTGTCCGCATAAACCTGAGAAGCGGCGAGCACAATAAGGACATCCGGTAACCCGGCAATGATCAATCGCTGATGAGGGATGTCCATGTTTCGAAAATATAAAAGAAAGGGAGCCGGATTGCGGAGCGCTCCCATTACGAAAGATGCCCTTCTTGACGCCACCGCCGGTATGGCTGATGCGGTGATCGAAGAGCATGAAACAAAAGGCGGACAAAAAGCAGTATTTTACTATTTACATACCATCATTGATCGGGTCATGCTGCAACAGTCGATCATCAGGCCTCTGATCATGAGCGCCGAAGAAGAGTCAATATATCGCTGTTTAAAAACCTTTGTTTTGCACGTTGAACCGATCGTATCTTTAGAAACCGCAAAGGAGTGGCTGATGTCCGGTTCGATCATCATCCATGATCCGGACAGGCAGCAGTGGTTTGCCATTCCCATTGAAAATCGGGTCGGCCGGCAGATCGAACCGTCTCAAACCGAAACGGTGATGTACGGTCCGAAAGACAGTTTTACCGAGCAGCTCGACGTCAATCTTTCTTTGCTGCGGCGCAGGCTGCCTTTAACCAATTTAAAAGCGGAAAGGCTGACGGTCTGTTCGCTCAGCAAAACATCTGTTGTTATCGTTTATATTGCCGGATTAACCAATCCGGAATTGATTGAGGAAGCCAGAAAAAAAATCGCGGAAACCGATTTTGACATGATCTTCGATTCCGCACAGCTCACTGAATTGATTGAAGATCATCATCATTCGATTTTTCCGCAGTTCCAGCAGACCGAGCGTCCCGACATTTCCGCATACAATTTAAGCATTGGCAAAGTCGCCATTTTGGTCGATCAGACGCCGTTTGTATTACATGCACCGATCACGTTTTTTCACCTTTTTCACTCCGCTGAAGATTATACGACGCGCTGGCCGGTTGCCAGCTTTTTTAGAATGCTGCGCTACGCCAGTTTTTTTCTGTCTATTTTGCTCATCCCTTTTTATGTGGCTTTGTCGACTCATCATTATCATATGTTTCCGCTCCAGATCCTTTATGTGCTGATCGAATCAAGGAGCAAAGTGCCGTTCACCCCGTTTTGGGAAGCGGTTCTTATGCTGCTCGTCATTGAAATTATTAAGGAAGCCAGCGTGCGGATGCCGACAAAATCAAGTTCAACATTGGGGGTTATCTCGGGGATTGTGATTGGAGAAGCGGCGGTGCAGGCGGGCTTTGTCAGCAAAGTGCTAATCGTTTTGGTCGGCATCTCAACGGTCGCGTCATTTTTGGTGCCTAACTACATCGTAGCTAAAGGGCACACTTTGATTCATTTTACGATGCTCGTGTTCTCCGCCTGCCTCGGTTTTTTCGGATTGATCTTCGGAATGATCGGACTGTTTGTTCATTTGAACGGGCTTACTTCTCTCAAGCAGCCTTATTTTGCGCCGATTACTCCGTTATATTGGCGCGATTGGCTCGATCTTTTTATACGAAGTCCTTTGATCTGGCTGAAAAAGCGCCCCGAATATCTGCATACCTTGCAAAAATGGCGGTACGTTAAAAGGAGATGAAGCGGCTTGAGTTCTTTTCAATTATTTCACAAGACACGGCCTCTCGGCGGAATTTACATCGCCCTCATCGCCAACCGTATGCAAGTTCTTTTTTTCATCTTGGTTCTGCCGATGTATCTGGTTCACCCTTACATGATGTTCGTTATGCTCGCTGTCGGAATGCTGTCACAGTTCAACTTGTACCTGTTGTCCAAATGGCTGTCTTCTCCAGCGGCCGCAAAAGGCTATGAAGGCTTTGCCGCTCTCTTCGGCGAACGCAAGCTGCGCTTTTTTATCTTGATCGGCTTAATTCAGCTCGCGTTAAAGATCGCGATCATGATCACAAGCTACGCCGAAACGGTGAGACACTTCATCTTTCCCGCCATCAATATCAACTGGCTTGTGATCTTGATTCTGGTGATCAGCGGATATGCGGCCTCCCGCGGCATGGAAAATACGATGCGTTTTGTCATCATTGCCTTTATGTCATCATTTTGGATCGTGTTCATTTTTATCAGGTTTTATATCCCCCCGATCGCTTCCTTGACCGATTTATATCCGTTGATTCCTTTTGACTGGACTGAACATTCTTGGAAGGCGCTGCTCGTCATGTGGTCTTCTTTTTCCAGTCCCGAGTATTTGATTTGTCTGGCTCCATGGTTCAGCAAGGAAGCTAATATGCTGAAATATTTATCGGTCGGTAATGCGATTTCACTCTTCGAATATTTGTTTTTGTTTATCGGTGCATTATTTTTCTACGGCTCCTCTTATTTGCTGGAAACCATTTTTCCGGTGATAAACATGCTCCGCTATTTGCAGTCGCCGATTTTGGAGCGGATCGATACGTTTCTACTGTCTGCCCATATGTTTCATTTTGCGTTTGTAATCGCGATTTTTTTACTCTGCTTTTACGGAGGCCTCCGCATTTTGTTTAAAAGAATGGCCAAGCCTGTGACGCGAAGAGGATTTCTGTTCAGCTTCCTATTGCTCATGGGATGTTCGCTCGTGTTAAGCACCTGGTTTTGGCAATCCGGAAAACAGCAAGATATGTGGTTTTTGATCGAAGTATCCATCGGAGCCGTCACTTACGCATTGATTCCGGCTATTCTTGTCATTGCCGGAAAACGAAAGGGGCGCATGCAATGATCAGCGGGAAACGCCTCATATTAAACGGCTGTATCGCACTTGTGATTTTCATGACGATTGAGGGCTGCTCTCCATTTGTTGAAAACAATGAGATTGAAGAAATCTCACCGGTTACCTTTTGGTATATCAAAGAAGGAAAAAAAGGAAAGATCTCAATGAGCACCACCGTCCCTCCGGTGGGCCTTGAAAAGAAGCGGCTATTCAGCACCGAAGTCAATATGATCAAACAAGTCGGCAAGCGATTTAATTTAAATTATTACAACGAGCTGAAAAACGGGCAGCTGAGAATGGTGATGATCGAAGAAAATCTCGCTGAAAAAGGCATACTTCCGATTATCAACACGCTTCTGTCAGACCCGAAAATCGGCCCTCGCCTTTATCTCATCGTCGTCAACGGCGATTTTGACAAATATATACTGAACGAATTGAAGCAAAGCGAGAATTTTGACTTTTATCTTTATCAGACGTTAAGGCATTTTGAAAGAGCCAACCAGGGTGAAATGAGCATCGTTAACCTGCATCAATTCAAAAACCAGCTGTACACCCACTATTCAGATCCTTACGTGCCTGTTTTCAGAACCGATGGTAACCAGTTCACATATGAAGGAACAGGACTTTTCCGAAACGACAAATTCGTGAAGACACTGACCGGCATAGACGATCAAATTTTTCAGCTGCTCAACAATAACAGGTATCTGAAGTTCCTCACGATTCCCAACTTGTCAATCATAATCGGCCAAGCCCGCTCAACCGTCACATTTGACTTGAATCAAAACAATACAGCTTTATCAATGAAAGTCAGCATAAACGCGGGCATTGAAGAATACACAGGCGACAAAAACCTGCAGGATCAAAGCGAGTTCAGCGCACTTGTCCATGATGTGGAATCCGAATTGGAAGAGAAAACAGCGGACATGATAAAGGACATGCAAAACATTCGGGTTGATCCGCTTGAAGTCGGCGGTGAAGCGCTTTTTCCGTTTACGAAGCCGATGAGCGACAAAGCGTGGCTGCATCGTTGGGAGAAGATGGATGTCGAGGTGGACTATCAGGTGAATCTGAGACCGAATCTGAATGTGCAATAAGGGGCTTGCAGTTGATTGAAAACGCTGAGAGAAAGGGCGGCATCGGGCGGAGAAATGCTTTCTTCCGCCCTTCTTTCTGTTGATCCTATTGACCGCAGGATGATCTCCGGCATACTTTGTCTTTATCACAGCCCGTTTATGAGCCCCGTTTCATACCGTAAGCTGTTTCGTCTGATACTGAATCTTGACGGTCTTGCCTGTTGACCAGGATTCTGTGGCCGCAAGCGCGATTTCCAGATTGACTGCCGCATCCACTTCAGTCACAATCGGTTTCGTTTTGTTGCGAACACACTTGGCAAAGTGCTGCATCTCTAAGCAGTACGCTTCATGGAACCTCGCCTGGAAATCCGGAATGATATTATAGCTGCTCCCCTGCCCGGTCCGCACGGTAACCGCCGGGTTCCGCAGCGTCCCGATGAAGATGCTGCCGTCCGTCCCGATAATTTCGGCGCGTATATCGTGGCCGTAAGACGAATTGCGGCTTGCTTCCGCATCACCTGCCGCCCCCGAATCAAACTCCATATAGGTGAGCGCTTGATCGACATCATGGCATCCCGGCATGAACGCGTGCTTCAAAACCCTTCCGTGGCCGGAAACAGCAGTAATTTCAGCCCCCATTAAATAACGCGCGATATCATAATCGTGAATCGAACAATCGACGAAAATACCGCCGCTTTTTTTAATGAATTCGGCCGGAGGAGAGCCAAAATCGCGCGTAAACCCTTTATAATAGATCGGTTTGCCGATCTCTCCGGCATCGATCCTCCTTTTGGCATCCGCATAAGCAGGATCAAACCGCCTCATAAACCCCACCTGGCAAATCACGCCCGTTTCTTTGACTTTAGCAATGACTTCAATCGATTCTTCAAGATTTAATGTCAACGGCTTCTCGACGAAAATCTGTTTGCCGCATTCGGCCGCCTGTTTGATCACTTCGGCATGGGTAGATGTCGGTGTAACGATGACGACGGCATCAATCTCTGGATCGTGGAGACATTCAAACGGATCTTCAAACCACTTTTCAACACCCAGTTCAGCGGCAATCTCCCTCGCCCTCCCCTCTGCCGGATCGGCCACAGCGGCGAGCAGGACCCCGGGCACCTCGGTTTTGAGGTTTTTCGCATGGTAATAGCCGAGCCTTCCGAGCCCTAATACGGCGCATCTCACTCGTTCTGTCATTTTCTTCTCTCCCTTCTTACATATTGAAAGCGCTTTATTAATTAGAGAAAGCGCTTGCTCATTTCAATTTTGATTTTACCCTGTATTTATTTTATCCGCAATGCTTTTTAGGATTTAACGAGAGCAAGCGCTTGCTCTTATTTTTTAAAAAAAGAGCGTTTTTTTCTATCAAAACCCGCTCTTTTCTGCATGTGCATCTTTTTTAAATGGAGGTGCCGTCGACTGTCTGACGACAAGTTCAGGCATGAGAATGATTTTGTTTTTCGAACTTTTCTCGCCGCTGATTTCTTCGGCCAGCAGCTCGGCCGCACGGCGGCCCATTTCTTCAATCGGCTGCGACACTGTCGTAAGCGGCGGATCGGTCATTTCGGCTAAAAACGTATTATCAAAGCCGATGACAGATAAATCCGTTGGAACTTGGAGCCCCCATTCCCTTGCAGTCTGAATGACTCCGCACGCAAGCACATCATTCATGGCGAAAACGGCGGTCGGAATGTTGCTTTCGAAAATCTGAGCGGCTGCTTTTTTGCCGCATTCCAGGGAAAAACCGGTACCGGCGATGAGCGATTCATTCACTTTGATGCCGGCTTCATCCATCGCTTTTTGGAAGCCTTTCAGCCTGTCTTTTTCTCCGGTTGTCGATCCGTCGCCGGCGATGCAGGCGATTGTCTTATGGCCGAGCGAAATTAAATGCCGCGTCGCTAAGTATCCGCCCATAAAATCGTCGATGACCACGACATCCAGCGGAACAAGGGCGCGGTCCTGAGAAATCATCACGAGCGGTATGCCCTCTTTTGCAATATCCTCGAGCGCATCCATGCTCTCCTGATTTTCGATGCCGGTCGCAAAAATGATGCCGTCGACGCTTTTTTGCTTGAGCACCGAGAAATACGTTGCCTCCTTTTTCGGATCGCGGTCGGTACTGCATATCATCATGCTGAATCCAAGCTCGCCCGCCCGCTCTTCAACGCTTTTGGCAAGCTCTCCGAAAAAAGGGTTTGCAATATCGGGCGTCAACAGGCCGATAATGTTCGTGCGCTTTCCGGTAAGCGCAGAAGCGTGAACATTCGGCTGATAATCGAGTTCTTTCATGACGGCATGCACTCTTTGCCTTGTCGACCTGCTGATTCTCCCGGTATTGTTGATCACCCGGGAAACCGTGGAAATCGAAACGCCTGCCGCTTCCGCTACATCATAAATGGTTTTTTTCATTTTGGTCCCCTCTAGTCCGCTGATGAAAGATATCTAATATTACATTATAGAGCGTGTCAGCTACCGCCGCAAATCAGCTCCCACTCCTCCCGCAATATTCCGTATCTGATTGAATCATAATAGACTCCGTCATAATATCTGACTTTGCGAATCCGGCCTTCCATCTTAAACCCCGCTTTTTCGGCGCACCTCATCATCCGCCTGTTGCCGGACCACGTCGTCATTCCGATTCTCGGCACATCGACGTTTTCAAATAGGAAGCCGACCCATAATTCTACGGCTTCCGTGCCGTAACCTCCGTTCCAGAACCGCGGATCATAGATGCCGATCCCGCATTCCAGCCAGCGTGTCGGCCGGCACTCCCAATAGTAAGAAACGGTTCCTTTCAGCTCTCCTTCGATCTCAATCGCCAAATAGCGCGGCGGTTTTTCTTTTAAAGCCGGCACAAAAGAGTCGAGAAAATATTGAAACGGTTCGGGCTGAAGCGGAAAATAAGGGGCATCCCATTTTTTCCATTCAGGGTTTCGGGTTCCGTAAATCATTCTCCATAATCCGGGCAGGTCATCCATTGTGATCGTGCGCAGCTTTACTTTTTCACCATTGATGGATGCCAAACTTTTCTCCTCCTATGCTTTGAAAATATCACTCAATATTTCTCTTCATCATCTTTCTGTATTCAACAGGCGAAATCCCTTCTATTTGTTTAAACAGCTTTGAGAAATAAGTCGGATCATCGATTCCGACTTGTTCGGCAATCGATGACATTTTGTCGTTTGTCGAAGAAAGGAGCCGCTTCGCTTCAAAAACCTTCGCCTTATTGGCGTATTGGCCCGGTGTGATGCCGAACGCCTTTTGCATGCAGCGGGTAATGTAGTCCTGGTGATAGTGAAGGGCAGCCGAGAGCTGCTCCATGCTGAGCTTCTCCTTATAGTGGCGGTCGATGTAATGCTGCACTTCAGATGCCACACGCTCACTCGCCGAAGGAATGTGGAACGCCTCCTTCTGCAGGTGAATCAGCAGCTCTTCGAACAAGAGCTGCTTCCGAAGAGGCAGGTCGGAATTTTGGGCAGAATCGTCAATCAAACGTCTAAACTGCTGTTCAATAAACGCTTTTTGGTCGATCTTTCCCTTTCTCGGAATCTTTAAATGATATAATGTCGGCGTTTCAAACGTCCCCTTCTTCAGCTTGAGCTCGGTCCAGTTCTCACCTCCCTGCTGTGCAAAGCCATAAGACGGCTCCTGAAAGTGCAGCCAAAAATAGCGGGTATCGTCTTGACAGCCTTGGTGTCCATAATGCTCAAGCCCCGGTACAAGGATGATATATTCCCCTTCCCGGATCTGATGGGGGTCGCCGTCCTCAGTCAAAAATAGTTCCCCCTGTATTACATATAAGAGATCAAACACGGAATATTCACGCCTCACATGCTTTTCCCCTTTTTTGAACAGTCCTTCTCCGCCGGTAATCAACACAGGGAGCGGCGGAATTGTAAAGATGATATGTTCCATGTTCTCTCCCCTTTTCATCAAGTCGTATTTCTCCAAGAAGTATCGGTTTCGTCTCTTCTTATTATAAGAAAATGGCGTTACACTATAAAACGGATTTTTTAAAAGAAAGGGGTCAAACGCCATGAAAAAAACAGCACCTCAAAACCTCTCTTTATTCGCATTGACCTGGCCTATATTTATCGAGGTTTCATTATATATGTTAATGGGCAACGCAGATACCCTGATGCTCAGCCAATATTCCGATGACAGCGTGGCAGCCGTCGGCGTCAGCAACCAAATGCTGAACTTGATCATTGTGATGTTCGGTTTTATCGCCACAGGAACAACCGTTATTATTTCTCAATTTTTAGGAGCGCGGCAAAAAGCCGAAGCGATGGAAGTCGGCTATGTTTCCATCAGCGCCAATTTTATCATCAGTCTATTCATCAGCGCGGTGATTTATATATTTGCCAAACCGCTTTTATTGATGATGGGCCTGTCCGCCAACCTGCTGGCCGAGGCCGGCATCTTTCTCCAGATCGTCGGCGGACTGTCCTTTATTCAAGCGCTCATTATGACGTTCAGCGCCATTTTGAAAAGCTACGGGCATACAAAGGACACAATGGTTGTAACCATCGGCATGAATATCCTGAACATCGCCGGCAACTATCTTGTCATATTCGGGCCGTTCGGCTTTCCGGTTTTAGGCGTGGCCGGCGTAGCAATGTCCACTTCGATCGCGCGCATCATCGGCCTGTTCGCGATCGCTCTGCTCGTCAAAAAGCGCGTCGGCATGCCGATGTTGTCCAAACGGCTGTTTGTCTTAAAGAAAAGCCATCTGAAAAAACTGCTGAAAATCGGGATACCTTCAGCAGGGGAGCAGCTTTCGTATAACGCGTCACAGATGATTGTCACCTATTTTATCACGCTGATGGGCGCGCAGGCGCTGACAACAAAGGTCTATACCCAAAATTTGATGATGTTCATCATGCTTTTCGGCACAGCGATCAGCCAGGGAACGCAAATCTTAATCGGACGCCATATCGGCGCGAAACAATTTGATGAAGCGTACAGCCGCTGTCTGAAGAGCCTCTGGTGGGCTCTGGCCATTACAACATTTACTTCCGTTCTCTTCGCTGTGTTTTCCAAACAGCTGATCGGCATTTTCAGCAGCAATCCCGATATTATCGCAACGGCCAGTATACTGATCCTTTTGACGATTATCCTGGAGCCTGGCCGCTCGTTTAACGTGGTCATCATTAATTCTCTCAGAGCTGCTGGAGACGCGAAATATCCGGTTTATATGGCGATTGTCTCAATGTGGGGAATCGGCCTTCCGATCGCTTATATTTTCGGCATTCAGCTCGGATTCGGCCTGGCGGGAATATGGTTTTCCTTCATCGCCGACGAGTGGGTCAGGGGAATTTTGATGTACAGAAGATGGAGATCTAAAATGTGGCTACAAAAAGGCTTTGCGGCATAACCTGCTTTCAACTGAAAGCAGGTTTTTTCATGTTATAAAACATCACAAGGATTTCATTCTGTGAATACAGACCTCTCTGATAATAGGTCTAATAGATTAATTTTTTTAAAAATTCGTATTGATTTTCAATTTGATATTACGTATGATAATAAACATAACAATACACGTAATAAAACCTTACACCAAAAGGAGGATTTACATTGTGAAAAAAATCGAAACAATTATACGCCCTGAACAGTTTCCCCGCCTCCGCAAAAAGCTTGAAGAGGTTGGCATAAACGGATTAACGGTCTCAGAGGTTGCCGGCTGCGGGCAACAGCGCGGGAAACAGGCTTTGTTTCGCGGCACCTCCTACGAAATCAAGCTGCTGCCTAAAGTGAAAGTCGAAATGGTGATTGAATCGGAGAGCGTTGATGAAATTATCCAAATCATCGAAAGCACATGTTCGACAAATACGGTTGGCGACGGAAAAATCTTTGTGCTCCCGATTGAAAATGCGGTTCGAATCCGGACAGGGGAATCCGGAAAAGAAGCGATTGTGTAAAACGACCGGCTCCATCCCGCCTCTTTTTGCCGATACTTTAAGAAAGGATGATTCTTATGAAAACCAAGGTATCTTTCGTCCTGTTCCTCAGTTTTTTCCTCGCAGCATCAGCTCTGGCCGCCGAACCGACGGCGCAATCGGTCAATGATTCGGTCAACATGACATGGGTGGCCATCGGCACTCTGCTCGTCTTTTTTATGCACGCCGGTTTCGCGATGGTTGAATCTGGCTTTACGAGAGCTAAAAACACGTTAAACATTTTAATGAAAAACTTTCTGACGGTCTCTATCGGCTCCATCCTTTATTTCTTCGCCGGATACGCGTTGATGTTCGGGGACAGCGCCGGCGGGTTCATCGGCACAAGCGGTTTTGCTTTAGCAGGTGATCAGGATGTCGGATTTTTCGTCTTTCAGGCCGTGTTTGCCGCTACGTGCGCGACCATTATTTCCGGCGCTGTCGCTGAACGGATGAAGCTTGGCAGCTATATGATTTTGACGCTGTTTATGACCGGTCTCATCTACCCGGTTGTCGGCCATTGGACTTGGGGGGAAGGCTGGCTGTATGACCTCGGATTTGTTGATTTTGCCGGATCTGCGATCGTTCACATGACAGGTGCTGCGGGCGCGGTTGCGGCTGTCATCTTTCTCGGGCCGCGGATTGGAAAATATGCAAACGGAAAGGTCAATGCCATTCCAGGACACAGCATTCCGCTGGGCGCACTCGGCGTCTTTATCCTGTGGTTCGGCTGGTTTGGGTTCAACGGCGGAAGCACGCTTGCGGCTGATCCCGCCGCCGTCCCGCATGTCATCACCACAACCCTTTTAGCCGCGTCGGGCGGAGTCGTCAGCTCGGCGCTGTTCACTTATTTCCGCTACGGCAGGATCGACCCTTCCCTGACGCTGAACGGCGCGCTTGGCGGCCTTGTCGGAATTACCGCGGGCGCGGACGGCGTTTCATTTACAGGCGCGATATTAATCGGATGCATCGCAGGTGTCATTTTAGTTGTCGGCGTTCAGTTTATCGATCAGGTGCTGAAACTTGACGATCCCGTCGGCGCCATTGCCGTTCACGGTGTTTGCGGTGTTTGGGGGACGCTTGCAGTCGGGCTTTTCAATACATCGAGCGGTCTCTTTTACGGAGGAGGAGCCGCACAGCTCGGCATTCAAGCCGTCGGCATTTTGGCGATCGCAGCCTGGACCCTCGCTGCTACATCGGCTGTCACTGCAGTAATGAAAGCTTTCACTCCGATCCGGGTATCAAAAGAAGAGGAAATATCCGGACTCGATTATGCCGAACACGGTTCTTCGGCGTACGAGTATAAAGAAAGCTACATCGAACAGGGCGATGTTGACGTCAGCTCCGCTTTCGGAACCGATCTTGTCTCACGGCTCAACAATTTAAAGCCGGGACCGTCTTCCAAAACAGAACAGGTTTGACTCTCTTCCATCCAGTCTGCCGATCATTGAAATCAGCGGCGGTGTTCAAATAACGCCGCCGTTTCTTTTGCCAAAACGCAGAACACCCGGCTTATGCCGGGTGTTTTATGTTATTCCTCAATATCAATTCGATAATTCTCAAACCAAGTATGGATTTGGGCAAGGTGTGCGATCAACTGCGGTCCCTTCATCAATTGTCCGTACCAGGGAACTTGAAATGATGCGCCCTCCGTCTCAATCAGCCGCTCCAGTTTTTTCTTGTCTAAGAAAACATAAAGCGCCGAGTCTTTTTGCTCCAGCAATGACTCCAGCCAACGAATGACGGCCTTCGTATAAGCGGGGTGGTGCGTTTTCGGATATGGACTTTTTTTGCGATACAGCACTTCATCAGGCAAAATGCCTTCAAGAGCCTTGCGAAAGATGCCTTTTTCACGGCTGCCATGCATTTTGACATCCCACGGAATATTCCAGACATACTCGACAAGCCTGTGGTCCGCAAACGGAACCCTGACTTCGAGGCTCGCCCCCATGCTCATTCTGTCTTTTCGATCCAAGAGCGTTGTCATAAACCAGAGCATATTTAAGTAAAACAGCTCTCTCCTTCGTTTCTCCGCACCCGTTTCTCCTTCAAGCAGCGGTGTTTCTTTAACCGTTTCCTCGTATTTCGCCTTCACATATTCGCCGAGGTTCAGTTTTTTCTGCCAGCCGTCCTGCAGAAGTGCGATCCGTTCTTCCATTGATCTCATCCATGGGAAACCTTTCACATCTTCTGCCGAATGGAACCAAGGATAGCCGCCGAAAATTTCGTCCGCGCATTCCCCGGAAAGACTTACGACAAAGTCCTTTTTAATCTCGCGGCAAAACCACAGCAAAGAAGAATCGACATCAGCCATCCCCGGCAAATCACGGACCAGTACGGCTTCTTCCAAATAAGCGGCCAGCTCCTCTTGGGAAATCACGCAGTTGTGGTGAACCGTTGCGAATGCATCGGACATTTTTTTAATCCACGGGCCGTCGGCGTTTGGCTGAAATGAACTTGACGTAAAATATTGTTCATTGTCTTCATAATCGATCGAAAACGTATGAAGCGGCCCCTTCCCTTCTTCCTCAAAATGCTTGGCGGCCGTTGCGGTAATGGCGCTCGAATCAACCCCTCCTGATAAAAACGTGCAAACCGGCACATCAGACACAAGCTGCCTTGTGACGGCGTCCTGAAACAGCGACCGCACATTTTCCACCGTTTCGTCAAAGCTGTCGGTATGCTTCTCGCTTTTCACATTCCAGTAGCGCCAAACCGTTAAACCGTCTTTTGAGAAAATCATCGCATGCCCCGGGCGGATCTCTTTTATTCCTTTAAAAACACCGCTCCCCGGCGATCGCGACGGCCCGAGGCCGAAAATTTCGGCCAGCCCTGAACGGTCGACCTTTGCTTTCACTTCCGGGTGAGCGAGAATCGCTTTGATTTCAGATCCGAACAGAAATGATGAGCCCTGTTCGGTGTAAAAGAACGGTTTAACGCCGAGCCTGTCGCGTGCCGCAAAAAGAAG
Organism: Bacillus sp. AK124; assembly: GCF_053903085.1. Taxonomy (NCBI): domain Bacteria; kingdom Bacillati; phylum Bacillota; class Bacilli; order Caryophanales; family Bacillaceae; genus Bacillus; species Bacillus sp. AK124. The sequence goes on from NZ_CP096378.1 coordinate 3,083,029, forward strand.
ATCGCGCTTTTCATCCCATACCGTAAATGCAAAAATTCCGTTCAGCCTGTCGATGCATTCCTCTTTCCATTCCATGTATGAATGAAGCAAAACCTCTGTATCTGAGTGGCTCTTGAATTGATGCCCCCGCTGCCTAAGCTCTTTCCGCAAATCCTCCGTATTATAGAGTTCGCCGTTATAGCAAATCGTATAATCGTACCCTTGGTGTGTGCGGGTCATCGGCTGTCTGCCGCCTTCCAGATCCACAACTGCCAAGCGTTTATGTCCGAATAAAACATGGCGCTTTCCCCAAATATTCGTATCATCAGGTCCTCTGTTCGAAAGCGTATCAGTCATTTTCTCCATGACAGACTGCTCCTGAACAAGCGGCTTCTTAAAATCGACCCACCCCGTTATTCCACACATTGTCGATCAGCTCCAATTCTAATGTTCTTCCTCTGCTTTAGGCTTCACTTCCTTTGTCACTTTACCTATTTTATGCACCTTAAAATAATAGTTGAATTGTCCAACAGAGTCTTGTATGAGACAAGCCCGTTTTGGAAAAAACGAAATAAGAAAGGAGACCGCCCATGGACACCGAACGCCAAAAACGAATTTACGCCGAAAAGCGCAAATGGATTTACGGCAAAATTTTAATGGAAGACGGGATTTGCCTGATTGAAAACGAAGAAGGAGATTTATTTTTGGTTGAAAGCCTGAACAGTCCCGGAGTTTTCATCAGCATAGACGGAGAATGGCAAAAAGCCGAACTGTTTGATCAATTTGCCGTCACGGAAAAGCCGGAGACCGTGAAGCTGACAGGCGGAGAATCGATCCGTTATCTGAAAACGGTAAAACAGGCATTTCTCGAATTTTTGAACGATCTGGAAGACGGACAGTTCTATTCTTTTTTGGATCAGCTGAACAGCCTCGGCTTTTCCGTCTTTGACTGCGTCTTCGCCTATAACGGCTTGAGCTTTTGGCCCGGGAAAAAGGATGTGAAGGGCGTTTCGTTTTATCAATTTTCTCATGATATGAAACAATGCGCCCTGCAGCATCATTACGAACGAAAAGAGGAATGGAAGGACAGATTCGAATGGACCGCTTCAGACGGGGAACGAATCGTGATGATTTCAACCTTCAAGCCGCCGACATAAAAAGACACCAGTTCTCATAAAGAACCGATGTCTTTTAATTAAAACACTTTAAAGCCGAGTGGAAGACGGAGCCCAAGCACAACCGTCAAGAGCAGAACGACAATAAAGCCGATCCAGATCCCGGTGGCCGCTTTTCCGTTTTTCCTGCGAATTAAAAGCATTTCCATGAATCCGATGGTGATGAGGCCGAGCAAGGCCTTCGCTATGTATTCTCCGTTCCATGCCGTGAACTTTAAAAAGAGCTGCGCCCCGGTAATGATAACGATAATATAGAATAAGCGGAGAATCATATGTGTAATTTTTGCGCCTTTGCTGTTTCCAGATGAGTAAAGTCCGTAAGCAACGAACACTAAAATGAGCGCGATCACCCAAGACGTGATATGCATATGCGTCATATTCATTTTTCCCCCTATCAAATCAGGTATCGTTCTTATCTTATCATGAACCGGTCCATTAAACAAAACAATGTGAACGCTGTCATTTCCGCAGCAAAAAAGACGCTGAGATCATTCATCAGCGCCTTTTTCATTTATTTGCGTTTGTTCTTTTTCATGCTTTTCGTTATCTGTTTCCACCGCTTTTTTTCCTGCTGCGCCGCCCGTTTATCCGTTTTTCTTTCGAGGTATTCGAGCTCTTTTTTTAATTTCAGGTAGCTTTGGAACCGGCCGGCATCGAGTCTGCCGTCAGCCAGCGCCTCCTGCACGGAGCAGCCGGGTTCTGTTTGATGCATGCAGTCTGAAAATCGGCAGTTTTTTGCAAGCTGGTCAATATCGCTGAAGCTCTGTCTGAATCCTTCTTCCGATTCCCAAAGCTCCAATGCCCGCATCCCCGGCGTATCGATTAAAAGTCCGCCTTCAGGCAGCAAGAACATTTCCCTGTGTGTCGTCGTATGCCGCCCTTTGTCGTCATCTTCACGGACGGATTGGACCACCTGCCTGTCTTCATTCAGAAAAAAGTTGATGATCGTTGATTTGCCAACGCCTGACGACCCTAAAAGGGCGACGGTTTCTCCTTGTTTCACATACGCTTTCAACTCATCCATCCCATTGCCTTCATGAGCGCTGATGACATGAATCGGCACCCCGAATGCCACGGATTCCGCCTGGCGCACCTTTTCTTCAATCCGGTCAGCGATGTCGGCTTTGCTCAAGACAATGACGGGATTGGCTCCGCTTTCCCAAGCCAGCAGCAAATAGCGTTCGATTCTTCTCACATTAAAATCCAGACCGAGCGCATTGACGAGAAAGATCGTGTTGACGTTTGCTGCGGTGATCTGTTCCTCTGCCGGCTCCCCCGCCGCTTTGCGCGAAAATTTGCTGAACCGGGGAACGACCTCCGTGATCATCCCTTTCTTTTCGCCACCGCGTGGGCGCATATACACCCAATCGCCGACAGCGGGGTAGTCTCCGCGGCTCTCCGCTTCAAACCTCAGCCTGCCTGAGATTTCGGCCAGCCACTCTCCCTCTTCCGTCCATACCCGGTACAACCTTTTATGCTCAAGGGCGATCCTTCCTAAAATCAGACCTTCCTCGTCCTTTAAAGCTTCCATGATATATTTGATGCCTAATGCAGATAAATTCAATGTGGTTTCCTCCTAAAGATCTGATGATTTTTCAAACAAAAAAAGAGCCGCAAATACACGGCTCTCTCAACATATAAACACTCCATGAGCCGCTTCGACAGCCCATGGAAATATCACCAGATCCATTTGAAGAATACCAGTCGAAATATTACATGGGCTGTGCAATGATCGTTTGTTGGGCAAAAAAGACAATATCCATTCTCATCACACATCCCTCATTTCTAAAAAGTTTGACAGCTTCATTATATGCTAAAGCCAATCTTTTGACAATCCTTTATTTCACTGGATTGGAAAGCGTTTCAGCCAAAACTCTGCCTGAACCTTCCTTCGAGATCCTCCTTTATCAGGCAGGGATAACATTTCACCCAGTGTCTCAAATCATTTTACAGATCGGCTGAGCGGCTTGTCTGTCTTCCATTTCATTTTAGCCAGTGATTTTATTGAATATGAAATCACTGGTAAAAAATACGATTAAACCAGCCATTAAAATCAAAAATGAAATATTAAATCCTGATTCTATAAAAAATGAATATGCGGAACTTACCGATAAAGCAATCATATAAAAAACAAATCCTACTTTTGTCGCTTTTTCAGTACTTTTCTTTTCCTTTTCCGTCATTTTTCTAAAGAACAATTTCTTTCCTCCCAAACATCAATCATTATTGATAAACAATCTGCGAGCAGCCATAACACATGTCGAAAACAGGCTGTGTACTTGCCGTTGATTCGAAAAATAGCCCCCTGGCAATCTCGCATATTTTTATAAAAGTTTTTTATTTCACTGGATTGGAAAGCGTTCCGATCGGTTCGATCGTAATGTCGACTTGATCGCCTTTTCGGAGGAACTTTGGCGGATTAAAGCCTTTGCCGACTCCTGACGGCGTACCGGTTGCGATAATATCCCCCGCTTCAAGCGTCATTCCTTTAGACAGCGTTTCAATCATGTCCGCAATCGGAAAAATCATGTCCTCTGTGCTGCCCGACTGGCGGAGTTCGCCGTTCACTCTCGTCTCAACCCTCAAGTCGCCTGCGTCTTCAATCATTGATTTATGTACAAGAAACGGCCCCATCGGGCAAGTCGTATCAAGGCTTTTGCCGATAAAAAACTGCTTGTGCCTCTTTTGCAGATCGCGCGCCGTCACATCATTGATGATCGTATAGCCGAACACATAGTCGAGGGCTTCAGCTTTCGGGATGTTCTTTCCCGTTTTGCCGATGACAACCGCGAGCTCGCCTTCATAATCGAGCGCCTCTGTCACGCCTTCGTGGGCATCAATCCCTTCCATGTGGCCGATAACCGAAGTCGGCGCTTTTGTAAACACCATGATATGTTCGGGAATATCTGCTTCACTTCCCATTTCAATCGCATGATCCCGATAATTTTTTCCGATGCAGATCACGTTTTTCCGCGGTTCGGGAATCGGCGCAAGCAAATCAACGTCTGACAGCGGATAAATATACGAACCGCTCTCTTCGCTGTTTTTCTTTTTTGACCATTCCACTAGCTGTTCGACATGGCGGACAAACTTCTCTCCCTCGCTTACGCATTCGATAAGCGTTTCAGGTATCGTTTCAAGCTCAAACAGCTTTTTTTCCGCCTTTTGCAAATCCATTATCTTCTCATCCATGACAAGCCCTACAAATGTACGGCTGTGTAGCTTTGCTGTCGCAAACTTCATAAATATTCCCCCGCAGTATGATTTAAAACTATTCTACATATTCTCTAAAAAAACGAAAATTCCTTTTCGCTTTCAGCAAACAGCTTCGAAAGTCCCGGGCGTTCCTTCCCGGAAAAGAAAATGGCGGCTCACCATGCAGTAAGCCGCTTCTCTTATTTTTTCCGGTAGATGACTTCGGTCAGATTTCCGTCAGACCATTTTGTAATGGTTTCATAGCCGCCTCGTTTATGATGGTGAGTCTTCTTGCAGCGATGATGATCGGGGCGTTTACTTCTGCATTTATCCCGTTTTTTGCAATCGTGAGGCTTTTTGCTTTTATCCGGTTTTTTACAGCCGTCAGGTTTCTTGCTTTTGTCAGGCTTTTTGCAGTCATCAGGTTTCTTGCTTTTGTCGGGTTTCTTGCAGTCATCAGGTTTCTTGCTTTTGTCGGGTTTCTTGCTTTTGTCGTGCTTGCTTTTATCCGGTTTTTCATGGTCGTCATGCTTCTTGCTTTTATGATGTTTTTTGCTTCTGTCCGGCTTGATCCCCCACCAAAGATCCCAAATGTTATGCGGACGCCGCTCTTTTCCCGAGCCGGCGGATTCTTCGGGTTCCCGGTCTAAATAATGGTCTCTGCCTTCGCTCTTCAGCTGATCTACCGCCTCTTTAATGTCATGATCATGGACACCACTCATCTTGTAACCTCCTGTTCTTCCTTTTTTATGTCCTGATTTATCATACGCACCGTAAAGACAAGTGTACTGAGGCAAATGACTGTTTTTGTTCAAACTTAGGCGGTCCGCTTCCGGGACTGGCTGTTTTCACATATGATATGTCAGCTGAAAAAGGAGGAAATGATGATGAGTGCCACTGCCTTGCCGGCCTTCAGGCTGCACATTCATCCGAAGCATCTGCTTGAGTTGAAAAAAGACGTCTGGAGTGATGAAGCCGTTCCGGGCATGCTCTTGACCGGTTCAGCAAAGACGCCTGTCGCAGTGTCATACAGAGGGGCCCATACCCGCAAACTGACAAAGAAGTCCTATTTCATTCAATATCCGGACAGAAAAGAAAAGGCTGAAGAAGCTGCGTTTCATTTGAACGCCGAATATCACGACCCGTCTTTCATCAGAAACAGGCTATCCTTTCATTTTTTTGAACAAATCGGCGTTCTTGCGCCGGCAGCATCGCACGCTTTCCTTTATCTCAACGAAAAAAAAGAAGGCATCTATTTAAAAATCGAATCTGTTGACGATCATTTCTTAAAGAGGAGAAATTTAGAAAGGGGGGCCATTTATTATGCCGTTGATGACGATGCTAATTTTTCTCTGCTGAGCTCCTTCGATAAAAAGGCTAAGCAAAATCTCATGCAGGGATATGAAAGAAAAACGGGGTCAAGCCGCCACGATGATTACCTCCAGGAATTTATCTACTTTATTAATACCGCAAAAGACGACATATTTGAAAAGGAAATCAAACGCTATCTCGATGTCAAACAATATTTGCTATGGCTCATCGGCGCCGTCTGCACCCAAAACTTCGACGGCTTCGTCCATAACTATGCGCTTTATTTAAACGATCGCACAAAAACGTTTCAAATTATTCCATGGGATTATGACGCGACATGGGGACGGAATATTCACGGGGAAGAAATGGAACATAACAGGATTCCGGCGAAAGGCTATAATACACTGTCTGCGAGACTGCTCGACATACCGGCTTTTCAGTCCCAATACTTCAATTTAATGAAAAACGTCTTGCACCGCCAATTTACAATCAGCCGGCTTTCGCGGTTTGCGGTAGACTGGCATGAGACAATCGCGCCTTTTCTTGAATATGATCCTTATACAACCGTCACATACAGCCGACTCGAAGATGAGCAAAAACAAATTTTCCATTTTATCGAACAGAGGAAGCGGTTTCTGCTTTTCGAGCTTTCCCGATTATAAACGGGCGCTCTCCTTCAAAAAAAATGTCACATTTTTTGTCATATTGGCGAAAAAAATCCCTTTAACACAAAATAAGGTATACTAGCAATATCAAGGAACATCATTGCTGAATACCTGAAATCACCGACTCAAAATACAAATCGAAAGTTGGAGACTGCCATGATGAACAATAAAATTGAAGCAAAAAGACTGGCCTTATTTGAAGCTGCCGAAAAATTCGGCATCAACTCCAAAGAGGCCATTCAATGCAGTCAGGAATTGGACAACTTGCTGAACCAACGAATGCAAAAGGATGAGAACTGCGTGATACATGCGGAAGAAAGAAAAGGCCGCCATACGTCATGACCTCCGACTGCAAGCTGCGCCTGATGCCCGGCCTTCCCTCTCCTCCGTTTCCTCATCCAATGATTTCAGGTCGCAGCTTTGGCTATTCGGCCATTGTTTTTTGAACATAAATCATCGTGCACACACCGTAGGCAAGAATGACCGAAGGTGTAAAGGACTCTTGATACGGAATATAAACAAACCCGTTCAAGAATAACAAAAATCCGCTGTTCAAAAAGAAATACCCTGCGATTTTGGCCAGCTTATCCTGATCCCTTACTCTTTCCCGGCGAAATCCCCGCAATATCCAAGTTTGTTTTTTTATTCCGACTGCATAGGCTGCTGAAAAGAACAGCAGGGCTGCAGCGATTGACACCAAATTCCATTGAAAATACATGTCTCCTACCCCTTCCCTTATCGCACCGTTTTTTTATTCATACGTTTTCCCCTCTGATGAGTTTCACCCGCATGTGATCAGCACTCACGAAAAAACCTCTTTTTTTATCACAAAAGCGCCTAAGCAACATAGGATATGGTGTATAGCCCATAAAAAACGTTTGATTATTTAAAGGGTGTGCCATCATGCCAGCTATTGTCGGAGCTTTTAAAGTAAATGCCGTCGGTACGAGCGGCGTTGTTCATGTCGGAGACTGCATCACGATTTCTCCTTATGCAGAAGTTAAAACTTTCGCAGGCGCCGGCAGTTTCAATACCGGAGACGGACTAAGCGTATATAACCAGAACAGCATCACCAACACATATGACAACGATATGATTGATCAGCCGATCGCAGGCAACCTGTAAGGAGGTGGGGGCATGAATTTTTATATCAACCAATCGATTCAAATCAACTATTTAAGAGTCGAAGGCATCAGCAACTCTTCCGTCTTGCAGATCGGGAGCGCGGGCTCCATTAAAACACTTTCCAACCTTTATAATACAGGGAGCTACACGGAAGCAGCCCCGCCTGTCGCCGGCGGCGGAGCTTTCCAAGATGCTTTTGAGGAGGGGCCGTCATCGACTTTCGTTCCTCTCATAGCTCCATCTGTTACAACAGGCTAAACGGGGGTGTGATCACTTATGAAGCAAAACAATCCCTCATATTCTCAAAACTGGTACAGCTATGTGCAGCAGCAGGCTGCTCTGATTGAAAATCTCGAAAGGCGAATGGCCGTATTACAGGCAGAATTGAACAACCTGAAAGAAAATCCCGGCACAAGGATTGACCGGATTGAATACAAATTTGACCAGCTGAAGATCGAGCGTCTTGAAGGAACGCTCAACATCGGGCTTAATCCGACAGATCCTGACCAGGTGGAGAACTTTGAAATCAGCCAGCAGCCGCCGGGTATCGGAATGCTGCAGCAGGAACTCGACGGCCAGCTGATGCAGCAAACGAGACAGCTCGTCGATGCCTACTTAAACGAAGAAACCCCTCGTTTGCTGGAACAGCTGGAAGACCGGTATGACAGTAAACTGGACGATACAAACCGCCACCATATCATCGAAGACATCAGAAAGCAAATCGACAGCCGCATCCGCTATTACGTCAAACATGTGCAGCCTGACGAAAACATCCAGCCCCGCGAGCATGCAGAACGGCTGGCCGATTATGTGAAGCGTGATATCGCGCGGGCAATCGAACACTTTCTCAAATCGATTCCTGACGAAATGAAAGGAAATGAAAACGAATGAATTTTACCGTTGTGAACCGCTGTTTCGATGTAGGCAATATTAATATTACCGCAGTTTCAAGCTCATCTGTTTTTTTAATCGGAGATACAGAATGCATTTCCCTGTCATCAATTTTTGATACACCGCCTGAATCTCTCATTGTCGGGCCGTTTGTCCCGCTGGCGCCGGAATCAAGATGATCAGAACGTCAAAAGTAAAGTTTATGAAAGTTCATTCAGTAGGGATCACCAGCACGCTGCAAATCGGGGATGTCGAAGAGATTATTCCTAAAGTGAAAATTCTCGCTGTTCAGCGCTACCTTTCACTTTTTTTCGGAAATGAAGGCTCATTTAATCAGGAAGATTTCCCTCTCTTTCAGCAGCCGATACCACATTTATTACCGGAAACCGGCGTCTCATCAGCTTTTTTCCATGAGGTTCCCGTCATTCGAGTCAGAGCTGTAAAAATTGCCGGGGTATCTTCTTCTTCAGTTTTTCAGGTTGGTTCGACGCGCCGCATGATTTCCGAGGCGAGAGTCAAACATATCAGAAAGCTTCCTCCTGCAAGGAACTCACAATAACCGCCCGGCCGACATATACTAGTTCAGAGACTTCTATAAAGGATGTCGATCAATCATGCCAGCCATTGTCGGACCCATTAAAATCAATGAAATCTCAGGAGGAGTAGTGAATTTCGGCGATTCTTTTTATCTATCTCCAAAAAGCTCTTCAAAGTCTGCACTCGGTTCTGGTGCTGGTAATACTGGAGATTTCCTTATCGTCAACAATGGTATAAACGCGACAAATTATATAGACCCGGATGTAAGCGACCAGAATGTTGTCGGAAATGCATAAAGCAGCCTCTTCCACTAGAAGAAGGCTGCTTTTTGGTTACCAGGTTAAATCATTTCAAGCGATACAGCTGTGCCTTTGCCGCTCGGTTCAGCCGGATGGACAATCAGCTTCTTCGGCAGCCTGGCCCGAAGTTCCTGAACGTGGCTGATCACACCGACCGACAGATTGTCAGACTGAAGCTTCTCCAATGCGGTCACGACCGTATCCAGCAAATCCTGATCAAGCGTGCCAAACCCTTCGTCCAAAAAGAAGAATTGGAGCGGATACTCTCCGCGAAGCTGGATCTGTGCCGAAAGTGCAAGCGCAAGCGCCAGTGAAGTCAGAAACGTCTCCCCACCTGACAGACTCGTAACAGGGCGCTTGACTCCGCCGTTGGCATCGTCCCTCATCACAAAACCGCCTTCTGAGTCGACTTCAATCGCATACCTCTGTCTTGTCAGTTCGCCGAGTCTTGCAGATGCGTCTCTTGTGACGCTTTCAAGCTGCTCTTCTGCCAAGTATTCAACAAAGCTGTTTCCTTTAAAGACGGCTTGGAGTTTATCAAGACGGTCGATGTATGTCTGCCATTCAGCCAATGATGCTTCAAGTTCCTTAAACCTTTTATGGTTCTCGCGGATGACGGCGAGAGCTTTGCCGGCCGCGCCCCTTTCTTCCAAGGCTTTGCTGAATGCCTCCTCAGCTTTGTCCTTCGTGACGGCGGCTTTTTCCCAACTCTCCTCAGAAACCGATCTCCCATCAAGCTTTTCCGTAATCCGCTTGATATTGGACTCGCACTGTTTTGTCTGATCCCAATGCATTTGAATGTCTTCTTTCAGCCGGGCAAGATCATCGCGGTCTAAAATGCTCGCTTTCACTTCAGAGGCCTTTTCAAACGGTGTACCTCCGGATTTTTCCTGCCAGATGTCCGCCGCTTTCGCAAGCCTTGCTTCCGCTTCACGCAAAGCGAGCTCACACCCTTTTGTCTGTCCTCTTAAACGGCTGACTTCGGATTCGGTCTCTTTGAGCCGTCCGTAAAGCGTCTGTTCCTGCTCATGCAGCTTGGCCAATTGCGTTTTCACGTCTTGAAGCTTTTTATCGATTGCAGCTGTATCGGGATAGCCCATCAGCTCTTTTTGATAATCGTTTATTTCTTTATTAAGGCTTTCGACAGCATAGCGGAGGTCGAGCTTTTCTTTATCAAGCGCAAACAAGCGCTCGGTGAGCTTCTCTTTTTGCTGTTCATGTTTTGTGAGAAAGCCGACGCTCGTTTCGATACGCTTTTCGAATTCCTCTGCGGCCAGATCTTTTTCTTCAATCGTTTTTTGCCATTTTTCAGCCTGTTCATAAGAGAGGCCGTCGAATTGTTCGCCGAAGCTTTTTCGGCGTTCATTTAACTGGTCATTTAATTCGCCGACGCGGTTTTGAAGCCTGTTACGCTCCTTTTCTTCATGGCTGAGTCGCTCGCTGATTTGGTCGCGTTTCTTGCAGAGCTCTTTATATGTGTGAAGGAGCTTGGACATCCTGCTTTTTGTCTCTGCGAGATCCTGTCTGATTCCTTTCCATTCAAAGCTGATGCGGTTGTACCGTTCGGGAATGGTGCCTTCTTCTATCGATGCAGCGGTTTCAGGCAGTTCATGTTTGCTCTTGACTAAAAACGGGCATTCGCTCACCAGGTGGTCGGATTGCTGTTCGAGTGCCACTTTGGCCGAGAGAAACTCCTGAGCCAGCGCACCGGCTTCAGCGATGATGGCTTCCGTTTTCTCCAGTTCGGAATCCGCCTCTTTAAAGGACAGGCTTTCTATGCCGACGCGGGCGGGCATTTCATGATGTACAGATCCGCAGACCGGACAAGGCTCTCCGTCTTTGAGCTGCTTTGCCAGTTCGATTGCCAGCTGATCACGGTTTGCCTGTTCCCGTTTTGCCGCAATCTCTTCTTTTTTTTGAGATGCCACACGGATGGTCTCAGAGAGCGATCTGTCTGTTTCGCAAACGAGCGCGTACGCTCGTTCGACAGCGGCAAACAATGCCTCGATGCGTTCGGTTTCAGCTTTTACCTTTTGATCCACCGCTTGCTGTTCTTGCTGGAGCTCTTTAATCAGCGTCTCCTGCTGACCAAGCCGTTCCTTTTCTAAAGCGGCATCGTTGTTAAGCTGTTGAATGTGAAAAGCAAGCTGATTGGCATTTCGGCAGTTTTTACGCTCTTCGCTAGATACCTGGACAGATTTCAGCTCCGCTTTCAGCTGATTCTGCTTGGCTGTCCCGCGTTCAAGCAGACTTTTCACCTTGGCCAGCTCGTCTGCCGCATGCTTGATTTCCTCTTCTTTCAAACGCTGTTCGCGCTGCTTCTTCTCGGCCTCGGCCTGTGCGGCTAGCCGCTTGTTTTCAATTTCCTTCAAAGCGGTGAGCTGTTCTTCTTGCTTGAGAAGCTCCGGTTCCTTTTCATTTTTAAGACGCCTGAAATCCTCGTACTCGCGTTCTGTTTTTTTATGAAGCTCTTCATATTGTTCTAATTGTTCCCGCGCTTGTTTTTCTTCCCGGTGTGCGCGTTCGGCATCTTCCCGCGCTGCCAGCAAGGCGTCTGCATAAGGCTTGAGCGTATTTGCCGTTTCGGCGAGGTGCAGGCGGCTTTCTTTTTCCCGAATCTGTTCCTGTTTCTTTAAAAGCTCCGCCTCTTTTTTCAGATAGCTTTCTTTTTCCTGCTGCAGGTTCCAAATCTCCTGATACTCCGCAAAGCGCTGCGCTTCTGCGTCTCGTTCGCGCTTCTTGCTTTGCAAAAGGCTTTCAGCTTCTTCGAGATGCTGTTCCGCCTGTTTCAGCGCCTCTTCCCCCGCATCGCCCAATCCAGCCTGCTCGGCAAGCATCTCATTTTTTCTGGCCTGCGCTGTTTGCGCCTGTTTCTTCAGTTTTTTGACGAGCCTGTCCCCGTATTGTTCGAGGTTGAACAGGCGCTGAAGCATCTGCCGCCGCTCCGCTCCTTTTAAGGAAAGAAATTCGGCGAATTTACCTTGCGGCAGGACGACTGCCCTTGTAAAATCGTCGATCGTCAAGCCCAGCAGCTCTTCGATTTTCCGGTTTACTTCATTCGCTTTATCGGCCAGAACGATTTGTTCCTCTTTCATTTCAATGAAGCGGCAGATCGATGTTTTGACCTTGACGGCATCTGTCCGCTTAAAGACCCGTTCCACTTTATAAGCCGTCTCATGGCCTGTCTGCAGCTTAAACGTAAACGATACGGCAAGCTCATCTTCGGCATGATTCAAAATACCGTGCGTATTATTGGCGGCCCGCTCCACCTTCCCGTACAAAGCGAGAGTCATCGCGTCAAGAATCGACGACTTGCCGCTTCCGGTCGGCCCGAAGATACCGAATACACCGGCATCGCACAGGCGCTCAAAATCGATCACCTGCTCCTGCCTGAAACTGTGCAGCCCCTTAATAGACAGAGAAATCGGCTTCATGTTTCATCACCCTCTTCCTGTTCCGATCCTGCGGCGAGCTCCAGAAACAGTTTGACGGTTTCCTCATCGGGAACCGCTCCACCGGTTTGTCTTTCATAAAACGCTATAAACCGTTCTTCAATCGGAACGTTTCTGGACCGGATCTTCTCTTCATCCGAGGCGGCTTCCTCAAAAACCGGACGAATATGGATGATGCCTTGATGCGCTTTTCTCAAACGGTGAATTTCTTCAATCGACAGCTGGTCTGTCAGATGGATTTCAAGGTCGATCCACGCGTTTTTGTCCCGCTCTTCCTCCAGCCAGCTGTATACTTGGGACATCCCTTTTTCCGCCTTCCATTTAACGAGCGGTTTTCCACTCGTCAAATGGACCTCTTCCCATGATGCCGTTTGACCGGGTGCGGCTTCGACAATGGAGACCGATTTTGCGTATCCCGCTTCAGAAAAGCTGTAGGCAAGCGGTGAACCTGAATATCTGGCAAGCGTGCGGGCCCGTTTGATCGTCTGCGGGCGATGAAGATGCCCGAGCGCCACATAGGCGGCGTTTTCCGGCAGGCTTTCCGCAGCCACCGTATATGCGCCTCCGACTTCGATCGGCCGCTCAGAATCCGTCTGGCTGCCGCCCGCCACATAAATATGGCTTGCCGCAATCTGCACCGCATCCTTTCTCGCCTTGCCGCACATACGCTGAAAGGTCTGCTTGATTTTCTCATCATACTGGTCGCGCAGCAGTTTTTCGTCAAATGTTTCCGACAGCACTTCATTCAGTCTGGACTCGGAAGGATAGGCGAGCGCTGCGACTGACAGGATCTCCCCACTAGAAGCGACTTCTATTTCAACTGGCTCAGTCTTCGGGTACCCGATCAAGTGGATGCCATGGTCTGTCGTTAACGGAGAGGCCGCGGAAAGGCGGTCCGGATTATCATGGTTGCCGGCAATCACGACGACCGGACGGTTTCCTTTGTCAGACAAGGCGGAGAGGCTTTCATAAAAAAGCTGTTCAGCCAGTGCAGGCGGATTCACTGTGTCAAATGCGTCTCCGGCCATGATAACGGCGTCGATCTTTTCATCTTTTACGATCCTTGTGAGCTCTTCAAGAAAGTCCGCCTGTTCTTTCAGGCGGCTTCTCCCTTCAAGCGTTTTTCCTAAATGCCAGTCCGCTGTATGTAAAATTCGCATGTGTGCCTCACCTCTCTTTTCATTAAAGCTCCCCCCGAAATCGTCAGGGGGACGCCGGTTTCATATTAAAATAAGAGCACATGTCCTCCGTCAAAAAAGTACAGTGCACGCCCTTTGAGCGGCATTTTAATCATCGTTTCAACGGCTCGTGCATAAAGCTGAATTTGTGTTTCGTAACGCTTCCTTAAAATCGGTTCGGCCCCTTCGAATCCGTTTCGGTACTTTCCGTGTATCCGGTCGGTTTTGTAATCAAGAAGGTAAAAACCGTCCTCCGTCTCGAATAAACAATCGATAATTCCCTGTATCAATACAGTTTCGTCGGCTGACTCAAGATCAGGATAAACCTCTTTGGCGGACAGCGTCATGTTAAAGGGAACTTCCCGTTCGACGCGGCGGGCGCCGAGAAGCTTTTGTCCGATTTCCGTATCAAAGAATGCGAGAATATCGTCTTCCTCAATCGCTGCCCGCTGGTCTTCTGTTAATAGCTCTTTCTCAACAAGCCTGTCTAGGAGGCGGCTGAGCTCATTCATTTCAAGCGCACGGGTCAGCGGAATATGCTGCATGACGGTGTGCATCGCCGTCCCTCGTTCGGCCGCGGTCAGGCCTTTTGCCATCATAAAGGACGGCCGTTTAAACAGGAGAGCATCCTTAGTTGGGCGAATCAGCGAGCGGTCGCCGTACTCATCCTCATACTCCTTCTGCCTTTTCATTTCTGAGACAGACTGTTTTGTTCGGACTTTGGCGGCGTCTTTGTATGGATATGACCATGTCAGCCTTTCTCTGACTTGTTGCTCATACTCAAACGAACCATCGATCGGAAGCCCCATTTGAATTTGGGAGAGCCGGCCGTGTCTTTCTTCACCGGCCTGATCAATATCTTCTGCTTGAAGATCCGCGGCCGACAGCCAGCTGACCTGAAAGCGCGCCGGATGTTCACGGATCTCATCAATCACCAGCGGCGCGCCGGATTCATCCATATCTCTGTGTCTCATCAAAGCAGGTCCGATGAAATCCAGGTAAGATTTCGCCTGAAACCGTTCATAATCCGGAAGCAGCCACTCAGACCCCGCCGCTTGTGACCGCCAGTCGGCAAGCAGCTTTTCTTTATCCTTAGCCGTCCCGACCAGGTACAGCTTTTCCTTGGCCCGGGTAAGAGCGACATACAAGACGCGCAGCTCCTCTGATAAAAGCTCGCGGCGGAGCTTTTTCTTCATCGCGATCAGCGGCAGCGTCGGATAGCTGATCCGCCACTTCGGATGAATAAACTTCGTTCCGAAACCGAGTTCTTTATCCAGCAGATAAGACTTGTTCAAGTCCATCATATTAAAATTCCGTCCGAGACCGGCGGTAAATACGACAGGAAATTCAAGCCCTTTGCTTGAGTGGATCGTCATCAGCCGAACAACGTCTTCCTGTTCGCTCAGAGCTCTTGCCGTTCCGAGATCATCACCCCGCTCCTGCATCCGCTCAATAAACCTTAAAAAGCGGAACAAACCGCGGAACGATGTCGCTTCATAGGATCTTGCCCTGTCGTAAAGCGCGCGCAAATTGGCCTGCCGCTGTTTTCCGCCCGGCATTCCGCCGACATAATCCAAATACTTCGTATCCCGGTAGATTTCCCAGATCAGCTCTGCCACAGAGTGGTTTTTCGCATACGCTCTCCACTTTTTGAGCAGGGCGTCAAAGCGGCGAAGCTTTTCGCTGAGCCTCTCATCGCCATCTGCTGCAGCAAGGTATGCTTTCATCGCTTCGTAAAACGGCGCTTTTTTATCCTTGATTCTGATCAAGGAAAGCTCATTTTCGTCAAGACCTACAACAGGCGATCTGAGAACGGACGCAAGCGGGATGTCCTGATAAGCATTATCGATGATTTTTAATAAAGACAGTGTGACCGATACTTCTGTCGCTTCAAAATAACCCGTTGAGAGGTTCGCGTATACCGGAATCCCCTGCTGTTTAAACTCGTCCATAATTTGCGGCGCCCAAGGCATCGACCGCAAAAGCACCACGATATCACGGTACTGGATGTTCCGCGACGCTTTCGCTTTGGCATCATATACTTGAAATTTTTCTGTTATCAGCCTGCGGATTTGTCCGGCCATCGCTCTTGCTTCAAGCTGGACCGCCTCAAGCTCTTCAGCCTCTTCATCCTGCGCGCCGCTCTGGTTTTCGATGAGCAGAAGCTCCGTTTTTGTCGCTTCGTTCGACGGATAAGACGCACCAAGCTTCAATTCGGCCTGTTCGTCATATTCGACTTCCCCGACCTTTTCTCCCATGAGCTGCTTGAATAAAAAGTTCGTGCTGTCCAAAATATCTGAACGGCTTCTGAAGTTTTTATTTAAATCGATTTTTTGACCGGAACCCGAGCCATCGTCTGTAAAGCGTTTATATTTCGAAAGGAACAAAAGCGGTTCTGCCAGGCGGAACCGGTAAATCGACTGCTTGACATCGCCCACCATAAACAGGTTCCCCTCATGCTCCTCTTTGGCGACGAGCTTTAAAATCGCTTCCTGGACCAAGTTCGTATCCTGATATTCATCAACAAGCACTTCATGGAACTGATGGCGGTAAAACTTCGCCGCTTCGCTCGGCACGGCTTCGCCGGCTTGGTTTTTCCCGGATAAAATCGCAAGGCAGTCGTGTTCAAGGTCTGAGAAATCGACGATCGCTTTTTCCTTTTTCGCGTCCGCAAACCGCTTGCCATACTCCAACACGAGCTGGACGAGCGTCTGAATGACCGGCTTCATTTCCCTCAAGCTCTCAAGGTGCTGCTCGGGAGTTCGCGTAAAATAATCGCTTTTCAGCTTTTCAAGTTGCTTTTTCGCGCTGTTGCGGAGATCTGCGGCCTCATCAACCAATCGAGGATCGTACGCATCTCCTTTGCACGGCTTCAATCTTTGAAACGAAACGGCCGGTACAAGCTCGTACAGAGCCGAAAAATCATTCTGCTGCTGAATCAGCCTGTCAATCTGCGCTAAATCATCGAGGAAATTTTCGGCGCGCGGCGCAGGCCCCCCTGGCTGCTTTGTCAAATCAAGCGCACGCGTCAGCTTTTGCCGCATCCCCTCCAGAACGAGTGCGATGTCTTCTTTAATGTAAGAATAAAACGGCAGAGCCTCAACTTTCGTATCTGAAGCCGCGTCATACAGATCAACAAATGTGTGAAGCCAGCCTTCCGGATCGGGATGCGAACGGGAAAACTCGTAGACCCGCTTGACGAGATGCTGCAAATCGAGGTCATGACGGTCTGTCGTATATCTGTCCACAAGTTCAAAAAAGGCCGGATCTTGCTTTTTGTATTCTTCTTCAAACAGCTCGTCCAGCACCTCATCGCCAAGCAGCTCGCCTTCCGTCTGATCGGCGATCCGGAAAGCCGGATCAACATCGATCAAATAATAGTATTTGCGGATGACTTGAAGACAGAATGAGTGCAATGTTGATATGCTCGCTTTGTTTAATAAAGCAAGCTGTCTGCGCAAATGAAGCGAACCCGGATTTTCGGCAAGCTCTTTTTCGAGCGCTTCGCCGATCCTGTGCTTCATTTCAGCCGCAGATGCATTCGTAAAGGTGACGACAAGCAGCCTGTCGACATCTACGGGATGTTCCTGATCCGTTATTTTCCGAATGATCCGCTCAACCAGCACGGCCGTTTTTCCGGAGCCGGCCGCTGCCGCAACTAAAATGTCCCGGCCGGATGAGACAATCGCCTTCCATTGGTCATCAGTCCAATTGCTGCCCTTCGGTTTAGAAATCTCCATCTGTCTCATCCTCCTTTTTCAGCCGCTCCAAAATCACGTTGTCTTTTTCGGGTTTTAATATCCGGTATTCGTTTTCCTCAAGCGATTCGTCAAACTGGCAGAATGACCGGTACGAACAATATGTGCACGGTGTCCGGTCTTTTAGCTTGTAAGGCTCGATCGACACTTTACCGTCTGTGATCTCCTCGCCGGCCTTCTGAAATGTCCGGCGGATATGGCGCCTTAATACATGAAAATCCTCTTCTGCAATAACGTCAGAATCCGAACGGAGCGAGCCGTCTTTTTTCAAGCCTGCGCTGATCATGTTCGACCTGCCTTGTTCCAGCGTGGTATCCATCAGCTTGACCGCTTCCTGGTCTCCCAAGAGCAGCCCTTTCATCTTGAACTTTTTGAAAATCTCTTTTTCTATTTCATCAAGGCCGAGCGGCACCGAAGCCTGGATCATCGGATCGTGCACATGAAAATAAAGCACGCCTGCAGGGGATGCCTTCATGCCGAGCCAATCGGTTGAATGTGTGATCGACAAATCGAGATATGTCAGCATTTGCAGGGCGAGGCCGTAATACACCTCGGCCAAATCGAGGCCTTTATCGCTTGATTTATAGTCGACAATCCTAAGCAGCAGCCCTTTTGAGCTCTCCGCTTTATCCACTCTGTCGATCCGGCCGACAAGCTCCATTGTGCAGCCGTTCTTCAAGGTAAAACGCATTGGAGGAAGCGGACCTTTCCCCCCGAATCCGAGCTCGATGCCGACGGGGGCAAACCCGCTTGCTTTTGCATGCTCGCTTAAAATGCCCGATACCCTGGCAATGATTTTTTGCAGCTTCTGCTTCACGTAATGATGACGGTTCGAACTGAGCAAAATCTCTTTTTGCAGCTTTGGCGCGAGCCGTTCAACTGCATCGCTTGACAAAGTCTCGCATTGGGCTTTCGTTAAGTCGCGCCAATCCAGTTTAAGCTCGTGAAGCCGATCTGAAATCAGCTTCAGCGCCGAGTGGAACAGCTGACCGATATCCGGAGCTTCAAGCTTGAAAAATTGACGTTCCTTCAGCTTTAAACCGTGCGAAGCAAAATGGGAAAACGGACAGGCTTTGAACGTCTCCATCCGCGACACGCTTCCCTGAATGTGCTCCCCATATAAATCGCGGCTCACATGCCGGTTCAAGTTTTCGACCTTGTTTCTGAAAAACAGGCTGGACAGGATATTTTGAGAAAAGATGCGGTCAGGCTCATTCATTAAAAAGTTGTATGTACTCCACCATACATCGCTGATCGCATACTGCCTCGTCCAAATGCCGAGCTGCCCTGCCAAATGGCTCAAGGCGGCGCCTTTATTCACGAGAAATTCAAGCTGGGCTTCGTCGTCCAGCTGCTCGGGTTCATGAATCAGCATCTTCTCTTCGCCGTCCGGGAACAGCTCATTCAGCCGTTTCACTACTGTTGAAGGAAGCAGCGTCTTCCCTTCCGAATCTGCGATCGGATAGGAGACATAGAGCTTTTCAGACGGGCTGGAAAGCGTCATGTAGATCAGAAAATTCTCATCCAAGAGCTGCTCTCGACCCGTCGCAGCCAGCTGTGCGCCGTTTCGTTTCAGCCACTCCCGGTCATCGTCTGAAAGCACGCCGTCGTCCGCAGGCCTCGCCGGAAGTATACCGTCGTTTACACCGATGAGAAATGTGCATTTCGTGCCGTACATCCTTGAAAGGTCCATATTGCCGATAAACACTTGATCAAGAGCGGGCGGAATCAGCGCGAATTTCAAAGACTCCAAGCCGGTTTCAATCATTTGCTGAAATAAAGCAAACGATATCCGCTCTGTGCCCATCATTTCAACAAACTCGTCCAACAGTTGAATAACGGCATCCCATACTTGCTCATGCTGGCGCGACTCTGCAATCCTACCGCTTTCTTCGGCCAGCCGCCTTTCCTGTTCAAGCTTCATCGGAACATCGGCTTCTTCAAGATAAAGGTAAACGGCTTCGGCCATTTCCCTGACGGTTTCAGCTTTTTTCAAGCGCTTCTGCAGCCTGTGGATCGGTGGAACGATCCAGCCCTTTAGTTCATTGAGCATATTTTCCGTTTCAATCTCTTTGTCTGTCTTGGCAAAATCCTCATCCAGTGAAGAGTACCTTCTGTAAACAAACGGATCTTTGCTTGTCCATCTGTCTCCTTTAATGCCATACGCAATACAGTAGTTTTCAAGCTGGTCAATCTGTTCGCGCAGCCGTTCCTTCGGCTGTCCTTCCGGGAATAAAAGTTCCGTTTTGACACAGCGGAACACCGCTTCATACCGCCAGTTTCCTTTAATGATATCAAGCGTCGAACGGATCAGCTCAATGAGCGGATGATTTTGCATCGATTCCTTGCCGTCTATGAAAAAAGGAAGTTCACAGTCTTTAAAAACTTCTTTTATCGTATCTTTATAATCTTCAACATTCCGGGCAATAACGGCGATATCCCTAAGCCTGAAGCGGCCCTGGCGAATTAAAGAATGAATCTCGCGCGCAATTCCTTCAATCTCGGTTCTTCTGTTCGACGCCTGCATGATGCGGAGCGATTCCGTCCGTCCGCGATACGGTTTTGCAGGACGCTCGTCAAAATAGCGTTCAAGGTGCCGGAGCTCCGAATGTTGCTGGTGCCGTTTCGTTTCTTCCAGCCGCACTTCTGACGGATCAAGGCCAAGTTCCTTCGCCTTCTGGTAAAGGTCATAGTACGCCTTCCCGGTCATTCTGAACAGATGGAGCTCATTCGGGCTGTTGGCCGTAAACGGCTGATCCGCCGTCAGCGAAAAAGTGATCTCCTCCGCATGTACCATCAGCTGTTCCAGCACGTTCATCTCCTGCGGCGTAAATTGGTGAAATCCGTCCACGTAAACGGCAGCGTTTCTAATCTCATCCGCATACGGAATCTGCTCGGCCAAAAGCGTCAAATAATCCTCAGATTGAACATATTGATTCTCCAGATTTTCCTCAAGCTTGCTGTATAAAATATATAAGTCGTGCAATTTATCGGAAAGGATCCGTTCATCTTCGTATTCCGATTTGCCCGTCCCCTCTATCATGTCCCGGATGCTTTCAGGCTGCAGACAATGCCGTTTAAATTCGGTCAGCATCCGTTCCACCTGCTCCGTAAATCCGCTTTTATCGCTTGCGTTTTGATAGACTTTAAACTCGCCCTTATGCTCTTCAATCAGTCTCCGCAGCAGCATCTGAATGCCCGTCCCCGTCAAAAACGGCCGATTCATGCCTCCGGTATGCTGGAGCACTCGCCAGGCAAGCCTTGAAAAACTGTACACTTGGGCGCGGATAGTTCCGCCCAAATCGGGTGTTTTGCTAAGCTCGTATTCCATTAAAAACGTCATTTGATCCGGGACTAGAAAAATGATCGGTTTTCCGAGCGGTTCATCGCGAAGTTTTTCTCTGATTTCATTCAGGATAAAGGTCGTTTTCCCACTCCCGGATCTGCCTGATAAAAATACTGCTCCCACTAAGCTCGTCTCCTTTCTGTTTCTTACTCTTTATTCTATCGAAACATCTGCAAAATAACCATTCTCCAAAACTGGGAAAAAACCGTATGAGCACTTGCACCCCATACGGCTATTTTTGCTTGAACTGCACAAAAAACAGCATCAAAAACGAGATGATCGCGATAGAGGCGACCCACATCCATGCCAGCGTCATATTTCCCGAATCGATCGCCAAGTATATCGCCGTAGGCACCGTCTGCGTCACCCCCGGGATGATACCCGCAAACATCAGCGTTGCGCCAAACTCGCCCAGCGCCCTCGCAAAGCTGAGCACAATCCCCGTCATGATTCCATTTGATGCGAGGGGAACGGTGACAAAGAGGAACACCCTCCACTCGCTTGCTCCATCAACCCTCGCGGCATCCTCGATATCGCGGTCGACAGCCGAAAATCCTGATTTTGCTGACTGATACATTAACGGGAACGCGACAACCGCAGCGGCGATCACGGCTGCCCACCAGGTAAAAATAACCGGTGCTTGAAATACGTTTTCTATCAAGCGTCCGATCATGCTCTGCCTTCCGAAGATCACGATTAAAAAGAATCCGACAACGGTCGGCGGCAGAACGAGCGGCAGCATCATTACCGTCTCGATAACAGACTTGCCTTTAAAGTTTCTGTTCGCCAGGAGCCTCGCCGCAGCAGTTCCAAGCAAAACTGCGATGATGCCCGCTGCGACTGATACTTGAATTGAAATTTCAATCGGGGAAAAGAATTCCTCAAGCATAACGGCGGTCAGCCCTTCTTAAATCCGTACTTTTCCATTGCCTTAACGGCTTGGTCGCTTTGCAGGAATTGATAAAATTCCTCAGACTGTTCCCTGTGCTTTGTATTTTTTACAATTCCGAGCGGGTAGACAATCGGTGTATGCAGATCGCTTTTCGCCGTCTCGACAGTCTCGACCTGATCTGATGAAAGGGCGTCCGTCCGGTAAACGATTCCGGCATCCGCGTTGCCTGTTTCGATATAAGAAAGGACCTGCCTTACATCTTTGCAGTAGACGATTTTAGATTGCACTTTAGACCATACGTCAAGGTTCGTCAACGTTTCTTTTGCGTATTTTCCGGCTGGCACTGATTCGGGTTTTCCGACCGCAAGTTTTTCGATTTTGCCCTCCGCCAAATCTTTGAAGCTGTTGACATGCTGATTTTTCCCTTTCGGAACGATCAGCACCAGACTGTTTTCGACCAGCTTGACAGAGTCTTTTTTGTCAATTAACCCCTGATTAACTACTCTATTAAATTTGTCCTCGGCGGCAGAAAAAAACAAGTCAGCCGGAGCGCCCTGTTCGATCTGCTGCTGCAATGCACCCGATGAACCAAAATTAAACTTTATGGAGACATTCGGATGATCTTTCTCATATACGGAGGAAAGTTCCGCTAATACATCTTTGAGACTCGCAGCCGCGGAAACCGTAATTTGAACTTTTTCAGACTTCCCCTTGGCTGATCCCCCTTTTTCCGCCTGGCAGCCGGCGAACAAAACAACCGACATCAATAAAGCCACGGCCGTCAATATTACCTTTTTCAATAGTCTCACTCCATTTTGATATGTATGTCATTAATTCGGCACTAACAACCATTTTACGTCAAACTTCATTTTTTTAAAATAGATTGTGCTCACCGCACATCATTTTGACACATGTTCGAGGCTCAACCTTCCATAGGCACATGCATGCAAGCACATACATATAATGACAGGACGTCAAATATAAAGTGTTGAGGTGAAAAAGATGTGGTATGTTCAGCCGTATCTTCCCGCCTATCCCGCCAGGCAAAACGACAAGCTGATCAAGGATCTTGAAAAAGCGGTAAACGGAGAGCACAGCGCGGTCGTCTGCTATCAAAAAATCGCCCAAAAGGCGCCGGATTCCGAAACAAAAAAGCGGATTTTAGAAATCAGACAAGATGAAATTCGCCACTTTAATGCGTTCCTAACATTTTATACGTCTCTTACCGGCCGAAAGCCTGACATTTCCATAACTGAGCCTTGTCCGGAACAGTATCGAAACGCGCTGGAGTTCGCATTTAAAGACGAACAGGAAACGGTTGATTTTTATTTGGACATCGCAGACTATGTGAAAGACCGGGCGATACGGGAGGCGTTCAAGCGGGCGGCAGCTGACGAACAAAACCATGCAGTCTGGTTTTTATACTTCTTAACAAAGAGATGATCCGCCTTGATCAATATACCCTTATAGGGTATATTTTTAAAATAGCGGACTTTTATTTTGACTAAAGAGGTGCTAAAACATTGAACGTGCTGCTTGTCGATGATGAAATCCGGATGCTCGATCTGCTGGAGCTTTATTTAGAACATTATTCGTGCACAAAAGCCGCCACCGGAAAAGAAGCCCTGGATTTAATAAAAATGAACAATTTTGATCTTGTTATTCTCGATATTATGATGCCTGAGATGGACGGATGGATGGTGTGCCAAGAGATCCGCAGATTGACAAGCGTTCCGATTATCATGCTCACCGCCAAAAACGGGCAGGATGACATTGTGCGCGGATTGAATTGCGGCGCAGACGATTATTTAA
The DNA here is from genome assembly GCF_053903085.1 of Bacillus sp. AK124. Classification (NCBI taxonomy): domain Bacteria; kingdom Bacillati; phylum Bacillota; class Bacilli; order Caryophanales; family Bacillaceae; genus Bacillus; species Bacillus sp. AK124. The sequence continues at coordinate 3,106,644 of NZ_CP096378.1, forward strand.
CAAAACCGTTCAGCGAAAAAGTGCTGCTTGCCAGAATAGAAGCTGTCCTGCGCAGGACCCGTCGGTTTCATGAAATCCGGTTCCGCGGTTTAATCTGGAATAAACAGCATCATACCCTGCATGTCAATCAACGGGAAATCGGCATTACGCCAAGTGAATTCGATCTGCTCGGGACGCTCTTAAACCACACGGATCAAGCGCTTTCGAGAGACCAATTGATTGAGAACATCTGGGGGTTCAACTCTGATATCGAGCCCCGCACCATCGATTCACACATGAGAAATTTGCGAAACCGATTGAAAAAAGCTGGCTTTCCGGTTGAAGATCATCTCCGGACCGTCTACGGCGTCGGCTACAAATGGACAAGCAAAGGAACCGGAGCATGAAAAAGATTTCATTTAAGCTCGCAGGTTCATTTTTCATTTTAATCCTTTTCATCGAAACCATCCTTTTTGCGGCGCTGTATACAACGATTATCAACACAAGAATAAACGAAGAAATCCGCGCGCTCCAACTAAGGGGCAACAGCCACAGAGACGTCCTCGAAAAACATTTTGACAAAAGGACGATAGACCACGTCACCCTGATGGAAACCGAAGCCCGGACAAACGTAATCATAACGGACCAAAATAGACGCGTATTGGCGCAGTCTGCCCGGGGAGACATGACGGAACACCTTCATTTCGAAGAAAAACACATCCCGAGGAAAGGGACCGCTTTATCGTCCCATTGGAATACATCAAAGTATATTTGTACGATCAGTCCGATCATGAACGGACGGGAAACGGCCGGCTACGTCTTCATGTATTTGGAGACCTCCTCGATAAAAGCCTTGGTGGCAAGCATTACGAAGCGGTTTTTCCTCAGCTTTGGCTTAACCGGCGTCTTAACTGCCGCAGCTATTCTTTGGTTCAGCCGTGTATTAGCGAAGCCGATTATTAAACTAAAGGAAGCAACCGAAAGTATCAAAAACGGTCAAGCTTCGATTCCGCTTGATATCAAACGGAACGATGAACTCGGCGAGCTCGCCGCATCAATCGAAAGCCTTTCTTCAAATCTCAGCAGGCTTCAAAAAGAACGAAACGATTTTCTGTCAAGCGTCGCTCATGAGCTGCGGACTCCGATCACATATATAAAAGGCTACACAGATGTCGCGATGAGAGATAAACTCGATCCACAAGCCAGAAATCAGTACTTGTCGATCATCAAAGAGGAAGCGGACAATTTAAACACCCTTGTTGACGATTTATTTTTGCTGACAAAACTGAAACAGCCCGGATTTCAAATCAGTAAGAAAAAGGTTCACCTGCACACATTCATAAAAAAAGAAGTTCAGAAAGCGGCAGTCGCTTTTTCGGAAAAACGAATCAGCCTTTCGTTCGACATCCCGGCGGATCTTTATGTCTCAGTCGATGAAGTCCGTTTTTCACAAGTGATCTCAAATTTGCTGAACAACGCCCGCCAATACTCCGATCCTGATTCAATAGCATCCGTCACCGCAACAAAAGCAGAGGATCAGGTCAAGATTACGATAGCGGACGAAGGCTGCGGCATTCCGGAAGAAGAACGGGATTATATTTTTGAGCGCTTTTACCGGGTCGATAAGTCGAGATCGAGACAAACCGGCGGTACCGGGCTGGGCCTGGCCATCGCGAAAGAAATCGTCGAGCTTCACGGCGGTCAGATTGCAATAAAAAACAGAACCCCGAAAGGAAGCGAATTTATCATCACGCTGCCTTCTAATATGTAACAAATGTCGAGATGTCTGCACCAGTTTTGCACATTTCCCGGGTATACTACTCAGTAATCTGGACCAAAAAGGAGGAAAACACCATGAAATTGAAATCCGGTTTACTTTTTGTCATGCTTGTTTTCGCGCTTCCGCTCGCAGCATGCCAAAATTCCGGCTCGGGAAAGACGGACGGACATAAGGAGCATCATACAAAGAATCATTCGGAGATGAAAGAAAAAGACGCCGTTTCTCTTCCGAATGATTTCAATAAGCGGGCGGAAGAAGGGCTTCTGGTGAAAAACACAAAGAACACGACAAGACTTGACGCGAATACACCGGAAGAAATGAGCATCAAAACCTCTCAAACGATATGGCCGGCCACTCATAAACAAAACAGGCCGGGCGCAGTGATTTTAGTTTCGGGCGGATCATGGCAGGCAGCTCTTGCATCAGCTGATCTGATCCATCACCCGAATAACGGACCTGTTTTAATCGCGGAAAAAGGGAAAATCTCCGGGCAGATTCAGAATGAAATCAAGCGCTTGAACCCGACGGGCACTTCAGACGGAACGCAAATCATGGCTGTCGGAGAATTCGATTCACTTCAAGCTTTGAACTCTTTTAAAATAAAAGAGCTGAAAGGGAAGAACGAGGCTGATCTGGCAAAAGAGATTGACAAAGAATACGCGGATGCAGCCGATGAGTATCCGAAAAGCGTTATCATCGGATCATCCGAGGAAGATGCGGAACTTTATTCGCTCCCGGCTGTAAACTGGATCGCCCACATGCCTGAGCCGATCCTGTACGTGAACAAAAAAGGCATTCCCGAAGAGACGGCCGCAGCATTAAAGAAAAGGGACGGCAAAGCAAACATCTATATTCTCGGCCCTAAAAAAGCCGTTTCAGAAAAAACGGAGGATGCATTAAAGGAATATGGAACAGTCAAAAGAATTTCCGGAGATACGCCTGTCGCAAATTCGATTGCGTTTGCGAAATTCAGCGATAAAAACACCGGTTTTGGGTGGGGAATCACAGATCCGGGACACGGACTGTCCTTCGCATCAACGGCCGCGCCCGAGCTGGCGCTTGCCGGAGCGCCATTTTCCCATTTGGGAAAACACGCTCCTCTGCTTTTACTCAAAAATGGACAGGCAGACAGTACGATGTACAGCTATTTATCCGAGATCGAGCCTTCTTTTCGGGACAGACCGCAGGACGGCCCTTATAACCATGCATTCATTCTCGGATCAGAAAATGAGATTTCATTTCGAACGCAAGGCGTTCTTGATGACATATTGGAAATTAAGTCAGTGGATGGAGGACATTCCGGTCATTAAGAAACACAATGGAGGGGCTCTTACAGAAGAGCCTCTTTTTTGTACCAGATGCCGTAAAAATCAATCCATCCTTCTTCGTTAAGCACAATGCCTTGAATGGCTTCCCCCGCTTTAACGCGAATATTGTTTTGATATAGCGGAATCGTGTAAACCTCTTCTGCCAAGGCGCGGTCCGCCTCACACAGAAGGCTGATCCGCTTGGAATGCTCATCAATGAAACGAAGCTGATCCCTCATCAAGGCGGACTTCCTCTGCCATTCCCCCGGCATATGGACGTGTAAAAAGCTGTTTTCCGTTAAAAGGAGGTGCAGCCAGCTCATTTCTTCCGAACGTCCGAATGTCGCACTGTCGTGAATCAAATCGGCTTTTGCGATCACTTCTTCCTTCATGAGCTCATCCGCTTTCATATAACAAACCTCTAGTGCGATGCCGTACCGCCTGCACCTCTTTTGGATCCATGACGCATCCTCCCGGTGATCCGGTTCGGAAAACGTATAAAGCCGAAGCGGATCGCCTTTGTAATGGCCTTCCATAAGCAGCTTGCCGATGTCGTCGTCCCCGGATTCAGGCGGAAGATCCCGGTTTAGAAAGCCTCCCGCCGGAGCCGTCCGTTGTCCGGCTAATTCACTGACCATATGTGAAGGGGAAATGATTTGCCGCAAAGCCTTCCTGAACGCCTTATGCTTGAGAGGCCCCGATTTGTTTGCATTCACCGAGATGTACTGAACATTCCTTTCCTCGTGCCATTCATCGAAAACCTGACTTTGTTCTTCTTTTTCCATATAAAAACCGTAGTCGACAAGAGAAAAATTGCCATCCATATACCATAGTTCGATCCGGTCTAAAAAAGCCCGTCCTTGAAAATATCGCTCATGCGCTTCAAGCCCGAGAATCCGGTCATCCCGGCGGACAAGTCTGAAAGGACCCGTCCCGATCAACAGTCCGTCATTCTGATGGCGGTTTAAAATAGACAGCCTTTCATCGCAAAGATGATGCAAAAACAGCGAGTTTTTTGCCTTTAAACAAATATCAAAACTATATTTATCCCTGACCGCAACATTTCCGATATCCTCTACGAGCCATTTGCATTTATTTTCATCATCCAGCATAAAACGCTCAAACGAGTATTTAACATCCTCAGCTGTCAATGTTGTGCCATCATGGAAATAGATCCCTTTCCTCAAATAGAACGTCCACGTTTTTTGGTCGGCGTCACATTCCCAGTGGTGGGCAAGATGCGGCATAAAACCTCCTTCCTTTTCATTAAAACGGATCAATGTATCACATACCTGCTTAACGACATGGCTCTCTGAACGCAGATAAATACGGCACGGATCAAGACGCTTAAAATGCTCTGGCTCCATCGCGGTCATGAGCCTCAGCACATCTTTTTGCTTGCTGCCCTCCGATTCGGTCTGAAAGCCGAAAACGCGCTCAAGCCACTCTTTATATGACGGCAAAGCGTCCGGGCACGAATGCTGATATGCTTCGAGAAGGTGTCTCGCCCGGTCGATTTTACCTTCTTTCGTATCATTTTTCGCCGTTTCAAGCAGCAGTTCACAAGGTTCTTTTAAAAAGCGGATTTCTGATTTGTTCCCTCTCCCCCTTCCCCTTTTCCAAGCAATCCACTGCAAACCTTCAAGTTTCGCTAAAATCAGTTTTGCGTTCCTCGGTGTACAATACAGAATATCCGCGATTTCACTGACTGAAATCTCTTCTGCCTCCCCTTCGCTTTCGCATTTAATTCCCGCGGTAAGTTCCATGTAATGTTCGATCGATTTCATCTCCGTTATCCCCCGCTTTATAAAAGGGGAAATTTCTCCCCTGGTTTTCTGTCCTTTTTACTGATGATTTTCCATTTTACACTAATTGCACTGCTATGTTGAAGGAGGATATGAAATGAACCGTTTAAAACAAAGGTACGGTTCTCCCGTGCTGATTTGCTTCTTCGGAGAGTTCCTGACCGGAATAACGGGAGCCATGCTGGCCCCTTTCCTCCTTTTTTATCTGTATGATGTGCTTGGAACTGGCATATTGCCGGTGATGCTCGTCATCGGAGCAAGACCGCTGACCGAGGTCGCGGTGACGCTTGCCGCAGGTGGACTGACGGATCGGATCGGAAGACGGAAGGTGATCCTGGCGGCGCTCGCCTTTCAGACCGTCTCTGCCGCCGGTTTTATGATGGCAGATCACATTTGGCTGTTCGCTCTTTTTTATGTGCTGAACGGCATTGGGGGAGCTTTGTACATCCCTGCGCAGCGGGCCCAAATAACGGACAGCACCGAAAGCGGGCGTCGCTCTGAAGCGTTCGCTGTCCTTCATGCCATTGAAGGGTTGGGCGCAGCGGTCGGTCCGGCCGCCGGACTTGCAGTCTATTCCTATCAGCCAAGCCTGATGTTCGGCTTTCAGGCATGTGCGTTTTTTCTCTATTGGCTTGTTGTTTATTTTAAAATGCCCGAGGTATGGCGGTCAAAAAGGCAAAAGGAGATTTTGGAGAGGGAAAAACTTCTTTCCGCAAAAAAGGTATTTTTTCAGCACCGTCCGGTTCTGTCCTTGATGTTCTTGTCGGTCCCCGTCAGCCTGTTCTATGCTCAACTGGAGTCAAACTACCGCCTTTATCTCGAAACTCTTTTTGAAGATTTCCTATTCATCTTGACTGTTTATACAGTGTGCCGCGCCCTTCTTAGCATTACGATGCAAATTCCGCTTGTCAAATGGACGGAAGGACTGAACATCCAAACGGTCGTTTCCATATCATATGTATGCTACGCTGTGGCAGCAATTGGTTTCGCTTTTTCATCATCGATCTTTTGGCTGCTCTCGACTGCCGTTTTATTTACGGCGGCAGAAAGCATGCTGCTGAATCACATGCAAACCTTTGTCTCGCGCCTTGCTCCCGATCATATGCGGGGCAGATATTTTGCATTTTTCGGCCTGCATTGGGATATTTCCCGGACAATCGGTCCTTTTTTAGGCGGGATGATGTTCATCAAGTTCGGCGGGGCAGCGCTATTTCTTGCTATTGCAGGAATCGTGGCTGCCGGCGGAATTGCACAATACCGAACAGTATTAACATTATCTTCCCGACTAAGAAAAAACTAATTCTTTATAGTACCTGGTACTAGAACAAAGTGCTATAATAGAAACAGTTTTTATTCGGGAGGCAAGGAGGCATTATGATTACATTAAAAAAACAAACGATCGGCGGGCTTTTAAAATCAACCGCCGGCCGGTTTCCGAATCATGAAGCGGTTGTATATTCTGAGCTCGATTTAAGATATTCGTATCAGGAGCTTGTTGAAGAAACCTCTAAAATTGCAAAAGGGCTGCTCGCGCTCGGCATTCAAAAAGGAGAGCATGTCGCCATCTGGGCATCCAATATACCGGAATGGCTTCTGCTCCAGTTTGCGACGGCAAGAATCGGCGCTGTGCTCGTCACCGTCAATACAAGCTATCAGGCGAGAGAACTTGAGTACTTATTGGAACATTCCGATTCCACCACCCTCTTTCTAATGGACGGATACAAAGGAACATCCTATATCGATATGGTCGACGAGATCATGAAAAATCCGGAAAAGCTGCCGAAGCTGAAAAATCTCGTCTACCTTGGCAAGAATAAAGTCCCTGAACATATGACGGCTTTTGCCGACATCGCCAAACTGGGCGAAACGGTCTCTGATGCCGACCTTTTCGAAAGAGAGCAATCACTCACACACGATGATGTGATCAATATGCAGTATACGTCGGGAACAACAGGCTTTCCAAAAGGTGTGATGCTGACTCACTACAATATCGTCAATAATGCGGCGATCGTTGCCGACAGAATGGGGCTGACGAGCGAAGACAGGCTGTGCATTCCGGTTCCTCTGTTTCACTGCTTCGGCTGTGTGCTAAGCACGCTTGCCTGTGTCGCGTCAGGCGCGGCCATGCTGCCGATCATCGAATTCAAACCGGACATCGTCCTGCAAACGGTCGAAAAAGAGCGATGTACAGGACTGCAGGGTGTGCCGACAATGTTTATCGCCGAGCTCACCCACCCCGATTTTGCAAACTATGACCTATCTTCATTGCGGACCGGGATCATGGCAGGCTCCCCGTGTCCTAAAGAAGTGATGAAAAAAGTGATGAAGCAAATGAATATGACGGATATCACAATCGCATACGGACAAACGGAGTCTTCACCCGTGATTACGCAGACAACGGTCACCGACACGCTCGAACGCCGCGTTGAAACCGTCGGTAAAGTGCATCCGCATGTAGAAATGAAAATTGTGGATCCTGACACGGGGGAAACGCTCGCACCGGACGAGCAAGGCGAACTGTGCACAAGAGGATACCTCGTCATGAAGGGATACTATAAAATGGACGAAGCCACCAAAAAGGTCATTGATGAAGACGGCTGGCTCCATACCGGCGATTTGGCCGAAATGGACCGGGACGGATACGTGAGGATTACCGGCCGCTTAAAAGATATGATCGTCCGCGGCGGTGAAAACATATACCCGCGTGAAATAGAGGAATTCCTTTATGAACATGAGGATATTGTCGATGTACAGGTTGTCGGCGTCCCTGATGAAAAATACGGGGAAAAAACGGCGGCCTTTATTAAATGCAAACCGGGCAAAAAGCTGACGCTTGAAGATGTCAGAGATTTTTGCAAAGGACAGCTTTCATATTACAAAATTCCGGAGTACGTATTTCTGATCGACGAATACCCGCTGACCGCTTCCGGAAAAGTCCAAAAGTATGTGCTTCGCGACCGCGCAGAAGAGCTGCTTGCGAGCCCTGTGCAGTAAACAAAAAGCCGAAAATACCAATCGTATTTTCGGCTTTTTGCTGTTTAAAATACTTTTTTACTGTCGCGCTCTTCCTTCAAAATTTCGACAGCTTCGCGGAAGCGCTGTGAATGAACGATTTCCCTTTCCCGTAAAAATGCCAGCCCGTCATTTAAATCCGGATCATCCGACATGTCAATCAGCCATTGATACGTAGCCCTCGCTTTTTCTTCAGCCGCTATATCTTCATATAAATCGGCAATCGGATCGCCTTTTGCCTGGATGTATGTAGCGGTGAACGGAACGCCGGCAGCGTTATGGTAAAACAGGGCTTTGTCATGGTCTGCGTAATGATCGCCGAGCCCGGCTTCCTTCATCTGTTCGGGTGTCGCGTCTTTTGTTAATTTATATACCATCGTCGCAATCATTTCAAGGTGAGCAAACTCTTCCGTACCGATGTCCGTCAGCAGTCCGACGACTTTGTCAGGAATGCTGTAGCGCTGGTTCAAATAGCGAAGCGCCGCAGCCAATTCGCCGTCCGCTCCGCCGTATTGCTCAATCAAAAATTTGGCAAGTCTCGGATTGCATTCTCTCACCCTAACAGGATACTGCAGTTTTTTCTCATAAAGCCACATGAACCTGACTCCCTTCCTCTATTAAACTTGCCACGGCCAGGGACTTTTTTTCCAGCTCCAATAGGATTCCGTCTGATCCGGGCTCCCTTGCGTCAAAGGGCCGTATTTTGATTCAAACTTCGCTTTCAGTTTTCTTGAATATCCGGCATACTGGTTGTATTGTCTGATGGCGTCGGTATCATCGGGATGTGTATCAAGGTAAAGCATCAGCTCAACGATGACAAAATCGACGGCCTGAATTTCATGGAGCCTTTGATAATAGTCTTGCGGTAAAGAGTTCGTCACCCCCCTTACCTCCCATCTTCATACGGATTTTCATAATGATCGTAAAATACGGGCCAAAGCGTCCCTTTTTGCAGCGCCTCCATCGGGGAAAACTGCGGAAGGCCGCGGGGCTGAAAACCTAGATATAGATTTGGAGGGGTTCTGTAATATCTTTTACCGATCGGAGGACACGGATCAAAAGCGCTGTGAAACGGACGATACGATTTGACTTTGGTGAATGATTCCTTGGAATGTTTCATATCGGTTCACCTCTATTTGTGATCGAATCTAATTTAATGTATTCATATGTTCCATCTGTTATGTTCAAAAATGAACGATCAGTTTTTCTTATTAATCTTTTAAATAAATTTGTATTTTACCAATCACTAAAATTATTATATAGTGATATATAGAAATACTTTACTTAGTGAACAAAATGATTGCAGTAATCAGGAAGAAGGTTTTTCATTTGAGGGAAAAAAGAGATTTCCTTCGGGATATATTATTGATATTAATCAGCAGTTTTGGGGGATTTCTTCTCTCTTTGACCGGCATGACGATCGGCTGGATGGTCGGCACAATGACAGCAGCCGCTTGTCTGTCGCTGTTTCGCCCGTCACCGTTAAAGGCTGCTGTCAGACAAAACGGCATCCATCATGGCTGGCTTCAGTTCGGCCAAATGCTATTGGGAATTGAGCTCGGCCAGAAAATCAATATGTCCGTGATTTCGATTTTTAAGGAAAATTGGCTAATTGTCGGCGTCATGCTCCTCCTTTCCGTCGTGTTCGCCATGCTGTCGGGCTTTGTCTTATGGAGGTTCAGCAAGACCGATATGCTGACGAGTTTTGTGGGAACGGCCCCCGGCGGGCTTTCCGCGATGCCGGGCATCGCTCAGGAAGTGGGAGCGAACACGGCAATCGTCAGTCTCGTGCAGATGATACGTGTGCTTCTGGTCGTCATGACCATTCCTTTTTTCGTTTTTTTCATAAATGCGAAGCAGCCTGACGCCCATGCTGCCGGCAGCCAAGTGATCGCCGCGGGAACATCGGCTTTTGAAGCGCCTCATATCGCATGGACTGCGCTGATCATGCTGGGCGGATTCGGAGTATGCAAAGCGATGAAAGCACTGCGGTTTCCGGCGCCATGGCTGCTCGGAAGCATGACCGGTGCGGCCGTTCTGCAAATCGCAGGCGCTTCAATGACCGGGCTCAGCGCAACAGCCTGGTGGCCCCACGGCTTTTCAGTGCTGTCGCAAATTTGTCTCGGCGCGACGATCGGTTCAAAAATCAGCAAAGAAATGTTTATCGGCGTCAGAAAAACGCTGATCGTCGCACTTGCCAGCTCCGTCGGACTGATCATTGCAATGATTTTAAGCGCCGCCGTCACCGCTAAAGCGGCAGGCATTTCCCTGACAACGGCCATATTGGCGTTTGCTCCGGGGGGAATCGCGGAAATGGCGACAACATCTGTCACGCTTCACGCCGACTCTACGTTCGTTGTCGCCGTCCAAGTGTTGCGGGTGGTGCTCGTGATCGCGATGCTTCCTCCATTCTTCCGATTGCTTCATCAAAAGTCGGAAAAATATTCACACCCCCGCATGAAAAAAGTCCGAGCTGAAGGCTGATCCCTTCGCTCGGGCTTTATTTTTTTATTCAAATTCCGGCAGCCAGTCGCCGTGTGCTTCGATCAATTCATCGCACATGCTTACAATATCATCCATCGATAATTCCGCAGCCGTATGCGGATCAAGCAATGCGGCATGGTAAATGTGCTCTTTTCTTTTTGTTATTGCCGCTTCAATCGTTAACAGCTGTGTATTGATATTGGTCCGGTTTAAAGCCGCCAGCTGTTCAGGCAGCTCGCCCGCAGCGCACGGAGTGATCCGGTTCCGTTCAGCGACGCACGTCACTTCAACGACGGCTTTTTCCGGAAGGTTTGGAATCAATCCTTTATTCAAGACATTTCCCCCGAATGTAAACGGCTGTCCGGTTTCCATCGCTTCGATGATTCTTGAGCCGTATTCGTTTGACCGCTCGTGGGTTAAATGCCGGTTGCCGACGATTTCGCCGCGCATCTTTTCCCAGTTTTGAATCTGCTTCTCGCACCTTCTCAAATATTCGTCAATCGGAATATTCAGCTCTTCAATCAGTTCGGGATAATGGCTTTTGATGAAATAAGGGTGGTACTCCGCGTTATGTTCGGATGATTCGGTCACATAGTAGCCGAATTTATCCATCAGTTCAAATCTGACCATGTCATCATGTTTCGTTTTCTGCTTTTCTTTTGCCCGTTTTTTGATTTCTGGATACAAGTCTTTTCCGTCTTGCTTTACTTCAAGAAGCCAGGCCATATGATTGATACCGGCGATTCTTTCTTCGATTCGTTCATGCTTCATGCCGAGGGATTTGAAAAGGTCTTTTGTGCATACTTGTACGCTGTGGCAAAGACCGACCGTTCTCACGTCCGTGTAGCGAAGCAGCGCACCGGTTAAAGAAGCCATCGGGTTTGTGTAATTTAAGAGCCAGGCGTCGGGCGCCGCGCATTCGATGTCTTTTGCCATATCCAATAAAACGGGAATCGTCCGCTGCGCCCTGAATATCCCGCCGATTCCGACCGTATCGGCAATCGTCTGTTTGAGGCCGTACTTTTTCGGGATCTCAAAATCGATGACTGTGCCCGGTTTATAGCCGCCGACCTGAATGGCATTGATCACATATTTCGCCCCCGCCAAAGCTTCTTTTCTATCGTCATAAGCGCGGATCGATACCGTGTTGTTATAGCGGTTTTTTAAATGTTCAAGCATTTCTTTAGATTCTTTGAGACGCTGCGGATCGATATCATACAAAGCAAATTCAAATCCGTTGACCGCCGGAACCATCAGGCAGTCCCCCAGCACATTTTTCGCAAAAATCGTGCTTCCGGCTCCGATAAAAGCAATTTTAGTCATTCATATCTTCCTTTCCCCGTGAAATTTCCGCTAACCTTTTAGCGCTCCTGCTGATAATCCTTTTATAAAATACTTTTGCAGGAATAAAAATAGAATCGTCATCGGCAGCATCGCCATCAGTGAAGCTGCAGCCACCAAGTGCAGGTTGTTCGCATTTTGCCCAAAGAATCCGGCAATCGCCACAGTCAAAGTCTGCACACTTTTGTCTTGAAGGAAAAAGATCGAAAACTGATAGTCGTTCCAAATGAATACGCAGGCAATAATGCAAATCGTCGCAGTCACCGGCTTTAATAAAGGAAAGACAATTCTGAAGAAAATGCCCGCCGTGCTCGCCCCGTCGATTCTTGCCGCCTCTTCAAGCTCTTTCGGAATCGTCGAACGGATAAATCCGGCATACAAAAAAATTGTCAAGGGCATATAAGCCGCCGTATTATTCAATATCGCGATTTCGAGCGTATTCAGCATGCCGAACTCCACCACCATTTTGTATAAAGGAACCATTGATGTCAGCGGCGGAATGATCATAATGCCGATAAACAGAAAGTATACGGCTTGATTGAGCTTTGTTCTTCGTCTGGCGAGGGGATAGGCCGCCAGAGAGCCGATCATAATCAACAGAGCCGCCGAAGCAAGAGTGATCGCAGCGGTATTGAAAAACGAGCCGGCCAGACCTGCTTTATCCCATGCTTCTGCGAAATTACCGAGGCTGATTTCGTCAGGGAACTTCCATTTCGAGCTGAAATCCCCCTTTGCTTTCAGCGCTGTCGTCAGCAAAATATAAAATGGAATCAGGTGAAAAACGGTAATGCATGCCGCCAGTGCCGTCCACAGCGCCCGCTTCTTTTTCTCTTGGTGATTCATCTAGGCTTCGACCTCCTTGCGCTTAAAATAAATAAGAGCCGTAAAGCTGATCAGCAGTATCAACGCCGCCATGAAAACCCCCTGTGCGGCTGCATAACCGGCATCCTGCCTTTTAAAATACAAATCGTACATAAAAGTCGACATCGATTGCGAAGCATTTCCCGGACCGCCGCCTGTCAGCGCTAAAATGACATCAAACAGCTTCAGTCCGCCGATGATATTGATGACCATGTTGATTGTGACAGAAGGCATCAACAGCGGCAGCGTAATCTTCCAAAACTGCTGAAAACCGCTTGCCCCGTCAATTTGCGCCGCTTCATAAAAATCTTTCGGAATGCTTCCGAGACCTGCTAAATAAATGACCATCGCAATACCGACAAACTGGTACGAATTCACAAATACGATGATCCACGGATTGATTTCCGGGCTGCTCAAAGCGTTTACAGGAGCTGCTCCGAATAATTTCAGCACATCGTTCAAGGCGCCTCCTTCATAGGAGAAGAAGAAATACCAGATATACCCCATGATCAGCGGGCTGATGATGACGGGCAAATAGACAACCGTACGTATCAGCGCTTTCATTCTGATGCTTTTAAACAGCAGGAGAGCATAGAGAAGACCGATGACATTTTGCAAAATCGTACTGCCCAGTCCATACAGCAGGGTGTTTCTGACGACAAGCCATGTGGCCGGGTCGGCCAGCATCCGTTTATATTGGGCAAAGCCGATCCAGTCATACGACTGTGAAAAACCGTTCCAGTTCGTAAACGTGATTTTAATGCCGCTGGCAAACGGATAAATCATAAAAATGGATACAAGCGCCAAGGCGGGAAGATACATCCACCAGAGTGATCCGCTTTTCTTCACAAATCCCCTTTTACTTTTCGTAATAGTCAGACTTTTTCCTTTAGCTAATTCGCTCATCATTTCACCCTTCTTTTTTCATCATGATGAAAACGATCCTTTCTATTGATCTTGCAGTCTGCTGTACTCCTGTTTCATTTTTTCCGATACCTGCTTCGGCGTTAACGTACCGGCCAAAAGTTCCTGTCCCGTCGTCCCCATGACGTCCCACATTCCGCTCGGGAGGTAGACACGGTCAAAGTACGGTTCGATTTCGATTTCTTTATATTGATCATAAAACTTAGAATAGTAGTTTTCGGCTTCTGTGTTGGTTAACGCTTGAGGAAATGAGGTGGCTTCGGCGATCTTTTTCGCATATTTGGGCTGTGCGGCGAATTGAATAAACCGCTTTGCTTCTTCGAGGTGTTCAGAGTCTTTCCAGACAGCAACGGTATGGCGCTCTCCTCCAATCCAGCTCGGTTTGTCGCCTTCATAAACGGCTGGCGTCGGCATCACGCCTAACTGGATATCAGGATTGACTTCTCTCGTATCAGGGCCGATCGATGTGACCGAGAGAGTAAAGCCGATTTTTCCTTGTGCCATTAATTCGACCAATTGCGACGGTTTTGCCGTTAGGATATCTTTATTGATCAATTGCTTTTCCTGCATTTCTTTAAAGGTTTCTGCGAGAAGTGTGTAGCCGGACCAGTTGAATGTGCCGTTTTCCAAAGCTTTTTTTTCATTGCGGCGATCATCTGTGATGAGAAGCGGGGTGGCAAACTGATCATAAAACTGAGCTAAAGCGCCTTTATCTGAACCTGCGAACCAAAAAGGAATGACATTCCCATTGCTTTTTTCTTTGATCGTTTCCAGCGCGTGCATCAGTTCATCCAACGTGTGTGGAGGCTTGAGACCGTATTTCTGCAACAAACCGGCATTATAGACGATCCCGTCTTTTGCCTGATTGAAAGGATAGGCATATACTTTGCCTTTTTCATCCTTCAAAATCGGATCGAGGTTTGGGTCGAGATGCTTCACCCATTCCATGTCTTTTAAATCTGCGGTGTATTCCCCGTAGCGGATCTTCGCCCAGCCGTGCGTATCGAACAAGTCAGGCATGTCATTTGCCGCCATTTTGACACGCAGCATATTTTCATAGTCCGGTCCGGGAAAGCTGATATCGATTTTGATGCCTTCATTTTCTTTTTCAAAATCATCTGCGATGCTTCTGAGCGTCTGTTTTTCACTGTCTTTTGTCATTGTCGAAAACATTGTGAGTGTGACGTCTCCGTTCTTTCCGGCATTCTTTCCCGAGCAGCCCGCTGCTAGTGCAGGCAAAATGATCAGGAGAATAAAAGAGAAAATGATTTTTTTCATCAATTTCACTCCAATTATGAAATTTTGACGGTGGGTAAAATGCACTTTCATTATTTACTGTCATTTAGTAAACCTATTTGCCTCACCTCCTTGAAAAGCGCCTGATCCTTACTATTAGCCCCGCTTGCTGAATCCGCAGCTTTCCCGAATCATCAGTTCTGAAGGTACGGTCACTTTCAGCGGGAGTTCCCGTCCTTTCATTCTGTCGAGCAGCAGTTTCACACCCGTCCGGCCCATCTCTTCTGTATGAACCTTTACGGTAGTCAATGGCGGATTAACAAATTCGGACGCTTCAATGCCGTTGAAGCTGACGATGGCAACATCTTCGGGAACCTTGAGTCCCGATTCTCGAAGAGCCCGGAGCGCGCCGATGGCCATCGAATCGCTGGCGATAAAAAAAGCTTCGGGAACGTTTTTCTCAAGAATCGCTTTTTTCATCAGCTCATAGCCTTGCTGCATCGAATACTCGCCGACATAAATATGCTTCGCGTTTTCCGAACCGGCCGTCTCCAGAAACGCAGTCAGCCGTTTGTCTTCAATTTCAATGACGTTTGTCTCCTGATCGCTGATTCGAAAGTGCTCTTTTTCTCTTCCGCCGATATAACCGAGCCTTGTATAGCCGAGCGATTTCAAATGGTTCAGCGCCCTCCCCGTCGCCTTCTCAAAATCGACGACAACCGAGTCGCGCAATTCTTCATTGTCTGTATGGTTGATGTACACGACGTTGTTGAGCGCCCCCATGCACTGCTGCAAGCCGGCAAAATCGATCCTTCCGATGACGATTAAGCCGTCGACATCGCCTGCAAGCTGATTTGAGCGGATGCTGCTCAGCTGAATAAACTTCGTAATAAACGCTCCTCTATCAAAACACTCGCTTTCAATTCCCTGCCTGATGGAATAAAAGTATGGATCGTTCAGCTCTTCTTCCTGTGATTGGCAGACAACAATGCCGATTCGCGGGCTTTCCCCGCTTTCTGAGACATATACGTCGCGGCGTCTGCGCGTGTTTTTATAGCCGAGCCGGTCTGCAATATCCAAAATCCGCTGCCTTGTTTCAGGGGCCACCGCTAATGACTGATCATGGTTCAAAACCCTTGAAACCGTTGTGCTTGATACTTTAGCCTGAAGCGCAATTTCTTTAATCGTCGCCATTTTCATCCCGCCCTGTCTTTAAGATCCATATTCACTAAACTTTACTAAAGACATCTTAACAAATGAAGTAAACGTTTTCAATATTTTAAAAAATTAGATTTCTCTACAAAAAAACCCGCCCCTTAGCTCAGGAGCGGTTGTTCAATATTTGTTCCGGGTATTCGTTTTAACCAACCATCTTTTCAGCAATCTGCATGTCGCCGGATGGCGAATGAGTTTCTGCCGCAAACCATCCCGAACATACGACGGCAGCAATCGCAGCAACAATGAACAGTTTTTTCATCACATTCCCTCCACTTTTTTCATTTTTTCTTCCGCTTTAATCGCTTCCAAAAAGAAATGTGCGGCCTCTTTATAAAGAGACTTTGATCTGTAAACATTGGCCGTTAAGAGAGAAAGTTCTCTGGCACTGTCGTATTGCTTTGCTTGAAAGAGGATTTCTATGTTGTCTTTGCAGTCTTTAACCGCCTGTTCACCACATCCAGCATAAACCGCATATAAAAGATCGATTTTAGCGTCAAATATTTCATTCGCCGCAGATTGCGACCTTTCCTTCCCTTCTTTGTAAAAGGCTGCGGCGCGTTCATAGTCTCCGGTTTTAAACAGCTCTTTGATCATTAAAAACACGACATTGAAATAATAATCCGATGCAGCATATGCATGATCATTCAAAACGATGTCCAAAAATTGAATGCTCTTGTCCGATTTGTCCATCGCCGCATAAAGCAAGGCAAAATTATGAAGGAGCTGCATTTCTTTAAAATGGTCGCCGGCTTTTCTGACAGTATGGATTGCTTCTGTTAAATATTCTTCCGCCTCTGTATATTTCCCCATCTCGGTATAATTTCCGGCCATTGTAATATAAGTTGAGACAAGGTTCATGTCATGGTCGCCATGTCCTTTGAAAATTTCCATCGCCTGCCGGGTATGGTTTAAAGAGACGATATTCTGGCCCAAGTAATAGTAGAGCTTTCCGACTTTATCGTGAAATTGGGCAACTTCAATTTCATCATGTACATGAGCAAGCTTCTTCTCGGCAATTTTATAGAAGCTGATTGCCTGCTCATAATTTTTTTTATACACTTCATAAGCTCCTGAAAACAGGTAGTAGTAATAGGATGTCATATGTGATGCAGCACTGTCGCCGGCCGATACGTCGTGCTGCTCTATCTTTTTGCCTCTCGAATCGTAGAGCATAATTTTATGCCGCAGTTCCAGCAGGGAATAGTAGATCAAAACTTCCTGATCTTCCTCCATGTCTGCCAGCAGCGGTTTGATTTGTTCAAACAGCCTGATCGACTGTTCAGCATCGCTTCTTCTAATGGCGCGGTACCATGTATTGAGCATGTTGGCGACTTCTTCCGCGGCGATTTTGTTCATATGGAGCTCCTTTCTGCCGATATTCAATTTTTTTGTATTTTATTCATTTCTTATCATACTATATTTTTCCCCTTATATAAATTAATAGTAATAGTTCATTTTGCACAGTTTTTTTGAATCCCCCGCTATTTCTACCCCTTCATTAGGTCAAATGACTCTTCAAGAAATGAGAAACCGGGACTGATAAGACAGCAAAAAGCACCCTTGCTGAAAGGGTGCTTTCATTGCTTTAATATAAATACGAACTTATCTAGGCATAAGCGAGGGTTTCGCTTGATGAATGATAATATTTCCTCATCGCATATGAAGAACGCGGATCGAGAACATAAACCATCGGTGTATAACAGGATGTCTGACCCGGGAGCACTTTTCCGTTTCCTCCAGCTGAGCTGCCGCTCAGTTCTTTCCCGTCTTGTTTCTTTTCACATATGCATTTGCCTCCAAGCCTGAGCGCGCTGCTTTGTCGCGTCATTTTAGCCCATGCTGTTTTGCAGAAGCAGCCGAATTTTAATACCGCGATCCCGAATTGTTTATTATTTGCATCTATCAGTCTGGCTGTCGCCTTTGTTATGCTGCTTGAATCACAATTACAGTGAAAAAGTCATAAGCTTTTACTGACTAATGATCTTTAGCTGCTTTATCAACAGAGGGCAAATTACTTTCATCTATTAAATATGTTGCAATCAATGCGATGACTAACAGAGCTGCTGCAAAATAAAATCCTATATTCATACTTCCTGTAGCGTCTGTAAGCCAGCCCGTAATATACGGAGCTAAAATGGAACCTAACATTCCAACAAAGTTGTAGAATCCAAATGCTGTACTTAATGATTGCTTTGGTGCATTATTAGCTACAACCGCAATTAAAACGGGATTAACGCTAATTTTCCCTACAATTCCATACACAATTAGTGTCATATACAGAATTGGTAAGCTATCAAAGTAAACAATTGCAGCTGTTGATAAAATACCAAACGGTAACATCATGAGCAATACTGGTTTACGCCGGCCTAGCTTATCTGACAGCCAACTAAAAAATAATGAACCTGGAATCGCGGCCCATGGAACAAGTGATGCAACAAAGGCGATATTTCCTCCGGTTAAACCGCGTGCTGTTTCTAAATAGTATGGCAACCAAGTAATAATCATAAAGAATCCGTAAATAGAGCAGAAAATAATAATATAAGCCAAAATTAAGTTTCTATTAAATAAAGATGAAAACTTAAACGGTTCAGCGGTGCCTTTAACCTCTTTATCATTTTTGGGCTTGTCTTTAATTACAATTGCCATTGCAATACCAATAAGTACAACCGGCACTCCGATGATAAAAAATGGAATTCTCCATCCGAATCCCCATTCTCCTACAACATAACTGGAGATATAATAGCCAATTGAAGTACCGAAAGCCATCCCTGCATTAATTACAGCACTACCTAATGTTAAACGGTTCTTCGGGATCATTTCGGATGATATTCCATATTGCGGCCCATAATATACCCCCTGAGCCATACCAACCATAAGCCATGCAGAGATAAATAGAAAAAATGTAGGCATCATTCCTGCAACTGCTGCTAGCGATCCAAATAGAATAACACCTGGAACCAACACTCGTTTTTTTCCAATTTTATCTCCTAATATTCCTGCAGGAACGTTCATACCTGCATAACCGATGAAAAATATACTCATAATTAAGCCAAGTTGTGCCTTGCTTAATGAAAACGCTGATTCAATATCCCCCATAATCGGGTTTAATATTGTTCGCGTTGCATAAAGAGCTACCCAACCGAAGAAAAATACGATAACAACTTTAACCCAATAGGGAATCAGTGGTTGTTTTCCTTTACCTTCAACTGATCCCGTCTCTTTTGTCATCAAACTTCCTCCTTCAACTTTTAAATGATCCTTATTTTCTACTCTTCCTTTGACTTTCGATTTAGACTTCATAGATTGTATCTTTTCGAAATCTGTCTGTGGTCATATCTGAAAAAAGGAGGAATTTTGGCTTTTTATCCTCCTTATGAACAACACGGATTGTCTTATTTTGTTATGCGTGTCCCCGCTTTTCCATCTAGCGCAGCTACCGCTTGATCCAATGAACAAATCATTGCCTCTTTACCTGACTTTGCAAATTCTATAGCCGCTTGGATCTTTGGCAGCATACTGCCAGCAGGAAATTGCCCTTCTGCCACATATTGTTCAGCTTCTTCTACTGTAATTCGGCTTAGTTTTTGCTCATTTTCTTTGCCAAAATTGATAAATACATTTGGTACGTCTGTCAACATCATGAAAACGTCAGCATTTACTTGTTGTGCAAGCTTTAATCCTGAACGATCTTTGTCTATAACTGCTTCAAGACCGTGTAATAGACCGCTCTCATCACGATATACAGGTATACCGCCGCCGCCAGAGGAGATAACAATCGTTTCATCAATTAAACGCCGAATCTCTTCTATTCCATGGATCACTTTCGGTTCCGGGGAAGGCACAACTCGTCTGTAGCCTCGCCCTGCATCTTCTGACATCGTAAACCCTTTCTCTTCTAATTGCTTCGCCTCTTCCTCTGAATAAAATACTCCTATTGGTTTCGTTGGTTTTTCAAATGCTTTGTCATCCTTGTCCACTTCGACCATGGTTAGAAATGTAGCTACATTCGCAGCAATGCCCCGTTCTTTCATATGGTTTTTCAAAGCTTTTTCCAGCATATAACCAATGAATCCCTGTGATTCTGCATTACAAGCATAGATTGGCAGTGGTTCAACGACATTTTTGGCAGCTTCGTTTTGAGCAATAATATTCCCCACTTGCGGACCATTGCCATGTGTAATCACAATTTTATGTCCTGCTTCTTTGATTTCAATCATATGACGTGTTGCAGAGATTACATTTTTGAGTTGATTGGCATAAGTTGCTTCTTGTTTTGGCTGTAAAATTGCATTACCTCCTAGTGCCAGTACTACTCTTTTCCCCATTTCTTTCACTCCTTTGTTAAAGCCATATAAATTCCGTATAAAGTATCCATCCCAGAAGAAGAACCTACTTTTATAAGGCTTTTCATACTTTTCAAAGATGGATCATGTTGTAATCTTGTAATTTTCGAACTAAATAAACCTTCTAAAGCACAAGTTAAAAAGCGCGTGCTAACAAGGGTTGTTAAGGGTTTTCTAATGAGATTCCCCAATGTTTCGAGGTGGTTTTGTGCGATAAAAGAGTTGATGAAATGTCCATATAATATACCGACCAGTATATCGTCACCTGTTGGGGTTAAACCTTGGCCTCGTCCGATAAAGTAACGAAACTCCTCTTCTAAATTTTCAGTTGGATCGTGTAATTTATTTATCAAGTCCGACACATGAACTGATTCAAAATCAGTAGATTCATACGATTTAAATGAAATCTGTTGCATGTTTTCTTTTAATTTATTGATGTTTGCATGTTTAAAATCCGTATATAACGGAAGTATTTTGGCATTAAAATTGAGTTTAAAGCAGTTATGGGAAAGATGGTTATTGCGAACGTGTAATGAATCTCCCACCTCAAGACCTGCTTTTAATGTTTGCTTCGTTTGTGAACCAAGCAAAATTCCAAATGGAAAGGTCCCATTTTCATTTGTGCCGATAAATATCAATTCATCATTCTGATCAACAATATTTATACCTTTTTCAAAAATGCTGTGCACAGTAAATGTTTTTCCCTCAATTAATAGCTGAAGTGCGATTGAACCAATCGCACTTGCCTGTAAAATCATCCTTGAAAACCCAGTTTTTCAGCATATGCTGTGATTGCTTTCTCAAAACATTCGATTGGAGGATGAACTGTACCAGCACCAATTTGCCCATATCCGGCAATTTTATGTGCAATGCCTGTGTTGATTACCGGCGTGATGCCTGTTTCAACAACTTTACGTGCATCAATACCTAAACACGCACCTTTGAAGTCCCACGTCGGAATCACAAAGTTCGGATTTTCTCCAACACAGATCTCAGCCATTTGATTGCTTGTTTCAAGCGCATCATTAAATCCGCCTGTTCCAACAAAACGTGTTACTGCAGGGGCAGCAATCATTGCTACACCGCCAACACCGATTGTTTCTGTAATCGCTGAATCTCCGATATCTGTGTTTGCATCTTCCGCTGAGTAGCCGGTAAAATATAACCCTTGTGGTGTATGAACAGGTGCTGTAAACCACTCATCTCCCATACCTGCAATACGGATGCCAAAGTTTTCACCGTTTCGGCACATTGCGGTAACGACTGTACCATGTTTGATTGTACGCGCTGCATCCATCATTGCTTTTCCTGTCGCCATGGCAATGTTTAAGAAAAATTGGTCTGTATCAGCTAAAAATTGGATCACTTCTGTTCTTTGTTCGTTTTCAACAACATCTAATGCTGCAATTATTGGAGCAACTTCTTTTAAAAACACCAATGACGCTGCAATATTGCGCTGGTGAAATTCATCCCCCATTGCTATAGCTTTAGCCATCAATACATTAACATTTAAGCCTCCATCAATTTTTCTTAATGCCTTACTTAACACCGGACCCAACACATCTTTCATCCAGTGCAGGCGATTGATTACCTGCTCATGATAAGCACCGAAGCGTAATACTGCACCGATGCCTTCGTTCATTTGACAGTACGCCTCGTTGCCGCTCTCTTTGTTCACCACAACAAGAACCGGCATATTAGGTGATGTAATGCCTCCCATTGGTCCAACTGCATTCACATGATGACATGGAATAAATGTAATCTTATTGTTTTCAAGCAGTTCACGCGCTCCCTCTTCATCTTCTGCCCATCCTTCAAAAAGAATCGCTCCAACACAAGAGCCTTGCATAGGATCTGTCATATTTTCATATTTAATTGGAGGCCCGGCATGTAATAACACGTAATCTTCCAATTCAGGAATCACAGACTTGGCAGGTACAACATCCGTTAAGAATGGTTCAGCTGCTATGATCTTCTGGATAACAGCTTCGTTCGCTTCATTTATTGTTTTGTACCCCATTAGATTGTCTCTCCTTCATAGTAGTTTAGAAATTGAAGTACTTTCATTAACTTTTCATCACCGCCAGCAATTGGCCGCCAGTTAAATTGAACACACTCTGATCCGCTGTTCTGAACAGCTGCTGTAAAACTTTTCAGCCCAATATTGATGACACTTGGCTTCTTATTAATTAAGGACACAATTTTTTCGTCTACTGTTAAGTCTTCTTGGGTATGTTCAAATTTTTGTATATCAAGGACTGGCTGTTCCACTTTTCCTCGTGCCAGTTTAATCGCGGTACGAACCATTTGGTCGTTTGTCTCACAAATGATTGCACCACTTTCTTTTAAGGTTTCAATTTGCTTTTCATAACCTTGAGGATCTTTAGTTGTACCTACAACTGTTACAAGAACTGCAAGTTCGCGGCCTCCCTGATGTGCATTGGCTAACATACGTTTAATGGCTGGTGCTAATTCACTTGCCATATCATCATGACTGCCATAGCCAATAACGTTATCAATCATGATGACTGCTGTTTCAGGATCGTTTCCCGATGTTTCAAGCATTTCGATACGCTTTTCAGGATCAATCATCGGGTGCGGCTTCCCTTGGGTATAAATATCATCGCCTAAGTCAATAATTTCATGATGTTTTGTTTTTAGGATATAGGCTTCTTTCTTCTCTTCAAGTACTTCCTCTTTAAATGCCTCTTTCAATAACATAGCTGCTTCAGATGCCAAAGTACCACCTGAGTAATAACCTTTAATACCAACTTGTGAATCTTTTAACGACACATTTACATCTTCAGCCAATGTCGGTTTAAAATTCGGTTTGTCACCATTGGATAATTGAACAGATACAACCGCTGCTTCTTCAAGTGTATACGCATGATAAATATTTTCTTCCTGATAAGTTGGTTGATCTCCTAAAAATAACGTAACAACCGGTTTTTCAATATTTCTTAATACGTTTAATACTTTTTGCTGCACTTCCTCTGCAGGCGGTTTAGAAATTACTGTAATCACTTTTACTTTTGGATCTTGGTTCAATGCTTTGATACTATCTAAAACCGTGATAGCACCAACCTCTGTCGATAAATCCCGACCACCTGTACCAATTGCGTTTGTTACACCTTTACCATAACGGTCAATGATGCTTGTCACTTCCTGAATCCCTGTACCTGATGCACCCACAACGCCAATATCTCCTTCATTCACGATATTTGTAAATGCAAGTGGCACGCCATGGATAATTCCGGTCCCGCAGTCTGGTCCCATTACTAATAATCCTTTTTCATGCGCCTTTTGTTTCAACTTAACCTCATCTTCTTTAGATACATTGTCGCTGAATACAAATACATGTAACCCTTCATTCAATGCATTTTCCGCTTCCATTGCTGCATACTGACCAGGAATGGAGATCAATGCCAAATTAGGGTTGTTCGCAAGTTCCATTGCGCGCTTCCAGTTATGTGCTTCTTGGCCTTTAGATGCGTCTTGTGAAGCGGCATCACCTTTTAAAGCTGCTTCTACTTCTTCTTTCACTGCCGCTACTTTTTCTTCTTGATTTGTATCTATAACGATAACAATGTCATTTGGATTTGCTTTTTCCAATTCATCTGTGCCTAAACCCGAAGATTTAAAAATATCTTTGTTAGCTGGTGTTCCCATCATGATCGATACTTTGTTTACACCATCTATTGCAGATAACTTGTTTGATAAAAGCATTAACACGATAGAATCTTGATAGGTGTTTTCTTTTATAATTGTGTATAACATAATGATCCTCCATTTTGTTATTCTGCAAATCTATTCTTTCCATGATAGCGATTGTAATGAACATCGCCTGAAACGAGGTAGTTATAAATATCGTCTACAATTTCAATTCCTTCTTTATCATATTTGGCACTTCTTAATTTACCGCGCTCACCCGGATAATAAATTTCTCCATAGCCTTCAGCTGCCGGTTGTGCTTTTAATTCATCGAGCATCGTCGAAATCTGTTGTTTAAAAGCAGTTAAATCTGTGAAGTATGCGGGATTGATAACAATATGAATTTGCCCTAAATCGCGGCCTTTTGTCAGATCTTGATACATGGAGGATACATGTACGCCATGAGGTACTCCAAGAAGACTGCCCGATAAAATATCCACCATCATCATCAATCCATAACCTTTTGGACCAGCAATTGGCACAAGTGCATGAACATCTCTTGCATTCGTTGTTGGTGCACCGGCTGCATCTACTGCCCATGTTTCCGGGATCGATTCATTTTTACTTCTGGCATCCAATACTTTTCCCCATGCCTGAACAGTTGTCGCCATATCAAATGTGATTATGCGTTCATCAGCCGATGGTACACTATAAGCAATCGGATTGGTGCCAAAGTATGGTTCTGTTCCTCCAAACGGTACGACCATTGGATCTGATTGGCACATACTTAAAGCAACCATGTCCTGTTCTGCTGCCATTTCAACAAAGTAACCCAATGCACCACTATGCGAAATATTCTTCATGCCTACAACAGCCACACCTGAATTTTTTGCCATTTCGATTGCTTTTTCCATCGCTTGTTTTGCTGCTTGGTGACCTGGACCATTATCTCCGCTAAAGACAGCGGATGCAGGTCCTGTTTGTTCAAATGTGTAGTTTGGGTTTGCTGTAATACCGCCTTTTGCGATTCGTTCGGCATAGTATTCCACACGTACTGCTCCATGGGAATGGATCCCTCTATGATCGGCGAATGTCAATACATCTGAAACATCGTGTGCGGCTCCTTCATTTAATCCAGCTTTGATTAGCTTCTGTTTGATTAAATGAAACAGCTCCTGCTTAGATACTCGCATCTGATCCTCCCCCCTTCCATTACATAATTAGTAAATGTTGTCTGACTCTAAATAATCTAAAATTTCCTTTGTAACTGGGATACCTGTTTTTTTATACTGTTTCATCACATCTATTTGAATTTCACCGGGATAATACACTTTGTCAAATCCTTCAGCAGGCGGGTTATCATGTAATTCTTCAACCATTTGAGATATTTTTTCCAGGAATTGCTCCTTCCCGCCAAAGTATTCAGGATTGATCACGAGATGAAGCTGCCCTAAGCGACGGTACTCTGATAAATCTTTATACATGGAAGTGACATGCTTGCCAAATGGCAAGCCGAGTAAACTCCCCGATAAAATATCCACCATCATCATTAACCCGTATCCTTTAGGCCCAGCCATTGGTAATAATGCATTTACCTTAAACGGGTCTGTTGTTGGTGCTCCATTTTTATCAACTGCCCATGAGTCTGGAATAGATTTGTTTTTACTTCTTGCATCTAAGATTTTCCCCCAGGCTTGTACCGTTGTTGCCATATCAAACAGTATTGGACTGCCATCTTTTCGAGGCGCACTAAAAGCAATTGGGTTGGTGCCAAAGTACGGTTCGGTACCGCCAAATGGCACAACCATGGGATCAGATTGACATACTGTTAATGCCACCATACCTTCTAATGCTGCTTGACGTGCATAATAACCAATCGCACCACTGTGTCCCATTTCTTTTACACCGACAACACCGATACCTGATGTTTTTGCTAATTCGATTGCCTTTTTCATTGCTTGATAACTCACATAATGTCCTAACGCATTATCTCCATGGTAAATCCCTGATGCTGGACCCGTTTTTACGAAGCTTAAGTCGGGGTTCAGGTTATATCCACCCTTTAATGTACGTTCGGAGTAGTATTGCATTCTCACTGCACCATGTGAGTGAACACCTCGTTCATCTGCAAAGATGAGTAAGTCAGCTGTTTTATCCGCATGTTCTTCAGGTAAGCCTGCTTTCACTAATTTATCTTTCATTAGCTGCCGGAGACGATTACTTTCTACATACACTAATGGTTCACTCATTAAAATTGCCCCTCTTTATAGATTAATATCTCTATTCGCATCCTTTGAATAAATATACGAGAATGGTTCATCTAAACCAATTGCATAGGTTGCTTGCGGCGTATAAGCTCCCATAAAAATATAGTCACCTTTGTCAACTGGCATCCACTCGTTGTCTAAGTTGTAAACACCTCGTCCACTTAATATATAAGCACCATGTTCTTGAACGTGCGTTTCAATGTAACCATGCGAAGCACCCGGCTTAAATGAAAGAATATGAATGTTCATGTCATATGCGATTTCTTTTGGCAGTAAATCTTGAATTAATACTTCTTTCATCCCTTCATAGGGTTCTTGTTTGATGTTATTCACATTACCTGTAACAATTTCTGGCGTATGTCCTTTAAGCGGCTGATAACGCTTTTTGTATAAAAACAAACGGCTGTCCTCACCATTATTATGATTATCAAACGTCAATTGTAAGTGTGGAGGTACATATAAGAATCCGCCTTTTGCCAATTCGTATTTTTTACCATCCGCAAAAGCGTTGATTTTACCATATTCAACGTACACAAATGATTGGATACCATCACCGGCAAAACCGGTTTTGTTTCCGCCCTTGTTTTTAACTGTTACCAAATAATCTACAAACCTTGCACCTAAACGCGGGGATCCTAAAATGGTTACATCACAATCTTCAAAGCCAGGTACAACATTATTAACCAAGCCATCGGGTGTAATTACCGCATAATTATCCTTTTTTATTACTGAACGTGTTTCTAATAAACCTTCTCTGTATCCTTGATTATGATTTAAGTAACTCATGAGTATCTGGCTCCTTTTCATTATTATTCCTTATAAGCTAGTTCAAACAATACATCTTTCAATACTTCAATCCCCTTCACAAGGTCTTCTATCTTCGTTTCTTCATTGGTATTGTGGCTGATTCCGCCAATAGAAGGTACAAACAACATTGCTGTAGGGACAAAATCCGCAAAAATTTGTGCATCATGACCTGCACCAGATGGCATCAATTTATAGCTGTCCCCCACATTATCCTTAGCTGCTTGTTCAATTATTTGAATGATTTCTTTATCCATCAATGACGGTGCTTCATCCATCCATAAATTAATGTCATAAGCCATGCTGTTTGCTTCTGCCACCGCTTTAACTTTATCTTCAATTTCTCTCGCAAAATCATTTAATAGTTGTTGATCAATATGACGACAGTCTATCGAAAAGGTAATTTCTCCAGGGACGACATTTACCGTGTTTGGAACAGGAGTGACATGTCCAAACGTTAATACAAGAGGCTCTCCAATTTCTCTAGCTCGTTTCGTTAAGTCTGTTACAATCTCACTATATGCAACAACTGTATCTCTTCGTAATGACATCGGTGTTGTGCCAGCATGGTTTGCTTCACCTTTCAAGTTAACTGAGTAACGTTTTTGACCGACAATCCCAGTTACAACACCAATCGCTTTATTTTCCGTCTCTAATACTTTCCCTTGTTCAATATGTACTTCAATAAATGCTTTAATATCGTCACGAACATCATCTGTTTTACGGTAATCAAAACCCGATTCGTGCATAGCATCTTCGAATTTAATTCCTTCAGCATCTTCTATTGTGTCAACATCCTCTTTTTTGGCTAGGTTAAAAAAGTTTTTACTTCCCCAAAATGTATATGGAAATCGGCTTCCTTCTTCTTCTGCGAGCGATAATACTTCTATTGTTCGTAATGGTTGACCATATTTTTCTTTTAAATATTTCACAGCAACCAGTGCAGATAAGATACCGAATTGTCCATCTAGATGACCGCCTTCAACAACTGTGTCGATATGTGATCCTGTTAAAATAGTTTCTTCAGAATATTTACTTCCAACAAGACGACCAGATAAGTTCCCAACATCATCAAAGCTTACTTCTAAACCTTCTTCCTTGAATGTTGCTTCCAGTTCGCGAACTGCATCAATCCATTCAGGAGAGTATAACAGCCGCGTAATTCCCCCTTTTTCTAAACCGCCAAATCTTGTGAATTTCTTATCCAACGTTTCAAAGGTTGATTGAATATCCATTCTTTTTCTCCCCCTCTCTTTTATTTACTTTCATCATAGAACCCTATTTACAACCATTCATTGACATAACCAACAATAATGAAAAAACATTTTATGCACTTTTAACAAAGACACCTTTTAATCAATTTACGGTATCTAAATAATGGGCTAATGCCAGATATAAAAAGAAACTGTTGGCTTTCGATTACATAAAAAAATACGCTTTATAACAAATTAAATTTGCATTGAATTTCTCCTAAAGAAAATCGCAGATCGCTCGCTTCAAAAGAGCGAAACTTCTCTTTTACCAATCAAATAAATAAGGTGCAAATAAAAAAATGACCCTATAAATCAATAAAAAACATTGATTTATAGGGTCATTTATCTGTTTCATTACATCATAAATGATATGCCAAGAGTCAGGATACATATTGATTAACAACTGCTGCTGTAATAGCGAAAGATTGTGATGAAGTCAACTTTGCCATGCTCACTTCAGCTGTATTAGCTGCCATAAGAAATGCTGATGACACACTGAATTTGCGAGTGTAACACAATCTCAGGTCGCCTTCACACCTTCCTATGCCTCAAATTCCTGACGGGATAGCTAGTCCGTCACTTAAGGAATAAATCTTCCTACTTTTTCATTTAAAATCCCTTTTTCTTTATCATAGATTTCGACACCGCGAAGGATTGTTTTCACTACCTGAGCACCAATTTTGCGGCCAATATACGGACTAATTTTGTGTCGATATGCTAAGTCCTCAGCCTTTAATTCATAAGGTGCATCTTTCTTAATAAATACGAAATCCGCATCTTTCCCTACTGCAATACTGCCTTTTGATGATAGATTAAAACGTTTCGCAGGGTTTGTAGCAATAATGTCTGCAAATTTGGATAATGACATATTACGTTTTTGCACACCCTCATCAAATAATACGTCAACATTATTTTGTACACCTGCGATACCCCCCCAAGCTTCAAATGCATTATCCGTAGCTTTTAAGTCTGGGGTACATGGTGAATGGTCTGATGTTACGAATGAAATATCTCCGTTTAATACCCGATTCCACATGCCTTCTAAGCGTGATTGTTCACGGATTGGCGGAGAACATTTTACAACTGGTCCGATATGATCCAGTTCTTCTTTATAGAAATATAAATAGTGTGTACATGTTTCGCATGTAATATCGACCCCTTCCTGTTGTGCTTTGACAATTTCATCTACGCCCTCTTCACAAGCTATATGAACGATGTGTACACGACATCCCGTTTCTTTCGCAAATAGAATTATTTTTCTAATCGGTTCTACTTCAGTAAATACGGGTCGAGAATCTACATAAGCACGTAATGAGGTTTCACCATTTTTAGATGCTATTTCCCCTAACTTGTCCGTAATTGCAGCATTTTCAGCGTGTACAGATAATATTTTGCCTGTCTTCGCAATTTGTTTCATACCTTCGTAGAGGGAATAGTCGTCCACATTCATGAAATCTCCTTCTATAGAACGGTCACCACATGTTGCTAAAAAACATTTATATGCAACAACACCATTGTTATCTAACTCTTGAATACCCCCATCCAAGTTAAATGGTACTAAACCGCCGTAACTCGCAACGTCTACAGATAATTTTCCTTTTCCAGCTTTAAATTTTTCTTGAATAGATTCCTCATCTACCGTTGCTGGCACTTGATTTAATGGCATTTCGATGATCGTTGTGACACCGCCTTTTGCAGAGGCACGTGTTCCTGTGTCATAGCCTTCCCATTCATCACGATAGCCGCCGCCCGGCTCTGTGATATGAACATGTGCATCAACCATACCCGGAGATACAATCGATCCTTTTGCATCGATAATTTTTGCACTTGTACCCAAATCCTGACCGATTGCTGCGATTTTGCCATCTTTAATCCCTACTTCGACTTCTTGTTCACCATTTTCCAGAATGACTAATCCATTTTTGATAATTGAATCAAAATTCATTAAAATCATCCTCCTCTTTTAATGGTTGGATATAAAATACTGCCTTTCGCAACCGCCAGCATTAATCCCCCGGGTAGCCAAACCACCAAAAATGCAAATCATTAAATTTAAGATAGCACTTATTTAATGTTTCACCGATAGCAAAGTTAATGATCAAGAATAATAAATGGCAACCCCGCCCCACTATCAATGAAAACGGGACGCCATATTTTGAACCTGTGTATCCGTTTGCAACAAGTCATAAGGCTATCCGACAAGTGATATCGTTGCTTGAAATGGTGATGTAAAACATCACCAACAGCTATATAATCCGGAATATTATGCACTAGTCCCACCCCCAACGTTAAAAAAAGTAAATGAGGATGAAATTCTTTGTTCAAGTGATCTTCGGCATGATATCTTTGTTATAATCACACTTTTCAAAAAACGAAGAATCATGTTCAAGCATTAATGATTCTCCTTTAATATTTTTAACTAAAGGATTATACGTATAATTACCTTCAAAAACAGTGTACGATCAGATTGAAAAGTTATCCTTGTAACATCTGACATATTTCATTTTTATTTTATCTTTTTCTAACAAAGATAAGGAGGCAGCCTTTATGACAACATTAAAAGAAATATTATCTGTACTACAATTTTCAGATTTAACATTGCTAAATGAGCAGGGCGATTTGGAACGAGTGGTAGAAATGGTTGATATTACAGAAACGCCTGATATTAAAAATTTTACAACGCCGCACTCACTTATCGTCACAACAGGAATGAGCTATCAGGATGATCAATCCGGACTAATCAGTCTTATTAGTGAGTTAAATGATATACAAGTTGCTGGTCTAGGTATCAAGCTATCCCGATTTTTAAAAAAATTAGATGATGAGGTTATTGCATTTGCAAACAAATTAAAATTCCCAATTATTGAAATTCCGGAAAGTTGGAATTTAGGATCCATTACTCATCATATATCGTCATTTATCCTGGATGAAGAAACAGAAAAATTACACTTCGCATTAGATATCCAACAAGAGTTAAATGCTATGCTTATGCAAGGGTTAAGCCTGAACATGATGATTGAACGTTTAAGTAGACTTATAAAGGTTCCTGTCATGCTGCTAAATTCTTTTCATCAAGTTGAGTCAGCGAGTCATCACTTTCATCAACACTCAGAACATGTTCAAAAAAACCTCAATTATTTCCGAAGATATTTAAATTCAGAGCAAATCGAACCAAATCACAATGGTGTTTTCCAGGAAGAATATGCTATATTTAAGGTTCCTGCATTTAAATATTTTCCGTATTATCTAATGATTTCAAATGTTAATTTGCTCAACTATCCGTTTAGTTTATTAACAATAGAACAAGCAGTTAACACACTTAGTCTCGCAATTTATAAAAATAGTAAAATCAAAGAAGCAGAGCAGCAGGATACGAACCATTTTTTTACATCTCTGATGTCCGAACATCCTGATAACCTTGTTTCACTAACACAACACACCGACCTTTTAAAAAAATATCACATTCAACCCTCTAAATTCTACCAAGTGATGATTTGCGGGATAGACAAAGAAAAGAATGTAGAAAATAGCGCCTACTTAAATGAGCGATATCAGATGACTTTTGAGTGGTTAACGCATAAGTTTACTGGGATTGACCCTTCCATTAGTATATATATGTCTCAGGGTGAACGCAGATTTACGATACTTTTACAAAGAAGACATCATTATTATTTGGAATACTGCAGATATATCCAAAAAGAGTATCAGCTATTTTTTAATAGCTCCCTTTCATTTGGCATTGGTAATGAGGTCTCCGAGCTTTCACAATTACCACTGTCTTTTTTCGAAGCGAATGAAGCTTATGATAATAAATATGAACAAGGCGAAATAGAATTTGTAGAGCCCTATAAATCTAAAAGCGTAGAAGAATTATTACAACTCATTCCAACGAATAAATTAAAACCATTTATCATTTATACACTCGGTCCATTAGCTTATCCCCAAACAACGAAGGAAAAAGAACTAAGGTTTACGTTAAATGTCTATATGGCAAACCAATGTGATCTTACAAAGACCTCAGAGGATATTTTCATTCACCGTAATACTGTGAAATATCGTATTAAAAAATGCGAAGAAATATTAGGTCAATCTGTAGAATCTCCTGATACATCCCTGAGCATTCGATTGGCATTATTTGCTTCAGAGAAAATATCGTTGTAAATCAAAAGTAGAACCACCGGAAGTTTTCTTTTCTATTTATTTAGTTAGCTACTGTTTTATTCTGTCTTAACATAACCACAAGGAAAAATAGCAACGCTGCTGCTGCGAGAAGGATGGTTGCAATATAGAATGCTAATACTTGCGAGCCGGTTACATCACCAATATAACCAGTAAGTGTTGGTGCAATAACAGATGAGCTCATTCCAAAGAAGTTAAAGAGAGTTAATGCTCTGGCCACTCTATCTCCTGATACGGAATCAGATACATAGGTTATTAAAACTGGATCAATCGCAAGTTTACCTAATAAGCCATATAAAATTAATGCAATATACAGCACTGCAGGATTTGGTGCAAATACTGTCAAACTAATTGTGATTGCCGCAGCAATTAATAGAAATAAAATTAAACGCAGACGCAAATGTGCATGTTTGTCTATGTATTTAGTAAATATCAAAGCACCAGGCACTGCAGTGACTGCAACTAGTGCAGCTACATATCCTACTGAGCCTTGAGCAAATCCTTTTTCTGCTACAAGGAAGGATGGCAGCCAAGTGACAATCATATAATAGCCATAGCATGTTGCAAAATACACAAAATATACAACTAATTGTCTTGGAGAAAATAAGCTTTCATTTAGAATCTCTGTGCTTTGTACGGCGTCTTTCTTCTCTTCAGCCACTTCCTTGTCTGATGTTTTATCTTGTTTAATAAACAACACAAACACAAATGTTACAGCTACGATAACGATAGCTGTTATAAAAAGCATATAATTCCATTGAATTTCAAAACCGCCTACTAAAACCGATGATCCGATTAGTCCAATTACCATTCCTAATGCTGAACCGCTATTTATTATCGCATTGGAAAAGCTTTTTTTATCTTTTGGCGTATGTTTGGCTGATAAGGAAAAGGCTGCACCGTAATATGAACCAGTCGAAATACCAGCCAATAACGAACCAATGTATACTTGCATGATAGTTGAACTTGTGCCAATTACAAATGCAGCCAGCGCAAAGACGATAAATGCAGGAATTAACACCTTTTTCTGTCCAAATTTATCGACAAGTGCTCCTGACGGAATTTGCATACCCGTATAGGCAAAGAAATAAATAGAAGCAACCAACCCCATTTGTGTATCACTAATATGTCCTAATGATTCTTGAATCTGTGGATATATTGGCGTAAGGATTGTACGGTAAATCCAAATAGCTACCCACCCTAAACACAATGCAATAATGATCTTTTTGTAATAATCGGGGTCATGTTTCTTTGTTTTTTCCACGGTATGACACGCTCCCTTTTTATTATTTAATTAAATTGTAGGTTATAAGCCAGTCAATAACATTGTTCACTTTCAACAAAAACAAAAGTAACATTATACATTTTAGACAAAAGGTATCTGCTTAAAAATATCAATGAAAGATTCATCGATAGAAGCTAGTCCTATTTTTCCCAGCTCTCCCATTTCTATAAAAGCAATCAGGTAAAAAAGATGGCTCTTTTTTTAAACAAACCTACAATTTATTAAAAAAAGCACTTCCCAAATAAACAGGAAGGCTCCCCAAACGTTGATATAGCAGCGTTCTTAACATTTCAAGAACGGAGTTGCACGACGGGCGCCCTTAAGATCGTCTTTCTTTCTCTTTGAAAATTCAAAAATTCTCCGATATATATAGCGAATGCCGCTAAATAAGGAGGAGAGCCGGATGAGAAAGTTATGGAAAATCGCGGTGTCCGCTGCAATGTTCGTCGGTTTTTCCGCAAATTCACCCCGCATTCAAGCGGAAAGCAATAAGCAGGAAAACGAAGTCATTGTCGTATATAAAAATGCCAGCGGAAAAGAAAACGTCATCGAACAAGCAGACACGGTAGAACACGTTTACCGGCACATTCCCGCAGCTGCTGTTACTGCGGACGACAAAACAGTGCGGGAACTTGAACAAGATCCCGACGTCCTGTATGTCGAAGACAACCTCCCGGTAGCTGCTGCCGACAGCACCGTTCTAAAAGCTGTCTCCAGCAGCACAGCGCAAACCGCCTCCGCGTTTTCACAGTGGAACATCAAGCCGATTCAAGCCGCACTGGCTTGGAATAAAGGTTTGACAGGGAAACAGGTGAAAATTGCGGTTATTGACAGCGGGATTTCCCCCCATGAAGAGCTGTCAATCGCAGGCGGTGCATCGATGGTCGGCTATACCGCTTCATACCGTGATGATAACGGCCACGGAACACATGTTGCCGGAATCATCGGAGCGAAGCATAACGGACGGGGGATCGACGGTCTCGCGCCCGGCGCGCAGCTGTATGCCGTAAAAGCGCTGGACCGGAATGGTTCGGGGGATCTGAAAGGCATCTTACAAGGCATCGATTGGTCGATCCAGCACGGAATCGATATCATCAATATGAGCCTCGTCGTTTCAGGCGACAGTCAAGTTCTCCACGATGCAGTAGATAGAGCATACAAACGGGGAATGATTTTAGTCGGTGCAAGCGGAAATGCCGGAAACGGAAAATCCGTTTATTACCCGGCCGCCTACAGCAGCGTCATTGCCGTCTCGGCCACCAACGAAAAAAATCAGATCGCCTCATTTTCCAACACCGGCAGCGCCGTCGAGTTTGCCGCTCCCGGCACATCGATTATCAGTACATCTTCCGACCGCGGCTATGCAATCGGAAGCGGCACTTCACAGGCAACGCCGCACGTCACCGGAATGTTTGCTCTTTTGAAACAGCTGTACCCAACCGCTTCAAATCCTGAGCTGCGCAAGAAAATGCAGATTTATACAAGCGACTTGGGCGCTCCCGGCCGTGATCATTTGTTCGGCTATGGATTAATCCGCTTCAAAGAGATCACACAGCCGTTGGAGAAAGCGCAAAAAGCAGTCGGACAAGCGGAAAAGACAAAGAAAAAAGCGGACATTCAAACCGCGCAAAAAGCGATCGAACCGCTGCCTGCAAACGCCGATAAAACCGCTTTGAAAAAGAGGCTCGATGCTGTTAAAGAGCAGCTTAAAAAGACAGCCGAAAGCAAAGTAAAACTCGCAGAGAAGCAAAAAAAGAAAACCAATGCCGACGCAGCCCAAAAAGCGGTCAATGAACTCGACAGCGGTACTTTCAAAACGAATTTGCAAAAACGGATCAATGCGGTCCGCTCAAGCCTCTTGAACACCGCAAAGCAGGCCGTTGCAAAAGCTGAAAAAGCGGCCACAGACTCAAACCTCGGCAAAGCGCAAAAAGCGATTAATGAGCTGCCTGCCGGAAAAGACAAATCAAATCTGCAAAAAAAGCTGAACACCGCGAAAAAGCAAGCCGCGTCAGCCTATAACAAAAAAGTGGCAGCGGCGAAAGCCAAAGTTAAAACGGCCGAACAAAAGAGAACGAAAAAAACAAAATCGGCAGCGCAATCAGCGGTCAGCAAGCTGAAAGCATCCGCCGAAAAAACGAAGCTGCAAAAACGAATCAATGCGATCAAACTGAAATAGCAAGAAAAGCCCGGAATCCCGGGCTTTTCTTGCGAATACGTCTTTTTTGATGCTGTTCTGCTCGGACACGACAATTGCGACATCGTATTCCTTTCGGCCGGGCGCTTGCTTTCCGCCGCATTCTCCAATCACTTTTTATCAATTCTTTCCGTCACAATCCCGACGATGTCCCGGTCTGAAACAAAGCCGAAATGGCGGCTGTCAAAGCTGTGGATCCGGTTGTCCCCGAGGACGAAGTACTC
Organism: Bacillus sp. AK124; assembly: GCF_053903085.1. Classification (NCBI taxonomy): domain Bacteria; kingdom Bacillati; phylum Bacillota; class Bacilli; order Caryophanales; family Bacillaceae; genus Bacillus; species Bacillus sp. AK124. The sequence continues at coordinate 3,142,794 of NZ_CP096378.1, forward strand.
ATTTTCAGGCACCTTTTCCTCTCCGGTCACTTCCTTCAGCGTAAAATCCCCTGTCAAGTCCCCTCCGGCAGTGACGGCCTTTAAATCGTCCAGATAAGGCTCTTTGATCTTTTCTTCGTTGATATACAGCTGATCATCTTCATACCGGAGGGTTTCGCCCGGAAGCCCGATCACCCTTTTAATGAATATATCTTTGTCAGGTCCTTTAAACAGCACGATGTCAAATCGGCTGATTGTTTTAAAGTGGTGGGCGAACCTGTTGATCAAAAGTTCGTTGCCCTCCTGAAAGGTCGGATTCATGCTGACGCCTTCTACTTTATATTCAATGAAAACGGCATTTTTGACCTGAATTCCGACGACGATGACAAGCAGCACCCCGGCTATGACCAAAAAACGCTTTTTCAATTCTGTGTCCCCCTAGTCTTTCTCTCTCTGGCTGAATCTCACGTTCAGACGATGTTCAACCCGTTTTCCGGCGTACCATAAGATCAGCATGACGATGATCACGGCAGCTGTCCGCAAAGGCTGGGTAAAAAGCGCCTTCAGATCATGGCCGACAAAGCTCACCATAAAAATCATCACGAACTTGCCGCAAAGCACCGCCAGTGAAAAAGGCAGCAGGCTGACTCTCGAAAGTCCTGCCACAACATTTACCGCTGCCGAAGGCGTGAATGGAAAGCAAAGCAGGAGAAACAGCGGACCGAAGCCCCGTTTTTCCACCCAGATCATCAGTTTTTTTACGGATGGATGCCTGCGGATAAAACCGAGTGCTCTTTGCTGGCCGAAATGGCGGATAAAAAGAAAAACTGCTATAGAGCCTAAAGATGCCCCGATCCACGTCAACAAGAACCCCTGCCATAAACCGAACGAATTTACATTGGCGACAACAAACACGAGCAGGGGTAAAAACGGGAGCAGCGCTTCAATAAACGGCAGCAGAACGGCTACAAAAGGACCAAAAGCTCTGTAGCTCTGAAAAAACTCTGTTAAATTCTCTTCTGTAAAATAGCTGAATAATTGCTCCAACATTGATTCTCCTCAGGGCGGTTGTCTACTTCTATTCTACACTTTAAATCAAAAACTTTAAATCATCCGTCTCGGTGTTTTCTGTATTAGTCTGAAACAACTTGATCATTTTAGTCATTTTTTCCCGTTCTTGATTAAAAGGCCGTCTTTCGTGTAAAATAAAAACAGAACAAACGTTCCTTATCAACAAAAGAAATGAGGAGAAAAGCCATGACAAGAATTCCCGCTGAAGCCAGGGATATGATTGAAAAGGCGATTTACCTCCCGATGACCGTCAGCATATTAAACCGGGACATGAAAATCATCCAGCAGGGGCCATTCAAGCTGAAAGACCCCTATCAGCGTCTGATCGAACAGGCGTTAAAGCTTGCCCAGCGCGATCTGTACGACGTGAAAAATGAACTGCGCCGGCGGAAAATCAAGGTGCACGAAGTGTCACGGGACGAAGCCTTTACGATGTACTCCTTTATATATGAAGGATACGAAGAAGAGCATAACTATTTTAATCCCCGCATCCGCAATCAGGTATCCGCGCTTCTTGAGCACTATTTATTCAAAGCCGCTCCCGATCAATAGCGCTTTTTCAGCTCCCTGAGGATGAATTCGTATATCAGCTGATTCCTGTCTTCCTTCGGATAGAGCATAAATTCCTGTTTCTTCTGCATGGCGTTTCCTTCAATCCGGTCGATAAATTTTGTTCTCAGCCATGCCGTTCGGTAAACCTGGTTTTCAAAAGATGTGATGGATACGGGCAGCTCCAGCGTTTCCCCGTTGACAAACGTGACAAACGTGTTGTCATACTTTGCCGCGCAAAACTCGTGAACATGCGCATGGGAAAGCCACCCGCACTGAGGACGAGTTGAGGAAAATGTGGGAAAAAGAAAAATATTGTTTGAGTGATCCACCATGATCGGCGGTTTATGGGAAACTTTAATGACCTCATATGTGCCCGCTTTTCTCCCCGCATAGCTCGACCCGAAATAGCGGCAGCTTCTTTCGATGATCTGAAACGGCTTCATATTGACGAGGAAAGTCCTGTCGGTCTCGAGTATTTTTGAGGCGGGTTTCTCCCCCTCTCCCAGAGGCAGGACAGCCATTGTCGAACTGTTTACTTCATACGTATCTTTTGTCATATCCTCTGTGCTCATCTTGATCCTCCTAATCGTTAGTAAATTTATACTATTAATCTAACATTATCCTTTACAAAACGACAGGATTTTTTCCAATTAATTTGAAAATATGTTTTTAAAATGCAATTTTTATATTTTGTTCGATTAAATCCGTGTTTCTTTGTCCAAATATACAAACTTTTATTCTCATAAACACGCTCCTTCGAATAATTATCTAAAAATTATAAATACTTATTGATTTTTTGTTGCGTAATCCATATACTATAAAAAAGGCATCAGGGGGAATCTTTATGAAAGAGAAAAAGTCGTACGCTGAGCTCATGAAGTCCCGCAATACCCAAAAGGTGAAAGAACTTGATGTAACCATCACGGATATCTACATTCAAATGGTCCTTGATGAATCGCTTTTTAAACGGCGTTTGCACACGCTGAACAAGAAGATTAATGAAGCATTAGACAAAGGAGATAAGCAATCTTTCCTTGAGCTTTCAAGAGAATATACAGCGCTGAAAAAGCACGCATAACGGCCAATCCCTCCCGGATTGGCTTTTTTACGCGGAAAAAGCCGGCTTATGAAATAGTCCCGGCCTTTTTATCCGTTAATAATCGTTCCGCCGTTGACATGGAGCACTTGGCCCGTCATGTAGGAAGAATCGTCGCTGGCTAGAAACAAATAGCTCGGCGCCACTTCAGCAGGCTGTCCGGGCCGTTCCATCGGCGTTGTTGAACCGAATATTTCGACCTCTCTCTCCGTAAACGTCGACGGGATCAGCGGCGTCCAAATCGGACCCGGTGCCACCCCGTTCACACGGATGCCCTGATCGACGAGCGACAAAGCGAGCGAACGCGTAAATGATGTAATCGCTCCTTTCGTCGAAGAATAATCGATCAGCCTTTCATTGCCGGCATAAGCCGTAATCGAAGTGGTATTGATGATTGAGCTGCCTTTTTTCAAATGCGGCAGCACAGCTTTTGTCAAATAAAACATTGAAAAAATATTCGTCTGAAACGTTCGGATCAGCTGATGGCTTGTAATTTTTTCGATTCCCTTTTGCGGATGCTGTTCAGCCGCATTATTGACGAGTATATCGATCGTTGGGAATGCTTCCTTTGCCTGGCGCACAATATCGTTGCAAAAAGCCTCGTCTCCGATGTCTCCTGCGATCAGCTTGCATCCGACCCCTTCTTTTTCCACATACCCCTTTGTTTCTTCTGCATCGCGGTGTTCATTTAAGTAGACAATGACAATGTTCGCGCCTTCCTTCGCAAACAAAACGGATACGGCACGGCCGATTCCGCTGTCTCCTCCCGTAATAATCGCGGTTTTCCCGGCCAGTTTCCGCTCTCGTTTCGGCCGGTCAAAAACGGGCCGGGGATCCATCAAATACTCCAATCCCGGACGCTGTGTTTGGTGCTGGGGAGGCAGTACTTTCTTCGGCTGCTTGCTCAAAACGATTCCCTCCTTCACATCGATTCAACCTTACTATTTTATGAAAACGCCCCTTTTTTATGACAAGCCGTTTCACATGCATGAATATTTCTCAATTGGGAAAATTTAAGAACAAAACAGATGGATGATGGAGGGAACTTTGTGAGCAATCAAGAACAAAAACTGCCGGACTCGCCTGAATCGTATTGGAGAAACAGTACAGATCTTCCTAAGTTCGAAGAACTGTCTGAAGATGTCAAAACAGATGTCGCCGTCATCGGCGGCGGCATGACCGGACTGACGACTGCTTATTTACTGACGAAAAAAGGCTACAGCGTCATCTTGATCGAATCCGGGCGGATACTCGACGGAACAACCGGCTATACGACAGCCAAAATCACCGCACAGCATGATCTGATCTATGATGAGCTGATCGGGCACATCGGAATGCCAAATGCGAGACTGTATTATGAAGCAAACCTCAAGGCGCTGTCCTTTATCAAAAACCTCGTGCTTGAGCAAAAGATTCCGTGCGATTTTGAAGAACAGGACGCATGCATTTACACAACTGAAGAACAATCGGTACAAAAAATCAGAAAGGAATATGAGGCATATCAAAAGCTCGGGATTGACAGGGAATTCATCAAAGATCTCCCCGTTCCAATCGATATGAAAGCAGGACTTGTTATGAAAAACCAGGCCCAGTTTCATCCGCTCCACTATTTGAAACACCTTGCAGAGGCCGTCCTGGAAGCCGGCGGAAAAATTTACGAAAACACGGCGGCTAAAGAAATCAAAGAAGGCGACCGGCCAAAAGTGCTGACAAGAAACGGGCATCAAATCTTCAGCGATTATGTCGCGTGCTGCACGCACTTTCCGTTTCATGATAAAAAAGGCTTCTATTTTGCAAGGCTTGAGCCGAGCCGGTCATACGTGCTCGCCGTCAAGCCGAAAACGCCGTATCCAGGCGGCATGTATTTAAGTATAGATCAGCCTTCACGCTCGCTCCGTTCGGTGACGATTGACGGAGAAGAAATGGTTCTTGTCGGCGGTGAAAGCCACAAAACCGGCCAGGGAGAGGATACAATCAAGCATTATCAGGCGCTTGAATCATTTGCAGAAGGCGTGTTCGGCATTGAATCGATCCCTTACCGCTGGTCAGCGCAAGATTTAATCACGCTTGACAAAATTCCGTATATCGGGCCGATCTATCCGAAAGAAAAGCGCATTCTCGTCGCCACCGGCTTTCGGAAATGGGGCATGACAACAAGCACCCTCGCCGCGCAGTTGATGACAGACCATATCGCAGGCGAAGACAATCCTTATCAAGCCGTCTTTCAACCGGCCCGTTTCCACCCGGATCCAAGCATCAAAAAAGTCATTTCCTATAACGCGGATGTTGCAAAACACTTTGCCGAAGGAAAACTCGAACAGCCGATCAGGAAGCCGGAAGACCTTGTCAACGGAGAAGGTGCGGTCGTATCACATGCCGGGAAACGTGCGGGTGCTTATCGCGATGAAAAAGGCGAGCTTCATCTGGTTGACACAACATGCACCCATATGGGCTGCGAAGTCGAGTGGAACGACGGAGAAAAGACGTGGGACTGTCCGTGCCACGGCTCAAGGTTTTCGGTCGACGGCGATGTCATCGAGGGTCCTGCCGTAGAACCTTTGAAAGATCCGGAAAGCTGAGGTGTACAAGTTAAAAAGTAATGAAAAATTGCCGATAAAAAGATAAATGCTGGAAATTTCATAAAAACGGCAGTTTTATCATTAACGATTACAGGGGGATACGATCGTGTTATTCAAAAAGGATAGAAAGACAGAACGATCATTCTTTGCTGAAGAAGGTCCTGACCAAACAAAAAGAATCAGGCTCAATCAGCACGCAGAATTTAAAAAACAGCTGGCAATGGTCGATTTGACGGATGAGGATCTTTGGGTGCTGAGCAGGCTGAAGCCTTTAGTCACTGAACATATCGAAACCATCGTCACCCGGTTTTACCAAAACCTTGAGCATGAAAACTCTTTGATGGAGATCATCCATGACCACAGCTCAGTTGACCGTCTCAAAAAGACATTGACGATCCACATCCAGGAAATGTTTTCAGGTGTCATCGACGAAGCCTTTTTAGAAAAAAGGATCCGGATCGCCCACGTTCATCTTCGGATTGGGCTCTTGCCAAAGTGGTATCTGGGGGCATTTCAAGATCTCCTTCTTTCCATGCTGTCAATCTTTGAAAACGCATTATCCGATGAGGAATACAGGCGGTCAGTCAAAGCCGTCACCAAAATTCTCAACATCGAACAGCAGATCGTCCTCGAGGCCTTTGAAGACGAGCATGCAAGGCTCCGCAGACTTGATGAAGAGAGCAAAAATGACCTTCACCGGCAAATCAAAGATACTTCCGGTTCTTTGGCCGCTTTATTTGCCGAAACAACGGGCGCTGTACAGGAATTGGTCGACAAATCGTCCGAAATCGCCGAAACGTCAAGAGCCGGAACGAAGACAGCTGTTTCTGTCGAACAAAAATCGATCGGCGGAAAAAAGGAGCTTGAGGAGCAGGAACACCAGCTGAATCAAATGGGAAGCAGCATGACGCAAATCGAGCAGGAAATTAAAAAGCTGGAAGAAATCGCGCTGCAGATCGAAAAGATTTTCGGAATCGTAACAGGCATTGCCGAGCAGACGAATTTACTTTCGCTCAACGCCTCGATCGAATCTGCAAGAGCGGGGGAGCACGGCAAAGGGTTCGCAGTCGTCGCAAACGAAGTCAGAAAGCTGTCCGATGATACGAAAAAAACCGTCTCCACCGTATCTGAGCTCGTCAATAACACAAACGCGCAAATCTCGATCGTCACGAAGCATATTACAGATGTAAACCAGCTCGTGAACGAAAGCAAAGACAAGATGTCGGAGATCAATCATCTATTCGATGATATCGTCTCCAATATGAAAACGAGCAAAGAGCAAAGCGGCCGAATCGAAGGCGATCTGCAGGCATTTTTAAGCGGCCTTCAAGATGTGAATGCCGCCGTGTCACAAGTCGCGGTTTCAGTCGATTCTCTCGTAGAGCTGACAAAAAAATAAGCTGCTACCGTACACAGGTCAATTCATGACCTGTGTATTTTGCTTTTGAAACCTGATTCTATTACGTTATTTGAAAGTCTGCTATGCAAGTCAAAGATATATTCACAGCCATAATGGCAACGCTCAGTGATGTTTTCAATTCCGCAGAATCGGCGCTACGCTCCTGTTTGAAAAAATCGTGTAAATGTTGTTCTGTGCCAGTCATATTTCGTGGTTCTGTTTTTTAAATTTAGTATAATAGCCATATCACCGAAAAACGCGAAAGCCGACATCGAAAGGAGATTTTTCAGAATGACTGCGATTTGTTTGATCCGGCATGGCGAGACAGACTGGAATGCTTTAGGAAAACTGCAGGGAAGAACCGATATCCCTTTAAATGAAACCGGTCAAAAACAGGCAAAAGAAACCGGGGCGTTTTTGAAAGGGTCCGACTGGGACGTCATCATTACAAGCCCTTTAAGAAGAGCGAAAGAAACCGCTGAAATCATCAATCAATACCTGGGACTTGAAATCATTGAAATGGAAGATTTCATCGAAAGGAATTACGGAGATGCAGAAGGGATGCCATTCGAAGAAAGAACGAGGCTCTACCCCGATAAAGAATATCCGAATCAGGAATCAAAAGAAGCGCTTGCCGAACGGCTGATGGCCGGCGTTCAAAAGGTCAGCGAGCGGTATCCGGACAAAAAAGTGCTGATCGTCGCACACGGAGCCGCGATACACGCCCTTCTGTCAAAAATCTCAAACGGCGACATCAACCTGGAAAATACGAAGCTCGTCAATGCGTGCCTAAGCAACATCAAATTCCATGAAAATAAATGGCATGTGAAGGATTACAATCTTTCACACCATTTGTCAAATTAAAAAAAGACGGCAAGGTTGATGCCGTCTTTTTTATGCTCTCCCCCGCCTCGCTTCGCGGCGCAGTAAATAGATAAAATACGGACCGCCGATAATGGCTGCGATCAATCCAGCCGGTATTTCAAGCGGCGGCACAAGGCCTCTTCCGGCGGCATCGGCTATCAAAAGAACGATGCCGCCGACGAGAGCTGAAACGGGAATCAAGATCCTCGTTTCAGCCCCTGCCAGCTTTCTTGCGATATGGGGCGCCATCAGCCCGATAAAACCGATTGTTCCCACGGCGGTCACAGCCGCAGCTGTCAGCAGGACCGCACCGGCAAGCAGCAGAAATCGCGTTCTTTCGAGCCGGATGCCGAGGCCGACGGCAATCCCGTCCCCTGATTTGATGATATCGAGCGGTTTTGCCGCAAACCATATCGGAGGAATGACCAGACAGCACCATATGAAAAGAGACAGTACATCATCCCAGTCTCTCCCCCACAGACTTCCATTCAGCCAAATTAATGCGTTGTTGACATTCGGGCTCCCCCTTGAAATGAGTAGCTGAATACCCGAATGGCAAAAAGCATTGACCGCGATCCCGACAAGCGCCAGCCGCACAGGAGAAATCCCGTTTCGATAAGCCAATAAATAGACGAGAGCCGCAGCCAAAACGCTTCCTGAAAAGGCGGCGCCTGTCAGCAGAAGCGGACTTTGCTGTGAAAACAAGACCGTAACGATCACAGCGCCCAATCCCGCTCCTCCTGTAATGCCAAGCGTGTCAGGGGCGGCCAGCGGATTTTTCATCAGCGATTGTGCGACTACACCTGCGATTGAAAGCGCCCCTCCGGCAAGCACAGCGAGAAGGATGCGCGGCATTCGAAATTCCATCACCAAGAAGCGGACTCCTGCATCCCCTTGCCCTGCCAGTGATTTCATTACGTCCCACAGTCCGATGTTTTCATCGCCGATCGCCAAATTGAGTACAATGAGCATCAACAAACAGGCGCATAACGCAGAGAGGACAAGCGCCGATTGCCCGCGCCGTCTTTTCATTTTTCTTTCCGCATTGTTCATCATGCCGCCCCCTTTTTCCGTCTTCTCGCCAAATAGATGAAAAACGGCGTCCCGATCATTGCCGTGACAACTCCGACCGGCGTTTGGTACGGAAAATAGACAAAGCGGGACAGAATATCAGCAAACAGCAAAAGAACGGCTCCAAGCAATGCCGAATACGGAATCACGAACCGATAGTCAGCCCCCATCAGATACCGGATCATATGAGGAACCATCAAACCGATGAAACCAATCGGTCCGGCAGCGGACACCGATGCTCCTGCCAGCGCGACAACAGTGAAAGCGATGAACAATCTGCTGAGCCATACATTTTGTCCCAGCCCATGTGAAACATCATCTCCGAGACTCATAACGGAAGCCGCCCTCCCTAAGGCCAAAGCCGCCAACAAACCCGCAATGCTTACCGGAATCAACAAATGAAGCTTATCCCACGAGCTCCCCGCTAAAGAACCGGAAAGCCAAAACAATAGCGTTTCCGTCGACTCTTCATGAAAAATGAGCAGCATTTGCGTCATCGAAGCAATGATCGCCTGAATGACGACACCGATCAAGGCAAAGCTGATATCCCTGTCGTGTTCACTGAATACTGAGGCAACCGCGTACACGACCAGCGCGGCCGCGGCACCGCCGGCAAAAGCGGCTCCCATCGCTGTCTGGGGAGCGGCAAGCGCAGGAAACATCACCGTCAAACATACGACAGCAAGAGAGGCCCCTGCATTGATTCCGAAGATGCTCGGAGATGCCAGCGCATTTCTTGTCACCGCCTGCATCAGTGCGCCCGCGGCCCCTAGATTCGCGCCGATGAATGCGGCGGCCAAGGCGCGCGGAATTCGGATGGACTGAATAATCGCGTGCAATTTTGAACCGTCGTACATAAACACAGCTGCCCAAATGTCGGGCAGCGCAATCGTTGACGAACCGATTGAAACAGAAAGCGCAAAACCCACGAGCAAAAGAAAAACAAAAATGAGCGGTGCAAAACGTTTCATATATATCAAAACAGGTCACTCCTTTAGAAAAAAACAAGCGCATGCTTTTGTAAAAAGCATGCGTCAGATTGTTGACAAAATCCCAAAATGGCTCTTAGTTTTGGGATTTTGTCATCCTTTCAGCGTGACCCTCAACCCTTGCAGTCTAGGAAGGCCGAGCATCGGAGCTGACTTTCACAGGAGGTGATGACGGCGGCGTTCAGGCAGGACGTCTGGGCAGTTAGCCGCCGATCCTATCTCTATTCGTGAGCACCGACGCGCAGGCCTGACAACGAATGCGAGGGTTTGTCGACACGCTGGCGCATGCTTTTGTAAAAAGCATGCGTCATCCCGTCCAGCAAGCCGGCAGGCTCTTAAGATTTCTTTTGATCCTCAGACAGAAGATGCTGACCGATTTCATCTATCAGCGCATCTGCTCCGTCAATACTGCGGCGGAGCGACCAGGCGAATCTGTCGGCTTCATAAACCTTGCCGTTTTTGACAGCGCTGAGCTTTTTCCAAAGAGGGTCTTTTTCAATGGGTCTTTTCCCGTCTTCATCGACTTTATCTTTTTCTCCCGTCATCAGGACAATGGTGTCGGGGTCTTTCTCAAGCAGCTGCTCAAGCGTCATTTTAATATTGACGGATTCACCGTTTTCGCCATCGCCTTTGCTGCTGTCTCTGACACCGTATGTATAGCCGATTTTCGTCAGAAGCTGAGACGTGAAAAAGTTTTCGTCGCGCACAGTGATTGCTTCATTTGTGTTTCCGAGCAGAAGAATACTCTGTTTCCGGCTCCCGAATTTCTGTTTCAATTCATTCAGCTTTTGTTTATGTTCAGCCAACTTTTTCTCCATTGCGCTTTCTTTGCCGACGGCTTTCGCAATCGTAAGAGACGCGTCAAGCGTGTCCTGATAATCTGCATTCAAGTTTTTCAGCGCGATTGTCGGCGCAATTTTCGCCAGTTTATCATAGACACCGCTGTGCCTGCTCGAATCGGCAATTATTAAATCGGGCTTTAAAGAAGCAATTTTTTCAAAACTTGGCTGGGCGCGCGAACCGACTGAAGTATACCCTTCGATTTTTTCTCTGACCTTCTCGTTAATAAACTTAGGTTTGCGGTCGTCCGCAATCCCGACAGGCTTAATGCCCGCATCAAGGAGCGCATCAATAAAACCCAATTCAAGAACAACAACTTTTTTCGGATTGTTCTTTACTTTCGTTTCTCCTAAGTCGTGCTTAACTGTCACGGAATCCTGACTGGAGGTTTTCGTACTTTCGCTTCCCCCCGAGCAGGCTGTCAACACTGATATCATCAATAGGAATAAAATAGCAAAATACTTGTGCTTCATATGTATCTCCTTTTCTGGTAGTAGACGAAATTATTATAGCAACACTTCATACCAATGACAACGATAATCATTATCATTATAAAAAAAGAAAGGAGCCTCCTTCTCCTTTCTACACCCGTTCATTCACGGAATCCCCCGCTTTGCTTTCTCTGCTGAGGGAAAGAATGATGACCGTGATGATCACCATTACCGTACCGGCACCTTGAAAGGCATTGAACGGCACACCCAGCCAGACCGCCGACGACAAAACAGCCGCTAGCGGTTCGGCGCAGCTCAGGCAGCTCGTTTCTTTTGCGGAAAGATAAGAAAGGCTGCCGATGTATAGGGCAAACGCCAAAGCTGTGCCGCACAATACAACAAACAGAATGGCTGCCGCCTCCCCTGCCCCAATGTGCGAAAGGTCAAACCGAAACGGCGGAAACAAAAAAGAAATTCCGGCCCCTCCGACGAGCATACCCCATCCCGTAACCGTCAAAGCACCGAACGATTGAATTAATCCTCCTGCAAAAACCGTATAGAAAGCAAGCGCTCCACCGGACAAAATGCCCCAAACGGCGGCCTCGGCCGGAATATACAAACTGTCCGGCCTTCCGCCTGTCAAAAGAAGAAACACGCCGAAAAGCGCCAATAAAGTAAGTACGGCATCTTTCCCCTTAGGCGGAAGTTCTTTTTTAACATATAGGTAAAACAATACGAAAAAAGGCGCCAAGTATTGAAGAATTGCAGCAGCCGCGGCATTACCCTTTTCGATTGAAGCAAAAAACGTATATTGAACAGCAAGCATTCCAAAAATGGAAAATACTAAAATCGAACAAATATCTGTTTTTTTCTTCCATATCTGACACACATGTTGAAAACCGTTTTTCATTGAAACATATAACAAGAGAATGACTCCCGATGCCAGAAGCCTGACAGAGACAAGCGAGCCGGCTTCAACCGCTCCCCTTTCAAATATGTACTGTGCAGCGCTTCCCGATAATCCCCACAATGAAGCCCCTGCAAGCACCATCAATACGCCTTTCACATGAGCTGATTTCATATCTTTCACCCGTTTCTGTATGCGATATATTGCATATTTTAATAGATGATCGACAAGGCCGCAACCTCCTTCGGCAAAAAATGATCTCATAAAATAAATGAATAGTATTTTCATAAAATGAATCAGATGGAGCAATCTCCTGTCATTCGCGGCCCTCGGGACCTCTTTCCCTGCCAGGCTGAAGCGGTCTATTCATACTTTCGAACTGAACATTTTTCTAAAACAGTTATTAATAACCAAAAAATTTTAAATTGGTCCTCCAAAAAAATAGGCCTACCATATAATTCATTTTTTTTCTATAATAAATTAACAGAATAATTGGAATAGATTATATTATCCTTCTATTTAAATTATTCTGAATAAAGAGGAGGAGAGTGAGTAATGATGAGGAAAAAGAGTTTTTGGCTTGGGATGCTGACGGCCTTCATGCTCGTGTTCACGATGGCATTCAGCGATTCCGCTTCTGCTGCTCAACCGGCGAAAAATGTTGAAAAGGATTATATTGTCGGATTTAAGTCAGGAGTGAAAACCGCATCTGTCAAAAAGGACATCATCAAAGAGAGCGGCGGAAAAGTGGACAAGCAGTTTAGAATCATCAACGCGGCAAAAGCGAAGCTAGACAAAGAAGCGCTTAAGGAAGTCAAAAATGATCCGGATGTCGCTTATGTGGAAGAGGATCATGTGGCCCATGCCTTGGCGCAAACCGTTCCTTACGGCATTCCTCTCATTAAAGCGGACAAAGTGCAGGCTCAAGGCTTTAAGGGAGCGAATGTAAAAGTAGCCGTCCTGGATACAGGAATCCAAGCTTCTCATCCGGACTTGAACGTAGTCGGCGGAGCAAGCTTTGTGGCTGGCGAAGCTTATAACACCGACGGCAACGGACACGGCACGCATGTTGCCGGTACAGTAGCTGCGCTTGACAATACAACGGGTGTATTAGGCGTTGCGCCAAGCGTATCCTTGTACGCGGTTAAAGTACTGAATTCAAGCGGAAGCGGATCATACAGCGGCATTGTAAGCGGAATCGAGTGGGCGACAACAAACGGCATGGATGTTATCAATATGAGCCTTGGGGGAGCATCAGGCTCGACAGCGATGAAACAGGCAGTCGACAATGCATATGCAAGAGGGGTTGTCGTTGTAGCTGCAGCAGGGAACAGCGGATCTTCAGGAAACACGAATACAATTGGCTATCCTGCGAAATACGATTCTGTCATCGCTGTTGGTGCGGTAGACTCTAACAGCAACAGAGCTTCATTTTCCAGTGTGGGAGCAGAGCTTGAAGTCATGGCTCCTGGCGCAGGCGTATACAGCACTTACCCAACGAACACTTATGCAACATTGAACGGAACGTCAATGGCTTCTCCTCATGTAGCGGGAGCAGCAGCTTTGATCTTGTCAAAACATCCGAACCTTTCAGCTTCACAAGTCCGCAACCGTCTCTCCAGCACGGCGACTTATTTGGGAAGCTCCTTCTACTATGGGAAAGGTCTGATCAATGTCGAAGCTGCCGCTCAATAACATATTCTAACAAATAGCATATAGAAAAAGCTAGTGTTTTTAGCACTAGCTTTTTCTTCATTCTGATGAAGGTTGTTCAATATTTTGAATCCGTTCCATGATCGTCGGATGGCCGTATTTAAAAATCTTGACGAGAAACGGCGGGTTTGCCTCGCTCAGCCCGGCTTTTGAGAGCTCTTGAAACGTCGAAACCGCTGCATCGCTGTTTTGCGTCAGTTCAATCGCATACTGGTCAGCAGCTTTTTCCTGATGCCTCGAAACTGCGTTCGTAAATGGAGACGACGCGAAAGAGATGACCCCCATCAGCATCAGAAGAAGCGGAAGTGCGGCTAGATCGGATTTTCCTGCAATATGAAGGCTTCTTCCATAGCGGCCGATGATCCGCTTGTACAGCTTGTCGATCACATAAAAGACAGCAAGGGATAAAAGCAGATACCCGCCAAGTCCTATGTAAACATGCTTCATCACATAATGTCCCATTTCGTGCGCCATGATGAATAAAATTTCCGGCTCATCCAGCTTGTTCAGCGTGGTATCCCAGAGCACAATCCTTTTATTGGCGCCGATTCCTGTTACATAGGCATTTAACGCATTCGTTTTTTCAGACATGTTCACTTCATAGACGTGATTCGCAGGAATATCCGCCTGATCGGCCAGCTTCAGAATGCTTTGTTCAAGATCTTTATTTTTCAGCGGATAAAAGTCATTGTATAAAGGATCAATGACAACCGGCTGGAGAAAAAATAAAAACAGCGTAACCGGAACCGTCAGACACCAGGCATAAAACCACCAGCGTTTTTCATGCTTTTTGATCAAATAGTAAAAGACGATCACCGCCGCAGCCGTTATCGGAAAACTGATCCAGAAGTCGATCACCTGGTCTTTGATCCAGCTCGCGGTTGTCTGGGTTGATATGCCGTAGTCAAGCGAATATTGATAGCTGATCCAGTCAAGCGGCAAAGAAACGATCGTGACGATCAGAAACAAAGCAAAAACATATGCCGTGATTTGAATGCTTCTCCTCTTCGAGGTCTGCTCCGCCCAATTTTTCATTTTCCTGGATAAACCGGCAATCAACAATATAAAAAATAAAAACCATTCAAACGGAATCCGGATAAAAAACATAAAGTCCTTTATTTTCGAGTACTCTTCCGTCAGCATGAGTTCTCTTTCGTTCATAAATGCCGCCGGGTCTGCGCTTGTCCCTTTCAGCGCCTCAGGAACGGAGGGTTCACCGGCCATAAAGAGATACCAATAGAAAAAAAGGCCGTACAGCACATACAGGAGACCGGCTCCCGCGATCCATTTCCGCATGGCGAATCACTTCCTCTCACATAGCAGTTACTTCTATTGTAAGCTTTTCATGCGAAAGTTAGAACCAAGCCTTACAATGAGAGCAAGAGGCCGGCGCCTGCGAGCGTCAAAATCGTCCCCATCACGACGACTATGACGCTTGCTCCAAAATAGGAAAATAAAAATGCGATAAGAGCGCCGGCAAGTCCGTAGAGCATACCGCTTTGCACGAAAAAAACTCCCGGAAAAATGAGAGCCCCTAAGACGGCGTACGGCACATTTTTCAGCACGCGCTCCAAAAATCCGGGAAGCTTCAGGCTTTCAAAAGCAATGAGCGGCACCATCCGCGGCACATATGTAACGGCAGCCATGCCGATAATCATCCAGATGATCGGGCTAAACATAGTTTCTCTTCCCCTCTGTTCTAAATTGGTACAGCCATTCAATCAGGACGGCGGATAAAAGCGTAGCGCAGACGATCGACCATCCTGCCGACAATATTCCGTTCATTTGGAAAACGGTATTGAATAACGCAGCCGCCCCCGCCAGCAGCAGGACTTTTCGCTGTTTTTTCAAAGGCGGCACCAACAATCCGATAAACATGGCATAAAGGGCGATGCTCATGCTTTCCTGGAGAACAGCCGGCATGGCGGCCCCTGCAAAATGCCCGGCCGCACTCCAAAAAACCCAGCTTACATATCCGATCGAACCGAGGCCGATCATATACCCGGTCGTTAGCTTTTCCTTTCTTAGAGCAGCGACGGCAAACGATTCATCTGTCACCGCGAAAAATGAGTAAAACGCTTTTTTCCAAGGCGAATCTTTTTCTACCAATTGATTCAAAGTCGCCGAAAATAAAAAATGTCTGATATTCACAATGAACGTCGTCATAACGATTTCGATGATTCCCGTCTGAACGGCGAGCATGCTTAAAGACATATACTGGGACGCTCCTCCGAAAACAAGGGCGCTCATCAAAAACGTTTCAAAAAGCGACAGCCCCGTTGTTTTCGCCAAAAGCCCGAATGTCAAAGCGACCGGAATGTAGCCGACGGCAAGGGAAACCCCTGAACGAAGCCCGTCTAGAAAGTTGAGTGAATCGTGCTTTTCCATCTTGACACCTCTTTACGGATAATAAATGAGTGTATAACATGATGCCGTTTGTTCCGTGTTGTTTTCGTACGTATGCACGGTGTTTGCGGTGAAATGCATCGCATCGCCTTCGTTCAGGCTGCAGGTGTAATCACACGCCGTCACCGCGATCGCTCCTCTAGAGACGAGCACATACTCTTCAATCCCTCCGTGGTGAGGCTCTGATTCGTGTACACAGCCGGGCGCAAGTTCAATATAAAAGATTTCAAACTTCTTTTTCTGGTCGAAGGGAAAATGCGGAAATGCCGCGTATTTTTCTTCTCCGGCCAAAACGGGCGTTTTCTCATGCTTTCTGACGACCGTCGGCTCCCCCGCGGGCTTTTCTGCCAAGGAAGTAAATGATACTTGCAGCCCGTTTGCGATCTTCCACAAAGTTGTGATCGTCGGACTTGAAGAGCCTTTTTCAATTTGCGCGAGCATGCCTTTGCTGACGCCAGTCATCGATGACAATTGATCAAGACTGTAATTGCGGACTTTTCGCAGCCTCTTTATGTTTTCTGCGACTTGTTTTTCAATCGAATTCATCTTCTGCCTCCTCTCAATAAATTGAACATTTGTATAATTTATTGAACATTATAGCATAATTTTTTAGGATGAAAAGCCATTAAACGGAGAAAATAAATAGCCTGAGGTGATCATTCTGAAAAAAATAATGGGGATCATACTTTTTTTCGGTATTTTATCTATCACTGTCTTTTATGTATTCCACTTGATGGCGGAGCCTTTCGACTCAAGAAATGCCGAAGAAATCATCTTGAAGCAGGCAGATGACAGCGAAAAAACGGTCAGCATCAAAGATAGGCACAACATAGGCGTTCTGCTTGATACATTTAACAAAGGGAAAAGAATGAAAGAAAAGTCGGCGCATAGCCTGCCTTCTCCGGCGTATCACGGATACATCAGCATGACCGACACACATCGCGTTCACTTCACCGTCTGGCTGAAGAAAGATGAAGCCGTCATCCTGAAAGAAGAGGAGGGCACATATTTTGTTCTCCGACAAAAGGAAAAAGACGCTCTTCTCAGAGAACTGCAGAAAAGGGACGCGGCAGGCGTCCCTTTTAACGTGTCAAGATTGATTTGTCAAAATGTCTTTTAAAGCGCGCCTTAAAATTTTGCCGGTCGAATTTTTCGGTATTTCATCCATGAAGACGATTGCCGCCGGGCGCTTGTATTTGGCAAGATGCTTTTTGCAATGCGACAAGACATCATCCTCTGTCAGCGTTTTATTCTTCGGAACGACATAGCACTGGACGGCTTCTCCCGTATTCGGGTCTGGCACTCCGATCACCACCGCTTCTGCGATTTCCGGATGAAGGTAGAGCACTTCTTCGATCTCCCTCGGATAGACATTATAGCCGCCGACGATAATCATGTCTTTTTTTCTGTCGACGATATAAAAATAACCGTCTTCATCCCGTTTTGCCAAATCACCTGTATACAGCCATCCGTCTTTAATCGTATGGGCCGTTTCTTCCGGCATGTTGTAGTACCCTTTCATAACATTCGGCCCTTTAACGATCAACTCCCCGACTTGACCGGCAGGCAGCTCTTCCCCGATTTCATTGACGACTTTGTTTTTCACATTGAGAATGTTCGTGCCGATCGATCCTGGCTTGCGGCCGGTGCTGAACGGGTTAAAGCATGTAACAGGAGAAGCCTCCGACAAACCGTAGCCTTCTAAAACGAGAACGCCGAATCTTTCTTCAAAACTTTTCAGGAGAGCAACAGGCATGGCTGCTCCGCCTGAGATGCAAATCCTGATGGATCGAAAACCGGTTTCATCCGCCCCTTCATACTGGTACAGGTAATTGTACATTGTCGGCACGCCTGAGAAGATCGTCGCCTGATGCTTTTTAATCAGCTTGAAAACTTCGGCGGGGCTGAATTTCGGCACGATCAAAATCGCTGCGCCGTTCATGAGCGGCGCATTCATGCAGACCGTTAAACAAAAAACGTGGAACATCGGCAGGGCGGCGACGACAAGGTCAGATTCATTCATTGTTAGATAGCGGGCTGTATCATTTGCATTCGAAAATAGATTTTGATGTGTGAGCATCGCCCCTTTTGGTCTTCCCGTAGTTCCTGACGTATAAAGGATGGCGGCCGTATCTTCGGCGTCGATTTCAGGAAACGGCCGGACAGGAGGTTTCATAATGTTTGTAAACGATTTCAATTTCATCTTAACCTCAGTGCTTTCCGGTTCGCGAAGCGGCTCTCCCGTTTCGCAAAGCACGACGCAGCTGACTTTCGGAAGGGATTCATGCACCTTTTCGTAAAGCGGAAGCAGCTGTCCCAGAGCCACGATCACTTTTGCGTCGCCATTTGTCAGCATATAGCCGATCTCAGTCGGCGTATAGGCCGGATTGATCGGTATGACAACGGCTCCGGCCTTCAGCGCACCGTAAAACGCAATCACAAAATGCGGGGTATTGCCGAGAAGCAAAGCAACATGATCTCCCTTTTCCACCCCGATTTCGCGCAGACCTTCTGCAAAGCAATCAATTTTCTGCTGTAATCCCCCGTATGTTTCCGTCTGTTCCCCAAAAATATAAGCGGTTCTGTCAGGCTTTGATTGAGCTGTTTCCCCTAATTTTGAAACTAAATTCATTCTCCCACCCCTTAAAAATGAATGAATGACCATTCATTTTGTGATAATCAAAATCTATTCCCATTATAGTAAATGAACAGAAAACACTCAAGGGCTGTTGGGAAATATCTTCCATTCCTCTCAAGTTAAAAAGGAGCCGCGGAAACCGCAGCCTCTCTTTTAGTAGACAAGATCCAAAAATTCTTCTTTTTGAATATTGCCGAAGTAATGCTTGATGTCGACGCCTTGAAGGGCTTCTTCAATCGCTTTTCTTTCATACTGTACGCCTGTCAGCTTCTCTTCAATATCGCTGACATCGCCGACTCCGAAAAAGTCACCGAATATTTTGCACTCGCAGATCACGCCTTTTTGCACTTCCAGGCGGATGTCGACCGATCCCGCTTGAAATCGTTTTGAATGCTGAAGATTGAATTTCGGAGACTTCCCATAGTTCCAATCCCAGTTTTGATAGCGTTCCTTTGAAATTTGATTGATGATTTTCCAGTCTTTTTCAGTCAGCTTATACTCCGGTATTTCCCCTTCGGTATCAAAAATATAGCGGAGAAGCATGCTTCGGAATTCCACTGTCGTCATCTTCTGATCGAGAAATTCGCTGATATTGGCTACCCGGCTCCTGATCGATTTGATGCCTTTTGATTCGATTTTATCTTTTTTTACTTTTAAAGCCGATACGACATGTTCTATCTCAGAATCGAACAACAGCGTGCCATGGCTGAACATTCTCCCTTTCGTTGAGAACTGGGCGTTTCCCGAAATTTTCCGGCCGTTTGCCATCAAGTCGTTTCGGCCGCTCAGCTCCGCATCGACGCCAAGCCGCTTTAAAGCGGCCACAACGGGCTCCGTAAACTTCTTAAAATTATGGAAGCTGTTGCCGTCGTCTTTCGTAATAAAGCTGAAGTTCAAGTTCCCGAGGTCATGGTAGACAGCTCCGCCGCCTGACAGCCTGCGAACGACAATGATCCCGTTTTCATCCACATACTTTGTGTTGATTTCCTCAATCGTATTTTGGTTTTTGCCAATGATGATCGACGGCTGGTTGATATAAAACAGCAGATACGTCTCTTCAGGATCGAGGTGCTTTAAGCAGTACTCCTCAATCGCCAAGTTGATCCTCGGATCTGTAATATTTTGATTATCGATAAACAGCATGTTTGTCAGTTCCTCCTTCTATTCTCCCCACACATAACCGGTGTGCGCCAGATCAACCGCGCCTTTATAAATGGTTTTGGCCTCTTCTGCTAGTTTTTGATGTTCCCCGAAATGCGGGAGGTGTGTCAAGAGCAGATGTCCCGCACCCGCTTCTGCAGCGATGCGTCCCGCTTCGAGGCTGTTCATATGACCGGCGCTTCTCCCATCCTGATCCGCATAAAAATTGCACTCCGAGATCAATAGATCGGCTCCTGCGCTGAACGGGATGAAAGCTTCCTGAAAGCTCGAATCGGCTGTATAAACGACAGAATGAACACCGTCCGTCACCCTCATAGCAAAGCAGTCAACAGGATGAACCGTCTTTAAAAACGTGAACGTAAACGGTCCGATTGCCAAAGACTCTTTCGGATCATAGGCCAATCCAGCGGTATGCGTTTTATATGTAAGCTTTGAAAACTGCTCTTCATCAAAAGGATGTCCATATATCGGAAGGGCATTCGCTCCCTTGCCGAGGAATGAGCCGACCAGTTTGGCAAATTGCAAAGGGCCGACATCCGCAATATGGTCATGATGATAATGGGATAATATAACGGCATCAAGCTCCTCAACGGGCAGAAACAGCTGAAGCTTCGATAAAACGGCACTGCCGCAGTCGATTAAAACGGAATAATCCCCGGATTGAAAGAGATAGCCTGAAGTCGCTTCATTTGCAGCCGGAAATCCTCCGCAGCAGCCGATGACTGTCATCTTCATATATACACACCTCTTTTTTGTGTCTATCGTCCCCCTATTCAATATACCCATTTTTCTTAAAAATTGCATGTTTTATATTTTGTCATAAAACAGACATTGATTTCCTGGATACTGTTATAATACAATGATGACAACAAACGAATTGGGGGAATCAACATGCTCGCTAAAATCACCGAGTTCTTCAGAAATTTGCCTTCCAAAAAATGTTCAAAATGCGGCCACGATATTGATGAGCAGCACGAATGCTACGGAAACACTTGCTCTAAATGCTTAAATGTAAAAGATATATAGACGTCATTAAAAAATGCCCCGGCGGATCTCCCCGGGGCGTTTTTTTGTCATAAAGTTAGTTATAAAGAGAGAGATTCTTGTCAAAATTCATTATTTTAATAACATTTTACTATTTCACTTAGGGAAATATACACCGATGAACGTCCCGATTTGAATTTAAGCTGGGATGATCATCTCATATTTGAATTTTCAATATATTCAGACGTTATTTTTTTAATGGACGAGCTGTATTTTCTTTCGCTATACTTAATTTACGATCTCAAGTTTAATATTCTAGTATAAATTAAGCATGCGTTGGGAGGGCATCTATGAAAAGACTTAAATTCGGATTAGCCACACAAATTTTCCTCGGGCTGATTTTAGGTGTTGCAGCAGGAGCGATTTGGTTCGGAAACCCTGCGGTCGCAACGTATCTGCAGCCCGTCGGTGATTTGTTCTTAAGATTAATCAAAATGATTGTGATTCCTATTGTCGTTTCGAGCTTGATTGTCGGGGTTGCAGGGGCCGGCAGCGGAAAAAAGGTCGGCAGGCTCGGTTTTCGGACGATTCTGTACTTTGAAATCATTACGACTTTTGCGATCGTGCTCGGACTGCTCCTTGGAAATATCATTCAGCCTGGACACGGCGTAAACTTTTCTGGTGCTGAAAAACAGGATATCAGCCAATATGTAGAAACAGAAAAAGAGGCAAGCACCAAATCTGTCGCAGACACGTTCCTGCACATTGTGCCGACAAACTTTTTCCAATCGCTCGCTGAAGGCGATCTGCTTGCGATCATTTGCTTCACTGTTCTGTTCGCACTCGGAGTGTCAGCCATAGGCGAAAAAGGCAAGCCTGTGCTTTCCTTTTTTGAGGCAACGTCTCAAGCCATGTTCCACGTCGTGAACATCGTCATGAAATTCGCGCCGTTCGGCGTTTTTGCTTTAATTGGTGTAACGGTTTCAAAATTTGGTTTTTCTTCGCTTTTATCATTGGGAAAGCTCGTTTTGCTTGTCTATCTTGCTCTTGCTTTCTTCCTGATTGTCATTTTTGGGATCGTCGGCAAGCTGTGCGGTATCAATATATTTAAATTTTTGGCCTATATGAAAGATGAGCTTCTTCTTGCATACAGTACATCAAGCTCTGAAACTGTGCTTCCGCGCGTCATGGAAAAAATGGAGAAAATCGGCTGTCCGAAAGGCATTGTGTCGTTTGTCATTCCGATCGGCTACACATTTAACCTTGACGGCTCTGTCCTGTATCAGGCAATCGCGGCGCTGTTTCTGGCGCAGGTCTACGGCATCGATCTGTCCATTGGGCAGCAGCTCACGCTCATCCTTGTCCTGATGGTCACTTCTAAAGGAATGGCTGCCGTTCCCGGCACATCATTCGTCGTTCTTCTCGCGACTCTGGGCACGATCGGCGTTCCTGCTGAAGGGCTGGCCTTCATTGCCGGAGTCGACCGGATTATGGATATGGCGAGAACGGTCGTCAACCTGACCGGAAACGCTCTTGCCGCTGTGGTCATGTCAAAATGGGAAGGTGAATATGACGCCGTTAAAGGACAGACCGTCTTAAATCAAAGGGAGCCGGCAGATATGAAAATGTCCGGCTGACAGCCCGCAAAAAAACGTATGTTTCCCGCTTTTGGAGAAACATACGTTTTTTTAAAAATATGCAATTTGCTCAAGAAACCTGTCCAAACAACTTCCTTTCGTTTACATACGATGTACTGTAGTTAAATTAGAAAAGAAAACTGGAGGGAAGTTTAATGTATTTTTACCATGACCATTGCAAGAAAGATTATGACTTTGACTACCACAAGAAAGACCACGACTGCAAGAAATACTACTACTACTATTATTACTACTATTATCCATGCTATAAGAAGTATGATTATGACTATGACTACAAGAAGTTTGACCACTTTGATCACTGCAAAAAGAAAAAACACTATGATTACTGGTAAGTAAACGCCATCCTCTACGGATGGATGACTTCCACTCTTTTTTTACTCCCAAGGGACCGGGATCCTTTGGGAGCTTTTTTATGCCATGTCAGACAGGACATAATGATACAGCAGCTTTGCCGTCTGCTCCAAGGACGACTGATGCGTCCTTTCAAACGCGTGGGATGCGTCAATTCCCGGGCCGATCAGCCCGTGGACGATATCATGGCCCGCTCTGATGGCTGCTGAAGCATCTGAGCCGTAGTACGGGTAAATATCAAGCTTATACTCGATTCCGTATGTTTCACAAAGAGCGGTCAGACGCTTGCGAAGCCCGTAGTGATATGGCCCGCTGGCATCCTTCACACAAATGGATACCGTATATTCGTCGGTTGACTGCCCATCGCCGATCGCTCCCATATCAACAGCCAAATATTCCACCGTTTCAGGCGGGATATTGGAGTTGCCGCCATAACCGATTTCTTCATTGTTGGAAATTAAAAAATGTGTTGTGTAAGGCAGTGTCATCCCTTCTGTGTTGATCGTTCTGATCAGCTCAATAAGGAGGGCGACGCTTGCTTTATCATCAAGATGACGCGATTTGATAAACCCGCTCGGTGTGATCTCAACGCGCGGGTCGAAGGAGATAAAATCACCGACATTGATGCCGAGTGCCCGGGTTTCTTCTTCACTGCGGACCGGTTCGTCAATGCGGACCTCCATATTCTTCTGGTTCCGCTCGGCTTTTCCGGCGTCTTTGTAAACATGCACTGATGTCTGATGCATTAAGATCGTGCCGGTGTAAGTTTTCCCTGATGCTGTTTCAATTTTGCAATACTCGCCTTCAATCGAGTTGTAATTGAACCCCCCGATTAAGTCAATTTTCAGCCTTCCGTTCGGCTTAATCTCTTTCACCATCGCTCCGAGGGTATCGACATGAGCGGTGAGCATCCGGTGCCGGGCTTTGTCGCGGCCCGGTATCGTCGCGATCAGGCCGCCCTTACGGTTAAACTTTGTTTCGACTCCTTCTTCCTGTAATAGGCGATTGATATAGTCTATGATGTCATACGTATTTCCGGTAGGGCTCGGGATGGAGACGAGCTCCTTGATGAGCTCCAGCGTTTTCTGTCCTGACATTGTTCATTCCTCCCAACTTGTGATGTTTATAGTATACATCAGATCAATATTTTAGTACCAGATACTAATACTAGGTGTTATAATAAAAAAAAGGAGAGTGAACTTCATGAAAACTTTATCAAAAGCGCGAATTTCCGCCATCGGCACCTATGTTCCCGAAAAGCGCATGACAAACAAAGACTTTGAAAAAATCGTCGATACTTCTGATGAATGGATCGTTCAGCGGACAGGAATGAAAGAAAGGCGAATCGCAGGAAGTCACGAATTCACATCAGATCTTTGCATAAAGGCCGTTGAAAATCTACAAAGCAGATACAACGGCACGCTGGACGATATTGACATGATCATCGTCTCTACCACAACGGCGGACTATGCTTTTCCAAGCACGGCATGCCAGGTTCAGGAGCACTTCGGATGGAAAGAAGTCGGCGCGGTGGATGTAAATGCGACTTGCGCGGGATTAACATACGGATTGCATATCGCCAACGGCCTGATCACTTCCGGACTGCATAAAAAAATTCTTGTGATCAGCGGTGAAACCTTATCCAAAACAACCGACTACACAGACCGCGCGTCTTGCATCTTGTTCGGCGACGGCGCGGGCGCCCTGCTTGTCGAACGGGACGACAATTCCCCAAGCTTTATTACTTTTACCCAGGATACGAAAGGTGACGGAGCCCGCCATTTATACAGAACCGGCTTGCGCAGCGACCTTAAAGGGGAGCCGCTCTCAGGTGAAGGAAAAATGGTTCAAAACGGCCGCGAAGTGTATAAATGGGCGGTCAGATCCATTCCCGAAGGCGTCAAAAAGCTGCTTATCCAAGCTGAAATGGAGCTGAAAGATATCGATTGGTTCGTCCCGCACAGCGCGAATTTGCGAATGGTCGAATCAATTTGCGAAAAAACCGGAATTTCACTCGAAAAAGCGCTGACGAGCGTCGAATGGTTTGGCAACACCTCATCCGTATCAATCGTTCTCGCCCTTGATGAAGCCGTCAAAAACGGAAAGTTGAAAGAGGGCGATACCTTGATTCTGTTCGGTTTCGGCGGGGGTCTTACATATACGGGACTGATTGTAAAATGGGGCGCGCCAGCTTCCTGATTTCAAAAAAAAACATCTTTTCTTGCCCTTGCCGGGCTTGAAAAGATGTTTTTCTTTTATGCGTGCTGCTCTTCAACTTTTCCTTTTCTCAGCAGCACTTTAAAATAAATCAGCGTCAAGGCCATCATGACGATCGCAACACCGCCGAGCACGGCAGCCTGCTCCCACATATACGCGTAGTCTCCGCTTGAAATCACCGCTCTGTATCCCGCAATGCTGTAGGTCATCGGCAGTGCGGAATGGATGACTTGGAAGAACTTAGGAACAAGTGCAAGAGGGAATGTTCCTCCGCTTCCTCCAAGCTGAAGTACGAGCAGAATGACGGCAATGAAACGTCCCGGATTTCCCATGGTCGCAGCCAAAAATTGAATGATCGCAAGACATGTAATGCTCATGATCATACTGAACACATAAAATCTCCAGACGCTTTGCACTTCAAGCCCGATGCCAGAGAGAATGATCGTGCAGGCGATCGCCGCTTGAAGAATCCCCACTGCAAAAAGTACGCTGAATTTGCTCATAAACCAGCCGAAAGCTGATTCAGGCCGGACGGCCGGCTCTTTCACATCAAAGACGACGGTGATCATTAATGCACCGACAAATAAGCCGAGCGACAAAATATACGGGGTTAATCCTGTTCCGTAGTTGGAAACCGGATCGATTTTATCGCCTTTCACATCGACGGGATCTGAGAACATATTGTAGTTTTCGTCTCCCGCTTGAATATCGCCGGTCTGATCGGCAGCGTCAGACAGCTTGTCAAACAGCTCCCCGCTTCCGTCAGACAGCTTGCCAAGACCTTCATCAAGAGATTTAGCCCCTTCTGCAAGCTTGGAAGAACCGTCTTTCAGTTTATCAGCCGCGCTTTGCAGATCGCCGAACTTCCCGACTAACGTCTGGCTGCCTTCGGCGATTTTGGATGATCCGCTTTTCGCCTCCACGAATTTTTCGTTGTAAGCACCCAAACCGTTTGTCAGCGCATCGAGCCCTTGCTGAATCTTTTGCGATCCTTTATAAAGCTTGTTCACATCCGAAGGAACTCGCTTCAATTCCTCAAGCTTCTGTTTCAGCCCGGATAAATCGGGAAGTTCGCTTACATCGGGAATTTGCGCTTTCAACTTGTCAAACTCAGGCAGCTTCACCGTTCCCATTTTTTCATCGACTTGTTTCATAAGCGCGGCTTTCTGTTCTTGTGTCAGCATGTTGCTGGATTCAATAATTTGTTTGACTTCACTGTGCTGGTTTTTCAATGCCGCTTCAAGCTCATCAATATTTTTTGAAATCTGACTGATTTCTTTTTTCGCCTTTTCGGCGTTTGAAAGTGCCGTTTCAAGCTGCTGAATCTTTTCATTTGAAATGGCTTCTTCGAGTTTGCTTATCATCTGTGCTTTTTCATTCATCTGCTCCAATCCCGCCACAATCTGAGGCATGCCTTGTTGGAGCTGTTGAGCACCGCTGTGCAGCTGGCCGCTTTTTTCTAAAAATTGCGCAAGCCCTGAATCAAGTTCATGAATTTTGTCGTTCAGCGTATTGAATGCCGCGCCGAACTTCTCCATTCCGTCTTTGTTGAACTGAATTTGGCTTTTCGCAAGCTTTTCAAGGTTCTTTTTCAGCTTTTCGCTTCCTTCTTTCGCATCTTTCAGTCCTTTATCCAGTTTTCCGGCACCTTCGCTGGCTTCACCGAGACCTTTTGCGATTTTGCCGAAATTGTCAAAGATGACTTCAGCATATTGCTGCGTGATTTCAGAACCGACTGAATGCTGAAGCTGCTCAATCGCTTTATCGCTGATCTGGGCGCCGACATAGTTTCGTCCGGCGTTTGTATGATAAATCAGATTCAGCTTTTTCGGATGTTTATCCATCACCGTGCTGGCATCTTTCGAAAAGTATTCAGGAATTTCTACAACCATGTAGTATTCCTCATTTTGCAAGCCTCTCAGCGCTTTTTCCTTCGTCGTAAAATGCCAGTCGAATTTATCGTTTTTTTTCAGTTCTTTGACAAGGTCGTCGCCGATGTGAAGGTCTTTTCCTTCATATGTCGTTCCCTTGTCGGAATTCACAACCGCTACGGGGAGCTGATCGACGTTTCCGTATGGGTCCCAGTACGCCGCCAAAAATATGCTGCTGTAAATCAGCGGTATAAAGAGAACCCCGATCACGGATATCAGTAGTTTTTTATTGGTTATCAGTTCTCTCCACTGGTTTTTGAAAACATTCATGTTGATACGCCTCCTAGTTAGTAGCCGCTCTCTATGCGGATAAGCACCCCTTTAAACAAAGAAAGGACAATCTAACGAGATAATCCTTTTAAAATATACATTTTCAGCATCTCTGCCAACTCTTCATCTTTCAGCGGTTCATGGTTTTTTTCCCAGTCAAAGATGAGCGCGATGTAAAGCTTGAAGATGACAAACGCGTTCAGCTCGGGGTCACACGGTCTAATATCGTCATTTTTAATCGCTTCTTTAATCTTTCTCTTAATATAGCTGATGACCATGCGTTCCAGCTTTTCAATCACTTCGCGGGCCGCCGGTGTGCCGAGCTCCGCACCTTCCTGAAAGATCTTAATGGTCAGCTGGTGCTTCTTTCTGTACTCCAATATCGCCATCATCGCGCGATGGGCATTTTCGTGAAAAGGCAGATCAGGATCAATCGCTTGATCAGCCGTTTGCTTCATCTCAATCAGAAGCGAAGAAAAAATGTCGTCGAACAGTTCCTCTTTATTCTTGAAAAAAGTATAAATCGTACCTTTGCCGACATTGGCAAGCTTCGCCACCAGATCCATCGTCGTCGCTTTGTAGCCGAATTGTGTAAACGATTTTGTCGCCGCTTCTAAAATCAGTGCTTTTCGATCTTTGCTCACGGTTTCTCACCCCGAAATTGACTATTTGAACATTTTGGTCAGTAAGTACAAAAAGTAATGTAACACACCTGAATATAAAATGCAATAATTTAAATGTTATCTTTTCCATAAACAAACTTTAAAATGATGAAAGCTGTAAAAAGAGTGAAATAAAAAAAGCCGCCGAATGGATTCGGACAGCTTTATTTGCTCTTCTTTATTCGAAAAGGTGTGAGAGTACATCGGCTACGGCCTGCTTGCCTTGGTCGATGCAATCCGGAATGCCGACCCCTTCAAAAGAGGCCCCCGTCATGAAAACGCCCGGATATGACGCCTGTAACCCTTCCCTGATCTCTTTCATTCTTTTCTTATGGCCGACATGGTATTGCGGCATCGCTTCATGCCATCTTGTGATGCAGGTCATTTCCGGCTCGCCGTCGATCTTCATAATCCGCCTTAAATCGTCGAGGACGATTTTCACCATTTCGTTATCTGACTGTTCGACAACGGACTCATCGCCGGCTTTCCCCACATAAGCTCTTAACAGAACTTTTCCTTCAGGCGTTGTGCTCGGCCATTTTTTGTTTGTCCAAGTACACGCCGTAATCGAAAAGTCGCTGTTCCTTGAAATGACAAAGCCTGTTCCTTGATGCTCCATTTGGACGGCTTCTTCCGGAAATCCGAGCGCCACATTGGCGACAGATGTTGACACCATATCTTCTAAACCCTTCAGCCAATCCGCTTTTGGAAACATCGCGGCAGCTGCTTTATGGGGAGCGGTGACTACGGCCGAATCAGCGTGAAGCACCTTGCCGTTGTCAAGCTTCATGCTGTAGCCCGAGCCCGCGCGCTCAATGCTGACGACCTTTGTGCCTTTATAAACCTTTGTGATATCGAGCTGCTTTTCCAGTTCTTCAACAATCGTCTGCAGGCCGGTTTTCACCGTCTGGAACTGGCCTTTCTTTTTGTTCGCAGGCTTTTTGGCGCTCTGGGCGCCGCGCGATTTTTTCATCCCGATGATCAAGCTTCTGTACTTCTGTTCTGTCTGGTAGAATTGCGGGAAAGTTGACATCAGACTGAGGCGGTCAATGTCCCCGGCATAAATGCCTGACAAAAGCGGTTCGATCAGGTTCTCCACCACTTCACCGCCGACACGCCTTCTGAAAAATTCTCCGAGCGACTGGTCTTCCTGCGGCTTGCTCGCTGGAAGCAGCAAATCCATTCCGGCTCTCAACTTCCCCGGCAAGGAAAACAAGCCGGTTGTCAGAAAAGGTCCGATTTTTGTCGGCACCCCCATCACAGCTCCTTCCGGAATCGGATAGAGCGTTTCGCTGACAAGAACATAAGACTGGCCTGTCGCGTTGTTCACGAGCAAGTGCTCCAGCCCGAGATCCTTCACGAGCTGAGGTGCGCTTTGCTTCCGTTCCAAAAATGAATCCGGCCCCCGTTCAATCACATAGCCGTCTTTGTGTACCGTCTGTATCTTTCCGCCCAGTCTCGGACTTGCTTCAACAAGCGTGACTTCGGCCGGGAGATCGTTCTTTTTGATTTCCTTCTCCAAGTAGAAGGCGGCGGCCAATCCGGTAATACCGCCGCCGATGATGACAATCTGCCTGCGTTCTCCACTCATTTACAATCGCCTTCTTTACTGTTCTTTCTCCAATTGTTTTAATACAACATCTGCTAAAGCATCGATAAACTCATGTTTTGCGTTAGGCATTTCAGGTCTGTAATAGCTTGCTCCGATATCGTCTGTGACGACTTTGCATTCATAATCGTTGTCATAAAGAACTTCCAAATGGTCAGCTACGAAGCCGACGGGAGCATAAACAAAAGCGCTGTACCCTTTTTGCTCTGACAAGTCACGGGTCAAATCCTGAACATCCGGCCCAAGCCACGGATCAGGGGTGTTTCCTTCGCTTTGCCAGCCGACGGCGTAATCTTTTACACCCGCCGCTTCGGCAATCAGCTTCGCTGATTCTTTAAGCTGTTCAGGATATGGGTCACCCATTTCGACGATCTTTTCGGGAAGGCTGTGCGCCGATACAATCAAGACGGCGTTTTCCCTTTCTTCCGAAGGCATTTCGTCATAGATTTTTCTCACTTGATCCGCCCAATATGCGATGAATTTCGGCTCATCATACCAGCTGTTGATCGATGTGATCGACAATCCGCCGAGCTTTTCAGCCTCGTCTTTCGCCCGCTTGTTGTACGACTGTACGCTGAAGGTGGAGAAATGGGGCGCAAGCACGATGCTGACGGCTTCTGTAATCCCGTCTTTATGCATCTCCTGAACGGCATCCTCGATGAAAGGTTCGATATGTTTGAGACCGATATATGACTTGAATACCACATCATCCTGAAGCTCGTTTAAGCGTTTTTCCAGCTGCTTCGTCTGCTCTTGCGTGATCTTTGCAAGCGGAGAAATTCCGCCGATCGCCTTATAGCGGTCTTTTAAGTCCTGAAGCATGTCAGGCTCAGGCTTCCTGCCTCTTCTGATGTGTGTATAATAACGTTCAATGTCTTCCTCTTTGTAAGGCGTCCCATACGCCATAACAAGAAGCCCCATTTTCTTTTTACCCAACGTGAACACCTCTTTAAAGATCATGATCTATACGTATTTTGACAGTTTATATTGAAAAGACCAACTGAAATGCTCATGTCATCAGGCTCGATTTTTTTGAGGCGGAATACTCATGAACAAATGCCGTCAATTTTTTCAGTGTGTCAGGACTCACTTCGGGAAAAATCCCGTGACCGAGGTTGAAAATAAACCGGTCCGTCTGCATGCCCTGATCGAGAATGGCTTTCGTCCTCTCTTCAATGACTTCCCACGGGGCGAGGAGGATCGAAGGATCCAAATTCCCCTGAAGCGTTTTTGTCAGCCCTTTATCCCTGGCTTCCTGCACGCTCATCCGCCAGTCCAACCCGACGACGTCAAGGTCAAGATCGTGCCATTCAGTCGCGAGGTGGCTTGCGCCGACCCCGAACATAATCAGCGGCACGCCTTCTTTTTTCAGCTCTTTGAAAAGAATGTCCATCGTCGGCTTGATATAGCGGCAGTAATCACCGATATTCAGCGCGCCGACCCAGGAATCGAACACTTGAATGGCTTTGGCACCGGCGCGGATTTGGGCTTTGACGTATACAGCCGCCATCTTCCCGAGCTTTTTCATCAAGAGGTCCCATGCAGCAGGCTGGCTGTACATAAACGCTTTTGTTTTATTGTAGTTTTTGGACGGGCCGCCTTCGATCATATAGCTGGCCAGTGTAAACGGTGCCCCAGTAAAACCGATCAGCGGAACGTTCAGCTGTTCTTCTGTCAAGAGTCTGATCGTCTCCAGCACATATGGTATATGCTCCTCCGGCTCGAGTTCGCCAAGTTTTTCAACATCTGTGAGAGATGTGATCGGCTGATCGATAACAGGACCGATGCCGTTTTTAATTTCGACGTCAACGCCAATACCTGGAAGCGGTGTCATTATGTCTTTATAAAGTATTGCCGCATCGACACCGTACTGTTCGACGGGGAGCCTTGTCACGTAAGCGCACAGTTCGGGCTGATGCGTAATTTCGAACAGTCCGTATTTTTCCTTGAGCGCTCTGTACTCAGGCTGTGATCTTCCAGCCTGCCTCATGTACCATACCGGTACATGGGCGGCTTTTTCTCCTCGGCACGCTTTTAAGAATGTGTCATTAAAAGCCTTGTCGTTTTTCATCATGATATCCACCTTTCAAGCTGCAACCATACGTTCGCAAAATTACTCCTTCCAATATACCGTTTTTTTATTGAACGGTATACTCATGAGACTTATTGTTCAAGAAATTGATGAATTTCGGGTACCTAATGACCCGAAGGAAACACTTTCGGTTCGATATAATCAGTCCCTTTCCCCTCTGTTTTCGTCTGCGGATTGTACGGAACAATTTTATAGGAAGCATTGGAAAAGATGTTTGCATAAGGGATTGAATAGCTTCCTTTCCCCTTAACCGTATCAATGAGCGTTTCTTTTCCGTTTTTCCTTTCATATATTCGGTATTCAACCCTTTTATCCTCTTGTTCATGCCATTTTAATGACACCGTAATCAGCCCCATCGGCGTAAAGGAATAGTCTGCTTTAACACTTTCCAAATCTTCGAGGCGGATCGGCCTGTCCAGATCTTTTACACCTTCAGGCGCCTTAAATCGTTCAGGCTTATGGTTGGAGCGTTTTAAAATGTCTTTAAACAGCCTTGTCGGATAAGCGCTGCCGCCTTTTAAATAATGGGATTCATCCGTTTTATCGTAGCCCATCCAGACAGCTCCCGTCACTTCGGGCGTATACCCCGCAAACCAGGCATCTTTTGTTCCGCCCTCTTTTCCGGTATACGTGGTCGAGCCCGTTTTTCCTGCAATCTCTCCGGAAAAATCACCGGCTTTTCCCGTTCCGCTTTTCACGACCTCCTCTAGCATTCGCGTCATGTTCCAAGCGGTTTGTTTGCTGAATACCTTTTCTGATTTTTCCTCGCGGCGGAATATGACATCCCCGTTTTCGTCCGTGATTTTTTTAATAAAGAACGGCTCGGTGTATTGTCCTGAATTTGCAAAGGTCCGGTATGCCCCGGCAATCTCAAGCGGCGACACTCCTTTCTCTAAGCCGCCCAGCCCCAATGCCAGGCCCTCATCCGGCACGTTCATGCCCAAGCGGCTGAGATAAGGCTTCACCGTTTCGATTCCGATCTCATTTAGCGTCCATACGGCAGGCGCGTTTTTGCTGTAGGTCAGCGCATCCACCATAGAGACCTTGCCCTCGTACTGGCCGTCATAGTTTTTCGGCGAGTAGCCGCCGTATGACAGCTGTTTATCTTCAAGCATGGAGTACGGCTTAAACCGCTTTTCTTCAAGAGCGGGGCCGTAAACGGCAAGCGGTTTAAAAGTCGAACCCGGCTGACGCGGGGCTGTTGCCCTGTTGTAGCCTTTCGGAGCGTATTCCCGACCTCCGAGAGCGGCCACTACGCCGCCTGTCCGGTTATCGATAAAAACGGCGCTCCCTTCAGCTTTATTGTCTGTTCCGGGAAAATAGCCGTCCTGCTTCATCAGCGTGTAAGCCGCTTTTTGTATCGAAACGTCGAGCGGAACACTGATTGTGTATCCGCCTTGAAGAAGCTGTTCACTCGAAATCGAATATTTGTCTTCCGCTTCTTTCATGACCAGATCAATATAGCTGTCAAGCCACGGATTTTTTGATTTTTCTTTCACGTGGAGGCCCAATGTGCTGCCTTGGGCTCTGACGGTTTCCTTTGAGCTGATATATCCCTGCTCGTTCATCATGCCGAGAATGACATTGCGCCGCTCACGGCTTTTTTCCGGATTGAGAATGGGAGAATACGTGGACGGCGCTTTAGGAATGGAAGCCAGCACCGCTCCCTCACTGACCGTCAAGTCTTTCACATCTTTGCTAAAAAAGTAGTTTGCAGCCGCCTGGATTCCATAGACGCCGTGCCCGAAATAAAGCTGGTTCAAATACATTTCCAAAAGCTTGTCTTTGCTGTAGTCCCGCTCCAAGTTGATCGCGATTATGACTTCTTTCGTTTTTCTTAAAAACGTTTTGTCGTGTGTCAAAAAAGTGTTTTTTGCGAGCTGCTGGGTGATCGTACTTCCACCTTCCACTTTTCCTCCCGCTAATATATCTTTATAGACCGCACGGCTCACGGATTTAAAATCGATGCCGTGGTGCTCATAAAAGCGCTTGTCTTCAACCGCGATAAAGGCATTTTTTACGCCGTCCGGCACCTCGGCAATTGAAATAGGTCTTCTATTTTCAGTATAGAGGCTTGTGACTTCTTCTCCATTTTGGTCGACGATTTTAGAAGAAGCATGGAAAATCAGTTTCTTTTCATCAATCACATAATCCCCCAGAAACAAAATCGTAATATATCCGATTAACGATAAAAGGAATATCGCCGCTGTAATGATGATTGGAATGAAAAATCTCTTTCTCATATGGTCACCTCATTCCTTTCTATAGCTAGTATGGGAATTTTTTCTTCAAATTATGTTGCAGCATTTATAGCGGGTAATAGATAGAATTTTAAATCGTCCTTTTGTTATACTATCAAAAAGGGGTGATAAAATTGAATTTTTACATTACATACGGAACTGTCGAGTTTTTAAAAAAGCTCGCCAAACAGCACGGTCTTGAAAACATGTTATTTATGAAAAGCCACGATTCCGCCATTCTCTTTCACGAAACCGACGGAGAAAGCGTCTTTCATTCTCCTCACCGCTACGAAATCATCGATCAGTCGGGAACTTTGGAACATTCCGGATTCGCCGTCCTCAACAACATCCCTGTCACACCGGAAGGAAGACCGCTTTTCGAAACCCGTTTTAAAAACAGAGCCGGAAAAATCGAAAATCAGCCTGGCTTTAAAGCCCTCAGGGTGCTGAGGCCGAAAGACAGCGATACGTATATCGTACTGACGCTGTGGGACACAGAACAGTCGTTTCAGGACTGGAAAAGCTCCAAATCGTTCGGCGAAGCCCATCAAAAGAAGGAATCTTCAGCTGGAATCAACCAAGGCGGAACGATTTTTTCCCGCCCATCCTATATTTCTTCGTATCATTCTGTCGAATAACTGCCTTTTAAGGCAGTTTTTTATTTCCGAGGAAATGAGCCCTTCCTTCACACTCTGACAGCCCAGGAATAAGCTGTATGAGGCTATGTTAACGGGGGGATCGGGAAATGGAAATTGAATTAACGTCCGTTCACTTTATATATTTGGGCTTTATCGCTGCAATTCTTGCATTTATGCTTCTTCGTCTTGATACCACCTTTATATCGCTTGCCGGGGTTTTTTTCATTTCATTAGCGGCGACCCATTCTGCCATTGCCTCTGTGATGGGCCTGTTCAACAGCTTAATCTACGCCGCCGGAGAACTTCTCCCGACCATTTTCATCATCTGCTTTACCGTTTCGATGAGCGAACTGCTGGCAAAGACCGGCGTTAATGAAGCAATGGTCACTCCGATCGCCAAATGGATGAAAGGTCCTGCCTTGGCCTATTGGATCACCGGAGCTTTAATGTTTATCATTTCTTCATTTTTTTGGCCCTCCCCGGCTGTCGCATTGATCGGCGCCGTCCTCCTGCCTGCCGCGCTGAAAGCCGGCCTCTCCCCGATAGCGGTAGCGTGCGCCATGAATTTATTCGGCCACGGTTTCGCTCTATCAGGCGATTACATCATCCAGGCGGCGCCTAAATTGACCGGAGATGCAGCCGGACTGTCCGTTGCAGAAGTGATGTCTGCAAGCGTTCCGCTCGTCCTGATCATGGGCTTTTCGACAACGGCGGCAGCCTTTTTTATGCTCAGGAAAGAGAAAGACAATCAAGCAGCCGCAAACAGTGAGCGGCGGCAAAGCGAGCCTGAATGGCTTCTTCCCCCAGCCCCAAGAAAATGGCTCGCACTGATGATTCCGGTCATTTTTTTAGGGGATATCGCCGCGATGCTGATCCTGGAATTGCAAGGAGACGAAGCGACGGCGCTTGTCGGAGGAACAGCTGTCTTCGTCATGATTCTCATTCATTTTATCGTCCACAAACACCGTCGTCTTGAGAAAATCACCGGTTATTTCATTCGCGGATTTCAGTTCGGCTTTAAAGTGTTTGCCCCCGTCATTCCGATCGCCGCCTTTTTTTACTTGGGCGACGCGGGTTTCGAAAAAGTACTGACAGCCGAGATACCCGGTTTTTCTAATAGGATCGTGCAGGACCTCGGTTCAGCTTTTGCCCACAGCGTCCCGCTCTCTCCAGAGCTCGCCGCAGTGGCGCTCACTGTCACGGGAGCGGTGACCGGTCTTGACGGCTCTGGTTTTTCAGGAATATCTCTAGCCGGATCAGCTGCTTCGATGTTTGCTGCGGCTGTTGACGGCAACCCGGCCGTTCTGACCGCACTCGGCCAAATCTCAGCCATTTGGGTCGGCGGCGGTACGCTTGTGCCATGGGCGCTCATTCCGGTAGCAGCGATTTGTAAAGTGGACCCGTTCGATCTTGCCAGAAAAAACTTTATTCCTGTAGCAGCCGGATTAACTGTCACAACGATTGCCGCCATTTTTCTTCTATAAAACGTGACAGCAAGGTTGAATAGCGGCTTCAGTTGTCATAAAATTATAAAAACTTGTCATTCCTAAAAGGAGGAATTTTTTTGAGCGCATCCGCATTCATCCGACAAATTAATGAGCAGCTTGATGCACACTACGATGAAATGGTCAAATTGAGGCGTCATTTTCATCAGCACCCGGAGCTTTCTTTTCAAGAAAAGAAAACAGC
Organism: Bacillus sp. AK124; assembly: GCF_053903085.1. Lineage (NCBI taxonomy): Bacteria > Bacillati > Bacillota > Bacilli > Caryophanales > Bacillaceae > Bacillus > Bacillus sp. AK124. The sequence continues at coordinate 3,178,831 of NZ_CP096378.1, forward strand.
CGCATTTATCGCTTCTTACTATGAAGCGCTCGGTATTCCTATCCGCACCAATGTCGGCGGGGGCGGTGTTCTCGCGCACATCGAAGGCGGATCGTCCGGCCCCGTCATTGCGCTTCGAGCCGATTTTGACGCGCTGCCCATTCATGATGAAAAAGATGTGCCTTACCGGTCGACGGTGCCGGGAGTGATGCATGCCTGCGGACACGATGGGCACACGGCCACCCTGCTCGTCCTCGCGAAAATTTTGAACGAACATGCCGACCGTTTAAAAGGAAAGATCGTCCTCATCCATCAGCACGCCGAGGAATATTCCCCGGGCGGAGCCAGGCCGATGATTGAAGACGGCTGTCTTGACGGTGTTGACGTGATTTTCGGAACCCATTTGTGGGCTACTGAGCCGACGGGAACCGTTCAATATCGAACAGGACCGATCATGGCCGCTGCGGACCGTTTTACGATTACGATTAAAGGCAAAGGCGGGCATGGCGCACAGCCTCATAAAACAAAAGACGCCGTGTTGATCGGATCGCAGATCGTCGCTTCACTCCAGCAGATTGTCAGCCGCAGGCTCGATCCGACTCAGCCGGCAGTCGTTTCGATAGGTTCATTTGTTGCCGAAAACTCCTTTAATGTAATCGCTGATAAAGCCGTTTTAATCGGGACGGCGCGTTCCTTCAATGATGAAATCCGCACCTTGATTGAAAACGAAATTGAACAGATTGCAAAAGGTATATGCGGCATGCATGGCGCTGACTGTGACTATTCCTTCGAAAGGGGCTATCCGCCTGTCTGCAATCATCCGGAAGAAACGGCTTTTCTCGCAAAAATCGCTAAACAGACAGAAGGCGTCGAAAACGTTGAGGAAAGCGGCATGCAAATGGGCGGGGAAGATTTCGCTTACTACCTAGAGCGCGTCAAAGGGACATTTTTCTTTACAGGCGCCCGTCCTGAAAATCCGGACGCGGTGTTTCCCCACCACCATCCGAAATTCGATCTTGATGAAAAAGCGCTGCTGATCGCAGCCAAGGTGCTGGCAAATGCCGCTGTCTCCTATCAGGAGAAAGAGCAGTCGCTCCGCGAAACGCCTGCAATGTAACAACCAAAAAAGCAAAAAACAGCCGGATCATCAATATCCGGCTGTCTCATGTATCAACCTCATATGGAAAACGTGTCTCGCTGTTTCCCCAAGATGCCCAAGCAGCTTATAGTTAGCCGTTCCGCCTATGACCGCGCCGAAGCCCGGCACAAGCTGAAACAGCTTTACAAGATCGAGATAGTCCCGGTATTCCTGCTGAAATGCCAGCCAATCGATTTCGCGCTTTTCGGTTTCCCAATGTTCAATCATACGGAAAATTTCTTTTCGGTGAGCTTCCCCTGAGAAGGCGAGCTGAAAAATATACAGAAGAAACATCCGCTCTTCTTTTTCCTTGATATCGTATCCGTAAATCGACGCCAATTCAAACAGGCATTTCATTTTGATGCCGAGCAAAAGCGGAAAGTCCGCCAGTCCGAGAAAAATCCCGCCTGCGCCTGTTCCGATCCCTTCAACGGCAGCCGCCTTTTGATACTGGGCAATCGTCTTCTGAGCCAGCTCATCTTTTTCCCTTAGCGAAAGCGCGCCTGTTTTCTTGTCAAAAGTCGTCAAATTCGAGCCGAGCAAAGTGGCCTCGACCATCTTTTTAATGCTTTCTGTTATCGCTTTATGAACTTTGGCGGGAATGCGGGCGTTGATTTTCGACTGCACGCCTTTCGACATCCGCTCAGCCATCGACGGCTTTCTGAGAAACTTCATTTTCCAGCGGATCGCTTCCTCCAAATAAAGCTGGTTTTCATTCATGCGCCTCTCACCTCTTCTTTCATCATACTTGCTTAAAAAGAAAAGGATTCATGATCTCTTGGCATTTTTCTTCAATCTGCTGTTGAAATAAGGCTTCAAAATTACAAATATAAGCAATGCGGAGCCGGCCAGTCCGGCAAGCATCCCGGTCCACTGCATCATGGCTCCGGCAACGGCAGACAAAACAAGCGCCTGGACGCTCAGAACAATGTGAAGCAGACCGAAAAAGCTCTTCCGCTTTTCTGCAGCTTTGACGGGATAAAGCTCCTGCAAGGACAAATGTGAAAAATGATCAAACAGCGGTGTCAGCTGAATTCCTGTAATGAATACGGTAAAGACGATGAGCGCCGCAGAAACCCACTCATATGTCGAAAAATAAGCGATGATGATACCAAAAATTGCGGTCAGCCTGACGACGATACCGAAATAGTCGTTTGATCTGATAAAGGCCCTTCCGTACATATATGTAAATGTCCGGCGCTGTTCATACGGAATAAACCGGAGCATCCAATCGAGATATGCTCTTCTTTTCGCCTGCTTTCTAAGATGGGGAACGTCTGTGAATAGGTTCGCAATTCTGTAGAACCGCTGCTTTCTTCTGATTTCGTCTTCAATATGCAGCTCCCATTTAAACGATTTTTTCTTATCGATCATTTTAAAATACACATACAGAGCGGCCATGATCAGGTAGACAGCTGCTGCAAATCCGTATGAAGACGCTAAAGCGAAATAGATCGCGATCGTGTTGAGAAGCAGTCTGACAATCCAGTCGGTGACCCTCATGTTTTTTTCGCCGAAAAACGTCATCCGCCATTGCATCGCTGTGTTCCATCCTTTTAAGACGAGCAGCTGAATCAGCAAGATGAAGTACGCGGAAAATGCCTGGCCGCTCGCTTCAAAATAGAGCGGTGCCAAAGCGAGGGCCGCGGCGGCCAGCGGAAAAAGCTGCGTCAACAAACTGAATCGGAAAGCCTGCTGAAAATACGGCTCCATCTTTGCTTCGAGCGGCAGCAAAAAGACGAGATCCGCTTCTTTAATTAGCGTGCGGACGTATGAGCCTGTCAAAATGAACGAAAAGATGACGGCCATCACCCAATAGGCGGGAAAACCTTCGGGCATCTCTTTCAGCCATTTGCTGTACCAGCTCGCAGCTCCTGCAAGGAAAAAAATCATGACGATGACAAGGTGGTCATTCAGCATGTATTTCAAATATGATCTTGTTTCTTTGACATACTCCTCAATTCTTGTCTTCCAAATCCCCAGAATGCTATTCATAGCTCTCTTCCTTCGTCAGTTCAAGATACAGGTCGTCGAGGCTCGCTTCTTCCATCGAAAACTGCTCTCTGAGCTCATCAAGCGTTCCTTTCGCCCGCACTTCGCCGTTATGAAGAATAATGAAGGAGTCGCAATACCGCTCTGCCGTTGCCAAAATATGCGTCGACATCAAAACGGCCGCGCCGTTTTTCTTCGCTTCGTTCATCCGCTCGAGAAGGGCATTGATCGCCAGCGGATCAAGACCGAGAAACGGTTCGTCTATAATGTACAGGTCGGGTTCGACAAGGAAAGCGCACATGATCATAACCTTCTGCTTCATACCTTTTGAAAAATGGGCAGGGAACCATTTCAGGCGCTTCTCCATTCTGAATTCTTTCAAAAGCGGCGGAAGCCTTTTCTCGAACGTTTCCTTCGAAAGGCCATACGCCATCGCCGTCAGCTCCAAATGCTCCTTCAATGTCAGCTCTTCATATAAAATCGGCGTTTCCGGAATAAACGTAAATTGGGAACGATAGCTTTCCGGATCGTCCATGAACGTTTTGCCGTTCAATTCAACCGATCCTTTGTGCGGTTCCATTAAGCCGATGATATGCCGGATCGTCGTGCTTTTCCCCGCTCCGTTCAAACCGATCAGCCCGACGATCTGCTCCCGTTCAATCGCAAATGAAACATCGCGCAGCACCGGGTTTCTTGTATACCCTCCAGTTAACTCATTAACAGTCAGTAGTGACATACGTTCGTTCCTTTCCTGCATTTTTCTTAATAGTACCAAAAACAAGAATGTATTTGAAACGTTTTCCCTCCCGCTTTTCGGCCTTAAAATAAAACGAATAATCGAATGCGCATCAGGACATTCTAATTCTTGAAGAAGGGAAAGCTTATCAACTCTGGCGAATGAGGTGTTTGTCAAAGACAAAATCGGCAAGAGTTCCTGAGTATGAAACATGTCAAGCTTAGAAATTTCTTTCATCCACTGAATTGAGAAAGCACCTGCTTTATTTGACATCTCCGTCATATAAAAAAGGTGTGACGATCAAATGAGGTGTTTGTCGCAGGAAATGTATAGGCGTTACAAGCTTTCATTTTGACGAAAATGGGGTGCTTGCAAAAGGCAGTTAACGTTTCTTCGTTAAAGCGTACCTTCTTCAGGCAGGGTGAACGTTGGAGCCGTTCATCCTGTTTTTCGTGTTTTCGCGCAAATTGTGGTAATATGTTGCTTATACATAACCTTTCCCTGATGGAAAAAGGAGGAAAAGTATGAGCGACTGTATTTTCTGCAAAATCATAAACGGAGAAATCCCTTGTGCAAAGGTATTTGAAAATGAACATGTACTGGCTTTTCTCGACATCAGCCAAGTCACAAAAGGGCATACGCTTGTGATTCCAAAAGTTCATAAAACCAATATTTACGAAATGACACCTGATGTTTCAAGGGAATTTTTTGAAGCGGTTCCGAAAATCGCCCAAGCTATCAAAGACGAATACGAGCCGATCGGCTTAAACCTTCTGAATAACAATGGCGAAAAAGCGGGGCAGTCCGTCTTCCACTATCACATGCACATCATCCCCCGCTACGGCAAAGGAGACGGATTCGGAGCCGTCTGGAAAACACATGCGGACGACTATTCACCGGAAGACTTGCAGAACATTGCAGCTTCCATCAACAAGCACCTGTAATCGAGACATTGTCCAAGGGCGCCGGCAGCTGCCGGCGTCTTTTTTTCGTTCAAAAAAACTCCACATTTATCAGATCGCCCGGCACGACTAAATAGACTTTGTTCTATATTTCACACAATTCAAATTTTTTATGTATAACCGGAACCTTTTATGTTAGGATGGTTTTATATTTTTATACATGAACAGGGAGCGATTGTGATGATACGTACAACGAACTTTAACGCAGGACCGGCAGCACTGCCTTTAGAAGTACTGCAAAAGGCGAAAGACGAATTTCTTGATTTCAACGGTGCGGGGATGTCCGTGATGGAGCTGTCCCACCGCAGCAAAGAGTATGACGCCGTTCATCAAAAAGCGAAAGCTCTGTTAAAGGAACTGATGGACATACCTGATGATTATGAAGTCATGTTTCTGCAAGGCGGAGCAAGCCTTCAGTTCTCAATGATTCCGATGAACTTCCTCTCCAAAGACAAAACGGCGCACTTCATAATGACAGGCGCCTGGTCTGAAAAAGCGCTCGCCGAAGCGAAGCTCTTCGGAAACACATCGATCATCGCGTCCAGTAAAGAAGATACGTACAGCTATATTCCCGAAGTACCGGAGATTCCGCTAGACGGTGCTTACCTCCACCTGACTTCCAACAACACGATCTTCGGAACGCAGTGGCAAAAGTTCCCTGACGCTCCGATTCCGGTTGTCGCTGATATGTCCAGCGATATTTTAAGCAGAAAAATCGATGTTTCCCAATTTGACATCATCTATGCCGGCGCTCAGAAAAACCTCGGACCGTCAGGGGTGACCGTTGTCATCATGAAAAAAGACTGGCTCGGCAAAGAAAACGAGCAAGTTGCCAAAATCCTGAAGTACTCAACACATGCCAAAGCGGATTCTCTCTACAATACCCCTCCGACTTTTGCGATTTATATGCTGTCTCTCGTGCTGGAGTGGCTCAAGGAAAAAGGCGGCCTCGATGCCATTGAGAAACGCAATCGAGAAAAGGCCGGTATTTTATACAACGCGATCGACGAAAGCGGCGGATTCTACCGCGGCCATGCGAGAGAAGACAGCCGCTCAAACATGAACGTCACCTTTACGCTCAAAAATGATGAGCTGACAGCATCATTCATCGCAAAGGCAAAGGAAGAAAAAATGTCAGGGCTTGGCGGACACCGTTCGGTCGGAGGCTGCCGCGCTTCGATTTACAATGCCGTATCTGTTGAAGACTGCGAAAAGCTGGCGGCCTTTATGAAGAAATTCCGCGAAGAAAACTGATGGTTTATCCTGATGATGGAAGATGGCGAAAAAAGGCTTCCCCATTCCTTCGAAAGTTTGATATACTACTAGAAAGCTTTCGCAATAAATGACGAGCATATTATTGGAAAGCGTAAAAAGAGCCTAGATGAGGAGAGAATAGACATGAAAACAAAAGAATTAGTGGCTATGGCCCTGTTTGTCGCCATTGGAGCGGCGCTTCACGCTGTGATTCCGCCTTTTTTCTACGGAATGAAGCCGGATATGATGCTGATCATGATGTTTATGGGAATCCTTTTGTTCCCTAGATTGCAAAATGTTCTTGTCATCGGAATCGTGACAGGCGTTATTTCCGCGTTGACAACGGCTTTTCCGGGAGGACAGCTGCCCAACATCATCGACAAACCGCTAACAGCCTTGATGTTTTTCGGCGTATTTCTGCTTGTGAAAAAGCTGAACAGCAAAACGCTTGCCGCCGCCGGATTAACTGCTGCAGGAACGGTTCTTTCCGGAACCATTTTCCTTACGGCTGCGCTGTTCATCGTCGGCCTGCCTGGAAACCAGGGGTTCATTACCCTGTTTTCTGTTGTCGTTTTACCTGCTGCCTTGATCAACACGATCGCCATGGCGGTCATCTTCCCGATCGTGCAGTCGATCATGAAGCGCTCAAGGCTGATTGAACAAGTCAAATAAAACCAGAACCTCTTCTTGAAAAGGGTTATCCTTTTTTTGAAGAGGTTTTTTTCATTTTGATGGTCAAAAAAAGGGGAATCCGCCCGATATTTTATATAAGAAGCTGAATAAAAAAAAGGAGCAGGAGCGCCAATCCTGCGCTTCCCGTGCAAAAAAGCGCTTTTTGTTTAAGAATGCGTTTCGGCGGGTAAGATGCAGAATATCCGAGAAGCCTTAAATAATAAAAGGAGCCGGCGGTAAACACAGCGCTTAAAATTGTCAAAACAATGATAATGACAGACAACCCTCTCCCTCCTTTTTTTAAAAGTATGCTAAAATAAAGCAAGCTATGCAGAAGTTTCTAAGAAGAGAAACGGATGGCCCGGCTCGAACGCCAATATCTAATCATGAGAAGACGGGTGCCTGCCAAGCCTGATCTTTAAAAATATAACCGGGGTGATGTACATGTCAAAAGGCCGATCTTTAGCAGCTGGACTGATTGTAGGCGGTGTTATTGGCGGTGTTGCAGCATTGCTGACCGCGCCGACTTCAGGAAAAAACTTGAGAGGACAGCTAAAAGCCAACTGCGGTAAATGGGAAGACACCGTCAAAAGGCTGAAAAACGACGGAATCGCATTAAAAGAGCAATTCGTCAAAACCGCCATAGAAGGCGCGGAAACCATCAAAGACGTCGGCAGCGAACTGCAAACGTCCATCCAGGAATGGCGCGAGGAAATCAAACCTCACCAGCAGGACTTAAAAAAGGAAATCGCTGAGATTGAAGAAAAGATAAAACAGCTGGAGAAAACCTTACAAAACTAATATACTCAGCGAAAAAAATGAACCTTAAAAAAGGGGTGTGAATGGAAAATTTTCACGCTCTTTTTTTGGGTAAAATCCTGATTTCACACCGTAAAGCTGGATTTTTTAAAAATTTCGTAAATTTACATCTTTATTAATCTTTATTTTATTGGCATAATAGAAATTATAAGATAAAGAGAAGCAGGTGAAGTGAATGAATCGAGCGGAAGAGCCCTATACGGTGAAAGAAGCCCTTTTATTCAGTCAAAGAATGGCACAGCTTAGCAAGGCGCTTTGGAAGTCAATAGAAAAGGATTGGCAGCAGTGGATTAAACCTTATGATCTGAACATTAACGAGCATCATATTTTGTGGATCGCCTACCAGCTGAACGGTGCATCCATTTCGGAAATCGCCAAGTTCGGCGTCATGCACGTATCCACAGCGTTTAATTTTTCAAAAAAACTTGAGGAAAGAGGTTACCTGGAGTTTTCCAAAAAGTTGAATGACAAACGAAACACTTACATTCAGCTGACTCCGAAAGGTGAAGACGTTTTCCTTAAAATCCTCGAGTCTTACGATCCGACCCGGAATGCCGTCTTAAAAGGCGCTCAGCCCCTTCATCAGCTGTACGGGAAGTTTCCAGAAATCGTCGAGATGATGTCGATCATCCGCCATATTTACGGCGATGACTTCATGGAAATTTTCGAAAAATCGTTTTCAAACATCGAAAGTGAATTTACGAGCGAAGAGGGCAAAATGAAGAAAAAACAAGAAGCAAAAGAAGCCGGGGAATCGATAGAGATGGACAAACCGCTTGAGCCTCTTAAAAACTAAGCCAGATCGTATTGCCTGATAATGCTGATGAATTCGCTCATCAGCGGTTTGTACAGACCTTGTCTGTGAAGGGCGAAAATCGTTTCGTGCACTTCAAGTTTTTCATTTAACTGTCCCGCAAAAAGCGTGAGGAGATGATCGAACATCACATATCCTTGCGCTTTTTGTGCTTCAAGCTCCTTTGAGAGCTCTTCGCACAGCTTTTCCGTTTCCTTTGCTTCTTCCTCTGATAAGCCCTTTTCGATCAACATTTTATAATACGGATACTCTTTCATATCCGCATTGTTCAATAACAGTTTGATGTAATATTCCAGCCGCTCAAGGCGTTGCTCCATAGAGTTCATATTTGTCCCTTCTCTCCCTTTCTCTTATTTTAGCCGATATTCCCTTCTGATGAAAGTTCAACACGGGAGATTTCTGTTCCTTTTACACCCTTCTAAATTCTTTGGAAAATGACGAAATTTTTTTCGAAAAAGGGATTGATTTTTCTCATCCAGAGGAGTAAATTATTCTGAGGATTTCATATAACAGTTTGTTGAAACGGAAGGATGTCATTTATGAGTTGCTGGAAAACCATCAATCTCGTTAAAGATTATGGAGGCATGCGCATCGTGCTCACTGCCGTCAGTTTAATGATTTTATTTTTTATTCCCGAATATTTAGCGATGCAGCTGATTCATCCGCAAACTGTTCAGAGAGGCGATCATGCCCTTTTGTTTGCAGGACTATTGGTTGCGGCTATAATTGCCCATAAAATTCTTCATATCTTGCCGTTGATCAGCAAGAAAAAAATAGAAAAAAAGATTTATTGGTTGAAAATGAGAACATGGAGAGAAGTTCCAAAAAACACGATGCTTGTCTCTCTTCTCTGCCCTTTTTTCGTCATCACGCCTGCTTTATTTTACGCGGGGGCTGTGATGCCGAGCTTTGCTCATTATTTCTGCATCATTTCAAGTATTCATTTCGGCTATTGTCTGCCTGATTTTCTGTTTGCCTGGAAACTGATCAAAGCGCCTAAAAACTGCTATGTCGATCAGGAAGCCGACGATTTTGATATTTTAATACAAAAATAATCCAGCCGCTCGGCACTTGGAAAATCCTTTTTTTCAGTCTATTTTCTATCTTTTTTAATAAATATTTGGTAATGTAGTATGGAGCAGAAACAGAGAGGGGGATCTCCTATCATCCTTTTTTATTTCATCTTGTTTGCGGTTTTTACTGTCTTCAACATAAACAAGCTTACAAACTCTTTATGCCTTGTCAGAGAGATTCCTGAAGAACGGCAGGATAAGGTGTTTAGAATGATTAATGTGCTGATCTTAATTTTATTGATCTCATCATTCATTGAGATTTCCTTTACGGTGTAAAGAAAAAAAGGATAGCTGCCGATCGTATTGATCCGGCAGCTATCCTTTTGTTGATTAGCATATCCAAGAAGCACCAATAATAATTAATAAGATGAACAGTACCACAAGCAGCGCAAAGCCGCCAGCGAAACCTCCTGTATAACCGTCGCCCATATTGACACCTCCTCTGCCCCAGTCGTTACATTAGTGTATGCACGAATGTCATGAAACGATTAGGCTATCGTCCAAAAGAAAAGAACCGCCTGAAAAAATGACGGTTCTTTTCTCATTTTCTAAGGTTTTAGTACAGATAAGCTGCACCAACGATGATTAATAAAATGAACAACACGACCAATAAAGCAAAACCGCTTGAGTATCCTCCGCTCATGTTATTGACCTCCTTTTCTTGATCAATATATTTGTATGAGCGGAAAGAAAATTTGACTAGACGGATGCCCCTCTGTTGAAAATCTTTTTACAGCATGTCAGAATATGATATGATACAATTCAAAGGAAAGTTTAAACTGTTATGATTAGGAGTGTTTGCATTTATGAAGAAGATTGCAATTGCGGCGATTACAGCGACAAGTGTGCTGGCTCTCAGCGCATGCAGCGGAGGAGACTCTGAGGTTGTTGCAGAAACAAAAGCTGGAAATATTACAAAAGAAGACCTTTATCAAACATTAAAAGACAATGCCGGAGCGGACGCACTGAACATGCTCGTTCAGCAAAAAGTACTCGATGATAAATACAATGTCTCCGACAAAGAAATCGACAAAAAGCTGAACGAGTACAAAAAGTCGATGGGTGACCAGCTCAACCAGCTCATTGAGCAGAAAGGCGAAGACTTCGTCAAAGAACAGATCAAATACGAACTTCTCATGAAAAAAGCCGCAAAGGATAACATAAAAGTAACCGATGATGACGTAAAAGAATATTATGACGGCCTGAAAGGCAAAATCCACTTGAGCCACATTCTTGTGAAGGAAAAGAAAACGGCTGAAGAAGTTGAGAAAAAGCTGAAAAAAGGCGAAAAATTCGAAGACCTTGCAAAAGAGTATTCAACTGACGGAACAGCCGAAAAAGGCGGCGACCTCGGATGGGTCGGCAAGGAAGATAACATGGACAAGGATTTCGTCAAAGCTGCGTTTGCTTTGAAAACCGGCGAAATCAGCGGCCCTGTGAAATCGCAATTCGGCTATCACATCATTAAGAAAGACGAAGAGCGCGGCAAATATGAAGACATGAAAAAAGATCTCAAAAAAGAGGTCCAAGAACAAAAACAAAACGATCAAACTGAACTGCAATCTGTTATCGACAAACTTGTCAAAGATGCTGATCTAAAAGTAAAAGACAAAGAGTTGAAAAAACAAGTCGACCAGCGCCAAGCTCAGACAAGCAGCAGCAGCTGACGCCAAAAAAGCTGTCCTCCCCTCGCGGGGCCGGACAGCTTTTTTTATGCGATGGAATGACTATCAGCCGATTTTTCATGCTGTTCTTGATCTTCATCCAATGAACGCTTCATGCGCTGTGCTTTTTCTTTTTCCATCCGTTCGATATAAATGCGGCCTTCTTTTTCGATAAAAGCCTGATCGATCTTTTCCTCTTCCTTTGCCGTCGTCATCAGCTTATAGGCGCTGAAAATAATGCCGACGATGCAAAGGTACACCCACCACGGAAACAGCAGCACGGCTTTTCCCCCTTTTTTGAATAAACTGTATATCAGACATTATGCAAAAGGGAGACAAGTTATGACGCTTATTTGTGAAAAACAGGCTTGTAAAAGGAACGATTATCCAATGCAAAGACGCGTTCGGTATACTCTCCCGGCTTGACCCGTTCGAGCGCTCTGTCCATCATATTGATCTTCGCGTCAAGGTTGTCGATATAGTGAAGAATTTCCGCTTCCTTGACCATCGGCGGCTTTGGACTGCCCCATTCGGGTTTGCCGTGATGGCTTAAAATCAAATGCTGGAGAATCAGCACTTCTTCTGAATCAATTTGAAGCTCTTCGGCTGCTTTTGCAATTTCTGTCACCATAATCGAAATGTGCCCCAGCAGATTCCCTTCGACAGTATAGGTCGTGGACACCGGTCCGGATAGTTCTTTTACTTTTCCAAGGTCATGCAAAATAACACCTGCGTACAATAGGTCGCGATCGAGCGACGGATACAGGTCTGCGACCGATTTGGCCAGGTTCAGCATGGAGACAACATGGTATGCGAGACCTGATACGAACTCGTGGTGATTTTTCGTCGCAGCTGGATAATCAATGAATTCCTTGCCGTATTTTTTGACGAGGTGCCTCGTGATTCGCTGAATACTAGGGTTTTTCATTTCAAAAATATATTGAGTGACCGCATCCATCATTTCGTTTTTGGGAATCGGTGCAGTCTCAAGAAAGTCATCGATTTTGACATTGTCATTGTCGCCCGCAGGTCTGATGTTTCTCAGCTTCAGCTGATTCCGCCCGCGGTAATGATGAATGTCGCCGACCACTTTCACGATCGTCTGCGGGCCGTAGGTCACTTCGTCCTGCTGTTTGGCGTCCCAAAGCTTCGCTTCTATATCTCCGGACTGATCCTGGAGCATCAGCGTTAAAAACGGTTTCCCATTGCTCGCGATTCCTTTCGTTGACGATTTAATGAGCAAATACAAATCAACCTGCTCGCCAACTTCGTGCAGCATGATACCTTTTGCCATGATAAAGCTCCCTCCGTTTTCCTACATAAAATCATTATAGCACACACTTTTATTTGTTAGTTATACCCTTTACTTCCACGTTTTTCATGACGGGAGGCAGCAGGATCACATCTTCGTCGTGAAAAGCTTCTCTTACATGTTCATGACACGTAAAATACAAGATTTGCTGTTCTTCGCCTGAAAGCTTTTTTAAGATGTTCAGCACTTGTTTAAACCTCTCCTCGTCAAAGTGGACAAAGCTGTCATCCAGCTGGAACGGCAATTTGACTTCCTTTTGATGGGAGAGGGCCAGAGCGAATCGGATCGCTAAATAGAGCTGTTCACAAGTTGCCTGGGACAGTTCGTGGGCGTAAAAAATAGCCCCGTCTTTCCGCATGACCATCATGGATTCATCTGTTTCAGAAAAATAAATTTTTTCGTATTGCCCGGCAGTCAATGGGTTCAGTAATGTTTCAGCCGTCTGTAACAGCTTCGGAAGCCGAACCTTCTTATGTTCATCGATCTTGTTTTTGACCGCCTGCCGGATCAGCTTGACGGCTGCCCACTTTTTGGCCAGTTCGGCGACCCGCTCTTTTTGCATTCCGGTCTGATAGGCGAGCTCGGATACCGCTCCCGATTCCTCAAGTCTGACCAGTTCCGCATGGACATTCGCCGCCTTTTGTCTTTCTTCTGCAAGCTTATTTTCTATACGGGCTCTTTTTTCCTGCGCCTCGGCCAGCTTTCCTTTCAGTTCTGCAAGAGAGTGTTCTGATGCAAGCATGACGGCCTTCTCGTCCTGCCTGCCGAGCTCTCTTTTGAGCTGCCCGAGCCTTGCCGTTAATTCTTTTTTGGCTTGGTCGCGCTTCGCCAGACCGATGAACATCTCACGGCCGTCCGCCCCTGCTTTTTGAAAGAGTTCGCCAATTTGGGATTGGAAGTATTCCGTCTCTTTTGTCAGCTCTTTGATTTGTTCGGCGGTATGCTTTAAAGACACGTCCGCTTCCTGTTTTTGCCGAAGTTTTTCTTTTTGGGAATCAAGCGCGCTTTTCAGCTGAAACACCTGCTCTTGGACGCTTTCGCCAGCGCGGCCGAGAGATGAGACAAGCTTTCTCAATTCCGATTCAAAGGATGCTTTTTTAGCCTGAAGGCGGCTCAGCTCTTGCTCGATATCCCGCTTTTTCAACATTTCCTCTCGGAGTTCCTTGATCAAAGCGTACGCATCGGCTAAAAATGACGGGTCGATTGACAGGTTCAGCTCTCTCAAATAGCGTTCGGTCTTCTCCTGATACGGACGGATATCCTTTTCCCACGCTTCGAACTTCTTAATCGCTCTTTCATATTCCGCTTCTCTCTGTCTGAGCTCTGCTTGTTTTGCGATAAGGAGCTGCCGGGTTTGGTCGTCCTTCCACAGCTCTTCCCTCAAAGCGTTGTCACTCACTCCGCTTTTTGTACCGCTGCGATCAATGTCGTCCAGCTGTTTTTGAATAAAAGCCGCTGCCACGGAAGGCTCGGGCTTTTTTAGAACAACAGCGGCAAATATGAGCAAGATCGGCACGAGTAAAGCGCCCGGGAACCACTCCTTGAAAAAGAGCGCCGCACAAGCTGCCGCAAAAGCAGCACAAAGCGCTACTGCAAAAGCGGTCTTTCTTCTTTTCATCCGAACCTTTTGTTCTTGCTTCAGATAGGACAGCTGAAGGAGCAGCTCTTCCCGCCTTCCGGCATGGCCGCCGGCGGACGCAAGCCGGCTGAGGGTTTCCTCCTTTTGCTTGCGGACATCTTCCGGCATCACTTCATTGCTGAGAGCGGCGTGGGCCTGTTCAGCTTCCTCCAGATCAGCTCTCGCCTGCTCAAAGCGTTCGTCAAGCGACCGTTTCAGTTCACGCAGCTCGATGTATGCCTGAGCGGTTTCCTGCAGCTTCCACTCATATTCATACGCGGTGTCCGCATTGAGGATATCGCATTCCTCGATTTTCAGGCGCCCAAGCCCCGCTTGAACCCGTCCGTTAATCTGGTGAAGCTGATCAGTCAAAGACGCGATTTTTTCGGAATACGACTGGTAAAACGGATATGCTTTTAAAAGCTCTTCCGCTTCGTGCTCGAGAAAGTCTTCAGCCGGTGCAAAAGCGGCGGCCCGCTGTTCCAAACGGCGCTTTTTCTCTTCCAGCGCCTTCAGCTGAGCCGCTTTTGGATGCAGGTGGGATTCGAGCTTTTCAAGCTCAAAAAGTCCGCCTTCGGGGAAACGGCTTTCCCCTGAGCCGCCGAAAGATGCGAGCTGCTCTTCCAGCTGGCGTTTTTCCGCGGCTGCCGGCAGAATCTCAATCGCCTGCTCGATTTGTGAGACGAGATGCTCAAGATCTTTTAGCAGTTGTCCGCTGTCCTTTATTGAGGCCTCAGCGCCTTTTTTTTCGTTTAACAGGCGGTGGTAGTCGCCTTCCCGCGCTTTCGCTTTTTTCAAATCTTCGGAAAGCTTTTTTAACCGGTCGAGCTCCTGATTCAGTTCAGGTTTCCGGCCGTTCGGTTTAAACAGCTCTTCCTGCTTTTTCACGAGGCCGGCATCCATCTTTGAAATCGCTTCAGAGCCGAACAGACTCGAAAACAGCAGAAAACGGCCGATTTTGTCGCGGTTGAATTTATGAATTTCCTGAAGGCCGAACACGTCAAATGAATAGATCGCTTTATACAGCTGTCTGTCGACGCCTGACAGCAGCTCATTTAAAAAACCTTCCGGCTTCGTGCTGCCGTCTTCCAGATAAACGGTGACCCGCTCAGGCTTTCCGGCCGTTCGTTCGATCCGGATCTGCCCCAAATCAGGGTGCCCGACCTCAAGCATCCCCCCGTAAATAACGCCCGTTTTCGGCTCATACCGTTTCGTCTTCGGAAAACCGAACAGCACGCTTTCAATAAACGACATGAGCGTCGTTTTCCCGGCTTCATTGAGCCCGTAGACCAAATGCAGATTTGAAGGAGACAGGCGAAATGTCTGATTGGCAAATTTACCGTATCCGTATATATGTATCGCATGTATATTCACCCTGCACCCTCCCTTATCTTTTCAATGTCTTCAGTTCATGAAGCAGCAGTTTTTCCGCCTGCGCGCGAATGTCCCGGAAGTCTTCTTCATGAAACCGCTCTCCGTGCCTTCTAAAGACCGGATGCCGCTCCAAATCGTCAAAAATCAGGCTGAAATCCTGAAATTCCTGCATTTCTTGCAATAGCTCCTGAAAAAAAGCGTCCCGTTCAATTCCAGACAAGGCGGCATCTGTTTGATCTTCGATCGCGGTAAGCCAGATGAACGCGTCTTCCTCCCGCTCTTCTTCATGGAAGATGTCAAGGATCTCGTCCACGATGCCGGCCTGTCCTTCCGCCAAATAAGAGGGTGTTTCTCCTGTCAATACCACCTTGACGCATGCCGGCTTGCCTCTGTTTCTGAAAGATTGAAGGGCATCCTGCATCAGGCTGATCAGCTCTGTCATCTGCTTTGTCTCTGAGATATCGATGCTGGCCGTTTCCCACAGAACATCCGATAAGGCTTTAAATTCGAAGGACAGTTCTCCGCCGCAAACATTGACGAGATAGCAGCCTTTCTCTCCCGTTTCCTTCATGTGCCGCGATTGCGTGTTTCCCGGATAAATCACCGCCGGTTCGGAGGCTGAAATGACCTGTCTTTTATGTATATGGCCAAGCGCCCAGTAATCCATCCGGCCGTTTTTTAAATCTTGAAGGGAAAAAGGACAGTACGGATCATGGCCGCTCTCCCCGGAAAGCGTCCCATGAATCATGCCGATATGCAAGGGCGCGTCGGTCGTTTTTTTGATTTCAGCAGCCTTATTGGCAAAAACAGAGCGCTCGGGATAGCTGTAGCCGTAGATGCTTGCGGCGAGCCGGCCGTCTTTGTAAAACGATTTTTCTTCAATGTCTTCCGACGAGAAAATGTGGACGTTGTCCGGCCAATCAATCGGCGTCCAATCGGCGCCCAGATGATCGTGATTGCCAAAAATCACATAGACTTGGATGTTGTTCTCTTTCAACTTTAAAAATTGCTTTCTCAAAAACATCTGTGCTTTTAAACTGCGGTTTGCTTCGTCGAAAAGATCGCCGGCAAGCAAAATGAAGTCGGCCTCTTCATCAATCGCAAGCTTAAACACATTTTCAGCGCTTTTAAATGTGCTGTTTTTGATCCGCCGGTAAACCTCTTCGGGTAGCCGGCTGATGCCGTGAAACGGACTGTCCAGGTGAAGATCGGCCGCATGAATGAAAGTGATGTTTGTCAATCTTCTGCTCCTTTTCATAAAATATTCTGCTCCCATTCTATCACGGGTTGAAAGCGAATGCACGTTCTACTCTTTGCACGAAAAAAGCAGCTTTTCTTTCAAGCTGCTTTTCTCTTTCATTATCGATCTTTCGACAGACGAAGCGCCTGTTTGATATTTTTCAATCCGCCGCCGCTCGTGTACATGAGCACGCCGCCTTTATACACCCTCGCCCCGATGACGGCGAGAATCACAATGGTGAGAGCGGTAATGCCGATGCCGAGTGCCGCTTCCCAAAACGGAATATCAAGCACGCCGACTCTGAGAAACATGATCATTGGCGCAAAGAACGGAATGAATGAAGTAACGGTAATGAACGTTGAATCTGGTGTGCTTAGCCCGACCATGGCAATTACGAATCCTGCGACGACCAGCAGAATCATCGGCGAAATCATCTGCTGAACATCTTCAATCCGGCTGACGACGCTTCCGAGAAATGCCGCAAGAGTTGCATAGAGGAAGTAGCCGAGCATCAAGAAAATGGCCGCGTACACAAGCGTTGCAGTAGGTACGCCGGAAATGTCAAGAAATCCTTTAATCATATCGGCTGCATCCCCTCCCTTTTCCTGGCTGGACTGGAGCGAAAGATAGCCGACAAGAAACAGTGCGGCAATCTGTGTCAATCCTAACAGAGCGACGCCGAACAGTTTGGCGAACATTTGCTGGACAGGCGGCACGCTGGAAATTAAAATTTCCATCACGCGGGAAGACTTTTCCGTCGCAACTTCTGTCGCGATCATTGACGCGTACGTCAAAACCGAAAAATAGATGACAAACAGCACAACATATACAAGTCCTGTCGCCTTTTGAAGCTCTTCCTCGGTTTTCGCTCCTTCTTTCAAGGCGACACTGTTGACTTTTACCGGTGTAAACAGTTCACTCAGCTTTTCCTGTGGTACGTTCAATTCAGCCGTTCCAACGGCAACCTTTGCTTGTGAGAGCGCCTGTTCAATCGTGGAGACAGCTGTGGAATCAGCGATTTCGAGCGCTTTATACGTTCCCTTCAGCACGCCTTTTTTATCTCTGTCCAGGATTAAAATGCCTTCAAGCTTTTCGTCTCTGACGTCTTTTTCAAGCTCTTTTTCCGGTTTATCCGCTTTTTCGACTTCCAGCGCTTCATCAGTGTCGAGTGCTTTCACTTGCTGGGCAAACGTGTCGTACAGCTGATTTGAACGGTCAATGACGGCGATTTTATCACCCTCTCCGCCGTCATCAAACATGGAAATAATCGATCCCAGATTTGTGACGAGCACGACAAGCGCAAGCGTGATCACCGTTGAAATGATGAACGACTTTGTTTTCAGCTTGCTGAGATATGTATGAAAAAGAACAATCCAAAACTTATTCATAACGGGCACCTACCTTTTCGACGAAAATATCATGTAAAGAAGGCTCTTCAAGTTCAAATTTTCTGATAAACCCGCGTCCTTGAAGCATTGTAAACAGCTCTTGAGAGACTTCTTCATTTTCGACCTGCAGGCGGACTCCTTCGGAATGATCCCGCCATTTGACGATACCGTCCGCCTCTTTCAAGAAGCTCAAGTCGCCGTCTGCGTGAATCGTGACATTCTTTCTGCCAAAAGAACGTTTGATTTCTTTTAATTTCCCTTGAACGACAGGCGTCCCGCGCTGCAAAATGCAGACGTGTTCGCACAGCTCTTCGACATGCTCCATTCTGTGGCTTGAAAATACAATCGAAGTGCCGTCGTCTTTCAAAGAAATGACCGCGTCTTTTAATAGCTCGACATTCACCGGATCGAGACCGCTGAACGGCTCGTCGAGAATCAAAAGCTCCGGCTTGTGCAGCACGGCCGTGATGAATTGAATTTTTTGCTGGTTCCCTTTGGAGAGCTCCTCAACCTTTTTGTCGGCGTATTCCGTAATATGGAACCGTTCGAGCCACTTCTCCATTTCCTTGAGCGCATTTTGCTTTGTCATGCCTTTCAGGCGGCCAAGGTATACGAGCTGATCTTTCACCTTCAGCTTCGGATACAGTCCGCGCTCTTCGGGCAAGTAGCCGATGCTGTTTGTGATACCGTAGTTAATCGGCTGTCCTTTCCATGTGACAGTACCCTCTGTCGCATTCAAAAGGCCTAATATCATTCGGAATGTCGTCGTTTTCCCTGCTCCGTTGGCGCCGAGCAGACCGAACATTTGCTTGTCTGGAATCTCCAGCGTCAGATCGTTTACAGCTGTAAATGAACCGAACTTTTTCGTGACGTGATCGATTTTGAGCATAATAACTCCTCCTTCCAATTTACAATCATACGTTAGTCATACCATTTTAAAAAGGATTTTTTTGATTTTTATATAATTTTAAACAAATAGATCATATTTTGAGAAAGGGGAAGAGAAATGGAAAATTATTATGTAACCGTTTTCGATACTGGTGGAGAAACGCTTTTGAATGAGCGATTTGAAGCGGCCGATGATGAAGAAGCGAAAGAGAAAGGAAGAGGAATGCTGAAGGAAAAGCAATTTTTGGAGCATACACACCGGGTAGTACATTCGTCCGGTAAAATCATTGTTTTCCGGAGCTGACTAAAATACGGGGCAAGGCGGCTCTTTTGGGGAAGGTCTCCCGCTGCCGCCTGCCCTTTAATCCGCCAAACACTAGTGGATCATCATAACAATGAGCAGTCCCATGTTGATGAAACAGAGTAAAAACGATAAGCAAGCGACGCCTTTATTTTTTCGCAGAAAATAAAGGCCATTGACCGCCAGCACACAGATGATGACGGCATCAAACAGTCGAAACAGCAGATCCTGCAAGCTGTAGGCCGGAGCGAAAAAACAAATCACAGAGACGATCAGGATGAAAAGGCAAGAAACTGTAATATACATCGTCCATTCTTTCGCTGCGTCAGCCCGCTCATTCTCAGATGAAATCATGTTCTTAAACTCGGGCCTCCTTGTCAGTCGTGATCATTTTGTCCGCGTACAAGGAAGGAGCTTTTCCCACATCTGCCAAAAAGCCTGAAGACGTTAACACAACAGCCAGCGACACCGCGACGAACAACAGTTTAGCTTTCATACAACGCATCTCCCCTTTTGATTTTTCGTCTTGCCTGAGCGCACTTCTCATAGTAAAAAATGGCATCTTCAAGCCGCTCCATTTGATTATAGTACTGGGCTGCGTCTAAAGCCAGCTCTTCAACAGCGGCATATAAATGGTTTGACTCCAAATAATCAAATCCGATTTCCACGGCTTTCCGATCCCCGCCGTCCAAATACAGCCCGGATAGAATGTTAAGCTTGGCCGCGTGTTCTTCATCTCCGAGCGATGCCGCACTTCGGATGCCTTTTTCATAACAGTCGGCCGCTCCGACATGATTTCCCTGTTTTAGACGGACGTACATTAAGTTGTACAGCACTTTTGGAATATATGATGAACTTTCCTGTTCAAAAATGGAAAGGGCGCTCTCCATATGATCTGAGGCTTCCCGGTACAATTCTTGATGGAAATAGCAATTTCCCAAATTAAAATGAGCGGCTGCCGTCAAATGGCTGTTTTTGATTTTCGCGGCGTCTTCAAGCGCGTTGGCCAGGCTTTTCAGCGCTGGTCCGTATGTCATCGATTCAACCCAATTGCCGGCAATGATAAAATCGCAGAAAATCTTTTTTTCTTTTAGCGTCTCATACCGGTTAAAAATGTCGGAAGCGAGCGTCGCATAGTTGATCGATAAATATCTCTGGCTGATATAATAGTAGATTTCCGCCAGCTTATAATAAAATTCCGCTTTTTCAACCTCGTCTTCCAAGGCGCTGACTTTTTGTTCAGCCGTTTTATAGCAGCCGATTGCTTTGACAAACCGCTTTTGTTTGAACTCATACATCCCTTTAAAAAACCAGTAATAATAGTTTAGTAAACCTGTCATTTGGTCCTTTTTCTCTTCTAAGTCGCGGAGGTTTTTTTCAATATTTTCAGTCTTTTGTGGTTTCAAATAGCTGAGCATCAGCTTATGCCTGAATTCGAGCAGCGAATAGTAGAGCAGGACGTCCTGATTTTCTTCCATGTCTTGAAAATCATTTAAAATTTCCGCTTTCAATGATTCACTGGCGGCGATCTGATTTTTCCGAATGGCGTTGTACCAATCATTCAGCTTACTAGCAACGTATTCAGATGGAATCTTCTGTTTCAATTTCCCCGCCTCCCAAGACTTCGTACAGACCTGTGTCCTTATGAATCATTTTATAGAAACTTAAATTTTTTTACAATTGCTTCTGCACATCATTTCCCAAGGTCAATTTCCTGTCGGGCCCTCTTGTTATACTTGCTGACGGTTAAATTGCGGCTGGCGCTTTTCTAAAAATGCGCGGATTCCTTCCTGATGGTCGCTTGTCAGCCTCATTTTCATTTGGGCCGCTTTCTCGAGTTCAAGCGTTTTCTGCAGCCTACCGCCATTCAGCGCCTGATAGATCTTTTTTGTCTCAATCATCGCTGCCAGCGGAGCGTGCAGAAGCTTTTCAAGATAGATGCGCGCAAAACGGCCGGAGTCCCCGCTGAATACAGCGTCTGCGATCCGAAGTTCGTGCGCTTCGGCCCCCGTCAATTGTTTCCCGCTCCAAATCAATTCTTTGGCCGCAGCTTCACCGATTCTCCGCTCTAAAAAGAAGTGTCCGCCTCCGTCGGGAACAAGCCCGATGCCGATAAAATTCATCGCCAGCTTCGCCTCTTTTTCGACCAGCACATGGTCGCAGCTGAGCGCGAGGCTCAATCCCAGACCTGCGGCCGCCCCGTGGACAGCCGCTGTCGTCATCTTCGGCATGCTGTAAAGCTTCACCGCAATTTCAGAAATTGTGTCAATGACGCGGGCAGAGCTGTCTTGATCTCCGGAAGACAGCATCATCTTAATGTCTCCGCCTGCCGAAAATCCTTTGCCGCTGCCTCTCACAAGGAGAAGCAGCGATTCGCTTTCCTCTGCAATACGCAAAGCTTCATTCAGTTCTTCAAGCATTTTTTCATTCAAGGCATTGTACGCCTCAGAGCGATTCAGCACAATTTCAAAAATCCCGTCTTCGTCTTTCCATTTGATATACTCCATCTTGCACCTCCGTGAATACGATTTTGTAAGATATTAGCTTAATTAATTCCACCTTTTATTTTCAATACCTTTTTTCATGTGAAAATCAGCTGAATGATTTTCAATTTCAAGATCAATTGATACTGAAATAAGCCTTTTTAGTTGAATGATTTTCTTTGTTTATATATAGTTATTTATAGAAAGCATGTGAGGAAAGGGGGATGAGCGTAATTAAATCATTTTTGACGTTGATGCTTAGTTTATGCATGTTAACAGTACCATTCGCCGATCAGGAGCAAAACCCTGTTTGTGATCCCGAAGCGGAATATCATATGTCTCTAAACACCTCAAAGTTTGAGACACATGCAGTGAACCCCTCCCCTTTTACAAAAAGCTTTCTTAACCATCCAGGAAAAGCCGCAAATATTTCTGTCTTTGACGCACGTTTCTACACTCATTTCATTCCTCGATTCGAGGTTCAATCAAATGAATTAATTCTTAAAAAAACTTGCGCTATTCCTGTGAAATACCAATCTAATTACCTCTCCTGATTTTCCTTTTTTACCTGCATAACTTTTCAGCCGAATGGGGAAATTTATTTTGGAGGGATATGATTGAATATTAAAGAAAATGATCTGCCGGGTATCGGCAAAAAATTTGAAATAGAAACGAGAAACCATGAAAAAATGACGATTGTCGTTCATGATGACGGAAGAAGAGAAATCTATCGTTTTGACGACGAAGATCCCGATGAAATCGTGACCAACATCTCGCTTGATGACGGCGAAGCAAGGCAGATCGCCGCCATCCTCGGCGGAATGGTCTATAAGCCGCAGGCGCTTGAATCGATTGAAATGGCGTTTAACGACCTGATCATCGAGTGGTTCAAAGTCGAAAAAGGAGCAAATGCCGTCGGCAAAACTCTCGGTGAAATCGACGTCAGGCAAAACTACGGCGTCACTGTCATCGCGATCATTAAAAAGAATCAGGAAAAATTCTTGAATCCCGGTGCGGATTCCGTTCTTGATGAAAATGATACACTCGTCCTGTCCGGTGAAAGAAAAAACCTCAAGGAAATGAAGCAGGCTTTTCTTTCCCGAAAGGAAGGGTGATGCTCTTTGGATCATCTAGTATTTGAAGTCGGCACCGCACTCTTGCTTGTCGCGATTGCTGCCTTAATTGCGAATCGGATTAAATTCTCGATCATTCCCTTTTTAATTGTTCTGGGGATGATCGTAGGCCCGCACGCTCCGACGATCGGTATCATCAACTTGAAGTTTATCGAGAGCTCGGAGATCATCGCCTTTTTCGGCAGAATGGGCGTCTTGTTTTTACTGTTTTATCTCGGACTAGAATTTTCGATCGGAAAGCTTATTAAATCAGGACGGTCCATCGCCGTCGGAGGAAGCATTTATATTCTGATCAACTTCAGTTTAGGCCTCATGTTCGGGTTCATCGCGGGCTTCGAGTTTCTCGAAGTACTGATCATCGCCGGGGTTATTACGATTTCTTCGAGTGCGATTGTCGCCAAAGTACTTGTCGACCTAAAGAGAACAGCGAATCCGGAAACCGAACTGATTCTCGGAATCATTATGTTCGAAGATATTTTTCTCGCCGTTTATTTATCCGTCGTCTCGGGGCTCGTCCTAGGTGACTCAACTTCAGTCGGATCGGCGCTGCTTTCGATTTTGATCGCTTTTGGCTACATGATATTGTTCTTTATCGTTGCCAGGAAGCTGCCAAAATTGTTAAATCGGCTGTTTGATATCCGTTCAAACGAAGTCTTTATTATCGTGATCTTTGCGCTGCTGTTCTTTGTCGCCGGCTTTTCGGAAACGATTCACGTTGCCGAAGCAATCGGCGCCCTGCTTCTCGGACTCGTGTTTTCCGAGACAGAACATGCAAGCCGGATCGAGCATTTGGTTGTGCCGTTTCGCGATTTCTTCGGTGCAATGTTTTTCTTCAGCTTCGGATTGAGCATCGACCCGTTTACACTGGGAGATGCGGTATGGCTTTCAATCGGCGCTGTCATCCTTACCTTGGCCGGGAACTTTATCGCCGGCATGATCGCAGGCAGAAGGGCCGGACTTTCTCATAAAGCTTCATCCAATATAGGCTTAACGATTGTCTCACGAGGCGAGTTTTCGATCATTGTCGCCAACCTCGGAATCGCCGGCGGACTTTCGGTTACATTAAAGCCGTTTGCCGCTTTGTACGTACTGATCCTGGCAATTTTGGGGCCGCTTTTGACAAAAGAATCAAAACGGATTTTTCAAATGCTGAACAAAATATTTAAGTGGAAAAAATTCAAAACAAAACAAAGTGGATGACAGAAAAGGAGACTTCGCCAGGATTGGCGAAGTCTCCTTTCGTTTTGCCCAGGGACTGTCCCGTTTTAAACCGAACCTTTTAACTGCCTTTGGCATTCTTGTCAAAAAGCCCGGACAGGTAGCGAAGCTTTTCTTCTGTATAGTGTTCAAATCTGTCATTGTACGTTTTCGGGTCTTTCGGGTTGGAGAAGTGTGTGATCTTTCCCGTTTCCGGATCGACGAATTTGCTCGCAGCTCCGCAGCCGATCCCGATAATCGTCTGTTTTTCCTCCATGATCATGATGTTATAGATGCTTTCCTGGCCGGGAAGGGAATAGCCTATATTCTCCAGGTTGCCGAGAATGTTTTTCTGCCTGTACAAATAGTAGGGATGGTAGCCGTGCTGTTTCGTCCACGAGACAGCGTCATCCATCATCGCGACAATCTCCTCGCGGTCAGCCACCTTATACTTATGCTTGTTTTTCGTCATTTCAGACGCGCGCTTAAATGACAGCGTATGGACGGTCAATGATTCGGGCATTAATTTTTCGGTTTCGGAAAGAGAGTTTCTGAATTCTTTTACCCCTTCGCCCGGAAGGCCGATGATCAAATCCATATTGATGTTCGACATGCCGGCATTTCGCGACAGATGATACTTTTCGATCGTTTCTTCGACCGTATGGTGGCGTCCGATCGCTTTCAGCGTTTCATTCTCGTAAGACTGCGGATTAATGCTAATTCGGTCGATATTCCATTTTTTTAAGACTGCGAGCTTTTCCTCTGTGATCGTATCGGGCCGTCCAGCCTCAACTGTGACCTCGCGGATGTTTTTTACATCGGGAAATGAACGGTACATTTCTTCATACAATAGATCCATTTCTTCAGCGGTAATGCTTGTCGGCGTTCCGCCGCCGAAATACACGGTCGTTATTCTGACATCGTTCTCCTTGAGCCATTCGCCGATTTTTTGCATCTCATAGTGAAGCCCCCACAAAAATGAGCCGACCCGTCCGGCTTGTCCTCTGATCGCATACGCCGGAAACGTACAGTAGGCGCACTTCGTCGGACAAAACGGGATGCCGATGTAAATGCTGACTTCTTGACTCAGCTCATACAAATCGGGTACCGCTTTCAGCTGACGGTCAATGATGTTTTGCATCAGTTCGATTTTTTCGTCGTGAATTAAATAATCCCGTTTCAGCTCGGCATGTGCCTCTTCCTTTGGCATGCCGCTCTCCAGCTTTTTATGAAGCAGCTTTGTCGGACGAACACCGGTGAGAATCCCCCATTTCTGAATGATTCCGGTATGCTCCTGAAGCATGCTCAAAAAAACGTAGGAAACGGTATTTTTCACCTGCTTAAACGCTTCCTTTTCCGTCAGTTTGGGGTCAATGTTTTTGGCATATTCCGCTCTAATGTCCGTATCTTTTATCATACCCGAAGCCTTGACGCCGTTCTCTTCCCGGTCGTAGCCGAGAACGATCGCAAGGTCTGCCGGCGCTTCTTCGCCAAAAGCGACTTCGCTTTCTTCAAAGAATAAGTTGGCTATATGCTCAAGCGGTCTCTGGAACCTTTCATCTTGGAGCCCTTCTATATAAATGCGCAATGTCATCACCTTTTTCGTTTCAAAACTTTCTTTAGTGTACAAAAATAAATGGCCAAAATCAATCCGGGAAACAAACATTCCTACGTGGCAGCGATGAATGAATAATCCCCGCATTCGAGTTGAAAGCGGGGATTCTATCAGAATCAGACTTTTTTAATATGGAATTTTTTAAGAAACCCTTTACTTTGCTGCATTCTGAAGTATTCTTTAATCATATAAGCGACGCCCTGTTCATCATTGGAGCGCGTCACCCAATCCGCTTTTTGTTTGACTTTCTGAGGAGCATTGCCCATTGCGACTCCGAGTCCGGCAAGCTCGATCATCGGGAGGTCGTCGATTTCATGGCCGATCGCAACGACATCTTCCATTTTTAGACCGAGGTCGGCGGCGAGCATCGTCAAGCCTGCTTCTTTGGAAACCCCTTTATGGACAATCAGCATTTTTTCCCCCGCTCCAATGATGTCGACGAGAGGAAATGCATTTGTGATCGTCTGCCTGATTTCTTCGGACTGTCCTGTTGAGCAATAAACCTCGATCACCGGTGCGCTGACCGGTTCATCCATCAGCATATCGCTCAGCGAATCGACAAACTGGACGGGATAAAAAATCGGGTCAGACGGGTGAATCATCGTTTTCCCCAGCAGGTTTGAATTCGTTTTTTTCCGGTTTCCAATCGAATATTTTTCATGGAGGATTCTGATATTGCAATCATAGCTTTCCAGTATTTGAACAAGGTTAAATGTCTGTTCTTCGGAAATCCTTTTTTCTAATAAAGGATCGTCGATTTTGTCCGCTATGATGGCTCCGCTGTGCGTAATCAGCTTCGTATCCAGCTTTAAAGATTTGGCGATTTTTTGAGCGGAGCGAAAATGTCTGTTCGTCACAAGCGTAACATATACACCTTTCTTCTTTGCATATTCGATCGCTTCCTTCGTTGCGGGATGAAGCCGTCCGTTTGTCCGAAGCAGCGTTCCGTCTATATTCAGCGCAAGCATTTGTTTTGACACCAGGAGGTCCCCCTTCTTTGATGACTGAATCTGTTATAGAGGATATGTCCCGATCCCTTTTTTTAGAACAGCCCTCTTGATGCACATACTAAAAAAAGCCTGTTTTCACAGACTTTTTACTTCGCATCTTGTGGATACGATCATGATTCTCCCTCATATTCAAAACAGTGAATTTAACGCCCCTTTCGTTCAATTCACCGTATATTGATAACCCCTTTATTTGACCAGCAGACGTGCTTTCAGTCTGTTAATTTCCTCTATACCCCTTATCATTTTGCCGCCAGTCCGTTTTTCATGATCGTATCCCGGCAAAAAAATGAAAGCACTTACATTTAGTATTATCGCAACTATTTCATGAATTGACAAGTCTTTTTTTAAATCTTTATGAACGTTATTTGTTCACTTAGTGAAAAAATCCCCTCTTGCCTTGACAAGGGGGGATTTTTTATCAGCTCTCTGGGTTTCCGTAAAGCTCTTCCAAAGGCTTCATGATGATTTTGTTTAATTCAGCAATCAGCATGCTCATCCGCTGTTCCGCTTCCATCAGCTGCGAGATTTTATCATGCTGCTGGACGAGCGCCACGGATTTTTGCGCTTGTTCGACTTCTTCCTGTGTGATGTCTTCGCCGTTCATCTGTTTTTGCTGAAGGTTCATTTGAATATCGCGAAAGTTATCAAACATCTTTTTAGCAGATGGGTCGCCATTCACCTCATCATAAAGATTTTTCAATCGGGAATATTCATCGCTTTGTCGCAAGGCTTGCCCCAAGTCATAAGCCGAGTCATGTAAATTGACCGTCATCCTGATCCGCTCCTTTCCTGCCTGTATTCTTCTTATGGAATCGGCACCACTCCACTATAACAAACTATGGAGCGTTTTTCACAGTTATACGATAATTCCGTTTGAACAGGCCGTCTTCAGCCTCAGATCAAAATCACAAAGATGGCTTGCACGGCTCCGATAATTCCGCCAAGCAGACCGCCTAAATACGTGATCATTTTGAACTCCCGCTTGGAAATGGACAGCACCATTTCTTCAAGACGTTCAACAGGGAAGTTGTCCACCTGTTCCTTGACGATTTGCTCGAGCTCCAGCTGCTTGAGCACTTGATCCAGGCGGCGGCCCGCCTCTTCGAGAAGCCGGTCGGCGATCTGCGGCAGGCGCAAAGCGATCTCCCGCTCAACACTGGCAATAGAGGAGCCGATCGTTTTTTCGAAAAACGGCTGAAGCGAGAATCGTTTCAAAAGCTTTTCCTTCAAATCGAAAATGAGAGATTTGAGATTCCATTTGTCATCCGCTTCCTTGAACGTATATTCTTTCAGCTTGTCCCATTCGTTTTCAAGCAGATCCGTTAAAAGACGCGCGGTCTCGCCGTTCTTTAAAAACTTCACAATCTCCGGCTGAACGCGGTCAACCAGACTGCTGTTGCCTAAAAACATCTGCACCATGCTGCCGAGCATGCCCCGTTCTTTCAAAAAATCGTCAATCATATGTCCGAGGCGTTCCTTTCCTTCGTCGCTTTCAAAGTAGGTGACAGCCCGGCTTAAAATATAGCCGGACACCATCGGAATTTTCTCTTTCAGCTTTTTCTGGGCCTCAAGAGGGATAAGCTCTTTGAGCGGTTCATTTTCATGTGCCTCTAACAATGCGGACAGCTTCTCATCCGTCCATCTGGATACCGCCCGATCCGCTTTTTGGGCGGGATTTGAAATTCCGATGCTTTCCAATGCTTCTTCAACGGTGGCCGTTGATTGCGAGAGGTGCGCCAAGATCCGCTCCCCAACCTGCACCGCCTGGCTTTTAACCGCATCGGATGCAAGCCTTTTTTTGATCCCTTCTGTTGTCAGCAGATGGCCTGTGACCATCTGTCCCATCTGTCTCGCCAATTCATCGCGCCTTTTCGGAATTAATCCGGGTGTAAAAGGAACCCTCTTTCCAAATATGTAGACCGCTTTATATGGGCGAAAAAGCATTTTAATCGCAAAATGGTTCGTTACAGCGCCGATAAGTGCACCGACTGCAATCATAACGGCAAAAACCCCAAATACATACATGTTCTTTTCAACTGCCTTCCTTTTTACCTGACATCTTAGCTGCACAGCGTGGGCCTTATGGTCGATCCTCACCGTCTTGCCTAACGTTATTATAGTAGCTGAATAAAAGACGGGCAAATAACGGAATGGAGCAAGCCGCTTCAAAATACAATGGGTCAGATGGCAATTGTATGAAGGGCGCTCTAAAATTTTTAATCATTTCCAATTTACAAAAGCCTATTTCTGCAATCTCAAGCGTATCATGAAACAGAAGTCTATATATTAAAGTTTGCCCGAAGTTTGACAGTCTCAGCCTGTTAAGCCTTGTTTTTCATGAAGGAGGTATAATCATGATGACGCTTGGATTTATGTCGCTGTCGCACGAACATGAAAAAGCCTATGCCGAAGAACTGGCCAAAATGGCTTCGGACTATGGAATCCGGTTTATCCGTTTCACGCCCCTGGATATTTCCCCCGGTTCCCTGCTTGTGAAAGGGCTCTCCTTTCACCCGAAGTCAGGACAGTGGAATGAAATTGAAAGAGAAATCCCGGAATTGATCTATGACCGCTGCTTTTACGGCAGAGATCAGCAATCGAAAAAAGCAAAACCGATTGTCGAATGGCTCAAAAAGTATCCTAAAACAACATTTTTAGGACTCGGACTTCCTGACAAATGGACGGTTTTCAAAGCATTGAATGCCGATCCCGTCATCAAGTCCTACCTTCCTGCCACATCGATTGCAGAAAACGCCCAGGATATCCTGCGCAAGCTTGCAAAAGAAAAAGCGTGCATCTTGAAGCCTGCATCCGGATCAGGAGGCCGCGGCATCATTCACCTCGAGCTTACGGGAAAAACGGTCAAGGCCGCCTACCAAACCGGAAAACACAAACAGCTGAAGTCATTTTCGAAACAGGCTTCATTTGAAACGTGGTGTCAGAAAGTTCTTCAGCACCGCTATTTGCTGCAATCGTTCCTCGATATTCAAGACAAAGACGGTTTTCCGTGCGATATCAGGCTGCTGCTTCAGAAAAACGGCAGTGGAGAATGGGAAACAGCCGGCAAAACGGTAAGGCGGAGCTATCAGCACGGACTGCTTGCAAACCTGGCCGGGGGCTCAGAGGCGGTGAGCTTTGACAGCTGGCTTTTATCCGTGCCGAAAAAGCGCCAGGCCGTCCTTCTCGATGATTTAGAGACAATGGCGCAGGCCGTACCCCTGGTGCTTGAATCAAATCACGGACCATTATTCGAGCTCGGCCTTGATATCTGCCTGACGAAAGACGGAAAAGTCTGGCTTCTGGATGTCAATTCAAAGCCCGGAAAGCACGCTTTTATTAAGCACTCTCCTGAAAAAAGGGAGCTTTTGTATAAAGGTCCTTTGGAGTACTGCTCATTCTTAACGGCTTCAGCCGGCGCGAAAGGGGCTGAGAAAAGATGACCGGTCAACCGCTGACCGTCGGCATCCACCAGACGAGCGAAAACACGATGCTCCTGCCCGCTTCTTTTAAACAGGACGGTTTGTTATTCGCGGCTTTCGGTACAAGTGTTGAACGTTGCCACGTCTCATTTGACAGCCATTTGAAGCGCACCGTTTTATTATCTGAAAATCTGTACAAAAACCTGCGGATTCCGTACCGCGGCAAAGCCTCCCTGATTTTCCGCGACAATACCGTCTATATCGGACCTTTAATCGGGATTTTCACGGCCGGTTTTACAAAATCGCAGCTGGACCCTGTCAGAGGGAGGTCTTTATTTTTTTCGAAGCTTTTGACGATGGATCTCCCGGCAGGAGGCTACAGCTATCTGTTCGGAGCGCACCAGATAGATTGGGAAGAAGGTACAGTGCAGGCTCTCATTTTCAGGGAAAACGGCTGGGAGGAGGCCACAGTCCCCCTTCCCAACGTCGTTTACGACAGACTGCCGAACCGCAAAGCGGAAGAATCCGCTGCTCTGCGGGAAACAAAAACCCGTCTTATGGATGAATACCGGATTCCGTGGTTCAACCCGGGCTTCTTTAACAAATGGGAGATCTATAAATGTCTGCAGCAAGACGAGAGGACAGCGGAATTGCTTCCATTTTCGGCATTGGAGCCCGATGCCGGTAAAATCGAAGACATGATCGGTCAATACGGCTTCATTTATGTAAAGCCCGCCGGCGGCAGTTTGGGCAAAGGCATACTCCAGCTTTCAAAACGGGAAGAAAACGACATTCTCGCCAGACATGCCGAAGGCGTCACATCTTATTCGTCCGCTGCTGAATGTTTAGATGAATGGCAGAGACTGCACAAACATACTTCTTATCTCGCCCAGCAGGGCATCGAACGGATCGAAGTGGATCATCATCCGGCAGACTTCAGGGTTCATACAAACAAAAACGGAAAAGGCCAATGGACCGTCACAGCCATCGCGGTCAAAATCGCTGGAAAAGACGGAATTACAACCCACATGTCGAGCGGCGGTGCCGTCAAAACGCTTGCAGAGCTATATGATGATCCTCAGGAAAGGCTTCACACTCTGCAAAAACTGACAAAAGCGGCGCTCCTCCTCAGCCGGGTCCTTGACGAAAAGCTTGACGGTTTCATCGGGGAAATCGGCTTTGACCTCGGATTGGACCGTTCGGGAAAAGTGTGGCTGTTTGAAGCCAATTCCCGGCCCGGCAGGGGGATCTTCTCCCATCCCCGTCTGGCATCTGTCAGCAGCTTAACGAAGAAAAGAAGCTTCGAATATGCTTCTTATTTAACTGAACAGTCCATCCTTAATCCGGAGGACATGTGGCATGACCTCAAGCCGTGAAGAACCTGCTTCTTCACGGTATTTTTTTGAAAAGCTCCACTTGAAAAGAATCTATGATCTTTTCTGTGAATGAGATACAATGATAACAAATCAACGTGTAGACAGCTCGCTGGATTTGACCCACCTGAAATCAATGAAGGAGCGTGGCGTTTATGATTTCTCATTTTCAATGGAAGCCGCTGTTTAAAAAAGAAAGGCTTCCCGGCTGGAAAATATCGTTTTATCATAAAGGGATTCACTATGAAGGAATCTATCATAAATCAGGGGAAATCGAGTGGGGCAGCACCTATCCCCCGCACGATGACGAGCCTTCCCTGAAAAGCGAAATTCATGAATTAATGCTCTTCCATATTTACGAATAAAGAAAAGGACGTTGTCGTATGCTGGAGAAATTAAAGACGCTTTACGGTGAACGGATGATTGTATCTGAGGCTGTTTCAAAACACGATGCATTATGGTTTCAAACGGACGAAGGCGAGACCTTCGGCGTTTTGAAAAACGCGGTCACCGACCGGGAAAAAGAGCTGCTCCATTGCCTGTTCCGGCCTTTCTCAGAACCGCGTCCCGAACAGCAGCTGACAAAGCGGGAGAAAGAATGGCATCAATATTTTTTTCGCAATGCCCCCCTTCCAAACCCGGGGAACATTCAGCTGATGCAAGGACATTTTTTTAAAATGGAGCATGTACCTGAAGAAAGACAGGCGATCAAAGAAGCGGTCTGCGGCTTTTTTAAAGACCCGCTTGTGGTATGGTACGACCGGCACGAAGCTGTCATCGTCCACGAAAATCCTTCGCCGTTTCTCGCCAAAAAAGAGCTGTCCGAGCTTGCGCATGCACTGACAAGCGATTTCATGGCAAACCCTGTGTTTTTCAGCGGCCAGCTTCATCCAGTCAACGGATCGCTTCAAGGCAAAATCAGCTTTGAAAAACAAATGTTTCATTATATGCTGGAAGCGGGTGACATCGGAAACGTCGCCACGTTTTTCCAGTGTCTTCCGTCTTTTTTGACGGCAAAACCCGAGCGGGTTCATGCTTCTTCGTTTTCGGACGCCGTAAGAGAGGCGCTGTCTGATCCCGAGACATCCCTGACCATCAAAACGTATATGAGATGCAACCTTAATGCCTCTCTTACAGCAAAACGTTTGTTTATCCACCGAAACAGCCTGCAGTACAGAATTGATAAATTCATCGAACGGACCGGGATTGACATCAGACAGTTTGAAGAAGCAGCCGCTGTTTATTTGATGATGTATCTCCTTTAGCGGCTTTAGCAACTTGCACGAAAAGAAATTGTGCACCATGTCCATTTACACCGACCTGCCGTTTTTTATAAACTAAGACCAGATAAAGCGCTTACATAAAAGAGGGGGAGAAAAAATGGCGGAACTCGTGCTCGATCGGATATACAAAGTGTATGACAACAAAGTCACGGCTGTGGATAATTTTAATCTTCATATCGATGATAAGGAATTTATCGTCTTTGTCGGACCGTCAGGCTGCGGCAAGTCGACAACGCTCAGAATGATCGCAGGACTTGAGGAAATTACGGATGGCGAATTCACAATCGACGGGAAACGGATGAATGATGTCGCTCCCAAGGACCGCGACATTGCGATGGTATTCCAAAACTATGCCCTTTATCCGCACATGAACGTCTATGACAATATGGCTTTCGGTTTAAAGCTGAGGAAGTTTCCGAAGGATGAAATCAAACGGCGCGTCCATGAAGCGGCCAAAATTCTGGGCCTTGAACAATATTTGGACAGAAAGCCAAAAGCGCTTTCCGGCGGACAGCGCCAGCGCGTTGCCTTAGGCCGGGCAATCGTTCGGGACGCAAAGGTGTTTCTGATGGATGAACCGTTATCAAACCTTGATGCCAAATTGCGCGTACAAATGCGCGCCGAAATCACAAAGCTTCATCAGCGCCTGCAGACGACGACCATCTATGTCACCCACGACCAGACTGAAGCGATGACGATGGCTACGCGGCTCGTCGTCATGAAAGACGGAATCATCCAGCAGGTCGGCGCGCCGAAGGAAGTCTATGAAAATCCGGAAAACGTGTTTGTCGGCGGCTTTATCGGTTCTCCCGCAATGAACTTTTTCACCGGCACTCTAAAAGAAGACTTGTTTACATTTGACGGCGTTTCGGTTCGCGTGCCGGAAGGAAAAATGAAAGTTCTGCGCAGCCAGGGCTATGCCGGCAAGGAAATCATCATGGGAATCAGACCTGAGGATATCCATGACGAGCCTGTTTTCATTGAAGCGTCAAAAGACTCAAAAATCGATGCGAAAATTGAGGTAGCTGAGCT
Source organism: Bacillus sp. AK124 (assembly GCF_053903085.1). Taxonomy (NCBI): domain Bacteria; kingdom Bacillati; phylum Bacillota; class Bacilli; order Caryophanales; family Bacillaceae; genus Bacillus; species Bacillus sp. AK124. Next base: position 3,212,600 of record NZ_CP096378.1, read on the forward strand.
GATGGGCGCCGAAACGATGCTTTATTCGCAAGCCGGCACGCAGCCGTTCATCGCCAGAGTCGATTCAAGAACCGACGTCCAGGCCGGCGATACGCTTCCTCTTGCGCTTGACATGAATAAAGCCCACTTCTTTGATAAAGAAAAGGAGCTTCGCATCCGTTCTGAAGAATAGCGGATTTAAACACTCTCCATGACCGAAGCATGCTGCGGCCCTCCGTGCTGCTATGCTTCGGTCGTTTCAATTTCAACGGTTTCTTCATAAGTACAGTCCTGGCAAGTATATAAATGAACGCATACGGTTTGCGTTTGTTTAAATGAATCGAACTCCATATACGGACTGTACGGACCGAAAAAATCGGTTGCTCTCCCCGCGTCCGCCATTTCCCCGCCGCACTTCGGACAATGCCTTGTCTGGACGATAATCCCATTGCACACTGGACACATCATCTGCTTCATCCTCCTGCTTTTTTTCTTAGCTTGCCCCATTCCCGGCCTTTTCGCCTTTCAACATTTACCAGATTGAAGCACGCATTTATTTTATCGAATCCACCATAATACGTAGTACAAACCAACATTGGGCTTTAGCCGAGAAGGCAGCGGTTTTCTTTTGGTGAAAGCCGGCAGCTGGTGCAACTCCAGTCAGCCCAACCATACCATTTTTATAAAGGAGTTTGATACAAATGGCTAATCAAAATTCTTCAAATCAACTGGTTGTCCCAGGAGCAGCTCAAGCGATCGAACAAATGAAATTCGAAATTGCTTCTGAATTCGGCGTAAACCTCGGCGCTGACACGACTTCCCGTGCAAACGGTTCTGTCGGCGGAGAAATTACAAAACGTTTAGTTTCCCAAGCTCAAGCATCTATGGGCGGTCAACAATTTTAAACAACTTCATATTCATGGATAACAGAAGGTGCATATCCTGCACCTTCTTTAGCGTGTCGACAAACTTTCACATTCATTGCCGGGGCGGCGGCCCGCACCTCTGGCATATCTTATGAAAGCCCGCACCCGCTTCTCCTTTTTTCATATGCTGATATAAAGGAGGAGTCGGCATGCAGCTGATGTTGAGCATCAATTGGGAATTGATTCAATTTGTCGGGATTTCTCTATTGAATGAGTATGTCTCAAATGTCCGCCCTTATCATGGAATTTTTTGCTTTCGCGGGGCTTTTTCTTCCGGACGATCTGACGTATGATAGATCCGATGGGAGTGATTATGTTGAAAATTGCGCTTTTTGGAGGTACAGGCCGTGTCGGACAGGCCTTTCTCAATTTTGTTGAAGAGGATGGGCGTTATCCCGTTTACGCACTTGTTAGGAGGACGGAAGGCGCCCGCATTCCGGATAAATGCTGCCAAGCGCTTACAGGGAACGCCAGGAACCAGCATGACGTCGAGTCTTTAATAAAAGATTCGGATATCGTTGTCAGCTGTTTAAACACAGATGGAGACGATACATTGACCGTCTCCATCGAACATATGATAAATGCCATGAACGCACATCGGATTAAACGGCTGATTACCATCGGAACGGCCGGTATTTTAAACGCGAGGCAGAACCCGGACCTTTACCGCTTTGAAACAAACGAATCAAAACGGCGCTCGGCGCGCGCAGCGCAAGAACATGCCCGTGTGTACGAACGTCTCCGCGAGTCTGAATTGGATTGGACGATCGTCTGCCCGACATATCTCCCCGACGGGCCGGCATTGAAGACATACCGTTTTGAACAGGATGTTCTGCCGGACGGCGGAAAAGAAATATCGACCGGCGACACCGCCCATTTTCTTTTCAAACAGCTTGAGTCAGACCAGTTTGTCAAGGCAAGGGTGGGGCTTGCTTATTAAAGCCGGGGTGAAGATCCGGCTTACCCTGTCAGGGTTCCTTTTCCCTTTTGCAGTTCATACATTTGATAGTATTGTCCTTTTTGCTTCATCAGCTCTTCATGATTTCCCCTTTCGATAATCCGGCCTTTTTCAAGAACGAGAATCTGGTCGGCGTTTTTGATCGTTGACAGCCTGTGGGCGATGATAAAGGTCGTGCGCCCTTGTTTAACAACATCAAGCGCTTTTTGAATGACCGCTTCTGTTTCCGTATCGATATGGGCCGTTGCCTCGTCTAAAATAAGAATAGCCGGATCATATGCCAACGCACGCGCAAACGAGATCAGCTGTCTTTCCCCTGACGAAAGGGTGCTTCCTTTTTCGATGACCGGCTCGTCAAGACCTTTCGGCAGGCGGGCGAGCATTTCAAGTGCCCCAACCTGTTTCAAGGCGGCTTCTATTTGATCTCTGGTCAAATCAGCATTGTCAAGGCTGACATTTGAAGCAATCGTGCCGGAAAATAAGTAAGGATCCTGGAGAACGATGCCCATCTGCTTTCTGATTTCCTGCCTTGACATATCGTATATGCTTCTGCCGTCGATTTTGACATCGCCCTTTTCAATATCGTAAAAGCGGAAAAGTACATTTAAAATGGAGCTTTTTCCTGAGCCTGTATGGCCGACCAATGCAACGGTCTCCCCTTGCTTCGCTTCAAATGAGATGTTTTTCAGCACATCTTCACCGTCATGATAGCGAAAAGATACATCTTCAAATACGACTCGCCCCCGCGCTCTTTCGCTGCCCGGCTCTTTGACGTCGACGCCTGGCTCATCCAGCAGGCGGAAAACCCGCTCCGATGATACGCGAGCCAATTCAAGCTTGGCAAACTGGTTGACAATGCCCGTAATCGGCTGAAATAAACGATTCAAGTAATCAACGAATGCATAAAGGACGCCGATTGAAATCATTCCTTCCGCGTTCAGGGCAGCTCCCCCGAAATACCAGATTAAAGCGGTGAACATCACATTTCTGAGAATGTTGACCAAGTTGTGGGACATAAGCGAATTCAATTTCAGCATTTTATTTTGGTAATGAAAGTGGCTCTCGTTCAGCTGTTCAAATTCTTCTTTTGTGTCCTGTCCGCGACGGAATGCCTGAATAATCGGCATGCCTTGAATCGATTCATTCATTTTGGCGTTGATCTCGCTGTTGATTGACCTGAGTTTATGATTGTAGCCAGAAGCGAATTTTCGATAAACGGCCGCCCAAATGACAATCAGGGGCAAAATCAACAGACAGACGCCGGCCAGCCTGACATCAAGGAAAAACAGCGCGGCGAATATTCCGGCCATATAAATGATATTTGTGACAAACGTCGAAAGAACGGTCACATACAGGTCGCGGATCGCTTCGGTATCATTCGTCACCCTTGCAACGATTTTTCCTGCCGGCAAATTATCAAAATAGCGGATAGGTAGCCTTTGAATGTTGGCGAATACATCCTGCCTCATCTTTTGAATGATGCGGTTTGCGCTCATCTGCAAGAGGTAGAATTGGCCGTAATGGAAAAAGATCGAGAAGACGAGAAGGCCGAAATAAATAGAAACGAGTGAAATCAGCCCTCCTATTTCAGGCTCGTAAAAAGCATACACTTCTGACAAAGACAGGCGATCGGCCTTGTAGGTTTCCGTCCGGTCTCCGCTTGTCATTCTCAGCTCTTCTCCGGATACCGTCCGCTCTCCGTCAAAGGAAACCGGTTCCTCCACAAAGTAGTAGTTCATGCCGACTTGAAAGATGTGAACTTCCTGCAGCTTTTCAGCTGAAGAGTCTGTCCTGTCCTCCCTGATATATTCCTTTCCTTTATAGGAAACGGTATATTTCGTCTTCTCTGTCGTTTCATACCACGTTTTTTCAATTCCAAGAATATGATCGTCGATCATCTTTTTGGCGATCATCGGTCCCGTCAGCTCGGCTGTGACGGCAATCGTCAGCATGACGAGCGCCCAGATGAGAATTTTTTTGTAAAGTAGCGCATATTGGAAAAGCCTTTTTCCTGTTGTCATGCTACAGTCCCCCCTTCTTCTCCCGAAGGAAGCTGCTGTGCTTCGTATTGTTCAAAATACCAGCCTTTCCGGCCGATCAGTTCCTGATGCGTCCCTCTTTCAACGATCCTTCCATTTTCCATGACGAGAATGAAATCGGCGTGTTCGACGGCCGACATCCGATGTGATGTAATAAAGGTCGTTTTGCCTTTCCGCCTGCTGCGGATGTTTTCAATAATCGCCGCTTCCGTTTTTGCATCGACGGCGGACAGCGAATCATCCAAGATCAAAATATGGGGCTCCGCAATCATCGCTCTCGCAATTGAAATCCTTTGTTTCTGCCCCCCGGATAAAGCGACGCCCTTCTCTCCGACCATTGTCTCCAAGCCGTCTGAAAGCATCTCAATATCCTTTTTCAGATGTGCTGCAGAGATGACATCGTATAAATCGCGTTCCTCGGCGAGTCGTCCGCCGAACAAAATATTGTCTTTCACCGATTTTGAAAACAACACGTGGTCCTGAGGCACATACCCGATCCAGCTGCGAAGCTGATCAAGCGGCAGGCGGTCAATCGGCACGCCCGAAATGGTGATCGTTCCTTTTCCTTTCGGGTACTGCCTCAGCAGCTGCTTGACTAACGTCGTTTTGCCGCTTCCCGTCTTTCCGACGACTCCGACCGTCTGTCCTTCTAATACGGTAAATGAAATATCGGCCAGGTTTTCCGACGCGGAGCTCGGGTACGTAAAAGCGACCCCGTCAAACACAATATCGCCCGGTTCCGCTGCTTCAGGTTCGGCGGGCTCTCTCACATCAGGCTCATATGCCAATGTTTCATTTACTCTGTCAAGCGAAGCATTTCCCCTCTGCATGACATTGATCAGTTCTCCGATCGCAAACATCGGCCAGATCAGCATGCCGAGGTACACGTTGAAAGAGACGAGTTCACCCAATGTCAGCTGGCTGCGGAAAACAAGATAGGCGCCGTAGCCAAGACCGATTAAATAGCTGATCCCGACCAAAAACTTCACCGTCGGTTCGAACAGCGAATCGATCAAAGCGACTTTCATATTTTTCTTGTACACATCAGCCGTCATGCTGTTGAACCGGCTGACATCATTTTTCTCCTGTACATAGGCCCGGATCACCCTTACCCCTGACACGGACTCAAGCACTCGATCATTTAAAGCGCCAAACGCATCCTGCGCTTCCGTGAAACGCTCATGAATTTTTTTCCCGTAAATGCTGATGGCAGCCGCCATCAGCGGAAGGGGAATGATCGAAGCAAGCGTCAGCTTCCAGCTGATCAAAAAACCCATCGTCAAAAGAATCGTCAGCATATACATCGTCGAATCGACCAAGGTCAAAATGCCGAAGCCCGCCGTCATGGAAATCGCTTTTAAATCATTTGTCGCCCTCGCCATCAAATCCCCTGTGCGGTTTTTCTCGTAAAAAGACGGGGGCATTTTCAGCAAATGGCCCATCAGCTTGGATCTGAGGATTTTTTCGACAAGGTTCGCTCCCCCAAACAGCTGATACATCCAATAATAGGACAAGATATAAACAACTGCGCCAAGCGCGAGAAATAAACCGATATAGCCGAGCATGCCGGCCTTTGAAAAAGTGCCCGCCTGCATGTCGTCAATCGCGTTGCCAAGCAGCTTCGGCGGAAACATTTCCAATACGTTTACAATAATCAATAGGACGACTGCTATCGTGTAGCGCCGCCAAGAGGCTTTAAAAAACCAGCCCAGCTTCCATAAAACAGAAAACATCTAATATCCTCTCCTTTTTTAGCCGCCTTCAAGTTTTTCCTTACAATCTTTGATTTCGTTTTTTCTGATACTCGGCATAAAAAATTCCTCCTTATGTGCGGTTTATTTATTAGAAAAACATGCTGCTCCGCATCAGGAACAGAATGTTTTTTCTCAGAAAAAAAAAGGCACACTGTGTACCAGCATGCCTTTTTTCATATAAAAAGGCGCATGTACGCTTGTTCACGCGACATGCGCCTTCCTTTTGAAAATTGTTAAAGTGAAACAGAGCCCTGATCGTAAGGAAGGTATAAAAATGTCACGTTAAGGTGCTTTTGTTGTTGAACTGATGCTTTGATATTTCTAAACATGACGATACCCTCCAATCTTATTAATATTTTCCATCTTATAGTACGGCCCTTTATTTGTCAATTTGTTTTTTTGGCGAATGGCGGGCTTTTGATTCATATTCTCATATTTCGTTAGATTTGTTGGGAAAACGGGTAATATAAAAGTAAATCCATTCTGAAAGGAATGATCAATTTGTTTAAAGCTGACCGGATCATTGTCGCGTTTGACGGAAAAGAGGAAAGCAAAAAAGCGCTGAAAAAAGCGATCGACCTCTCGAAAAGGCTCGGCTCGCAATTGACCGTCGCCCATGTCCATGAACCGAGGCAAGTGAGAACAGAGGCTGCGACTGAAAGACCCGCTGCCGGCGCGCCATACCTTTACAGCGGCTTCCCGGCCGCGCCCCGGGTCCCCCACGATTCAGACTTGGCCGGTGAACCCATGATCTATGAGGACAGCGCGGAAGAAGCGATTGCGGCAGCGAAAATCATATTGAGCGAAAACCAGTACGACGCGGAAATAGAGGTGTTGGAAGGCGACCCGGCCAACGCAGTTCTACAACATGCGGAAAATATCGGCGCTGACCTTGTCATCACGGGTACGCGCGACCAAAACCGCCTGAAAAAGCTCCTGTTTGGCAGTGTCAGTGACAAGATATCGACAAAATCGGAGATCCCTGTGCTAATTGTAAAATAACGATTTTAAAAGAGGCCGGTCAAATGTCCGGCCTCTCATCATGTTACGATCTTCTCCTGTTCATAATATAGATCATGCCCCACACAATGGATAGGGAAGACTCCTAATACTATGACCGCATTTATTATTGAATCAATGCAATCTCTCCTTCTCTATGAAAACATACTTGTAGAAAGAACCTGTTTTTGCAGTCATACATAAGCATTTGCATCAGTATAAAACTGCAAGGGCACTGTTTCCGCGAATGATCCTCTACTGCTATATACAACGCCAATTGATTTTTTCCTGCTAAGCCGAATGGTTACCTTTATCCTCTAGGCTTTCTTCACTTTAGACGTTTCCCTTGAAATTTGACTTTCACTCCACATGACTTACAATTGATTTCTTTCTCCGCCTTGCCCCGCATTCTTGGTTTTACTTAGTGTCCCCCCTCTCTTCAGTCCCAACGATCTTTATATCAATAAACTGCCGCAAAATAAAAGCCCCTCTCCAGCGAAATCCAATAACAGGAAAAATAGGCGTTCAAATTAGTAACAACCACCTAACAGACCTCATAATTTGATCTTGTGAGTACCCGGGGTATTTGACTTAATCTGACTTTGCTTATGTTTCATTCTTTTTTTATTGTGTTTTGGTCAAAAAATTTTATCGATGAGGGGGATATTAAATGCAACCATTCCATGATGAACTGCAGTCGTTGGAGATGGATCAATTCCAGGCAGAAGATATGACGCATTGGGATGCGGACCGTCATCACGCCAATGTTAAACACTGCGCAAGCTGCTGGAGCTGCGGAAGCTGTGCCAGCTGTTGGAGCTGCATGGGTCACAGCTGTTGGAGCTGCGCGGGTCACAGCTGTTGGAGCTGTGCGGGCCACAGCTGCTGGAGCTGTATGGGCCACAGCTGTTGGAGCTGCATGGGCCACAGTTGTTGGAGCTGCGCGGGCCATTGCTGTTGGAGCTGTTGGCGCGGAGGCATGTAGTTTTTTTATAAAAAAGAAGACTTCCCCTGCCTCTTTTGCCGCAGGGGTCTTCTATTGCATAAAGGACAAACAAAATTACATATAATGGTATGTCTTGTTTTTAAAACATAGAAGGAGGAAGAGCATGACACACCTGACTGCTTCCGCTCGCCTAAAAGTAAACCAGGATACATGGTTTCTTCCTGATCCGAACGGCGGCGCATATTTTAGAAATAATTCCGGGTCGTTTCGCATAAAAGGATCTTCGATTGCTCAATGGATCGAAAAACTTCTGCCGATGTTCAACGGGGAACATTCGCTTGAAGACTTGACAAAAGGGCTGCAGGCTCCGTACCGAAAGAGAGTATATGAAATCGGAGAAATGCTTTATAAAAACGGGTTCGTTCGCGACGTAAGCCGGGATCACCCGCACAAACTGGAAAGCTCAGTGCTTCAAACGTTTGAAGCCCAAATCGAATTTATTGAGAGCTTTGCCGATTCCGGCGCTTACCGCTTTCAGCTGTCGCGTCAAACCAAAATATTGGCTATAGGGGCCGGCTCCTTTCTCACAAAATTGGTCCGGTCGCTGATCGATTCCGGTTTTTCAAGAATCCGTGCGATCGTGACGGATGCATCCGGGCACGCTTTAGACGAACTGGCAGAAATATCAGGGCAAACCGAAAGCGGACTGGAGATTGGCTGCGCCGAAACGCAACACTGGCGGGAAGCGGTGCGATCTGCCGATTGGGTTCTGTATGTCTCTGACCGCGGCTTCACAGATGAGCTCCGCGATCTTCAAACGTTTTGCCTCGAAGAGAACAAAGGCTTCATACCCGGGATCTGCCTGAAACAAGTCGGACTGGCAGGCCCTGTCTTTCATCAACAAGGAGACGGCTGCCTGAAGGATGCCTGGAGGCGCCTCCATCGGTCTGCGCTCCATGAAGAACGGGCTCTTCGAACTTTTCCTTCGGCAGGGAAAGACATGCTGGCAAACGTTATTGTGTTCGAATTGATGAAAGCAACTGCTGAGATTGCACCATTATCTAAGAAGAATCAAGTGTATCTGATTGATTTGGCAACGCTCGAAGGCGGCTGGCATATGTTTCTTCCGCATCCGGACTTCGCTTGCGGCAAGGATTCGCCTGAACTCATCTGCGACCTTGAAGCGAAACTTTCGGAGCGCCCCGGAAGAGAAGCAGAAAGCAGGTTATTTCAATGTTTCAGTGAACTGACCTCACCTGTAACGGGCATTTTTCATCTGTGGGAAGAGAAACATTTGCGGCAGCTTCCTTTAGCACAATGCTTTGTTCAGACAGCAGACCCGCTCTCTTCCGGACCTGCGGAGCTTTTGCCCGAGACGGTGTCGGTCGGTTTGACCCATCAAGAGGCGCGGCGGGAAGCCGGGCTGGCGGGTATTGAAATGTATGCATCAAGGTTGAACCGTTCTTATCCGAGTAACGGGGAGTTGTTCGCGATCGCCGCCGGGGAAACGCTGGCTGAAGGCGTATTAAGGGGATTGGAGAAATGCTTGGAACACCGGTTGCGAGAACGGATCAAAAGCGGAAAAGAAACGATTTCCCTCGTTCAGCTAGGCGGAATGGAAGACCGGCATACCGCATTTTATTTAAAAGCGCTGACAGTCTTGTACGGCAAACCGGAAATCGGTTTAGGAAAAAACATACAAGGCTTCCCTGTCGCATGGGCGGGAATTCGCGGCCGCTGGTACGGAAGTTCTGGACTCAACATCACATTCGCTCTCAGAAAAGCGCTCGAACGGGCGCTGACAGACAAAGACCCTGTGAAAGGCGCGGATGTTTTGCTGGAGTCTAGTGACCTGAAGCTTGCTACCCCCGTTTCCGCTGATTTGCAGCAAACACTGCTTTCCGCCTTGAAAAACAACTGCGGCTTGCAGCTTTATGTCTATGAGCTGCCTGCTGAACCATTTTTCAAAGAAAAACTGGCAGGCATTTACTGCGTGCAGTTGCGAAAGGAGGAATCTTGATGAACCGCTGCATTTTGGTCATTGGCGAAGGATTGATGGCAGAAGACGCATCACAACAATTATCTGCTGAATATAACATTATCCGAAGGTCTGATTTTGAGAACAGCATACCGGAGGAGACTGCGTTCGCTCTTGTGCTGCACGATGCTTGGCGGCCTTTATTATACCGCGAGGCGGAAAAGGTGCTAAGGGCGGCAGGGATTCCGTGGCTTCGCGGGTTTGCATCTTTTGGCGAAGGGGTCATCGGACCGCTCGTTAATCCGTCAGCGTCAGGATGTTCCCAATGCGCCGATATGAGGCGGTATATCTCCGGCCCCGACAGCAGAGAGACCCTTGAACTGGAACAAAAAAGCAATGGCATAAGCCGCGATCCGTGGGTTTCAAAGACCGGCTGCCGCCAAATGGTCAGCCTGATCTGCACAGAAGTCGACAACATCATGAACGGCGGGTGCGGCCGGTTGATAAAAAACCTTTACATCGTCAATTTGAAAACGTTAGAAAGTTCGCTCCACGCTTTCATCCCGGAACCGACATGCCCTATATGCGGGAGTCTGCCTGAAGACGGAGCGGAATCCGCACGGATATCGCTTCGGCCCAGTCTGAAAACGAACCCGGACAGCTTTCGCGTGCGAAACACGGACGATTTAAAACAAACGCTCGCCAAAGACTATCTGGATCATAGAACGGGGATATTCAACACCAAAATTTATGACGCGATTCTGCCGTTCGCCGATATGATCGTCAATATGCCTTTATGGACGGGAAATGAAGGTGTCGGAGGGCGGAGCCATTCGTATGAAGACAGCGAATTGACCGCCATTTTAGAGGGTTTGGAACGTTATTCCGGAATTGAACCGCGCGGCAAACGGACGGTCGTACATGACACCTATGAAAATGTAAAGGATCGTGCGCTCAACCCGGCAAAAGTCGGGCTCCATCAAGCGGAACAATACATGCATCCCGATTTTCCTTTTCAGCCATTTCACCCGGCCCGTCCTCTTCACTGGGTATGGGGCTATTCATTTTTGCAGAAACGGCCGATTCTCATTCCTGAATCGCTCGCCTATTACAGCCTGGGGCGCGAAGACAGCTTCGTCTATGAAACATCGAACGGCTGTGCACTTGGAGGGAGTTTGGAGGAAGCGATTTTCCATGCCATACTAGAAGCCGCTGAGCGCGATTCATTTTTGCTTGCCTGGTACGCCAGGCTCCCACTTCGGCAGCTGGATCTCGGCTCTTCAGAAGATCCGGAATTACGCCTCATGACAGAGAGGGTGCGAAGTGTGGCGGGATATGATCTGCATGTCTTTAATTCAACGATGGAATACGGCATTCCAAGCGTTTGGGCGATCGCCAAAAACAGAAAACGGGAAGGATTGAATCTGATTTGTTCCGCAGGGGCCCACCCCGATCCCGTAAAAGCGGTGAAAAGCGCCCTTCATGAGCTGGCAGGCATGATGTTGAAGCACGACCGCAAATTTGAATCTGAAAGGAGCAAATATCACCAGATGCTCCGCAATCCTGCTTTAGTGCAGGAAATGGAGGATCACAGCTTCATGTACGGACTGCCTGAAGCTGAAGAGCGACTCCGGTTTTTGCTGAATCAAAGCCGGCCTCTACAAACATTCGACGATGCCTTTAAAAAAAGAAAGAAACACCTTGATTTAACCGAAGATCTCTGCGACCTGCTTGAAGCTTTCCGGAGTCTCAATCTTGAAGTGATCGTCGTTGACCAGACTTCCCCTGTTATCAAACGGAACGGACTTTACTGTGTGAAAGTGCTTATCCCGGGCCTGATTCCGATGACATTCGGACAGCGCTTCATCCGCCTGGAAGGACTTGAGAGAATTTTCACGGTGCCGAAGGAGCTCGGCTTTGCAGAAGAGCCGTTAACACCAGAACAGCTGAACCTGCACCCGCACCCGTTCCCTTAAAATTTAAGAGAATGACTTTTTTTCCCGATTGTTCTGCTTTATGATCATAAAGCAGAACTTTTTAGGCGGTGGATAATATGAAACAGGAATACAAGCGGCCGCTTCTTTTCATTGCTTCCCTTTTCACGGCCTTTTGCACCGTTTATTTCGGCGGCAGACTGATCGGTTTCTATATGACGGAATACCCGAAATGGAACGGACAAAGCGCCGATGGAAATTGGGAGGCCGTGATCAAAAAGATAGAAGGCCGCACGCTATTTGGCGGAGACCTCTATTGGACAGGCGACCGCGGGGAGCTGGACGATATATATTTGGAAAAGTTGGTCGTAAAGTTTGGTGATGAAATCGTTTTGAACTCCCAAGTCGAGACGCCGATGAAAGATTACGCGGGAGGCGAATTCCCCGGCGGAGGGTCAAAAGAACAATCCGTTTCTTTTTTGGAAGAGCTTGAAGAAGCCGAATTCGCCGGCCGCAAGATCACGGTTCAATTGGATTGGAGAGAGGGCAAACAAGCGTCCCATACAGCATTTACCCTTGATAAAAGCTCATGGTAAAAGGCGGAATATCGATTATATTCCGCCCACCTCAATTTTGCTTCGCATCGTCAGCTCTTCCTGCGGCCCCAAATCCCGAAATCCGGTCACATCCTTCGGAAGGTTGAGGTTCGGTGCATTCGTCATCCAAGTATATCAACACCAGCTCAGGGAAAAGCTCCGTGGGTCCGGCAGAGAGCGAAGCTGTTATCTGAACAAAGCATTGTGCTAAAGGAAGCTGCGGCAAATGTTTTTCTCCCCACAGCTGAAAAATGCCCGTTACGGGTGAAGTCAGCTCGTTGAAACAATGTAATAACCAGGCAACGTCAGCGACAAGATATCGACAAAATCGGAGATTCCGCTGCTGATTGTAAAATAACGATTTTAAAAGAGGCCGGTCAAATGTCCGGCCTCTCATCATGTTATGATCTTCTTGATTTCCTTAACCTGTTAATAAAGGAGACAATTCCCCAAACAATTAATAGTAAGACTCCTAATACAATGATCACATTTATTATTGAAAAATTGATCAAAGCAATCTCTCCTTCTCTATCATATCATTAGAAAGCATACTTGTTGAAAGAACCTGTTTTTGTAGTAACTGATACATAAGCATTCGTATAGGTATAAACAACTGCAAGAGCACTATATTTAACAGTATTATCCATAGAAACTTTGGATTTTGTTCCCGTAGAAGATTTTCCACTGTTATATACAATGCCAATTGATTTTTTCCCTACCAACCCATAAGCCGAGTGAGTTACCCGTACTTTCAATGCTTTCTTTACTTTAGATGTTCCAGAAGTTATTTTTGCACTCAATTTCCCTCTATAACTATGATTTACAATACCAATTGTACCATAGACTTTCCCAGAGAATTTAACTTTCACTCCATTAGAACTTTTTGAAGTATTGAAAGATTTACTGGCTGTTTGACCTGGATACCATTGAATTGCACTAATTGATATCCCATCATTTAACTCGGAAGGAGTTTCCAGTTGAGAATCCGCATAAAACTTTATAAACTCAGCATCCTGCTCAGAAAAAGCCTGACCAACATCGTATTTTGTATTTATCTTGTAAAATCTAGATGTTATTTCTTCCTGAGTCAAATTTTTATTGACATCATATTGTAGATCGTCTGCGCTTTTAATAGGTTCAGAATAAGCCTCTTCTGGTAATTCCTCTGCAGCAAAAGCATCTTCAATACCGATGAAAGCACTAATAGAGACTAGACAAAGGACCAATAGACTTACAAAAATGTTCTTCATTAAAAAACCTTCTTTCCCCCTTATTTTCATATGTATTGTAACACAAAAGATATCATCAATGTTAAGTTTTTACAATCTTTCCATCTCATTTTAATCAACAGATTTCTTAATAATCTTCCGGATACTTGTCTAATAGTGAGAGTATATATGATTACTTGACTATAAACAATGGTAACAAAGTTTGCTGATGAAATCGTACGGTTCAATTGGATTGGAGAGAGGGCAAACAAGCGTCCCATACAGCATTTACGCTTGATAAAAGCTCATGGTAAAAGGCGGAATATCGATTATATTCCGCCCACCTCAATTTTGCTTCGCATCGTCAGCTCTTCCTGCGGCCCCAAATCCCGAAATCCAGTCACATCCTTCGGAAGGTTGAGGTTCGGTGCATTCGTCATCCAAGTATATGGCTCTATACAAAGCAGGTCATCCTGATCAGATGTACCGTTAAACACAACCCAGTGCTTAAAATGACCGTCGCATTGGTAGCGGACGCGAATGCCGGCGAGGCTGTCCGCAATGACGGCCGCGCTGTTTCCTTCCTGGTCTTGTTCAGCTGCCAATATATCGTCAAGCCTTTCTCCCGCTGCCATTTTTCCCGCTTTGAACTCCTCTGTCACCCGATACTCGCCTGTCGGCAGCATGCGGTCTGTCAGCGTCCATCGCTTTGAGGCAGGAAGAGTAAACAGACACCTTTCTTTATCTCCTGCTTCGTTTAAAGGATAGCGGAAAGATGTGTGGTACCCCAATCCGATCGGCATCGGGTCTTGACCGCGATTGACAGCCGATGCATCGATTTTCAGATGCTGTCCTTCTAACGTGTAAGTGATGGTGATGGAAAACGAGTGCGGAAAGATCGCTTTAATATCGGGATGATCATCAGAGTCCAGCTTCGTCTGCACGATGATCATCTCTTCTGTTGCCTCCACTTTTTCGACCGTCCATTTTTTATCGTAAAGAAATCCGTGCAGGTGGTTTTCGAGCGGCTTTTCATTGATCGGCAGCTCGTACGTTCTTCCCGCATATGTAAATCTTCCGTGATCGATCCGGTTGGGAGGAAAAAGAACAGGAATTCCGAATAAAAACGGATTCGCGTTATATTCTTCCTTTGTTTCAGGCGTTTTCAACAATTTCAAACCGCTCGGCTTCCACTTCAGTGAAATTAAATTGCTTCCCCACCCGGGCACAAGTACAGCCTCTAAATCATCATTTTCCAACCAGATCGCTTCCTCATCTAAAAACCGGCTTTTCTGAACAGTGTAAGACATTCGCATTTCCCCCTATTTTGGCTAAAGGATCAGTGAAACGTGTATCAAGTACATGCCTATCTCCAATCTATTATATCTTAAAAAAGTCAGCGCTTTCAAAAGAGAATGGGCGAACCTTTGAAAAATGTTTGAAATATTTTAATTTAAGTATATAATCTATTTTTCTGTTATAATACGTTTATGCACAAAAGCATCAAAGTATTAAAGAGAGATATTTCTTCTAATGAGGTGTGTGACTTGTCAAACGAAAAACGTCTATCGTTTTCCATATCGGCTCTATTGTTTTTAGCCATATTGTTCATTATTTTCACCTGCTTATTCATATTTAAAGCAGAAGCGCACATACCGCTGTTGATTTGCGTTGGTTTTTTAGCTGCGGTCGGCGCGGTGAAAGGCCATTCCTGGAAAGACCTTGAAAGCGGCATTGTCTCAGGCATCCGGAATGGCGTTCAGCCGATTATCGTCCTTTGTTTAATCGGCATCTTAATCGGAGTCTGGGAGTACAGCGGCGCGATTCCGACGGTAACGGTTTACGCGTTGAATCTGATTGAACCGCAGCACCTGCTGCTCACCGCACTTTTCAGCTGTCTTGTGATCAGTTCATTGGTCGGCTCCAGCTTTACGACGGTCAGCACGATCGGCGTCGCCCTCATCGGCGTGGCCGCGGCGGCCGGCGTTCCACTGACATGGGCGGCGGGAGCTGTGATTTGCGGCGCCTGTTTCGGCGACAAAATGTCTCCGATGTCTGACACGACCAATTTTGCCGCAGGGGTCGGAGAGCTTCCCATTTTCAAGCATATTAGACATATGGCGGGAACGACGATCCCCGCTCTTTTGATCACGATTTTGCTTTTCTTTTTCATGGGCCGTTCTTTAACGGCGGCACCGGCTTCTACCGAAAACATTCAAGCGATCATAAACGGAATAGAAGGTACAGTCAACATCAGCGTCTGGGCGCTTCTGTCGCCTCTTCTTGTGATTGTACTTGCTGTCAGACGAACGCCCGTCATTCCGTCGCTTGCAGCGGGGATCGTTTCCGCCGGAATTCTTGCCGCGTTGATACAGCCTGACGCCAGCATTTCATCGTTTTTGTCAGCGATGCAGAATGGTCCTGTTTTCTCAGCCGACACTGAAGCCGTTGAGAAAATTTTAAACCGCGGCGGCCTTCAATCGATGATGGGCTCTGTTTCCCTGATTATCATCGCATTCGCGCTCGGCGGTCTCATGGAAAAGATCGGCCTGATTACAAGCCTGCTTGAAGGTGTGATCAAGGGCATTCATACGAAAGGCCGGCTTGTGTTCTCAACCGTTTCATCAAGCATCGGCATGAACCTGGCGACAGGCGAACAGTATTTATCGATCTTGATTCCCGGACAGTCCTTTAAAAAGCTGTATGACAAGCTCGGAATCGACCGGAAACATTTGTCGAGATCACTTGAAGACGGAGGGACATTAATCAATCCGATGATTCCTTGGGGAGTCAGCGGCGCGTTCATGTCCAGCGCGCTCGGCGTTCCCGTTATTGAATATTTGCCGTTTGTGTTTTTCCTATATTTATCGCCGCTCTTTTCAATTTTGTTCGGTTTCCGCAAGTAAAAAAACGCCGTTTCCCCATGGAAGCGGCGTTTTTCTTTTGTTAAACCGGTTTGGCTGTCTCTGACAAAATGCTGTTTTGCAATGCGGTCTGCACATTTTTGGTGAGCAGTCCGGGCGCTCCGGAGCCGATAGTTTGCCCATCAATCGATGTGACCGGAATGACTTCGGCTGTCGTTGACGTGATGAACACCTCATCTGCATTCAGCAATTCAGCCTTTGTCACCGCTTTTTCTTCATAGTTCAAGCCGTGTTGCTCACACAGCTGAAGCACTTTCATCCGCGTGATGCCGTTTAAGATGAGCGTTGTCACAGGATGGGTGTAGATAACGTTTTGCTTGACGACGTAAACATTTGAGGACGTCCCTTCCGTCACCAACCCGTCGCGAATTAAGATCGCTTCGAATGAAGAAGCTTCATGCGCTTTTTGCTTGATCATTACATTGTACAACAGATTTAAACTCTTAATGTCGCATCTCAGCCAGCGCATGTCGTCCGCAGTAATAGCTGTAACGCCGTTTTGCTGTTCTTTTTCAGGCTTTTGAATAGGAAATGTATAAGCCGTCACCTGAGGCGTAAGCCCTGCCCCGTATTGGTGCTTTCTCGGGGCTTTTCCCCTTGTCACTTGAAGATACAGCCCGCCGTCCCGCATTTGATTGATGTCGACGAGCTCTTTCAGCTGGCTTTTCAGCTCGGCTTCTGAAAAAGACAAGTCGATTCCGATTTCGGCTGCGCTTTTATATAAGCGGGCAATGTGTTCATCAAGCGTGAACAAGATTCCATTGTAAATGCGGATGACTTCATAGACGCCGTCTCCAAATTGGTAGCCTCTGTCTTCAATATCAACCGCACACTCGCTCCGTTCCATCAGCCGGCCGTTAAAAAGAACTTTCATTTCTCCATCCCCTTGTTTTTTGTTGACTTCTGAATTTTCTCCATTCCATTCTAACACGACCCTGCTCTTCAAAATAGTGCAATATTTCCAAAAACTTTTCTCCGCCTTCATGATCAAAAAAACAGCATTCCCCATCGTTCAGCATTTTCTATTAAAATTTGATATCTTTTTCCCTTCATCCTGTATTCATCTTCTTTCCAATCCTGTATACTTAAACATTGTGATCCATTATTTTATGAGACTAGCATTCTATAATGGCATTGGAACGAGAAAAATGATACGGAGAGAGTGACATGCGCCAAGTATCAAAAAAAACTGCCCCATCTGTAGCTTATCTGTTGACGAAAGCAGCGTGCTTTTTTGTTTTGTGTCTGATTCTCCTGTACGTGTGGGACCTTTCACAGTCCTCTGCCGCCGCTGAGAAAAAAGAGCTTACGGTGTCGGAAAACAGCCAAATGAGGCATGAAGGAGACAGCGTTCCGCTCAAAAAAGCAACGCAAGGCGAACTTCTCGATCACTTGAGCACAAAACAGCAGATCGAAAAGCGCAAGCAGGAAAAAGAGAAGCAAAAAGCTGCCGCGGAAAAAAAGCAAGAAAAATTGAAGGAAAAAACGGTTTATTTGACGTTTGACGATGGGCCTTCAGCCGTAAGCCAAAGGCTGCTGCAAATTTTATCCGAACATGACGCTAAAGCGACGTTCTTCATGCTCGAACCGAACATGAAGCTTCACAAAAAAGCCGTTCTCAATACGAAGCAGCAGGGCCATGCACTTGGACTTCACGGAGTGACCCATGACCAAAAGCAATTTTATAAAGGCGCCAATTCTCCTCAGCTGGAAATGAAGCAGGCTCAAAAAACGCTGAAGTCTATCACCGGGGTTGAAACCCATTTAATCAGAACGCCTTACGGGAGCAAACCTTCGCTGACCGAAGCGCAGAAAAAAGTGCTGAAAAAGAACGGATTTGTTTATTGGGACTGGAATATTGACAGCATGGACTGGAAATACAGAAGCCAAAAATTCGTTCCGGAAGTCATGAACCAGCTGAATACGCTGGAAAAGCGGCAGACAAAACAGCCGATCGTGATCCTGATGCACGATATTCCTTCAACGGTTCAATCGTTGCCGTTATTGCTGACAAATTTAAAAAACATGGGGTATTCATTTGCAACGCTTGATGAATCGATGACACCCGTTCATGAATAACCCCCCATGCCTGATCCCCTGCTGAAGGGGATTTTTTTATTTCCTCCCGCAAGTGTGATTATCTGACACACTTGTTGCCAAACAAACCGTTTTCTGATTATGATGCAGTTATCTTTATATCATGGGGTGAATAAATGAAAATTGAAGAGCTGCATTCGACTGCCGAATATACCAATCAATTGGCCGAGCTTCTCATCCGGGTCGTCGATGACGGGGCATCGATCGGCTTTCTGCCCCCGCTTGATGAGCAGCTGGCGGAGGCTTATTGGAAAACAGCAGTCACACCGGATTCGGTGTTATGGATTGCCAAACAAAACGGCCGGATCGCAGGAAGTGTTCAATTGCACTTATGCACAAAACAAAACGGCCGCCACAGAGCGGAAATCTGCAAGTTAATGACAGATCCCGCCTTCAGGCGGCAGGGCGTCGCCAGATCATTAATGGAAAAAGCGATCGACAGGGCGAAACAGGAAGGCAGATCTCTTCTCGTGCTGGATACAAGGGAAAAAGACCCGTCCAACCTTCTTTACGCTTCGCTCGGCTTTGCCGAAGCCGGCCGCATTCCCGCATACGCGGAATCTGCAGACGGCAGCTTCGATACATCCGTTTTTTATTATAAAAAATTGTGATGAAGCTCAGAAAAAGGCGCTCCGGTCTGGAGCGCCTTTTTAACAGTTAAGCTTCCGAACAAACTCGGCGATTTTTTGATGGATGACAATATCAAATAAATGATCGTAAGGTGTCTTATCGAGATTGATCATCGCTTTCTTCAAGCCTGAGATCAAGTGCGCTTCTTCAGGAACAAACCTGACAGGCGCCACTTCAAGTGAAGTGCCGATCACCAAAAGCAGGTCGGATTCGTTGAGGACTTCAAAAAGCGTGTCAAAATGCTGAACGGCATCGCCGAACAGCACGACATCCGTTTTTAATATGAATCCGCATTCTCTCCCCTTGCCATTGACGCGATGGCATCTTGGCACTTCTTCTTGAAGAATGTGGTCAAGACCATAGCGCGCCCCGCATTTTGGGCATGCGGCTGTTTGGATCGAACCGTGCAGTTCATATACATGCCGGCTTCCCGCCTTGAGATGCAGTCCGTCGATATTTTGCGTGAATACCTTGACATCCTTACCGCTTTTCTCGAGATCGGCTAAATAAAGGTGCCCGTCATTCGGCTGATAAGTTCCGGTCATTTTCATTTGAAAAAGCTCTTTAAACTTCGGCCAAAACAATTTTGGATATCGTTCGTAATAATCACGACTCATCGCTTCCATTCTCGACAGATCTTCCGTCCATATGCCGCCGGCTGAACGAAAATCGGGAATACCTGATTCCGTGCTCATACCGGCGCCTGTCAAAACGGTAATGCGCTCGGCATTTTCGATCATCTCCACAAATCTCAGGGCTTTTTCCTCCATTTGGCTTGTCTCCCTTCCAAAAGCGTTACCTAAGCATCTCCTTGCTGATCTTTCATTTTCTTCAACTCAAAGAGGCTGTGACCCGGAGAAACAAAATCAACCTGCTCCTCTTTCATAATATCAAGAATGCGGTAGTTGACATCCTGTCTGACGTCCAAGTTTTCGGCCCAGACCGTCGTATTGGTATAGTAATTGAAGAAGATGCTTAAATGCGTATCCTTCAGGACATCAAAATTGACCATAATGACATCCGGGTTGACCCCTTCGTGCGACTTGAGCATTTCTTTGAAACGCTCCACACATCGTTCGACTTTCTCGCGCGGGGTGGACGGATCGATTTCGAGCGTAAAGGTGACCTGACGCTTTCGCATTTTCGTCCAGTTCATGATCGCTTCGTTAGCCAGCACCGAGTTGGGGACGGTCACGAGAGCTTCTCCGGCCGTGCGGACTTTCGTGCTTCTGAACGATATATCTTCAACAGATCCGGTGACGATATTTGTTTCAATCCAATCGCCGATTGTAAAGGGCTTCTCCATAATAATGACAATTCCGCCGAAAAAGTTGCCGACAGTGTCTTTTGCCGCAAGAGCAAAAGCGAAGCCGCCGAGCCCGAGTCCGGCAACAAATCCGTTGACATCATAATTGAACTCTCCGGCGATGACGCTGATTCCGAGTGCTACAATGATAAAGCGGAGAATCTTGGACAAAAACGGCGCAAGAATATCATCCATATCAAGCTCAAGCCGCTTATTGATTTTATCGAATAAAACCGACGAAGCCGCCGTTAAGTTGTATAGCCCGCTTACAATAACCAAAATCACGGACACTCTGTACAGTTTATGAACGATCGCCATATGCCCATCAAAAAACGGGGAATATATGATGGCCAGATAAATACCGAGTATCGCAAAAAACCACCGGGCCGGCTTTTCAAAGGCCAGCACCACCTGATTGAAAAAGTCTGTTTTCGTCTTATTCGTCAATTTCAGTATTAAGTTGAACAAGTACTTCGTAAATATTTTTCGAAACGCGAAAAATAAAAGAAGGATACCGATGCTGATTCCGATATCGACAGCGAAATCCATTGTCATATACTTTTCGAACATTGCTTTCTCTCCCTTATTTCACTCATCAAGCTTTAATTATACTAAAACGAGAAAAAAATTTCTCACTTTATTGTGCACCAAAAATAACCGTCGACACACATAAAAGGCTGCCGAACACTTCGGCAGCCTGATGATCATCATATTTTATTGTTCCAGAGACAACGTGATTCGGGCCAACACCGCTATTTCTTCTTCTGAGACTGTGTTTGATCAAGGAGAGTCGCTTTAAACATTTCAGCATCGGTTTCGATCTTAATCCGTTCTTCCACTTTAATTCTCCCTTTACCCATCATCTCGCCTCCTTTTGTCCATTATAAAATATCAGAATCTTTAGTAAATGATCCTTTTGTACCATTTTGCCGAAATTTGTCGCTTGTCTCTTCTCCCTGCCCTTTGTCCGCTTCAGTCAAATGATTTACTTGCATCGCCAAAATCGGGTATCCTTGTGATGGAAAGATTTTATCAAGAGGAGCTGACATGCTTGCATATTATCGCACATCGCGGAGCCTCGGCTTACGCCCCTGAAAATACGTTTGCCGCTTTTGAAAAAGCGGTGGAGCTCGGGGCTGATTTTATCGAACTCGATGTACAGCTGACAAAAGACGGCAGACTTGCCGTCATCCACGATGACAAAGTTGACAGAACGACGAACGGTACCGGGTTCGTTCGCGAGTATACGATGAATGAGCTCGAAAAGCTTGATGCGGGAAGCTGGTTCAGCCCGGAATTTCTGGGCGAAAAAATCCCTTCACTTGAAGCTGTTCTGGGGAAATATCACAACGAGACGGGCCTTCTCATCGAAATCAAGTCGTCCAAAACCCAGCCCGGAATCGAAAAAGCGGCCGGACAACTGATCAGCCGGTTCGGCCATTCGATGAACACGATTGTCCAGTCGTTTGACGCAGGTGCCATGAGGGCGCTTCATCACATGTATCCTTCGATTCCGACCGCCGTTTTGATCAGGCCGCGATTTGGAATGCTGCCGCGCGCCCGGCTGCGGCAAATCGCGGAGTTTGCCCGGTACGTCAGCCTGAAAGCTACAATGGTCAGCCCTTTTCTGATCAAATCGATTCACAGCTGTGATTTGAAGGCGCTGGCCTGGACGGTCAACGGGGAGAAAACGGGACGCCGCCTGAAAAGCTGGAAAATCGACGGGATCATTACCGACTACCCGGATTATTTTTGAGAAAGAAGGAAGAGTATGAAATCATCTGTTGCCGTTTTTATCGGAGGAGCCCTCGGCTCGCTGCTGCGCTACTTCGTCAATCTGCATGGCGGCACCGCCGGTTTTCCTTGGCCGACTTTTATTGAAAATGCGTCTGGAAGCCTTCTTCTCGGCCTTTTGACAGGTTTTTTTGCGGCTCGGGCAAAAAAGCCGCTCGTCCAGTTATGTTTAGGAACGGGGTTTTGCGGAGGATATACGACAATGTCCGCTTTTTCTAAAGAGACCGTATTTTTGCTGCAATCGGCCGCTCCGCACATCGGGGTTCTGTACTTGATCGTGTCGCTTGCCTGCGGGGTGTGCTCCGCATTTTTGGGCATCATGATCGGCAAAAGGATGAGCGGAGCGTCAGGGAAAGAAAAGGAGCGGTATCAATCATGATGGCAGTTGGATTTATGATCGCCGGAGGATTCGGCTCCGTTTTAAGATTTTGGCTCGGCAATATGCTCATGGCGATGTTTCCGCGCCCGCGCATTCCTGTCAGCGTGATGGTGGTCAATATTGTCGGCTCATTCGCCCTCGGCATATTCGTCAGTCTCGGCATTGACAATCAAACGGTCTCTATCTTGGTCGGAACTGGATTTTTCGGAGGCTTCACAACATTTTCCACATTCAGCGTCGAAGCGGTTCAGCTTTTGGCTGCAAAACGTGTAAAGGATTCAGCGGTTTACATGCTGCTTACAATGGCATGCTCACTCGGGGGGTTCTGGGCCGGCAGCATGCTGATTTTGTGAAGATGATGAAACAATGATGCTCGTTCGGCTATGAACAGGCGCTTGCACATGTACTTCCGGTTGTCATTTTTCTTGCGCCCGCCGTCGCAAAAGCTGTGCCCTGATTTGAATGGCATTGTTCAGAAAGGAACACCACGGACAACTAAAAAAGATACAAACACATTAAAGAATCCATTTTGAATGCTTCAAAATGGATTCTTCCCTTTTTATCCTTTTTCAATGGCCGCTGTTTGAAAGCTGTCCCAATTCGCAGAAATAACGTTCAAAACATCGTCTTTTTCTTGGTAAGCTCCAATTTGTCCCCCGTCCATCGTCACTTTATACAGGGGAAACTCATTGTGTGTCAGACCGAGGCAGAGTGCGATGCCGGCTGCATGTCCCCGCGCCGTCTGTTCGATCCAGGCGGCGCTTTTCATTTTTGCCGAATCTTCGGGATGATCGATAAAGCCGTTCTCCGTCAATATGGCGTGCATCGCTGTTTCCCGAAGAACATGAAAGTTCGCCTTCTTCATTCCCCTGTCCCTGAGTCCGTTCTGCTTGATCACTTCGCCGTGAATGATCCGTTGATAAAGAGCAGTAACCGACTCATCGGTCAAGCCGCTGTAGATATAATCTTCATACCCGTACGCCGTACCGTCAAAAGCGTTTGTATGAATGGAGACAAATAAATCGGCCCCCCACGAATTGGCATCATCTGTGCGCTCCTGAAGCGTGACCGTTTTGTCTGTTGTTCTGCTCAGCCTCGTCTCTGCGTTATCATACTCTTTTAATAGAATGTCATTCATTTTGAGAGCAATCGCAAGCGTCACGTCCTTTTCCTGCAAACCGTTTCCCGATGCTCCCGGATCACTTCCGCCGTGTCCCGGATCCAAATAAATCTTCATGTTCAATCTCCTCCTTTGATAATGGTTTCAAGACGTTTTTTGAGCCGGAGTAAAATCCAACTGATGACAAGCCAAGCCAAGTTCCGATCATCATATCTTCCTTCCAGTCCCCTGCGGTAAACAAGAGAGAAATCGAGATGCCGAAGACAATTGCACAGATAGGGAGAAATCGTTTCTGAATGCCGACAAGCTTTACCGTATGCACCAATCCCGTAATCAGCGGAACGAGCGCAATTTCAGAAAAATCCATGTTCTTCCTCTCCTTTCCTGAAGCGTTTGTCTCAAAAAATGACCGGCATTTGTTTCATTACATGTGTCAAACCTCCCCGCTGTTTAAAGCTTGTCTTTATCATAAAAGAAAAGCTGCCCTCTCCCGTGTCATCATCGCGTCAAGAACCTGAAAAAAAACTGAAGCGGCGCAGAAAAGAAGGGCTTGTTTGAGACAAGCCCTCGCATCCGTTAAATATTCGTGATCGCCGCCAAGCTGACAAGCAGCTTGTCCAGCAGCGATTTCTTCATTAAAAACAGCGTTTTTTCGCTGTAGCCGATTTCCATCGCGCATTTTCCCATGCTCCAATTATGAATATACCGGCATTCCACCAACTTCCGCTCGAGCTCATCCAATTCGGAGACAGCCGTTTCCATCGAATCAAGCAAAAATTGATAGAGCCTTTTTTCCGCGTCGATCTGATATTCAGCGTTTCTTTCTTTGACGGTGAGCCCGTTCTTTTGCTCCTTCTCCATCCTCCTTTCTAAATTGAGCACGGCGGCTTTGTAATTTTTCCAATTCCGCAAATGAAATTCGATCCGCTTAATATACGTTTTCCTCTCTTCCTCCGAAATGATTTCGTACCACAGCAAATCAATCACCTCTCAAACAGAACATTTGTTCCCATTATATACGAACAAAAGTTCCTGTTCAAATGACTTTTTTCTTAAAATCAAAAATCACCTTGAGCTATTTTTCGCTCAAGGTGACTTCGTTAACGACGACCGGATTTGCCGGTGCCAGCTCTACATGTTCTGTTGTTTGTTCCCGCTTAACTTCGACGTGTTTAATCAGACGCCCTTCCATTTCGAGAACCGTTATCGTGTAGGAGCCGATATGCACCGCCTGGCCTTCCGCGATATCTATGTTTTCTTTCAGCACAAGTCCGCCGACTGTTTCGACTTCCTCTTCCTCGAGATCGTCTTCAAACAGCTCATTGACCTGATCGATTCTCACTTTGCCGTCCATAATGTATTCATGATCGGAGACTTTTTCGATAAGCGGTTTTTCGTCTTCATCGAATTCGTCCCTGATTTCCCCGACGATTTCTTCAAGAATATCCTCGGCCGTCACAAGACCAGATGTCCCGCCGTACTCATCCGTTAAGATCGCCATGTGAATCCGCTCCCGCTGCATTTTGATCAGCAGCTTTTGAACAGGCACGGTTTCAATGACTTCAATAACCGGACGGACATAGGCTTCAAGGGACAATCGCTTTTTCTCAGCCTCTGACATCATGAGCATATCCGTAAACAGCTGTTTCGTATTGATCATGCCGATGACATGATCCTTATCGCCTTTATAGACAGGCCACCGCGTATACTTTTCCTGCAGCATGACCGAAATGGCCTCATCGATCGGCATATCCACCGGGACGGAGGCGATTTCAGTGCGCGGCACCATAATTTCTTTGGCGATCCGATTGTCGAATTCAAAGATTTTATTAACGTATCTATATTCAGACGGATTGATTTCTCCGCTTTTGTAGCTTTCTGATAACAGGATTCGCAGCTCTTCCTCCGAATGGGATTCATCCTTTTCCGAAGCAGGCTTCAAACCGAATAACCCGGTCAGCACTCTGGCTGAGGCATTCAGCGTCCAAATGAACGGGAACATCACAACATTGAAAAAGTGCAGAGGTCCCGCCAGCCACAGTGTCATCTGTTCGGCTTTTTGAATCGCGATGGTTTTTGGGGCAAGTTCTCCAACCACGACGTTCAGGAATGTAATCACTAAAAATGCAATGGCAACTGAAAGAGCGTGCGATACAGCGCCAGAAACATGCAAGCTTTCAAAGACCGGATGCAGCACCTTTTTAACCGTCGGCTCCCCCATCCAGCCGAGTCCGAGTGCTGTAATCGTAATGCCGAGCTGGCAAGCTGAAAGGTATTCATCCAAATCCGACACCACTTGTTTTGCGCGAACCGCCTTTTTGTTTCCTTCAGCAATCAGCTGATCAATGCGGGAGCTTCTGACTCTGACAATCGCAAATTCCGATGCCACGAAAAAAGCGGTTAATGCAATCAGAATCCCGATGATTATCAGACTAACAATATCGTCCATTTAACCTTATCCTTCACAAAGGACAAGGAGTCACCTCCTGATGAATTCAAATTCCCTTAATAAGGCTGATGTGCGTTCTGTAAAAATGACTATGCAGAGGGCCCCATCTAACCACCTCCAAGCCAAATATATACTATTATCTTACTTTATTAAAAAAGAGTCAGTCAAATGTCTAAACTTTAAATCTAACAATATTTTCTCGAATATTTAGATAAATAAAGGTTTTCGCATCAATTTTACGCCTTTTTTTGATCAATTAACTTGTATAAACAGCTTCTAATATATTAAAATGTTTTATAACTATAACGTGATGGTTGAGGAGGGATGCAGATGGGGCAGAGAAATATCGCATTGGCGAATTAGCAGCTGCTGCAGGCGTAACAAAACGGACTGTCGATTATTATACGAATCTCGGGCTGTTAACGCCTGACAGATCATGTTCAAACTACCGTTATTACGATGAAGCCGCTCTCAAACGGCTGAAGTTTATTATGGACTGCAAGCAGCAGAGATTGGCCCTGTCCGACATTAAAGTAAGGCTGGAAAACCAGTTTCCCTCTTCAACTGTGAATGATGATGAAATTGGAAGCCTGACAACGGAAATTGATCATGTCAATGACAATATTTCCGTGCTCTTAAACAGATTGAAACGGCTGAATCCCGATGAACGGAAGATTCTGAAAAGCCGGCTTTCTCCTGAAAAAATGACGGTCATCCAGTCCTTTTTACTGCTGCTTTAGTTAATCTTTTACTAAACAGGAGGTGTTACCTTCATTCTCACGCTAGAGTGAAGGTCCTAATTGGAAATAGTTAATTTGGTTTTTGTTGCTGTATTAATTGCTTTAACAGCATTTTTCGTAGCGTCTGAGTTTGCGATTATCAGAATCAGAAGCTCGCGGGTTGATCAATTGATTGCTGAAGGAAACAAAACAGCGGTTTCGGTGAAAAAAGTCATTACGCATTTAGACGAATATTTATCGGCCTGTCAGCTCGGCATCACTTTGACGGCTCTCGGTCTCGGTTGGCTCGGGGAGCCGACAGTTGCCCGGCTGCTTGAACCGCTATTTGTGAAGTGGAACATTCCGAGCTCTGTATCACACATCGTTTCAGTCGTGATCGCCTTCAGCTTGATTACGTTTTTGCATGTGGTTGTCGGCGAGCTCGCTCCGAAGACGCTTGCGATCCAAAAAGCGGAAGCCGTTTCCTTCCTTTTTGCAAAACCGTTGATCTGGTTCTACCGCATCATGTTCCCATTCATCTGGGCGCTGAACGGATCGGCAAGGCTGCTGACGAAAGCGTTTGGCCTTGAAGCGGTTTCTGAAAATGAAATGGCGCACTCAGAGGAAGAGCTGCGAATTATTCTGTCAGAAAGCTACAAAAGCGGCGAAATCAATCAATCTGAGTTCAAATATGTCAACAAAATTTTTGAATTCGATGACCGTCTTGCCAAGGAAATCATGATCCCGAGAACAGAAGTCGTCAGCTTTCCAAATGATATGAAAATCGCCGAGATGATCGACATCACGAAGGTCGAAGGCTATACCCGCTATCCCGTCGAAGACGGAGATAAGGACAACATTGTCGGCGTCATCAATGTCAAGGAAATACTAACGGCCTGCATCAGCGGAGAATGCTCCAAAGAAGACACGATTGAACAGTTTATCAATCCGATCATTCATGTGATCGAGACTGTTCCGATCCACGATCTGCTTCTGAAAATGCAGAAAGAAC
The DNA here is from genome assembly GCF_053903085.1 of Bacillus sp. AK124. Taxonomy (NCBI): domain Bacteria; kingdom Bacillati; phylum Bacillota; class Bacilli; order Caryophanales; family Bacillaceae; genus Bacillus; species Bacillus sp. AK124. The sequence goes on from NZ_CP096378.1 coordinate 3,240,347, forward strand.
GCGTTCATATGGCGATCCTTTCTGATGAATACGGCGGAACGGCCGGACTCGTGACGGTCGAAGACATCATTGAAGAAATCGTCGGCGAAATCCGTGACGAATTCGATATCGATGAAATTAATGAAATCCGCAAGATTGGCGAAAACCATTACATTCTCGACGGTAAAGTGCTCGTCAACCAAGTCAACGATCTGCTCGGCATTCAGCTCGACAATGAGGAAATTGACACGATCGGCGGATGGTTCCTGACACAAAAATATGACGTCCAAAAAGGCGACATGATCACCGATCAGGGATTTGAATTCACGATCAACGAAATCGACGGCCACCACGTTTCATACGTTGAGGTGAAAAAAGCTGCGGAAACGCCGCTGCTTGAGGAAGCGGAATAACATTGTGAACAAACCGGGGGATACAATGAATTTGTATCCTCTTTTTTTTGCATTCAAAATATGTAACCACTTGATTACAGAACAAAATTCAATTATCATGTAATCAAGTGATTGCATTTCAGGAGGGACTTATGTCAGCACAATCTACAAGGGATCGATTAATCGAAGCGGCGCTTGCCCTTTTCAAAGAAAAAGGATATCAAGCCGCATCCACCAGGGAAATTGCCCAAAAAGCAGGCGTCAATCATTTGACCCTTTTTAGACACTTCGGAAATAAACAGAATTTATTTCGGGAAAGTGTTATTCAACATGTGTCATCGGGAGATTTTATTGGAGAACTTGAAGGAATACTGAGCGGCGATTTACGACAAGACCTCTCATTCATTGCGAAAGCATATCTAAAAGAAAACCTGGAAAAAGGTACTGTTTTTTTACTTTACTTTAATGATGCAGTACAAGATAAGGAAGTTTGCGAATTAATCATGGATATTCCCCGCCGTCTCAATCGCTTTTTAGAGACTTATTTTGCCAACCTCTATGCCGAAAAAAAAATTTCAGGCGGCAATTTTCAAATTTTAAGCCAAATGTTTTTCGGTTTGCTGAATCAATACATTATGTTTCAACATTTGCCCGCATTCAAGGAGTCGTTCGATGATCGTATTGATGACTATGTTGAGGAGTGCGTCGATTTATTTTATACAAAACTTGAAAAGGAAGTGCCGTCTTGATTACTCTGCAACCGGTTTTGCACATACCTGCAGTTTCCAAATGGGATGAAAAAATAAACCTGAAGATAAGCGGACTCCGACCGTTTGATATCATTGAAATCATCTTGACTGTGAAAGATGAAGCTGACGCAGAGTGGAGATCACATGCTGTTTTTCAAGCGAATCGATTGGGAGAAGTCGACCCTGCAGCAGCAGCCCCAATAAAAGGAACCTACCAGTCTAAAGATCAAATGGGGCTTTTTTGGTCAATGCAGGCGGTTGAATCCTCCTGCTCGTTCCATAAAAAATCGGTTAATTCCTCCGTTTACAGGATTGAGGTGAAGCAAAAAGAACGCACGATCCTGAGTAAAGAAATAAAACGAGTGCTGCTTTCTGAAACAGTAGAGAGACAGGAAGTAAGCGAAAATGGGTTGTCCGGCACATTTTTTCGTCCGCTTGCTGTCAACCGGCCTCCCGCAGTCATCGTATTAGGGGGATCTGACGGCGGTCTTGATGAAACAATGGCAGGCATGTTAGCAAATTACGGATATGCAACATTTGCAATCCCTTATTTTCAATACAAACAGCTTCCTAAAAAACTGGTTGAAATCCCGCTTGAATATTTCCGGAAAGCGATCGATTGGCTCGGACGCCAAGAAGGACTTCATCATCGTCAGATCGGAATATGCGGAAGGTCAAAAGGCGGCGAACTGGCGCTGCTGATAGGTTCCCATTTTCCGGAAATCCGTTTTGCGGTTTCTCATGTAGGCGGCGGGGTCGTCTTTCAAGGCGTTGGATTAAAAAAATTTCGGCAGACATCTTCCTGGAGTCTGGACGGCGCACCGCTCGCCTTTGCCCCGCTGCCATTGTTTTCGCTTTCTCAGCTGTGGAATATGGTGACACATAAGCTCACAAGACAGCCTCATGCTTTTACTGATCTTTACAAAAAAGCTTTACGGAAAGTGAAAGAGGATCATCCAGCAATTATAAAAGCGGAACATATTAATGGGCCTATTCTGTTAACTTCAGGTACGGATGATTTGGTATGGCCCTCCGCCTCTATGAACGAGAAAATCGTTGAACGGCTGAAAAAGAAGAGATTTCCCTATTCTGTTAAACATCTATATTTCGAAGATGCCGGCCATAATATCAGGCCTCCATACTTTCCGACATCCGGGCGGAAAAGCCGAAAAATAGCCTATGGGGGAAAAACTGAAGCCGATGCCATTGCAGCTCAAACATTTTGGCGGGAACTGCTTTTGTTTTTAGAAAAATCAACTGCCCCAAACAACTAAAAAACCGCCTGGGGACAGGCGGTTTTCGCTTAGATTGCTCCCTTCGGGTTCGGCCCGTATTGATTTTCCTCTTTTACACTGTTTTGACAAAGCATGATCAGCAAAATAAATTGCCCAATGAGAGGGATCAGACCGATGCAGATCCAGCAGCCGCTTTTACCCGTATCATGCAATCTGCGGATCGTGACAGCCAAGCCCGGCACAAGAATGGCAAGCAAATAAACCATCCCTAAAAATGTCTCTATTTCATATTCCGGAAGATGCAGAATGGCTTTAAAAAAACCGTAGAGGACCAAAATCATGTATGAGAAAAAGCAAAACAGCCAAAATTCCTTTCGTCTCGCCCTTCCTGTAAATCCTGCATAGTTTTTTATTGCTTTCAAATACCATTTCATATATAAGCTCCTCACCTAAAATACTGCCCCAAAAATTAAAAAACAGCTTCTGTGCGTGAGAAGCTGTTTTTCCTGTTTTTCCTTGCGTATGTTTGAATTATAGCTGCTCCAGCTTTTTCTCTAAAGCTTTAATACTGTCATTCAAAGCCTCCGTCATCTTGACCAGCTTTTCTTTTGACGAATATTGAGCGAAATCTTCCTGATTGAGCGGTTCGCCGATGACCAGTTTCATTTTACCTCTCTTGAAAAGCTCTTTTTCGTTGGAAGGACCGCTGTATGCGGCCGGCACAAGCGGCGCTTTTCCCATCTGGGCGATCGTGACAGCCCCTCTTTTCAATGGAACATCTTCAGATGATCTCGTTCCGCTTGGGAAAATGCCGACGATTTTTCCTTCTTTCAACAGCTTGATCGGGGTTTTGATGCTGCTTGGCCCGGGATTTTCCCTGTCGACGGGAAATGCGTTGATGCTTGAAAGAAAAGAACCGCTTAATTTATTTTCAAAAAGCTCTTTTTTCGCCATGTAATGAATTTCCATAGGCAAAATGCCGACACCCAGTGCGACGACATCCACCCATCCTGCATGTGTGCACGCAATAACGAAACCTGTGTCTTTAGGAAGATTTTCTTTATTGTATACTTTAATTCCGCCGCGCAAAGAAAGAATCGCTTTTGCAGCATAACCAGTAAATTTATACATATGGCACTTCCTTTATTGATGTAGTCGTATGAGGTTTCCCTTTATTATTATAACAATTTTTTTTATTACCTGGTACTAAAAAATGATTTTTCACAAAAAAAACCGGGGAATTTCCTCCCCGGTTTTCAGACTTTTTCTTTTGTCGGCGGCGCCATGAATTCAGGCCCGATCTGTTCTGAAATCGTATTGTCCAATATGTCGTCAATTGCTTTTTGATCACTTTCCGTTAAACTCCAGCCGGTGATTTCGCTGACGGGACGGATTTGATCAGGGCGTCTTGCCCCCCATAAAGCAATGCTTGCGCCAGGCTGATCAAGCACCCATCTTGCTGCCAGATGGAGAACCGATTTGCCGAACCGCTCGTTTGCAAACTCATCAAGTTTCCTGACGGCCTCAAGGTATTCTTTAAAGCGCGGCTTTTGAAACTTAGGGTCCCGCTTTCGAAGGTCGTCCCCTTTGAACGTGTAGTCCTCATTCATTTTTCCTGACAGGAGCCCCCTGCACAAGCTTCCGTATAATAGCGTTGTCAGCCCTTGATCTTGCGCATACGGAAGAATGTCTTGCTCGATTTCCCTTTCAAACATGTTGTACGGCGGCTGTACGGTATGAAGCGGCGCCGCAGCTCTGAATGTGTCCATCTGCTCCGGGGAAAAATTGCTGACGCCGACCGCTCTGATTTTCCCCGCATCATACAAGTCTTTCATCGCTTCCGCCGTTTCTTCGATCAGGACGAGCGGATCGGGCCAATGCACTTGATACAGGTCGATGTAATCCGTATTGAGCCTTTTCAGCGAATCGTCAACTTCCTTGATGATCCGCTCCCTCGATCCGTCGCGGTACAGCTGTTCCTGCTTCCAATCAAGTCCTGATTTTGTCGCGAGAATGACTCGGTCGCGCTCTCCGTATTGCTGTACGGCTTTACCGACGATTTCTTCCGACTGCCCGAAACCGTATGCCGGAGCGGTATCAATCAGGTTGATTCCTTCATCAAACGCAGCATGAATCGTCTGAATCGCTTCTTTTTCATCGCTTCCGCCCCACATAAAACCTCCGATGGCCCATGTTCCGAGACCGATGCGCGACGATTCGATCGATGTACCGGATATGTTGATGTATTCCATGCTCCTCTCCCTCCTGTTGTGAGTCTGATATCATATTTTCCCGGAAGCTTTTTTTTAAAAACGTGTTTTGACTAAAAATCATCTTACAGCGGGACACTTCATATGCCTATTGCATATGATGATCCCAATAAACTAATGAAGGGACCTAGAACAAATGCATCCAAATCAATACCCATATTATATTCCTTTTTCTTATAACCCGGTTTGGTTTCACGAATCAGACTATGCAGGCGCTTTTCGAACACCCGGCAGCGAAGAACGCATCGTATTAAGAGATTATGGACAAAAGCCGTTTGCCGCTAACATCAACGAAGCGGCCAAACAGAACAAAACGTTTCGGACCGCTTTATGGACAGGAAGACATTTGCAAGTTACCCTGATGAGCCTCAACCCCGGCGAAGACATCGGATTGGAAATGCACCCTCACGTTGACCAGTTCCTTCGTGTTGAACAAGGCAGGGGAATCGTGCAAATGGGGCCGAGCAAACATCATTTGCAATTTAAAAGAAATGTTTACGATGACACCGCTATCGTCGTCCCTGCCGGAACATGGCACAATCTCACCAATACAGGCAATACTCCGCTGAAACTATATTCAATCTATGCTCCGCCCAACCATCCATTCGGCACCGTCCATCGAACGAAAGCCGATGCGCTGGCCGCAGAAGACCGCCGCGGTCACGGCCAATATCTTTGACAGACGATAAAAACAGCTGATAATGAAGGATATCCTCTAATCAAATAGCCTTTTAGCATATAATAAAGATCTGATATGCTTAAAGGCTTATTTTGCTGCTGTGCTTTATATTTCGGCCGTTCAGTCGTTAAAATCGCGATGAAGATTAGTTTTTTTGAACGTGTTCAGTTATTATATAGGATAGATGATTTTAAAGGTAAGAAATTGGAGGAAAAATGAGCCGTGGGCATATTTAGTGCAACTTCAAACCTTTCTTATGCGTTTATAACATAGAGGGGAGAAAAGGCAGTGACTATCGACGAAATTTACCAAATGTATATGAATGATGTTTACAGGTTCCTGCTCTCCATGACGAAAGATAAACATCTAGCAGAGGATTTGCTTCAGGAAACCTTTATGAGAGCTTACATACACATCCATTCTTACGACCACAGCAAAGTGAAGCCATGGCTTTTTCAAGTGGCACGCAATGCGTTTATCGACTATGTCAGAAAGCATAAAAAGGAAGTGACGATTTCTGACGACATGATCGGAAACCTGTTTCAAAACGCGGTGCAAAGCCCTGCTCACCAGGTCGAAATCAAGGAAGTGTTAACCTTATATATGAACCAGCTCCCCGATAACTACCGGGAAGCGCTTACGCTGTACTATTTAAAAGAAATGAACTACAAGGAAGCGTCAAGCTTGATGAATATCTCAGAGGCTAATTTTAAAAGTGTTTTATTTCGTGCCAGACAGCGGCTGAAAGCACTTTACAACAGAGGTGTTAACGATGAATGAAGATTTTAAAAAACGTTGGGAAAAATATAAAAACGGCGAACTTTCCGAATCGGAAATGCTCCGGGTCGAAGAAGAGCTTGAACAGCTTGAAGAATACCAGGACATGCTGGAACAGGAAATGAAAGACGAAGACTGGGATTTGGCGATCAGTCCTGAAAAGCAAAAAGCGATTTTAAGATACGGAAAAAATAAATCATATATGCGGATTTCCACCCTTGCTGTTATTTCTACGCTTATTATTCTGCCGATCTGCACACTCGGCAGCTATCTATACTACGGGTTGGGCGGGCATGAAAGCAAAGGGAATGAACTGGTGCAAACCGCTTCAATGACAGTTGCCGTCACAAACCCGAATATTCAAGTCGATACTGAAGCCCTTGTCAACAAAGTAAAACTCTTTGGAATCGAAACACAGTTCCCGTTAAAGAAGCAAATCGGAAACGTCACAAAAGTAGTTGGAAATGAAGAAGTGGAAATGTTCTTCGATCAGCTGAAGTCTCCGCAGATTCATCAATACAATCAGGAGCTTTCAAAAGAAGAACGTCATTTTGTCTACCCTGACGGCATCAAAGAAAAATCAGTGTCCAAAGCCGAGTCGATTTTAAAACAGCTGCCTGACGGAACCGTAACCGAAGCTTTCCTTTCCTTTGAAAAAGCATACCCGACAAAGGAGCTGTATGAAAAATTAAAAGGCTATGATGTTCGCGTTCTGTGGAATGCGATTGAAACAGAGGGCGATTTAAAAGATCATCCATACGCAGAGCCGATCGGATTTCCCGGAAAAGATTCAAACCGGATTTTTGAAATTCAGCAACCTGCCGAAAACGATGACGAGCAGTTTAAAGCGGCGCTTTCCTACATGATCAAGAACAAGAAATGGGCTGAAACCATTTCAGGCAGGAAAGACCTGAAGCTTTCCAAACGGCTTGACTATGTGGAACAGAATGGTGTGAACGTGTATGGAGCCGTCATTACCGGACCGTCAAAAGAGGTTGAACGGCTGATCAAAAAAGGGCCTGTCAAAGCAGCTAAAGTAGGTGAGGTGGAATTATGGAACTGGTAAGAATCTTTAAGGAGCACAACGTATTTGGATGGGTGTCTGTCGGCACGGCCATTCTGTCCCTGTTCGTCTTAAACTTGGCCATTTTAAGCGACACGATCGCATATTCGTATAAGATGCTTCCTTTTGCGATGGCCGCCGTTCCGCTCGGAATTATCGAGCTGTTCATAAAAAAAGGACGGACCGGTCTCGGATTTCTCGGCGTCGTCCTGAACATTTTCATTCTCGTTTGCGTATGGACCATCGTCTCCATCGATACGAATCTGCAGCTCGGCTTTTAATAACTCCCCGGTTATACCGGGGAGTTTTTCATTTCAGAGCCTTGCGAAATAGGTAGCTCGCTTTTTCATACCCCATTTTCTCTTCGTAAAAACGGTGAGCGTCTGCCCGCTGTAAGCCTGAGGATAAAGCGATTGAAGCCAATCCGTTCCCTTTGGCCCACTCTTCAACAGCGCCTAAAAGCTTCTTTCCATAGCCTTTTGAACGGTGTTTTTCACACGTCACCAGGTCCGCTACCCAAACATGCCGGCCTTGGTTCAAAGAAACCCTCGGCAAAAAGCCGGCCAAAGCCACCGGAATATCACCGTCGTACAGCGCAAATAATGTGTAGCTTTCAGCCTCCCGAGCTTCTTTGACGAGCTCCAAAAAAGACGTTTCATCCAAATGGGGGCGGAGCTGTCTCATAATCGGATAGACTTCCTTGAGCTCTGTTTCACAATGCAATTCCCTACAATCGAGCAACATCGTCATTCCCTTCTGTTGGTTATGAAACTACTTTAACCCGGAAACTGACCTTTTTAAAATGGCCAGTTTTGATAAAATAAAACATACCAGATGAATTGAAAGGGATGATTGAATGGATATAACCCCCTTTTTAAGCCGCAGCGGCAGCGAGCCGCTTTATCAGCAGCTGTACGCGTTTTTCAAACGAAGCATTCATTCGGGGTACATAAAGCCTGGAACAAAGCTTCCCTCCAAACGAATGCTTGCCAAACATTTAAATATCAGCCTGACAACCGTTGAACACGCGTATGAACAGCTGGCTGCAGAAGGATATTTGCTTAGCAAGCCTAGAAAAGGCTGGTTTGCGGCTGAAGTGGAAGGAGACTTTGCACAGACTGCGCCTCCTCCCCCTGCCGAAAAAGAACCGGAAGAACATGAGACGGCGGCTAACATGATCGATTTTCACCACGGCCATGTAGACCTCGCATCATTTCCCGTTTCCCTATGGAAAAAAACGCTCGCCAAAACCTTTGATGAATCAGGGCACGGACTTTTTCAAAGCGGCCCCACGGCCGGAGATCTTCCGCTGCGGAAAATGATTGCGGTTTACCTCAGAGAATCGCGCGGCGTGGTCTGTTCACCCGAGCAAATCATCATCGGAGCCGGCACACCGGTTTTGCTGCAGTTGCTGTGCCATCTGTTTCCTAAAGGCACAACCGTCGGTTTTGAAGATCCCGGATTTCATCGCTCTAAAACGGTCCTGAAAACCGGCGGCTTCAATGTGATGCCTATAGCAGTCGACGAGAGCGGGATTTCCGTGCAAGATCTTGAACAATATCAGCCGCAGCTCGCATACACCACCCCGTCCCATCAGTTTCCGCTCGGAATGATCATGCCGGTCGGCCGCAGGCTGCAATTGCTTGACTGGGCAGCATCGACCGGAGCTTATATCATTGAAGACGATTATGACGGGGAATTCCGCTATGCAGGACAGCCGATTCCTTCCCTTCAGGGACTTGACCGGAACCACCGGGTCATCTATTTAGGGACCTTTTCAAAATCGCTGATTCCCTCCCTCAGGATCAGCTATATGGTTCTCCCCTTTCCGCTCGTCCAAGAAGGGCTCAACATGGCATCCTTATTTAAACAAACGGTTTCCCGCCATGTGCAGCAAGCCATTGCTCTTTTTATGAAAAACGGGGATTATCAAAAACACTTGAACCGAATGAGAACACTCTACCGAAAAAAGCGAAAAACGCTCCTTGATGCCATCAAGCGTGAATTTGGCGCTCATGCCGCAGTTCAAGGAGAGAACGCCGGTCTTCACATCATCCTTGAGGTGAAAAGCGCTCCGAGTGAAGAGTGGTTGACCCAAAAAGCGCTGGAAAAAGGGGTCAAAGTATATCCAGCCTCTGTCTCGTATGTGACTCCTCCTGAAACACACGCGGTGCTCCTCGGGTTTGGCGGACTTTCTGAAAAAAGCATCGCAGACGGCATCAAAAAGCTGAAGACAGCATGGTTGAGCGGCGGACAGTCTCGGGAATGATCCTGCACAATCGGGCACGGAAAGTCGGATGCCGGGATTCTGATTCTGATATTTTTGTAAACAGAGGAGGTCATCAAATGGATGTGCTGAAGAACATGAATCAAGCCATGGCGTATATTGAAGAACACCTGACGGACAGAATCGACTTTCAAACGCTTGCGAAGCTTTCTTACTGCTCTGAATATCATTTTAAAAGGATGTTTTCTTTTCTTGCAGGGATTTCGCTGTCCGAATACATTCGCCGCAGGCGGCTTACCCTTGCAGCGTTTGAATTGAAAAACACAAATCAAAAAGTAATTGATATCGCTGTGAAATACGGCTATCACTCGCCGGATGCTTTTACGCGCGCATTTCAAAAGCTGCACGGCATCACGCCGACAGAGGCAAGGCACGATATCAGCACACTGAAAGCATATCCTCCGATGACCTTCCAGTTAACAATTAGAGGAGGAAACGAAATGAACTACCGTATTGTAGAAAAGAAGGCATTTCGGATCGTCGGAATCAAAAAAAGGGTCCCTGTCGTCTTTCACGGAATCAATCCGGAAATCGCCTCGATGTGGAAAGCTTTAAGCAGTGAAAACATCGCTGAATTAAAAGAGCTGTCAAATGTCGAGCCGCTTGGACTGATTCAAGCATCAGCGAACTTCTCCGAAGGCCGGATGGAAGAGCAGGGAGAACTTGACCATTATATCGGTGCAGCGACAACGAAGGAATGCCCGGACCGATATGAACAGCTTGAAGTTCCCGCCTCGACATGGGCTGTATTTGAAGCGGCCGGTCCGTTTCCGGACACCCTTCAAAATGTCTGGGGACGCATTTATGCTGAATGGTTCCCGTCTTCACATTACGAGCAAACGAAAGGGCCGGAAATCCTTTGGAATCAGGATCAAGATATCAGCTCCCCAACGTTTAAAAGCGAAATATGGATACCGGTTCAAAAAAGAACAGCATGTAAGGATTAAAGAAAAAAACAAAAGCTCAAGATATCAGTTCTTTTATGCTTCACTTTTCCACCGCGTGCAGCAGTGAAAATATCGCTTCAGAAGAAAAAGAGACAAATGACGCTGAGAGTGACGATATAACATTGAAGAAAATGACGTAAAATACCCAGCCTTGAAGAATTTGCACAGGCGTACAATAAAGTAGAGCAAAACTTTGAAAAACGATGAAGAGATGAAAGCTCCTATTCTTAATCGGATTAATGATGGTGGGAATTACTCTGTTCATCTGGCTAATACTCCAGAAACAAAATAATAATAAAAAATCGAACCGTTAATATGAGAACCAACCAAGCACATTCATATTGACGGTTCGCTTCCTCAACAATTTTACACCCGTTTGTATAGTCTCCTAGGATTTTTTGAATCCCTATCTAAAAGAAGTCAAGAACAGAGTGATAAAAAATATGAGTTTATATGGTGGATTGCAACACTCTTCATGGTTCTAGTGATGGCTCATAATACTGTCTTTTTTGAAATTGACCCTTTGTATAATATCATCGTTGTATTCATTTACATTTTGTTCATAGAGGTTAAGAGGAGCTGATGGAAAAAACCTAAGATCTAGCCCTAATAACCTAAGTAAATTGATTCATTTTCATGGATGAACAGGATTTATTCCCCAATCGGTTTCCGTATAGTGGTAAACTCTATACTGATTGTAACGAAAAGTATTAGAGGAGAATGCCATGAAGACGCTGGATGTTCAGTCGTTGCACAATGCAATTGATCAAACGATCGAACAATTAAAACAACAATTAGACGAATTCGCCAAAGTCAAAAAGGCCGTTGAGGGCATCACATCACTTGATGATGCTTTAAAAGGAAAAGGCGGCGACGCGATCCGCACCTTTTACGAGGAATGTCACACCCCTTTTCTACAGTTCTATGATACTTTTATAGAGGAATACAGTTCCACGCTGAAGAAAATGAAAAGCGCGCTGAATTCTCTGGAACCAAACCATAACGGATTTATTTCGCAAACCTTCCTCGAACACGAACTGGAACAAGGGGTGAATGCGGCCGACCGCACAACGAAACATTTGGTTTCTAAAACCAACGCCATGATCGCAAAAGTCAGCCATATCGTCGACTTACCGGATTTGAACGACAGCGGTTTTCATGAACAGAATCAGAAAGCATTAAAGGAAATCAGCACGACACTTGAAAAGCTGCATGCATTTGACCGCGAGCAAACCAACGCCCTGAAGACGGCTGAAAACGATCTTGAGACGATGCAAAAATACATCGCACGGCTCGAAAAGATGTATACCGGCCCCAAAATTGAAATTACCAGCTATCAAAAAGGTTCGATTTTAAAGCCGGATGAGATGGATAACCTGAGTGGAAATCAAGAAACAGCGATGGGTGCCATGCTGAAAAAAGTCGGAGACAAAGAAGATGCTGACGTAAACACACTCGCCGATCCAGATCGATTAAAAAAATTGGCGACACAAAAGGTTTCCAAGAAAGAGTACACTCAAGAGGAATTGAATGAACTTAAAAAAGATTATAGAGTATTTAACGATACGCTTTACCGGGCATACATAGATGGTGATACAATCGTTAAGATAGAACCCGCCTACACCCTTCCAGAGAATGTGGAAAAAAGCGACTTTGCTGAATATTTCGATACAGCGATGGAATTTACAGGTGTGTATGATGCAGTAAGAGCAGCGTTTGGATATGACCTTGCGACAGGCAAAATCGTTAAAGATAGTGGGGACCGTTTGATCGCCGGATTGAGTGTCACACCTTTCGGAAAGGCATTTAAGTACGGAAAGCGCGGCTTCAAGTTATTTAAAGGTGAAGAAGCTGGAAAGAAAGTTGCGAAGGTAGATAAAGGATCGAAAGCAGCTAAGGATGTTGAAAAAGTTGAGAAGAAAACTTCTAAAACTACGAATGATGTTCTTAAAAACCCTATCGAGAGCAAGTTTAAAGGGTCTGGAGACCTTGATAAACTTTATAAGAGTGTGTCTTTAGGAAAAGGAACTACAGGCAGAACAAAACCAAATAATTTAAATGAACAATTAGCTATGAAGGAAGTGCTCTCAAACCCTAATACCGGCAAACCTATACCGTTAAGAAAAGGGATGACAGACTCTCGTTGGCCTAAAGATGAAGGTTGGGTTAAAATGACTAAGAATGTGAATGGAGTCGAAGTTCATTACTTAAAAAACACTAAAACAGGCCAGTTCGATGATTTTAAATTCAAATAAATGAAGGTGACAATAAATGAAAGTTAAATGCAAGATGAATACAGGTTTAGAGTTATCAGAAAAAACTTATGAAATTGGTTACAGCCCTGAAACCATCTTCGATTTAAAAAAAGAAGAACAATATAGTGTTTATGGTATTTGTGAATGGAATTCTTCTTTACACTTTTTAATCAAAGGTGAAGAAGACAACTTTCCATCTTGGTATCCCTCGGAATTATTTGAAGTTACGGAGAAACAGTTGCCACTAGAATGGTATTTTAATCTCGATAGGCATAATGATATTTCCGCAGTGTGGGGTTATAAAGAGTTGGTGATGGATGAAAGCCATTTCGATGGTTTAATGGAGCGAGAAAACGATGCGTTAAAAGTATTTTTAGAACGAAAAAAAGAAATAGACGAAGATTTTTGCTAATTAATTAAGTTAAAAGACGCTAAACAGGCGTCTTTCTTTTTTACTCCGAAACCACGGCAACCCAGCAAAAACGGAGCTCATATAGTACCTTCAGAACCTTTAAAACAATAACTGAGGAGGATATAAATGGGATATGATCCTTTAATTTCAGCATTTAGAAAATATAAAAATAACGATTTGATAATAGAATGGAAAAGTGGATTAAAGGTTATTGGAGAACCTGACACACTCTATGAAACAGACAACGGATTGGACGATGATGATGTCAATTATATAGAATATGACGCAGTCGCATTCCAAGTAAATAATATTTTATCCCACCCCACTAATAACGACTGTGGTATATATGATTGGTTGAGACAAGGAGAAAGTTCCTTAATTGAAATTTCACTTTATGAAGATACACCAAGTGCAGTATATTTAGCAGACGGTCAGAAAATATGGGAGATGGATAGTGATGAATAACAATTGACAAGTTAGAATTTATAAAATCTAAGCCCTCTTGAAAGAGGGCCTTTTTGTGTTAATTCAATAGCGATTCAAGTTTCGCCTTTGTCTTTGGTCCGTAAATTCCATCAACCACGATACCCGCTTTCTTTTGTAACGCCTTGACAGCTTGCACCGTTTCATCTTTAAACTTTATCCGGCTGCTACATCGGACGGTTCAACATGCGCTTTTAAAAAGGCGATATAATGGTCAATTGTATCAACCGTCGTGTAAGGCGAGACACTGTAGAATTTCTGGACATAAAGCGGCACGGGCAAACGGCTGTCAGCAGGATAAACGTATGTTTGCTTTTTCGTGCTGCCAAAATAGGTGTGACTGCGGTGCCTTCCCAATGTTTCGGCGATTTTTTCATTGAATTTGTTAATATTCCGCACTTCTTCCTCCGTGATGGCGCCGCTGATTTCTTCGTGATAGTGGACATTTCCCGGATAGAAGCGGAATGTCGTTACAGGTGATACATCATTGGTGACGGCTGCATTCGGAAAAGCCTGCAGGAGTTTTTTTCGAAATGCCAGGTTAACTCTGATGTAATTGGCCAAGATCTCCTGGTAGCCTTCGATTCCGAATGCGAGCAGAGAAGCATAAATCGGTATGCTGCTTCCCATTCGCGAACACTCTAGCGTATAGCTCGTATGATAGCTGCCAAACCCTCTGTTACCGACATAAGGCGTCTCATCCGGATCCAAATCAACGACTTTCAGTGCCTCACGGTTTTTCACCAAGAAAAGGCTTGTGATATACGGCGTTTGTCCAAGTTTATGAAAATCAAAGACCAAGCTGTCCGCCAGGTGCAAATGCTGAAAATGTTTTTTGTAGCGGGCAAGCGTCTCAAGCACCTCATCTTCAAGATGAAGCGGGTTTCCGATGAAATCGTATCCGTTAAAAAAACCGTACATCCCGCCCATCGCCGTATCGGCATGAATATAGACAGGAGGCAAACCGTAGGCGGCCTCTATTTCCTCAGTCACTTTTTTGATACCGGCCAAATCATCGATGCCAAATGAGTCGGTTGTGCCAAGCGTTGCCAATACATAGATCGGATGTCCGCCTTTTTCAATCACGGCTTGCATTTTTTCCCGCAAATCGGCCAGATCCATCGAATGATCGCGATTCGTCTTGACCTTGATCAAATGGTCCGTCCCGATTCCGGACGCTTCCATCGATTTGTAAAGGCTGAAATGCGAAAGCTCTGAACAGAACGCGTACAGGTGATGCGGCGTTCCTTGCTGATTCGCTTCAGGGTACGCGCTTGCGATCGCCAGCCTGAGCGACTGAAAAACGGCTCCCTGCCCGCCCCATGTGGTAAAACCGCCGCTCTTGTGCCTGTCATAGCCGACAATGTCCGAAAGCATCGCCGTGATCTGCACTTCCGCCTTGGCTGCAGCCGTGCCGTCGACATCCCATAAATTGTTTCCGTTTAAAAGAACCATTAAAAGATTCCCGGCGATGCTGGCGGTGTTCGGCAAAGGTGTCGCGTTGGCCACATAATGCCTGTTTAAAAAACGGTGGCCGTCAAGCAATTTCAATAGCTCTTCAACGCTTTTTTCCGCCCCGAAGCCTTTTTCCGGCAAGGCGGCCTCTTCAATGACGCTTTGATAGTAGTCAGAGGAAACTTCAGACTCGCGGCCAAGCGTCATCCGGGCGGGATCCTTCAGCCTGTCCATTCCGGCCAATACCGCTTCAAGCAATGCCAGCAGCTGATACCGCGCCTCGTGATTGCCATCCTCGCTCGGAAACATCTGTTGAAAGTCTAACACCATATTCACCCATCTCCTGATCTTTTAAAATGAAAACACTCCGATTAAATTTAAAAAGACAAGTACAATTGCAAGCGGCACAAGGAAACGGAGAAGATAAAACCACACGATAAAAAAGCCTTTCCCCGCTTTTGATCCGCTTTTCATTTCTTCATATAGATCGTGTTTGGACAATTTCAGCGGAATAAAAATCGAAATAAAAAGCGCGCCAAGCGGCAGCAAAATATTGCTGACGACATAATCCGCCGCATCAAAAAACGTCTTCTTAAAAATGAACGGCTCATCGAGCACTCCGTAAGACAAGCAGGAAGGAATGCCGACGGCAAAAATCAAAAGGCCGATCGCCCACGTCCATTTTCCCCTTTTTGTTTGATCGCCTTTTGTAATAGCGGCAACAATGATCTCAATCATCGAAAAAGCCGAAGTCAGGGCAGCAAATAAAAAGGCCGTCAAAAATCCGATAAAAAACAGCATCCCGAATGGAAGCCGGTCAAAAACTGCCGGCAGAACCGTAAATAATAAAGTCGGACCCTGATCGGGCTGAAGCCCGAATGAAAAGACGGCCGGAAAAATCGCCAAACCGGCAAGCAGCGTGACGGCAAGGTTCATGATCACGATCGAGACCGCCGACTTCGGAAGGTTTTGTGACTTTGACAAATAGGAGCTGTACGTTACCATCACAGATACGCCAAGCGTCAACGTAAAGAAAGCTTGTCCGAGCGCAAAAAGAATCGCCTGCGGCGTCAGGCTGCCAAAATCGGGCACAAGCAGAAAACGCACGCCGTCGATCGCATGCTCAAGCGTCAGAGCCCTTAAAACGAGCGCAATAAATAAAATAAATAATAGCGGCATCATAATCGAACTGACGCGCTCGATTCCTTTTTGCACACCCTTCGCCACGACGAGGATCGTCATGATGATAAACGCAAGCTGCGCTGCCAGTGTCTGCAGCGGATCTTGGATGATCGAACCGAAGAGCTCCCCGTATCCGTCCTGCGTGAGACCCGACAATGAACCGGTTACTGCTTTGATGATATAAAGCAAAATCCAGCCGCCGATCACACTGTAAAACGACAGAACAAGGAAGCAGGCGGCGATTCCGATCCAGCCTGTGATCACCCAAGGCGTCCCCGGCGCTATTTTTTGATAGGTGCCGATAGCATCCGATTGGCTTTTTCGGCCTAATATAAATTCCCCCAAAAGCAAGGGGTATCCCAGCAGGATCGTAAATAGGACAAATACAAGGAAAAATGCGCCTCCTCCGCTCGTTCCAGCCACATAGGGAAACTTCCAAATCGCCCCCAGGCCGATGGCGGATCCCCCTGCAGCGAGAACAAATCCAAGTTTGGATGCCCATTTTGCTGTCATTCTGCGATCGCTCATTCATACACATCCTTTCTCTTTCTGTTTCTATTATCTCTTACGGGGCAGCTTTTTTGAAAGTGATCTTTCAAATTCTTATTTTTCCGAAAAAATAAACAGAAAAAACCGACTGCCTTACAATAGCAGCCGGTTGAAAGCTTATGTCGTCACATATCTTCCGCCGTTGATGTGGATCGTCTGTCCTGTCATATAAGAAGAATCGTCTGAAGCGAGCAGAACATACACCGCAGCGTGTTCAGAAGGCTGTCCGGGCCTTCCCATCGGCGTATTTGTACCGTGTTTTTCCGTTTTTTCCGGCGAAAAAGTAGCCGGAATGAGCGGCGTCCAAATGGGCCCCGGCGCTACCGCGTTGACGCGTATTCCTTTTTTGACAAGGGATGCAGCCATCGAACGGGTAAACGCCACAATCGCACCCTTTGTGCTCGAATAGTCAATCAGCGCCGGACTGCCCTCATAAGCTGTGATCGATGCGGTATTGATAATCGCGCTTCCTTCCCCTAAATGCGGGAGCGCGGCTTTTGTCATGTGAAACATGGAGAAAATATTCGTTCTGAACGTTTGTTCAAGCTGTTCGGTCGAAATATCTTCGATCCCTTTTTGCGGATGCTGTTCGGCAGCGTTGTTGACAAGAATGTCGAGTCCGCCAAAGTGATTCACCGCTTTTTCGACAGATGTTTTGCAATGTGCTTCATCCCCGACATCTCCGGGAATCAAGAGGCATTTTGCGCCTTCCTGTTCGATTCGTTCTTTCGTTTCCTCGGCATCCTTGTGTTCGTCCAAGTACATGACGGCAATGTCCGCACCTTCTTTGGCGTATGCAATGGCGGCCGCTCTGCCGATTCCGCTGTCTCCTCCGGTAATAATGGCGGTTTTTCCTTTTAATTTGCCGCTTCCTTTGTAGTCGCGATCTTCCGAGAGCGGAAGGGGCACCATCTTGTGCTCAGCCCCGGGTTGTTTTTCTTGTTTTTGCGCTTTCTGTCCATCCGTCTGTCTGTTTGCCGGATTCATTCGTCTCACCTCTTCACCATTGTTTAGTGCACAGTTACCACGATTCCGGCATCCTTAAACGCAAGAACTCAGCGAGACATGTTTACTGGTCAGACAGAGGCACGCGGATGAGCCGGTCATCTGTCTGTTTTTTTTCGCCTCTTCCGTCGCCATTGTTCGTAATGAAATACAGATCATCTCCGATTACTTTTACATCTCTGATTCTGCCGTATCCGCCAAGCCACTTGACCGCTTTGGCTTCCGCAGGATCGACCCGGAAAACCCCCTCTCCCCGCAGCCCGGCCATATAGAGGACATCCCCTTTCTGCGCTAAACCGGATGGGGCCCACGTTTTTTCTCCCGAATGGATGAGCGGCGCTTTCATTCCCCGCTTCTCATCGCTTCCTTCAATCACCGGCCAGCCATAATTGGCTCCGGGTTCAATTTTGTTCACTTCATCATGTCCAGACTGCCCGTGTTCGGAGCTGTAAAGCTGCCGGCCGATCCATGCGAGGCCTTGCGGATTGCGGTGTCCAAAGCTGTATACATAAGACGAGCGAAAAGGCTGATCAGCAGGGACCGCACCATCAAGCTCCATCCTTAAAATCACACCCGCCATCTTTTCAGGCTGCTGGGCCCATTCCCTTTCCCCCGCATCGCCTGTCGTGATGTACAGCTTTTGATCGGGCCCGATCGCCATCCGGCCGCCGTTATGAATCACGCCTCCTGGCAAATCGGCAAGCAGCTCCTCCGTTTCCGTCCAAGTAAGACGGTCAAGCGTCAATTTTACGATCCGGTTTTTCAGATGGCTCCCGTCTTTGTATGTATGGTAAACGTATGCCTCCTGATTGTTTTTAAAATCAGGATGGAGCACAAATCCGAGCAGCCCGCCTTCCCCTTCTTGATGAACGGGCTTTTTCAGCTGAAGCTGCATGCGCTCCTTTTTGCCTTCGGCAATGGATACGATTCCCCCGTTTCTTTCGGTAATGAAAAAAATCCCGCCAGTGTGAGCGATCGTCCAAGGTACATCCAAGCGCTCTGCGATGACCTCGGCGCCGCTTCCGCCTTCTTTTGTCGCCGCCGCTTCATTTTCAGCATCAAAATCCCGGCCTTCCGAGCATGCACTCAGAAAAAACAGCATGATCAACATCAGGAATCCTTTTTTCATCGTCTCCCCCTTAAAGGATTTTCTTGATGAATACATTCAAGAACACCGGCATAATTCCCTACTTAAACATACAAAAATCTATTAAAAAACACGCCCTTCGCTGAGAAGGCGTGTGTCCGCATTACTGAGAAACCAATTCCCCGATATATTTAGCCGACGGCCTGAAAATCATGTTGTTATCAGCCTGCTCCAGCACATGGGCGCACCAGCCGACCATTCTCGCTGCCGAAAAAGTAGGGGTAAACAATGCGGCATCAAAATCGATCGCCTTCATGACAGCCGCTGCGTAAAATTCGACATTCGTATAAAGCTTGCGCCCCGGTTTGTATTCTTCCAAAAGGCCGATCGCCGTATTTTCAACATGAAGAGCAAGGTCGATATCCCGGTCGCCCCCGGCAATTTCCTCAGCTTTCACCCTTAAAGCCTTCGCTCTCGGATCATGCGTTTTATAGACGCGGTGTCCAAATCCCATCAGTCTCTCGCCTTTTTCAAGCTTCTCTCTTATATAGCTTTCTGCGTGCTGTTTTTCCCCGATGCCTTCCAGCATATCGGTAACCGCTGACGGCGCTCCGCCGTGCAAAGGTCCTTTCATTGTGCCAAGTGCAGATGTGACGGCAGAAACAAGATCGGATTCCGTAGACACCGTAACCCTTGCCGAAAAGGTTGAAGCGTTCATGCCGTGTTCCATCGCAAGAATCATGTACGTTTCGAGCGCTTTTTTCTGAGCTTCTGTCGGGCGCTTTCCTTTCAGCATGTAAAAATAATGTTCCACAAAGCCAAGCTCATCCAGCGGCTGAACAGGCTCTTTGCCATCAGTCAGCCTTTTTCTGAAGGCGATAATCGACGGGGCGGCTGCTATCAGTCTGAGAGCCTGCTCCATTGTCGGCTTGAACGCAAACGATTTATCCCCGAATGAAGAAACGGCCGTGCGAAGAACCGCCATATCGTCTAATTCGGCAGGAAGGCTGCGGATCAATCGCTCGCATGCTTCTGGCAGCACACGGAATGAAGCGAGCATCTCATTGAATTGGCTGAGTTCCGCTTCCGTCGGAAATGACCCGTTGAGTATCAGATAAGCGACTTCTTCAAATGTGGATGTAAGCGCCAGTTCATCAGCATTGTACCCTCTGTAGATCAGCTTTCCCTCTTCACCGTCAATGCGGCTGATGGCTGTTTCAACACAAGTAATCCCTTTTAATCCATGATAAACCATATCAATTCCTCCTTTTTCCTTTGTAAATATCATTATAGTTGATATAATATTTAAAAAATATTGAATTATATTGATGTCTTTGATTAACAAAATTAATCAGGAGGACTGCAATGGATTTTAAATGGCTTCATACCTTTGTTACTGCCGCAAAATACGAAAATTTCAGAAAGACGGCGGAAACCTTATTTATTTCTCAGCCGACCGTCACCGTTCAAATTAAACTGCTTGAGGAAGAACTCGGGTGCCAGCTGTTCACCCGCAAAGGAAGAAGCATTCATTTAACGAAAGAAGGCCGCGCTTACCTTCCTTTCGCCCTTCGCCTGCTGGAAGACTATGAATCGAGCATGGCAGAGCTTCACAGAATCAGACAGGGCTATTCGCAGACATTGAATCTAGCGGTTTCACCGCTTATCGCCGATACGATTCTCCCATTTGTATTAAAAAAATACACAGCGCTGCATCCGAATTCGGAGATCAAAGTAAAGATCGCCGAATCAGCTGAAATCGCTCCCCTGATTTCAGCCGGCCATGCAGATATCGGATTAAGCTGCTTAAACGTGCAATCGTCAAACCTGAACTGCTATTCCATGTACAGCGATCCCGTGATTTTGGTTGCCCCTCATGACGGCCGCGATTCAGAACAAGCGCCGCCGCTCGATGTCGAAGATTTGCTTGAAGAATATTTGCTGTTGACCCATAATCACCCCGAATACTGGGACGACCTCGTCAGGCAGCTGAGGATCAAATTTCCGTTTGTCAGAACAATGCTCGTAAGCCAAACGCATATTACGAAACGATTTATTTCAGAAGGACTCGGTATATCATTTTTGCCGCTGTCGACTGTGCGCCGCGAGCTGATGGAAGGAAGATTAATAGAGGTGCCGTGCGATTTCATGAAGCTTCCTGTTGCAGGGGGATATGCAATTAGTCTGAAAGATAATGAGAAGGTCGAACACTTTTTAGCGTTTTTAGCCGAGTTCCGTTTCTAAACGGAAAAAAAACCCGTTCATCATGATGAACGGGCTTGTCCCTGTAACATTAGAAGCGTTTTGCTCCAAGATAGCGGGGCTTCCAATAGCTGTTTGTCATATCGCTGATCGTTACGCCGTCAGAACCGGCATGAACGAATTGATTGTTTCCGATGTAAACCCCCATATGCGAAGGTCCCGGCTGATATGTCGTGAAGAATACGAAATCACCTACTGCAGGGCTTGATACGCTCTTCATCGAATTCCAGTAACCGGCTGTGTTCGTTCTCGCCACATTTGTCTGTTTATTGAGGATGTACCAGACAAATCCGCTGCAGTCAAATCCTGATGTAGATGTTCCGCCCCATTTATAAGGCGTTCCGATAAGGGCTTTTGCATCTGAAACAAGCTTTGACGTATTCAGCGCTGAAGAGGTTTGCGCAGGTGCCTTACTTGTTTTGCTTGAAGAAGAAGGCTTTGTCGTTGATGCAGCTTTTACGCTTTTCGTCCCTTTAACTTTTAATACTTGTCCGATCCGGATTAAATCTGTTTTTAAGCCATTCAGAGACTTCAGTTCATTGACAGTCATGCCGTATGTCCGAGAAATTTTCCAAAGGCTGTCTCCTTTGACCACTTTATGCGTAGCTGATGAAGCTTGCGACGCTTTTGCAGACGATGAGCTGCTTCCATTGATCGACAACCTCTGCCCTATGTAAATGATATCGGATTTCAGCTTGTTTTCCTGTTTAATCTTGCTGATACTTGTACCGTACTTCTTCGAAAATCCCCATAACGTATCCCCTTTTTTCACCGTTATGGTTTGCGCGGAAGCCGCTCCCGCAAATAAAGTCGATCCTAAAACAACCGCTGATGCTGCTGTTATTACTTGTTTTTTCATGTTGTCCTCCCACTAGCAGAATTCTTTATATTTTCAAAGACAAAAATTAGCAGTTTCATGATTTTTGAGAACGGCTGCTTCAGCCTTCCTCTGCTTCTATTATAAGGAGGGGTTTCCATCAGGTATAGTCTTGACTTACTAAGTCAAATTCCTTAATTATTCGTTTTTAAAAAAAGTTTTTAAGGGTCGATAATATTTCATTTACATTTCAAAGGTAACTTAAATACTACATTTTCGCACTTTCCTGCAGCCAAAATTACAATACTAGAAAGAGTGTTAAATACTTTATTTTACATTTTTGTTATTAACTCGTAAAACTGCATAGTGACGGACGTTGCTGCGCTTTAAAATAAAAAAGGCTGCCCGAATGCAGCCTGAAACTTTTTATAAATATCTGCGATGGACAGCCTTTCCATCATAGGAAAACATGACGGGCTTATCTTCGAGCACGGTTTCGACATGCACGCTTCTTCCCCATAGCTGGTGAAGGTAAGGCAGAACTTTTTCAAGATACTTTAAATCGAGTTCGATCCCTTCATACCAATGCTTAATGTATAATTCATTGTTCTTTAAGTAATCTCCATCCTCAACTGTCAAATAAGGAAATCCTCCGTTGACTCTCATGCTGACAAGCTGATCGCGCACAGCCTTCCAATCCTTGTCGATGATTTTATAATCCCTTCCCTGTTTTTGAAACAAGTAGAGATCTTCCCTCATTACGAGATCTTTCGTTAAATAGTTTCTGATAAATGAAATGTCTGATTCGATCTCCCTGACTTCAAATATTTTTTCTCTCCCCGAGTCCGGCTTTACACCCATCTTCTTCATATCTTCTGTCGGGTTGTTGTAGCGCTCCTCTATGTCCTCAAATATTTTCAATCCGAGATAATAAGGATTGATGCCCGTTTTGGACGGCTGAACCACTCCCGCGTTGAGCTTGGCGAATTCGATCGCTTCACTTGATGTCAGATCAAGCTCGCGGATGATTCGCTGATGCCAATAGGACGCCCATCCTTCATTCATGATTTTCGTTTCAAGCTGCGGCCAGAAATACAGCATTTCCTCTCTCATCATCGTTAAGATGTCGCGCTGCCAAGGCTCCAGCTCCCGCGAATGTTCTTCAATGAACAGCAGAATGTCTTTTTCCGGCTTCGGCGGAAACTTTTTTTTCGTCCTTTTCTTCTTCTCTTTCGATCCTTTGTGATCCAGTTCCCAGAGGTCGTCATAAAGAGTGGGCGACGCGTCTGTTTCTTCTTCCTCTTCGTCATCTATGCTCCACGACAGCTTCGGCCTCACGAGCGAAGGGTCAATGTGTTCTTCAATCGCCAGCACCGCATCGAGAAATGCTTCGACTTCTTTTGAGCCGTGGACCGTCTCATAATGTTTAATCCGCTCTGCTGTCGCCGACATGCTTTCAACCATATCGCGCTTCGTATTTTGAAAACGGCAGTTATTTTTAAAGAAATCACAATGAGCCAGAACGTGTGCGACAATCAGCTTATTTTGAATCAATGAATTGCTGTCCAGTAAAAACGCGTAACACGGATTTGAATTAATGACAAGCTCATATATTTTGCTCAAGCCAAAGTCATAGTGAAGCTTCATTTTGTGAAATTGCTTGCCGAAACTCCAATGGCTGTATCTTGTCGGCATCCCGTATGCGCCGAATGTATAAATGATTTCAGCCGGACAAATTTCATATCTCATCGGATAAAAATCCAGGCCGAATCCTTCCGCGATCTCCGTAATTTCTGCTATCGCCCGCTGCAGCTCTTTTTGCTCCCGTATGCTCAATACTCAAATCCCCCCCGGTTGGACTTATCTTTATTGTATGAGCCGGGATTTGAAAAGATGAAAGGCAGCTGTCGGTTTGACAGCTGCCTCTTTGGTTAGTTCGCTATTTGCATGTCAAGGGATGAAGCAAAGCTCTCATAGCGGATGTTTTCCATCTGAACGCCAAGATTTTGCAATCCTTCAATCACGCTTTTCATAAATGAAAGCGGACCGCATACATAAAATTCGCCATTTGGATCTTTCACGATCGATTTCAAAAGCTCTTCATTCACCCGGCCTTTTACAATATGATCTTCCGTCGCTTCAGCACCCCTGCTGTAGACAAACAGGAGACGGTTCGCCGGATTGGCGACGAGCAGCTTCTCCGTTTCTTCCTTGAAAGCGTGGTGCTGTTCAGATTTCGCAGCGTGCACGAATGTGATCTCGCGGCTGCTTTCTTTTTGAGCCAATGTTTGCACCATGCTCATGACAGGCGTGATGCCTGATCCGGCGCTGATGAAGTAAACCGGACGATCCGTTCCTTCGGAAAGGGTAAAATCTCCGGCCGGAGCGCTCACTTCCAAGCTGCCCCCGATCTCCATGTTCTCATGCAGATAGCTTGATACCCTTCCGACCGGTTGCCCTTCCTCCGCTTCCAGTTTGACTGAAATGCGGTAGTAGTCTTTATTCCAGGCATCTGACAAGCTGTACTGCCTTGTTAAGAAATATGGTTCGCCGGGAATTTTAATGCGGACAGATACGTACTGTCCGGGACTGAAAGCGGGCAAATCCGTTCCATCGGCAGGCTTCAAGTAAAAGGAAGTAATCGTAGCGGATTCGACCCGCTTATCCATGATGACAAACGGTTTAAATCCTTCCCAGTTTCCATCCTGCTTTTTGTCTTCTTCATACATTTGTTTTTCGACTTCAATAAATACGCGGGCGATCTCTTCATAGGCTTCTGCCCATGCCTGGAGAATGTCCTCTGTCGCAGCTTCGCCGAGCACGATTTCAATGGCTTCCAAAAGGTGCTGACCGACAATAGGATAGTGCTCTGGTTTCACATGCAAACTTTTGTGTTTATGTCCGATTTGTTTGACAACCGGCAGCAGGTCTCCGAGCCGGTCGATGTTCTCAGCCGCCTGCAAAACAGTAAAAGCCAAAGCTTTCGGCTGTCCGCCGGTTTGCTGGCGGGACATGTTGAAGATATTTTTCAATTCAGGGTGCGCATTAAACATCCGCTTGTAAAAACAAGTGGTGATCTCTGTTCCCTTTTCTTTTAAAACAGGGGCGGTCGATTTGACAATTTGCATGGTTTTTTCAGATAGCATAACGCTTTCTCCTCTCCAGTCACTTTAAAGATGTATTTTGAATACATCTTTAAAGGTGCAATAAGATCTTTTTTTAAATGGGACTGTTACTTTTGATTAAAGATGTATTTTGAATACATCTTTATACTAGACTTTTAATGGAATTAAAGCAATATTTTCAAGGAATGTTTTATATTTTTGTAACAATTTCCGCTCCACCCTCATAACCGAAGGCAAATGTGATAAGATAATGGAAACTTGTTTGATTGAGGTAATGCGATGAAATTAACAAATTATACGGATTACTCATTGAGAGTACTGATTTTTCTAGCAACCAAAAACTCAAACGAGCTTGTCAATATAAAAGACATCGCCGAATCTTATTCCATTTCAAAAAACCACCTTATGAAGGTGATTTACGAGCTTGGCAAGCTTGGCTACGTTGAAACGATTCGGGGCCGCAACGGCGGGATTCGTCTCGGAAAAGCGCCTGAACTGATTAATATCGGTGAAGTCATAAGAAATACAGAAGATGATTTTAACCTTGTCGAGTGTTTTAACGGAGAAAAAAACCATTGTATACTTTCTCCGATCTGCGGATTAAAGCATGTTTTAAACAAAGCCCTTTCCGCCTATTTGGACGTATTGGATCAATACACTCTGCAGGATATTATCGTTAATCAGGACCATATACGTAAATTATTGAGTTAACGAAGGAAGCTGCTTCCTTCGTTTTTTTTGTTATAAAGTGAAAATATTCACGTTGATGATCGCATTGGTCACCGGGTGAAAATACACCTCGGCGTGCGCCGAAAATGATTTGCCTTCCTGATTGACGGTTACCCTGAAGACATCTTTTGTCTCTTCATCATTGACTTGAGTGCGCCCTAAATATTCATAATCCTCAAGCTTTGCACCTTCGTATTTTTCTTCAAGGGCGCTCCAGGCGATTCTCTCCCACCGTTCTGGCGCATCGGAAACACCTGCTTGAAAGTGGCTCTTCGCCGGGAATGACAAAAGCGTTAATATGCAAAAAAAGTACGTGCAATATCGTTTTTTCATTTCCATTCGCTCCGCATGTATTGTACATACGTTAGCTTGACCGGAAACGGAGAATGTCATGCAGACATTTTTTCGCGGTATAGCGTATACCATCCTCATATTTCTAGGCCGTCAAACAAGGGAGACCAAGTTTTGCCCGGAGAAAAAAACACCCCGCCACATAAAATAATCATGACTCCTCAGAAAGAAGGGAGAGTGGCGAAATTGAATTACGCTGACTATGACAAAGCTTTGTATTATACGCACCGCTCGCAGTGGGACAATCTGCTGATCCTGATGGTGCGGACAGAAGACGATTTATTATCAAAGCGGATCGAGCATTTTTTGCACGCCTACAATTTTGAAAGAGATGACGCCATTGTCGAAAAAAGGCTTTATGATCTGCTGCAATACATTGATCACGCCTCATTTTCGGGACAAGAACACGAAAACGGCGTGCTCGTTTTTACGTAAAATAAAATAAGCCTGGCGCTCTAATCAGCGTCAGGCTTTTTGAAATTCAGCAAAGTGCAGAAGCTCTTCCATTACATTTTTGATATTGGCTTTGGCTGCTTCAGTAACCGTATGGTGTTCCTCATCAATATGAATCGGATCGAGCACAAGCTGCTTTGTGATGACGTTCGCATAAACTCCGCGCGCGACAATACGCATATTGGCGAGCGCGTTCATCCCGCCTTTGCCGCCTCCTGCACAAGCAAAAAGCGCCACCGGTTTGCCCGAGAACTGTTCATTGCTTAAAAAATCGAGCGCATTTTTCAAAGCGCCGCTCATACCGCTGTGGTATTCGGGAGATAATAAAACGACAGCGTCTGCTTCTTTGACCGAAGTTTTCAGTTTTTGAACATTCTCCAGCGAGCTCTGCTCTTCTTCTCCGTTGAAAATCGGTAGGATGAACTCGCTTAGATCGATAAGCTCGGCCTGATACGTGCGGGCGATATAGGAAGCGGCGATCCGCGTTCTGCCCTGTTTTCTTGCGGTTCCGCTGACTACGGTTATTTTCATTTGATCATCTCCCGTCATTTTGTTGTAGTCCGTGTTTAACTGCAAAGAGCGCGGCTTGCGTGCGATCGGATAAGCCAAGCTTTGACAGCAGATTGGATACATGAGTTTTCACTGTTTTTTCGCTGATAAATAAAGAAGCGGCGATTTCCTTGTTGCTTTTCCCTTTTGTAATTTCCAATAAAACATCTTTTTCTCTTTTTGTCAATTGATGTATTTTTTCTTTCTCATCAGCCTGTGACATATGGTGAAAGACATGGGACATGATGCTTGGATCCAAGGAATATCTCCCTCCATAAACAGCACGTATCGTCTCGACAAGTTCATCAGGTTCGGCGTCTTTGAGCTGATAGGCAGAGGCTCCAGCCTGGATGGCGGGAATCACATAGCTTTCATCCGCATAGCTTGTCAGCGCTATGATTTTGACAGACGGATATGCCTTTTTTATTCGCTTTGTCGCCTCAATTCCGTCCATTTCAGGCATTGATAAATCCATTAATACGATGTCTGCCTCCCGTCTTCGCAAGACATCGAGCGCCTCAATTCCTGTTGATGCCTCTCCGACAACGTCAAAATCGCTTTTTGTTTTGAAAAAAAATAAGAGGCCTTTTCTGACAATATGATGATCATCGGCAATGATGATTTTCACCTTTTCCATCCTGCCTCCCCCTTCTCATTCAAAGGCAAAACCGCCCGGATTTTCGTCCCCTTACCGATTGCGGAGTCGATCAAAAACGTGCCGCCCGCTTTTTCCGTCCGCTCCTTCATTCCTTTCAGCCCAAGCGTCGGAATCCCCGCGTCAGGATCGTACTGAAACCCTTTGCCGTCATCTTCGATCTCCAAGACGGCAGACGATTGGAATACATCGATTTTCACTTGTATGCGGCTAGCACTGGCATGCTTTTTGCAATTGTTGAGAGCTTCCTGGCTCAGCCGCCACATCAATTCCTCAGCAGGAGGCGGCAGCCGGAGCACACCGCTGAGCGTGAAGATCACCTGAAGGCCGAGCACTTCCGCATATTTTTCAAGAGCCGCCGCCAACCCTTCTTCAAGGCCCTGGGGCCTCAGCTGCCAAATTAACGCCCGCATCTCAAGCAGTGCTTCATGAGAAAGATGTTGCATAAACTCGAGCATTTCCCTGATCTCAGGCTGGTCTGTCATTTCCCCCGCCGCTTTAGCGGTCAAGCTGAGCGAAAAAAGCATTTGATTGACGGAATCATGCAAGTCCTGAGCCAATCTGTTTCTTTCGGTCAGCAGCATGTGTTTTTGCTGTTGTTCAGCAAGCCGCATCCGTTTGATCGCCATCCCGATTTGCAAAGCAACAGCTTCGAGGAGCGCCAGTTCCCCGCGGCTGAAATGAATTTTGTCCGGAGCCGCAACGTTCAGCAAACCGAACTGTTTCTTCTGATCGCTGAGAGGGACGGTTGCATGATGTGTGATGCCTTCCGGATCTCCGGTCTTCTGTCTCATGGCCGTCGTAATTCGCCGGCAATGAATGATATTTTTCGCCCTGTCCAGCTTTCCGTCCCTATATTGTTCAAGACAGTAGCAGCTTCCTTCGCATAATAAACGGTTGTGCCGGTAAGAAAGCGCCTGAGGCAGGCGGACCGAAGCGGCCAGTTCAAAGCGACCCTTTTCATCGATCAGAAAAAGCCACGCTGTTTTGAGTCCCGTTAAGCTGAGCAGCTTTTTTAAAACAGCATGTAGCGTTTCTTTTAGATGGTTCCCTTCGTTTAAAGCTTCCGCTATTTCTTTGAGCGTTTTCAATTTTTCAAACTGCGTGTCTTCCCGCAAAAAATTCATCCCCTTAACCCGGAGTTTCTTTTATTATATCGATATTTGATAAAAAAAAGGCCACCTCATGAGATGAACTTTTCTAAGACTTTTGACCGAGAAGGGACAAAGCGAATCGTTAAGCTTCTTCCTCCCAAAACAAATCATCAAGCGTTTTGCCCAGCGCCTTTGCGATCGCGATGCAAAGGTGCAATGTCGGATTGTATTTATTTTTTTCGATCAGCCCGATCGTCTGTCTTGTCACATTGACCCGCTCGGCAAGCTGGGCTTGTGTCAAAGACTTTTCGACCCGGGCGAGTTTGACCCGGTTAACCATATGCTCACCCGCCGTTTTCATTTAATCATCTAATAGATCTTGATTTTTCCGAAAGGATTTGCGCAACGAGATAAAGTTGATCAGAAAATGAAAAAATACAAACAACATCACCATCATAATAAAGTCAAACCAACTGCCGGGGTGTTTTGGTATGCCGGTAAAAATAAGCACTAAAATGGCAAATATGATGCCGGAAGCGAGGCTGAGAGCCGTGATCTCTTTTCTTTTTTTCCTGTACGCCGCTTGACCTGCAATCTCCGGATATTCAAACCCCGACAAAAGATAGCGGAACAATATCCAGCCTGCATAGACTGCAAAACCGATGGCACTGACGATGTATTCGGATGCCGGTCTCCCTAAAATGAGGCCCCGGATGATCATATCCAAAAATAAGATAGCAGCGACAATCGTACCGGCTTCGCTAAAAAATTGCGTCATTTTCTTTTCTACATATTCATCCCCGGTTTTTATCCATTTCATGTCAGCCATTTTCCCCTTTCACATGCAATTTATATCTAACTTATTGTTAAATATATATTACATTATTTATGGCCGCTTATCAATAAAAATTGAAAACCCGCCGTGTAGCAAGGCGGGTTTTCAGCGATTATCAATTTGAAGTCGCTTTTACAATATCATCGATTTTTTTCATCACTTCATCTGTCAATTGATGGAGAAGCGCTTCACTGTCTTCATTGGTTGGGCCTTTGACTGCGAAATAAAATTTCACTTTAGGCTCTGTGCCAGATGGACGGAGGCAGAACCATGAGCCGTCTTCAAGGAAATATTTCAAAACATTGGATGTCGGAAGATCGATCGTTTCTGTTTTGTTTTCCTTCAGCAGCGTCCGCTTCCCTGTCAAATAGTCTTCTGCGGATACAACGTCTTTTCCGGCGATGAAAAGAGGCGGCTGTTCTCTGAATGTGCTGAGGATGGCTGCGATTTGCTCCGCTCCCTCTTTTCCTTTTAAGGTCAGGGACTTCAAGCCTTCTCTATAGAAGCCGAACGTTTGATACAATTCGAGGAGCCCATCATACAGCGATTTTCCTTGCTTTTTATAGAAGGCGCATACCTCAACCGCAAGCAGTGCTGCCTGGACGGCATCCTTGTCTCTTGCGAAATCGCCGATCAAGTAACCGTAGCTCTCCTCATAACCGAATTGGAAAGCATATTCGCCCGATGCTTCAAATTGTTTGATTTTTTCTCCGATGAATTTAAAGCCGGTCAGCGTGTCGATCGTGTCAAGTCCGAAAGAAGCGGCAATGTCGCGCCCCATTTCGCTCGTCACAATCGTTTTTAGAACGACTCCGTTATCAGGCAGCGTGCCTTTCTGCTGTTTTTGCGATAGCAGATAATGCAAAAGCAGCGCGCCGGTTTGATTTCCTGTCAGCACCGCGTAATGGCCTTCTTGATCCTTTACAGCAACGCCGAGGCGGTCCGCGTCGGGATCGGTTCCGATCAGAATATCGGCTCCTTTTTCTTCTCCGAGCCTGATCGCATATTCAAAAGCGGCGTGCTCTTCCGGATTAGGAGAAGACACGGTCGAAAAGTCAGGATCAGGCAGCTCCTGTTCCGGAACGACTGTGACATGCTCATACCCGAGAGCTTTCAAGCCGCGTCTCACGGATTTATTTGCCGTGCCGTGCAGCGGGGTGAAAATAACTTTGACTTCAGTTTCCTTTGCCAGATCAGGATTGACAGAAATCGATGTCAGTTTATCGAGATACGCTTGATCGATTTCCTCGCCGATTATTTGGATCAACCCTTTTTCGGTTAAGGCAGCTTCATCGCCTGCTTCGATTTCCAATTCATTTTCAATCGCATTGACATAGCCGATGAGTTTGTCGGCATCAGCAGGCGGAAGCTGCGCGCCGTCCTCTCCGTAGACTTTATAGCCGTTGTATTCAGGCGGGTTATGGCTCGCCGTGATGACAATACCTGCAAACGCATTCAGTTCTCTTACCGCAAAGGAAAGTTCAGGTGTCGGGCGCAGTTCGTCAAACACGTACGTTTGAACGCCGTTTTCCGCGAGCGTTTTAGCAGCTTCCATTGCAAATTCAGGCGACTTGTGGCGGGAATCGTACGCGATCACAACGCCGCGCTTTTTTGCTTCTTTGCCGTTCGCTCCTATGTATGCGGCAAGGCCCGCCGATGCTTTGCGAACCGTATAAACGTTCATGCGATTCGGACCGGGTCCGATCTCTCCGCGCATGCCGGCTGTACCAAACTCAAGTTTTTTATAAAAGCAATCCTCTAGTTCTTTTTCATTTCCTTCAGCTTCCAAAAGAAGCGATTTTAATTCGGAATCTAAGTTTTCTTTGTTTTTCCAGCGTTCATAGCTCGTTCTCCAGCTCATGATTACCTCCAATGTTCTAGCTAAGTAATTGCAGCTTTTCTTTTATCATATCGACAAACAGCCGCTTTGTCCAAATTTAGCATGCCGAACGAAAAAAATGAGGCTGCCTGATCAAGACAGCCTCACGTTAGGCCATTCGGTTGATTTTTAAAGAAAATTCATCAAGGGCATTTGACCCGATACATCATCTGCTTTCCAGCGGGACAACAGCGTCGTGAAGAAGTCCTTCCAATGCTTGGACATGCCGGGCCTTCGTTTCGCCATCCCAGTTCAGCTTCTCGCTCATGTAGTCGGTAAGGCTGTCTTTGTAAGTGCGGACCCAATTGATATCAAAGAACAGCGCACCCGTTCTGCGGACGAAGAAGTCTGCCGGGACGGCAGCCATTTCTTCCTCGATCCCGTAATCCATTTCTGCCAGTACATGGACAGGAATGCGGCGGTCTGCTGCTTCATCTTTCAGGGATGGGACACGATCAAACAGGCGGTCTGCGTTTGAACCGTATCGTGCGGCGATCTGTTTTGCCGTCTCTTCGGACAGTCCGGCTTTGATCCCTTCGGCTGCTTTCACTTGAATAAAATCCTCCAGATTTTTGGAGCCGCCGATATGGCCGCCTGAGATCGGCATCGTTTTTGTTCTGCAAGGACCGAAGTCTCTGCCGCCCTCTTCTTTTAATCGGTCTCTGACAAGATCGACGATATGCTCAGCCATTTTTCTGTAGCCGGTCAGCTTTCCGCCGGCAATCGTGATCAGTCCGGATTCAGAAGTCCAGATCTCATCTTTCCGGGAAATCTCGGACGGGTCTTTTCCTTCTTCATGAATCAGCGGTCTGAGCCCCGCCCAGCTTGATTCGACATCTTCGGCCTTGATTCCCAGTTCAGGGAACATATAGTTGATTGCATTAATGACATAATCCCTGTCTGCAGTCGTCATTCGAGGGTGTTCCAGATCCTCGTTGTAGACGGTGTCCGTTGTGCCGACATATGCCTTTCCGTCTCTCGGAATCGCGAACACCATGCGGCCGTCGGGCGTATCAAAATAAACGGCTTGTTTTAAAGGAAAGACCGATTGATCAAAAACAAGATGCACGCCTTTTGTATGCTGAAGGTGTTTGCCTTCTTTTGAATGGTCTTTTTCCCGCAGACGGTCAACCCACGGACCCGCGGCATTGACGATTTTTTTCGCGTGGACACGGTACGTTTTTTTCGTGAAGACGTCTTCAATGACCACGCCGGTGACCTTGCCGTTTTCATAAATAAAATCGCTTACTTTCGCATAATTGACGGCCTCGGCTCCGAATTTAACCGCTTCTTTCATGACTTCGATCGTCAACCTGGCGTCATCCGTCCGGTATTCGACATAATAGCCGCCGCCTTTCAGGCCGTTCTTTTTCACGAGCGGCTCTTTTTGAAGCGTTTCCTCGGCATTCAGCATGCTCCTCCGCTCAGCTTTTTTGACACCTGCTAAAAAGTCGTACACTCGCAGTCCGATTGAAGTGCTGAATTTGCCGAAAGTGCCTCCCTTATGCATCGGAAGCAGCATCCATTCAGGCGTTGTCACGTGCGGACCGTTTTCATAGACGATCGCCCGCTCTTTGCCGACCTCGGCTACCATTTTCACTTCAAATTGCTTTAAATAGCGAAGTCCGCCGTGTACGAGTTTCGTGGAGCGGCTTGACGTTCCGGCCGCAAAGTCCTGCATTTCGCAAAGCGCCGTTTTCATTCCGCGCGATGCGGCGTCCAATGCCGTCCCTGCGCCTGTAATACCTCCGCCGATAATAAACACGTCATACTTCTGCTTCGTCATATTCTGTAAAATATCGTCCCGTTTGCGGCTTGAAAATAATGATTCCATGTTCATGTCCTCCCTTGTTGTCACGGTAAAAAAATAGAAAAAGAGACCACAAACATCCAAAGCGCTGATACTGCTTTGGTGCCTGCGGTCTCTCCTCTTCTCCAACCGTTTCTATTAACTTAATTAGATTGTAACATACATGCGGCTTATTTAAAAGCCCTAGCTGCATTTACAGCTTTCTTCCACCCGCTGTACAGACTCTCACGCTCTTTTTCTTCCATTTTCGGTTCAAAACGTTTGTCAAGCTGCCACTGGTCTTTGATCTCGGAACGATCACTCCAGAAGCCGACAGCAAGACCCGCTAAATAGGCTGAACCGAGCGCGGTTGTTTCATTGATTTCAGGACGTTCTACAGGGACATCCAAAATGTCGCCCTGAAAATCCATCAGGAAGTTGTTTTTGACAGCTCCGCCGTCGACTCTCAGCGTTTTCACCGAGATCCCGGAGTCTTCCATCATTGCGTCAAGAACATCTTTCGTTTGATAGGCAAGCGCTTCAAGCGTTGCTCTAACAAAATGCTCTTTCGTCGTACCCCGGGTCAGTCCGAATACAGCGCCGCGGACATCGCTGTCCCAATAAGGCGTGCCTAAACCTACAAATGCAGGAACCACATAAACACCATCGGCAGATTCTGTTCTTACAGCGTATTTTTCACTTTCTTTGGCGTCCTTAAACATTCTCAGCCCATCACGGAGCCATTGAATAGCGGAACCAGCGACGAAGACGCTGCCTTCCAGCGCATATTCCACCTTTCCGTCGATGCCCCAAGCGATTGTCGTCAGCAGGCCGTGCTCTGATTTGATCGCTTTCTCGCCGGTGTTCATCAGCATAAAGCAGCCTGTTCCATACGTGTTCTTAACCATTCCCTCTTCAAAGCAAGCCTGCCCGAACAATGCTGCCTGCTGGTCGCCGGCTGCACCTGCAATCGGAATGTTTTTGCCGAAGAAATGATAATCGACCGTTTCAGCGTATACATGCGATGAAGGCTTGACTTCAGGAAGCATCGATTTCGGTACGCCGAGAATATCGAGAAGTTCATCATCCCATTTGAGGTCATAGATGTTGAACATCAGTGTTCTTGAGGCGTTTGAATAATCTGTCACATGCGCTTTTCCGCCGGACATTTTCCAGATCAGCCAAGAATCGATCGTACCGAAGAGAAGGTCGCCGTTTTCCGCTTTCTCCCGTGCCCCTTCCACATGATCCAAAATCCATTTCACCTTCGTGCCTGAAAAATAAGGATCGATTAAAAGGCCTGTTTTTTCTCTGATCGTTTCTTCATAGCCTTGTTCTCTCAATTCCTGACATATTTCCGCCGATTGGCGGGACTGCCACACAATCGCATTGTAGACCGGTTTACCGGTATGTTTATCCCAAACAACGGTCGTTTCCCGCTGGTTGGTGATCCCGATTCCGGCAATTTGCGCGGCTTCGATTCCCGATTCTGAAAGCGCAGAAGCGATCACCGACAGAACCGAGCCCCAGATTTCATTTGCATTGTGTTCAACCCAGCCGGGGTTTGGAAAATATTGCTGAAATTCTTTTTGCGCAATATGGACAATTTCGCCTGCTTTGTTGAAAACAATCGCCCTTGTGCTTGTGGTGCCTTGATCAAGAGACAAAATGTATTTTTCCATTTTTGGAAACTCCCCCTTATATGTCTGTTAAGATTTGCGTTTTTTTTTAAATGTTGACCGATTGATCAACCGATTGTTTTTTCATATGAATATAGAAACCTAACAATATCACAACTAGTATAACGCTTACAATCCAAAATGTGTTGGTGATGTGCCCTTTGAATGCGGCGTTGTAAAAAACGCCTGCAAATGAACCGCCGAGCGCCGGTCCTAAAACAGGAATCCACGCGTACTTCCAATTTGAACTTCCTTTGCCTGCAATCGGAAGGACAAAGTGGGCGATTCTCGGCCCCAAATCGCGGGCAGGGTTAATCGCATAGCCTGTTGTTCCGCCGAGCGAGAGCCCGATCGCCACGATCAGAAATCCGACAACGAGCGGATTCAGTCCGTCAGTAAACTTGTTTGCACCGATCGCTAAAAGTCCGAGAACGAGAACAAAAGTCCCCAATGTTTCACTGAACAGGTTTGCAAATGTATTTGGAATCGCCGGCCCTGTCGAAAATACTCCCAGCTTCGCGCCTTGATCTTCGGTTTCTTTCCAGTGCGGCAAGTAGTGAAGAAAAACGAGCACCGCTCCTAAAAATGCGCCGATCATCTGTCCCAAAATATAGGAAGGCACTTCTTTCCAAGGAAAATCTCCGACAAATGCCAGCCCCAATGTAACGGCGGGATTTAAATGCGCTCCGCTGATGCCGCCGACGGCATATACCGCCATGGCCACGCCAAGCCCCCAGCCGAAGACGATCACAATCCATCCGGATTGATGGGACAGCGATTTTTTCAAATTAACTCCTGCACAAACTCCAGCTCCAAAGACGATGAGCAGCATCGTTCCGATAACTTCCCCCCAAAATGCTGTCAAGGCTATCCCTCCTAAAATCTATTATGAAGTGTTATTCTAAGATGAACACCATGGGTTCACCTTCTTCACTGTGTCTAAAAGACCATAAAAAAACACAGCAAACTTTCTTTACATCATACTGAGTAAAGAACTGCTGTGGTCTCCGGGTCTCCGTCACAATGTATTAACTTAGTAAGATCGTATCGTATAGTGAAAGCGTTGTCAATAATTTTTCACATTTTAAATTTTTACTTCCAGTATTTTTTCCATAGATCAGTGTCTGAGGTGGTGACTGCGGATGCCCCTGCTGCAAGCGCCTGCTCGACGTCTTTTTCGGTACGGATAAACCCGCCCGCAAAGATCGGAATGCCGGTTATTTCTTTGACTTCCTTGATCAGTTCCGGCACCACTCCGGGAAGCACTTCTATATAGTCGGGTCTGTGCTTTTTCACCAATTCAATACTCTTCTTCATGGCGCTTGTGTCTATTAAAAACATGCGTTGGATCGCATACACTTTCTTCTGCTTTGCTTTTGCGATAACGCTTGATCTTGTAGAGAGAATGCCCGCCGGCTTCATTTCCTGGCAAATGAATTCCGCACCGTATTCATCATGCTTAATTCCTTGGATCAGATCGACGTGCACAAACATTTTTTTCCCATGGGATCTGGCCGCGCTGATGACGCCTCCCAGCTGTCCAAGGTGGATGTCAAGCAGGACCCCGTATGAAAACGGGCTGTCCAGGAATGTATCAAACTGCTTCATATTACGTACCGCAGGTAAAATTTGTTGATCGTGAAAACTCATGTTCCATCTCCTTCACTTGCTATCTTGCTTCTGTATTACACTAATGGAATTTCCGCCTCATTGCAATCCTTTATAAACAGAAGCCTCTCACAGTGCCCGGGCAAATCATTTTACATTTACCTTCAGTCATGTCCATAATTTAACACAACCAACTCGAATGGGGGAATTTTTTATGAAAGCGATCATCCATGAAGGAATCAAGGGCCTTTCGGGACTGAAATATACAGACGTTTCCGACAAAACGCCCGGTCCGGGTGAAGTCAAAATCAGACTGAAAGCGGCCGGGCTGAACCACCGTGACTTGTTCCTTTTTCAATCCAGGGAGGCGGGTGATGCCCCATTTATACCCGGCTCCGACGGAGCTGGCACGATCGAAGAGACAGGCGAAGGCGTTCAGGGCCTCGCCGTTCATACAGAGGTGATCATCAATCCGAGCATCGGCTGGGAATATACGGATTCTGTTCCGCAAGTACCCGACATTCTCGGCGGCCCATCTGACGGAACCTTCGCAGACCATGTCATCGTCCCGGCGAAGCACGTGTTGAAAAAACCGGCGCACCTTTCCTGGGAGGAAGCAGGCGTCCTGCCTTTATCCGCTCTGACCGCTTACAGGGCTTTATTTACGAAAGGAAATTTAAAAAAAGGCGAACACATCTTAATACCGGGAGTCGGCGGAGGCGTCGCCACAAACGCAGTGCTCATGGCAAAGGCAGCAGGCGCGCGGGTGACTGTAACCTCCCGAAGCGAAGAAAAAAGAAAAGAAGCGCTCCGCTATGGGGCGGATCTCGCAATTGAAAGCCGCGGTCTGTGGAAAGAAAGCTTGGGCGGGGAACGGGTTGATTTAATCCTCGACAGCATCGGTCCGGCAACTTTTGCGAATTATTTCGATGTCATCAAGCCGAACGGAAGGATCATCAATTTCGGCGCCAGCTCGGGAGACAGCATCCAGCTTCCGCTGCGCTCGCTCTTTTTCCCGCAGATCAGCATCATCGGCACTTCGATGGGCAGCCTCGAAGAATTTCGGCAAATGATTGATTTTATCGAACGCCATTCCCTTAAGCCGGTGCTTGATCAAGTGTTTCCTTTATCAGAAGCGGTTGCAGCCTTTAAACGGATGAAAGACGGGGAGCAGTTTGGAAATATCGCATTGCAAATAGGCGGGTAACCTCTGGGGAACGGCGGCTTGCCAGTCATCAGCCGCCGTTTTTTGGTTTTGACCGAAAAAAGAGGTCAGCCCCATAATGAAAGCAGCCACAGCACGACCGGAAGGGTGACGATGCTGAGCATTGTACTGATAAACGTCGCGCTTGAAACGATTTCCGGCTTTGTTTCAAACTGAACCGCCATCAAAGTCGTATTCGCCGCTGTCGGCATGGCCGCCGCCAACACCATGATCTGTTTAACCAGCCCGTCGACGGGAAGAATCAGCGCAAACCCCAAGGCAATGAGCGGAGACACGAATAGTTTCAGCAAAAGCGAGTAAGAAATTTTCCGGTATTCGATATGTTGAAAGGAAATCACCGCAAGCTGCATGCCGAGAATAATCATAATCGTCGGAATCGCGGCGTCCCCCACCAATTTAATTCCCGTCATTAACTGTTCGGGAATCGAAATATGCCCCAGCTGAAAGCATATGCCGAGCAGCGCACCGTATGCGACCGGCATCCGGATAACCCTTGTCATCACAATTTTAAATCCGCCCGCTTCAGGGCTTCCTTTCGCTGCATAATATATGCCGATCGTGCTCATGACAAGCTGCTGAAGCACCATCAGCACAACGGCGATATCAAGCCCGGCCGTGCCGTAGACAAGCAGGACGACGGGAGTGCCGTAGTTTCCGTTATTCATGAAAGCGGATGATAAAACGAGAGCGCATCGCTCCTGATTGGAATACCCGTGAACATATGAAATGAGGTAGACAAATAGAATCAAAATGAAACAGAGGCCGAGACAATAGACAGACATATAGATATAATCCATCGTCAGCTTGTTCTCATAAAACGTATCAAACGCTAAAAACGGAGACATTAAATACAGGGACATTTTAGATAGGTTCTGAATATCAAAATGAAGCAGCTTTTGTCCGATGAACCCGATCGCAAATATCCCGAAAACCGGCAGTAAAACAAGCACAAACTCCATGATGCACCTTCTTTTTATGTATAACCGTTCTCATTAATACTATCAATCATATAGAAAATTCCGTTTGTTTTCAACGGTGTTTCCAGCCCGTTTGCAGTAAAAGAGATCCCGCATACCCGGCCCTGCTTGGCTAGGTATGCGGCAATCTTCTTCATGTACTGGGATGCGGCTGTAAGGAGAACTTGTTCACTCACATTCCGTTTCCCCTGAAACAGACAAACGATTTTGCGGGCCTCCCGTACATGTCGGATGATGACTTTCTGGCGGTTCTTTGATCTTGGCAGTGCTCAAGCAATGGGCATGTTTCAGGATTTTTATATGACCGGCAGCCTTTCGGTCTTGCTGGTTTAGGCGAATGCAACTGTCTTTTTCACTGTCCTTTCAAAGGGCATCATTTTTTCTGCCGCGGGCAAATAAAAACCGCAGACAAAAGAAGACATACATTGTCTCTACTGCCTGCGGGGAGTTGCGGATGTCCGTCTATTCCGATTTTAATAGGTGCGATAAGCATTGGTTAAGGAAGGACACGAATTCTTCCACAGGCTGAATGAGCCATGAGCTTTTCCTTGTGTATCACATTCTGCTGTCTCATTGTCATGCTGTTCAGCTCCGTTGCTTTTTTCTTACTTTGAAGTACACCCGCCTAATCCCATTTCATCATCATCTTTTTCCAAAAACGGACGGCATTTGTATGTTTGCCCTTTGTTTATGATACCCGCTTCATTTCTTTTCTGGAGCGGTCTTTCTTGTAGTATCCAATAAAATAAATGAGACCGACGAACACGGATCCGCCAATGACATTGCCGATAAAAGCCGGAATGATGTTTCCGATAAACTGCCCCCATGTGAACGAGCCTGCAAAAATGGCTGCGGGAATCACAAACATGTTGGCGACAACGTGCTGAAATCCGATTGCGACAAAAGCCATAATTGGGAACCAGATGCCAAGGATCTTCCCTGCTCCGTCTTGCGCGCCGAAAGAAAGCCATACCGCAAGACATACAAGCCAGTTACAGCCGATGCCGGAAATGAGAACCTTGCCGAAGCTCATTTCGAGTTTCCCTTGTGCAACGGCGATCGTTTTTTCTAAATAAGGGCCTGTTTCAGTCAATCCAACCAAATGTCCGAAAAAGTAAGCAACAAACAGTGCCCCGATTAAGTTCATAATCGTAACGATTCCCCAGTTAACCGCCAATTGTTTCAGTGATATTTTTCTTGAAAATAAAGCCATCGCAACGGACATCATATTCCCTGTGATCAATTCAGCGCCAGCGAGCACCACAAGGATCAGACCGACAGGAAATACGGCAGCTCCGATCAGGCTGGACAGGCTTCCCCATTCTTTCGGCAGGTCGCCGATTACCCTGATATCAAGCAAGTACCCAAGCGCGATAAATGCGCCGCCTAAAAACCCCAATACAAGCAGTGACGGCAGCGGGAGCTGTATTTTTTTCATTCCTGCTTCAATTGCCGCATCCGCTATTTCATCCGGTTTTCGAAAAGCCATACTAAAACCTCCATTATTTCTTCTTTTCTCACAGTTATGGCAGAAAGACAATAAAAAAAGGCAGCACTCAAATAACCTGTGTCAACCAGGCGTTTGAATGCTGCCTAACTTGTATGCATACCCATACAACAAAATCAAGCAGAATTAAGATATCGAAAGAGAATATATACAGTCCGTGCATACATTCCATTGCTTTTGCCTTCTATAACTGTAGCAATATCCTATCAAATGTGATAAAAATGTGTCAACCCTGCCGCCGCTTCTCTCTTGCGAATGTATAGTTCCCTTCATACTTGACGAGTTTTCTGCCGTCAAGCCACCAGGTGACATTGAAAAGCCGGTCAAGAAAGTATCTGTCGTGCGAAACCGCGATAATCGTCCCTTGAAATTGGCTTAATGCTTCTTCAAGCATCTCCTTCGATTCGATGTCCAAATGGTTTGTCGGCTCATCGAGGATCAGCACATTATGGTTTTGGTGAACGAGCTGGGCCAAGCGAAGCCGCATCCGTTCGCCTCCGCTTAAATTTTTCACTTTTTGAAAGACGGATTGGCCGAAAAACAAAAACTTTGCAAGCAACATTCTGGCTTCGCCTTCTGATGCAGAAACATGTTCACGGAATTCGGCTAAAACCGTGCGCTCTTCCTCCATTTCGCCGACATGCTGCGTCAGATATGCGGCCGATAAATTGCTGCCAAGCTGCACGTCACCGCTGTCCGGTGTTTCCTTTCCGCTAATGATGTTGAGCAGCGTCGTTTTGCCGCTGCCGTTCTCTCCGACGATGGCGGCGCGCTCCTGAAAACGGACATGCATACTGAGATTGTCAAAAAGCAACCGCTCACCGAAGCTTTTGCAGACATCCTCAAGCCT
The DNA here is from genome assembly GCF_053903085.1 of Bacillus sp. AK124. Classification (NCBI taxonomy): domain Bacteria; kingdom Bacillati; phylum Bacillota; class Bacilli; order Caryophanales; family Bacillaceae; genus Bacillus; species Bacillus sp. AK124. The sequence goes on from NZ_CP096378.1 coordinate 3,281,537, forward strand.
GACGACATCTTTTCCGCTTCGTTCATCCATGCTGAAAGCTAAATCGATCTTTTTGCGTTCCAGTACGGGTTTCTTCACCTTCTCCATGCGCTCCAAAGCCTTTTCCATGCTTTTGGCTCGCCGGTGCAGGCCATCATTCGGAGGATTGGCGCGATTCGCCCATTCCTTCAGCCGCTTGATCGTTTCCTTCATTTTTTTGATTTTCTTCTGCTGATCCTGATAGTCATGAAATTCTCTCATGAGGCGCTCTTCCCGTTCATCGGCATAATGTGTATAGCTGCCTTTGGAAAAGTGAAGCTCTCCCTGGTCGATTTCAAGAATTGAGGTGGCCGCTTCATCCAGGAAATAGCGATCATGCGATACAATGACTGCTGTGCCTTTGTACTGCTTTAAAAAAGACGTCAGCCATTCGATCGCTGTCAAATCCAAATGGTTTGTCGGTTCATCCAGTAAAAGCAGATCCGGAGCTGCCAAGAGAAGCCTGGCAAGACCCGCTTTCGTCCGTTCTCCTCCGCTTAACTCCCGCCACTCGGCATCGAGTAGCCGCTCGATATTTAAGCCGTGCGCTACCCGTTCGATTTGCGCACTGATGCCGTAGCCGCCTTTCCGCTGAAATTCATCTTGTAAAGCCCCGTACTTTTCCAATAGAAGACTGAGTTTTTCCTCGTCTTTTTCAACGGCCAATTGCCGTTCAATCCGGGAAAGCTTCTGCTGTGTGTCCCATAATGACGAAAAAACATCATACAGCAGCTCTTTTACCGTTTGGCTGCCGTCCCATGCGGGATTCTGCTCCAAGAGCCCCGTTGATAATCCTTTTTTCCAAGTCACAAGGCCTTCATCAGGTTTCGCTTGGCCGCCGATCAGCTTCAGCAACGTTGTTTTTCCTTCCCCATTTCGTCCGATCAGACCGATTCGCTCCCCTTGGTGCAGGTCCCATGACAGCCCGCTGAAAATCGTATGTCCTCCGTATGTTTGCCCGACATGTTGCAAACTGCATATCATCATCTTTTTTTCCTCCGCACTCCGTAAAGAGACACCGAGCATAAAAAAGACGGCAGAGCTTACACCCCGCCGTCAGCATCAAAAATCCGATTGTGGGCAGATGTCTCTCACTGGTATTTTTTCCAATTGAATGTGTAAAAAAGGGCAGACTGATCCCGTAATACGCATTCCCCGGAAAAAATCGCGCGACAAATATACAGATGAGCTTGCATATCTGTCATACGCTTACCAGTTTGATTCATCTTTTCCACCTCCTTTTAATAGTTACAATATATGAAAAATAAAGATAAAAGTCAACATGAAAAAGCCGGCCTAAAACGGCCGGCACACGAATCTGCTATTTTTGATAATGAATCCGGTAGATGTCATGGCGTCTGTCCTTGAGCTGCCGGACGGTTCCGTCCTGCCGCTGCCTTCTGAGAATTTCCAGGTCGACATCGCCGATGACCACCATTTCAATGTTCGGATTGCATTCTCCGACGATTCCATCCCTTGCGAATTCAAAATCTGAAGGAGCAAAAATTGCGGATTGTGCATATTGGATATCCATATTTTCGGTTTGCGGCAGATTGCCGACCGTACCGGAAATAACCGTGTACACCTGATTTTCAACCGCTCTTGCTTGAGCGCAGTATCTGACTCGCAAATAGCCTTGGCGGTCTTCCGTGCAGAAAGGGGTGAAAATAATCTTGGCCCCTTTTTCGGTTGCGATTCTGCCGAGCTCCGGGAACTCGATGTCATAGCAGATCTGGATCGCGATTTTGCCGCAGTCTGTGTCAAAGACGCGCACCTCGTCCCCCCTGCTGATGCCCCACCATTTTCGTTCATTCGGGGTAATATGAAGCTTATATTGCTTTTCGATAGTTCCGTCCCTTCTGAACAAGTAAGCGATATTGTAGATCTTCCCTTCTTCTTCAACGAAGTGGGAACCGCCGATAATGTTGACATTGTATTTAACGGCAAGATCTGTGAACAGGCTGATATAGTCTTCTGTATATTCGGTGATCCGCTGAACAGCCAGGCTCGGTGAACGCTCTTCAAGAAACGACATCAGCTGCGTCGTAAAGATTTCGGGATAGACGGCAAAATCCGCTCCCGCGTCTGAAGCTACGTCTGCATAGTATTCGACTTGGTTGGCAAACTCCTCGAAGGAATGAATCTGCTTCATCTCATATTGAATCACACAGATTCTCACCGGAAAAGCTGATTTGTAATAGCGCTTCGTCTGCGGCAAGTAGTCGACATTATTCCACTCCATCAATGTCGCATATTTGCTTGATGCTCTGTCATCCGGGAGATAGTTCGGATTGATCCTCATCATCGTAAATCCGTTCAACAGTTGAAACGAAAGAACCGGATCATAGATCTGGTGGTGGATGACTTGTTCGACATACTCCCTCGGCGTCATCTCGGAAGCGTACTTATGATAGTTCGGAATCCTGCCGCCGATGATAATGCTCTTTAAATTCAAGCGCCTTGCCAGATCTTTACGCGCTTCATAGAGACGGTGGCCGATCTTCATCCGTCTGTATTCAGGATGAACCATGACCTCGATCCCGTACATGTTTAAACCGTCGGGATTGTGATTCGTAATATACCCGTCGTCTGTAATATCTTGCCATGTGTGTCTGTCATCATATTCATCAAAGTTGATCAACAGGCTTGAACAGGAACCGATGACTTCTCCGTCAAGCTCTGCGCAAAACTGGCCTTCCGGGAAGTGTTCCAAATGGCTTTCCAGATGTTCCCGTTTCCATGGGATCATTCCCGGAAAACATAGCTCTTGAAGCCCGATGATGCTGTCGATATCTTTTTCTTCAATATTGCGGATGACAATCTTTTTTTCAAAGCGGGAAAGATCCAGTTTTTCAGACACGTCCCATTCCTCCTCTGCCTTCTTTATGATGGATTGGAAATTTTTTCGATCAGCTGCTCCAGCTCCATTTCCGCCATTGATTCCAAACGGTGGTCATAATGCTCGAACAGCAGGCTTTTCGTTACTTTATTCGGTACAATCACACATTTCATTCCGGCTCTTTTCGCGGCGACTGATCCGTTGACAGAATCTTCAAATGCAATGCACTCCTCAGGATTCACACCGAGACACTCCGCCGCTTTTAAATAGAGTTCCGGGTTCGGTTTGACTTCCTCAACATCATCGGCCGTTCTGATGCACTCGAAATCATCGTACAGGCCGATTTGTTTCAAATGCTGAGACACCCATTTATAATCCGAGCTTGACGCCAAGCCGATTTTTAAACCGAGCTCTTTCGCCGCGGACAAATAAGCTTCCACACCGGGACGCGCTTTTTCGCTTTCCATTCTTTTCGTAAAACGCTCTTGCCTCAATTTCGTCAATTGCTCATGGTCCAGCTTTTTTTGCAGCTGTTCCTCCAGATAAGAAAACGGCTGGAATCCGGCGGCCGTGCCGATGACATTTCCCCAAACCGACATAGGCAGCTCTGAGCCGTGTTCTTCAAAAATTTCCTGGAGCACTTCATATTCATGCGTTTCTGTATCTAAAATAAGACCGTCAAAATCAAAAACCACTGCTTTAATCATCGCGCTTTAGCCCAACTCCTTTTGACTGTTTGCACCATTCATTGTATCCTTCTTGCCGCCCCTTGAAAAGAGAAGACACTAAAAACCGGTATGTATAAATGAAGAAGAGCCTGCTGTAAGAGGCAAGCTCTTCCGGTTCTTACTGAGTCCGTGCCGGAGTGGAGATGTTCGTAAGCGCCTGTCCGGCAGATTCGTTGGACATTTCGTTTACCGCCAGATCCCCGAGCGCCAAAATCCCGACTAAATGGTTGTTATCGACGATCGGCAGACGGCGGATTTGACTTTGAGCCATCAGCTGTGATGCTTCTTCAAGGCTCATGTTCGGATTCCCTGAAACAACATTTGTTGTCATCACGTTTGAAACAGGTGTCTGTCCATCCTGGCCTTCCGCTGTCGTTCTGAGTGTGATATCACGGTCTGTGATCATTCCTTTTAACACGCCTTGATCTACGACCGGGATCGCCCCTATATTATGACGGCTCATCAACTCAGCCGCTTCTTGAACCGTTTGATTGGAAGAAATTGTCGCCACTTGCTTAGACATTGCATTGCTGATTGTCGTCAATAGACTGCACCCCTTTCGATTGTTAGTATGTACAGGTCGCGCACATGCTAAAAAGGAAGTTGGCACCATTTCATTGTGTTTTCAGCTTATTTCTTATATCATCTTTTCATAAAAAGAAGAGCTTTTCCGAAAACGGAACAAGCTCTTTCAATTCAGGCAAAAGCCGATTTTACATCAGCATTTTATTCTCGGTATTCACGATATGAAAGTCGGCGGATGTCAGAGGGAAGTACAAACCGCAGTCATTCAGCTTGCGGCAGTTTTTATCGAACAAATCACGGTCTTTCAGCATCCACCGGCGCTTCGCCTTAGTTAATAAGGCATGGATCAATTGCAGGCTTGTCATAATCTGAAACGCCTCATCGAGCGTTCCTTTGTATTCATCCTCTTTCAATTCAAGCATGCCCTGCTTTTTAAGTTCTTTTATTTTTTGTTTATTCAAGTACAATGGAAATATTTGATACAGCTCTGATACAAGCTCTTCTATATAAATTTCTTGTTCTTCAGTTGCTGCCTTTACAATTCGCAAATTGATCACCCTTCATCCCTTGTTCAAATCTCTTCAATCAGAATATCATACATAAACAATGGGCTGTGAAGGTAAGTGTTTCCTAATGGCTGAACGCTTTTTACAGAAAGGAGCAGTAAAAATGAACCAAAAAAACCACGGCTTAATCTTTAGTGCAGGCAGCCGGCATGACGGCGAACATTTATTTGCATTTCTAAAAAGAGAAGCGAAAGCATCGAAGCCTGTCATTCAATACTGGGTCGCAAACGAGAAAATTAAAGTGAATCATAAACCCGTAGATCATAACGTTCGGCTTGAGAGCGGAGACAGCGTGATGATCGATCTCAGGGAGGAGGAAGAAAGCGGAATCGTCCCTGAATACGGGGAACTTCCCGTTCTGTTTGAAGATGATCATATGCTCATTGTCAATAAGCCGGCGGGAATGGCGACACATCCGAATGAAGCTGGCCAGATCGGCACGCTGAGCAACCTTGTGGCGTTTTATTTTCAAATGAACGGCGAGGAGCGGAAAGTCCGGCACGTCCACCGTCTTGATAAGGATACGAGCGGCGCTGTCGTTTTTGCAAAGCACCGCCTCGCCCACGCCCTTTTAGACGAACAGCTGCAAAGAAAAGAACTGTCGCGTACATATCTAGCTGTAGCGGAAGGGAAATTCAGAAAAAGAACAGGAACCATTTCGGCGCCGATCGGCAGAGACAGGTACCACCCCGTCAGAAGAAGGGTGTCCGATTCCGGACAGCCCGCCGTGACCCATTTTGAATCGAAAGAGTATGACAGCCGGCACGATGTTACACTATGCAGGCTGCAGCTGGAGACAGGCCGAACCCACCAAATACGTGTTCACCTTGCAAGCATCGGCCATCCTTTGTCTGGCGACACTTTATACGGCGGTTCAGAGGGGCTTTTTCCGAGGCAGGCTCTTCACGCGATCGAAATCAATGTCACCCATCCGATCACAAAAGAACCCGTCACTGTCACAGCACCGCTGCCGGATGACTTGAAAGACGAAATCGGACGACTGTTCGGCACGATTGATTAAACATAAAAAAGGCAGTCCATTAAGGACAGCCTTAAAGCGGTTTTGCATACATAATATAGCGCTCAGGCGCATTTCCGACATAAGAAAACGGATAGCATGTCGTTAACAGCAATTCTTCTTTTTCGTGCTGCAGCGTGATGATGGATGTATCATCTTGATCAACAATTTTCGTGTGTGTGATTTCATATTCGAAGCTTCCGTATGGAAGCTCGATTTTCAGCTTATCTCCGATTTCAAGCTCTCCTGTTCTGCGAAAAACCGTATCCCTGTGCCCCGAAAGAACAATTTGCCCGTTTTGTTTTGGATAATAGCTGTCTTTATAATGACCGACACCTTTTTTCAAATCATCGGGACTGGTTCCTTCAACGATGGGAAGCTCAGCGTCCAGTCTGGGAATATGGAGGATGCCTGCCGCTTCGCCGTTGTCGGGTTTAAACGATGCGGGCGCTGAGGGATGCTTTGCTGAACGGACGGATTGACTCGATGCAATGGCTTCTTTTGCTGCAGTTAAAGAAATATCGGTCTGTCTGTTCATATCGAATATTTTCCAGCCGCCGTATGCAAAAATGGCAAGCCCCGCCGTCATAAGCAGAAACGATAACATCTTGACTTTCATAGTTTTGCAATACCCCTTTTCCGCATATAAAGAATCGCTCCAAACATAAATGTCAGGAAGCCGTACAAAAGGAAACCGCCGTAAAAGGCCGCCGTATCGGGCAGCTTGTGCTCTTCACGCGAATCTGACAGAAACGCATCATTTGACAGACCGTCCATCTTCTCCTCCGGCGCATCCGCCCCTTCACCGATCGTCACGCCTGCAACAGGAGCAGCTCCGCTCTTTGACGTATCGCCATGAACCGGCTTTTCTCCGCTGTCATAGCCGGGCTTTTCTCCATCGCCCTTATCTCCAGCCGGTTTTTCTTCGTCATTCGGATCAGCGCCTCCGCTTCCGGGTTTTTCTTCATCATCAGGATCAGCTGGCTCTTCTCCCGGACGCGAATCATCTTCTGCTAATTTTTTGATTCGTCCTTCGGCAGCATAAGCGATCGGTTCTTTAAAGCTTTTGACAAATTCTACTGTGGCTTCGATATCCTCCGGCCCTGTGACCGAATTTTTTCCAAGCCGGGAAATCGGCGAATACTTGCTGCCCGAAGCAGATGCCATAAAGTTGTTTACGGTCAGCGTATATGTCCGGTCTAAATCAATTGGCGTTCCGTCCTCAAGAAAGATATCCGCGGTTTTATTTGTTTTCGGGTCCCATGTGTAGGTAAAGCCGCTGATCGAGTAATCCGGACCGTATGATGGGGATATTTGCGCGTCTATAATATCGTATAAATCCCTTCCTTTAATTTCAAGCCTGACGAGTACATTGCCGAAAGGCTGGATATTGAACAAGTCTCCCCATGTAATCGTTCCTTTTTTTAAATCTTGGCGGATCCCGCCCCCGTTCATCAATGCGAAATCTGAATTCATCGCGTGCCGCATGCCGTCAGCAATCAGATTTCCGAGAGGGGTGTCTCCGTCATTTGAATAGCCTCCTGCCATGTCGTGCGCTGCTTCACCGACTTTCTCACCGATGATCGGCGCAACCATCTGCTCATATTTATCCAGTATCTGACCGACCGCCGGATCAGGCTTGAGCTTTTCCTGATTCACATATTCGATTTCCGCTTTCTTTTGAACAATGTCTTTCGATTCCCGATCGATTTCAAGATCGACAACACCGATTGCCTTCCCGTATTCGTATGCTTGAACGATTAAAATATCATTGACTTGGCCGTTGACCACTTCATGATTGTGGCCGGCAAAGATAACATCGATCTCGGGATCTGCTTTTTTGGCAAGTTCGGCTGATTCACCGGTCACAACTCCGCCGTCCTGGGAAGCTGTCATATGGGCGAGCACCGCTATCGCCCGGACCCCTTTCGCTTTCAATTCTTTTGCAGCCTGGTTGACGGCCTTTGTTTCATCTGTAAATTCAATTGAGCGAATCCCTTCGGGCATGACCATATTGGCAGCCGCCTGTGTCACGACGCCGATAAAAGCGACAGGCACTCCTTCAACTTCAATGATTTCATATGGAGGAAGAAAGCTGTCCCCGCTTGTTTTCAACTTGCAATTGGCGCAGACAAGCGGGAAATTCTGTCCGTCATAACCTTTTGTCCCTTTCCCTTCAGGGTGTTCGCCGCCGTTCAACATGCGCAGCAGCTCTTCGGTCCCTTCATCAAACTCGTGGTTCCCGACGGTTCCAATGTCAAATCCGATTTCCTCCATGACTTCAACTGTCGGTTCGTCTTGAAGCAGGGAAGAAACCGGCGAGCTTCCTCCGATCATATCGCCTGCATGGACGATCAGCGTATTTTCACGTTCGGATTTTTTTTCTTTGATTAATGCTGCTGCATAATCCATCCTGCCGAATGTTCCATCCGTCCGGCCATCGCCGTTTAGATCGAGCTCATATTGCTGATCGATCTTTCCATGCAGATCATTCATGCTTAACAGACGCAGCGGAATATTGCCGCTTTGCTCTTTTTTCGAATAGCCTGCAGCTTCCGCTTCTTCAGCCGTCGCAAAGAAAATTCGTCTTTCCACCGGAATCTCTCGCCACTTTTCAGGCGCAACATACGTTTTTTCCGCAGAGTCTCCGACGTGCCGCGTCAGCCCTTTGCCTTGCTCCCTGGCACGAAATTCAAACGGCATTTCGAGGAGGGGATCAGCGGGATTCCAAATGCCGATTTTCTCGTCTTTCGCCTTTTTGACGGCGCTTTGAAACAATTGATAGTCTTCATCGCTTCCAATCGGCCAAATGAAATAGGTGACAGCCATCCCCTTTTGGACAAGCTGCAAATTCGTATTGACGCCGTCTTCAGTGATGACTTGGGCAAGCAGGCGGCCGTAGCTGTCTTTTGCTTCTTTGCCCACCTTCACAGTGACTTTGTCTCCCGGAGCCAATATAGACTGCAAATATTCCTTCGCCTTGTTTCCATGTTTCAGCTGGTTTTCATCTAATTCATTTTTCGGCGTATGATAAGTTTCGGCTGTATCTATGTTGACATAGCGGACTTTTGTAGATCCGAGAACCGGCTCTTTTAAGTGGATCGTATCCCCGTCAACAACTCGTTCGACAACACTTTCGTATTCCCCTTCAGCAGCGGGGGGAGGATGCCCGACGCCGTCTAATATCTGAAGGTCGTCCTGCTTTCTTGGCAGAAGCTGCACCGTATCATAACGGCTTAACACGCCGGTAATTTCGTACCATTGTCCTTGTTCTATCGATTCGGCGGCATTCGTTTGTTCCATCACCCTTAGTGTGAGCGGATGATAGTTTTCATCGATCATCGTGATATTATAGCCGCCGCCTGCCGGCGCATCCGGCTTTGTTTCAATAAAGCCTTTCATCTTCACAAGCCGGCCTTCGTATTCAGCTGCCGTTCCGTGATCGAGCACATCTTTAATGGTCAACGGAACAGGGTCAGGCAGTACCGCTCCTTCTCCGGTTACTTCAATGCCTGACGGTACAGGAACAATTTCTGTCAAACCTTTGAATGTCGTGATCTTCCCTGTGACCGAGACAGACATCCCCTCTTTCAGCTCCGGAAAATCGTCTTGTACAGCGGAATAAATATTGATTCCCGCCGTGTCGTCCTGAATAAATGTGGACAGTTTTCCTCCTCCGACAGCTGCTTGATCCGCAGTGACGATTCCTTTGATTTTGACCGTTTCATTTAAAAGCTTGCGCGCCTCGGCTATCGTTTTGATCTCCGGCTGGACTGGCGGCGCATCGCCTCCGGAAAATGTGATGGATTGAACGGATTTCAAACCGGGGGAATTAAAATATGTAGAGCGTTCGCCTTCAATGATGAGTTTTTTTCCGATGAGATGAGGGTTTGTCTTTAAACCGAACTGGTCTCTGAAAGATGCGGGTATCTGCACGGGGAGTATGTTCTCAGGTGATGTTTCCTCTTTTTTATCTGCGATTGCGATGTTATAATCGTTGGCGAAATTTCCGCTGAAACGATAATGGCCGCTCGACACAGTATGCCCGACGACATACCCTTCAACGGCTGCATGCCCTTCGTTGTGCTTAATCGCTTCTTCTACGGTAATCGTTTCTGAAGCGCGCGATACGTCCGCAAACGGCGCTAAAAAAGACGCAATCATCATAAGGGTGATCGTCAAACCAGCTAAAAAACGACACTTTAGAACATTGACCATATATTCGCCTCCCGTTTTTTGCTTCCTGTCAAGTTTATCTGATAATGATAAAGAACATATAATTTTTTTGTAAAATTTTCAAAAAAGAATGAGAACAGGGATGACCGCATTCTCATTCTTTAATCGGAAGCTTCAATTTTACGGTCGTTCCTTTTCCTTCCTCGCTTTCAAAATGAATGCTTCCGCCGTGATTTTCAATAATTTTAAATGTAACCATTAATCCGAGCCCGGTTCCTTTTTCCTTCGTTGTATAAAATGGCTCCCCAAGCTTTTCAAGCACATCTTTTGAGATGCCCTTTCCCTGATCTTCAAAGGTGATGAATACGCTGTCTTTTTCAAAGTAGGAACGTATTGTGATAAAGCCTTCAACATCCTCCATCGCCTCGATCGCATTTTTTAATATGTTGAGGAAAACCTGTTTCAGTTCATTTGATACAGCAAGAATCTCAGGGAGATCTCCGCTCAGCTGTTTCTCGATCCGCACATTGTTCAGCACGGCCTGCGACTCCAATACCATGCAGACATCTTCAACAATCGAGTTGACCTGAACCGGATCAAATGTAGTCGATTTTGTTTTGGCCAATACGAGAAATTCGTTGATAATCGCTTCAAGCCTGATGAATTCGGACATCATCACTTCCGCATAGTCTTTTTGATATTTTTTAGACTGGATCATCAGCTGGAGGAACCCTTTCAGAGATGTGAGGGGATTCCGTATTTCATGAGCGATCCCGGCAGCGAGCTGCCCGACCGCTGACAGCATTTCCGATTTCATAAGCATTTTTTCAGACCGCTTTTGGTTTGTAATGTCCTCGGATATCAGCATCACCTGATGCACGTTCCCTGCGCTGTCCTCCACAGGAACAAGGGAGGTTTGCTCCCACCTGTCCTGCTGCTCCCCATCCTGGTAATGAAGATCCCCTGACCATGGTTTCTTATCAAGGACGTGCTTCCAGTAGCGATGGAGATCATCACAGTGAAAATGCTTGCGGTAAATGTCAAATACATCCCTGCCGATGATGTCATCCTGTTGTTTTCTGAGCATCCGGCAGAAGCGTTTGTTTGCATAAGTAACCGAACCGTCGACCGAAGTGAGCAATATGTTGGCCGGACTTTGATCAATAGCCTGTGAGCTGATGTGCAGGGCCTCGTTTGTCTTTTTCAGTTCAGTGACATTCGTGAACGTGACAACAATGCCTTCAATCTTTTTCCCCGACGCATAATAAGGCATCATTTTCACGGCATACCAGCCGCCGTTTGGCATTTCGAACTCTTTTACGACCGTCTTGTTTTCATAAAGTGTCCGCTTTAAGTCATCGGCATACTCCTCATAGTTGAACCTCTCTGTCAGCTTATCGGCAGGCCTTGAAAGGTCATCCTTTTTCAGGTCGAACATATTGGCGGCTTCTGGCGTAAATAATTTCAATTTCAATTCCTGATCCAAAAAAACGGCGGCGATGTTCGTGCTCGTCAGCAGATTGTTCAGATCATTTTTAAGGGTGTTCAGTTCATTCACTTTCTTTTCAAACGCCCTGTTTAGCGCCGTTAATTTTTTGTTTTCTTCCTGAAGCTTTTGATTGGCGGACACCAAAGCGTCGTTGGACGCTTCGAGCTCTTTTACCGTCCGGTACAGATGTTGGAGATGAAGCTGGCCGTCCTCTCCGCCGGATACCGGCGCGCGGGCAGCCTCTTCTTTTGCTTTTTCGATAAACAGCACATAAAGCTTGTGATACTGGCGGAAGAAACTTTTTAATGTCAAATGAACAAAGGATAGTTCTCCGCTTAAATAAATCGGAACGTTTTTAAACGACACTTTTTTCTCTTTTTTTGCCCGTTGTAAAGCGGCATTGACCTGCACGGATAAGCTCGCGGGAAAAGCTTGATGAATGTTGCCTTTTGAACTTTTCAAATATTGATCGGCACTTTCTGAGGACGCGACAATTTCTCCCCGGTCATTCAGGATCAGACAAGGAAACATATACTGGTCGATCAAGGAAAGATAAATATCATCCAGCCTATGAAAACCACTCAGTTCATTGATTTTTTTATATACTTCTGTTTGCACCTTCGGATACACAGAATCATTACCAAATAAACCTGACATTTTTCCAACCGTCTCACTTGAGCCCAGCATTACAAAACTCCTCCTTTTCTAAGTGCAAAATCAAAAAGGAAAACACCTTTTTTGCATTTTCATGATGATTGGCAGCTGAAATCATTTACGGAGGGAGAATCCTTTACAGATCGCGCAGGGGCAATAAAAAGTTTGCAGGCACCTTCTTTAAATGCCAAAGTTCTTCATGCCGATATCCACCCGGGCATTGCAAATCGATTGTTTTTCAGTCCATATTTAAACAAAAGTGCATGAACACAAGACCGACATCCGTCTTTTATTCTTCTTCCGGCAGCCTTTATTTGAATCCGACCTGTTTCGGCTCATTTGTTTTTTCGGATATCAAACATCCATCCACTCATCGAATTCCTTTAACTGCCGGAAGCATGCATGAACATTTCATCATCGCCCGGCAGATATGTGCTCCGTTTACAAAGGTACGAGGGATCTCAAAACCGGCCAGAATTTCCTCTCCTGATCCTCAGTTTTTTTCAGTTTGACGCCAAAATGACCTCATTTCCACTTTCGACCAATGAGATGATATATTGTCTTTGAACACAAGACCCCCATAATATTTTCTCTGAACTAAACTATTCGACGGTTAGAATAAAATCCCTTTAAATCCAGTTTATCGATTATTCCTTTTTTGAATAAACATGACGGCAAAAACGAAATATAATAGTTGAATTACATTTAAGGAGGATACGTTAGAGTGGAACAGCAAAACCAGCCGCAAATGCAAATCAATCAAGGCAATGAAGGAATGCAGCATATGAATCACGGGGGCCACGAAGTGTTTGACATGCATGAAGTGTTGTCCGGTATGATCGGCGTTCTTGAGCAATATATGATGTTCAGAGAGCATGTCAAAGATCCGGAGCTGCTCGATATTTTGGACAGGCAGCACCGGTTTATTTCGTCTCAGTACAACATCACAACAGAATGTTTCAGAACGGGGCAAAAGCCGAGCCAGGAAACGGCAACATATATGATGAAAGAGGATCGCCAATTTGTCTACGGGTTAAAAGATGCCCAGCCAAAACAGCCGAAGCAATCCGTGCAGGCGATTGATGACGCCTGTATCAGCAGCTTTATGCTCGGCTTGATGAAAACCAATTGTTCGGCATTGGCCATGGCGGCTCCCGAAGTGACAAACCCTGTCTGCAGAAGGGTTCTCGCAGACCAGATTCCTCACTATATCGAAATGGCTTATGAAATTTTCCTTTATCAGAACAAACACGGGTACTATCAAGTTCCTCAGCTTGCACCGCAAGACATGCAGAAGATGACTTCAGCATTCGCTCCGGTGCAAGGTCAGCCGCAAATGCCTCCGAACGGGCAGCAGAGACCTATTCATTGATAATGAAAACGGCACGGAAGAATGAAACCTTCCATGCCGTTTTTTTCGCTTCATATTTCCGTTTGAATTCTTTTTCAAAGCCCGGTAAAGACTGACCGACGGCGGCCTTAAATCCGTCTTCAAAACTTCCCCGAGCAGCCGTTTCCTCTATAATGTCGAGGATGATACCCCTTCCTTTTTTCTCCGCGAGCTCTTCGATCAAATAATAACTTTGCAAATAAATATCGGTTTCATATCCAATGCGTGCTTTTTGCCACTGCCGGTCGGTCTTCAGCTTGCTTAAAGGAACGGCTGACGGCAAAGTCCGGATTTCTACGGCGTCATGCGCAGAAACCCATTCCGCCACTCCCTCGTGAAACCAAAGCGGATAAGCTGCCGGGTCGGCATTCAGTTCTCTCAGCTTGACGTGAAAAGCATAATGGGTATACTCATGTATCAGCACCCGTTTGTACAGGAAGACGGCGAATCCCTCGCCGCTATTCAGATGCTTTTTCTCCTCGAGCAACAGCCCGATCATCCGCATATCATTTGAGTAAAATCCGGTGATATCCTTTAATTTTGAAAATGACTCCATATCATCGCGGTTTGAAAAAAAGATCAAATCAACGCTGTCTTGAAGAGGACTCGCAAACAGTTCTCGATTCATGTCAGCTGCTTCCTGAAGCGTCTCCTTTGTCAGCTCCAGAATCGTCCTATCTTCTTCAGCGTAATAAATGCTGACACTTTCATATTTAACCATTTCCAGCGATTCTTTCAGTTTTTCTTTTTTCCCCGAAAAAACAGCCGCCTCTGGGCTCTCTTGGCTGAACACGACAAAAACAGCCAATAACAGAGCGGATAGAGTGCCCGCCATAATTAAAATAAAGGCTGCTTTCATCTCTCCCGTCACATGTCATCCCTCCATCCGCAATGTGCTTCACTGTACTACACACTATGCGGGAAGGTTCAGGAAGTGGCCTGTATGAAAAGCAGCCAACAAAAAAAGCCGCTCATTGCGGCTTTTCATTATCTTTGATTCGGGAAAATTCTGTTGATCGTTTCACCGAATTCTTCAAACATGCCCTCGATCGGTTCGCCATTTTGGATTCTGTCGCCATAATTTCTCATCCGGTCAACAAAATCAGGATTTGCCGAAACGAATACATTGTTGATGTTATTGTCTGCTTCTTTAACCTTTTTCGAGATTTTCCCTTTCAACTCATTCGTTACGTCGCCTTTCGGATTGCCTTTCAAAACGACCGCTACATAAGCGTTGCGGTTTGTCGTAATGACGTTTGCACTTCTGACTTCTTTCAGTTCCGTCACTTTGTCTGCGGCTTTATCCGCCACTTCCATATTATTATTATCCCGGTTGGCATCGCGGTTGTCTGTCACATTCATTTGGTCGTTGACGTTTCTGCCGTCATTGACATTCGTGCGGTCGTTATCTCTGTTTGTTACATTTTGAAGCGCATTGTCCTGGTTGCGACGGTTGTTATCCGCCCCCTGGTTTGCCATGCCGCATCCGGCTGTGAACAAAAACGGAAGGAGCAAAGCAACAATCGCGCCTTTTTTCATACTAAACATTAAAATTGCCTCCTTTAATGATTGACGTATAGGTTTTTCTTTTTCGTGTTATTTATTTGTCTAAAGCATATTTTTTATACGCGACTTTTGTTATGATCTTATTGAATGTAAAAATACCCAAATAAATCCGGAGATGTATATAAAATGGAAAAAGCAAAAAGCATTTTGTATGTGCTGCGAATTAAAGACTTTGCGGTACATCCCGATGAGACGCAGCTTGTTTTTGATACAAATCTCAACGGAACATCAAACCTGTGGGCGATGGATCTTCCCGATGCATACCCGTACCAGCTGTCATTCTTGAATTAGGATGCAAAAGGAATCGCCTACAATCCCGACGGCTCTATTCTGTATGCCGGTTTTGACCATGACGGAAACGAACAAAGCGGACTGTACAAGCTTTCGTCAAAAAACGGGTCGTTCCATTCATTAAACGGAAATCAAACGGACCGCCACTTCGAGCCCATCCCTGTCCAAAACGCCGTTTACTACTCCTCCACAAAGGACAATCCGACATTTTTAAATACATACAGATACGATTGTCTCGCTGAAAAAGAAGAGCTTATTTTTGAAGGAAAAGACGGAACTTCAATACTGGCTGATGTAAGCCCGGGCGAGAAAGCCGTCAGCATCCATGTCTACTATGTCAACAGCCACAATGTCTGCATGATCCATACCGCTGAAGGTGTGACGACAGGAATCGTCCCCGATGAGACGCTGCCTCATATGGTTTATTCTTCCCGCTTTGCATCTGATGATCGGTTATTCGTCACGACAAACTACGAAGCCGAGTTTTCATACCTTGCCTTGTACAACGTTTCATCCGGTATTTTTGCGCCGGTGCTTTCGATTGACAAAACTGATTTAACAGCCATCCACGCTGATCCGAGCGGAACTTTCCTTTATCTGATTGGAAAAAAAGGCGTCAAAGAGGTGATGTATGAGTACAACACAGCAACAGGAGGAAGCCGGGAGGTGGACTGCCCTTGCACATCCATTTCGAAAATACACTGCGCCTCTTCGGGCACGCTGTACATTCTCGGCTCAACGCCGACCAGGCCGGCTAATCTCTATGTATTAACGAAAGGACAGACGAAATGGCGGCAATTAACGAAACATTCGGTTCCAGGTTTCTCCGAACAGGAGCTGTCATATCCGGAGGTTGTGACATATCCTTCTTTTGACGGTCTCGCTATAGAAGGGCTGCTGTTTAAGCCGGGCCCGGAAGAAGCGAACGGCTGGACGATTATTTGGCCGCACGGCGGACCGCAAGATGCAGAAACCTTTATGTTCTATGATCTCTTTCAACTCGCTGCGAGAATGGGCTACCAGTTATTCGCCCCTAATTTCAGGGGATCAGCGAATTACGGCTATTCCTTCTTTAAAATGGTTGAACAAGATTGGGGAGACGGACCGCGCCTCGATATGACTGCAGGCATCGACTGGCTTATCGATCAAAAGCTTGCGGACCGCGAAAAACTTTTTTTAATGGGGGGCAGCTACGGAGGGTATATGTCGCTATTGCTTCACGGAAGGCATCCAGAGTAGCGCCGTCGTCGATATATGCGGAGTCAGCAATCTGTTTTCGTTTGTCGAATCCGTACCGGATTTCTGGCAGCCGATGATGGAAAAATGGGTCGGCAAGCCTGAGCGGGATTATGAAAAACTGAAAGCCGATTCTCCTGTTACATACCTGGAGAATATGACTCAGCCGATGCTGATCATCCAAGGCGCAAACGATCCCCGCGTCGTAAAGGAAGAGTCCGATCAGGTCGTCGATCGGTTAAAAGCAAGGGGGCGGAATATTGAGTATCTTGTTTTGGAAAATGAAGGGCACGGTTTTTCTAAAACAGAAAATAAAATAAAATAAAAGCCTACCATAAAATTTTCGAATTTTTCGAAAGTAACCGCTTATATCTCGCGGCACAACTTGAAGAATAAAACCGATCAGGACTGGGGATGGTATACGTAAAAAGGAGGTTGACCCTTTGTTTAGAAGAAGATCAGGCATCCATCCCGCTGTATTGGTTTTAGGATCAGCTGCATTGACCGCGGCTTTTTCTCCCGAAATCCGCAAAAGATTGACAGGCATGTTCGCGAAGGGCATGGGAGGTCGACAGCAAGGTAACGGCCGAAACCAGATGATGATGAATCCGGCTGACATGATCAAACAGGCTTTCAATTCCGGAGGACAGTCACAGGAACATCGCCAGTCAGGCCATACGGCAAACGACCAGCATCAATCAAGCCATATGACTGCCCCGGTTAATGTCATGAACGATCAGACTGCAAACCAGACGATGTTCGATAACGACCAAAACTATTCATAAAAAACGGCCCGCACGAGCAATCAAGCTGTGCGGGCCGTTCTTCTTTTACACTTCTGCTTCAATGATATTAGTACGGTCTTGATACGTGTCTTTTTCAAGTTCATTTGTTGCTTTGCTTGTGACAAGTCCTGACGTCATGCTGCCGCTGACATTAAGAGCCGTACGCCCCATGTCGATGAGCGGCTCAACCGAAATCAGCAGTCCAGCAAGCGCTACGGGCATATTTAACGCCGAAAGGACGAGAAGCGCTGCAAATGTCGCACCTCCGCCGACGCCTGCCACTCCGAAAGAGCTGATCGCAACAACAGCGATAACCGTGAACAAAAATGACGGCTCAAGCGGATTTTGTCCGACCGTCGGCGCAATCATGATCGCGAGCATTGCAGGGTAAATTCCGGCACATCCGTTTTGTCCGATGGACAGTCCGAAGGAACCGGCAAAGTTTGCAATGCCTTCGGGAACACCGAGGCTGCGCTGCGTTTTAATGTTCAGCGGCAAAGCGCCTGCGCTTGATCTAGATGTAAACGCGAATACAAGGACCGGAAACGCCTTTTTCAAGTATGTGACAGGATTTAAACCGCTGAATGTAATGAGCAGCAGGTGAATGATGAACATGACGATCAGCGCCACATATGAAGCGATGACAAATTTGCCGAGCTTGGCAATGCTGTCGAGATCGCTCGTTGCAATCGTTTTTGTCATGATCGCCAATACACCGTAAGGCGTCAGCCTCAGAATCAACGTCACTACACGCATAATGATCGCATACACGGCATCAACCATCTTTTTGAAAAGCTCAGCTTGTTCAGGCTGTTTTCGATTGACCCCGAGATACGCGATTCCAAGGAAAGCCGCAAAAATAACAACGGCGATCGTTGATGTCGGTCTTGCTCCCGTAAAATCTAAAAACGGATTCCCCGGAAGAAGCTCGACAATTTGCTGTGGAAGTGTTTTGGCTTCCATGTCCTGCGATTTCTGTTCGAGTTCCGCCCCTCTCATTGACTCTGCCTGGCCTTGATCCACATGGACAGCCTGCAGGTCGAAAGCAAGTGCGGACGCGATTCCCACCGCAGCAGCGACAGCTGTCGTCGCGATCAAGAGGCCGATGATCAATCCGCTGATTTTTCCGATATTGTGCGTCAGTTTAAGCTTTGTAAAAGCACCCAAAATCGAGATGAATACAAGCGGCATAACGATCATCTGCAAAAGCTTCACATAGCCGCCGCCTGCAATATTAAACCAATCAGATGTCTGCGTAATCGTTTCTGAAGACGAACCATATATAAAATGCAAAGCGAATCCAAAAACAATGCCGATTCCCAGAGCGGTAAATACCCGCTTAGAAAAAGAAACATGTTTTTTTTGCATCATATAAAGGAGCGCCATCAGGCCGAGCATGACGATAATATTAATAACAACAAATAATGTCATGGTAACAAAAGCACCCCCAGAATTTTTTACATTTAAAAACTATAGTACAACAAACCTGATTGGTCAAGTAGGAATTATCGATGTATTTCAATATATGACCCGGGAATCAATTGCGCGACTGACATTTTATTCGCCGATGTCTTTCAGTGGAACAAAAGTCGGCAGCTGTGCACCGTCAAACTCTTTTTTGATCAATTCAGCGGTATCGTCTGATTGGTACAGCTCAACGATCTTTTTCAAATCTTCACGGTTCCGGTCTTCTGTTCTGGCCGCAATAATGTTGATGTACGGTGTCGCTGTTTCGTCTTCCAGTTTAATCGAATCTTTGACAGGATGGAAGCCGGCGTCAACCGCTATGCCGTTGTTGATAACAGATGCAGCGACGTCGGGAAGCACGCGCGGCGTTTGCTCTGCGGCCACCGTTGTGATTTTGAGTTTTTTAGGATTTTCTTTAATCGCATCAAGCGTTCCGTTTCCGTCAAATCCGTCCTTTAATTGAAGCAGGCCGGCGGACTCCAACAGGAGCAAGGCTCTGCCCATGTTCGTCGCTTCGCTCGGAACAGCGATTTCCGCGCCGTTTGGTATATCGTCAGGCGAATCATACTTCTCGGAATAAATGCCCATCGGAGCGATGATCGTTGTGCCGATCGGCGATAGTTCAAGATTGCGTTCCTTTTTGAATGCATTAAAGTAAGATATCGTCTGAAATGCATTGGCGTCAATGTCACCGCCCGCCAAAGCCTGGTTCGGCTGAACATAATCAGAATATTTGACGATTTCAAGCTTTAAGCCTTCTTTCTCGGCTTTTTTCTTCACAAAGTCCCAGATTCTTGTATCCGTTCCGCTGATGCCGATTTTAATGGTTTTCGCATCAGAGTCTGCCGCACACCCCGCGATCACTCCCGCAAGCAGCAGTAAAATGATAACAAATGTGAACTTTTTCATCATAGCTGTCTCCCTCTCTGTTTATCTTCTTCTCAATTTTTTGGACAGAACGTTTCCGGATGTCTGCAATCCCTGCACAACGATGACGAGAATTGCAACCGTGATGATCATCGTCAGCGTGTCAAACCTTTGGTAGCCGTATGTGATCGCCAAATCCCCAAGACCGCCGGCGCCTATCGCACCAGCCATCGCCGACGCTCCGACCAATCCGACCGTTGCCACCGTAAAACTCAGCACAAGCGAACCGAGCGCTTCCGGAATCAGAAACCGGAAGATGATCTGCCGCGGAGTCGCTCCCATTGCTTCAGCGGCTTCAATGACTCCCGGATCGACTTCAAGCAGAGAGTTCTCGACGAGCCTTGCGATGTAAGGCCCCGCATAAAAAGTCAGGGGAACAATCGCTGCCGATGTGCCGATGGACGTCCCCACAATCAGCCTTGTCACCGGAATTAAAGCAACCATCAAGATGATAAACGGAACGGAACGGAAAATGTTAATGATCATATTGACAACCGTAAAAACTGCCGGATTTTCAAGCAGATGCCCCTTCCTTGTGACAACCAGCAAAATGCCGAGCGGAATGCCGATCACGCTTGAAAATAAAAGCGAGAAAACCGTCATTTGAATCGTCTGAACCAGTGCGTCAATGATTTGGTCATATGTAACAAGCATGCTTATACCTCCCTGATGCGAATGTTTTCTCTGCGGATATATTCGAGCGCCCGCCCGATTTCACCGTCTTCCCCCTGCAGTTCAACCGTCATACTGCCAAACGGAATTCCCTGAAGCTCTGTAATCGTTCCGTGCAGAATGTTGACTTCTACGTCAAACCGCTTTGCCACTTGCGAAAGAAATGGCTTCCCGGAAGATTCGCCGACAAATTGAAGCTGGTAGAGATGCTTCACATTTAATTTTTGAATCGATTCAGGTATCTCGTGGTCGATGGCTGATTTGACAAAGCTTTTGGCCGTTTCGGTTTCCGGCGCGGAAAACACGTCAAACACGCTGCCTGATTCAATGATCCTTCCTTTTTCAATGACCGCGACTTTGTCGCAGATTTCTTTTGCCACATTCATTTCATGAGTGATCAACAAAATCGTGATGTTATATTGTTCGTTGACGCGCTTCAGCAGCTTCAAAATATCGCCGGTCGTCTGCGGGTCAAGCGCGGATGTCGCTTCATCACAGAGCAGAACCTCCGGATTTGTCGCCAGCGCCCGGGCAATGCCGACGCGCTGCTTTTGGCCGCCCGACAGCTGATCCGGATAATCGCGGGCTTTATCCTCAAGTCCGACAAAATGGAGCAGTTCCGTCACTTTTTGCTTGATTTCGGCTTTCGGTGTTTTGACAAGCGCGAGCGGCTCAGCGACATTAGCGAAAATCGTCTTTGAATTTAACAGGTTAAAATGCTGAAATACCATGCCGATCTTCCTTTTAACAGCTCGAATCTCAGCTTTCGACAGAGACATTAAGTCTCTTCCGCCGACGAATACCTTTCCGGCCGTCGGTTTTTCAAGGAAGTTCACACAGCGGATCAGCGTGCTTTTCCCTGCGCCGCTGAATCCGATGACGCCGTATATTTCCCCTTTATCTACATGAAGGTCGATTCCATTGAGCGCATGAACCTTCTGTCCGCCGCTTTCATAGACCTTTTCAACGCCTTCAAATGTAATCATGATGATCTTCCTCCTCTTTTTGGCTAACAAAAAAGGCTCCCTCTTAAAAAATAAGAAGAAGCCTTAGACGACACGAAGTAAATAGAGTGGTCCGCTCTCTTCTTATCTTCCAAGCCCGTACGGCTTGTTGGATGTGGCACAGTATTCTGCTGTATGCAGAACCCGCTGCCGAGGCTTCATAGGGCCAATTCCCTCCGCCTCTCTGAATAAGAAGTGTTGATGCATGAAGTTTTACCTAACTTTACAGCTTCTTTGAAATGTTGTCAATCAGATTTGTGAAAATTTCAAAAACATGCTTTTCAATGCTTTATTTTTCGCCCTGATTATTAAATTTCACTTTTTTTAAAAAAATTGTGTTTAGCAGTTGTAATTTCGCTTAAACACTGGTAAAGTAAAGGTAATTATTTTTGTTCGAACTATCTTTAAGAAGAAAGTTTTGTAAGAGTTTTCGTCTTGGAAGTTTGTTTTAGAGCAAGAATAGTGAATTTAAGCGTTATCGCTTTAGGAGGAAATTTCATGCTAGAAGGTAAAGTAAAATGGTTTAACTCTGAAAAAGGTTTCGGATTCATCGAAGTTGAAGGACAAGACGATGTATTCGTTCATTTCTCTGCTATTCAAGGCGAAGGCTTCAAAACTTTGGAAGAAGGCCAATCTGTATCTTTCGAAATCGTTGAAGGAAACCGCGGACCACAAGCTGCTAACGTAACAAAAGCGTAAGCTGTGAACCGCTGATCTTCATACAGGACTGCTGACCGAATGTCAGCAGTCTTTTTATATTTTATTTAAAAAAGCCTCACGCCCGGAAAACCGGGGTGAGGCTTTTTCGTGAATACCGCTTATGAAGCGATGTCTCTTTTTGTGAATGCCCCAAAGGCGAGCACATGAAAAACGATAAAATAGACAGCCAGCACGACAATCGAGAATCCCAGCGTCATATCTGAAACAAGCGGAGATCCATCAAAGTATTGAGTGAGATCAGTGTTGGCAAATAAGATGTATTTCACCCATTCAAATTTTGTCGCGAGCAGGTTTGTCACCGTTCCGCCCATTGCCAAAAGGAAAATTGAAATACCTACGGCAAGCGAGCTGTTTCTGAAAACAGCTGAAATCATAAAGGCCATTGTCGCCATCATCAAAAGCGAGATTGAATTCAGCAAATAGCTGCCGGCCAAGTGCAGCAGCAGGCTTTTTTCTTCAACTGTTCCATCGGCGTACGCCAAGTGAACCTGGCTGCCGTCGCCTGCCCCGAATAAAGCAAGGCCTGTGATACCCGCGCTTGCGAACAGAATGAAAAGCAAAGCCAATGCAAAAAGCAGAACTGTAAAATATTTTGCCAGCAAAATTTTAAAGCGGCTGATCGGCCTGATCACAAGCAGCTTCACCGTCCCCCAGCTGAATTCATTCGCAACGATTCCCGCAGCCACCGTGATCACAAACAGACCGAGGAGGGGAATGATGCTGCTCGCGTCGCTGATGAACGACAGGGCCGAATAGTCCCCGTCTTCCGGCAAATCGTGCTTGATTCGATACTCATTAATGGCGGTCGACCGTTCATAGCTTTTTTCAAGTGCCGGATTATTGACCCCTTTAAGTTGTTCTTTCATATCTTTATTTTCCTGCATTAATTCTTTTTTCCAGTCCGGGTTGTGGTCTGTCTCTCCGATCGTCTTTGTGAGAACGCCCAGCCCGATGGCAGATAACAGCAAAATCGCGATCATGACGTATGTGCCTTTTCGATTAAAAATTTTGATCCATTCATTTACGATGAGATTAAACATGCTGAGCTTCCTCCTTATCTGCGGTGATTTCCAGGAACCGGTCTTCCAGCGACTTGTTCACAGCCTTCACTTCATATAGGCGGACACCGCTGTCTGTTAAGTGTTTGATCAAATCAGGCACTTCATCCTTTTGAAGGCTGAGCTCTATCCCGCCTTCCGCTTCGTCAACCTTCATCTTTCTGAAAGCAGCCGCTTCCCGCATCAGAGCCTGATTGTCATCCGCTTGAAGATAATAGCGCTTCTTTTCATCCCGAGCGGGTCCGTGCACATGCTGAATATCCCGGAGCTTTCCGTTCTGGATAATGGCGATCCTGTCGCACATCAGCTCCATTTCTGAAAGCAGGTGGCTTGAAACGATGACCGCCATACCTCTTTCTCTCGTCAGCTTTCTTAAATGATCGCGAATTTCCCGGATACCGGCCGGATCAAGCCCGTTCGTCGGCTCATCGAGAATCAAGAGCTTCGGATCGTGCAAAAGGCTTTGGGCCAGGCCAAGCCTTTGTCTCATTCCTAAAGAATACGTTTTGACCTTATCGTTGATCCTGTTTTTCAATCCGACAAGCTCGACGATTTCGTCAATTTTCTGTTTCGTCACGCCTTTCGTCATGCGCGCGTATTGCTGAAGGTTTTGATAGCCCGTTAAAAATTTATACAGTTCCGGATTTTCAACGATCGCTCCGATATGCCGCGCGGCCTTTTCAAAATTTTCTTTTACGCTGACGCCGCACACGGCGATTTCACCGGCGGTGATGTTCATATGCCCGACAATCATCCGGATCGTCGTCGTTTTTCCGGCGCCGTTCGGACCTAGGAAGCCGAATATTTCGCCTGCCCGCACGTCAAAGCTCAAGCCGTCGATAATCTTTTTCCCCCTGATCGTTTTTGATACATTTTTTAATTCCAAAAG
Organism: Bacillus sp. AK124; assembly: GCF_053903085.1. Taxonomy (NCBI): domain Bacteria; kingdom Bacillati; phylum Bacillota; class Bacilli; order Caryophanales; family Bacillaceae; genus Bacillus; species Bacillus sp. AK124. The sequence goes on from NZ_CP096378.1 coordinate 3,305,555, forward strand.
TGTTTCCACTGTTTCTCCTCCAGCCTTTTCAATTTTTTTCTTCAATAAACCGTTTCAGCCATTCCAAAAGCGACATTCCGGATTCCTCGCGCAGCTGTTCGACATCCTTTTTTTCTTCAATTCGGCCATTTAAGACGACGACGACCTCATCCAAAATTTGTTCAATTTCATGAATCTCATGGGTGGCGATGACGATTGTCTGCTTATCAAGCTCCAAATATGTAAGAAGGCTTTTGACGATCGATTCTCTCACCATCGGATCAAGACCGGAAAACGGCTCATCAAGCAGCACGACTGCTGCATCGCGCGCCAATGTGAGCGCGAGCTTCAGCCTGCCCCGGTTGCCTTTGGAAAGCTTGCCGATTTTTTTATCCCCGTCGATTTTCATGTCCTTTAACAGATCCCACGCTTTATTTATACGGAAATCGGAAAACTGGGTTTCATAAAAGTGAATCATATCCTTGACCCGAAATGGATCGTAGAACATATCGAGCTCTGTTAAATAGGCGATGTTCTTCGTCTCCTTTCTGGCTGAATCAGCTTTTAAAGAAATGCTCCAGAATCTCTGCACTTGATGAACAGCGCCTCGAATAATCCATAAGCATTGTAGATCAACAAGGAAATGTCCCGGATGAATTTTTGATAGCCGAATATTTTCTGAGCGCTTCATCTATCGTTCGAAAGAACATCACCTCATGTGGAAAAAACACGGAGCCTAAAAAGACAGCGATATTGACAAGAAGCAAATGACGCGGAAAACAGGCTGTTGCTGCTTGAGAGCAGAACGCTTCTGACAATCAGCCCGAAAATGAATAAACTAGCGCGGGAAATCAATTGGTATACAACAGCAATAACGCACTGTTGTTCGGATTATATAACCAAAGCTGCGTCTTTCCTTCCAGACCGAGCTGTATCAGAGTACTGCATCAGTAGTACGAGGGAAATCACAAGTAATATTGCAAAAAAGCGCAAATAAAAAAAGCAAACCCGCTGGTTCCCAGCGAATTTGCCTTTAATCCTGTTCCCGCTTTTTCATGGATTTTAATGCTTTTCGGTAATCCATATCGTCCATTTCCGTTTTCTCGGAATGGTTTTTTTCCTCTTTTGGATGTTGAAGTTTTTGCAGAATCGCCCGATAGGTTTGATCATTCATTTCGAACGGATCTTGCTGATCGGCTTCAACTTGCTCAGCGACTTCTTCTTCCTGAACATGAGGAATGCCAGCTTCAGCTGCCGCGTTATCCTCATGTTCGGGTTTATCCTGTGAAGACGCCGACCGCACATTAAATACCACCAGACCGATAATGACGAGGACAGCAGCGATGATGGTCAATATAATGGTCATGTCAAATCGCTCCTCACTGTCCTGCTGTAAAGCGGTCTGTCACTTGGGCGACGCGTCTGCCTAAAGCCCGGCCCAGCTCCAGGCCTTCTTCGCCGATCAGTTCGTCACTGTCGACAGGACACGTGATGCCTGCACCGTAATAAGACCCGTATAAAGCATTTTCAGGTACATTTCCAGGCAAGCCGACGACCATCATGCCTTGATGAAGCATCGGTGTTATTAAGTTGAGCATTGTCGCCTCAAGACCGCCGTGAGTTGTCGCTGTTGTGCAGAAGACTGCGCCGATCTTATTGATCAGCTTCCCTTCCGCCCAAAGGTAGCCCAGCCTGTCGATCCAAGTTTTTAATCCGGAGCTGATTGTACCGAAATGACCTGGGCAGCCCCAGATGATAGCATCCATTTCTTCGAGCTTTCTAATATCCGCCTGGCTGACATGATCGATCAGCACGTCTGCAGCCTCATGTTCCCCTGCGCCTTCCGCAATGGCTTCAGCCAGCTTTTTCGTATGCTCGCCTTCACTGTCGTAAACAACATAAATTTTCATGTCAGAACCTCCTCATTTTAAGATTCTTTCGCTTCTTTAGGAGCCGGAAGCAATGTCAGCTCCTCCGCCTTGTTCTTCCTGCGCAGCTTGTCTTTTCTGACATCCCTCAAAAACAGGCTGAGAACGAGGCCGATGACACAGAACCCGGCCGCCCACATAAATGCGTCATTGATGCCCATGACATTCGAGTTGAGCTGAGCCTGTCCGGTCAAATATTTCACGACATATTGTTGTGCTTGTTCAAGAGATATATGCATCGATTGCGCTGTTGACTGAATGGTTGACTGCAATGTGCTCATAAATGACGGATCAGCCGTATTTGTCTGATCGGCCATTGATGCATAGTGGAATGTCGTGCGATTTGTATAAATCGTCGTGATCAAGCTCGTTCCGATCGAACCGCTGATTTGGCGAAGCGTATTCGACATCGCCGTTCCGTGGCTGTTTAAATGCTGCGGAAGCTGGTTCATGCCGGCAGTCATGATCGGCATCATCAACATGGACATCCCAAACGCCCGAATCGCATAGATCAACACGATGTGCATATACGGTGTATCGATCGTAAGCGTCGTAAATTCGTAGGTCGTCACAACAGTGATCAATAATCCGACAATCGCTAGCGGCCTTGGGCCGACTTTATCAAATAAAATTCCTGAGATCGGCGACATCACAAGCATGACGAGTGCGCCCGGCAGCATCAGAAGCCCCGACTGAAGCGCTGTAAAGCCGACCAGGTTTTGCAAATAAATCGGAATCAGGAACATTCCTGCATACAAAGCAACTGTAATGATGGCGTTGATCACGCTTGACAGTGAAAACATATCGTATTTGAACACTCTGAAGTCAAGCATCGGCTCTTTCGATTTCAACTGCTGGATGATAAAAGCGGCAATGCCGATCACACCGATCACAACTGTGGAAAGTACGAGCGGATCATCCCAGCCGTCTGAGCCGGCTTCGCTCACACCATACAGCAACGCCGCAAATCCGACAATTGAAAGAATCGCGCCTGCTGTGTCCAATTTGATTTTTTTAGGTTCCGTCATATTTTTAAATAGGAAAAAACCGAAAATGATGACGATCAAACCAACCGGCACAAGGCCGTAAAACATGATCCGCCAGCTGTAGTTTTCAATGACCCAGCCGGATAGCGTCGGACCGACAGCAGGAGCAAACATCATCGCAAGCCCGAAGATTCCCATTCCTTTCCCGCGGCTTTCCGGAGGAAAGATAAAGAGAATCGTGGTCATGACCAAAGGCTGAAGTATGCCTCCGCCGACTGCCTGAATGAGGCGTCCGGTTAACATCGTCGAGAAGTTAGGCGCAATTCCGCATATCAGCGTTCCGACCGTAAACAGCAGCATCGCCGTTAAAAACAAGCTCCGTCCGCCGAACCGCATAATCAGGAAGGCTGATAAAGGAATCAAAACGCCGTTGACAAGCATATATCCGGTTGTCAGCCATTGAATCGTTGTGGCGCTCACATTGAACTCTGTCATGAGATGAGGCATCGCCACATTCAGTAGCGTTTGGTTTAAAATGGCCAGAAACAAGCCGCCCATTAAAATGATGAGCAGTGACATATTTCCTTTTTTCTGAGAAGCCACTTATGACATCCTCCTTTCGCTCGTTTTTATTTCCCCCGGTTATTTTGAAATTTTCACGGATGCGTTCATTCCCGGCAGCACTTTGTCAGACGGGTTTTTAATTGAAATTTTCACAGGTACTTTCTGCGTCACTTTCGTGTAGTTTCCGCTTGAATTGCTTTGAGAAAGCAAGTCAAATGTTGAGTTTGTCGCATAGCCGATTTCTTCGACATTTCCTTCAAATGTAGTGCCTGAATCACCGTCAACGACGATATCGACTTTGTCCCCTTTTTCGATGTCTTTCAGGTCGTTTTCTTCAATGTTAGCTGTAATGTACAGATGATCCATGTCGATGGTTTTCGCAAGCGTTTGACCGGCTTGTACGATCTGGCCTTCTTTCGCTTCGTTTTTGACAATCGTTCCGTCCATGATCGACTTCACGTCAACCGTTTGTTCCCCTTTGATTTTCGCTGCTTTTTCGTCTTTTGAAACTTTTGATCCTTCTTTCAAATCCCAATCTGAGAGCTTCCCTGATGCAGGCGCCGTAATGTCGGCCATCTCGCCTGTCACGTGTGCTTCGTCGGTTTTCACATAGCTGATGCTGTCATAATAGAAATACGCACCTCCTGCTAAGATGGCAAGCACGATGATGAGTCCGATAATGTTCGTCGCAATTAAACGTCCTTTGCTCATGTTTATTTCTCCTTTCATATCCTTATATTTTGGATGAAGCCGGTTTGATCGGCTTCCGCGGTTTTGCGTTTTCCTATTTCCTGCCCAGCAACTTGCGGGACGTGTACTGAAAAAGTTGTTCAAAACTGAGCAAGAAAGATCGGAAGCGGTAAATTTGTTTTTACCTCTGCACAACAAAATAAATAGTTAACAAGATTAAATATTAGTTAAAGTAATAAAGAATGTCAATAACCTTGCACTTAAAATTTTGATTTAAATATTTTCCAAACAAAAAACCTCCGCTGCCGGAGGTTTCAATCGCGTTTTTTCATGTATATTGATGCCGTTCTTCATTGCTGAAGAAGCTCTTCAGAGCCTGAAAAACATCGGCTTTCTGTTTCAGCACATAATACTTGAATTTTTCGTTTTTAATATTTTTGTAGGCTGACATTAACGTTGAATGTCTGTTGTACTGGTTGACTTCGCCATAGCAAAAGATATTCGCTTTCTCCATAATCTCTCCGACAAGCTTAACGCAACGCGCATTGTCGGATGTCAAATTATCGCCGTCCGAAAAATGAAACGGATAAATGTTATAGCGTGTCGGATGGTATTTGTCTTCAATCAGTTCGAGGGATTTGCGGTATACAGATGAACAAATCGTGCCCCCGCTTTCCCCTTTCGAAAAGAAATCTTCTTCTGATACCACTTTGGCTTCAGTGTGATGGGCGATAAACTCAATATCGACCGTTTCATACTTTGTCCGTAAAAAACGTGTCATCCAAAAGAAAAAGCTTCGCGCCATATATTTTTCCCAAACGCCCATCGATCCGCTCGTATCCATCATTGCGAGCACAACGGCTTTTGATTCCGGCTTTACGGAGTCATTCCACGTTTTAAATTTTAAGTCTTCGGGGTAGATCGGATAAAATGAAGGTTTTCCCGTCATTGCATTTCGCTTAAAAGCGCTGAGCATCGTTCTTTTCTTATCGATATTACCGGTCAAACCCGTTTTGCGGATATCGTTGAACTCAATATCTTCGACAACGATATCATCCCGTTCTTTTTGTTCTAAATTCGGCAGTTCCATTTCGCTGAAGAGCGCCTCTTCCAAATCGATTAACGAAACTTCAGCTTCATAATAATCTTCACCGGCCTGATCGCCCGCTCCCTGGCCTTTGCCGGCGCCCCGTTTATCCGAACCGTCCCTTGCGACGATATCTCCTACCTCGCTGTCGCCGTCTCCTTGGCCGGCATGTTTATTTTTATCATAGTTATAGCGGATTTTATACTCATCTAACGATCGAATCGGAATTTTGACAACATCTTTGCCGTTGGACATAATAATGCTTTCTTCTGTAATCAGGTCAGGCAGATTGTTTTTGATCGCGTCCTGCACCTTTTTCTGGTGACGCTGTTGGTCATCATACCCTTTTCGGTGGAGGGACCAGTCTTCCTGAGAAATAATAAAATGGCCATTGTCTTTATGGGACATGAATTCCCCTCCTTATTGATAATCCCCTTAAATGGCTTCGGTTTATAGCCCTGCGGATGCAAGTCTAAAATGTTTATTGTTATCTTATGCAGGTGCAAATAACTTTTGACAAACAATTTTGAAAATGGGACAAAAGGACCCGCCCTTCTCCGGACGGGTCTTCAAGTTACCGGTTTAATAAGCTTCCTACATATTTTAAGAGTTCGTTTGCGCTAGTCGAGTTGTAGCCGTGCTCATCAATGAGACGGGCGACGACCTCGTTGATTTTCTTGAGCTGCTGTTCGTCCGGCGTTTTTGTCGATGTCGTGATTTTGACGACATCTTTCAAGTCTGCGAACAGCTTTTTCTGAATGGCTTCTCTGAGCCGCTCATGCGAATTATAGTCAAACCGTTTCCCTTTTCTTGCATAGGCAGAAATGCGAATGAGAATTTCTTCGCGGAATGCCTTTTTCGCATTTTCGGAAATGCCGATTTGTTCTTCTATTGACCTCATCAGCTTTTCATCAGGATTCATTTCTTCTCCCGTCAGCGGATCGCGAAGCTTAATTTTATTGCAGTACGCTTCGACATTATCAAGATAATTGTCCATCAGCGTTTTCGCAGATTCCTCATAAGAGTACACAAACGCTTTTTGGACTTCTTTCTTCGCCATTTCGTCGTATTCTTTTCTGGCGGCGGAAATAAAGTTCAAATAACGCTCGCGGTCTTCTGCCGAAATCGATGGATGCTGGCTAAGCCCTTCTTTTAAAGAACGGAGGACATCAAGCGCATTGATCGATTCCATGTTTTTGCGGATGATCGTCGACGAGATCCGGTTGATGACATAGCGCGGATCGATTCCGCTCATTCCTTCGTCAGTGTATTCTTTTTTCAAATCCTCGACATCGACAGAATTGTAGCCTTCAACACTCTCTCCGTCATACAGCCTCATTTTTTTGACAAGATCAATGTCTGACCGCTTCGGCTCTTTCAGCCTCGTCAAAATCGAAAACATCGCAGCCACTTTTAGCGTGTGCGGCGCAATATGAACATCAGACACATCGCTTTCAGCGATCATTTTTTCATAAATTCTTTCTTCTTCTGATACTTTTAAATTATATGGAATCGGCATGACGATAATCCGCGAATGGAGCGCTTCGTTTTTCTTATTGGATATAAATGAACGGTATTCGGTTTCATTCGTGTGGGCTACGATCAATTCATCCGCTGAGATGAGCGCGAACCGGCCCGCCTTGAAATTCCCTTCCTGTGTAAGCGATAAAAGATGCCAGAGGAATTTTTCATCGCATTTCAGCATCTCCTGAAATTCCATCATTCCTCTGTTCGCTTTGTTTAATTCTCCGTCGAACCGGTATGCGCGCGGATCGGATTCCGATCCGTATTCGGCAATCGTCGAAAAATCAATGCTTCCCGTCAGATCAGCGATATCCTGCGATTTAGGGTCCGACGGACTGAACGTGCCGATCCCCGTCCGTTTATCCTCTGAAAAAAAGATTCTTTCAACCTTCACGTCTTCTATTCTTCCGCCGTATTCCTGTTCCAGCCTCATCATGTTCAAAGGGGACAGGTTGCCTTGAATACGGATGCCGTATTCATTGTAAAAATCGTCCCGCAGATGCTGAGGAATTAGATGAAGCGGATCTTCGTGCATTGGACAGCCCTGAATGGCGTAGACAGCCCCTTCATCTGTAAGAGAGTATGCTTCAAGCCCCCTTTTCAGCATGGTGACCAAAGTCGACTTTCCCCCGCTGACAGGCCCCATCAAAAGCAGGATTCTTTTTCTGACATCAAGGCGCTTCGCGGCCGGATGAAAGTATTCTTCAACAAGGCGTTCCAAAGGCTCTTCAAGACCAAACAGCTCTTTGTCAAAGAAGCTGTATACTTTTTTCCCGTCTTTCTCTTCAATGCCGCTGTCTTTAATCATATTGTAAACGCGGGAATGAGCAGATTGCGCGACAGTCGGATTTTCCTTTACGATTTCCAAATATTCAGCGAAGGTTCCTTCCCATTTCAGACGCTGCTCTTCCTCTCTATACTGTTCAATCTTTTTTAATATATCCATAAGAACCTCCTATATGATGATAAATGCAAGGTGCCAAGTGAATCACTGTTACATTCAATCTATGCGGAGATGTCCCTTTAGATGCTTTTCATATAAAAAATGAAATGTACTTTCCTCGAATTGACAAGGATGGAGCAAACCATTCATAATAAGAGCAGAAAAGTTCCGTCCGCAAGTGCTCCTGCGGTACGGCTGATGGCATCGGTGCAGATGACAACAAGGGAATAAGGATGAGGAGGGATTTTAATGAGAACGTTGATCATGATGGGGGTCATCCTCGCGTTCCTCGTATCCATTTTTACTGCCGGATACGAAAGCAAACCCGGCAAATAAAATTCAAAGGAAAAAGGATGGCTCACTTTTGAAGCCATCCTTTTTTCGTAACATAACACTGTTTCATTCCTGTTGATCTTCATTCACTTCAGACTTAGGAGATACCCGGCAGCTGCTTTTGTATTCAACTTTCTCAATCTTGCATCCGGGCCCTATATGCACGCGGTTTCCCCTGACCATGCGGGCCTCCGTGTTTTCCAGGTAAATATCATCTCCTTCGATTGTCCCTGCTGAGAGAAAACCTCCGTTTCTATTAAACAAGAGCCCGCGTTTTTTGCCAATCTTAATATGCGTGCCGCCGATATCGCCAATCGAACTGTTTCCGAACTTTAAGCCGATGTCAATCGCGCCGGCGTTCAGCAGACCCTTTACGTCCAAGCTGCCCGTCAGTGTAAAATCCTCTGCCTCACAATCGCCTCTTACGTTCAGTGCGCCTTTGACATCGCACGTTTCAGCCGCCATATTACCCCCGATATTGATAATGCCTTTTACGGCTGCATCGCTGATGTCGGCGTCCTCAGAAACATCCGCCGTCCCGTACACTCTGGCTTTGTCAGCTTTCAGCCTCCCCCGGATCTCTGTTTCCCCGTGTACACTAAAGCTTTTGATTGTCGCATCGCCTGACAATTCGCTTGTGCCGTGTGTACTGAATTTTTCACATTCAATGTTTCCTGTGATCGTTCCTTCACCTCTGATGAGAACATGATGGAATGATCCGCCTCCGGCATTTCCGGAGCCGTGTATTTTCAAGTCGTGTTTCTTCATGTCCTATCCCTCCGCTATATTTTCCTCTTCTCTCCGACTTTTGCCGTTTCCGCCACCCGGATATCTTCCTTATACTCAATCAGGCCGATGTCGCAATTTTCGCCGATGATAACCGAATTGCCCCGGACAACTTTCGCGGCCGTATTGGCGAGTTCAATTTGATCCCCTTCAATCAGCTCGGCAGACAGTCTCGGAGGAGAAATAAGCGGCGTTAAAAACGAGAACAGCTTCGATTGATGTGCAGTGCAGACGATCCGCCGGCACCCGATTTCTTTCACTTTACTTTCACCGCCGTGAACCTTAATCTCAATTTGTTCCGCGTTTAAAAGCCCGTCGATTGTAAAATAGCCTTCCGCAGTAAAATGTTCCACTTCGCAGTCTTTGCCGATTGACGTTTTTCCGCGAACGATTGCTTCGTCGCCTTTCACATGTCCGCTAATGCCGGCATAGCCTAAGACTTTAAGCTGTTCTGCTTCAACATCGCCATCCACCTTTGCAGAACCGTCGATTCTGACCTTGGAAGCTGCGATTGCGCCGTTTAGTTTGGCGTGGCCGCTGATTCTCAACTCATCCGCTTTCACGTCTCCGTTTACAGTCCCGGTGCCGCTGCAGCTGAACCTTTCGCAGTCAATATCGCCGTTAATCGTTCCTTTGCCGTTTAATTCAACCGTTTGATACGTGCCTCCGCCTGAACTGCCAAATCCGTTTATCAATAAATTCTCCATCTTTTGATCCTCCATTTACATGAATTTTGTTTTCAATTCTTCGCTGCTCGCTGCCAGATTGATGTCAGCGGCGACCTTGACTCCTTTTTCCAACACGATGCTGCCCTCGGTGATCAGACATGTTGCAATGCCGAGCTTCCGAAGCACAATCAGCCTCCCTTTGTTCTCCGCCTCGTGCGACATGATGACATCCAGCACCATTTTTCCTTCATCCAGGCTGATGTCGCCGGATTGGAGCAGGCCTTCCAGCACATAAGCCGCAAGCGCTTCTGTCAGATGAAATGGATCATCGCGCTTTCCGGTGCATTCTTCAAAAAACGTCATGACCGCTTGTGAAACGATGCCTTTTTCAAGCAGTTCCCCGCGGCTCGCGTTTAGTTCGGTCAGACCGGGCGAGAACATTTCCGCCATTTCATCAAGGGAAAGATTTTCTTTCATGCTTTGAATGGTTTCGATTCTTTTTAAAATATCTTCCTTCGGAAAAAACGTTTCTTGTCCGGTGAACGTCGATTTCCGGATAAACCACTCTTCCGGTATTAAATTTTTCCGTTTCCATCTATAGAGCTGCCCGTATGAGATCGAAGTCAAATCCAGCAGCTCTTTTTTTGAAATTAAATCATCCTGAACCATCTGTTTCAGCTCCTTTACACACATTGTAACATAACACTGTTACATTAGAAAGTAAAAAAAAGAACCCTCTGTTAAAAAGGGCTCTTTTCCTGATAAAGCTTAAGTCAAATCTCTGTAATTCTGCTGGCGAAGCGCCTCGTACACGAGGATTGCTGCAGTATTTGATAAGTTCAGTGATCTGACATGCTCTGTCATCGGCAGGCGCAGACAGCAATCCATGTTTTGTTCGATCAGCTCTTTCGGCAAGCCGTTCGTCTCTCTTCCGAAGACAAAGAAGTGATCTTCGTTTTGATCTGAATAATCAAATGAAGTGTGCGGTTTTTGACCGAATTTTGTAATGAAGAAAAAACGGCCGTCAGGATGGGCATTAAACAATTCGTCCAATGAGTCGTGGTAGACGACATTGACGAATTCCCAATAATCAAGACCTGCCCGCTTGAGCATTTTATCGTCGGTTGAAAAGCCGAGCGGTCTGATTAAATGAAGCGTTGTATCTGTTGCTGCACAAGTCCGTGCGATATTTCCTGTGTTTGCAGGAATTTCTGGTTGATATAGTACGACATGCAATGCCAAAGTATTCACCTCTGTTTTTCTGATCCGCTGTTTATTATACCACTCATTACGATTTTGTCGTATCATCTGATATATGAAAAAACGCATATCGAATCGATGAAGTATAAGCAGGCGAATCCTCGTAAGACCAGTACCTCATCCGGCAGTCGTGCGTTTGCGCGTTCACCAGCGGCATATTGCTTTTATCCTTTGCCGTCACAAGAGCCACGTGGTCAAATCTTCCGTCTCCGTTAAAATCATAGCAGATGACATCGCCTTCGATCAGCTCTTTCGCGGCCCGCTTTTGAACCGCTCGGAGGCCGGCTTTTGACTGCTTCAAAAAGGTTCTGAGCGAATGAGCGACAGTCCAGCTGTAACTCCAGGAATGGTTTTGCATCCACCAGCCTTTTCCTCTGTTCGGATAGCCGCGCATCGGCGCATCTCCCGCCCTTATGCACTGGGAAATAAAGTTTGTGCAATTGTCTTCAAAGTTTTTGTAAGCGGGATTTCGTTTATTCCAATACGTTTCTGCATAGCGCACCGCGGCCAGCCGGTCATAGCGGAACGCCCTTCCCAGCAATTCGCGCATCTCATCATCGCCGCTTTCAGGGTCAGGATAAGACTGTGCGGCCGGACGCGGGGCCTTGGAGTCTTTGATGACCATCTGATCATACAAAATGGCGCTTCTGTCTTCAATATGTTCTTCCATATACATATCATCCCCGTCTTTGCACAAGTATGCGGTATGGGTTTGATAGTTCACATGCGACGCGCCGTCTTCATCAAGCCAGTGCTCTTTTACAGCTGCTTTCATATTGGCCTTCACGATCTGCACGCCGCGGTTTTGAAAAAGCCTCCGCTTCCGTTCAATGACTTCAAAACCCCCGGCATCCTGCCAGTTTGTTTCATCATTGCCGTTGATTAAGTAATGAAGTCTGGCTTTCAGGAGCTGCTCGATGATCTGTTTCAAGGGCTACACCACCATATGTTTGTTAATTCATTTCTCATCATTAAACATATGTCAGGACAGCCCTCAATTAGTCGCACTCGTTTCTTTTAAAAGGCCGATGCCTTTTTGGATTTCAACTTTTGCTTCTTCATCCTGCTCGTGCGCGAGCGCGCGCTCCAATTCACCCATCACATCTGCTCCGCCGATCTTTCCGACCGCCCATGCGGCGGTTCCCCTGATGACCGGCCGCGGATCTTTGTGCATCAGCTCAATCAGTTCAGGGAGAGCGTCCGTTTCTTTAAAATGGGCAAGTGCGATAATCGCATTTCTCTGAATCGGCTTTTTGCCTCTCCATGAGCCGGCCACGTGGCCGAACTTTTCTTTAAATTCGCGATTCGACATCGTCAGAAGCGGTTTTAAAAGCGGCTTGGCAATCTCAGGGTCCGGCTCCATTTCAGGATGCAGATGAAAATCGACCCCTTTATTTTTCGGGCATACCATCTGGCACGTATCACAGCCGTAGATCCTGTTCCCGATTTTCGTACGGAACTCGTCGGGCAGAAAACCTTTTGTCTGCGTCTGAAAAGCGATGCAGCGCTGGGAGTTGAGCTGCCCGGGGTTGACGAGCGCACCGGTCGGGCATGCCTCAATACATTTATTGCATGAGCCGCATTGATCTTCGATTCTCTCATCAGGCTCGAACGGAATATTCGTAATCATTTCCGCCAAGTAAACGTAAGACCCGAATTCAGGCGTAATGATCATGCAGTTCTTTCCGCTCCAGCCGATGCCCGCGCGCTCTGCGACAGCTCTGTCCGACAGCTCACCGGTGTCAACCATCGATTTCGTTCTGACATCGCTGCGCTGCGCTTTCAAAAATTCTTCCAGCTGATCAAGCTTTTCCCTCAGGACATGATGATAATCCTTTCCCCAGGAAGCTCTGCAAAAGATGCCCCTCCGTTCGCCTTTCTTGCTTCTCGGCGCATCTTTCATTTTTGAAGGGTAAGCAAGGGCGATGGCGATGATCGATTTCGCCTTCGGCAAAAGCAGATCCGGGTTCGTCCGCTTTTCAAGATCGGGTTCTTCAAAGCCTGATTCATAGCCGAGGGTCCGGTTCTCAATCAATCGTTCTTTTAATGTTTCAAAAGTATCTGCACTGGCGAACCGGATTTTATCGATGCCGATTTCCTGTGCGAATTCGATGACATCCTGTTTCAGTTTTTTCACATCCATCGTGCAGAGCCTCCTTTCTTTGTTTTCGTTTTCGCTCTCTGTATAATAGAGTGTACCATGACACGGGAGATGAATTTAAATTGGAACTTCGTTTGCAAATCGCGCCTGCTATTTTAAACCGCATTCCTTCATTTAAGGTTGGCGCTGTGTTATATCAAGATATTGAGATCACCGGCTCCCCGCAAATGCTCAAAGGCCGGCTCCGCCTTTTTCAGGAATCGCTGTTTTTTGACTATGCCGATCGCAGTCCCGAAGATGAATCGGCCGTTAAAGAATGGCATGATGCCTTCCGTGAGCTGAACCCGTCTTATTCAGGACGGGAAAGCGGACTCGAACGGATGCTGAAAGATATCAAAGAACAACGCTTTGTTGAGCCGGAAAATTCAGCGATTGATTTGAGCCGTTTTTTCTCCCTCAAATATTTGATACCGGTTCATATATATGATGCCCGGAAATTAAACGGTCCGATCAAAATCGAACCCGGCAGTCCCGGCGAGATCATCACGTTCTCCGATGATGCTGGAGCATTCGGCACGATCACCGGAAACCTCAGCCTTCATCATGCAGGAACGGATACAAAAGATGCCTTGCAGCTCGTCTTTTTCAGGCCCTCATTATCTATAGAAGAATCCCGCCGCCTGCTCGAGTCTTTAACAAAAATGTTCGAACAAATTCACGGCGGCGAACATATCTCAACCGTCTTTCCTTAAAAACCTGTTCTTAAAGAGAGCAGGTTTTTTACGATGATTTCATACATGAAAAAACGCAATGCTTCGTTTAATCTGAGAAACGAAACACTGCGTTATAAACAGTATGTATGGAGCGGGTGATGGGAATCGAACCCACGACATCAGCTTGGAAGGCTGAGGTTTTACCACTAAACTACACCCGCATATGATCTCTAAAAACAACATCATCGTTTTGACTTTTATTATGTTACACGTTTATTAAAATTTCGTCAAGGGTATATTAAAAATTTGTCGAAAAAAAGCCGCCGATATGAACATCGGCAGCTTTTTTCCGGACATTGACAGATTACCAGCTGGATTTCTTCACACCTGGTACCTGGCCTTTATATGCTAACTCTCTGAACGCGATCCGCGACATTTTAAACTTTCTCATATATCCTCTCGGCCTTCCGGTCACTTCGCAGCGGTTATGCAGCCTTGATGGCGCCGAGTCGCGCGGAAGCTTGCTCAAAGCTCTGTAATCGCCTTTTTCTTTTAGTTCTTTTCTGAGTTCCGCATATTGTTCAACAAGCTTTTGGCGCTTTTTTTCTTTAGCAATTTTTGATTTCTTGGCCACTCTGAGTATCCTCCTTCTCAATAAAGCGTAATGATTACGATTTAAATTTATCACAACCCGTCTTCCGATGCAAATAAAAAAAGCCTGCCTCAAGTAGCAAGCTCTTTTAAGATTCACCCTTTTTTTTCTGATAAATTGATGAAATCGCGGCCGTTATAATAAAAATGCCGATAAACAGCCCGATCATAATGAAGAAAAAGTTGGGCTTCACCTGGAATGAAAAAGCCGATTCGCTCTCCATGACAAACGACAAACTGTTAAACAGGATATCGTTGCTCGTTTGATTTGAAAAAAGATGATAAAACAAAAGCGCAGCCGCAAGCATCGGAAATGCGAGAAAGCTTGAGAAACTGGCAAAGATTAGTCCCTGCTTTAAAGAGTTTGTATTCATGATGATTTACCTCCAATTCCTCTGATCATCAGCTGTTTCATAATCGACTTTCCGTCACCCATAAACGGAAGCAGATACATCATATGCAGAGCATAAGTGGAAAAGAACAGAAGCATGCCGACCGAGACCGCGTTTTCCTGAAGAAAAAAGATCGTAAACAGCACGCCGGCTATTCCGAGCGCCCCTGGTATAAGCGGCCCCAACGCCGTAATCCAAATCGACTTTTTATCATACGGCGATATGACAGGCCTGATAAATTTGACGGACATCATATCAGCCGCTAAAAACCCTTGAGGCCCGTTTTTTCCGACAAATTTCCGGTGCGCGATGCCGTGCACCACTTCATGAAGTGCTGTGCCGGTGATCAACCCGAAATAGATGACGGAAAAATAAGCGGCAATGCTGATGATTGAACCGTCCGGAACGAAAATGTAAGCCGAAAGCGACAGCATCAAAAAGACGAGCCAGAAAACAATAATTTTCTTAGAAATCACATGAAGAAATTTCATGTACAAAAACAGAAATGAATCAGAATCGCTTGAAAACCTTTCCTTGTAGCGAATATGGTACTGGCCGAAAAACTGATAGAGAAAACCGAGGAAAGACGGGCGTTCACCGTACTTCCAATTGATTAAATAGTTGCGGTTGAGCCCTGTCAGCAATTGGTGCAAATCCTTTAGCAACACCTCTTCACTGACGCGAAAGACGCCGGCCAGATCCCCGGCTATCTCCAGTTCGTCTTTTTTTCCGTCGACTTCTTTCAGCATTTGATAGGCTGTCGGATTGATGGGAAAATCCGCATCGAGATCGCGATCTGAAATATGCTTCCGATCCAGCTTCACATGCTCTGGAAAATAGGGAATTTTTTTGATTCCGACCAGCGCTTTCAACATCCTAATGATCATAATGGTACCTCCATTTAAACCCTCCGTATAACAGCAGGATCAGCAGTAATTCGAGACACGGTATGAGAAACAGCAGCGCTTCGCCCGTGACTTTATCGACCGCATAATTCACGATGAAAAACAGCGGAATCATAAAGATGAGGAGCATTCCGAAAGAGAAGATCCCCATATAAGGGTTGTTGCGGTCAAGCGGAAAAATAATGCCCGCTAAATAGAACATCGCAATTGCGTTTAATAGCACGGCAATCGTCTTTACAAAGACCGCAAAGCTCTCAGGAAAAGTCCACGTCAACACGGAAAACAAGCAGAGTTGAATGAGGCCAAGCACACACAGCCCGAGATACTTTGACCACAAAACCGTTGTTATTTTCAAGTGCATCGCCTTGTACACCTGCATCATCCGCAGATCATTCCCATATGAATTGAAGGCGATGATGCCCGTCACGCCTCCAAGCACCAAATAGCTCTCCCCGGTAAATCCGAACTGAAATTTGTATTTTAAAAAGCATAGAGCCAAAAGTAAAAAAATGAAGTTTAAAATATTTTCTTCATTTCTGGCCTGTGATTTTATTTCTTTCACCGCCAAAGACAGCGGTTTTGACGACGGGATTTTAATAAATGAAAACAGTTTGGATGATTTTTTTTCAGTGAGGATCGGCACAACATTCAGCGACATAAACGAAGCAGTTACTGCGGCTGCCAAGATCAGCACCACCAGTATAATTCCGGCGCCTGCCGGCTGACCGTTCAGCACGAGAAACAGCGGCGCTGCAAAATATGTCAGATTATAATCAAAGGTTGAATAAGCGTTCTGAATCTTCCCCAGATCAAAAGAGGTGAATCCGTAAATAACAGCTAATACGACAAGAACAAACATTGAAAAAAATTTTTGCAGCGGAAAACCGAATTTCAAGATCACCATATACACCAGGTTATAAACAAGGTTGAGAAGCGAAAAGAAAAAAATGATCTGCACAAAAAGCAGGGCAAAAAACGTAAAAGCAAACCAAAAGCCTACACCGCTGGCGACAAAATTCGGAATCAGCAGAATAGACATGATAAACAGGACAAGGAATGAAACCGCGCCGGCAAACGGAATAAAATATCCGAGACTCCTCTCGAAAGCCGTCAGCGGGAACCAGCTCAGCTGCATGGAGAAGCTGTTCTGTTCAGGCGTCCTTACTTTAAATAAAATGAAGAAAACAAACGTAAAAATCGAGACGTTCATGAACATTGAAATCACGAACAACCCGAGTGAGCGAATTTCTCCATTCAGAAAAGCGCTTAAAAACATCCCCGTAAAGCTGTAGCCAATGATGCTCCCCATCGCAATCGCCAAAATTAAAAAAAGGGCGGCGATCATTTTTTTGGTGCCGGTATTTAAGAGCTTGCCCATTTCCTTCTGCCACATTTTCAGCATCATTTTAGAAATTTCGAATGATTTGATCAAAATGCGCACCCCTATCACTCAGCATCGAAGCTTTCAAGAACACTTCTTCAAGCGAATTACAGCTGTATTTAACCTTTAATTCTTTGACTTTTCCTTCATCCATCTTGACGCCTTTGGAAATAATCGCAATCTTATCGCACAATTCTTCCGCAGAAAGCATGTCATGAGTCGCAAGCAGTATCGATCCTTGTGTGGCCGCATAGCGCTTCATCAGCTTTTTCGTATTGATGACCGCTTCAATATCAAGCCCGCGAAACGGCTCATCCATGATGACAAATTCGCTCTCCAGCATAAAAGCAGCGATCAGCTGCGTCTTTTTTTTCATTCCGTGTGAGTACGTTTCAATCGGCTCCTGCAAAGCCTCTTTCATATCGAAAAGCTCAATTAATTGTCTCCGCTTTTCATTTGATGTACAATTATACATAGAAGAAACAAAATCCAAATATTCGGCAGCTGAAAGGGCATCCGGCAAAAGCAGTTCATCGGGAACATACGCCAGCTTTTGCTTGAATTCCGCCGTCGTGTTCTGCAGGTCATCCAAAAGAATGGTTCCTTCACTAGGCGTAATGATTCCTAAAATGGAATTAATAATCGACGTCTTTCCTGAACCGTTCGGACCCGCTATCGCGACAATCTGGTTTTTTTCAATCTTTATATGAAACCCGCTAACGGCAGTCACATTGTTTTTATATGTTTTAGATAGGTTATCTATAATAAACATAATGCCTCCAGGGTATGATTAATGTCAGGAAGACTTAACCGCCCCCCACAGACGGTTAAGCCTCATCAAATATGTCTCTTGTTGTGAACAGATACTTTAAGTATGGCTATTTCCTACATTCAATGTTGACTTTCAAACCGCTGACCCATTGGACGGATCCTGTGAAGCTGCCGTTTCCGTTAACTACACACCATACAGCGGCGCCAAGAACAACAGTTGCGCCAAGTGCCAAAAGCACTGCAACAAACACCAAGAACCAAGCCTGATCTTCGATCGACGGATTGACAGAATAGTCAACCTGAGGTGCTGCGTATGTCATTTTTCCCCCTCCTTTCTATCAAGTAACCAAAGAGTAACATATCCAAAATCATACTGAAATCTATGAAATTTCCTATTTCATAAACACTACGTTCCAACTATTTATTTAAGGATCTCGCGGTTTTTCAATCTAATGGCCCACGCTTTTCGGCTTGGAAGAGAAGATGAAAGCCCCGTTTCCACTTTATGATGTCTTTATAATCTTTTTGTCTTATTTCTCCTCCTTCTTTCTCTCTCATTTTTTCTTTTTATAAATCTCGTGTCTTTCAAGGATGTTAAGGAAAAAGAACCAGCTAATAAGACCCTCCTTCTCCTGAAATCCGAACCCCAAAATACCCTCAAAGTCCCTTTTTTCAAAAAGTGAGATAATTCTATTTTCTCTATTCCATTTCTGTTAATTTTATGTATAAATTTAAATGTTACAGTTAATAACCTGCCGATCCTAGATCAAAAGATGTTGATTACATTGTAAAATCAAGTTAACATTATGTCAAACCCATTTAACAATATGTCAAATATACTATATAAACGAAGAATTGCAGGTGGTAGGATGAACAACAGGGTTAGAGAATTGAGAGCAAGGTACGGGTATTCACAGGAAGCCCTTGCAAACGCGATCGGAGTTACAAGGCAGACAGTTGCGGCCATTGAAAAAGGCAATTACATCCCGTCGCTTCTTTTGGCTTTGAAAATTTGCGATGAATTTCAATTAAAAATGGAAGACGTATTTTGGTTAGAGGGAGGCAAACACGAATGAATATGATCACACGGACTTTCTTTCACATCCTTCTGTTCGGACTCGCATGCTGGACGTTTATAACCTTTTTTCACACATCGGAACAAATCGCCAAAAGCTTGAAAACAAACGCTTCAGAGCTCCATTTTGTTTTTAACCTGATTCCCATCCTTCTCTTTGGGCTCGCGCTTTCGATTTACACATACTTGGAGAAAAAAAGCGGTTCACGCAAGCAGCGCTTTATGCTCGTTCCTGACGAATTTAAAGAACAGGATGAAAGAGAACAGATGATTACTGCAAAAGCATGCAGAACATCTTATATCGTGCTGTATGTGGCGATGCCAGTCGCAGCGCTTCTATTGATCTTTTACCCGTTTTTCCAAGCCAGGATCCCGTATTTCCCGATCATCGTCATCTTTGTGCTGATCATTATTCAGCATCTTTCGTATATGTTTTCATTTTATAAAAACAGATAAAAAACTCCAGAATGTCTGGAGTTTTTTTATTTAAATCGTTTTTTCCTTTTGCCTCGTCGGAAAATGGTCATTTCCGATGACTTCGCCAGACGCTTTTCTTTGAAGTTTCGGGCGAAACGGAAGGAGCGGAAAGACCTTTTCGGCAAAATGATACGCTTCTTCAAGATGAGGATAACCTGAGAAGATAAAGGATTCGATGCCGAGATCAGCATATTCTTTTATCCGGCAGGCCACCGTTTCCGGATCACCGACGAGCGCTGTCCCCGCTCCGCCTCTGACCAGTCCGATGCCCGCCCAAAGATTCGGGCTGATCTCAAGATTGGTTCTGTTTCCCTGATGAAGCTGAACCATCCTCTTTTGCCCTGATGAATCCGTCCGTTTCATCGCGTTTTGGGCTGCGGCAATCGTTTCATCATCCAAGTGGCTGATCAGTCTATTTGCCGCCTGCCACGCCTCTTGTTCCGTTTCTCTGACGATTACGTGCAGTCTAATTCCAAAACGGACGTTCCTCCCTTCTTTTTCAGCCTGTCTTTTGACAGATTGGATTTTTTCTTTAACGAGATGGGGCGGCTCTCCCCATGTTAAATAGACATCCGCGTGTTTGGCGGCAGTCTCCTGCCCGGCCTTTGACGAGCCCCCAAAATAGATCGGCGGATGAGGGTGTTGGGCGGGCGGAAAGAGTAAGCGGCCGTTTTCGGTCTTCAAGTGTTTCCCCGAATAGCTGACAGTCTCGCCTTTTAAAAGCGACCGCCATATGTCGAGAAACTCATTTGTCGCTTCATACCGTTCATCATGGCTGATAAACAGGCCGTCGCCGGCTAATTCATACGGATCACCGCCGGCGACCACATTGATGAGGAGTCTGCCCTCTGCAAGCCGGTCGAATGTGGAAGCCATCCGCGCCGCAACCGACGGCTGCATCAAACCGGGTCTTACAGCGACTAAAAACTTCAGATTTTTCGTGACTGACGCCAGAGCGGCGGCGGTAATCCACGGATCTTCGCACGATCTTCCCGTCGGCAAAAGAACCCCTGTATACCCAAGCCGGTCAGCCGCTTGCGCTACCTGCTGAAAATAGGTGTGATCTGCGGCTCTGCCTCCCGTGTCTGTGCCGAGATAACGTCCGTCCCCATGAGTAGGAATAAACCATAAAATGTCCAAAAAGATCTCCCCTTTACTTTTGATTACCTTGATAGCTATTTCTCCAGCCAAGGCACTTTTTCTCCAGAATTCTGACGAATGAATCCGTCAGCTTGCCGACGGCTGCGAAAATCAAAATTCCGACAAACACCTTATCGGTTTGTGAAAACTGTCTGGCATCCATAATCATATAGCCGACTCCCGCGCTTGATCCCATCAGTTCGGCAACAACAAGGCCCAGCCACGAAACACCGAGCGACAGGCGGATGCCTAAGAGGATGTTCGGAAGCGATGCGGGAAGAATCAGCTTAGTCACCTGCTTCAGCCAATGGAACTCCAATACTCTCGCCACATCGAACAGTTTCGAATCGACGCCCCTGATTCCTGAAAATGTGTTGATATATACCGGGAAGAAGGCGCCGAGCGCGATCAAGAGCACCTTTGACAGTTCGTCGAAACCGAACCATAAGATAAACAGCGGCGTGACGGCGAGATGCGGAACGGTTCTCAGCATTTGCAGAGAGGGATCGAGATAATCCTCGGCGATTTTTGAAAAGCCGATTACAAGCCCCAGCAGGACCCCGAGTCCGGCTCCCAGGAAAAAGCCGAGCGCGGCGCGCTGAATGCTGATGCCTAAATGAGTGAAAAGCTCTCCTGATACGATGAGATCCCGAAATGTAAGCAATATATCTAAAGGAGCCGGAAGCACGGTTTTTGATATGAGCTCAAATGACCCGACAAGCTGCCATAATAAAATCAATATCACGGGTAATACAATTCCCTTCCCCCATGCCAGCCGGAAAGCGGCCGGTCTCAGTTTTGCGCCTGCTTTCGGCTGGATCGAGGGGGTGCTTGATGAAACAGCCCTCATCTGTCATCTCCTCCTTTCAGCGCTTTTTTAATAAATGAATTGTCAACCACTTCTTTTACATCAATCTCTTTGTTAATCGCTTTTAATTTAAATTGAAAATCGGCAGTCTCCTGCTGCGTTTCAATAATGCGGTCTGTGATCGGCTCATTTAACGGTTCGGTGTTATTCAGCACGTTTTCAACGACCTTTTTGTCGAGATTTTTAATTTTCGCATACGCTTCAACCGCTTCTTTCTTATGGTTTTTATGCCATTTCACGGCCTTGTCATACACCTTCAGAAAACGGATCACCTCATCCGGATACTTCTCGGCAAATTCGCTTCGTACAAGCGTAAAACCCGGGGAATACTTGTCGATTTGTTCCCCGTCAACCAATATTGCCGCGTCACTTTTGATCGTTTTAAGGGACAAAAACGGCTCCCAAATCGACCATGCATCAATCGCGCCGCTGTCAAATGCCGGTATGGCTTCGTCAGGCTGAAGCTGAATGATGTTGACGTCTGTTGGCTCCAGACCTGCTTTATCGATCACTTTATACAGAAAATCGAACCCGCTGCTGCCTTTTGCCACCGCCACCTTCTTTCCTTTCAAATCTTTTATGTCATCGATGCCGTTCACAAGAATGCCGTTCGCCTTTAAACCGTCTTGCGAAAGACCGATTTCTTTAAAATCAATGCCAGCCGCCTGCCCTGCGATCACCGGTGAATTTCCAACCTGGGAAAAATCAAGTTTACCTGCGGCAAGACCTTCAAACTGCGGCGGACCGCTTTGAAACTCTGTCCATTTCACTTTAATCCCTTCTTTTGCGAACTCTTTTTCAAACCAGCCTTTTTCTTTCGCAAGGAGCAACGGGCTTAAGCTTTGCTGCACTCCGATGTTGATCTCTTTTAAATCTCCGCCCCCTCCGCTTGATTGGGCTGCTGAACAGCCCGCAAGAAGCATCAGGCAGCCCAGCATATACAACGGCCATTTTTTCACGTTTTTCCGCTCCTTTCTGCTCAAATCCCTGAACCTTCCTGAAAGCTGAATGTTTCCGTTGTCTCGAATTCTTTCAGCACTTTTTGTCTGATTGATTGAAAAACGGGCGATGTTCTGCTGCGCGGAAATGGCAGATCGACCGGAATCAGCTTGTGGATTCTCCCCGGCTTTGCGGTAAGAATCGCGACCCGGTTGGCTAAATAAACCGATTCGTCAATATCGTGCGTCACGAGGATCATCGTCATCTTCTTTTCTCGCCAAATGTCTGTCAGAACATCCTGGAGATGCTTTCTCGTAAAGGCGTCCAAGGCGCCGAAGGGTTCATCAAGCAGCAAAATCTCAGGCTCCCTGAGCAAAGCCCTGGCAATCGCGACCCGCTGCGACATACCTCCGGACAGCTCGCGTGGATACTGTTTCTCCGCGCCTTTCAGCCGCACCGTTTCAATCAATTCATCGACTTTTTTTCGCACCGCCGGTTCTTTCAGGCTTAAATCTGCGGCGATATTTTGCTCGACCGTCAGCCATGGAAAAAGCCGATGCTCCTGAAAGATGAAACCTTGCTGAATCCCCGGGCCCTTGATTTCTCTTCCGTTCATGCTGATTCGCCCTTCATAATTCCCGTCAAGACCGGCAGCGATTTTTAAGAGCGTGCTTTTCCCGCATCCGCTTGGACCGATGACAGTCAGAAATTCGCCGTTTTCGACCGTCAGTTTCACGTCTTGAAGCACGCTTGTTTTAAGGCTGCCGTTTCCAAATGCTTTTTCTTTTACACGAATTGATAAAGACATCTTGTTCCCCTTTCTTTTCTAAACTGAAAATAAAAAACTCTTATCCCAATTGAGATAAGAGCCTTCGGTTGACCGATCAGCGCTGATGGAATTTTCCGAAATATTAAACAACATACTAATTCATATTATTCCGACCTGTCAACCCCATATTATAAAAAAACAGATGAAAGGTTCCCCTTTCATCTGCAGTATTGCCCGTTTTTAACTGTAAATGCTGCCGCCTGCTTTTTTAAATTCCTTCGCCTTCTCTTCCAATCCTTTTTGAATAGCCTTTTGTTCATCAAGGTCGTTTTCCTTGGCATAGTCGCGAATATCCTGGGAAATTCTCATACTGCAAAATTTAGGCCCGCACATTGAACAAAAGTGTGCCGTTTTGGCGCCTTCCGCCGGAAGGGTTTCATCATGGTATTCAAGCGCTCTTTCCGGATCGAGCGACAAATTGAACTGGTCCCGCCAGCGGAATTCAAAGCGCGCCTTGGAAAGCGCGTCATCGCGGATTTGCGCGCCGGGGTGCCCTTTGGCAAGGTCAGCCGCATGGGCCGCGATTTTGTATGTTATGACGCCTTCGCGGACATCGTCTTTGTTCGGCAGTCCCAAATGCTCCTTCGGCGTCACATAGCAAAGCATGGCCGTGCCGTACCAGCCGATCATCGCCGCTCCGATTGCCGATGTAATATGATCGTAGCCCGGTGCAATATCGGTCGTCAGCGGGCCGAGCGTGTAAAACGGCGCCTCTTTGCAAATTTCCATCTGCTTGTCGACATTCTCTTTAATTTTATGCATCGGCACGTGTCCCGGTCCTTCGATCATCACTTGAACATCATGCTTCCAGGCGATTTCCGTCAGCTCGCCGAGCGTCTCCAATTCGGCAAATTGGGCCTCATCATTCGCATCCGCAATCGAGCCGGGCCGAAGGCCGTCCCCGAGCGAAAATGCGATATCGTATGTTTTCATAATCTCGCAAATCTCTTCAAAATGAGTGTACAGAAAGCTTTCCTCATGATGAGCCAAACACCATTGCGCCATAATTGCCCCGCCGCGGGATACGACTCCAGTGACGCGCTTTGCCGTCAGCGGCACATACCGAAGAAGGACGCCGGCATGAATCGTAAAATAATCAACGCCTTGCTCAGCCTGCTCGATTAATGTATCGCGGTAAATCTCCCAAGTGAGATCTTCCGCGACGCCGTTTACTTTTTCAAGCGCCTGATAAATTGGCACAGTCCCTACAGGAACTGGACAATTGCGGATGATCCACTCCCTCGTTGTATGAATATCTTTACCTGTGGACAAGTCCATCATCGTATCGGCGCCCCAGCGGATGGCCCATGTCATTTTTTCTACTTCTTCTTCAATCGAAGAGGTGACAGCGGAATTGCCGATGTTGGCATTGATTTTCACGTGGAAGTTGCGGCCGATAATCATCGGTTCGCTTTCCGGATGGTTGATATTTGACGGAATAATCGCCCGTCCGCTTGCCACTTCATCACGAACAAATTCGGGAGATACATGCTCTCGGATCGCGATAAATTCCATCTCGGGCGTAATGATCCCCTTTCTTGCATAATGCAGCTGGGTGACATTTTGACTTTTTTTTGCGCGCAGCGGTTTTCGTTTCAACCCTGGATAGCTGTTGCTCGCTTTCTCTTTGCTTTTATAGCCGTTATCCTCCGGTCTGATTTCTCTGCCTTCATATTCTTCGGTATCGCCGCGCTCCCTGATCCAGGTCGCCCGCAAAGGTTTCAGCCCCTTAAGAATATCAACCTCTGCATTCGCGTCCGTATAGGGACCGCTCGTGTCGTAGACGCGGACAGGCTGATTTTCTTCGGCGCCAAATGAACCCGTCGTCGGACTTAGCGAAATTTCTCTCATCGGCACTTGAATGTCAGGTCGCGCCCCTTCGACATACACTTTGCGGCTCCCTGAAAAACTTGACATAATCGAGATGTTTTTTTGCTGTACTGACTCCTGTTTCATGTAAAAATCCTTCCCCTCTAAAAAATTGATCAGGACGAAACTCCGGAACAGCACCAGCACAAAAAAACCAGGCTCATATGATGAACCTGGTTTTACAGTCAGTAAAATCACTGGAAGACAGACGGACCATACCCATTCTCCATCTTCTCCCGAATCCTTTTTACTTCCCCACGCTGGTACGAACCAGATCAGGTCCAAAGGGTTAAGAAACACATGTTTCTCTCTCAGCCCGCAGTCGGGCACCCCTAGTAAAGCTATTCAATTCATTTTTTATCGTAACACACCGATTTGGCAAGTGAAAAGGATGGAAAAATATATGAATCTTTTTCACTATAGCGGCACACCCAATTATTATAAATTGCGATGAAGCACATCAAGTATATGTTTCAAATCCGTCGCCTCAATTTGGCCAGGTGCGGATGCTTTTTTCGCTGCGCCGAACGTCACGGCCGAGCCAAATACCTCTCCGGCGAGCCGGCTGATCAAGCCTTTTCCGGCCATCGACATCGTGATAATCGGCCGCTTCGCATACCGCTCATGCATCATATGAGTCGCCTCAAGCAACACCAGCACATCTGCCGGTG
This sequence comes from Bacillus sp. AK124, assembly GCF_053903085.1. Taxonomy (NCBI): domain Bacteria; kingdom Bacillati; phylum Bacillota; class Bacilli; order Caryophanales; family Bacillaceae; genus Bacillus; species Bacillus sp. AK124. The sequence continues at coordinate 3,331,085 of NZ_CP096378.1, forward strand.
TTTCAGGCATCACCGCGATCTTAGGGAAATCGGCGCCAAGATCCTGGGCTTTTCGGAGACGGGAAACGATCTCTTCCGCTCTCGGCGTCTTCCCGAAATCGTGGTTGGATATAATGACAAAGACATGCTGCATATGAGCCGATTGAACTAGTTTTTCCACATGATGCTCTTCATTGAACAGCTCGACATCAATCACATCTGCCAGCCCTGTTTTGACTACGGCATGATTCAAGGAAAAGTAAAATTCCTTACTGACTTCTTTTTCGCCGCCTTCCTCCGCGCTGCGAAATGTAAATATCAACGGGATATCCTTTAAGATCTCCCGGATGTCAGCCAATACCTTTTTCACTTTGTCAACGTCTTCGACATCCTCAAAAAAATCCGCCCGCCATTCGGCAAGATCCGGATTAATCGATAGAAGAAAAGCAGCTTCTTCTTTCAATTGTTCATGCGTTTTTCCGATGAGCGGCACGCAAATTTTCGGGGCTCCTTCTCCGATGGCCACCCCTCTGATCTTCACCGTATTCAACAACGGCCTCACTCCTGTTCTCTATATTACAAGGGTCTTTGCATTAACGGTACCGAAGATTGGCCGTAAGCACAAGCAGAAATTAAGAAAGAAGGCTAAACACTTAAAGCACTTATATACCAACATGAGATCACCTTTCGATAGCTTGCTTGTTTAAAAATGAATCTACTATTCCTTGCAGAATATGACTCATTTCTTCAGGAGTTTCCTTCCGGCCTCTCTCAAACCATTTTGAAAGGATGTTCCAAAAGCCCCCTGCGCTGAATGAAAGCCCGTACTCCAAGTCGATTTTGCTTTTAAAATGAAAGGTTTCTTCTTTAAATTTTTTATGAAGATCCGGTAGAAGTTCATTATATTTCTCAACAATCAAATAAAACAAATGGTTCTGATGAAGGGCTTGTAAAAAATCGGCATGTCGGCTCCAAAAGTTGAAGTATGCATGTCCAAGACTGGATAAGTCAATATGTTTTTCCTGAACAATGTAATTGGAATACTCACTGCAAAGCTGCTCAAAATAGCGGTCTAATATATCTTTTTTTGAATGGAAATGCCGATAAAATGTTCTTCTGTCAAGCTGCGCTTTTTCCGCTATCTCTGTAATGGTGATGTCTGAAAAGCTTTTTTCCTTCATAAGCTCCAACAATGATAGCGTCAGCCAGCTTTTAGATTGCTGAGCTGTTTTTGAGGGCATTTGCTTCATATTCTCTCTCCTGTCGCGCTTTTTATGGCAATGTAGCACTTTTCGTTGGCTCATTGACTTTGTTCTCTATGAAATGTCACAATTGTGGCACACAAGAGGGGGAATGTAAATGGAAAACATGCAATTTATGGCTTGGATGCTGCCGATATTATTTATACTGCATGATTTTGAAGAGATGGTGATGGTCGAGGCATGGGGCAAAAGATATCGAAGCAAACTGAAACAACTGAAAAAAGCTCCATTCGGACATGCCAAAACCGCTTCTTTTGTTTGCGCTGTGCTCGAAGAATTTATACTAGCTGTTGGTGTAACTGTTCTCAGTATTTATTTTAATCAATATATTATCTGGTTTGGTTTCTTTTTTGCTTTTACTGTTCATTTCCTTGTTCACATCGTCCTATGGTTCAGATTTAAACATTATGTACCCGGCATATTAACGTCGATCTTTATGCTGCCATTTTGTTGCTATCTGCTGACCGCTGCCGCAGAGATAGAAAAATTCAGTTTTCCTGCAATGATCTTATCAGCCCTATCCGGAACACTTATCGTCTTTTTTAACCTTAAGTTTCTGCATAAAAAAATGGGGAGGATTCAAGAAAGGCTGGAAGCATATGGCCGCATATGAAAAGCAGGCACTTACGGAAGCTTCCGGCCCTTTGACTAGAAGCAAAGCAAACGATGAAGACCCGTCAGACACGAAAAAACTGCCCTTCAAAAGAAAGGCAGCATGATCTAAAATCATGGCACTGCTAACGATGGTTCAATGTTCGTTCCAAAGCTTGTCTATCCAGCTGTTTAGACGAGACACCTCCACTGCGGGAGCCGCTTGCACTTCAGCTGTCCAGCCTCTCATCGTTTTGATGATGGAGCATTTTCGGTTTTTCCGGGACCCGCATTGAAAATCGAATTCGCCAGCAACCGATATTGATGCTGCGGATGATCGTCATTGGTTAGATCGTTAGCGAAAACAGTTAAGTTCTTGTTGTTATCTTTATACGTGAAAGCCATAATCTTTCCTTTGGCAGCATCATGTCCAGGCCACCAGCCTGCTTTGAAGAAGTGATCTTCATCAGCAATCACCGCAAGCACTTTTGCCGTTTTAGGAACAGCGGTAATATAAGAACCAGTGACTGTGTAGAAGTATTCCTGTTTATTGTAAGGAGCTGTAATAGCATGATCTTGCATGACATTTGCCAAGAAGACGCCTTCGTATCTCTCCCATTCAGGTCCTTTAAAAGAAAATCCGGGGATCCACTTCTGAACATTCGTCATCCCCATGTTTCCAAATGCAATGTAAGGCTTTCCTTTATTAACATATTTAGAAGAGTCGAACGTATTGACAAGCACATCTGCGCCCGCCTGTTCTGAGGTGACGTTAAAGCCCAGATTTTTCAGTACATATGCCGCTTCACCCAGTGCTCCTACAGTAGAAGCCTTGAGGACTTTGCCGCTTGGTTTCTTATGGCCGGATGCGCTCACGTCGAGATAGTACTTGGAAGCCAATGGGGCCAGGTCCTTGTAGGCAACCGCGAAGTCGCCCGCTTGATAGCCTGATCCGCTCTTGGTGAGCATTGTAACGGTCTTGCCGGCTGCCAGTAACTCGTTGACTGCCTTTATCGCATCATTGCTTGTGTTCTGGATCAGCACATAAGCTGAGCGTTTTGGCATTTTAGTCCCCGGAAACGACACGGAGGTGATGGCAGAAGTCTTGCCTTTGAACACCCCGGCATCTCGAATGACATAACGGTCAAAACCTCGCATATCATGGAAATTTTGAATCATCTCACCGGCTATCATTTCATAATCAGATACATCTATTCCATCATACAAGACCAAGTTCGCGAGGCCGCGGTTTGCCTGGTGCATGTTTACAATAAATGATCCTGCCGGATATGTTTTTCCGTCAACGGTTACCGCTTTTGTTGATCGTTCAATCTTTACGCCGTTGCGAAGGAAGTACTCAACCATCTTATAGGTTTCCAACACATTCTTTTGAATATTTTTATCGACCGGCAGTACGTAATATTCCGGGAAGAAGTTTTGATTGCCCTGCCGCGGTCGGCCGATCTCTTCGTTTTTGGCGTTGACCAAGTAATGATCGACAGCGCGATCATCGATATTGTCCACGCCGCGCTCGAATATTTTTAATTGGTTCAGAAACAGTTCTTCTTTTTTTTCCGCTACATATTTTGCAGCTGCCGCAGAACTGTAATACAGAGCTTTAATAGACTCTTCATTCGACTCGGGCGTTTCCAGCGTGTGACCCATCGCACCGTGATACATGGCGAATGCAGCGGTATATGCTGCAGATGCATCATCCCATCCCGAAGCCGTGCCTTTTGACACATAATTTGGATCTTTCGCAGTTTTCCGATGTTCTTCATAAGGAATATGATAGTAGTCATACTTCGTATTAGCAATCCCGGCCTCACCCATAGCCTTTGCCTGTTCCACCATGTGGTCAATCAAAAGGTCATACTCAACATTCGGGTTATGAGGCGGAGTAGAAGGCTCAATCAGGAAATTGGCATCGAACCCGTGCATATCCAGAAAAGACAGCGGCGACCACTTCGCGATTTGTTCCGTTACGCTGCGCGTTTCAGGCTGGGTTTGATAAGAATTATCCCGGTTCAAATCGAAATCCTCAGCATTGGAACGTGTTGTATGAACCCGGCCATCCGGGTTGTCCGTATAAACGAACAGGAAAAAAACATGTTCCAATGCATCGTCTATATTCAACGTTGTCTTGCTTTTCTTGCCATTCGGCAGGACTGTATCGTACGTCATGCTCTTATCCAATGCCATTGACTTAAAGTAATTCATGATCGCATCGACGCCAGGCGCTTCATTCGGATGAATATTGTTCAACCAGATCGGCACCTGATAGTCGCCAAATGCGCCGGATTTAATGTCGGCCTGCAATTTCTTCGGGTCATTGAGCATGGCAGGGTGAGTCACCTTCTGATACTTATCGACAGCGGCTTTATCTTTGGCAAGCACTGTCAAATAGATATCACGGCCTTCGACCGATTTTCCAATAGAAGTCGTTTTGATATATCTGTTGTTTTTTTGCGCAGCTTTTGCTGTAACGGCATCGATCTCCGGTTTCAGCTCATCGTAAGTGCGGAAGCTGTCATATGGCGTCAATTTTACGGGAGCATGGGCAACCACTCGTCCGTTCACTGTTGCCGCCAAATCATATGTGCCCATCAGCGATGCGTATAGCGGACGTTGCAATCGCGGCTCTGACAGGTTGTCTGTATCGTATGGAAGATCGAAATTGATGTTAGCATGAACCTTGCCGTTGGTCACTTTTACATGGCTAACAGTAATGAAAGGTGCACCGCTGTAATCCCGGACCTTATATTTTTTCCATTGAGACAGCGGTTTGCCGTCATACGTCCAGCTTAAGCTCTTCACATCAACACCTTGCGGAAGCTTAAACGCAGCATGAAGCGTTCGTTTCTCTGTCATCGAAGCAACATTGTTGTCCAGTTTTAGCTTCTGAGATTTTTTAGTCTTTACTTTTGTCTGCTGACCGGACGCCGTCCCCTTGCCAGTCTGCGCCATAGCAACACCGGGGGTTATCGCTCCAAGCAGCATCATAAGCGACAAAACCAAGATCAGATAACACTTTGTGAACGATTTCTTAAACATAGAAAAATGCCATCCCCATTTCGTGATATTTTCAAATTGCAAACTTGATAAGAGAAAACCATTACAAGAGTGAGGAGTTCTGGCTGCATTTCATTTGCCTGCCTCACACTCTGATTCAGCATGCCCTCCTCCTCCAATATCTTCCGGAGCTCCCGACAGGCTAACAGCCTGAAGGAACTGCCTCCTTAGACGGTTTCTTCTGGTAAAATGTTAAAAGACCGCCTACCTGGATGTCGTCGTTCCCGTGACGGGTCCCAAGGTGCTGAAGGCCCGGTCAAAGCGGCGCATCGCTGTCTCAAGCGGACCGGCAGGAAGCCGTGCAATCAGCCACCCTATCACCGTCACCATGGCCGCGACGAACAGATCACTGAATGGAATGGCCCCGATATCATACTTGGCCCCCGAGATTTCAAGAGTCCATATAACAACAAACTGAGCTGCATACATCGTCAACGCCACACGTCCGACTCCCGCGAACGGCTTTAACACGGCAGAGTTTTTCTGCGGCACGAGACATACCAATCCAAGCACCAGAAAGGCAACCCCAAGCCCCAGCATCGTCTGGAAAGTTGACGCACTGTGCGGAGCAATCGAAAGAAGATTGTGCCACAACGGCGGTGCCACGTTGTGCGGCCAGATTGCATACTGATCCGGCTCAGCGCCGGCGGTGCCTTGAACACTTACGAGCCACTCTTCGAATGAACGGCTCAGCCCCGGAAGAACGAAAGTGCCCAAAACTTTAGAGACGATAACCATGATTGTGCCGCTGCCCACTAGCGAGAGTGCGGTCCGCATCCTGGTCAAATCGAAGCGCCCGATTGCCATACCGGCGACAAAAGCGGGTGCAAGTGCGAGCGCCGACATCGGGCCGCCTGCCATATCACCAAGTAAGTATGCTTTCGACAGGACGCTGCCTCCGAGAATCATCAGCGGCGGGCTCACTGCAAGCAAAACAGCTGCTGTTGTAACTAACACACGTGTCGAACGACGAATCAGCACCAACGCCAGCACAAACAGTGCCGCATAAGCTGGCAAAATCACCCCGAACGGAGTATTCAGCATGATGAGAAGGTATCCTATAATATCGATAAATACCGCGCGGGCAAGCATCCGCGTCCGAAATGCGGCCGGCTCCATTCCTCGATCCAACATGCGCCCGGCCATGATCGAATAGGAGATGCCGCCGCAAAGCACAAATAGAAGCGTCGTATTCCCGGAAACGATTGAACCGTTCGTTTCGTTCAAGGCGAAGTGCTGCAAATACATCCCGATGACCGCCAGCCCCCGAGCTGCATCAAGTGCCACAATACGCCCTGTCCCCCGCGCTTTTTCACGCTTGAACTTCTGACCTTCAGCCGAGTCCCGGGTGACAATTTCAACGAGCGCACCGTCCTGAAGCGGAGTTGATAAATCTACAAGCTTTCCGTTTAATTTACCTGCAACCGCATTTTCCAGACCGCAGCTAATAGAAGCAGCGACATCTTCAATGCTTGCTTCCTCCTCAAATTCTCTGACGGACCCGTCAGGCAATTTAATGCGAATTGACAACTGTATTCCTCCTCAAAAAATTAATCCTTTACGTGTTCCATTGTTCCTTTGTCTATATCTAGATGAGATCTGGCTGTATTCAATATAGCGGGCAGATGTCGCTAAAGTTTGATCAACTTGTAAACAAAACGTAAAAAGGCGATCGGAGGATCGGGACATATCATTGCATGGAGAAAAGCACCTTGCTGATGACAAGGTGCTTCATTCTCACTGAATGTGATGATTTATTGGGTGAATTTCAATGGCGCTGAATGAAGAGTGAGAGTGCGGACAACAACAATTGATCATTGTGTTTATTTTGGCGGTTTTCCGCTTTGTTGAGGAATAAACAAAAAGAGCGTTTCTTTTGTAAGGAACGCTCTTTCATCGTTTGGCAATATAATGTTTAGTGAAACCGGTGGTCGGGGTCGAAATAGGTCTATATTAATTGAATTTATAAGGTTTTAGACTAGTTATGTGTAAAATTGATTGTGTTTTAACGCGAATTTAAATTTAATCACTCTTCTCGCTTTAACCTATTCATAAATAACAGGAACTATTGATATGTCGTGATAGTTTATCTCTATTTTTTACACGGGACTTCAGTGCGGTCATTTCACTTAACCAATTTTTTTGTATAAGGTAATAATTCTTCAATCTTCGCTACGATTCGCTTTTGTTCTTCGAGTGGGGGGAGTGGGTATAGTTGGTTTTTAACTACTTCACCTGTAATTGCGACGAATGTTGTTCCAGTAGCTTTTTTTATAAATTCATTCTTAAAAGCTCTTAATGTATACATCACAAATTTAGGATCAATTCCCAAAAGAGTATTTATCCCACACAACCCCCTTCCAATACATATCTTTCTTTCTGTTATATTTACTATACCTACCGGTGCTCTAACACACAGAAGTACAGTATTGGGTTCAACTACTTTAGTTGGCTTATTTGTTGATTGATTCGAATTTTGAAGATAATCTTTCCCAAAGAACACTTTACCTTGGTGAAACTCAATTCCTTCATTTCCTTCGAATACACTTGTACCTTTTGGTGATTGCCCCATTATTATGTCGAATACCTCACCCAACCTAACCCACTTCCAATTTTCAGGGATATCAAATGGGATCTCATCTTCTTTGATTTCTGGAAGAGCATTCTTCTTTTTAATCATACCTTCCTTGATAAGCTTATCTTTTTCTTCTTGAATCTGCTGAAACAGTTCTTCAGCAGTACCCTCTTCTTCTCGCTGCTTTACCAGCTTGCCTTGGATCGCATATTGCAAAATAGATTTTTGCATATCATCCGGGAACTTCTTATTCAGCTCATTCACTTCAGAATATGCTTTATCGTATTTTTCCACATAAGGCATTAACTCTTCGATCTTTGCTACAATACGCTTTTGTTCTTGGATCGGAGGTAGGGGGATCAATGACGTAGTAATTTTTTCTTTGGATATATTTGGTTGTGCTCCACCTGCACCCATTTTGATATAAGCTCTTCTTTGCCCCATTAAATAATAAAATAAATATTTGTTATTAATGCCTCCATAAGGTATACATGCACAACAAGCTTGATTTGTTGTAGCTTCAATATTTAAAATCCCAAGTTTACCAATTGTTGCTCCATACATAGCCATCAATACTGAACCCACAGGATTTAATCGAACTGATGTCTTTTCTAATGCCTTTTCCGAAATATACTCTGGAACTTCATCAATATAACTATCATTTAAATCACCAGTTTTTAACCAAGGTATATTTCCGCCATAATACTCTGGGTTTGACCTTGAAGGGGTAGCACCTGCGCTCCACGATCCAACATCACCAACTCTTACCCATTCCCAACTTTCAGGAATATCAAAGGGTATCTCATCTTCTGTTATCTCTGGAAGTGCTTTTTGCTTTTTAATCTTCTTCTCTTTTATTAGCTGTTCTTTTGCTGCTTTAATCTGCTCAAGTAGTTCTTTTGCAGTTCCCTCTTCTTCACGTTGTTCAACCAATTTCCCTTGAATTGCTAACTGCAGAATGCTGTGTTTTAAGTCCTGTGCATCCATCTTAATTACCTCCAAGCATAGAAGTAATCTGGTCTAACACATGATCGATTTCAGCATTTAGTGAAGCTCTTTTTTCTTGATATTCTTGAATCAAGTCCATCGGTTCTAAAATAACTTCTTCCTCATGAGGAAAACCACAAAGGTCGATGTTATAGCTTCGATTTACAATTTCATTGATGGTATATTTCTTCGCTTTTGGATAACCTTCAACTTCAATATCTTCTCGGTTTTCCCACCATGCCATAGCATCATTGAAGTGTTCTAACTTCATCGGTCTAGTCTTAGAGAAGTTCTTATACCCCTCTGGCATATCCACACGATAGAACCAAGTTCCCTCCGTAGATTTGGTGTTATCAAAGAACAAGATATTAGTTCGAATTGACGTATATGGCGCAAAAACGCTATGAGGCATCCTTATGACTGTGTGTACATTAAATTCACTAAATAATTTCTTCTTAATATTGAATTTTGCATTATCAGTTCCAAACAGAAATCCATCTGGGATGATTACTGCCGCTCGACCGTTCTTCTTCAATCGATACATGATGACATTCATGAATAAATCTGCTGTTTCAGAACTTCTCAGTTCCATTGGAAAGTTGACTTTAACGCTCTCTTTCTCACTTCCTCCATAAGGCGGATTCATTAGAATCACATCAAAAGGCTCCATTTTACGAAGTTCTTTATAGTCTGTTTCTAATGCGTTTCCATGAAGTATATTTGGATCGTCAATATCATGAATCAGCATATTGGTCACACACAGCATATGCGGCAACGCTTTTTTTTCTATTCCATACACAGACTTGTTATAGATTTCTCTATTTTCAAGAGAGTTACCAACTTGTTTATCCAGAGCATTTAGCGCAGATGTCAAGAAGCCCCCTGTACCACAAGCAAAGTCAGCAACCTTTTCTCCTAATACCGGTTTAACCACTTCTACCATAAAGTCTGTTACAGCTCTAGGCGTGTAAAATTCACCGGCATTTCCTGCACTCTGTAAATCCTTAAGGAACGATTCATAGATGGCACCGAATTCATGGCGCTCTTTATATTCTGTGAAGTCAATTTCATCAATAATATTAATAACCTGACGAAGCAGCACTCCATCTTTTTGATAGTTATTGGCATCTTCAAAAGCTGATTTTACGATGATTTGACTCATCGGTGTTTCTTCATCAATTTCTAAGTTCTTAAGCGTAGGAAACAGTTTGTTGTTTACAAAATCAAGTAAGGCATCTCCTGTAAGTGCCTCACCGTCTTTTAGATCAACAGCCCAATCTCTCCACTTTAAGCCCTCTGGAATGATGGACTTATAATTGTCATCATAAAGCTCCCATGCTTCTTCTTTTGCATCATATATTTTCAAGAAAAGAATCCACACGATTTGCTCAATTCTCTGAGCATCTCCATTAACACCCGAGTCATTTCGCATAACATCTTGAATTCTTTTGACAAAATTACTAATCGCCATAACCTATACCTGCCTTGTCTACTATTGTTTGTTTTACTTATGCGTAATAAATTTCATTCTCTAGTTCCTTTACAGCCTTCAGATAGGCTTCTTTTCCACCAAAGGCTTTGACTATTTTCATTGGACTACCAATCTTAGCAAATTCCTTTAGTTGAAGTACCTTTGTATCTTCAATCTCTTTAATGCCATCGTTGGCATACTTATCAAGCAGTGCTTCAATAACCTGTTGTGCAGTATCGGAATACTTGTACAAGTAGTGACGTTTCTTCACATTCTCTGCTCGCTCTTTTTTGGTCAGCGGTGGTTTATCGTAAGCCAAGTGACAAATGAGATCAAAATCATCTAGCTCCGTTTTGCCCAATTCTTCTCTGACCGCATCTAGCAGTACACCACTGTCTTGTAATTCATCAATGATGGCTTGTTTTTTCTCCGCTTCTGTCCATGTTCTCAAGAAATCATCCAGCCTTGCATATTGCTCTAGGATATTTTTCTTTGTGTAGTCAATCAGACTTTCAGTGATGAGCTTCCCATCCTTATCGACATATTGGACTCTCTCTGAAAGAACCCTAACAGTAACATCGCCTATATAATATTTGCGAGGTTTATCTTCACCGTCATCATTAAAAGGTGGTGTGTCCCCAGTTCCATACTCACCATTATCTTCTTTGACACGATTATCCCCATCATTTTCCTCAGAACCATCTTCCTCTTCATCTGTCGGCGGCTCTGGTTCATCCACCGGATCATTCCCATCAATATCAATAACCACTTCCGGTCTACCATCAAATGCAGGATCAGCAAAGAGCCGGCTGGAATTACGAAAGTCCATAATAGTAAAGTAGGTCTTACCGTATTCTTCAAGAAGTCTTGTACCACGACCAATAATCTGCTTAAATTCGGTCATGCTATTGATGTTATTTTCCAAAACAATCAACTTACACATTTTCGCATCCACACCGGTAGTCATTAGCTTACTGGTTACTGCAATTACCGGGTAATCACTTTCTTCATCAATAAAGTAGTCTAGTTGTTCTTTTCCTTCATCATTATCCCCCGTAATACGCATGATGTATTTATCATTTTCCGCATACAAGTCTTTATTTTCATTAATAAGTGCTTGCCTCATACGTTCGGCGTGTTCAATGTCCACACAGAATACGATGGTTTTACTAAAGCGATCGGTTTTCTTTAAGAACTCTGTGATTTTAGATGCTATGACTCGTGTGCGATCATCAATCACAAGAGATCGTTCAAAATCTTTTATATTGTACTCTCGATCCTCAATTTCATAACCATATTTATCAACCTTTCCTGCTTCCGGGCGATAACCTTCAAGATCTCGATCCAATCCAATTCTGATGACTTTATAAGGTGCCAAGAAGCCATCATTGATTCCTTGTTTTAAAGAGTACTCATAAATGGGCTCCCCAAAGTAGGTATGGCTTGAGGCTTCTTTTGTTTCGATTGGTGTTGCTGTACAACCAATGTGAGTAGCCGATGAAAAATAATCCAAAACCTTTCTCCATGCTGATTCTTCTTTTGCACTTCCTCTGTGGCACTCATCTATTACAATTAAATCAAAAAAATTCGGCTGGAACTGACGGAACGTCTCTTCTCCATCGTCACCAGTAAGCTGCTGATAAAGAGCTAAATAAATCTCGTAGGAACTATCAAGATCTTTATTTTTCACCTTTGTCATCTTCCCGCTAAAAGGCTTGAAATCTCCCGATATAGTCTGGTCAACCAGTACATTGCGGTCTGCTAAGAAAAGGATCCTTTTCTTCAAACCCGATTTCCACAACCTATAGATAATTTGGAAGGTCATAAAAGTTTTACCGGTACCTGTGGCACTAACTAAAAGCACACGTTCTTGTCCTTTGGCAACCGCATCTACTGTTCTATTGATCGCGACCCTTTGATAGTATCTAGGTGTTTTGTAATTAGGCACATAATAATAAGGCTCTAAGATAACCTTTTCTTCGGCCTCATTGATATTTTTATCAATTAAATATCTTTGGTATAATTCTTCTGGTGATGGAAACTCTTCAAGTCTTAGTTCTCTTACCTCACCAGTAATCAAGTTCTGCTCTACAAAGGCATCCCCATTAGAAGCGTAGACATAGGATATGTCCAGTGCTTTCGCATATTCGATCCCTTGCTGCAAACCTGCTCCTACCGGATGATTATTATCTTTAGCTTCTATGACTGCTAAAGGAAAGTTATTTTTGTAAAAAAGTACATAGTCCGCTCTTTTCTTTTTTCCTCTGGCAGTCACATTTCCACGAAGGATGATTCTACCAGCCGTAAAGGCGTATTCAAGCCGAACTTGCTTATTTATATCCCACCCCGCATCAATAATTGCCGGTGTGATATATCTAGCTTTGATATCTTCTTCAGATAGATGTTTCTTCCCCATATCATCAGCACCTTCCATTCAATTTAACCGCTATATTTGTCGATCGAAGTGAAATTCTATGATGTCATCGATATTACATTGAGGCATTTGCAAATCTTATATAAGCTTTCCACACTTACCGGCTGCCCTTTTCCAAGACGACCCAGTATATTGTAGGTGATTCCAGCTTAATCTTTTAAGTCAGTTTTGTTCATTTTCTTGTCAATCAATAGTTTTCACAATTTATCATAGCTTATAACCATACATAGATCTTTCTTAGCTATGTAAAAAAAGACAATTATATTATAGCACTTTAACAGGAAAAATGGAGAAAACCTTGCAATCATGTGAGGTTAAAATAAAGCTGGAATATTCCCATATTGAACGAGTAGTTTAATTTTTTGTTTGAGTAATAGAAAAATTGCAAAACTTATATCATCCCAAAAAACGAAATGAATTAATAGAAGTAATGACCTAAGTCCAATGATTCATTTTCATGGTTGAACAGGATATATTCACCAAGTCCTTTCTATAAAGTGGTAAACTATATACTGATTGTAATGAAAAGTATTAGAGGAGAATGCCATGAAGACTCTGGATGTTCAGGCGCTTCACCCTGCAATTGATCAAACGCTGGAACAATTAAAACAACAATCAGACGAATTCGATAAAGTTAAAAAGGCCGTTGAGGGGATCACATCACTTGATGATGCTTTAAAAGGAAAAGGCGGCGACGCGATCCGCGCCTTTTACGAGGAATGTCACACCCCTTTTCTGCGGTTCTATGACACTTTCATAGAGGAATACAGTTCCACGCTGAAGAAAATGAAAAGCGCGTTGAATTCCCTGGAACCCAACCATAACGGATTTATTTCACAGCCCTTTCTCGAACACGAACTGGAGAATGGCTTAAATGCTGCTGATCGCACAACGAAACATTTGGTTTCTAAGGCCAACGCCACAATCGCAAAAGTCAGTCATATCGTTGATTTACCGGATTTGAATGACAGCGGTTTTCATGAACAGAATCAGAAAGCGTTAAAGGAAATCAGCACGACCCTTGAAAAGCTGCATGCGTTTGACCGCGAGCAAACCAACGCCCTCAAAACGGCTGAAAACGATCTTGAGACGATGCAAAAATACATGGCGCGGCTCGAAAAGATGTATACCGGCCCCAAAATTGAAATCACCGGTTATCAAAAAGGCGCGATTTTAAAGCCGGATGAGATGGATACCTTGAGTGGAAATCAAGAAACAGCAATGGGTGCCATGTTGAAAAAAGTCGGAGACAAAGAAGATGCGGACATTAACACACTCGCCAATCCAGATCGATTAAAAAAATTGGCGACACAAAAGGTTTCCAAGAAAGAGTACACCCAAGAGGAATTGAATGAACTGAAAAAAGATTATAGAGTATTTAACGATACGCTTTACCGGGCATACATAGATGGTGATACAATCGTTAAGATAGAACCCGCCTACACCCTTCCAGAGAATGTGGAAAAAAGCGACTTTGCTGAATATTTCGATACAGCGATGGAATTTACAGGTGTGTATGATGCAGTGAGAGCAGCGTTTGGATACGACCTTGCGACAGGCGAAATCGTTAAAGATAAAGGTGATCGTTTGATGGCCGCATTGAGTGTCACACCTTTTGGAAAGGCATTTAAGTACGGAAAGCGCGGCTTCAAGTTATTTAAAGGTGAAGAAGCGGCAAAGAACGTTTCTAAGGTAGATAAAGCCCAGAAGAGTAAAGATACAGTTAAACCAGGGGACAGTAGTCCCCTGGCACCAGGTGGTGGATTAGCAGCTCATGAATCCAAAAGAGGCCACTTAATCAAAAGGCATGTTGGGAAAACTGACGAGGAGTTATCCCAACGTTTAAAAAAAGATCTTAAAATCACTGGTTCATCTACTTTTAAAGATAGAGCTACAGCAGAAAAAGTCGCTAGTGAAGTATTGAAAGATCCCAAAAACATAAAAAAAGTAGAAAAGTGGTTATCAGACCCTAAAAGCAGGCCTACTCTTGCATTAAGATACAAAGGTAATGGAGATGTTCTTGGAAGAAGTATAGAAAGAGGCTCAAATACCGCAGAAGATGTTACGAATGCAAAAATAGTCTTGAAAAAGGGGAAAGATGGAGAGTATATTTTAACAGGATATCCAATAAAATAAAGGAGTTTCAATATGCAAGATAATTATGATATTTTTGAAGAGTTAAGCGATTTTTTGGATGGCACATTTCATCAGGATATGGGGGCCCCAGAACAAGCACTGAATGAGTTTATTAGTGAATCCAGCAAAGAATGCTTGGCTTTCACAATACAATTTTGTCAAGAGTTTTTAAATAATGACATATCTGATCAAGAGAAAGAAGACTTTATAAAATCGCACTGCGAAATTTATTTTCCTGCTATCGGATTAACTCCAATACAATGGTTAAAAAGTGTAATAGAGCAAATAAAAGAAGCTATTTAAAAGAAAAAGACTTGAAAGGCCCACTTTTTTACGAGAGGGCCTTTTTTATTACTTCAAGTAAGGATTCAAGTTTTGCCTTTGTCTTCGGCCCGTAAATGTTGTCGGCTTTCGCATATTGGTTCTTTACACCTCTAATACGCTTTTGAGGACTCTAATTTGTGGGGTAGTCACAGAAAACACGGCCCTATGCTGGCAGGCGGGGCATTGAATATACCAAATTTCAACGCCATTCTCCCTTTTCTCCTCCCGCAATAAAACCCCATGAACCTCACCGCAATACTCGCATTTCGATTCCATCCAGATCATCTCCCTAAAATAAAAGCGCCCTCCCGTAAGCGTGCTGCTTTATAGAAAGGTGTCAATTTATTATGTAAGTGAAAGGTTAGGACATGCTGATATAGAAACCACGTCAAATACATATGTTCACTTAATTAAAGAGCTTCGGGAAAGAGATGAAACTGAGACTGTAAACATTTTTGAAGATATGGCTGTTGAGGAAGTTGAAAAGCCTGAAGAAGTTGAGTATGTGTAAAGAATGTGCAAAACCATTTCAAATCATAACATTTTCTATCCAATTTAAAAGAGCTAAGGATACTGGTGGTCGGGGTCGAACCGACACTCCCGAAGGAACACGATTTTGAGTGGTGCCGATTCTATTAGAAAGCCTTAGTCCACAGTATATTCGATATAATAAGCCATTACGGTCTATCATGGCGTAAGATTCGTATTTTAGACATAACTATAGTATACAAATTCAAACTGCGAAAGGTAACCGAAAGCAAAAAAAGACGGCTGTAATAGCCGCCCTCTTACTGTTGTATTTTTGTTTTATGAGCCCGCTCCTCTTGAGGCAAGTAATGTTACTGAGTCTGCTGTTTGGATACTTTCTGCGAGGAAGTCTGCTGCGCTGGTTAAAACGAGTCCAAGCGATGCAGTAAGGAAAGCAGTTACAATAAGTTTTTTCATTTAAAGAACCTCCTTTCCTGTTAGTTTACTTGATTTTATTGCTTTTTCCAAGAAGTATGTGGAATATTTGTAATTATAATGAGCTGTAGACGTTGGCCACATCCTCAGCAAGCGCCTCAATGTCTACGTAAGCCTCTCTCTCCTCGAGCATTTCGATAAACTCTTTGACTTGCGGTACACCCTCGAGGGGAGCGCTATAGCATATATTTAGAATCGAGAATTTGAGCGAAAAGTTGATATTATTCGTTTTCTGAGCAAACTCAAAACCAAGATGAACCCTCTTAAGCGCCTTATCAACCTCACCTATCTTATAAGTTGACCTAGCTGACTCGTATATGCACTGCATGTACATAATAGGCGCATTTTTTTCGATATCATCCGTTTTAAATGAGAGGTCGAAATACTCGAGTGCTTCTTCATGTTTATCCTCTTGAATTTTTAAAAAGCCGAGATCATAGTAGACAGCCGCCAGCAGATGAATATCGCCCATCTTGATCAGTCTTTCTGCGCAACTCTTAAGCATATTTTCAGCTCTTGTTAAACGTCCGTCGTCTATATAATTGAGTGCGAGAGCAGTACCGTACAGTTTATCGACTGTGTCTTATATTCTTCATAAGCCCTATAAATGCTCTTCGCGATTGAAAGATGATGAAAAGAAAGTAGAGTTGTTTTCGTAAAATAATAGAGATTTCCAAGCTTATAATGAAACTCGGCCTTTTCGATTTCATCTTCGACATTATCGAGCTGCCGCTCGGCAACTCTAAAACAATTAAGCGCTTTAGAGTAGTTGCTCCTCGCACTTTCATACATTCCTTTAAAGAGAAAGTAATAGTATCGTAACAAACCGTCTGTCTTCGCCTTATCTTCAGCAATAGGCGGAAGCTGCGGCTCCCCCGCGATGTCTTCCATTAATACTCTGAACCTGTAATCAAGTAGATTAAAGTAAAGCAAAACATCCTGATCTTCTTCCATTACGTTTAAAAGGCCTTTTATTCTGTCCCTAAGTTCTACGGCATTTGAAACATCTCTCTTTTTTATGTGAACATACCACTGATTGATGAGATTGGCTACGTTCACAGAGGCTACTGTTTTCATTGTCAAACCTCCCACACTTTACTGCCTCTATCGCTATGAGAACATTTTACAGAAAGTTACCAATCTTTGCAAAGGAATTTGTATAATTTACTTTTTACCCTATAAATGGATAATAAAAAGTGAGGGCTTGCCTATATAATTTATTGTGCGATTGCCGCCCTAGGAAGTTACGGCAAACTTATTTGTCCTTTTCTCAAATGTTTCTTATTTCAATGACAGACTCTCTATCGAGAGTAATAAACATTGCTTCTGCCTCGACATACCCTCGGATAGAAATATACTTTTTAAGCTGCTTCTTCATTATGGCGTAATCGATACACTTCTTTCTTGATCCCCTTTTGCATTTCTTACGTGTATGACTGATTCTTCTCTTCGATTTTTACAACTGTTAAATTTTAGGCTTGCGAACTCATTCTCCCGAATACCTGTCTTCAATAAGAGCAGCATCATTGAATAGTCTCGGTTACCTGTGAATGTTCTAAGATTCGGCTGGCTTAAAAGTTGCTTCTCTTATTGTCGACTGAATTAGTGATCCGGTCTTTAAGGAATTTTAGTCCTCCTCTGCGTATATATCCAATGATATACCACTGCTCCTGACGAGGGATCGCCAGATACATTTTGCTCCTGTAAGAGTTTCTGCACCTTATTAAGCTCATTTCGATAATATCTCACGGTATGTTCTCGCAGCTTCCAGAACTCGCAGTCCTTAAGAAAAAATTCTTACGGACTCGTTCCAAGATAAAGAATAAATAAAAAGAGCGTTCCCTTTATAAGGAACGCTCTTTCATCGTTTGGCAATACGATGATTAATGATACCGGTGGTCGGGGTCGAACCGACACTCCCGAAGGAACACGATTTTGAGTCGTGCGCGTCTGCCAATTCCGCCACACCGGCATGTGTGTGATCAATGGTGCCGAGGGCCGGACTTGAACCGGCACGGTAGTCACCTACCGCAGGATTTTAAGTCCTGTGTGTCTGCCAATTCCACCACCCCGGCACGAGGCAAATAAGGCGACACCCGGATTCGAACCGGGGATAAAGGTTTTGCAGACCTCTGCCTTACCACTTGGCTATGCCGCCATCATTTTAAGAATTGGAGCGGAAGACGGGATTCGAACCCGCGACCCCCACCTTGGCAAGGTGGTGTTCTACCACTGAACTACTTCCGCATTTTAACTAATATTCATCTTATCATATGCAGGATGATAAAGAAAGATGAAAACTGGGCTAGCTGGATTCGAACCAGCGCATGACGGAGTCAAAGTCCGTTGCCTTACCGCTTGGCTATAGCCCAATATGAAGGGCGATTGATGGGAATCGAACCCACGAGTGCCAGAGCCACAATCTGGTGCGTTAACCACTTCGCCACAACCGCCATAAATTGTGAATTAAAATTGGCAGGGGCAGTAGGAATCGAACCCACACTGGAGGTTTTGGAGACCTCTGTTCTACCGTTAAACTATGCCCCTAAAAACATGGTGGAGGGGGACGGATTCGAACCGCCGAACCCTGAGGGAGCGGATTTACAGTCCGCCGCGTTTAGCCACTTCGCTACCCCTCCAAAACAGTGCCGGCCAGAGGACTTGAACCCCCAACCTACTGATTACAAGTCAGTTGCTCTACCAATTGAGCTAGACCGGCAAATGGTGGCTCGGGACGGAATCGAACCGCCGACACACGGATTTTCAGTCCGTTGCTCTACCAACTGAGCTACCGAGCCTTTATTTAAATGGCGGTCCGGACGGGACTCGAACCCGCGACCTCCTGCGTGACAGGCAGGCATTCTAACCAACTGAACTACCGGACCATTTTGGCAATGAATTTAATTTGGTTGCGGGGGCAGGATTTGAACCTGCGACCTTCGGGTTATGAGCCCGACGAGCTACCGAACTGCTCCACCCCGCGATAATATGATTTTCATAGAAATGGTGGAGGATGACGGGATCGAACCGCCGACCCTCTGCTTGTAAGGCAGATGCTCTCCCAGCTGAGCTAATCCTCCGCAGTACAGGACGTACAAGTGCATGCGTTGCAACAGGACGTT
>NZ_CP096378.1:3352500-4140000 GCF_053903085.1 Bacillus sp. AK124
CTCGCAGTCTGACTCCCAAGGATAAGTCTTTGGCATTCGGAGTTTGACTGAATTCGGTAACCCGGTAGGGGCCCCTAGTCCAATCAGTGCTCTACCTCCAAGACTCTTACCTTGAGGCTAGCCCTAAAGCTATTTCGGAGAGAACCAGCTATCTCCAGGTTCGATTGGCATTTCACCCCTACCCACACCTCATCCCCGCACTTTTCAACGTGCGTGGGTTCGGGCCTCCATTCAGTGTTACCTGAACTTCACCCTGGACATGGGTAGATCACCTGGTTTCGGGTCTACGACCACGTACTCATGCGCCCTATTCAGACTCGCTTTCGCTGCGGCTCCGTCTTTTCAAACTTAACCTTGCACGGGATCGTAACTCGCCGGTTCATTCTACAAAAGGCACGCCATCACCCGTTAACGGGCTCTGACTACTTGTAGGCACACGGTTTCAGGATCTCTTTCACTCCCCTTCCGGGGTGCTTTTCACCTTTCCCTCACGGTACTGGTTCACTATCGGTCACTAGGGAGTATTTAGCCTTGGGAGATGGTCCTCCCGGATTCCGACGGAATTTCACGTGTTCCGCCGTACTCAGGATCCACTCAGGAGAGAACGAAGTTTTGACTACAGGGCTGTTACCTCCTATGGCGGGCCTTTCCAGGCCTCTTCATCTACCTCGTTCTTTTGTAACTCCGTACAGAGTGTCCTACAACCCCAAGAGGCAAGCCTCTTGGTTTGGGCTGTTCCCGTTTCGCTCGCCGCTACTCAGGGAATCGCATTTGCTTTCTCTTCCTCCGGGTACTTAGATGTTTCAGTTCCCCGGGTCTGCCTTCTCATATCCTATGAATTCAGATATGGATACTGCTCCATTACGAGCAGTGGGTTTCCCCATTCGGAAATCTCCGGATCAAAGCTTGCTTACAGCTCCCCGAAGCATATCGGTGTTCGTCCCGTCCTTCATCGGCTCCTAGTGCCAAGGCATCCACCGTGCGCCCTTTCTAACTTAACCGTTAAAAAGAATCACTACGTGATATCTTGCATTACGAATTGAATGTGATGTCTACTGTTATCTAGTTTTCAAAGAACACGCTTTGAAGGAATGATCCTTCAAAACTAAACAAGATCTAAACGCACCTGTCTATAAGACCGCAAGGTCTTATATTCCGTATAATATCCTTAGAAAGGAGGTGATCCAGCCGCACCTTCCGATACGGCTACCTTGTTACGACTTCACCCCAATCATCTGTCCCACCTTCGGCGGCTGGCTCCAAAAGGTTACCTCACCGACTTCGGGTGTTACAAACTCTCGTGGTGTGACGGGCGGTGTGTACAAGGCCCGGGAACGTATTCACCGCGGCATGCTGATCCGCGATTACTAGCGATTCCAGCTTCACGCAGTCGAGTTGCAGACTGCGATCCGAACTGAGAACAGATTTGTGGGATTGGCTTAGCCTCGCGGCTTCGCTGCCCTTTGTTCTGCCCATTGTAGCACGTGTGTAGCCCAGGTCATAAGGGGCATGATGATTTGACGTCATCCCCACCTTCCTCCGGTTTGTCACCGGCAGTCACCTTAGAGTGCCCAACTGAATGCTGGCAACTAAGATCAAGGGTTGCGCTCGTTGCGGGACTTAACCCAACATCTCACGACACGAGCTGACGACAACCATGCACCACCTGTCACTCTGCCCCCGAAGGGGAAGCCCTATCTCTAGGGTTGTCAGAGGATGTCAAGACCTGGTAAGGTTCTTCGCGTTGCTTCGAATTAAACCACATGCTCCACCGCTTGTGCGGGCCCCCGTCAATTCCTTTGAGTTTCAGTCTTGCGACCGTACTCCCCAGGCGGAGTGCTTAATGCGTTTGCTGCAGCACTAAAGGGCGGAAACCCTCTAACACTTAGCACTCATCGTTTACGGCGTGGACTACCAGGGTATCTAATCCTGTTCGCTCCCCACGCTTTCGCGCCTCAGCGTCAGTTACAGACCAGAGAGTCGCCTTCGCCACTGGTGTTCCTCCACATCTCTACGCATTTCACCGCTACACGTGGAATTCCACTCTCCTCTTCTGCACTCAAGTTCCCCAGTTTCCAATGACCCTCCCCGGTTGAGCCGGGGGCTTTCACATCAGACTTAAGAAACCGCCTGCGCGCGCTTTACGCCCAATAATTCCGGACAACGCTTGCCACCTACGTATTACCGCGGCTGCTGGCACGTAGTTAGCCGTGGCTTTCTGGTTAGGTACCGTCAAGGTACCGCCCTATTCGAACGGTACTTGTTCTTCCCTAACAACAGAGTTTTACGATCCGAAAACCTTCATCACTCACGCGGCGTTGCTCCGTCAGACTTTCGTCCATTGCGGAAGATTCCCTACTGCTGCCTCCCGTAGGAGTCTGGGCCGTGTCTCAGTCCCAGTGTGGCCGATCACCCTCTCAGGTCGGCTACGCATCGTCGCCTTGGTGAGCCGTTACCTCACCAACTAGCTAATGCGCCGCGGGTCCATCTGTAAGTGGTAGCTAAAAGCCACCTTTTATAATTGAACCATGCGGTTCAATTAAGCATCCGGTATTAGCCCCGGTTTCCCGGAGTTATCCCAGTCTTACAGGCAGGTTACCCACGTGTTACTCACCCGTCCGCCGCTAACATCAGGGAGCAAGCTCCCATCTGTCCGCTCGACTTGCATGTATTAGGCACGCCGCCAGCGTTCGTCCTGAGCCAGGATCAAACTCTCCATGAAGTTTGATAATGACTACGCACAAAATGTGCGATTTATTTAATGAATTAACAGGTACGTTTTGTCTTGTTTAGTTTTCAAAGATCATTTCCGCTCCTGTCCGAAGCGACTTTATTAGTATAACATTTTCAACAAGGAGTGTCAAATGTTTTTTGTTTTTTCGTCGCTGCTGCTTTCAGTTCAAAAACCGTTCCGCTAACAGCGACGCTTAACAATATATCACCGTTATAAATTAGTGTCAACACTTTTTTTGATAAAATATCCTCGGTGAAAAATCTTTTGGCCCTTTGTCTCAATCGGCTTGACTCCAACTAAGTCCTTTTCAGCCAAGAACTCCAGTATGACTCCCAGGTCTGCCGTGAAATACTTGAGATCCGGATGCTTGAGAAGATCAGCAAATTGCCAAACCTCTTTTTCATCCATGACATTGAGAATATGTGCGGCCCCGATTTCGGCTTTTGAATGAATGAGAAAATCGCTTGCGAGGAATAATAACTCCAGCCGTTTTTGCAAGCTTTCATTGCTCTCAATTAATTCCTTATACAATTTATAAACCTGAGGCTCCATGTGGCGGACTTGGTTCCATACCGTAACTTCTGGGTGAAAACCTTTATCGATCACTTCGATTCTGGCCAAATGATGGAGGGCGTGTACGATGGAATTGTAGGCGTCCAAAAATTGACCGTCCTCAAAAAACGATTTCCCTTCTATATATCTTCTGATTAATTTCCCATATTCAAGTCCGATTTTTAGTTTTCTTTCTGAAAACGGAAATGTATTAAGCTGCTCAATCAGCTTGGCGATAAATTCGTTTCGGTCGAAAAGCACCTTTCCATTGAGGACCCAGTCTATGATTCTTCTATTTGTTCCGAGCAAAATCCATTCCTGAAGCTGTTCAACAGAAATAATATGAAGAGAAGCCGTTTTTCCGTCGAACTCATAATGCTTCACGAATACAGGGTCTTCAGCCTTATTAACGATAATCAACAATGCCGCATCAAAATTATCTGTCGCAGATGAGGTTTGATTTCTCCTCTCAATCAGCATGACAGCGAGTGTGTCAGGGCGGCTTGCTCTTTCTTGGTAAATCGGACGGAGAAGATTTTCCATCACCATTCCTCCAATACGATGTAAATGCGTTGCTCTAAAAGCTTCTCTCTTTGTTTCTACCTATTTCTACGAGCCAATAAAAACTCCTTTATTTTGAAAACACATTGAATTATTATAATCAATTTCCCCAAAACTCTCTATAGAAATTTTCCAATTGATTCGTTTTAATTAAAGAATAACACATCTTTTCTATGCTATATTAGAGACAGGGGGATGGATATGGCAAAATACTCTAGCAAAATCAACAAAATCAGAACGTTTGCGTTAAGCCTTGTATTTATAGGCTTCATTATTATGTATGTCGGGATCTTCTTTAGGTCCTCGATCCTCTTGATGTCGGTGTTTATGATCTTGGGGGTATTGTCTATCTTGTTGAGCACAGCGGTTTATTTTTGGATCGGCATGCTTTCAACGAAAGCGGTTCAAGTCGTCTGTCCAAACTGTGAAAAACCGACCAAGATTTTAGGCCGGGTCGATATGTGCATGCATTGCAGGGAGCCTCTGACACTGGATAAAAACCTCGAAGGAAAAGAGTTTAACGAATCGTATAATCGAAAGTCTCAGTAGATACTGCAATAAAAATAAGCTGACCGTTAAAAAAGCGGCCAGCTCTTTTTAATGGCTTTCTTTTTTGTCGCATTCCTGACATAAACCGTATATCTCCAGTCTATGGTGACTGACTTTGAATCCTGTCACATGTGAAGCCAGCTGCTCCACTTCGTCGAGGCCGGGATAATGAAAGTCGACGATTTTCCCGCAGCGTTCGCAAATTGCGTGATAATGCTCGGATGTCACGAAGTCAAACCGGCTGGAGGAATCTCCGTACGTTAATTCCTTAACGAGCCCTGATTCCTTAAAAACCCGCAAATTGTTGTAAACCGTTGCTACGCTCATGTTTGGAAATTTCCCTTCCAGAGCTTTATATATATCATCTGCAGTTGGATGAGACATAGAATTCACGAGAAATTCCAGAATGGCATGACGTTGAGGAGTAATTCGAACCCCGGTTTCCTTCAACGCTTCCAACGCTTCTTTCAGGTTATGTTCAGCCATCGTCATGCACCTCTCTTCTAAAAAAAATTCTTACATTATAACGTTTATAATTAGTGTAACTCCTGATCAGAATCTTTGTCAATTCCAATCCCTGTGAAAAAGCTATTTTTAAGGCGAAAAAGGCCGATATGATCAGCATGTCCGGTCAGACAGACGAATATGAGCTTAAAAAGAGACCAAACTAAAATACAGTCCGGCCTCCCGCAAGAGCTTTACGCTTCCGCGATTTCTTTTACTGCTTGAAGCGCTTCTGCGACATGGTCTTTTACCTTTACTTTCCGCCACTCTTTCACAAGGCGGCCTTCTTTATCAATCAGGAATGTCGACCTTTCGACACCCATGTATTCCTTGCCGAAATTCTTCTTCAGCTTCCATACGTCAAAGCTTTCAGCGAGCTTGTGTTCATCATCGACGAGCAGCAGAAACGGCAGATCGTGTTTCTGCTTGAATTTCTCATGTCTTGTCTGGTCGTCAGGGCTGACTCCGATGATGACGGCATCAAGTTCAGCAAAGCTTTCATGTCGGTCTCTGAAATCGCACGCTTCCGTTGTGCACCCCGGCGTCATATCTTTCGGGTAAAAATAGAGCACGACATACTTTCCTTCAAAATCCGACAGCTTTACTTTTTCTCCGTGATCACCGAGCAGTTCAATATCAGGCACCTTTTGTCCAATTTCAACAGTCATTGTTTTGCCTCCTGTTATGTTTAATCGCTTGCTTTCCCCCATTATAAAAAACAGCGCCGTCTTGTTCAAATGTTCGGCGGCTTCTTTTTGCGCTCTGTCCGCCTCGTGTTACAATATAGAAATAGATAAAAGGTGCAGAAATGAGGAGGATATTATGCAGCATACTCAATCTGAAAAGCTTCATGAAGAAGCTCTTCAACATATAGTCGGAGGCGTCAACAGCCCCTCAAGGTCTTATAAAGCGGTCGGCGGAGGTTCTCCCGTCGCGATGGAGAGGGGAAGCGGCGCTTATTTTTGGGATGTGGACGGCAACAAATACATAGACTATCTTGCCGCCTACGGACCGATTATTACGGGTCACGCTCACCCGCATATCACAAAAGCGATTCAAACAGCTGCTGAGAACGGGGTGCTTTACGGCACGCCGACAAAGCATGAAGTGACATTTGCCAAGATGCTTAAAGAAGCGATTCCTGCCTTGGATAAAGTAAGATTCGTCAATTCGGGAACGGAAGCTGTGATGACGACGATTCGCGTCGCCCGGGCCTATACAGGCAGGACGAAAATCATCAAGTTCGCCGGCTGCTACCACGGCCATTCCGATCTTGTGCTGGTGGCGGCCGGTTCAGGTCCGTCAACGCTCGGCACACCTGATTCAGCGGGGGTTCCAAAAAGCATCGCCAACGAGGTGATTACCGTTCCTTTCAATGATATCGACAGCTATAAAGAAGCGCTCGATAAATGGGGGGACGATATTGCGGCAGTTCTCGTTGAACCGATTGTCGGAAACTTCGGGATCGTCGAACCGAAGAGCGGATTCCTCGAACAGGTCAATGAACTGACGCATAACGCAGGGGCGCTCGTCATCTATGATGAAGTTATCACCGCTTTCCGCTTTATGTACGGCGGCGCCCAGGATCTGCTTGGCGTCAAACCTGATTTGACGGCGCTTGGCAAAATCATCGGCGGCGGCCTGCCGATCGGCGCATACGGAGGCAAAAAAGAGATTATGGAACAAGTCGCACCGCTCGGACCTGCTTATCAAGCGGGCACGATGGCGGGGAATCCGGCTTCGATCCTCTCAGGTATCGCCTGCCTTGAAGTGCTGAAAGAAAAAGGCACATACGAAAAACTTGACCTCCTCGGCGCTATGCTTGAAGAAGGTATCCTGGGACATGCCGAAACCCACGGCATCAACATCACTGTCAACCGTCTTAAAGGCGCGCTCACCGTATACTTTACGAACGAAAAAGTCGAAAACTATGAGCAAGCCGAAAATACGGACGGAGAAATGTTCGCTGCCTTTTTCAAACTGATGCTTGAGCGCGGTGTTAATCTTGCGCCTTCAAAATATGAAGCATGGTTTATCACCACCGCGCACACGGAAGAGGACATTAAAGCGACGCTTAAAGCCGTGGATGACTCATTTAAACAATTGAAACAACGCATATAAAAAGAGAGCGGGTCCGCTCTCTTTTTATCAAATGCGGAGCACTTTGTAAACGCGGTGAACAGGCACTTTTCACCGGCTTGTTTTTCTTTTTTGTCAATGATTTGTTTTTTCTTAAAAATGGGTTGAATATTTCGGAAGATCGCTGTATATTACTTTATTGTTTGGCAAATTAACAGAGAGGGAATGTTCAATACAATTCATTTTCTGTAAAGAACGAATTTTATTATAGAAAGGGATGCAAGTACAGCCTAATGAAACTTGGTGCCCGTATTTTCAAAACAGGCATTGCCATTACGCTTGCGCTTTACCTCGCGTCTTGGCTCGGCCTTCCGACTCCTGTCTTCGCGGGAATCGCGGCTATCTTCGCGATACAGCCTTCGATCTATCGTTCATTTTTGACGATTGTCGATCAAGTGCAGGCGAACATAATCGGAGCTGCCACAGCCATTATTTTTGGACTTATTTTCGAACCCAGTCCGATCATCATCGGATTGACGGCGGTAATCGTCATTACGATCAACCTGAAGCTGAAGATCGAGAATACAATTTCGATCGCTCTCGTCACCGTTATTGCCATATTGGAGAGCTCCGGCGACAACTTTTTATGGTTTGCCTTGGTGAGAACCGGAACGGTTATTTTGGGTGTATTGTCTGCGTTCCTGGTCAACCTGATTTTTCTGCCGCCTAAATATGAAACGAAGCTCGTCAGCCATGTTGTTGAAAATACAGATGAAGTCATTAAATGGATCAGATTGTTGACGCGGAAGACAACGGAACACTCCATGCTGAAAGAAGACATTGAAAAGCTGAAAGAAAAAATGATGAAGGTCGATCACCTTTACTTGCTTTACAAAGAAGAAAGAAGCTATTTAAAACGTTCCACATATGTAAAACAGCGAAAGCTCGTGCTGTTCAGACAGGCGATTATTGCATCAAACCGCGCGCTTGATGCTTTGAAAAAACTGCACCGGCTTGAAAACGAGTTTTGTCATATGCCTGAAGAATTTCAAGAAACGCTGGTCGAAGAGCTTGATTATCTTCTCCATTGGCACGAGCGAATTTTAATGAGATTCGTCGGCAGGATTAAAACGCAGGATCACGTCGACCTTCACGAAGAAGGAGACGTGTACAAACAGCACTTGACCGAATCATTCCTGAAAAACCAGGACAAATTGAAAGAAGAACTGTTGGACTACAATATGCTGACCATTATGGCGAGCACCGTAGAATACCGAGAACAGCTTGAACATTTGGAAACCTTGCTCACAAGCTTTCAGACGTACCACAAAAAAGACAGTGAGCTTGAAGTTGAGGAAGAGTAAACCGGTTAACGAATACGTTAACCGGTTTTTTTATTTTCCTTCCTTCATTTTCGGATCAAGGGTGTCGCGCAGGCCGTCTCCCATCAGATTAAAGCCGAGCACGGTCAGCATGATCGCAAATCCCGGAAAAAATAATGTCCACGGGGCCTGCGCCAAATAAGGCCGGGCATCTGCAAGCATTTTTCCCCACTCCGGGTTCGGCGCCTGCGCCCCCAACCCTAAAAATCCGAGCGCGGCCGCTTCTATAATCGCCGTTCCAATATTCAGTGTCGCTTGAACGATAACCGGGGCCATGCTGTTGGGAAGAATGTGTTTAAACATCATCCTCATATTGGACATCCCGACAGCACGCGCAGATAAGACATATTCCTCCTGCCTGATGCTGAGCACTTTTGAACGAACGAGCCTGCCAAACGTCGGAACGTTGATGATGGCGATGGCAATCAGGGCATTTTCAAGGGAAGGCCCGAGAATCGCCACAATGGCGATCGCCAGCAGAATGCTGGGAAACGCGAGCATGATATCAAACAGCCGCGAAATCAACGCATCAGCCCATCTGCCGTAAAAACCGGCGATCAGCCCTAACAGCGTCCCCGCCAAGGCCGATGCCAGACAGGAGAAAAAGCCGACCCATAAAGACAGCCTCGCGCCGTACAGCACCCTTGAAAAAATATCCCTGCCAAAATCGTCCGTTCCAAAAAGGTGTTCAGCAGACGGAGCGGCAAGCCTGTCTGACAGTGACTGGTCGTTTATTCCATAGGGTGCGATGAGCGGCGCGAAGATGGCCAGCAGGATAAACAGCGCGACTAAAATCGTGCCGGCGGCAGCCAGTTTATGCTCAAAGAACCGCCGAATATGTTCCGCCAAAGGCGAACGCACCTTCACGTCCTCCCTCTGCTGTTCATTTTGAAGCACAACCACATTTCCCGCCTCCTAATATTTAATTCTCGGATCGATGACAGCGTACAGCAGATCAACAATGAAGTTAATCATGACGAAGATGAAGGCGATCACGAGAATGCCCGATTGGATAACCGGGTAGTCGCGGTAGCTGATCGCATCATAAATGTACCGGCCGATGCCGGGCCAGGCAAAAATCGTCTCCGTTAAAATCGCGCCGCCCAGTAAAAGTCCGGTTTGCAGGCCGATGACGGTCAACACCGGAATGAACGCATTTTTTAAACCGTGCTTATAGATAACGAAAAACATATGCACGCCTTTTGCTTTTGCCGTGCGGATATAATCGGACTGCAGCACCTCTATCATGCTGGCCCTTGTAATTCTCGCAATGATCGCGGCGGGAATGGTGGCAAGAGCGGTTCCCGGCAGAATTAAATGGCGGATGGTTTCTGCAAACTGATCAAATCTTCCGTGTAAAAGGGTGTCCAGTGTATGAATGTAAGTAAAGGCTTCGACCGGATTTCTGACATTCTCCCTTCCCGTTGTCGGCAGCCAGCCGAGCTCGATCGAAAAGAACCACTGGCCCATCAGACCAAGCCAAAAAATCGGCATCGACACGCCAATTAAAGCAACCAGCATCGCAATATAGTCGAATACCGAATTCTTAAACCACGCGCTGATGATTCCGGCATTCACACCGACAAACACTGCGATCAGCATCGCGAAAAAAGCAAGCTCGAGAGTGGCGAACAAATACGGCTTTATTTCTTGCGTAATCGCCGCTCCCGTGCGGATTGATGTCCCGAGATCCCCTTTCAGCAAATCCCCGATATATCTGGCGTATTGCACATACCACGGCTGATCAAGGCCGAGCTGGATGGTCAGCTGCTGCACCGCTTCCTTTGTCGCCCTCTGGCCGAGAATAACCTGGGCGGGGTTGCCGGGAATAAAGCGGATGATCGAAAAAACGACCAGTGTCATGCCAATGAGAACGGGGATCAGCATCCCCGTCCGTTTTAAACAGTACGCAAGCAATGGCTGTCACCACCTATTTAAACTCTACGCCGGACAATACTTCACTCCCTGTCGGATGCGGAGCATATCCTTCGATATCTTTTGAACCGGCCAAAATCGGCGTGGAATGGACAAGCGGAATCCAAGGCGATTCTTCATGGAGGAGCTCCTGCGCATCTTGATACAGTTTATTTCTCTTCTTTTGGTCAGGGTCTGACTGCGCTTCGATTAAGATGTCATGAAGCTCGTCATTGCTGAAGTACGTATAGTTGTTACCGCCGATATTATCTTTATCAAGCAGGGTATAAATGAAGTTGTCCGGATCTCCATTGTCTCCGGTCCAGCCCATCAAAAACGCGTCAGCTTCCCCTTTGCTCACCTTATCCAAATACGTCGCCCAGTCGTAAGTGACGATTTCCGCTTTGACGCCGATTTTTTCGAAGCTTGATTGAATCACTTCGGCTATTTTCATACCGTCCGGCATATATGGCCGCGGAACAGGCATTGCCCAAAGCTTCATTTTAAACCCGTCCGGGAATCCGGCTTCTTTTAAGAGTTCTTTTGCCTTTTTTAAATCATACGGATATTCCTTTATCTGATCGTTGTATCCTTCAAGTGAAGGAGGGAGCGGGTTTTTGGCAGATTCGGCGAGGCCTCCGTAGAAGGAATCGATAATCGCCTGTTTATCAACAGCATGATTCAGCGCCTGGCGGACCAGCTTATTGTCAAATGGTTTTCTTGTCGTCGTCATTCCGAGATACCCGACGTTCATTGAAGGCCTTTCAAATGTTTTCAGATTGGCGTCTGCTTTGATGCTTTCGATATCAGACGGATTGACGCCGTCCATTAGGTCGATTTCGCCCGTCTTCAACGCATTTAGGCGGGCTGAGTTTTCAGGAATGGCTCTGAAAATGATCTTCTGCAATTTCGGTTTGCCTTGATCCCAATAGTCTTCATTTTTTTCAAGGACGATCCGGTCGTTCGGCTTCCATTCGACAAATTTGTAAGGGCCCGTGCCGACGGGGTGCTCCCTGAATTTTTCGCCGTATTTTTCGATGGCGGCAGGACTCGCAATCCCGAATGAAGTCATGGCAAGATTCTTTAAAAACGGCGCTTGCGGGCGTTTTAAAATGAACTGAATCTTATGGTCGTCGAGCACTTTTATATCTTTGATGACATGCCCCTCATCTTTCTTATAGCCTCCGAACATGCCGTAGTAAGGAAATTTTTCTTCATCCCCGTTCATCCACCGCTCAAAATTGTATTTGACGGCTTCTGCATTAAAATCCGTTCCGTCATGGAATTTCACGCCTTGCCTCAGCTCCAGTGTGTAGGTCAAACCGTCATCTGAAGCGTCCCATTTGACCGCGAGGCCTTCCTTCAGCGTAGTGTCTTGTTCTCCGTAATTCAGCAAGGTCTCAAACATATTGATCGTCACTTTAAACGCTTCGCCTTCTGTCGTTGTGATCGGATCAAGCGATGTTGAATCACCGCCTCTGCCGATGATCAGCGTATCTTTTCCCCCGTTCGTCTCTCCGTCGTTTTTTCCGCTTTCGTTACCGGAGCATCCCATTAAAAAAGCGGAAACAGACAGAATCATTCCCAAACAGATCAGCCAGCTTTTCTTTTTCATCGTACTGCCTCCTTATTGGTAAAATGGCATGCGACATAATGCCCGTCCGCAGTCTCTTCAAGAGGCGGCTCCGCTTCCAGACAAACCGCTGCCCGCTTCATGCATCTGCTGTAAAAAGGACAGCCCTTTTCACTCATGCGGGGCGCGGCAATATCCGGTGCCGTATGAACCGCTTCGCCTTTGCCGATGACCGGTACTGCCGCTAACAGCGTTTCTGTATACGGGTGTTTCGGCTCTCTAAATAACGATTCGGCGTCCGCCATCTCGACGATCTTTCCGAAATACATCACGGCCACCCTGTCGCTGATATAGCGAACGACTGCGAGATCATGAGAAATAAACAGAAACGTTAAATCGAATGCCTCCTGCAAATCATTCAGCAGATTTAAGATCTGCGCCTGAACGGATACATCAAGCGCGGAGACAGGTTCATCGGCAATGATTAGTTTCGGCTTAGTGATCAGCGCTTTTGCAATGCCGATCCTTTGCCTCTGACCGCCGCTGAATTGGTGTGCGTACCGGTCGCCGTATGAAGCATCAAGGCCGACAATTTCAAGCATCGAACGCACGACCTCTCTCCTTTCCGCCTTCTTTCCGAGTTGATGAACGATCAGCGGTTCTTCCAAAATATCCTTTATTTTCATGCGCGGATTTAACGAAGCGTACGGGTCTTGAAAAATCATTTGTATATGCCTTCTCATATTGCGAAGATCTTTTGCATCAAGGCCTGTCATCTCCTGCCCGAGAAAAGTCACCTTTCCCGAAGTCGGTTCGGTCAGCCGCAATATCGATTTTCCTAAGGTCGATTTTCCGCAGCCGGATTCCCCGACAACCCCTAAGATTTCGCCTTTTTCAACTGACAGTGTAACATCATCGACCGCTTTCACGATTTTCTTACGGGACACGCGGTAATACGTTTTCAGCTCTTGAACGCTCAGCAGTTCGCGATTCATGTGAAAACACCTTCCTCTTCATAGAGAAAGCAGCTTACAGCATGATCATCCTTCAGCTTGTTCAATCCAGGCGCTTCTTCAATGCAGCGTTCATGTTTATGGGGGCATCGCGGCGCAAACATACAGCCTTTTTTAATCGATCCCGGCTTCGGCACCTGCCCCTCAATCGAAGACAGCCGCTCGGATTTGTCTGTGAATGCCGGAATAGAGGCGAACAAGCCTTTTGTATAAGGGTGTTTCGGACTGTCAAAAACAGCGGTGACACCGCCCTCTTCAACGATCCGGCCGGCATACATGATCATCACGCGTTCACATGTATTGTGAACGACGCCAAGGTCGTGGGTAATGAGGAGAATGGCTGTGTTAAATTCGGCATTGAGCTTTTTCAGCAGGGACAGAATCTGGGCCTGGATGGTGACGTCGAGAGCTGTTGTCGGTTCATCGGCGATCAGCAGCTTCGGTTCGCAAATTAATGCCATTGCGATCATGACCCGCTGCCTCATGCCTCCCGACAGTTCGTGGGGATACTGCTTCATCAGCTGGTCCGCCCTCGGCAGGCCGACGGTTTCCAGCATTTGAACGGCTTTTCTTCTTGCTTCTTTTTTATGAATATTGGTATGGCTGGAGAGTGCTTCTGTTAATTGATCGCCAATTGTGAAAAGGGGGTTGAGGGAGGTCATCGGCTCTTGAAAAACCATTGCGATGTCATTGCCGCGCATCTGTCTCCATTCTTTTTCAGACTGCATGAGAAGATCTTTGTTTTGAAACTTGATCCGGCCCGTCGTCCGGGTGTTTGCGTTCAGCCCCATTAAAGCCAAAGAGGTGACGCTCTTGCCGCAGCCGGACTCTCCGACGACTCCCATGATTTCTCCGGGATGGAGATCGAAAGAAATGCCTTGCACAATCGGGGTTTCAGACTTTTTCTGGTGAAACGAAATCGACAAATCCGATACTTCAAGCAATTTTTCTTTTGTCACTTATACACCTCCGGAGCTTGTATTTTTTAAATTGTATTTAGACGGGATAGGAAATATGTACGAAATTTGCATGGAAAGAAAAAGCCTGACAATCGTTCGGCTTCAAACGAAAGTCAGGCTTTTGGCGGTTTTAGTTTAATTTTTGAATGGTAAATAAATGCTTATAGTGGCCGTCGCGGCTCATTAATTCGTCATGTGTGCCGACTTCCGCGACACGTCCGTTTTCGATGACGACGATTTTGTCAGCGTGGGTAATCGTCGACAATCTGTGGGCAACGATAAAGGTCGTCCGGTCTTTCGCGAGCTTTTCCATCGCTTCCTGAATATAGTGCTCGCTTTCAAGGTCAAGCGCTGATGTCGCTTCATCCAAAATTAAGAGAGGCGGATTCTTCAGGAACACCCTGGCGATTGATATCCGCTGTTTTTGGCCTCCGGACAGCTTGACGCCCCTTTCTCCGACCTTTGTATCATAGCCTTGCGGCAGTTCCATAATAAAATCGTGGGCATTCGCGGCTTTTGCCGCTTCAATGATGTCTTCCATCGAAGCTTCGGGATTTCCGATCGATATGTTTTCACGTACCGATTCGCTGAATAAAAATGTATCCTGAAGCACCATGCCGATTTGGTTTCTAAGGCTCTGCGCCTGGTAATCGCGCACATCGATGCCGTCGATCTCCAGGCTTCCGGCTGAGACATCGTAGAATCTCGGAATGAGGCTGACGAGCGTTGATTTTCCGCCTCCGCTCATCCCGACGAGTGCGACCGTTTCGCCCCGTTCCGCTTTCAAAGAAAGATTCTGCAGAATCATTTCTTCCGACTTTTCGTATTGGAAGGAAACATTTTTGAATTCAACAATTCCTTTTAACCGCTCTGCTTTTACAGCATTGGGTTTATCTTTTAATTCATACGGTTCATCAATAAATTCAAACAGCCTGTCCATCGATGCGATCGACTGCGTCAATGTTGTCGATGAATTGATCAGGCGGCGCAGCGGGTTGTAGAGGCGTTCAATATATCCGAAAAACGCCACCATCGTTCCTACAGTAAGGGACCCGTGAATCACATGGTAACCCGCAACCGTAATGATGATCAGCGGAGCGAGGTCTGTAACCGTATTGACGACGGCAAACGTTTTGGCATTCCAGGCCGTATGGCGGATTGCTTTGCCGAGAAAATTCGCGTTCTCGTGATCAAATTGCTTCTGTTCATAATCTTCGATCGCAAAACTCCTGATGACAGGCATCCCCTGAACCCTTTCATGAAGGTGGCCCTGCACCTCGGCCAGCGCCTGGGAACGTTCTCTCGTCAGCTTTCTGAGCCTGCCGTAGAAGAATTTAACAGACAGTCCGTAAAGCGGAAACAGCACGATCGAAATAAGCGTCAGCTTCACATCCATCGTCAGCATGATGGCGATGGCGATAAAAATCGTCATCACGTCAAGCCATACGTTCATCAACCCGATGATGACAAATTCCTTTGTCTGCTCGACATCGTTGATGACCCTTGAAATGATTTCTCCTGCGCGGGTGTTTGCATAATACCTGAGGCTCAGCTTTTGAATGTGTGCAAACAGCTTGTCCCTGATATCATAAAGCACCTTGCTTGCCGTCCACTGTGCGAAATATTGCCGATAGTATTCGACAGGCGGCCGAAGCACCAAAAAAATGGCGAACATAACCGCCATTACCATGAATAATGTGGATGTTTTTTCTTCAGTGGTTCCGCTCCCCTGGATGATGTCGTCAACGACGTATTTCAGCAGAAGCGGGATGACCAGCGGAATAGAAAATTTAATAATACCGATTAAAACCGTCAAAACGATTTTCCATTTATACGGCTTCACAAATTCCATGTACCTTCTGATTACCCCCACACGTCTTCCCCCCTCTATATCTTGATGTGTGAGTACACCGCAAAAAACCTGTTGGTCTCAACAGGTTTTTCAGGTTTATTTTGTATAATGCAAATACCGTTCATACCAAATATCAATAAATTCAGATGCAAACGGGCCTTTTCTTTGGTGTATCCAATGCAGCAACGTATTTAAGTGGTACCTTAAAATGCCGTCGATTTCCTTCGGATAATTCATCGCCTTTTTATGATCCGCGTACTCATCTTCATCAAGAATATGATACGTCATATCCGGAAAGACTTTCACGTCTAAATCATAGTCGATGTATTTGATGGCTTCATCGTCCAAAGCAAACGGCGAGCTGATGTTGCAATAGTAATAAATCCCGTCTTCGCGAAGCATGCCGATGACGTTAAACCACTGCTTTGCATGGAAATAACAAATTGCGGGCTCTCGCGTCACCCATGTCCGGCCGTCAGATTCTGTGACCATTGTCCGGTCATTGGCGCCGATGATGCACAATTCCGTTGCTTTTAAAATCGTTGTTTCATTCCAAATCCGATGAATCTGTCCATTGTGCTTATAGCTATGAATTTGAATGGTTTCTCCTTCCTTGGGAAAGCCCATGTTTTTCTCCCCTACTTTCTTTGCAAAAGCCTTACAAGTCAGTGTGTCACATCGCCTGTCCGACAGTTCTTTTATTTATTATAACGTTTGAAAATAAAAAATGAAAATAAAACAGCCACTCCCGAACAGGAATGGCTCTTTTCTAAAAACGATAAAGAGAGGCTCATGCTTCGATTCTTTGATAAGCCTGAATCACCTGCTCCGTCTGCTTTTGGAATAAATCCTGAATTTGAGCAAGATCTTTCCGCTTCTGGGATATATCTTCCCGGATCGATAAAAGCTGGGCTTTCTTTTCAAGGGCAGCCAATTCTTTTTCAATTTTCTGGCATCTTTCAATCTCCGCTTGCAGATACAGCAGCTTATCCATAATCTCCATCTGCCCCTGAACCAAGTTTTCAAATTCCGGCATTCGGGATCCTCCATTCTATGCTCTACTCCATTTATTGCCTAACTAACATTTCTCTATACATGCCGGATGTCCTTTGACTGATTGTGGCTAAGATTCGGATGTTTTGTCGGATCAAAAAAACGAAAAGAAAAAAGCACCTCATCCGATGGTGAAGTGCTTTTTCCTGTTTCAGTGATTAGCTGTTTTGCTGTTTTTTTTGCTCAGCTTGTTGGTTATTTTGTCTTACTTGCTGCGCGTCAGTTTCGCTGGCAAATTCAGTGCCGAACTGACCACCTTGTGCAGAAGCTTGGTTTTGTTGTCTTACTTTTTGTGCGTTTGTTTTGGATTGTTGGTTAGCCATTGTATATCACCTCCACGACCATTAGATTGTGCAGGAGGATGATATCCTATTCATTGAACGCGAAAAATTTACACGAGCAGTGAACGGCCGCCGTCAATAATGATCGTCTGTCCGCGGATCATATCCGCTTTCCCTGACGTTAAAAACTCCACCGCATCGACCATGTCGCTAATCTCAACCATGCGGCCGGCAGGCGTATTTTGCCGGGCATCTTCCAAAAGTTCTTCGCGGTTCGGGAAGTGCTTCAGGGCGTCTGTATCGATCGCGCCTCCGGAAACCGCATTGACGATGATGTTTTTCACCGCAAGCTCAACAGCGAGATATCTTGTC
Organism: Bacillus sp. AK124; assembly: GCF_053903085.1. Taxonomy (NCBI): domain Bacteria; kingdom Bacillati; phylum Bacillota; class Bacilli; order Caryophanales; family Bacillaceae; genus Bacillus; species Bacillus sp. AK124. The sequence goes on from NZ_CP096378.1 coordinate 3,369,879, forward strand.
AATGATTCAAGCGCAGCTTTTGAAACGCCGACTGTCGTATAGTTTTCCAAATAACGGATCGAACCGAGCGAACTGATGCTCACAATGTGGCCGCCTCCCGTTTTCTCCATCAGCTTTGCCGCTTCCTGCGCGCAGAATAGCAGAGCTTTCGCATTGATGTTCATCGTCCAGTCCCAATGGCTTTCCTCAAGCTCCATGACGGGGCGTAATACGCCGGATGCAGCATTGTTGACGAACACGTCCAGTCTGCCGAAGGCTTCCTCGATTTGCTGAAACATATCTTTTATTTTCGCCGGCTGCCCGACATTCGCCTTGACGACCAATGCTTTGACACCGAGCTTTTCGATTTCTTCAGCCGTCTCAAGGGCCGCTTTTTTGCTTCTTGCATAGTTGATGACGATATTGTAGCCGTTTTCGGCAAGCCTCAGGGCGGCTGCTTTGCCGACGCCGCGGCTGCTTCCTGTAATAAGGGCACATTTTCTTTGTTCCATTTGTCATTCATCTCCTAGTATAGTGATTAAAAATCTGATAAAAAATAGCTCATAACACGATCAAAAAGGAGGCATTCGCCTTATGTACGTAGGACGCGATATGAGCGAGCTCGACCACACGCCGAAAAACGAGTGGAAAGATGCGGAGCTTCTCTATTTTCACCGCGCCTTCCAGCAAATCATGCCATTCCTTAATGAAGAAGGGCATGCCGAATACCTGGAGGTTGTGAAAGAAATTCAAGCAAGAGGCGGACTGCGCCGCCAGGAAGCCGATTATACGCACGGCACCACCATCCAGTACGACTAACGGGCAGCATGCACAGTCAAGCTGCCTATTTCATATACATATTCCATATTTTCTGATGCGAAACCGGGAAGGCATATTCAGCGAGCTCTTCTTTCGTGACCTTTTTAAAGTATGAATCATCCGGTTGATCGAGCGTTTTCCCGAAAAAGACAGAAATGTTCCAGACAAGGTGTGTAAACACGTGTTCTACGATTCCTTCAAGCGGACCGATTTCGGCCTCTATTCCGGCTGCTTCTTTCAAAAAAGCCGCAAGCTGCTCGCGCTCGTGCTTCAGCCCTTTCTGCGTTTCTGTGTTCGGGAATTCCCAAAGGTTTGCCAAAAGGCCTGATGCCGGTCTTTTATGGATATAGATGTATCCTTCTTCATCAGTCAGGACAACGGCTGCAAGAGTTTTTACCGAGGGTTTTTTCTTTTTGCTTTTAACCGGAAGCTCTTTTTCACAGCCTTCTGCAAAAGCGGAACAGTGTTCTCGGACGGGACAGAGAAGGCAGGATGGCGATTTCGGCGTACAGATGACAGCGCCAAGCTCCATCAGCCCCTGGTTAAATTCGGACGGTTTTTCTTCAGAAATAAACGCTTCGACAATTTTTTCAAACAGGGTTTTGGTTTTAGGCTTTGCGATATCATCCCATACGGAAAGAATCCGTGACATGACCCGCATGACATTTCCGTCCACCGCGGGTACCGGCTGATTGTAGGCGATGCTTAGCACCGCGCCTCTTGTATAAGGGCCGACACCTTTTAAGCTGCCGAATTCCTCTTTTGAAGGAGGAACCACTCCTCCGTATCGTTCGTGGACTTCCCTGACAGCGCTCTGCAAGTTCCGAACTCTTGAATAGTATCCCAGTCCTTCCCAGGCTTTAAGCACTTTTTCTTCGTCGGCTTCAGCGAGCGCTTCAACGGTCGGGAATTTTTCGATAAAGTTGTTGAAGTAAGGAATCACCGTATCCACTCTCGTCTGCTGAAGCATCACTTCTGACACCCATACCTTATAAGGGTCGCTGTCTGAGCGCCATGGCAGATCCCGTTTTTCTTGCTCATACCAAGAAATTAAATCTTCTTGAAATTGTTTGATGTTTTTTTGCTCTAATTTCTTTTGCAGATCCATCATGAAACTTCTCCTTGCCTGTGCACGTCACATTTGCATACCGATCTTTTGTTACTTCGGCTTTTTGTTGTAAACTATATGCATATACGATAACATGTTACATTAAAAGTGAAGAAAGCAAAAGCGTTAAATATTTCAGGCAAGGTCCGTCGTTCGTTCTGTTTTTGGAAAATAAAATGATTTTCTAGCACCATTAGGGGAGGTCACCAATGGATACTGGCACACATGTTGTCATGGGCGTTGCACTCGGAGGCATTGCGACGCTTGATCCAGTTGTCGGAATGGACCCATCAATGGCTCAAGCCGTGATGATTGCGACAATCGCCGGATCTCAGGCTCCGGATATCGATACCGTTTTGAAATTGAAAAACAACGCTGTTTATATTAGGCACCACAGGGGATTCACCCATTCCATCCCCGCTGTTCTCGCCTGGTCGCTGATGATTCCGGGCATTCTCATGCTCTTTTATCCCGAAGCCAATCTGCTTCACCTGTGGCTTTGGACCTTTGCCGCGGTCGCGCTTCATGTGTTCGTGGATATTTTTAATGCATACGGAACACAGGCGATCAGACCTTTTTCAAGGAAATGGGTAGCGCTCGGCTTGATTAATACATTTGATCCGTTTATTTTCGTCAGCCATCTCATAGCCATCGCCTTTTGGCTGGCAGGCGCGCATCAGGGCTATACATTTTTGGCTCTTTACATCGTCTTGGCCGGTTATTATCTGGTGAGGTATTTCATGCAGAGGAACATCAAGCATGAACTCCGTGAAAAAATCGAAGATATTGAAGAAATCATTATTTCGCCTACGATGAAATTCAGGCAGTGGCGAATTGCCGTCAAAGCAAAATCGGCTTTTTACGTCGGACGAAGCATGGACGGAAACGTCGTCATCGTTGACACCTTCAACAGGGTGCCTGTGCCGGATACGGACGTGATGAAAGCGGCGAAACAGGATAAGAACATTTCGGCGTTTCTTTCATTCTCACCGGTTTACAAATGGGAGATCGATACGTATAAGGATCACTACGAAGTCCGCTTTATCGATCTGCGATACCGCAGCAAAGGACACTACCCTTTCGTGGCGATCGCGCACATCGACAGAGACACGCTCGAATTAATCACCTCCTATACGGGATGGATTTTCAGCGAGGAAAAACTTCAGAAAAAATTAAAGCTTGGCTCTGTTTAAGAGCCAAGCTTTTTTCTCCTTCTGCCGTACCAGATTCCGATGATGAGGCTGATGACTGTCACGGCCGAGGCAGCTTTGAAGTACGGCGGGTAATAAACGAGCCGGATGTCGTTTTTCCCTTTTTCTATTGAAAATCCGATAAACGCGTAATTTGCCTTATGGACGGTTTGCGGTTTTCCGTTTACAGTGACTTCCCAGCCTTTTTCGTACGGAACCGGCAGGACCATGTAGCGGTCTCCATTTTGATTGTCAAAGCTGATGGACACTTGATTGTTCCGCCAGTCCAAGTCGGCGGCCGGCGCTTTTTCGGCGGCCGCTTTTTTCAGCAATTGATAGTCTTCCTGGTGCAGGCTCAAATGGTCCAATTGATATTTCCCTTTTGGTAGCCTGATTGAAATTTTATCTGTTTTCGGGACCCTGATCGTTAAATCGTAAACACCTGTTTTGTAAATCGACTCGTTCGATTTTCTTGATGTTACATAATCATTGACCCGCAAGTTAAAGAATTGGTCTTTTGCAAGGCTTTTTAAATAAAATCCGACATAATAGTCGCCTTCTTTCGGAAGCCCGCCTTCGGGAATGAGATCGATGCCGCCATTTTCGGCGGTGACGTCGAGGACGCCGTTATGATAGCTCGCCCCTTCGGTTTTCAGCTTCGTCTGCTTCATCAAATCAGGAACGTCCGGCGGCTGCACTTTTTCATCATCGCCATTCTCAAGCACGATTCCTTCAAGCATCGCATGCTCCCGCGCTAAAACAGGCGCATCCGCTAAATCTTTTTCCGTAAATACTGTCCGCGCGGTCCGGATAAACGGCATGGTGTATTTGTTTTTATAGACCGCGTAGTGCTCTGATTCATCCGTTTTGCTAAACCCGTACGGAACATTGGCGGCATTCTCTTTTTCCGTCATGTAATACTTGCCGTACAGCAAGCTGTACAAATTGGCCCGGTCGCCCATCGATGCGTAGCGGCTGACGCTTTCCCTTCCCATATCGATTTGCAGGTCTTCCCAATAAAACAGGAGAAGATCGCGATTGAGAATGCTTGAGTAGGCGCTGAAGCCGTTAAAATCCTGCATCAGCGGAGTATTGTTGCGCACGCCGTTCATCCAGTCGATTCTTGTATACGGGTCACCGTCATCGTCTTTTCGAATGTTGTTTAAGAGGCGGCGCTGTTCTTCGCCATTGTACTCATTGCTGGTCAAATAGCTTTTTGTGACGTCTTTAATGCCGCTTGACTCAGACAGAACATATTTCTGATACGTGTTCGCTACGAGAACGGACGATAATAAAATGCAGGCTTGCAAAAAAAGCTGCGATTTCTTATATTGAAACCCCGCCGCCGTAAAGATGGCGATTGTCAGGAACAGAAGCACAAGCATGCTCCAATTTTGCATCAGTGATAAATCCACGTCTTTTCGCCAAATGACCGCGATATAAACCAGAAGGGCGAGCAGGATGGACCATATCATCTCTTTCCGCCTGATGTTTTTCAGTTCTGTCATTCCTGCGGCCGCCGCTCCCCCGATCGTAAAAGCGAGCAGGTATTCAAAGCGGTTCTGCGGAGCGGAGAAACCGTTGAACGCGCTTGCCGCAAGCGGGCTGTAGTGCAAAAGCACAAGCAGCACACTGATTGAGGCAAACAGCCTGAACGTTTTATTTTTATAGAACGAAAACGTGAACAAGAACAGCATAAAGACAGCCGGCAGCAAGACAATGCGGCTGGAAAACAGAATGTTGTCCGTCAGATCGTATACAGCGACAGCCTGTTCATACGGCGGCCGTAAATTGTTTAAAAATCCGTAAACTGCAGGCACAAAGGAAACCGCGCTGATTCCGAAAGAAATCAGGCATGAAGCGGCGAACATCCCGAATTGCTTCCACCTCGGCGCTTCCTTTTCCGGGTCTAGCCGGATCAGCCAGCGGAAGATAATATAGATCGCAATGAAAATCAAGTTGATATAGGCAAAATAAAAGTTATTGATCAGCGTTAAAGAACAAGCCGTAATAAACAGTCCTGTCCGCTTTTCCCTGATAACTTTCTCGGCTCCGGCGACAAGCAGCGGCAGCCACAGCATGGCGTCACTGAAAAATTCCCAGAACACCGTGTGCCTGAAATAGATGACCGACGTACCGTACAAGACCGCACCTGTAAAGGCGGCAAGCTTGTTTTTCACCATGCCGTTTAACGCATACGCTGCCGCTAAAATGATCAGGCTGAGCTTAATGACACTGATGAATACAGAGGCCTGCGCCCAGAACAAAGGGTCCGCATCCCCGGCCAAATGCAAAAGCTGCATCAGAAAAATGGCTGCGGATGAAGCGATGAAGACAAAAGACGTCGTGAAATAATAGCCAAGCTGGCTGTAGATCCCGCCTCCGAGACCGAAAGAATACGAATAAAAGAAGTTCCCTTGTTTGTATTGTTCAAAAAGAAACGACTTAAAAATAATCATTTGTGCAAGTCCGTCGCCGTTCCCAGTCATGTAGCGGTCATGCGCCCATTCATACAGAAAAAAGGAATGGGCGGCCAAGGAAACTGCAACGCTTGCGATCACAAATAAAAAAACTGTTTTCTTCATACTCTTCCCCTGTCTTTTTTCAAAATCTTCCCTGTCACTAAAAATGTCAGAGGAACGGTTAAAAACATGGAGGCAAGCGGAGCTGCCTCACTGTTCATCTTGAAAAAATTCACAAACGTGTAGACGAACAAAGAAGATACCGTCAAATTAAACAGCTGTGTCAGCGGAAATTGCAAAAACTTTGCCAGCGTCGGCTTGATTTTAAATGTAAAATAGCAGTTCAAGAAAAAAGAAATCACAAGACTGACGAAAAAAGCGGCAATATGAGAAACCATATAATTCAACTGAAGCAAAACATGCAGCAGCAAATACACCGCATAGTAATTCAAAGTATTCACTGCACCGACGACGGCGAAGCGAATAAATTCAGGATTCACGATTTTCATGAGTTTCTCCATGAGCGATGTTTGCCTCCTGTATTAAGTAATGAGGCCGCTTTTTCGTCTCATAATAAATGCGCCCGATGTATTCGCCGATGATTCCGAGGCTGAGAAGCTGGATGCCGCCGAGAAACAGGACGGCGGAAATAATCGTAAAATAGCCGGGAACGATCACACCGTATTTTAAGATTCTGATGAATGTCGCAGCGATATAAATAAGCGATAGAAAAAGGATAAAAATACCGGCGTAAAAACAAATTCTCAGCGGTCTGTTGTTGAACGACACAACCCCGTCGATTCCATAGTTCAACAAGTGGCGGAACGACCACTTGGACTTTCCGTTTTTCCTTTCGACGTTCTCGTAATAAACAATCTTTTGGTCAAAACCGATCCAGCAAAACAGCCCTTTTGAGAACCTGTTGCCTTCGCTCAGCTTCAGCATCGCATTGACTGCTTTTCTGCTTAAAAGACGAAAATCGCCGACGCCGTCCCTTAAATCGACTTCCACGGCATTATTGATAAAGCGGTAATAAAGGGACGACAAGTAGGAGCGCACAGGGTTGTCTCCCTTTCTGTTGCGCTGGGCGACCACTTGATCATAGCCTTCCTCATACCCTTTAATAAAATCGTGCAGGAGGTATGTCGGGTGCTGCAAATCCGCATCCATCACCACAACGGCATCGCCGCGGGCATGCTGAAAACCGGCAAGGATGGCTGCCTCCTTGCCGAAATTCCGTGAAAACGAAATATATTTCACACGCTTGCTTTTTTCGGCTAGCTTTTTAATTTCCTCCAATGTTTGATCAGTGCTTCCATCATTTATGTAATAAATTTCATAATCATAATCAATGGATTGAAATTCGTTCCTCAACGATTCATAAATCAATTTAATATTGCTTGCTTCATTGTATGAAGGAATAATGATTGAAACGAATCCTCTCTTCACTTAAAGGCACCTCTTTTGGACATAATAAAATTGCATCCGGCATCCGTTTGGCAGGATACTTGCATCTAGCCGCTTCCCACACAACAAAAGGAAAACTGTGGGCACGCTGTACTATTTTCTACAAGATTATTTTGTCATTATATCAGACATCTATGAACAAGTGGTAAAAAAATGATATTGCTTTAGAATCAAACACGATAACCTAATGGTTTTCCCATTTTACGACATTTTTCGCATTGAATCATATTTTTCCAAATTAAACCCCTGCTCTTCACCAAAAGCCAAAGAAGCCGCAGGGAAAACCTCGTAAGGACCGCTTGTCAAACCGGAGGTCAAAGCCCGCCGCCGCAATCAAATCCTTCCCCTTAATATGCCCTTTGTCATCGGGTGAAAACCGGATTTGATTTCTCCGACTGTTCCATGATGGAAGACCGAACGCTGCAGACAGAGCTTTTTTCATGACTTCACGCCGTTATGCTGCAGTCGAAACCGTGACCCCGCTCCTCTTGCGGCTCCTCCCGACAACCCGGGAATCGGCGAATGACACAATGTAATGGTCATTGATCAGGCAAGCTTACACCAGTCTTCGCTTCAACGGACAGACGGCTCCCGCTCCGGCCTCGCCTTGCCTTCACGCCCTTCATGCGCCATCCGGGCTCCTTTTGATATGCGGCGCTGGCACCGGCAATCCGGAACCAATGACAATCGCTTTCACGCCAATCATTCTTTTCGAAAGAAATGCTTAATGAAGCAGCCCGCGGCCTCCGGAGAACAGATCCTTGTAAGAAGGCTTATCATTTTGAAATAAATGCAACTTGCTGCCATAGTGCTCAATCCACTCTTTGACGACACGCTCTGTCAGCTCTTTTCCTCTGTACGGGTGGCCGGCCTTTGCAAATGTCGCCTCGAAATCCCCCCACAGCAGTTCAACCCATGTTCTGGCTTGTGCGTAACTCAGCATATGATTTTTTTCAAGAAGCGCATTTGTCAGCTTTTCAAAGTACTCTTCCACTTGGCTTTTCCCCCTTTCCCTAAGGAAAAAACTTTCTTTTTGAAAACGTCGTCCTTTTCATATACTAACCTTACGTCTTCCGAACCGAAGACGCAAACATTATGGACTTGATTGGAGGAGCCTAAAAGAGATGCGAAATAAATCAAGAGGCTTTCCGAACATGAACAACAATAAATTTGAAGGCGAGCCCCGGGCCAAAGATGATTTTGCTTCAAAGCGCCCTGACGGAAGCACAAATACTCATCCGCAAGAAAGAATGAGGGCTTCCGGCAAACGCTAAACTTTTCTGGGATGGAGTGATTTCTTTTGTGTGCAAATCGCAAACCGTATACAAACGATTTTAACCAGATGAAAACGCAAAACTATCCGCAGCCATGGGCAAACACAAAGCATGCGCGCGCGCAGGTAAACGGAGAAACGCAGCAGACCCAGGACCTCATCATTCTCCAGCGCAACACGCGCATCCGGACAAGATAACATTTGCGAAAAGGGTTTAAGCTTTTGGCTTAGCCCTTTTCTTTTAATAAAGAAATCGGCAGAGCCTCTTCATGATCAGGTGACGAAAGACGGTATCCCCAGGCGAACACGCCGTTTATATAGCGGATATGGAAATCGTCGCCCCCATCTTCGATTTCGTATACGTTGCCGGCTTTAAAATCGGCCGGATCAAGAAGGTAAGCTTTCGCCATCGCGATTTTTCGTTCGTGGACGGCCAGTTCATTCACAATCCCCATTTGTTCCGCTTTTCTTGCCTTTTCGGTCAGACCCGCGATTTCCTGGTGCAGTTCGTGTGCAGTCATTTCACTGTATCTTTTCTCCATATTCTCATCCCTTTTCATCTAAAAATTGATCAATCATGTCGATTGAAAAGCCTTTTCTGAACAGATGCTGTTTGACCTTCATTTTCGTTTCGTATGATCCGTCATAACCGCACCTCTTCATCGCTTTTTCCCCTTGCTTCTCAAGCGCTTCCCTTTCAGCGCTGTCGTCGTTTTCGTAATCCGTTTCCTGAAGCGCGGCCGAGATGACATCGAAGGAGAACCCCTTTCTGACAAGGTGCTGTTCGATGGCCTGTTTCGTCTCTTTGGAGGACAGCTTTTTTTCTTTTTTCAGCACTTTTTCCGCATGCTTGACCGCGGCCTCGACCTGATCGGAAAACGAAAACGAACTGAGCGCTTCCTGAATCAGTTCATCATCGATCCCTTTCAATTTAAGCTCTCTGAATAGGACATCGGGGCCTTTGCCGCTCGTTTTTCTGTGGGTGCTGACATATGCAGCCGCAAATTCGCGGTCGTCCAAATATTTATAACCTTTAAGCATATGCAGGATTTCTGTGATCGCGGAGTCTGCGACGTCTTTTTTCTTGAGATGGTCTTTAACTTCCTTTGTCGAGCGCATCCGGTATGACAAATAATCGAGCGCTCTTTTGAACCCTTTTTTAACGTCGTCTCCGTACTGAATCTCAATGATATCAAGCTCATCAAGCTCTTTGCCTTTTCGCAGGTCAAACTTGACGAGCACGTCCAGGTCGACGCTGAACGCATACTTTTCATCCAGAAAAATATTGACCCGTTCTTCATTGTTTTTCTGGGCAGAAATCTTTGTAATATATGGCATAAATAACTCCCTTCTTTTGTTTTCTTCTTTTACAATAAGGTTAATGATCATGAAAGGGAGGAATCATGATGAAGATTGCGATTTCCGGCGGGACGGGTTTTATCGGCAAGCATTTGACAAACGCCTTAACCGCCCAGGGACATCACGTCTATATTTTAACAAGAAAACCGGCTGAAACCGAACAAAAAAACACTTCTTACGTTCTCTGGCAAAAAAACGGCACCCGCCCTGAAACAGAGCTGACCGATATCGATGTTTGGATCAATTTAGCCGGAAAATCACTTTTCGGCCGTTGGAATGAAAAAACGAAGGCGGAAATCGCGGCAAGCCGCCTCCGCTCCGTGCAGGAGTCGGCCCGCATCATACAAAGTCTTCGGAAGAAGCCGAACACCTTCATTCAGGCGAGCGCAGTCGGCATTTACGGAACGAGTCTTGAACAGACATTCACAGAGGAATCCCCCGTCTCAGCTGAGGATTTTTTAAGCAGAACGACAGCTTCGTGGGAAAAAGCAGCCGAACCAATTGAAGCGCTTGGCATCCGCACCGTCTGGATGCGTTTTGGCATGGTGCTTGGAAAAGACGGAGGGGCGCTCCCAAAAATGGTGTTCCCCTATCAATTGTTTGCAGGCGGACGCGTCGGCTCAGGGCAGCAATGGGTGCCGTGGATTCATATCGAAGACGTCGTCGGCATGATATTATCAGCGATTGAGCAGCCTCAGCTGTCCGGCCCTGTTAATGTCACGGCACCGAATCCCGTTCAGATGGAAACCTTCGGACAAACCGTCGCGAAAGTAGGAAAGCGCCCCCACTGGCTCCCGGTTCCCGAATTTGTAATAAAAGGCATCCTCGGAGAAATGAGCATGCTCGTGCTGAAAGGGCAGCGCGTCCTCCCGAAAAAAGCGCTTCAGAACGGCTATCATTTCATATATCCCGAACTGGAAGATGCCCTGCAACACCTTTTGACATAAAAGCTGTTTTCCCAACAAAAGCCTTGTAGCTTTTCCTTTCCCAGCTGCGTAAAATGTAAGTATCTTTTTAGCAGCATACAATACAGGGAAGGCAAATGGTGCGCCACCAGGTCTCTGGTTTTAGTGGGTTCGATTCCCACCCCGAATTTTTTAATGGATGTGCAAGATACGCGGACAACTGTTTCCGCAAATTAAAAAATTCCGAGGGTGGATTTATGCGTCCCGTTCTGCTGTAAAAGCCGCCCTCAAACTAAGGAGGGGCTGCCATGCTGAAGAAACGGGAACTGACCGACTGCTATGCACTTTTTGAACTTATGATCCATCCGGATGTCTTCCCTTTTGTCAGAAATAAAGCGGAGACGATTGAAGAGTATATGTTTCATGTCAAAAACATGATCGAAGAAGAAGAACAGGGAAAGCTGATATCGCGAACGATACTTGATGAATGGGAAAACCCTGTCGGCTGCATCAGCTTGTATGAAATCGAAGATCAAAAAGGCTTCCTTGGCACATGGCTCGGCAAACCTTATCATGGAAAAGGCTTGAATCAACGGGCGAAAGACGCGTTTTTTTGCGAGCTTTTTTATGAAAAGCAAATCGAAGCCGTTTTTATGAAAATCAGAAAAACAAATATGCGCTCCCTCAAAGCGGCGGAAAAGCTCCCCTATGCCGTCAAGACTGATCTTGACTGGGCCGGCAGCGATACATTTCACCTGTATGAAATTCCGAAAGATATGTACACGCTGTACAGCATGAGAACATTCGAAGAGGAAAACCGCCGGTTAAAAGAAGCTTAAAACTTGTATAAATGCCGTTGAAACGGACAGCCTGTGAATAACTGAGGTTTTGAGGAGGCTTGAAAAGATGGCTGACAAGAAAAAACGAGAGCATTTTAAATCCTCTCTGAACAAGACGCAGGAAGTCAGATATTCGCGCGAATTTAAAAGGGCTGAGCGCGCCGCAAGGGAAAAATCGTAATGCATAGCGGGAGCCTGATCAGCGAACAATAAAGCTTGACCGGCCGATTATTGATGAGGAGTGATCATATGGGCAGAAATGCAATCCACAAAAACCGTGACAAAAACAAGCAAAAGCTCCCTCAAGTTCCTGATCAGTATAAGAGAGAAGCTGACGGAGTATACGAGGAATATTCTGCGGAACTCGCCGATCAGGATGACCGCGAAGCACAAGCCCGCATGCAGGCGGCTGATAAGCGCGCGGAAAAGCGGCAGTCAAAATAATAATCGAGGCCCGGGATTCCCGGGCCTCATTCTTTAAGTTAATTCGGTCAGTAGCTGTGCTGCCGGGGTCCTGTGCTTCGCTTCAGGAATTTCCGCAGGATATCCGATCTGCAAGAGAGCTGCTACCCGCTCATCGCGCTTCAGCCCCATTAACCTGTGCAATGTTTCATGAGAAAGAACTTCCCCGCTCTTCCATACCATGCCGATGCCTTTTTCCCAAGCGAGAAGCTGAAGATTCTGGATCAAACAGCTGACAGCTGCAAAATCATCTCTTCTGACCCGTTCGTTTTCGTCTTCTTTCATAATAACGAAGAGAAAAGCCGGAACGCTGAGAATATGCTCTCTGAACTTATTGATTTGTTCTTCCTGCATATTCGGCTTGAGCTCTTTAAACGCCGCTTTTAAATTGTCGGCATGCTTCTTTTTCCCGCTTTCCGTCCCGATATAAATGAACCGCCACGGTTCTGTCAGCTTGTGGTTCGGCGCATAAACCGCATCTTCCAAGAGTTCCAGCACCACTTCTTTCGGCACCGGATCCTGTTTAAACTTTCGAATCGTTCTTCTATTTCTGACACAATCGCGAATACTTTGAATTTCCAGCGTGTCGTTCATGTGGCCGCCCCCTCAAATGAAAATGATTATCATTGTTGATTATAATGTTTACCGCTGGCGTTTGCAATGATCATCACTCGTTAAAAAAAGGCGGTATCTGTTTTACACCTCGAAGCTCTGCTTTTCAGCAAATACAGCGGTTCCTGTCATCCGCACTTTCATGATGCCGTTTTGTTCCGCAACTTCGATTTTCACTTTTCCGTCTTTTCCCATTTCCTGACCCTGTTCGATTAGAAAATCAGTCCGGCCCTCTTCACAGAATTCCTTTCCGTACGTTTTCATATAAGCGCCCATCACTCCTGATGCTGTTCCTGTGACAGGATCTTCACTCGTTCCGGAATAAGGCGATGAAAAATGCCTGCCGTGAAGCTGGCAATCCCGATGAATCGTCTCCAGGCAAAACGGGTGGACTGACGCCCGCGGCATTTCGGTTAAAATGTTGGGGAATTCAGCTTGAACGGGCTTCATCCTGCGGATTGCGGCCAAATCTCTCACCGGCACAAGCAATGTCCATATCCCTGTGCTGCCGTAAACAACGGGCAATGCTTCATGAAAGTCCGCTTCGCTGATCCCCAGCGCTTCCGCCAGTTGGCTTCTGCTTCCTGTGAATGACTGAAAACTCGGTGGCGCCTGCTCCAACGTCACCAAAAACCGCTGATTGCCGTCAGAAGCGGTATACACGGAAAGAACACCCGCTTTTGTTTCGACCTTCAACTCCGCCCCGGCTTCGATCGCGCCTTTTTCCAGAAGCGCATAAAGTGAAGCAACAGTCGCATGTCCGCATAGATTCATTTCATGGCCCGGCGTAAAGTAGCGGATCCTTATGTCGGCCGACTCGCTCGGCAGCAGGAAAGACGTTTCGTTATAGCCTGCCTGTTCAGCGATCTTCTGCATTTCACGATCGGTCAATCCGTCTGCTTCAAGCACGATGCCCGCCGGGTTTCCCAGACCCGCCGTCTTTGAAAATGCATCATATCTTAATACTTCAATTTGCTTCATTTTGATCCCCCATTTGTCGAGTTCGATCCTTTCCTTCCAATCATTTGCAGTATACCGCCTTTCATTGCTTCTTACAATGGCAATCTAAAAAAGACCGTTTTAAAAAACGGCCTCACTTCGTTCTCCTTCCGATCAGCCTCGTCACAAGGATCATCGTCACCGGGAGAGATCGGTTTTTCCGGTAGGCTAAATATTTTCCCCGCCAAACCGGTTTATATTTTTCTTTAAAAGACCGCAGTCCGCTAAAACTGTACATGTAGCTGACATTGTTGAAAATCACAGCGGCTAATCGCTCCGTCCAGAATGACTGAAACGATGTCCCTACATTCGATAAAGGGGCCATTCCCATATTGAAGGCCGTGTAGCCCTGTTCTTTTCCCCATTGAAATAAATAGATGAACAGCGCATCCATGATTCCTTTCGGCGCTTTCTTCGAATAGCGCATCAGATCGATGGATATTTCCCCTTCGCGGTACATCGGCATGATATTCATAAACGCGACGATCTCGCCTTCTTCGCTTTTTAAAACGGCAATCGGCGCTTTCTGCAAATAATCTTCATGAAAAAACCCGAGCGAAAAGCCTTTTTCTTTTTTTCGGCCGAGCCATTCATCAGATACCTGCCTCAACTCGTTGAGGAATTCTGCCGAAAACGGCGGCTGTTCGACATGAAATGTATACCCTTCCCGTTCAAAGCGGTTGTGAATCGCCCTTAACCCGGCCCGCTTTTTTCCGGTGATTGTAAAGGTGTCAAGGTCGACAATCGCCTCTTCTCCAAGCTTGAAAAAACGGTATCCGAAATCATGATAGAGCCCCATGTCTTCTCGTTCGATCTGATAGAAAATGACAAGATACCCTTTTTGGTCAGCCGTATGAAGAAATTCTTTGATCACGAGCGGAAACGAGCCTTCCAGGCCGGACGGGTCGCCGAGCACAACGAGACGCTGGCCGACTTTGGCGAATTGAATCAGCGCATTCCCGTCGCTTGAATAAAAAAACCGCTTGTCACCTAAAAAACCCAAATGACTCAAAGCGTTTCCGCCTTTTTCTTTTAAGAATGCCTCCAGTTTCTCCGGGTCAGGAGCTTCACCGACCTCTTTCGTTTTCCTGTTAAACGTCCAGATGAAAACAACGAAATACAGCGGAACGAAAAATAATGCAAAAAACGTCGCGAAGTCGACATGGCGTTCACTGTGAATGAAATAATCTTTTACGAGAATATGGCCGAGCGCCTCCCAAATGTTTGAAGCGATAATATTGTAATTCAGCAAAGTAAAGAGAAAGATAAAAGCTCCCCATGCGATTTGCCCAAATGTGTAGACAGCCCGCTCCCTTGTAAACTGCCCCCTCAGCAGGACAAACAGGACAAATACCACAGGAATCATGAAGACCGCGCTAATATTAAAACCTTTAAAAAGCGTGAACAGAAAGGCAAGAACCAAAGCGGTCAGCGTCATATAATAAGATCTCTTTGTCCTCCGATAAAGCTCCAGCGGCAGGATCAGCAAAATCAAGCCGAAACTGAGGGACAAGCCGTTAAAAAACACCAGCATGTACTTCGGAATATTCGGTATCAATGTAATCCTGTCAATCGGCAGCGCCACGGATGCGATCACAATCGCTCCGCTGCAAAACGCGATGACTGAAAGCGAACCGTTCAGCAGTCTGAATAACAGCGCTCTGTGTAAAATCAACAGAATATTGGTCGTTTCTATTGCCGGGGCAATAATCGGCTTTTCTTCGAGCTTCTTCATTGTATTCCCAGTCAAATCGGCTGCTGCAAAAATAAGGCCGAATACAAAAGGGATAAACGAATAGGCAAGCCTGTAAAGCACAATCGCCGTCAGAGTGATTTCCTGATCAACCCCAAGCTTGCTCATCCCCACCAAAAAAAGCAGGTCGAACGAACCGAATCCGCCGGGAACGAGACTGATCATTCCGGCTACAGATGCAATTGTAAAAACGCCGAGAACGGTTTTCGCATCTAAATCGACCCCCATCGTTACAAGGGAATAATACATAACCGCTGCAGCGGCAAACCACTCGATCACAGATGCACCCAAATACGAAAAGAAGACCGAAAGCCGCATGCCTTTTTCGGCTCCTGCGCTTCTCCTCTTTTTGATCATTAAAATGATGGCCGCACCGGGAGCGATTATCGCCGTACCGGTAACAGCCAGCAGCACCCACGCTTTTTCTGTAAACAGATCTCCGGCAGGCAGAATCCCGGCAAGGACGAGAAGGCAGAGGACAGACAGCCCGAGAAGAATCGAAGACGCAAGCCATGCGATCCCCCTGATCAGCTTCTTCACATCATCAACATGCTCTTTGTAAAGGATCGTTCTCAATCCTGCACCGGACAATCCGCCGAACCCGAGAACATTGTTAAGCGAGTTAGCGATCCAGGACACCTTGATCGTCTTCCATTTCGAAACCTTCATTCCGAGTGAGCGAACCAGAACAAAATCGTATAATGTCATCGCCAAAATGGCGGCAAGTCCGAGAAAAACAAGGATAAACAGGTCAACCCGATTAATTTGATCGATAATCAAAAATGTTGCTTTAAAAGACAGCCCGGCCAGTTCTTTTTTCGCTTGAAAAAAGACAAACAAAAGAACAGCCGCCGGAATTACAATCCTTAAAATCGCCAGCGCATTTTTTTTCATGAAAAACCACTTCTCTCTAATCACAGGATAAATCCATCACGTTTTGAGTGATAACTCATATATCTTACCTTAATTTACCGGCTAGAAAAAGCAAAAACCAACGATTCTGCTGTTATGTTAGTGTTAACCATCCCCCCTGAAAACAAACGGTAAACAAAAAACGCGCAGCGGCGCGTTTTTTCAGTTCCAACCCATTCTTTTTCGAAGCTCTGTAATATGGGCAATATGGTGGTGTGAGTGCCACACATAGAGAGCGAGCGCTTGATACAGCTTCATTTCCTCTCCTGTGTCAGGATAAATGTACGCTTTTTCAAAATCCGCTTCTGTTAAAGATTCAAAAAAAGCGGTCCAGCGCAGATGCAGCGTGTTCAAAAGCGCCAGCGACAAAGCCGGATCGAGCGTTCTGGCATCGGTAAGTCCGGCCCAATTCTGTTCGTCAAACGTGCGGATCAAAGGCGCCTCCTCAGTCAGTGCCAATTTGCTTCGAATATAGCCGTTCATATGGCTGTCGGCAAGATGGTGAACGACTTGCCGGACAGTCCAGCCTCCGGTCCGGTACGGCGTATCAAGCTGTTCTTCATTTAGTCCCGCCACCGCGCTACTCAGGAGATGCGGCGCTTGCTTCAGATCCCCGATCCATTTTTTCCGTTCCCTTTCTTCCGCTTCAAGCGGTTTTGAAAAAGTGCCGATCGGATATTTCAACTGATCCATTGTCTGTTCCTCCCCTAGTCGCAATACACTGCATCATGCTTTCCAAAAAGGTATTCGATCTGTTCATACGTATTCCTTGCTTCCGATAATTCAGGCAGATTCTCCAATGGGAAAAATCCAAGGTTTTGCGTTTCCATCCCCGCTTCCGCCTTGCCTCCGACAATTTGACAGGCAATAAACAGCTTATAGATGTGGAAGGCGGAAGGAGGGTGGTTGTGGCGCTTTTTATCCATGACCGCCAAAAGTTTGTGCGCCTTGACTTTCAAACCTGTCTCTTCAAGCGTTTCTTTAACCGCAATTTCTTTCGGCGTAAAGCCGATGTCTGCCCATCCGCCTGGCAGCGCCCATTTACCGTCTGCTTTTTCCTGGACAAGGAGGAGCTTATGATCTTTAAAAATCACGGCTCTCACATCGACTTTAGGTGTTTGATAGCCCGATTCTCCGGCAAAAAGCTCTTTCACTTTTGAGAAATCGGTTTCCGCATAATCGGCGATAATTTCACAGCTCAACTCGCGAAGCCGCTCAAAACGTTCACGATCAAAGTCATCTTTTGTATAGGCAAGCCCCGCCTGGGCGATGGCTTGAATTTCCTTCGCCCAATCCAGCCATTTCAGATCCTTTTTCATTCGCTGATCCCCCGATCTGCAGGAGCTATAGACCGGTAGACACGGTCAAGCCATTGCGTTCGTTTTCCGTCGGAGCTGTCTTTCACACCGGCAAACAGCAGTCGCCTTACCCGCCGTACGCCGCAAAACTTCAACATCACATCTTTAACCGTCACCCAGTCGGCATCCCGCCGCCAAAACCGCAAATACCATGATGGGGCGTCAGCCGTGTAGTAAACCGAAGCCGTAGGCGCCTTCAGCAGGCCTTTTGGCAGCTTTCCTTGATATGTATAAGCTTCTCCGGCTACAAAAACGCGGTCAATAAATCCTTTCATGATCGCCGGCATCCCGCCCCACCAAAGCGGATAAATGAAAATCAGATGGTCGGCGTTTTTGACAATTCTTCGATATTCGGCGGTTTCCGGGTCGCGCTTCATATCAGAACGCCTTTTCTTTTCATCAAATAATAGAACGGGATCAAACCGGTCTCTATACAAATCAATGACGTCATAAGAATGCTTACCGTCCTCAAGCGCCTTTATGACTTGATTTAAAATGGCTCCGTTGAAACTGTTTGGATTTGGGTGTGCATATATAACGGCAGTCTGCATATCGCTTCCTCCTTTTCGTCCTTTGATGGAATTATATTGTTTATTTTGCAGAATTTAAAGAAAATGAACTTGGAGCAAATATGATGAAAAACCCTTTCCTTTTGAAAAAACGGAAAGGGTTTTTCTGTTTAGTTTGCCTTTTTCAGATCTTCATTCAGCTCTTTCATAATCGTTCCGCCGCCATGCTTCTCCCATTTTACGACTGCCTTGTCAAAGCTTTTTTCATTGATTTCCCCGAGAATAAATTTGAATGTGGCGTCATCGATGATTTTCTTCAATTCTGTTCCCCTGTCCATCTGTGCAGCGGAATACAGCGGTTCGGCCGGATTCTGGACTGCGATTGCCCGGTTGTCCTCCTCAAGCTTTTCATTTTTGGCGCGCAGTGGATCTTCAGCGCTTTTTAAAGCTTGTTTATTGATGCCGATCAGCTGGTTTAACGGCTGAATTTCCGCTTCCCACAGATGGTAGTATTCCTGTTTTCGAAAATAGCCGCTGTCGCCTTTCTTTTCATAGTGTACGCCTTCTATTCCATACAGCATTAAATTGTTGAGGTCTTCTTCAGCGATTCTGTCAAAAAATGCGAGAATTTTTTTGACCTCTTCTTCAGTCTTGACGCTTGATTTCGAAATGGCGAACATCCCGCCATGACCGCCGAGCGCCCATGTGCGCTCCTTGCCGTCGGGGCCTTTGATCAGGTTTGCGATCTCAAGCTGAAATTCGGGATTCAAAGCGAGTCCCTGATCACGCAAGTTCATGGCATCGCTCATTGCGCCGATGTAGATTCCCGCTTTTCCCTGAATCACTAAATCCTGCTGCTGCGTTTTGCTTGTCACCGCGAAGTCCCGGTTCATCAGGCCTTCTTCATAAAACTTTTTCATATATGCCATTGTGTCTTTATAGGCCTCATGCTTAAAATAAGGAAACAGATTTTCGTCTTCGTCGGTCCCCCATTCATTCGGTGCGCCAAAGTACGAAGCCAAGGTTTTAAACGCTCCGAAGGTGAGATCATTGCGGTCGGCAAGACCGATCGTATCGTCTTTTCCGTTTTGATCGGGGTCCTGTTCTGTGAACGCTTTTGCTATTTTATAAAGGTCATCAACGGTTTCCGGCATTTCCAAGCCGAGATTGTCGAGCCAATCTTTCCGAATCACGACTCCCTGTCTGGCCATCGGCCTTTCTCTATAAATCCCGTAAACTTTGCCATCAACCGAGATATTTTTTAAAATGGTTTTATCAAGCGTTCTTAAATTCGGATAGTCTTTTAAATACGGACCGATTTCCCAGAACATTCCCGACCGCAGCGCGCTGACAACCGCTGAATCTTCAAGATCAGGCAATGTCATCACTTTAGGCATGCTTCCGCCAGCAAGCGTTGTATTGATCCGCTCTTCTTTTGTTGAATCCGGAACCCAAATGAGCTTCAGCTTTGTATTCGTTTTGTCTTCAATGATCTCAAGCGCCTTCTCCTTCGGAGGCTGCGGCGTGTGGAGCGGTACGAGCCAATCGATTTCAAGCGCCCCGCCCTCTTCTGTTGACGCCTTTTGCTGCGTGCAGCCCGCTGAAAAAACCAAGATCAAGATCAGGCAACATAACTTTTTCATATGATCCCTCCCGCTTGATAAGAAAACGTTTTCAAGGAGGAATGCCCGACATGCTCCATCCTAAATATTTCATAGCCGAGCATTCTTTTTCGATTCAATATATGCAGAGAAAAGGATTTACCGAGATGAACGCGCCGCATGTTCATGAAGGCTATGAACTGTATTATCTGCTCAGCGGAGAACGCACGTATTTTATTAACCAAAGCGTCTATACCGCGGAAAAAGGCTCGATGATCATCATCAACCCCCACGACCTCCACCGAACGTCAAGCACGGAAGTTCAAGAGTTCGAACGCATCCTGATTAATTTCTCGCACAATTTCATTGAACCATTGCTTGAGTGCAGCCATTATCGGCTGCTTCCGTTTCCGGAACATCAAAATTTCATCGCATTTTCCCTCCGTGAACAGGCGGCAGTCGAACACCTGCTGATGGAGATGAAGAAGGAGTGCAAGCTGAAAAAAGAAGGACACGAAGATGTCGTGAGGGCGCTATTGTTTCAGCTGCTTTTTACCATTTACCGGAGCCTTGCGGGCGGCGGACGCAATCAAACACGGCCGCTTCACCCGATGGATGAAAAAATCTCGGAAATCGCTTCATATATCAATGGCAGCTTTCAAGAAACGATGACATTAAACGGGCTGGCCGGACAATTTTATATCAGCCCATCATATTTAAGCAGAGTGTTTAAAAAAGTGACCGGCTTTCATCTTCAGGAGTATATCCGGCATATCAGAATCCGCGAAGCGAAAAAACGGCTTCGTGATACAGACGAGAAAATATTGGACATCGCCGCGGATACCGGTTTTAAGCATATCAGCCACTTTAATAAAGTATTTAAAGAAATCGTCGGCATCCCGCCGCTTCAATACAGGAAAAAAAGCAGAGACATTTAATATGCGGTATAACGGAACCAGTCAAAATCAGCGACGGCCTTTCTGCCGCTTCCGCCATTATTGGCGAATACCCCCACCATCGTTCCTGTATGTCCTTTTGCGTCACGCGACCCCTCATCGCTTAAGAAACGGGCATCATAAGTACCGCCTGCGTGATGCCAATGCTTCCCTTCATAACTGTAGTAAAAATCCCTCTTTTGCTTATTGATGACGGCTTTTAAATACAGCGGGCCGGCTTCGGCATGTTTTTCCCCAAGCGTTTTTTGGAAGCCGGAGCGATTTTCCATGACCTTGATCTTTAATCCTTCTTCATAGGTCAGACAGCATTTCAAATAATTATGCGTGCTGTAGTAGCAGACGATCCCCGCTTGCTCGCCGGACGCCGCAGGTGAAAAGTCGAGTTTCACGCCGGCGCTGTATTGGTGGTGCTTTTCCCTTCTGACGACCGTATTTTTTGCGCGGATGTCGTGTAAATCCCAATCACCTGTCCATAGCCTGAGATATCCCGGTCTTTCGGTCAAAGACCAGCCTGAATGGTCGGGATTTCTGACAAACTGCCAGTCAAGACCGAGCGTATCATCGTCAAAATCGTCGAAAGTCTTTTCATCCCATTTGACCGGAGGAAGGTTGGGAGCGCGCTGGATCAGACTCGGGCCGTTCAAGCCGTTGATGACAAACCAGCCGTCATCCTTCCATTCGACGGGATCCAAAGCGGTCTCCCTGCCAACCGTTGTATAGTTTCCCTCATTGGGCCGCCCGCATAGATACACCGCCCACCATTCTCCATTCTGGGTTTCAACGAGCTTGCCGTGCCCCGCTCTTTGAATCGGAGCATCCGGGTCTGTCTGCGTTAATATCGGGTTATACGGGCAGGGCTCATAAGGACCGTACAAATGCGTCGAGCGGGCTATCGTGATCGAGTGGGAATATCCGGTGCCTCCTTCCGCCAATATCGCATAGTAATACCCGTCTTTTTTCAGCACATGCGGCCCTTCAGGCGCCCTTCTGCCGGTCCCTTCCCAAATCTGAACCGGCTCGCCGGAAACTTCTGTGCACTCGTCATTTAAAGGAAAGAGCGTGCAAGCAGGACTGAGCAGCATATAGTGTTTCCCGTCGTCATCAACAAAGTGAGACGGATCGATGCCGCTTCCTTCATCAATGAAAACGGGCTTTGAATAAGGGCCTTCAGGACGGCTGGACTTGATCATGATTTGCCTGCGGATCAGCTCTCGTCCGTTGATGACGGTCGGTCCGTTCAGCCTGTGTGTCGCGAAAATGTAGAAGGTTCCGTCATGATACGAGATATCGGGCGCCCAAATGCCGTGTGAATCTTTGATATCAGACAGATCCAATCTGTCATTCTCCGTAATTCCGTGGCCGATGATCTTCCAATGGACTAAATCTTTAGAGTGGGAAATAACGATTGCCGGGAAATACTGAAACGTTGAGTTCACCATGTAAAAATCTTCCCCGACTTTGATAATTGAAGGATCTGGGTGAAAACCGGTCAACACCGGGTTCGTATATGTGTGTTCACCATTCATGACATTCCCCTCCTGCCGGTTCGACCCTGAACCAATTGATATCGCACCAGCCGTCCTGTCCGTCTGCTCCTCCGGTATCCGTGCAATATACACCTGCCTTGGCACCCGTCCATCGCCCGGGAACAGCCTGAAACGAATCCCCAATCTGTGTGAAATGACGCTGATCCATGCTGTAGCTGAAACGGCACACCGCCTGTTCATCAACAGTCACGCGCAAATAGACCGTTTCCGCCTGTACACCGTGCTCTTCTGTTTTGACATCTTCCTGTTCACCTTCCATACGGCCTTTGTATACAGAAAGCCGATAGCCGTTTTCCGATTTCGAAAAGCCGAGATAGGCGTATTCCCTTCCCATTACAGCCAAGCCGGCCAGCATAGTGTCCGAGAAGGCGTTTAGCGACAATTTGACCGTTGCTGTAAAGCTTGGGCCCGAAAATTTCTGCATCAGAAGGTTCGGCAGACGGCTCAGTTTGAACGGATGCGGGATGCCGCGGCTGTACAAGCGAAGCCGGCCGGGAGTGGCGCTGAGAGAGTACCAGTCTTGCTTCGGATTCGCTTCCCATTGCCAATGAAGCGCAAGGCGATCTGAAGAAAAATCATCATTGGCATGGTCAAAGGGCTGTTTCACTTCTTTGGCGTTTGTCTTCGGCTTTTCCCATTGCAAAACAGGTTCGCCGATCCCGTCGCCGTCTATGTCTTCGCCCATCAACGGCCAGCCGTCGATCCAGCGGACAGGTTGAAGGTGCACTACTCTGCCGAATGCTCCGCGATCTTGAAAGTGGATAAACCATGATTCTTCGGAATCAAGCTCAATCCAGCCTCCCTGGTGCGGACCGTTAATCGCTGTATTTCCTTGGTGGAGGACAACCTTATCTTCATAGGGACCGTAAATCTGCTTGCTCCGCAAAACCGTCTGCCAGCCTGTCTTCACCCCTCCGGCCGGGGCAAAGATATAATAATAGCCGTCTTTTTTATACAGTTTCGGCCCTTCAATGGTAGGGTGGTTCAGCGTACCGTCAAAGACGATCTCGCCATCGTCTTCCAATGCCGTTCCGTCTTTTTTCATTCGGCAGAGATTCAGCTTGCTCTTGATTCCGATTCTGCTGTTGGCATAGGCGTGGATCAAATAGGCATTTCCGTCGTCATCCCAAAATGGACAAGGATCAATCCAGCCCTTTGTCTTTTTGACGTGTATGAGAGGCTCCCATCCTTTAAACGGATCTGATGTTTTGCTCATAAAGATTCCCTCATCAGGCGTAGCGAAATACACCAGGAATTCCCCGTTATGGTACCGAATGCTCGGCGCCCATGCTCCTTTGCCGTGAGCAGGGGCCTCGTATTCGCCGAAGGGGAGCTCGTCAAACACATGGCTGATCAAAGACCAATTCACCAAATCTGTCGAGTGCAAAACGGGAATTCCGGGAAAACAGGAAAAACTCGAGGCCGCCATAAAAAAGTCGCTGCCTTTCCAAACGACATCGGGATCTGAGTAGTCCATGAAAAGAACGGGATTGCAAAACCGCCCGCCGTCAACATTCGGATTCCAGACAGGCGGATGTTTCGCCTTGCCAGTCAGGCTTTTTGCCATCAACCTTCACCCCTGTTTCATTTCCAATTTTTCAAATTCATGTTAGCACAGCTGCCGCCCCTGAATCTTTGTTATTAATGTCTGTTTATTCTCATTCTTTGCTATTGTTGTCCTTTGATTGAATGGCATAAAAAAAAGGCGAAACTAAAGTTTCGCCTTTTCAAGCAGTCAACCTGATATCAATGCCTGAAGCCGGGTCTTTAACAAACCATGCGTTTTCTTGATGCTCAACGGCATAACCTGAGCTTTTCAGTTTTTTCACGATGCAGTCCAATTCCGCCTGACTCGGGAGAAGAACCGTGTAATATGCCATGCCTGCCGCATTAAGTGGAGCAAATGGCGCATGTTGTCCGGCCCAGATGTTTAAGCCGATATGGTGATGGTAGCCTCCGGCAGAGACGAAAAGCGCTGACATGTGTTGATAATCTCCTGTGATATCAAATCCCAGCACAGAGTGGTAAAATTCTTTCGCCAGCTTTAAATCCTTGACATGAAAATGGACGTGTCCGATTTTTGTTTCAGAGGGAAGACCTTGCCATTCGTGACCATCGGCTTCTTCAAGAAGACCTTGGACATCAACCGGCTCCGTACCCATTACGTAGTTCCCCTGTTCATCACGCTTCCAGCCCTCACGCGGGCGGTCCCGGTAGATTTCAATTCCGTTTTGATCAGGATCTGACAAGTAAAGCGCCTCGCTGACAAGGTGATCTCCCTGGCCGAGTTCAATGCCGGAGCGGAGCAAATGCTTCACAGCCATGCCGAGCTGCTTTCGATTTGGAAGCAAAATGGCAAAATGATAAAGGCCTGCTGCCGATCTTTCAGGCAGCACAACAGCATTTGGAATTTCCTCAATAATCAGAAGCGGATTTTTCCCGTCAACTGTGAACTCCGCCGTTTTTCCGTCACGTTTTAATACTTGAAAACCGATCACATCCCTGTAAAAAGAAACCGATCTTTCAAGACGGCTCACCTTCAGCTTTACATATCCGAGCTCAGTGCCCGGGTGGATTTGCTGCGTCATCTGTTTTTCCTTCTTTCCTTGGTTTCTCCTGCCCTTTGGAACGGAATAAACCATCAAGAGACAGCATGCGGCTTCCGCTCAAGCCCAAGTATATAGACATTGCAAGAAGCGCTACATCAAATTCATAGCCTGCGCCTCCATCCGTTCCCATGAATCCGGCGGATAGCTTAACAGTGAAAATGGCCCCCAGCATGACAATCGCAAATAAAAGGCCAATCACACGCGTACCGAGCCCGAGAATCATTAAAGCCCCTCCGGCCAATTCGATAATCGCTACGATATAGGCGAGAAAGCCCGGAATTCCGACACTGCTAAAAAATCCTACAGTATTTTCAATCCCGCCTTGAAATTTTGAGAGACCGTGAAGCAAAAATGTAAGACCGGTAACCAAACGTAAAATAAATGCACCTAATTCGTATTTGTTGTTCATTATTTTCTCCTCTAGTTTATTTTTTATTTAAAAGACCAATGACGTACACCAACTTTATCCATCTATCAACATATCATCCGCATAAGAAGTCTGCAGTGTCCTCCTTTTTTCGTTCGTTACTTACTTTGTGTAAGTTAGTATATATAAATAAGAAACTTACGTCAAGACATTTTATGAGCTTTGCTCATTCATTGATATACCGTTATAATAGACCTAGAGAGGTGAGAAATATGAGCCTATCATCTTTATGTCCGAAATTCGAAAAAGGAATGAAAATGATAAGTCAGCGCTGGAATGGATTCATCATTCACCAGCTTCTTAACGGACCGCAGCGGTTTTGCCATATAGAATCTTCCCTTCCCATCAGCGGAAGGCTGTTATCCGAAAGATTAAAAGAACTCGAACACGAAGGCATCATCCACCGGCACGTGTATCCAGAAACTCCGGTGCGGATCGAATACTCCCTGACTGAAAAAGGACAGGCGCTCGAATCGGTCCTTAAAGGAATGGAAAAATGGTCGCAGGAATGGATCGATCCGGACGGCGCCAATGAACGGGAAAATCATTAAAAAAGGCGTGCATCTCAAGTGCATCGCCTTTTTGTTTTGCCGTTTTATTCCGCATATTTTTCAGATCCCCGCCTTTTCATGCTTGCCTGAACATCAATTTTTAATCCTCATATATTAAATAGGGAAAGATTACTTCCTGAGAGGAGAAAGAAATGCGGAGATGCTTGAAAATATTAGTTCTGATTAAAACGTTTTGGAAGACCATGCCCAAACATGAAGTAAAGTATAAAATGATGAAATCTCTGGAGGAGTTTGCCGAAGTCATGTACTGGCATACAGACGGCTATCTTCCGGATATTTTGGACAAAATCCAATTTCGCCCTGATTTCATTTTCCACTACGACATTGCCTACGGCTTCTCATTATCCCCAAACATAAGGGGGCTCAAGGATACAAACATCCCCACCGGCGCGTTTGTGATCGATTCTCATTTTAATCAACAGATCAGAAGCAGCTATTTCGAAGAAAACCAAATTGATTTAATTTTTTCAGTGACAAAAGAGCATTTTTTAAATGAATATCCCCAGTATGAAGAAAAATTCAGATGGGTTCCATGGGCAGTTGATCCAGAAATATTCAAGGACTGGAAGTTGAAAAAAACGATAGACTATTTGCTCATGGGACTCGTGCATGAAGGAAACAAAAGATACCCCCCAAAAGGAAAATACCTTTTTAGGGAAGCTGTACTGCAGACCATGAAGCATGAAGAAGGGTTTGTTCACCACCCCCATCCCGGCAATGTCATAACTGATGAAGAAGAAATCAAGCAGGCTTTTTTGAATGAAAAGTATGCCCAGGAACTGAACAGGGCCAAGATATTTTTCACGTGCGGAAGCACCCTTCGCTACCCGTTGTTGAAATTTTTTGAAGCTCCTGCCTGCAGAACGTTGTTGCTGGCGGAACCAAATCAAGATATTTACGATCTTGGTTTTAAAGACGGCACCCATTTCATTGCTTGTGAAGTTGAAGACTTTTATGATAAAGCAAAATACTATCTTCAAAACGAAAAAGAAAGGCAGCGTATCACAGACAACGGCTACCGTCTCGTTCATTCGCGGCATACCTATCATGCGCGCGCACAAGAAATAGCAGACGCGATAATAGATTTTTTGGAGCAGCGGAAACGGTGATGAATGGATCCATTTTTCTTATCCGGCGGGATTGTTCCCGCACGCATTTTCTTTTCGGACATATATTTCTATTACTGATGATTTAAAAGATTTCGAGGTGAAAAACATGGGAACGGAAATGCCCGCTGAGTTTTATGATCAATTTATTGACCGACATCTGATTCCGCTTGAAAAAAGCCCTTGGAAAAAGGTGTATGAAGAAGCTGCACGTCTATTGCCGGAGTCCAAAGATGAAACGATTGTTGATATTGGCTGCGGCACAGGGAGATTCGCAAAGCTTTTATATGACAAAGGATACAGAAAATATTTAGGCATCGATTTTTCCAAAGGAATGCTTGAAGAAGCCAAAAGGTATAATCCCTCGTTTACTTTCATCGAAGGGAATGTATATGACGAGGCGATCGTCCGGATGCTGCAAAAATACAATGTTTTTGTTTTGCTGGAAGTATTAGAGCATATCGAGAAAGACAAGGCGTTTTTATCAAGTCTTCCTCAAGGGAGCGATATGGTGATTTCTGTGCCTAACTATGATTCTCGCGCCCATGTCCGCCACTTCAAACATATTGACGAAGTCATCGAAAGATACGACGGCATATTGGATTTTCAGGGCAGCGAAAAAGTCGTCATTAAAACATCTGAACAGCTGAAGAATGAAATTTACGTGCTGAACTGCAAAAAAAGATAATAAACGGGAATTGGCATGCAGCGAGCTAATGCGGATAACCTGTGAAGCGTTAGCTTGTCTCTGCATCAAAAGAGCATCCCCCAATCGTACATGCAAGTCTCCGCAACTTGCATTTGTCGTTTCAGGAGATGCTATTTTCCCCGGCACAATTATGATTGATCCAGCAGCTTCTCAACCCTTTCACGGACTTGCGGAACCGAAAGACCGATGATAATTTGCAAGGCTTTCCCGTTTCTGACGACACCGTGAACGCCAAAGGACTTAAACGTACTGTCCGGCTCCACTTTCGATTCATCATACACGCTGACTCTCAGTCTTGTCGCACAATTCGTCACTTCAGCTATGTTTTCTTTTCCGCCGAGCGCTTTGATGCAAAGAACCGCCTGATCGGTTTCATCCATTTCCTGCGCAGCAGAAACCTCTTTTTCGGACTCTTTTTTCGCCTTGTATTCTTTTTTCGAATAAAATTTGGTCTCCTGCTGCTGGTCTTTTTCACGCCCCGGTGTGGCGATATCCAATTTTACAATCAAGAACCTGAATACGAAGAAGTAAATGGCGGTGAAAGACAAGCCGATCAAAATTTGAAAAATATAAGTGCTGCCATGCTGATGAAACAGAGGGATCCAGTTGAGCGTTAAAATCTCGATTAAACCGCCGCCCATATTTCCGACAACCCCTGCAGCATACATCAAGGTTGCCATCGTCGCGGCCAAGAGACTGTGTACGAAAAACAGCAGCGGCGAAATGAATAAAAACGTAAATTCGATCGGCTCCGTGATCCCCGCAATCACCGCTGTCAGCGTGATCGGAATCAGCAGACCGGCAACGATTTTCTTCTTTTCTTTTCTGGCTGTTACATAGATCGCGAGCGCGATCCCCAGAATTCCGAAGATTTTAGAGTTTCCGTGGAGCGCGAATCCGCCTTGAGGAAAGAGCTCTTTCAACGGCTCAGAGCTTGCCGAGAACTCGCTGAGATGCTGCGCCCAATAGGTGACAATTCCGCCTTCAACTACGGCCGGGCCGAAAACAAATGGCGTGTAGATGAAGTGATGCAGGCCTGTAGGGATCAAAATTCTTTCCAAAAATGTGTAAACCCATACACCGAATGCTCCTGAGGCGACAAGGAAGCTTTGCAGCGACGCAATGCCGCCCTGCACCATCGGCCAAATCCACGCGGTCGCAAGCGCTACCGGAAGCATGATCGCAAATGAAATGATAACGACAAATGAAGAGCCTTGAAATATTCCTAAAAAATCGGGCAGCTTCTTATCAAAGTAGCGATTGTGGATATAAACGACAATCGATGAAATCAGAATCGCCCCGATAATGTTCGTATCAAGGGTTTTGATGCCGGCGATTTCCGCAAGTCCGCTTGTTCCTCCGGCTTCCTGTGTCATATCAACACCGAAAAAATCGCCCCATACTGTCAAAATGGCGCTGACAAAATAATTGAAGGTCAGATAGGTGGTAAGCGCTTCCAAACATGCCCTCGCCTGCGCTTTTTTCGCCAGTGCGATCGGAATTCCGACCGCAAACAGCAGCGGCATTTGCCTGAAGACAGTCCAGCCGCCTTCTTCAAGGATATACCAGAATTGATACCAAAAGGTGTCCTGACGGGCAAGCGCTCCCATCAGCTGCTCATTTTTAAATAATGTGCTGAGGCCCACGACGATCCCGGCAAAGGCAAATAGCAAAACCGGCACAAACATGGCGCTTCCGAATCGCTGTACTTTTTGCATCAATGCGAATCCCCCCTGTTATTCCTGATTTTTCTTTTCTTCAGCATAGTCGACATAGCTGCGAAACAGCGCTTCCCCAACGAGAAAAAAGGGCGCAAAAGCTGTCAGCTCCGTTTTTGGATAAACCGTCACCGTCTGGCTCGGCGCATAGAGATTGTAAGGCGTGAGCTGGGCGAGCAGATTATTTTTCAAATTAGTCAAAGAGATAAAAGGAATGCCTTTTGCCGACAGAGACTGTGCCTGCGGAATCAGCGACGGGGTTTCTCCTGACAGCGAAATGATGATGATCAGATCGGCCGGGCTAAAATCAGGAAACATGAGGTCGAAATCGATTTGATCTTTGATCACCGTCAAATAACGGTGCTGAGAAACAAACATTCGCTGCAGCTCATAAGCGCACGTGGTCTGAGCGGTACCTGAACCATAGACAAAAATGCGGTCTGCTTCGTCAATGAGCTGACACATCTTGCGCAAATCCGTATTTTTCAAATACTTCATGCTTGCTTCCATATCCCTCATGAGGCATTCAAAGGAACGGCAATCTTCCCGCTCTTCTTCCCGTTTCTCGGCCTCCCATTTCAGAAACACCCTGAACTCGCTGTACCCGCTGAAATCCAATTTTTGAGAAAGCCTTAAAATCGATGTGCGGGATACGTTGCATTTCTTTGCTAATTCGTTGATGCCCAGCTTGTAGCAAGTGTCTTGATGGTTCAAAATATATTTCAAAACATGAAAGTCGTTTTCGTTCAATTTTTTATAATGCTTGTTCATTAATTCTTCCAACTGCATCATTTTCACCCCATTTATTCTCTGTCTCTATTATATAAAATACGAGAATAAATGGGAGATATGCCTGGGCTGGCCGGTATGGCTCAGGAGCCCAGGCGCTTTTATCCTTAAAGCGACGGCTGAAGATGTTCCGCGGAGAGCTCCGGCCAATATGCTTTGTTCGCTTCAATCAGATCATCGAGAATCAGTTTGGCTGTTCTTGCATTCGGCACGGTGCGCGACAAAATTAGAGCCTGCCAAAGCTTTTGATACGATTTTTCAATCCAGGCTTCAACGACAAGCTTTTCAACAGACACCTGCTGTTCCATCAGCCCTTTTTGGAACTGCGGTATCTTGCCGATTGTGATCGGCTCCGGACCGTTTTTGCCGACAATGCAAGGCACCTCAACCATCGCCGATGAATCGAAGTTTTGGATCGCTCCGTTATTTTCAACAATTAACAGCATCCGTTCACC
The DNA here is from genome assembly GCF_053903085.1 of Bacillus sp. AK124. NCBI lineage: Bacteria > Bacillati > Bacillota > Bacilli > Caryophanales > Bacillaceae > Bacillus > Bacillus sp. AK124. The sequence goes on from NZ_CP096378.1 coordinate 3,400,374, forward strand.
GGTATTAAAAGCAAGGGCGCGCGCAAGGTCGACAATATATGAAGCATGATCATCAATTTTGATTTTGCTGCCGGCGCTGGATTGGGCTTTTGCGATTTTTTCACACTCGCCGAAAATGAATTTTTCCCGCCCTTCCATTACTTCGTTCGCCCGCGTGAATTCAGGGTTTGATTTTTTCACCATGTCATCGGGATAAAAATAATATTGCAAATACGTATTTGGAAGCGTCTCAGGATCGAGTTCATATACTTCCCTCGCTTTTTTGAACGTGTCGTTCCAGCTGGCCTCAGCCTTTTCATGTTCGTGTTCAGGAATATAGCCGAACTTCCCGACGTGCTCCTTGATCGCCGGCATCAGATCATTGCCGTTTTTATCACAAATTGACGTCCACCAGCCAAAATGATTAAGACCGTAATAACGGACGACCATCTCTTTTCGTGATGACAGCCCGAGAATTTGAGCCATCCTGTCTTCGATACCGATCGGCATATCGCAAATGTTCAGCACTTTTGATGTCGGCCGCAGCCTTCTCGTCGCTTCGGCAACGATTGCAGCCGGGTTTGAATAGTTCAGCATCCACGCATCAGGTGAATAAGTTTCCATATAATCAATGAGCTCAAGGACGCCGCCAATCGACCTCATTCCGTACGCAATCCCTCCGGGTCCGCACGTCTCCTGGCCGACGACTCCGTATTTCAGAGGGATCTTTTCATCGAGCTCGCGCATCGCATATTTGCCCACTCTGATATGAGCCATGACAAAATCAACATCGGAAAACGCCTCTTCCGGATCGGTTGTCGCTAAAAATTGAATGTGCGGAGCCCTTTCTCGAACCAACACTTCACAGGCGCCGGCTATCTTGTCTTGCCGCTCCCCATCATTGTCATACAATTTCAGCTGTCGGATCGGGAAATCATCCAAATTGTCCAAGAGCATCAATACAATCCCCGGGGTAAATGTGCTTCCTCCGCCTGCAATGACAATCGAATACGTTTTATCCATTTTTAAAGCCCCCTTATAAGCGTTTACAATTTACTTATATCATGCTGAAGGAGCCGTTCCAACAGGTTCGGGAAAGACAGTTCCTATACTCGCGTTCTGTTTATTTTCCCGAAAAACGGGAACTTTCCCGGCCGTTTTATGTCGTGTAGAATAAAGGCAATTCACTGAATTGGAGTGTGTTGTTGATGCTGATCGCAATCGGTTTATTTTTGCTGGCGGGCTTGGCTGAAATCGGCGGGGGCTATCTCGTATGGCTGTGGCTGAGGGAAGCCAAACCGCTGTGGTACGGGGTAGCCGGAGGGCTGACTTTAATCATTTACGGCATAATCCCGGCTTTTCAGGCGTTTCCATCGTTCGGGCGCGTCTATGCCGCGTACGGGGGCGTATTTATTATTCTGGCTGTGCTTTGGGGTTGGCTGGTGGACAAAAAAACCCCCGACCTCTATGATTGGGCCGGGGCCGTGATCTGTTTAGCCGGTGTCAGCGTCATGCTTTGGGCGCCGAGAGGTTAAAGGTTATACTTTCGAAGCCGCTTGTAAAATGTGCTTCTTGGAATTCCGGCCTGCTTAGCCGCTTCGGACACATTTCCTTTCGTTTTTTGCAAAGCTTCCATCATCGTTTGTTTTTGAACACGTTCTCTGAATGTGAGCCGGTCTTCTTCAGAAGGTGCGCCGCTTTTCCAATGGAGTCCGTCCAGCACCGCGCTGTATTGGGACGGGGCGATCAGCCCGCCGTCCGGAAATAAAACCCTGAGCCTTTCAAACGTATTAAAGAGCTCACGGACGTTTCCCGGCCAGTGATATTCTTGAAGCCGATTGAAAAAAATCGGCGGAAAATCGGCCTTCCACCCGTGTTGCTGCTGATAGTGGCGGAACAAATCAGGTATGTCCTCTTTGCGCTCTCTGAGCGGCGGTACTTTTACCGGATAAACATGAAGGCGGTAATACAGATCTTCACGTATCTTTCCTTTTTGGAGAAGATCTTTCAGATCACGGTGTGTTGCTGTGATGATTCTGATGTCGAGGGGAACTTCACGGGTTCCGCCGATCGGGGTGACCTTCCGCTCTTCGATGATCCTTAAGAGCGCCACTTGCATCTGATAAGGGATCTCACCGATTTCATCGAGAAAAATCGTACCGCGGTGAGCCTGTTCAAACTTCCCTTTTGAACCGCGGCGCTTTGCTCCTGTAAATGCACCTTCGGCATAGCCGAACAATTCGCTCTCCATCAGGCTTTCAGGAATGGCGCCGCAGTTGACGGCGATAAAAGGCCCGTTTCTCCGGGCGCTTGCCTGATGAATGGCCCTTGCGGCAAGTTCCTTTCCGGAGCCTGTCTCCCCCCATATGTATACATTCGCATCCGTCTGAGCCGCAAGCCTCATGTCGTTAAGCGCCTGCTGAAACGCCCGGCTTGTTCCGGTTTCTCCTGGATAGATGAAACCGGATGCGAGTGATGGAGCTGTTTTTTTGCGGGAGACTTCAGCCAGTGCCATCGACTTTCCGAGGGGCCTCCCGTCTTTTGCGGAGAAAATCGTCTGCTTGTGCACGCCGGCAAACCCGCGCTCATACAGATCATTGACATCCATTCTCCTCCAGTCGGAAAAACGTTCCCGCACCGATCTGCTCGCAGCTACGATTTTGTCTTTTTCATTGCAGACGATAAACGGCTGATCCGAATCGATTTTTTCAAGACAATGGCTGATGAGCTCGGCTTCGTTTTTTTTCGTGTGTACGCTGACCTCGCGCTCGATGGCGTGTGCGGCAGTAGCAGCCATCCCAAGCATAAAGGGATGCCTTCTATCCGTGAGACAGGAAATATCAATCAAACCCATAACGGTGCCGTCTTCATCGCGAATCGGTGCAGCAGAACAGCTCCAATGATGGGATGCCACCGAAAAATGCTCGGTCCCGTGAATGGTGACAGCTTCGCCGATTTCAAGTGCGGTTCCGATGGCGTTCGTGCCGACTTCTGTTTCCGTCCAGCGCACACCCTCAACAAAATTGATTTTTTTCGCCTCTTCAAGCGTCCTCAGGCATCCGGCCAAACTCAATACGTACCCGTCGGCATCGATCAAGAGCGCCATCATTTCCGACTCTTTTAATTCACGGCTGATATTGTGTAAATAAGGCAGGGCGATATCGAGGAATAACGAATGTTTCTTTTTTTGAGCGTTGAATAAATCCTTTTTTAAAATTGACTGTCCTTTATCTAAATACGGATTTACATTTCGGCTTTTGCAGCGGTACCATGATTCCATGACTCTTTTGTTCAAGCGGGCCTGGTCAAGGAGCCCCTCCTGAACAAAACGTTTCCACGTATTTAAATAGCAGGGCGTCGGATTCATTCCATCCTCTCCTAATGCTTTTTCCTCATTATATTATAAAAGCGCTTTCAATATCGATAAAAAAACTCCGCACTTACCTGCTGTGCGAAGTTTTCCATTATTCAGCAATGAACCGCCTGGCCTGCGACTTGCAGCAAAGCTTCGTGAATCGTTTCCGAAAGAGTCGGATGAGCCGCGATGAAGTGCTCCATTGCGTCTGCCGTCAGCTCAGCGTGCATCATCACGGCTGCCTGGCCGATCAGTTCGGTTGCTCCCGGACCCACGATCGAAACCCCGACAATTTCCTGATACTCCGGCTCTGTGATGATTTTGACCTTTCCGGCAGCCTCATTTAAAATAAGTGCTTTTCCGTTTGAAGAAAACGGAAACTCACCGATACGAACATCCCCGTAGCGCTCCCTCGCCTTTTTTTCATTTAAGCCGACGCTTGCGATCTCAGGCGAGGTATAGATGCAGCGCGGAATGATTTCACTGTTGACCTTCATGTCTTTGCCTGAGGCATGGGATGCGGCGACGATTCCTTCGTGAAAGGCGGCATGCGCCAGCTGAACTCCGCCTGTGATATCCCCGCACGCATAAATATGCGGAATGTTTGTCTGCATATGCTGGTTGACTTGAATCCCTTTCCTGTCATATCGCACTCCGATATGCTCAAGCTTCAAATCAGCAGTTCTCGGTTTTCGGCCGACGGCGACCAGACATCGATCCGCTTGAATATTAAAGCTGTCATCGCCATTTTTCAGAAAGACGCGCTGCCGGGCAGGATCAAGACGCTCCACTTGTACAGATGTGAAAACACGGACGCCGGATTCTTCGAGACTTGTGTGCAGAAAGGCGGCAATATCCGGATCTTCCTCAGGCAAAATCTGTTCCGCTTGCTCGGCTATCACTACGTTCGCTCCCAACCTGCTGTATATACTGGCAAATTCACAACCGATGATTCCTCCGCCGATAATAAAAATTGTTTCAGGAATGGACGGCAATGACATGGCATCTCCGCTGTCGATGATCCAGCTCCCGTCAAAAGACGCAAAAGGCAGTGCGGCAGGTTCCGCTCCTGCCGCTATAATCACATGCCCGGCATTGATGACCTCCTGTTTTCCGTCCTTTTCAACAATTATGTCGTGTTCCGACAAGAACGATGCTTTTCCTTGCAGCACCTTGATTTTGTTTTTATTCATCAAATATTTAATACCCCCGGCGAGCCGCTGAATAATCTCTCTCTTACGGCTCTGGACGGCCTCCCACTGAACCGTCGGGCTTTCGCCTGTCAGCCCGATGCCGAATGCACCGGCGGACTTTACTTTCTCGAACATATCGGCGCTCTCAAGAAGCGCTTTTGTCGGTATGCACCCTTCATTTAAACACGTCCCTCCGAGGGGGCCATCTTCAATCAGGATGACTTCTCTGCTATTCTTGGCGGCTGTTATTGCCGCTACGTAACCCGCAGGTCCCCCTCCTATAATCGCGAGTGTCACAGTCTATCCACCTTCTCTCTATAAAAGAATCGATGCAGGATCTTCCAAATATTTTTTTACATCTGAAAGGAATGCTGCAGCAGGCGCACCATCAAGCGCGCGGTGATCAAAAGTCAGACTGAGCGGCAGAATGGCGCCCTTTGTCAGTTCTCCGTCTTGATAGACGGGGGCCGAATACATTTGGCCGATTCCAAGTATCCCGGTTTCTGGCGGATTTAAGATCGGTGTAAAGTGCTCGACACCATATGCGCCGAGATTTGTAATCGTAAATGTCGATCCTTCTATTTCGTCGTGCAGAAGCCTACCTTCCCGCGCTTTTTTGGCATACCATTTGATTTTCTTGGCCAGTTCGATCAGCGGAAGCCGCTCGGCATGACGGATGACGGGAACGGCCAGGCCTTCGTCCAAAGCCGCCGCCACTCCTAAATGAACATGATCAAAGGTCGCAAGCCTTCCGTCTTGATAAACGCTGTTCATGGCCGAATGATCCAAAAGCGAAAAAACAGCTGCCCTGGCGGCAAAATCAGTGATCGTCAGCTTTGTATCATACCTGGATTGAGCTGTTTCATTAAGCTGTTTTTGCAGGGCTGTTAATTTCGTGATGTCCGCCTTCATCGTAATCGTCAGCTGGGCGCTGTTTTGCAGGCTTTCCGTCATTCTTGCGGCAATCGTTTTCCTCATCGGGCTTGCCGGCGGACGATCTTCAGCCTTATCCGCCTGCTTGTTCGGCCTGTCGGGAAGCGCCTGCAGCACATCCGCTTTCGTAATTCTCCCTCCGGGCCCCGTGCCTTTCAGCGTTTTGATGTCTATATTTGCGCTTTGCGCGATTTTGCGTGCAGCCGGAGAAATTTTAATCCGTTCTTTCGGGGAATCCGGCTGTTTTGTTTGACTTTCCGGCGTTTGTTCGTTTTCATTCCCGATCTGGCAGATGACCGTTCCCGGCGGCACTCCCTCTCCTTCGGACACTTTGATGTCCAACACGGTTCCGTTTGCCGGAGATTCGATTTCCATTTCGATTTTTTCGGAATTGATGCTGGCAATGCTTTCTCCTTTTTCAACGGCTTCACCGACTTTTTTATTCCAGACGGAAACCGTACCTTCTTTCATCGCCATTCCCAATTTCGGCATGACAACCTCGACAGCCATGTTCTCCTCTCCTTTCCAATCTTTATACCGTATGTGTTGAGATTTCTCCGAGCATCTCCAGCACGGTGTTCACCACTTTTTCCGGCGTCGGCAAATACAGGTCTTCAAGAGGCGGTGAAAATGGAACCGGCGTATGTGGAGCCGTTACCTTTTTAACCGGTGCATCAAGCGAATCAAATCCTTTATCTGCCGCCAAAGATGCGATATCCGCGGCGATGCTGCATCTCGGATTGGCTTCATCGACGATCACAAGTCTGTTTGTTTTTTCAACAGATGTAAGGACGGCCTCCTCATCAAGCGGTGAAAGACTCCTCGGATCAAGGACTTCGGCTTCGATTCCCCGCAGTGAGAGCTGTTCCGCCGCTTGAAGCGCCGTATGAACCTGTTTGCCGACTGCGACAATCGTTACATCAGCGCCTTCCCGCTTGATATCGGCTTTTCCGATCGGAAGCGTGTAATATTCTTCCGGCACATCGCCTGTCATGTTGTACAGCGTTTTGTCTTCAAAAAAGATAACCGGGTCCTGATCCTCAATCGCAGCGAGCAATAAGCCTTTCGCATCGTACGGGGTCGACGGCACAATCACTTTCAAGCCGGGAATGCTTGTAAATAGGGCATACAAGCTTTGCGAATGCTGGGCGGCTGCCCTAAAGCCGGCACCGTGGGTCGTCCGGATCGTAATCGGAACTTCCGCTTTTCCGCCAAACATGTAGCGGAACTTCGCTCCCTGGTTCAGCACCTGGTCCAGACACGTGCCGATAAAATCGTTAAACATCAATTCCGCGATCGGCCTTAAACCTGTTGAAGCCGCCGCCATGGCTGCGCCGATGTACCCCGCTTCACTAATCGGCGTATCAAGGACGCGCTCCCGTCCAAATTCCTGAACAATCCCTTTCGTGACGCCAAGCACACCGCCCCATGCTTCATCATCCTGCAGATGATCGACATTCGCTCCTCCTGCGACATCTTCCCCCATTAAAATGACGTGATCGTCCTTTCTCATCGCAAGTTTGATCGCTTCATTCAATGCGGCTGACATGCTGATTTCCCTCGTCATGTTTCCTTCCCCCTTCATGAATTAATAGGATACATATACATCTGTCAGCAGTTCGGTTTCTTCCGGATAAGCGCTTTTTTCGCTGAATGCGACCGCTTGCTCGACCGCTTCTTCAACTTCTTTTTCAATCCGTGACTGCTCTTCTTCACTCATCAGCCCTTTTGCCAGCAATTCGCTTTTGAACACGGCAATGGCATCTTTTTCTTCCTGATGCACCGCTTTTTCGTCATTTGTTTTGTAGCGCTGGGCATCTCCTTCAAAATGGCCGTAGTTCCGGTATGTCATACACTCAATAAGCGTCGGTCCTTCACCGTTTTTGGCACGCTCTATCGCCCGGCCCGCAGCCTGGAAAACCGCGGCTGCATCTTTTCCATCCACGCGAATGCCCGGAATCCCGTAGGCGGCCGCACGATCTGCGATCGACTCGCAGCTTGACGCATAGGAAAACGGCGTCGCTTCGCCATACCCGTTGTTTTCGGCGACAAATATGACAGGGAGCTTCCAGATGGCGGCAAGGTTGATCCCTTCGTGAAACGTCCCCTGGTTGTTGGCGCCGTCGCCAAAAAAGCAAACGCTTACATTTTTAGTCTTTTTATACTTTGCAGTGAGGGCAGCTCCGCAGGCCAAGGGAAATCCCCCGCCGACGATTCCGTTTGCGCCTAGCATCCCTTTGTCAAAGTCTGCGATATGCATCGATCCGCCTTTTCCTTTGCAAAGTCCTGCAGATTTCCCGTATATCTCGGCCATCATCCCTTTCAAGTCGCACCCTTTTGCAATGCAGTGCCCATGGCCGCGATGTGTGCTCGTGATGGTGTCTTCATCATTCAGATGGGCGCAGACGCCCGCAGCGACCGCTTCTTCCCCGGCGTAAAGATGGACAAAACCCGGCAGTATCCCTTTAGCAAACAGCTGATGAACCCGATCTTCGAAATAGCGGATTTCCAGCATTTTTTGATACATCCATACCGCCTTTTCCTTTGTCAGTGCCTCTTCCATATGCAAAAACCTCCTGTCTTTTTTTACTCACACGTTATGATGCAAAAATCGTGCCAGCTCTCCGACGCGAACATGAAGCTCTTTTCAGACGGACATCCTTCCAAAACAAGAGACAAAACGAGACGGGTGTCTCAATTTGTCTACTTCATCAGTTGCGGAAATGTCTTTGCCGCAGTTAGAATGAACGGTAGAGACGAAGGAGGTTTTTTTCATGAAGAAAGCGTATGTTTTTTTAATCGGCGGATTTGAAGAAATCGAAGCGATAGCAACGATTGATATTTTACGGAGGGCTGAAGTCGAGACCGTCACCGTCTCGCTTGATCCATCGCGCAGCGTGAAAGGCGGGCATGACATTGTCGTCGAGGCAGACGTCATGTTTGAGGATGCTGATTTTCAAAAAGCGGATATGCTGATTCTTCCGGGCGGAAATGTAGGCAGCAAAAAAATGCTGGAACACCAAGCTTTGCACAAGACGCTGACAGAAGCGGCGGATGCAGGAAAATATGTCGCCGCTATCTGCGCCGCAACGATGACGCTCGGAAAAACGGGGCTTGTCAGCGGAAAAAAAGCGACCTGCTATCCCGGGGTTGAAGAACATTTAACAGGAGCGGATGTCACTGCAAATGAAAAAGTTGTCGTAGATGGAAACATCATTACTTCCAGAGGCCCGGCGACCACGATTCCATTTGCCCTCAAGCTTGCCGAATTGCTGAACGGCAAAGAAAAAGCCGATGCAGTTGCCAAGGGAATGCTCGTCTGCTAAGACGGCATTCCTCTTTTTTATCCATAAAAGAACGGTATTGACATCATAAATCTTAAAAGATATGATATTTAAAAAGTAATTCCGTAAAATCAATAATTGTAATCTCATGCAAAAGAGCTTTAGCATTCGGCTATAATCCCTATGGTCGCGTGAAAAAGCACCCTTTACCATGTATGACATTAACATTTTGATAGGACGGTATATTTCATTTTCCCTATACTCATGTATAAGGAAAAGAAATATACCGTTTTTCAGGAGGATATAACATTGAAAAAACAGAAAGTGACAAAGGGGTCTCTGGAGGCGGAGATCAGCAAAACCTTAACCCAATGGGAAAAAGACTATTTGGGCCGCGGCTCCGTGTCTGTTAAAACAGACATTCTCAGAAATATGGTCATCATTTCCCTGAACGGTATTTTGACACCCGCCGAATACGAACTTTGCAGTACAAAAGAAGGCCTGCTGTCAATTAAAAGAACCCGCTCCGGTTTGGTGGAATCGGGTATAGAACAACTGAGCCGCATAATGAAGGAGCTGACCGGTGAAGAGACGATCAGCTTTCACACGGATATCAGCACCCGCACTGGCGAGCGGATCATGGTATTTAAATTGGCAAACGACCTGCAAAAAAAATTGGCATAGAAAAACGGAAGATCTTTAAAGCATGAACATGAGTTAAAGATAAGCCGGTATTATTCAGAAAGATTGGCTGAAATGGGCCGATCCTGAATATACCGGCTTTTTTTACGTTTTCAGAAAGGAAGGCAAGACATGAAACAGTATGTTCTTTTCCATCATCCCGACGGAGGGATGCCGGATGTTTGATCTGCTAGATTCTTTATTTTGGCTGAAAATATTTTTCGCGTCGCTTGCGCTTTGTTTGTTAAGCGCACTGCTCGTCCTGAATCGAAAGGTTCCATTGGCATATGTACGGATTCACGCCAAGATCATCGCCCTGCCGCCGCTTGCCGCGCTGGCAGCATTGATAACGGCAAATCCCGGGCAAGCTGGAGCTCCTTGGCGCTTGGATTCGCTGGCTTGGCTGATCGCCTTGTTTGTCTTGACAATCGGCTTCATCGTCCAGCGCTACTCTGTCCGGTATTTGTTCGGCGACCGCTCCTACCGTAAATTTTTTGTGCTGCTGACGCTTACAACAGGAGGCGCTTCATGCGCCTGGCTGAACGATGATCTTCGCTGGCTCCTCTTATGCTGGGGTATCACGCTTTTCGGCTTGACCGCGCTAATCGGCTTAAACGGCGCGTGGCAAGCGGCCAAAAATGCCGCTTTGTATGCGGGCCGGATCTTTGCGCTCAGCTGGCTGGCGATAGCAGCAGCCGCTCTTTGGCTGTCTCTCGCGACAGGACACTGGCAGCTATCATCCGCCATAGCGGAGGAAAGCCTTGTACAGCTCAGCTCATGGGAGAAAACCGGGATTGGCCTCCTTATCATTTTAACGGTGATGATTCCTGCGGCACAGTGGCCGTTTCATCGCTGGCTGCTCGATTCGGCAATCGCGCCGACTCCCGTTTCCGCGGTCATGCACGCCGGACTCGTAAATGTAGGCGGCGTCATGCTGACCCGTTTCGCACCGATGTTCAGCGGTGATGGGCTGCAGCTTATTCTGCTTGTTCCCGCCGTCTTTTCCGTCTTGCTCGGAACGGGCATGATGATCGTCCAGACGGACTACAAGCGGCAGCTCGCAGCTTCAACGGTCGCGCAGATGGGTTTTATGCTCGTCCAATGCGCATTAGGAGCCTATATTGCGGCTGTTATTCACCTCATTTTGCACGGCCTGTTCAAAGCCGCCCTTTTCCTGCAAGCCGGATCAGCGGTGCGCCGTTATGAATCGTTCGCCTCTAAACGGGGCAGACCGGCTCTTTTCTGGGACATGATAGGCGGCGCCTTTGCTCTTACTGTCGTCATCGGAATCTGGGTCTCAGCTGCGGACGATGGCTATCAATTGATCAGCGCCCTTGTTTTAGGCTGGGCATTGTTCATTGCTTGGAGACAGCTTGTCACAGCCAATGACGGTCGCGTCACACGAATGGCCGGGCTTTTCATTTTAACGGGGGCTTCACTCGCGTTTGCCATCATTCATTCCGGTTTACACGGGCTCCTGAAGGAAGCTGTTGTACAGGGGGCGCAACCGCCCGTCATGGCGGCCGTTTTAACGGTAGTCGTTTTGTTAGCTGGTACTGCGGCCAGCGCCTTGATCGTTCGGCAGCGGTTTGCATGGTCCGGCGCACTTTATCTGCGTCTTGTAAAAACGGGTGAGCCTCATTTTGAATCGGTCGAAGAACGGCCGAATTATCTTGACCAATATCTTACTCAAGGAGGTCGTCAATCATGAAAGCAGCACCCACATTGTCTAAACAATTGATCTTCAAATATGAACATCAGACAGCGGACTTTAATATTGATGAATCGGTTCAATCAGCAGCACGAGTCATTGCGCCGCTTTGGCCGATTGAAACCTTTGCCGCGCGCCATCCGTGGATGGGTCTTGAAGAACAGACATTTGAACAGACGGCCCGGCAGCTTAAACAGCAGCTTCAGGTTGATATATACCCAAAGTCCTCCATTTTCCGCTCCGCAAAACAAAGGGGAGAAATCGATGAGGCCATTCTTGAAAAAAAGCTGACGCATTGGCTCGATTCACATCAGCCCGGCATGCAGAGGGAAACAGCGGAAGCGTTTTGCAAAGCCGCGCTCAAGCTGGATGAAATCCCTGAAAAGCTCTTGAGATCCCGGCAAGTCGAAAAGCTTGCCAAACAAGCGGCGCGCGGGACAATCGATGATCAAAAAACACGCTTGATCAAACCGCTCAGCGTTTTTGCCGGACAAAAAACCGCTCACCTTCTTGATCATCATGTGATTAAATGGTGCAAGCTGTTTCTCGATGAATCACAATCGGCATGGCGGCTTCCACATCGCGAGAAAGGGTTTTACAGCGCTTGGCGGCAGCTTGTTGAACATGATCCCGCCCTGGCGCGAGCGGAACGCCAACGACTGAAAGGGTGGCCGGAGGAGCCTCGGGACGCGATGAAAAGAGCACTCCGAGCGCTTGATATTTCTGATGGAGACGTTCAGGCATACCTTGAAGCTCATTTGCTCTCTCTTCCGGGATGGGCCGGGATGATGCTTTGGCGTTCCCAGCAATCGCAGGACGAACAAGGGCTGCTTCTCGAGTATTTGGCCATCCGGCTTTCAATGGAATGGATGCTTATTGAACCTTATGTGCCGCTGTCTAAGCCAAAACCTGAAAAAGAGATGCAGATCGTTCCTTTGATTGCGGCCTGGCTGCATTGGGGCGGCCTGACGCCTGACGAATGGCTCAAACTTTCAGCAGCAGAGCAAAAAGCAAGATTAACACTCGCCCGCCGCTTTGATGATCTAACGCGCAGGCGCATCTGGCTGGAAGCATGGGAACAATCATACGCTGCTGAGGTAAGGAACCTCATCACGGCAAACAAACCTGCCGCTGCCGCCAAAAGTGAAGCGGCGCTGGCCCAGCTTGCATTTTGTATTGATGTCCGTTCAGAGCCGTTCCGACGGGCATTGGAAAAGTCAGGCCCTTTTGAAACGTATGGAACAGCGGGCTTTTTCAATCTGGCAATCGAAACGTGTGAACTTGGCACTAAGCACACTCACAGCTCTCTGCCGGTCATCCTTAAACCTCAGCATCGAGTAAATGAAACGGCCGATGAATCAAGCTTTAAATCGTATCAAGAACATAAAAAAGCAGCAGCTTCGCTGAGCTCCGCCTTTAAAAAGATGAAACAGAATCTATTGGCGGGTATGCTCCTTCCCGAAGTGAGCGGGCCATGGCTGAGCCTGCAAATGGCCGCGCGCAGCCTGGTCCCCCGCACAGCCGGGCAAACTTTCCGGAATGCGCGGAAAACATGGCTGAAAAAGCCTCAGGCAAAGCTCTCGCTTGATCGTATGGAAACATCTGATGCCGATATTCCGGTCGGATTTACGGATGAAGAAAAAGCCGCCTATGCCAGACAGGCATTAAAGATGATGGGGATCACCGACCGGTTCGCTCCGCTGGTTGTCATTTGCGGGCACGCCAGCAGAAGCACGAATAACCCTTATGCATCGGCATTGGACTGCGGCGCCTGCGGAGGCGCATCAGGCGCTTTTAACGCACGCGTCCTAGCCGCTTTATGCAACCTTCCGAGCGTCAGACAGAGGCTCCGCTCCGACGGCATTTTTATTCCGGATGATACGGTATTCGCCGCCGCAGAGCACATTACAACATTGGATGAACTGCAGTGGCTCTATGTACCTGAGCTTCCGGCTAAAGCTCAACAAGCGTTCGACCGCATCAACTCGGTGCTTCCTGATGTGAGCCGTACTGTCGGAGCCGAACGCTTAGAAGAGCTGCCGCAGCTCGGCTACCAAAATCCGCGGAATGAAGTTGAGCGCTTCGCCGAAGATTGGAGCGAAGTCCGTCCAGAATGGGGGCTGGCACGAAATGCTTCATTCATCATCGGCACACGCCGGCTTACACGCGAAGCTGATCTTGAAGGAAGAGCTTTTCTGCACAGCTATGACTGGCGGAATGACGAGGACGGCTCCATCCTCAGCGGCATCATTTCAGGGCCTGGAACAGTAGCCCAATGGATCAATCTGCAATATTACGCGTCAACCGTTGCACCGCATTATTATGGAAGCGGAAATAAGGCAACTCAAACCGTCACTTCAGGCCTCGGCGTCATGCAAGGAAATGCAAGCGATCTTTTGGCCGGTCTCCCGTGGCAGTCCGTCATGCGGTCGGATGACGAAATATATCATGCGCCTCTCAGACTCCTGATCGTGATCGAAGCACCGGATGATGCTATCGAACGTCTCCTTGACCGCGATCACAGCTTCCGGCAAAAGGCGGAGAACGGATGGATCCACCTGGCATCTATTAACCCGGAGGGAAAATGGAAGAACTGGACAAACACGATAAATGAATGAGGTGAAATGTCATGGAAGAAAACAAAAAAATACTGATGATTATCGGAATGGAGAAACAGCTTGAACAGACCATCTGCCGGGCAGGGAATATTCAGCCTGAGAACGCCCTTGTTTTAAAAAGCGTCTTCCCTGATATTTCACAGCCCTACGGTGATATGATGAGGGATATCATTACCCTTGTCCACCGGAACAAAGCGGAAGAAATTTGGATTGTCCGCGATAAATACGAGCAAACGGCAGATAAAGATATTTCTGACCTTTTAAATAGAAACAAAGATTTAAGCGATAGAATGCAAACTTTAGAGTACCTTTTCCAAAACTGCAGTCCGGAATTTCCGTACGGCAGCATCGATGAATGGCTGTCACCGAGCGAAAATGCGGCCGAAGGCGTCCAAAAAAGCGTCGCCGCCATCCGACAGCACCCGTTAATCCCTTCGCACGTCAATGTAAAAGGATTTCTAATCGAAAATTCGGTTTTAACGGAAATTGAAACCTTAAACAAAAACGGAGCCCGATAACAGGGCTCCGTTTTGTCTTAAACACAGGCATTCTTTACACAACAGCAGACCGCTGATAAAATCTCTGAATATGCATGGTAATATAGCACAGCTCTTTTTCCGGAAATTCAAAGCCATACTCCCGCTTCACAAATGCCCCGATTTCTTCTGCGCACATAAACGCTTGTCCAAACTTCTTTTTAATGAGGCTGATCATTTCACCATCCATTTCGTAAAATGTCTCTCCCGATTCAATATGCTGAATGGCGAAACGGAGATGGTTGACAAGCCGCTCATACGAAATCGTCTCATCCTTTATTTTAATGTTGAGTTTATCTTCGATAATCTCGATAATATCCTTGATCATCGTTGTGAGATCGAGCGTTTTTGTCATATCTCCCGCGTTTGTTTTCGCTGTATGAATATGAAGCGCAATATTGGCGACTTCATCCTCCGGAATATCGATCTTCAGCTTATCTTTAATGAGGGCCTTTGCCCAGCGGCCGATTTGAAATTCTTTCGTATAGAGGACTTTAACTTCCTGAAGCAGCGGATTTTTAATGACCATTCCCTTGCTTAACCGTTCTATCGCGAATGATAAATGATCTGAAAAAGCGACATGGATTCGCTCATTGATTTTGATCCCGAGCTCTTTTTCCGCATGAGAAATAATGTCCTCCGCCACCTGAATATGATCTTCCGGCAACGTTTTTAAGATCTCCTCGAATTGGCGGTATTCTGTTGAATCTTTCATCACAAATATTTTTTCAATTTTAGATCTATCGACAATATCATTCTTCTTTTTTTGAAATGCGATTCCGGAACCTAATACGATCTTTTCCTCGCCGCCATCCTTGACGACGAGCGCATTGTTATTTAAGATTTTTTTTACTTTCATAGCTGCCTTCCTTTCATCCTGTTTTAATGAATGAAAACGGAATTATTCTTTTTCATCTTTAAAGCCAAGACACAAAGTCGCAATGAATGCTGAAATCACCGCAATCGCAAAAGCGATTAAATAATGAATGAGATTGGCGGTGCCAAGAGGGAGAATGATTGAAATCATCGGGATGCCGGACAATCCGTAAGAGTTTGCCGCAACGTGTGTGAAGACGGCGTATGCCCCTCCGATGGCGCCTCCGATCGATGCGCCGATAAACGGTCTCGCGAGCTTCAGATTGACGCCAAACATGACAGGTTCGACGATTCCCAAAAAAGCGGTGAGAGAAGCCGGAATCGCAATCTTTCTGATAGCGGCATTCTTTGTTTTCAAAAATACGGCGAGCCCCGCTCCTCCCTGCGCGACATTGGCCATCGACCATATTGGAAGCAGAAAATTGACCCCATATTCGGGATCTGCAAGCAGCGACGCTTCAATCACATAAAAACTATGGTGCAGGCCGCTCAAAACGAGTAAGGAGTAAAGCCCGCCAAATAAAAATCCGGCGCAGGCCCCCGCAAAATGATAAACAAACCCGAGACAGTCGCTTACGAAATGAGCGATGATCAGTGAGAGCGGCCCCATGATAAACAGCGCGGCAAATCCGGAAGCCATGACTGTAATAAACGGTGCGACAAGCAAATCTAAAGAACGGGGGACGATTCTTTTTAAGAATTTTTCGATTTTGCTCATTATGTAGACGGATAAGAGAATCGGTATGACCGTCCCCTGGTATCCGATCAAAGGGACTTCAAGACCGAATACTTCGACGGATTCCGGCTTTTGGCTGCCGAGCAATGAAGGATCGAGTAAATCGGGATGGGTCAGAATTCCGCCGATGACAGCGCCTAAAAACGGATTCGCTCCAAACTGTTTAGCCGCACTGAACCCGATCAGCACAGGCAAAATGACAAACGCTGAGCTTGAAAAAATATCGAGCATTTTCATCAGCGGGCCGCCATAAGCGCCGAGGCTGAATTCTTTAAGCACACTGATGAGACCCATGAGCAATCCGCTCGCAACGATTGCCGGAATGATCGGCACAAAGATGTCTGACAGCGTTTTGGCAAATCGCGTCAATACGTTCATGTTTGGCGGCGCCTCCCGCCGGGCTTCTTCAAGAGGAGCCGGATCGCTGTATTGAATCATTTCCTTATAAATCTTATTGACTACACCTGTACCGAAAATGATCTGAAACAAACCGTATCTGAAAAAAGTCCCCTGCACAGACTCCATCTTTTCAATAGCAGCTATATCGATTTTTTCTTCATCTCTGACATTGAAACGCAGCCTTGTCGTACAATGGCTGATGCTGATGATATTCTCCGCGCCTCCAATGAGGGGCAAGAGAACTCTTGCAATCTCTTTATGCAGCACCCGGATCTACCTCCTCCAATTTTTCTATCCTATCAAATCAACAGAAGACGATCAAAATGAAAAATGTGCCATCACATCCAAAGACCCCCGGCGAAAGGAATAAAAAAAGACCTAAAACATGCGAAAGCATCAGCCGATAGGCGCAAAAAAAGCACACTAAGGTCTGTAGTTCCTTTAGCACATTTTAGGTCTTGCCTGCCTTACCAGTAACAATCCCGTCAATATTTGTTCTTAATATGATTCTATTCGCTTCGGCCTTGGACATCAATAGTGCAAACCGCCTATATATCCCCCGTATAAAAAAAGAGAAGGCGTTAAAGCGTCTTCTCTACATCTTCAATGGCTATCGCACGGTCCTTTAAAACATGCACACTGTACTTCACATAGCCTGGCCGGTCTTCCCCGTCTAAGCCCATACTGTCAATCTCAATGTTTTCATAATGGTAGCCGCTCAATAACTTTTTCACCACTTTTGCCTGGTCATAGACCTGCCTCCGGCCGTCCCGGCCTGAATTCAAGGTAACTATAACAGCGATCGGTTCTGTTTGCTTCAGTTTTTTCCAATTTGTATTGACATCATAGCTTCCTGATAGAGAAACTTGGACGTCAATTACGTTTTTCAGCTTTTTTTCAAGCTCTCTCTTGATCTCATTTGAGGCTTCTTTGCTTATTCTGGCTCTCGTCTTTTCCTGTCTGGCTTCTTTGATGCCATCGTTTGTGACAGCCGGGTGCAATCCGCCTTTCACGCTGAAAATGTACTCATCATTCCGCTCATCTGACACACGAAAAAGGTATTCAGCAAACTTGAAATTATAGGAGCTCCCTTTCATATTTAAGGTTTCACCGGCGTGTGCTTCCTGCAAGTATGCCGATAGCTTTTGTTCAGCCAGCGCGCGGCTGAACGGATTTCCGTAAAAGGCGTTATACACATAACAGCCTGTCACAAGAATCAACAACGAGAGACCAGTAATGATGGCTTTCTTTTTCAATTCAATCAACTCTTTCCAAATTCTCGCGTCCCGTCCATTATGAAGGAGAATTCGGACATTAGGCAAGCTCTTTCTGCTTCGTCTCCGTCCCCAAAAAGAAGATCGCCGCGACAGCCGCAATAACGGCGACGCAGAAGATCAAAAAGATCATTGAAATCTCTGTTCCCCGGGCGACGAGATAGCCGACAAGAAGCGGGCCCAGGATGCCGCCGATTCGGCCAAAGCCGGCTGCCATTCCTGCGCCGGTCCCCCTGATTGATGTCGGGTATTGTTCAGGCGTATAAGCATAAAGCGCGCCCCAGGCACCAAGGTTGAAAAACGATAAAAACATACCTGACGCAAGCAGAAGCGCCAGCGATTCAGCCGATCCGAAGAAGTAGGCGCTGACAGCCGTCCCTAACAAGTAGACGGTAAGCACCATTTTCCGGCCGGCTTTTTCAATCAGCCATGCCGCGGAGAAATAGCCGGGCAGTTGAGCCAGCGTCATGATCAAGACGTACTCAAAGCTCTGGATCATGCTGAATCCTTTCATCACCATGACGCTCGGCAGCCAAAGAAACATGCCGTAGTAGGAAAAGACAACGCAAAACCAGACAATCCACAGCATGGCCGTAGGCCGGGCATATTTGCGGGACCAGACGTTTTTCACATTTTCCACGACGGTCGGCTTCCTTTCCTGCGCAAGCTTCTCATATTTCGGAGAATCCGGCAGGGCGATCCGCAAATATAAGGCGTAAATAGCCGGTATCGCGGTTATTAATAAAGCAATCTGCCAGCCGTAGGCCGGAATAATAAAATACGAAATGAGCGCTGCGGCCAGCCAGCCGAATGCCCAGAAACTTTCGAGCAGGACGACGACTCTTCCCCTCCGCTCCGGCGCAACCGTTTCGGATACGAGCGTAGATGCGACTGGAAGCTCTCCCCCAAGCCCCATACCGACGAAAAAGCGCAGGACTAAAAATGCCCACAATGTCGTCGTCAAAGCGGATAACCCGCTGCCGATCGAGAAAAACAGCAGCGTAATCATAAAAACGTATTTTCTTCCGACACGGTCAGCCAAAAGGCCAAAGACAAACGCCCCGACTGCCATGCCGATTGAGTTGACGCTGCCGATCCAGCTCATCTCCTGCGGCGTCAACTTCCATTCCACGTGCAAAGCGGCGATAATAAACGATAATATGCCAACGTCCATAGCATCAAAAAGCCAGCCGAGACCGGCGATGCCAAGCAGTCTGCGCTCTGAAACAGGACGGTTCTTCTTCATACTCACTACACCTCTTTACTCTCTTAGCAGTTTACATGAGTATTAGTTTACACCTGTCTTTACACTTTTGTCACGAAGAAAATGAGGCGCCGTCTATTTCAGTTTAATGAATATGATGCTTGTGAAACTTTTCTTCTTGGTGCCTCAACTTTGGCAGAAACCCGTTTTCCCGCTCTTTTTCATAGCGCTTCTCAATATGAGATTTGATTTCTTTACCCCTCTCCTGATCAAGGATTCCGTACTCCACATACTTATTGATCAGCTGTTTTTTCTTTTCCACAATGTCCTTTTGCAAAGAAGCCAGTTCATTTTTTTGCTTGTCGGTCAACTCTTGATAAACGCGTGTTTCCCCGTAGGCAGAAGACATGACAGCCGTACATGACAGCGGAATGACGAGAAGCAGGCAAACGCACAGTTTGCGCATCATGCAACATCCTTTCTGATCTATGATTCATTCTATTTTTATCTGTTTTGCGGAGTTTATGCATAAAAAAAGCCGCTTGGTAAAGCGGCTTCAGATTGTTGACAAAATCCCAAAACGACTTTTAGTTTTGGGATTTTGTCATCCTTTCAGCGTGATTGAAAACCCTTGCAGTCTAGGAAGGCCGAGCATCGGAGCGGAGCGAATGTTGGAATTCGTGAGCACCGACGCGCAGGCCTGACAACGAATGCGAGGGTTTGTCGACACGCTGAAGCCGCTTGGTAAAGCGGCTGGGCTTTCTATTAAGGCTGCAGCGATTTCCGCGCCGTATATTCATCAATGCGCGCCAATGCGTCTATCATGTCCATGCAGTTGCTGAAGCTTTCATCAATTTTTTGAATGCCTTCCTGATACTTTCCGTCAGTAAGTACTTGTTCTGCTGCATCCCTCAATCTTTCAGCATTGACCTCTTCTGCAAACAGCGGATATCCAGCATTCAGTTCTTTCAGGCGCTGGGCGATCATCGGCTGATCTTTATCATGCGGAAGCACGACCATCGGGACACGGTAATGAATGCCTTCATTGACGCTGTTCATGCCGCCGTGGGTGATGAACACATCGGCTTCTTTAAGCACCTCTAATTGCGGCACATACGGTGCAATGATAAAATGCTCCGGCACTTCTTTTATATCCGCGTAGTTCGACTTTTCGCCGGCGGCGATGACAACCTTGCCGTCGAAATCACGGAATGCATCGATGCACATATTGAAAAAATCCTCAGTTTTACCAAGTACGGTTCCCATTGAAATATAAATGACTTTCTCATTCTTTAACGATTCTATCGGAAAATCGGTCTTGTCCAGGCGCTTCGGAAAACGCGGACCGATAAACAGCACATCATCCCCAAAACGGTCGCTTTCAGGCTGAAAATACCGGCTTGTATACACAACCGTCAACTCCGCCTGATTGCTCATAAACTGTCCTGTATGCCTAGGTGAGACGCCGTACTTTTCTTTCAGTTCACTAAGCATGTCTTCACATTCTTTGTCCAAGTGCAGCTCCGCGCCTGAATCCGGATGCAGCGGCAGAATCTTCATATGTTCTTGTCCGAAGAGAAATGAAGCCGACGAAGCGATTCCCGGAATGTTCAAATAATCCCTGACCAATTCACCTGCACCGAATGTGTCATAATACACGGCATCGAACGAAATGCTTTTGGACAGCTCTTTTACAATGTCTAAAATATACAGCGAGGTTTTGAGATGAATTTTTAAAAATTCAAGAAGGCCGGACGGTGAATTCGGATCAATATGCGCGTTTCTTACCAGATCTTTGTATAAATGGACGGTAGCCCCGACGCCCTCCAGCCTGTCTTTATACTTTTCTGTTGAAAGATAGTGCACATTGTCGCCTCTGTCAGCAAATGCTTTGGTGATCCCTAATGTAGGATTGACATGCCCTTCCGCCGGAAAATTGACGATTAAAATATTTTTCATGATTAAAACTCCTTTTTATCCTTTTTGAAACGGGTTGACATCAATTCAGCGCCTGATTAGACTGGTGTTAGTTACTACTAACTATCATAAAATGGGGGTATACACCTTTGCAAGAGACGAACGAACGGATCATATCTGCTGCTTTAGACTTAATGCAAAAATACGGTTTCAAGTCGGTGACGGTAAAGGATATCGCGCTCCATTCAGGCGTCAGCGAGATGACGGTCTATCGCCACTTCAACACAAAGCTCGGACTTTTGGAAGCGGCCGTTCAGCAATTTTCTTATATACCAGCCTTTCAGCGCGTATTTGAAAATGATATCACTTGGAACCTGGAGAATGACTTAACATTGATTGCAGAATCGTATTTGCTTCATATGGAAAAAAACAAGCCCCTCTACCTTATCGCTGTTCAAGACGGCGGAAGGATGACTGATCTTTTCGGTTCTCTGTTAAAGCATATGGAAGAACTCCTTCGTTATTTAACAGACTACTTTCAAACGATGCAGGACAAAAGCCTGATGAAAAAGGGAGATGCGGATTCACAGGCCTTCGCTTTTCTGTCATCTTTATACGGATACTTCTCTTCTGGCGCATTGGCTGACGGCCGGTTTCAAAAAGTCGCTAAAGACACTTATATTAAACAGATAACCGCCGCTTTCTGCGGCGGTTTGCACATCTGATCAAACCTTTCAGACTGAAGGATGGATCGCTACTCATTTAGCTCCTCAACATCCTTCAGCCTGGTATCCGTATTTTTTTCAAAGAAGGTGCTGTATTTGACATAGCCGGTCTCGTCGTCTTTGATATCTTCCCCCTCAAAAATGTTGGCATTAATCGTCACGCTTTCATAGTCGTACCTTTCTTCATTCAACAGGCGCTGAATCTTTTGCGCCGTTTTGTATACGTCTTTTCGGTCGGCATTTGCGGCATCAAGTAAAATATGAATCTCCATCGGCCGCTCTAAGCGGAGGCTTTTCTCCCATTTTGCGTCCTCTTTCAGCTTTCCTTTTAATACTTCCACATGCACGTCAACGTCTTTCAGATGGTTTATGTTTTTCGATAAAAACGTTTTGATTTCTTTTCCGGCTTCTTCTCCAAGCCGCTCCATCAGCGGTTCGTTGAGGTTCTCTTCATAGATACCGTCCGTGTGTACTTCTGGTTGAACAAACCCTCTCAAAGAAAA
Organism: Bacillus sp. AK124; assembly: GCF_053903085.1. Taxonomy (NCBI): domain Bacteria; kingdom Bacillati; phylum Bacillota; class Bacilli; order Caryophanales; family Bacillaceae; genus Bacillus; species Bacillus sp. AK124. Next base: position 3,422,298 of record NZ_CP096378.1, read on the forward strand.
CAGATAGGGATCTTTGCGCTTTTGATCGCCGGTATCCGTGACTTCAAATACATATTCGGAGAACTTGAAATTATAAAGCCCGCTGTCGATCCGCAAGTCTTTTTCAGGATAGCGGTCAGTCAAATAATGCTCAAGCGCCGTTTGAGACAGCTTCTTGCTTACGGGATTTCCGTTGAAGGCGTTATATGCGGCAAGCACAAAAGAAACGAGCAGCACGATCAATACGCTATACAAGATTTTCTTTTTCATCATATCAACTACTTTCTTTCAGCTTTAAGAACAGCCATCCGATCATCATCCCGGCCGCGGCGAAAAAACAGTGAATAACAGCAAGCATGAAAGCGCCAAAGACAGAATACAGCAGGTGCTCCACAACCCCTGTACCGTCGGCTGCATCCCAGCCGGCCAGAATATCCCCCATCCCCCAAATGAAAATCGGCGCAAAGGAGAGGAGAATCACAAGTTTCATATCCCGGTAAAACAAGTACACCGCAAGCCCAAGCACGGCGTACCACAAAATAAAGCCGAAGCTCTCATTTAACAGGGATGTGTGAATCGCGAGAAAAAACGAAATGGCTGTAAACATCAATTGGTACAAGGAGAGCTTCCGATTGATTTTTTTAAACATTTGACTTTCATGAACAGTCGATTCGATATGTTCCTTCGGAAGCTCGGCCTCCGTCATCTTCAAAAGCTTTTGAAGCTCTTCATCGTTTTCGGCCGCTTCCTCAATCCATTCAGCCGACTCTTTGCTTAACAGCCCCTCATGGTATAAAGGAAGCAAATCTTTGAATACACTGCGTTCCTTATCCTTCATCATAGCCCTCCATTTCTTGCTGTAGCTTGAGCTTTGCTCTGTGAAACCCGACCCTGGCATAGTTTTCGGTTTTGCCTGTGAGCATGCCGATTTCTTTAAATGATAATTCTCCGTAGATACGGAGGGTGACAATTTCCTTTGAAGCCTCATCAAGCCGGTTGATTTCCTCGAGAAGCCGCCGCTCTTTCTCGGTTTTCAGAAGGTGTTCTTCAGGAGATAAGCAAGCCGCTTCCTCATGCTGAAATATCATGTTTGTCCCGGCTTTTGACGCTCCTGAACGAAAGTGTTTTTTCAACACATTTTTAGCAATCGCAAACACCCATGTTTTGATTGTCGACTTTCCCGAAAATGTATGATAGCCTTTCACAGCCTGATAAAATACTTCCTGTGTTAAATCTTCCGCTGTTTCTTTATGAAATGTCTTAACGTAGAAAAAGGCATAAACGGAAGGCTGAATACTCTTGTAGACTTCCTCAAGCTTCATAAAGCCCCTCCCCGGCTGGGCTGCCGCTATTTTTCCATTCACTTATTAGTACCGCTGAACCTCTTTTTGTTACAAAAAATCGCATAAAAAAAGAGGCAAAAATGAATATTTCATTTTGCCTCCGGATATCCCAGCCGCCAAACAAATGCCTTCCAGATCATGCCCTGCCCTTATTTAGGCAAACCCGCCAGCGATTTTAAAAAACTCACTTTCTCTTCAGTTGTTTTCAGGTTCACTAAGCTCCCGGCCTTCATCGACAGCCCGCTTCAGCGCCTGCAGCATATAGCCGATTCCCCGATAGCCCGCCAGCGGGTAAGTGATCTGCTGGCGGCTGCCAAACACGTTCCTCAAAACAGGCCTGTATTTTTTCCCGCCGAGCATAACGATTTCGTCATAATCCATCAAGTTTTTCCGTTCACCTTGCGCCTTCAGCTCATCATCCGCCATAATCTCCGGGTGGTCCATCCCGAATGTGACATCATAGTTTTCAGGAACGATATCTTCCGGTTTTAAAAAACCGTGTTTTGCTGAAAGAATCACCCAATCCGCAAAAAACGTCTGCGCATATGCGCCGCACGCCCGATGAAACGGACTCAGATAGACATCCTTTGCGGCGGACGGGCCGATGCCCGGATCGACAACCCAGATTTTCTTCGCCCCGCACGGGATGATGCAGAGTCTTTTCATCATATGTCCCCCCTTTTGGTTCCGCTAAAAAACGCCTTTAAAAAGGCGTTTTATTTCAGCTTCAGCGATACGACCGATTCGACGTGCGCCGTCTGCGGAAACATATCGACAGGCTGAATGTATTCGACATGGTAATCCTTCGCTAAGTACTGCAAATCTTTCGCAAGTGTTGACGGATTGCATGAGACATAAACGAACCGCTTCGGCTTAACCTGCCTGATCGTATCAAGGAAGGTGCGGTCACAGCCAGTTCTTGGCGGATCGACGATGACGACATCAGGCCTGAAGCCTTCTTTAGTCCATTTCGGCAGCCAGTGCTCCGCCGTTCCTGTGACATAACGCGCATTATCAATTCCGTGCTTTTTGGCATTTTGGTTGGCGTCATCGATCGATTCTTTGATAACGTCCATGCCGCGGATTTCTTTTGCTCCGTCGGCGATCCACATTCCGATTGTGCCGACGCCGCAGTAGGCATCGACGACTTTTTCGCGCCCGCTCAGTTTCGCCGCTTTTTTCACTTCGTCATACAGCTTGACCGTCTGGATCGGATTAAGCTGAAAAAAAGCGCGGGCGCTCAGCTCAAACGTAACCTCGCCGAGAAATTCCTGAATGACCATATTGCCGGCTAGGAGCCTTGTATCATCGCCGAAGATAACCGATGTCTTGGCTTTGTTGACGTTTTGAATTACGGATGTCACTTCAGGCAGACGCTTTTTGATTTCTTCTGCAATGAGCTCCTTGCGCGGCAGGTCTTCTTTTGACGTGACAATGACAACCTGCACTTCCCCCGTCTCAAAGCCGACCCTCGTCACGATCGTGCGGACGTCGCCCGTTCGCTTCCGTTCGTTGTAGACGGAAATGCCGAAGTCTTCAAGAATCTGCTTGACGGTTTGTGTCGTTTTGTTCGTCGCCGGATGCTGAACGATGCATTCCGTAATCGGGACAAGCCGGTGTGAGTCAAGGCCGTACAGCCCTGCTACCATCTTTCCATTTTTCGAAAGCCCGAGTTGAAACTGGCTTTTATTCCGGTAGTGCCAAGGGTTTTCCATGCCGATCGTCGGCCTGATGTCCATTTTGCCGATGTCAAAACGGGTGTGCCGTTCGAGCGATTGAATGACGATGTCCCGTTTTCCTTTCAGCTGCTCTTCATAAGCCAGATGCTGGAGCTGGCAGCCCCCGCATTGCTCATAGATGATGCAGGGCGGCTTGACGCGGTGCTCTGAACGCTTGCGCACCTTTTTGACCCGCCCTTCGGAAAATTTCGGATGAACCTTTGTCGCCTCGACGACGACTTCTTCACCCGGCAGTGCGCCGGGGACGAAGACGACTTTTTTCTTGAAGTAGCCGACGCCTTCGCCATTGATGCCGAGGCGCTTGATCGTCAGCGGAAATTGCTGTCCGACTTTTAATTCTGCTGATGATCCTTTTTTGTCACGTTTCACTGATGTTCTCTCCATTTCTACTCAATGCTCCTCCATAAATACAAGGAAGCATAGCTTAAATAAGGGTGCCATTCTTTGCTCATTTCAAGCATTTGTTCTTTTGTCGGTTTATCGTTTAAGCCAAAATGGCGTTTGATGGCATTTTGGATGCCGATATCGGCGGCCGGAAACAGATTGGGTCGGCCGAGTCCGAACAGCAGAACGTTTTGGACGGTCCACGGGCCGATGCCTCTGATTTTCACCAGCTTTTCCATAATGTCTTCATCTGATAATTGATCAAGCTCATCAAGATTTAAACGGCCGTCTGCGATCATCCTTGATGTATCGATGACGTATTCAGCCTTCCGCATGCTGAATTGAAGTTCGCGCAAGTCGTTATAGTCGAGCTGTGCAATCGTTTCGGGAAGCGGATAAAACCAGACCCCGTCCTTTTGCTCTCCATAAGTGTGAACGAACCGCTCTGTGAGCGTATAAGCAAAAGACAGATTAAGCTGCTGGTGGATCATGCATTTCATCAAGCAATGATACAAATGAAAATCGAGCACCAGCGGCGTTCCGGCATGCTCTGCGAAAATTGATGACAAGCTTGATTGTGAAAAGTGATCCAGTACAGGCTGAAGATTTTCCTCCCATCTGAAGATCCGTTTCACTTCTTTCATCATGGCGTCTCGATCGTCTGTACCGCTGACGGCAAACGCCGGGGCTTCGACAGTTCCCGTCGCCTGCACAGCGACAATCCGGGGCTCTTTGTTTTGATTGCGGAGCGGCAGCTTGACCTCCCTTTTGTCAAGGTTGACCGCATTGAGCGGATCAAGCGAAAGCCTGTCCAAGACGCGGTCAAAATGATACGGCGGTGATACGCTTACAGTTTCCTTCCACATCGCTTCCCATCCCTTTTTCTTCTTTGTCCACAGTATACCATGTTTCAAATTCTCTTAAAAAAGAACAACATTTTATTTTTTCACCGAATGAATCACAGGGCATCGCAGCATCCTATGGAAGCGGAGGGGTGCCGATGATTAAACATTTTGCGATGACAAAGGACGGAAAACTTTTATCTACCGACATCAAAGCAGAAAGGCTGACAGATCAAGATATTGAGTGGTACTGGACGGACTTCGATCAGCCTTCGGATGAAGAAGTCTCTTTACTCAAAAGCCATTTTCACTTTCACCCTTTAGCAGTTGAGGACTGCGTTCATCATTTGCAGCGTCCGAAGCTTGATCAATACGAAGAATATCTTTTTTTCGTCATACACGCGTTGAATCAAAGGACGCTGGCGTCTGAAGAAGTTGACTTATTCGTTGGAAAAGATTTTATCATCACATTTCACTTTCATCGTTCAGACGGTATTGAAAAAGTAAGAAGACAGCTTTCGGAAAACAGCGAGTTGTGGAAAAAAGGACCGAGCCATATCGCCTATATGGTCATGGATCAGCTTGTTGACGAATATTTCCCGATTCTTTACAAAATAGAAGACCGCCTCAATGAAATTGCTGAAAGCGACAGCAGAAAAACGTATGGAACGCTGATGAATGAAGTGTTTGATATCCGGAGCGACCTTCTAAAGCTTAGGAAAACAATCATTCCGATGCGGGATTTGCTTTACCGGATTTTAAACATTGAAATCTCAAAAGAAAACCGCGAACGAAAAGCGTATTACAGCGACATTTACGACCACCTCTTGAAGCTGACCGAAATCGTCGAAAACAACCGCGACATGACCGCCGATTTAAGGGACAGCTACCAGACGCTCAACTCCAACCGGATGAACGCCATTATGATGACGCTGACGATCGTCTCAACGATTTTTATTCCGCTCACCTTCATTGCCGGAGTGTACGGCATGAACTTTGACAACATGCCTGAACTGCATTGGCGCTACGGCTATTTTTTCATCCTCGTCATGATGGGAGCCGTTGTCGCCGGCATGATCTTCTGGTTCCGGCATAAAGGATGGTTTGACATTTTCAAGTAAAACCGGAAACCTTTTTCCTCTCTGTTCGACTATTTCTATAACTGAGGGGGGAAAGAAATGAAGGTACATACAGGGCTTGCCGGCATCTTCTTGATCGTTCTCGGCTTGTTGATTAGCGCCGAAAATCATCAAAGCGTGTCTGCTGCAGACGCGCTTTCGGACTTTTTCAGACTGCCTGTCCGCAATTTAGTGGTTCTGATCTGCATGTTGATGCTCATCATCGGCTTCATTATGGCGTGGCGCCATTATTATGGAGTACCGTGGATCCGCTTTAAGCTGTTTTTGTTTATTATCGGCATTTCAGTATTTTACCCGCTGGTCACAGAACAGCTGATGCTCTTTCAAAAATGGAATGCACAAGGCGATGATGCCGTGGAATATATGAAAAAGAGAAGCACTTGCAGCTATCAGAGCGATATGGAGGAAGGAAACATGGACTGTGAGGTGAAAGTGAACAATTACGGAAAAAAGACCGAACGCATCCAGCTCATCCCTGATATAACGAGCGAATTTGACTTTCAGCCGGAAGAGCTGGAACTGTCTCCGCATTCACAAGAGACGTACAGCGTCACCTTTAAGGCTCCGGGAAATGAGGATGTGTATGAATCAGGGATAGAAGAAGAGCCGAGGATGAAGGTTGAAGTGGTGAAATGAGCGACTTCACTCGATTCAAGCAGCACGCTTTTGGAAACTTTTAAAAATATTACATGGAAGAGAAGGTTTAGAAGTAAAAGGTATACAGAAAAAACGAACTGCAAACAGCCGCTTCACAAACTAATAGACAAACCTCAAAGAAAAAAGCCGCTCCTTCACGGAAGCGGCTTTTCGTCTATTAATCGCGATAAGATTCTGCAATCGCGTTGGCGGCGACGATCGCATTGTAGACATCGTCAGGGGTGACTGGGAACGGCATGTTGCCCATTGTGTCGCCTTCTGCGCAAGCGCTTTGAGCGACTTGGCGCCATTCCTCTTCGACAAATTCGTCGACTCCGAGGTCTTTTAATGTCAACGGCAGACCGACGCCTTTGATAAAGTCAATGACGGTCTCCAGCTCTTCGGCTGGCGCGTTTTCAAGAACGAGCTGTGCCAAAAGGCCGAACGTGACTTTTTCGCCGTGCTGAGCTCTGTGCAAAGAAGGAACGGCTGTCATTCCATTGTGGATCGCATGTGCGGCGGCAAGACCGCCTGATTCGGCGCCGACGCCGCTTAAATAGATGGTCGCTTCTATTGTGTCTTCAACAGCTCGTGTAGAAACGCCATGCTTGATCGCCTGCATCGCTTTTACGCCGTTTTCCAATAGCGTATCGTAGCAAAGGCGGGCAAGTCCCAATCCAGTAGTTGAAGGCTTCATCAGCACGAGGTTGTCGCCGTTTGCTTTAAAGCAGGCGCGCGCTTCAAAATACGTCGCCAAGGCGTCTCCGATACCGGCTGCGAAAAAGCGCGGCGGCGCGGATGCCAAAATGTCAGAATCCGCGAGAACGACATCTGGGTTTGTCGGCAAAAACAGATATCGATCAAACGATCCGTCATGTTTATAAATGACGGCAAGGGCCGTACATGGAGCATCTGTTGAAGCAATTGTCGGGAAAATCACAACCGGCAGCTTCTCGTAATAAGCGGTGGCCTTTGCTGTATCAAGCGTTTTTCCCCCGCCGATCCCAACGATGATATTAGCGCCTGCATTGCGTGCAAGCTCCCGGTTACGATCGATTTCTTCCTGTGTGCATTCGTAATTGAATTTTTCAAAAACAGCTTGATTGCCGGCTTTCTGAATCGAATTCCCCGCTTCTTTTTGAGCGCGTTCCAAAATGAATTCATCGCAAATGATATATGCGTGATCACCATAATCTTCAATGTAATCGTTCAAGTTCTCAAGGAGTCGTTTTCCTGTAATAAATTTTTTAGGCGATGTGACTGATTTTACTAATTTTGACATGGTAATTCCCCCTTCACTATCAATGATATACCTATTTTCTTTTTAAATCTAGTAATATATGTATATAGAATGGATTTTTATTCTATGGAATTGACTAGGGGAAATAAAAGAGCCTGAACCATCAACTTTTCCGCTCAAAGCAAAAACCCCGTCTCAGCGTCCGGGGCATTTCTTTCAAAAGGGCTTTAGCATCATAGATTTTTCAAACATCAGGTCATCAAGGCTTTTAAATGTATAGCCTTCTTTTTTTAAGTCGGTGATCGCCTGATCAAGCGCTTCGGCATTGTCTTTCGAGACGGTGTGAAGCAAATAGACGGCGCCGGGATGGGCCTGTTTCATCATATTGTCGTACGCATAGCGCCACCCTTTTTGGGCATTGATTTTCCAATCGACAAAAGCAACAGACCAGAATACCGTTTGATAACCGAGCTTTTTCGTTTCTTCAAGCACCCGCTCGCTGAAAACGCCCCGAGGCGGCCTCAGGTAGAGATTGTTTTTTTCGCCTGTGATTTTGTAAACCTCCTCATCGACCGATTCCAATTCCTCTTGTATCACGCGGCTTGTTTTCGTCGTGAGATCCGGATGGTGATAGGAATGATTCCCGATGATATGTCCTTCCTCGGCCATTCGCTTGATCAGCTCCGGCTGATCTTTGACAAAATGGCCCGTCACAAAAAAGGCAGCTTTGACGTTTTGTTTTTTCAGAACATCTAGCACCTTAGGGGTGTAGCCATTTTCATAGCCGTTATCAAAGGTCAGATAGATCGTTTTTTCCTTTGTGTTGCCCAAATAAAAGGCGTCGTACTGCTGCAAAAGGCTGTTCAGCTCTTGTCCCGCATCTGCCGGCTGATGGTTTTTGCTTTTTGAAAAGCCCCAATGGATCGCCTTGTTGGAAATCGCTTCAGCATTGCCGCTGAAGGCCAGCATCAGCAGGAATCCGCAGCATAAGGCATAGAATCGTTTCATCATCTTCTCGCTCCCAGTTTTATTTTTTCTTATTGTGCAGAAGGGCTGAGCTTTTCATACCAAGCAACACTTGGAAAACAAAAAAACCGCGGCAAAGAATGCGGCGGTTTTATTTCCAGTCTTTTTTAAAGCGCTCGTATTTGGCTTCCAAGTCGTCGAGCATGCTGATCAGTCTGTCAATATCTTCAAGGTCGGTCGATTCCGGGTCTAAAGAATCGATGACTGACATAAACATATCCAATCTGTTTTTTAAATAATTGACTTGCTGTTCTTTGTCATGTACTGCGTTACCCATGATTCTCCTCCTTTTGTTCCTTTATCGTAGCCTATAAACGGCCTTTTTTCAATCATCCATGACTTGCACGCCTCAAGGATCAGGTCTAAAATGAATAGTTGGGCTATATTAGTATGTCCTATCATAAAGGAGTTAGATATGTCATGACAGAAAAAACGCAGGTTCGTCCGATTACCCCGGAATATGATCCTTGGGAAGCCTACATGGACGTTGACCAATATGGAGATATACAGCTGACGAACGTTGAATTTACGACGACGACTCTTTGCAATATGCGCTGCGAGCACTGCGCCGTCGGGTATACGCTCCAGACGAAGGACCCGGACGCGCTGCCCGTCAGCCTTCTGTTGAAACGGCTTGATGAGATTCCCCGCCTTCGTTCTTTAAGCATTACGGGCGGCGAGCCGATGCTTTCATTAAAATCCGTAAAGGAATATGTCGTTCCTTTATTAAAATACGCTCATGAACGCGGCGTGCGGACGCAGATCAACTCAAACTTGACGCTCGATATCGGGCGCTACGAGCTGATCATCCCCTACCTTGATGTGCTTCATATTTCCCACAACTGGGGAACAGTCGAAGACTTTGCAGAAATCGGCTTCGCCATGATGGATAAAAAGCCGACGTATGCCCAGCGGGCGCGCTATTTCGAAAAAATGATCGAAAACAGCCGGACGCTTGTTGATGAAGGGGTTATGGTATCCGCCGAGACGATGCTCAACAAACGGACGCTTCCTCACATCGAGCATATTCACCGGCAAATTGTCGAAGACATGAAATGCCAGCGCCATGAGGTTCACCCGATGTATCCGAGCGATTTTGCAAGCGCGCTTGAATCTTTAAGCTTACAAGACATGAGGAAAGCGATCCACCGCCTTCTTGACATTCGCGACGAAAATACGTGGATGCTGTTCGGCACCCTGCCGTTTTACGCGTGCAGCCCTGATCCTGAAGACCACGCTCTTTTACAGCGGCTGCGCGAAGCGAAAAATGTCACGGTCAGAAACGACCCTGACGGCAGATCGCGCCTGAACGTCAATATTTTTGACGGCAATATCATCGTGACCGATTTCGGAGATACTCCGCCGCTCGGCAACATTCAAACCGACAGCCTGCCAAGCGCCTATGCGAAGTGGAGAAAAACAGAGCTTGCCAAGGAGCTCAACTGCCACTGCCCGCACGTCCGATGCCTCGGGCCGAATGTGCTCGTCAAAAACAGCTATTATCAAGATGTTGATTTTACTTCCAGAACAGCAAGAGTATGAAAAAGCAAGCCGCAAAAGGCTTGCTTTCAGATTGTTGACAAGATCCCAAAACGACTTTTTGTTTTGGGATTTTGTCATCCTTTCAGCGTGATTGAAAACCCTTGCAGTCTAGGAAGGCCGAGCATCGGAGCGGAGCGAATGTTGGAATTCGTGAGCACCGACGCGCAGGCCTGACAACGAATGCGAGGGTTTCTCGACACGCTGAAAGCAAGCCGCAAAAGGCTTGCTTTTTTATTTCGGCTGATGGCTGAGCTGAAAGCCGAATGTGAGGTGATCCTGTACAGGAATCCAGGCGCCGATTCCTTGCGAGGTGATATTTTTGACGACCAGCTTTCTTTTGTTGCCTTTTAATACAATGTACACTTCACCGTAGGTGACCTTCCCTTTTTCATTGACGGCAGGTGCATAGGCGTGTAAATTCCCCAGCTTTTTCGGCTGCACTTTATAAATCTGATCGCGTTTTGTGCCGGCGCCGACGACTGTTTCAAAGGCGAGCGGCAGCTTTGTTTTTTCCATGGCTTCAAGCATCATCATGTTTTTGACATCGTCCGCTTTCGGGACTTTCGCTGTTAAGCCGCCTTTGATTTTGCTCGTCTGTTCCTGGGAATACGTGAGTTCGGCAGGTGCTTTCCCGCCCCGGTTGTCAAAGCGGTTTGTGTTGATTTTGCGGTATTCCCAGTTCGCAACGGTTTCATTCGAGGTATACCCGAGCGCCCATCTGCCCAAATAGATCGTCGCTCTGTAGCCGATTGCCAGCGGTGTGCCGGAAATGCTTGACTCATTCAGCATTTTGATGAGATGCGGATTTTCAATCGCGATATCGGTTGTTTTCAGCAGCTCTTCAGCCAGTTCGCTCGGCTGCAGCCTCGGCTGATCCTGGGAGGCGTTAGGGTATGTGTTCTCTTTGGAAATATTCGTGACAGAGCTTGGAATCTTGATCGGCTTGGCTGCATCAGCTTCCTGTACAGCGAAAAAACTAAAGGATAAAAACGCAGTTAGCGTAAAACACAAAAGCTTTTTCATACTATCACTCTTTCTGTTTCTTTTCCCTTATTGTTTTCCGGATGCTCTCCGTTTATCCCAATTTTTTTAAAGAAGGAAAAAACCGATTCCCATGATGATATAAGCAGCCAGCAATGTCGCACCCTCAAACCAGTTCGTATCCCCGTCGTTTGAAATGACGATCATCAAAAGGACGGCGGAAGCCATGGCGACGAGTTCCGGCAAGGTAAAGACGAGCGGCATGCTCACTGGAAAAAACAAAGAGCTGATCACAAGAACGGGTGCGACAAACATCGCGATCTGCAGCGTTGATCCGATCGCAATTTCAACTGCGACATCCATTTTGTCCTTATAGGCCATAATGACGGCAGAAGCATGCTCTGCCGCGTTTCCGACGATCGCGACAATGATGACCCCGATGAAAAGCTCCGACCAGCCGAATTGTTCGGCCACCGTATCAAATGTGTGGACGAGGTGCTCGGAAATGTAGGCAACGGCAATGGTCGCCAAAAATAAAATCAATGTTGCCCTCTTTCCCGACCATTCCGGCTCTTCATGCGATTCTTCCCGCTCATTTTGATTCGTCTGGTAAACCCCGCGGTGGCTGACAAGCTTGAAATAAAGCGCTGCCAGGTAAAGCAAAATCATGATGATGCTGATGCCGACGCTCATCGACAGCTTCCTCGGCTCTGTCATTTCGGCTGAAAATACTTCTGGGATGACGAAAGCGACAATCACCGCGAACATGAGCAAACCTGAATTGTGTCTCGCATCATACACGTTGAATTCCTGGCGCTTATATTTCAGGCCCCCGATGAAAAACGACAGGCCGGCGACCAGAAGAAGGTTGCCGAGGACAGATCCTGTCAGCGATGCGAGCACAATGCCGGTCAGTCCTTCCCGCAACGCGAAGATCGAAATGATCAGCTCAACGGCGTTTCCGAACGTCGCATTTAAAAGGCCCCCGATCCTCGGACCCGCAATAATCGCAAGGCTTTCGGTGGCTCTTCCCATATAGCTTGCAAGCGCGATAATCGTCAGGCAGTATATGATGAACAATAAAACCTGCGGCCAATGCAACATGCTCCCTGCGACAGAAAGGGGAACTCCCGCAGCCATCATCCAAAAGAAAAAACGGCCCATTTTTCATTCCTCTTTTCTTTTTTGGTGTAGGTTATTTTTGTGCGAACTTTTCAGTTTATATACGGCATACTGATCTATTCCGCATTGACGCAGGTTTTTAAACATCAGCGAATCTGAAATGTTTCGATGATCTTGATGCTGTTTTCAACAGATCTCACCATGGCACAATTTTTCATCGCTACTTTCAGCGCCTTTTGAATTTGTTCTGCACCGAGGTTTTCTCCCTTCAATATGAAGTGAAGATGGATGCTTTTGATGCGGCCCGCCTCTTCGGAAATGCGTTCTTCTTTTGTCTCGATGGTCATATCTTTCAGCTGTATCCTTTTCTTTTCCAATATGTTATGAAGAACGGTTCCGCTGCATGCCGCAATCGAAGCGGCCAGCAATTGATAAGGCCTGAATCCTGCTTCTTCATTGCCTGATATCTTAAGCTTTCCATATTCCAGATCAGCCTCAAAGCCGTTCTGATTCCACACGATTTCCATGATTCACACCTCTTTTGACAGAAAAAGAAAAATCGCCTTGCCTAAAAACTTGTGAAAGTTGTACGATCAAAGAAGGATTACGGATAAGGAGAATCGGCCGATGACTAGATTTCACTTTTTCATTCTCGTTTTGATTGTCAGTATATCAGGTTTTTCGCAAGGGATGCTCCTTCCTGTCATCTCTGTTATTTTCGAACAGGAAGGCCATTCGGCTGCGCTGAACGGTCTACATGCGACAGGCCTCTACATCGGCGTCCTGATCGCTTCGCCGTTTATGGAAGCACCGCTTCGCAGGCTCGGTTTTAAACCGCTGATCGTCATCGGCGGGGTGATGGTGTGCGCGAGTTTGTTCGCCTTTGTTTTTATTCAGTCGTTTATCGTCTGGTTCTTTTTACGGCTCTTGATTGGAATCGGGGATCATATGCTGCACTTTTCAACGCAAACTTGGGTGACCACATTATCGTCTGAAAAAAACCGCGGCCGCAATATCTCTTTGTACGGCCTTTCGTTTGGTTTGGGATTTGCTGCCGGTCCTTTTTTAACGCCGCTTGTCAACATTGCCCCGTCATTGCCGTTTATCGTCTCAGGTGCATTCAGCCTGCTGGCGTGGCTGTTTATTTTTTGCCTTCAAAACGATTTTCCTGAGAAAAGCGGCTCTGAAAGCCGCAGCGATAACAGCTTGAAGCGCTTCGTCCAAGCCTTTCTACTAGGATGGGTCGCGTTTTTGCCGACATTCGGCTACGGCTTTTTGGAAACCGCCCTGAACGGCAATTTTCCCGTCTACGCGCTCCGCTCGGGCATTTCCGTCGAAGGCCTATCAATTATTCTTCCGGCTTTTGCGATCGGAAGCATCGTCTTTCAGTATCCGCTCGGCGTGTTGAGCGACAAGTATGGAAGACGAAATGTGCTCCTTGTCATATTGGCTGTCGGGGCAGGCTGCTTCTTTGCGGCAGGCTTTTCCGATTCCGTCCCCTTGCTTGCGGCATGTTTTTTCATAGCCGGAATGGCTGTTGGATCAACTTTTTCACTCGGCATCAGCTTTATGGCCGACCTGCTTCCAAAACGCCTTCTCCCGGCCGGAAACTTGATGTGCGGAATCACCTTCAGCTTCGGAAGCATTTTCGGCCCGGTTGCCGGCGGCTGGTATATGCAGACATTTCATAACAGCAATCTGTTTTATTTGATTACAATCGTGATGGTGTTGATCTGGATCGGGGTGCTCTTTGGCAAAACGAAGAAAAACGGCGCTCTCGAACAATCTGAGGCGGCGCCAATGTAAAAAAGGCCGGCTGCTTACTATAGGCAGCCGGCCTTTTCGAAAACGTCAGGCAGTTTTAATGATATCCGTTTTGTCCGTTGGCGCTTCCGCTCGTTTTGTTTTTCGAACTTTGCTTTGAATTTTGTTTATTATGGCTGCCGCCTTTTTTCGTGTGTTTTGTCATGATGATCCCTCCGCTTTTGAACTCATGAAACGTTCTTTTATAGATTGCTCATTTCCGCGGATTTTCTTCAGGAATGATTTTACGTTTATGTAAAAGGGCATTGATCTCCCCTCCAAGAATAATCATCATTCCGCTTAAATAAAACCAGATCATCAGGACGATGATGCCGCCGAGGCTTCCGTATGTTGCGCTGTAGTTTGCAAATTCGCTGACGTAGTATGAAAACAGCATGCTGACGAGGATCCAGCCGGCTGTCGCTGCAACGGCTCCCGGAAGCACGAATTTAAATGACAGCCGCTTATTCGGGGCAAAAAAGTATAAAGCCGTAAAGACGATCAGCAGCACAAGCGGGCTGATTCCCCAGCGGAGCGCTGACCATGCCGCTAGAAACATTTCCGGCGTACCGTCCAGATTGGCGATGAAATGGCCGATGGCCCTCCCGAATACCGGAAGAAGAAGCGCGACCAATATGGTGAAAACCATCGCGGCGGTCAGGAGGAGTGATGTCAGCCGAACCATGATGAATGAGCGGTTTTCCTCCACTTCATAAGCATGATTAAAGGCCCTGACAATCGCGTTCAATCCGTTTGACGCAGACCAGAGCGCCGCGATGATCCCGAAAGAAAGCAGGCCCCTGTTTCCTGTATTGAGCGTCTCTTCAATAACGGACATCGTGTCTTCTGGAGCATACTGTTCAATCAGCCCGATGACATCGCCCGTTTTGACAGGCAGGTAGCCGATCAAAGTCAATAGGAAAATCATAAACGGAAACAGGGACAGCAGGAAAAAGTAGGCAAGTTCCGCCGATTTGCTCGGCCCTTCATGAAGGAAAAAACGCCAAGCCAGCTCTTTCAAAAAGCTCATTCTTTTTCCGGCTCCGTACGCCCTTTGGATTTAGCTGTGAAGTGATCCCTCGTTTCCTCGATCAAACCGATCACTTTTGGCGTCGTCTCTTTCAGTTCTTTCATCTGTTGATTTAAGAAGCTTAAATCGTCCGATATGGAAGCGGTCAGTTTTTTGGCTTCGTCCATTTTTTCTTTCACGCATTCGGTGAACATTCCGGGATTTGCGCGGTAAAGGCGGACTTTGTTTTTGCACGCGTCAAGCTTTGCGCCGCACGCTTCTCTGGTCGGTTTGTGCAGCAGTGACATAACCGCCCCGACCGAAGCGCCGAGGAGGATATTTCTGATGAAAACGCGGTCGTTTTTCATAAAAAATCTCTCCCTTCGTTTTTTATAATTTGTGTTCTTTTCGAATGTCATTTAGCAATTCGCTGCATCCTTTCGCGACGAGTTCGTACACCTCATCAAAGTTCCCGGTGTAGTATGGATCAGGAACATTTGCCGTCTCACAGTCCTCGACATAGTCGAGCAGCCTCCGGATGACGGCTTTGCTCCCGTAGCCGGCAAGGCTTCTCACATGGCCAGCGTTTTCGGCATCCATCGCGATGATATAATCGAACGCTTCCGGGTCTTTGTCGGTAATCTGCCTCGCGTAAAGGCCTTCGCAGTTGATCTTTTTTGCAGATAGCAGCGACCGTGTGCCTTCATGAGGCGGTTTTCCGACATGCCAGTTCCCTGTCCCCGCCGAATCGGCTTCAATTCGGTCCTCCAGGCCGCTTTTTTTGAGCATGTCGTTAAATACAGCTTCTGCCATCGGAGAGCGGCAAATATTGCCGAGGCAGACAAATAGCACTTTGATCATCAAACAAGAGCCTCCTCTATTCTTTCCCCACATTTCAGAAAGAAAAAACACTTTTGCTTTTATACTAAAGATTTTTTTGTTTTTTTCAACTTTGGGAAGAAAAGATGACAATGCTATTGACAAATCTAACAAACTTTCAGAATATTCTAGTTAGACACAAAATTAAAGGGGGATATTTCGCCTATGGATTTTATTTCACATATTGTAGATACAATGAACGGTTTTTTATGGGGACCTCCGCTTTTGATCCTCATTGTTGGAACAGGTATTTATTTGACTTTCAGGCTGGCTTTTTTGCAGATCAGACTTTTGCCTTACTCATTAAAGCTTGCCTTTTCAAGACGTCAGGATAAATCCTCCGAAGGCGATATTTCCCACTTTCAGGCGTTGATGACTGCCCTTGCCGCTACGGTCGGTACCGGGAATATCGTCGGTGTCGCCTCAGCTGTCATTGCCGGAGGGCCTGGCGCCGTGTTTTGGATGTGGCTCGCCGCCTTTTTCGGAATGGCCACGAAATATGCCGAAGCGGTGCTTGCTGTCAGATTCCGCGTGAAAGACAAAAACGGCGAAATGTCAGGCGGCCCGATGTATTATTTGGAACACGGCCTCAAGCAAAAGTGGCTTGGTGTGTTATTTGCCATATTCGGGGCGCTTGCCGCTTTCGGAATAGGCAATATGGTTCAGTCAAATTCTGTATCCGGAGTCATGAGCTCCACATTTTCCGTGCCTGCCTGGGTAACCGGAATCATTGTCACGATTTTTACAGCACTTGTCATTCTCGGTGGGATTAAAAGCATCGGCAAAGTCACCTCGCTGTTCGTGCCGATCATGGCTTTATTTTATGTCATCGCCGGATTGATCATTCTTGTCACAAACTTTGAACTTGTCCCCGGCGCGGTCGGTTTAATTTTTTCTGACGCGTTTACCGGCCAGGCCGTGGCAGGAGGCGCGATCGGAACCGTGATCCGCTGGGGCGTGGCGCGGGGCGTATTTTCAAATGAAGCAGGGCTCGGCTCGGCGCCGATCGCGGCAGCCGCGGCAAAAACTGATATGCCGGCTCGCCAAGCGCTTGTCTCTATGACCCAGGTTTTCATCGACACATTGATTGTCTGCTCGATTACGGGGATATCGATTGTCATGGGAAACATGTATCTGACAGAAAAAAACGATGCGCTGACATCGATGACATTCGCACATTTTCTCGGCCCTGCGGGATCGACAATCGTTGCGATCGGTCTGCTGCTGTTCGCTTATTCGACGATTTTGGGCTGGTCGTACTACGGAGAAAAATGCTTCACCTACCTGCTGAATGAAAAATATGCGATCGTCTACCGTGTCATCTTTGTGATCGCCGTCTTTTTCGGAGCGGTCTTTAAAAATGACTTTGTCTGGGCGCTCGCCGATATGCTGAACGGTCTGATGGCGATACCGAACCTGATCGGCCTGCTCGGTTTGACAGGGATTGTCATCTATGAGTCCAAACAGATCCTTGCCAAAATCAAAGCCGAAAAAGCGGAAAAGCAAAACAGCGTATCCGTTTAAGCCGGAGATGCTTTTTGACAGCCGTCCTTTTCTTCTCGCTTAATTCTGTTACAATAAAGACTACAAAATCAGTGAGAAAGGATGTGCCTTCTTGTCAGAGCAGAAAACAGCCGAGCTTAACAAAATGATCGAAGAGATCTCGCAAAAACTAAACATGCTGAACATCGGCGTCATCAAAGCTGAAGCCTTCAGCAATGAAAAGCTTGAAGATCTTGAATACCTGCACAAAATGGTGATGAAAAAGAAATCTTTCAGTCCGAGCGAAATGCAGGCAATCGCAGAGGAACTGGCTGCACTCCGAAAATAAACATAAAAAAGACCGGAAATCTATTCCGGTCTTTTTCATTAGCCGAGCAGCTTCAAAGATTCGCGTGTAAACGCAGGGATGTCGTCAGGCGTCCGGCTTGTGACAAGCTGGTTCTGGCAGACGACAACTTCCTCATCCTTAAATTGAACCCCGGCGTTTTCCAAATCGACTTGAATCGATGTGTAGCCTGTTGCACTGCGTCCGTCCAGAGCCTTGGCGGTGATTAAAAGCTGCGGGCCGTGGCAGATCGCAAACACCGGTTTTTTGTCATCCATAAAGGATTTCGCAAACGATACGAAACGCTGGTCGGCTCTGAGAATATCCGGCGAAAATCCGCCCGGAATCAACAGCGCGTCAAAATCGGCCGGGCTGACTTCATCAATGGACGCATCTGTTTCCACTTGCGCCTCGCCTTGCTTGCCTTTCAGCGTTTTGCCTTTCTCTTTTTCAATAACCGTAAGCTGGTGCCCGGCGTCTTTGAACGCTTTCGCAGGCTCGGTATACTCCGAATCCTCAAAGTAATCTGTCAGAACAACTGCAATGTTTTTGCTCATATTGATCACCCTCCCAAAAGCTTCTGTCTACATAAATCCATTTCCCCCTGCCACACTAAATAAAACATCCGCACGTTCCTCGCGACAAAGTACCTAAGTCACCCGGCAGACAGGGACAGACTTTGGAATCATTTTCTGAGTGTTTACAATATTCGCAACGAAAGTTCTACAAAACTTTACAAAAAGTTCTTACAATAGAAATTGTTACTCTAATCTGAAAGGTGGAGAAATGGTGGGAATACAGAAAAGACGGTTTTCAAGGAAAAACATTCTCCGTATTCTGCTAACCTCAGTGATGATACTCAGTTTACTCATTCCAAACACCCAGACATATGCAGAAGAACCAAATGAACACCCGCTGATCAACCTCAGCATCCTGGGTACGACAGATATCCACGCCCATATCATGGACTATGACTACTATGCCGACAAAGAGACGGCAGAATTCGGACTGGTCCGCACGGCTCAGCTGATCGAAAAGCACCGGAGCCGGAATCCGAACACGATTCTTGTCGACAACGGCGACTTAATTCAAGGGAACCCTCTAGGGGAATATATCTTCAAACATGAACGTGAAGCAATTATCTCCGGAACGAAAACACACCCGATCATTGATGTCATGAACAAACTGCACTATGACGCCGGCACGCTCGGAAACCACGAATTCAACTATGGCCTTGAATTCCTTGACGGCACGATAAAAGGCGCCGAATTTCCCATTGTCAATGCCAATATAAAAACATCGGACGGAAAGAACAAATATACGCCATATCATATTGAAGAGCGGACGCTGACGGATGAAAGCGGCCAAAAGCACCAGCTTAAAGTCGGCTACATCGGCTTCGTTCCGCCGCAGATTTTAACATGGGATAAAAAGCATCTGGACGGCAAAATCACGGTGCAGGACATCACCGAATCAGCGAAACAAACGATTCCGAAAATGAAGCAGGAAGGCGCCGACGTGATCATTGCGATCGCCCACTCCGGAATTGAAAATGGCGGACAGGCGGCGGGAGCAGAAAACGCCGTATATGACCTGGCTCTCAAGACGGAAGGAATAGATGCGATCATCTCCGGACACCAGCACGGTCTGTTCCCCGGTACGGACTATCCAGGAAATGGCGTGATCGACAATCAAAAAGGAACGATCAACGGCATCCCTGTCGTCATGCCGAAAAACTGGGGCAGCCATTTAGGAATCATCGATATGCAGCTTGAACAGGACGGCAGCAAATGGACAGTGAAAGATGCCAGCGCAAAAACGGAAGCGATTGCCGGAAATGTGACGTCACGACACGAAACCGTCGTTTCCACGATTAAAGACACACACGAAAAAACGCTTGAATACGTCCGCGCGCCGGTTGGCCAAACGGAATCTGATATTAACAGCTTTTTCGCACAAGTAAAAGACGATCCTTCGATTCAGATTGTCACAGACGCACAAAAATGGTATGCGGAAGATGTCATGAAGGGAACGGAATACGAAAACCTGCCGATTTTATCAGCGGGCGCGCCATTTAAAGCAGGAGGGCGTAACGGTGCTGATTATTATACAAAC
The DNA here is from genome assembly GCF_053903085.1 of Bacillus sp. AK124. NCBI lineage: Bacteria > Bacillati > Bacillota > Bacilli > Caryophanales > Bacillaceae > Bacillus > Bacillus sp. AK124. The sequence continues at coordinate 3,441,905 of NZ_CP096378.1, forward strand.
ATTAAAGCAGGAAACCTTGCGATCAAAAACATCGGCGATTTGTATTTGTACGACAATACGCTCTATATCGTCAAGCTGACGGGAAGCGAAGTGAAGGACTGGATCGAAATGTCGGCCGGGCAGTTCAACCAGATCGACCCTTCAAAATCGGGTGAACAGGCGCTCCTCAACCCCGATTTCAGGTCGTATAATTTCGATGTCATTGACGGTGTGACCTACCAGATCGATGTCACACAACCGGCAAAATACAATGCGTCAGGCGGGGTGAAAAATCCGCAGGCCAACCGCGTCAAACAGTTGTCTTACAACGGAAAAGCCGTCCGCGACGATCAGGAATTCCTTGTGGTCACAAATAATTACCGCGCGTCCGGGGGCGGCGGATTCCCGCATCTGACGCAGGACAAAGTCGTTTATGCGGCGGCTGATGAAAACAGGCAGGTGCTCATGAACTACATCATGGAAAAGAAAACGGTCAATCCTGCCGCCGATAACAACTGGTCGATCGCTCCGATTAAAGGAGCCGATGTGACATTCGAATCTTCTCTCCTCGCCAAACCGTTTGCTGAAAAAGCGAAGGACATCGATTTTGTCAGAGAATCCGAAAACAGCGGATATGGCGTCTATAAGCTGAACTTTGAAGGTACAGAGCCTCCGGTTGATAATGGAAACTGGACGTTAACAGTCATGCACACGAACGACACGCACGCCCACCTTGATGAAGCGGCAAGGCGCGCTGCCAAAGTGAAAGAAATCCGCAGTGAGGCAGAAAACAATGTGCTGCTCGATGCCGGCGATGTCTTTTCCGGTGACTTGTATTTTACAAAATGGAACGGACTCGCCGATTTGAAGCTGATGAACATGATGGGCTATGACGCCATGACCTTCGGCAACCATGAATTTGATAAAGGGCCGAAAGTGCTCGCAGACTTTCTGAGCGGAAACAATGCGGCCGTCGATCCGTTAAACAGACACCAGCTGGAAAAGCCCGATTTTCCAATCGTCAGCTCCAATGTCGATGTATCAAAGGAGCCTCAGCTGCGAAGCTTTCAAAAAGAGCCTGCACTCTTAACAGCGGGAGAAAAGAAAGAAAGCGGCATCTATCCTTATATTCTGCTTGATGTAAATGGCGAGCAAGTCGGCGTATTCGGCCTGACGACGGAAGATACGTTATATACGTCAAGCCCCGGACCGAACATTGCGTTCCATGACGCTTATCTGTCAGCGGAGAAAACGGTCAAGGAACTGAAAGAAAAAGAAAAGGTCAACAAAATCATCGCCCTCACCCACCTCGGCTACAACCGGGATCTGGAGCTGGCCAAAAAAGTGAAGGGCATCGATTTGATTATCGGCGGGCATACGCATACACTCGTCGATCATTTAAAAGTGGTGGAGAGCGAAGAACCGACAATCGTCGCCCAAGTGAAAGACTACGGGCAGTTTTTAGGACGGGTCGATGTTGTGTTTGATGAGAAAGGCGTCGTTCAAACGGATCAATCAAGGTTCAATTTGATCGCGATTGACGGCAAAGTGGACGAAGATCCTCCAGCGAAAGAAGTGCTTGACGGCTTTAAAGAAGATATTGACGAACTGAAGAAGAAAAAAGTAGGCTATGCCGATGTCCCGCTTGACGGAAAACGCGAGCATGTCCGCTCAAAAGAAACCAACCTCGGCAATTTTATCGCGGACGGCATGCTGAAGAAAGCAAAACAAGCCGGCGGGGCTGACATCGCCATCACAAACGGCGGCGGAATCAGAAGCGGTATTGCCAAAGGCGACATCACACTCGGCGATGTGCTGACGGTCATGCCGTTCGGCAACACCCTTTATGCCGCTGATTTGACGGGTGCGCAAATCAAAGAAGCGCTTGAGCACGGGGTGAGCCAAGTCGAAGAAGGCGGAGGCGCGTTTCCGCATGTCGCGGGTTTATCCTTCACATTTACACTGAGCAAGCCAAAAGGTGAGCGCATCCTTGATGTGAACCTTGTCAATGACAAAGGGGATGCTGTTCCGCTCGATTTGGACAAAACCTACCGTGTGGCTACAAATAACTTCATGGGCGGCGGCGGAGACGGCTATTCCGTTTTTAAAGAAGCGAAAAACGGTGTCGATCTCGGTTTTACCGATTACGACATTTTTACAGAGCAGCTTGCCTTGTACGATTCTGTTTCACCGAACATCGAAAACAGAATCACAGAAGTGTTCCTTCCTGACCGTCAGACAGACGGCACTTGGACGCTTGCGGAAAAACCGTTCGAAACATACGCGAAAAACGCAAATCAGGTGATTGCTTATTTCCCTGACACAGAAAAAGACCACATCAAGCTGAATATGACAAAAGCACAGACTGACCTTGTCAAAGAAAGAATTGATGATCCAAGTATCACCCTGAAAAACGATCGCATTGCGATGCAGCTTCCAGCCGTTAATCTGGCAAGCGAAAAGACTAAAATCAGCATCAAAATCGCCAAGAATATCAAACAGGCGGTCACAAAGGTATATGATTTCAACATTCAGCAGAATGGAAAAACGGTCAGTACATTTAAAGAGCCTGTCGGACTGTTTTTCCAAGTCGAGGCTCCTGACAAACATTTGAGCGTCTATTATGTCGACCGCAAAAACAACAGCTTCACAAAAGTGACAAACGGCTATACGAAAGGCCGTACCGTTGCAGGCTATGTCGACCATTTCAGCGAGTATACCGTGATGAATGACAAAGATGCCGGGTCTCCTTCACTTCCGCCGGGTTCAGGCGATGATGACGGTCCGAATGGCGGCAGCGGCGGTCACCCCCCTGCTTCGCCCGGCGCCGGAAGCGGCGGAGACGGATCAGGCGGTCATGGCAGCGGCGGGTCAGATGACGGAAATGAACCTTCAGATGGTTCAAACGGCGGGTTTTTGCCTGACACCGCTTCAAACGCCTATCATTGGCTGATGCTCGGCCTGCTGCTGCTTATATCCGGAAGCGGTCTGTACCTTTACCAAAGGAAGCGGCGCAAACTCCAAATCTAAATAAAAAAGTGCGGTCTGCTAAAGGCAGAACCGCACTTTTTTTATTCAACCCATTTCACGATTTGATCAAGCGCCCGTCTCGTCTTCGGACGCGGTTCTTTCACGCGGTAACCGAAAGCGGCCATGACCGAGATGTCAAAGCGGCCGTCCTCCAACAATCCTTCTTTTTCAAGGATGTCGTGGACTTTGTCGTAGTTAAAGCCTTCAATCGGGCAGGAGTCAATACCGATCAAGGCGGCCGCCGTCATCATGTTGGCAAGCGCGATGTACGTTTGCTTTGATACCCAGTCAAACATCGCTCTGTCGCTTTCGTACAAATGAAAATCGCCGTCTTGGAAACTTTTCAGAACGCCGTCTTCTTTCAGCATATTTTCAATGATGTCCTCCGGCATTTTTTTCACATGCTTTAACTGATCTGCAACATACCCGGAATCATGCCGCATTTCCTTAGCCGTGCGTCCGAGCAGCAAAACGAAATGGCTGGCTGTCGGCAGCTGTCCCTGTGCGCCCCATGAGACCTGGCGCAGTTTTTCACGCAGCTCTTTATTTTGGACGACGACGAACTTCCACGGCTCGAGGCCGACAGAGCTTGGCGACAGTCTGCCCGCTTCTAAAATGAACTGAAAATCCTCGTCTGATATCTTTCTGTCCGGATCAAACTCTTTTGTCGCGTGTCTAAATTGGAATGCGTCAAGAATCTCCTGCTTCTTGGATTGCTGTGTCATGTTCTGTTCTCTCCTTTTGTCTATAGTTTATATTCCTTTCTTAATTTCATTCTAATCATTATAATAGCAATAAGAAAGTACGCACATTTTTGTGGCATAGTATCATTTTTTATACTAAGGAGAGAGGAAAATGAACAAGAATCCGAAGGCATGCGAAACACCGGACGGTTATTCATGCCCGGTGGAAGCAACGATCGATATCATCGGCGGCAAATGGAAAAGCGTCATTCTGTATCATTTGATCGATGATAAAAAACGCTTTAATGAGCTGCGTCGTTTAATTCCCGCCGTGACACAGCGGATGCTGACCCTCCAGCTTCGCGAACTTGAGCGCGACGGCATCGTCTGCCGCACGATTTATAAGCAGGTTCCCCCGAAAGTCGAGTACAGTTTAACTGAGTTCGGCAAGACGCTGATTCCGATCATCAGTCAAATGATGAATTGGGGAGCTTCCTATGCCGGCAAAATCAAGGAAGCGCGCCAACGATCGGCTGCCGCTGAAATGCTGGAATCGCAAGGCTAATTGGCCGGCTCGATTTTCAAGAGAAAGTCTTTGATTCTGCTTAAGTATTCTTCAGGATCGTGGCGAAATCCGCCGACATGTCCCGCGCCTTCAATCAAATACAGTTTCTTTATCCCTTTTTTCCGGTCATACAGGCTTTTGGCCATTTCCGGCGGAACAAGCTGATCATTTGTGCCGTGGATGATAAACAGCGGCGTGTCTGACTGCTCAAGATTGCTGACCGGCGATATGTCGGCAAGGCTCCAGCCGTGGCGCCGTTTGATCAGCCCGCTTGCCAACGGGATGAGAAACGGCACGGACAATTTGACGGCGGCTTTCAGCTGAAAGCGGCATAGCTCTGTTAAATCGCTGAAGCAGGAATCGGCAATACAAAACTTGATTCTCCTGTCCTGTTTCATCAGCTCGATGGCAGCCGCGGCTCCTAGCGATTCGCCAAGCACCCCGATCCAAAGGTCTTTGCCGAACCTGTTCTCAAGCTCGTCAGCCCACCTCGCCAAATCGTCCTTTTCGTAAAATCCGTAAGAAACGTGTGAACCGCCGCTCAATCCGTGGCACCTGCTGTCGCAAAGCAGAACATTGTAGCCGATGGACTGGAACAGCTCGACGTATTTATACCCTCCAAACAGCGACCACTTGATGCCGTGGGAAACGATGACGACTTTCCTGCTCTTTTGAACGGGAAAAAGCAGCGCATGCAGCCGGCATCCATCCCCCGCCGTCAAAAACAGCTCTTCTTTGTCGTGTGACTCAAACACATCATCGATGATCTCGCCGTGTTTGAGACCGCTGAAAAAGGTTTCTTCATATGTGCTCCTGTTCGGCATAACAAACAAATAGCTGACAATCAAACTGACGGCAAAAATACTGATCCCAATTCCAAAGACCATCAACAAAATTCCGATCCACACGGCCCTCACCCTTTACGTTCTTGTTTTAACTTATTGTATTCCGAACGGGTCTGGGCGTGAGTCGCGGAAAAAAATTGGCGTCAAGAGCACCCGTTTCCGAGCTGGATGACTTTCGCTTTTCCTGCTGCTTCTCTCAACACGCCTCTTGTATCAAATATCACGGTTGCATGGTTTAGTAACAGCTCTTTCGGAAGTGCGTCATGATCGGTCAAAACGACAACACAGTCGTACGCTTTCAGCATCTCTGAATCTATCGGCATGCTTGCCATTTTTTTGCCGCTGAGGTCGAGTTCCGGAACGTGCGGATCATGGTAGGAAACATCAGCCCCCATGCCGATCAGCTTCTCTATAATATCAAGCGATTTTGATTCGCGGACATCCGCTATATTACGTTTATAGGTGACGCCATAGATTAAAATGCGGGCGTCTGTCGACTTATCTTTCGCTGCCAGTTGCAAGGAACGCTCTGCGATATAGCGGACGATTCTATCATTTGTCGCTTCCGACAGCTCGATAAAGTCGCTCGATAAACCGCTTTGTTTCATGACAAACTGCAAATACAGCGGATCGACGGGGATGCAATGGCCGCCGATGCCGGGACCTGGATAAAACGCCGCAAAGCCGTACGGCTTCGTGCTTGCCGCCTCGATGACTTCCCATACATTCACCCCGAGCTTGTCGCATATCATCGCGAATTCATTAATGAATGAAATATTAATAAACCGGTACGTATTTTCCAGCAGCTTTGTCAGCTCCGCTGTTTCAGGCGATGTGACAGGCACAACCTCTTCATAAATGCCGCTGTATAATTGATGCACCTTTTCAAGGCATGCCTCCGTCGCGCCTCCCACTACCTTCGGCACGACTTCAATCGGGAATTGATTGCCCGGATCAACGCGTTCTGGAGAATAAGCCAAATAAAAATCCTTTCCGCATACAAGGCCGCTTTCTTCGAGGATCGGTTTGACGATGTCCCTTGTCGTACCCGGATATGTCGAGCTTTCCAACACAACGAGCTGCCCTTTTTTCAAGTGCCCTCCAATCGATTGCGCCGCTCTTTTCACATAAGTCAAATCAGGACCCGCATCATCATTCAGCGGCGTCGGTACGCAGATGATGACGGCATCCGCTTCGCCGATTAAACCGTAGTCCGAAACAGGACGAAAGAAACCGGTGCCTATTCCGTCCTGCACCGCTTGATCGTTGATATCTGAAATATAGCTGTTCCCTTTCCGTAATGCCTCGACTTTCTTTTTATCCAAATCAACACCGATAACCCGAATTCCTTTTGATATCAACAACATGGCCAAGGGCAGACCGACAAACCCCAAGCCGATGACCGCTATCGTTTCGTTATGCATTTCCTGTTTGCTCATTTATCAAATCGCCCCTTCTGTACATTCCTTTAATAAACTATGTTTTAAATCTTTTTTTGAAAGGGACGATCTACCAAATCAAAACCTATTTATTTTTCATATCAGATGTTTGAAACGAAGAAAGAGGCAGCTGCACCGGCTGCTTCTGCAGCACAGACTGGTAGATTCCAAAAATCGTTTCAATCGCCTTTTTCCCTTCATAACCGTCAACCAATAGTGTGTCTTGGCGCTTGACGGCGCTTATAAAGTTTTGGTACATGGCGGTTTGTTCGCCGCCGAGATCAATCAGCTGCGCCGCTTCTTCAGCAGCATCCTTCTCCCCGTGGATATACCAGCGGCTGATCCGGTTTAATGCCGGGCCTTCCAATGAAATCGTTCCATGTTCTCCAAAAATCGAGAGAGAGCTTCCGATATTGTTTGGCTGTGTGACGATATTCGCTTCTACTACTCCTTTCGCCTGACTGGCAAACGTCAGAACACCGACAGCAACATCTTCCGTTTCTTTTGCTCCGGAACCGCCCAGTATATCTCCGTAAACGCCTTTTACATCACCTAAAAACCATTGCAGCAGATCGATCAGATGTATCCCTTGATTGACCAGCATCCCGCCGTCTTTTTCCCAGCTTCCCCGCCAGGTTGCCGCTTCATAATAAGCGGGTGACCTGTTTAAGCGAAGCGATACTGTGCCTAAGTAGATCCTTCCCAGTTTTCCTCTCTCAATCGTTTCCTTCAGTTTTTTCATGATCGGCCGGTGGCGCATCTGGTGGCAGACCATGAGCTTCAGCCCGTTCTGTTCCGCCAGTTCTATCAGCTCATCGGCATCCTGTAATGACAAGGTGATCGGTTTTTCGACGATGACGTGCTTGCCTGCCTGCAGCGCAGCTTTGGCCATTTCGGCGTGCAGTCCCGAAACCGCCGCAATAATGACCGCTTCTATTTTAGAATCTGAAAGCAGCGCTTGATACTGCTGATAACGGGTCATTCGGCTTTCATCTCCGGCGAAGGAAGCATAGTATTGTTCCGCCTCCTTCATCCGTTCTACCTGCAAATCACTGACGGCCGACAACTTTGCATCACCGCACCCGGCCAGTGCTTGAAGATGTTTTCTTGACATATAGCCGCAGCCGATTAAACCGAAATGAACCGTCACTTTCCCCCTCCTCCTTTTTTCAGCAGCGCGGAAATAATTTGCTCTTGTTCCTCAGCGGCTAGAAAAGGATCCATCGGAATCGCGAAAAGGGTTTCGGACAAGGACTCGGCTATAGGGAAATCGCCTTTTTTGTACTGCAATGAAGAATAGACCGTTTGCAAATGAAGGCAGCAAGGATAATACACGCCTGAATGAATGTTCTGCTCTTTCAGCGATTGAATGAATTCGTCGCGGTCTTTCGCGCCGATACAATAGAGATGATAGATATGTGTGCGGTCTTCTTTCTCAGCCGGCAGTGTGAGATGCTCCGCCGTTTTCAAACCTTCCTTGTAGCGGCTGGCAACTTTTCTTCTTTGTTCATTCCAGCCGTCGATTTTCTCAAGAAGAATGAGCAAAGCAGCGGCATGTAATTCATCAAGACGGCTGTTGAAACCGATTTTGTCATGGAAGTATTTTTTGCTTGTGCCATGGGTTCTGAGTGTTCTTAATTGCCGGGCCGCATCCGGATCTGAAATCGTCACCATTCCCCCGTCTCCCAACGTTCCTAAGTTTTTTGTCGGGAAAAATGAAAAACAGGCGGCATCCCCGATGCTGCCGACAGGCCGCCCTTTATACGATGCGCCGAACGCTTGGCAGGCATCCTCAATCACAAGCAGTCCGTGTTTTTTGGCAATCGCCATGATCTCGTCCATATCAGCCGGCTGTCCGAAAATGTGGACGGGAATGATCGCTTTAGTAGCAGGGGTGATGTTTTCTTCTATTTTTTCCGGATCAAGGTTGCAGGTTTCACGATCAACATCAGCAAACACCGGCTTAGCCCCCACCCTTGAGACAGCTTCGGCGGTCGCAAAAAAAGTGAACGGCGTCGTAATGACCTCATCCCCTTTGCCGATACCGAAAGCTTCGAGCGTCAGCACTAATGCATCCGTTCCGTTGGCGACCGCGACCGCTTCTTTTACACCAAGCTTTTCGGCTATTCTTTTCTCCAGCTCTTCAACCTTCGGCCCCAATATATATTGGCCGCTGTCCAACACATGCTCAAACTCTTGTAAAATATCTTCTTTTACCGTTTGAAACTGGCGTTTTAAATTGATTAACGGGATCATCTCTGTTCCTCCTCTAAAATCAAAAAGTTCCAAAATAAGTTATGATGCCTGCCGGTAATTTGGCACGGCTTGATTTTTTTCATAAAAAAAGACCTACTTGTTCAGTAAGTCTTGACCATGCTTATTTGTTAATGCCTAATTTCCCTTCCAGCAGCTGTTTGTTATGAAGGACGGATTTGTCATCGGGACGGTATTTTCTCGCCTCTTCATTGTGCTGATACGACTTTTCAAAGTCTCCTAAATTGTAGTAGCACACGCACATTTGCAAGTGAGGGTACCAAGTGTAATATGCCGGATAGGTGAAGCTCCATTTATTCGAATCAGGCACCAGTGTTGTCGCCAGCTCATACCAGTAGATAGCGGCATTGTATTCCCGCCGCCGCTGAAAGTTATAGCCGATTCTTGAGCATGTTTCGGCACGAGGCGTTTTGGAAAATTCAAATGACTGGAAGAGCGATCTCAGCTCATTATCCAAGTCGCCGAGAAAGCGGTGGCAGTCGGCTTTGTTGATGCAGGCGTATACTTTGTCTTCAATCCATCCTTCTTTCATTTCAATGTTTTTATTGTAGCTTTCAATTGCTTTTTCGTAGTGTCTGTTTTCTCTTAATTCATTTCCGTAGTAAAAATAGTCGCGCGGGGTAAACGTGTCGCCGCGATCGATCTTCTTTTGGTAAATATTGAGGTTTCGTCCGACAGAGTGGCGGATTTTTTTATGCGTCACCGAGATATCGGCATTGATAATGTTCCCGAATACCTCCAAATATTGATGGCAGTCGCCTTTCCATTTAAAGTTTTTCTCCCTTTTTACCAGGCGGTTGCGGCGGTACCTTAATGTCACATTTCCGAATTCGTCAGTTCCCGCATCATAGTACATGGACACGGAATCAACGGAAGGATCAAGCGTTTCCTTCAACTCTTTTAATTTTTTCTGATCTTCCTCAAGCAACACATCGTCCGCATCCAGATAGAGAATATAATCCTTTGTGGCGTGTTTAAACGATTCATTGCGGGCTGCCGCAAAATCGCCGATCCATTCAAAGAAAAAGACGCGGTCTGTGTAGCGCTTCGCAATTTCTACGGTTTGATCTGTCGACCCCGTATCCACAATGTTAATTTCATCTACAATGTCTTTCACAGTATCAAGGCATCTCGCTAATACTTCTTCTTCATTTTTGACAATCATACATAGACTGATTGTAACCAAAGCCTTCACTCCCTGAGACTCTTTTTTAAAATCTACCCATAAAATATGAACCAGCAGCTGATCGCGTTTGTGCCGCTGTCACTGTTTTAGCTTTTCAGGCTGTGCCATTTCCGAAGTATTTTTCATAGAACTTTCTTTTCTCGCTTGAATATAGATACTACTAGCGAAAATGTGTTTAACCAGGAGGTTTCAGATGGATAATGAATTGGAATATTTGCTAGACTCTGTTGGGCTTAGCTGGAGAGAAACCGAAATATCCCAACTGATATTTCAACACAAATGGCACGATGCTGCGCAGAAGCTGGAAGAGAGGCTGGAAGCCGCTCCCTTCGATCCCGGCTTACTGATAAGCGCTGCTTTTGTTTATGAAAAAAAGCAGCAGGTTCAGAGAGCGTCTGAATTATATGATGATGCCCTCCTGTTTGTCAGGAGCGAACATCAACATCGCCTCATGAAGGAGAAAGAAGACCTTTTCAAAAAAATGGTCAGGCGTCCAAAGATCATTTTTTTCGTCAAACCGGATTTAGACCGGTTTTTGAATGCTGTCGTTGAGCGCCTTTCCGGAACTTACCGGACCAGAAAAATCGCGGTTCATGATTTGAATCAAATCGACACTGGTATGCAATGGGCGGATATTTGCTGGTTTGAATGGTGCGATGATTTATTGATCCACGGGAGCAAAGTCCCTTCTGCAGCGGCCAAAACATTAATATGCAGGCTCCACAGCTATGAAGCATTTACTTTTTATATTAAAAAGGTATATTGGCAAGCGGTGGATCAAGTGATCTTTGACGGGGAACACATGCGGGAATATGTATTAGATCAAGTTAAATCGTTGAAAAAAGAGAAAACGGCCGTCGTTCCAAATGGAATCAAGTTAGACGAATACACCTTTCAGCAAAGGCAAAAAGGCTTTCATATCGCATATGTCGGCTATATCAACTATAAAAAAGGTCCGATGCTTTTGCTGCAGGCTTTCAAGGCACTGATTGACAAAGACTCAAGATACAAACTGTTCATCGCCGGGACGTTTCAGGACGCCCGCTATCAGTTGTACTTCAAGCAAATGATTGATGAACTCCGGCTGACTGACAGCGTCCAATTCGACGGATGGCAGGATGATATGAATCAATACTTGGAAGATAAGCATTACCTGATTTGCACGAGCCTTCTTGAAAGTCAGCATATGTCGGCCATGGAAGCGATGGCTAAAGGCATTAAACCGCTGATCCACAACTTTTACGGCGCAAAGACGATATACGATGAATCAGTTGTTTGGAATACAATAGATGAATTCGTGGCCATGATCACAAGCGGTGATTATACATCTCTCCATTATCGGTCGTTTATTGAAGAGCATTATTCATATGACCTGAGCATGCGCAAAATTGAAGAGATGATTTCAGGCTTTGCAAAGCAGTCAGAGTTGACGGTTATGCCAAATCCGCCGCTGATTACGGTAGGCATCATCAACTATAATTACAGTAATTTTATTGATGAATGCCTTCAATCCGTTTTAAATCAACTCTACCCTAATATCGACATTCTGATCGTTGACGACCACTCAACTGACGACTCGATGCAAAAAATCAGCAGCTATCAAAAAACGCATCCGCACATTCGAACGATATGCCACAGCGAAAATACAAAACTTCCTGATCTCGCTTTTAAGGAAATCTTCCAAGAGGCAAAAGGCGAATATGTTTTGCTTTTAAGCGCAGATGATTTCCTTCCGCACAATTTGGTGCTCCATGACTTTATGCAGTGCTTTTTTGGAGAAGAGGGATTAGATTATGTGTACGGGGACCTTTTGCTTGTTGATCAACACGGAAAAAATGCGGGGCTGTGGACGTATCAAGAGTATGGCGATGAGGAGCTGGTGAGGACTATTTTTCAAAGGGGCGGCTCAGGCATTGTCCCGATGGTGGGCATGTTTAAAGCATCTTATTATCAGCAAAAAGGCTTTACTTGGCTGGTTGATCCGCAAAAGCCGCTTGCAGGGGATGTGCTGAATTGTTTGGCCAACACGAAGCGCGGCTGGAAGCGCCGCTATTTAAGAAAACCTGTATTGTGCTACCGCCGCCATCAAAACAATATTTCCTACCAATTGCATAAAAGGATTCAATCGCTTGTGTACGTCATCGACTATATTGTGAAAGAATTTGACGAAAGCGTCTATTTTCCCCATATCAAATGGAAGGAGCTTGAGGAAAATCAAAGACAGTCCTTGAAATATTTCAGCATCGGAAAAACCTTTTGGAGAATGGCCCGGAGATACGCACAAAACGGATATACCCGGCATTTAGATCAAGACGCCAAAAAAGAATGCATTCAGCCGCTTCTGGATAAAATGGATGAATACTTCCAATTAAGCCTCGCTTCAGACAATCAGTATGAACGATATATGAAAAATATTAAAAAAATCCAGCTGATATAATGCCTTCCGCTCTGTGGAAGGTTTTTCTCTTATACTCTCGCACAAATACACAGTCATATAGATTCATTTATACGTATGATAGAGCGCACAAAGCGTTTTTATTCTGCCATTAAAAGGAGAAATTGAAAGCAGCGTGATCGATGGGAGGTCATCATGAAAGATTTCAAGTCAGACATCATTCATTGTCTGGAACAAAAAGATTGGAACAAAGCCATGAAGCGCTTAAAAGAGTGGGAAGCCGACGGCTCGCATAACGAGCCCGATTTTTATTTTCTTCAAGCCTCTCTTTCTGTCTATCTCGGCCATGACCATAACGCCTGGCTATGGCTCTGGAGGGGGCTTGACCTTTTTCCTGATAACAGATCTTTAAATCTGCTGATGGGAAAAGTGTGCCTGCGCACCGGAAGGGAAAAAGAGAGCGCGGCCTATCTTCAAAAAGGAGATGGAGCAGAAACCGAAAGCGGGCCAAAGCTTGATCTTCCTGTTCATGAAAAAACCGAGCCTCCGGCTGGGCAAATCCGCGTTTTGCAAGGCACAATGGAAATCGCCAACCAAATGAACACCTTGGCTAAAGGGCTCTCACAGCATGGCGCGCTTGCCCACACTTTAAATTACTATCCTTATTATTTAAATTACGCTGCCGACTACACCTGGTCATTGCTGAAAGAACGCAATACGCCCGCCATGAATGCGAAGCTGAGAAGGCTTGCCAGTGATCTCTTGCCATCCTATGATTTGTTCCATTTTCATTTTGGCACAAGCTTTACGCTGGACATGTCGGATTATCCCATTTTAAAACAGGCGGGTAAACCAATGATCATGCATCATTGGGGCAGCGATGTGAGGCTTTATTCAACATTGGCTAAAACAAATCCATACGCCGTTGTCAAAACGAAAAACGAAGCGCGAATTCGATATCACCTCAAACGAATTTCACAATATGTCCAGCACTGCATCGTCGCCGATATGGAACTTTACGAGTATGTAAAAGACTATTATGAGCATATCCACATGATTCCTACCATGATCCAGCTTGACCGCTATATTCCCGACTACAGGTCAAATGAAAAACCGCTCATCGTTCATGCCCCCACCTCTCCAGGAATAAAAGGAACCCGCCATATCCTTAAGGCGGTGGAGTCTTTAAAAGAAAAATACGATTTTCATTTTCACCTAGTACGAGGGGTTTCTCATGAACAGGCAAAGAAAATCTATCAAAAGGCGGATTTGATCATTGATCAGCTTCATATCGGCAGCTATGGATTATTTGCCGTCGAATCGATGGCAATGGGGAAACCCGTTATCTGTTGGGTCAGTGATTTTATGAAGGAGCACTATCCTTCCGAACTGCCTCTCATAAGAGCAAATCCCGACAACATTACAGAAGTGATTGAAAATATGCTGAAAAACCGGGATATGCTGCCGGAAATCGGCCAGAAAGGAAGAAAGTATGCAGAAGTTCATCATGATATGGTGAAAAACAGCAAAAAAATGCTGGCTGTTTATCAGACGCTACTTTCGGGATGATATTGAACACCTTTCGCGTCGCGGGATTTGTAATTCAAAAAAACGAAACAAGCAGGTGAACAATTGATGAGCGATATGACAGAGTTATCCGGCCAGCATATTTTCATAACTGGCGGAGCAGGCTTTATCGGATCCTCTTTAATAGGAAAACTGATAGAGCGCAACAGCGTCACCGTATACGACAATTTTTCAAGAGACTCCCTCCGGTATAAACCTTACCGGGACCATCCTCACTTGAAAGTGGTGCAGGGAGACATTTTAGATGTGAACACGCTTAAAAAGGCGATCCAGGGAGCCAGCCACATTGTCCACGCCGCCGGCATCGCAGGGATTGACACGGTCATTCAAAATCCCGTTAAAACGATGCAGGTCAACATGATCGGTTCAGCCAATCTGCTAGAAGCGGCTGCAGGTTTAACCGAATGCAAAAGGGTCGTTTGTTTCAGTACGAGTGAAGTGTTCGGCCAAATCGCTTTCAGAGCGCGCGAGACCAGTCATACTGTTTTAGGAGCTGTGGGAGAAGCTCGCTGGACATATGCTGTCAGCAAACTCGCCGAGGAACATATGGCATATGCCTATTTTAAAGAACTGGGGCTCCCGACCGTCACCGTCCGCCCTTTTAATGTTTATGGACCGGAACAAGTCGGGGAAGGCGCCATCAAAACGATGGTTCACAGAGCTCTGTTAGATGAGCCGATTTATATTCACGGCGACGGAACGCAAATCCGGGCCTGGTGTTATGTAGATGACATGATCGACGGAATATTGCGCTGTTTGACGATGAAAGAAGCCATCGGAGAGTCTTTCAACATCGGCAATGAACGGACTGTGATCACTGTATACGGATTGGCAAGCACGATTATCAGAGTTCTTGGATCAAAATCGCAAATCTTCTTTGGAGAGAAAAAAGAAGCCGATATTGAACTTCGCATCCCTCAGGTCAATAAAGCAAAAGAAATGCTCGGTTTCAGCGCAAAAGTAGATCTGGAAGAAGGGATCACAAGAACAGCTGAAAGCATTCGAAAAAATTTGGATCAATAAGAAAGGAGGCGCTTTTGTTGAAACAATGGAAAAGCGAAGGAAAAGGTGAATTTACCCTTTCCCAGCTTGGAGGGTGCGGCGAAAATGTCGTTATTGAAGACGGAGTCCGCATTTTTCATCCGGAAAATATCTATATCGGAGATAACGTTTATATCGGCCATGACACGATTTTAAAAGGCTATTATAAGCATGACCTGATCATCGGCTCAAACAGCTGGATCGGTCAGCAATGTTTTATACACGGTGCCGGCGGGGTTACAATCGGAGAATTTGCGGGAATTGGTCCGAATGTCCGGATACACGCCGCCTACCATACCGATCCTGATATACCCGATAGTACCATTTTGTTTTCGCCGCTTACATTCGCTCCCATTCATATTGAAGAAAACTGCAACATCGGGATCGGTGCGTCTATTTTAGCAGGCGTTACGATAGGCGCCCACTCCAAAATCGGAGCAAACGCCGTCGTCAATCGTCATATTCCCCCGTACAGCATAGCGGTAGGCGTGCCGGCAAAGGTGATCAAAAACCGAAGGATGAAAGATGAGGAGCCCTCATGATCAGATTGATCGAGCCGTATATTACGTTTGAAGAAGTGGAAGCAGAATTAAAAGAAATATTTTCTTCCGGCATCCTGACAAAAGGCCCTTATGTCAGAACATTTGCTGATCATATTAAACAGTATGTAAGTGCAAAGCATGCTTTTTTAACAACATCGGCTACAACGGCTTTATCGATGTGCCTTAAAAGCCTTAACGTCCAACCCGGAGACGAAGTGATCGTCTCAGACTTTTCGTTTCCCGCCACTGTCAATGTAATAGAAGATTTAGGTGCCAAGCCGATTTTTGCCGATGTTGATCTTGAAACATTTAACATGCTTCCAGAAGAGCTGGAAAGTCAAATCACGTCCCGGACAAAAGCCGTTCTTTTTGTAGATGCTCTTGGAAACCCGACAGGTATCACAAACATCAAACACATTTGTGAAGCGTACGGCTTACCGCTTGTGGATGATGCCGCTTGTGCGATGGGCAGCAGTGAATACGGTTGTAAATCCGGAAAAATTGCCGATCTTACCTGTTTTAGCTTTCACCCCAGAAAGCTGCTTACGACAGGCGAAGGAGGGGCAATTACAACCGACCGGGAAGCGTTGAAAGATTGGTTTTCAGTCAAGTTAAACCATGGCGCCGCTATCTCTGACGGCCAATTGGATTTTATGGATTTCGGCTACAACTACAGATTATCTGATATCCAAGCCGCTCTTGGAATCAAACAGCTCCAAAAACTAGATGACATCATTCATCGCAGAAACCTTCAGCAGAAAGCATATAGTGAACAGCTTGAACCCCTCGGATTCCAAAGTCAAAAAATCGGACCTGACGTTGTACACAATACACAATCCGCCGTTTTCAAAATTCCAAAAAACATCGTTCGCGACGAATTGATTCAATATTTGAGCGACTGCCATATAGAGTCGACTTTCGGCACCTATTGCTTAAGCGGCACTACCTATTACCGCCGCAAATACAGACAGATTAAACCCAATTCCATTTTTCTTGAACAAAATACGATCACCCTCCCCTGTCATGACCAAGTCAATGTGGAGCAGGTAGTCTCAGCCATTCAATCATTTAGCCAACGTAAAGTCTAATCAATCAAAAACATCCCTTTCACAAAATAGTGACAGGGATGTTTTTATTCTTAGAAATAAGCAATAGAAAAAAGGCAGTAAACCATAGGTTTACTGCCCCCTGAATCATTCGCATAGCATTCCAGCGAAGTTCCGGAAAAACAAACGGAAAATATTTGCTAATAGTCGTTAAATATTAAGCGCCGGTTGGACCTGTTGGGCCGGTTGGACCTGTCGGGCCAGTTGGACCTGTCGGGCCAGTTGGACCCGTCGGGCCAGTTGGACCTGTCGGGCCAGTTGGACCTGTCGGGCCAGTTGGACCTGTCGGGCCAGTTGGACCTGTCGCTCCGGTTGGACCTGTTGGACCTGTCGCTCCCGTTGCTCCGGTTGGACCGGTTGCTCCCGTCGGACCTGTTGGGCCGGTTGGACCTGTCGCTCCGGTTGGACCTGTTGGACCGGTTGCGCCTGTCGCTCCCGTTGCTCCGGTTGGACCGGTTGCTCCCGTCGGGCCGGTTGCTCCCGTTGCTCCGGTTGCCCCGGTTGCTCCCGTCGGACCTGTTGCTCCCGTCGGGCCGGTTGCTCCCGTTGGGCCGGTTGCTCCCGTTGCTCCGGTTGGGCCTGTCGGACCGGTTGCTCCTGTCGGACCGGTTGCCCCGGTTGCTCCTGTCGGGCCAGTTGCTCCCGTCGGACCTGTTGGGCCTGTCGCTCCTGTTGCTCCTGTTGGACCTGTTGCTCCTGTCGGGCCGGTTGCTCCTGTCGCTCCTGTTGCTCCTGTCGCTCCCGTTGCTCCTGTCGCTCCCGTTGCGCCTGTCGGGCCGGTTGCTCCCGTCGGACCGGTTGCTCCTGTCGCTCCCGTTGCTCCCGTTGGGCCGGTTGCTCCTGTCGCTCCCGTTGCTCCCGTCGGGCCGGTTGCTCCCGTCGGGCCGGTTGCTCCGGTTGCGCCTGTCGCTCCCGTTGCTCCCGTCGGACCGGTTGCTCCCGTCGCTCCCGTTGCGCCTGTCGCTCCGGTTGCTCCCGTCGGACCTGTTGCGCCTGTCGCTCCGGTTGCGCCTGTTGGACCTGTTGGGCCGGTTGCTCCCGTCGGACCTGTTGCGCCTGTCGCTCCCGTTGCTCCCGTCGGACCTGTTGCGCCTGTCGCTCCCGTTGCTCCTGTCGGGCCGGTTGCTCCCGTCGGACCGGTTGCTCCTGTCGCTCCGGTTGGGCCTGTCGGGCCGGTTGCTCCGGTTGCGCCTGTCGCTCCCGTTGCTCCCGTCGGGCCGGTTGCTCCCGTCGGGCCGGTTGCTCCGGTTGCGCCTGTCGCTCCCGTTGCTCCCGTCGGACCGGTTGCTCCCGTCGCTCCCGTTGCGCCTGTTGCTCCGGTTGCGCCTGTTGGACCTGTTGGGCCGGTTGCTCCCGTCGGGCCGGTTGCTCCGGTTGGGCCGGTTGCTCCCGTCGCTCCCGTTGCGCCTGTTGCTCCGGTTGCGCCTGTTGGACCTGTTGGGCCGGTTGCTCCCGTCGGACCGGTTGCTCCCGTCGGACCGGTTGGACCTGTTGGGCCGGTTGCTCCCGTCGGGCCGGTTGCTCCTGTTGGGCCGGTTGCTCCCGTCGGACCGGTTGCTCCTGTTGGGCCGGTTGCTCCCGTCGGGCCGGTTGCTCCTGTTGGGCCGGTTGCTCCGGTCGGGCCGGTTGCTCCTGTTGGGCCGGTTGCTCCAGTCGGGCCGGTTGGACCTGTTGGACCTGTCGGGCCGGTTGGACCTGTTCCTCCGCCTTCTACATCTAATAGTGCTACATCATCTACAATGACATTCGCTGTACCTGCCTGCGGCAAAGTATTAATCAAAATGAAAGCCATAGTAGAGCCAGCTGGAGCTGGGGTCGTCGTTTGATAGACTTCAAGCCATGTATTATTCTCAACAATTGGTAGTCTGTTGAACGGGATATTTAAAAAGAGACCTTGGCCTAGAAAATTAAATGAACTATCAAAATAAGACACTTGAATTTGCACCTGAGGCGATGGAGCAGGAAAACCTTCTTTAGCTAGAGAAACTAAAAATTCCAAACCTTCTCCTGCATCTACTGGAACAAATTGTGCAATAAAAGAAGTAACAGCCCCGCCCAGTAATCTTGCCGACCAAAAACCTGAATGGGAAAATTGAGTTGTGACGGTTGCATTTTGGCCTACCCAGGGTGGAAGTGCCCCGTTTTCAAAGCCGCCATTGACAACCAAATTTTGGATCGACATCTAGGATTTTACCTCCCTTTCACTAGATTAGCCTCAATTCTCTTTTCAAGAATGAAGCTAACATATACTATGTCTCCCTGCTAAGCTCGGTCACGTTATTTTCCATATGATTAAAACACATTTATAGCAGCTAAATCCGAGAGAAGCAAAATATATTAATTTTAACAACAACGTCCTTTTACTTAATATGAAACTTCAAAAGGGGAAAGCTCCATTTAGCTTTCCCCCTCCCTTTAAGGGAACCGAATGAGATTTAAATTTCTATTGAATGCTGCAGCAGAAGTAACGTTTGAAGCCATTGTTACCGCTACCCTAACGGAATATTCAACTGTTGCGGTGGCAGGAATTGTATCAACAATTGTGCTGGCTAATGGAAACCTTTGAGTGCCGGCAGCCGCGAGACTTCTATTAAATATTCTTGTTTGAACTAAAGTTCCACCTCTATATAGCCTTATTTCAAAAATTATATTACTGTTTGCAGTATTTACGGCTTCTATCGCCAATGCATAATCCACCTTAATATTTTGCCCACTAGTGACCGATACATTAGGAACCGACACAACAGTTACTTCTGTATTTAAAGGAATCGTTGGTGGATTGTAAACAGTAGTAGACCCAAATAGATTGTTAAAGAATATAGCGGTTTGTGGACTAGCTGGTCCTGTTGGGCCGGTTGGACCAGCTACTACCATTACTCCTACTTCACCCGGCGGACCCGTCGGACCCTGTGGACCTGTTGGGCCGGTTGCTCCTGTTGGACCTGTCGCTCCCGTTGCTCCGGTTGGACCCGTTGCTCCGGTTGCCCCGGTTACTCCTGTTGGACCTGTGGCTCCTGTTGGACCCGTTGGTCCTGTTGCCCCTGTTGGACCCGTTGCTCCTGTCGCCCCGGTTACTCCTGTTGGACCTGTCGCTCCGGTTGGACCCGTTGCTCCTGTCGCCCCTGTTGGACCCGTCGCTCCCGTTGCCCCGGTTACTCCTGTTGGACCTGTCGCTCCGGTTGGACCCGTTGGTCCTGTCGCCCCTGTTGGACCCGTCGCTCCCGTTGCGCCTGTGGCTCCCGTCGCTCCGGTGGCTCCCGTTGCCCCGGTTACTCCTGTTGGACCTGTCGCTCCGGTTGGACCCGTTGCTCCGGTTGCCCCTGTTGGACCCGTCGCTCCCGTTGCCCCGGTTACTCCTGTTGGACCTGTCGCTCCGGTTGGACCCGTTGCTCCTGTCGCCCCTGTTGGACCCGTTGCGCCTGTGGCTCCCGTCGCTCCGGTGGCTCCCGTTGCCCCGGTTACTCCTGTTGGACCGGTTGCTCCTGTTGGGCCGGTTACTCCTGTTGGACCTGTGGCTCCGGTTGGACCCGTTGCTCCTGTCGGGCCGGTTGCTCCCGTTGGGCCTGTCGCTCCGGTTGGACCCGCTGCTCCTGTCGGGCCGGTTGCTCCTGTGGCTCCCGTTGGTCCTGTTGGACCCGCTGCTCCTGTCGGGCCGGTTGCTCCTGTGGCTCCCGTTGGTCCTGTTGGACCCGTTGCTCCGGTTGCCCCGGTTACTCCGGTCGGACCTGTCGCTCCTGTTGGACCCGTTGCTCCGGTTGCCCCGGTTACTCCGGTCGGACCGGTCGGACCTGTCGCTCCTGTTGGACCCGTTGCTCCGGTCGCTCCGGTTGATCCCGTTGCACCTGTGGCTCCCGTTGGACCTGTTGGGCCTGTCGCTCCGGTTGATCCCGTCGGGCCTGTGGCTCCGGTTGCTCCTGTTGGACCTGTCGCTCCGGTCGGGCCGGTGGCTCCGGTCGCTCCCGTCACTCCCGTTGGACCCGTCGGTCCTGTCGCTCCCGTTGGACCTGTCGCTCCCGTCGGTCCGGTCGCTCCGGTTGCACCAGTTGCTCCTGTTGGGCCTGTTGAGCCTGTCGCTCCCGTTGGACCCGTTGGACCTGTCGCTCCCGTGGCTCCTATTGGACCTGTCGCTCCCGTCGGACCTGTTGATCCAGTTGCACCTGTTGCCCCGGTTGCTCCCGTCGGACCGGTTGCTCCTGTTGGACCCGTCGCTCCGGTGGCTCCCGTTGGGCCTGTTGCCCCTGTTGGACCCGTTGCTCCGGTCGCTCCCGTCGCTCCGGTGGCTCCCGTTGCGCCTGTGGCTCCCGTTGGACCTGTTGGGCCTGTGGCTCCCGTTGGGCCAGTTGCGCCTGTCGCTCCTGTTGGGCCTGTCGCTCCCGTGGCTCCTGTTGGACCTGTCGCTCCCGTGGCTCCTATTGGACCTGTCGCTCCCGTCGGACCTGTTGATCCAGTTGCACCTGTTGCCCCGGTTGCTCCCGTCGGACCGGTTGCTCCTGTTGGACCCGTCGCTCCGGTTGCTCCCGTTGGGCCTGTTGCCCCTGTTGGACCCGTTGCTCCGGTCGGGCCGGTTGTTCCTGTCGGACCCGTTGCTCCTGTGGCTCCCGTCGCTCCGGTTGGACCTGTCGCTCCCGTGGCTCCGGTTACTCCTGTTGGACCCGTTGGACCAGTTACTCCGGTTGCGCCTGTGGCCCCGGTTACTCCTGTTGGACCTGTCGCTCCCGTCGGACCTGTTGATCCAGTTGCGCCTGTGGCCCCGGTTGCTCCCGTCGGACCTGTTGATCCAGTTGGACCCGTTGGTCCTGTCGCCCCTGTTGGACCTGTGGCTCCGGTTGGACCCGTTGGTCCTGTCGCCCCTGTTGGACCCGTCGCTCCCGTTGCGCCGGTTGCTCCTGTCGGGCCTGTCACTCCCGTTGGACCAGTTACTCCGGTTGCGCCTGTCGCTCCCGTTGCGCCTGTGGCTCCCGTTGGACCTGTTGGGCCTGTGGCTCCGGTTGCTCCGGTTGCTCCGGTTGCTCCTGTTGCTCCTGTCGGACCCGTTGGTCCTGTCGCCCCTGTTGGACCCGTTGCGCCTGTCGCTCCCGTCGCTCCGGTTGCTCCCGTTGCGCCTGTGGCTCCCGTTGGACCTGTTGGGCCTGTGGCTCCGGTTGATCCCGTCGGGCCTGTGGCTCCGGTTGCTCCTGTTGCCCCGGTTGCTCCCGTCGGACCGGTTGCTCCTGTTGGACCCGTCGCTCCGGTTGCTCCCGTTGGGCCTGTTGCCCCTGTTGGACCCGTTGCTCCGGTCGGGCCGGTTGTTCCTGTCGGACCCGTTGCTCCTGTGGCTCCCGTCGCTCCTGTTGGACCTGTCGCTCCCGTGGCTCCGGTTACTCCTGTTGGACCCGTTGGACCAGTTACTCCGGTTGCGCCTGTGGCCCCGGTTACTCCTGTTGGACCTGTCGCTCCCGTCGGACCTGTTGATCCAGTTGCGCCTGTGGCCCCGGTTGCTCCCGTCGGACCTGTTGATCCAGTTGGACCCGTTGCTCCTGTTGGGCCGGTTACTCCTGTTGGACCTGTGGCTCCGGTTGGACCCGTTGGTCCTGTCGCCCCTGTTGGACCCGTCGCTCCCGTTGCGCCGGTTGCTCCTGTCGGGCCTGTCACTCCCGTTGGACCAGTTACTCCGGTTGCGCCTGTCGCTCCCGTTGCGCCTGTGGCTCCCGTTGGACCTGTTGGGCCTGTGGCTCCGGTTGATCCCGTCGGGCCTGTGGCTCCGGTTGCTCCTGTTGCTCCTGTTGGACCTGTCGCTCCGGTTGCACCGGTTGCTCCTGTTGGACCCGTTGCTCCGGTTGCCCCGGTTACTCCGGTCGGACCTGTCGCTCCTGTCGGACCCGTTGGTCCTGTCGCCCCTGTTGGACCCGTTGCGCCTGTCGCTCCCGTCGCTCCGGTTGCTCCCGTTGCGCCTGTGGCTCCCGTTGGACCTGTTGGGCCTGTGGCTCCGGTTGATCCCGTCGGGCCTGTGGCTCCGATTGCTCCTGTTGCCCCGGTTGCTCCCGTCGGACCGGTTGCTCCTGTTGGACCCGTCGCTCCGGTTGCTCCCGTTGGGCCTGTTGCCCCTGTTGGACCCGTTGGTCCTGTCGCCCCTGTTGGACCCGTCGCTCCCGTTGCGCCGGTTGCTCCTGTCGGGCCTGTCACTCCCGTTGGACCAGTTACTCCGGTTGCGCCTGTCGCTCCCGTTGCGCCTGTGGCTCCCGTTGGACCTGTTGGGCCTGTGGCTCCGGTTGATCCCGTCGGGCCTGTGGCTCCGGTTGCTCCTGTTGCTCCTGTTGGACCTGTCGCTCCGGTTGCACCGGTTGCTCCTGTTGGACCCGTTGCTCCGGTTGCCCCGGTTACTCCGGTCGGACCTGTCGCTCCTGTCGGACCCGTTGGTCCTGTCGCCCCTGTTGGACCCGTTGCGCCTGTCGCTCCGGTTGCTCCCGTTGCGCCTGTGGCTCCCGTTGGACCTGTTGGGCCTGTGGCTCCGGTTGATCCCGTCGGGCCTGTGGCTCCGGTTGCTCCTGTTGCCCCGGTTGCTCCCGTCGGACCGGTTGCTCCTGTTGGACCCGTCGCTCCGGTTGATCCCGTTGGGCCTGTTGCCCCTGTTGGACCCGTTGCTCCGGTCGGGCCGGTTGATCCCGTTGGGCCTGTCGCTCCTGTTGCTCCTGTCGGACCCGTTGCGCCTGTGGCTCCGGTTACTCCTGTTGGACCCGTTGGACCAGTTACTCCGGTTGCGCCTGTTGCCCCGGTTACTCCTGTTGGACCTGTTGATCCAGTTGCGCCTGTTGCCCCGGTTGCTCCCGTCGGACCTGTTGATCCAGTTGGACCCGTTGCGCCTGTGGCTCCTGTCGGGCCGGTTGATCCCGTTGGGCCTGTCGCTCCTGTGGCTCCTGTCGGACCCGTTGCGCCTGTGGCTCCGGTTGCTCCTGTTGCCCCGGTTACTCCTGTTGGACCTGTGGCTCCGGTTGGACCCGTTGGTCCTGTCGCCCCTGTTGGACCCATCGCTCCCGTTGCGCCGGTTGCTCCTGTCGGGCCTGTCGCTCCTGTCGGACCTGTTACTCCGGTTGGACCTGTTACTCCGGTTGGACCTGTTACTCCGGTTGGACCTGTTACTCCGGTTGGACCGGTTGAACCCGTTGGACCTGTTACTCCGGTTGCTCCTGTTGCCCCGGTTGGGCCTGTCGCTCCTGTTGGACCTGTCGCTCCGGTTGATCCAGTTGCGCCTGTCGGGCCGGTTGCTCCTGTTGCTCCTGTCGGACCTGTTGGGCCTGTTGCTCCTGTCGGACCTGTTGGGCCTGTTGCTCCTGTCGGACCTGTTACTCCGGTTGGACCGGTTGAACCCGTTGGACCTGTTACTCCGGTTGCTCCTGTTGCCCCGGTTGGGCCTGTCGCTCCTGTTGGACCTGTCGCTCCGGTTGATCCAGTTGCGCCTGTCGGGCCGGTTGCTCCTGTTGCTCCTGTCGGACCTGTTGGGCCTGTTGCTCCTGTCGGACCTGTTGGGCCTGTCGCTCCGGTGGCTCCTGTTGGACCAGTTGCTCCCGTTGGGCCTGTCGCTCCGGTTGCTCCCGTCGGTCCTGTCGCTCCGGTGGCTCCTGTTGGACCTGTTGCTCCCGTAGGACCTGTGGCTCCGGTTGGACCCGTCGCTCCTGGTTGATCAATTGTTATCATTGCAACATCATCAATTAATATCGGTGCCCCCCCACTAAGAGGGAGTTTTTGAATAGTTACCACTCCTATAACGGTTCCAGGAGGAGCACTATTCGTTGTAGCATATATTTCATTCCACACATTTACTGCAGATAGACGGTTTACTGGAATTGTTAAGCTTAATCCCTGCGACAAAAAGTCAAAAGAGGAGTTGTAATAATCTACTGTTATTACAATCGCAGGAGAAGGAGCGCTGCTAGCTTTTGAAATAGATATAACAAATTCAAAATTCTCTCCCGGGTTAACCAGAAAGCTCTGAGCTAAGATTCCAATCGATGAAGTTACCAAGTTAACACTATAAATCCCTGAATGGCTGAAATTAGAAGTAACTACGGCATTAAATCCTGTCCAAGGCGGCAGAGAACCGGTTTCAAACCCTCCATTTATTATTCGATTCTCAATGGTCAATCAAGTTTCACCACCCTTTCTCAAAAATTGAGATAATAATATCCCTCAAACAAAATATGAAATATCTATGTATACCGTTTGGATAAAACTCTATTTCTTTGAATTTTTATAACGCCAATCACTATAAATGATAAATTTTATAATTTATCATTAGAATCTTTTAAACAAAAACCCCCTTTAAGCTTTATGAAAACTTAAAGGGGACTCTTCATTTTACAATCAATCAAAGATTACAGCATTTAGCGCTCTTGTATTAACATTGGCTGCCAAAAGGTTAGTCCCTGTTACATTAATTCTAACCTCATAAGTTTGTGTTCCTGCCCCTGGTGTATCAACCCATGTAAGGTTAGGAATATCACCATATACACGAACCGAACCTGCCGATTTTTCATCCTGAGAATCAACAGACACTTGTGCGATAGCGACGTCATTTCTATACAATGTAAAAATTATACTGTATTCAAAAGTAGTAGCTGGCCCTATGATAATATCAACTTCAGCCATAGAATCGAGTTTTATATTCTGTCCAGCTGAAGAGGTAACAGTTGTCGTTAGAATTGGTGTTTCGCTGCCAACTGTGAGTGAAACAGGGTCAGTTGACTGCGCCGGTGTTCCCAACAGACTTCCCGGACCCGTCGGACCTGTCGCTCCTGTTGGACCTGTCGCTCCCGTCGGACCTGTTACTCCTGTTGGACCTGTGGCTCCTGTTGGACCTGTTACTCCTGTTGGACCTGTGGCTCCTGTTGGACCTGTTGGACCCGTTGCGCCTGTTGGACCTGTGGCTCCTGTTGGACCCGTTGCTCCCGTTGCTCCCGTTGGACCTGTGGCTCCTGTCGGACCTGTCACTCCCGTTGGACCTGTGGCTCCTGTTGCTCCGGTGGCTCCTGTCGGACCCGTCGCTCCTGTCGAACCTGTCGCTCCCGTCGGACCTGTTGATCCAGTTGCGCCTGTTGCTCCCGTTGGACCCGTCACTCCCGTTGGACCCGTCGCTCCTGTGGCTCCCGTTGGACCTGTTGATCCCGTGGCTCCGGTCGGGCCTGTTGATCCCGTTGCGCCTGTTGATCCCGTCGGACCCGTCACTCCCGTTGGACCCGTCGCTCCCGTCGGTCCTGTCGCTCCCGTTGGACCTGTTGATCCCGTCGGTCCGGTCGCTCCGGTTGCTCCGGTCGGGCCTGTTGATCCCGTCGGGCCTGTTGCGCCTGTCGGGCCTGTTGATCCGGTCGGACCTGTTGATCCGGTCGGACCTGTTGATCCGGTCGCTCCCGTCGGGCCTGTTGATCCCGTTGGGCCTGTCGCTCCGGTTGCCCCGGTTGGGCCTGTTGGTCCTGTTGGGCCGGTGGCTCCCGTCGGACCTGTCGCTCCGGTTGGACCTCCTCCACCCTCAACACTCAATAGAGCAACATCATCCACAAGCACACTTGCAGTTCCCGCCTGCGGAATGTTGTTGATCAAAATGAATGCCTGGGTGGTGCCGGGGGGAGCCGGTGAAGTTGTTTGATAGACTTCAAGCCATGTCCCATTTTCGGCTGCCGGTATTCTGCTTGACGGCACAGTGGCAAACAGCCCGTATCCGAGAAAATTAAATTGACTGTCAAAATAAGTAACTTGTATCGTTACAGAAGGTGCCGGGAGAAATCCCGCTCTCGCAAGAGAAACAAGAAATTCGCTTCCTTCCCCAGCCCTGGCCGGAACAAATTGAGCAATATATGATGTGGCTGTTCCGCCCAAAAATCTCGCAGAGAAAAATCCCGAGTGCGAAAACTGGCTTGAAACAGATGCGTTTACGCCTACCCAAGGCGAGAAAGCACCTGTCTCAAAACCACCGTTCATCACCGCGTTTTGAATGGACATTTTTCCACCCCCAATTCTTTTCATTTTCTGGCTGCAATGATCTTTAAAAGATATTGAAGCTCTATATCCTATGATCTCTCTTTTTTTGCAGACACGTTATATAACACGGCTAAGATTGAAAAACCGTCATTTCAGCAACCGGCCTGGATTGCCCACAGCCGTTTTGCCTGCGGGAACATCTTTTGTTATGACGGCGCCCGCTCCGATGACCGCATGCTCCCCGATGACGACCGCCGGCAGCAATGTTGCGTTGTTTCCGATTT
Organism: Bacillus sp. AK124; assembly: GCF_053903085.1. Taxonomy (NCBI): domain Bacteria; kingdom Bacillati; phylum Bacillota; class Bacilli; order Caryophanales; family Bacillaceae; genus Bacillus; species Bacillus sp. AK124. The sequence continues at coordinate 3,468,809 of NZ_CP096378.1, forward strand.
TCGCTCCTCTTTTAATAGTTGGACCTTGATACGGGTAGTTTCCCATTCCCATATATTTATCATTTGATGTGGAACAGCAAGGACCGATAAACACTTCATCTTCGATCGTCATATCAGCGGTGATATAACAGCCCGTTTGAATCGTCACTCTCTTTCCAATTTTAGTATTGTTTTCAACCATCGCGTTGCGTCCTATAATGCTTTCTCTTCCGATCGCAACATTTTCGCGAATGCTCGCCATGTCTCCCACAAAAACGCCTTTTTCCAACAGCACGTCCCGGTATATAACAGCACTCGCACCGACTACGGCATCATCTTCTATCCGCAAAGGCGCTCCCGCCTGCTTCGGCTGGCGTGCCATTTTTTTATTTGAAGAAGCCGCTTTGCCAAGGACGGCCAAATCGCCGATTTTCACCCCGCTGCCGATCTGAGTATCCTTTTTAATAATGGCATGATGACCGATTGTTACGTTGTCCCCGATGACCACATTTTCTTCAATGACAGCCTGCTCTCCCAATACTACGTTCTTTCCGATCTTTACGGTTTCATGAATCATTGATACATCCTCCATTTCTCATTTACACCTGCTGTAGCATATTCAATGCGGACGTGATGAGAAACGGCTGCATAAAAAAACACGGCCGCCGTCAGGCGCACCGTGCTACTTTTCTCTTCTTGCAAAATCGACAAAACGGAATTTATCCAAGCGGTGTCTGCTTTCCGTATATTGAAACAAGGTTGTATCATCAAGGAAAACAAAATTCTTCACAACCACAATGTGTTCGTATCCGTTCAAATCCAAATATTCTTGATCCTCAGCCGTACATGGCTCGACCACAATTTCCTTATGGGCATAGCTGATGACGAGCCCGCATTCACCTTCAAGGTATTGGTAGATCGAGTCCTCGCATATTTCTTTCGTCAAGAGCGGCACATGCTTGCGGATAAAATAGTCTTTATCCAGGATGATGCGCTCTCCGTTAATATTCCGCGATCTGACGACCCGCCATACCTCTTCATCTCCAGAAGTGCGAAGCTGCTTTTGAATATATGCATCCGGATGCGTCAAGCCGAACTCGTGGACCGTCGTGCTTGTCTCTTTGCCAAGCGTTTCTGAAAGTTCCTTAAAGCTGACCAAACCGGAAACCGGGAACTGCATTTTCTCCCTGTGCAGCACGACTGACCCTTTTCCTTTGATCTTTTGAATATATCCGTTCTGGGCAAGCACATTCAGCGCTTTCCGAACCGTTTCCCTCGAGGTGTCGTGCTGTTCGGCAAGGTCGTTTTCAGACGGCAGGATATCTCCGGCATTCAGTATGCTTTGATCGATTTGTTCTGCAATTTGTTTGTAAATCATCATATACTTGTTGATCTTCATTTTTTTACCACCACGCTTAGTTTAGCATGGTTTGGCGAGATGATAAACAATCGATTGATACGGTTTCACTTTAAAGCGTGTAAATGACTCGGGAAGATCGGTGTCATTGGAAATGAGAACCTTGGCATCATAGCCGTCAATATCAATATCATCAGGGAGCTGAAACTCGGTCTCTTTCCCGTAAAAATTATTGATCACCAGCAGTTTTTCATCCGCTCCGTTTCTCAAATACGCATAAAGTGCTTGATCGTCTTCCAGAATCAGCTGATAATCTCCGGTTGTGATGATATCGAATTCCTTGCGGAGCTTATTCAGCTTTTTATAATGGTAGAAAATCGAGTCAGGATCGCTGAGCGCTTTTTCTGCGTTGATTTCTTTGTAGTTGGCAGGCACCGAAATCCACGGTGTCCCCGTCGTAAACCCGGCATTTTTTTCTCCGTTCCACTGCACCGGCGTCCTTGAATTATCACGGGACTTCGCTTTCAGGATTTCGATGATTTCGGCTTCCGGCTTTCCTGCTTCTTTCAGCAGACGGTACATATTGAGAGATTCGACATCCCGATAAAGAGAGATGTCATCGAATTTCGGGTTGGTCATCCCGAGCTCTTCTCCCTGGTAAATGTATGGCGTTCCCTGAAGCATATGAATTGCGGTTGCCAGCATTTTCGCAGATTTTATGCGGTATTTTCCGTCGTCTCCGTAGCGTGAGACGATCCGCGGCTGGTCGTGGTTGCACCAGAACAATGCGTTCCACCCGCCTCCTTTATGCATTTCAGTCTGCCATTCAGAAAGAATCTTCTTCAGCTTTAGAAAATCAAAATCCGCCAGCGCCCATTTTTCCCCGTTTGGATAGTCGGCCTTTAAATGGTGAAAGTTAAACACCATATCGAGCTCCCGGCTTTCAGGGTTTGTATACCGGATGCAATCTGCGATTGTCGTCGATGACATTTCCCCGACCGTCATGCTGTCGTATTTTGAAAAGACCTCCCTGTTCATTTCATTCAAAAACTCGTGAACCCTCGGCCCGTCCGTATAAAATCTGCGCCCGTCCCCCTCGTCATCATCAGGGAAACGCTGGTCTTTTGAGATGACATTGATGACATCAAGTCTGAAGCCGTCGATTCCTTTTTCAAACCAGAAATGCATCATCTCGTACACTTTTTTTCTGACTTCATCGTTCTCCCAATTCAAATCCGCCTGTGTCACATCATAGAGATGGAGATAATACTGTCCGGTCTCTTCATGAAACTCCCACGCCGAACCGCCGAACTTCGATTCCCAGTTTGTCGGCGGGGCACCGTCCGGCTTCATGTCCTTCCAAATATAAAAGTCGCGATACGGATTTTCTTTTCCGGACGCTGCTTCTTTAAACCATTTGTGCTCTGTTGATGTATGGTTGACGACAAGATCCATGATCACCTTTATGCCGCGTTTGTGAGCCTCTTCTAGAAGCTCTTCAAAGTCGGCCATTGTTCCATATTCTTCATGAATGTTGTAATAGTCGCTGATGTCATAGCCGTTGTCATTTTGCGGCGATTGATAAATCGGCGTCAGCCAAATGACATCACAGGCGAGCTCCTTGATGTAGTCGAGCTTTTCGATGATGCCGCGAATGTCGCCGACACCGTTACCTGTTGTATCTTTAAAGCTTTTCGGATAAATCTGATAGACGACTGCTTTTTTCCACCATGGATTTTCTTTCGTTTCCATTTTCAACACCACCGTTTTCTTCTTTATGAAATGGGAAAAGGGCTGACAAATATGCGCGCCCCTCTCCCTCTCTTATTTCATTTTTAATTTTGCATAGAGGTATGTTCCGGCGAACGGCGCGATCAGCACAATCGCCATCCCGATTGCAAACGCTCCCCAGTATTGGCTCATGATAGAGAAAATTCCGGGTACACCGCCGACGCCGACAGAGCTTGCCAAAACCCCTTGCGAGGAAATGAACATTCCGGCAATCCCCGAGCTGATCATCGCGATCACGAACGGAAATCTGTATCTGAGATTCACCCCGAACAGCGCCGGTTCGGTAATTCCAAGATAAGCTGAAATGCCGGATGTCAAGGACAGACCTTTCTGCTTCTCATCTTTGACAATAAACATCATCGCAAGCGCGGCTGAACCTTGTGCGATATTGGACAGCGCCAGCATCGGCCATAAAAATGTTCCGCCGAGCTTTGATCCGATCAGTTGAAGGTCAACGGCAAGGAATGTATGATGCATTCCGGTAATGACGAGAGCGGCGTAAAGTCCGCCGTATAACAGTCCGCCCAGTACGGCAAATTGTTCAAAGACAGCAATAAGGCCTGATGTTAAGACATTTCCGATGGCAAATGTAACCGGTCCAATGACAATAAATGAAGCAAAACCTGTGACAAGCAGCGTAATCGGCGCCACAACAAGGAGCTGAATGCTCTCAGGCGTCCGCTTTGTCAAAAAGCGCTCAATTTTTGCAAGCAAATAAGATGCGAGCAAAATGGGAAGCACCTGCCCCTGATAGCCGACCTTCTGCACTTCCAGACCGAATAAATTCCAGACAGGAATCTCTCCGCTTTGCTCGGCAGCCCCGTATCCCCAAGCGTTTAACAAATCAGGATGCACAAGCATGACGCCCAGCACGATGCCGAGCAGCGGATTTCCGCCAAACCGCTTGACGGCCGACCAGCCGATTAATGCCGGGAGAAATGCGAAAGCCGTTCCCGCAATCAAGTTAATCATATTGGCGAGATCCGCCCATTCAGGATAGACTTCAACGATCGATTTTCCGCTGAAGAAAATGTCTTGAGCCGTCAGGATATTGTTGATTCCCATCAACAGTCCGGCGGTGACAATCGCCGGCAATATTGGAATAAAAATATCTGCAAGCGTTTTCACAGCACGCTGTAAAGGATTCATATTTTTCTCTGAGGCTTTCTTGACGTCATCTTTTGACGATTCGCCGATTCCTGTGGCCTTCACCAGCTCCGCGTATACATTGTTGACCGTTCCTTGGCCGATCACCACTTGGAATTGGCCGTTCGTTGAAAACGATCCTTTGACAACATCTATTTGCTCCAACACCTCTTGATTGACTTTGCTTTCATCGAGCAGTGCAAATCGCAGACGCGTCACACAATGGGTTACCGCTGCAATGTTGTCCGCACCGCCGACAGCATCGACAATCCGTCGCGCTGATTGATTTAAATCAGTCATTCCAATCCCTCCTTCTCCTCTTATAACTTGTATATACATGTTATACCTATATTGTATTCTTGTATATACAAGTAGTCAACATATTTTTATAGCGCTTTCAAAAATAAAAAAAGCCCGGCCGTTCCCTTCATAAAACGAAGGACAGCAAGGCTTCCTCCGATTTATACGCCGGGAACAACCGGCTGAGATCATAAATTGTTCACTTTTTCATCACGTTCATCAGCGCAGTCCTGCTGACCGATGTCTTTCAAATAATACTTTTCTGATGTAAAAAACTCATCATATAAAGACCTTACTTTTTTGCTCAAGAGCAGCACCGCCAAAATATTCGGAATAAGAATGAAAACGAGCGCAAGATCAAGGAATCCCCATATTGCCTTTGCTCCTCCGGCAGCTCCGATGATGACGGCGCCCAGATAGACGAATTTAATCATATGCCCCGCGAGCCGTCCGAACAGAAATTCAGCTTGTTTTACTCCGTAAAAAATGACCACTGTGATCGTTGATAAGACAAAGAAAACGAGCGAGACGGAGACGAAGTATCCGCCCACAGGGCCGAAATAGCTGCGGAATGCGGCTGCCGCCAGTGCCCCTGGATTGCTCGCAGCATTTTCAGCGGTCCAAACGCCTGATGCGAGCACAACGAAGGCTGTGGTCGTGCATATCAGCAGCGTATCGACCACAATGCCGATCACCGCCCAGAATCCCTGTCTCACAGGGTGGTCGGTCATCGCCGCCGCATGCGCAATCGGCGCCGTCCCCATCCCGGCTTCGTTGGAATAAAGTCCACGTGCAAATCCCCAGCGAACGGTTTCAGCAACCGCCGCACCTGCAAAGCCGCCGAATGCCGAAGAGGATGTAAACGCATTCGAAAAGATGAGAGAGAAAAATGCGGGTACAGAAGAAAGGTTCATGACGACAATCAGGAAACCGGCCCCAATGTACGCCCCTGCCATAAGCGGAACCGCAAGCTCTGTCACTTTTCCAATCCGTTTAATCCCTCCGATCACCACTAAACCGATCAAAAAAGCAATCCCGATTCCGGTGTATAAACGATTGAATGAAAACGACTCAGCTAATGATGCGGAAACCGAATTTCCCTGCACCATGATGCTCGGAACGAGCTCGATCATCAGCGCGACCGAAAAAAAGACGCCGAGCCATTTCATAGAGAGTCCTTTTGTAATGTAATACATCGGCCCCCCGACATATTCGCCTTCTTCGTTTTTTTCTCTGTAGTGGACGGCGAGGACGCTTTCCGAAAACTTGATCGCCATGGCAAACAGAGCGACCAGCCACATCCAAAACACGGCTCCCGGACCGCCGAACATGATCGCCGCAGGCACACCGACGATATTGGCGGCGCCGACTGTTGAGCTGAGAGCCGATGTCAAAGCTTGCAACGGTGTAACTGTCCCTTCTCCTTTCGGCTTTTTGCCGACGCTTCCGATCGTCTGCTTAAAAATATAGAGAGGATAGCGAAATTGAAAAAATTTCAGCAGGATCGTTAAATAGACTCCCGTCCCTGTCAGCAGTATGATGAGCGGCGGCCCCCAAAGCCAATCTGATATGTATTCAACCCAGTTCAACAATCGTTCCATCCTATCACCCTTTTATTCGTTTATGGGTCAATACCACTATAGGACAGAAATAAACCTGCTCAGCGCTTTTTTATTTCCCGCTGAGCCTTCGGTACACTTTTTCTTTATAAAACGCTGAGGCTGGTTTGGAAAACATGCCTTTTTTGTCGGCGAGCCTGTCGAGCCTGAGCCGCGTTTCTGTTTTTCTCTCAATTAAACGATCGCGCTCGTCTTCATCCGCGCACTTTGCGATTAAGTCGTCAATTGTCATCAGCTCTTTCTTCAAAGCCCCTTCGTCCCCCGTCATTCCGGCGTTTTTCATCACCCGGTAAGCCATGCGGAGATGCTCTGGAACATGGGCGGCATCGTCTTTTTTCAAGGGTTTCCCCATTCCCGGAAGCCCTTCGAATTCGCCGTCCTTAATGGCCCGCTTAATCTTATCTTCAGAAACGATGCTCGAAAAATCCATGGTCTACATCCTCCCCTTTTGTTCATATACTAACAACAGTCTGCCATAAAGATGCGTTCCCGCCAATGCAAGACAAGCGTAAAATATTCCCAAATGTTTTTCAGAAAACTGTAAAACCCTGATTTACCAGGGGTTTTGCGCTTCTTTTCACAAGGTTGATTTCCGCTTTTCTAAATCGGTATTTCATGGTATATTTTATACATTCGTTTTTTTCTTTCGTTCCGATGGTTTTTTACTGATCCGGAAAAAAGGAGTGTAACAATTGAAAAGATTTATTAAGGAAAGAGGTCTTGCCTTCTTCCTGATAGCCGCCATATTGCTATGGCTGAAAACTTATGCTGCGTATGTAATTGAATTTAATTTAGGAATAACCAACACAGTACAACAGATTTTGCTTTTTGTGAATCCGATTAGCTCAAGCTTGTTCTTTCTTGGATTAGGACTCTTGTTCAAGAAAAAAATACAGCAGACAGCGATTATAGTGATTCATTTTTTAATGTCTTTTTTGCTATATGCAAACGTCGTATACTACAGATTTTTCAGCGACTTTATCACGCTGCCTACGATCATGCAGGCAAAAACAAACGGGGGGCAGCTCGGGGACAGCATCTTCTCGCTCATGCACCCGCTTGATGTTTTGTATTTCATCGATACCTTTATTTTAATCGGGCTGGCTGTTTTCTATAACAGACCTTCTGAAACAACAACGAAGCGCCCGTTTAAAATTGTGATGGGAACAAGCGTCCTTGTCTTCCTCGTCAACCTGGCCGTTGCCGAGATTGATCGTCCGGAGCTTCTGACCCGTTCTTTTGACCGCAACTACCTTGTGAAATATTTGGGAACCTACAACTTCACAATCTATGATGCGGTGCAGAATATCAAGTCAAACAGCCAGCGCGCACTGGCAAGCTCCAGCGACGTGACGGAAGTAGAGAACTATATTAAAGCCAATCATGATAAGCCGAATGCCGAATACTTCGGAAAAGCGAAAGGCATGAACGTGGTTTACATTTCACTGGAATCACTTCAGACGTTCGCGATCGACTATAAGATCGACGGCAAGGAAGTCACGCCGTTCTTAAATTCACTGGCGCATGACAATGAAACGTTTTATTTTGATAACTTTTTCCACCAAACAGGACAAGGTAAAACGTCTGACGCGGAATTTATGATGGACAACTCGCTGTATCCTTTATCACAAGGGTCAGTGTTCATTAATAAAGCGCAAAACACGCTGCAGTCGACTCCGGCCATTTTGAAGTCTCAAGGCTATACATCAGCGGCATTCCACGGCAACTACAAAACGTTCTGGAACCGCAATGAAATGTATAAAGCCATCGGTTATGACAAATTCTTTGACGCTACGTATTACGATATGAGCGAAGATAAAACGAAAAACTACGGATTGAAAGATAAACCGTTCTTTGAAGAATCAATGCCGCTGTTGAAAAGCCTGAAACAGCCGTTCTATACGAAGTTTATCACCCTTTCGAACCATTTTCCGTTCGAGATGGATGAAGGCGATACAGACTTCCCTGCCGGCGATACCGGCGACAGCGTCGTTGACCATTATTTCCAGTCGGCCAACTACATGGATCAGGCCATTGAACAATTTTTCAACGATCTGAAAAAATCCGGACTGTATGATAATACGATTGTCGTCATGTACGGAGACCACTACGGTATTTCGGAAAATCACAACAAAGCGATGGCCAAAGTATTGGGCAAAGACATCACACCATATGAAAATGCCCAATTGCAAAGGGTTCCGCTGTTCATCCACGCGCCTGGGGTCAAGGGAATCAAATCCAATAAATACGGCGGCGAAGTCGATGTAGCCCCTACCCTGCTTCATTTGATGGGCGTGAATACGAAAGATTACCTGATGAGCGGTTCAGACCTTCTGTCACCGGAACACCGTGAAGTTATTCCGTTCCGCAACGGCGATTTCGTTTCTCCGGAATATACGAAAACGAACGGTAACTACTACGACACGAAAACAGGAGAGCTTCTGAACGAAAAAGACATCGATCCGAACATCGATGAGTCCGTGAAAAAAGAACTCGAAATGTCGGATAAAATCGTCGACGGAGATTTGCTGCGCTTTTATAAACCGAAAGGCTTTAAAGCGATCAACCCGAGCGACTACGACTACACCAACCACAATCCGAAAACATCAGAATCTGATGCGGCGCAAACTACGAAATCAGATTCCGGACAATAAACAGACAGCACCCGCTTATTTATAAGCGGGTGCTTTTTTTTGTCTTGAAGCCGCTCTGTTCCTTTTTCGCAAGCAGATATGGTAAGCTTGAAATGGAATATAAAAAAAGAAAGCGGGAATGAATTGTGATTGTAACAAATGACCAAGAGCTGGAAGGGCTCAAGAAAATAGGCAGAATCGTCGCTTTAGCCAGGGAGGAAATGAAGGCAAAAGCAGCACCCGGCATGAGCACAAAAGAGCTGGACCTCATCGGTAAAGAAGTGCTTGAGGCTCATGGCGCCGCACCGGCTCCGGAAAAAGAATACGATTTCCCAGGAACGACGTGCATCAGTGTGAACGATGAAGTCGCCCACGGCATCCCAAGCGAATCCACGATTTTAAAAGAAGGGGATTTGATCAACATCGACATCTCCGCTGAATTTGGCGGCTACTATTCTGATACTGGCATTTCATTTGTACTCGGAAAAGGCGATGAAACGCTGCACAAGCTTTGCCAAAGCGCGGAAAGCGCATTTCAAAAGGGACTTTTGCAGGCGCGCGCCGGCAAGAAACAAAACCAAATCGGCAGAGCCGTATACAATGAAGCAAAAGCAAACGGATTTACCGTCATTAAAAACCTGACGGGACACGGGATTGGAAAGAACCTCCATGAAGCGCCCAACCATATCTTAAATTACTATGACCCGTTTGATAATGCGCTCTTTAAAAACGGAACCGTCATCGCCCTTGAGCCGTTTGTTTCCACAAAAGCCGAGCATACCATCGAAGCCGGAGACGGCTGGACATTCAAAACGCCTGACGGCAGCTTTGTGGCACAGATCGAGCATACGATCGTCATTACGAAAAACGAACCGATCATTTTAACACAGCTTGACTGATTACGTGAAAAAGCCCGGCTCATAGAAGTCCGGGCTTTTATGCTAAAATAAAAGACAAACTGTGCCGAAAGGAGCTTTACCGCATGCTGTTTGCCATCATCGGGCTGATCTTTTTCATCGAGAGCATCCTGTTAATCGTATATGCTCATAAAAAAAAGAACGGCTTCTTAAAATATATCGGAATCGTCCTCAGCATCTCAATCATTGTGATGATCGTCACCAGTTTGACACACAGCTGAAGCCTTCCTCAAACTTCCAAACTACGACGAAAGACTCAGTTTTTAAAAATTGCCGCCTATCCCTTTTCAGTGTTTTTCTATAGATGTTAGAATGCCAATTGCATCGAATTATAGAAGGGAGTTTTCTGCCATGCATTACGGAAGCAAAGGCTGGTATGTAGAAGAACTGAAAAAGCTGGGAATGACAAAGTATGAAGGAAGAAAGCTTCAAAGCTATAAAAAACACTTTTTGGCCAACCTGCTTGAAAGCGTCAAAAAATAAACATGTTAAAGCCGTGCTCCTTTTCGGACACGGCTTGTTTTTATGCGCTCAGCTCCTTTAAAAATGAGCTTCTCCAGCTTTCCGACAGCGCTTCAACCTCAAGGATCTTCCGAATGGCGGGGTGATTGCCCCTGTCATGGTACATCAAATGGTTGGCGTACGAAACTGTGGCTTCATGCGCATCTCTTGAAACGAGCTGCAGCCCGGAATCGGGCGCAACGATTCCTTCTTCGAGAACCCTGAAATAAAATCCGCTGAACCCGGTGTCCCTCACCTGTAACACCATATCTTTTTGATTCAGCCGTTTGGCAAGCTTGAAACAAGGCTGGCGCGGCTGGCTGACTTGAACAAGAGCCTCCCCCAGCTTGAAGATATCACCGATGCACACATCTTTTTCGGTGAGCCCTTTAACCGTCACGTTTTCTCCAAATGCCGCCTCCGGCAGCTTCCGCTTCAAGACACTTTCCCAATACATATAGTGGTCCGCCGGATAGACGCACACCGCTTTATCCACTCCTCCGTGGTGAATCAGATCCGCCTGCCCGTCCCCTTCAAAATTCGTACGGCTCAAATATACGGGTCCGCCGACAGGCTCCTTCACGATTGCCGTTTCCACCTGTTTTCCGTCGAATTCGTATGTGTGCGGACGGCCTACATGAATAGATAAAATTTCATACTCTTGATGCTCCAAAACCTCACGCCCTTCCTTTATTTTCATATTTTAACGATTTATCCGAAACATGTCTATCCCATGATCTCAAAATGAGAAATGTGGTAGCATAAAAGAAAAGGAGTGTTCTCGATGCTTCAATACAGAATCATTGTAGACGGACGCGTTCAGGGCGTGGGATTTCGCTATTTTGTTCAAATGGAAGCAGATAAGCACAAATTGACCGGCTGGGTCCGGAACCGCGACAACGGCACAGTTGAAATCCGCGCCGAAGGACCCGAGGAAAGCCTGAAGCCATTTTTAAAAGCGATTCAAAAAGGAAGTCCCTTCTCAAAAGTAACGGACGTGAATGTCGAAGAAACAAAAGAGATTGACGGATTCCACAAGTTTAATATCAGCTATTGAAAAATCCGCCGGAGATGGCGGATTTTTCAAACGAATCTTGACTAAATTCCTCTTTTATTTTAGTATTTAGTTAAATAGCTAAATACTTAATTCCAAGGATGCTGAATATGAACCAAACCTTTAAGGCTCTAGCTGACCCGACGAGAAGAAAAATTTTAAATCTGCTGAAGGATCGGGATATGACCGCCGGTGAAATATCTGACCAGTTTCAAATGTCTAAACCAAGTATATCTCAGCATTTAAAAATTTTAAAACAGGCTGAATTAATTCAAGATGAAAAAAAAGGCCAATACATCATTTACTCGCTGAACACCACAATATTTCAAGAAATCATCGGCTGGGCTTTCAGTTTTACTGAGCAAGCCGGCAAAGATAAAGGGGATGCCAAATGAGAAAACACATCTTTTCACTCGCTATAATCGCCATAAATCTAATCATGTGGGCCATCGCTTATCCGCACATTTCCGATCAAGTTCCAATTCATTGGTCATTTTCGGGAGAAGTCGACAGTTATGCTTCAAAAATGGAAGCAATGCTTATCATGACCGGGCTGCTCGTTTTTGTGTATGTGTTGATGTTCTTAACGCCAAAAATCGATCCGCGCAGAAAAAACTATCAGCTTTTTTCAAAGACTTATTACCTTCTCATCAATGCCATGCTGATTCTATTTTCCCTGATCAACGTGCTTGTAATCATGACAGGGCTCGGGTATGATCTGCCCGCTGGCAGCATTGTACCGGTTCTAGTAGGCGCTCTACTCATTGTCATAGGCAATTACCTCCCGAGAATCCGCTCAAACTTTTTTTTCGGGATCAAAAACCCTTGGACATTGAGCAGCGATTCAATCTGGAAAAAAACCCACAGATTTGCGGCGAAAGTATTTACTTTAGCAGGACTGCTGATCATTGCGGACGGATTGTTATCTATCAGCCCAGAAATCATGCTTCCGGTTATTTTAGCAACGGTTTTCGCGCCCTATATTTATTCTTATGTCTTGTATCGGAAAGAAATCAATATGAAAAGCTGACATGAGAATAAATGAAAAAGAAGGCTCCGAATTGGAGCCTTTATTTTATTCCCTTCCGCATCGCCTGCCAAAAAGAGGCCGATTCATGTCCCATCGAGTAGACGGAAACTCCTGCGATTTTATATCGCATGGCCAGGCGGCTTTTCGCCGCAATCGTTTTTTCATCTTCATACCAAACGACATGGCGGTGTTTGTGTTGATCTGTATAAGAAAATCTCATCGACCCCGATCTTTTATCATATACAGGCTTAGCCTTCACTTTTTTCTTAAGCGCCTTCACGTCGTTCCACTGCTTCAATTTGCTGTTCTTTCGGGATGTTAAATCCCAATCATTCCCGTATGAGGGGATGCCCATAATGACTTTTTCGGCTTTGATCGTTTTCACCGCATATGCTAATGAGCTTTTGACCCAGTTCATTCCGGCAACAGAGCCCGGCTCGCTCCAGATCCCGTGTTCATCGTAGGTCATGACTTGAACATAGTCAGCTGATTTTCCGATTTCCGCATAATCATACGGCCAGCTCCATCCATCTTTTCGGTCATCTGCACTCTTCGCCGGTACCGAAACCATCGTTTTGATCTTGTGTTTTTTCAAAGCGGCTGCGACATGACGGATGAAGCTTGAGTATTTAGCTCTCTCGTTCGGCTTTACAGCTTCAAAATCAATATTAATTCCGGTAAACGACTGCTTCTTCGCAAGCGTAATAAGCTGTTCTGTAAAGTGCTGACGCGCCGTTTTGCCGGACATGACCTTTGATGCCAGATTCCCGTCAAAATCGTGAATGGATTCGTTGTAGTTTGAAATGACCGCCCACGTCTTGAGGCGTTTCTTCTTTGCAAACGATATTTGTTTTTTCGGAGTGTCTCCGATGATATCTCCTTTTTGATTAAACGCGTAGGTGTCGAGAGCTGCGGCATTGATATAGTGATGGTATGCCGTCAGCGATTGATAGGAAGCTGCTTCCCCTGTTGTATAGCCGAGTACGATTTGGGCCGCTTTTGCTTCTGTTTCTGTATATGTAAGCATCGTTAAACATACAGCGAATACGCTGCATAGCAAGTAGATTTTTCTCATTGTCTATTCGTCCTCTCAATCGTTCGAATAAGGCTTTTCCTGATAAAAGTAATTCGGTTTAAGCGTTTTATGTTCATAATAGCTGTGAAAGATATGGGTCGCTGCCGGAGATAACGGCGGAATCAGCCATGTCCAGCTTGCTGAAAGCTCCCTTCCCGCTTCAGCTTCCTGCTCCTCGAACCGCTTGAATTGGCTTGCCGCGGTATGGTGGTCAACAATGCTGACGCCGGCATTTTTATAAGAGTGAAGCACCGCCGTATTTAATTCAACAAGCGCCTTGTCTTTCCACAGCGAAGTATTCCGTTCCGTATCAAGTCCCATAATGGCTGCCACTTTTTCGAGTACATTATAGCGGTCTGTATCCGCGAGGTTGCGCGCTCCGATTTCCGTTCCCATATACCAGCCGTTAAACGGGGCGGCATTATAATGAATTCCTCCGACCTCCAGCTTCATATCGGCTATAATCGGCACACCGTACCACTTCAGCCCCAAACTTTTGAAGCTCTCGATCTCCGGATGTTCAATCCTGACCTCTTTGACGATTTCACGAGGCAGCTCATACCACACAGGGGGATGGCCATCTATTTGAAAAACAAGCGGCAAAACGTCAAAAGGCGTACCTTCGCCTTTCCAGCCGAGCGCTTCACACGCTTTTGTCAGTTCCAATGATGCCGGATCGCCGATGACACCTTGCTCCGTTTCATACCCCGCATACCTGATCAGCTGATGGTTCCAAATGGACACTTTTTTTTGCCCGCTTTGTTCCGGGGGAAAAATCGTAATGAACGGTCTGATTTTCCCTCCGTTTGTCGCAAGCTCGATATGGTGAAAAAGCGCATCCCGCACCTCTGCCTCAGTTTGAACGCCTCTTTGATCGATGACAGTAAGAGAGTGCCAAAACAGCCGGCCGATGCAGCGGCTGCTGTTTCTCCACGCCATTTTCGCGCCATGTTCGATTTCTTCTAATGTATGTGTATAGCTTCCGGTTTCTCTGATTTCTTCGTCTATTTTATGTAAGCGCATCCTTGTTTCTTCTTCGGACTTCGACAGTTCCCCGTAGCAGAGCTCGATGAAGGTCTTGGCTTCCCTCCATAATTCTTCATATGATTCCAACCGGATTCTCTCCTTCCAGATTTCAGACTGATATTTATTGTATAGGTTTCAATCTCAGTTTAAAACCATTATGTATGAAAAGACAAAAAACTGCTAAAAAGCATCCGTCAAAGACAGATGCCTGATGATTATTCCTTAATGTTAAGCGTTTTGGTGTTCAGCATGAAGCGGTAAACCGGCAGCTGTTTGCCTGTTTGAGAAGGGATGTAACCCGTGCTTACATAACTGTCAACCGATTCCGGCTCAAGCGCAATCGACAGCAGATTGCTTTGCGGCTGTGCTGTAAAATAGATTTTTGTTCCTTTTGGAAACTCTTTTTTCTGTTTTTTAAGCTTCGTTTCCACCTTGATCACAGGCCGGCCCTCAGATTCTCCCGATGTTTCTTTCGATAAAACCTCATACGCTTCAGCGGTGAGCTTTTGTTTGAAAGGAAGTGTCACGCTTTTTAATCCCTGATCCTTCAGCTTCTGCTCAATATCTTGATGGCCCGGAAGGACAAGGTAAGCGGTCGGACGTGTTCTTGACAGCACAGGGACGGCTTCCGAAGCGCTGTAATATTGGACAGGAACGTCAACTGCTTGTCCTGAAGCGATATCAGCGACTTTCAGCGTTTCTTTATACGGCCCTGCAAACTCACTGTTGATGATCACTTGGTCTTTATCGCTCACTTTTGCACCATTTTTTATCAGCTTTAATTTTTCTTTGGCGACAAGGCGCTTGATCTCGGCTGCATGCTTCGCTGTCGTGTCGATGATTGTCTCATGAGTAGCAACCTGAGCCGCGACTCTTCTTTCAAAATTTTCGCGTCCGATGTCTATCCCCCTGCTTTCCACTAGGAAGGAAAGAGCAGGCTGGAGGCCGAATGCATTACGTCCGATTCTCGCTTCAGTACCTCCTTCATAGATTTCGATTTTTCCGTCCTTGCTTTTTCCTGTCGTATAATATGCATCATTAGAAAATCCTTTTTCATCAAGTTTAGCTCTGACGCCGTTCACATAAAGGCTGTCAGACGCATACCTGATCGATTCGGGAATGTTTAAGTTTTTTCCTGATAAAATTAAAATATCATGGTATTTTAATGACCCTTTTTCGCCTACGCTTTGAAATTCGTTTTGGCCGACACCGTATTCATGGGCATCAATAACGACTTCAGGCGAATATTGATTGAACTCCTGGTGAATGGCGCGGACTTCCGGAGATTCAAGCTTAACATGATCCCTGTTTCCGTCGATTCCGCTCGCCAGCCGTCTGTTAAACTGATACGAGCCGTCAGGATTGACCCGCGGAACGACGATGACATTGATCTTGTCCAACACTTTGTCGCCGTACGACCCGGCCAGTTTTTCAGCCATCGCCAGGACCGATTCTCCCGCTGCCGGCTCATTTCCGTGTATCTGTCCTTGCAGCCAGACGGTCGGTTTTTTTGATATGGAACGTATTTGCTTATCCTTTGTGAAATAAAGCACGGGAATATTTCTTTTTTCAATTGAAAAACCGATATTCCCGATTTTGACATTCGGGCTTTTCTTTGTCAGACTGGTTATAAACTTCATCATTTCTTCTTGTGTCGTAAAGGCTTCCCCTTCTTTCACAAAAGCAGGGGTCGAGAAAGTTTCTTCCGGCTCCGGATATAATGATGACACTTGCTCTGGCTGAGTATAGTTCTTTCCATAGTAAGGGGTTTCCGCAGCGTGAACCGCATCAGACACCATCAGTCCTGCAAACATTGCCGCAGCTGCCAGCAAAGCTTGGACCCTTTTTTGAATGTTCATCTTTTCTCAGCTCCTTTCAGGCATACCTGCATTATAAATGAAATATCAGCTTATTTTGTCTAAAATTTCAGAAAATGATTCCTTTGGTATACAACAACATCCGAAATATAGAACGATGGATGGCCATCATCACATGTAAATGGTTAGTTTTTCCCTATAAAAAAACATTCAGCCTGGCTGAATGTTTTAAGGGCAGCATATGGCATTTTACGAATCAGAAGCGGGAAGGCGGCCTGACAGATCAAGGAGCTCTTTGGAAAAATCGTTTCCTTTCATCGGTACACCGTGTCCCGTCAACAATGCAGCCGGTTTTAATTCTGACAGCTTCCGAACTGAGTCCGCCGCTTTTGTCCAGTCCATTGTGAAATAAGCCGGGGGTCCGTTCAGCTCCTGCTTTTGAATCGCCACTTCAAACAGAGATTCCTGCTCTACAGTTGTAACGGCGTCGCCTGCGATCAAGGTTCTGTCCGACTGCCGGAAAAGCGAAACATGACCCGGTGTATGTCCCGGCGTCTCAATCCATTTCCACCCTTTAAGAAACGGAAGCGAACCATCTTCAGAAAGCTGCTTTACATGGGACGAAAAGTTGATTGAGTGCCTCGGAAACAACGGAGACATCTTTGCAACCAGCCCGCTTTTTACTTGCGGTTTGGCAGGCGGATAATCGGCTTTTCCCGTTAAATAAGGCATTTCTTTTTCATGGGCGTAAACTGGAACCTGCCATGTTTCGAGAAGACCTTCCAAAGCGCCGACATGGTCGAAATGTCCGTGCGTCAAAACGATTGCTTTTAGGCTAAAATCGCCGAACCGCTCCTTTGCCTCTCTTAAAATAAATGGAGCGGACTTGGGCATTCCGGCATCGATTAAAACGGCTTCCCGCGAATCGGGATCGAAAATAAAATACACATTGACGATTTGCACCGTCAAACCGAATACGCCTTCGGCATACTCTTCCAGGACCCCGCTGTTGATGGATGTCAAAGGCATGTAAGGATCACTCATTATGTTCACCACACTCACTTATCATATATTTTATTACTTTGCACATTTGACTTGAGGATATGCATGGATAAGCACCTTTGAAAAAATGAAGGAGGGACAAACCAATGGGAGATGGTCAATGGTTTACTGTAACAGAGCTTGATGAATCCACATATGCGATCAGCGAATGCGGGCATTGGGAAAATGTGCACTCTTACTTGCTGATTGGGGCGAAGGAAGCCGTTTTAATTGATACAGGTCTTGGTATCGGCAGCATGAAGACGGTAACGGATAGTCTGACCGATCTGCCGGTCAGCGTCATCACAACCCATGTCCATTGGGATCACATCGGAAGCCACGGTGAATATCAGCGCATTTACGTTCATGAAGCCGAGAAAGACTGGCTGACGGATGGAATCAAAGGGCTTCCGATCGAGCACATTCGCCGCGATGTCTCTCGAGATATCACCAAACCTGTACCGGCCGGCTTTTCCGCTGAAACATACACCCCGTTCAGAGGTGAACCGTCGGGAACGCTGCAAGACGGCGACACAGTCGGCTGCGATTCAAGGCCG
This sequence comes from Bacillus sp. AK124, assembly GCF_053903085.1. Classification (NCBI taxonomy): domain Bacteria; kingdom Bacillati; phylum Bacillota; class Bacilli; order Caryophanales; family Bacillaceae; genus Bacillus; species Bacillus sp. AK124. Next base: position 3,486,652 of record NZ_CP096378.1, read on the forward strand.
CTCGTTATTTATCATACGCCCGGACACTCCCCGGGGCATATCTGTATCTTTGATCCGGCGTCAGGCTACTTGTTTACCGGCGACCTGCTGTATACCGGAGCCCCCATCTATGCATTCTACCCGACGACTGATCCGGTCCAATTGATTCAGTCGCTTGAAAAAATCTCGGCTATCGGGCGCGTGAAAAAGGTTTTCGGCGGGCATCATCAGCTCGGTCTTGCTCCTGACATTTTGCAGGAAGCCGGGCATGCGGCCCAGCATTTGAAGATGCATGGTCTGGCAAAGCATGGCACAGGCATGCACCGATTTAAGAGCCTGAGCTTTCAGTTTTAACTAAAAAAGATGATTGCCCAGCCGGGAATCATCTTTCGCGCTTTCCTCAAAAATGCAGACCTTTCCTGCGGTAACCTGATCCTTTAGCTCCGAACATGAAAGACGTCAGGCAGAAACCGATTACACCGCCGGCCGTATTTAAAATTAAATCATCCACATTAAAGGTTCTCGCCATTATGAATCCAGTCACAGATAGCACAAGCTGGAGACTCTCAATCAAAAAGCTTGTCAAAAAAACAAAAACCGCCGCTTTTTTCAGCGGAATTTTCCTCCATAGAACGGAAAGATACACACCTAAAGGAATGAGCAATAAAACATTAAAAAATGTAAGCTTGACAGAATTCCAAAAAAACCAATCAAACCCGCTCTGCTGATGCATTTGCACCCATTCAGCAACAAAATAAAACGGAATGAGCTGAATGTTCATTTGAGCGTATGCCGGCTGCGGCGGAATGTTGATTCCGCCTATCGTATAGTGATAAACGACGCTCAAATAAACAATAAAACTGGCAAACACCATTTTTCTAAAAAAACTTGTTTTTTTTCGGTTTTTCACAATGTCGTACAAAAAGTAGACGATTGCGCACATGAAACCGAGCAGCATTAAATCAACTGACCAAAACATTAAAATTCACACCTTTATTTTTAGTCACTATACTAACAAGTTTTGTGGATTTTCACCATAGCTCATAAACACTAATTACCAAACTATTCTTCCTTAGTTTTTAAAGCGTCAGAAATACTTATTTTTTTCAATACAAAAAATAAGATAGACAGTGAAATCAAAGATAAAGTACTTGTGAAAGCAACTGAATAAAAATAATATTTGAAATAATTATAATTATTATAGTTTTCAGGCATTGATAATGTAAGAAAAAGAATGATCGTTCCGCTTAAAAGAAAAGCTAATATTAAATAAATAGTCATTTCAATTATCAGGTCTTTCAAGACGGCTGTGACGCTTTTTCCAAAGGCTCGATTAATTGCAATTTCAGCTTTTCTTTGAATGATTCTAGAATACATTGTTGCAGCTAATGTTAAAACAGAGTAAAATGCAGTAACTGCAAATAACACAGTCCCAAGTATGGATAGGTAATTAGAAATTGACTCAAGTCTCTTATTATCTTCTGTTTCTGAATAATACAGACTTCCAGGAATTGATGAAACCATTTGTTTCGTCTTATTAATAATTCCCTTCTTTTTTTGTTTAGAAATTGAATGGTCAGTATATATTGTCAATTCTTTATAGCCATCAAAAACCCCAATTTTTTTAGCCACTTCTTCATAAATTAAAACTGTAATTCCCTCACGTTCTTGAGAAATCTGATTTTGTTTCATCAAGTAAGGAGACAAGATAATCCGTTCTACCTTCAAATCCCAATTTTCAAATTTTGGTTTTTTTTCATCAGAATATGCAATCCTGCCGATTTTCACTTCGTCTCCATTTATAATTTTATTATTCATTTCTTTTTGGTTTATTTCAGGAAAGAAAATAAAGGCTGATCTTGATTTTTTCACTTTCCTTACGGAACTTTCATCAAAACTATACATGCGTTGGAGATGTTTAAGTTCACTGTCATTCACTAATACAAAATTCACGTTAGGAATAGGTATAAGATTATTTGGTACTAAATTATCTATTGTGTGCTCAGATATTTCAACATTTATATTCTCCAGCTTATAGGTATTTATCCAAGATTTAATATTGGGTGAAAGTTGTTGTTTGGTTAGGAGCAAGGTGCTCCCTAGGGAGTTTGGAACTTTATCAATATAAACAACTCCTGGCAAGCGTTGAAGATCTTCTACACTTTTATAATCAAAAGAAACAGATTGATTGGTTTCGATAATATAGCCATTTACATGTTCCTCAGCAGTCAGTTGCTTAGATGAAAGTATAAAATCCGGTGTTGTTTCTTCGGATTTTTCAATTGTTTCATCGGCTATTAACTGGGTGAAGAAAAAAATCATGATCGAGAAAGACAGTATAACAATAAATAATATAGAAGATTTCCATCGAAACGTAAGTTGAATCACCAAAGACTTCAATTTAAAAGGAAACTTTTCTATAAATTGATAAACACGGTATCCTTTTGCTATAAGCGGATTCCCTTTTAAATTAGTATGAATTGTTTCTTTGCTTATTTTTTCCGTTACAATTAGTGCTGTTATACATAATGAAAAAAATAATAAGGTGAGCCAAATCGTGACGAACAGAGTAGATTCCAACAGAGGTGAAGAACTGTAGTTTTCAGTACGATATGTTTGATGATTTAATATCTTTTTCAAGTACACCCCAACAGGAAAAGATATTAAGAAACTCACTAAAACAATAATGGTACTCTGAAAAAAAACAAGAAGCCTTATATGATTTTTTTTTGCTCCGTGGGATCTCAGTATCGCAATTTTTTGCCGGTAATTCTGATAGAACACCTCAAATATTCGAAAACAGCAACACAACGAACCAAATATTAGAATGATTGAAAAAAATAAACATATATAGAAAATCCTATTATAGTTTTTATATCCTTCATTAAAAAGATTCTCATTTTCATATAATTGTTCAGGGCTAGATAAATGTTGCTCAAAATTTTCATTTATTTCTTGTTCGATCTTTTCTACATTTTCATTTTGAAGTGAAAAGATAAAACTTTTTTGTATATCAATGTGCTTATCTGCATTAAATTTTGTCGGACTTATAAAAACATTTGGATATGTATTCTTTCCTTTTTCTATATTTATTGGAGTAGACCAATTTGAGGAATAATTATTCACAATACCTACTATTTGATAAACTTCCTCAACAGCACCTATTTTTAATTTAACATCCGCTCCAATAACGTCATTTGTTTTAAAAGAGTCAGTTAAAAATGATTCAATGGCAATCTCATTTTTGTGTACAGGCATCCTCCCATGTAAAATATGTATATGCCCTAATTCTAAAGCACTTTTGTCAAACCATCCAATAGAAGCTCCGACTGAAGATTCATTAAAATCTTCAGTGTAACCAACTAAAAAAATTCCTCCTCCTTTTTTTACACTATGTATTCCTTTTAACTCTTTGAACTCCTTTTCACTAAGATTGTTAATTATAGCATGATGCTCACCATATTTTTCATAGGCCTTTTCTTTTGTGTATTTCAGAATTTCTTCTGTAGCGCTGTTCACCATAATAAGAAAGACCATTGAGATAGAGATTATTAAAACCATTAAATAAGATATTTTTCTTCTTTGGAACAACGACTTAAAAGCTAATTTAACCCAAAACATATTTCAACACCTTTATAAAGTTTTGACTCGTCCATCTTCAATTAAAAAAAGCTGATCTGGCCTCTCTATCAAGTTCTCTTCGTGTGTAACAATCACTAATGTTTTATCAAATTCTTTGCATAAAGAAACTAAAAGTTCAATAACTTTTTCCGCATTTTTTTGATCTAAATTACCAGTAGGCTCGTCCGCAAAAATGATTTCTGGATCATTTGCCATTGCTCTTGCAATAGCAACTCTTTGTTGCTGACCACCTGACAGTTGGAAAGGAAAAGATTTCAACTTGTGCCCAATCCCTAAAATGTTTGTCAGTTTCTTAATGTCCGAAATGTCTTTTTCCTTTTTATTAATCATTAGTGGTAGGATAATATTATCAAACACTGAAATTTCAGGTATTAAATGATAATTTTGAAAAATGAAACCGAAATTATTGCCTCTAATATTAGCTTGTTCAGGATCCTTTAATTTGTAAAAATTTTGCTGTTTAAACCACACATGGCCGTTGGTAGGTTCCTCCATGCCACCAAGAAGACTCAGCAAAGTTGTTTTACCTGATCCACTTTTCCCTAAGATTACATTAATTGAACCCTTGCTTATAGAAAGAGTAGTAGGGTGCAACGCATTAAATAATGAAGCACCCTCCCCATATGTTTTTGTTACTTGATTTGTCGATATTATAATTCTATTATCTTGTCTCATAATATTCTTATTGTTTAATCCTTCCTCCACCTTTTATATTAATTCCGTAATCTGAATATGTGTGCTTCGTAACATTAACTCTGTAAGTTCCTTTAGCCACTTTTCCTACATTTTTGCTATAACTTTTTCCGGTGGTTAATCTACCGGTACTGTAGCTAGTAAATACTCCTTTGCTAATTGTGACAGTATATTTATGAGTTTGTGACAGAGTTTCACCAGTTTCAGCCTTAATAGTTCTTGCACTAGCAGTTATAGTGGTAGATTTATTGCTTAGTTTATGTTTAGCTTCTCCAGTTACTGCTGATCGGATATTGAAAGAATATGGCTCATTATAAGCTAAACTCACCGTACTAAAGCCGAAAATAAAGACCAAAGCTACCACAGAGAAAGTACCAAATATTTTCTTTCTCTTTAATAATCTTTTCATAAATAATCCCCTCTTCCTTTTTATCTTCTTTTTGATTGTCCAATCAGAAACAGATCTGTCATATATTAGGTTAATATGAAAAATAATGTAAGTCAATGCATAAATTAGATTTCTATATCCATCATTTGTTTCAAAGAAATAACTAATATAAAACGGATATATGATGATAGATAGGCTAATTCCAAAGCTTTTAATTTATTACGACTTTTAACCGCAAGTGTGGAATTTCAAATCAACAGCATCGAAATGGACATAAAAGAAAGGACAGGATCTCTCCTGCCCTTCATTTTACCATATACCCAACAATTTCCACCATAGCCCTCCGACAACAAGCCATGTCACAATATGAACAATCGACAGGATAAAGCCGATTGACCACCATTTGCTTTGTGGAATATAGCCGGCCCCGAAAAAGACGGGTGCCGCTCCAGCTCCGTAGTGTGTCGTCGAAGCAAAAAGGTTGCTGAAAAACGCAAGGCTTAATGCTGCGAGGAGCGGCGGAGCGCCTGCAGCGATAATCACGGCGAGAAAGGCCGAATACATCGCGCTGATATGAGCGGTTGCACTCGCAAAAAAATAATGCGAATAATAGTAAACCGCAATTAAAATGAGAAATGCGCTGACCCAGGAGAATCCTGAAACATACGATTTCATCGCATCGCTGAACCAGCCGACCATGCCGAGTTCATTCAAAAAGCTCGCCAGCATGACGAGCGCGGCAAACCATGTCAGCGTATCCCATGCGCCTTGCTCTTTCTTAATATCGTCCCACGTCAGAACCTGTGTCAAAAGCAGGACGGCTAAACCGATCAATGCCGTTGTCGTTGCGTCAATTTTCAGGTTTCCGCCGAAAATCCATAAAAAAAGGACGAGCAAAAAGACCGCGACCATCGAGAGTTCCGATTTTTTGAACGGGCCCATTTCTTTCAGCTTCTCTGTTGCGATTTTCGCCGCATCAGGTGTTTCTTTCACCTCAGGCGGATACAGTTTATAAATGACAAGCGGGGTGATGATCAAGCTGACAAGTCCCGGGACGATGGCCGCCACAGCCCAGCTTGTCCAGGTCAGATTCACACCTGCCACATCATGGGCAAGTTTGGCAATCAGCGGGTTTGCCGCCATAGCCGTTAAGAACATCGCTGAAGTGATCAAGTTCCCCTGAAAGCCCACCTTCAGCAAGAAAGCGCCAATGCGCCGTTCCGTGCCGTCCTTGGGCGTTGACTGAAAAGTTTCGGATAACGAACGGATAATCGGAAAAATAATTCCCCCGGCCCGTGCGGTATTACTCGGGATCGCCGGCGACAAAATCAAATCGCTGACAAGAAGTGAATACGAGAGTCCGAGTGTTTTTTTGCCAAACATCCGCACAAATAAATAGGCGATTCGCGCACCTAAACCGGTTTTAATGAATCCCCGTGAAATAAAAAAGGCAATAACGATCAGCCAAATCGTCTTGTTTCCAAAACCGCTGAGCGTTTCTTCAATCGACAGCGTTCCGGTCAGCGCCGTGACCGCCAATGCGAATACGGCGATTGCCCCCATCGGTAGCGGTTTTGAAATAAAGCCGATAATCGTTGCCACAAAGATTGCAAATAAGTGCCATGCTTTCGGGTCCAATCCGGCGGGCGACGGAATAAACCAAATCACCGCTCCGACTAAAATCGTGACCGCAAGAGGAATGATGTTCAATGCCGATTTTTGTTCTGCATCTTTTTCTTTAGCCAAAACCTTTTCCTCCTATTCATATCGTTTTCGTTTATTATTCTACTCCTTTCCTGCTATCATTCAAATTTTATTTTATTAAAAAAACTGCCGACCTTGTCGGCAGTCTCAGATTTTTGACAAAATCCCTTCAGCGTGATTGAAAACCTTTGCAGTCTAGGAAGGCCGAGCATCGGAGCGGAGCGAATGTTGGAATTCGTGAGCACCGACGCGCAGGCCTGACAACGAATGCGAGGGTTTCTCGACACGCTGAAACTGCCGACCTTGTCGGCAGTCTCAATTTATACCCAAGATTTCACTTTTTCATGATCCGTGACAAAGAGGAGGACTTTTCCTTCATCAAGCTGCTTCTCGAATTGTTCTGCTTCCTGTTTTGAAAAGCCGATCTCATGAATTTTATTGCGGAGTTCGTCCCCTTTTTTGTTGAAGATATTGCCCACGGCATTTTTAAGGCCTGTCTCTTCGGCTCCGATCGTATTGGCATCCGCGTTGTCCGCAAGTCTTTCAGTACGGTCGTCATCATGTGACAGAACGTAAATATCTTCTCTTGCAACTCCGATTTCCCTGAGTTCCTCAACATCCTTCATCAGTTTTTCATCATTAGTATATTGTCTTACTACTGGTTTCATATGAATCTCCTCCCTTTTTTCATGTTGTATTTAACACTTACCCTTTGTTTACGCGGCTAAACGGATGAATGCTCTGTCATGACATTTTCATTTCAATGTTACAATTGTTATAAATTTTCAGACAAAACGTTTGAAAGGATTGCCAATTCAGGTACATTACAAATAGACAAGGCTTTGAGATGGGGTGATTGAAGCGTGTATTATTTTTCACCGGAACAGCAATATAACGCATGGATCATTAGCGATTTGGTCAAGCAGATTTTTTCAAGGGAAGGTCATCAAGAAGTTGATACTCATCGATTTGAATCTTTTGCCGCCAGACGATTCGGCATCAATATCGATTACGTCTTTTCAATCATCATGAACATCGGCGATCCGGAAGAAAGGAGAACGGCAAGCAGCACCGAAGACCTCCTCTCTTCATATCTCCTGTCATTGCTTCCTTTTATCACAAAAGACATGTTTCAATTTTCGAGAGAAAATGCCAATCAATATCTTTTAAATGAAAGAAATGCTGATGTTTTTCATCTTTTTCTGCCCGATGCTGTGCTGAAAAAAACCTTTCATGTAACCCGCTGATCTTTTGCTAAACCTCTTTTTTACGTGGTAAGTTATAAGTAAAAGGAGGAATCATTATGTCGCAAAAACAAATTGAACTCGCAAGACGTCCGCAGGGCATACCTGTTATGGACGATTTTCGCATAAAAGAAACGGAAATTCCGGAAGCAAAAAACGGTGAAGCGCTTGTAAAAACGCTTTATGTCTCAGTGGACCCTTATATGAGGGGAAGAATGCAGGACACGAAATCCTATGTCGAGCCATTTCCGCTTGATAAAGTAATCACCGGAGGCGTGATCGGCGAAGTGATATCTGCAAAAGGAGACAAGCTCAAAAAAGGGGACATTGTTTTGGGCCGCTTGGGCTGGCAGGAGTATTCAGCGGTTCGCGAAGACAATCTGCAGAAAATCGATCCGTCCCTCGCGCCTGTTACCGCTTTTCTTGGGATTCTCGGCATGACCGGTTTGACCGCTTATTTCGGACTTTTGGACATCGGACAGCCAAAAGCCGGTGAAACGGTTGTTGTCTCCGGTGCCGCCGGAGCAGTCGGCTCCGCCGTCGGACAAATTGCCAAAATCAAAGGGGCGAGAGTCGTCGGTATTGCAGGCTCTGACGAAAAAACGGCATACTTAAAAGAAAAGCTCGGTTTTGATGAAGCAATCAATTATAAAACAACGGAAAATATGGCCTCAGCGCTTGAACAAGCTTGTCCGGACGGTGTCGATGTTTACTTTGACAACGTCGGAGGCACGATTTCAGATGCTGTCTTCCCCCTGCTCAATAAGTTTGCACGAATTCCGGTTTGCGGGGCGATTTCTTCTTATAACGTCAAAAGCGCAGAAGATGATATGGGGCCGCGTGTACAAACAGCCTTAATTAAAACAAGCGCCCTGATGAAAGGATTTGTCGTCAACGATTACAGGGATCGCTTTCCTGAAGGAACCAAACAGCTCGCCGAATGGGTAAAAAGCGGGCAGCTTCAATATGAGGAAACGATAACAGAAGGTTTCGAGCGGATACCTGAGGCATTTTTAGGCTTGTTTGAAGGAAAAAACCTCGGCAAACAGCTGATCAAAGTCGCCGATTCCGACAATGCCTGAGCATTCATATAAAAAAGAGGCCTGCCGGCAGCAGGCCTCTTTCTTATCTTTCAATAATCCGTCCTCTTTCATACACGATCCGCTGAAGCGGGATTTCAAGCTTCTTCGCCAGCTTTTTCAGCCTTTCCTCTTCAATGCGGTTGACAAGGCTGATCACGGTTCCTTCATTCCCCGCTCTTCCCGTCCTTCCCGATCGGTGGATATAGCCTTCAATGTTTGGCAAATCGGCGTGGATGACATAAGGGAGATCTTCGATGTCGATTCCGCGCGCTGCGATATCGGTCGCGAGAAGCAGTGTGAATTCGCCTGCTTCAAATGCCTGCAATATTTTGGCGCGCTCGATTTTTTTCGCCTCGCTGTGAAGAACGCCGATGTCGACATGATGAAATTTGAGCTTTTCGGCATACACGTTTAAGTTGCCGATGTCTTTGACAAAGACGAGCGCCTGCATACCTGGAAGCCGCGAGAATTTTTGCAGGATCTTCACCTTATCCCGCTGGTCGCATACGAGAAATTGGTGTTTGATTTTTGCAGATTCTTCTTTCGACCTCTTGATCCTGAGAACTTCCGCTTCTGTCGTCATGCTGCGGATCTCGCGTTCGGCGTCGTCTTTTAAAGTCGCCGAAAAACAGAGGAGCTGCCTGTCGCGGAGCGTCGATTTGATGATGCTTTGTATCGTCCCGCGATGCTCCGGCGTAAGCAGATGATCGGTTTCGTCAAGGACGATCGTCTTCACTTCATGCATTTTCAGTTTTTTCATTTTAATCAGCTCAAATACGCGTCCAGGTGTGCCCGCAATGATGTGCGGGTGTTTTTTCAGCTTTTCCTGCTGCTTTTTAACATTGGCGCCGCCGATCAGGGAAGCGGCTCTGATATCCGAGCCTTTTTTCCATTCGACGATCACATCAAAAATCTGCATGACAAGCTCGCGGGACGGAGCCAAAATCACAGCTTGCACGTTCTTTTGATCCGCCTCCAGCTTTTCCAGAATCGGCAGGACGTAAGCGAGCGTTTTGCCCGTTCCAGTCGGCGACTCGGCGATCACGTCACGCCCGTCCAAAATCAGATCGACTGCATTTTTTTGGACACTCGTCGGCTCTTGAAAGCCCGATGCCTTCCAGTTTTCTTGAATAAACGGTTTTGCTTTATTTAAAAATGGCCATCTTTCTGTCATGTTTTTCTCCTTTTATCAGGTTGATTCTGCTCCTAGTATCTCAAAACAAAAGCGGCTGCGCAATTTTTCTTTTATTGTTCCCTCTGAGTTCGATATAATCTTATAGAATACAGATTATATTTTTTGAGGTGCAAAACATGAGTTTACTTACAGTCACAAAGCTGAGCCACGGTTTTGGCGACCGGGCGATCTTTCATGATATATCCTTTCGCTTGCTGAAAGGCGAACATGTCGGTCTCATCGGAGCAAACGGCGAGGGAAAATCGACCTTCATGAATATCATTACAGGCAAACTTGAGCCTGACGAAGGAAAAGTGGAATGGTCCAAAAAGGTCCGGGTCGGCTATCTGGACCAGCATACATCACTTGAGCGCGGACAAACAATCCGCGACGTGCTGAGAAACGCTTTCCATTATTTATTTGCGATGGAAGAAGAAATGAATGCCATCTACACAAAAATGGGCGAGGCTGACCCCGATGAGCTTGAAAAGCTTCTCGAAGAAGTCGGAACGATCCAGGACGCCCTGACCAACAACGACTTTTACGCGATTGACGCAAAAGTCGAAGAAATCGCCCGCGGCCTCGGGCTTAACGATCTCGGCCTTGACAGGGATGTCGCGGATTTGAGCGGCGGCCAGCGGACAAAGGTGCTGCTTGCTAAACTGCTCTTGGAAAAGCCCGACATCCTGCTGCTCGATGAGCCGACAAACTACCTGGACGAACAGCATATCGAATGGCTGAAACGCTATTTGCAGGAGTACGAGAACGCCTTTATTTTGATTTCTCACGACATTCCGTTTTTAAACAGCGTCATTAATTTGATCTACCATGTGGAAAACCAGGAGCTGACCCGCTATGTCGGCGACTACAACCAATTCCGCGAAGTATACGAAGTGAAAAAACAGCAGCTTGAAGCAGCCTACAAGAAACAGCAGCAGGAGATTTCGGAGCTGAAAGATTTCGTCGCCCGCAACAAAGCGCGCGTCAGCACAAGAAATATGGCGATGTCCCGGCAAAAAAAGCTCGATAAAATGGATATGATCGAGCTCCCTTCGGAAAAACCGAAGCCTGAATTTCATTTTAAACAAGCAAGAACATCCGGAAAGCTGATTTTTGAAACGAAAGAGCTCGTCATCGGCTATGATGAGCCGCTGTCCCGTCCGCTGAACTTGAGAATGGAGCGGGGCCAAAAGATCGCTCTGTACGGAGCCAACGGCATCGGAAAAACGACATTGCTGAAAAGCCTTCTGGGTGAAATTTCACCACTGTCGGGAGAAGTCGAACGCGGCGAACACCTTCATATCGGCTATTTCGAGCAGGAAGTCAAAGAGACCAACAACAACACATGCATAGAAGAAGTGTGGAACGACTTTCCGTCCTTTACACAGTACGAAATCCGCGCGGCTCTGGCGAAGTGCGGACTGACGACAAAGCATATCGAAAGCAGGGTATCCGTATTAAGCGGCGGAGAAAAAGCAAAAGTCAGACTATGCAAGCTTATCAATTCGGAAACGAACCTGCTTGTACTCGATGAACCGACAAACCACCTTGATGTTGAAGCAAAAGAAGAATTAAAAAGAGCTTTGAAAGAATACAAAGGCTCCGTCCTGCTCATCTCTCACGAACCTGAATTCTATATGGACATCGCGACAGAAACATGGAATTGCGAGTCATGGACAACGAAAGTTTTATAAACAAAAAAAGCTTGTTTCCTTTTAGGGAAACAAGCTTTCAGATTGTTGACAAAATCCCAAAACGGCTTTTTGTTTTGGGATTTTGTCATCCTTTCTGCGTGATTGAAAACCTTTGCAGTCTAGGAAGGCCGAGCATCGGAGCGGACTTTCACAGGAGGTGATGACGGCGACGTTCAGGCAGGACGCCTGGGCGGTTAGTCGCCGATCCTTCCTCTATTCGTGAGCACCGACGCGCAGGCCTGACAACGAATGCGAGGGTTTCTCGACACGCTGATTTCATTAATGACCGGCTTTGATGCCTGCCAAATAACGGCGGCCTCCAGTCAAAACGGCCATGCCGGCAAGCACGGCGATGCATCCTGCAAAATAGGGAGTATGCGCAGTAAAATGATCGGCTAACACACCGGCGATCCAAGGCGCAATGGCCCCGCCGATGAACCGGATGGAGCTGTAGGCAGATGAAGCGACAGACCGTTCGACAGGCGCAGCTTCCATCACCGCTGTTGTCAAAATCGTATTGATCATGCCCAGAATCCCTCCGGCTATGATGATCGCCCCGATGACGAGCGCCATGTGCTCCGTCCAAATCCCGATCGCGAGCAAATCAGCTGCAAACAGCATAAACAGAAAGATCAGCGAGCGGACGGTTCCAAAGATCCGCTGTACGGCCGGAGCGATGAAAACGGAAGTGATCGCAAGAAACAGCCCCCAGCCGAAAAAGACGTAGCCGAGGCCCCGTTCATTTAAGTCAAGAACAAACGGCGAATATGCAAGCAGGGTGAAGAAACCGAAGTTATATAAGAATGCGGCGCCTGAAAGCGTCAATAGCCCTTTATAACGAAGCGCTTTGATCGGCGCGCTGACGGAAATTTTCTTCCGCGGCTTTTGGACAGGCGGCAAAAGAAAAAAGATGGCCAAAAGAGCGGCCGCCATTAAAACCGATACGCCGAAAAACGGCGCTCTCCACGATATTGTGCCAAGCTCTCCACCGGCAAGCGGTCCAACCGAAATGCCCAATCCCAAAGCCGCCTCATACAAAATAATGGCTTTTGCGCTTCCGCCAGATGCCACGCTGACAATGACGGCAAGCGCAGTTGAGATAAACATGGCGTTTCCGAGTCCCCAGCCGCCGCGAAAGCCGACGAGCTGAGAAATGGAATGCGAAAGCCCGCCCAAGCCTGCAAAAACGATGATCAGGATCAAGCCGCTGATTAACGTCAGCTTTGCCCCAATCCGGCTCGATACGGCGCCTGATAAAAGCATGGCGAAACCTGTGACTAGCAGATAGCTTGTAAATAAAAGCGAAACTTGGCTGGGGGAAGCATGCAGCTGCCGCGCAATCGCCGGCAGAATCGGATCGACAAGCCCGATCCCCATAAACGAGATCACGCAAGCAAAGGCCACGGCCCAGACCGCTTTTGGCTGTTTAAACATACTTGAGTTCTCAGGTGGTTGTTCATTCATGATCTATCAAACCTTTCTTTGCAAATAAAGAAACGCTATAAAAATAGCGTTTTTCTTGTTTAATCAATTGATTCAAGCGCATTCTCGGCTTTTGCCTGCATAGCCTCCAAGCGCTTCTTGAATGATTGAAATTTTTCAATCTTTTCATCAATCATTCTCATCTGTTCATTCAGCATCCTCTGAATGTCTTCGAGCTTTTCTTTTCGTTCCCGTTTGTCCAGCGATAAAAGGTATCCTTCTTTATTCATCTCCAAGTGCTTGCCCGTTTCCATGAACTGCTGGAGCTCCTGCAGCGAGAATCCCAGCACTTCCTTCGCGCTGATCACTCTTTCAAGCTCTTCAAGATCGTCTTCAGAGTAAAGACGGACACCGCCTTCCGTCCGCTTCGGTGAAGAAAGCAGACCGATTTCTTCGTAAAAGCGGATCGTTCTTTTCGTCAGGCCGCTTCGCTTGGCCATTTGATCAATCTTCATCCACTCCACGTCCATATCCCCCCGAGATTTTTCTTCTTTTCTATTATACTACTATTATACTTTTACGTAAACGTTAAGTTTTTTTCGATACAAAAAAAAGAACTGACTTGACATCATCCTGCTGCTGTAACGTATCATAGAATGGACAACTAAACAGGAGGACAAATAATCAGAGTGAACACTCATCAAAATCGATTTTCAGTTCAAAGTAAAGTTTCGGCATTGATTGAAAGCCGGCTGTTTCAGTCATTCATAACGACGGTCATTGTGTTGAATGCCATCTCGATCGGTTTGGAAACTTACGCTTTCTTTAAACCTTATCAAAAAGTATTTTTTATTGTGGATTGTTTGTTTTTAACGATATTTGTCATCGAACTATCTCTTAAACTATTCGTTCAAAAACAGCACTTTTTTAAAAACAACTGGAACGTTTTTGACTTCGTAATCGTCGCCGGCAGTTTGATTCTTTACAATACGAATTTCGTCAGCGTTCTCCGTATCTTCCGGGTGCTGCGGGTGCTGCGGACGATCACTTCCGTTCCCTCATTAAGACGGATCGTCAATGCGCTGTTTATGGCGATTCCGACTATCAGCAGCGTCATTATTCTGATGAGCATCATTTTTTATGTGTACGCCGTCATCGGTACGATGTTCTTTTCTGCTATCGCGCCGGAATACTTCGGCAACCTGCAGCTCAGCCTTCTGACACTGTTCCAAACCTTTACGCTCGAATCGTGGGCAAGCGGCATATTCAGGCCGATTTTTGCCGAGAGCGGCTGGTCATGGCTCTATTTCGTTTCATTTATCATCATTGCGACTTTCATTATGATCAACTTGATCGTCGGGGAAATCGTGAATAATGCACAAAAAATTTCTCAGGAAATAGAAGATGAGACAGGCGAGCTGAAAGAGGATACAAAAGAAATCAAAGAACTGCGCGCGGAGGTTAAAGAATTAAAAACGCTTCTGGAAACCTATATCACGCAAAATGAAAAGAAAGATTAAAAAGGGCCGGCACCTGTAAGCCAGCCCTTTTTTGTCTTTAATTGAGAATGACAGGCAGCTCGGCCAGCGATCTAAAGCCGATTAACCTGCGAAATGGAATGTCTGTTGAAGCAAGCTTCAACTTAGGCAGCCGCTCCAACAATGCGGGAATGGCAATTTGCGCTTCGAGCCGCGCCAATGCCGAGCCTAAACATATGTGTGCACCGGCTCCAAAGGCAAGGTGCGGATTCGGTTTTCTCGTGATGTCAAATACATGCGGATTTTGAAATATCTTCGGATCGCGGTTGGCGGCGCCTAAAAGGATGTATATGCGCTCTCCTTTTTTGATGATCTTCCCGTTGATTTCACAGTCCTCTGACGCGGTGCGCGCTGTCAGCTGTGTCGGACTTTCATAGCGCAGGCATTCTTCAACGGCTGACTCAATCAGCAGCGGATTTTCTTTCAGCGCGCTGAGCTGGCCGGGATGGTTCATGAGCAAAAACAATCCGTTCGTCAAAAGGTTGACCGTCGTCTCGTGCCCGGCAATCACAAGCAGAATGCACGTCGCAAGCACTTCATCTTCGGCGAGCTGCTCATGACCGGCGAATGTGCTGATCAGGTCTTGAGAAGGATGAGCTTTTCGCTTTTCAATCAAATCTTTAAAATACGCCGTCAGCTTGGCAACGGTATCCCCGCCTTTTGCCAGCACCTTTCGTGTGCGGGTCAAATCGATCGTTCGAATGAGATCCGCCGTCCATTGCCTGAATTGATATCTCTCCTCTGCGGGGACGCCGAGCATGTCGGCAATGATAAGGCTTGCCAAAGGAAAGGCGAATTCGGATACCATGTCCGCCGTCTTCTTGTTTTCAAGCTGATCGAGCAATTCATGGACGATTTCTTCTATAACAGGACGGAAAGATGCCGTCTTCTGCGGCATGAATTCTTTGCCGACAATCGTCCGCATCCGCTTATGGCCGGACTCATTTTGAAACAGCATCATATTCCGCTGCAATTCGTGAAGTTGTTCATATTTTGTAGAGGCTTCAGGGAGAGGAACGCGGTTTTTAAATACCGCGTCCCTCAAAATCGCCGCCGCTTCTTCATATCCGGTGACATACAATCCCGGATGCTTTAAAACGGTTCCTTTATATACAGGATGAACGGACCGCAGTTTATCGTAAAACAGATATGGATCTCTCCAAAAATCCGAATCCGATTTCAGACGCGGCCCTGCCTCGTGCAGTTCTGTCGTCATGCTATATCTCCCCCGTGTTACCGCTGTAAACTGGCTTTCATTTCTTCCACCGATTCGACTTCAAATCCTAAATCATGGAGCATCTTATGGTCCTCTGTTTCATTCTGCCCTGCCGTTGTTAAATAGTCTCCGACGAAGATCGAATTGGCGGCATACAGCCCCAGCGGCTGCAAGGAGCGGAGGTTGACTTCGCGCCCCCCTGAAATACGGATTTCCTTTGTCGGGTTGATAAAGCGGAACAAAGCCAAAACCTTTAAACAATAAAGCGGATTTAATTCATTGACCCCTTCCAGCGGAGTTCCGTCGATCGCATGCAAAAAATTAACCGGAATTGAGTCTGCATCAAGCGCCTTTAAGCTATTCGCCATATCGACGACATCCTGCTTCGTCTCTTTCATCCCGACAATGACGCCCGAGCATGGGGACATTCCGGATTTTTTGGCTGTTTCCACAGTGTTTACTCTGTCATCATACGTGTGGGACGTTGTAATGTTTGAATGATTGCTTTTTGATGTATTGATGTTGTGATTGTACCGGTCCACTCCGGCTTCCTTCAGCCGCTCGGCCTGTTCGGGCTTTAGCAGTCCGAGGCATGCACAGACTTTTAAGCCGTACGTTTCTTTAATTTCTTTAACGGCGCCGACCACTTGATCGACATCTCTGTTGGACGGGCCTCTGCCGCTCGCCACGATGCAATACGTTCCGATATTTAAATCGTGCGCACGCTTTGCACCTTCAAGCAGGGTCGTTTTGTCGACCATCCTGTAGCTGTCGATCGGCGCTTTTGATATCGAAGACTGCGAGCAGTAGCCGCAGTTTTCCGGACAAAGTCCGGATTTTGCATTCATAATCATATTGAGCTTTACTTTTTTTCCAAAGTAGCGTTTTCTGATTTGAAATGCAGCATGCATAAGCAGGAGAACGTCGTCATCCGAGCATTCCAAGATGGAAAGCGCCTCTTTTTCAGTTACTTCTCCGCCATCCAGCACCCGTTCTGCAAGTTCCATCCACTGATTCATGTTTCTGCCCCCATTTGCATTTGATTCATAATCAAGGAAACATCGACATGCTCCTTGATCATGTGGTGAATTTGTGTTGGTGAAACGTCTTCAAGCTTCGGCGTAACGCCGAGGAGCGGCACACCGCAAAATCTTTCAATCATGTCCGGATTCGTCTGTTCGTCAAGTCCGGGCCGGCTGCTGATGCCGTTGATCACGATGCCGATCACGCGTATCCCCATTTGTTTCGCGTATTGGACGGTTAAATACGTATGGTTGATCGTTCCAAGATTGGGACGCGCCACAATGACAGCCGGCAAATCGAGCGCTTTGATCAAGTCGCTGACGAAATAATCCTCTCCGAGCGGCACCGCAATCCCGCCTGCCCCTTCAACAATGAAGCAATCGTGCCGATCCTTAATCTTTTTCCAATGGTTCACGGCATCTTCCAGCCCGACGGTCCTCCCTTCGAGCTTCCCTGCTGTGTAAGGTGCAAGCGGCTCTTTAAACACGAAAGGTGTGATCTCCTCATCAGCGAGAGATGTTTCAGAGCTGTTCTTCAAAAGTGCTGTATCACTCTGCGGATCGCTGCTAAGCTCTCCGCTCAAAAACGGCTTGAACACGCCGACATCAACATGCTGCTCTTTCAACAAAGCGGCAAGGCCGCAAGCGATAAACGTCTTCCCTACTCCTGTATCAGTTCCCGTTACAAAAAAACCCTTCATTTCACCAAGTTCAACTCTCTTCCCACTAATTTAAACCCCTCTAATAGAGCTTCAATATCTCTTAACTTGCGATCTGCGGTGACGGTCAGCCTGATCCGGCTCTCTCCTTCCGCAACAGTCGGCGGGCGGATGGCCGGGGCCTCAATCCCTTTCTCCTTGAGGCCGTTTGCAAATCGAATGGCTTTTTGAGGGTCTCCGATCATAACGGGTATGATCGGCGTATCTTCTCTCTTGACCGTAAACCCGATATCCTCGAGACCCCGTTTGATCGTGGTCACCGATGATTGCAAAAGCCGGCGTTTATTCCGGCTGTCTTTAATGATGTCTAAAGCTCTGCATGCCGCCGCACAGCTTGCGGGCGGGACAGCCGTTTGAAAGATAAACGTTCTCGCATGATTCAGCAAAAAATCGATCAATGCTTTAGAGCCCGCGACGAAGCCGCCTTCCGCGCCTACAGCTTTACTTAACGTACCGATCACAACATCTGGGGAGACGCCGAAATACTCGCCCGTTCCCCTGCCGGCATCTCCCAAAACCCCTGTTGCGTGAGCATCATCAACGATGACAAAGGCCCGGTACCGCTTGGCAAGGAGCATGATTTCGTCAAGCGGCGCAATTGTGCCGTCCATGCTGAACACGCCGTCTGTCACAATAAAACGGCGAGCCCGGCTCTGTGCGGTGCGGAGTTTTTCTTCAAGATCATTCATATCCGTGTGGCGGTAAACAACCGTATCAGCTTTTGAAAGGCGGCAGCCGTCGATGATGCTCGCATGGTTCAATTGATCGCTTAATATGACGTCTCCTTTTTCAGGCAAAGACGAAAGCACGCCGATATTGGCCAAATATCCGCTTGAAAACAAGAGAGCGGCTTCTGTCTGCTTAAAACCGGCGATTTTCCGCTCAAGTTTTTCATGCCATTCGGTATTGCCGGACGTCAGCCTTGACCCTGTGCTTCCGGCTCCAAAGCGGCGGAAGGCCGTTTCTGCGGCATGAATCAGCCGTTTGTCGTTCGCCAGGCTCAAATAATCGTTTGACGCCCAATTCGTACGTTTCGCTTCCGCGTCAGCTTGAGGCGGTTTAAGCGAGCGGTAAAGCCCGGCTGCCTTCGTCCTGGCGAGCCGACTGCTGAGCCATTCGTCAATGTGCACGGCCTGTAACCTCTTGAATCGCTTCTTTCATAATGGACACCATAGCGCTCAGGTCATCGGCGGTGCTGGCGAGCGGAGGAAGAAATGCGATAACATCCCCGAGCGGCCTCGTCAGCATGCCAAGCTCCCTCATTTTCAAAGACACCCGGTATCCGATTCGCTCTTCAGGCGGATAAGGCTGCCTCGTTTCTTTCGACTGAACGAGTTCGATCCCGCTCATTAAACCGAGCTGGCGGATGTCGCCGACATGAGGGAGCACTGCAAGATCATGAAAAAGCGATTCCACTATTTTCGACTTTTCCGCAACTTGAGCGACGATTTTTTCCGATTCGAACAGGCGCAAATTTTCCAGAGCAACGGCGCAGCCAAGCTGGTTCCCCGTGTACGAATGGCCGTGGAAAAACGTTTTCAGTTTGTCATAGTCATCATAAAATGCCTGATAAATTTCCTCTGTCGCAAAAGTGACGGCGATCGGCAAATAGCCTCCGGTAATGGCCTTTCCAGCCGCCATCAAGTCAGGCTGAACACGTTCATGCTCACAGGCAAACATTTTCCCGGTTCGGCCGAATCCTGTCGCCACTTCATCGACAATCATTAAAACGTCATATTTCGTACAAAGCTCCCGGACGCCTGCCAAATATCCTTCAGGCATCACGATCATCCCCGATGCCCCTTGGACCATCGATTCGACCGACAGCGCGGCGATCTCACCGTGCCGCTCGCTCAGGAGCCGTTCGAGTTCTGCGAGGCATTCATCGCGGCACTCGTCCGGGTTGCCGCTTTTCGAGCGGTATACGTAAGGAACATTTACCTTAAAGCTTTCAAACATAAGCGGCCCGTATACATGGTGGAAGAGCTCGATCGCACCGACGCTGACAGCGCCGATCGTATCGCCGTGATAGCCGTTTTTCATCGAAATGAATTTTTGTTTCTCCGGCTTGCCGATGTTTTTCCAATATTGAAAGGCCATTTTCAGCGCGATTTCCATTGCTGCAGCGCCGCTGTCCGAATAAAAAACACGCGTCAGCTTTTCCGGTGTGATCTTGATTAACACCTCGGCAAGCTCTGTCGCCGGAACATTTGTCATCCCCAGCAATGTCGAATGAGCGATTTTGCCGAGCTGTTTATTGATGGCTTCATCCAGTTCCTTCTTGCGATGGCCGTGGACATTGAGCCATACTGAAGAAAATCCGTCATAGTACTCCCTGCTGTCGATATCTTTCAGTTTGATGCCCTCCCCGCTTTCGATGATCAGCGGGTTTTCGTCATAGTCTTTCATTTGGGTAAAAGGCAGCCAAAGATATTTTTTGCTTTTTTCAACGAATGATTGATTCATGTTTTACCTCCCGACCGAATGAATACAGGCTGTTTTTCCAAGCCGTCTATACAGCTCTTGATATCTGTTAATCCATCAACAAAAAAAATCCGGCAGCCGCTCTCGTCTCCATGCTCTTTCATCCTTGTTATCCGCTGATAACCCAGCTTTTTAGCTGCAACATAGCCCGTTATGTAATCAGGGTCATCTGACCAGCATAATTCGGCGACGACAGCCGGATGCTCACATACCTTAGAAGCGATGGCAAGCGCCTCTTTCAACCGCGGATTCGGCGGCATTCCGCACAAAGCCGCCCACATTTGAAAATCGGCTTCCGGCCAATCGAGCCGTGAGACGCGCACTCCTTTTTGTTTTCTTCCGTCAATCCTCCGGCCTGAATGAATGTCAAACAAAACGGCGCCCCTTACGTCCGAGTATTCGGCAATGCCTTGAAACGCTTTGTCTACCGCGTTTTTCGGTACGCCGGCGCGGCTGATCAGCTCACGGGCAAGCGCTTGTCCTTCTTCCGCTGATTTTGTTTCATTCGTTTCAATGCGCAGAGGCTGGACAAACTTTATCGGTTCGTTTACAAGATCGAAGCGAATTTGCATAAAGTCCGGCTTGCCCCGCGAATGAGACAATGCTTTTTCCAATAAATCGCTGACGGCATCCTTTACACCGATGAAAGGCGCAAGCCGCTCTCCTCCGGATATGTGTTTTCCCCCCTCTTCATGGGGACCGTTCTCGGAGGCTCTCATTCTCACACTGTAATACGCTTCTCCCTTCATGCTTTCATCCCCCCTCTAAACACCGCACTCATATGTTAACCTATAAATAATTTAAGTTAACATTACAATAAAATATTAGTATTCCTTTCCTGATATGTCAACATGGTGTACAAAACACCGGTTTGTTTGAAATAAAAAAAGACAAAAGAGATATCTCTTTTGTCTTAATGTGGAAATTCATTTATCTAGCTCTTTCAATCTGCCAATCGAACGGGTCAGATAAAAGCGACCAGTCGTCCGCCATCTCCGAATCTGTCAAAAGGCATCGATCCGCTTCGGCGGTAATTTCTGACGGGGACAGATCCAATCCGATAAAGACGAGCTTTGTGTGGCGGTCTCCGAATTCTTCATTCCATTCTTTTAATAGCTCTGGATTCTGTCTGAGGATTTGCTCCTGTTCCGCCTTGGACAGCGCGGCCACCCAATAAGAGATCGGTTCCAGCGACACGGATGGCCCTGCCTGCGACATCAAAAGGGCAAGGCTGTTGCGCGTCGCACACCAGGCGATTCCTTTCGCCCTGACGACGTTTTCCGGCAGCGAATGAATCCAGTTATAAAACCGCTCGGTATGAAAAGGACGGCGCGCTTCGTATACAAACGAAGATATTCCGTATTCTTCAGTCTCAGGCGTATGCTGGTGGTGTCCTTCGTTTAATTCCCTGATCCAGCCTGCTGAGCCGCTTGCTTCGTCAAAATTGAAAAGACCGGTGTTTAAGATGACCTTCGGATCGACCTCTCCTTTGACCGCTCTGATGATGTTTGCTTTAGGCTGCAACGTTTTCAGCACTTTCTCAAGCTTTTCCAGATCTTCCTCGGAGACAAGGTCGCATTTATTCAAAATCAGCACATCGCAAAACTCGATTTGATCGATGAGCAGATCGGCGATATCACGTTCATCCTCTTCACCGACAGCCTCTTTCCGGTCCAGCAGGCTGTCCCCCGACTGAAAATCGTGCCAAAAACGATTGGCGTCGACCACCGTGACCATTGTGTCCAAACGGCAGAACCGCGTCAAATCAATACCCAATTCTTCGTCGATGTAAGAGAACGTCTGAGCGACCGGGATCGGTTCGCTGATACCGGTCGATTCGATCACGATATAATCGATATTTCCTTGCTTCGCCAGTTTTTCGACTTCAACCAGCAAGTCCTCTCTGAGTGTGCAGCAAATGCAGCCGTTTGACATTTCGACCAGCTTTTCATCCGTCCTCGACAGGCCACCGCCTTGCTTGACAAGCCCGGCATCAATGTTGACTTCGCTCATGTCATTAACGATAACGGCGACTTTCAGCCCTTGGCGGTTTTGCAATATGTGATTCAGCAGCGTCGTTTTACCCGCCCCCAGGTATCCGCTTAACACTGTTACAGGAATCTTTTTACTCATTTTTTCATTCTCCTTCCTCTTATCAAATCGTAATTATTACGATTTATATTTTATTTCACCACAATTTATTTAAAAATGCAAAGTGTCAGCTTCCAGATGATCATGATGATCAAAACTGACACGACTGAAGTGGCCATCTGTTTTCCCATAATGGCTGCCGCCGTTTTCATCCCCAGTTCCTTGGCAATTGTCCAAACCGTCACCATGCATGGAGTAAAGGTTGATGCCAAGTAAATGAGCAGAAAGAGCGTTGCCCCCGGCAGCACATCAAGAAGCGCTCCATTCCCTTCATTGAACAAGAGAATACCGTCTTTCCTGATCAGAGAAAAAACAAGGCCCGGCGCCGCATCTTCCGGAGCACCGAACAGGCTTAAAACAGGCGAGACAAGCAATGTCACAAGACGGATGACACCGAGTTCATTCAATACTGTCGCCGCCAGGCAAATGATGAGAAAGATCGGCATCGCCTGAAAGATAAATTGCTGGAGCACTTCTTTTACTCGAAAGACGATCCCTTTCCAGGACGGCATCTGTAAAAACGTTTGCCGGCGCTCGAAGTAAGCGGCCCATTTCTGATCAATGCGATACCATATCCGGTTATGAGCGGCTGCTGCGGCAACAAGAACAGCGAGGTAAGGGATAAACAGCCACTCCCTTCCCGCAGCATGAAAAATCGACAGCGTCGCGCCGATTTGGTAGCTGCACGCTGATCCGAAAGAAATAAATGATACACAACGCTTTCTCGTACACATGCTGCACGACCGCGTCTGCTGAACGGCAACGACATTGCAGCCAAATCCGGTCAAAAGCGGAACTAAATCGCGGCCGTTCAGACCGATCTTCCGCATCAGCGGGTCCAGTGAATCGACGATCCGGTCCTTTAAACCCGAATCATCTGCTGCCGCATTTGCTATAGACATAAACAAAACGACAGGAAACGCCCAAACAAACGAGTAAATGCCAAGGGATAACAGGCCATAATTCCCCGCCAATGCCGCGCTCAGCCATGACGGCAAGCCTCCGACCGCATTTTGGAGAGGTTCAACCGCCCATTCGTCCGCGTATTGCTGCATCCACTCTGATGTATGATAAGCCAATATGATCGGCACCATAAATAACAAACATAAAAGTGCAGTACTCACAACAGGCCCAACTACGGGACGATGAAACACAAACTGCTGAACAGCCACACTTTCAAGTTCAATCTGTTTCATCCGTTTCCGTTTCAGCGGATGAAATTCAGCCTCTTTTCTTAAAAAAGCGATGATATGCTCTTTTTTATCGTCTGTCACAGTTCTCGTATCAACCAGCAGGACCGGGAGACTGTGCTTGGCCACTTGCTCAGAAAGCGTCCGGCGCATGGCGTCCGTCATTTTATCCTGAAACGTAACGATAAAGCAGACGCGCCTGGCATCCGGCGGAATCAGGTCCAAGACCGCGTTCAGCTCTTCTGAAAAATGGGTGCCGCGCAAGACGGCAACCACCTCATCGGCCTTTTCGATCTCTTTTTTCAGCGCTCTTTTCGACACGCTGTCATCCTCCCGAATGCCCGGTGTATCAATGGCTTGCCAGCCCGGAAGGCTTTTGATCTCCCGTTCAGCCGCAAATATCGTCGATCCTTTCACATTGGCTGCTTCGCCTGCTCTCTGATCTGTGATCGCGGAAAAAAGCGTTGTTTTCCCGACCGATTCGAGTCCGATAAAGAGCATGCGCTGCCGCCGCGTTGGCTCTTTCAGCATTCACACTGCACCTCACAACAGCTCAAATCCGTGAGAAACATTTGATTTTCCCTGTATTCTGTCAGCACCTTTTCATCAATCGAAAACTTTCGTTTTTCCAACAAATGCTCGACGATGACGGCGAATCGCTGCCTGAATTTATAAATGAAACAAAAGACGGCGTTTTGGTGCTGAACGCTCGGCCCGATTAAATAAAGACCGTCCGTCACGGTCGACATATCTTTATTCGTTAAAAGCGGTTTGCCGTTCTCTCCCCATTCAAACAAATGCTCGATTTGTTTTGCCCCGGAATGAAAGCCTGTCGCGATAATCGGCCGTGTTTCCGAGCGTATTTTCCTCCCGTCTGACAAATATAAATCATAGGCTGGTCCATTTTTCGCCAGTTTTTCTACCAGGGCTTTTTCCAAAAACTGAACCTTCCCTTTTTCATATGCATCTTCAAGACGCTCCCATGTATAAGGTGAAAGCGACCGGCTTGGATCGGCTTCAGCGTTTTCGCGGAGCGAATTCGGCATCACAACCGTCACATCGCTGCCATAGGACGCCAGTTGAACCGCCGCATCCATTGCGCTTTCATAGCCGCCTACCACGTAATAATGGGCTTTTTCAAATTGGCTCCATCTGGCGACCTTGCTGTTGTGGATGCCAATCTCTGCACCATGAAACGAATATTTCGGGAATTGGAATTCACCGGCTCCCCAAATAACGTCTTTGGCCATCATCATGCCTTTATTAGTTTCAACTGAAAAACCGCCGTCGTCTTTATAAACATTGCGAACCGATGTGCCTTCTTGAATTGGAAGCTGAAAATGATCGGCCAAAAGCGCCAAATAATCTCCATACTCCTGCCCGCTCAAGTGCTCGCGGTGAAAAGTAAAGGCAGGGGATGTTCCCGGAGCAACAGCATTTAAATCCAAAGCCCCGAATCCCTGCCCGGTAAAGGACGGTGTTATCAGTTTCATTTCTTCAGGCCAGCTTCGAAATGAAGCTCCTGCACGGTCTTTTTCCAAAATCGTAAACGATTGAAAACCGAGTTTTTTCAGAACGATTCCCATTCCAATACCTGCGGGTCCCGCTCCAACAATGACGATTTCGCTATGCTGCAAAACAACCACTCCCTAAACGAAATCATTTCGATTTAATTTACATGCTTTAGACATGACCACTTGATTTTATCACAGCATTCCCTCAAAATAAATAGGAACTATTTCGATTTAATACAGAAAGGGGTCTCATCAATGGAACGTATACTGCATTTGCCCGCAAAACCCGAACGCCACCGCCGCTTCGGATCTGTCGAAGCCGTGAAAGGAATAAAACCGAACGATAAAGAACAGATGAAGGATATTCAAAATACACCGAACGACTATTTTTTTGACATTGACCATGTCGGTGTCTCAAACGTTTCGCATCCGATTTTGATTGCATCCTCGCTCAAGCCGTTTACACAAACGACGATCGGCGCTTTTTCCTTTACGACGAGCCTTGCGCGCGGCCGCAAAGGAATCAATATGAGCCGCCTGACAGAACAGCTGCAGCGCTATCACGAAGCAAACTGGACGATTGATGTCCATACACTGAAAGATTTTGCAAAGGATTTAGCCGACAATATGGAACAGCAAAGCGCATCCGTCTCTGTCAGTTTTCCATGGTATTTCGAGCGCCTTAGCCCGGAAACCAAACTGTCAGGATTGATGCACGCCGATATCCATATGACAGTCTCTTATCATGAAAACAAAGGCTTTTCACAAACCGTCGGCATCACGGCCCATGTGACGACGCTCTGCCCGTGTTCAAAAGAAATCAGCGAATACAGCGCCCATAACCAGCGCGGCATAATCAAGATCACCGCACATATCAATGAGCAGGCGGAGATGCCGGACGATTTCAAAACCGAGCTTCTTGCCGCAGCGGAAACGAACGCAAGCGCAAAGCTCCATCCCGTCTTAAAAAGGCCCGACGAAAAAAGAGTGACTGAACAGGCTTATGAAAATCCAAGATTTGTAGAAGACGTCATCCGCTTAACGGCTGCCGACTTATACGAAATGAACTGGATCTCCGCCTTTGAGATCGAATGCCGGAACGAAGAATCGATTCACATGCATGATGCGGTGGCGCGGCTGTCGTTTTCCAAATGTTAAAAAGCTCGGCCGAAAGAATGGCCGAGCTTTTATCAATGAACAGGAATTTTAATGATGAGCGTGATCAAGCAGACGATGCTGAATATCATAAAGGACGCCATTAAGCCTCTTCTGTTTTCTTTGCGGTAACCCATTGCTTTTACAAACAAGAGAACACATAATGCGGCCATCAGCAGACAGCTGAGCAATTCTTCAAAAGGCATATTTGTTCAAACTCCTTTTTTCCACATCAAAACCGCCGGGATTTCCCGGCAGTCTCACTTACGATTGTTCCAGCTCCTCGATCATCAGAGACAGCTCGGTCCAGCGCTCCATTGCCGCATCGAGTTCTGCGGCTGTTTGCGCCTGCTCTTCCATCAACGTCTGAATCTTGGCGAAGTCGCTGCCGGCGGCGGCGATTTCCTCTTCAAGCCGTTTATGCTTTTCTTCCAGAGCGGCGATTCTGTCTTCGATGCCGTCCCATTCCAGCTGATCTTTATAAGACAGCTTCTTTCTTTTCTTTTTCTCAGGTTTGACAGGTTCTGCGGCTTCAGGCGCCGGCTTTTGACGGCTGGTCTCCTTTTGCTTCTCCATATATTCGCTGTATGAACCTTGAAAACGCGAAACGTTTCCGCTGCCTTCAAATACAAGCAGCCTGTCGACGACACGGTCAAGGAAATAGCGGTCATGGGAAACGGTCACGACAACGCCGGGAAACTGTTCCAAATAATCTTCCAGCACTCCGAGCGTCTCGGTATCAAGGTCGTTTGTCGGCTCATCAAGGAACAGGACGTTCGGCTCTTCCATCAGCACTTTCAAGAGATAAAGGCGCCTCTTTTCTCCGCCTGACAGCTTGCGAATCAAGTTGCGCTGCATGCTCCGCGGAAAAAGGAACCTTTCCAGCATCTGCTCAGCTGTGACCACTTGTCCGTCGGCCGTTTTGACGACCTCAGCCGTCTCCTTAATGTATTCGACGACCTGCAGCGCATCGTTCATTTCGCTGTGATCCTGTGTATAGTATCCGATTCTTACAGTCTGGCCGATCGTGATCTGCCCTCCATCAGGCTTGACGCGGCCGGCAAGCGCGTTTAAAAGCGTTGTTTTGCCGATCCCGTTCGGTCCGATGATGCCGATCCGGTCCCCGGGCACAATCAGTTCATCGAATGAACGGACAAGCTGATTGCCGCCGCGGCTGATGTCAACACCTTCCGCTTCAATCACCTGCTTGCCGAGACGGTGGGAGCCGATGGCGAAATCAAGGGAAGAGCCGGTTTCAGGCGCATCTTGTTCCTTTAGTTCCTCCACCCGCTGAATTCTTGCTTTTTGTTTTGTCGAACGGGCTTTGGCTCCTCTTCTCAGCCAGGCAAGCTCCCTTCGGAGAAGGTTTTGCCGCTTCGTTTCGCTTTGTTCGGCGAGCGCTTCTCTTTCGGCCCGCTTTTCCAAAAACACTTCGTAGTTCCCTTTGTATGTGTATAGGCGCCCGCGATCCAGTTCATAGATCCTGTTTGTCACCCGGTTTAAAAAATAGCGGTCATGGGTGACGAGGACGACGGAGCCCGGATACCCGCTCAAATAGCCTTCAAGCCATTCGATCGTTTCATTGTCCAAGTGGTTTGTCGGCTCATCCAAAATGAGGAGGTCAGCAGGCTGAATCAATGTTTTCGCAATCGCAACCCGCTTTTTTTGCCCTCCTGATAGCGAGCTTACTTCTTTTGCCACATCCGCGACGCCAAGCTTCGTTAAAATCGTTTTTGCCGCTGTATTCGCGTCCCAGGCGCCGTGTTCGTCCATTTTCCCCTGTGCCGCCAGCAGGTTTTCCTGCTTCTTCGGATCATCAGGCGAAGCATTCAGCTCCTGAAGCGCCTGCTCATACGCCCTCATCGTCCGCATCATCACGGAATCTCCCGAATAAATGTGCTCAAGTACGGTTTCCGGACCGTCCAAATCAGGATCCTGATCCAAGTACTCGATATGGAGGCTGCCAGGCTTGGTGATGTCTCCTTTTTCGGTCGATTCATGGCCAGCGATCACTTTCAGCAAACTGCTTTTTCCCGTTCCGTTCGGTCCGATCAAGCCGATCCGTTCGTTTTCTTCGATATGAAACGATATATGGTCAAATAATGTTTTATCTCCGTAAGTTTTATATAAACCTTCCGCTTTAAAAATGCTCATCTGTCTACCAATCCTAACGTAATGTCATAACCTTATTTTAATGCAGATGATGCAAGAAAACTAGTGAGAGCTTTTTCACGGACATTACAGGAAGACGGCCGGAAGCCAGAAATATACGCTGATCACGATCAAGACGACACCTGCGATATTGAGCCAAAAGCCCGCCCTGACCATGTCCTTCATCGTCAGCAGATTGGAGCTGAAAACGGCCGCATTCGGCGGGGTGGAGATCGGGAGCATAAAGGCGCATGATGAAGCAAGCGCAGCTGCCGCCATCAGCCCGTACGGCTCGACCTGAAGCGCGGCGCCAAGGCCGATCGTCATCGGAATCACCATATTGGCGACAGCCGTATTAGACATGATTTCGGTCATAAATAAAATCGCAGCCGTCAAAATGATCAGTACAAATAAGTAAGGATGGCCTTCCAACAGCTTTAGCTTGCCGCCGATCCATGCCGTCAGATTGGTCGCCGAAAAACCGGCCGCAAGCGACAAGCCGCCTCCAAACAACAGAAGAAGCCCCCATGGCAGCGTCTGCATATCCTTCCATTCCAAAATCCGTTCATCCTTTGTACTCGGAATTAAAAACAGCAAAACCGCTCCGAAAATCGCAATCGACGTATCTGAAATTTGAAACGGCAGGATGAATTTGAACATCCACAAACATGCGGTCAACAAAAAAACGGCAAAAACCGATTTTTCCTCCCTCGTCATTGCGCCAAGCGCCTTTAAATCATGATCGATAAAATCAGGTTTTTTTCCTTGAAAGGCGCTCACTTTAAATTTTATTTTCGTTAAATAAACATATAAAATAGCAAGAAACAGAACGGAAACCGGGAACCCGAATAAAAACCACTCAAAAAACATAATTTCGTGATTGAGCATCTGTTTTGACATCGCGGCAAAGACCGCATTCGGGACGGAACCGACCAATGTGGCAAGTCCGCCGATCGAAGCCGCATACGCGACAGCCAGCAAAATGCTTTTGCTGAACTTCTGCAGCGATTCGCCTTTTAAAATTTCTTTTTCCTGCACTTCTTTAATAACTGCAAGCGCTACGGGAAGCATCATCAAAGCGGTGGCAGCATTCGAAATCCACATCGATAAAAATGCCGTCGCCGCCATCACGCCGAGCACGATTCGATGGCTTTCAGCCCCGATCCGCTTCAAAATATGCAAGGCCATCCGTTTATGAAGATTCCATTTTTCGATGGCGATCGCAATGATAAATCCCCCCATATACATAAACACAATCGGATCGCCGTATGCTTTGGCCGTCGTTTCCATATCTAAACCGCCCAATGTCGGCAGCAAAATGACTGGCAAGAGCGATGCCGCCGGAATCGGCACGGCTTCCGTAATCCACCAGACGGCCGTCCAAGCTGTAACCGCAAGAACGATCCGCGGCGCGTAAGCCAACTCAGCTTCCGGTATCAAGCCGAGAATCAGCAAAAAACTGATCGGCCCCAATAACAATCCGGTCAGTTTAGTCGGTGTATATACTCTCATTTACCCCTTCCCCCTTTGAAAGCGATTTCCCATTCTTCACTTTCGCTTCGCCCGGGGAAAATTCCTCTAAAAAATTTAAAATAAAATTTAAATTAATGTATCACACTGAGCCTAGAAATTGAAAAGTACAACTTTTCTATTAAAAAGTCACTCAGAGGCTGAAAGCAAATTTTTTAGCGCTTTTCCATATAAATTCATCGGGACGCTTTCTCCATTAATAAAATTGAATATCGCAAGACCATTTTCGAGTGAAAAAATAGTCCAAGCGATTTCTTCCGAAGATAGCGTAACCTCATGATTCTCTTTCAACATTAGTTTCGCGACAGACTTGGAGATCCGGTCCACAGACTCCCTGATCATGCAAGACCATTTGTAGCGCACTGACTCATTACGCATCACATAAAGAAGAAATTCCATATTTAAAATCATCCACTTTTGATTTTCTTTCACCACTGAGACAAAATGATCATTCATTGTTTCAATAAAATATGAAAGTGAATGCTGATTATTTATGATTTGATCGATGTTATTCACTTGTAAATTCATTTGTTGTTCCAATAAGGCCAGAAAGAGCTCTTCCTTAGATTTAAAATTGGAGTAAACCGCTCCTTTGCTAAATCCGGCATGTTCAGCAATTTTTTCAACAGAAGCCCCATGAAAGCCAAGCTCCGAAAAAATCTCAACAGCCGATTCTAACAACAATTGACGTGTTTCCTCTTTTCGCTCTTTTTGGGTTAGCCTTCTTCTAAGCATTCTTCTTCCTCCTCTTATTGACAATCATACTGTTCAGAATTAACATACCATATAGTATGTATATTCTAAAAGGTATCACTAGCACTTCACTAAATCAACGTGTGGCCATTAAAAAGAGGAGAAGAATGATGCAAATTGAAAATAATATCAAAACGGATAAACGACCTGTGTCCATCATATTGTCAAAAACCATTAAAACAGGAATTATTAAATCTAACCTTATTCCGATGTTTTCTGGATTAACATTATCTTTATATACTTATAAAATCAGCCTTTCTGAGAAATTACCAGAAATATTTTTTGCATTAATTGGGTCTATTTTAGTAATGGGAGCGGCAGGAGCTTTTAACAACTTATATGACCGGGATATAGATTCTATTATGGAGAGAACCAAAAACAGACCAACCGTTACAGGAGAAATAAAGCCTAAAACAGTTCTATGGCTCGGTATCTTTATGATGATTTTTGGTGTAATAATCCTTGGTTTCACCACCTCTCTGGCAGCACTCCTAGGGTTTCTAGGATTGTTTTTTTATATTGTCCCGTATACCATGTGGAGTAAGAGAAGAACAGTTTACAATACAGAGGTCGGGAGTATCGGCGGAGCTATGCCGCCTCTTATTGGATGGTCAGCTGTCTATCCGGACATCACACATCCTGCTGTTCTCGGTCTTTTTGTGACATCTGTGATATGGCAAATGCCTCATTTCTATGCTATAGCCATTCGAAAAAATGATGAGTATAAGGCTGCGAAAGTTCCAATGCTCCCTGTTATCAAAGGAGTTAAAAGAACATATATACAAACTAATATTTATTTAATCATCCTTATCGGGACAAGTCTCCTTTTTATTTCTTTGAGCCTCGGCATTATGCTTGTTTCCCTTATATTAGGTGTCATATGGTTGGTTCTTAGTGTGTATGGTTACAAAAAAATGGATTCAGAGAAATGGGCAAAATCCATGTTTATTTACTCTCTGATTCATATGACAATTCTTTTTTCGACTGTCATTATCTATTCTCTTATTGGAGTTATTTTCAATATATAGTTATTTGATATCGTCTCTTTTACACGTTTGAAGGAATTCCAGTGTGACGGGAAAGAGCATACTCATGGGCCATATTTACGGCAGTCATTTCAATCGCTAGTGTAGTAGTGTTAGTAAAAAAACTGCCGACACATTGTCAGGCAGTTTTTTTCTATATCTAGTCTTCAAAATGGTGTTCCGCCATCTTGGCGAGGTTTTGCGCGTTGCTGCTGATCTCCTGCATGGTGGCGGAAATTTGTTCAACGCCGGCGGCCTGGCCGCTCGTATGTTCATTGATGACTTCGATCGATTGCTCAAGGTCTTTCAATAACGCGTGGATTTTCTTCGTGATTTGATCAATCTGACCGACGTTTTCTTTTGAGTGTGTCGCAAGCTTGCGGATTTCGTCGGCGACGACGGAGAACCCTTTTCCTGATTCTCCGGCTCTCGCCGCTTCAATCGCCGCGTTCAGTCCGAGCAGGTTGCTTTGATCTGAAATACCTTTTACGGTAACCGAAATTTTCTCAATTTCTCCGGCGCTTTCACTGACTTCTTTCGCCTGCTTGGAAATGTCGGACATTTGTCCGGAAAATCCGCTGACAGATTCGGCGATATCCTGAATGGCTGAGGCCGTCTGTTCGACGATGACCGACAGGCTTTCCGCGACGCGGTGAAGCTGATCCGATTTTTCAAGACTCGTGCCGAGTCCGACTCCGCCGATAACTCTTCCGTTCTCGTCATGGAGCGGGATCGCTCTCGCCGCAAGAGGAAAGCCGAACAGCTCCTTAGGCACCATGCTCACTTTCTTTTTGTTTTGGCGGATGGCGTCTGTAATAATATCGCCTTCCTGCAAAGGATCACCCGCTTTGACATCAAGGGAAAATGTCTTTCCCGGAATGTTGACGATCAGCTTTTCAGTATCGTAAATCCCCACTGTCACATCGTCCTGAATCAGCTGATTCAGAAACGGCGCCACTTTCACAAAAGCATCCAGCAGCGGGTGGATGTCCGTTTTTACTGCTTCATTCATGTATCAAATCCTCCTTTTAATATGGAAAAATCCTTTTCTGGTGCTGGACGGAAATCCATTTTAACGTTGTAAATTCGTCAAGGCTCCACTCACCGTTCAGCCTGCCGATTCCAGATTGCTTTTCACCGCCGAAAGCGACATGTGGCTCGTCGTTGATCGTTGTGTCATTGACATGGATCATGCCCGTCTCGATTTGCTTCGCGATGGCAACGCCGCGCTCCACATTTCCCGTGTGTACGGCTCCGCTCAGTCCGAACGAAGTGTCATTCGCGATCTCAACCGCTTCTGCTTCGGTCTCAAACGGCATGACGCACACAACCGGGCCGAACAGCTCTTCCTTGGCGACAGACATGTCAGACGTGACATCCGCAAGAATCGTCGGCTCGACGAGATTGCCTTTAATATCGCCTTTCAGAAGCGGTGTGGCGCCTTCTTCGATGCCTTTCTCAATCGATTTTCTTAAATGTTCAGCTTGGCGTTCATTAATGACAGGGCCGATCACAGTTTCAGGATCCAGCGGATCACCCGTTTTAAACCCGGAGATTTTTTGGCTGAACAGCTTTAAAAATTCCGGATACACTTCTTTTTGAACGAGAATCCGGTTGGCCGACATGCAGATTTGCCCCTGATGTGTGAAGCGGCTGAAAGCCGCGGCATTGACAGCGTATTCCAAATCGGCATCCTCAAGAACGATCAATGCGCTGTTTCCGCCGAGTTCAAGCAGCGGTTTTTTAAAATGTTTGATCGCCAGCTGCCCGATATAGCTGCCGACCTTCGTTGATCCGGTAAACGAGATGATTCTCGGAATCGGGTGCTCAACGAAGCTGTCGCCGATTTCCCCGATATCCGTGACGACAACATTCAGAAGTCCCTCCGGAAGACCGGCTTCTTCAAAAATCTTTGCAATCAGCGTGCCGCCGCAAATCGGTGTTTCTTCATGCGGCTTTAAGACAACGCCGTTCCCTGCGCCAAGCGCAGGTGCAACCGATTTTACAGATAAAAAGAACGGAAAGTTGAACGGACTGATGACACCGACCACTCCCGCCGGAATGCGGTATATCCGATTTTCTTTCCCATCAACCGGTGAAGGGAGAATTTTACCTTCCATTTTGAGCGGGAAACCTGCCGCTTCTTTGATCATATTGACGACAAGATCGATTTCAAAAGCCGCTTTCAGCCGTGTTCCGCCAAGTTCCTCCATAATGAGGTACACGATCGCTTCTTTATTGTCTTCAATATAAGCCGCGGCTTTTTCTAAAATCGCTCTTTTTTCATAGGGATTGATGTTATCCCATTTCTTTTTCGCCCCAAGCGCAGCTTTGTACGCCGCATCGACATCCTCCCGCGTCGCTTTCCGAAAAGAGGTAATCGTTTTATGGGTAAAAGGATTCAGATCGGCCAAGACGCTTTCACTTTGGCCGTCTCTCCATTCCCCTCCTATGTATTGACGGTTGAGGTCAGTCATTTGAATCATTCAGTCCATCTCCTATCAAACAGTTTTGGGAAAAGTTAGACTACATCTTATGTATCGGCAGTCTTTCAAGAAAATTCAATCTTATGGGTCTTTTGGATATAAAAAAAGATTTTACCGATAAATCGGTAAAATCCGGATACAAAGGGGAACAGCACCATCTTAGTTTTTCTGCGCAAGGTAAACGGTTGTGATCAGCATTGATAAACATTGCAGGATATATAAACCTGTTATTAAGAAAAATGAAAAGGAAATCCCTTGGAAAATAATTGCCAATGTCCAGGCCATTAAAATAGCCGCCATTGTAATGTTCCAGGAGAGCGCCTTAGCCTGATAATTAATTTTCTGCTGGCGTTCATCGAACAGCCTCTCTTTTTTTCCAATCCGTTTGTTCACACTGTATATAATTACGATCCCGAGCACGCCTATTCCTAAACCTGCTAAAGCGATCAGTGTGTTTGTCATCGTTTCAGTCAATATTTTCATCCCCCTCAAAAATAAATAAATCTTCAATCAGACATTCAAAAATTTGAGCCAGTTTATGCGCCAGAACAAGTGAAGGTTTATACTTCCCCTTTTCAAGGGAAATCACCGTTTGCCTTGACACATCGAGCCTTTTAGCCAGTTCTTCTTGTGTCATGTTCAGCGAAGTGCGCTTTTCCTTTATTAACGTTTTCATCTTTCCTCCATCGGAATGTAAAGTTTACTATACGTAAAGTATACTTAACAAAAAATCAGGTGTCAAGTTAACTTTACAAATAAAAAAAGATAGACAAAACAGACTTTCGCCTGTTCATCTATCTTTTTACTTCACGATTTCTTTTTACGCCCCTAAATCGACATTATGGTAAACTTGCTGAACGTCTTCCAAATCTTCCAGCGCGTCAATCAGTTTTTCAAACTGCGCGCGCGCATCCTCAGGAAGGGCGACGTCATTTTGCGCGAGCATGGTCAGCTCGGCCACCGTGAACTCTGTGATGCCGGCGTTTTGCAGCGCCTCCTGTACGGCGTGGAACTGATCGGGCTCGGCATAGACGATCACCGCATCGTCTTCTTCTAAAATATCACGGACATCAATATCCGCTTCCATCAATAATTCGAGCGTCTCATCAGCCGTTTTCCCTTCAAAGCCGATGACGGCCGTCGGATCAAACATGTAAGCGACAGATCCGCTCACACCCATGTTTCCGCCGTTTTTGCCAAATGTGGAGCGCACATCGGCAGCCGTGCGGTTGACGTTGTTTGTCAACGCGTCAACGATCACCATCGCTCCGTTCGGCCCGAAGCCTTCATAGCGCAGTTCGTCATAATTTTCTTCAGAACCGCCCTTCGCTTTTTCAATCGCCCGCTCAATAATCGCTTTCGGGACATTGTATGTTTTGGCGCGCTCTAGCACGAATTTCAGGTTCTGGTTCAGTTCGGGGTCGGGCTCTCCCTGCTTTGCCGCCACATAGATTTCGCGGCCGAACTTGGCGTAGATTCGGCTCGTATTCGCATCCTTGGACGCTTTCTTCTCTTTTATATTGTTCCATTTACGGCCCATGATGTAACCACTCTCTTTCAACATTGAATCTTTCATTCACAAAATCTATTATACCGCAGGGCCAGGCGATTTCATCAAATTGATGCATCGAATTTACGACATTTTTTTGGAAATCCGTCTTAAGATGCGAGTTTTCCGCTGTCTTTCTTCTGCTCTTTTTTCAAAACAGTAATGAAAATTCCTGCAATTACAAACACGATTCCGGTCAAATGAACCAGTGAGAATTGCTCCTTCAAAATGACGCCTGAGAGCACAACGGCCGATACGGGGAGAACCGAAGTGAAAATCCCGGAAACGCTCGCCGGCACTTTCGTCACGCCGTTGTACCATAAGTAAAAAGCAAGCACCGTAACAATCAGCGCGTAATAAAGGACATATGACCAATCAAGAAGTCCGGGAACGCTAAAATCAAACGAGACAGCCTCAATGACCGCAAACGGCAGAAAAAACAAAAAACCGAACAAGGAAACAAACGCCGAAATCGCCAATGCGGAAATATGGGGCGACAGCAATTTTGCCATTAGCGTAAACATCGCTTCACCGATCACTGCGGCCGCGATTAACAGATTTCCCATCAATGCATAAGGGCTCCCCGCTTCGCCGCCGGCCCCGAACAGGTTGATCGCCATCACGCCGATAACGGCCAGCACGATGCCAGCGGCCATTCTCTTTTCTATTTTTTCTTTTAATAAAAAGAAAGCCAAAATACCGACAGCCATCGGCGTCGTGCTCGTAATAATGCCGCTTTCCATCCCCGTCGTCAGCTTAACCCCGTAAAGCATGCAGATGCTGAACAGAAAGACACCCGTAAAAGACTGCAGCAAAAGAACAAAGACATCTTTTTTCGATAGAGCGGGAATGCCTTTCTCAATCCAAAAAAGCAAGATCATTAAAACGGCAGCCGCGATAAAAAAACGAATGCCTGACGACAAAAACACCGGAATCGTCTTCACCATCAGCTTGCCGACAACAACCGAACTCCCGACGATCGCCATGGCGAGAGCTAAAGAAAAATAAACTGAAATTGGGTTCCGCATAAGGTTTCTCCTGTCATGATGTATTTAAAATCCTTTTTAAGTTTAACAAAAATAAGGTAAAATTTATTTCTTTTGGAATAAATATTTTCAACTCATGCACATCAACCAGACAGCATTTTAATCAGTCCGCTTAATTGCGTAATCCCTTTCTTCAGGTCTTCACAGGAAGCAAATGCATATGACAGCCTCATGTAATCGCCTCTTTCCTGCCCGTATATGGCGCCAGAATTAAAGAGAATTCCTTTTGAAAGTGATTTGGCATAAAGAGTTTTCATGGATACCGGCGGCAATATCTTCAGCCAAATAAAGAAGCCGCCTGCTGGAACGCTCCATTCCGCGAGTCCTTCCAACTCTGTTTTTAACACATGCAACACAAAGTTTCTTCTTATTTTTAGCTGTTCTCTGACGTTTTCCAAATGTTTCTGATAAAGCCCAGATGTCAGCCATTCGGCTGCGACTCTCTGAGACAGTGAACTCGAGCCGTAGTCCGTCTGCATTTTAATATCTGATAAACGTTCAATGACCGGCTCCGGGCCGACGATCCAGCCGATTCTTAATCCCGGGCTCAACGTTTTCGAAAAACTGCCAATGTATAAGACGCGGCCGTTTTTGTCCATCGCTTTCATTGGAGCAGGCGGCGGTGCATCAATCCATAATTCGCGGTATATATCATCTTCAATGATAGGCAGGTGGTGTTGTTCGCTGAAAGCCAGAATCTCTTCCCTCCGCTTTTTGGACATTAACACTCCGGTCGGATTTTGAAAACAAGGGTTGGTGTACAAAATGGCTCTCGTCCGCATGTTTGGCGTCATCTTGATGCTTTCTGGCATGAGGCCTTCTTCATCCATTTGCAATCCGGCCATCCTCATTCCCGCAGATTGAAAGACATGCAGCGAATAAAGGTAAGACGGCTGATCAAGAAAAACGGTTGATCCGCTTTGCAAAAGCCCCATGGCGATTAACTGCAATGCTTGCAGCGCGCCGGAAACGATTAAGATGGAAGACGGGGAAGCGTGGATGCCGACCGTTTGTAAATAGCTGCTCAACGCCTCTCTTAAAGGAAGATAACCTTTTGGCTCCTCATACCCAAAGGCATCCATGTTATGAGCAACCTTCTCCATCATCTCCTTCATAATGTCCAGCGGAAACAATTCATTTGAAAGTTCGCCTTTGCTGAGCTGTATCAATGTTGAATTCGATTCAGATTGATTAATCTCCTGAACCGTTTTCCGGCTGGGCTGCTGGAATCCGGCTGCCACGTATTTATCCCAATCAGGGGTCGAATGTTTGGCCAACAATGTCCATGTATTGTTTATAACGATCGTGCCTTTCCCCATTCTGCCTTCTATTAATCCATCGGCTATTAATTCTTCCAAAGCTGTAATCACCGTGCTTCTGTTCACAGCGAAATGTTTGGCCAATGAACGCTGACTCGGAATTTTGGTGCCGATCGGCCATTCTCCATTTGCAATCTTCTCTTTTATAAATTGAATGATTTGTTTGTATTTTGGCACGCGGGGCATAAATGGATCTCCTTTTATCGATAAGTGGTTGGGTTTATATTCTCAAAACTGGTTGAAGCCATTTTACCAAACGTCTATTAAGATGGATACACACATTTAAACCGGTTGGTTTTTTTAAAAAGGAGATTGAAAAATGATGAAGAAACAGAGGATGTACATCATGTTGTCATACTGCCTGATGATCGGCTTTTGGGCTTCGGCTTTTCCGGGGATTCGAGTCGGGCTGGAGGATTATACGCCTCAGCACCTCACATTGCTTCGGCTGCTGTCAGGTTCTTCGGCTCTAATATTGCTGGCTGCTGCCGTCCGGATGCGCCTGCCGGAAGCAAAGGACATCCCCATCATTTTGCTGCTCGGTTTTTTAGGATTTTCCGCTTACCACACATTGCTCAATCAAGGCGAGGAAACGGTCAGCGCTGGAATGGCAAGCCTCCTGGTCACGACAACGCCTATTTTTTCAGCATTGTTAGCGAGGCTGTTTTTCGCAGAACGATTTGGTGCAGCGAAATGGCTCGGATCAGGGATCAGCTTTTTAGGCGTCATGCTTATATCACTCGGCGTCGGAAACTTTGAAAACACGGCGGCTGGGGTGTTGTCCATTTTACTGGCCGCCATATGTGAAAGCATCTATTTCGTTTTTCAAGAGCGCTACATTCAAAAATACGGTTTTATCCCATTTGTTTCATATGCGATTTGGGGAGGAACGATCCCCATGCTGTTCTTTTTGCCCGGGCTATTAGAAGAGCTTTCTCATGCTTCCATTCAATCTACTGCAAGTGTTGTTTATTTAGGATTGCTCCCTACAGTTGTCCCATATTTTGCGCTTGCTTATATCACCTCGTACAGAGGATCTTCAGAGGCCGCGATTTCGCTTTATTTAACGCCAGCCGCAACACTTTTCATATCATGGGTATGGATAGGCGAAATTCCCGCTTTCCTATCACTTGCCGGGGGAATCATAACGATAGGCGGTGTACTGTTTACATACAGAGGAACGAAAAATAGCATTTACAAACTCGAATAATTTAATTCTGCTTATCTCCAAGAAAACTAGAAAGGATGTCCGGACCCGGGGGCATCCTTTTTCAATGGAATGGGCGCCGCTTGCGAAAACGAAAATTTCCCAATGGATGCTGCAATCTCGTTTTATTTTTTAATCGATCAGTTGTCAGGCAAAGAATGGTTTCACATTAGAAAAAAGCCTTTTTATATGGAAAAGGCTCTTAAACTTTATTTTTCTCATAAACTTGTTTAACCAAATCAACAATATATTCGATATGTTTTTCATCATCGATTTGAATTTCATAATCACCGTTCCCCCAGTGGCCGGTGTTTGCGACATCCCTAAATAAATCCATGGGATCATCTAACTCGCCTCTTTTGGCATTTATCCAAATTTTTAAGCCCTTTTTTAAGAGAAGAACGTCTACCATGTTACGCTTATGAACAGTAAATGCGATATATAGCTTTGTTGCTTTGACAGATATGTTGTCACCCACATTTAAAATCTCTTCTTTTAACTGCTGGTATAGATCAATCACCTCACCAGGCTTACGGACTAGATGATCTTCTTCTGTGAAAACTTTGATTTCCCTGCTCACTTGTTCAATTGCTTCACTTTGATTCGAAATTGTGTTTATCGACCCTGATGCCCCATTTGGTCTGATAGGATTCATTTGTAGCAGGTCATTTTCATACCTTTTGATTTCCCACAATTCCATCGGCAAATCTCTAAAATTAATGGATTCCTTTTGGTGTGTAGTAAACTCAGGCGAAATAAAGATGACCCTTGATTGCGACCAATCGACACTGTTCCTTTTTAAAAGCTTCTCTTGATTTTCATTATATTCAAGAATAAAGTCAGCTTTATTATTAAGCATGATGGACAGATAAGCATAGCCTTGATCTATTACACTTGAATATTTCTTGTTTTTATATTCAATAATAACAAACGATTGTGTCTGGTCATCAAATGCTAGCGTATCAATCCGAAATCCGGCGACTCGAAACTCAGAGGCAATGAACTTGAGGCCTAATAATTGCTTTAAATTTTTTTCACATAGGTGCTGTATGTCTTTTTCTTTCTCAAACGGTATTTCCCGGATTTCTTTCATATCTTGATGGTGTAATTGAAAGAGATTCATGGCTGCGCTCCTTACCTTCATTAAGAATGAACAACGTCATTTTCTAAAAGCATCCTCTTCAACAATCCACTCGGTTTATTCGCGCTGTCTGATAAACAATTCATATCACCCATGACAAGGAAGCTGTCCTTTGCCCTTGAAACCGCGACGTTTAGAAGGCTTTTATTGGCGTCTATAAAAAAGCAGCCGTCATTTTTCCCGTACACCGTCGACATGATGATGACCTTTCTTTCGCCGCCTTGAAAGGTATGGACCGTTCCTACGTCGATAAACGGTTTAACATCGGGTGATAGCGCACGCTTGATTATGCCGACTTGCATTTTAAAAGGGGTGATAATGCCAATGAGACTTTTTGGATCATCTTCATGATATGCATTTCGGATGTTGTAGAAATGCTCATTGATCCATGTGGCGATGGCCCTTGCCTCTATTTCATTATATCGGCTGCCCGCTTTTTTGCTTGACTGGTATGAGTCAACCTGCATATGACCAAGAGGTGGAATCGATAATTGAACAAGCGGATTTTTCTTATCCTCTGCCGCTTTGCCTCTCATTGGCTCAAGTTTTCCTCTATACACCAGATTGTTGCAGTATTCAATAATTTCATCATAACAGCGCCTATGTTCGCTCAAAAACAAACCGCGTTGCTGATGTTTTTCGTATTTACAGCTTTTGCACGCTACCCTCATCACACTAGATTCTGACGTATTCAAGCCGAGTTCGCGAAGCTTCTCAAACTGTTCGATCGAAGTAATAACATCATTTGAAAGAGCTAATGAAATATCCAATGTTTCGTTGATATTCCACACCGGTTCAATCTGATAAACATCTCCGACAACAACTGCCCGTTTCGCAAGCGAAAATGAACATGCCGCAATCTCAGGAGTCACCTGTCCTGCTTCATCTACGATTAGTAAATCAATATAATTGTAGAGAAAATGCTCCTTCCCATTGTTATAGGCCAGCAGCATTCGCGGAAGCTGATAAAAAGTCATCACAAAACAAGGGGTCAACATACTTAAATTTGTATAAAACTGATTTAACACATTATCGAAATTTGTGCCTCTTTGTTTTTCCGACAGTCTTTTCTCTAAAAGCCATCTGCACTCATAGTAATGAACTGCTAGCCAAAAAGAGGCGTATTTTATGGTTGTATCTAAAAATTCATTCGCCTTATCTAAAGAAGAAAATGAACCAGGATATTTCTCAAGAATGTTCAGTGATATAAGTTCCACCATTAATTGTTTATATTTTGTGTTCAATTTGCTGACTTGTTGGTATGTCGCATCGATCTGCTTTATTTTTTCTCTCGTCTCTTTTGCTTTTTCGCTATACAGAGAGAGAATTTTATCGAGATTCATTGACTCATCAATAAATTCTTCATCCGGCTGAATAAAATATCTGACACGACTGACTAATTTGCTCTTGAAGAACGGCAGAAACTTGAATAAGCGAACAAAGAACGGCAAGTTTGAAAAGTGCGTCTGCCACTCTTTTATTCTTTGTTGTATCGATTGAAACGTGCTTTCCCACTCGGTTTTTTCCTCGGTCAATTGCGTCATGTATGTATCTAAAGAAACGCCTTTGGGAGCTATTTGATCATATTCGGAGAATAAGGATAAAACTTTTTGTCTGATTTCTTCAAGCGCTGTTAACCGATTTGAAATCGTATGCTCACATTGCTTAATATCAGTATGGTTTGTTTCAAAATATCGACTGCATTCTTTGAGCATCTTTTCGGTTGATCGCTCAATGTTCTCGTTGCTTTCAACTTCGTCAAAAAAGTTTTCTCCCCGAGGGTTCGTATATTGAAATCCTTTTTCTTGCGCCTCTTTCTCCTTGCTGCCGGACGGAAAATAAACAGCAAAGCTGTCGACTCCTTCGATCCATCGCTGCTCTAAATGATTGTTTTCCCATTTTGGTTTAATCTTTCCGAATGATTCAATAATATTGGTTACTGCCTGATTGTTTGTTGATGAAGCGACAATGACAGGAGGATCTTCCTTTTTTAATGCTCGTTCGACATAAAGATTGGCAACGAGCGACTGCAATAACGTCGTTTTCCCCGTACCCGGCGGACCGTTGACTGCAAGAATTTCTCCATCTTCCATATTGTTGAAATGGTTCAGGCACTCCCTTTGCGATGGCGACAAAGGATATTCCCCGCCCATTTGTCCGACATGCTTCTGCATTTCTGACATCCGGTTTGGAATAAGCGGCGATAAAGAAGTGAATTTTTGGTTGATAAAATTTTGATAAAGCTGCAGATGATTCGGCTGGCTGGATAAAAGGTGATCATATAACTTTAATATATTTCTGGTTGCATTGATGGAATCATCCTTAAAGATATAAACATTTTTCTCTAATTCTATTTCTTTAACTGTATTTGAAGTTATTTCGGTTTCTGTAACTGACTCATACATATCTTTTGCAAACTCAAAATAGCTTTTCCAAGTGAGGTTGCTTTCCAACCTCTGATAATTGTTGCTCATATATTCATCAAAGTCATTGACATAGCCGATCGCAAGCTCTTCGTCAATGATTGGATGAAGATGCTCTCTCGGAATCCATGGATATTTGTCTTCTGAAGGCAACAACATACCATTGGCAGTCAAAACTGCCGGGATATAAAGAATGCCGGTCATATCTTCAATATTTGTCTCAACCCTTTGCTGCACGTCGAATTTCGTCTTGATCGTCTTTGCCACAACGATAACATCGAGTTTACCGGAGACATTTTTGTGGTCTGAAAGAACCGCGTAGTACTTACTGTCTATCTTTCCTTGTATAAGGCTATTCAAATCTGAAATCATAAAACGACTGTTTTTAAAGTTGATTTTTAGTTTCGCAGCGACACTATCGCGAAAATACTTGGTTACAGTTTGGGATGCCATCGCTTTTCCTCCTGATGTATGAAAAAAACATAATACTGGTAATAACATTAAGTAGTAACAATTATATCCTAAATGAATATATGGATAAATAACTGGCTTTACAAAAATATAGGAAAATAAAAAAGGATGTCACCATATAATATGAGACACCCTTCATAGGCAAATCTTTGATCAAACTCTAAATCGCTTCCGCTAAAATCATAAACCGGTACTGTGTGACATCAAAATAACCCTTTTCTTCAATCATTTTATGAATCGCGTACAATTCATCCGTGTATTGATCCACTTCAAAACCGGGCGCCTGCCAGGGAATGGCTTTTAAGTAATAGACCAGAGCTCCAATATCATAAAACCTTTGAGTCGGACACTCTTCCCTGCTTTTTAAAACCTTAAAATCATGTTTTTCTATTTCTTTTAACGCTTTTTCCAAGTTCCAGTCCTTAAATTCTTCATTTAGCGGTACACCAAGTTTTTCATTGATTTCTTCGCAATCATGCCCGCCGACTTGCTGAGTGAGAAACAGTCCTCCTTTTGAAAGGATTCTCCTCACCTCTTGTGCTGAATATGACTCGTGTTTATTGATGACCAGGTCAAATTGGCCGGATTCAAATGGAAGATCTTCATCATCATCAATTTGGACGACCTGAACCCCTAAAGGCGTCAATCGTTCCTTTGCAACTGGCACATTGGGCAAATAGCATTCAGTAGCGTATGCTGACGAAGGAAACGGCCCCAATTTCGATAAAAATTCT
This sequence comes from Bacillus sp. AK124, assembly GCF_053903085.1. Taxonomy (NCBI): domain Bacteria; kingdom Bacillati; phylum Bacillota; class Bacilli; order Caryophanales; family Bacillaceae; genus Bacillus; species Bacillus sp. AK124. The sequence goes on from NZ_CP096378.1 coordinate 3,530,498, forward strand.
CCGCCGCCTGTCCCCATATCGAGCATGGATTTGGAATCTTGAATAAGAGACAGAGCCATGCTTCCGTATGACCATGAAAGCAGGTCGCTTTTCATTCTTCCCGTATCGTCAATGAAAGAAAAATCCCAGCCGCTGAAAGGCTTATCTGCGTGTTTTAAATATGAAAGAAATGTTTTGTCATTCATAGTATCCCCCTCCAATTTTAATGTTTAAATATGTTTTAAACGATTGGAGGGCCTCTCGCGAATTTGGAAGGTTTTTATATTTCATGCTCTTGTAGATTCACTGTAATCGCACCCCATTTCATGGCTTTAAAAAAGAAGCCTGTAAAAGGACTTCAGCAAATATTAACCTCCAACCGGCAGCTCAGCTGTTTGAACGCCGCCTGACGCCTGATTGTGGCTTTGGGATAAAGCAGCTCCGCCTAAGACCATAGCAGTTAACGATAAGCAAAGAATCAATTTTTTCATGACAATACCTCACTCCCTAATGATCTCATTTTGTTTTCGGCTTTCATGAATATTTTAACAAATTCCAGCGCTTCCTTGAAATCTCCTTTTTTCTCAAAATAGCTTGAGATGAGCAATGAAAGGTCACAGACACCGTCTAAATCATTCATCTCGTCCAAGGAATCGATGTCGTCTTTGATGCTTTTAACGTTTTCATGGCAATAAAGCTCATACATAATATTTATTTTCTTTTCATAATGCTTATTCCCGTTTTTCTTTAATTCCTCCTGTCCTTTTTTATAATAGAACAGGGCCGCTTCTGTTTCGCCGATTTTGAAAAACTCTCTGATCAGCATGTAAAGCGAGTTGATATAGTAGCTTGACTTGCACCATTCGGGGTTGCTCAACGCATGCTGGACGGCGAGAATGCATTCCTGAGACCGGCCGGAATTGGAATACAGAATGCTGATATTGTGGTGAAGCATCGCTTCTAAAAACGAATCGTCAATCTTTTTGGAAATTTCGATCGATTCTTCGAAATACTTCTCCGCATCTTTAAAGCGCTGCATCTGCATGTAATTTGTCCCCATCACAACCTGGGAAATCGCCAGCTTTTTTTCGTACCCGTCATGCATTTTGTAAATATTCATCGCGTCTCTCGCATAATTGAGAGAAATCGCATTTTGCCGGAGAGACATATACAGCCAGGACACTTTAAAATAAAACTCGGCCGCTTCGATCTGATCGGGCACCTTCGCCAGTTTTTTCTCGGCAACCTTGTACAGGCTGATCGCCCGCTCAACATTCTTGTTGTACGCTTCATGCATCGCCTCAAAAAAGTAGAAATAGTAATCGATCATATGATCTGTCTGCTCAATGCACTCGATTTGCGAATCATTAAAGTAAGACTCCCGCGGCAGCCGCTCTCCCCTCGTATCATAAAGCATCATCCGATACCGCTCCTCAAGAAGCGAAAAATAAGCCAGCACATTCTGATCCTCTTCCATCCCGGAAAACATCGACTTCGCCTCATCAAAAAGATGCTTTGCCTGCTCAATATCATGCTTTTTAATGGCCAAATGGAATTCGTTCAACACCCCCGCAACCACCTCTGAAGCGACCTTGCTCATGCCGAACCCCCTCTTTCTCTTTAAGATTGTTCTCTATCTGTAAAATGATCTTATCACATGTGTAAATTTTTGTAATGACCTTTTGTCAATTAATGATATGTTTTTGTCAACAATTGAAAAAGCCTTTTGTTGTCAATTTTAACTGTTGGTATAGATCAATCAACTCATCTTGCCTATAAACAGAAATGCTCCTTCTTTTTCAAAAACAAGAAACCACTCGCCTTCCACAAAGGCAAGTGGTTCTTCATTTATTTTAATTGCTGATAAGAAATCAATCGATGAATATGGACTCCCAAGTATGTTAGTTCATCGTTCGGAATGACGATTCCGTGTACCTGTTTGATATAATCTTTGATTTTGAAAGCTACATCCATTGCTTGCGGATATAAATTAGCAATTTGCTCAAACAATTCATTCTCCTGATCTGCCAGCAATTTATCAGCGTAAAATCTTTCAACAAAAAATTTAACGTGTGTGATAAATCGGCTGTAATGGATATTTTCTTGATCCCATTTCATATTTAATGTGTACCGGACAAGATTGACAATGCTCCCGATCATTTTTGCATACTTCATTCCATTTTTTGATTCTGTTTCTTCACCTAATGCATTAATTAAGTGGAACGCAATATTTGCCGCTTCCTCTTTCGGTAATTGGATCCCTAGTTTTTCATTGATGAGCTGCAGTGCATAATTCCCTGCCTCAAACTCTTCTGTATAGTAGTTTTTAATTTCCCAGTAGACGCGATTCGTAATATTGATGTTCTTTTTATAACGCTCTACTGCAAAATTTAAGTGATCCATTAATGTGAAGTAGACGCCGGAATTTAGCTTTGTTTTTAATTTTTCTTCTGCATAATGAACAATTTGCTGTGTCAATTCAATAAATTCTTGCGGTATTGAATCCAACAGTTGAAGAAATTCTTTTGCCTTCATATTGTCTACTGGCATAAACACTTGATCAGCTTGTTTTTCTTCAATCATATGCCCAGGTTTTCGTCCGTAACCGATGCCTCTGCCGCATAAAACCATCTCCTGTCGGTTCTGATCTTCAGCCAGTACCACACTCGAGTTTAAAACCTTTTTTATTTTAAACATCGCCATCACCTTTTCATGAATGCGGTTTTTTAGTCTAATACTTCTCCATTTGACTCGATCACTTTCTTATACCAGTAGAATGAATCTTTACGTGAGCGCTTCAATGTCCCGTTGCCATCGTCATCTTGATCAACATGGATAAATCCATATCGTTTGGACATTTGAGATGTTCCGGCACTAATAATGTCAATGGATCCCCAGCTGGTATATCCGAAGAGATCTACACCTTCTTCAATGGCTTCTTTCATCTGACGGAAATGTTCTCTGAAATAGTTAATACGATAATCATCATGGATCGATCCATCGCTTTCAACAACATCTTTCGCACCCATGCCGTTCTCCACAATAATGAGAGGTTTTTGATAGCGATCATACAATTCAATGAGCGAAATTTTTAAACCGACCGGATCGATTTGCCAACCCCAATCTGTTGAAGGCAAATAAGGGTTTTTCACACCGCGAATCGTATTGCCATCTGTTTTTTCCAGCCCTTCTTGTGCAGATTCTGTCAGGGACATATAGTAGCTAAATGAAACGAAGTCTACCGTATGTTCTTTCAAAATGGCAAGATCGTCCGCTTCCATCTTAATATTGATATTTTTTCGTTCCAGCATGCGTTTGATCAATGGCGGATATTCGCCAAACACTTGAACATCTGCATAGAAATAGTTATCAAGGTTTTGCTTCAGTGCGCGTTCGACATCATTCGGATGACAAGTGTGCGGGTAAGTCGTAAGTTTCGTTAGCATACATCCCACTTGACTTCCGGGAATGATGCGATGACAATCTGCAGTCACAAGAGCAGAAGCTACAAATTGATGGTGCAATGCTTGATAAACGGTTTCTTCTACCTTCCCCTCTGGACAGCGGTCAGGAATGATTCCCGCTGTAATGAAAGAATGGCGATGTATACTGTCAATTTCATTAAAGGTAAGCCAATATTTCACAACATCTTTATAGCGTTCAAAACACACATTGGCGAACTTCACAAAGAGGTCGATCACTTTTCTTTCAACCCATCCGTTGTATTTCACACTAAGTGCTAATGGCATTTCATAATGTGACAGCGTCACGATCGGTTCAATGTTATGTTTTTTCATTTCTTGGAACAGACGGTCATAAAACTGAAGGCCTTTCTCGTTCGGCTCAGCTTCTTCCCCTGTCGGGAAAATTCGGCTCCATGCAATCGATATACGCAATGTTTTAAAACCCATTTCTGCAAAGAGAGCCAAATCTTCTTTATAGTGATGATAGAAATCAATCCCTCTGCGCTTCGGATATTTTTTTACGTCCGGGTCTTTCATTGCGCGTTCAATGTTTTCAGAAGTAACAGCAAGGTGTCCTTCGTAATCTTCTACACTCAAATTCGAACGGTACATGGCAATATCTGCAACAGACGGTCCTTTTCCATCAACATTCCAAGCTCCTTCTGCTTGGTTTGCGGCAATCGCACCGCCCCATAAAAAATCTTTCGGAAATCCTTTTGTCGTTGTCATCATGATTACCCTCCTAATTGTGTGACAACCATCAATGTATCTTGACGATTGACCTGTTTTAAATGCGTTACTTTTATATCATATTGATCCGTATTCGTAATAACTGCTAGTGTAACTGGATCATAACCTGCTTCCTTAATTTTTTCCAGGTCAAATTGAATGAGCAAATCACCCGCTTTGACTTGATCCCCTGCTTGCACCCATGGTTTAAAGAACTTGCCCTCTAGCTGAACGGTGTCAATCCCAATATGGAAAAGAACCTCAACTCCGTTTGCTGTTTTCATGCCGAGCGCATGATTTGTTTCAAAGAGAAGTGAAATCTCGCCATCTACCGGTGCATATAGTTCACCCTTTGAAGGAATAATGGCAATTCCTTCTCCCATTACCTTTGAAGAAAATATGTCATCTTCTACATCAGATAGTGAAATCATTTGACCGATGACTGGACTTTTGAATGTCTCATCTGCGCCAAGTTTTTCAGCGAAAACACCTTGCTCTGCTTCTTTTTCCGTTTCTTCTGTCTTTCGATCTTTTCCTAAAATAAAGGCGGCAGCAAAAGCAACAACAAATGAGATGGCAAAACCGATAACTGCAAACATGAAGTTGCGTGGAAGCTCGTCAGATATGAACATCGACATACTTGCAAGACCAGGTCCAACAAGAACAAACGCTTGAAGTCCGACAAGTCCAATGAAGATGCCGCCGATGAAAGAACCGATCATGACACTGCTAAGCACACGTTTATTTTGCAGTGTCACCCCGTATAATGCCGGTTCGGTAATGCCAAAAAATGCTGAAATCCCTGCAGAAATGGCAGTTGAACGAAGCACTTTATCTTTTGTGCGAAGGGCAACTGCGAAACACGCCCCACTTTCAGCGATATTATGTGCAAGTGAAGCAGGCAAGTAAAGTGCTTCTTTTCCGAGATTGCCCATTGTTTTTACAGCGTACGGCACCATCGCTTTGTGCATCCCTGATGCGACCATAAATGGAAGGACTGCTGCCAGGATCGCAACCGCAACCCAGCCTACTTTATCAAACATAGCAAGGATAATTGCTGTGAAGCCTTGCCCAGCTGTAAAACCGATTGGTCCCAGCAACAGGAGAGTGATCGGAACTGTCATAACCAATGACATCATAGGTACGAAAAAGATACGAATTGGTTTTGGCGAAATACGAGTAAACCATTTTTCCATCTGTGCATACAACAGGACAGATAAAATCGCCGGAAACACTTGATAGGCATACGCAATATTTTTCACATCGAATGAAAATAATTGAGCGCCTTCTGTCAGCATCGCCGTCATGTTTGGCAGAATAAGAGCGCCGACTGCCGATAATGCAACAAGCGGATTCACTTTTAATTTATTGGCTGTCGTCACGGCTACCAGCAATGGCAGGAAGTAAAGCGGCGCATCGCCAACCATATTTAAAATCTGATACGTTTGCCCTTTGGCGTCCATTAATCCGAATAACGAGAAGAGGAGGAGAAACGATTTTAAAATCCCTCCGCCCGCAATGGCGGGAACAAGCGGTTGAAAAACACCAACAATGAAGTCTAATAGTACAGTCCCCGCTTTTCGCTTTTCCTTCGGCTGATGGGAAGACACACTTTGTTCAGAAGGTGATCCTCCGAGAAGGCCGGTCAATTTCTCATAGACTTCAATGACATCGTTTCCAATCACAACCTGGCATTGGCCCGACATACGGACAGCGATGACACCTGGTGTTTTCTCAAGTGCCGGCACATTCGCCTTGTTTTGATCAATCAATGTAAAACGGAGTCGTGTCGAACAATGCTCCAAGTGGGCAATATTCTCTTTACCGCCTACATGCTGCAATACGTCTCTTGCTGTTTGTGTATAATTCATTGTTTCTCCCCCTTTTCTGAAACATGAGACCTATATTTAGGCAATAAAAAAAGGACCTAAACCGACAAATTAAAAAATTTATCGGTTTTAGATCCTGCCTGCATGACCAGTCACATGTCTAATTTATCAATATTGGATTTGATTAAAGTATATATCGGTTTTATGAAAGCGTCAACATTTATTTTGTTTTTTCGAAAAGAGGCCAATATCCTGGCCAAATGGCCTACATTTTATTCTCAATGGCGATCATAAACATCTTCAAGTATCCGCAAATCGTGTGCCCAGGTTACAGGGTTACAAGACACATAAACTGCAAGCCTCGGCTTTATCTCAATCATCGTCCACAGCAAAACATCATCCGACATCACTCCTCAAGCAGCGAGAAGGAGATTCTAATTCTCTTCCATTTCGAAAAACATTGACTTCGCGTGTGCAATATTTATGCTTTTTAATTGCCAAAAGGAGTTCGTTTAACACCCCCGCAACCACTTCTAAACCGACCTTGCTCATGCCGAGCCACTCTTTCTCTTTAAGATTGTTATCTATTTTAAAATGATCTTATTATACGTGTGAATTTTTGTAATGGTCTTTTGTCAATTAGTGAAGTGGCACTATGATAGCGTATATTGGTTAAATAGCAAAAAGCCTTGGTACGCTTGCCCAAAGCTTTTAATCTGAATCTAAATATTCGATATTTCATATATTCGTTTAAGTTCTGAAAAGGTAATTTCAATTCCTATCTTTTTTAAGTGATCCTTCCGCTGATCATACAATTTTTTCAACAGTTTTTCTTTCTCCTCATCTTGACCATAATGAATCAGACGATGACAGTGTGGACATAGGCTTACCAAGTTTGCTAGTTGATCTAAGTCATATTTGAACTCCACTTGCTTAGCGATAGGGACAAGATGATGACATTCAACATAAGGCTTGTTGGTAGATTTAGAGATAAAAGTTTTGTGGGAATGATCAATTTCACAAGTGTAGTTCGAAAGCATCATAGATTTTGAGGCAAGACTTGCATTTCTTGTCCATTGCCTTTGACCACCTTGATTAATGATTGGTTGCGGACGTTCTCTCTTTTGACTGACTTCATATGCCACATTCGAATTCTCGGATATGATGAAGGTTTGAGCCGCTATCTGATACTCCTCTTCGTTAACCCGGTCTTCTAAAAATTGGCCGTCTTCCTGCAACAAAATAAAATCATTAAACTGTTCTATCGATCGATTTCCGATAAGACCTTCTATTTCTTTGTATGTAACTAATAGTGCTTGTAAATCGCTTATAATGTCTTCTGAACTCGGAAAATCGCTTATATCATAAAAACGACCACATACATGTCCTAACTCATATCCCCTCGCAAGATTACCTTCACCCTTTAAATTGATATTTGAAAGACTCATATTTTGAGGTATGGTATTTAGTTTTTCTCTAATAATAGAAGCTGTTTTTTGGATTTTGGCCCTACCTATCTTTGTACCATACTTCTCCTTGAAATATGTCCACCCCTGATACAAACTAACATAAACACCACTTCCATCTGCTCTAAATAAGTAAACAATATAGTAGCCTCTTGTCGCCGAAGTCGTTAAATTCTTTATAAAAATTGAAACCCAAGGAATCTCAGCCCAACGGCCTTTTCCAACTGAACCTGCTACATGATATATATTAGGATCTAAGTCAACAACTTTAAAAAGAGTATCCTTTATTTCATGACAAATAAGGTGTGACAAAAGGTGTCCCTTAAAATTCTCATTTTTTGCTTGTTGATATGTTGATAAAACGCGCTTCATTTGTTCACTAATCGTTAGTTGATTCGAGATTTTGTGTTCTATTTTGTTACACCTCTTTATTAAGTAGGACTTTATGCAAGAAATGGAACCTTCTTATAACATTATAAGCCTCTCCTGGGTTGGAGAGCTTATTTTTTCAAGCTTGTATTTATCTTTTTTAACAAGTACAGCCACAAATTCCACATGTGTTGAATACATTTCACAGTTATAATTTAATTTGGCAACTATACCTACTTCAGACTTAAATACATTATCTGAAAATTATTCCCCATGACATTTTTTGAATTTTTTCCCACTTCCACAAGGACACGGTTTGTTTCGACCAACTTTTTCACCTTGATAACTATCTTTGTATTTAGATAAAACTGCAAAGTCATAAGGATTTTCCTCTAATACATAATCTTTAAATGCTAAGTGGGGGTCGTCCTTATCAATAAGCGGTATCTCTCTTGGCACTTCTTTAAGCTTTTCCAATACTCCACCAACTGCAATAGGAGATTGTAAATACTCTAGAAGACCTTCCAGTGTTGGTTCTCCACTCCACAGTTTAGCCTCACTAATAACACTAGTTGTATTTAATTCTAACTTTATTTCTTCAATTTTAGGGTCTAAAAAGAACTTGATAAAAGAGGATACATCTGTAATATATACATCTTCTTCTATTCTGCCTGTAAACTCAAAGATATTAGTACAAACTATTTTTACTATATCGTCTGCTTTAGGAGGAGTTTTAGGTAAAGGAATATCTATATATTTTTGAACTTCCTCCCACTGACGGATTAATATATTCTCTCTTCTTTTAACCTGACTTACACCGTAAAGTATATCATCGTACCTCTGTTTAACTTCTTTTGGAGAAAAGGGATGATTTAGACATTTAAATTCTATCAATATTATTTTGCCGCCAAATGTAGCAATTAGATCATATTCAACATCCTTACCATCGTATGCTAAAAACTTAACCTGTGATCTATTAATAGAAAAATGGGATGAAAAACTTAATAAAGCTTTTATTTCATCCTCCAGTTCAGTCCCTTTACTTGCAATATCTACACCCCAACAAGATAAATGTTTACCAACAATTCTATTAATGTTCATCTGAATAACAATGTGGGGAGTAAATACTATTCTTTCATCCCCAATATAAACAAGAGGCTGAGAAAAAATATCTAGTAATGGTTTTGGTCTAAAAACAAATAAGTCAATTATATTATTAGCTTTTTCAATATTAATTCCAGATAACTTTGAAAAATGCCTTTTTATATCTTTCAATTCAAATATTGGTGATAAATAAGTAAAGTCCTTATCATCAAATTTTGAATGTGCATTTGTACGATATACATATGCTAAAGATAATAAATATTTTATTCCATCATATAGTTCGTTTAAATTTATATCCTTATCTTTCCCTATCTTTATACGGTCTACTAAAGAACCTAAATCGTCTTCCATTTGATCCCAAGCTACACTTATAGCACTTTCAGCTATTTTTTCCCCTAGAATAAATACATCTTTATCTAACTTAAAAACTGAAGAAGGAGAGGATAAAGAAAAAATTGATGCTCTTTCAAGTTCATTAATTGTTTCAGACATTTTTTTGTAATTTACTAGTTTTGAATAATTGATAAAGTCCCGATATTTATACCTTATGACGGCTACTCTCTCTTTTTTGTAATCGTCATCACTGGGAGGACAATAATAATGCACATGATTACTTTCATCTAATTTAAATCGTTTAAATTCCCAATTTTGATACTTGATCCTTGACCATAGTTCTTCTAAAAAACCTCTATGCAAAGCTAAATGCATTATCTCTTCAATACTAGGTATCCCAAAAGGAGATATGTCATTATAAGACTTAATTTCCTGATTATCAATTTTCCCATTTGCTTTATAGTGAAGTAACCGAACTAACGTGTCAAAAATTTCTAAATTCGCTTCCATTATATCAGCAACTGAAACTTCTTTTTCAGACACTGGCAACTCATGTTCCATTCCGGTTACATACCCTTGAGCTTGGATCCTCTTCCCCATATCTCTATTAGAATAAAAAGATTGACTTTCTATAAACGTACATAACATTTGAATTTGTTTTGTAAATGGATACTTTAAAAAGTCATTCTTAAATAACCTCGCTTCATTACTTTTTGAAGCCTTGTTGATATCCTTTATGGTGCAATATAATTTAGCTACCGTATTTTTAAACCCCTCTACATATTCACCTTCACTATCCTCAAAACATTTAAGCACTAATCCACATACCTTTAAAAAAAAGACTAATTCTTCTTCTTTAAAATTTCTGCTTAAAGGATCAGTTAAACAACCGCTCAACAATAAGTTTTTTCCAAATTTTTCTTCATCAAATATATACAGCCCTAGCATTGTTGTAGCAGCACTCTCTAAATCTGTATTTTTAATATCCTTCTTTAACTTTTCATAAGTTAACTCACTCATTTCCCTCACCTCTTTAAAATTAAATCTATATTAAAAACAGGATTATGATGATTTTATAAGTTTGGTTCAAGAAAAAATACAACAATTTGAGTTAGAACGAGCAGAAATAAAAAAAGAGATGGCAGAGAATGACGCAACAAGTAAAATCTCTACCATCATAGAACAATTAAAGGACTTTCTAAACTTCAACACCTTAACTTCTAAAATGTTATTACGTTTCGTTGATAAGATCGAAGTTAAGATTTGCTATAAGTTTACACAGGTTGAGGGGTTATAACTTTTGCCCTCAATCACCTTTTAAAACCAACTTCGCCACACACTCCACATGGCTAGTATGCGGAAACATATCAACAGGCTGCACTTCAAGCGTCTCATACCCGCCATCCTCAAGCACCCGCAAATCGCGCGCCAAGGTTCCCGGGTTGCAAGACACATAAACCACACGCTTCGGCTTCATCTCCAAAATCGTCCGCAGCAATGCCTCATCGCAGCCTTTGCGCGGCGGGTCAACCACAAGCGTATCAGCCTTGATACCTTCCTTATACCACTTCGGAATCACGACCTCAGCTTCGCCAACTTCAAACTCAGCGTTCTCAATACCGTTCAACTCGGCATTCCGCTTCGCGTCCTCAATCGCTTCCGGTACAATTTCGACGCCGTATACTTTTTTCGCCTGCTTCGCCAGAAACAGCGAGATCGTGCCGATGCCGCAGTAGGCGTCAATGACTGTTTCTTCGCCGTTCAATTCGGCGTATTCAAGCGCTTTGTCGTAGAGCACTTTCGTTTGCTGAGGGTTGACTTGGTAGAACGATCTGGCGGAGATGGCGAATTTGATGCCGCCGATGGTGTCGTAAATGTATTCTTCTCCCCAGATGACGGTTGTTTCGTCGCCGAAGATGACGTTTGTTTTTTTCGGGTTGATGTTTTGGACGATCGATTTGACGTGCGGGAATGCCGCGGTGATCTCCTCGACGATTTTCGCTTTGTGCGGGAAGTCGTTTGTCCTTGTGATGAAGACGACCATCATTTCGCCTGTGACGGCGCCGTATCTGACCATGATGTGTCTGAGCCAGCCTTTGTGGCGTTCTTCGTTGTACGCTTTGATGCCGTATTTGCCGCAGATCTCTTTAATCGCCTGAACGACGCGGTCGTTTTCCGACTGCTGGATCAGGCATTCGTTCATGTCGATGATTTCATGGCTGCGCTGCTGGTAGAAACCTGCGATCAGACCGCCTTCTCTTTCGCCGACAGGGACCTGCGCTTTGTTTCGGTAGTTCCACGGGTCTTCCATGCCGAGGGTCGGGTGGACGGTGATCCGGCTTAAATCGAGCTTGCCGATGCGCTCAAGCACGTCTTTGACTTGCTTCTGCTTGTAGAGAAGCTGGCCTTCATAGTTGATGTGCTGAAGCTGGCAGCCGCCGCACTGCTTGTAGATCGGGCACGGCGCGTCTGTACGAAAGCGGCTTTCTTCTTTCAAGTCGATGAGGCGGCCGAAGGCGAAGCCTTTTTTGACCCGGGTCACTTTGATCTGCGCCTTTTCGTCAGGGAGCGCGTTCGGCACGAAAATCGGGAAGCCGTCGACTTTGGCGACGCCGGCTCCTTCGTGTGTTAAATCTTCAAATACGACATTGTAATATTCATTTTTTTGAACGGGGGCTTTTTGTTTCATCTTTTTCACCTGCTATAAGAAAAACTTGGCCAGCTCTTTAGACCAAGTTCAATCATCCAATTTTCTCGCTTTTTCTTTTGACATGACGACATCGATATGGCGGTAGAGGTTTTCGAATTCGCCCGGCAGTTCGCCGCCGTATTCGCCGTCAAGGTTGAGGAGCATTTTGTCTTTGACCGTTACTTTGACGCGGTTCGCTTTCGTGTAGATGATATGCTCGTCATTGATATGTTCGCCGCGGAGGGCAAGTCCGACAAGTCTGATGAATTCGGCGAGGTTTGCCCGTTTTAAAATAACGAGGTCAAACATGCCATCGTTCAAGCTTGAGTCTGGAGCAAGCTTCTCAAAGCCGCCGACGGAGTTCGTCAGCATGACGAGAAACAGCATCACTTCTCCTTCAAACAGCTTGCCGTCGTATTCGATTTCGACCTCGGTCGGCCTTAGCGAAGGAAGGAGCATTTCCATTCCTTTTAAATAATAGGCAAGATGGCCGAGCATCGTCTTCAATTTGCTTGGTACGTCATATGTCAGTTCGGTGAGGCGTCCGCCGCCGGCAATATTGATGAAATATTGGCCGTTGACGCGGCCGATGTCAATCGGACGGGCTTCTCCCTCTAGTATTGTGTTTACCGCCTTTAAAATATCCTCGCGCGGAATGCCGAGCGCTCTCGCAAAGTCATTCGTCGTTCCGACCGGAATGACTCCGAGCTTGGGACGGTGTTCCAACGGCGCCAGTCCGTTGATGACTTCATTTAATGTGCCGTCTCCTCCGGCCGCAACAATCAAGTCAAATTCCCGCTCAGCGGCGTTTCTGGCGGCCTGTACGGCATCCCCTTCCCCTGTTGTCGCATGGCAAGACGTTTCATAGCCTGCCTGCTCGAACTTCTGCAGAACTTGGGCAAGGTTTTTTTTGAAAATTTCGCGTCCGGAAGTCGGATTGTATATGATTCGTGCACGTTTCATGTTTTCATCATCCTATTAGAGTATCCGTATCATTTCTTTACCAACAACCTTTAATTATACTAGTTGTTGAAAAAATCGCAACAAAATGGGTTTTATTATTTGTTTAATTTTAGATAAAATGCCCTAATTCATGGTAAAAAAGACTTCGGGATCTAATTGATGTAAAATAATTAATATTAAGAAAAAGGAGATGTTGCTGTGAAAAAGCCCGTTTATTTTAACCATGACGGAGGCGTCGATGATCTCGTCTCTTTATTTCTGCTATTGCAGATGGAAGATGTCAAATTGATCGGAGCATCCGTCATACCGGCGGATTGCTATTTGGAGCCGGCTCTCAGTGCCAGCCGAAAAATCATTGACCGCTTCGGTTCGTACCAGGTCGAGACTGCGGCATCCGATTCGAGAGGGGTGCATCCGTTCCCGAAGGAGTGGCGCATGCACGCTTTTTATGTCGACGCCCTGCCGCTTTTAAATGAAAAAGGCGAAGTCCGGACCCCTGTGTCAGACCTGCCCGCTCACCTCCATCTCATTGAATGCGTCAAACAGAGCCCGGAACCGGTGACGCTGCTGTTCACCGGCCCGCTGACAGACTTGGCGAGGGCGCTTGAGGAAGAGCCTGAGATCATCAAGCATATTGCAAAGCTTGTCTGGATGGGCGGCACCTTCCTTGAGAAAGGAAATGTGGAAGAGCCTGAGCACGACGGGACGGCGGAATGGAACGCCTTTTGGGACCCTTACAGCGTCAAGACGGTGTTCGAACGCGATATTCAGATCGAAATGGTCGCGCTTGAAAGCACGAACCAGGTGCCATTGACAAATGATATCCGCTCCCATTGGGCGAGCCTCAGAAAGCATGTCGGGATCGATTTTATCGGCCAGTGCTATGCGATGTGTCCGCCGCTTGTCCATAACGAGACGAATTCGACATACTACCTTTGGGATGTGCTGACGACGCTGACACTCGGCACAGTCGATATGACACGCTCGCGCAGCGTCAAGGCGGTTGTCCATACGGAAAGCCCGCGCCAAGGAACGACAGAAGAGCATCCTCACGGCAGAATGGTCGAAGTCGTCGATCAAGTCGACAGGGATCAATTTTTTGCGTATTTTGAAGAGTTGATGAAAAAAGCCGACCGCATTCCATCTTTATAAAAGGAGACTTTCCATGATCAAAAAAGGGACAAACATTTACATCAGGCCGCTCACGGCTGAAGACGCCGAGGCTTGCCTTGACTTGCAGAACGCAAACCGCCCGTTTTTTGAACAGTTTTCAATGGAGCGGAACGAAGAGTTTTATACAATCGAAGGACAACAGAAGAGGCTTCAAAGTTTATATGAAAATATGCAGAACGATGTAGATTATTATTTTGGCATCTTTGATCCTGCAAACGATACGCTGATCGGAACGATCAACCTTTTCCAGGTACTGCGCGGCTCCTTGCAAAGCGCCTTCATCGGCTATTTTTTGGATCAGAAACACAACGGCAAAGGCTACACGACAGAAGCCGTCAAGCTGATGGTCGAGTTCGCCTTTCAAGATCTCAAGCTCCATCGCATCGAAGCCGGCGTCATGCCCCGTAATCTTGCCTCGATCCGGGTGCTGAAGAAGGCGGGCTTTCACAAAGAAGGCATCGCCCGGAAAAACGTTAAGATCAACGGAAAATGGGAAGACCATCAGCTGCTGGCGGTAATCAATCCGAATGATTAACTGCTTCTTTGCGGGGCTGGAAAACGAAATCAGCAGCATTAAAAAAGCTTGTCGATGAAGATCATTTCAACCTTTATCGACAAGCTCATAACATGCTTTCATCTGCTTTTTGTCTCTTTCATGATGCTGAAAATGACTAAGGCGATAACACCTGCACATACAATATAAAATAAAACATCAGTCACAGGATTTCTTATATTTTTCAAGAGAAAAATGACTCCGATCAACACGATCGGTATGATCCAGGTGAGCCGCTTTACGGCTTTGGGGCTTGGTTCGTTGTTTCCTTTCGATTCCATTCACTGCCTCCTCTGTTGCCTTTTCTAAACAAAGCATAACACAGGATATATTTGTTAAACACCGACGATCGTCTCATCAAAGAAAAAACCCCTTGGAAAGGACCATTCCAAGGGGTTTTTGTTTTATCGACTTACTCTTCTTTCATACCCGGTTTTTTCCGGCGGAATTTCGCCAGTACTTCGTATACGATCGGTACGATCAGAAGGGTAAGGAGCGTCGAACTGATCAAACCGCCGATAACGGTGACGCCGAGTCCTTTTGAAATGACCTGGCTGCCGCCTTCAAATCCGAGCGCCAATGGAATCAGGGCGCCGATTGTGGCGATGGCTGTCATCAGGATCGGACGGAGCCTTGTAGAGCCGGCTTCAAGGAGCGCTTCTCTCGTTGAGAGCCCTTCCGCTTCCTTATGGATGACGCGGTCGATTAAGACAATCGCGTTTGTGACGACGATTCCGATCAGCATCAGCATTCCGATCATTGCGTTCAGGCTGATCGTTTCTCCTGATACGTATAGTCCCACCAAGGCGCCGATAATCGTAAACGGCAGCGAGAACAGGATCGCAAATGGCGCCAGTGCTCCGCCGAATGTAATCACAAGCACAAGGTAGACGATCGCGACCGCCGCAAGCATCGCGAGTCCGAGTTTTGTAAAGGAATCTTCGATATCAGCGGATACGCCGCCTGTATCGATTGTGACGTTGTCAGGCAGCTCGATCTTGTCGATGTTTTTCTGTACGTCGACTGATACGGCTGTGACGTTTTCAGATGTGACTTCCGCCGTGACATCGGCATAGATTTTGCCGTCGCGTTTTGAAATCGTGTCAGATGTCGTGCCTTCTTTCACTTTCGCGACATCGCCGATTTTTACTTCCTGGCCGGTCGGAGTTGTGATTTTCTTGTTTTCTAAATCTTTGACGCTTTTATATGTTTCTTCTTCTGTTTTAATCGTGACATCAAGATCTTTTCCGTCTTTTTTCACGGTTGTAAGCGGCGCCTGCGATGTTTCTTTCATGAGCGCCTGAGAAATCTGTGATGCCGTTAACCCAAGTTTACTTAGCTTCTCCTGGTCAGCGACAAAAGTAAATTCGTCATATGTGCTGGACAGGCCTGAGTTTACGTTCTTCAGGTCTTTTTGGTCTTTCATAATCTTTTCGATCTCTTTTACAGTGCCTTTAATCTCTTTTTCTGAATCTCCGTACACATAATAGGTTAACTGATTGTTATTGCCTGAAGAGCTGAAATCCTGGGTTTTCCATTCTCCGCGTTTGGATTGCTTCTGAATGTCTTTTAGGACGTTGTCTTTTTCCTTATCAAAATCAGGTGTGTCTTCCTCATATTTGATATAGAACAACGCGCCGTTTGAGCTTCCGCCCATCAGCGGATTTCCCGCTCCTAACGTATATTGAACCGTATCGACGTGTTTGCGGTCCAATAGTACTTTTTCAGCTTTTTGCGCTTCTTTTTCCGCTTCTTTTTTCGTTTCTCCCGGTTCAGGAGTGTATGTGATTTGCACCATTTTATCTTTTGTAGCAGGCAAGTAGCTCGCTCCGATTAGCGGCACGAGGAACAAGCTTCCGACCAGCATCAGAACCGCGATGATCGAAGTGATCCATTTATGGCTGAGCGACCAATTCAACACTTTTTTGTAGAAGTTGGCCAGTACCCCAGGCTTGTGTTCTTTCGCCTTCACCGGCGCACCTGTCAACGACTTTTTGAAGAGGGTGTGCGCAAGCATCGGCACGAGCGTGATCGCGATCAGCAGGGATGCGGCAAGCGCGAATACAATCGTTAAGGCAAACGGCAGGAACAATTCGCCGATTTGACCGCCGACGAGTGCGAGCGGCAGGAATACCGCGATCGTCACGATCGTTGATGACATGATCGGCATGAACATTTCCTTCGTCGCTTCGCGCACGAGCGCTTTTCCGCGCAGCGGCTCATCTTTCAGCCTCATGCGGCGGTAAATGTTTTCAATGACGACGATCGAGTCGTCGACAACCCGTCCGATGGCGACCGTCATGGCACCGAGCGTCATGATATTGAGCGTGATATCAAGCTGGTTCAAGACGAGCAGTGCGATTAACAATGACAATGGAATCGAAATGACCGAGATTAATGTTGATTTAATATCCCTTAGGAATAAGAGAATGATCACAACCGCAAAGATCGCTCCGAAAATCGCTTTGCTCAGCATCGTCTCGACCGACTCGGTGATCGGTTCGGCTTGATCGTATGTCGAGCTGTATTTGAAGCCTTTGTGGTCTTTTTTGAATTGTTCGAGTTCAGCTTTTACGTTGTCGGCTACCTCGACGGTATTGGCGTCGTTTGCTTTAATGACGCTGATGCCAATGCTGTCTTTACCATTGGTTCGTGAAATGGATTCGGCTTTTTTGACATCTTTAATCGTTGCGATGTCAGACAGCTTAACCGTCGGGATTCCCGCGCTTTGCTGAGCTTGTCCGGCGCTCTGTGCTCCGGCTTGAGCCTGCGCGCCCTGGGCCGCTTGCGCACTTTGCGCTCCGGCTTGCGCGCTTGCGCCTCCGGCAGACGCCGCTGGAATTCTCATATTTTTCAAGTCTTTAATTGTTTCGATATCGCCGCTCACGACGACCGATTTTTCTTCTTTCCCGAATGTGTACAACCCAAGCGGAGTCGTCACATCAGATCCTTGAATCACTTGCTTGACTGTATCCTCGTCAAGCCCATATTGCTTCAATTTGTCTTTTTTAAATGAAAATTCGACTTCTTCAACCTGCTGTCCGGAAAGCTGAACGGAAGCTACGCCTTCAAGGCCTTCAAGCTTCGTCAGGAGGCTGTCTTCCACTTTTTTCGTCAAGCTTTGAAGATCGTCTTTATCACTGGACACGCTGAGCGCGAGGATCGGGAAGGAATTCATGCTGTAGCGCGAAATGCTCGGCTCTTTCGCATTGTCCGGCAGATCGAGATTCGCCAATGCTTCAGCGGCTTCCGTCTTCGCTTTGTCCATATCCTTTTCATAATCGTATTCAATCATCACCGATGATGCGTTTTCATACGAAGTGGACGTCACAACGCTGACGCCGTCCAGGTTTTGCACGGCTTGTTCAACAGGCTTTGTGACTTCATCAGCTACCTGGCTCGGAGTGGCTCCGGGGTATGTCGTGCTGACGGTCAAATAAGGCATGTTCACATCAGGAATTGATTCCTGCTTCATATTTAAACCCGCATAAATGCCGGCAACCGTAACAATAATCGTCATCAGCCACACAGCGAACTTGTTCTTTAGTACAAAATTAATGATAGAATTCATTACGACCTCCATTGTGTATATCATTTTCAGAATACAGATTGACTGACTGGTCATTCTATACAATAATAAACTTCAAAAGTAAACAGCGTCAACTTATATATGTTAAAATTTATTCAATTTTAAAGAAGTGTTAAAGGGGTACATTCATGACAGAAAAAGAAGAAAAAATCATTAAAGCAGGTCTGCACCTGTTCGCGAAAAACGGGTTTGCTTCCACAACGATTCAGGACATCGCCAATGAATGCAACATCTCAAAAGGAGCTTTCTACCTGCATTTCAAGTCGAAAGAAGCGCTTTTGCTTGCAATCATTAAGTATTATATCGATCGAACGATGGAAAATATGAAGATCATTCAGCAAAAGAATTTTCCTCCGAAGGAAACGTTCAAGGAGCAGATTGCTTATCAATTCAGTGAGAGCAAGGAGCACCGCGACTTTATTCTCGTGATGATCAGCGAACACAGCATCCCGGAAAACAGCAAGATCGAAGAATATTTTAAAAATGTCAGCCAAAAATTCCACGAGACGTATAAAAACGCGCTGTCAGCAGCCTACGGGGACATTGTGAAGCCCTATCTGTCAGACTTGTCCGTGATCGTTCAAGGCATCGTGCAGTCTTATCAAAATTTGTTTATCTTTAATGAACTGGATATCGATTTTTACGAACTTGCGGATTTTATTATGAGAAGAATCGATGACATGATTGATGGCATGGTTCAAAACGGGGAGCAGCCGATCCTGGCCGGACGGACGTACAGCTATTACCGGAACGCCGGCAGTACGGCCGATAAACATACGATTTTGCGGGAGCTTGAAGATGCCAAACGTCAGCCGGCGCTGCCGGAAGACATTCTCATTACACTGGATGTGATCGAGGAAGAGCTGAGAAAAGATTCGCCCCGCATCCCCGTGCTCCAGGGCATGCTGACAAATTTGGAGCATCAGGACAATGTCCAGCATCTCTATGGAATGATCACCCGTTTCCTTCATTCATAAAACAGCCTGATGGCTGTTTTTTTATTTCCCTACAATACGACGATCTGACCATGAATATTTTGGAAACAGCATGTATAATAAGATCGCTTAAGACAATCTAGATTTTTAGGGGGTTTTACCTTAGTGAAAAAAAGCATCGTTTGCTCTATCTTCGCGCTGCTCCTTGCTTTTGCCGTTTCGCAGCCGAGCTACGCACACACCGTTTCTCCGGTGAATCCGAATGCCCAGCCGACGACGAAAGCGGTGATGAACTGGCTTGCCCACCTGCCCAATCGGACGGAAAACCGAGTGATGTCCGGGGCATTCGGAGGATACAGCCTCGACACATTTTCGCTGACTGAAGCCGACCGGATCAAACAGGCAACAGGACAGCTGCCAGCCATATACGGCTGCGATTATGCAAGGGGATGGCTGGAGCCGGAAGAGATCGCCGATACGATTGACTACAGCTGCAACAGCGACTTGATCGCATACTGGAAAAGCGGAGGCATTCCGCAAATCAGCCTGCACCTCGCAAACCCCGCGTTTACTTCGGGTCATTATAAAACTCAGATTTCAAACAGCCAGTATGAGAGAATTTTAGATTCTTCCACGCCCGAAGGAAAACGGCTTGAGGCGATGCTGAGCAAAATCGCCGATGGCCTTCAGGAGCTTGAAAATGAAGGCGTACCCGTTCTATTCAGACCCCTTCATGAAATGAACGGCGAATGGTTCTGGTGGGGGCTGACGCAATATAATCAAAAAGACAGCGCGAGAATCTCCTTATACAAACGGCTCTATGTGAAAATCTATGACTATATGACAAAGACAAGAGGCTTGGATCATCTGTTGTGGGTGTATGCGCCTGACGCCAACAGAGACTTTAAAACAGACTTTTATCCGGGCGCATCATATGTTGACATCGTCGGGCTTGACGCTTATTTTGATGACCCGCACGCCATTGATGGCTACGATCAGCTCACATCTCTGAACAAGCCGTTTGCCTTTACAGAGGTCGGGCCACAGACGACAAACGGCGGGCTGGATTACGCGCGGTTTATCCATGCAATCAAAGAGAAATACCCGAATACGACGTACTTCCTGGCGTGGAACGATGGGTGGAGCCCTGCTGTGAATAAGGGAGCGGGCGCCCTCTATCTTCATCCATGGACGCTGAATAAAGGAGACATCTGGGACGGCGGTTCTTTGACGCCTGTTGTGGAATAACGAAAAAACCTTGGAGAATTATTCTCCAAGGTTTTTTAAGCAGCTTGTTCTGTCCTTTTGAGGCTGGTCCTGTTATTTAATATCCATGGCTTTCATAACTCTCATTTCTCTTTCCTGCTTTTTTTTCAAAGCTTCTCTGCCTTTAATCCATTCCCCCAGCAATAAAGCCAGTCCGCCAATAAGAGGAAGATAAAATGATGCGAAAGATTTTCCTTCATGAATGGATAATGCAACGAGAAAAATGATATAAGCTGTTGGCAGTATAGCTCCCCAAAAAGTACGATTTCTGGTCGATAAAAAATATTGAATTCCCAGTATTGCAAATCCGATCAGTAGTATATATATAGTATTCATTTATGAACACCCCGCTCTTTTTTATATTTCTCAATGATTAACTTTGCATTTTCCAGACTTATCTGATCATCGATAGCTAACTGTTTAATAAAATGAACAAAAGTCTCATTTTCCAATTCATCAATGAGTTGAATTTTTTGTATTAATCGATCCAACCTAACCCTAACTGTTGGATAGGATACTTGATAACTCTTTGCAATTTCTTTTAACGAACCAGATTTCAGCATAAAATTTTTAATAAATTCTACATCCTCTTCTTCTAAAGCCAATATCCATTCGGGTACATCTTTTCTTTCCATAGACAGCCCCTCTTATCAATAAATTTAAAAACAAAACTTAAATTAATGATAATATATATCTAAATAAAGTTCAAATAAATTTTAATTTTATTTATTTACATCTTTACACAAATAAAAAAAGGTCCCCAATATGAGGACCTCCATTTAAGTAGCATAAGTCTGTTTTTTTATCGTTTATTAATCTCTTCAAGAAGAAGCTTGTTGACCATCGGCGGGTTCGCTTGTCCTTTTGAGGCTTTCATGATTTGGCCGACAAGGAAGCCGATCGCACGGTCTTTTCCGTTTTTAAAGTCTTCGATCGATTGCGGATTGTTGTCGAGCGCTTCTGTGACAAGCTTTCTGAGCGTCGCTTCGTCAGAAATTTGCACAAGGCCTTTTTCTTTGACGATTTTTTCTGCGTCTCCGCCTTTTTCGATCAATTCTTTGAAGACTTTTTTCGCGATTTTCGATGAAATCGTGCCTTTTTCGATCAGCTTGACCAATCCGGCAAGGCCTTCAGGCGTGAGCGCAACATCCGCAAGCTCTTGTTGCTGAGCGTTCAAGTAAGCCGACACTTCACCCATCAGCCAGTTCGACGCCAGCTTCGCGTCTGCGCCTTTTTCGACAGCTGCTTCGAAGAAGTCGGACATTTCTTTTGTCAAAGTGAGCACTTTCGCGTCATAGGCAGGCAGGCCAAGCTCTTCGATGTAGCGCTTGCGGCGCTCGTCCGGAAGCTCAGGAATGCTGTCTTTCACGCGCTGTTTCCACTCATCGTCAATGTAAAGCTCGACAAGATCAGGCTCAGGGAAGTAGCGGTAGTCGTCAGATCCCTCTTTGACCCTCATTAAAATCGTCGTTTTGGACGCTTCATCATAGCGGCGCGTCTCCTGCTGAATGACACCGCCTGACAAAAGAACTTGCGCCTGGCGTTTTTCTTCGTGCTCAAGGCCTTTTTGAACAAAGGCGAATGAGTTCAGGTTTTTCAGCTCTGTCTTTGTGCCGAACTCCTCTTGTCCGATCGGACGGAGCGAGATGTTGGCGTCGCAGCGGAGCGAGCCCTCTTCCATCTTACAATCGGAAACGCCTGTATACTGAATGATTGATTTCAGTTTTTCAAGGTAGGCGTAAGCTTCTTCAGGCGTTCTGATATCGGGCTCGGAGACGATTTCAACGAGCGGTGTTCCCTGGCGGTTATAGTCGACAAGGGAGTAGCCGTCGCCTGTATGCGTCAGTTTTCCCGCATCCTCTTCCAAATGAAGGCGGGTGATGCCGATGCGCTTCGTTTTTCCGCCGACTTCGATTTCGATCCAGCCGTTTTCGCCGATCGGTTTATCAAATTGAGAAATTTGATAAGCTTTCGGGTTGTCGGGGTAGAAATAGTTTTTCCGGTCGAATTTCGTTTCTGTCGCAATTTCACAGTTGAGCGCCATCGCGGCTTTCATCGCGAAATTAACGGCTTCTTTGTTCAACACAGGCAGTACACCCGGATAGCCTAAGTCGATAACGCTTGTCTGCGTGTTGGCCGCCGCGCCGAATGGCGTTGGAGAACTGGAGAAAATTTTCGATTTTGTTTTGAGCTCCACGTGGACTTCAAGTCCGATTACCGTTTCAAAGTTCATGTTTTTTCACCCCTTACAGTTCAGGTTTTGCTTTATGGTGGTCTGTCGCCTGTTCGAATGCATGGGCGACGCGGTATACTGTGCTTTCGTCAAAGTGTTTGCCGATGATTTGCAGGCCGAGCGGCAAGCCGTTCGCCAAGCCGCACGGTACGCTGATTCCCGGTACGCCCGCAAGGTTGACAGGAATCGTCAGAATGTCATTGGCGTACATGGTCAGCGGATCGCTCGTTTTTTCGCCGATTTTAAATGCCGGCGTCGGCGTTGTTGGTCCGATGATAACGTCATAGTTTGCAAATACGTCTTCAAAGTCCTTTTTGATCAGCGTTCTGACTTTTTGCGCTTTTTTATAGTACGCATCATAGTAGCCTGAGCTGAGCGCGAACGTGCCGAGCATGATGCGGCGTTTCACTTCGTTTCCGAATCCTTCGGAACGCGTTTGTTTGTACAGGTCGATCAGGTTGTCGGCATTGTCCGTGCGGTAGCCGTAGCGGATGCCGTCGAAGCGCGCCAGGTTTGCCGATGCTTCAGATGAAGAAAGCAGGTAGTAAGTCGCCAGCGCGTATTTGCTGTGCGGAAGCGATACTTCTTCCCATGTCGCGCCAAGGCTTTCGAGCACTTTCAGCGCTTCAAGCACGGAATTTCTCGCTTCTTCTCCCACTCCTTCGCCGAGGTATTCTTTCGGCACGGCGATTTTAAGTCCTTTAATGTCGCCGGTTAACGCTGACAGATAGTCGGGCACGTCCACATTGGCGCTCGTCGAATCCATTTTGTCGACGCCTGAAATCGCCTGAAGAAGGTAGGCGTTGTCTTCGACAGATCTTGTGATCGGGCCGATTTGATCCAATGAAGAAGCAAATGCGACAAGGCCGTATCTGGAAACGCGTCCATATGTAGGCTTTAAGCCGACGACGCCGCAGAAAGATGCCGGCTGGCGAATCGATCCGCCCGTGTCAGATCCAAGTGAAAACGGCACTTCCCCGGCCGCAACCGCAGCCGCAGAGCCTCCGCTTGATCCACCCGGAACAGTTTCGAGATTCCACGGGTTTTTTGTCTTTTTAAAGCCTGAGTTTTCTGTGGAAGAGCCCATCGCGAATTCATCCATGTTCAGCTTTCCGATGGTGACCGCTTCAGCTTCGTGAAGACGCTCAACAACGGTTGCATCATAGATCGGGTCAAAGTTCTCGAGAATTTTGCTTGCGCACGTTGTCCGCAGATCCTTTGTTACGATATTGTCCTTAATACCGATCGGCATCCCGAAAAGAAGGCCGTGCTCATCACGGGTATCAAGCGCTTCGTCCAATTCTTTGGCGTATGCGCGGGCTTTTTCTTCATCAAGCTGCAAAAAGGCTTGTACCTTTCCGTCAACTTCGTGAATCCGTTTGTAAGATTCATCGACTAAATCTGATATGCTGATCTCTTTATTATGTATGAGACGTTTTAATTCAGATATTTTATGGTCAAACAGTGACATGTTTTCTCGCTCCCTCCTTTATTCAGTCCAAGATTGACGGCACGCGGATGTAGCCGTCTTTATGATCAGGCGCGTTTTTGACAACGTCCTCAACCGGAAGTCCTTTATCAGGGACATCTTCCCTCATGATATTCTTCATTTGCAATACGTGCGTTGTTGGTTTAACATTCTCTGTATCGACTTCGTTCAGCTCTTCTGCAAATGAAATAATGCTGTCAAGCTGTTCGGTAAACATCGCCGCTTCTTCGTCCGTAATCGCCAGTCTGGCAAGATGGGCGACATGCTTTACTTCTTCTATAGAAATACGCGACATACTAAAAACACCTCCAAGGTTATTCTCGCTTAGTCATAATACTGATCATATCAAATTTTAGCCTTCTAAATCAACAAAACCACGATCTTCGCCCCATTAGGCGGCTTTTATTTTATCGCACATGAAAAATTCAGTAAAATAGCACGTACTAATATTCAGAATATTTTTACTTTATATAATATTTGTAAGCGTTTTCATTATGATGCTTATCAGAACCATCACGCTCTTTTTCAATAAAATCGGATGTTTTTCACGGTTGATTGATGGGGAATAGTTTGATAGGTTAGGTAACTAAGTACGATCTAACCGGCAGCGCCTTAATTCCAATACTTGATTTTTTAAAGAGGGGGCCCTGCAATTTTCTTCGTACCGCAAGTCAGTATTGTCGAAAATTTTAAAGAGGTGATGCCACATTATTTTTAAAGAGGAGAGATATGAAACGTGAGTGTTGAAATATTTATTTCGTTAGGGATTTATTTTGCCGCGATGCTCTTAATCGGCTGGTATTCCTACAGAAAGACATCCAATTTGAATGACTACATGCTCGGCGGCAGAGGTCTTGGGCCTGCTGTTACGGCTTTATCGGCCGGCGCGTCGGACATGAGCGGATGGATGCTGATGGGACTGCCCGGAGCCATGTATGTGACAGGACTTTCGAGCGCCTGGCTTGCCGTCGGTTTAACAATCGGAGCTTATGTGAACTACTTGGTTGTCGCTCCCCGGCTGCGCACATATACAGAAGTAGCAAACGATGCGATTACAATTCCGGATTTTTTCGAAAATCGGTTTAATGATACGACGAGAATCTTGCGCCTGGCATCAGCCATCGTCATTATGGTGTTTTTCACACTGTACACGTCGGCGGGTATGGTGTCCGGAGGAAGACTGTTTGAAACGGCGTTCGGCCTCGATTATAAAATGGGTCTTTTCTTAACGGCAGCAGTCGTGATTGCTTATACGCTGTTCGGAGGGTTTTTGGCCGTCAGTCTGACTGACTTTGTGCAAGGTTTGATTATGTTTATCGCTTTAGTGCTCGTGCCGATCGTTGCCTTTACTCAATTAGGCGGAATTACGCCGACTTTCAATGTGATCGAAGAAATCAATCCAAGCTTGCTCGATTTCTTCAAAGGAACGACCGTCATTAGCATTATTTCATTTCTCGCCTGGGGACTGGGCTATTTCGGTCAGCCGCATATTATCGTCCGCTTTATGGCGATTTCATCCGTAAAAGAGCTGAAGCCTGCGCGCCGCATCGCAATGGGCTGGATGATCATCTCCGTAATCGGCGCACTGCTTGTCGGACTGATCGGTGTGGCGTATGTCCATGAAACGGGTACAGCGCTTAAAGATCCGGAAACGATTTTTATCGTGTTCTCAAAGGTATTATTCCATCCGCTGATTACCGGATTTTTGCTTTCCGCTTTGCTCGCGGCGATTATGAGTACGGTGTCTTCCCAGCTGCTTGTCACATCAAGCGCCATGACGGAAGATTTTTACCGGACGTTTTTCCGGCGCAAAGCTTCGGATAAGGAACTCGTTCTTGTCGGACGTCTGAGCGTTCTGCTTGTCGCCGTCATCGCGATCCTTCTGTCTCTGACACCGAACAACACGATCCTTGATTTGGTCGGCTATGCGTGGGCCGGGTTTGGTTCCGCATTCGGACCCGCCATCCTTCTCAGCTTGTACTGGAAGCGGATGAACCAGTGGGGCGCATTGGCCGGTATGATCACAGGAGCCGTGACCGTGCTGATTTGCATTCTGACCGGTCTGCAGGAGAAGACGGGAATCTATGAAATGATCCCTGGTTTCTTCCTGAGCTTGATTGTCGTTTACGCTGTCAGCATGATCACGAACAAGCCGGCAAAAGAAGCAAGAGATATGTTTGAAGAAATGGAACAGACGCATGAGGAAGAACATTCTTAAATGATCAGGCAATGAAAGCCGCCGGGCGATATCCGGCGGCTTTTTTGCTCAGACGGAATTCTTTTGATGCCACACCGGCAATATAATGGTAGGAGTATTGGGCTTTCTTGCTGATGAATGGTTCCGCGACATCCCCTTCAAAAACAGTTGTCGATCCATAGCGTCTGTGAGAAAATCATATCAATCATATAAGATATTGTCGGAAAGGAGATCATGGGCATGGATTGGCATATTGAAACAGAAACACTGTTGAAGCTTGGCATCGCAACATTAATCGGAATGGTCATCGGTCTCGAAAGGGAGCTGAAAAACAAGCCGCTCGGCTTAAAAACGTGCATCGTGATTGCGATCAGTTCCTGTGTTCTGACAATGATCAGCATTGATGCGGCATACCATTTTCCAAAGTCGAACAGAATTATGATGGACCCTTTGCGGCTTCCCGCACAAATCATATCGGGGATCGGCTTCATCGGAGCGGGCGTGATCTTACGCAAAAGCAACGACGTCATTTCCGGCCTGACCACTTCAGCGATGATCTGGGGAGCAGCCGGCCTCGGCGTCGCCATCGGAGCGGGCTTTTATAAAGAAGCATTTGTCAGTCTCATTTTCATTTTAATCAGCGTCGAGTTTTTGCCGTGGATCGTCGGCAAAATCGGCCCGAACCGATTGCAGGAAAAAGAAATCCGCGTCCGCATGTCTCTGAATGACAAGGATAAACTGACGGATATCCTCAAGGAAATGAAAGCGAAAAAAATCCGGATTCATTCCGTCCGGATCGATGATATGCGCGATAATGAATTTCCGGTCATGGAAACGAAAATCATGGTTCATAAGAAACGGTATGTCACCGATGTCTATTACGATATCAAAGCGATCGACGGCGTCGTCGGCGTAAAATGCGATACGCTTTAAAAAAAGCAGCCCTTTGGCTGCTTTTTTTGTGGATCATAAATATGGACAGTCGGTTCTATAGGATGATGGCTTTCTCTCGCCTAGAGGAGTTATTCATTTTCCTCCATTCTCCCCTTTTCAACTGTTCGAGTAAACAATATGAGACAAGCAAAACCTGTATATGTAAGTCCTTATCAGCAGGGTGGAAATTTGCTATATTCAGTCGTTTTTTACTGTTTGATCGCTAGGAGATCTCTTGAAATTTTTAAACTTCATCAACCGATGTCTGTTATTGAATTTTATTTAAGGCCGCATCATCTGCCATCACAATCACATCATTATGTTTCCTTAAAATTGAAGCAGGGAACTCTTGGGAGACACGGGTGCTGTTTAGCAGCCGTGCCAATGCTTCAGATTTTTCATTTCCAGACACGAGCAGAAGGATCCGCTTACTTTCCATTATTGTTTCAATTCCCATGGTCAATGCCTTTGTCGGTACTTCTTCCAAGGAACGAAAGAACCGAGAATTTGCCTGCCGGGTTGATTTATCCAAATCAACGATATGGGTTCTGCTTTTAAAGCTTGTCCCCGGTTCATTAAAACCGATATGACCATTCAATCCCATCCCCAATATTTGTATGTCAATTGCTTTTTCGGAAACAAGTCTATCGTAACTGATGCATTCTTGTTCCAAATCTTCCGCCATCCCATTTGGGATATTGATATTCCTTTGCCTAATATCCAGATGTTTGAATAATATTTCATTCATATAATAATGGTAGCTGTTTTTATTTTCTTTAGCCAGTCCAACGTACTCGTCTAAATTAAAAGCAGTAACATTCTTAAATGATATTTCCTTTTGCCGATACTTTTTGATCAGGCATTTATACAAACCTAGCGGTGTCGAACCTGTTGCAAAACCGATAACAGGATTTTTTGAATTGTTAATGAGCTCAGTCATTAAATCAGCTGATTTTTCACTCATTTCTTCATAACCTGATACATGAATAATTTTCACGTCGTTCTCCTTTCCGCAAAATAACATGTCCAAGACGGACTACTGTATTAAACTGCACTTCAAAAAGACAAGGCATCTTCGCTACACCTCAGTAAGACAATCCATTATTCAAGAACTCCGATATTCCGCTGATAACGATCATTTACTCGATTACATTTCCTTTAGAATCAAATACACCGATAAGTTCAGGATCTTCAGAAACGTTTTTTAAGATTGCAATATGCGCATTTGTGACAAAGACTTGTGTACGAAAAGCAAATATTGCCGTATCGCCGACTTTTGCTTCAACTGTGTTTAATGCGCCATAATAATCAATATGATCAGGTGTCATTTCAATAGCTTGAACCTTCTTAAGATGATTTTTATTTGTTCCAACCAGCGCCGCTTTCATATGTGAACGCGGATAGAATCCACCGCCGAAAACATAAGCATGATGATTAGATATGTGGGATACTTCAGTTAGATATACCATTGCAGGTCTTTCCGCGAGTTTTTTCGTTGCATGAATGGGTGTCGTTCCAATTAAAGCATGACCGGGTTCGCCTTGAGTTGCACCATTTTCCTTCAACAATTTGATTGTTCCACAAGATGTTGCACTTGGCATATTCATCTCAAGCCTTTTATACCCTCTCTCCATTAAAAAAGATTTTACGGTTTGCATGGATGTTACATTCGGAGTAACTGTTGGAAGGCCGTCTTTAATCAATATACAAGGAAAGCTTGTTAAACCTGCAATTTCAATTCCTTCTAACTGTTCAATCGATTCGATATCCTTAACGATTTGTTCAAAAGTGAACCCTCCCTCTTGACCTTTATATATATAATCCTCTTTGTTTGCGATACGTAAAAACACTTTTTGTTTTCTTCCCATTTCCTTAGCTGCTCTACTAATGTTTCGAGCATTTGCAAGACTGAAAACCGTAACATAGTCAGGATGAAGCTTTAATATAGCCGGAATCATATGAATAGGTATTTGAACAAGATGTCCGACATGCCCAATCTTGATTCCATTTTGGCTGAGTGTGATTGCCTCCCACGGGTCTACAGCAACCGCTTTGTCAATTCCGCTTTCGGCGATAGCTTGTGCTACCAACGGATTACGGCCAAACTGCTTTGTCATAAAAAACAGTTCAATATCCTGTTTTTTGGCTTTTCTACTTAAAACTTTTGCATTTTTCTTGACAGTGTCCAAATCTAATACATAAGTGTTAGGTGAAATGATTCCCCGCTGATGAAAATCCAATGCAGCTTCTATTAATTTTTTATTATATTTTAATGTAGATTCCAAAAACATCAGTCTGTCTCCTCTTTTCCTTTTTGCATTAAATGAAGGAATGAACTGCCGTTTTCAGTATCGCGAAGCCCTAGATAATCAGCAGAAGTTGCAGCAATGTCGGATAGCGTTTTTCTTTCCCCGATATTTACGGGGGATAACTTTTTGTGATAAGCCAGCAAATACGTTTTTTCCCGTGTGTGTTGGTTATGGCCGATCGTAGGGTCATTCCCGTGATCTGCACTAATCATCAGCAGATCCTGATCTGTCATTTTCCGGAGAATTTCCGGCAAATATTGATCTACCATTTCAATCCGATTCGCATAACGCACAGGATTCTGTGCATGTCCGGCTAAATCGGTTTCTTGTACTGTGGCAGCAATCACGCCTTTTTTGACACGGTCCATCTCCTGTATAATATCCTTCATAACTTGTTCCGTATCTACACCCGGAAACCTATTTGCACCTTTACAATAAATAATGTCCTGCATTTTTCCGATAAGAGAAACTTCCATTCCCCCATTTTTCGCCAATGTTGGCAACTGCTTCTCGGGAGAGATACCAAAACCTAAGTGACGGACTTGATACCCCTGCTTGTATACATTAGATTTAGGCGAATTCACTCCTACTAATCCGTCTTCTCTTCTTTCAACTGACCTCTGCAAGTGTTCGGGTGTTACATTTTCTCCTCCAAGAACAATCACACGATTTACTTTAACATGATGACGGACGCATCTTCCTATTTTCAACACTTCATCAAACGGAATATCATCCAGCGGAGCGCTTACATTATAAATTTGCCCGTAATCTGTTTCGATATTATCGGCCACGACTACTAAATCGTTTACTAATAGATACGGCAAATCTGAATTTGGTATGTTAACTTTATAACCCTGATCTTCCAAAGCGAGTTTAACATGATTGATATGTTCTGCAAAAGGAGCTAAATATGTCTTTTTTGGCTTTGTCCCCATGATTTCATTATGCCCTTCAAAACTGTCTGCTCCTTGATGCATCAGGTTCAAAACACCATAGCTGGCAATATGGTCTACATTTTTCAATTTAGGATGGTGCAAGATTTTGTTTATACCCAATTTTTCGAGATTTGGAATGTTTAAAGAAGGCACCGTATCAAGTATGTGATAGAAAGTATTAGCGCCAACGTCTAAAGGGTGATAATCGCTTGCATCTTCCATATAACCGACACCTAAGCTGTCTAATATTATGATAATGACTCTTTTATTCATTTATATCATCCCCTATTGAAGGATTTACACTAAGATTTTCTGTTGCTCGGTGAACGGATATGTTTAGAATTCTTAAAATGGTCTCAGGACCGCTTCTTAATGGATTAATGCGGATCATTTTTTTGGCCAGTGATGGATCTGCAGATAAAAAAGTGCCAGACACTCTATAAAACATTGGTGCAAACTCGTATTTTGATTCAGCACCTACCGGATGGGGTGCCGCTCCCAATTCATTAGCATGATGGAGCACTTTTTCGGCAATTGGTTTAACAAACTCTACAAGTAAGACTTTTGATTGTGCATTTGCCAAATAAGCCTTTTTAACACCTTTAATGGCTCCATTATTAAGCGAGTGAACTAACTGATCATTGACACTTGCTTGAATTGCCAGCATAACCGGCGCATATATCAGACCCCTTAAAGCTTCTAAAGCTTCATAACCTTGAACTTGGCTTCCACCTGAATAGTTTAAATTTTCTATTCTTTGTATTAAATCATTTTTGCCTAAAATGACTCCAATACCTTCCGGACCTAGTAGCTTGAACAATGAAAAGGTGGACAAATCGGCTTTGACTTGCGCTCCAATCTTTTCTGCTTTCATTGCAGCATAGTTGTCATCCGTAATAATGACTAGACTAGAATGAATGGAACGTATTTTTTTTATTGTTTCAGCCAAATCGTAATGGTCATCTATTTTTTGCCTCGTATGCTGAATCAATACACCTTTTAACTTCGGGTGTTTGAGGATGGCTTCTTTTATTTGTTCAGAATCGTGAAAATCCGCGTATATTGGCAAGACCCCCATCGACTCTAACGTTGTTTTACTTGTTGGATATATAGGTGCGTCATGGACTAGGATCTCGTCACCTGGCTTTAAAAAACTCATAAAACCAAATCTCAATGCCCCTGTTCCTGCACCACGAACTAACATTGCTTTCTCTGTGCCAAAGAAATCGGCTAGTGTCTCTTCTATTTTTTTTGTGAACCGCGGTTTATTCATTCCTTTTACAACGCCTAAATCGCCAAGTGAAAGCAATTCTTCTCCTCGAAAATGTCTTGTGATGACATCCACCAACTTAAATTGTCTATGCATGGCTTCTTCAATAGATAGACTATATAGAGGATAAGTTTCCATGCTCATTCACTCTCCCCTTTCATAAAAGCGCGAGGATTTTTAATCAACATCTTATCAATTGATTCACCAGTTATTCCATAGGTTTGCAAGAGAGGGATAAACGTGTCTATCAAATATGAATAGCCCACCCCGCCTTTATATACCAAATGTGATTTTCTGGTGATGTCCATAGACAGCAAAACCTTGTCTATATACCCTTTAGCCTGTATCTTTTTCAACATTTCTGCCCGAACACGATCAGACATATAATTTTCTTTACCTATTGTATCGAATTCTACATACACACCTTCTCTCAGCATTTTCAATATATAATCGGCATCTCCTGATAAATCAACATGCCCTATCACCACTCGGTTTAAATCAACTTCATGTTTTTTGAAAAATTCTACTTGTTCATGCCCTAATGTTCCTATGGAAGTATGGGTTGATATTGGTTTTTTTGTTTTCTTATGCGCCACAACAACCGCTTCAAATACTTTTTGTTCGGTTTCCGTCCATTTATTGTAACTTGTTCCAATTTCACCGATCAGCTCGGCTTTAGCATCTGTTCCTCTAATTCCTTCAACAATCTCCATTACCATTCTTTCTGCCAACTTTTCTTTTGGTTCGCGAAACACATGGATCGGGTAAAAAGTATCTTGGTAGAAACCAGTTGAAAAGACAATATTAATGCCTGTTTCTTCTGCTACTTTTTGAACGTATGTAATATTTCTCCCCATTCCAATATTCGTGACATCCACAATATTGCGTACGCCCTTTTCGTATAAACTTTTAAATTCTCTAACGGTTTCAGAAAATACATCCAACTTACAATCCTCATTGTTTTTTACTTCGGAAAGGTCTATCGTTGTATGTTCATGCATATAGGTCATTCCGTCTTTCAACATTCGGAAACTTCCCCTCTTTCGATGATTTAGCCAACCTGCCATAAACCGACTGCATAGAGAAGATTGGCAACAATCCCCAACAATATAACTGCAATAGGGCCGACAGCCAATTCAACAAGTGGTTTTGATGCAATTCGGTTTATTAAATAAAATCCAATCACCCAGAAGAAGCCAATACCGGGAGCAATTTTTTCCCCTGCCATCGCACTGCCAATTAATATAGCCATTCCTAGAACATCTGACAGCGAAGTGCGAATATGCTCCCCCATCTCCCTTACACCAGGCAGTTTGTCCATACTTTTTGATACTGCGGATAATGATACGACCTCTAAATACATGACTAAAAAGCCCAACAGAAATGCTAAAATCGGTATATCCCTGAAAATAAGACCGATTGCAAATACCAAAGTGGTACCAGCTAAACCATAAACTCCTGTTACGATCGCAGTTGAAAAAACTAAAGGGATGAAGCCAATTCCACGTGCAAATGTAGCGATTGCCGCCTCTGTGTAAAGCTCTTTATTAATCAATGCTTGAGGCATTGCATCCACTGCTAAAATCAGCATGGATGATGTTAAAGAAACAAGTCCTCCCATAAGAGCTAATAACCAGCGGTTTTTTTTAATTCGATTTACACGCTCATTAAATATATTCACTAAATTTGCATTAGTAGATTCATCTCCGCCTCTAATTCTCGCTGCATAATAAATCATCATTAACATTCCTGCTAATAAAGCCATTCCTTCAGGACTGAGCGAAATTTTATATCCTGCAGCTTGAAATGTTCCAAACTTCTCGAATAAGAGATAAGAAGCCAAAGTGACGATTGCAGTGACGGCGGCTTTTTTTAAACCGTGCTGATATCCAACCGCTACAGCTGGAAATACTGTAAATGCAATAATAATAGGCTGACCAATAAGACTTAAAGAATCTATAAAATTTACGGGAAACATGCCAAATAAATCTACTACAAATTGCAGTCCTAAAACGATTCCAATACTATAAACGGCTCCAATAACCCCTGCAGTTACCATGCCTATTTTGTTTTCCGGAGTCCAAATGCCAATAATGTCACAGGCCAATAAAATGCTGTGTCCAATAATGATTGTTGCTCCTATTGAAAGCGGAATACCAAACCCTATGATTAAGCCAAAACTTAATGCAAAACTTGTTGCAGCAAGCTCCCCTCTTGTCATTCTCCCCTCAAGGTATTCAGGCATAATCGGTCGCAAACCATCATTAAACACTGCTACTCCGCGATTTACTAGTATAGAACCTAATGCACCAACAGCCGCTATGACAAGACATTGAATTAAAGAAAGGTCCATTCATTATTCACCTCTATGATTTTTCTCATCTTCTGTACATCATGTCATCCGTGCTTCTTAAATCATCCAGGAAAGCGCTTTCTTTAACTGAAAAAAATGTATACAGTTGAAGCCGGTGTAACAAAATATAAAGAAAAAAATTCATTTATTTTAATAAATAAGGAATTAAAATGTTTAATATATTTTGTGAAGACGAAGCTGTAAAACCAAAGGCAATTTTGCCGCTTTCTACTTCCTTCTCGATCTCTTCCTTGTTTTTTATGGTACTTGGCGAAGCCAAGGTGACGCATTTATCTTTGCCTAATAATGCAATTGCCATTGCAAGCGCACCACCGGATCCTGTTTCACAGGCGCCAATATAATAATCTACCTTATTGTTTTTCACAGCCATAACAGCGTCCAAATCACCTTTAACCAAAACTTCTACATTGCTTCCCCCAATTTCTTTAACAAGTTTTTCAATCGCTTGTTTTTTCAACTGTCCGCCTATTACGATTCTCACCATAATAAAACCCTCCTATTCATTAGATTCTATGACTTTATGAAGATGAAGATAAAAATAGACACGCTCACCTTCTGGAAGTTCTAAACCTGCCAGTGAATGTATAAAATCTATCACTTCTTCTATAGCATTTTTATATGGTGTTTCGTACACTTCATTGATGATGGCAATTGCAGGACTTTCTTCGCTTTCTCCCCTCTCAATTCTAGTTAAAGCCATCGCCATGTGCGTCCAAAACATTTCAGAGTCTTTGATCACCTCCTTTTTCAGCTTTTTTGATAAGAAAACAAATGTGTTCAAAGTTGTGTTGAAAGCATTTTTTGTAATCACTCGACTCGTTAGTAAAATAGACAACTTTTCTTCCAGCTGTATTTGGTTCACGCCAGTTCCTCCAATATACTGTATTTAGTATTTTAAATTTCAAATGCTGACCCATCGCCTCATGTATTGAATGACAAGTCGGATGGGCCGGCATTTTAGTAGCGCGGTATTTTCTCTCCTTTTTCTACACTTTTTTGAGTGTCTAATATTTGTTTCTCATTAACCAAATGCCACTTTTCTGCTATTTCTTTTTCTCTGTCTCCTTCAATAACAATAACGGCTTCAGTTGTATCCTTGGAAATTTTCTTGGCTTTCGGTGAAAAAAAATCGATTGCTTTAAACGTTTGAATCATTCTTTTGTCATCGGCATTCCAAACTGCTGCATCAATTTGTTTTGAAAGAAGCATATCGAAAAGCTGCATATAATTCACATTGACAAACTCAGCGTTTTTATTTTCAAATTCAGCCAATGTTAATTGTTTCTGATCTAGGGACTCCAAATCAACACCTACTCTTATGACATCCTTACCTATTTCCTCATCTGGATGAGCTAAGAAGATTTTATGGGAAGATACATAACTGCTTTCCCCGAATTTCTTAAAAATTTTCAAATTTGGATATTCTGCTATGATATGATCTGCCGTCATCTTAGAAACAATTGCAAAATCACTTCTTTTTGTTCGGACTGCTTCGATTCGATTCACTCCGCCACGCATATAGATCAAGTTAACTGTTTTTCCGGTTGATTCAAACCCTTCCACAATCCCTGTTGCCAGCCCTTCATATTTCCTTGAATACGGAAGTGGCATTGAGCCGATTAATGGTGCAATACCTGCAATCTCAAGTAATAAATTGTTATCCTTACTTACCAAAAACGTTCCTAAATGGCCTCTAGCCTCCAAATGAATCGCTTTCATATCAACCAATAAATTCAGCGCACTTTGGACAGTCCCCCTGCCGATGGATAACTTATGACAGTAGTCTGAGATGCGGGGAATTTTTTCACCTGCTTTGATATTCATCAATTCTTTAGCAATATTTTTAGCAGCCAAACCATTTTTAGAGTAAAATTTTTCCCACATAATTCATCTTCCTCAAAACAATATACTATATTCTGTATAATCAATTATAAGAGTTGTATCCTAATTTTGCAATAGTATTATTCAGAACACTATAAAAAATATGTTGTTGGCGCACCGTGAATGAATGATAGGTCTCCTTATTCCTTTTTCCGCGTGACAAAAAGAAGCAGCCGAGAAGGCTGCTTCTTTTTTATGAATCATAAATATGGACGGTCGGTTCCTTGTCTCCCGGCTTTTTCAGGATAACGGCTTCCTGCCCGGCTGACGAATTAATGTTGATCTCAACGTTCAGTCCGCTTTTGCCGTAGTAATCCATCACTTCACCGGTCAAGAACTGGGTAAAGGCGATGACTTCGCTTTTGCCGTAAAACTGCATCGGGATGTTGATTTTCATGTCCTGCATTTGGTCGTCTTTATAGAGAGCCGTGCCGACAACCCCTGTGTAGTTTGGAAAATACGTGTCGACTTTGTTTTTAAAGCGTTTGAAGAGCTCCGCGTCATCCGGATGTTTCTCTGAACCTTCTGTTGAAGGGAAGAACGTGTACTCTTCATTGATTTTATCCCAGCCGCCGAGCTCGCTTGTCCCTGATTTCACATCGGTTTTGGCGATAAAGTTTCCAGGGACGATCGATGACTTAGGCGCCTGCTTGTAGAGCATGATGGTCAGCGGAATGTTTTTCAAATCATCCATGTTTCTGATCCGTTTCGCGACTTCCTCGGCGATTTTTTCGCCTTCCTGCCTCAGCTTTTTGTCGCTGATGGTCACTTCTTTTTGCGGGTCGCCGACATTTTCGCGGTAGTAGTAGACAGAGTTCAGCGCAAGGCCGATTACGACGCCGCCGAGCTCAATCGTATCCTTGTCTTTGCGGACGAGGTAGTCATGCTCAAGCATATGGGCGAGGTATACCGGGCTTTCTTCGTTTTGCTTCTCTGTTGACCCGCTCCCGGAAAGGGCGGGGTTCAGTCCGAGGTTTTTGAAGTTTTTATCGTCTTTCTCCGCTTTTTTCAGGTCGTCTCCCGTTTTTTTGCGGGCGAGCCAGCTCGTAACTGTATCCTCATCCAGATATTGTCCTTCTTGAAAAAGGTAATCGTCAGTAGAAAATGAATCTTGCGCAAGGCGCATCATGCCTGTCTCAAATTCATCGATATCCAGCCGCGTATTCAGGCGTTCGGTCGTCAAGCCGCGGGCTTTCCCCGCCTTGAAAGGAAGAACCATTTTATAATAAGAATCGGAGATGTTGTATTTCGGAATGATGGCTTTTTCTTTCGACTTATCCGTTTTCTGCACCATCTCCTGCTCTTCTTCTCCCCCAAAATTCGGCGCACAGGCCGAGAGCATGAGCATACCCGCAGCAGCCGCCAAACATAATATCTTTTTCAATAGAAAACACTCCTCTTATTTCTTTAGCTCACTGATCAGTCTTGCTTCATCCCATACTTCGATGTTCAGCTCTTCAGCTTTCGCCAGTTTGCTGCCTGCCGCTTCGCCGGCAATGACGAGATCGGTTTTTTTGCTTACACTGCCTGTGATTTTTCCGCCGAGCGCTTCGATTTCCACTTTCGCGTCGTTCCGCGACATTTCGTTGAGCTTCCCGGTCAGGACGATCGTTTTCCCCG
Source organism: Bacillus sp. AK124 (assembly GCF_053903085.1). Taxonomy (NCBI): domain Bacteria; kingdom Bacillati; phylum Bacillota; class Bacilli; order Caryophanales; family Bacillaceae; genus Bacillus; species Bacillus sp. AK124. Next base: position 3,568,180 of record NZ_CP096378.1, read on the forward strand.
CAAAATACGAATCGCTCGCTTCAGCGGCCGCTTTTTTCGGGCCCTTATACTCGGTGTTCACCCCGAGTTCTTCAAGCTCGTCCAACAGCTTTAAAATCTCTTCTTTTTCAAAATAAGTGACGAGGGCGTCCGCCATCTTCTCGCCGATTTCATCGACTTCGACCAATTCTTCTTTTGTCGCTTTTTTGAGCCTGTCAAGCGTTTCAAAATGCATCGCCAGTGTCTTGGCCGCTTTGGCGCCGATGAAGCGGATGCCGAGTCCGAAGAGAAGCCGTTCCAATGAATTCTCCTTCGATTTTTCAATCGACTTCAATAAGTTGTCGGTCGATTTTTCCCCCATCCGCTCGAGATTGATCAGCTGCTCGCGCGTCAGCTTATACAGATCGGCGACATTGTGGACGAGGTCTTCGCGGAACAGCTGGGTGATGACGCGCTCGCCAAGACCGTCTATATTCATCGCGTTCCGGGAAACGAAATGGATCAGGCCTTCCCTGATCTGAGCCGGGCACTCCGGATTGATGCAGCGAAGCGCGACTTCTCCTTCAATTCTGACAAGCTCGCTTCCGCATTCCGGGCATTCCTTCGGCATGTTGAATTCTTTCTCTTCTCCCGTCCTCTGTTCGACGAGCACGTTGACAACCTCGGGAATGATGTCTCCTGCTTTTTTAATGACGACTTTGTCCAGCAGTCTGATATCCTTCTCTTTAATCAAATCTTCGTTGTGGAGAGAAGCTCTTTGGACGGTCGTTCCCGCCACTTTTACAGGTTCGAGAATCGCAGTCGGGGTTACTGCACCCGTCCGGCCGACGCTTAATTCAATGTCCAAAAGCGTTGTGACAACCTCTTCGGCAGGAAACTTGTAGGCGATTGCCCAGCGCGGGCTTTTTGCCGTAAAGCCGAGTTCTTCCTGCTGATCAAGGGAGTTGACTTTAATGACAATCCCGTCGATTTCATACGGGAGGTCGGCGCGTTTTGTCTTGAGCTCTTCGACGATCTCAATGACTTCTTCGATCGTGCTGCATTTTTTTCTTTCATGATTGGTTTTAAAGCCGAGTTCGTCGAGGAAATCAAGTCCCTGGCTTTGCGTTTCAACGCCCATTTCGTCAAGCTCCGCTATACTGTAGACGAAGATGTCGAGATTTCGTTTCGCGGCGATTTTGGGATCGAGCTGCCTTAATGAGCCGGCAGCAGCGTTCCGCGGGTTGGCGAACGGCTCTTCATCCCGTTCGAGCCGCGCTTTGTTCAGCAATTCAAAGGAGCGCTTCGGCATAAAAGCCTCGCCGCGCACTTCAATTGAAAGATCGCGCTTCATTCGGAGGGGAATGTTTCTGATGGTCTTCAAATTTTCTGTAATATCCTCGCCCGTTGTTCCGTCGCCTCTTGTCGCACCTCTGACAAATACGCCGTTTTCATAGCGCAGTGAAACAGCAAGACCGTCTATTTTAAATTCGACGTTGTACTCAACATCTCCGACCGCCTGGCGGACGCGGCGGTCAAAGTCGCGCAGATCTTCTTCATTAAACGCGTTGCCGAGGCTCAGCATCGGCGTTTTATGCTGCACTTTTTGAAAGGCGTCCAAAACGGCTCCGCCGACGCGCTGAGAAGGAGAGTCCGGCGTTTTCAGGTCGGGGTGCTCTTCTTCAAGAGCAATAAGTTCCTTCATCAGCTTGTCATATTCGGAATCAGGCACGCTTGGGTCGTCAAGGGTGTGATATTCGTAGTTGTATTTGTTAATCAATGCATGCAGTTGTTCCACACGGCGTTTAGCTGCTTCTTTTTCCATTGGTTTCGTCCTTTCATTTCAGGTCTTTTGCCATTTATTGCTTTTCAATAGGCGCAAAGGCCGCGAGAAGACGCTTCACTCCGGTCGGGCTCGGGAAGGCGATGTCAAGCTCAGTCGATTCGCCGGATCCTTTGACGCTGACAACGGTTCCGACGCCCCACTTTTTATGGGAGGCTTTGTCGCCGACTGCCCAATTGACACCGTCGCCGCCGGTTTTGCTGTACGATGCAGCCGGCCGGGTAACCGGGCCTCTCCGCTCCGGCTTTCTTCCAAACGGCGTTTTCAGATCTTTTTTCTTCTCGTTTAGATTGTCCAATAATTCTTCCGGTATTTCCGCAATGAACCTTGATTCCGGGTTCATATTCGTTCTCCCGAACAATGTCCGCATCCGCGCGTTAGTTAAATAAAGCTCTTCCTCAGCCCTCGTGATGCCGACGTATGCGAGTCTCCGCTCCTCTTCCATCTCCGCTTCCTCCATTAGGGAGCGGCTGTGCGGGAATACCCCTTCTTCAAGCCCCATCAGGAACACGATCGGGAATTCCAGTCCTTTTGCGGCATGAAGCGTCATCAAGATGACCGCGTCTTGATTTCCGGTCTCTTCTTCCTTCTGATCAAGCTGATCGATATCGGCGATAAGGGCCAAATCCGTCAAAAAGGCGACGAGCGATTTATCTTCGCTTTGCTGTTCAAAGTTTTTCGTTACGGAGAGAAACTCGTCGATATTTTCAAGACGGCTCTGCGCTTCCAGGGATTTTTCCGCTTTTAGCATTTCGCGGTATTCGGTTTTTTCAAGAATTTCTTCCGTAAGCTCTGTGACAGATAAGTATTCCTGCATGTTCGTCAGGTTTTCGATCGTCTGTCTGAACTCGTCAAGCGCGTTCGCCGCTCTTGCGCTGAGGCCGATAAAGTCAACCTGTCCGAGCGCTTCAAATAAAGACATTCCGTTCATATCGGCATAAGCCGCAATTTTATCGACTGAAGTCGCACCGACGCCGCGCTTCGGCACGTTTACGATCCGCGCAAAGCTGATATCGTCGTCAGGATTTGCGACGAGGCGCAAATACGCAAGGATGTCTTTGATCTCTTTCCTGTCATAGAACTTCGTGCCGCCGACAATGTTGTAGTTGATGTTCGCTTTCATCAGCGTTTCCTCGATGACACGCGATTGAGCGTTCGTCCGGTACAAAATCGCGATATCAGAGAAAGATCGTTTTCCCGAGCCGACGAGCTCCCTGATTTTGCCCGCGACAAATTGGCCTTCGCCAAATTCGTTGTCGCCTCTGAAGTAGGAGATTTTCGCTCCTTCGTCATTTTCGGTCCAGAGGTTTTTCGGCTTTCTGTTGGAGTTGTTCTGAATCACTTCATTGGCCGCGTTCAATATCCGCTTTGTCGACCTGTAGTTTTGTTCGAGTAGAATGACGCTTGCATTCGGATAGTCTTTTTCAAACGACAGAATGTTGGCAATGTCCGCGCCGCGCCATCTGTAGATCGACTGGTCGGAGTCCCCGACGACGCAGATGTTTTCGAAGCGCTGCGCCATTTTTTTGACGAGCAAATACTGCGCCCTGTTCGTATCCTGATACTCATCGACATGAATGTATTGGAATTTCCGCTGGTAGTATTCGAGCACTTCCGGCACCCGGTCAAACAGGATGATCGTCGTCATGATCAGATCGTCAAAATCGAGCGACTGGTTTTTCCGCAGTTTTTTCTGATAATCTTTGTAGACATCGCTGACGACTTGTTCAAAAAAACCGCCGGCTGTTTTCTCGTACTCTTCCGGGTCGATCAATTCGTTTTTCGCACTGCTGATCGATCCGAGTATGCTTCTGGGATCGAATTTTTTCGGATCGATGTTTCTTTCCTTTAAGATTCCTTTAATGACGGAAAGCTGATCTGACGTATCAAGAATCGAGAAATTCCGGTTGATGCCGATTCTGTCGATGTCTCTCCGCAAAATTCTCACACACATGCTGTGGAACGTCGAAATCCAGATGTCGTCCGCTCCCGGTCCGAGAATGCGTTCCACACGTTCTTTCATTTCTCTGGCCGCTTTGTTCGTAAATGTAATCGCCAAAATGTTCCACGGGGCAACGCGCTTCTCCGCCATTAAATACGCAATGCGGTGCGTCAATACCCGCGTCTTTCCGCTTCCTGCTCCGGCCATGATCAAAAGCGGACCGTCCGTCGTTTTGACCGCTTCCTGCTGCATCTTGTTTAATCCGCTTAATAATTGGTCGCTAATGTAATTCAATTCCGTTCACCGCCTATTCAAACATATGTTCTATTATAAACCAATCCGGTTCGTTGTGCTCATCCTTTTACGGCCTTTACCGTTTGCAGCGCATCTTCGAAATTCTCATAAATCGCGTTTCCGACGACGATCACATCGGCGTGCTCAGCCATTTTTACCGCCGTCTCCGCATCTTTGATGCCGCCGCCGTAAAACAGCGTCGTTTCCTGAAGCACCGCTTTTGTTTCCTTAACGGTCTCCGAATCCCCCAGCATGCCGCTGTATTCAAGATAAAAGACCGGGAGGCGGAAAAGATGTTCTGCCACGCGGGCGTATGCTTTAATATCCTCAATGTCAAGCTCGGTATCTGCGTTTGTCAAAGCGGCAGCCTTGCAGTCCTGATTCAAAATACAGTACCCTTCAACAACAATCTCATCAGGTGACATCAGCTCGCCGTATTCTTTCATCGCCTTTTTATGTAAGCCGGCAATCCAGTCGGTATCTCTGCTGTTGAGCACAGTCGGAATAAAATAGAGATCAAATCCCGGGACGATCGCGTCAATCGTCGACACTTCCAGGACGCACGGCACTAAAAAGCGGCGCACTTTTGACATCAGCCGAAGGACATCATCTTCTGTGACATGATCGCTTCCGCCGATCAAAACCGCGTCTGTTCCAGATTCGCACAGCTGTTCAAGCTGATCATCCGTAATATCTTTATTCGGATCGAGTTTAAAGACATGCTTCCACTCGGTAATATCGTACATGAAAAAAGCTCCTCCATTCGTTCTTACCATTTAAATATTATAACAAATTCAGCCCCTTTCGAAAAACGGATAACGAATAAACGATAAACGTGCAGAAAGCACAAAAAAACCGCCGGTGCTCAGTGCCCTGAGCCAGGCGGTTTCATGACATCATGAAGATGATTCAGATTGATTTGCTTTGACGCGGTCCAGCGCCATGATATAAGCGTCATTTCCGTAGTTCAGGCAGCGTTTCACCCTGGAAATGGTCGCGGTGCTCGCTCCGGTTTCCGTCTCAATTTTGTGATACGTGTTACCGTCGCGCAGCATTCTGGCTACTTCGAGCCGCTGAGCCAATGACTGAATTTCATTTATTGTGCATAAATCATCGAAAAAACGATAGCATTCTTCGAGATCTTTTAGTGATAGTATGGATTGAAAAAGCTGGTCCAGCTCTCTCCCGCGCAATTTATCGATCTGCATCTTTACACACCTTCTCCTTTGCTAATAGAAACCTTGCTGAGATCGGGAACGACATTGATCCACGTTTTTCCCGGCACAAACGGAACGGTCTTGCCGTCCGTCTTCGGTATGATCCGGCCGTTTTCGTTCTTCCAGCTGATCCGATGGACTTCCCCGTTTTGCAAAAGGAGTCCTTTTCCGCCTGAACGAAGGTCAATATCCCTTCTCCCGTACGCATCTTTCATATGATGTTCGGCTTCCGCTATTAGAATGTTTTGAAGAACAACCGGTTCTTCTGTTTCAAGGTCTGTTGTCAAAATACCGTCTGACTTTCTCACATAGCCTTCAACCTTTTTATCATAACCATATTCGACACGGTTTGTAACGGATTTTGTTCCGTAATCTAACCGTATAGAATAAAGCGCATCCGAAGGTTTGTCAGGGCTTGCTTTAAAAGTGAGCGGTTCTGTGCGGGTTTCGATGGCATATCCTTTGTCATCTGCTGCTTGCTTTACATTTTTATATGACGTGTACGAATTATGCGGCGCTTCCCGAAAATCGGCCCTCCAAAACAGGCTGCCGTCGTAATCCATCCCATTGATATGATCGGCGTCGCCGTTCAACAGGCGGCTTTTTGCACCCGGACTCCAGCCGTGATGCACCAAGAGGCTGTCAAAACCGAGAGCCAAATCAATGAAATACTCCCGGGCGCTGCGGACTGGGCCAACCGCTTCAGGCATGTCGCTTTGATAGATCGCCAACAATCGTGTGATCGGTCCTTCACTGAGAGCTTCAATGACAATGTCAGCCTTGCTTAATCCCGACTGCGGCCGTGCTTTTGAATGATTGTTCACCACAACGGCAATGGGCCGCTGCCGAATATCTCCGTCCGCCTTCAATCCTGTCAGCGGATGAATGTTCTTTTCCTTTTCCTGCTGTTCCTGCGACTGGCACGATGCAAGCAGTAAAAGAGAAGCAAAACAAAGCAGTACTCTTACATATCGATTCACCATAGATTAGCTCCCGCTCTTTTATATTTTAACGCATTATCGATGGAAAGAGTACAGTTTTTTTCATCACATCAAAGATCCCTTTCGGCGTCACCCTGATATAAGGCAGATGAGTGCTTTGCAAAAAGAGCAGGGTGTAGATCGGGTCGTCAAACGTATAGCCTCTTTCAAACAAAAGCTCTTTTAACGTCTTTTCCCTTTCAAGCACCTTTTCATACATCTCATTTGATGCGCCGCCGCTTAAATGAAGAGGAATTTCGTGCAGGATTTTTCCGTTTTCCGCTAATACGATACCTCCCCCGATTTCTTTCATCCGCTTGAAGGCCAAAAGCATGTCTTCCTTGTTTTTGCCGACCGCGATAATATCTCCCGTTGTCGAATAGGAGCTGACGAACCCTTGGACGCGGGTTGCAAAGCCCTTCAGCATCGTATTGACACGCCATTTTCCGTATTTGTCGAACAGCGAGAGATAGCTTTCATCATGGTCAAAAGAAAGCTGGTTGACAGAGTTGTCAATCTCAATCGTATAAGGCTCCATAATCACGGAATTCCTCATTTTTAAGCCGAGCGGCATGGAAAACTGCAAGTCATCCATCGTTAGATCATATGAAAGGTTCAGAGGGACAAGACCCCCTTTTTGCCAATCCGGAACTGAAAACGCATTCATATTTACGCCGCCTGATTTGATCAGCCGCCCTTTTGCCAAAACTGTCTCCGGATTCGGTTCATCAGGGCTATTCAAAATGTTGAGCGTTGCGTATCTGCCCGGTGCCACCACACCGAGGATATCCTCCATATGATAATACTTAGCGATATTAAACGAAGCCATATTATAGGCATCGATCAGCGGCACGCCCTCTTCGATGGCAATTTCAATCAGCTTGTTTGTCATGCCTTCTTTATAAAAGTTCGGCGTTGCACCGTCCGTTGTATAAAACATATGGTCATAATGGTGAAAGCCGTCTTCGTGCAGCTCGCGCAAAATCTTTCGCAAATCAGGACGGATGGAAGACTGCCTCAAGCCGACGTGGTATCCAAGTTCAAGCCGCTTCAGCACTTCCTTTCCAGTCATGGCTTCATGATCTGCATCAGCGCCGAAAAGCTTCATCTTCGTGAGCGTTTTTTCCGATGCCCCCGGAAAATGGCCCTCGATCCGCTTTCTCCTTCTTTTCGTGCACTGCATGCAATGAAGGAGCAGATCATCGCCGTCCAAGAGGCGCGGCCAGCCTGTCATTTCTCCTCCCTGGATGACGTCCGGGTGTTCTCCCCAACGTTTTCGGTAATCGATCGATAAAATTTGATCTTCATTCAACACTTCAGTCTGCAAGTCATACCTTGACCACCAATAGTAGTGGACAGGCTGTTTTTTCAGTTCTTCCAATATAGAAAACGCTTTCTTTTTTCCGCAATGCAAAAGCAGAAACAAGTTGTCATTTACGAATGTCGTCGTTCCAAACTGTGACACATATTCAGCCAAAGTTTGGGGATTATAAATTTGAAAAGGATGGACATGCGGCTCAATATACCCGGGTACAATGTATTTTCCTTCACAATCTATTGTAGTTTTAACAGCCGTCTTCGGCAAGTCACGGCCGACGTAAACGATTCTGTCATGATGAATCCATACGTTTGCCAGAATCCATTGCTTTACATACGGGTTCAGTACAGAGGCATTTCGTAAAAGGAGCGTTGGCTGCAGCCTTGAACTTACAACATCAACTTGCGATCTGATGTGTTTGTTTTTCCAAATTAAGGTGCGTTCGGACATTCACATACTCTCCTTTACATGTAATGATCCTATGTTAACACATTTACTATCGTCACGCATTACCAATCCGTTACAATTTTTCGAAAAAACACTTTATTTAATTATTTAAATAGGAGGAATGAAGCATGAAGCAAAACATCGGACTGTTTGACGCCGTTTTTCGCATTGCCTGCGGACTGACGATCCTGTCGGCGGCAGCGGCAAAGTTTACGAGAAAACCGTGGTGCAGAATGACGCTTTTCTGCATGTTTATGGGGGCGATGAAGGCCGCTTCCGGCATCTTGCGATTTTGTCCCATGACATATGTCTGCCAAACTTATATGAAGCAGCAGGGAGAAGCTGGCGAACAATCGTAAAAAGCACCTTTTATAGGTGATTTCAGACCGTTGACAAAATAGGTCGGATTTCTAAGGTCCTACCTATTTTTTGTCCAGTTTATTTTGTTTTTTCGATGAAAAGGACGGCGGTTAGGGCCTTTCCATGTCCATTCATGTCAGCGAAAACAAGCATCGCCTGCATGGACAATTTTTTCTTTCCCCACAGGGTTGTCCAGCGCAGGCCATGCCGCAAAAAACCCGTTCGATGGTTTCGCGCATGGAGCGATGCCCAAACACGTATTGAATCAGAACCATTTTGATCAATACAACGGGATCAATGCTTGGACGTCCTTTTGAAGAATAAAGAGGGGCAACTTTTTCATAAATAAATGAAAAATCCATGGCTTCTTCCATCTTCCTGACCAGATCATCTTCAAGGACAAGTTCACTTAAGGCAACGACTTCAAGCTGTTCACGCTGATCTTTTGAGTGCTTGGACAACATAGTAAAACCTCCAAAATCTAGATTCCACTCACATTTTTTTAAAAAAAGCTTGTCGATGAAGCCACTTTTTATGACTTTGTCGACAAGCTGAAACATCCTAAACCGGGATGCTTTTTTCTATTCGGTCAATTTTTCAATCTGGCCCATCACATCGCTGATCTGCTGAGCGCTTTGCACCAATTCTGACTGCTCCAGCTTCTCGACTGTTAATTTTCCTTCCTCAACACTTTTCAAAACATCCTCAGCGCTTTTTTGCAGTGTTTCATTATGCTTCTCGATGGTGTTATGAATCTCGGCTGCGGCATGGGGAGGGGTTAATTCATTAAAATCGGCTGCAGCCTGCTGGATAGACTCAAGCTGAGTTTCCAGCTTTTCTTTTGCACCCGTGTCGTTTACAGCCTGTTCAGCCAAGGAAGGCGCCTCCTCCGCAAATGTCTTCACTTCTTGGATATATCCGGCCGCTTCATTTGTATAGTTCAATCCGTCATTCACCTGATCAAGCATTCCGCATCCGCCTGCACCTAAAAGGCCCATTCCGGCAAGAACTATAAGAATTCTTTTCATTGTTTGCCTCCTTATCGTTTCTTTTTCATTTTTTCTTTCAAAATCGGAATTAATTTTTCTTTCGCCAAAGGCAGACCTTTCTTCACCAATTCACGCTTCAGCCATTTCCCGAGCTTAGACACGGTCAGTCTCCTTTCCCTTTTGATAAAAATGAAAAAACTCCACCGATTTGGTGAAGTGGATAAACAAAAAGACCTTCACCAAATCAGATTTGGCAAAGGTCTCGCTAACAATTAGATTGCCAGCAAAGCCGAGGATCTAGGACATCCCGTAATGACGACTTTACTGTGACAGCTACTCCCCTTTGGAGTATTCATTTTTATTACTTTCATTTTAAGGCACAAGGCTTATCCAGTCAAATTCCTGCTGGCCGGCTTATGAAAGAAATGCCCTGTCCGTAAAAAACACCTTCTTGGGAATGAAAGTGGCAGATTGTTGACGAAATCCTAAAACGGTTTAAAGTTTTAGGATTTCGTCATCTTTTATAGGGGCTTTTTTGATATTGAATGAGGTCATTTTTGCAAATGCTCTCTTATACAATCTTCACATAAAATCAAGCCGTTGCTCTCCAGAAACCTTTTGACATGGGTGATTCCTGATAATCCGACGGGCTTGTCTATGTAATAAAATGTCTCGTCTTTTGATATTTGTTTTTTACACCTTTTGCAGGTTACATGACTCATATGCTTTCTCCTTCCCTATCACTGTCTTAATAAAATGGTACTAAAGGTTAGGCGATTTTTCCACCAACAACAAAAAAGCACCACTTCAGGCGCTTTTAAAATTAGTATGGCGCCGTTTTCCCCGCTGACTTCACCCGCAGACGGAATTGTTTCAAGCCGTACATGCTGCTGTCCGCCATCGGCGCGATCGCAAGCTTTTCCATCGAGGAATACTGCTTCAGAAGCCCCTCAAGGGCAATCGTTGCTTCCAGCCTCGCGAGCGGAGCGCCTAAGCAGAAATGGATGCCGTGGCCAAATCCGATATGCGGGTTCGGATGACGGTGAATATCAAATTCGTGCGCCCTCTCAAATTTCGCTTCATCACGGTTGGCAGAAGCAAGAAAAGCGACGACGCCTTCTCCTTTTTTCAAACTTACTCCTCTGATCTCGGTATCCTGTTTAACGAAGCGCACGATCATCGGCGCGGGCGCCCGGAAACGGACGGCTTCCTCGACGGCCTGCGGAATCAGTTCAGGATGCCTGGCGAGCTCGTCATACGCACCCGGTGTTTCGAGAATGCTGTAGACCGCATTTGAAATCAAATTGGTCGTCGTTTCATTCCCCGCCATCAAGAGCAGGTTGCAAAACGGAACCAATTCATCAGGAGAAAGCTTGTCCCCTTCTTGTTCGGCTTTGATCAAGAGCGAAATCAAGTCATTGCCGAGGTTTTGTCTTTTCTCTTCGATCATCTTTTCAAAAAACGCGGTCAGCTCTTCTTCGCCTTGATCCCTGATATTTTTCCACTCGTTCACATCTTCTTGCCGGTCGCTCTTCGGCAGGCTGACCAACACGTCGGACCATTCTTTGAAATGGTGCTTATACATTGAAGGAACGCCGAGCAATTCCGAAATGACGATGACGGGCAACGGATATGAAAAATTCTGTACAAGGTCGATCTCTTCCCTGCCGCGGATTTGAACGAGCAGTTCATTCGTCAGTTCGCGAATGCGCGGCTCCCACTCATTCATGACACGCGGAGTAAAAGCCTTGTTGACGATCGATCTGATTCTCGTGTGTTTCGGCGGATCCATGCTGATCAACGTTTTCGCAAACGTATTGCCGGTTCCAAGCTGATGGAACTGATTTGAAAAAAAGTCTTTGTCGCTGATCACTCTTTTGACATCGTCATAACGGAACACACTCCACACCTTGCTGTCTTCATCATAGTGAATCGGTGATTCGGTGCGCATTTTTTCATACCATGGAAACGGATCATACGGGTCTTGTCTGTTCTTTCCGTTAAGCAGCGCTTTCTGAATAGGGTTCTGCTGTTTTGTTTGACTCATTCGCTTTCACTCCTTCGGTTCTTGTCAGCTGATTCATGAAGTTCAATATGTTAGTTTAAAATTAAAAGAACCCACCGGATCATTCAACCAACAAGTGGAAAAGAAGTGTCGAAAAAGTGTTTGAGGAGGCGGCTGAAGTGGCTGACAGCTATCGCGGGGACAAGCGGATTACAAAATCGAAAACAAATTTAAAAAAAGCCTTGTTTGAACTGCTGGCTGAAAAAGAATGGGGAAAAATCTCTGTACAGGATATTACGCAACGGGCAAACTTGAATCGAACGACATTTTATCAGCATTATCAAGATAAATACGATTTGCTTCATCAAAATATGAGAGACATGTTTGAAGCGATGAAAGAGGATATTTTTTCGCCGCTTGATATAGATTGCAGCGGGGAAAAGCCTGAAGCGTACTGGTATGTGCTGCGCTTTTATCAGCATTTACAACAGAACTGCGATGATTTTGCGATTATCATCAACAGAAGATATGAGCTGAACATTAAGGAGCTGCTCAATGACTTTTGGAATGACAGCTTTTTGACGGGAATCAAAAAAACGGCAGCTTCCGATACTAATCGCTCAGTGCCTCTTGATATCCAGCGGCGATTTGTGATTTCCGCCTTTGCGGGCACAGCCGCATGGTGGCTTGAAAATGGCATGCCTTATCCGCCCGAATTGATGGCTGAATCGTTGATCAAAATGATCCAAAAAAATTGACGGCAAAAAAAGAGACAAAACGGGTGCTCCCGCTCTGTCTCTTCACCGGTTATTTCTGCGCTGCCTTGAGCGCACGCGCGCCGATATCCGTCCGGTAAAACAGCCCCGGTTTTCTTACTCGTTCCACCGCTTGATAGGCTGCTTCCCTGGCCGCTTCAAACGTCTCGGCAAACGCCGTGACATTGGCGACGCGGCCGCCGTTTGTCACAAACTGACCGCCGCTTTTTTTCGTGCCTGCGTGAAAGACGACGGTCTGTTCCATATCAGGCTCAAGCGTGCTGATCGGCGTGCCTTTTTCATAGCTTTCCGGATAGCCGTCAGATGCTAGAACAACGGTGACTGCCGCCGTATCCTTCCACTTCAGCTCCACTTCTTTGTCGGCGAGGAGGTCAAGCAAGACTTGTACAAGGTCTGATTCAAGACGCGGCAGTACGACCTGGGTTTCCGGATCTCCGAATCTCGCGTTGAATTCGATCACTTTTGTTCCTTTTTCGGTTAGCATTAAGCCAGCATACAAGACTCCCGTAAACGAACGGCCTTCTTTAACCATCGCTTCGGCCGCCGGCTCCAAAATCGTTTTAACGGCGTCTTCAACGACCGCATCCGAAATCTGCGGCACCGGGGAATATGCGCCCATTCCCCCTGTATTCGGGCCTTTGTCTCCGTCAAATGCCCGCTTGTGATCTTGCGCGATCACCATCGGATACACTTTTTCACCTTTGACAAAAGCCATCAGCGAAAATTCTTCACCGCTCAAAAATTCCTCGATAACGACAGAGGCGCTTGCATCGCCGAACTTTTCATCTTCTAAAAAGTCATGCAGACACTGAACCGCATCTTCGGCTGTCATCGCGACTGTGACGCCTTTTCCAGCGGCAAGCCCGTCAGCTTTGATGACGATCGGCGCGCCTTTTTCCTCAACATACGCCTTTGCTTTTTCAAAAGATGTAAACGTTTCGTATTCTGCTGTCGGTATTTGATATTTTTTCATCAGATCTTTGGCAAACTGCTTGCTTCCTTCAATCACCGCTGCTTTTTTCGACGGACCGAACACCGGAAGGCCCGCTTCTTCAAATGCATCCACAAGCCCTTCGATTAGAGGGACCTCAGGACCGACAATCGTCAGTCCGATATTGTTTTCTTTTGCGAAAGCGAGAAGCCCTTCGTGATTGCCTTCGTCAAGATCAACGAGTACGGCGGTCCCGGCCATTCCGTCATTGCCGGGCGCCGCATATACAGTGCCGACAAGAGGGCTTTGCGCCGCTTTCCAGGCGAGCGTGTGCTCCCTGCCGCCTCTGCCGATAATCAATACGTTCACGCTGGTCACTCCCTTAATGTTTGAAATGGCGGATTCCGGTGAACACCATCGCGATCCCGTATTCATCCGCTTTTTGAATCGAATCTTCATCACGAACCGATCCGCCCGGCTGAATGATCGCCGTCACACCGGCTTTAGCCGCTTCTTCGACCGTATCAGGCATCGGGAAGAACGCATCTGATCCGAGCGCGCTTCCTTTCGCTTTCCCGCCGGCTTGCTCAATTGCGATTTTCGCGGAGCCGACTCGGTTCATTTGTCCAGCGCCGACGCCGATCGTCATATCGTCTTTTGCCAGGACAATCGCATTCGATTTGACATGCTTCACAACTTTCCAAGCGAGCTTCAAGTCAGCCCATTCCTGTTCGGTCGGCTCTCTTTTCGTCGGAATTGTGATGTCGGCGTCGTCAAAACCGTGCATATCCAGATCCTGAATCAAAAGCCCGCCTTGAACAGATGTCAGCTGCTTTTCGTTTTTCACAGGCTGATTGACATCAAGGGTCAAGAGGCGAAGGTTTTTCTTGGATGTTAAAATATCAAGCGCTTCTTGGCTGAATGCTGGCGCGATGATGATTTCCAAAAAGATGTTGTGAAGCGTTTCAGCCGTCGCTTTATCCACTTCCCGGTTCAAAGCGATGATGCCGCCGAAAATTGACGTTTCGTCAGCGGCGTATGCTTTGTTAAACGCCTCTTCGATCGTGTTGCCCGTCCCGACGCCGCAAGGGTTCATATGCTTGACGGCAACCGCAGCCGGCTCCGTGAACTCGCGGACGATTTGAAGTGCTGCATCCGCGTCTTTGATATTGTTGTAAGAAAGCTCTTTTCCGTGCAGCTGTTCAGCTGAAGCAATTGACCCTTTGACAGGGAGCGCACTTTGATAAAAGACTGCTTCCTGATGCGGATTTTCGCCGTAGCGGAGCGATTGCTTTTTCTCAAAGGTGACGGTGAACTGTTCAGGCTCTTTTTCGCCGGTTACCTTTGTTAAATAGTCAGCGATCAACGCGTCATACGCTGCCGTGTGGCGGAACACCTTCGCTGCCAACTCGCGTTTTTTCTCAAGAGAGACGCTGCCGTTTTCTTTCAAGTCGTTCAGTACAGGGGTGTAGTCGCGGGGATCGACGATGACCGCCACGTCCTGGTGGTTTTTCGCTGCTGCGCGAAGCATGCCTGGACCGCCGATGTCGATATTCTCAATCGCTTCTTCGAATGTGACGTCTTCTTTAGAAACCGTTTCTTTAAACGGATATAAATTAACAACGACAAGGTCGATCGGCTGAATTCCCTGTTCATTGAGCTGCGCCATGTGTTTTTCGTTGCCGCGGACGGCAAGAAGCCCGCCGTGAATATTCGGATGAAGGGTTTTCAGACGGCCGTCCATGATTTCGGGAAAGCCCGTCACTTCAGAAATGCCGATGACGTCAACGCCGTTTTCCTGAAGAAGTTTGCTTGTGCCGCCTGTTGAAATCACTTCTACGCCAAGCTCTGTCAATTCTTTTACAAAAGGGACAATGTTCGTTTTATCTGATACGCTGATTAATGCGCGTTTGATCGTCATTCCTTTTCACCTCTGCCATTTAGTTCAAGAAGCTCTTTGATTACTTCGGGATAAAGCTCATGCTCCAATTTGTGTATCTTTTCTTCAAGAGATGCGAGTGTTTCGCTTTTTTCAAGCTCGACGGCGCGCTGGGCGATAATCGGACCGGTGTCCATGCCTTCGTCAACATAGTGAACCGTGATGCCCGCCACTTTCACACCCGCTCTGTACGCCTGTCCGATCGCGTCGATGCCGGGAAACGCCGGCAGGAGCGACGGATGGATGTTGATGATTTTATTCCGGTAAGCCGACAGAAGCGTATCGCCGATCAGTCTCATGTACCCCGCCAGGACAATCCATTCTGCTCCGTGGAGGCGGAGCTGTTCAACGATCACTTGTTCAAAAGCTGCTTTATTTTCGAACGATTTCGGCTGGAATGCGAACGATGGAATTCCGGCTTTTTCAGCTCTTTCAAGCACTTTCGCATCGGGCTTGTCACAGACGACAAGAACGATTTTGGCATCCCAGTTCTCTTCTCTCATTCTTCTTGCGATCGCTTCAAAGTTCGTTCCGCTTCCTGATGCAAATACCGCGAATTTTCTCATGAAAGACCGGCACCGCCAAACTCAACGCCGCTTCCGGCTTTCACTCTGCCGATGAGATAGGCTTTTTCACCGTTGTTTTCGAGCGTTTGAATCACGTCTGTCATATCCTCTTCTTTCACCGCAAGGACAAACCCGATTCCCATATTGAAAACATTGAACATTTCCTCGGACTTCAGGCCGCCTTTCTCCTGAATGAACGGAAAGACAGGAGGGACGGGCCAGGAGCCGATGTCGATTTCAACACCGAGACCATCAGGCATCATGCGCGGCAGGTTTTCAATAAAACCGCCGCCGGTCACGTGCGCCATGCCTGCGATTTTACCTGATTTCACCGCTTCAAGGACAGGCTTGACATAAATTTTCGTCGGCTCTAAAAGCTCTTCGCCAAGAGGCCGTTCAAAAGGTGTATACGTCTCATCAAGGTTCAGACCGGCATCTTCAAGAAGAACTTTACGAACGAGAGAGAAGCCGTTGCTGTGAAGTCCGCTTGAAGAAAGTCCGATTAAAAGGTGCCCTTCGCTGATGTTTTCGCCCGTGACGATGCCATCTTTTTCAGCGGCTCCGACCGAGAACCCGGCAATATCGTATTCATCCTCTGTATAAAGACCCGGCATTTCCGCCGTTTCTCCGCCGACTAGCGCTGATCCTGACTGTACACAGCCTTCTGCGACGCCTTTTACAATTTCTTCAATTTTGACGGGGTCGGCTTTTCCGACCGCAAGGTAATCAAGGAAGAACAGCGGCTCCGCTCCTTGAGCGAGCACATCGTTGACACACATAGCGACGGCATCGATGCCGATCGTGTCATGCTTGTCCATCGCAAAAGCGAGCTTCAGCTTTGTGCCGACACCGTCCGTTCCCGAAATCAGAACCGGCTGTTTGTACGGCAGTTCTGACAGGTCAAACATGCCGCCAAATCCGCCAAGACCGCCCATTGCGCCGATTCGCTTCGTTCTTTCCACATGTTTTTTCATTCGTTTTACGGCTTCATATCCGGCTTCAATATCAACCCCGGCGTTTTTATAGCTTTCAGACAACACAATCCACTCCTTATTCCGCGCTTGTCCATTCGTAATATTCAAAATCAAAAGAGCAGCCGCATCGCTTCTGCTGCCCTTTATTCATTTCAGGAGACGCGGCGCTTCAAGAGCGCCGGCCGGTTTATTTTGTCAAAACGGCTTCTTTCACGTGAGGAAGAACCGTATCCTGATAAATCTCGGTCGGGTATTTTCCTGTAAAGCAGGCCATGCACTGCCCGCAGTTTTCGTCTTCATACTGTCTTCCGATCCCGGAAAGGAGTCCTTCAATGCTCAAGAATGACAATGTATCGGCGCCGATTTCCTGACGGATTTCTTCCACTGAATGGGAGGACGCGATCAGTTCTTCATGCGTTGATGTGTCAATTCCGTAAAAGCACGGATGGGCAATAGGCGGGGAACTGATTCTGACGTGCACTTCCGTCGCTCCGGCTTCGCGCAGCATCGTCACAATTCTGCGGCTTGTCGTGCCTCTCACGATGGAATCGTCCACCATGACGACGCGCTTGCCTTCAACGACCCCGCGGACGGCTGACAGCTTCATTCTCACGCCCTGCTCCCTGAGCGACTGTGACGGCTGAATGAACGTTCTACCGACATAGCGGTTTTTAATCAGTCCGAGTTCGTAAGGAATTCCCGTCGCTTCGGCATAGCCGATGGCCGCTGAAATGCTTGAATCCGGAACCCCTGTCACCACATCTGCTTCAATGCCTGATTCTTCAGCAAGCTTTTTACCGAGATTTTTTCTCGCGCTGTGGACATTAATGCCGTTAATATTACTGTCAGGCCTTGAGAAATAAATGTACTCCATGCTGCAGATCGAACGGTTGATGTTGATGGAGAACCGCTCAGACTTCATGCCTTCATCATTGATGATCAGCATCTCGCCCGGTTCTACATCTCGCAAATATGTCGCGCCGACCACATCAAACGCGCACGTTTCAGAAGCGACGACATACGCGTCGCCGAGCATTGCGACAGATAGCGGTCTGAGTCCGTTCGGATCAAGCGCCACGATCATTTCCTTTTCCGTCATGATCAGGAAAGCATAAGCGCCTTTCAGCATGGAAAGAGCGTTTTTGATCTGATCTTTCAGCTCGAAGTGGCCGCTTCTTTTAATTAAATGGGCGAGCACTTCCGTATCAGAAGACGTTTGAAAAATGCTGCCCTGGTTTTCAAGCTGCTGTTTCAGCTGAGTGGCGTTTACTAAGTTTCCGTTGTGCGCAAGCGCAAGGCTGCCGTTATTTTGCGAATGGAAAAGGAACGGCTGGACGTTTTCGAAGCCGCCGCCGCCCGCCGTTGCATAGCGGACATGGCCGATCGCTCCTTTTCCTGTCACCTTTTTGAGCTCGCCGTTTTGAAAAACTTCAGTAATCAGCCCCTGGCCTTTGTGGGCGGACATTTTTTCGCCGTCTGTCGCCACGATGCCGGCACCCTCCTGGCCTCTGTGCTGAAGGCTGTGAAGGCCGTAGTACGTAATTTGCGGTGCTTCTTCATGCCCCCAAATCCCAAATACGCCGCATTCTTCATTTAAGCCTTTGATTTCAGCAAGCATGGGATAGCTCCTTTCCATGCGCTTTCGAGCTCTTCTATCTGCGCATGAATCCATTGTTGTCCTTCCTGGCTTTGAACAGACAGCGCGCTGTCTGACGTTACTTCGCCGATGAGCTCGGCGTCTTTGACAAGCTTTTCGAACGCTTCTTGATGCTCTTTTTTCACAGAGACGATAAACCGTGATTGTGTTTCGCTGAATAACAATGCAGATTCGCCTGCAAGCGTTACATTGGCGCCGAGTCCTTGAGAAGATATGACGCTTTCCGCCAGCGCCACGCCGATGCCGCCTTCTGAGACGTCATGCGCGGACTGCACGAGCCCTGTGCGGATCGCTTTCAGAAGCGCTTTTTGACGCGCTTGTTCGACTTCCAAGTCGATGGCAGGCGCTTTGCCGTAAATCTTTCCTTCGGACAGTTTTTGCAGCTCGCTTCCGGCGAACTCAGGGAATGTTTCGCCGATGACATAAATCAAATCGCCCGCTGCTTTAAAGTGCTGGGTCGTAATATGGTCTGTATCTTCGATCAGTCCGACCATTCCGATGACAGGCGTCGGGTAGATCGCGCTTCCGTTTGATTCGTTGTAAAGAGAGACGTTTCCACCGATGACCGGTGTGCTGAGCACGTTGCACGCCTCGCTGATCCCGTCTGCCGCTTTTTCGATCTGCCAGAAAATCTCCGGCTTTTCCGGATTCCCAAAGTTGAGGTTATCCGTAACGGCAAGCGGTTCTGCTCCGGAGCAGACGATATTGCGGGCCGCTTCAGCGACAGCGATTTTCCCGCCTTTTTCCGGATCGAGGTACAAGTAGCGGGCATTGCAGTCCGTTGTCATGGCAAGCGCCTTTTTCGTGCCGCGAATCCGCAGGACGGCTGCATCAGAGCCCGGTGCGACAACTGTGTTCGTCCTGACCATGTAGTCATATTGGTCATAAACCCATTCTTTGCTCGCAATAGTCGGCTGCTTTAACAGCTCGAGAAGCGTTTCTTTCGCATCTTCGACTTTTGGTGCAGGGACGTCTGTTTCAAGGAATTCTTTATAATAAGCCGGAACTTTTGACGGCTTATGGTAAACCGGCGCTTCCTCTGCAAGCGCATCAACCGGAAGATCGGCAACCATTTCCCCGTTGTGGAAAAGGCGCAGCATCTTGTCGTCTGTCACGTGACCGACAGCCACAGCTTCAAGATCATACTTGTCAAAAATATCGATGATCTCTTGTTCGCGGCCGCGTTCGATGACTAAAAGCATGCGCTCCTGAGATTCGGAAAGCATCATTTCGTACGGCGTCATCCCTGTTTCGCGCTGCGGAATCAAGTCAAGGTTCATCTCGATGCCCGATCCGGCTTTGGATGCCATTTCCGCGCTTGAACTTGTCAGTCCTGCCGCACCCATGTCCTGAATACCGACCAAGGCGTCTGATTTGATGACTTCCAGACACGCTTCAAGAAGCAGCTTTTCCATGAATGGATCGCCGACTTGCACAGCCGAGCGTTTTTCTTCTGATTGGTCAGACATTTCCTCTGAGGCGAACGTGGCGCCGTGGATGCCGTCGCGCCCCGTTTTCGCACCGACGTACATGACCGTATTGCCGACGCCTTTCGCCTGCCCTTTTTTAATATCTTCATGGTTGATCAAACCGACACACATCGCGTTGACAAGCGGATTGCCTTCATAGCAGCTGTCAAACTGAACTTCACCGCCTACGGTCGGAATGCCGATGCAGTTTCCGTATCCGGCAATGCCCGCGACTACTTCTTCAAACAAGTACTTCACACGCGGTGAAGTGAGTTCACCAAACCGGAGAGAGTTCAAAACAGCGATCGGACGCGCGCCCATTGAAAAGACGTCGCGGATGATGCCGCCCACACCCGTTGCAGCTCCCTGATAAGGCTCAATCGCTGACGGATGGTTATGCGATTCGATTTTGAAGACAACCGCCTGATTGTCGCCGATATCGACGATTCCTGCGCCTTCCCCCGGCCCTTGCAGGACGCGTTCGCCTTTTGTCGGGAACTTTTTCAGGATCGGCTTGGAATTTTTGTAGCTGCAGTGCTCTGACCACATGACCGAAAAAATCCCGATTTCCGTATAGTTTGGAAGCCTTCCGAGAATCGATTCAATCATGGCAAACTCGTCATCGCTGACACCCATTTGCTGATAGAGCTTCTCTTCCTTAATTTGTTCTTGACTTGGTTCAAGCAGTAGCGACATGAGTTTCCCTCCAATTTTTCACGATAGATTGAAACAGTTTAAGACCGTCGGCGCTTCCGAGCAGAGAATCGACTGCGCGTTCAGGGTGAGGCATCATGCCTAATACATTGCCTTTTTCATTGACGACGCCTGCAATGCCGGCGACGCTTCCGTTGATATCCGTTCCGTATGTGAAAGCGATTTGGTTGTTTTCTTGTAATCCGGCAAGCGTTTCTTCATCACAGTAGAAGTTTCCTTCGCCGTGGGCGACCGGAATCGTGATGGATTCGCCTTTGCTGTAGGAAGATGTAAAAATCGTTTCATTGTTTTGGACGACAAGTTCAACCGGACGGCAAATAAATTTCAAATCTTTGTTGCGTCTCATCGCGC
This sequence comes from Bacillus sp. AK124, assembly GCF_053903085.1. Lineage (NCBI taxonomy): Bacteria > Bacillati > Bacillota > Bacilli > Caryophanales > Bacillaceae > Bacillus > Bacillus sp. AK124. The sequence continues at coordinate 3,588,910 of NZ_CP096378.1, forward strand.
CCGGCAAAAGACCGAGCTCCTGCAAAATTTGAAAGCCGTTGCAGACGCCGAGCACCGGCTTTCCTTCTTCAGCCGCTTTTTTGACGGCCGGCATAATGTTTGCGAAGCGGGCGATCGCGCCGCATCTTAAATAATCCCCATACGAGAATCCCCCCGGAATGAGGATGCCGTCATATTCATCAAGACTTGTTTCTGTATGCCAGACGTATTCAGCTTCTTCGCCAAGCTCATCCTTGATCGCGTGGAACATATCGATATCGCAGTTTGAGCCCGGCAGCACAATCACCGCAAATTTCACTGTGCGACAACCTCCTCGACTTCGTATCTGTAATCTTCAATCACCGTGTTGGCCAAAAGTTTTTCGCACATTTCTTTGACGAGAACGTCAAGGTCGCGGTCCGATTTTTCGATGGTGAGCTCCATGTATTTGCCGATGCGGACGTCCTGAACTTCTTTGTAGGACATGCTGTGCAAAGCATGCTGAACGGCGCTCCCCTGAGGATCTAAAACACTCTCTTTTAAGCTGACATACACTTTCACTTTGTACATATTACATGCCTCCAAGTCTTTTGAATATTTCTTCGTATGCATCCGTCAATCCGCCCAGGTTTCTTCTGAACACATCTTTATCAAGCTTTTCATTCGTTTCTTTATCCCACAGCCGGCACGTATCCGGGGAAATCTCATCGGCCAGCAGGACCTCGCCGTCTTTATCGCGCCCGAATTCAAGCTTGAAATCTATCAATCTGACACCGCAAGCCGCGAAAATCGTCTGCAGCTCTTCGTTTACCTGTCTCGTAATCGATTTGATTTTCTCCACCTGTTCAGGCTCAGCCGCGTTTAAAATCCGGATATGGTCTTCTGTGATCAGTGGATCGCCGAGCGCGTCATCCTTGTAGTAAAACTCGATAATCGGCTGCTCCAGCTCCGTGCCTTCCGAAATGCCGAGCCGTTTGGACATGCTTCCCGCAACGACATTGCGGACAACGACTTCAAGCGGGATGATCGTCACTTTTTTAATGAGCTGCTCCGTTTCTGAAATTCGTTCAACAAAGTGGTTGTTGATTCCCTTCTCGTGAAGCCTTGTGAAAATCAGGCTGGAAATTTCGTTATTTAAACGGCCTTTTCCATCAATCTCGGCTTTTTTTTCTCCGTTAAAAGCCGTCGCCGAGTCTTTGTATTCGACAAACAACGTGTTGTCATCATCCGTCAGGTATATCTTTTTCGCTTTTCCTTCATATAAAAGTTCATTTTTCACAATATTCACAGAAGGCCTCCTAACCCGAATGTTGGAAATATTTCATCTTTTAGACCCCCGCCTGTTAAAGCGGGCGGTCGATTCTACGCTAAGCCTAAACGTTCAAAAATGTAGTCGACGTTTTTCAAGTGGTAATTGTAATCAAAGCAGTCGTTAATTTGTTCCGGAGACAGTCGGGACGTAATTTTTTCCTCAGCCTCGACAAGCTGGCGGAACGGCACTTGTTTCTCCCATGCTTCCATCGCTTTCGGCTGAACGGTGTCATACGCTTCTTCGCGCGCCATGCCGGTATCAATGAGAGCGAGTAGAACGCGCTGAGAGTAGATCAATCCGAGTGTACGGTCCATGTTGCGCTTCATGTTTTCAGGGAACACGGTCAAGTTTTTCACAATGTTGCCAAAGCGGTTCAGCATGTAGTTCAGCGCGATCGTCGCATCAGGCAGAATGATGCGCTCTGCTGACGAATGCGAAATGTCGCGTTCATGCCAAAGCGGTACATTTTCATAGGCGGTCAGCATGTAGCCGCGGATGACGCGCGCCATTCCCGTCATGTTTTCCGAACCGATCGGATTGCGTTTATGCGGCATGGCAGAAGAACCTTTTTGGCCTTTTGCGAAAAATTCTTCGACTTCGCGGGTTTCGCTTTTTTGGAGGCCGCGGATCTCAACGGCGAATTTCTCGATGCTTGTCGCAACTAGCGCCAGTGCAGCCATATAATCGGCGTGGCGGTCTCGTTGCAGCGTCTGTGTTGAAATCGGCGCCGGTTTTAAGCCGAGCTTCTCACATACGTACTGCTCGACGAATGGATCGATGTTCGCGTACGTTCCGACGGCGCCTGAAATTTTACCGACTTCGATGCCTTCTTTCGCCTGCTTGAAGCGTTCCAGGTTGCGCTTCATTTCTTCATACCAAAGGGCGAGCTTCAAGCCAAATGTCGTCGGTTCTGCATGCACGCCGTGTGTGCGTCCCATCATGACCGTATATTTATGTTCCTTTGCTTTTTCTTTCAAGATGTCAACAAATCTCTCAATGTCCTTGAGCAAAATATCGTTCGCCTGTTTTAATAGATAGGAAAGAGCTGTATCGACCACATCTGTTGATGTCAGTCCGTAGTGCACCCATTTTTTCTCTTCGCCAAGCGTTTCCGATACGGCGCGGGTAAATGCGACGACATCGTGGCGCGTGTCCTGCTCGATTTCAAAGATGCGGTTGATGTCAAATGACGCTTTTTCCCGCAAAACCTTCACATCTTCTTTCGGAATGACGCCGAGCTCAGCCCAAGCTTCACAAGCCAGTATTTCAACCTCCAGCCATGCTTGGAATCTGTTTTCATCCGTCCAAATCGCAGCCATTTCCGGTCTTGAATAACGTTCGATCATTGTTTTCGTCCTCCATCTCTTTCAATCCACTTTTCTGTCATCTTCCCGATCCATTCATTGTCGGGTGTTCTTAAAAATGTGATATGCCCCATTTTGCGGCCCGGTTTGACTTCATGCTTTCCGTATATATAAAGCTTCGCTTCTTTTAATAGTTCGGGATCTTCTTCAGCCATGTACACTTCATCTCCGAGAAGGTTTACCATCATTCCTTCCTTCAGAAGGTCCGTTTTGCCGAGCGGCAGTCCGCAGACAGCACGGATATGCTGTTCAAACTGGCTCGTTTCGCAAAGATCAAGGGTGTAATGGCCGGAATTATGCGGCCGCGGCGCTAGCTCATTGACGAGAAGTTCGCCGTCTTCTTTCAGGAAAAGCTCAACGGCCAGTGTTCCGACAAGCTGAAGCTTTTCGGCAAGCCTGAGGGCAAGTGCTGCCGCTTGTTCCTGAACCGCTTTATCGGCCCGTGCCGGGACGATGCTCTGGAATAAAATATTTTGTTTATGGATGTTCTCTGCCGCCGGAAAAACGGTTGTCTCTCCGTGAACCGATCTCGTCACGATCACGGACAATTCCATTTTGAAAGGAACCCAGCTTTCCAAAATGCATGTGCCGTGCTGTAAAAGTGCTGCGGCTTCCCCGATTTGTGCTTGTTGTTTCAGGACGTACTGCCCTTTTCCGTCATACCCGCCGCGGCAAGTTTTCAGCACCGCCGGAAGACCGAGCTCCGCTACGGATGCTTCCAGTTCCGTCCGGTCGTGAATGATTCGGTACGGGGCGACTTTGCAGCCCGCTGATTCAATCGCTTTTTTCTCGGTTTCCCTGTTTTGCGTAAGGAGCAACAGCTCGCTCCCTTGCGGAAGGTAAGCGTGCTCTTTCAGCCAGTTCAGCGCATCATAATCGATGTTTTCGAATTCATAAGTAATCACATCGCTCGCTTCGGCAAGCTTCCGTATCGCTTCGCGATCATTATAAGCAGCCGTAATTTCAAGGTCTGCGACCTGTCCGCACGGTGATGAAGGGACAGGGTCAACAACAGCGATTTTATAGCCCATTTGTTTGGCCGCGACCGCCATCATTTTGCCAAGCTGTCCGCCTCCGATAATGCCGATTGTCGCTCCCGGAAAAATCGTTTGTTTATACAAGCTGATCACTGCTTTCCAACACGGTTTTTCTGATGCTTTCCCTTCGTTCATCCAATCTTCCGGCAAGCTTTTCGTCAAAAGCTGACAAAATCTGCGCCGCAAGCAGTCCGGCGTTGACCGCTCCCGCTTTGCCGATGGCAACGGTCGCAACGGGTACACCGCCCGGCATTTGAACGATTGAAAGCAACGAATCGAGACCGTTCAGCGCTTTTGACTGAACCGGCACACCGATGACGGGCAGCGTCGTTTTGGCTGCGACCATTCCCGGCAGGTGAGCGGCTCCGCCCGCTCCGGCAATGATGACTTTCAAGCCTCTTTCCCGCGCCGTTTCGGCATATTCGAACATTAAATCAGGCGTCCGATGTGCGGAGACGACCTTTTTTTCGTACGGAATTCCCAGTTCATCGAGGATGCCGCAGGCATGTTTCATCGTTTCCCAGTCAGATGTGCTTCCCATGATAACACCAAGAAGAGGCTGCATATCTTTTTGTCCCACCTTTAGCTGTTATTCTTCGCATATAAAAAGCCCGGCATGTATTGCATTTGTAGGAAGCAACACAAACCGGGCATGGCGCGTGTATCGTCAGTTAGTCCGCTTCTCGCGATCTCCATGTCAGTTTATTGTCCACTTTCCTGCATAGTCCGATGATTTACGGTCATCGGGTAGAGACTTATGGGCCATATTCCCAAGATTATATGAGGATGTGTTTTCATGTCATGTTTATCTTAACAACGGACTGTGATAATGTCAACGACATTATCGAACGATAGTATATTTTGTTGTTCTAATGTTCGGGTTTAGAGTAATTTACCTTCGAATATAATTTTTCTTCCGCACGGAACAACCTGAATCGTTCCATTTTCCTTTGTTTCTTTGAAGACCGGCTCCTCCATTCGACGCACCGGTGTATAGCCTTCTTCCTGCATCTTCGTCAACACGGATTCGATCGTTTCGCCTTCCGTTACTTCAAAGCGCTTTTTTTTCGGCTTTGTCATTATTCTTTAATTCTCCTTTTCTTTACGGCTTTCACCCAGAATCCGCCGTGTATCGTCTTCGGTTCATAGGAAATGATAAATGCTTTTGAATCGATTGATTTAATCGTTTCGTACAGCTGCAGTTCGTATTTTCTCGGCGTCAAAATCTGCATCGCCGTTCTGTCTCCCTCAAGTCCGCCGACGACCCAGTGGGTGACGCCGTAGCCTTTTTCCCTGAGCTGTTTCGGCAAATCCAAATCAAGCTCTTTCGTAATGGCGTTAACGGTAATATAGCCCAAAGCGAGCTTTTCTTCAATTTTCGTGCCGACGATGATTCCGATTCCAAATCCGACCGCGTAAGCAATCACGTTTTGGATTTGATTTAAATTATCTAGAACGAGCCCCAGCCCGACGACGTAGACAAGCATTTCGATTGTCCCGATAAAAGCGGCGAGATACCGCTGGCCTTTAAGAGTCAGTATCATTCGAAGGGTTAAAAACGTTACGTATATAATATTGATAACCAGAATAATTCCAACCATGATCACACCATTCAATAGTGCTGAGTGAAGCAATTGAAATCCCTCCTTTAGATGCAAAGCAATCATATTCTACTAGAGAAATTCTCCATACACAATCCTGTAATGGCCCTGCTTCACCACAAAATTTTTCGACATTGCTCACTCCCATCAGTTTACCCTTTTTCTGCCGGTTTCAAAGCATTGAAACACAATTAAAAAAGACGTTCAAATGAACGTCTTTCAGAGCTGGTGCTTATGATCCCGCTGACGATCTCCAACGGATTCGCTCAGTTTGCGGTGCTCCTTTTCCAAATCGCTCAGCGTGTATGACGAGAGGTCTTTCAAATTGTCCAGCCGCCCTGATTTTGCAAGCTGCCTGATTAAATACTCCTTTTTTTGTTTTACAGCTTTTCGAAGAAAGTTAGCCATCGATCACTCCCCCATCTTATTGGTTAAAATATATATTATTCTTATGAGTCAACTCAGAATTAATGCGGAGAAAAAACCGGTTCTTCAAGAAGAACCGGCAATATCTCCTTAAACAGGAATAAGCGACGACAACAAGTATCCGCCTACCAGCTTCCATGTTGCCGCAACGAATACCAATTCAAGCAAAAAGACGGTAAACACACAGTACATCAGGTCAAACCGCGCTTTTTCGCTTTTTTCATAAATCGATTGAATCAGCGTAAAAGTCCCGAATGTCAATCCCATAAAGATGACGATCGAGAGAATCACCGTCGCGGCCGTGAAGTTGATAATCGCGAATATCATCCACAAAGCGGCGGGGACGATAAACGGAACCAATAGAGAACCGTACTTTGCCGTGATATCGAAAAATGAAACTTTATACCTGAGCATAAAATTCGATACAACCCAGCTCGATGCTGCCATCCAAAACATGAAAGCCATGCAATAGATAAACACAACCAAAAACACTTCCAGGAACGGCACTGACACGCCGAACCCGAGAATTCTCCCCCTGCCCGCAAGCAGCTGATAAAAGTTGCCGAGCGAAAAGAAAACGGCTAAAAGCGTCATTGAAATAACGGAATACTTAAAATAAGACCGGTCAAAATCAAGTGCGCTGCGCACCGGGGATTTTAAAATATCGAGCACAAAGCTGAAATAGCGGAACAAAGCGGCAATCACGCTCTCCATCACCGATTTGACTTTCGCCGCAGACGGATTCGTCTCCTTGCTTTTCTTCGCTTTTTTCCGGGAATTCCTCGACATCCTCGAAGCAGGTTCTTCTATATCATCTTCATTTCGTTTGTGATGTTCTTCAATCATATAAGCAACTCCTATTCTATTCAAAAGCTTTACATAAATGAAAAGCACTTTTATAAATTACATAAGCTGTGTGAAACAGTCAAGACAAACCTCTTTTTATCATAGATGCGGCAGCCCTTATATATGACGAAAAACGAAGGCGGAAGGTTCCGTTTTTAATGATTTGAAAATAAAAAAGGCTTGTCCAAATGAACAAGCCTTTTTCGCACAGCACACCTTATTTCAAGAAAATGAAATAAAGAATGAATACAACAGCCAATCCGTACATAATCGGATGGATCTCTTTTGCTTTGCCTTTAAAGATCATCGTGATCGGGTAGAAAATAAATCCGATCGCGATTCCGGTGGCGATGCTGTATGTCAGCGGCATCGCGATCATCGTGAAGAATGCTGGCACCGCAATCTCAAACTTCGTCCAGTCGATTTTGTTGAGATTCGCCACCATCAGCACGCCGACGATGATTAAAGCAGGCGCCGTCACTTGCGAAGTGATAACGCTGAGGACAGGCGAGAAGAACAGCGACAGCAAGAACAAAGCGCCTGTTACGATCGCCGCAAAACCGCTTCTCGCTCCGGCCGCTACCCCGGCACTTGACTCAACATAAGCGGTCGTAGTCGATGTACCAAGGATCGCTCCGGCAACAGTTGCGGAAGAATCGGCAAGCAAAGCCCTGCCAGCGCGCGGCAGTTTGTTATCCTTCATCAAACCGGCTTGTGATGCAACCCCCACCAATGTACCGGCCGTATCAAAAAAGTCGACGAATAAAAACGTTAAAATAACGACAAGCATCTGCACCGAAAAGATATCGTGAAGGTGGATAAAGGCTTGTCCAAATGTCGGTGCAAGGCTGGGAACAGCACCGACAATTTTGTCAGGAACATCAATCTGACCGAAGATCATGCCGACAATCGCCGTGAGCAGCATACCGAAGAAAATGCCGCCGTTCACGCGCAATACCATTAAAATGACAGTAATGATCAGTCCGAAAACAGTCAAAAGAACGGGACCTGAATGAATATTTCCAAACGACACAATGGTATCCGGGTTGGATACGACGATTTTGGAGCCCTGCAAACCGACGAAAGCGATAAACAGACCAATTCCCGCACCGACAGCCATTTTCAGCTCATAAGGAATCGAATTGATAATTTTTTCCCTCAAACCGGACAGCGAAAGAGCGATAAAAATTAGTCCGGAAACCATAACGCCGGAAAGGGCCGTCTGCCATGGAATCTGCATGTTCAGAATAACGGAGAATGCAAAGAATGCGTTAAGCCCCATTCCGGGCGCAAGGGCGATCGGATACTTCGCAAGCAGCCCCATGATAAAACAGCCGACAGCTGCTGAAACCGCTGTTGCCGTAAAGACCGCGCTTTGATCCATTCTCAATGCATCCGGGAAATTTTCCACCGACGCCAGAGAAAGGGTAAGCGGGTTGACGATCAAAATATATGCCATGGACAAAAATGTGGTAAGTCCGCCGATCATTTCTCTCCGGTAGTTTGTACCCAATTCTTCAAACTGAAAGTAACGCTTCAAAATGGTATACTCCTCTCGTTTGTCTGTCGCTTTTATTGTTTCAAAAACCTTTGCTTTTAAACAAAAAACGCCCCAATTGGCGGGACGCTTGACTACGGCATATTTCATACTGAAAAAATGTTTTTTTCACGGACAAAATATTGTATACAAGCGTAGTCAAGCTATTTACGGTAGCTTGGTAGAAACTTATGGGCCATATCCCCATGATTATACGACAAGTCTTTTTTGAATTACTATACTATTGTAGCAATATCTAACGCTGAACACAATACAAAAAAACGAACATTAATGATTTTAATGTTCGCTTCGTTCGTTGCTTTTTCCAGATTCTGACCGTGGTCTGCAGCGGGTTAATTCCCTGTTTTCTTCAATTCAATCAAGTGCACCTTGTGATCATTGAAATAAAATTCAAGCACCACGTCTCTTTTTTTATCCTGATATTGTATTCCGGTTTCATACCCTTCGACAAACCAAAGCTCTTTATATTCTTTTCCATATACTTCGACCACTGTTTGAAGTGTATCGTTGATTTTGATGCCTTTTGCAATAGTCACGGTTTGAGCGGAAGAAATATTGAACAATAGCACAATTTTCTCCTGTTTATCTATTTCTGCTTTTACGCCTGACATATTTTTGGCTTTATATTCCACAACCCCTGTTCCACTTTTTACAAATCGATGGTCATTTTTAACGCTGTCGCCGATTTTTAAGCCTGCAATACTCTCGTTTTCCAGACTGACGGATGTAAAGTTCACCGTTGCAGCAAAATAAAAAATGAACGCAAGTACGGCGAACAGACAGAGGACGCCTGATAAGGCCATTCGGGAAATTATTTTTTTCTTGAGCAGAAACAGAGCTGTTGCGGTGATGAAAGCAATGAATATAACTGATTCCTCTCCCAATAAAAAAACGCCCCAGCCTCATAAAGGCTGGGGCATTTGTCTTATTCCCACTCGATTGTTGCAGGCGGCTTGCTCGTAATGTCGTAAACCACACGGTTAATGTGCTTCACTTCATTGACGATCCGTGTCGAGATTGTCTCAAGGACATCCCAAGGAATTCTCGCCCAGTCGGATGTCATGCCGTCAATCGATGTCACGGCGCGAATGCCGATCGTATAGTCATAAGTTCTTGCGTCTCCCATGACGCCGACGCTGCGGATATCAGGAAGAACAGTGAAGTATTGCCAAATATCTTTTTCAAGATCAGCTTTGGCGATTTCTTCGCGGAGAATCGCATCTGATTCGCGGACGATTTCAAGCTTTTCATCCGTCACTTCTCCAAGAACGCGGATGCCGAGGCCTGGCCCCGGGAACGGCTGGCGCCACACGATTTCGTCAGGGATGCCGAGCTCGGTACCGAGCGCACGCACTTCGTCTTTGAAGAGCGTATTCAGCGGTTCGATCAGTTCAAACTGCATGTCTTCCGGAAGTCCGCCGACATTGTGATGCGATTTGATCGTCTGAGCTGTCGCTGTTCCGCTCTCGATAATGTCGGTGTAAAGCGTTCCCTGTGCAAGGAAGTCAATACCTTTCAGTTTTTCCGCTTCATCGTCAAACACGTAGATAAACTCATTACCGATGATTTTACGTTTTTGCTCAGGGTCTGAGACGCCTTTAAGCTTGTTCAGGAAGCGGTCTTTCGCATCAACTTTGATCACGTTCATGTTGAAGCCTTCACTGAACGTCTTCATCACGCCTTCCGCTTCGCCTTTTCGAAGGAGCCCGTGGTCTACGAAAATACAAGTGAGCTGGTCGCCGATCGCTTTATGGATCAAGACCGCAACGACAGAGGAGTCAACCCCTCCGCTCAAGGCGCACAGTACTTGCTTATCGCCGACTGTTTCGCGGATTTTCTGCATTTCAATCTCAATAAAGTTTTCCATTGACCATTCGCCGGCACATTCACAAACACCGAAAACGAAGTTTTTCAAAAGGTCGTTTCCGTATTCTGAATGGCGGACTTCCGGATGGAATTGTACGCCGTACCATTTCTTATCCTTCTTGCTCATTGCTGAATTCGGGCAATGATGGCTTGTCGCATCAACGGTAAAGCCTTCTGGAACTTCAACAACTAGATCACCATGACTCATCCAGACGACCTGTTCGTTTGGAAGATCTTTAAACAGATCCGGTTCACCCTCGATATGAATGTTCGCTTTTCCGTATTCGCGCTGGCTCGCCGCTTCTACTTTTCCGCCAAGGTAATGCGTCATCAGCTGCATGCCGTAGCAAATGCCAAGAACAGGGATATCCAGTTCGAAAATCTTTTCGTCGCAGCGGAAAGATCCTTCGTCATAAACGCTGTTCGGACCGCCGGACAAAATAATTCCTTTCGGATTCATTTCTTTAATTTCCTCTGCCGTCAATGTATGAGGATGCAATTCACTGTATACACCAAACTCACGAATGCGGCGGGTAATCAGCTGGTTGTACTGACTTCCAAAATCCAACACAAGAATCATTTCATTTACTAACTTCGTCATGGTGTCACCTCTTTATCAAATTGTCTTTTTGCACAGAAAAAATGGCGGCAGACACAAGGCCGTCCTGCCCCCATTCACGGGACAAGGCCCGGCTTGTCCGATAGATAAGCCGCCGAGCCTGCCAGCAAGAATATATAAGGGTTTTTAATATTCATTTATTCTAACAATACGACTGAAAGCGGTCAAGACTATCTCTTTTTAATTAAATTTTCCCATAACTCCGCCGAATCATTCCACAGCTTTGCGGCGTCTTCCTTTCGATACAAAGCCCGTTCATATTGCCGGGTCAAAGCTGTCATTTCACCGTTTTGAAAGCGTTCATCAACCGTCTTCGCAAACTCGCGCAGCGTCTGTCCTTCTTCTTTTTGCATGCCTTGGCGCTTCAGCTGGCGGAGCAGCTCTTCGTAAGCTTTGAAGAAAACCGCGCCATCACGCCGTTTTTTCAGCCTGTTGATGATGATGTGCGGCATCCATTTTGCCCTTGTAAAGTAAAGCACCGCTGTCAACGCCAGCAACAGACCGAGTACGGCCGCACCAGTCAAAAGGGTACGGTCTGCATCCCCGCTGCCGGCATGAGAACCGCCATTGGCATCACGCTTTGTCTGAGGTTCGGGCTTCTCTTTGTTGTCTTGTTCTTTTACATCCTGCGGACGCTGACCTCCGTCGTTTTTCTTATCATCTTCTTTTTTATCAGAAGCCGCGCCAGATTGCCGGCCGCTGGACTCTTCAACGAGCTGCTCCGGATTTAAAAAGCCTTTCGTCGGTTCAAACGTAACCCAGCCTTGTCCTTCAAAGTACACTTCAACCCAGGAATGGGCATTGTTGTTTGTCACCTCGTAAATCGTCCGTTTCCGGTCTGCCGTCGTTCCTGCATATTCACCGGATGTATAGCCTTTCACCCAGCGGGCCGGTATTCCGGCCGACCGCAGCAGCACGATCATAGCTGTGGAAAAATTGTCGCAGTAGCCGATTTTCGTCTCAAATAAGAACTGATCGACATAATCCTGCTCTCCTTTAGGAACAGCCACATCTTCCGTTTCATAAGAAAACTCGGAAGAACCGAGATACTTCTCAATCGCTTTCGCTTTGTCATATATATTATCTTCGTCTTTCGTTAAATCGTGCGCCAATGTTTTCACGCGGTCGGGAAGGGAAGTGGGAAGCTGCAGATACTTCTCATGGCTTCTGCTCCATTTTCCCTCCGACTCAAAGCTGACCTTCCTCAGCTGATCAACATCAAAGACGGGTGATTTATAGGTGGCCGAATAGCTTTCCAGGTTCTGAATGTCCGCGCCTGTCTTGCCGGCCGGTTTTATTTTCTCTGTGTTTAAGTTCATGCGGAGCGGCACAAAGAAATTGTTGAGCTTGATTTCAGTCGTCCCAATCGGATACAGGACGTGATCGTACCGATAAGCCGGATCGATATCGACGATCGCTTTGCGCGTTTCGGTCTTCACGCCTTCGTCGTACCACTGGTAATCCAGCTCACCCTTGTCAAGCTGGATGGACGCGCCCGTTTTTTCGTCTTCAATCCAGCCTTTACCTGTATAGCGGCTTTTCGTTTCCACCCTGAAATAGCTTCGTTCATTTCCCTGCCACGTAAATACCCATGTATCGTCTTTTGAAAATGGCCCGCCCAATGCCTCATCATTCGTTCCATAGCCGACTTTGCTTTTGCCTGAGGAAGCAAAATCGCCTGTCGCAGCCGTCTGCAGAAACGGCACCGGATCAGGCCAGACGGGATCGGCTTTCGGCGAGACCGCGCCGATGCAAACGGCAGCGGCAGTCATCAATAAGAGCGGTGTAAACCATTTGGCAAACCGCGATCTTGAGGATTTTAACGCTTCTGATTCCCTGATCCGTTCCAAATACAGCAGGCCGAGAAGCAAAAAGCCGATCAGCACGATCCGGACGATCGCATATGATGCGTCAAACGGCGTAAATGTATCGATCACCGCGATATAAACAACGGTCATGATAAAAAAGAATAAAATTCTGCGCTGATAGATCACCCAGTAATGCAGCAAGTATACAAGCAGCCAAAGAAGGACGTAAAAGAGCAGCGTCCGAAACAACGGCGACATATCCCGCCACATGCCGGAGAAAATATAGGAGAAATTTTGATTTAAATCCTGAAAAAGCAGGGCAATCCATGAAGGTGAAAACACCGATCCTTCGTAAAAAATCGTGTGCAGCGCAAACAGAACGAAGCCAAGGCTGACCGGAAATCTGATAAACCAAGGGACCTTAAAAAATGTAAGCAAGAATACTAAGGCAATAAACAAAATAAAAAAGACGGTGTGCCCCGTATCGGTAAAATACTGCAAAGGACGCAGCCATTCCCACAGAAGCAAAAAGGTTAGGACATAAAAAAGCAATAAACCGAAACTGTTTCTTTTTCCCCCGGACAACATTTTCTCACCTCGCTTCAGCAAAACCCCGGGAAAAATGTTCCCCGTAAATGACGTTCACTTCAATCCCCCGCGCTTTTAATTGTTGGACAGCGGCGCTTTCCTCACTTGAGAGAGCTCCGCCTTTTTTCTTCACCAAACAAATGACGGGCAGTCCGCTGGAGAGCGGTTTCTTCAAAACCTGCACCAATTCGTTGGTGATCCGGCTTGTCACAATATATTTAACGGCTTTTCTCATATCGGGATGGCCAAATTCCCCCTCCAGCAGACTGTGAAACGGCTGGACCGCATCGCAATCGGCAAGCGCCAAGTAGTAAAACAGCTTTCTCAGATGCTCCTCCCCTTGCCGAACCGGGAAGACATTCCGCTCTTTTCCTGTGGAAACAAGCCCTGCATTCGTCCCGCTCCTCATGGCCGAACGAATGATAGAAGCGGTAAACGCGACGATCTCTTCAAAAGCATCAGAGGGAGACTGATCCATGAAGACGAGCAGGTCATCCCCTTTCGTCTGCTCAAATTCCTTCGTCATCAGCTGGCTGCGCCGTGCTGACGTCTTCCAGTCGACCCATGCAAACCGGTCGCCCGGCTGGTATTCCCTGATACCTGATGCCAGTGTGCTGTCCTTTCGGCGAAGCTCTGAAACGCGGCCTGCATGTTCATCATAAGAGCTTCCGCTGGCGCGGAAAGTAATCTCTTGATAGGAAGGCAGAACGAGAAAGGAGTCTTCCAATTGAATCTCGCATTCTCTTTCCAGCAGTCCGAGCGGATCACCTGTGCGGACCCTGATTTTTGCTAAACGGTGGTCTCCTCTCGGGACCGAATTGATCGTGTACGTCATCTTAATTTCTTTTTTAAACCAAGGAAAGAGAAACTGTTTGGCTTCTGCCGAACGCCCGTTTCTCCCCAGCGAATCAGGCAGACAGTCTTCCACGATCATAAACATGATCGGAAAGGGCCATTTTCTCTTTAGCACGACAAAAGCCTCCAATTGATCACCGGCTTTATACTGCCCGCGGCTCAGCCTCCGCTCCGCTGTCATGTTCTTCAGCGGATAAAAGGCAAGCATGAAAGCATAAAGCACAAAGGGAAGAAATGAGTAGAACAAAAACCAGCTGACAAATCCCCCTTGAAACATCGCATAGCAAAACGTTGAAGCAAACAGAAGAAACACGATACACAGCTTCCATCCGTACTTCACAAGACCGATGCGCTCTCTCATCAGTTGCTCATCGGCCTTCTGACCGGAACTTCCGTTTTTGACATAATGTCCTGAAGAACAGCTTCAGGCCGCTTTCCTTCAAATTTCGCCTCTGACCGTAGAATCATTCTGTGTGCAAGGGTAAAAGGTGCCAAATACTGAATATCATCAGGAATGACATAATCACGGTTATATAAAAATGAAAACGCCTGAGCAGCCTTCATCAAGGCGATTGAGCCGCGCGGACTCACGCCGAGATAAACGGCGGAATGACTCCTCGTTTTTTGGGCGATCTCAACAATGTATTCTTTAATCGCAGCGTCTACATACACCTTTTCAGCCTCTTTTTGAAATGCGGCAAGCTCTTCTTTCTCTATGACAGGCTCAACTTCCTCAATCGGGCTGCGGTTTTCCTGAAGATCGAGCACTTGAAGCTCTTCGCGCACTGTCGGATATCCCATTCTCAGCTTGAATAAAAAGCGGTCAAGCTGAGCTTCCGGCAGCGGATATGTCCCTTCATACTCGACGGGGTTTTGCGTGGCCATTACAAAAAAAGGTTTTGAAAGCGGCATTGTCACGCCGTCTACTGTCACACTTCCTTCTTCCATCGCTTCCAGAAGCGCCGACTGCGTTTTCGGCGACGTTCTGTTGATTTCATCTGCGAGAATGATATCTCCCATAATCGGGCCTGAACGGTATTCAAACTCCAGTGTTTTCGGATTATATATGGAAACGCCTGTTACATCTGAAGGCAGTAAATCTGGCGTAAACTGGATTCTCTTAAATTCAGCGCCGGTTGACTTTGCCAGGGCGCGAACCATCATCGTCTTTCCGACGCCTGGAACGTCTTCCAGCAGGACGTGTCCGTTTGCAAGAATGGCAGTCAGGCTTAAAACGGCAATATCTTTCTTTCCTACCATTACTTTGTCAATATTATCAGCTACTTTTCCCAAAACGGGATGCAGCGTTTCTTCGTATGCCATCCTCTTCCTCCTCATTGCTGACGAATCGAATTTATTTAACTTTACCATAAACGATGTACTCTCAGAAAACAACTAACTGGAGGAAAATAGAGTTTTGTCTTTTTTTATTTCGAATTTCAGAGTGAAAAACAAAAAAAGCGGTCAGTGACCGCTTCTTATTTTTCTCCAGATGGCTCGATGTGAACATGGGAATGAACGATCGAGTGTTCCTCCTGCATTCTTCTCTCAATTTCATCGGCGATATCATGGCTTTCTGCAATGTTGAGGTCGGATCTCACTTCCACGATGATTTCCACGTGGATGGTGCTGCCCAAATAACGCGCTTTAACATCTTTGATTTTGCCGACGCCGGGAACTTTCCGAATCGTTTCTTTATACGTTGAAATATGTTTAATATCGAATCCGTCCGTCAAAGAATGGGCCGCCTCTTTAAAAATCCCCCAAGCCGTTTTGCAGATGATCAATCCGATGATAAATGCGGCTGCCGTATCGACCCAGGCAAGGTTAAATTGCGAAGCAAAGATGCCTGCGAACGTTCCGATGCTGACATAGGCATCCGATTTATTATCGGCGGCGGCTGCATAGAGGGCATGGCTGTTTACCTTTTTTGCCAGCCTTTTATTGTAGAGGAAAACCAAAAACATCACGACGGCACTGCCTGCCGCCGTCCAAGCCGCAATCATGTCCGGTGTCGTTTCTTTCGGATTAAACAGCATTTCACCCGAGCTGTACAGCACTTCAAGACCGACCACCATCATGATAAATGAAGCGATCATCGAGGCGATCGTCTCAGCGCGGAAATGTCCGTACGGATGGTCTTCATCAGGCGGCTTCTGAGAAATCCTGAGGCCGATCAGCACCGCTACTGAGGCAATAATATCTGTTGTATTGTTCAGTCCGTCGGCTCTGAGGGCTTCGGAGTGAAATAGAAGCCCGACGGCCAATTTAACAGCCGACAGTACAATGTAAGCGATGATGCTGACCCATGCCCCGGTTTCACCTTTTTTTAATTCATCATACCGTTCCATAAAAAGCTTCCTTTCCCATCCGTGTTTTCGCTTTTAATCATACAAAGCAAAACTTGAGTGAGTCTATAGAAACATGATTCACTTCTTGCAGAAATATAGTCAGAGTAGAACTTTTTTTATTTAAGGAAACAAATTTCAGTTGGGTCAAAACCGGTAAAACCCGCTCTGTATAAGGATTTTGCGAAAACCTCAATTTATTCACGCTGCATAGGATTAAAAGGTCGGTATCTTCTTTCTGAATATTTTTTCTTTAGTTCCCTTGCATGATTCTTCTAAAAAACATTAAACAAACCCAAAATTTAAACGATATTAAAAAAAGTCGAAAATAGTCCTTAAAACTCTGACAATATAAAATAATAGTAAAATAGTCACGAAAAATATATGGATTTTTTTCCTTTTTTGGATTAATATGTTTTAGACATTATGACATAGCTTATAAGGGGGACATCACATGTCAGAACAAACGAATTTTCAAGCCCCTGTCAAACGTACAGCAGAATTTGTACTGGGGTTACTAGGCGGTATTTTCGGGATTTTTGCAGGATTTTCAGGTTTATTATTCGGAGGATTAGGCGCCGCTTTAGAAGCGGATGGCGCCGGAGAAGTTATCGGATCATCCTGGGCGGTTATTTTGCTGTCTGCACTGGCCATCGTCGGTGCATGTATCGTAAAAAAACATACTAAATTAGCGGGTACTTTTTATATCGCGGCTGCAATAGGAGGAACTGTCGGCGTCAGCCTGGCATATATCGTTCCGCTTATTCTGCTATTAATCGGCGGATGTAAAGCATTGTTCAGCGGCGAGAATAAAGGCCTTGTCTTTAAAAAATGGTGGTTCTATGTCACGATTATTGGATCGATCGTATTCGTCATGATATTCGCTTCAAGCGGCTCTTCTTCTCAAGAAAGCAAATCGTCCGGTAGCAGTGCAAAGACGACAGCCGCAAAAACTAGCGAAGAAAAAAGCAATGACGATGCCAAAGAAGAAAAAACTGAATTTGGTTTAAATGAAACAGCTGATCTGGATGGCACCCAAATCACAGTGACCAACGTTAAAAAATCGATGGGCAATAAATTTATCAAACCAAAAAAAGGTAATGAATATGTGATTGTAACAGTTAACATAGAAAATAAAAGCGATAAAGATATTTCTTACAACCCGCTTGATTTTCAAATTCAAAACGAAGATGGACAAATTACGCATAATACTTATGCACTTTCAGATGATAACCAATTATCATCTGGAAATCTGACAAAAGACGGTAAGGTTTCTGGAACTATCGCTTTTCAGACAAAAAAGAGCAAAACATATAAAGTTATTTTCACTTCTAATTTTTGGAATGATGAAAAAATCACTTTCAACCTTCAATAATTCAAAAAAACTTGCAAAGTCTCCTTTGCAAGTTTTTTAATTGCATTTCTTCCGCCCAAGCACGATCGGATACCGGTTCAATAAAAAGATGCAAGGCACCATAACAAGCAATGTCATACCGGTGTAAAGCGCGCTCCATAACAGGGAACCGTATGTCTCATCAAGGGAAACCTGGGTAAAGTAGTAGACGACGGCTTTCAGCATCCTGATGACCGGGTAGTGCAGTACGAGAATGATCAGCGAGTTTTTGCCGAGGAATTGGAGTAGCTTCATTTTTTCGAGTTTAAAACTGCTGAAAATGACGCCTGCCGTTCCCAAAAATGAGGTCAGATAAAAGACCGCCATGTTTCCATACTCATTGGCCCTCATATCCACTCTGACGTTCAGGGTCTGTAAAAAGCCGACCGCGATGAATAAGAGAAGCGCTGGCAGCAGCGTTCTTCTGTCTCTCATCTCCCTCAGGCTATTTCTCGACAGAAAACCGGCCGAATAAAATACGATGGCGGTCAAGGCCACTTCAATATTCCACGGCAGCTTGATGCCCACAAATTGATCATTCAAATAGCCCAAGGCGGCCGACACCATTACGGCAATGACGATAAACAGCCTTCCTTTCCCCCATCTCTTCACGATAAAAAAAAGCATTTCAACGAGGAATAAGCATGTTAAAAACCAGAGCGCCGGGTTGTGTGTCAGCATGTAGTCATCAGGCATCGAATAAAAAATGCCTTTAAACGGTACAACCGGATCGACATCCGAACTCCCCGTAAACGTAAAATGCCTCTCAACGAGAACCCAGAATAAATAGGCAAGAACGGAAAAAATGAAGTAAGGCAAAAGAAGCGTCTTTATTTTTTTAAAAAGAAATGATGTAAAAGTCATCTTCCCATCATGGTAAACGAGGCCGGACAGAAAGAAAAACAGCGGCATATGAAATGCGAAAATGAACGTTTTCAGCCAATCCGGCGTCGGTGTATGGCCCAACACGACCAATATAATTCCCACGCCCTTCGAAACATCAATCCACTCTATTCTTTTCTGCAATACGGGTATCTCCTTTCAGACCGCTTCGCCCCATAAGAAAGGGTTTACACATAATGTATCATCATCCCCGCCTTTCTTCCTCCGCGAAGCATGCCTTAAGGCGATTTTTAATCGTTAGGAAATATTCTGTTCATCTTCTTGTCATGATCGATTCTTTTTTTTAACATTCTCAGCACAAATTACATTTCTTATTCTCATCATGAGGAACCAGACCATGCAACCCGTCTTATAATGTAATGATCTTTTCATTAGAACAAAAGAGGACAGGTGAAACATGAAACTTGAAAAATTCGTTGACAAACTCCCCATTCCGAAAGTGCTTAAACCCCACAGCAAAAGCAAGGAAATGACCTATTATGAAGTCACGATGAAAGAATTTCAGCAGCAGCTCCACCGCGATCTGCCGCCGACCCGGCTGTTTGGATATAACGGGGTCTATCCCGGCCCCACCTTTGAAGTGCAAAAACACGAAAAAGTCGCGGTCAAATGGTTGAATAAGCTTCCGGATCATCATTTTCTCCCCGTCGACCATACAATTCATGACGACGGCCATCATGAACATGAAGTCAAAACGGTCGTTCATTTGCATGGAGGCCGGACACCGCCTGATAGCGACGGTTACCCGGAAGCCTGGTACACTAAAGATTTTCAAGTCAAAGGCCCTTTTTTTGAAAGGGAGGTGTATGAATATCCGAATGAGCAGGATGCTACGGCTCTCTGGTATCACGATCATGCAATGGCCATCACAAGGCTGAATGTATATGCGGGGCTTGTCGGTTTATATTTTATCCGCGACAGGGAAGAGCGGTCATTGAACTTGCCGAAGGGAGAATATGAAATTCCGCTCTTGATTCAGGATAAGTCCTTTCATGAAGATGGTTCATTGTTTTATCCGCGGCAGCCTGACAACCCTTCGCCGGATCTTCCCGACCCGTCGATTGTTCCGGCTTTTTGCGGTGATACCATTTTAGTCAACGGCAAGGTATGGCCTTATGATGAACTGGAACCTCGAAAATACCGTTTTCGGATACTGAACGCCTCCAATACGAGAATCTTTGAGCTGTATTTCGATCATGACATCACATTTCACCAAATCGGCACGGACGGTGGTCTTCTGCAGCATCCGGTTAAAGTCAATGAACTGGTGATCGCACCGGCTGAAAGATGCGATATCATCGTTGATTTTTCACGAGCTGAAGGAAAAACCGTGACATTGAAAAACCGGATCGGCTGCAGCGGACAAGACGCGGATCCCGATACAGATGCCAACATTATGCAATTCCGCATCTCAAAACCATTGAAGCAAAAAGATACAAGTTCATTGCCGAGAATATTGAGAAAACGCCCATTTTACCGGAGACACAAGATCAATACCCTTAGAAATCTGTCGTTGGGCGCGTCCCTTGACCAATATGGAAGACCTGTTCTGCTTTTAAACAACACAAAATGGCATGAACCGGTAACTGAAACTCCCGCCCTCGGCAGCACTGAGATCTGGTCGATCATCAATGCCGGAAGAGCGATCCATCCGATCCATTTACATCTTGTCCAATTTTTGATTCTCGACCACCGGCCGTTTGATATCGAACGGTATCAGGAAAACGGAGAACTAGTCTTTACAGGTCCGGCAGCTCCACCGGCACAGAATGAAAAGGGGCTGAAAGACACCGTCAAAGTACCTCCTGGCTCGGTGACGCGGATTATCGCAACCTTCGCGCCGTACAGCGGCAGATATGTGTGGCACTGCCACATTCTGGAGCACGAAGATTACGATATGATGCGCCCTCTTGAAGTAACGGATATTCGTCATCAATAAGAAAAAGCCTCCGCATTTGGAGGCTTTTAAAAAAGCACAAATCATCAAAAAAACCATCGCTTGATCCTGTACAATAGGATCATCAAATCGTAAAGGCTGTGGATGAATATGGATGATTACGAAAGAATTCAAAACGCGGTTCATTTTATCGAAGAACACCTTCAAAACGATTTAAACATTACGGATATTGCGGCTAAATCATGTTTCTCCCCGTTTCATTTTCAAAGGCTTTTTCAGGCGATCTCCGGTTTTTCCGTTTATCAGTACATTCGCAACCGGCGTCTATCTGAAGCTGCGCTTCTGCTTGAGAAAACGGATCGTTCCATTCTCGATATCGCAATCGATTTCGGCTATGGCTCTCAGGAAGCTTTCGGCAGGGCATTCTCACAGTATTTCGGCATCACTCCGGCCAAGTACCGCAAAGCAAAGGTCAAGCTTGATTTTCAAACCAAAATGAATTTTCTCGAATATAAAGAAAGGATGACTGGAGATATGAACATCCCAAAGCCGCACATCATTCATTTAAACGATATACATATGATCGGATATGAGTACCGGACAAATTTAAACGAGGAAAAGTATTTCGAAGATATCCCGAAATTCTACAACGATTTCGGCAGAAATGGATACTTTATGCAAATCCCTCAAAAAACAGATCCGAATATGTGTTACGGGCTGTCATGCCGCTTCCAGGATGACGGAGGTTTCTCATTTATCATCGGGGAAGCCGTTCGCGAAACAGCAGCCGGAGAAGTGCCGGAGCCGCTTATGTATATGAAAATTCCCGGCGGCAAATACGCCGTATTTCATGTGAACGGATCGACCGAATCCGTGCAGAACACAAGAAGATACATCTATGGATCATGGCTGATGAATACCAATTACGAGAGAACAGAAGGACCGGACTTTGAAGTGACTGATGTGTGCCGTTCGGTGCCGCCCAACGAGATGAAGATGACCATCTATATTCCGCTTCTGTAAAAACGCCGGGGAACCTTCTGACCACAGGTTCCCCGAATCACTTTCATATCGATTTAAGCGCCTCGGCGGGCGTTTGATCACCCGAAACCAAATCGAATGAACGCCGGAATGTATGCTCTTCAGCGAGCGCCGCCAAGATGGTATCAGCCACATCTTCTCGCGGAATCGTTCTGCGCTCAAGGTTTTCCGCCGCTTTCACCCGGCCTGTACCCGGTTCGTTTAACAGGCCTCCCGGACGGATAATCGTGTAGTTTAATCCGCTGCCTTCAAGAATCCGATCCGCATAATGTTTGGCGACATAATACGGCTTTAACGCTTCACTCCAATTTTCACGGCGGTGTGCCTGCAATGTGCTGACCATAATAAAACGGCGGATGCCCGCTTTTTCGGCAGCTTCGATCGTTTTAACCGCCCCATCCAAATCCACCAAAAGCGTTTTATCAGCGCCCGTTTTGCCGCCTGAGCCGGCGGTAAAGACAATCGCGTCGCAGCCTTTCGCCGCTTCTGCGATGCTTTCCACGGTGCCTTCTAAATTAGCGAGCGCGGTTTCTATTCCCGATTGTTTCAAAGCCTGCGCCTGCTCTTCGTTTCTCACCATTGCTCTGACTTGATGTTCATCGCTCTCATTCAAGCTTTTCGTCAAACGGCGCCCGATTTGTCCGTTCGCCCCCACTACAAACACTTTCATCTGCTCATCCTCCTTGTTGTCCAGTTTCTTTTTTCATTATTTCACTGTACAGACAATGTTTCAAACCGCCCGCTCTCCAAAATGTGCGAATGCTAAAAAGGCTCCCCATTCGTATCATGGGAAGCCTTTTTCGTTTCTATTCTATTCCGCCGATCTCATTGAAAGGAAAATAACGGAACTCAACTTTGCCGACAACGGAGTCCATTGTAATAAATCCGAAAAAGCGGCTGTCCTTGCTGTTTTGACGGTTATCACCCATCACGAACAAGTGGTCTTCCGGCACCTTTTGTTTGCCGGTTAATTTCTCCAGTGTGAAATTATCTGTTAAATGTTCATGAAGCGTCAGCTTTTGTTTGTTTTTCTTTAAATAAGGCTCATCATATACTTTTCCGTTAATATAAAGGACATCGTCCTTCATTTCGATCGTATCCCCCGGGAGGCCGATCACCCTTTTCACATAGTTTTCATCTGAATCAGGCGCGTGAAAAATAATTTTATCAAAGCGCTGAATATCGCTGATTTTACTAACCATGACCATGTTGCCGTCCTCTAAAGTCGGATACATTGAATCTCCCAAAACAGTTGACGGCGTAAACAGAAAATAGCGGCAAACCATGACAAGCGCGGCGGCTATGACAAGTGTTTTCACCCACGATAAGATTTCTTTTTTTCTACTATTTTTCATAAGTACTCTCCTTCACTTTCGGATCGTTTCATTGGCATTCCGCTCCTTCTATCCTATCAGACTGTCCGCCTGCATGCTTTCTCGCAAGCATCGGCAGGCGCAGCCGTAAAAAAATAGTTGATACATAATAATATTAGCGGTTGAAACGAAAAATCCTTTTATTCAATGTTGAATTTTGTCAGTTGATCAGCTTATTTACGGCACAACAAACCATTACATATGCACAGGCAAAACGCCCCTCTTTATAATACATTATCATATCATGACCCAAAGGCGGTGATTGCCTCAAAATGAGCAGCTACGAAGAGTACTATGACAATTACGATCCATACAGCCCTGAGCGGGAAAAAGAAAGACAGTCAAGGAAAGCGCTGCGTTCGGCGGATACCGATAAAACGGATAAAACAAATAATACGGATAAAACGGTTAAAACGGATAAAACCCGCAGCTCTGACGATGACCGGTTCAAATGCAGAAAAAGAAAGTGTTTTTCTGATGATGACGACGACCGTTTCAAGTGCCGCAGAAAGAAGTGCTGACCATTGATCTTTAAAGCCGATTCATATCGGCTTTTTTACATATACCACGGCTTCACCGTTCCAAGCCGGAACATTCATCCATTAGATGAATACCATAAATCTAAAAGGAGATGGAAATGAATATGAGTGTTCCGAAAGATGCCGTTTGCTCAATGCCCCATGATCATCAAAGGTCTTTGCACGATTTATGCCGCAAATACATGCACTATCACGTCGTGCTGAAAATGAAGGACGGCCGTTCCGTTCACGGGATCCTTGAAGGGGTGAACCGTCAGGAAGCATCTCTCCTCATTCCCGAAGACGTGACAGATGAAAGGCAGTTTTACGGCGGATACGGATATCCGCGCCGGCGATTCCGACGGTTCAGGAGCAGGATCTTCCCGTTTGTTATTATTGCTGCGCTGTATCCTTTTCCATATTATTAAGCAAAAGCCCGGTATGATGCCAAATCCATGAAACTTATTTTCCTTTGCTTCGTATATACAAAAACGACGCAAACCGAGGAAGGAGACAGATAAAATGGCATCTGCTAAACTGCAGCAGCGATTGGATCAATATAAAGCAATTTACTCTGAGTTAAAAAGCGATTTAAAATGGAAAGTCACAGATCAGCGGACATTGATGATGATTGCTTCCATGTATGTCGTCAACAAGCGGCCTTTTAATAAAGAACGGTTTTTAACGCTTAGTGAGGCCGTCAAACAGGCCGCCGGGACATTTTCGCCGTTAAAGTCGGCCCATCGCTATACATTCGCCGCTATGTTTGACGTGCGCTTCGAAGAACCTGAAACGCATATCAGACCTTTTTTCATTATTTACGAAAAACTGACCGGCAACGGATTCAAAAAAAGCATTTTCACCTACTTGTCCGCACTTATCCTTTTGACAAAATATCCTGATGAGCATGATCATGAAGACAAAATCAATCGGGCTTTGTCTATTTACAAAGGAATGAAGGACAAGCACGTCTTTTTAACATCTGCCGGCGATTACCCGCTCGCCGTGCTTTTGGCCGGTTCAGACATGGAGACGGGTGAACTGATCGACTATATCGAAGCGTTTTACCAAAAGCTGAACCAAGCGGGTTTTCGCAAAGGGAACGATTTGCAGTTTCTCAGCCACATCCTCTCGCTTTTGCCGGAGCGGGATTCCGATCAGCTTGTCGCCCGCTCCCTTCGGATATACGATGAATTGACAAAAAAGCATAGAAGACCGAAGCCTGTCCATTACCCGGAAATCGGACTGCTTGCATTGCTTGAGAACGGTGAAAAAGACATAGATGCCATCACAATCATGGCAGGCGCATTGAACAGCGATAAACTGTTCAGGTGGCAGAAAGACATGAATCTGAAAACGGCTGTCAATTTGTACATGAGCGAAAAAACGGAAGATCCGACGCTTCTGGAAACAGGACTTTATCAAACGCTTGAAGCCGTTATTCAAGCACAGCAGACGGCAGCAATCGCCATTATGACGAGCTCGGCTGCGGCGTCTCAGGCAAACGGCTCATGATAAAACATCAGCCGGCACAGACTGTTTGTGCCGGCTGATGCTCATTATTCGTCAATAACGGAAAAGGTGTTGATAATCCCGTTTGTTTTTTCCCAGGCTTTGCTCACTTTATTCGTATCCATATCATACGAATAAATCGTTCTCACCCTTGCTTCGCTCCCCGTTTCATCTTCAAGCAGCTTCGCATCTTTTGCTTCAGCGAGAAAGTAAAGTTTTTTCCCGTCTTTCGAGAATTGCGGTTGTGCTGAGTCGACTAATGAAAATGCCCGCTGATCTGAAATGATCGCTTTATATTTTTTCGTTTCGGCATCCATCGCATAAATCGACTTCTGATCATCAGCCGATTCTGTAAAGACGATCGTTTTGCCATCCGGCGAAATTGCCGTGTCATTGATAAATTTTGCGATCGTTTTCACCTGGTGCTGATCTTTCTCATCCGCCAGGGAAATGTTCATATTCGTCGGTTTGGGCGGCACTCCTTTGCTGTTGGCCTCATCTGTTTTTTGATAGTCTTCTTTCAATGAATAATGCAGTATAACGAATTGATTGTTCGCTTTGTTGTACTGATAGTAGCTGACGCTCTCGTCCTTGTTGTTTAACGATGGATAAATGACGTGAAACGCCTTTTGTTTTAAATCAAAGGAAGCGAGGTGAAAATTTCTCTCCTCCGCAAGGTTGTATCGCATGAACAGCTTCGAACCGTCCGCCGATAAACTGAGTCCGTCGACATATTCATCCCCTGAATATAGGGTTGTTTTTTCGCCCGACTGCAAATCCAGCCTGATCAAATGCTTCATATTGCTGTTATAGGTGTTCGTATAATAAAGAATGCGTTTTTTCCGGTCTAATGCCGCAGCCGGGTAATCCGTCATCTTTTCTTCATACAGCTTATTTTGATTTTCATAGTAAGCGGTCATCAGCTTCTGATCGGTTATCGATACGAGCAGGTCCGAACCGCCGCCCTTTGCCAGCTCCGCTTTTTCCGGGACGAAATAGCGGAAGGCCGCAAATGCGCCTGCGGCTAAAATGACGGCCGCCAACAAAAACACAAAGACTTTTTTCATATTCGCCCCCGCCAATTGAAAGAAGCAAGAAAACGATTTTCCTTGCTTCTTTTCTCCTATTTTTTATATGTATAATGTCCAGCTACCTTTCCTTTGCTTGTCGGAAATCCCAAAGCTCTAAAAGCTTTCGGGCTTACATCCAACACAGCGCCCGGCATTCTGCCGACATCATATTTATAGACTGTAATGACTTTCTTTGGTTTTGCTTTAGAATAGGCTCTTATTTTTGTGCCTTTTCTCGGAACATCGAAGCCCATCTTTGTGGCGCAGTCCCAATGGCCGAGCCTTTTGCCGTCAGCGCCGACTTTGCCCACGCCGTTGTACCAAGTGATGTAGCCGCTGACTTTTTTCGTTTTAGCACTCGCCTCACCGGCAAAATTGAATGCCAATAGCAAGCTCAAGCTGCCTGCCAAAACAAAAACAGAAAAAAGTATCTTCTTCATATAAAAATATCCTCCGTGAATGGGATTTTTTTCTGACATTCAAATTATACCTTTTTTCATAGAAATGGTATTTTACAGTTTGTTTACGTTTAAAATGCAATTATTACGCCCAGTTTTCTACCAAACTATCAAGAACAGATGACACCTTTGCCAGGATCGTTCGTATATAAAAGAGAAACCAAAATGAATAGGATGATCACAGTGAAAAAATCGAAACTGATCTCGTTATCCGCGGCTGCGATGCTTTTCGCCGTTCCCCTATCTGGATGTTCATCATCCGCTTCAGACCGTTCACAGGAGGTCTCAGAAGACCATTCCATTCAAAAATACGATCTCGTATGGTTTGATTACGTGAATGACAGCGAATCCGACAAAGCACCTTTACTGAAAGCATCATACGTGAAAAATGGGAAAGAAAAGACGGAGACTTTCAAAAAATATGTGGAAAATGTGGAAAATGTCGAACAGCCTTATATTAAAATCCGCGATCATGAAGCCTTCATCTACCGTCCCCCATACATCAAATATGACCAGGAGCCGCTTGAGGGCGTCGTCAAAGATAAAGTGGAACAAAAAAGCAGTGATGAACAATGAAGAAAAAAAGCGCTCCTCTTATTTTGATCATGGCGCTGTCTCTCTTGCTGCCTTTTGCTCAAGCAGAGGCAACAGGCAGCAATGGAACATCCGGAACCAAGGCTTCGAGTTCCTCGGCTAATAACAGCTCTTTAAAAACACGTCCGGGTTCAGTCAACCAGAGAATGCGCAGTTATATGAATCAGTCTGCGAGCCGACAATATTTAAACAAGAGCAGTCAGTTCAACGCCATCCAGCGGACATTGCCGTCCAATGCCCTGTACAAAGGGAGCATCAAGCAAACACTCAATCAAAATCCTGCTGGATCAGCCTTTTTGAATTACTACTTTCCATACTGGATGATCTTCCACGCGGGCGGATATACAGCAGAACAAAAAAGCATGCTCCGCACCGCCGGAATCAAAGAAAAAGCGCTCTCTGAACGAAAAGAAAAAAGATATTGGCTGTTGATTGAAGATCAAAACGGAAAAGAACATGCCGTCCTCGTCTCGAAAAAACAGTATGACAACATTCAAAAAGGGGATCGGGTTGAAGTGCGCCGCAAACAGATCACCAAAAAATAGCTGAAACAAGAGCCGGTCATCATCATGATGCCGGCTTTTCTCGTCATATCAAAAAAGGGCTTGCATGGATGAAAACCATCTGTTAAAATTCGTTTCATAGCTAATGATTCTGAAAATAAAAAGGCAGGCGTCACGATTTGGATAGATCCCCCCATCTTCGACAGGAAGAACACGACACACTCATCAAGCTGAAACGCATGCCGATCGAGTCCTTGAATCTTGAAGCCATTTCGGTTGCCACCAACCTTTACCGGTCAGCGCAAAAGCTCCGCGTCAAAATGGAGACCGAGATCCTTTCCTCATATCAATTGTCATGGACGGCTTTTTCGATTCTTTACGATCTATGGGTATGGGGCAGGCTTGAAACGAGAAAACTCGCTGAACTGTCAGGCATTTCAACAGCCACTGCGAGCAATGTCATTAAAACGCTTGAAAAAAAGAACTTTTGCGGAAAAAGCACGGATCCGAGAGACCGCAGACACGTATACGCCGAGATCACCCCTGAAGGAAAAGCCGCTATTGAAGAGCTCTATCCGGCGTTCCACAAAGGGGAAACAATGCTGATCAAAGGCATGACAAAAGAGGAGCAGAATACATTGGTCGAGCTCCTTCGAAAAGTGAACGACAATCTTCATAAACCATAAGCAACGACGGGAACAAGTAGCGGGCTGTCTCCCTGTTCCAGAGAGCCGGCGGCTGGTGCGAGCCGGTACAAAGGCAGACGCGAATTACCTCCCTGAGCTTTCTTTGTGAACCTTCAAGTAGCAAAGAACGGGAAACCGTTATCTGAAATAGAGCGGAAGACGGAGGTCTTCAACCAGGGTGGTACCGCGTGCATTTGAGCCACGTCCCTTATCGGGATGAGGCTCTTTTTTTATACAAAAAAGGAGGAGTTATCATGCAGCAACAACAATTTGATCAACTGACAACTGCCGAGAAGCGGGAAGTCGAAAGGCAGCTTCACTTATATATGAACGGAGCGGAGGAGGTCATTCCCCCGGAAGAACTGCGGGCAAAGCTGGCCAAATCGATTTTGACCGGCGAACCGCTGAAAATTAAGCTTGGTCTCGATCCGTCGGCGCCTGACGTTCATTTAGGCCACACTGTCGTCTTGAATAAGCTGCGCCAATTTCAGGAAAACGGGCATATCGTTCAGCTCCTGATCGGAGATTTCACAGGAAAAATCGGCGATCCGACAGGAAAATCCGCCGCAAGGAAACAGCTGACGGACGAAGAAGTCCGCCGCAATTCCGAAACATACTTTCAACAGTTTGGAAAAGTGCTTGATCAGAACAAAGTCGAGCTACACTACAACTCAAAATGGCTGAAACGATTAACCTTGGAAGACGTCATTGCGCTCGCGGGCAAAATTACCGTCGCCCGTTTAATGGAACGCGATGATTTTGAAGAAAGAATTGCCATGCAAAAGCCGATTTCGCTTCATGAATTCTTTTACCCGTTGATGCAGGGATATGATTCGGTCGTTCTCGACAGCGATATCGAACTGGGCGGAACGGATCAGCATTTTAACGTGCTCATGGGCAGACACTTTCAGGAAAAGTACGGAAAAGAAAAACAGGTCGTCATTCTCATGCCGCTGCTCGAAGGACTTGACGGGGTTGAAAAAATGTCGAAATCAAAGAACAATTACATCGGCATTGATGAAGACCCTCATGAAATGTTCGGAAAAACGATGTCGCTTCCGGACAGTTTGATGAAAAAATATATCCATCTTGCGACCAACCTGGAGGCGGAAGATAAAAAACGACTTGTCAAAGATTTGGAAACGGGGGCCGTTCATCCGCGAGATGCGAAAATGCTTCTCGGGAAAATCATCGTCAACATGTATCATGGAAGCGAGGCGGCCGAAGCGGCCGAACAGCAGTTTAAAAAGGTTTTTCAGCAAAACAGCGCGCCGGACAATATAACGTCTGTACACTGGCAAGGTGACGGAACGGTGCCTGTCACCGATTTATTGGTGACGCTCGGACTCCTCCCTTCCAAAAGCGAAGCCCGCCGAATGATCCAAAACGGCGGCGTTAAAATCAACGGCATCAAAGCAGAATCGATTCATGCGGATGTGGCGGTCGAACACGGTATGATTATCCAAGTCGGCAAACGGAAGTTTGTCAAATTGCAAATGCCTCAATAAACATTCAGCCTAATCATCCTTTTAAAAGGATCGATTAGGCTGTTTTTCATGAAAAGCGCAGGCGTTAGAATTTGCAACAGGTCGGTATTCAATCGCCTGATGGTTTCGATTCGAAAAGCATATCCGAACGGCCTCCCGAACACCTTGATCTTAATTTTGCCTTCACCTCTCTGATTGCAAATAAGGCCGCCAGCGGCGGCCTGCCATTTTACGATTCATTTGTCTTCTCTTATGCAGCAACAGCGCTGCCATCCTTCCTTCAGCAGCTCAAATGTCAGCTCGTTTGTGTCGGGCACGATCAAATCAGCCCCGCTCAGCGATGTCTCATCACCGACTCCCACCGCAAACATCCCTGCGGATTTGATCGCGGCGATCCCGGCTTCAGCGTCTTCGATTGCTGCACACTGAGACGGAGGCACACCGAGCAGCGCTGCGGCCGTCAAAAAAATTTCGGGGTCCGGCTTTCCGCGAGCAAGCGCAGCCGGGTCAACGACAGCATGAAATTCGTCCATGAGCCCGAGCCGTTGCAAAATAGCGGGCGCGTTTCGGCTTGACGAAGCTAACGCGATGCTTACATTTTCCCTTTTCAATTCGGCAAATAGCCCGGCGATTCCCGGCAACAGGTCATGCGGTGTCAAGTTTTGGATCAGCTGTTGGTAGTATTGATTTTTCCGGCGCATGATCTCTTGTTTCTCCGCCTCCCGATACGTTCCGGCCGCACCGCCGTGAATCAAAATCGTGTTAAGCGACCGCTCTCTGTCGATTCCTTTCAGTCGTTCATTAAAGCTCCGGTCAATCTCAATGCCGATTTGTTCGGCAGTATGTTTCCAAGCGAGATAATGATGCTCGGCCGTATCCGTGATCACGCCGTCCAAGTCAAAAATGACCGCTTTCATAATGTCGAACCCTTTGCCCGGCTGATCATCATAAAAGCTTCATAGGGTTCCATGTCCATGTTGCCGCTTATATCAAGCCGATCGCGGGCGTAATTGGATAACAGCACATCCCACTTGTCTTCAAGCAATTCCGGCGGAGCATGAAACAGCGCCTTTTCTTCTGACAAATTCACGGCGACTAACAGCTTTTCGCCCCGGTATTCACGGATATACGCAAAGATTTGCGGATCATCCTCAAGCAGCAGCTGGTAATCTCCATGTACGATAACTTTATGTTGTTTGCGCAGCCCGATGAGCTTCTGATAATAATAGAAAATCGAATCTTCATCTGAGAGCGATTCCTTCACATTGATTTCTTGATAGCGGGGATTTACCGCCAGCCAAGGCTCTCCATCTGTGAAGCCTGCGTGTTTTCCGTCATCCCATTGCATCGGCGTTCTCGCGTGATCCCGCCCTTTTTTCGCCACGGCTTTTCGAAAGTCTTCCTCTGTCATCGTTTGATTTTCGAGGACAAGTTCGCGGTATGCGTTTTTGATTTCGAGATCATCATACATCTCGAGCGGCATTTCACTGTTTGTCATGCCGATTTCTTCTCCCTGATAAATGAACGGGGTTCCCTTCATCCCGTGCAAGACCGTTGCAAATGCTTTGGCGCATTGTTTGCGCAGTTCGCGGTCATTGCCCCAGCGGGATATGACCCTCGGTTGATCATGATTTTCGAAATAGAGCGTGTTCCAGCCGACATTCATTAAAGCGGCCTGCCACCTCGTCATCGTCTTTTTTAAAGCGATCAGATCAAACGGCTTCATCTGCCATTTCCCATTCGGCGAATGTTGTTTTGTATCGATGTCCATATGTTCAAATGTAAAAATCATGTTCAGCTCATGTCTGCTTGGATCCGTGTATTTTATCGCTTCTTCAACATCTGAGCCGTTTGCTTCGCCGACCGTCATGCAGTCGTAACGGGACAGCACTTCCCGGTTCATCTCTTGTATAAATTCGTGCAGACGGGGGCCGTTTGAATGATAGCGGCCGACGACATAAGGACGGCTGTTATCTGTTTCATAATCGGGAAAGTC
The DNA here is from genome assembly GCF_053903085.1 of Bacillus sp. AK124. Taxonomy (NCBI): domain Bacteria; kingdom Bacillati; phylum Bacillota; class Bacilli; order Caryophanales; family Bacillaceae; genus Bacillus; species Bacillus sp. AK124. The sequence goes on from NZ_CP096378.1 coordinate 3,620,548, forward strand.
GACGTATTTGGAAATGGAACCGATCACATCCATCCGCCAGCCGTCCACGCCTCTGTCCATCCAAAACGTCATCAAATCGTATACTTCCCGGCGAACCGCTTCATTCTCCCAGTTTAAGTCAGGCTGCTTTTTCGAAAAGTAGTGAAGATAATACTGCCCTGTCCGCTCATCGAATGTCCACGCCGATCCTGAAAAGATCGATCCCCAATTATTCGGTTCTGAACCGTCCGCCTTTGGATCTTTCCAAAAATAATAATCACGGTAAGGATTGTCCTTTGACTTGCGGCTTTCGGCAAACCAGGCATGTTCATCAGACGTGTGGTTCACGACAAGATCCATGATGATTTTCATTCCGCGTTTATGCACTTCATCAATCAATTGAAACATATCATCGTTCGTCCCGAACTTTTCGTATATGCTTCTGTAGTCGCTGATGTCGTAGCCGTTGTCATCTTGCGGGGAATCAAACACAGGACACAGCCAGATAACATCGGCTCCGAGGCTTTTAATGTAATCGAGCTTTTGAATCACGCCCTGCAAATCACCGAATCCGTCTCCGTTGGAATCATAAAAACTCCGCGGGTAAATTTGATACACGACTGCCTCTTTCCACCATTGGCTCATCGGGCATCCTCCTTTCATACCGTCCGTTCAGTGCGATTTGCTCTCCATAAACTGTCATGGAAAGCGGTTCTCCTTTTACAAGGTTGAAGGCGACGCTGTTTTCCTCTACCTGCACATTGATTAGCCGGTTCCGATAATTGATGTTGAACGAATAACCGTCCCATTCCTTCGGCAAAAACGGAGCAAACGACAGCGTCTCATCTTGGGTTCGCATGCCGGCAAATCCTTGCACGATCGCGAGCCAGCTTCCGGTCATCGATGTAATATGAAGCCCTTCCTCTGTGTCATGATTGTAATTATCCAGATCAAGCCTCGCTGTACGCTTATACAGTTCAAGCGCTTTCTTTTCCATTTTGAGTTCAGCCGCCAGCACCGCATGGACAGACGGCGAAAGGCTCGATTCATGAACCGTCATCGGTTCATAAAATTCAAAGTTGCGCCGTTTTTCTTCCGTCGTAAATCGATGATTAAAGAAATAAATGCCTTGCAGAACATCCGCCTGCTTAATAAAACTGGAGCGGAGAATTTTGTCCCATGACCAATTCTGATAGAGCGGGCGGTCATCCGGTTCAAGCTCATCCGCTGCCTGAAGCTCTTTATCTAGGAATGTATCATGCTGAATAAAAACATTTAATTCCTCACTGTATGGATAGTACATTTTCGCAATGATATCCTTCCACCTCTCGATTTCGGCTTCCCGTATATCAAGCCGGCGGCGTTTTTCCTCCGGGAGGACAGCGAGGTTTTCGAGCGTGTACTCAAGCGTCCACGACGCAATCAAATTCGTGTACCAGTTGTTGTTGACATTGTTTTCATATTCATTCGGCCCTGTAACGCCGTGGATCATATATTTGTTGTTACGTTTTGAGAAGTGGACACGGTCAGCCCAAAATCTGCTGATTTCGACGAGAACGTCTATCCCGTATTCTTTCATATAGTCACGGTCGCCTGTGTAATTGACATAATTGTAGATCGCATAACAGATTGCGCCATTGCGGTGAATTTCTTCGAAGGTGATCTCCCATTCATTGTGGCATTCATCGCCTGTGAAGGTCACCATCGGATAAAGGGCTCCCTTCAGCCCCAGTTTGGCCGCATTCCGTTTAGCTGCCTCCAAATGATGATATCGGTATAAAAGCAGATTCTTTGTCACCTCCGGCTCGGCCGTCGCCAAATACACAGGAACGGCGTACGCCTCAGTATCCCAGTAGGCGGCTCCTCCGTATTTCTCGCCCGTGAATCCTTTCGGCCCGATGTTTAAGCGCGAATCGGTTCCGTAGTATGTCGAGAAAAGCTGAAAGAGGTTGTACCGGATGCCCTGCTGAAGCTCATCATCCCCTTTAATTTCAATGTCAGCCTTTGCCCACCTTTCCATCCAATGTTCGGTATGCCTCCGCTTCGCTTCTTCATATCCCTGCTGAAGAACATCAGCCAAAAGCGCCCTGCCCTTTACTAAAAGCTCTGCTTCTTCAAAGTCCCGGGACGTTGTGACAATGATCAATTTTTTTAAAGAAGCCTTTGTTCCCGGCTTCACTTCGTAACAGAAGCGGTTTTCCGCGTACATCGCATCCGTTTGAAAATGCTCGCTGACATATCCTTCTGTCACATTGCACATTGATGCAGCCACCGTAAAACGCGGCGTTCCAAACGGATTCTCAATCGTTTTCGTCACAAGATGACCGCGATGAGATTCGGCGCCTTTCGCTTCTTCCTGCCAAAACCGCTCTTCGAAATTGGCATCCTCATTTGCGACATGGCCATCAAGATAAGGGACAAGTGTAATAACAGCTTCATCGGTCAGGCATTCCGCTTCATAATGAATCGCGCACAGCTGCTGGACATCAAGACTAAGAAAGCGCTCCGACGAAATTTTGACAGCCTTTTGATTCACGCGAACGACAGCGCTTCTCCGCAGGATGCCTTCCTTCATATTGAGCTCCAATTCAAACGATTCGATGCCGTTTTGATTGAGGTCGACTTTTTCGTCGTCTACATATACATCAATTCCGATGAAATTCATCGCATTGATCACTTTCCCGAAATATTCGGGATAGCCGTTTTTCCACCAGCCGACACGCGTTTTGTCCGGGAACCAAACCCCTGCGATATATGTGCCTTTGAGACTTTCGCCTGAATAGCTTTCTTCAAAATTCCCCCTGATCCCCATATAGCCGTTCGCCAAGGATGTCAGACTTTCCTGAAGCCGCTTATGTTCTTTTTCAAATTGGTTTGTTTTGATTTTCCACTGGTCGATCTCAAATAGCCGCTGATTTACCATGATTTCCTCCTGACTGAAGATTTTCGTTGTGATGGCGGGTTTTGAATATATGCCTGAAGATGAAAGAGACCATCAAAGCGCTTCCGCACGAATGGATGAGCAGCATCATGATGAAGTCAAAGCGGATCATACCAAAAGCCATTGCAGCCGCTGCCGGAAGCGCTGATCCGGACACCGCCGCTGCGGCCGCTTCCTTAAACGACCTTATCCCGGTCATGTTGGATTTTTTGGAGATCCAGATGCCTCCCGTCAGAACGGCCGTTACAAAAAGCGAAATGATGAAAACCGCGGAACAGGCCAGCATGATGATAAGCGGCTTATATTGGGCAAACCACATGGCACCGATAAAATCCCCTACATGATCGGCATCCAGATCATTCAGCCCGGCCTTTGCCGGATAGCGGACAGAAAACCCCGCTCCGCTTTGATCGCTGATGATCAGATGATCTGACTGAAAGATGAGCGCGTTTTGATAGCCGCCTTCCGCCTTTATCCGGCCGTTCTCACCGCTTGTTTTCAATTCATGCTTCAAATCGACCGCCAGCAAGGTTTTCTCTTTCTCCACACGGTACAGCTCGTCTGTGCCTGTCAATCTCCCGTTTGTCAATTGGTAGCCTTTTAATTGTTTGATGAATGCCGCGTCAGCCTTATGAACAACGTTTGGGAGCAAATTCCCGGCGTTGAAGCGGTCCATTTTCATCAACGCAATCGACACGGGCGCCGTTAAGCAAGCTGTCAAAAACATAAACAGAAAAGAAATTTCGAGCCAGCTGAATGTATGTTTGCAGCGCATGACGCCCGCCGGTGATGCCGCTGCTTTAAGAAAGCGGACGATCAGCTTTTCGTGTCTCATGTCGTTCATCGGTTTATCCCTTCGTTCCGCCGGATGTCAAACCGGACACAAAGTTCTTTTGGAGAAAGAAGAACAAGATGCAAATCGGCAGAGCCGCAAGAATCGCGCCCGCTGCAAACAGCGCGACTTTTTGCTGCTGCGGATTGGAGATGAATGTCTGCAAACCGACGGCGATGGTCAGGCTTTCCGGCGAGCGAAGCAGAAATTTCGCCAGCAGATAGTCGCCGAACGGCCCCATAAACGCCCACAGCGCCTGGACAGCAAGCATCGGTTTCACAAGCGGCAGAACGACCGAAGCAAAGATCCGCAGGTGCCCCGCTCCGTCAATCCGCGCCGCTTCATCGATTTCTCTAGGCACTGTATCAAAGTAGCCCTTCATCAGCCATGTGTTCATCGGAATTCCGCCGCCGATATAGATTGCAGTTAAAAACCAATATTGGTCCAAAGCTCCGATCAGCATGGCCAGGACGTAAAAAGCGGTCAGCGCCGCCATCGTCGGCACCATTTGAATGATCAAAAAGAAAATGAGACTCTTTTTTCGGCCCGCAAACCGGTAGCGGCTGTACGTATAGCCGGCAAGCGTCACAATCGTCACCTGGAACACCATGACAGACAGCGCGATCACAAGCGTATTCCCGTACCAGTTGAGGTAAAGCGTCTCTTCAAACAGCCGCTTAAAGTGGTCCAATGTCCATTGGCCCGAAAAATCGAGTGTAAAAGCCGCTACATTCCCGACCCGAAATGCGGATGATGCCGTGATCAAAAGCGGATAAATAATCACGATGCTTAAAAACGTCAAAAATATATAGGTCAAAACCTTGTTCAGCATCCCGGTGAACCGCGTATTTTTGAAAATCCCTCTCATCTACATGACCTCCTCATTGCCAAAGGCATTCGATTTCTTAAAAGCAATCAGGGAAACCCCGATGACAATGAAAGAAATGAGCAGTGTGACAGCAGCCGCCACGGAATACTGCGGCGACGTTCCCGTCGTCAGCTTATAGATCCAGGATATTAAGATGTCGGTTGACCCAGCCCCGGCCCCCGCACTCCCCGGACCGCCCTCATTAAATAAATAGATGATCGAGAAGTTATTGAAATTAAACGTATACTGGGTAATCATCACCGGTGCGGTCGCAAATAAAATCATCGGCAGCGTAATGTGTTTAAAGCGCTGAATAAATGTCGCGCCGTCAATTTTTGCCGCTTCATAAAGCTCTCCGGGAATCGCCTGAAGCACCCCTGTCACCATGACATAAATGTATGGAAAACCGAGCCACGTCTGAATCATAATCAAAGCCGTCTTTGTCCAGAACGGATCGGTCTTCCATGCGACAGCCGGGATATCGACGAACGGGAGCTGGTTCAAAAGCGGGATCACTTGGACGTTCATCGCGCCCGCCGAGTCATTAAAAATGTTGGCAAAGCTCATAATCGTAATAAATGCCGGAACGGCCCACGGAAGCAGAAAGATGATCCGGAACATCCGCTTGCCTTTAATAAAGTTTTGATTGACGACCAACGCTGTCACGATGCCGAGAACAATTTGCAGCGTTGTCGCACAGATCGTCCAGATGATCGTCCAGCCCAGTACATCGGCGAATGTTTGCCGATATGAGCCAAGGAAAAAGATATTCATGAAATTTTTAAAGCCGACCCAGTCGATGAGACTGTTAGGCGGAATATGATAAAAATCGTAGTTTGTAAACGCGATAAACAGAGTCACCAGCACCGGAAAAATAATTACAAACACCATCATGAGGTATGCCGGCAGCGTAAATAAATACGGAAACCCTTTGTCACCTGCATTTCTGATCATGTCCCCGGCCGTCTCGCTGATTTTCAAACCCGCCGCTTTCATCGCGGCGGTCTTCCGGGCATCATACAGATTAAAGATGTAAAACATCAGAAAAACGAGCGTCAATATCAATTGCAGCGTGCCCTCTATCAACAGAAACAGCGAATGATCTTCTCCCGGGACAGTCCCCAGCGTCGCGAGGCCGATCAGCGCCTGATAACCGAAAACCGCTAACTCACAAATAAACAAGCCTGTGATGACAAGAAAAAGGATCCCCTTTGAAAACTGCCGGTTTGCAATCTGGCCAGCACCGGGAATAATCGATAACAGCGCTGCCTTCCGGCTCCGTTTTGCAAGTGTTTGGTCTTTGTTCATTTTTTTCGCCCTCTATTCTTCCGGACGCTAAAACCGCCGTTTTATTTCACATACTTTTCTTTAATGTTTTCTTTAATTACACGGACGGCATCATCCGCTGATTGCTGTGCCGATTTTTTCCCTGCTGCCGCGTCAAATATCAGGCTTTCTGCACCTGTCCACACCTCGGCCATCTCCGGAATGTTCGGAGTCGGAGTCGCCGTTTCGTATTGTGTGATGACCGCCGACGTCAGCTCGCTTTTTTGCTCCCCTGCTTTTTTTCGTGCGGCGAGGTTGGCCGGAACTTCGTTCGTATCTTCATAAAAACGGTAAGCATTTTCGTCATTTGCGGCATATTGCAGCCACTTTTCAGCAAGCTCTGCCTCTTTCGTATATTTAGAGGCGACCCAGCCTTTTCCGCCTGCAAACGGGGCATATTCTTTTCCGTTTGGCAATGTCGGGATTTTCGCGGCACCGTAGTTCAAACCGGCTTCTTTATAATTGGAAGCCGACCATGGACCTCCGATAACAGCAGCTGCTTTTCCGTCCATAAAGGTCTGCTGGATAAAATCGTCAGCGCTCGTATTGTCCTGCATGCCTTTCGGCCAATATTCACTGAACCATTTCTCGGCGTATTCCACCGCTTCCACGGCCCCCTTGTTGTTCAGACCGATGTCTCCGGAATCCGTGCCGTCAGCTCCGAATACATATCCCCCGTATCCCGCCATTAAACCGTATGACATGTAAAAGTCCGTCCACTTTGCGAGAAAAGCGGTCGATTTTCCTTTTTCCGAAGAAAAAGCGAACCTCTTGTCTTTTGTTAAATCCTCAAGCTCGTTAAAGGTTTTTGGCGGCGCTTTTAACAGGTCTTTATTGTAATAGAGTACGAGAGTTTCAATAACAAGCGGGATTCCGTAGACTTTTCCGTCAACTGTTACTTGCTGCATTTCTTTGTCGCCGAAGCTTTTAGTCTCAGACGGTTTGACTTCCAGCAAATGCCCTTGCTGTCCTAAGCCGCCGATACGGTCGTATGCCGCAAGCATGACATCGGGCGCATTGCCTGCCGGGCCGTCAAGAGGAAGCGCTTCAAGCTGATCGAACATTGGCTTTTCAACAATTTTGACTGTCACATCATTCTCTTTTTCAAAACCTTCCTTTATGCTTTCAACGTAAGGTTTATAGACCTCTTCTACAGACACGGTCAGCACTTTTTTCCCGCCGTTGCCCCCCGTTTCCTTTGAACTTGAACAGGCGGCAAGACCGAACAGCAGAACTGTCGCCAGCATCGCTAAAAATCCTTTTTTTAAATGTTGCATCTTTTTTCCCCCTTCTATCTTAGAATCTGAGACAATTGTAATCCTCGATAGAAAGCGGTTACAATAGTTTAAATTCTGTTACCGGTAACAGAATTTAAACCGCCCCCAAAATGAAAAACCCGCCTGGCTGTATGTCGACCGCATCATCATGATGGAGCGCTTCTTCCGACCACGCATCATATATTCTTTTGTCGCTTGCAATCTTCAAATCCCGCAATCTGACACGGCGCACCTCGCTGCCCTGGTGGAAGAAGTAGATCAGCTCTTTTTCTTCATCCGTTCGGGAAAAACTGACAAAATCGTTTTCGTCGTCAACCAGCCTCCACTCGAGCGTTCCATATGTCAATACATCATTTTCTTGTTTTCGCAAAGCGATCAGCCGTTTCATAAATGTGAGCATCTCTTGATTCTGTTTCTCTTCTTCCCAAACCATGCACTTCCGGCACAATGGGTCATCCCCGCCGTCCAGCCCGATTTCGGTTCCGTAATAAATGCACGGCGAGCCTGTCTGAGCAAACATAAATGCCAAAAGAGAGCGTACTTTTTTCTCATCTCCTCCGCATCTTGTCAAAATCCGCTTCGTGTCATGGCTGTCCAGCAAATTAAACATCACCTCATTGACCTGCTTCATCCCGCTCATGAGATGCGAATTGATGCGGCTCGCCATTTGCGAAGCTGAAATCGATCCGTCTGCAAAATAGTCAATCATCGGTTCTGTGAACGGGTAGTTCATAACCGAATGAAATTCGTCTCCTCTAAGCCACGGATCAGCCTGATGCCAGATTTCGCCCAATATAAAAATGTCGGGCTTTTCTGCAGTAACGGCTTGACGGAACTTCTTCCAAAACGCATGATCGACTTCATTTGCCACATCCAAACGCCAGCCGTCGATATCAAATTCGCGTATCCAGTACAGCGCGATATCAAGTAAATAAGCCTGAACTTCCGGGTTGGCGGTATTGAGCTTCGGCATCTCGGGCGTAAACGCAAATGTATCGTAGCCGCCTTCTTTAACAGGAAAAGAATGAACATGAAACCAGTCTTTATAACGGGACTTTTCACCGTTTTTGACGACATCCTGCCACTCTCGCGAAGCGCTGCCGATGTGATTAAAAACAGCGTCAAGCATGATCTTCATTCCCCGCTCGTGAAGCCGGCTGACCAGCGTGCGAAAGAGTTCCTCATCGCCAAAATGCGGATCGATCGAGCAATAGTCCAATGTATCGTATTTATGGTTGGAAGGCGCGGCAAAGATCGGCGTCAAATAAATGCCGCCTACCCCCAAGTCTTCCAGATAGTCCAGTTTGTTTATGATCCCCTGCAAATCCCCTCCGAAAAAATCGTCCACCTCGGGGTCCTTGCTTCCCCATGGCAAAGCGTTTTCCGGAGACAAATCCTCTCGGCCGCTGGCAAAGCGCTCCGGAAAAATTTGATACCAGACGGTTGATTTGACCCAGTCAGGTGCATTAAACGTATCTGCCTCATGAACAAACGGAAATTTAAAACAGTACTTGGCCATATCTGCCGCTTTTCCGGCAAACGGACAGGCACCACTGCTTCCGTAAAAAGTGTCTTGACCATCAGCGCCTGTAAGGATAAACCCGTATTGCAGACGCCTGAATGGAGGCGCCACTTCGGCAAACCAGTAATCATGCGTGCTTGTCGCGGCAATTTTCGCCATCGCAAGCTCGTTCGCTTTCCATGTGCCGCCGGTGTGTTCGTAAGGATCTCCCCAAATCAAGCAGACGTGTTCGGCATCATTCTTTTTTGTACGGATTTTGATGTGCAATGTCCTTCCATCGTAAGAATAGGCATCAGAGCTGAAAGGCTGATGATGAATCGCTGCATATTCCATCATGTTTCCCCCTTTTTGGTTGTCCGGCTGTGATAAACCGGCTTTTATTCTGAAATTATCATGACGGCATAACAGGAACAATCATTTTCAGCTTGTTACCGGTAACAGAATGAGACCCTTACAAAGTCGATTCCCGGACAATAAGTTCCGGCTCAAAAAATTGATTGCCTTGCGACGCTCCGTCTTCATTGATTTTTTTCAGCAGGATTCTGGCGCAAGCCTCTCCCATTTCAACAACAGGCTGTCTGATCGTCGTCAGGCGAGGCGAAGCGATCCGGTCGAGAAACACCCCGTCATAGCCGGTAACCGCGACATCTTCCGGAATTTTTTTGCCGAGCAATTGCGCCGCACGGATGACCCCGAGCGCGATGCGGTCGGAAGCGCAAACCACGGCTGCCGGTGCATCAAGGGATGCCAGCACTTCCAGTGCGCGTGCTTCACTTTTTTTCGAACTGTTTTCCATCCGGAAAATCGCCGCTTTTTTCAGACTGCCTTCCATCGCCTGAAGGTAGCCTTTTTCCCTTGACCGTTCAAAGGGTTCATCCAAATCGATTCCAAAAAAGACGACATTGCGGACGCCCAGCCCAATGACGTGGCGTGTTGCCATATAGGTACCTTTTTCATTGTTAACATCAATAAAATCATAGCCCATTTCATTTTGGCCAAATACAACGACAGGCTTTTCAAATACTTTAATCAGCCCTTCAAAATCGGCTTTTCTCAATCCCGTCGCTATAATGCCGTCACACTGGCCGATATTGAGAGATTTCCTTGTGACAAGCTGCAAAGCATAATGGTGACGGTCCAGCTCGCGGCTGATTCCCGTTAACAGGTTCATATAATAAGGTTCAGTCGTATCCATTTCTTCCAGTATGAGCAGCTTGACGACCTGTGTTCTGTTTTGAACGAGCGCTCTTGCTGCATAGTTCGGTATATAATTGAGCTCCTTCATTGCGGAATGAACAAGCTTTTTCAATTCATCCGTCACAGTCTCAGGATGATTGATCACCCGCGATACCGTCATTTTCGATACATTTGCTTTCTTTGCTACATCAGATAACGTTGCCATTTCATCCCCGCCTTACCTATACGATTCAAACTGTCAGCTAGTCCTTCCTGAGGGCTGATGACACCTTGTTAAAATTAATTATAAGATGGAATCAAAGAAATTTTATAAGAAGGAGAAAATAAAAAAACGGATTTCCTTTAGGAAATCCGTCCTATCACTCTTTTCTTCTATCTTTGAACATAGATCGAAACCGATCCGCCGTTTACGTGAAACTCTCCCCAGCCTTCTGCATTGATGACAACAGAATCGGAACGGTTTCCGGTGATGTCATGCCATGTCTCACCGGCGTTTTGCCGGCCGACATACATTCGCTTTGTCCCGCCGGGTCCGTCTGTTATTAACGCCGCCAAACCAGAATTTGCAACCGAGCTGTCGCCTTCCCTCGTCCAGCCGACAATGTCATGATGATCGAAATAATCATGCTGTGCTCCGTACGCATATTGTATTCTCGCTTTTAAGATCGGTTCGATTTTGTGTTTCAGGGCAGGAATTTCGCGCTGCGAGGCTCCTTTCGTCCCGTACATATCCCCGTAGAAAATCTGCGGGTAGCCTGCTTCTCTTGTCAAAATAAAAGCGTAAGCCAGCGGCTTAAACCATGTTTGGACAGTCGACTCAAGCGATTGCCCCGGCTGTGTATCATGGTTATCAACAAACGTAACCGCTTTCACAGGATGCTTGGAAACGACTGTTCCGTTCAGCAATTTCCTCATATCATAGCCGCCTCCCTGTGTCGATGCAGCATGGAACTGGTAATGAAGCGGCACGTCAAACACTGAATGATTAAAGTTTGTTTTGTTCAAATAGTTTTCCAGCGCACCTAAGTCATTCTGCCAATATTCGGCTACCGTAAACATTTCCTTTCCTGTTTTTTCCCTGACATGATTGACCCAATCCCGCAAAAAAGAAAATTTAATGTGTTTGACGGCATCAAGGCGGAATCCGTCCAATTGCAGCTCATTGGCATACCACGTTCCCCATCTCTTTATTTCTGCCGTGACATCAGGATGATCATAATCGATGTCGGCATACATCAAGTAATCATAGTTGCCGTTTTCATTGGAAACTTCCCAATCCCATGCCTTTCCTTGAAACTTATAGATGCGGTTCAGCTTTCGGGACTCGTCCCAATCGGTTCCGTCAAAATGGTACCAATGCCATTTGAAATCGCTGTATGTGCTGCCGCGCCCCGGGAATTGAAAATGTGTCCACGCTTTGATTCGCTGTTCTCCTGATGTTACGCGGTTGCGGTCGGCGGGATCGACTTCAACAGCCGTTACATCTTCGGTCGCATCAGCGCCGCCTTTGTGGTTGATGACTACATCGCCGTAAACGTTGATGTCCCGGGAATGAAGACTGTTGATCGCAGATTGCAGTTCTCCCTTTGTGCCGTACTTTGTCCGAACCGTCCCTTTTTGATGAAACTCCCCTAAATCATACAGATCGTAAGCGCCGTAGCCTACATCGTCTTGACTCGTTCCCTTATATGCCGGGGGAATCCAGACGGCAGTAATACCGTGTTCAGCCAAATATGCCGAGTCATTTTGTAAGCGTTTCCAATGTTGGCCGTCATTTGGCATGTACCACTCAAAATATTGCATCAGCGTCCCATTAAGATTTGCCGCCGCAGCTGCAGAGTGAGGCAGCAAGAAGATGAGCGCAAATAACAGCGGCAGCAATCGGGCATAAAGCCGTTTGTGTTGTTTCATGATTTTCCTCTCCCCTTTCAAAGTGAAACACATGCTATTGTATAAATATTTTGAATTTTTAACAAATATCGTTTTCCCTATATTTTCTTGCAACAGAAAAGCGCCGATATGGCGCTTTCTTCTCATTTATTCAATATCCTCTCTGCTTCTTCACTTCTTCAAGCTGAGATACAGTTACCAATTGATAGCCCTTTGCTTTCAGCTTTTTAATAATCTCTTCCGCCGCTTCTGCGGACGTTGCATAAATATCGTGCATTAAGACGATTTTTCCGTCTCCCGCATGACTCATGACATGATTGACAATCTTTTGTTTATTTCTGTACTTCCAATCTTCCGGATCAACATCCCACAACGAGACCTTCAGATTGGAAAGCGAGCGGACGGAATCATTGATTCCGCCATATGGAGGGCGCAAGTGTGCCGGCTGGTGTCCGCTGATTTTTTCGATCATTTCTTGCGTGTCGTTAATTTCCTGATACGCTTTTTCATTTGACAGCCTTGTCAATAACGGATGGTCCCAGGAATGGTTGCCGACTTCGTTTCCTTCCTTCAGCATTCGTTTTATCGTTTCGGGATAATATTGGGCTCTGCTTCCAAGCACAAAGAAGGTCGCATGCCCTTCATGCTTTTGTAAAGCATTCAATATTTTATTCGTTGTAGCGGGATTCGGGCCGTCATCAAATGTGAGAGCAATCACTTTTTCATCAGGATTTATTTTCGCCTGTTTCGGAAGGGGGACAGGCTCCTGCTCTCGTTTGGCCTGAAGACGGCTCTTTTTCATATCCTGATATTGGTCTTTTAAAATATCTTTTACCCATTCTTTTTTTATTTTTACAGACTGCTCAAGACCGGTTTGTTTTTTCTCAAAATAAAATTCGACTTCGTTTTCCAGGAGCGCGAAGCGGCTGAAATGCTCTTCCTGAGGGCTTGTCCCTTCTTTTAATGAAGCCGTGTCGGCAGACGGATTCCGATTTTTCAATTCCTGATAGGCAATGCTTGAAATCCTGTTCAGAAAATCTGAATTTTCTTCGAACAGGTCTTGAAGGGACAGCAGCTTTTTCTGTTTTAAATCGGCGTTAAACGTCTTGACAGACGTTGTACCCGAAACGCCCCCGGCCTCTATGTATTGATTCAGCACCACACTGGCTGCATCTTTTGTGTAATAGACAACCTTATATTTGATGTTCAGTTCAAAAGGCCCGTCTTCATGCTGAGCCTGGGCCTTTGCATTATCCTCTTTAAAACTGGCCAATTCTTGATTCACATAATCTTTTATTTGTTCATCGATTTCTTTTATGCGAAATACCGGATAGTGGATGGCATACCGCTCTTGTTTGCTGTCGCTGACCATTGATTCGACGCCGAGGCCGGATTGTGCGCCGTCTTTTTTTGGTTGAGGGGGCTCTTGACTGTTGCTTGACACCTTATTGTAAGAGTACCCCGCCAAACCTATTAATATCGTTAAAAAAATCAACATTTTAACCCATCGAAATGATGGTTTGCCAGACATCGCTGCTCACTCTCCTGTTTCATGACTTGCTTTCTCTGTTTCTATTACAAATATTGTTTCTCATACCGGGACTAATATAAAAGCGTCGACGGAAGCTTTATTTCCTGATTTCCGGCCGCATACGGGGCGATATCATACTGCTGAAATACAATTGAAATTCCGCTGCTTGTATAATAGAAAGCCGTGTGTTCATCCAAGCGGATATCGCTCTTTTTAAGATCAGAATAAAACTGTTCCGGATGTTCGTTGATATAGCTGAAAATATAGTTTTTTGCTTTTTCGATTTTTGCCTGATTGTTTAATACGTCAGTCAGCACGACTTGTTTGCGCTTGTCAAAGTCAAAGTTGTAGGATGTAGCGGTGTACATGCCGTGCGCGCCGCCGGAGAACTGATAGTCATAGATTAAAAAGCTCAGTTTGCCTTCCTCGTTGTATTTGACTTTGTAGGACGTTTCATAGACGTTCTCCTCGTCCTTATCCTTCTTTTCGGCATCTTTAACGATTTTTTGAAATTCTTTATAAGAGTTTTTTAAATGATGTTTTACCGCTTCGTTGGCCAGCTGGGCATCTTCTTCCTTCAAATCGCTGAATACCGGAAAAGAAAGCGAACTGATGTCTTTGTAATATTCCGTGTGAATCGCGGCTTTTCTATTTTGTGAAGCGTTTATTTGAGATGTTCCTTTATTGATGATGAATAGCAGCGATGCTGTGAGTACAAGGAATCCTAAAATAGCCATCGCTTTTTTCATAAGCATGCTCCTTTGTCAATCTTCTTTTAAACTCGTAACATATCATTTTCTTTTGTAACACAAATGTAATATTTATTTCATATTTGTAATGATACCCACTTTTAAATCCCCCGTCAACTTTTTTGGGTAAAAATTTCTTCTGACGGCAAAAATAAGACACTCTCAATTCCTGAGAGTGTCGTTAACGGAATGATGAATGAGACGTGCGTCTTCACGCTTTTTTTGAGGGGCTGTCAATGCAGGAAAAACGCAGGCTGGGGTCTTCGTGATCAGTCTGACCGGAGTCTTCATTTTAGCCGTATTGTTTCAGCATGTCGGATAATGTCCGCTTCATCCTTTCGATTAATTCGGAAGGCTTCTGAATAATTGCTTCCCGGCCGAATGAAATGAAATAATCCGCAAAAAAATCAATATCCTTCGGCGCGATCTCTCCTTTCAGCACGCCGGACCCGTCTTCTTTTACATCCAGCTCAAGGTGTGGCCATTTGAGTGAACCGTGCCGTTCTACTCCTTTTTTTGTCAGCTCCGCTGATAATTCCAATGTCTCCCTTGGCCGGGACACAGCTGAAAAACGGTTCTTTAAATTAAGACCGGTCAAATCAAGCGGGGCCGTATGTTCATCAAGCTCGGCCCGCTTAATCCGGTCACACCTGAAGATGCGGTAGTCTTGTCTTAAAAAACAGTAAGCCGGGCAATACCACTTCCCTTGATTGGCATAGATTCCGATCGGCTGAATGTTTCTCTTGCTTGCTGCGCCATTTGCTTCATATTCGATGATCAACACCTTTTGCTGAACTGCCGCTTCAAGCAGCACCTTTAAGACCGGAATGTCGTCTTTTTGCTCATAAGGCGTATAAAAAGCAACGCGATCCTTCATACTGTCAATCGCATCCCGGATGTCTCCTGTAAGGTTCAAATAAAATTTCTTTTTGATGGAGTCGTACTGAGCGTCAAACGGCAGGGATATATAATGCTTCAGCGCATCGATCGCAAAGAAGATGGCGATCGCTTCGTTCTCGCTGAAGGCGATGGGAGGAAGAATCCTTTCATTTAACACTTGATACCCTCCGTGGGGGCCGGTTTCAGAATAGAGGGGCACCCCCATTTCGCTGAGCTCTTGCAAATCCCTTAAAACCGTTCTCTTGGAAACGCCGAATTCCTGCGCCAGCTCCCCGACCGTAAATCGTTTTTTCCGGTTTACCATCATGATCATTTCATTCAATCGTTTCGCTTTAGACATGAAAACCTCCAATCATTTTTTAACCATGACATAAGTTGTCACCATTATAATATACAATCTTCTTAGATCAACAAAAAAAGGAGATGTTCGCTCTATGAAAACGCAATTTACACCTTACATCCTGATGAATGGAAGAGCAAAGGAAGCGATTGATTATTATCGTGATGTACTCGAGGCTGAAGTAAAGTTCAGTCAGACGATTGGCGAAGGCCCCGCAGATGAGGCGGCGAATTTTAAGGATGGCGAATTGGCTTTCATCGCACACGCCGTTTTGACAATCGGCGACGCCGTCATGATGATCGCCGACATCATTCCTGAACTGCCTTTCCAAAGTGGAAACCAATTGTCCATTTGCGTAACGGCAGCTGACGTTTCTTCGGCCAAGCGGCTGTTTGGCAAGCTGAGCGAGCGGGGCGAGGTCAAGCTTGAGCTGAAGGAGACTTATTTCAGTCCCGCTTACGGCATTGTCACCGATCCGTTCGGCGTTACCTTTCAAATTTTTGCCGCGCGTCCCGCATAAATGAACAAATGAGACATATCAAAAAAGGCCGGGTTTCATGAACCGGCCTTTTTTGCACGGAAAAATTTTCAGGGTTTTTTGGCTAAAAAGCGGTATTTGACCACAAAAATTTAAAAAACTGCGTTTTTTCAAATTCACTTGACAAAGGGCATTTATGGAAACGCCTCTTCTTTTTGGTATAATAAGGGGTAGCAACAGTTCGGTTCTATATAAGGGCGGTCGGCTCACCCTCCATCTCTTGGAGAGAAAGGGGGTGAGCATGTGACAGTATCAGAGGCGTTGCAACTTATGGTCTCTTTCGGCATTCTTGTCGTGGCAATTCTGTCATCGAACGACAAAAAAAAGTAAGATCGCCCTTGATTCCCACACCAAGACGATCTTACTTTTTAATTGGGATCTAAAAATAGAGCCGACTCCTTTTTACGGAGCCTCTCTGTTGCTTCCGGGAGATGTTGCCGCATCTTCCGGTTTTTTTCAGTTTACGCATTCATCTAAAGATTATTCTGTTTCACACCTTGAATATATCACGATTTCCTTTATTTATCAATATGGATGCGTTTATATAAAAATGGAGTCACGGTCAAATGCGATATGAGAAGATAAATTCCTGATGACAGGATCATCTGGTCAATCGTAACTTCAAAATCGGGAAAAGGCCTTTCTACATCAGAAAGGCCCCTCTTTTTTTACTCCCCGCTTCACATGTGAGGAGAGGTTGACCAATATCCCGGCTGACGTCAGCATGAACATTAACGAAGATCCTCCGTAGCTGACAAACGGAAGAGGAATTCCGGTAATGGGAAGAAGGCCGAAAACAGCGCCCAGGTTAAATAATGCCTGAATCATGATCTGGAATGTAATGCCGACCGCCAGCAGCTTTCCAAACGGATCATCGATTTGCGCAGCGATCTTAACACCTCTGAACATGATCAACAGGTAGGCCCCGATGATCATCAACAGCCCGACACCGCCGAGTTCTTCACTGATGACCGCCATGATAAAATCCGTATGGGCTTCAGGAAGAAACCCCAGCTTTTGAACGCTGTTCCCCAATCCATTCCCCCATACCCCGCCCGAATCAATGGCAAGGTAGGAATTGATCAACTGGTAGCCGTCTCCGTTTTCATTTTGAAAAGGATCGCTGAACGATGTCAGCCTTTTTAACCGGTACGACGCTGTCATAGCAAAATATGCGATGCCCGCCCCTGCCATTGTTCCGAGAAGCAGCAAGTGCCGTATTCTAAGGCCGGCGCACAACAGAACCGCTCCGCAGCTTAACAGGATCGAAACAGCGGTGCCCAAGTCGGGCTGTTTTAAAATCAAAAAAAACACAGCGGCCAAAATGATCAGCGGCGGCATGACGCCCTTTCCAAAATCGGCGATGTATCTCTGCTTTTTTGCATACACATAGGCGAAATAAATAACCATCACAAGCTTCACAGCCTCGGACGGCTGGATCATGAGCGAACCGAGTTGAATCCACCTTTGAGAATTGTTTTTCTCCATCCCGATTCCCGGCAGCAAAACGAGAATCAGCAGCAAAAAAGAAAGCTTCACCAAAAAACGGATGAGTTTGCTGTAAGCTTTGTAAGGGAAAAAGACGGCAGCCGAAAAAAAGGTCAAACCGATGAGCAGCCACTGCAGCTGCTTCATAAAAAAATAGCTGCCATCATGATACTTCATATATCCGAGGGGGTAGCCGGCACTGTATACCATCAGCAAGCCAAACGAGGATAAAAACAGAACCGAAGCAATCAATACATAATCCAGTTTCTTTAGATGGGAAAGAATCATTTTGTGCACCTTCATCCCCAGTCATTCCCAAACATGTAATGTTTAGATCTGATATTCACACTGAAAACGAGACCTAAGGCGATCATGTTGGTCAGCAGCGCGCTGCCGCCATAGCTGATAAACGGAAGAGCGAGCCCTGTGATCGGCATTAACCCGATCGTCATCCCGATATTTTGGAACACTTGGAATACAATCAACCCCGCAACCCCCGCACATATATAAAGACCGAACAGACTGTTGGACGAGATCGCGATCCTGATGATTCTGTAGATCATCAGAAAATAGAGACAGACTAATGTGACGGCACCCAAAAAGCCGAATTCTTCACCAATCACGGCGAAAATAAAATCGGTATGAGCCTCCGGAATCTTCCCTCCCTGCACTTGGGTTCCATGAGTAAAGCCGCTTCCTGACATCTGGCCCGATCCGATCCCCAATAACGCCTGCGTCAGCTGGTATCCATATGTAGAAGCATGTTCATGAGGACTGAGCCAGCCGTATATCCGGTCAAGCTGGTGAGGCTTAATTATCTTTGAAAAAATCTCAAAGTAATGATTGTGCAAATACGTCAAAAAGGCGACCAATCCCATGAATCCAAGCGACAAGGACATGATCATTCTCCCCGAAATCCCCGAGACAAGCATCAACGTGAATGCGATCGACAAAATCACCAATGCGGACCCTAAATCAGGCTGTACCAATATGAAGAAAAACGGAATCACCGTGTACACCATGATTTTCCCCGTCGGTATGATGCTCTCCGTGAAGGAGAACCTTTTATGCTGAAATTGGTTGAGTATCGAAGCCAACAGAAGAATCAAAATGATCTTCATAAATTCTGAAGGCTGGATTTCGATGACTCCGAAGCTGATCCACCTTTGTGAACCATTTTTATAAGTTCCAAAAAAATGAACGAGAATCAGAAGAAAAACGGCTCCCGCAAATAAACGAAGCGCCAATCGTTCTAGCAGCTCATAGTCGATGTAGGCCGTTCCCGCCATGACGCCAAACCCGACAAGATACCAAAAAACCTGCCGTTTCGCAAAATAAAAAGGGTCCTGTGTTTCATACTGGCCGGACCCGCTGTAAACGGCCAGCAGACTAATGATAAACAAACAAAATAGAATGAGCAGAAGGCTGACGTCAATGTTGATAGGCTTTCTTTTCATCTGTAACATGCTCCATCATGATTTATGTGACAGCTGGTTGAAAACGAATTGAACCGCTGCGGCATCATCAATATAGCCGATTGGAAAAATATAATCCGGTATGACATCAACAGAAACGATGAAATACAGCAAAGCGCCGCCCATCAGCAGCAATTCACGCGGCGTCCCCCGCCCTGAGGTAAATCGGCTGTACATGTCGTGCAAACGGGTCAGAAAAGGACCAATGCCGGCGACTTTCTCGACTTTGGATTCAAACTCAGCCAGAATGGTACGCTTTCCTTCTTCCGTCTGGGAATATTGTTCGTACTCATTCAATTTGTTTTTCAGTTCTTCCGTGGTAAAGGACCGATCATAGACATTTGAGGTTTGCAAAACATCTTCAATTTCGGCAACTGACGAGTGAATATCCTGACGTTCGCTTTCCCTCGTCTTCTCGATCGCATAGCCGGCCGCTGTCATCATCTCATCAAAAGAAACGCCGAGACTTTCTGAAAACCTTTGCAAATGGTTCAGGTTTGCTTTTCTTTTGCCATTGATGATTCTTGAGATGGTCGCTTTATCGATTTGAGTGCGTTCGCTCAATTCTCTTAAAGATAATGATCTTTTTCGCAAATGCTCTTTCAGCAGCGCCCCCAGCTGATTTTTCTTTTGTTCATCCACGAGCCTTTCTCCTCTCACACTAAAAATGTATCAATCTATCAGCCAAAAGGCCAAGTCGGTATAAATATATAGAACCGTTGTCAAAATGTCAACGAATAACCATAGACATCTGTTTTATCTCACTTATTCCACCCTATAATTGTTGACAAATAAACAAAAAAAGAGCGAGTCAAAACTCACTCCTTCACCGATATCAATCCAAACCCGTTTTAACGCCGAACCCGACAAGCACCAGCCCCGCGGCTTTTTGAAAGACCTTCTGGAATTTCACGCTTCTCAGCCATTTTTTTGCGAAATCGATCAAATATACGAGGATGAGGAACCAAAACACAGCAAGAAAGGTAAGGATTAAAGCGAGGATGATCAACTGCTGGTTGACGCTTTCTCTTAAATTAATAAATTGAGGCATAATCGTGATATAAACCAAAACAGTTTTCGGATTGAGAACGTTGCTGAACAATCCTTGCATAAACGAATCCTTATAATGCCGGCTTGATGCGTTTTCGGTTTTGTTCTTCTCGGCTTGTATGTCCTCCAAAGAAAACATTTTTTTCGCGAAAAAGCTTTTAATGCCTAAATATATTAAATAGGCCGCCCCCAAGTATTTGATCGTATTGAACAGAATCACCGATTTCGCAATCACCACCGCTAAGCCGAGAACGGCAATCAGCGTCCAGAAAGAAAGCCCTGTCGCCAAACCGAGAACATTGCAGCGCCCGGCGTTCGGCCCGTAGCGAAGCGTGTTTTTCACCACAAGCATCGTATCTGCTCCTGGTATCACCACCATCATGGCGGCAATCGATATGTATGACAGCAGGCTATCCATCAGATGTCTCCCCCCATACTGGTTTTATATAGTGACTACTTTAGTAACCACTTATTAAAAAGTGTATCAGCGGACTTGAAATAAATCAATACATCCAGCAAAATATGAGTGACAAAGGTAGCGACTCTTGTTGAAGCTGGAGGGCTTATGAAGGAAAACATATTAGACGTACTGAAAAACCTGAATTTCACCGAGTATGAGTCGAAAGCATACTTGGCGCTTTTGGAAGAATCGCCGCTGACAGGCTATGCGGTGGCAAAAAAATCGGGTGTTCCCCGGTCGAAAATATACGAAGTGCTGGAGAGCCTCGTGATCCGCGGCGATATCTTTGTCAGCTACGGCGGCACACCGCAGTACATCCCCGTTCCCGCCAAGGAACTGATTAAAAACCGGCGGCTGAAAGCGGAAGAGACTTTTGAACAGGCAGAAAAATATTTCGAGAAGTTTGAGCGCACTGCAAATGACCGGGAAAATATTTGGAACATCACCGGACGAAGCGAGATTATCGATAAAGTAAAGGCTTGTATATCATCAGCCGGAAAAAGGATTCTCCTCGAAATTTGGAAAGAGGATTTTCCTGAATTGGAGCCGGAACTCAAGCAGGCCGCAAAAAAAGGCGTCATCGTCACCATCATTGCGTACGGCGACATTGAAGCTGATTTCGCCAATGTCTATCTCCATGACAGCAGCACGCAAATTACAGAAGAGTACGACGGACGCTGGCTTGTATTCAGCGTCGACGATTCGGAAGTCGTGGCCGGCATTGTCTCGCACGGGAAAGACAGCCGCGCAGCCTGGACGATGCATGTAGGCTTGGTGATGCCGATTACCGAAGTGATGATTCATGATCTGTATCTGATGGAAATCATGAAGAAGCACAGAGAGGTATTGGAGGAAAGTTTCGGCGAAAACCTGATCCATTTGCGCCGAAAATTTTCGATTCATCCGGATTTCAAAAAGCATTATATGAAATAAAAGGCCCGCGCAAAGAAAGCGCGGGCCTTTTATAATTATGATCTTTCGGTTGCCTCCCAGCGGGATACTTCTTCCCTGACGAGCGGCGCCGTTTTTGTTCCAAAAAGTTCAATCGCCTTCATGACATCTTCGTGCGGCATCGAACCGACCGGAACGTGAAGCAAAAAGCGGGTGATCCCGACATTCTTGCGCAGGTGAATAATTTTTTCCGCCACCGTCTCGGGATCGCCTACATAGAGCGCCCCTTCAAAGCTTCTGGCTGCATCGAAGCTCGACCGGCTGTACGGCCCCCAGCCCCGCTCCCTCGCAAGTGTATTCATAGCCTGCTGGGTGGAAGGGAAAAACAGATCGGCGGCCGTCTCGGTATCCTCCGCAATAAAGCCGTGGGAATGGGAAGCGACTGTCAGCTTTGAGGCATCATGCCCTGCATGTTCCGCCGCTTTGTAATAAAGCTCAACAAGCGGGGCGAAATGCTGCGGACTCCCCCCGATAATCGCGAGAACCAGCGGCAGGCCGAGCAGGCCGGCGCGCACGACGGATTCCTGGTTTCCGCCGCTTCCGATCCATACAGGCAGCGGATTCTGAACAGGGCGCGGGTACACGCCTGTATTTTGAATAGCCGGACGATGTTTGCCGCTCCATGTGACCCTTTCCGACTTTTGCAGCTCGAGCAGCAGATCAAGCTTTTCTTCAAAGAGCTCATTATAATCATCTAAATCATATCCAAACAGCGGAAAGGATTCGATGAAAGACCCTCGGCCCGCCATGATTTCCGCCCTGCCGTTTGAAATCCCGTCGAGCGTCGCAAAATCCTGAAAAACACGGACGGGATCAGCCGACGACAGCACGGTGACCGCGCTCGTTAATCTGATGCGCTTCGTCTGTGCAGCCGCTGCGGCCAGGACGACGGCAGGAGAAGAAGCTGCGTAATCTTGACGATGATGCTCTCCAACTCCGAATACATCCAAGCCCACCTGATCGGCAAGGACGATCTCCTCCACTACTTCGCGCAGCCGCTCTGCATGGCTGATGGCTTTTCCGGTTTTGATATCAGGGGTCGTTTCTACAAAGGTGCTGATGCCTAATTCCATGTCGCTTTTCCTCCACATTGTTTCCTTTAATTATTCTGTACATCGTTGATTGATGTATGCCGTATTCTTTTCACCCGGCACTCACATTGTTATATATAGAATACGGCGGGCGTTCTGATCATGCAATTGATCCGACTTGTGAAACAGGATCAGCTTCTGCTCCATTTGTTTTCCAGCTTGGTCTGCCGGCAATCATGCCGGTCTGGTATTCATGCATTCACAAAGAAGATACCAGCTTACACAAGTTTCTGCCCGCAGTTCGGACAGAAGTTGGCTTCCCCCGTTTTCGTTCCACAGTTTGGACAGAAGTTCGGCTTTGTCCCTGCCTGCGGCGTGCTTTGGGGCGTTGGTGTCTGCGCCTGCTGATTTTGGTTCATCTGATTCATCATTTGGTTCGCTACGTTCATTCCCATCATCATGCCGGCCATATCGGATGCGGCACTGCCGCCTGTCATCTTTCCTGACGCCATGCCGTCTGTCATGGAGATCTGCTGATATCTGTTCAGATCGCCAACCATGCCGTGGGAAGCGTTCTTCGTGATCATGTCCTGGATTTCTTTCGGATAATTGAAACTCATGATGTTAAAGCCTGTAACCGTCATGCCGTCGCTGACAATCTCCATATCAAGGTCTTCCTTGATCCCTTTTGCGATATCAAAGGCGTTGGCTTGAAGGTTGAACATATCTTTTCCTTCTTTTGTGATCCACTTCATCAAAAGCTGATCAAGGATAGATGTGATCCGTATTTTGATATCTTCCACAACATACTGATCTTTCACACCGGCAATTTTATCGATTAATGCGACATAATCATTCACCTTAAAATTAAATGTGCCGTTCGCTCTGATCGGCATGCCACCCGGTAGTCCTGCAGCCGGGATATTGATGGCATTCTTCGTCCCCCATTTGACGGTAAACTCCTTCGTATTGACAAACAGGACTTCGGCGCGCATCCCGCTGTTAAAGCCAAATTTAAAACCTTTTAAAGTAGATAAAAAAGGAATAATTTCAGATTCAATATCATAGTCGCCTTCATCTTGGAATATGCCTTCAATTTTTCCATTGTTTAAAAAGACGGCATCCTGACCGGGACGAATGATCAGCCGGCTCCCCTTTTTGATTTCGCGGTTGTTCCATTTGTAGAAAATCATATCATCGCGAAATTCATCCCACTCTACTACATTTGCAAATTGATTTTTAAAAAACACCATTGAGCTCTTCCTTTCCCTTTCTAAAAGCTTCCCCGGCTGCCGCTGTGCGAATGTCCTCCGCTCGTCGTTCCGCCGCCTGAGCTTTTATTATTGGACGGTTTTCTTTGTTTTGTGACGGTCGTTCTGATGTACTCGTCATTCTTTCTGATCACTCCGGAAGTATCACCGTTCATATACGTGTTTGCACTTACGGTCACTCTGCCGCCTGAATTGTATTTCATAATGGCGACGGCAATTCCCGCGATGACTGCTGACACAAGCAATTGAAACCATGTCTTAAAAAAGATGCTGTCCGCCCATGGTTTCTTCTCCATATCATCATACGCCGCCTTCATAAACATTTCGAATGCGGTCTCATAATGATTGTCAGATATATCCGGCGTGATTTTTTCTCTAATTTTGTCCAGTCTGGCGTCATTCAAATATTCTTCAGCCTTTTTAAAGCCGGCAAGATAGACTTCTCTATGCTCCATATCAACCGTTAACACGGCTGCATTTCCATGCTTTTTCTGATAGCCGGGCGCTTTTTCGTCATAGAAGTCCTGAGTAAATTTCTTCACATCGCGGCTATTCGTATCATGGGTCGTCACAATGATAAAGTCGGTTTCCCGTTCGGCGCCTAATTTAGCTGCCAGCGTCTCCAGCTTCTCGATTTCCTGTTTGGTCAGAAGCCCGGCTTCATCATAAACATACCGCTTCTGTTCAGAGGCTGCCGCACCGGAGGCTATAGGGATGAAGACAAGGAAAATCATACATAGGATCATTGCGCTTCTCAATAAATTTCTCATCATGCCCCGCCTCCCATCACAGCAGCGATGATTTTCCAGACCGCAAATATGGAGACAGCTAGTCCGCTAAACCACATCTTTTCTTTAAATGAGCTGATCGGCGGCTTGCCGACGACTTTTCCCGTTTGTCCGTTCATCGCAAAAATGTAATCCTTTTGTTTGTAGTTGTAATTGACCATCCAGACGGGCAAAAGCACATAAAAGCTTTTCATTTTTTGCGTATCGACGTGTTTCGTTTTCACATCGACGGAGCTGTATCCGGATAAGGTGGAATCGATATATGACTCGATGTAGCCGCTGATTTTGCTTTTCGCCCGCGGAAAAAGCTCTTCATCATCGTAATTATATTTTTCAGCGATGTAGCCTGCCAAATAGGCCGTTTTAAAATCTTTCAGCTGATCATACGGATAAGGCTCCAATTTGTCCATCAATTCATCGTTCATCTTTTCTGATGCATCCACCGGGACTTTGATGTAGTCGAGATTGATATCGCGAAACGCATCATAATGTTCGGTCTTCGTATAGATGTAGTCGCCCTGTGTATACCTATGTACCTTTGTGCAGCGGGCGCTGACCTGCACTTTGCTGTTTAAATCGTACATCCAGAAAGGAACGTACATGCCTGTGATGCTTTTAATCCGGTCCGCCGACATAAAGCCCTTTGGTGTTAACAGCCCTTTTCTGCACCACTTGCGAAACGCGTCTGCCGCTTCCTCTTTGCTGATCGTAAAAGGAATGACCTTTGCCGGGGCAAGGTTTCCGGACAGGCGGTCGGGGATCACAGCCGCTCCCCCGCAAAAGCTGCAGGAGGTAGCCGTCGTTTCTTTTTCAGTGATCAAAATAGCGCCGCAGTTTTGGCAATGATATTCTGTTGCTTCGTCTTCAGTAAATCTCGCTGTTTTTAATTCTTCCGGAATGTTTTCAATCTTGTCCTGTCTCCCGCAGCTCCGGCAGGCCAGCGTGCCGGATTCAGCGTCAAAGGCCATGTCATCCCCGCAGCCCGGACATTTATAAGAAATCACCATGTCTCTTAACCTCTCACTTTATTCATTTCAAATTGTTATGACTTTTGACCCGCCATTTTTGCTTTCAGTGCGGCAAGCGCATCATCCACACCAGAGGGGCTGTCATATTTAGCTTTCAGGTCTTCTACGTCATCTTGAGGAGCGGCGTTCAGTTCAGCCATCGCATTCGCTTCATCAAGCGCCCGGTTGGCCTTTTCTTCCATTCTGCCGAAAGCGGACATTGAATGGTTGGCATTCGCTGCAGATGCACCGAGTTTATTCATTCTTTCCTGTGTTTTCGCCGCTGTCCATTTCGCTTTGATCGCGGCCCGGCGCGCTTCAAGCTCTCCGATATCGGAAACAAGCTTATCGTGCATTTTTTTCATTTGAAGCGCATTGGATGACACCGTTTGTAATGCAGTTTCTAATTCGGACGCCTTCGTTTCCAGCACCGCTTTCTTTTCTAAAAATGTTCGGGCATCCGCCTCGCTGCCGGCTTCCAATGCCTTCATTGCATAGCGCTCAAGCTTGTCGATTTCCGCCCGGCAATCCGCCAGTTCTCTTTTTGCCCTTTGCTCGGCCGCCATGACAGACGCCGTTTCCGCCTTTACTTTGTTTAAGTCGCTGTTCAAGTTCCTGACGTACTGATCCACCATTTTTTCCGGGTCCTCCGCTTTATCAAGCAAAGCGTTAATATTGCTGGCCATAATGTCTTTGAACCTGCTTAATATACTCATCTAAAAACTCCTCCTCATAGTAAAATATACTTAGTTTAAATATACTATTTTTCCAGAGGAAAAGTTTCGGTTTTTTAATAAAAAATTGATATAATGGCAGTTTTTCGAGAAAAATTTTCAAACAAAAACAAAAATATTCAGACGGAATATTCTGATTTATATGTTGATTTATTTTTGATTTCGGAATAAAGTAATACTATATGAAAAACATTCGGAACAGCATGCAAGCTGGAACGGATGCAGGGTCGGTATCACCAGAAAATGACAGCGCTTACATATTCGCGTGACTCACGAAAGAAAAATCCAGCATTCAACGCATCAATCCGGCTTCTGTCAGAAAAGAATTCTGATTTGAAAGGGGAGCGAATCATGCCAGGGAGAAAAAAAGGCAGTTTGAAGTCGACGATCACGGTTGCCATGTCCAACTATTTGGAGGCGGGATCAATCGTCGCAGGGGCCGGCGGGCTTTCGTTATGGGTTGAATATTTAGGGTTGGACGACGCCCGGGTCGGGCTTCTCGGCGCCTTAAGCGCAAATGGTTTCGGCGCGGCGATCGGCGCTTTTCTCGGCGGTTTTTTAGTCGACCGTTACGGGAGAAAATTCATATACAAGTACGATCTATTAGTCTATATGCTTGGCGTTTTGCTGATTGCCGTGTCGTTTAATTTTCCGATGCTTTTAACCGGTTACATCGTGACGGGAATTGCGGTGGGCGCAGCGATTCCGGCTGCTTGGACTTATATTGCCGAGGAGGCGCCTGATCACGAACGCGCCGGACGCGTCGGCTGGGGGCAGCTGGCATGGTCGGTCGGACCGGCGCTTACGCTGCTGCTATCGGTTGCCTTGGCACCGCTCGGTTTGCTGGGAAGCCGGTTGATTTTTGCGCAATTATTCGTTGTCGCGGTCATCACGTGGATTTTGCAGCAGCAGATTCACGAATCGTCCATCTGGGAGGAGCAAAAGCGAAAAGAAGCTGAAGACAAAGCAAAAGGAGTTGCAGAAAAGGCATCGATCAAAGAGCTGTTGACCAACAAAGCGAACCTCCACGCCATGATTCTCCTTATCGGAATTTACGCGTTTTGGAACCTTGTTGCCGGAACAATGGGATATTTCATGCCGTATATTTATGAGACGGTCGGCGGTTTAACAGCGGCGCAAGCCAACCTGCTGCAGGCATTTTTATGGATTTTGACAGTGGCGTCCACATACTTCGTCTTTATCCGTCTCGGCGATAAAGTCAATCGGAAAACGCTTTTTGGCATAGGAGCAGCCATGGCAACCGCCGCATGGGTCATCCTCACCTTCGGTACGATGAACATCACGGAGCTTTTATTATTCGTATGCCTGTGGGGCATTTCTGCGGGATTTGGAGCGCAGGCGTTTTACGGGCTGTGGGCGGCAGAACTTTTTCATACGAAATACAGGGCGCTCGCGCAAGGCTTTATGTTCTTCATCGTCCGCATCGGCGTCGGGCTCATCTCATTGATCGTTCCTGCGATGATTACGGGATTGGGCTTTAAAACAGCCGGCGCCGTCATGATTGCATTTCTCGTCATTCATATGATCATCGGGCTCCGTATGGCGCCGGAAACGCGCGGCAAATCGCTTGAAGCCATTCAAAGCGAACGCTACCACCAAAGCGGCTGACCTGTGGTCAGCCGCTTGTTCTAAACCTGCAGGTTTGAGGCTGTCAACAGCTTCCTCTTCTCTGAATACGGGTCGTTTTCAATCGCGATCTCTTGATCAAAAATCAGCGTTTTCCGTGAATCTTCATCATAATCAGGCCAGCTGACATCATCGGTGCTCGGATTTCCGGAGCGGGCAAAAGACACCCAGGCAGCCTGGATCTGTTTAGCAAGCAGATGCGCTTCCTCCCCAGCCTTCGTACCTGTCAGCTGTTCCAAACTGTCCATATTGCCAAATACAAACGGAATCTCTAAGCCGTGCACCGCTTTGTTGAACGGCGGATGCTCCGAATCGGCATGCCAGTCAAACCGGTACATAAAGACAGATGCATGTTGTGATTGAGCCGAAGCGAACACAACGGACGGATGCCAAAAGACTAGATCTGTCATCATATCAACATGGCCTTTCAATGATCTCGGATACAGAGGCGCGGCGGCTTCAGCGGCCTCTTTTCCCATGTATTCTTCTAAAATCTCATTAATCTTCCTCTCAGGCAAAAGTTCCGAATCAGAGGCAAAAAACAAAGCGCCTTCATCGCGGTTTGTTCCGATTAATAGACCGATTCCTTTTGCCGCACCCTTCGCGACGGCGGCCTCCGGCTTCAGCGGGAGGGTTTTTTCGTCAAGTGCAGGCTGAAAGATCAATTCAAAAATATTTTCTCCCATTAAAGTACGCAGCTGATCGGCGGCTTGAAGAAGTTCTTGATCAGATACATCGCAAAGGCGCTCCAGATGATGTTGATCAATATCGAGAATCGTTAAGAATCTTTCTGTTGCGGCTTTCGCAAGCTTTTCAGACATTGTTGCGGACGCCCCGCTTTCCATAATGGCCTGTTGAAAAAGCCCCTTTGCTTTCGGCATCGCCAAGAGCGAAGCGATGCTCATCGATCCCGCCGATTCTCCAAATACCGTAATATGATGACGGTCTCCGCCAAAGAAAGCGATATTTTCTTTCACCCACTCAAGGGCCGCGATTTGATCCAAGAGGCCAAGGTTGCTTGTGTAGGAATCTTCAATTGCAGAAAGATGCAAAAAACCGAACGGACCGAGGCGATAATTGATGGTGACCACGATCACCTTTCCCTGCTTTGCGAGCTGAGTCCCGTCATAGAACGGTTCACTGCCAGCTCCGAGATAAAAAGCGCCCCCATGAATCCACACCATAACAGGCAGATCCCCATCCGCCTCTTCAGGTGCGTACACATTTAAATAAAGGCAATCCTCAGACTTTTCAACCCCCGTTGACTCACCAGGCAACCCCCTGTCAGGCTGCGGACAAACCGGACCAAATTGAAAAGCCTCCCGCTCACCTTCCCAGGCTTCCATTCGCTGCGGTTCCCGAAACCTTAACTTGCCGACGGGAGGTTTTGCGAAAGGTACGCCTTTAAAGATACGGACACCGTTTTCCGTTCTGCCTTTCAGCTTTCCAAAGCACGTTTCGACAGTCGTTTCATACATTTTATTCCACCCCTTTCAGTTTTCAATGATAATGGAATCGGACGATACCGTCTAATCGGAATACTTGCATTTTGGAAAATGAAGGGTCTAGTATAGGATCAGAAGAGATGTTCAACTTATTGTTTGAAAATTTGACGGAAAAGAGGGATTTCAATGAAACTGTCGGGACACACAGTACTGATCACAGGCGGCGCATCAGGAATCGGCTTTGCTTTTGCCGAACGATTTATGAAATCGGGAAATACGGTCATCGTCTGCGGGAGAAGGGAAAGCAAGTTGAAAGAAGCAAAGGAAAAATATCCGGAGCTGATCACGCGTATATGCGATGTAACCGATGAAACGGAACGACTGGCATTATTTGAATGGGTCAAAGAACGTCACCCTGGCGTAAACGTACTTGTGAATAATGCGGGTATACAGCAGCGCTACCACATTTTAAAAGCAGATGTCATAGACAATTGGGCTGACTACAAAAAAGAAATCACCGTCAACATGGAGGCACCGATCCACCTGGCCATGCTCTTTAGCCAATACTTTGCCAAAAAACCGGGGAAAACAGCGATCATCAATGTGACATCAGGCCTGGCGTTTACACCGATGGCGATCGCACCGATCTACTCATCGACAAAAGCCGCTCTCCATTCTTTTACGATGAGTTTAAGACATCAGCTTTCCGAGGCCGGCGTTGAGGTCATAGAGGTCGCTCCTCCCGCGGTCAATACAGATCTGGGCGGTGTCGGACTGCATGATTCCGGAGCTCCTTTGGATGAATTTGCCGATGAGATTTTTAAAGGGCTGGAAGAAGGCCGATTAGAAATCGGCTATGCCAGATCGGAAAAAGCCTTGCGGATGTCAAGAGATGAAATCGATGAAAGCGTCAGCCAAATGTACAGTTCTTTAAAACATTCCATCGAATAAAAGGAATGTTGGCATTGTCATTTCAATAGAGGTTGTTCCTTCCAGACGGCCGTTTTATCATAAAATGAGAAGGAGTGATCCAAATGCCGTTTATTCTCCAGCGCATTTATCAAGAAAACCAGCAAGCAGAAGGACGCCGCATTTTAATCGACCGTGTGTGGCCGCGCGGCATTTCAAAAGAAAAAGCGAACCTTGACTGCTGGATGAAAGAAATCGCTCCAAGTCCTGATTTAAGAAAATGGTTCGGTCATGACCCGAAAAAATTCGAATCGTTTAAAGAAGCCTATCAAAATGAAATCAAACAACAGCCTGAAAAACAGAGAAGCTTCAAGGAATTAAAAGAAATGGCTGCGGACGAAACCGTTATTCTGCTTTACGGTGCAAAGGATGAGCGCCATAACCATGCCGTCGTTCTTTATGAGATGCTGAACCGGCAAAGCCTTTGACCTTGAAACTTTTTTCAACGCTTTTCGTATGACAGATAAAGCAATATGCGAAAAGGATGGTAACATGAAAATGAACCTGTTTTGGATCGGGCTTGGTTTAGCTGCTTTAGGCTATTTTATCGGTGACGGCTTGAAAAACTTTAAAAACCCAAAAGGGAGTTATTCAGGCTATCCCTATTTAGTTAAAGAAGGCGATTTACATTATTATTTAGGTTTAAGTAAAGTAGAAACGAAAGAAATGCTGAGTAAATATCCTGACATACCTAAAATTGAATTAAATGGCACAACCTATTATCCGTATCAGCATTTGATGGATTGGATGTTGTCCGCCGACCTTTATAAACAGTAAAGCGCAGCTTGAAGCTGCGCTCACTTTTATGATTCGAGTATTTCAACATAGCCTTCCGATCCGTTAATCCTGATCTTCTGTCCGTCTTTAATTTCTTTCGTCGCATGCTCAACCCCCACCACCGCCGGAAGCCCGTATTCCCGCGCAATGACGGCGCCATGTGTCATGAGGCCGCCCACTTCCGTCACCAAACCTTTGATTGAGACAAACAGCGGTGTCCAGCTCGGATCTGTAAAAGGCGTGACAAGGATATCCCCCTCTTCGATATCGGCTTCTTCCAATTTCAGAATCACTCTTGCCCTACCTTCGATGACTCCCGATGAAACAGGAACGCCCGCCAATGCTCCCGCCGGAATGTGGTCTCCCAGAACTTCTCCCGTGATGACCTCGCCTTCTGAAGTCATCATTCGCGGAGGCGTTAATTTTTCATAATGCTGATATTCTGCTTTTCTTTCCTCGATCTTCTTCACATCGAGACGATTAGCGCAAACGGCCTCTCTCAATTCATCAAAAGACAGATAATAAATATCCTCCTTCGCTTGAATCAGCTTCTTTCGCTGCAAAATGGCGGCTTCTTTCATCAACGCTTCCTTATATATAAAATAGCGTTTGATCAGAGCATATTTGGGATATTTCCGATAACCGATAAAATTCCGCAAAACGCTGATCATCTTCTTTGTCTTTTTTGCCTTTTGTCTGCCTCCCTTTAGTTGTTGCAGACGGCTTAACAGATCCCTCTCCTTTTGCTCCGCTTCCAATCGCCCCTGTTCAAACTTGACCGTTCGCGCACCAGGTTCAAAGTTTTTGATGTTGCTCAAAATCACTGGAGCAAGAATGGAAGGGCGTTCGCTCCAGCGCGTCTTGGTCATATCGATCTCACCGGTGCAGCGCATGCCGTATTTCTCAAGGAATGCCCGCAATGCGCTGATAAAAGCGGGACCGCCGTCAAGCTGTTTGAGATCTTCGAAAAAGGTTTCATCATTGGCATGCGCTAAATATTTCTGAACCTCGGGGTATCCTCTGGCAGCATCGGAAACATCCAAAAGCGCCAATCCCATTTCAGATGTGACATTGTGCAATACCGATTGAGAAAGGGTATCGGCGACATTTCTTTCGCCAAGCCATTTCTCCATTTTTCGATTGAGCCAGTATACCGCATATAAACCAACCATAATCACAGCCATGCTCTCTGAATCATAGAGAACTTTTTTCAAGTTTTTTTGATCCTCTTCTATCTGTGCAAATAACGTTTCACCCGATGCATTTTTCAATCGCTGTTCAGCCTCATGAATGGATGCTTCCGCTTTGGACATGAGCCGGTTGACTACACCTGTGTCGTTTTTCCGGTAAATCTTCAGCGCATGACCAGGCAGCGACCATGACAGCCCCTCAGCCCCTAATCTAAACATCCGCTTCCCTTTAGGCAGGGTTTTGACAAGCTCCTTTCTTTTCAAAAAATTCACAAGAGCGCTATGCATGAAAGGATCATTTTTCCCCGCCGTGCTGAGGACGACTTTCCGACCAGCAAAAGATGCCAAATCGTGTGATAAATCAATAAAAAGCCTTCCGCCGGCACAGGTCAGCTCATAACCCGAGATCAACCCGAAAAACGATATCCCAAGCGGATTGATCGGCTCTGTCATCATTTGCTGATGCCCGACAGACATATAGACGCGCAGCTTGTCATCGCTCTGTTTCGGGAGAGGAAACAATGTCGTTACAGGCCTGCTCTGGACAAAGAAAAATTCGCCATCAGCCAGACACCATTCAATATCCTGCGGAAAACCGAAATGAGCTTCGATTCTCCTTCCCAGTGCTTCAAGCTGTATGATCTGTTCATCTGTTAATGTTTGCTTTTTCCGGCGTTCCGCTTCGACTTCGCGCGCCTCAGTGCCGCCGCTTTCCAAAGAATAGACTGCCGTCTTTTTCTCGGAAATCGTTTTTTGAACGATCTCTCCTTCGCGAACCTTGTAGTTGTCTGCCGAAACCGTACCAGATACAAGCGCCTCCCCCAAAGCAAAGCTCGCATCAATCGAGGTGACCTTCCGGTTGGATGTAACGGGATCTGCCGTAAACATAATGCCGGACGCATCCGAAAACACCATCTGCTGGATGACGACCGATAATTGAACTTTACGGTGGTCAAAACCGTTTTGAATCCGGTAGATCACGGCCCGCTCTGTAAACAATGAAGCCCAGCATTTGCTGATATGCTTCAAGATCGCCTCTATTCCTTTTATATTTAAATACGTATCTTGCTGCCCGGCGAAAGAGGCATGAGGCAAATCTTCCGCCGTAGCGCTTGATCGGACGGCATATGCACCGCCGCCAGCATTTGAGTGAGCGCTTTTAACCGCTTCTTTGATCTCTTCGGCGATTTCGGCCCTTTCAATACCATTGCGGATCTGGAGGGCGAGTTCGTTAATCTGCTCTCGATCGATCACTTTCAAAAGTGACAGCTGATCAATCAGTTCACTGACTCTGCCGTTTTCGCCGATCATCCTTTCATATGCCTTTGTGGTTACACAAAAACCAGGAGGCACTTGAATGCCGCCCATTTTCGACAACTCGCCCAAGTTCATCCCTTTCCCGCCGACAAGCGGCAAATCGGCTCGATCGACCTCATGAAAGCCCAATACATAGCGTCCCATCAGAAATCCCCCTTTTTATTCGCCTTCAATACCGAAACGAATCATATCCAAAAACCGTTTTCGTTCTTCAAGAAGACGTCTGCTCCAGGCTGGATCATAATCGTTCTCAGCCGTTACTTTCGCTAGAAACTTTTGTTCAAAATGCCCCATCATGACCATGATGAGTTCGAACGCCTCTTCACGATCGACTCCTTTCCTCAACGGAACGTTCGCAAAAAGCTGTTTTAGAATACGATTTCTAACGGCAAATTGCTCCCCATACTTTGCGGCGATTTCTTCTTTTAATTCGGAAGGCGGCGAAAAAAAGGCTTCTTTCGTGAGCTTATATACATTTGGATAATCCGCGAAAAACTCAAGCTTAGCCAAACTTATTTTTTCTTTCGCTTCAAAAAAATCATGATAAGACGACAGGTCATCAAGGGAAAGGCGCGACTTTACCTTTTCAATACAATAATCGAGCACAGTTAAGTACAGAATTTTTTTGCTTTTAAAGTGATGAAAAATCAGCGCCTTTGAAATACCGGCCGCTTCCGCCAGCATTCCGGTCGAAGTCTTTGCATAGCCGTGCCGGGCAAAAACCTCCAAACAGGCATCGAGTATTTGTTCTTTTTCATAAAGCTGTAAAGGCATTGATCATCATTCCTTTTCGTTATTGACCAATCGGTTAGTATAAATTGTAGCGCTTGCTGACCAGTCGGTCAATAAAATAAAACAAGAATAGGGTTTTAACATATGAATTTATTGGTAAAATGAAGGTGGAGCTTACAAAATATGCCGGGGTGAAAAGGCAATGCTGGTGTTGATGGTAAAGTTTATTTTGCTCTTTATTTTATGTTCCATTTCGTTTTCTTTATTTAAAGCATGTGTTTACACAGCGGGTAAAAAGCTGATTGACCGGACCGCGGAAGGATCGGCGCTCAACTGGACCTGCAGTGTATTCATCAAAAACGGTGTGGCCATGACGGGCGATGACTGTTTTGTCATGGCTGTTTCAGCGGCCTTGTTGGCCATTTATATTTAAAAAATCTATTTGCCTCAAACTTTCAAAAAACAAAAAAGGTGATCAAAGATGTGCGGCAGGTTTACGCTCTTTTCTGAATTTGATGAGATTATTGACCGTTTCGAGATTGATCAAATGACGATTGAAGATTACAGCCCCAGTTATAACATCGCGCCTTCCCAGCGCATTCTCGCCGTCATCAGCGACGGTTCCCATAACCGGTTAGGGCGGCTGCGGTGGGGATTGATTCCGCCGTGGTCAAAGGATGAGAAAATCGGTTATAAAATGATCAATGCTCGCGCTGAGACTTTGGCTGAGAAGCCGAGCTTTCGAAAGCCGCTGATCAGACAAAGGTGTCTCATTCCGGCAGACAGTTTTTATGAGTGGAAGCGGACCGATGCAAAGACAAAGCGGCCGATGAGGATCAAGCTCAAAACAAATGGACTGTTTTCGTTTGCGGGGCTTTGGGAGAAGTGGCAGCCTGCCGGCGGCAAGCCCGTCTATACATGCACAATCATTACGACAATGCCCAACGATTTAATGAAAGATATTCATGATCGCATGCCCGTCATTCTTGATCGTCAAGCTGAAAAAGAATGGCTGAATCCGAAAAATCAAGACCTTGCATACTTAGAAAGCCTTTTAAAACCATATGGGTCAAAAGAGATGGAAGCGTATGAAGTCGCGCCTCTCGTCAATTCACCGCATCATAATTCTCCTGAGCTCATCAAAAAAGCCCCTTTGCAATAAAAAGGGGCTTTTGGGCGAGGCGGCCGGTCATCACGAGAGGAGCCGCGCCCACTTGATTCAAAAAACTAATGTTTCAGAAGATAAAATTCACTGCTGAAGCCGATGCCTTCCCAAAAACGCAGCGCCGATTGATTATCGATATCAACCGATACTTGAACGTGAGACACTTGATGCCTTTCAAACCAATCCATCATACGATCTGCAACAAGCTTTCCCAGCTTGTTTCTTCGATAGACCGGGGCTATGTACACTTCATCGATGTGCCCGCTCAGACAATCGCTGACCAAATCTTTCTTAATAGAGGCCAGCCCGTATCCGACCGCTTCTTGCCTCTCATTCACGACGGCAAAAACCGCTCCGTATGCAGATTGAACATATTGTTTCAGCTGCTGCTGTATCATTTGTCTATCTTGATCATCCAATGTGCAATCAGCCGTTTCCAATGCATTATCATTCCACAAATTAATCAGTTCAGCAACAAACTCAGGCTTCAGAGGGGCATCAAGCTGTTGAATATGTATGGTCATGGCGTTTCTCCCTGTGCAAGACTTTTCATCAACCACATTTTAAATTAGAATAATATGCAATACAAGGATTTTATTGCTAAAGAAAGGTGATGGTGAAATGGACAGCCGTACAGCGCGGGAAAAAGAACCGCCGCTTGGCAAAGCATTCCATTATATCACGCTTGCCGGGATATTTCTTCTCATCATTCCATCCGGGTTCAATCCCGTTTATTTGAATGTGGGATTCATCCTGTTTGGACTGAACCTCGGTGTGCGTTCATTCGTTCTTTTGAAAAAAGAATAAAAAAGGAGAATTTATCTTTACGATCGCTGCTTGTTTATTTTTGATCGGTTACAGCGCTGTCAGGCTTTATTTCATATCATAATAAAAAAGCAGGTTTTTCCTGCTTTTTAAACCAAATCCGCCGTTTTGAGCCCCCTGCATTTTTGCAGACCGTCAGAACGCAGACAATAAGCGGCCGTCTTTTTCTTATATTGTTTAACGACGTCTATATGATCATCGTATCTGTAAACCAACAGCTTCACAGCGTTTTTCCCTCTTTTTGTTTCGATAACAAACGGTGTCCCGGCGTTTTTCGGATTTACAAAAAGCGGCTCGTCTCCCGGGTAGATGTAATACCGCTCCATAAATACGGCCTCATTAAAGTTTTGAATAAATTGACTCTTGTCAGATCCCTCTAAACGCTCTCCTCCGAACGTCACTGTAACATTCGCTTTCTCAAGCTTAACATGAACTTGAAATTTGCCGGTCAGCCACTCTACGACACCGCTCGGAAGGCAAGTGACCAATATTTTAAAAAGACTGAAGATAACCAAAAAGGTTACAAAAAGCCATGTCACTCGATCATCTCCTCTTGTCTGAATTTTAAAGATGTCCTTGATTCATCCTATCATACAGACAAAAGGATTTTATTGTACATTGTGTGAACAAGTGCAGCCCAGATGAACATTCACCTTTAGTGATCCCCGCCCTGATGCTCTTCTTTTGGGATTTCAGAAGGAGCCTTCGGAACTTTCCGCAGCTGATGATTGACCACATCAGAGGAATAAAGTGTAACAATCATCGTTCCTCCATGCCGTTTCGCCCTGATCAAGACCGGCTGGTTATATTTATTTTGAAAGCGCAAATCAGGCCCGCCCCAGCTGACCGTCGCGTCGCGCCCCGGCGGAACATAAGGGACACGCCGGCTGTGGGAATAGCGCTGGACGATTTCCAGTCCTGCCCGGTCAACCGCATTAAACAATGTTGACGAAACCTGGCAAATGCCTCCGCCAACCCCTTCAGACAATTCGCCTCTCACGATCACCGGAGCCTTCATATACCCCTTGTCCGGCGTCCTCATACCGACAACTTTGTTAAATGAAAACGTCTCATTAGGAAACACAACATGATTGTCGATCGCTTTTGCCGCGAGTGAAATGTTGTGCGTCCTGCTTTTATTCCCGGAATTAAAATACGTCACATACTGACCGATCCGCTGTGTCCGGATATGGGAAAGCAGTTCGCTGTCCACTTTCGGGTAAATGTTCAATTCAGGCACTTCTATCGTGGACGGACCATCCCCATAAAAATACGCATAAAACTGCTCTCTAACCCCCTTCCTGGAAAGGCTGTAGCCAACCTTGCCGGGAACGATCCTTCCCTGATCATTGATCACGGCGTTGACGGGATCCTTGTGTACTTTCCGCTCAAGCCTGTCAACGAACTCGGCGTATTTTTTATCATCAATCAACGGTGTCCCGGGAAGCGGCATTGTAAAATCTTCGCGGTTCACAACGGCCACTTTCTTCCCCTGCTGGGTGATCGTTAAGCTGTCAGAATGCCCCGCAGGCTGCGCTAATAATAAAAGTCCAGTCATCCAAATTTTCAGCATAAGTCGATGTACCTCCCGCTATTAGTATGAACAGGAGATGATATTTGATGTACTGGACGTATGATGCTTTCATGATGATCTATATTTTCGGATTGAAAAGGTACACTAATGGAAAGAAGCTAAAATAAGTAAAAGCATGCATTTAGCCTGTTTATTTTCATTGATTCCTTTTCTTTTTAGCCTGACTAACATTATGGTGGTGGCTATCAGGATTATCAAAAAAGTGATGCCTGAGTACAGGAACCCAACTAGCTCTATGCCATTAAATTTGTACGTCAAATAACTGCCGATAAAAAAGATTGTCCCCAGCAGGGAAAATGAATTCAATCGATTCACAATTTTTTTGACCATTTTTTTAAAACCTCCCGAAAGGAACAATGACTTCTTAGGCACTGGCCGACTGCTCATTCTTTATAAAATATATGCCCTTCTCTTTGAGAAGAGCGTACCGTTACTTGTTCAGTTGATTTTCTTTCTTTTCTTTTAAAGTGAGATTTAAAAAGAGAAGAGCCAATAAGATGAAAGCAATGTTCACCAACCAGGACTTCCAGCTGGACGCAGGGTCAGAAATTGTACCGAGCAGATGTATAATAGATGAAAATGATAAAAGCAAAAACATTAGTTTGTTGTGCGACATAATTGTTTAACCTTTCTGTTAAAAATCCAGGTTCCAATTATACCACAATGGATTAAAGTAGTAATTATATGTCATCGCAAGTTAAAATAAAAAGAGGCTCTAAAAAGAGCCTCTCAGACCGTTGACAAAATAGGTCGGATTTTTATAATCCGACCTATTTTTGTCCAATTTATTCTGTTTTTTCGATGAGAATGCTGGCGAATTGGACTTTTCCAAGTCCAATTCGCCAGCTTTTTGAGATTCATGGCAGCGAAAACAAGCATCGCCTGCATGGACAATTTTTTCTTTCCCCGCAGGGTTGTCCAGCGCAGGCCATGCTTGTGTTTTAAATCCGCAAAAACTCGTTCGATCGTTTCTTTGCGTTTGGCGTAGATTCGCCTATTCTCATCCGTGTGGCGAAGATGGTCGGCTTCATCCAAATGATCCTGCCAGAGATGCCTGTGAATCATCTTTCGATGATTTCGACTTTCCGTACATTGCTTCAGAAAAGAACAGTGTTCACATCGGTTTGGATCTGATGCATAAATCCGATAGCCTTCACGGTTGGTTGTGCGATATGTCAGAACGTGATCGTCAGGGCAAATATAAGCATCGTAATATTCATCGTATACATATTCATGTTTTCTCATGAACCCTTTTTTAGTTTGTGGTCGAGTGTAAGGCATGACGGGACGGACATTTTGATCACTTAGAAACTTTGCGATAAACGGCGTTTTATATCCGGCATCAACTGCGACTGTATGAGGCTTAGCGACGTGCTCTTTCACCTGTTGAAACAGGGTCGTGAACACTTGGCTGTCATGAATATTGGCAGGCTCAACAACCGCCCCCAGCACAAATCCATTCCGGTCACAAGCTGTATGAAAACCATAAGCAAAAAGACGTTCCCGTTCACCTTTTACAAAATAACCGCTCTCAGGATCTGTCGTACTTTCTTTTATTTCCCGTTCTTCTGAGCATTGCCTGGGCTTTAAGGGCTTTTTGCCGTTGGCTTCGCGATCGGCATTAATTTCTCGATCTAATTGTTCCTGATAAGCTCTTGTTTCTTTTCTCACAATCTTCTTCACAAACTTTTTCTTATTCGCATTGGCTTTGACATGGGTTCCATCGATAAAGGCGACCGACGGGTCGACAAGACCGAGATCCATGGCCTGACGCAAGATTTTATAGAAGATTGTTTCAAATAGGTCCGTATCATGAAAACGGCGCTCATAGTTTTTACTGAAGGTTGAAAAATGAGGGATTTTTTCAGAAAATCCATATCCAATAAACCAGCGATAAGCGACATCGGTTTCGATCCGTTTAATGGTTTCGCGCATCGAGCGGTGGCCAAACACGTACTGAATCAGAACCATTTTGATCAATACAACGGGATCAATGCTTGGGCGCCCTTTTGAAGAATAAAGGGGAGCAACTTTTTCATAAATAAAAGAAAAGTCCATGGCTTCTTCTATTTTCCTGACCAGATGGTCTTCCGGGACAAGTTCACTTAAGGCAAAGACTTCAAGCTGTTCGCGCTGATCTTTAGAGTGCTTAGACAACATGGCAAAACCTCCAAAAACTAGATTTCACTCACATTTTAACAAAAAAAGCTTGTCGATCAAGCCACTTTTTGTGGCTTTGTCGACAAGCTGAGAGGCTCTAAAAAGAGCCTCTTTTCCTTGATATATCAGCGTTTTGGACGCTGGGCTTACATCATTCCACCCATACCGCCCATGCCGCCCATGTCAGGCATTCCTGCGCCGCCTTTGTTTTCTTCAGGCTTGTCGGCAACAACTGCTTCAGTTGTCAGGAACATAGCCGCTACAGATGCTGCGTTTTGCAGAGCTGAGCGTGTTACTTTTGTAGGGTCAACGATACCTTTGTCGATCATGTTCACCCATTCGCCTGTTGCAGCGTTGTAGCCTACACCAATAGCTTCGCCTTTCAGGCGCTCAACGATGACAGATCCTTCAAGACCCGCATTGTGCGCGATTTGACGGATTGGTTCTTCAAGAGCGCGAAGAACGATGTTGATACCAGTCAGTTCGTCGCCTTCAGCTTCAAGGGCAGCTACTTTATTGTAAACATTGACAAGAGCTGTACCACCGCCGGATACGATTCCTTCTTCTACCGCAGCGCGAGTAGAGTTCAGGGCGTCTTCGATGCGAAGCTTGCGTTCTTTCAATTCTGTTTCAGTCGCAGCGCCGACTTTGATGACAGCTACGCCGCCTGCAAGCTTAGCTAGGCGCTCTTGTAATTTTTCTTTATCGAACTCAGAAGTTGTTTCTTCAACTTGAGCGCGGATTTGGTTGACGCGTGCCGCGATTTGCTCTGTATCTCCCGCACCTTCAACGATTGTTGTGTTTTCTTTTGTCACAACAACTTTAGAAGCGCGTCCCAATTGGTTGATTTGAGTTGATTTAAGGTCAAGACCTAAATCTTCTGTGATCACTTCGGCACCTGTCAGGATAGAGATGTCTTCGAGCATCGCTTTGCGGCGGTCTCCGAATCCAGGCGCTTTAACAGCCACTGCGTTGAATGTTCCGCGAAGCTTGTTGACAACCAATGTTGCAAGAGCTTCACCTTCAACGTCTTCAGCAATCAGAAGCAACGGTTTGCCTTGCTGAACAACTTGCTCAAGCACCGGCAGGATTTCTTGAATGTTTGTGATTTTTTTGTCTGTTACTAAGATGTACGGGTTCTCAAGAACCGCTTCCATCTTATCGGAATCTGTCACCATGTAAGGAGACGCATATCCGCGGTCAAACTGCATACCTTCAACCACTTCAAGCTCTGTTGTGAATCCTTTTGATTCTTCGATCGTGATGACACCGTCGTTGCCGACGCGCTCCATCGCTTCAGCGATCAGGCTTCCGACTTCTTCGTCAGCAGCGGAGATTGAAGCAACTTGTGCGATTGATTCTTTGCCTTCGATTGGTTTGGAGATTTCTTTCAGGCTTTCAACCGCTACAGCCACAGCCTGCTCGATACCTTTGCGCACGCCTACAGGGTTAGCGCCGGCAGTTACGTTTTTAAGACCTTCGCGAATCATCGCTTGAGCTAGAACTGTCGCTGTTGTTGTACCGTCACCGGCAACATCGTTTGTTTTGCTCGCAACTTCAGCAACAAGCTTTGCGCCCATGTTTTCGAACGCGTCTTCAAGCTCGATTTCTTTCGCGATGGTAACACCGTCGTTTGTGATTAATGGAGAACCGAATTTTTTCTCAAGAACGACGTTGCGTCCTTTAGGTCCCAAAGTTACCTTTACAGCATCCGCCAATGCATCTACACCGCGCAGCATTGAACGGCGGGCTTCTTCGCTAAACTTAATATCTTTTGCCATGTTATTCGAACCTCCTATATAATTGTCTCGTTTTTATTTATGACTTAGCCGATAACAGCTAAAATGTCGCTTTCACGCAAGATTAAGTAGTCAGTACCTTCATATTTCACTTCGGTACCTGCATATTTTGAGAAGATGATGCGGTCGCCTGTTTTAACTTCTAATGCAACGCGCTCTCCGCTCTCTAACACACGGCCTGAACCGGCTGCAACCACTTTACCCTCTTGTGGTTTTTCTTTTGCGGAGTCAGGAAGTACGATTCCGCTGGCAGTTTTTTCTTCAGACTCAACGAGCTCAATGACAACGCGATCACCTAATGGCTTTAACAATGAAACAACCTCCTCAATATTTTCATATGTAATTTTAGCACTCGCACTCGGTGAGTGCTAACACAATTCTTATAATAAAGAATCTCCCAGGCAATTTCAAGTGATAAGGTCAAATTTTTTTGCGCTTACATTTCTCCGCATGTCCTTATCATCCTATAATTTAAAAAGAGTGTGTTACAATAAACATAGTCTGAATTAGATTTTTAGAA
Source organism: Bacillus sp. AK124 (assembly GCF_053903085.1). Classification (NCBI taxonomy): domain Bacteria; kingdom Bacillati; phylum Bacillota; class Bacilli; order Caryophanales; family Bacillaceae; genus Bacillus; species Bacillus sp. AK124. Next base: position 3,662,833 of record NZ_CP096378.1, read on the forward strand.
AAGGAGTACATAAAGCTTGAGAAAACAATACTGGTTTATTATATTGGCATACGTTCTCATGCAATTGTCGGCCGCTGTCGGCTTGCCTCTTCTTTACTTTTTGGGAGTGGGCAAAGGACAGCCAAAGGCTGAAGCCCAGCTTACATTGACAGGCGTCTGGTCTGTCATCGCGTTTACCCTCTGTCTCGTTATCGTGCTGCTGATTTTGCGGACGGTGCCGAAGACGACGCTTCGCAACCGCCCGAAAGCATCGGTTGGAGCGTCAATCGGATGGGCGGTAGCCGGCGTTTTTCTCGCTTTGTTTTCGCAGTCAATTGCCGCTTCGATCGAAATGTACTTGTTCGGGGTCAACCCGGAATCGGAAAATACGCAGCGGATCATGGAAATCATCACCGCATTGCCGCTGATGGTGTTTGTCTCTTCTGTATTCGGACCGATTCTTGAAGAAATCATTTTCAGAAAGATCATTTTCGGTGCAATCTATGAGAAAACGAATTTTTTCATTGCCGCTTTGTTCAGTTCGGTGCTCTTCTCGGTCGTCCATTTGGATTTCAGCCATCTGCTCATTTATACAGCAATGGGATTCACATTCTCCTTTTTATATGTCAGAACCAACCGGATTATCGTGCCTATTTTCGCCCATGTCGCCATGAATACGCTCGTCGTCTTACTGCAGACATTCCGGGAGCCTATTGAAGAATATTTGAAACACGTCGAGAAAATGCAAATGATTATTGGAGGATTTCTATGATGAGAAGCCCTAAATTCTGGGGAGCGATTTATTTATTAACGGGTGTGCTGTTTACATATCTGGCGGCAACCTCGCCCGGAAGCATGTGGTCTTTTTACACGATCCTGCTGATGCTTTTCGCAGCCTATAATATCAGCATTTCCTTTAAAATGTTCGCCCTGGCCGGCAAGATGAAACGAAAAGATCAATAGCCTTTTTTGTGAAGGAAAAGAGCCATTCTGAAAAAGAATGGCTCTTATTTAGTATGGTCGTTCAAAAACGCTTGATTTTCCTCTTGAATCATTGTTTTTTGCGCCTGCCTGTAGGATATTCTTGAAATCACGATACTGATTTCATAAAGAATGAGCAATGGCACTGAGACCATTAAATGCGACAAAAGCTCAGGCGGTGTAATGAGGGCCGCGATGACGAACAACACAAAATATGCGTATTTTCTGATTTTCGCCAAAAACATCGGCGTCACGAGGCCGAGCCTTGTGATAAACATGATGACCACAGGCATCTGAAACAATAAGCCAAAAGGAAGCGTCAACTGAAGCAGAAACTGAAAATATTCGTGTATTCCGATGACCTGGTTGACATTCAGATCATCTGAGACTCTCGTCATAAAGTCCACGACAAACGGAAATAAAATAAAGTAAGAAAAGGCAATGCCGCCTAAAAAAAGAATAATCGATATCGGAATATAGCTGAGCGTCACTTTTCGTTCTTTTTCATACAGCCCCGGGCTAATGAAAGCCCACAGCTGGTATAAAACAAGCGGCGAAGTCAAGACGGCGCCGATGATGAAAGCGAACTGCACGTACACAAATAAAGGATCGGTCAGCTTGAACGCGTTGAGCGTCAGCAGCTTTGCTTCATCCGTCTGCTGCAGATAGATAATCAGCGGCTTTGCCAATAAAAAGCCTGCCACAACAAATAAAACAAAAAAGAAAAAAGTGATCACAAGCCGTCTGCGTAGTTCTGTGATATGTTCTATCAGCGACATTTCTCTTTCCTTCATAAATGTCATCCTATCCTACTGATCTTCTTTCTTTTTATCGGAATCGTCGTCAGCCAAACCTTTTGTCGCATTCTTAAACTCCCTCAGCGTGTTTCCCGCCGCTCTTCCCAGCTCGGGAAGTTTTTTCGGGCCGAATATCAAAAGCGCCACCACGACAATTAAAATAAAGCTTCCAGGACCGATTGGCATAAAGCCTGCCCCCTTTCCTTTATTTTTCGTTTTCCGTTTTACTTTTCCTGCATTGAATAATGTTTCATGAAATACACCAGCGACTGAAGTTCAACCGCCAAATCTATATGATGAATGCGAATGTGTTCCGGCACATTCAAGCGGGCCGGCGTGAAATTAAGAATGCCTTTAATGCCAAGCGCCACCAGCCTGTCTGTAATCGACTGTGCGGCTTGAGCCGGTACCGTCAAAATGGCGACGGGGATATCATCCGTCATATGCTCTTCAAGTCTATTCAGATCATAGACGGGAACACCGCCGACCTCGGTTCCGATTTTTTCCTCATTGATGTCAAACGCCATGGCGATTTTTGTATTATTATTTTTGATAAAATTGTAATGGAGAAAGGCTGTCCCCAAATTCCCCACGCCAATGAGCGTTACGTTCGTCATTTCATCCTGATCAAGCGTCTTTCTGAAAAAGGACAGCAAATAATTGACATTGTAGCCGTATCCTTTTTTTCCGAGCGCGCCGAAGTACGAGAAGTCCCTGCGGATGGTCGCAGAATCGACTTTGACGGCATCGCTCAGCTCAGCGGAAGATACACGCTGTTTTCCGGATGCATGAAGGTTTTTTAAAAAACGATAATATAATGGCAACCGTTTCGCTGTCGCTTGCGGAATTTTTGAATGATCCATGTTCATAAACTAATCCTCCATGTCTACATCAGCTTTTTCCCTTTTATAGTCACCGTTTTTCCCGCCTGTCTTTTCGAGAAGAAAGGTCGGTCCTATCACCATTCCCTTATCCGCCGCTTTGCACATGTCATATACGGTCAGCGCACATACGGAGGCCGAAGTTAACGCTTCCATTTCCACACCTGTGCTCCCTTTGGTCTTCACTTTAGATTGAATATGCAGGATGCTCTTCTGTTCTTTCTCCTCCCAGCGAAAGGCGATGTCGACTCCTTTCAGAGCGATCGGATGGCACATCGGGATGATGGCGGATGTCTGTTTTGCGGCCATGATTCCGGCCACTTGCGCCACCGCCAATACATCGCCCTTTCCGATTTCCCGGTTTTTGATTTTTTCATGTACTGTTCGATTCATAGACACGCTTGAAACAGCCGCAGCTGTGCGTACTGAAGCTTCCTTTTCGCTTATATCAACCATCTTGGCTCTGCCTTGTTCATTAAAATGTGTAAACTCATTCATGTTCTGAACTCTCCTTATAACGATCATACACTATTTTTTTCATTCTGTCTTTTTCTTTGGCTAAAATCTTCCAGAGTTCACTTAATTGTTTGCTGACTGCGCAGTGATAGGCTACACTTAAAATAGCAGACAAGAGGTGAAAGATCATGATGATTTTACAAGTGAACCAACTTTCAAAATCGTTTGGAGCCGATACGATTTTAACGAATATAAAACTCGAAGTCAGATCTCGGGACCGGATTGCGATCGTCGGACGCAACGGCGCCGGAAAATCGACTCTTCTAAAGATTATCGCAGGAAAACTTTCATATGAAAAGGGGGACATCATCAAGCCGAAAGATTTGACGATGGGCTACCTTGACCAGCATTCCGGCCTCGATTCCAAGCTGACGCTCAAAGAGGAATTGCTGTCGGTATTTGATTTTCTAAAAAAAATGGAAAAAGAAATGCGCGCGATCGAGGAAAAGATGGCGCAGGCCGGACCGGACATGCTTGAATCATTGATGAAGACGTATGACAGGCTTCAGCAGGAGTTCAAGGACAAAGGCGGCTACCAATATGAGGCAGAGGTCAGATCCGTCATGCACGGGCTCGGCTTTGCGGGATTTGACGACTCCGTCCGCGTCCAGGACTTAAGCGGAGGTCAAAAAACAAGGCTTGCCCTCGGAAAAATGCTTTTGACAAAACCCGACCTCCTCATTTTGGACGAACCGACAAACCACTTGGATATCGATACCCTGACATGGCTTGAACAATATTTGCAAAATTACAGCGGAGCGATTTTAATCGTTTCCCATGACAGGTACTTTCTTGACAAAGTGGTTACCCAAGTTTACGAGATCAGCCGGTCCCAAAGCAAAAAATATACCGGGAACTACAGCTCTTATCTCCAATTAAAAGCCGAACAGCTGGAAAAGGAAACAAAGCTTTATGAAAAGCAGCAGGACGAAATCGCCAAGCTGCAGGAGTTCGTCGACCGGAATCTGGCTAGAGCTTCGACGACGAAACGGGCGCAGAGCAGACGAAAGCAGCTTGAACGGATGGAGATCATGGACAAACCGCTCGGAGATGAAAAGTCGGCGTCTTTCCGCTTTGAAATTACAAGGCAAAGCGGAAACGATGTACTGCGGGTGGAAGACTTGACAGTAAGCTATCAGGAGCAGCCCCCGCTTCTCCGTTCATTGAACTTTCACATCACCCGCGGGGAAAGCGTTGCACTGGTCGGACCGAACGGAATCGGCAAGTCAACCCTTTTAAAAGCATTGATTCAAAAGCTGCAGCCGGTATCGGGAACAATCGCGACAGGCTCCCATGTCTCAATCGGCTACTATGACCAGGAACAGGCTGAATTGACGTCGTCAAAACGCGTGCTTGACGAGCTTTGGGACGATTATCCGGAAATGAATGAAAAGGATATCCGGACCTGCCTCGGCAACTTCCTGTTTTCGGGAGAAGACGTATTAAAACCTGTACACGCGTTAAGCGGCGGCGAAAAAGCAAGGCTTGCCCTCGCCAAGCTGATGCTCCAAAAAGCGAACTTCCTTATTCTTGATGAGCCGACAAACCATCTCGACCTGGACAGCAAGGAAGTCTTGGAGAACGCTTTGATCGATTACCCGGGAACGATATTATTTGTGTCCCATGACCGCTATTTTATCAACCGGATCGCGACAAAAGTACTGGAGCTTTCCCGCGACAAAGCAGAAGAATATTTAGGCGACTACGATTATTACACAGAAAAAAAAGCGCAGCAGCTTGAACTGAAAGAACTAGAAAAACAGACGGAAGAGCATCAGAAAAACGCTTCCGAAAAACCTGGCGCAAAAAAGAGCTATGAAGAAGAAAAAGAGCTGAAAAGAAAAGAACGCCAGCGGCAGCGCAGGATTGAAGAAATCGAAACAAGAATTACGGACATTGAAGAACAGATCGAAAAAAATGAAGAGCTCCTGTGTGACCCCGCCGTCTTCCAAGACCATGAGAAGGTCCAGGAAATCCACTCTGAAAATGAACGGCTGAATGAGGAGCTTGAACAACTGTTAACAGAATGGGAAACACTCTCTACAAATGAATAAAGGATGAACCGCTCCAAGCCGGAGCGGTTTTTTTGTCCACAATTAAAATCCTTTATTTAAAAGAAAGAAAGCGATTTACCCACAATATCCACAAAAAACATAATATTTATACACATTATTAACAGGTGAAAAAGGTCTGTAAATTAAGGTTTTTAACATTATACACAAGACTGTGGATATATGTTAATAACCTGTTAATAACTATTCCCGGGCAAAAAAACCTCACAGAGCGTGAGGTTTTAATAAGACGTCAGATCTAAGCCAGGCTGACCGTTCATATCATATTTTCCTCTGATTCCTTTTTCAAAAGCAACCGTACCTGCGGCGGCAATCATCGCGGCATTGTCCGTACACAGCGAAAGCGGCGGGATCAAAAGCTCAATCTCCGGATGGCTGCTGAACGTTTTTTCAAGCGCCGCTCTCAACCCTTTGTTTGCAGCAACTCCTCCGGCAAGCAGCACCTGTTTGACGCCATAAGCTTTCGCAGCGCGTTCCGTTTTTGTGACGAGGACATCAATGACGCTTTCCTGAAAGCTGGCTGACAAATCTTCCGGAGCTATCGTTTCACCTTTTTGTGAAGCGTTGTGAAGCGTGTTGATGACTGCGGACTTCAATCCGCTGAAGCTGAAATGATAAGAGCCTTCTTCAAGCCATGCGCGCGGCAGCGGCACATTTGCCTCGCCTTTTTGCGCAAGTTTGTCAATGTGAGGTCCTCCCGGATAAGGAAGCCCCATCGTTCTCGCCACTTTGTCATAGGCTTCGCCTGCCGCATCGTCGAGCGTCTCTCCGATGACTTCAAATGAGCCGTGCTCTTTCATATACACGAGTTCGGTGTGGCCGCCTGAGACGACAAGGGCAATCGCCGGAAATTGAATGTCCTGAACAAGTCTGTTGGCATAGATGTGACCGGCAATGTGATGGACGCCTACGAGCGGTATGCCGCGGGCAAAACTGAGCGCTTTCGCGGCATTCACGCCGATCAATAAAGCGCCGACAAGCCCCGGTCCTTCCGTTACTGCGATGGCATCAATGTCATCAAATGTCATGTCCGCTTGTGCAAAGGCTTCCTCAAGCACGATCGTCATCTGTTCCACGTGATGCCTTGATGCGATCTCGGGAACAACGCCGCCAAACCGTTTATGACTTTCGATTTGCGACGCTACGACATTTGAAATGATATCCGTTCCGTTTTTGACAATCGCGGCGGCCGTCTCATCACAGCTTGTTTCGATTCCTAATACATACAGATCTTTTTTATGATTCATTTAGTCTCACCCACATTAATAATGCATCTTCCCCATTATCGGTATAATAATTTTTACGAATTCCTCCCGGCTCAAAGCCGAGCTTTTTGTATAAGCTTTGTGCAATATGATTCGATACCCTTACCTCTAAAGAAAGCTGAACCGCCTTTTTCATCCGGCAAAGCTTCATCGCGGCTTTCAAAAGAGCTTCTCCTAAATGGCGGCCCCGATATGCAGGTGAAACGGCAATGTTGGTGATCTGGGCATCATCCATGACGATCCAAATCCCGCAGTAGCCGACAACTTGCTCCTCAACTTCGAGAACGAGGTAATGAGCATACATATTGTGAAAAAGCTCATGATGAAAAGATTCTTTTTTCCACGGAGAAGAAAAAGAGCTTTTTTCAATTTCAAAAACCTGGTCCAAATCTTTTGGATTCATATCGCGTATGACCATTTGCGTGTTCATGGCTTCACCCGTTTACTTTTGTTTTTCAAGCCAGACGGCCTCGGCTTCGGCCAGACGAATATAGTTTGGAACAACGCTGTGCACAGGCTCGGCCTCTTTAAGTTCTCCGATTAAAGCCAATTCTGAAGGTCGTGGAAGCTGCAGGGCAGGGCCAGCAATGACCGCTTGTTCACCGAGAATCTGTTCGATCATCTCCTGATGAATCTCTGTGTCACTTCCTATGAAAAGGACTTGCTGATCCATGGCTTTCAGTTTTTTAAGCCAATCCTCAAGCAGAATGTTTTGGTCCTCTTCCAAGCCATGCAGTTTACCGTCCCTATACTGGTATAGTCCCGTATAAACCTGACCGCGTCTGGCATCAAACAACGGACAAATCAAGCCTTGGAAAAAACGGCCGTTTGCCGCCAGCACTTCAAGGCTTGAAACGGTTTTAATCGGAATATTTAATGACCATGCAAGCGTTTTTGCAATCGTAACACCGATCCGCACGCCTGTATATGAACCCGGACCTTTGGCAACTGCAATTTGGGTCAGGTCATTCGGCTCTAAACCGCACTCTTTAAGGAGTTCGTCGATCGCCGGCATAGCTCTGACTGAATGGTTTTTCTTTAAGTGGGATATATGCTCGGCTATCACTTTTCCGTCTTTAACTAATGCCACGCCGAGCGTTAAATTGGATGTATCAATCGCAAGTATCGTCATGTTTGCTGATCTCCTCGCAAAGATTTTCGTAGCGGCTGCCTTTAGGGGTAAAGGTCAGCTTTCGTTCATCATCGCCAAGCCGCTTAATGACCACCTCTAGGCGCTCTTTCGGAAGCTGCTCCTCAATCAAATGCGCCCATTCCACAAGGCAGACGCCGTCTCCCTCAAAATATTCATCTAATCCGAGATCTTCCGTTTCATCTTCCATTCTGTAAACATCCATATGAAACAGCGGAAGAGAGCCGTCCCGGTATTCTTTGATAATGGTAAAAGTCGGACTGCTGACAACCCGCTTGATTCCGAGCCCTTCGGCAAATCCTTTTGTAAAAGTCGTTTTGCCTGCTCCAAGGTCGCCCTCCAATGTGATGACATCACCGGGCAGAACATACTTTGCTGCCAGTCTGGCAATGTTTTTTGTCTCTTCAGGCTCTGTCGTTTTCCACTCTAACGTTTTCACTTTACTTGTCACCTGTCTTATTTAAAATGGTTATATCCTTTTTTTTCGAGAAGAACGCGGTCCTGTCCATTATGATAAAACACGTCCGCCTGCCCTTGTTGTGTGACGCGGCCGATTTGATAAACCGGCACATGACGTTCAGAGCATTCCTGACTAAAACGTTCCCATTGATCATTAGAAATCGTACCGACGAGTTCAAAATCCTCGCCGCCGAAAAGGACCCACTCTTCCCATTTTGTGTGCAGTGTATGTAAATCCGAATGGACCGGAATCATCTCTTTATATATGTCAATGGAAACACGGCTCGCTTCGGCAATTTCATTTAATTCGCTGGCAAGCCCGTCGCTGATATCATTAAGTGCCACATGATGATAGCCTGAACAGAGCAAACCTGCCTCAACCCTCGGCAAAGGCCTCTTGTGCCGCTCTATAAAATATTGAGACTGCTTCTCGTCTTTCATCTCTGCTTGGCCCAATATAAAAGCCAGACCGGCAGCAGATGAGCCAAGTTCTCCCGTCACAAAAACGACATCCCCGGGTTCGGCATGGCTTCTTAAACAAGTTCTGCCCTTTTCAATCTCGCCGATTACTGTTACGGTCAAAACGAGCGGCCCGTTGGCAGATACGGTGTCACCGCCGATTAAGTCCATTTGATATAGTGTCGCCAGTTTATTCATTTCTTCATACATGGCTTCAATATCCGCCGCGTGCCAGCCGGAAGGAACAGCAATGGACACAAGATAATACTTGGGGCTGCCTCCCATCGCGGCAATATCACTAATATTCACAGCCAATGCTTTATATCCGATATCGGCAGGCGATGAATGGGATGATAAAAAATGAATACCGTCGACCATCGTATCGACCGCAACAATCTCCTGATAACCGTTCTTTGTATGATAAACAGCGGCATCGTCCCCAATACCGATCTCTATTTCTCGGTGAAAAAGCGAACGGGGCGTAATCCTTTGAATCAATTCAAATTCGTCCATAAGATCATTTGCTCCTTTGCTGTTGCAACCAATCAAAACACTATCATTAGTTTATCGAATTCTCACCAATTATCCAAGAAATAAAGAAACTCGGCAAACATTGTGAAAAACGCCGATGAAGCCAAGTTTTCAGCATAGACCTGAAAGAAGACATAAAAAAAAACGAAAACCTCAAAGATTTCGTTTGTGTACAACATGGCGGTCCGGACGGGACTCGAACCCGCGACCTCCTGCGTGACAGGCAGGCATTCTAACCAACTGAACTACCGGACCACTTTTTATTTATTTTCTTTGTATGGAAATTAGATTTGGTTGCGGGGGCAGGATTTGAACCTGCGACCTTCGGGTTATGAGCCCGACGAGCTACCGAACTGCTCCACCCCGCGATAATATAAACAGCTTGGCGGCGTCCTACTCTCACAGGGGGAATCCCCCAACTACCATCGGCGCTGAAGAGCTTAACTTCCGTGTTCGGCATGGGAACGGGTGTGACCTCTTCGCTATCGCCACCAAACTATTTGCCTTCAGGACGAAGGTACTGAGCGTTCCTCACAGGATGTGAGGGCCTTTAGCCGAGTTTCCTTGCCTTTGGCTTTCTGAGAGGTGTTCTCTCAAAACTAGATAACGGTCAGACGATTCACAAACATTTAGGTTAAGTCCTCGATCGATTAGTATCTGTCAGCTCCATGTGTCGCCACACTTCCACCTCAGACCTATCAACCTGATCATCTTTCAGGGATCTTACTTCCTTGCGGAATGGGAAATCTCATCTTGAGGGGGGCTTCATGCTTAGATGCTTTCAGCACTTATCCCGTCCGCACATAGCTACCCAGCGATGCCCTTGGCAGAACAACTGGTACACCAGCGGTGCGTCCATCCCGGTCCTCTCGTACTAAGGACAGCTCCTCTCAAATTTCCTGCGCCCGCGACGGATAGGGACCGAACTGTCTCACGACGTTCTGAACCCAGCTCGCGTACCGCTTTAATGGGCGAACAGCCCAACCCTTGGGACCGACTACAGCCCCAGGATGCGATGAGCCGACATCGAGGTGCCAAACCTCCCCGTCGATGTGGACTCTTGGGGGAGATAAGCCTGTTATCCCCGGGGTAGCTTTTATCCGTTGAGCGATGGCCCTTCCATGCGGAACCACCGGATCACTAAGCCCGACTTTCGTCCCTGCTCGACTTGTAGGTCTCGCAGTCAAGCTCCCTTGTGCCTTTACACTCTGCGAATGATTTCCAACCATTCTGAGGGAACCTTTGGGCGCCTCCGTTACCTTTTAGGAGGCGACCGCCCCAGTCAAACTGCCCACCTGACACTGTCTCCCCGCCCGATAAGGGCGGCGGGTTAGAAGGTCAATACAGCCAGGGTAGTATCCCACCGATGCCTCCACCGAAGCTGGCGCTCCGGTTTCCAAGGCTCCTACCTATCCTGTACAAGCTGTACCAACATTCAATATCAGGCTGCAGTAAAGCTCCACGGGGTCTTTCCGTCCTGTCGCGGGTAACCTGCATCTTCACAGGTACTATAATTTCACCGAGTCTCTCGTTGAGACAGTGCCCAGATCGTTGCGCCTTTCGTGCGGGTCGGAACTTACCCGACAAGGAATTTCGCTACCTTAGGACCGTTATAGTTACGGCCGCCGTTTACTGGGGCTTCAATTCGCACCTTCGCTTACGCTAAGCGCTCCTCTTAACCTTCCAGCACCGGGCAGGCGTCAGCCCCTATACTTCGCCTTACGGCTTCGCAGAGACCTGTGTTTTTGCTAAACAGTCGCCTGGGCCTATTCACTGCGGCTCTCTCGGGCTTGCACCCTAACAGAGCACCCCTTCTCCCGAAGTTACGGGGTCATTTTGCCGAGTTCCTTAACGAGAGTTCTCTCGATCACCTTAGGATTCTCTCCTCGCCTACCTGTGTCGGTTTGCGGTACGGGCACCTCTCACCTCGCTAGAGGCTTTTCTTGGCAGTGTAGAATCAGGAACTTCGCTACTATATTTCGCTCGCCATCACAGCTCAGCCTTATGGGAAACGGATTTGCCTATTTCCCAGCCTAACTGCTTGGACGCGGATATCCAATACCGCGCTTACCCTATCCTCCTGCGTCCCCCCATTGCTCAAATGGTGAGGAGGTGGTACAGGAATATCAACCTGTTGTCCATCGCCTACGCCTTTCGGCCTCGGCTTAGGTCCCGACTAACCCTGAGCGGACGAGCCTTCCTCAGGAAACCTTAGGCATTCGGTGGAGGGGATTCTCACCCCTCTTTCGCTACTCATACCGGCATTCTCACTTCTAAGCGCTCCACGAGTCCTTCCGGTCTCGCTTCACAGCCCTTAGAACGCTCTCCTACCACTGTTCGTAAGAACAGTCCGCAGCTTCGGTGATACGTTTAGCCCCGGTACATTTTCGGCGCAGAGTCACTCGACCAGTGAGCTATTACGCACTCTTTAAATGGTGGCTGCTTCTAAGCCAACATCCTGGTTGTCTAAGCAACTCCACATCCTTTTCCACTTAACGTATACTTTGGGACCTTAGCTGGCGGTCTGGGCTGTTTCCCTTTCGACTACGGATCTTATCACTCGCAGTCTGACTCCCAAGGATAAGTCTTTGGCATTCGGAGTTTGACTGAATTCGGTAACCCGGTAGGGGCCCCTAGTCCAATCAGTGCTCTACCTCCAAGACTCTTACCTTGAGGCTAGCCCTAAAGCTATTTCGGAGAGAACCAGCTATCTCCAGGTTCGATTGGCATTTCACCCCTACCCACACCTCATCCCCGCACTTTTCAACGTGCGTGGGTTCGGGCCTCCATTCAGTGTTACCTGAACTTCACCCTGGACATGGGTAGATCACCTGGTTTCGGGTCTACGACCACGTACTCATGCGCCCTATTCAGACTCGCTTTCGCTGCGGCTCCGTCTTTTCAAACTTAACCTTGCACGGGATCGTAACTCGCCGGTTCATTCTACAAAAGGCACGCCATCACCCGTTAACGGGCTCTGACTACTTGTAGGCACACGGTTTCAGGATCTCTTTCACTCCCCTTCCGGGGTGCTTTTCACCTTTCCCTCACGGTACTGGTTCACTATCGGTCACTAGGGAGTATTTAGCCTTGGGAGATGGTCCTCCCGGATTCCGACGGAATTTCACGTGTTCCGCCGTACTCAGGATCCACTCAGGAGAGAACGAAGTTTTGACTACAGGGCTGTTACCTCCTATGGCGGGCCTTTCCAGACCTCTTCATCTACCTCATTCTTTTGTAACTCCGTACAGAGTGTCCTACAACCCCAAGAGGCAAGCCTCTTGGTTTGGGCTGTTCCCGTTTCGCTCGCCGCTACTCAGGGAATCGCATTTGCTTTCTCTTCCTCCGGGTACTTAGATGTTTCAGTTCCCCGGGTCTGCCTTCTCATATCCTATGAATTCAGATATGGATACTGCTCCATTACGAGCAGTGGGTTTCCCCATTCGGAAATCTCCGGATCAAAGCTTGCTTACAGCTCCCCGAAGCATATCGGTGTTCGTCCCGTCCTTCATCGGCTCCTAGTGCCAAGGCATCCACCGTGCGCCCTTTCTAACTTAACCGTTAAAAAGAATCACTACGTGATATCTTGTGTTACTAATTGAATGTGATGTCTACTGTTATCTAGTTTTCAAAGAACACGTTTGAAGAATCAAATGATCCTTCAAAACTAAACAAGATCTAAACGCACCTGTCTATAAGACCGTAAGGTCTTATATTCCGTATAATATCCTTAGAAAGGAGGTGATCCAGCCGCACCTTCCGATACGGCTACCTTGTTACGACTTCACCCCAATCATCTGTCCCACCTTCGGCGGCTGGCTCCAAAAGGTTACCTCACCGACTTCGGGTGTTACAAACTCTCGTGGTGTGACGGGCGGTGTGTACAAGGCCCGGGAACGTATTCACCGCGGCATGCTGATCCGCGATTACTAGCGATTCCAGCTTCACGCAGTCGAGTTGCAGACTGCGATCCGAACTGAGAACAGATTTGTGGGATTGGCTTAGCCTCGCGGCTTCGCTGCCCTTTGTTCTGCCCATTGTAGCACGTGTGTAGCCCAGGTCATAAGGGGCATGATGATTTGACGTCATCCCCACCTTCCTCCGGTTTGTCACCGGCAGTCACCTTAGAGTGCCCAACTGAATGCTGGCAACTAAGATCAAGGGTTGCGCTCGTTGCGGGACTTAACCCAACATCTCACGACACGAGCTGACGACAACCATGCACCACCTGTCACTCTGCCCCCGAAGGGGAAGCCCTATCTCTAGGGTTGTCAGAGGATGTCAAGACCTGGTAAGGTTCTTCGCGTTGCTTCGAATTAAACCACATGCTCCACCGCTTGTGCGGGCCCCCGTCAATTCCTTTGAGTTTCAGTCTTGCGACCGTACTCCCCAGGCGGAGTGCTTAATGCGTTTGCTGCAGCACTAAAGGGCGGAAACCCTCTAACACTTAGCACTCATCGTTTACGGCGTGGACTACCAGGGTATCTAATCCTGTTCGCTCCCCACGCTTTCGCGCCTCAGCGTCAGTTACAGACCAGAGAGTCGCCTTCGCCACTGGTGTTCCTCCACATCTCTACGCATTTCACCGCTACACGTGGAATTCCACTCTCCTCTTCTGCACTCAAGTTCCCCAGTTTCCAATGACCCTCCCCGGTTGAGCCGGGGGCTTTCACATCAGACTTAAGAAACCGCCTGCGCGCGCTTTACGCCCAATAATTCCGGACAACGCTTGCCACCTACGTATTACCGCGGCTGCTGGCACGTAGTTAGCCGTGGCTTTCTGGTTAGGTACCGTCAAGGTACCGCCCTATTCGAACGGTACTTGTTCTTCCCTAACAACAGAGTTTTACGATCCGAAAACCTTCATCACTCACGCGGCGTTGCTCCGTCAGACTTTCGTCCATTGCGGAAGATTCCCTACTGCTGCCTCCCGTAGGAGTCTGGGCCGTGTCTCAGTCCCAGTGTGGCCGATCACCCTCTCAGGTCGGCTACGCATCGTTGCCTTGGTGAGCCGTTACCTCACCAACTAGCTAATGCGCCGCGGGTCCATCTGTAAGTGATAGCCGAAGCCACCTTTTATAATTGAACCATGCGGTTCAATTAAGCATCCGGTATTAGCCCCGGTTTCCCGGAGTTATCCCAGTCTTACAGGCAGGTTACCCACGTGTTACTCACCCGTCCGCCGCTGACATCAGGGAGCAAGCTCCCATCTGTCCGCTCGACTTGCATGTATTAGGCACGCCGCCAGCGTTCGTCCTGAGCCAGGATCAAACTCTCCGATAAAGTAGTTTGACTGACTACGCACATCGCTGTGCGATTTATAAAAAAATGAATTAACAGGTACGTTTTGTCTTGTTTAGTTTTCAAAGATCATTCTAAAATTGGAGCGGGTGATGAGAATCGAACTCACGACATCAGCTTGGAAGGCTGAGGTTTTACCACTAAACTACACCCGCATTGCGAATATATGGCGCGCCCGAGAGGAGTCGAACCCCTAACCTTTTGATCCGTAGTCAAACGCTCTATCCAATTGAGCTACGGGCGCTTCATCAGGCGACTTAACTATAATACTATGAATATCAGTTAAAGTCAAGAAGTTTTTTTGAAGTTTTTCTACCGAAAGGATGAAGCTTTTTTGTTTCGACTTTATCCATTATACACATTTTAAGGTTTTTGTACACCCTTTAAATGATGAATATTATATCGGCATTTCGAAGTTGTAACTTCGTTGTCTTAGCGACGAATAATAATATATCATGCCTTCAATTCATCCGTCAACACTTTTTTCGTTTTTTTATACTTCTAAAAAAATTATGCTTACAGCCATTCATAATAGATGACGTTTTACCTGCCCTTTTCATCTTATGTGATGTTTTATTGAATGTTCCCTGCTTCATCAAGTTATATACGGAACCGAAGCTGTAAATCGTTAACTTCGACATCACTCTTGCACGATCATTTAATGAAGCTTTTATTTTACGAACGGCTTTTAAGATATCCTAAAGGCGCCTCCAATAGCCTGCTTTTCCGCACCGTATACAAAAATACAGGCAGAAATCTTGTTATAGGAAGATTTCCGCCTGCAAACTTCAAATCCTTCATCTATATTCTCCACCGATGGGACTCGACCTGTATGTCCCTCAACAAAATTGTCATCCGCTGATTTTAGCGCTCGCGTCGCTTGGTGCTTTTTCCGATTTGTAGTTGCGGAAATTATGCTCAAGCTGTTCAAGTGTGAGACCTTTTGTTTCAGGAAGGAATTTTTTCACGAATGCAATGGAAAGAAGTCCAAGTCCGACAAAAATGTAGAATGTCGATGACAGTCCAATCGCATCAAGCAATATCGGGAATGAAAATCCGACAAAGAAATTGACGATCCACAAACAAAACACGGTGACGCCCATCCCTAGACCGCGAACGCGAAGCGGGAATATTTCAGAAAGCATGAGCCATGTTACAGGAGAAATAGCACCTTGCTGGAATGCAAGAAAGGTTACTGTCAGCGTAAGTACGACATACGGAAGAGCAGCTGAACCTTGAAGGGCGTTTGAGAAGATGCCGATCAGCAGCAAAGCTGAGGTCGTCCCTATTAAACCGGTCAACAGCATCGGTCTGCGCCCGACCTTCCCTAAAAGCCAAATCCCCACGAATGTCGCCAAAACTGAAATGACACCGTTTGCAATATTTCCGATAAGTGCAGCTTTTGTTTCAAATCCGGCATTTTTGAGTATTTCTGTACCGTAATACATGATAGAGTTTACGCCGGTAATCTGCTGAACGACAGCGATCCCGATTCCGAGAAATACGATTCGGCGCACCCATGGAACAGCCAGATCCTTATAATTCGCTTTTTTCATTTCAGATTCTTTCATGACCGCAGCTTCGATTTCAGCAACTTCCGAATGCGCCCTTTTTTCCTCGCGGATTCTTTTCAGAACGCCCAGCGCCGCTTCATTTTTCCCTTTAGAGACAAGCCAGCGCGGACTTTCGGGCATTCTCAGCATACCAAAGAACAAGAACACAGCCGGGACTGCGGCAATGGCCAGCATGTAACGCCAAACATGGGAACTATCCCCCATTGTGGTTCCGAGGATGGCATTGAAAGTAAATGCCAAGAGCTGTCCGGAGACAATCATTAATTCATTTTGGGTAACCATTCGTCCCCTTTTCTCTGAAGGAGACATTTCAGCCAAATAAGTCGGTACCGTAACAGATGCTCCCCCTACAGCAACTCCAAGCAGGAACCGAGAGATGACCATAATCGTCACATCAGGCGCAAGCGTACATCCGAGCGTCGAGAAAAAGAAAAGCACAGCTAGAAAAATGATGTTTTTGCGGCGCCCGATATAATCGGAGAGCCTTCCGCCGAATACCGCCCCCAATGCCGCTCCCAGGAGAAGCGAACTTGCGACCAGCCCTTCTGTAAAGGCAGTCAGGTTCAGCTGATCTCCTTCAGACATATAAGGCAAAGCTCCGTTGATCACTCCGGTGTCATATCCGAATAGAAGTCCGCCGAACGTCGAGACTAAAATAACAGTACGCAAAAATGATTTCTGATTTCCCTGTTCATTCATATTGATTTCCCCCGCCTTTGTTTTTAAAAATTGATTTATTTCCAAAGGTTTTCGAAAACATCCTTAAAAGGAGCTCATTTCTTTTCCCAAAAGACTCATTCCCAACTTTCGAAAGTTTCGCCAACCACCCCCTTAACAGAAAATTGAAAATTTTATTTTGATGGAAGCCGGAGCTTCCGCACAACCAATTGCCTACCACGGAATATTTTGGAATCGCTTTCATTTATATGCCGTTTAAATACATTGTTAGATTATAGTTATGTTTTTGGTACATCTTTGTTATGTCTGATATTATCATAATTTTAAAAGCGCTTTCAGTCAACATAAATTTCAGAAAATTTATCTTTTTTTCATTTTAAAAAGCCTAATTAAGGGCGTTATGATAGGAATTTCATCCAACTCACATAATTCCATTTCTTTTTTTATTATTTATCAGCATTTTTTCACTATTGTCATTTCATAGTGATCTTTTTGTCACTTTTTTGTGATGTGTAGAATTTTAGTCCCAATAAAAAAATACCAAGGGGCTTTCCCTCAGTATTTTTTCCTGCCTGCAGCGGACATTTCAATTATCTGTGAACAGCAACATGAATCAGCTTTCCTTTAACCGCAAGGCGCCCTTCGGTTCTCACGGCTTTGTCACATGTCATCAGCGTAATTTCTTTTTCTTTCGTCTCTTGAATCACATCTGTGTCCGTTTCAGAAATGAATTGTTTGGATGTCACAGTGTATATATAGTCTTTTTTAAAGTCTGTGATTTTAACGGTGTCCCCTTTTTTAATGTGGATAAGAGGGCCGAATAAGAGGTTCTCCCGCTTCATATGATGTCCGGCCAACGGGTAGTTGCCCTCGCCCATTTTCTGATCGGGACGCATTGTTGTCGCTCCGTAGAGAAGATTTTGATTGGTTGTGCCTTTCAATATCGGCAGCTTGATATTGACGCTGCTTATGGTGATCCGGCCGATGACCGCTTTCGATTCACGATCGAGGCCGGCTTTTACTGCTTCCATAAAAGAAGGCGGCTGAATCGCTTCAAAATCAAATGACGCCTTTTGCGTATTGTTTTGTTCCGCCTGTTCAGCAGTCAATTCAAAACTTTTATTCTTGCTGAGATTGATGATGATGCTTTCTTTAATAAAAGGAGACAAGACGAATAGTATACCTGATATGACAAGTACGGCAACGATCATTTTTTTATACATGTCCCACAGTCCTTTCTAACCTTTATGTCAATTGAACGAATGCCGTTTTTCAAAAAAGCACCTGACCGGTTTCATGATCAGGTGCATAAATGATTCGTTTACGCCTTTCTTTGTTTCTTTCTTGTGTAGAAAGCGAAGACTCCTCCAGACAGAATCAGCAGGATGCCGATCATGATCGGAATGATGCTGTCTCTATCACCGGTTTTCGGAAGCGTATCTTTCAAATGACCTTTAGGATCTCCGTTCGAATTTCGGTCCGGTGTGCCTTTG
The DNA here is from genome assembly GCF_053903085.1 of Bacillus sp. AK124. Classification (NCBI taxonomy): domain Bacteria; kingdom Bacillati; phylum Bacillota; class Bacilli; order Caryophanales; family Bacillaceae; genus Bacillus; species Bacillus sp. AK124. The sequence continues at coordinate 3,680,969 of NZ_CP096378.1, forward strand.
TTATCTGTTTTAGGGTCTCCCGAATTCGGGTTCGATGTGCCTTTGTCAACAGCCGGCGTTTTCAGCTTTTCATTGGATGCTGTGATCTCGACCGGTTTTGACTGTCCTTTTTTAATTTCAAAAGGAATCGGCGTTTCATCCAACTTATAACCGTCAGGCGCCTTCGTTTCGACAAATTGATAGCGCCCAGGTGCCAAACCTTCCGCAATAAATTGACCGTTTTGATCTGTAGTCCAGACTGCCGGCAGCTTTTTCCCGTTGCCTGCGGCTTTAACAGGCTTTCCATCGGCATCGAGCAGCTTGAATTCTGCTCCTTTCAACACAGCTTTTTTATCGTTGCGGTCCACTTTCGTCAGTTTCGCATCGCCCGGTGTCAATTGATTCTCTGCAGTCATTTCAATTGGCTTTGTATCAGTATTTTTGACTGTGAACGATATTGGCGTCTTATCCAATTGATAATGCTTAGGCGCTTTTGTTTCGACAAATTGGTAGTTACCGGGCTTAAGACCGTACACTGTGATCCGGCCGTCTGCGTCTGTTGCCAAACCGGTTTTCAGCACCTTGCCGGTTTCATCTGTCAAATCGAACTGCGCTCCCTGAAGTCCGGCGCTCTTGTCATCCTGGCCGACTTTTGTGAGCACAACGCTGTTTTTCTTGTTGAGAGCCGTCAGTTTAACCTGTTTCGGCTCACCTTCGTGTTTCCCGGTAATGGAAAATGGGATCGGATCTGTTGACAGCAGGTAACCGTCAGGCGCATGTTTTTCAACAAATTGATAGCTTCCCGGCGCCAAATCGCCAGCCTCGATTTTGCCGCCTTCTTTAGAGATCAAATCATCTTTGACCGTTTTGCCTTCGCTGTCAATGATTTTAAACACGGCTCCTTCTAATCCATTGCCGTCTTCATCTTCTTTCTGCAAATAAACCGAACCTTTGTAGTTGATGGCTTTACCCGCATCTACATGGGCAGGTTTTCCTTCAGCGGCATCCGGGATGACAAACTCTATTTTCCCGCTGTTCAATACAAAGCCATCAGGCGCTTTCGTTTCTACGAAAGCATAGCGCCCAGGCGCCAGGCCTGAAGCCGTAACAGTTCCATTTCGATCTGAGACCAGTTCCTCCTGTACGGTATTCCCGTTTTGATCTGCGATCTTAAAAACGGCTCCTTCAAGCTTGTGGCCTCCCGCATCTTCTTTTGTTAAATGAACCGAGCCTTTATAATTAACAGCGGCGCCTGCATCAACCGGCTCCGGTTTCCCTTCAGCTGAGCCCGGGATGGTGAATTCTATTTGATCGTTGTTTAACATAAAGCCCTCGGGCGCCTTCGTTTCCACGAAAGCATAGCGCCCAGGCGCCAGGCCTGAAACTGCGATTTTTCCGTCTTCATCGGAAGTGAGCTTTTCATGAACGGTTTTGCCTTCATGATCAACGATCTTAAACTCAGCGCCCTTCAGCGTACGGCCTTCCGCATCCTCTTTTGTCAAATAAACCGAACCTTTATAGTTGACGGCTTTGCCTGCGTCCACGGATTCCGGTTTTTCTTTTGCCGATTCAGATATGGTAAACTCGATTGCCTTGCTGTTTATCACATAGCCCTCGGGGGCTTTGGTTTCAACAAAGGCATAGCGGCCAGGCGCAAGATCAGATACTGCGATTTTCCCGTCTTGATCTGAGGTGAGCTTTTCATGAACGATTTTGCCTTCATGATCAATGAGCTTGAATTCAGCCCCCTCTAATTGACGGCCTTCTGCATCTTCTTTCGTTAAATGTGCTCTGCCTTTATAGTTGATCAATGTTCCTAAATCAACGTCAGGTACTTGATTCTTATCATTCGTTTTGACGGAGAAGCTGATTTCTTTTGTATTTAAGAGATATCCTTCTGGAGCTTTCGTTTCCAGCAAACGATAATTGCCGGGCGGTAAACCGTTGATTTCTACTTTTCCGTTTTCATTGCTCTTAATACTCGTACGTATTGTTGTAAAGGTGCCATCGCCGGATTTTTTCTCCAGCTTGAACACGGCTCCTTCCAAAGGATTCTTTTGTTCGTCTTGTTTGATAAGCGTCACCTTATTCTTTTCATTCACGACTTTGTAAAGCGCTCCGGCACTGGAAGAGCTGCTGTTAATCTCAACGGAGACCCCGTCTGCATAAGCGTCGCTGATCGTATATCCGTCAGGCGGCTTGATTTCTTTTAAAATGTAAGTCCCGTAGCGGATATTACCGAATGTCAGCTTGCCGTCGTCGTCAGTCGTTCCTGTCCGCAGAAGCCGCTCATTATCTTTTGTCCGCAATTGAAAATCTGCTCCAGAAAGCGGTGTGCCGCCTTCCCCCGTTTTAAGGATTGTCAAGCTGCCTCTTTCACCTGAGCCTGAACCGCCGCCGCTTGAAACGGCAACAAAGACCGAGCTGTTGTTTTCCTGGGTTTGTTCCTGAACATTCGTTCCCGAAATCGACACTTTGTTGTGAACATGACCGCTCGTGCCGGCAATATTGATTAATGATTGGTATTGAATCACATAGGCGCGGTCGATTTTTTTGTAATCACCTGTAAATTTCAGGACAAATGATTGTTCACCGGTTGCATTGTCGGTCTTGATGTCCAGTGTATAGTCTTCGCCTTTTTGAAGCTGAACATCATCCGGGACAAGATTTCCTCCGCTGTCTTTGACTGCACCTTTTTCATCGTATTTAGCTTGATAAACTTTAAAAGAATCTTCAGCTAAAATTTGGTTGGTATCCGGAGTATCGGTGACTTTTACATCCTCCAATACCGACTGGCTCGCATTGACATTAATACTCCAATCGACATAACCTCCGTTTTGTTTGCCTCCTTTGAAAACGAGGCTTCCTCCGTCGGCGACCGAAACGGATGCCGTCAACTCACGCTCTGAGTATCCGGCATTATAATACGTCGCCTTGTTGGTGTAAGGGTCACGCTTAATGACCTGCCCTTTAAGCGAAGTTTTAAATACAATAAGATACGGGACGGAATCGTCCGTTTTCAAATGGACAGTCAGCGTTTGTTTATTGTCAGCCGACGGCTCCTCCACATCATATTGTGAAGCGGGCAGGATGTCTCCTTCTGTGATGGAACCGTCTTTATTGACTGCATAGCTCTTGACGACCACTGAACCTTTAACAAATTGCTGGTCATCTGCTAAAGCATCTTTAATATAAGGATTCTTTGACGGCTCACCATTATAGTTGATCCCGATTTTCCACGTGATTTCTTTTGAAACCGCGTTATATGAGCCGTTTTTGAAACCGTTGTGGGATGTCTGGCGATTCGGTGTAAAACTGCTCGTTTCCTTATTTTTGCGTTCAGTGCTGCTGTGATCTGTCCAGGTTGATTCAGCCGTGTTTTTGACATTTTCGTTTGAAAAGTCGGCATTCATATTCGTCGTATAAGTGATCTTAAATTGGCTGTTTGTTGTTGCATAATCTCCGATGAGTTCCAGAAGAAAACCTTCATGATCCGGTTTTATTGTCAATGTATAGTCTTTGCCTTCTTGAAGCGTTTTGTTATTCGTCACATCCTGAAGACGGAATGATCCGTCGAGGAGCGCGAGCCCGCCGCTTTCGAAATTATCATCCAACTTCCAATTGTTCATCGTGTAGTTGTTTTTGTTGATTGCGATCGTCCAATCGACCGTTTTATTCTTGTAATCAATGTTTGAATAGCCTTTTATCAAATTCTGTTGAATGGCTGTACCGGAAGCTTTCTTTGATTCCCCTGTTCCGGTCACTGCGGTGTTCGTATACGTTGTCGATTTATCGATGATCACTCCGCTGTTGACCTCGGTTTGATATGTGATTTTGTAAGCTCCGGTAACATTTTGGTTAAATTTGATTTCAAACCCGCTTCCATTATCGGAGAGCGTATAGTCTTTGCCTTCCGTTAGAGGCGTTCCCGCCTGTTCACTTCCGTTCTGATTGAAGGTAATCGGAATCACCTTCAAGGAATCTGAAACAAGCTGCAAATCAGCGGAACCAAACGAGTCTGTTATGCTCGCCTTGGATTCGTCAATCTTCTTCTCACCATAGTTATATAAAATCGTCCAGCTGAAAGTCTGTGAATCGCTTTTATAACCTGTCGACGATTTTTCGATCATTTTCCCGTATTTGGCTGTGACAGAGGCCTCTGCAGAAGCCGGTTCCAGATTGTCTCCGCCGAATGTCGCCTTGTTCGTAAATGCAGCATTTCCGCCTTCGTCCGGCTTTGCGGAGTCATCGATGTCCGTCACATAGATCAGGCGATAAGCCGAATCTATCTCACCGTCAAATGTGACATTCCCATTTGCGTCTACAGTGTAGCCTGAAAGAACTTCATCTCCCTGGCTGACTGAACCATCTATGTTGACATCGAGTTGATAAACTTTGACAGAACGATAGATCAGCCCCTCCGGAAAGTTCTCGGTCAACTTGGCATTTTTGACTTGATCCAATTTTTTGTTGAGGTCGACTGTCCATGTGACTTGCCCCGGATTGATGCCTTTATCAAAAATTCCTGATTTATCGATGGTTTTGCTTACGTTTGGTTTAAAATAAACCGTTACCTCCGGAGTGTCTGATTTCACCGGGAAGGGAATCTTTTGAGTCGTCGATCCTTTTATTTTTTGCGCGTTGAACTGCGTATTGACAAACAACGTGCCTTTGACCTTCGAATCTGTTTTCACTTCACCATTAAACGTCATCACAACATGGCCTTTTGTATCAATTGAAAAATAGCCGTACGTGATACCGCCTGAGCTTAATGGCTGATTCGTAATATCGTTGTACATAATGAAAGCTTCAGGCAGATCAAATTCGTAGCGATCGCCGTCATTTATCGTCTTTCCGAGCTCATCCGGGATGTCCCAAGTGATTGAAATTTTTGCCGGAGAATTCGTGTCGGCCCGGTTGCTTTTGTCATAAGGCTTTCCGTGTTCATCTGTCAGCGTCACGCCGGTTAAAATATTTTGGGTGATTTGATTACCTCCGGACGCAAGGCTCCCGGCTGCCGCTAGTCTTGAAGATGCTGGCGGTTTTGAATCGCTGCTCTCAGTGTCAGCAGCTTTTGTCTTCGTTTCCTCTTCGTCCTGCTCCCCTGAAGATTTTGATTGATCGTCAGCTGCTGCCTGATCATCCTCAGATGACGGAGAATCGTTTTTCGCCGTTTCCGATTCGGATCCTGTATTTACAGGGATGACTGCTTGCTGCGTCTTGCCTGCTCCGAGTTGAAAGAGAGCGGTGACCGTTTTTGTACCGCTTTTCACGGCAGCGGCAAACTTTGCTTCCAGAGTGATGGACCCTTTTGCCTCTGCAGTGCTGTTCAAGGTTACGGTCAAAATGTTGCTGTCCGCTTTCACCTCATAGCTGCCGATGATCTGCTGATCTGCCGATTTCACATCTCCCTTGGCATCCTGAGCGAATTCGAAGCTTTTAGGCACCTCTACAGTGAAGCTTTTTTCGGTGCCGGCTTCTTCATCGTTTTTTAACGCCCACTCGTATGTGAGTGTCACTTTGTCACCCGGTTTTAATGCCGGGTCGTCTCCCTTTGACCCGTCAACCGTTTGATCTTCGCTGTTTTTGATTGTCACTGAATTAAAAAACACGCTGCTCCCTGTTGATGTGCCGGCAGCCACTGCCGTCAGCGTAAAGCCGACAACTTGACTGAAGATCAAATACAATGCCAGGCAAGTGATCAAAAATGGTTTCAGCCCTCTTTTTTTGCTGAGGCTGAACGAATATTTTTTCGATCTCAAATTGTGATTCCTCCCCTTTTATCATGTTTTTGTGTACGGATCGATTGAGCCTGGAAAATGAATCCCTGAAAATACTTTTCTATTTGAAGAATGACAGGCTTTTAAATTCGCTGCTGTATGTTTAGCGGCGGTAATCAAGATATCGCGGCTATGAATTTTGCTTTATGTCAGCTGAGATCATCCGAACCAAACTACATTGTATGAGATGGAACTATACAATTTCTGAACATCGGCATGTAAGCTGAAAATGGCATAAAAAAAAGACCGGCTGATCCGGTCCTCGTGTTTACATTTCATTCATTTTGTCCTTGATGAGTTTGTAGCGCTCATACTCCTTGATCGCTTCTTCTACATTCCCGGTTTTATTAAACAGCTGCATCTTGTATTGGATGATTTTATGATCGTACGGTTCGAATTTCTCGACCTGCAGACATATATCAAGCGCCCGGCGGTAGTCTTTTTCACGAATAAGGCAATCGACCAGTTCATAAGCTTTTCCAAGCCATATCCGGGCAAGCCGTGTCTTTTCGGGTTCGGCCCACAAATAACCGTGTTCCATAAAGTAATGGTTTTCGTATGCAAGCAGCAATTCCATGTGCCGGTTGATCGTCGCCATATGAATTGGAGGAGCCTCTTTCAGCGACTTTTCCCATTCGTCAGCATCCACTTTCACACCGGAAATCCGGAGGACATATCCGGTGTCAGTCTTCTCGATGGATTGGCTAAAAGGAAGCCTTTCGATTAATTTTCTGATTTGATAAATCGCCGTATACAGCTGGGTGCTCGCTTTAGAGACATCATGGTCAGGCCAGAACAGGTCGATCAACACGTCTTTGCTGATCACATGGCCGTGATGATGAAGCAAATACGCGTAAATTTCGCGTGCTTTGGACGTTCTCCACTTTACGGGTATATATGTTTTGACATCCTTCTCCGTTTTGTAAAATTGCAAACTCCCAAAACATTGAATGAAATAGTCTCCTCCGCCGTTTTCCGCGGAAGCCTTCAGCAAGCTGTTTTCTCTGATCCGTTCAACCGTCTTCACGAGCCGGACGTAATCGACGGGTTTAAGCAAATAATCCATCGCATTTAATTCAAATGCTTTTATGGCAAAATCGTTATAGGCCGTGATAAAAACAACCTGAATGTTTTCATTCATCGATTGAATCGCTTCAGCGAGCTCAATCCCGTTGATCCCCGGCATTTCAATGTCAAGAAACACCGTGTCTATATCCTGAATATCCGGATACTCCATAACATCAGCCGGATCTTGAAACATTTCAATGGATCGAAAACAATTTGTTCGTTCAAGCATATTTTTAAAATGAAGCAATGCCAATTCCTCATCATCCACAATTAACGCTTTCACGACACCCACCCCAATTTCATCGAGTCATCTGGAAATTATTATAATGATTATATCATGTCAATGGCCCTACTTAGTTGGATTCATTTTCTTATTCTTGTCGTTTATTAACATTTAAGAGTACAATATTCATATGGATTCGACAACACTGCAGCAGGCTGAATGAGGAGTGCTGATATTGAAAAAGCTATTTGTTTTCCTTTCGATTATTCTCGGCTATGCCGGCTTCTTTTTTATTTTCTTATTCATTAACAATCAACTGTCCGATCAGAATTACCCTGAAGCAAAGCAAGGAATCATCAATCTGGAAACATGGGATTTTCAGAAAGATGGGAACATCGCGCTCACTGGGGAATGGACACTCTATCGAAACCAGCTTCTCTCGCCAAAGGCGATCCATTCAGGCATTGGAAAAGCCCCCATTTATTCCGCTGTGCCTAACAATGTCAAACTTACCGATTCAGGGGAAAACGTGGATTACGGTACATACAGACTGATGATCCGGTCAAAACAGGACAATGAGATGTTCGGAATCAGCACCTCTTTTATTAACAGCGCAAACCGAATTTATTTCAACGGCAAATTGATCGGGCAGAGCGGAACTCCTTCAAGTAAAGCGAATTTCAGGGCTCAAAACAGGCCTTATACGAGTTTTTTCGAGATTCACCGCGGGGACAACGAGCTGATTGTACAATTTTCGAACTTCAAAAAAACACCTTCATGGGGAATAGAAAAACCGATTACCTTCGGAACGCAGCAGAACATTTTACACCAAAGCAAAATTTCTTTCTTTAATGAAACCAGCATGATCACGGCATTCTTCATTACCGGTTTATACTTTCTCGGCTTTTTCCTGCATCGAAAAAAGGATAAGCACTTATTCTTTTTTTCCACGATGTGTCTTCTTTTTTCAGTCATTGTGCTTTTAATCGGACGAGAACGAATGATCTTTCTTTTCTTTCCGTCTGTTTCATTCTCGGCTTTAAGCGTAATGAGGGCAACCACAATGGTGCTTGTCAGTATAGCGGTTTTTCTCTATCTCTATTTCGCTTACAGAGAAATCGTTTCAAAAAAATGGATAATCGCCGCGACTGCATTTTCTGCACTGGTTTTGTTGATTGATTTTATATCATGGGGTTTTACAGACCGTCTCGCATATATATTGCATTCCGTTCTTGCCGTCACGACTTTGATTTATATTACGTATGTGTTTGCGATTGCTGCCCTTCGGAAAATGAAAGGCAGTCTTTATCTTACGATTGCAGCGATTTCAATGAGCGCATTCGTCATTTTAACGACCGTTTCTGCTTACAGCGGCAAAAGAGGCTTTTCGTTCAATTCGCTCTATGCCGTGCCGTCAATCATCGCTTTGCTGGCGGCTGTTCTGATGATGGCGCAGCAATTCGCAGGCGCATTCCGCGAGAATGAAGTCCTATCCTTGAAATTGCTCAGAATGAATCGATTAAAAGACGAATTTATCGCCAAAACATCGCATGAATTTAAAACGCCGCTGAACAGCATGATTAATATATGCCAGACCCTTTTGGCAAGGAAAAGCAAAAGGACGGTAGAGGAAGAAAAAGAAAATCTGCAGCTGGTCATCCGCATGGGATACAGGCTCTCCAGCCTGGTGAATGACATTCTCGATTTGGAAAAAATGAAGCAGGGCATGCTGCAGATTCAAGCCGTTCCTGTCGATACCCATTCAGCGATCAGTACGGAAATGGGCTTCTATCGGCTGTTGTCAAAAAATAAACAGGTCCAGATTGTAAACCTGGTTCCATCCGGACTGCCGCTCGTCTTGGCTGACGAAAACCGCTTCCGGCAAATCATGACCAACCTGGTAGATAACGCAATCAAGTATACGCCGGAGGGACAAATTACGCTCTCTGCCGAGAGGATCAACCAAGAGAAGGTCAAAATCACTGTAGCAGATACAGGAGTCGGCATACCAAAGGCCGTCCGTCAATCGATATTCGAATCTTTTCAACAAGCAAAAAACCATAAAGATGACGGAGCCGGGCTCGGTTTAAGCATCGTCAGACAGCTCGTTCAGCTTCAAAATGGGGAGATCTGGGTAGAATCGGAAGAAGGGAAAGGATCGGCATTTCATTTCACACTGCCTGTCGCAAAGGATGACTCGCTTCTTGACGATAAGGAGAACGTGCCTCAACAGCAAGCCGTCAGGAGTTTGCCCGATGTTTCAATCAGCACGCCGTATTATTCAAAGAAAATGGATGCTCCAACTGTTCTGATCGTCGATGATAACATTGAAAGCTTAAAAATTTTGGCCGATATGCTTGAAGGCGTTCCTTATCAAGTCATCGCAGCAAAAAGCGGCAAAGAGGCTCTCGAAGTCGCCTCCCGATCAAAGCTTGACTTGGTGATTTTGGATCTGATGATGCCCGATATGACAGGGTTTGAAGTCTCTATGAAAATCCGTGAAAGATTCACAATGGTGGAACTTCCGGTTCTCATTATTACGGCAGCCATCATCGATCATGATAAATACAAGGCTTTTCACGCCGGGGCAAATGACATTTTGCAAAAACCGTACAACTACACTGAATTTGCAGCCCGCGTTAAAAACCTGATCATGATGAAAGATACGGCAGCCCAAGCGACCAATATGGAGATGGCATTCCTCCAATCGCAGATCAAACCGCATTTTCTTTTCAACGTATTAAATACAATTATCGCGCTCAGTCATTTGGATATTGAAAAAGCACGCGAAGTAACGGCTGATTTTACAAACTACTTAAGAATGAGTTTTGATTTTCAAAATACATCAGGGATGAGTTCTTTCAAACATGAACTGTCGATTGTGAATTCGTATCTTTCTATTGAAAAAACGCGCTTCGGCGATCGGCTGGACGTCATTTACGATATTGACGAAGACATTGACTTTGCCCTTCCGCCATTAATGATTCAGCCTCTTGTCGAAAATGCCGTCCACCACGGGATCAGCAAAAAAAGAGGCGGAGGCTGGATCAAGCTGACGGCAAAAAAAGAAAGCGAAAACCGCTATTATATCAAGATAGAGGACAATGGAATCGGCATGCCGCCGGAAAAACAACACGATATCTTTTCCTCTCATTTCACTCATAGCGTCGGTATGAAAAATATCAACCGAAGACTGAAGCACTTCTGCGGGAGCGAACTGAATATCGAGAGTGCGCCGGATGACGGAACCGCTGTCTCAATGGTCATTTCTATCAACGAATCGGCGGACGTCTCAGTATAGGTTTTAACCTGAAGACAGAACGGCCTCCTCAGCTTGCCGGCAAAGTCGGCAAGCTTTTTTACGCAGTAAATCAGGTGTGTGCTTCCTCCCCTCTGTACAATTTGACCCTGTCCTTTGTAAGAACACGGCCTCTTTTTCTATACGATTCAATATGTTATAGTAGAAAACTGTTTTTACATATACCATAGGAGGTTTGTTCATCAATGGAAAATTTCAGCTATTACAATCCAACGAAATTGATCTTCGGAAAAGGCCAGCTTGAACAGTTAAGAAAAGAATTAAAGGAATACGGAAAAAATGTATTGCTTGTTTATGGAGGCGGCAGTATTAAAAAGAACGGTCTTTATGACGAAGTTACGCGCGTGTTGAAAGAAGAAGGCGCTGACATGCACGAGCTTTCCGGAGTAGAACCAAATCCGCGTCTTGCTACGGTTAAAAAAGGGATCGAATTGTGTGCCCGGCATGAAATCGATTTTCTCCTCGCTGTCGGCGGAGGAAGCGTCATCGACTGCACAAAAGCGATTGCTGCAGGAGCAAAATACGACGGCGACCCTTGGGATATCTTCAGCAAAAAAACGACAGCAAAAGACGCCCTGCCGTTTGGTACGATTTTAACCTTAGCTGCAACCGGATCTGAAATGAACCCCGATTCCGTCATTACAAACTGGGAAACGAATGAAAAATATGTATGGGGAAGCGATGTCACGCATCCGAAGTTCTCCATTTTAGACCCTGAAAATACGTTCAGCGTCCCGGAAAACCAAACGGTTTACGGCATTGTTGATATGATGAGCCATGTGTTTGAACAATATTTTCATAATGTCAAAAACACGCCGCTTCAGGACAGAATGTGCTTTTCCGTTTTGCAAACGGTCATCGAAACGGCACCGAAGCTGTTGGAAGACCTGCAAAACTATGAGCACCGGGAAACCATTTTATACGCAGGCACAATCGCTTTGAATGGCACGCTGCAAATGGGCTATTTCGGCGATTGGGCTTCCCATACAATGGAGCACGCCGTTTCGGCCGTTTACGACATTCCGCATGCGGGCGGCCTTGCGATCTTGTTCCCGAACTGGATGAGATATACGCTTGATACGAATGTCAGCCGCTTCAAAGCCCTTATGCTGAACATGTTTGACATTGAAACAGAAGGCAAAACCGATAAAGACATCGCGCTTGAAGGAATCGATAAGCTGTCCGCGTTCTGGACAAGCCTTGGCGCTCCTTCCCGCCTTGCCGACTACGGCATCGGGGAAGAAAAGCTCGATCTGATCGCAGACATCGCCGCTAAAGAAATCGAGCACGGCGGCTTCGCCAATTTCCAAAAACTAAACAAAGATGACGTACTCGCCATTCTCCGGGCTTCTCTATAACAACAAAAGGACGGAATCAAGTGATTCCGTCCTTATCTTTACCGCTCCCCCTGTCTTTCCCGTGTTAAGGCAAAAAAGGTGAAAGATCCGATCACAGCTGTGATAAACATGATCGCACCCATTGGAACGGCCGTTGTTTCATTCATTCCAACGAGAGGCGAAACGATCGAACCGAGCAGAAGCGGAAGCATGCCGAGCATCGCGCTTGCACTGCCCGCACGGTGTCCCTGGTTTTCCATCGCCAGCGTAAATGTGCTTGTCAACGTCATTCCGATGGTTATCATGTAGATAAAGATGGAAATGACAATCGCTGCAAGCGGTCCTTTCAAAATCGTCATCGTCAGGAGAACGGATGTCGCGATGACAGCGGTAATAACCGCGATCCGCAAGAGCTTCCTCTCATGAATGATTCCCCCGAAACGCCCGATGATAAAGCTTCCCGAAATAATGGCGAGGCCGTTAATGCCGAACAGCACGCTGAACACTTGAGGAGAAACCCCATAGATGTCCTGATATACAAAAGGGGTTCCGGACACGTATGCAAAGCTGCCTCCGTGAATGAAACCGACAGTCAGCGCATAGCCGATGAAAGACCGGTCCTTCAACAAGCTCCCCATCGTTTTGAGAGACGAACCGATTGAGCTTGGAATCCGTTTGTCAGGCGGCAATGTTTCAGTCAATTTCATTGAGATAACGAGCACTAGGAACAATCCGATCAATGATAGAGTATAAAAAATCGTATGCCAAGTAGCGAACGGCAAAAGCAGGATGGCTCCCCCCGTCATCGGTGCGACCATTGGCGCAACCGCGGTGATCACCATTAAAAGCGAGAAAAATTTAGAAAGCTCTCTGCCTGTAAACACGTCCCGTACAATGGCGCGCGACAGCACAATTCCCGCCGAAGCGGTAAAACCCTGTAAAAAACGACCAATGACCAGCATAATAATGTTCGGGGAAAGCGCGCAAAACAAAGAAGACAACGCAAATAAAAAGATGGATATTAATAAGGGCTTCCGTCTTCCTTGTGCATCACTGACCGGCCCAATAACGAGCTGACCAAACGTAAGCCCGATCAAACACGCTGTTAAGCTTAGCTGTACGAGCGAGGCTCCAGCTGATAAATCATCGGCAATTTCGGGAAAGCTTGGCAAATACATATCGATATTCAGCGGGCCCAGTATCGCAAGCATGCCGAGCAGAAAAGCCAATGCAAGGCGTTCCTTTCCTGTTGGATTATGGAGCATAGTATCAAACCTTTCTTTCAAGCTAGTAAAATATATTGTTTCATCATGAAATAAACTAGAGGATCGCAAAACATTTGTATATTGTAACATATTTTTTTGGCTGTGAAAGAGGATTGCTCATGACCGGTTAAGATCGGAGATCGAATCGGTCAGATGATTTATAATTGAAGTGAAACACAGGAAGGAGTTATCTTAACTTGAATGCAGTAAACACTGTAGGTTGCTTTACAATTGTGGAAAATAGCAAAGGAAAAATACTTCTGGTTAAAAGAAAAGATTATCCTGTCTGGGACTTGCCAGGAGGCAGAATGGAAAAGCACGAGCAGCCGGAAACATGCGCCATGAGGGAAATGGAAGAAGAAACAGGCTACCGTGTTTCTATTATGTGCAAAATAGGAGAGTACGATCAACCGCAATATCATGACATACAGTACATCTATTCAGGAAAATTACTAGGTGGGGAACCCATTAAACAAGGGCCGGAAACAGCAAAAATCGGATGGTTTCGCAAAGATAGATTACCTTTGTTAATGGTTCCCCATAGAAGAAAACAAATAAAAAATTTTACAAAACATCATAACAAACTAGTAAAAGAAACTTTAAAAACACCTTATTTGATTAGATTTATCACGAAATTCAAGAAATAACAGCCTCTTTTTATGTTTAAGCATTATTTCATCGCTTTGACGATAAGCGATGCCAAAGCTTCGGTCCCTTTCGGCATCAGGTGTACGCCGTCAGCGGTGAAATATTCGGGATGTTTCAGGGCTTCAGTATGCCAATCGACCAATGTCACGTTTTGACGGCTGTCCGCTTGCTTCCGAAGCGATTCATTCACCTTGCTCTCCCACTGACGGGGGACGCGCGTGTTCACGAGATAGACATCAGCGTTTGAGAACGCATCAAGCAAAGCGTCCATCTGACTGTCCGTAAAATAGCCGTTTGTTCCCAGTTCAATCACGACGGCTTTGTCCGAATGATTAAAGGAAGCGTAGGTTGATGTCAATTGAAGCGCTTCCCTCACTTGCCTTCCAACCTGACCGTCGATTGTGATTCCCGGAATTTTCTTACGCAGGCTGGAAGCAATGTCAAGCATGACCGAATCCCCGACAGCCAATACCTCTTTCTCGATATGATCAGGCTCTTTTTCCGCAGACTGCTCATCTTTTGTATTTGACGATTCATCCCCGCCGGCTTTCTGCCGGCTTTTAGTTTCATCATCTTTCCCGCTTTCAGCTTGTGCTTTCTTATCATCCTTCCGTTCTTCACTTTTGTCAGCCGGCTGATCCGCTGAGGCGCTTGTTTCCTCATAAGATTTGGAATAGGCCTGTTGCGGCTGTTTCTTTTCGTCGGCCAATCCCGACAGGCCTCCTGCAAAAATGAGGAGTGCGGCAAACATCAGTCCGATTGATATTTTGCTGGGAACGGAAGCGGTTTTCCATTCCGTGATCTTATCCAGAAAAACCCGGCTTACAAACGGTTTAAAACCGTCTTGTCGGATTGGCTTCTCGATAAAGCGATACGAAAGTTCCGCCAGAATAAACGTAACAGCGACCTTAATCGCAACATGCCAGAACACCGGATTTCCAATCTCTTGAACAGGTGTGCTCAGCACGATGACGGGATAGTGCCAAAGATAAATGCCGTACGACCTTTTCCCGATCCAGCGCAGCGGCTTCACGGAAAGGACAAAGCCCAAGAAGCTGCTCGGATGACTGACGCATGCAATCAAAATCGCTGCGATTATGCTGATCAGAAGCATTCCGCCATGATAGAGAAACGGGCTGAATTCATCGACAAAATAAATGCTCATCATAAGCAGCGCGAAAGCGGCAAGCTCAGTTCCGTGCAACACGTGCTTCAGGCTGCTTGGGAGCCTGTTCCCAGATAGTCTTTTCATCGGCCACACAAGGGCTAATGCGCATCCGATCAACAGCTCGAAGGCGCGCGTATCAGTCCCGTAATATACGCGGCTCGGATCGCCGCCAGGGATGTACAGGATGCTCATCCATACGGCTGAACAAAGCGCACACAGCACAACCGCCGCAGCCAGCCTCTCCCGCTTTTTAAATATGTAGATGCCCAACAGCAAAATGATCGGCCAGATGAAATAAAACTGTTCTTCAATCGCCAGTGACCACAAGTTTTTTAAAGGAGACGGCGATCCGAAACTATCAAAATATGAGAGGTCGTGAAAGATAAACCACCAATTGCTGACATATAAAAGAGAGGAGATCGCATCTCCCCGTACGGTATGCATCAGCTCTCTGTTAAACAAAGCGACCCATATGACGGTTGCGAAAATCATGAGCGTCGCCGCTGGAAGCAGCCGCCGTATCCGGCGCACCCAAAAATCTCTGAATGTGAGGGAAATGTCATTTCCATACGCCGGCAGGATAATCGATGTAATCAAATATCCTGATAAAACAAAAAAGATATCAACGCCAATAAAGCCTCCGTCGGCCCAGCTCATGTTGAGGTGGTAAGCGATAACCGCCAAAACGGCAAAAGCCCGAAGCCCGTCTAACCCCGGTATGTAACGGTGTTGTTGTGTCTGATCTCGCATGGTATTCCTCCAATGATATGTACGTACGGTTCTTCTTTATGTTTCGCGCCTTTTACGGCTCCGATATTATAGACGAAGTCAGGACCGTTTTTTGTTTCAAAAAATCGTCATTTTTATCTACCCTGAATGATGCCGTCTCTCTAGTATAAAAGTTTCAAGCTGAATATGGTGTTACAAAGTTGTAAAAAGTAAAAAATCCATGATTTCAGCGAATCATGGATTTTTTGACTAGCGGATGTAGCGGTCGCCGATCAGCAGGCTCGAAATCGCCTTAGTCGGAATTTCAAACTCTACCGCGCCCATATATCCGGGTGCGACTTCATAATCGTCAAATGAAATCACCAGTTTATGATTCTCTGTAATATAAAAATTTTGGTCGGCCTTGATTCGTTTGAATGGCTCGACTTCCTCGTCATTGATCCAATATATTTTATCAGGATCATCTTTCATTTGCTGTTTCATTTGTTCTTTAATGTTTTCGCTGATGGCCGTAATATACCGGTCGTCTTTAAACAAACTCTTCAAGGTAAGCAGAATTTCATTCTTTTTGTCAATGGTGATATAGCGCCGTTCGGTATAGCTGGACGCTTCCGTTCTTTCGACGCTTCGCCGAATCGAAATCAAATCCTTCGTATCCGTGACTGTCTCATAATCGCTGTAGATGCTGAGATGCCCTTTTTTATTCCGGGACGTCTCCTTCATGAATTCCCGGTAAAGCTGACGGCTTTCCTTTACATATTTCTCGTTAATGCCATTTTCAAGCTCCCGGTTATTCAAGCCGGACAGAGCCGGTGTTTTCACGTCAATACTCGATTCTCCATCTTTCTGTTTGATCTCGGTGAATGTGATGGCCTTAACGACCTTGCCGATGACGGGTAAACGCGACATGGCCTGGGCTGCTCCGGGATTGATATTCACGACGGCAGCCAATAGTACAGCCGCCGCGACAAGCGTTGATGCAGGCCATACCACCAGCCTTCTCTTCTTCTTCGGTTTATGCTGAAGCGCAGTTTCGACAACCTGATCCAGTTCCTTCGGAATGGGGACGTTTTGATATGCTTTTCTCAGCTGTTCCAATTTCTTTTCCATTAAGAAAGATCCTCCTTCGTCAATTGGATGCGCATAAGCTTCAATCCTCTGTAAAGGCGCGTTTTGACCGTATTCAAATTTTCGCCTGTGATTTCCGCAATCTCTTCCAGTTTGAGATCCTCAAAAAATCGCAGAACAATAATGGTGTGGTAGGGATGCGGCAACTCGTCAAGCGCCTCATGAAGGTCTGTATCCCGGTAGATATCTTCCTTGCCCTTGCTTAAAAATTCGATCGTTTGATCATCCATAACCTTTAGTTTTTTCCGTTTGCGCAAAAAATCGATTGCCGTCCGCACCAAAATTTTGTAAAACCAGCTTTTAATCGTATCCGGATTGCGAACAGAATCGACGGAATCGAGCGCTTTTTTGATTGATTCCTGGACAATATCTAAGGCGTCTTCTTGATTTTTCACATAGCTGTACGCCAGCCGGTAAAAGTCTTCTTTCCGGTCTGTTATGCAAGCGACAAGAGACGCTCTGGCTGCTTGTTTCTTCATTGCAATAAAGAACTCCTTTTTTGAATATACGTATATACGGCTGTTACATTAGGATAGACGCGGGAGCGTGAAAAATAGTTTGCGGACTGGTCATTCTTTTTAAAAATATTTTATCATCAAGTGCCGCCAATCTCGATTTCATTTATAATGAATAGCAAATTCGAAGGAGGTGATCACATGGCAAGCATCAGAATGCCGGATCATGCAGCGTCTCATGCAAAGCCTGTTATCGGAAAAGGCGATACTTTGCATGGGGTGGACAAATAAAATCGCCTGAAGTAAGCTTTTCTGGTAATTGGCTTTGCCCCTTATTTTACAATCAAAGGAATAAGGAGCTGGCAAACATGGCATACGTAAAGGCTGCCGCTGTTCTACCTGAAAAGCTGCTATCGGAAATTCAAAAGTATGTTCAAGGGGAAACGATCTACATTCCCAAGACTGAATCCGCCCACAAAAAATGGGGTGCACGTTCAGGAGCAAGAAAGCTGATCGATGATCGCAACACCGCGATAAAAAGGGCCTTTAAAAATGGCGAAACGATTGAGCACTTAGCAGCGGAACATCATCTTTCCATCGAAACGATTAAAAAAATCGTTTACACAAAATAAACTGGAGCACGGATCCTTGTGATCGGTGCTTTTTAATATGGCGAGTTTGTTTATTAGCTGATTTCTGCATTTTCTATGCTTTCTCCGTCATGTAATGTAAAAGTGATCATGCAACGAGAGGAGAATATTGTCATGAAACACGGTGTATTGGAAGTACCCGGAGCAAAGCTCTACTACGAAGTGCGCGGCTCTGGGCCTATCTTGCTTATGATTCACGGGGGCAACGGCGATGCAGAATCATACCCGATTACAGACCGCCTATCCGACCGTTACACGGTTATCACATACGACCGCCGCGGGCATTCCCGCAGCAGGCTGGAAGATCCGAATGAAAATTACCAGGTTTCCGCACACAGCGATGATGCGAGCCGGCTGCTGGCCGCTCTGACGGATGAACCGGCCCATGTATTCGGCTGCAGCTCCGGCGCGGTCATCGGCCTTGATCTTGCCATCCGCCATCCTGCACAAATCCGCATGTTGGTCGCACACGAGCCTCCGATTCCGCAATTGTTGGCCGGCAGTGACCGCACCAAAGGGTTCGAGAGCTTGGAGAACCTTGAAAAACAATACAAACGAAGCGGATTACAGGCTTTAGAAGCATTCGCGAAAGCGATGGGCATTACGTCCACAGCTCAGCCGGACCGTCCAAAAACCCGGACGGAGCAGCTCATGGCCAACATTGACTATTTTATCCTGTCCGAGGTGCCGGGTTTAAGAGAATATTCACTCGACATCGGCAGGCTTAAAGCTTCACCGGTTACAGTCGTTCCTGCCGGCGGCATTGATTCGCAAGGCTGTCTCCCGTACAGGTATGCAAAAGCATTGGCTGATCATTTGAAAACGAAAGTAGTCGATTTTCCAGGCAATCATGTGGGATGCGTTTTATACCCAGAGGATTTTGCCGAAAAGCTGGACATGGTTTTTAGAAGATGTAACAACAAAAATACCAAGGGATGAAACCCTCGGTATTTTAAATCAATCCGCCGTTCGCAGAAAGCGTATGGCCTGTAATCGACATTCGATTTTTCAATTCAAATGCATCCGTTCACTGATGCTCTAAACAGCACCCTAAATAAACATTCCCAAAAGGCTTAGCATTTTAAGAGCTGCAAAATTTGTTCATACGCATTCATATAAAGGACAGGGTCGGGATCTGCTCCTTTTTTCTTCGGCACGTTAAAATCCGATAATACAAAATGATGCTTCGGCTGAACATCATGCTTAGCTAAACAACTCTTGACACAGCATAAAGGACAGCCGTCAATCGCAATGATATCCCGCCCGGATTTTGCTGTTTTGACAAGCGGTTTCACATCGCCGCCGACTCCGGCAATGCACGACATTTCGGCCGTTTTCTCCCGATCCATTTTAATGGCAATCATATTGGCCGTTTGCGCGGCCGAGGAACATCCGGAGCACGAATACACTAGAGGCAGATCAGTTCTTTTCATCGGTTGACACATCCCCTGTTTTTCTTTATTTTCGCCGGCAAAAAACTATCATTTACTTTACAGGAGGTGCGTGATGAAAACTGTGAGCCAGATCACTTTTTCTATTACTCTATGAGCTGAATCAAACAGCCCAAGCAAAAGCAAAACTGCTTCACACTCCTTTCCCGTATTCAATGAGAATACTCGCCTCCTTGAGCTATATGGAATCCTCAGGAAAAAGAGCAGGGGCTTAAAAGCCCCTGTGATTTGTATAAAAAATTTGCGCCGGCTTTTTAAAGGCGAACCGAATGATCCATTCGGCCAACGCGATGCAAAGCACAATCGCTCCGAAAACGCCTATCGTGTAGCTGATGTCATATATCAGGCCGAGTCCTTTATGGCACACGAAAGTGATCAAGTGAATGAACATATTGGTAAAACAGAATAGATAGCTGCGAATCATCCAATTCCGGTGCTTGATAAACTGATTTCGCCGAGCTTTGATGACGGAAATAACCGTGGCGGCAGGCCAATACATATTCACCATGTTAAAGGCTATGCTGACGGCCTTCCCTCCGGTAGAATGCGGTGCCATATAGCCTGACGACAGCGTCACAATCAGCACGCAAACGACGTAGAGCCAGCCGTTAAAACGGTGAATCTTGCGGCTTTTGGTCAACAAGGCGCTGGAGAAGTTGACAGCGCCCGAAGCCATCGCCAAACAAGCGGCAACAACGTGAACATACATCACCTTCAGCCAGACCGGGAGATGAAAGGAGTCCCTCAGGTGGGATTTATGGCTGAGAAAAGATGTTGATTGCGGATCAAGAATTAAATTTTCAAACAAGGTATACAGAACATACACCGCGATTACGATCAGCATTGCCGAAAAAACCGATTGACTGCGTTGAGATTTCCTTTTGTTCAGCTTTCGTTCCTCCTAATACATCATGCTCTCTGAAATACCTATATTGTATCACGAAAGCGGACGTGCGCAGCAGCTTGGCATATCAAGCCCTCAATGACAAAACCTTCCCCATTAAAAACAGGCCAAGTACGATTTGTTGCTTGGCTCGGGCCTCCCGTTTTTCTGGAAAGCCGGAATAATTCTGTCATCTTTTGCGGCATACTTTTGAATGATGTCTCTGCTGAAATCGCGAGTCGATGACAATGGCTTCAACAATTTCAAGGAGTTGCCTCAGCACGCTGTCCAAACAGACGGATATGTATTTTGCAGCGGGTATGACAATACTTACGGACGGATTCATTCCCGCTTCTTATTCCGAACCAAATATGATTAATGAACAACGACCATTCTATAAAGATCTGGTTACAAAAAGAAGGATCAGTCTACTTCCACGCAAACCACCTCTTTACAAACGCATCAGGCGAATCTTATCTGTTACTTCAAATTTTAATGTTATTATAGATTTTAAAACATGCGGGGATCGGGCCTAAAAAATAAAAATGGAGGCATACATAAAGTGACAGAAGATGTAACTGACAACGATATACACGAACAAAAATTATCGAGAGGCCTGAAAAACAGGCATATTCAGCTCATCGCCATCGGCGGAGCGATCGGAACGGGGCTGTTTCTTGGTTCGGGGAAATCAATCCATTTTGCAGGACCGTCGATTTTATTTGCTTATCTGATTACGGGAATCATTTGTTTTTTCATTATGCGTTCTCTTGGAGAACTGCTTTTATCCAATTTGGAATACCATTCGTTTGTCGACTTTGTCAGGGACTACTTAGGCGACATGGCGGCATTTATAACGGGTTGGACATACTGGTTTTGCTGGATTTCGCTCGCGATGGCCGATTTAACCGCGGTCGGGCTTTATACCCAATACTGGCTGCCTGATGTACCGCAATGGCTGCCCGGATTGATCGCCCTGCTCATTTTGCTGATCATGAACCTGGCGACCGTCAAGCTTTTTGGAGAATTGGAGTTCTGGTTCGCATTAATCAAAGTCATTGCGATATTGGCGCTGATCGTGATCGGCCTTTTCATGATCTTCAAAGGATTTTCCACCCATTCGGGCGCTGCCGCCTTTCACAACCTTTGGAACCACGGCGGCATGTTTCCAAATGGACTGCACGGTTTTCTCCTTTCATTCCAGATGGTTGTCTTTGCGTTTGTTGGCATCGAACTTGTGGGACTGACAGCGGGGGAAACGAAAGATCCGGAAAAGGTCATTCCTAAAGCGATCAACAATATCCCCGTCCGTGTTTTGCTGTTTTATATCGGTGCTCTCCTTGTGATCATGAGCATCTATCCGTGGAATGTCATCAACCCAAATGAGAGTCCGTTCGTCCAAGTCTTTGCAGCGGTCGGCATCATTGCGGCTGCAAGCATCATCAATTTTGTGGTGCTGACATCGGCGGCTTCGGCAAGCAACAGCGCAGTCTTCAGCACGAGCCGGATGATATACTCGCTTGCGAAAGAACATAATGCGCCCGGCGCTATGACCAAACTGACCTCCCGCAAAGTGCCGAGCAATGCGTTGTTTTTCTCAGCGGTCGTGATTCTGATTGGCATCATGCTGAACTATATCATGCCTGAACAAGTGTTTACGCTGATTACAAGCATCTCGACGATATGCTTCATCTTTATTTGGGGAATCACCGTCATTTGCCATTTGAAATACCGCAAAACAAGACCGGATTTAACGAAAACAAACAAATTCAAGATGCCGCTTTACCCGTTTTCAAATTATGTGGTTCTCGGTTTTCTTACGTTTATCCTCATCGTCCTTGCACTGGCGCAGGACACCCGCGTTGCCTTATTTGTCACGCCGGTTTGGTTTATCATGCTAATCGCGATTTACAAGCTGAGGAAACCTAAGTCACAGCAAGTGTAGAAAAATGCGAATCGCCTGCAGAATGTTCTGCAGGCTTTTTGTATGGCTCATCATGTAAAATAAAAAAGATAACAGCTTGATCGCCTACAATTTCAATGGTCAGCCGCTCAGACAGAAAGGGGAAAACAGATGAAAATCAATCAAATTGTAGATTTGTCGGTATCGTTAAGAGGTGATATACCGTCTGATCCGCCGGGGTTTGTCCCTGAAATCGAATATGCGGATCATAAGCAAGGAGCTAAACAGATGGTCCAGAGCTTTCCCGGCCTTTCCTCGCAAGATCTTCCCGGGGGAGAAGGCTGGTCGCTGGAAAAAGTGAAGATGTCCACGCATGCCGGAACGCATATCGACGCTCCATATCATTACCGTTCTGTTACAGACGACGGCAAGCGGATGATGACGATTGATGAAGTGCCGCTTGACTGGTTTCATGGCCCTGGGGTTAAGCTTGATTTCAGACATTTGAAAGACGGGCATATCATTACCCCTGAAGAAATCGAACAGGAGCTTCACCGCATCAATCATAAACTTGCGCCCGGCGACATTGTTCTTGTGAATACGTCGGCTGGCGCCAAATACGGACAAAACGATTACCTGCACAGCGGCTGCGGGATGGGGCGTGAAGCAACTCTATTTTTAACGGAACGCGGCGTGCGCCTTGTCGGAACTGACGCCTGGAGCTGGGACGCTCCATTCAGCATGACCGCCAAGCGCTTTGAGCAGGAAAAAGACCCATCCATTATTTGGGAAGGTCATTATTCAGGCAGCACCATTCCTTACTGCCAAATTGAAAAGCTCGCCAACCTTGATCAATTGCCTTCCACTGGATTTTACGTCATGGCTTTTCCGGTAAAAGTTGAAAAAGCGTCTGCCGGCTGGGCGCGCCCGGTTGCGATTCTTAGCGGTGAATGAAGCCTTGAGATCATCACGGGAGGCTCCTATGGCATAAAAAAGCATCGTATTTAAACAGCAATGCTTTTTTATGCCTCCTCTACGGGGGAAGCTACTCTATAAAGATACCCGCTTTTCTTTATCTTTGTTATAAGTTCTGTTAAATAAATAAGTTGTTGTTAAAAGAGCAGCAATTACAATGATGAATAAAACGAAGTATCCGTAAACAGTTTGACCCGCCGGCACTACTGTAATCGTTAAGATGCCTATTAAAGCAACTTGTCCCAACAGCTTTACCGCATTAAACAACGAATTGACACGTCCCATATATGCATTATCGACATGATGGAACATATAACTTTTCCTAAATACTCTGATCGCAGCATTTGAATGCCCCCAAAAGAGGCTTGCAACTATAAATGTCACAGCATTCGGAACGAGGAAGATCACAATGGTTGCTAGAGCAAATACTGTCATAAACAATATAACACCTTGCATATCGGGCCATTTCTTTGATATTTGATATGTGACAAAACCGGCGCCCATAGCTCCAATGGCGTAAACAATATTGGCAATGCCGATAACTGACGGACCTTCGTTTAAATAGTCGTAAATGAAAACCGGATCCAAGTAGTTTGCGACAATAATCACGATGCTTGGTATAAAAGAAGTCAATAAAAGAGCAAACAAAACTTTTCGATGAGATAAATATTGGAGTGAGGAGCTAAAGTTTTGCCAGTAAGATTCATTTTTCATTGTATTGGAATGCTCTTCTGCTTCAGCATTTCGTTGATAGGGAAGTTTGTAGATGAGGATGGAAGCTGCTATAAATGTAGCGATGTTTATGACCAAAATGACTGTCGCATCCATCTTGCCGATCATCATGGCAGCCAGCCCCGAACTAATCATCAGCGCCGCCAGCCCCTGAACTTCAAGACTGCTGTTCACCTTACTATAGTCCTCTTTTTTGAACATTTCCTGAGTTAAAGCGGCTAAAGCAGGATACTTTATCGAATCGTAAGCCGTATGATAAAAAATCAGTATCACAACAAGAGTGATGTCCAACACGGCGGAAATATTGAATAGAACAGAAAAAACGCCTAAGACCACTATTCCTATTATTTCTAAATAGAGAAATATCGCTTTTCGAGAATATCGATCCACCAAACTCCCTAAATAAGGTGAAGCAAAAAACACTAAAATCATCGTTGTCATCGTCAATAACCCATATAAAACGGATTGTTTCAATTGATCAATCAGCAGCCAGACAATTAAATAGGAAGTGATACCGGTACCTATGGTGGAAATCAAATTAGCGGCTAGCAATAGTTTCAACTTTCGCAATTATAAATCACCCATTTTTGATTTCCAAATACACAGAAGAAAATAGACAAAAAAATAGATTTGTGGGTTCAAAATGGAAAAGGCTGTTTTCTTTCATTTCATCACGCTCCATATTTAAAACTCGTTATTTATAAAAGTGACATCCTCCTGCTTTTATATTGGTTCTCCATTCAGTCACAACACTTGCGTAAACAAACAATGAAATGAATACAAGAAACACGCGGCTCCAGCCATCACATTGAAGGTTCCCGATTTTTCATTGTTTGATTTCAACATCATGAAGAACAAACCGGAAAAGAAAAATCCGATAAACCAGCCGATTGGAATCTGGACAAAAGCTAAAATAAAACCAATAATCCCTATCGTTTGAAAAACTTGAGGTGCAAATTCGCGCAAAAGTATTCCCGCCCTTTTTCAGAAGAAATCCGCTCCCTTTTTTTGTATCATATCACATCTCCTTAACAAAATAAGGAAAACAAGTGAATCTTTTGCTATTCATGTTGAAGCCAGGCTCAATATTGATTTTTGTTATGATCTTAAAAAAGGAGGTTTGATTACCATGAATACCTTATGCCGCAGCAAACAAGCTCCATTTGAATACACCTTATCTCTTATAGGTGGTAAATGGAAAATGAGAATCCTCTATGAGCTGGCGTGTGAAAAAACGATGAGATACGGGGAGCTCAAACGGGCTATGCCGTTAATCACCCATAAAATGTTAAGTTCCCAGCTGAAGGAGTTGCAAACTGACGGTCTGATTCACCGGGTGGAGATTTCTCAAAATCCCCTCAGAGTGGAGTATTCGTTATCAGACAGAGGACTGTCTTTATACCCTCTCATAGATGAAATGTGCAGATGGGGACAAAGAGAAGATTTGCCTTATGAGTAAAAAATACTTACTAAAAAGTGCGTACTTGTTTCCCGACGGGAGGGATTTTATACTGAATAAAAATTATTTGTAAGGAGAACAGGATGACAAAACAAATTTATATCATTCATGGCTACAGAGCCTCCTCAACCAACCACTGGTTTCCTTGGCTGAAAAAACGTCTGCTTGCAGACGGAATACACGCAGAAATTTTAGACATGCCTAATCCTCACCAGCCAAGGCTTAAAGATTGGCTTGATACGCTCTCTTTAAATAAGCACACATTAAATAAACATACTTATCTGGTTGCACACAGCCTGGGGTGCGCCGCCGTTTTGAGGTTTTTGGAACAAACGCAATTGCGTCAACCACTTGGCGGAATCTTGCTCGTTTCCGGCTTTGCCAAGTCACTGCCCGATTTAAAGATGTTAGATGAATTTACCGAGGAATCGTTTGATTTTCAAAACATCATTGAGTCAGCTAAGCATCGTGCTGTCATTGCCTCTAGAGACGATCAAATTGTGCCATTTGCATGGAGCAAAGATCTGGCGCAACAAATTGACGCTAAGCTTTACGAAGTTCAACACGGGGGGCACTTTTTAGAAACTGACGGATTTACTTCTTTGCCGATTGTTTATGATGTTTTAAACTCCTATTTCTCAAAAGAAACTTGCTAAAAACAATAAAGGATATTCGGATTTTAGGGCGGCAAAGGGCTTAGAAGCCGCCCTTTTCCAATTTCTTAATAAGTGTGGAAAAAATCGATGCCAAAGTTCCCTGTTTTGAAGTGGTCTGTTACGTCATGCCAATTGAAAATGTGTATAATATAGCTTTGTTGAAGGCACTTGAATGAAAGCGCGGCTTATGTTTCTTGTGAAGGCTTAGCACTTAAAGCTTCAAAATGAGTCATCTCTAATTTAGATCAGGGATATTACCTAACCAAGTTCCAAAAGAAATGAATCCCGTTCATTGATATATCTTTCACGCATAAGGGTACACCTTTTTGTATTGGTTTTAAGAGAGCATAACTTTTTTATCAACCTTACATTCCTTCAATGATGTCGCTCAGGGAGTTATTTAATTCAATAAACTGTTTCTCTATAGGTGTAAATTTATGATTTAGTCGTGTAATGAAATATAAATCGACGTATCTATAAGGTGATGGAACTTCTAAATAATGATGGATATTGTAGCGATCTGCTATGCGCTTTGATACTAAGGAAATTCCCATACCCATCAATGCAAATTGCACTAAGGATTCTGGATCGCCCACTTCAATGATTTCCCCCTGTTGGATGTTCGAATCTTCAAAAATATTACATAATAATGTTAGATACAAGCACTTATCTGATAATACAAGTACGTTTTTTCCGTTTATATAATCATCAAATCTCGTATATTGATCTATACCTTGGCCTATGATCACCAATTCTTCATATCCCACTTTTTGATAACTTATCTTTTTATTGTTTAGCGATCCAATCGTATAAGCAACATCGATTTTTCCAAGAAGAACTTGATTTTCAATATATTCTGTTGAACCTGTTTTTAATGTTACCGATAAATCAGGATATGTATGATAAAGCTTATTTAAAGCACTTGAGAATTGAGTTCCACCGACAGATATCATCGTGCCAATACGGAGTTTTTCATCGTGTTTTTTCATGATGTTTTCGGTTTCTTCCCAAACGAACAAGATTTTCTTGTATTGATGATATAATTTTTCTCCCTCTTTCGTTAGTTTGACTCCTTTTGAATTTCTGATAAACAGTTGTTGATGATAATGAGTTTCGATTTTTTTTATTTTCGCAGTCATATTGGATTGAAGGTGATTCAATTTAATTGCAGCAGCAGATATGCTTTTTAATTCCGCCACTGAAACAAAAGCTTTCATGTTTTCAATATCCATTCATATTTCAACCCCCATCAAAAAAAGTGATATAACCATCATAACTTAACATTTAAAATGATCTCTAATTTTAATTATACTCGGTTTAAAGAGTTTTGGAGGGATAGCTAATGAAGAACAACGTGATAAAAGCAGGGATTATAGGCGGATCTTTGAATAATCAATGGGCTAGTCAAACACATATTCCGGTATTGAAGGAAAATCCTTTTTATGAAATAACGGCGATTGGAACATCAAAAATGGAAACCGCAAAAAAAAGCGCTATGATGCTTAAGGCTGCCTCTGCTTTTACAGATTATAAGGAATTAGCACAATCAAAAGATGTTGATTTGGTAGTCGTCAGTATAAAGGTTCCTTTCCATTATGAAGCTTCGCTTGCAGCCATAGAAGAAAATAAACATATATATTGTGAATGGCCTTTAGGCATAGATACTGTGCAGGCTGAAAAACTGGCAAAATTGGCAGATGACGCAAACATTCATCATGCGATTGGATTACAAGGAAGGCAATCTCCAGAAGTCAATTATTTAAAGCGGGCAATCAAACAGGGGGAGATCGGCAAGGTCATCTCCTGCACGATGCAGGTAGCAACACAAGGAAAGGGAGGAATAACAGATGAAAAAAGCAGTTACCTTTTAAAAAGAGAAAATGGGGCGAACCTTCTTACAATCAACGGTGGTCACTCGCTTGATGTTCTTTGTTATATCCTGGGTGATTTTAAAGAATTATCAGCTGCAATGAACAGTCATTATACAGAAGCCGTTATACAAGAAACAGGGATGAAAATACCGAAAAACACAGCTGACCAAATTTTAATCCAGGGGACGCTCGTTAATGGCGCTTCAGCCTCTGTCCATATTCAGGGCGGAGTTTATCCAGCTTTTCAATTAGAGATTAGAGGGGAAAAAGGTGTTTTGCGTTTAACACAGCATAATTCCTCAGGACACGTACAATTTGGCAATCTCAAAGTCAAAAAGATTACACATCCTCATAATTTGTTAAATGCTGAAGATGTTTATTCTGAAGAAGTAAAAATTTCCCCAGTAAAGGATCATGGTGCAAGAGGCTATGTTGAAACTGCTTATACTATTTTAGCGGAAGATATATTTGAACATAAAAATCAAATCCCAAACTTTCATGACGCTGTCAAACTGCACCGGTTGTTAGACGCCATTCGGAAGTCGGCAAAGACCGGTAAAAAAGTACTCTTAAAAAATGAGTAGGAACCTTATAACTTTGCCCTGGCACATGCCTGTCCAGCATTAGCAAATTGTTCGGAAACCGACATGATATAAAAAAACATACCAACAAGCTTTGGTATGTTTTTTCTTAGGAAATCCCTGATTAATGAATATTAGGTTTTCTAAAATTACTGCCTTTGACTTCAGCTACGTCATATACAGTGACAAAAGCATTTTTATCAACTTCATTAATGATTTCCTTTAATTTGGTGTCTTCTAAGCGATTGATGACACATGTAATTTCTTTAAACTTTTCGTGGGAAAAACCACCGTAAGCTTCTTTATATGTAGCACTTCGGCCCAATTGATCGCGAATTGTCTCCACCATCAACTCAGGTTCTGTTGTAATAATTTGAAAGGTTTTAGAACCGCTTAATCCTTCCTCGACAACATGAATGACTTTGGACGCAATATAGTAGGCGATGACTGATAGCAATGCCCCTTGCAAGCCAAATACAGCGGAAACAAAAATAAACACAAAAAGGTTAAAGAATAGAATGAGATCGCTCGTTCCAAATGGCAATTTGCGCGATAACAGCACAGCAAGCATATCAATTCCGTCCAATGCTCCGCCATTACGCAGCGCCAGCCCCATTCCAAAACCAAGGATGATCCCTCCGACAACAGTGACTAACAAAGTGTCCCCTTCGATTATAGCCGGAGTGTGGTGCATAAAACTTGTACCTGCTGCAAGTGATGCGATTCCGATAATCGATAATAACGCAAAGCTTTTCCCGATTTGCTTATATCCCAGCCAGACAAACGGGATGTTTAAAGCTGCGATAAGTATACCAAGCGGCAAGTCAAATAGTTGTGAACCAACAATGCTGAGTCCTGTCACTCCGCCATCAGATACATTGTTAGGAATCAGCACTGTTTCCAATCCATAGGCCGCTATGATTCCTCCGATCATGACCATTATAACTTTGAAAATCATTTTCGCTTTAAATTTCTTATGTTTTTCGATTTTATTCATGCCATTCCTCATTTCAAATTTTACGTTATATTTAAATATACCATAACAGTTTTTCTAGGTTCAAAAGTTCAATCACGTTTTTTAAGCGGCTGCTGCAAATACCGATCATTACATTGGATTAAGGTAACCCTTTTAGACTTGGAACATTCATGTGCCAGTGGTTGGAGCTATTTTGCAAGCACCCCGTTTCGCAACTGGTGAATAACAAATAAAGGCCCTAATGTTTATGGACATTCCCGGCCAGGCAAAAGGATTGTCGGCAATAGAACGAAGCATTTGATTCTTCTCTCTCCAAGATGAATGAATCCTTAACTTTATTGGTTTTTCACCCCCCATTCACATAACCCCTCTAAAACCGGCAATAGTGATTCCGCTTTACCAGTGAGACTGTACTCGACCTTTGGGGGAACTTGAGGGTATTCTTTCCGCTTCACCAGACCATCCGCTTCCAATTCTTTAAGTTGTGAACTCAATGTTTTATAAGTAATAGCCCCTATTTGTCTTTTCAGCTCATTAAAGCGAACCGGTTGATTTTCCGCGAGGAGATAAATAATAACCATTTTCCATTTGCCGCCGATCACGGACAATGTGTAGCCAAAAGGTGTATCTTGAATATTTTTAACTTTGCCTTTATATTCAGCCATACTCATATTAACACTTCCCTTTCGGATAGTACCTATCAATAAAGTGCGTACTGTTTTTTTGTTTGCGTTCATTTTATACTAACCGTAATTTGAAGTAAAGGAGACGATAACATGGCTAAAAAAACGATACGTCTGTTGATGCCGCAATGGCAAGGGGGAAACAATCCCAACTACTCTTTTGGAGCGGAACTGCTTGCTTGGCTGGCTCCTGAAAATGATCAGCCCATTATTCATGTTCCGGTTCAAACTTATGATGGAACTCCGCTTGAAAACGAAAACGGAATAAACGGGAGAAAACAACTGCTGGAACAATTGGAGGCTGCTCAGCATATCATTCATGCCCATAAGCCGGATCGCATTGTCATGTTTGGCGGTGACTGCTTAGTCGAACAAGCACCATTTGCTTATTTAAACGAACGATACGGCGGGGACTTAGGTTTAATTTGGATTGATGCTCACAGCGATTTAGTTAGATATGCCGGATATGATAACGGTCATACATTACCGCTCGGAAATCTTTTGGGAGAAGGAGATGAAGAGTTCGCAAAACATGTGAACATTCCCCTTAAACCTGAAAATGTCTTTATCGCGGGATTAGCAGCTCCCACAGAAGAAGAAACAAAAGTGATATCAAAAGAACTTCAAAGACAAGGTATAGCTTTCACAGAACCAGACACTGATGTGATTAAAAGACTTGGGATTAGAACAGCCGGAACTAAAAAGTTAATGACCAGTACCGAATCTATAAAAGAATGGATAAAAGAAAGCAACATCAAGTATCTGGCCATACACCTTGATTTAGACGTGCTTGATCCGAAGGCATTTCGTTCTTTATTATTCGCCAATCCTGAAGCACCTGTAACTTTTTCTCCTGAGGGAACAATGCAAATGCCGCACCTGCTTCATCTTCTGAAAGAACTCTCTTCCGAAACGGATGTAGTTGGATTAGGTATAACCGAACATTTGCCGTGGGACTCTATTCATTTGAAGAAGTTGCTTAGTGAAATCCCTATTTTAAATCAATAATTTCATAAAACGGGACAACAACAAAATAATGGAGTCGAAACCCTCCATAAATAAATACCAAGGGGTCATAACCCTTGGTATTCCTATGATGCGGCCGAGAGACTTGAACTTTCGCGGGCTACGACCCCATTAAGTCTTCGACAAAGATGATTCGGCCTAACCATTCGGCCTGCCTTTTCATTTCCCGCTCGATCTTTAAGATGCTGCATAAATGACGGCTCTGATTCCGACCTTTAACTCCTGCATGGGGTTGAAGGTGGATTTATATTTAATTTTCCAGCCTCATTTTCATCACTGCCGCCAATTGCTCCGCATGGGGATCTCCTTCATTTTGCAATTGATCAATGATGTTCATGTAGTCTGTATCATTTCGGTTTTGACTTAATTTATATGCAGCCTGAATGTCTTCCACCTTAATCTTAAACCCGACAATCGCTTTCAGTTGTCTTTTTAAAAGTTGAGGAGAAAGGTTATCCCATAAAATTGGATTTTCTCGGTGTTTTTCGTATTTTCCCATCATAATTGTTAATTCTTCTATTAATTCATCTCTCTCTAGAATGCTTGCTTGACCGTATATATGGACGGCTTGATAATTCCATGTTGGAACATCCTCATGCCCATACCAGGAAGAAGAAATGTATGCGTGCGGCCCCTGAAACATAACAAGCACATCTTGACAGGTTTCAAAAGTTCTCCACTGCGGATTTCCAAAAGAGACATGGCCGGTGATATAGTAATCATCACCTTTTTTATTGAATCCCAAAGGCAAATGCGTAGCGATTGGCTTCTCTTGTTCTGTCGTAACAATCGTGCCAAAAGAGTTTTTTTGGACAAAATCCAAAATTTCATCAACATTTTCGACTTTAAAATATTTTGGAATATACATCGTCATCCTCCTTTCAAAAAAGTTATAGGAGTGTTTTGGTCATGATCAAGTCCGTTTGTTCTTCATATCCCATATAAAAAGAGTGAGCACCGGTTTGAACAAACCCCATTTTCTTATAAAAAACAATTGCGTTTTCGTTTTTTTCCCATACGCCCAGCCAGATTTTCTTTTTATTCAGTTCCTTCGCAATTTCCATAGCTTTATTGAACAGATATTTGCCAAGCCCATGTTTTTGAAACTCGTTCTTGATATAAATTCTCTCAATTTCAAGTGATTCATCACCCATTTTTTCAGTTTGGGCCTCATCAGTATTGACCTTTAAATATCCAGCAATTTCATTGTTACAATAGACAAAAAAGAATTGCGAAGCTTTGTTGGATAGTTCTTTTTCTAATTGTGTTAAGTGAAACGCCTTTTCCAAATAGGCCTTCATATTTTCCGGCGAGTTCTGATGCTTAAATGTCTCATTAAAAGTTTCACAACCAATTTCTTGAAGCTTTTGTAAGTCTTCAAGGGTGCATCTTTTTATATTTACTGTCATTTCAATCTGCCGCTCCTTTATGCCGTCAATAATTTCTCTTGTTCCCCTTTTTCACGAACTCCCAGTCTTTTTCTACATTTTTTCTTACTCTTTGAAGAAGATTGAAGATGGTCTCCGCTTCCCCCTCGGAAAACCCCTCTAATGCCACACGATTCGAATGATCATTTTCTCTTTTTATAAAAGGAAATACCTCATTCCCCTTTTCCGTCGGAAAGAGTTTTTTTATTTTTTTGTTATATTCATCATCTCTCCTTTCAATAAAGCCTTTCATTTCAAGTTTTTTTATAGCGCGGGCTGCGGTGGTCCGGTCCACTTTAATCATTTCAGCTAACTTCTCCTGAATGATTCCCGGGTTTTCGCATATTCGGACAAGGTACAAATATTGCCCTTTTGTCATGTCATGTTCTTTAAATTCGATATTGCTTATAGAATCCAAAGCCCGGGCAATCATCCCAATTTCACGAAGAATATCCTTCATCATAAACTCCTTTCGAACATGTTTTTGTTGCAAATACAACATAAATGGCGTACATTAAATATACCGAAATTTTGTTGTATTTGCAATAAAAATAAAGAGGGCGAGTTAAGTGAAATATGTTTTTTATGTATTAGGAATTTTAATCTTAACCCTTGGGATTGCTTTTACGATTCAATCAGATCTTGGCGCTTCGCCTTTTGACGCACTTTTGGTGGGACTGTCCATACATGTGGGGCTTACTGTGGGAAGTTGGGAAGTCATCATTGCTTTGCTATTCATAGGCTGCAATTCTTTTTTAAAAAGCCAAAGACCGGAAGTTTCAGGGATGCTAACGGCGTTTATAACGGGGATCGGCATTGATATGTGGCTTTTTTTCCTGCACTTTTTTATCACACCAGAACAATGGTGGAGCAAAGTGATTTGTTTTGGAATCGGCTTGGTTGTTACAGGTTTAGGAACCGCGACATACTTATACACAAATTTTGCTCCGATGCCAATTGACCGATTCACATTCATCATAAAAGAATTAACGAGAACCAACATATTTGTTTCGAGAACCATCATTTACCTCGTCTTCTTGACAGCGGCCGTCATCTTAAAAGGACCGATTGGCATCGGAACTTTATTAACCGTTTGTTTAGGAGGGCTTGTTCTTCATTTTTTTATGCCGTTTGCTGGAAAAGTATTGGGGCGCTTAATAACACATTCCGGTTCGCCACTATAAAGTTAAAAGCGTTCACTTCTTAACTACTGGCATTCCTTCTAATCTTTAATAATATTCAAATTAGGGAGTTATTTTAAATGAGGAATAAAATTTTGTAGGGAATAGTCTCTTTCACACTACTGACTGCTATATTAACTATCCCGATTGATCACATTCATTATGTCACTGTAAGATTAATATTAAAAAAAGCAGGAATATGCCTGCTTTAGCCTCCCAATATCATAGTTTTCTTTGACACCTCACCTTTATCTGAAAATGGATTATTTTTATTTTAAAATCAGAAAATTTTTCAATTTATTTACTATATAAATGATATCAAATTATAAAGAAACTATTTTATAAATAAATGTGATTAGACTGGCTACTCCAAGTACAGCAAAAAAAATCATAACCTTATTTTTATTCTCTTTACGGTACGTAAAAGATTTTATTAAGCATATTATACATAACAACAACAACAATAGAGGACTCAACAAATTTTCCAATGGCATAATTAGTATTAATTCTCCTTTTTATAGAAATTTATGATATGCTTGCATTGTATAATATTTCTAAATGAATGGAGGATCTTATTTTGAAAGTTTTAGCAAAATCTCTACTTGTAGCTTCATCATTAACTCTAGCATTTCCTATATCTTTTGCCAATGCAAAGGAGCAAATTCAGGAAGAAATGCACACCAAAGGAACATTTATTATTGATACTGTTGCTACACGCACAGCAACAGTAACTGATGAAACAGGAGAAACTTATACAGCTGTTTATAACAAAACGACTGGAGATATTAAAATTACCTCAAAAAATTCTGAAGGATTACAAGGCTCAAAAGTAATAACTCAATCTATTGTTCAAAATAATTATCAAACTTCAACCAGCGGTTCATTTAGTATTACAAAGATTCCCGAGGGAAGCGGTGTAGGCGTCGGTAAAGGGGGATGGAAATATAGCCATACCCAATACGGGAGTACTAAAATAGCTCAAATTTATACAGGAGCTGTAGCAGCTGTTTTGGCTTCTATTACCGGAACTGCTATAGCTGCTGGCAGTGGCTTAGTTTCCTATTTTGCTGGTGTTTCACCTACTATGGCTTACTACACAAAAATTATATATATGAAAAAAGTTAAAGGTATATGGTATGAAAAGGACTATGTACAGTGGTACAAAGATAGTAATCGAAAGAAAAAAATCGGCAAAGAATACATTGTCTATAAAGATTATGTAACAGATTGAATTAAAGCAGGCATATTGCCTGCTTTAAGATTTTCCTTTCATTTTTATTTCTGGCGTTTTGTATAAAATTTCAAACGACCTGCCTGCACTAAAAGCTATTACTATAAAGAACACCCCTTCGTCAAAGAAATTTCAAGTCAAAAAATTTAAATGTTCAACGAGTACCGCTTTAAACAAAACAAATACTATATGATTATTTACGTGCTTTTATTAACAATTCAAAGAGAAAATCACAACCATAAAGGAACACTTGGGAATTAATAAAAAATACTTACAAATTAGATGTTTACTTTAAGTTAATGGACACCTTTAGACACAAAAACATATTTTTGTTGATTTAACAAAAACTAATATGGTCATCAAAACCCTTGGTATTCCTATGATGCAGCCGAGGGGATTTAAATCTTCACGAGGTTTCCCTCTGTAAAGCGTAGCCATATTTCCATTTCAGGCATTGCTGTGCATTATGCTCATTTGCATCATTTCATGTACACGTTGGGTGCAAACGGAAATAAACACCCAATGTTGATCTTCCGTTATTCAACTCGATCTCTAATGCTGTACATGCCATACCACATGTCAGCCATTTGTCTTGGACTCCCGAATTGAATGCATCCGGCTTATCTTTTACCTTCACGAGACCATGCCACCACAGGAATGAGTAATAAGGATAAAATTCCTCCAGTAAGTGATAATGTTAGATAACTTGAGCCTGCCACAACCATTCCGGACAATGCTCCGCCGGCAGCTCCTGACAACGCAATCAGAACATCCACCGTACCTTGTGTTTTCGCCCGTGTGGCCGTTTCAGTTGAATCAACTATCAGTGCAGTCCCGCTTATCAAACCAAAATTCCACCCTAATCCCAGCAAAGAAAGAGCAATTACGATAAGAACCATAGAATCTCCCGGTGCAAATGCTGCTATTAAGCCTGCCAGAAGCAGCGTAGTTCCAGATGCAATTGCCATTGCAGTACGTCCCAACTTATCAACAAGAACCCCTGTAACAAGTGAAGGGAGATACATGGCACCTATATGAAAGCCAATAACAAGACCGACAGCACCCAAGTCATGTCCATGATGTCTCATATGAACCGGTGTCATTGTCATAATAGCGACCATTACAATTTGGGTAAGAACCATAACTGCCGCACCAACGATTACGCCTCTTTTG
Source organism: Bacillus sp. AK124 (assembly GCF_053903085.1). Classification (NCBI taxonomy): domain Bacteria; kingdom Bacillati; phylum Bacillota; class Bacilli; order Caryophanales; family Bacillaceae; genus Bacillus; species Bacillus sp. AK124. The sequence goes on from NZ_CP096378.1 coordinate 3,716,926, forward strand.
TTTTCTGTGTGTTCAGTTGTTGTCAAATGTCCTTTATCACTTGGCTCTTGCTTGCTCGATTCGATTGTTCTTGCGATAACTAATGGATCTGGACGAAGCATGATGAATAGGACAACACCTGCTAAGATATATGCCGCCGCGGCTAAAATGAAAGGGCCCGCTAATGACGGAACACCGATAGAATGGGCGAAATCCCCCATCACATTCACTAAATTCGGACCCGCAACCGCGCCAAATGTTGTCATAACCATCGTCACACTGACAGCAGTCGCCCGCTGCTTACGATTTGCCAAGTCCGTACCCGCATAACGAGCTTGTAAATTTGTCGCTGTTCCAGCACCGTAAATAAGCAATGAAGCAAATAACAAGAAAATACTATTTATGATTGCTGCAATGATAACTCCTATTGCTCCAAGACCGCCAATCACAAAACCGGCTGAAAGGCCTGCACGACGACCATAGCGTTGAGAAAGTCTGCCTACAAATAAGGCTGCCCCCGCTGATCCTAAAGTAAATAAAGCTGTCGGGACCCCTGCGTAAGCATCCGTTCCGAGCATTTGCTGAGCAATAAGGGCACCGACAGTAATTCCTGCCGCCAGCCCTGCACCGCCAAAAATTTGTGAAACACTTACAACAAATAATGTACGCTTGTATAACGTTTTTTGTTTTTCTGGGGAATCAATGTAGCTTTTTAATGAAGCTGATTGAACGTCTAACGATTTTACACTTTCTTTGTGCAGCATGATCTAACCTGCCTTCCTTGATCAACCTCCAACTAGATTTGAATCATCATAACACGCGCAAAAAAACCATACAATATTGAAATTGTATGGCGGACAATAATTAGGCAAGATCGTTTAGCAAGCGCCTAAGGATTATTAATCCTTTTTCAAGCTCTTCGAGCGTTTCTGGTGCACATACAGAAACCCTTACCGCCCTTTCCGGACAACTATTCCCAACTACGAAGCGTTCAGCCGCATACACTTGCACTCCATGTTCAGCAGCTAATTTTTCAAATTCAGCACCTGTAATCCCACCCGGTAACAACAACCACCGAAAGATGCCTGTTTCACCACCTAAACACGTATAGTCAGCAAAATATCGATTTGCGATTTGGTTTCTGCAAATCGTTTGTTCACGATGCCCCTCAATTAAGACTTCAAATTGATTTGATACAATCGTGCGCGCAGCAAGTTCTGCTAATAGCGGGGAAACCGTTATATTTAAATTATAAAGCGCCCTCGAAACCGGCTCCTTAAATTGATACGGCACTGCAACATACGCCAGTCGCAGCCCCGGTGCCAATGATTTAGATAAACTTGCGATATGGATCACCTGTTCCGGCGCGAATGATGCAAGGGCTGGAAGTGGATTTTTGCCAAGAAGATGGTACGATGCATCTTCAATAATAAACAAATTATACTTTTTTGCAATTTCTGCAATGACCTTTCGATTCTCTACAGACATAAAGGAAGCTGTCGGGTTATGGTAATCCGGGATCAAATAAATGCCTGTAATGTTTTCATTTTTATAAGCATATTCAAGTGACTCCGGCTTCATTTCACCGTTCTCGGATTTTATCGGTACAATTTGCACACTTAGCATTGATGCAACAGTTTTTAATCCGGGATATGTATGATGATCAACACCAATGCGGTCTCCAGGCTTACAAAGACCCGCCAATGCGGCAGCGATCGCATTTTGTCCCCCATTTGCAAATAAAATGTGCTCAACGGTTGTTTCAAAACCGCCTCTTCGAATTAGCTTTACAGCTGCATCCTTTTGCCAAAGGCTTTCGCCCGCCCGGCCATAACCAAACCATTTTTCATAATCTGTCTCTTGCAGCATGCTGCTCAAATGGAGCATGAGCGGCTCGTAAGAAGCATGATCCGGCAGTGTTGCGCCCATTTCAATGAGCTTTGGCTTTGTATCCTCAAGTAAATACGCATTCGATAACGCATCATACGATACAAATGTGCCGCTCCCAACAGTTGCACTTAACAGGCCCTTTAACTCACACATTTTAAACGCCTTTGAAATGGTACTCAAATTTAAATCCAAATAATCAGCCAGTTCCCGCTGAGGAGGAAGTTTTGTTCCAGGCAATAAAACTCCGTTTACTATATCCTGCTCCAATTGCCTTGCAAGTGCTTTATAAATGGGCTTTTCAGTTTTATCAATCGATGGCTTCCAGCTCATCGGATAGTTTTCAAAAGAATTGATCGGCATGATACGCCATCCTTTTTTCGTTCTATTATATGGTTGTGCTGTTTATAAAACAATTATAAGAAATTACGGACAAGTTAGACTGCGACTTTAAGTAATAGGTACTAAATCGACAACATCAGGTGGAAGTCCGGCTTTTATAAATGCAGCAATTCATTTTTCTTGAATGTTGAACTTTTTCAATGTAGTTTGCTACTTTATAAAAACCGTTTTTCGCCTTTTTGGCATAATTGATGTTTAGGATTATCATGAGCGCCATAATATGAATTTCTTTTTGAGACAGTTGTCCTACAGATGGATAGCTAACAGTCTGGGTGATATTTCTTTGTTGTGTCTGCGCTGTAGTAGAAGCTGCACTTACACTAGGAGCTAAAAACAAAGACAATATTGACATAATCTCAAAAGAGTGCAAGTTTATTTATAGAAGTATTAAACTAAGGAGCCAATAACAAATCATGAATAATGTTTCATTAATATATAAGGAATTTGGTGATCCGCTTCAAAAATTACAGCTATATACCGGAGAAAAGCTTCCCCTTCAGCCAAATGAAATTCTTGTTAAAATGATTGCCAGTCCAATTAATCCATCAGATTTGCTTCCAATTAGAGGGGCCTATTCTCATAGAATTAAGCTGCCGGCTGTTGCAGGATATGATGGTGTGGGAATTGTCATAGATCAGGGCAAAGATGTATCACCATCATTGATTGGAAAAAGGGTCCTCCCTGTAAGAGGAGAGGGAACTTGGCAACAATATGTAACCACCAAAGCTGATTATGCAATAGAGCTGCCTCCATCAATAAGTGATCACGACGCCAGTCAACTGTATATTAATCCATTAACAGCCTGGCTAATTTGTACGGAATCATTGCGTGTTCAGCCGAATGAAATTGTGTTAATGAATGGCGGAGGTACATCTATTGCAGGTTTGTTTGCGCAAATTTCTACTATACTAGGATTCCGTTTAATTGTCATTACAAGAAACAGCCGCAAGATAGAAAAACTTCAAAAACTTGGGGCATGGAGAGTCATCGACGCTTCCAACGGTTCTATATATGAACAGATTTCTGATGCTTGCGACATCGGGGTTGACCATGCAATTGACTCTATTGGAGGAGAAAGCGGCGAACTGCTGGCGAGGACGTTAAAACCTGAAGGAACGTTTGTCAGTTATGGTCTGTTGTCAGGTATACCAAACGATTGGCGAAAGTTACACAATGTATACCATGTGTCACCACAATTATTCGCCTTAAGACTTTGGAACGAGAGACATTCCGTTTCTGAATACCGCAATCGCTTCTCGCAGGTGATTAAGCTCGTTGAGAGCGGAAGAATGGTCATCAATGCTCCAGAAAAAGTATATGATTTTGAAGACTTCTATGATGCGTTGAAGCATTATGAACAACCGGGTTTGAATGGAAAAATACTGTTGAACTTTGCATGAAGGAGATGTAACCAAAAGAAAGAAAAAGTAGTAGTTGTAATTGAAAAGAAAAATAAAAAATTTATATAAATTCCGCATTTTGTCAATCGATTATGTTATACTGTAAACAACCTTTGAAGCGTTAAATCTTTTTCTATTACCTTTTACCACCTCCCTACTCGAACGTTGAGTAGGGTTTTTTATTAAGCATTATACAGAGAACATAAAAAAACAGGCCCTATATATAGAGCCTGTTTGTATAAACGATTGAAGATTAAGCAGTTTTTTGAACGTTAGCAGCTTGAGCTCCGCGAGGACCTTGCTCAACGTCAAATGTTACTTTTTGACCTTCGTCTAATGATTTGAATCCGTCACTTTGGATTGCAGAAAAGTGTACGAATACATCGTCTCCATTTTCACGTTCGATAAATCCAAAACCTTTTTCTGCATTAAACCATTTAACTGTACCTTGTTCCATTTTTGTTGCCTCCTAGTGCGTTACCGCACATTGTATTACTATCCTTGCCCAAAGTATCATCAAGACGAAAAGTCAATATTCATACTATCCTTTACACCGAACAAAAATAATTCTTCTTTATCATAACAGGAAACGGAAATAATTGCAAATCATATTATCGTTTTATTCATGGCATTTTTTCTTAAACGTGTGGATAGCAGTGCAGAAGCGGTAGGCGTCAATTCTTCTGCATCAAATATATAACATGTCTAAGAGGTCTAATAGGTTTGAAAACCCCGTGAAAATGAATCGCGAGTGTCTTCAAACCTTTTTCTTTGCTAAAATTGATTTTCTTTAAAAAGCTCTGCTGTTTCTTGTTCATGATGTCTGTTCCTCAAACAATCAATGTTCACGGTCTAAAAAGAACAATTCCCATAGGGAAACAGGGAGAGAGTTTTGCCCGATAAAGAGCCGGGTATAATTTTCATACGCCTTTTGTATCCCGGCCAACTCTGCAAATCAGTTTCGAGTTTCCAATAAAGTGGGCTAAGAACGATACTTATATGATGTATGACACTGGGACTTCAAAGGCAATAAAACGTACACTTAGAAACTCATCAGGGAAGGGGAAACTTAAAAAAATGAATGACCAAAACCTAAAGACTTTGAGAAAACTGGTTACACCTTATGAAAACTCCGATTTACAAAAAAGTATTTCTCAAATCATTAACACATTGGCACCATTTTTCCTGTTATGGTGTTTGGCATATAAGAGCTTGTCGATTTCTTATTTCCTTACATTAGCTATTTCTATCGTTGCGGCAGGTTTTTTAGTGAGAACCTTCATCATCTTTCATGATTGCTGCCACTACTCCTTTTTTAAAAACAAAATGGCGAATCGAATCCTTGGAACAATTACAGGAATTCTGACTTTGCATTCTTTTGATCACTGGAGACGCGACCATTCTGTCCACCATGCGACAAGCAGCAACTTGGACAAACGCGGTACAGGCGATATTTGGGTACTGACCGTTGAAGAATATAAGGAAGCCTCAACTAAGACAAAAATAATGTACCGTTTGTACAGAAATCCGTTTGTTATGTTTATGATTGGGCCGATTTACGTCTTCGGGATTACCAATCGTTTTAATCGTAAAGGGGCAAAACGCAAAGAACGGATGAATACGTATGTAACGAACCTGGGAATCGTCGCTTTGACAGCACTTTTATGCTGGGCTATTGGCTGGGTAAACTTCCTGCTGATTCAGGCGCCAATTTTTATGATATCGGGATCTCTCGGAATTTGGATGTTTTATATTCAGCATACGTTTGAGGATTCTTATTTTGAAGAAGATGAGCATTGGGAATATGTAAAAGCAGCAGTTGAAGGAAGCTCTTTTTATAAGCTTCCAAAAGTCATGCAATGGCTAACAGGCAATATCGGTTTCCATCATGTTCATCATTTAAGCCCGAGAGTCCCAAACTATAAGCTTGAAGAAGTGCATAACAACATTAAACCATTGCAAAACGTTCCGACCATTACACTGGCAACAAGTCTTAAGTCATTAAAGTTCCGCCTGTGGGATGAAGAAAGCAAAAAATTTGTTGGTTTTAGCCACTTAAAAAAAGCTTCTAAAAACCAAATATCAGCACACCTAAGAACGGATTAAACAACTCCCCATAATCAATGATAACCGGCAGTGTATCTTGCAGAATAAAAGTGCAGACTCGCACAACGGTTTTGTGCAGAGGTCAGCACTTTTTTAGTGCCAAATATACTTGCAGATTCCACCATACGGTACATTTATTACTGTATTTTCTACAAAAAAATAATACTAAAGGTAATTAAACCCTCGGTATTATTGGTATGCGGCCGAGAGGATTTGACCCTCACGGGGTTGCCCACACTAGACCCTCGATAAAGTGGAAGCTTATCACGATTTATGAAAGCTTGCTTTCATTGTATTTCTTTACACCAATCACATAAAATTTCATTGTTTTTAAGAATTAAGGAATAAAAATGGAGTAAGCTTTTCAAACGAATTCCGTAAAGCTTACCAAAGTGATTCTTAAGATTTATGGTCTATCCATGAGATTGATGACAAAAAAGAGGTTTCACTATTGTCTTTTTTTTTCGTTAATTAGAACCCTCGACCGCTATCCTGGAGTTATTTTTATTTGACGGAATCCTCGATTGAACCCTTTTATATTTGTTGTAAAAGCTCATCCCTTCACAACAGAAAAGTCTAAATATAATTCAATCCTTCCAATGATCATATTCTGTTCTTCTTGCTCGTTCTTTGTATTTTTCAATTTGCTCTTCGGTTGAAAATTTCAGAGAAAAATTAGCCGAAATAAAAGAAATACCTCACTTTACGAATGAAGCAACTGAGGAAATACTTTCAGGGTACAAATCAGATGGAATACATGCAAAAATCATTAATAGCGCATTAAAATAAAGCAGGCATATGCCTGCTTTAAAATTTATACTGGTTCAAATTCTATAACCTTGCTTTCCCTTTAATCCAGTGTTTTCCTATCAAAGCCTAAACAATCGTTTTCCCCACTCCGAGGAATACATTGGAATCCCAACTAAAAGACCGTCGCCTCTTAGTCACTCACATTAACAATGATTATAAAATGTCTCAAGGAACGATCAACAGCCGCTACCCCTGATTAAAGATGATCTGTTACCACACTGTTACGTTAGAACTTCCACTACTTTGATATCCCTCTGTCGCTAAGACTTGATAAGACCAAATACTACCCAGATTCATTCCATGACTCTTCCATGCTCTAACATGATTGCTGAAAGTGATTTTAGCGTTGCTTCCAGTTGGTCTCTTCGTCTGGCGAACACTCCAGTACTGCGTGAAAGTAGTTTTTTCGCCATCAATGGAAGGTGCATTATAACGTGTAGTTGTATATATGTCATATGTGCCCCCATCACTTTTTACAGTACCTTTATACGTTCCAGTAGGTCTATAAGTACCCCATGAATCCACTACATAATATTCTATGAGAGGTGCTCTCGTCCAACCATATAAAGCCAAATATCCATTGCCATTCGGCGCCCAAACTCCGGCATTATAGTTTATTGTCCTAGATGGCGAACCTGTAGTCCAACCTTTACCAACAACGAAATTTCCGGTATTAGACCAATTAACGCTGTAATTCCCGCCAGGCCCATTAACAGCGTTTACTGTTCCGCCGCCATCAGTCCAATTTTGCCAGTAGTCTGGACTAGCTGCAGAGGCGGTTGCCGAAAACAAGCTAATACTCATTAAAGCTGCCGTTAATCCAACTAAGAAATTCCTTTTAAACTTAAACATATGTTACCTCCTATAATAATTATTCTGACTTTGACATGAGGTAGCACTCGTATAGATTTAAAACATTATTAATTACTAATGCCAAAGTTTTTGATCGTTCCCTTCAATATAATATCACGAATTCATAAGTGAATATTAATAATATATGTAAAATAATTACAAAGACCTAAAAAATTACATTATAAGTTTTCTTGTAACACCATAGCCTTATCCTCTTTTCGCAGAATCACAATTCTTGTTTCTAAGTCAGATGGAGTAACATCTGGAATTAATGCCCATACAAATCATTTCGTATGAAGGAGATATACATTAGGGATTGTGAAGTTACGGACACCTTTTTCGCAACAAACAAAAGGAAATAGCTGATAAATTAGATGACTTACTTTAAATTAGTGGACACTTTTGGACACAAAAACACATTTTCATTGTAGAAACAAAAATACCAAGGGCGCTTAAAGGGCCCTCAATAAAGTGAAACTGTATCATCAGTTACAAAAGCCTGCCATTTCTAGCATTTGAAATCATTCTTTACACTCATTTGCATCATTTTAGGCACAAAATGGGCACTGTTTTTAGACTGGAAAGACATTGAATGATTGTTTTGTTATGCATATTTCACTGATGGCACATTCGTATTGCTAGACAATAAAAAAGGACACATATAAAAATATGCATCCTTTAAAAGGGAAGATTTCCTTACTTCCCAGTTTCAGAAAATATCTTCAACCTATCCCCTATTTCATCACGAACTCTTTGGAAAAACGCCCATTTCTTTTCCTCTGTGCCTTGTGCTTTTGCAGGGGCATCAAATCCCCAATGCTCACGCTTTACATGAGCAGGCGTCATCGGACATTTATCAGTTGCATCACCACAAAGTGTAACAACTAGATCAGCACTTTTTAAAATATCAGGGTCAATAATGTCTGATGTTTGGTGAGAGATGTCGATACCAACTTCTTTCATAGCTTTTGCAGCATTCGCATTTAATCCATGTGCTTCAATTCCGGCACTGTATACATTCCACTCATCTCCAAGGTATTTTTTGCCCCATCCTTCAGCCATTTGACTGCGACAAGAGTTTCCAGTACATAAAAAGTAAATTGTTTTCTTTGACATTTTCATCTTCTCCTTAAAAGTTTAATGAATAATCAAAAGCCAAATATAAAGACCAACAAGTGTAATAAATAGTGTTGGGATTGTTAAGATAATTCCTGTTTTAAAGTATGTTCCCCAAGAAATTTTTACGCCTTTTTGCGATAAAACATGTAACCATAAAAGAGTAGCTAGTGAACCAATTGGTGTAATTTTCGGTCCAAGATCTGATCCAATAACATTTGCATATATTAATGCTTCTTTCATCATTCCATGTGCATCTGTTCCAGCAATAGCTAATGCGTCAATCATGACTGTAGGCATATTATTCATAATGGAAGACAATATAGCTGCGATAAAGCCCATACCTATAGTGCCGACAAATAGCCCTTGGTTAGACGCTGCTTGGATAAGATTAGAGAGAACATCTGTTAAACCTGCATTTCGTAATCCATATACGACAACATACATACCTGCTAAGAAAAAAAACGATTGCCCATGGTGCGCCTTTAAGAACTTGCTTTGTATGAACTGCTGAACTCTTTTGCGCCATCGCGAGAAATAAGATAGCAATAACACCAGCTATAATAGAAACAGGTATCGAGAATAGTTCACTTACAAAGTTGCCAATTAACAGAATTCCCAAAACAACCCAAGAAATACGAAACATCTTTTGATCTTTTATGGCTTCGACAGGCATTTTGACTTCAGAAAGATCATAATGTCTTGGAATGCTTTTTCTAAAGAAAAGGTAAAGAACAATGATACTCGCAGCAAGCGAGAACAGATTTGGAACAATCATTCTGGATGCATATTCAATGAATCCAATGTGAAAGAAATCTGCAGATACAATATTGACAAGGTTACTGACAACCAGCGGTAATGATGTAGTATCTGCTATGAACCCACTTGCCATAATAAATGGAAAAACTAATTTCTCTTGAAAATTTAAAGCTCGAACCATAGCCAAAACAATTGGAGTTAAGATAAGAGCAGCGCCATCATTCGCAAAAAAAGCTGCAACAATAGCTCCTAATATCGTCACATAAACAAACATCAGCACACCATTACCTTTAGTTGCTTTAGCCATATGTAAGGCTGCCCATTCAAAAAATCCTATATTATCGAGAATTAGGGAAATAATGATAATCGCAATAAATGCTAATGTTGCATTCCAAACAGTTCCCGTTACATCTATAACATCTTGAAAGTTAACAACTCCTGCGATTAGAGCTAATACAGCACCTCCGCAAGCTGACCATCCAATGGATAAATTTCTTGGCTGCCAGATGACAAAAACAAGAGTCAGCACAAATATAAATCCAGCTAAAATTGTCGATAACAACTTAGAATCTCCTAACGACAGGAAACCTGAGTTTCTTTTTCTTTAATTGACTGTAACAACTTATCGTGACAATCAATCTTATTAAGAATAGATAGCATCAAATCATACTCTGGACAAGATTGATTTATAGAATAAAAACGCCATTGCCCTTTTTTCGTTTCATGAATAAGACCCGCTTTTTTTAATTTACTAAGATGCTGGCTAATAGCTGGTTGACTCATTTGAAACATATCAACGAACTGACAAACACAGTATTCTTTACTTTGAAGAAGTTTCATTATTAGGAGCCTCGTTTGATCGCTTAAAATTTTTAAGCAATGTACTACTTTAACAGCTTCAAGATTATATTGAACAGTCATTTTTCTCTTCCCCCCTTTGCGTACATTATATATATAAGTAAATGCTTATATAATTGAATTTTAATTTAAATATCAAAAAAAATTGACTTATATCTTGTGTATCTTCTCTATCTCATTTATGATAATTACATCAAAATTATTTGATTAACGAACCGGAGGACTTATCATGTTACAAATACCATTAGAAAACAAGCAGTTGCTGGATACATTTGAACATTACGAAAAAAAGTTCAAAGCACTATCTGACACAAAAAGACTTCATTTATTACACATTCTTTGCAAACGTGGTTCTACATGTGTATGTGATTTAATTGATGAAATCCAGATGCCGCAATCTAAGTTATCTTATCATTTAAAAATTTTATTAGATGCAGGCTTAATTACAAAAGAGGCAAAAGGTACATGGAGTTATTATTCATTGAATGAAAAAGAAATAAATCATTTGCTTTCTGAAGAATTATGCTGCTTATTCCGCCCTTCTCGTTAGAAGGGAATTCTTTTTGAACTTACATCAAAAAAATTTGATTTATAGGAGGACTTATGATGAATAAGATATTACCAGTAGCTATCATTGGCGGAGGACCAGTAGGAATTGCCGCAGCAGCCCATCTTGTCAAAAGAAATGAAGCATTTATTTTGTTTGAATCAGGAAAAGAAATCGGAACCAATTTTTTAGATTACGGTCATGTACGATTGTTTTCTCCCTGGGAATATAATATAGACGAAGCAGCAAAGGAATTGTTATTGAAACATCACATCTCGCTTCCACCAAAAGACGAATTGCCCTTAGGAGAAGAAATTGTTTTTAAATACTTAAAACCATTATCCCAACTGCCCGAAATGAAACCTTATATTCATATGAACAGCCGTGTGCTTCATGTTGGAAAAAAAGGGTTCGATAAAGTGAAAACAAAAGGCAGAGATCAAGCCCCCTTTATCCTTCGAGTTAAAGTTGACAACAAAGAAGAGAAAATATATGAAGCAAAAGCAGTTATTGATGCTACAGGGACTTGGCAAAATCCAAACCCACTAAATGCAGAAGGGCTCATTACAGATAATGAAAAAAGAGTGTCTGACCAAATTTATTATGGAATTCCTGATGTTTTAAATCGGGATAAAGATCGTTATAAAAATAAGACCGTTGCAGTTGTAGGGAGTGGTCATTCAGCAATAAACACATTGTTAGATTTAACCCAATTAAAAGAGCAAACTGAAAATACGGAGATCATCTGGATATTAAGAAAACAGGACATTACAGAAGTTTTCGGAGGAGAAGGAAATGATCAGCTACCAGCTAGAGGTCAATTAGGCACAAGGTTGCGGAACGTCTTAAACAACGGTGAAATTAAAGCCTACCCTTCAATGTTCATTGAATCTATCTCACTCGCTTCTGGCGGAAAATTAAATATACTTGGTCACCGACAACAAGAACAAAAAATGATTAACAATATAGATGAGATTATCGCTAATACAGGGGCAAGACCAGATTTTCAGTTTTTAAAAGAAATCCGTCATACATTTGATTCCGCTTTAGAGTGTGTACCTGACTTAGCTGATTTAATCGATCCTAATATCCACAGCTGTGGAACTGTTCGACCGCATGGTGAAAAAGAATTAAGACAACCTGAGAAGAACTTCTATATTATTGGCTCAAAAAGTTATGGAAGAGCACCTACATTCTTATTAGCTACTGGCTATGAGCAGGCTCGTTCTGTTGTGGCTTATATTACTGGCGATAAGGAATCTGCGGAACGTGTGGAGTTAAAACTACCTGAAACAGGGGTTTGTAAATTAACACCAAAACCTTCTGCTGCTAAAACATCCTGTTGTTGTGATTAATATAAATACAGGTCTCTCTTTAGAGGCCTGTTTACTTTGTAAGTATTTTTTCCATTGCCATGACATCTACATAATGACCGTCAATTTTCCCCTGTTCTTTAAATATGCCAACTTCTCGATACCCCATTGAAGTATATAAGCCTTGCCCCAATTGATTAAAAGGAAATGTAAATAATACGATTTTATGAATGCCCGATTGAATGGCTTCTTTTTCGATACCCGATAAGAGAACTTTTCCTATACCTTTTCCTCGATGATTCCGATCCATATATATAGATAAATCAGCAACACCTTGATATGCGCAACGGTGAGAATATGGATTGAGAGAAACCCATCCCACTACACAATTGTTTATTTCAGCAACAAGAACTTTATATTTCTCACCGCGATTAGAAAACCAATTTGTCATATAATCCACATCTTTTTCTTCCACTTCTAATGTAGCAATCCGGTCAGCAATTCCTTGGTTATAAATATCTAATATTCTATTTACATCCGATCCTTTTGCAGTTCTCATAAGCAGCATCCCTTATCCCCTTTCTTTTTATATATTAATCAATTTTTTTTGATTAATCAAGTGTATAAATAATATCTATCCTCTAAAAGAACATAACAAAACAACAATAGGTGTTTCATGAACACCTTTATTCTAATAATTCAAAAAGATAATTCACTTTAGGTAAGTGGACAGTTTGTGGGCAGTAGACACTTTAAAAGTTGCACAAAAAATACCAAGGGCGCTTAAACCCTTGGTATTCCTATGATGCGGCCGAGAGGACTTGAACCTCCACGGGGTTGCCCCCACTAGGCCCTCAACCTAGCGCGTCTGCCATTCCGCCACGACCGCATGATATGTTGTTTTTAAAGTGCGGGTGAAGGGACTCGAACCCCCACGCCGTAAAGACACTAGATCCTAAGTCTAGCGCGTCTGCCAATTCCGCCACACCCGCGTGAAAAAACAATGGTGAGCCATGAAGGACTCGAACCTTCGACCCTCTGATTAAAAGTCAGATGCTCTACCAACTGAGCTAATGGCTCAAATATAATGGCTGGGCTAGCTGGATTCGAACCAACGCATGACGGAGTCAAAGTCCGTTGCCTTACCGCTTGGCTATAGCCCAACATATGAGAAATGACCCGTACGGGATTCGAACCCGTGTTACCGCCGTGAAAGGGCGGTGTCTTAACCACTTGACCAACGGGCCATATGAAGTCAGCATCATATTTTCCTAATGGCGGAGAAGGAGGGATTTGAACCCTCGCGCCGCTTACGCGACCTACACCCTTAGCAGGGGCGCCTCTTCAGCCACTTGAGTACTTCTCCATTGGCTCCACAGGCAGGATTCGAACCTGCGACCGATCGGTTAACAGCCGATAGCTCTACCACTGAGCTACTGTGGAATGATCAGACTCATTTTATTATAAATATGTCGACAAAATGTGTCAAGAAGAACAATTTGTCTTTGTGGCTCGTCTTGCGACGGCTTTTATAATTTATCATAGACAAGCCTGATCAGTCAACCCTTTTTTATGATTTCTTTTATTTTCCCTCCGCACTTGCCGCAAACGTAACGGCTTGTATCCATTTTCCGCTTTCGGAGAAACGTTTGTCCGCATGCTTCGCACTTGTATGTGCGCACTTTTCTTTGCGGCTTTTTCTCTCCTGCGAGCGGCGTGCAGAATCGCGGCGCACCGACTTCCTTTAATAGCGTTCTAAAATCTTTGTCGCGGTGCTTGTAGCCTTTTCCTTCAAGATGGAGGTGGTAATGGCACAATTCATGCTTGATGATGCCTTCAAGCTCATTTTGCCCGTGCTCTGTCAGGTATTTTTTATTCAGTTCAATATTGTGGGAATTCAGCAAATACCTGCCTCCGGTCGTTTTCAGGCGGCTGTTGAAGTAAGCGCGGTGCCGGAACGGTTTTTTAAAATATGTGAGCGAAAGCTGTTCTGTCAGCTGCTGCAGTTGTTGTTCGTCCATTGCTTCGGTCCACCTCATTTTTAAAAACATTGAACAGGACAAATTCCGGGCGGCATAAACTAATACACAACACCCATACTCTTATGATAAGAGCCTGAGGAGGGATGAGCAATGCCGAATTGGCTCAAAAGCCAGATGCAGAGAGCTTTTTATGAAAAAGATCATTACCAGATTAAATTGCTGAATCAGTGCTGGTATTTTTACAGAAAAAAACACTGCTGATAGACAGTGTTCATCGGAGCCCGAACGGAATTTCTTCTGTTTCCTCATCATCTTCACCGGTCCTTTTATCATCTCACACAATGGCGCCCGTTACTCCCCAAATGGAGCTGACCGCCCGATTTCGGGGAGCATGGGCGAATGATTCTTCTGCGGATGGACGAGCCGTTTATTCTTTTCTTTTGAACGGAAACCAGTTGGCTGAGCCGAAGATCCGAACCATCACAGGGACGAACAGCGGCAGCATGACGAATGCATACAGCAAGAGACCCGTCAATATTAGGGTGGCGATTTGCAGAAGCGATAAAACGCCGGACGGCAGCATCGCCGCGAAGGTTCCCGCCAAAATGACAGCAGCTGAAATAATAACGGACCCCATATTTTTCATCGATTCCATCATCGCCGTTTTAATATCCGTTCCCCGATATTCGTTAAAGCGTTCCATCAGGAAGATCGAATAGTCCACACCAAGCGCCATTAAAATCACGAATCCAAAGAAAGGCACCGCCCAGTTGAGGCCGGGATAGCCGAAAAACGCCGTGAAAATAAACTCGGTTATACCGATGGACGCAAAGTACGTCAAGATCAACGATCCGACCAAATACACCGGCATGACAATAGAACGGAACAGCAGGACGAGGATCAGGAAAATTCCGATCATCATATAGATCACCGTGTTGCTGAAATCCTGGTCTGACAGCTGCTTCAGATCGGCATTGATGCTGGAAACGCCGCCGACGCCAAATGATGCATCGTTCAAATGCGTATCGGGAAGAGCCCGTTTTACGGACGCTTCAATATCTTTAACATTAGCAATTGCTCCGTTTCCGTACGGATTGCCTTCCAATATCACATCGATCGTCGTGATATGGCGGTCGTCTGACATATAGGAATTAAACACCTGCTGAAACTGCTTGTTTTTCAGGACTTCTTTAGGGACAAACCAGCCGGACATTTCTTGATCCGATGCGTTTTTCAGCTGATCCAGGTAGTCGCCTGCCCCCATCAGACCGCTTGAAATTTTTTCGAGGCCGTCCACGCTTGAATTCAAACCTTTTGTTAATTGATCGAGCTGGCCGGCGAATTCTCCGACTTTTTCCTTCATCTGCTTTTGGCCTTCAGCGACATCGCCCGCTCCTGATTCGAGCTTAGGCAGCGAATCGGCGAGCTGTCCCTGCCCCTTCGATGTCTCTTCAAGTCCTTTTTCGATTTGGCCGAGGCCGTTGATCAGAGCATCGATTTTGCTTGTGTACACTTTTTGCTCTTCCTGCGCTTTTGCGATAAATGCATCTGCTGCTTCAAGCTGCTTTTTCGCGTTTGCCGCCTGCTTCGTGTAAACGGCCGCTTTCCGTGATCCCTGCTTGATTGCCGATGCAAGCTCTGTGTAAGAGCCTTTGATCGCTAAATAAGAAGGATTCTCCTTCACTTCGGGAATTTCGCTTTCAAGATTTTTGAAATTTTGATTTGTCTGCTCGATCATCTTTTGCACGTCAGCCGTTATGCCTTGGGCACTTTCTGCTTGTGACAATGCTGCTTTCAAGACTTTCGATATTTCTTTGTAGTTTTCGATTTGTCCATTTAATTGATCGACCTGCGCCGTCAGCTGTTTTTTCGCAGCTTGAATTTCTTTTTTCGCCCGGGCGACGCCTTCTTTGCTTTGGTCTGTACCGTCCTTCAGCTTTCTCATATTGGCTTCAACGTCACTGATGCCGGCTTTAATCGATTCGGTTCCTTTGATCAGCTGATTGATTCCTTTTCCGGACGCTTCGATTTGCGGCTTCTGATCCGCGATCGACTTGCTCGCCTCGGCAAGCCCGTCTTTGATCTTTTTCAGACCTTTATTGCCGCTCTCAAGCCCTTTATTCAGTTCGTTTGCCTGTGTTTTGACATACAGGTCGCTCAGTCCTTTTCCGACCGGACGGGTCGCACTGCGAACTTTGCTGACGCCATTTGTCTGTTCAATGGCGCGGCTGATTTTTTCAATTGCGATCAGCCCGTCATTGGTATCGAGCGCATCCGATGTTTTGAGGACGACCGTGACCGGTAAAGATTCCCCAGGCCCGAACTTGTCGGAGATGGTGTTGAATGCACTGACGGATTCGTATTGATCTCCGATTTCATCAAGGTTGTTGTAGGAAAGCGTTCCTTTATACATTAAGATCGGCGGAACGGCCACGGCCGCTACGATCAACAGACTGATCAGCGGCTTACTGAATGCGAAACGGCCGGCGGTTTCCCATAGTTTTGACTGCGGATGCCCGATATTCCCTCTGACGGGCCAAAACAGCACTTTTCCCAAAACAGCCATAAAAAACGGCACGATCGTCAAAAGCGCCAAAATCAAGACTGCGACACCAACCGCTACTGCGACCGCAGATTTGTAAAGCTGGAATTCGGCGAAGCCGATGCAAGTAAAACCGATCAAAACGGCGAATCCGCTGAACAGAACGGTTTTTCCCGCCGTTTTATACGTTGTCAGGATAGCTTCAATCTTGTCTTTCCCGTGGGCAAGCTCTTCCTTAAAACGGCTTAAAAGAAGAATGCAGTAATCCGTCCCGATTCCGAACATGATCGCCACCATGAAAATTTGCGTAAACGTGGACAGCGGAAAATCAGCGTATTCGACAAGATAGGCGACGACGGACTGGCTCACAAGGTAGGAAAGCGCGACCGCCAAAAGCGGGACAAAAGGCGCAACCGCAGAACGGAAGACGAGAATCAATACGATTAAAATAAAACCGACCGTGATATATTCGGTCTTCTTCAGGCCTTCCTGTGAACTTGTTATAACATCATCATCAATGAGCGGCTGTCCGGTCATCTCGTAGTCAAGCTTTAAAGGTTTGAGCTTTTCATTTACCTTTGCTTTAAAATCGGCCGCACTGATTTTGTTCGCATCAAATGTGACAGGTACAAGCAGCGTCGTTCGATCCTTTGACAACAGCTGCTTTTGAATATCCTCCTCCGCGTCAAAGTATGATGTAATATCTGAGACGTGAAGGGAGGAATCCTTTTCTAAAATGGTGATCGCTTTTTTTAAAGCCGCCTCCCGGTTCGGCAGGAGCTGTTTGTCCTGAAATACGACGACAACCGATTTGTCCGTATCCCCGTCTTTTGACATTTGTTCGAGAAGCTTGTTCGCGTAAGAAGACGGATAGCCTTCAGGGACCGCGATCTGGCCCTTCTCCTTTGTTAATTGCCCCATATCAGGCGCCGTGATGAATAAGACGGCGGCCATTGCAATCCAGAGCGCCGCAATAATCCATCTCGCCTTTATAATCGTTCTCATTGACGTTTTATTCCTCCTCTATGAGCTGTGCGGGTTTTTCATTAAAAAAAGACGGCTGGTTGCTGCCGTCAGACAAAACATTCGTGTTTTGCTGATCAACATGAAAGCCGTCGTACTTTTTATATCGGCTTTCTAATACATTAGTAAATTGTTCTTTTGAAACTCCAATTTCCTATTTCACGGCCGAATCGCTTAAGGGGAAATGCACTAAATTCATCGAATCCGTTCTTTTTGTAAAACGATCGATTTAAATTCGTGTTGGTGATTAAAGCGAGGATCCCGCCTCCGTTTCTTCGGATGAAAGGGACCAGGCAGTCATTGATCATCTTGCTGCCGAAACTTTTGCCCTGATGGAAGCGGGAGACCCCCAGCGCCTCCAAATACCATTTCTGCTGTTTGATGCCCTTGTACGATCTTTTCGCCTCTTCCGCCACATTCACCATATTCCATACCGCGGAAAGGCCCCCTTTTATAAATAACTTTATTCCTCCGGCTGATATATAATCCATCACTCCAACGTCTGGATCATCCCGATGTTTTAAGAGGGCCGCGGTGACGATTTCACCATTCACAACACCGATAAAGCACCCCCGCCTATTTATATATGCCTGAGTGATGACTTTATGCAGCTCATAAAAGAATTCGGGGTTTTTCTTTTCGGGTCTTACAAGCAAATCCATAAACGGATAGTTGTCAAAAGACTCATGAAACAGTTGTGCCACCTCGTCCAAGTGATCAGTTGAAGCCAGACGATATTGAATCATTGAAAACCTCCTCGAAAATATGAACAGCTATTGATTAATAAACACATGTTCATTATAATTTGAAGCAAAAGCGATGTTCAATCGGCAATCGTGATTGAGCTGTTCACTAATGAACAACACATGAAAATTTGTCTATAAACGGAGGGCAAAACGATGGAGGACAGAAGATCAATCAAGACGAAAAGAGCGATAAAAGAGGCTTTTTTAAAACTGCTCCATGAGAAAGAAATCAATAAAATCACCGTTTCTGATTTATCGAGGCGCGCGGATTTAGGACGCGGAACCTTTTATCTTCATTATAAAGATATTTTTGACTTGTATGAACAAATAGAAAATGAATTGTTTGATCAGCTGGGGAGATTTTACGATGATTATTTTCCGAGCGAAGATCCGCACAATTTGCTCACCTTCATCGAAAAAACGACCGAATATATTTATCAAAACGCTGCGATTTTCACTTTATTGACGAAACCGAAAGGAAACATTTTGACCATCAATAAATTTAAAGACTTTTTCCAGAGGAAAATTTTTGAAGAATTGAGCATGATAGAGCAATCGGAAAACGAGGTTACATGCGATGAAATGGAAATATCATTTGTCGTCTCAGGAGTAGTCGGCGTTTTGGAGGAATGGATCAATGAAGGGATGGTTCAGACGCCGGCTCATGTGGCTGGCGTCATCCACCGCATTCTGTTAAAAATCGGAGTGTAAAAGATCAGCCCGCCGGAGAAACAAAGCTCCGGCAAGCTGGACTATCGATCCCTCACCATTGATAAGGATACCCTTCCTTTTGCAGCATCGACATCTTCCACCCATACGGTAACAATGTCCCCGACCGATACCACGTCAAGCGGATGCTTGACGAAGGAATGGCTGAGCTTGGAAATGTGGACGAGCCCGTCCTGTTTCACGCCGATGTCGACAAATGCCCCGAAGTCAACGACGTTCCGCACTGTCCCCTGCAGTTCCATCCCTTCTTTTAAGTCCTCCAATTGAAGCACATCGGTTTTTAAGAGCGGTTTAGGGACTTCATCCCTCGGATCGCGCTCAGGCCTTGTCAGCTGGGCGCAAATGTCTTTCAGAGTGATTTCCCCGATTCCAAGCTGTTCTGCTGCTTCGGAAATATTCAGTTCGTTGATTTTGTCCTGAAGCTCTCTTGTACCGATGTCGGCTGTTGATAGGCCGAGCTTTTTCAGAAGCTCTCTCGTCTCCTTATAGCTCTCAGGGTGGATGCCTGTGCGGTCGAGCGGTTCACCGCCGTCAGGCACCCTTAAAAAGCCGATGCATTGCTCATACGTTTTCGCGCCCAGGCGTGGAATGTCTTTCAGCTCTTTCCTGCTCGTGAATTTTCCGATTTCATCCCGCTTTTTGACGATGTTGGCCGCGACTGTTTTCGATAGTCCGGCTACATATTGCAAGAGCGCGGCTGACGCCGTATTCACGTTGACGCCGACTTTGTTGACGACGGTTTCCACCACGAAGCGGAGCGAGTCGTTTAGTTTTTTCTGGCTGACATCGTGCTGGTACTGGCCGACACCGACCGATTTGGGATCGATTTTGACAAGTTCGGCGAGCGGGTCCTGGAGTCTGCGTGCGATCGACACGGCGCTCCGTTCTTCAACCTGCAGATCCGGGAATTCTTCCCTCGCAAGCTCTGATGCCGAGTAGACGCTGGCTCCCGCTTCATTGACAATCAGATAGTACACCTTTCTGTCGATGTCCTTCAAAAGATCGGCGATAAATTGTTCCGTCTCTCTTGATGCCGTTCCGTTCCCGATGGCGATGACCTCAATTTGAAAATCTTCGATGATGCGTTTCACTTTTTCAATGGCCGCGCTTTTTTTATTGACGGGAGGGTGCGGATATATGACATCGATCTTGAGCATCTTTCCCGTCTCATCGACAACTGCAAGCTTGCAGCCCGTGCGGAATGCCGGATCGACGCCGAGAACGAGCTTCCCTTTCATCGGCGGCTGCAGCAGCAGCTTGCGCAGATTCTCGGCAAAAATGTGAATCGCTTGATCTTCCGCCTTTTCCGTCAATTCTTTTCTGATTTCTCTTTCGATGGACGGCTGAATGAGGCGCTTATAGCCGTCTTCGATTGCGCTTTTCAGCACATCTTGAGCACTTGTTTGCTTGTGTTGTAAAATTCGTTTTTCCAAGTAAGCTTGAATGCGGTCTGCCGGCGGCTCGACCGACACTCTCAAAATCTCCTCTTTTTCGCCGCGGTTAACCGCAAGCACGCGATGAGGAACGATTTTTTGAATCGGCTCTTCATATTCATAATACATTTCATAGATTTTCTTCTCATCGGCTTCGGCGTCTTTCACCGCGGATTTCAGCGTTCCTCTTTTAAAAGTCTCCTGCCGGATCCACTTTCTGTATTCCGGTTCGTCTGAGATCCGTTCAGCCAGTATGTTTTTTGCTCCTTCAAGCGCTTCTTCGGCGCTCATGACTTCCTTTTCTTCATTTATGTACTTGCGTGCTTCGGCTATTACGTCTTCGTTGCGCGGGAGCGCGATGATGAAATCAGCCAAAGGTTCAAGGCCTTTGCTTTTGGCGATCGTCGCCTTCGTTTTTCGTTTTTGTTTAAATGGTCTGTATAAGTCTTCAACTTCCTGGAGCTTGTCCGCTTTTTCGATATCGAGCTTCAGCTGTCCGGTCAGCTTACCCTGTTCGTCGATCAGCCGAATGACTTCGTCTTTCCGCTGATTTAAATGCTGGATGTATCCCCAGCGTTCGGAGATTGTTTGAATTTGGACTTCATCCATGGAGCCCGTTTGTTCTTTGCGGTATCTCGCGATAAAGGGAACGGTGTTTCCGTCCTCTAACAATTGAATGACACTCTCGACATGCTTTGACGCAAGCTCTGTTTCTTTTGCGATTTGTTTGACGATTAACGCTAAAGTATCCATTGTAGCCTCCAAAAGAATGTTGTCTTCTTAGTGTACCAAAACAAACAGAAAAACACCTATATCAAAGGGCAGCTTCTTTAAAAAAGCTGTCCGATGATATAGGTGAGATCGTCTTTTCCCATTAGTGTGTATGATTCTAGCTGATTCGATATATCTCCAGGTGTGTGGTGCTGTTTTAAATAAGACCGGAGAGCGGGTACTTCCAATCCGTCTGAATACATGATGAATCTTGACCCTTTTTCATACGTGTAGGTGAATGTTTTGTATGTTTGCGGCTTTCCCGACATGTATCCCGTCACAGGGAGAGGGTGGATATATTTGTCCGAAGGAGCGTACAAGATAAAGCGGATATTGCCTACAGAGCTGTAAGCAATCGTTCTTGTT
This sequence comes from Bacillus sp. AK124, assembly GCF_053903085.1. Classification (NCBI taxonomy): domain Bacteria; kingdom Bacillati; phylum Bacillota; class Bacilli; order Caryophanales; family Bacillaceae; genus Bacillus; species Bacillus sp. AK124. The sequence continues at coordinate 3,738,547 of NZ_CP096378.1, forward strand.
CGAAAATCGGCTTTTAAAATCGCCACAGTTGCGCCGCGCTTATGTTTCAGCTCTTGATTGCACCGTTCCATCAAGCTTGCGACTTCTTCATGACCGTGCTCTTCGACAACTTCGCTGATAACCGCGGAGGATTCTTGTGCCATCGCACCGCTGCCAAGCCCGTCGGCCAGCGCGCACACCATAGTTTCGTCAGTCGCATGGAAATAAAAACTGTCTCCGCAGACGGCTTTTCCTTCTTTAGGAAGCTGATAAACAAGCGCTTGCATATGTTCATTCGACTCAGTCCAAATCATGGTTTAAGCTCCATAAACGGATCTTCAGCCAACGCTTCCCGCAGCTTTTTGACAGCTTTGCGCTGCAGACGTGAGACGTGCATTTGCGATATGCCCAGCATGTCACCGGTTTCTTTTTGGCTTTTGTTTTGAATGTAAGTCAGCTCAATGATTTGCTTTTCGCGGTCGGACAGTACGTGCAATACGCTTTCAAGCATCAGCTTTTGGTTCACCTTTTCATAGCCTTCCTCCTGCGAGCCGACGATGTCGAGGATCGTCACCGTGCTGCCGTCTGCATCCGCTTCAATGCTGTGGTCGACGGAAAGCGCCTGATAGCTTTTGCCCATCTCCATTGTTTCCAGCACTTCTTCTTCTGTGACGTCAAGAAACTCGGCAATCTCATCGACTTTTGGGGACCTTTGCGTTTCATTCGTTAAATGATCCACCGCCATTTTAATTCTCGGCCCGAGCTCCTTGATCCTTCTCGGAACGTGGACGCTCCAGGTTTTATCACGGAGAAACCGTTTGATTTCTCCGATAATGGTCGGAATCGCAAACGCTTCAAACGATTTTCCCACATCGGGATCATAGCGTTTGATGGCTCCAAGCAATCCGAGCATCCCAACCTGGCATAAATCTTCATGAAAGCTTTTTCCTTTTGAGTATTTTTTGGCGAGTGTTTCCACCAGATTTTTATATGTTTGAACAAGGGTCAGCTGAGCGTCTTCATCCTGGCTATCCTGATATTTTTTGATCAGCGTGTCGACTTCGGTTTTAGTTAGTTTCGTAGTTTTGGACGGTTGTGCCATCATCAACTCGCTCCCTGTTTAAGAACTTTGTCATCGAGACGGTTACGCCTGAGTCAATCTGGACACGCACTTCATCCATGAGCGTCTCCATTAAATATAAACCGAGCCCTCCTTCTGACAATTGATCTACCGTATGTTCAGGGGAATATGGCCCCAGCCCTTTCTGTTTATCGTGAATGTCAAAACTGTCTCCCTGATCTGCGACGATGATTTCGAGGCGGTCTTCAAACACGCCGAATCTGACGGAGACCTCTCCAGTTTTGTCTGCTTTATAAGCATGCTGCACAGCGTTTGTGCACGCTTCGCTGACCGCAATTTTCAAATCTTCGATGTCATCATAAGAATACCCCATCTTGCTTGCAATCCCCGACAGGGTTAAACGAATGATTCCTACGTATTCAGGTTTGGCAGGTGACTTCATTTCAATGTAATCAGCTGCTCTCTTCATTATAATCCACCCTCTGACTTTCCAGAAATATCAATGATGTCCTTTAAGCCTGTAATATCAAACAAACGGATCAAACGCTCTGACAGATTTTCAAGCACTAAAGAACCCCCAGTTCTGTTTACCGCTTTGTAAATGCCGACAAATACACCCAGCCCTGTACTGTCCATATATGAAACGTCTTTCAGAGAAACTTTGAGATCTTTTCCTTCTTCCGCGAGCGGCATCAGCTCATCCCGCAATGCCGGGGCCGTATGCACATCAATTTCGCCCGCCACTTTTACTTCTATCACATGATCATTTTTTTTCGTATCAACTGCCAAATTCACAATATCACCTCTGGTTCTCTTAATGAGCTACTGGTTTATTACCCAGCGAAGAGAAACTTTAAACCTTTCTTTTGAAAACAATGAGAGTAAAATCGTCATGAAGCTGAAAATCCTGAAGCTTGAGCAGATGTTCGTATATACAGTCAACCATTTGCTGAGCCGGTTTCTCCATATGTACAGTGATCAGGTTCTGCAAGTCAGACCGCTCCAAAAATCCGCTGTCTGTCCGGCATTCGGTTACACCATCTGAAAAAAGAACGATCATATCGCCAATATCCAGTTTTTGCTCGTACTGCTCATAGTCGTATTGTGATGAAATGCCAAGAACGAGGCCTTTTGCGTTTAAATCGTAAAATTTATTTTCCCTGCAAGAATAATAAAAGCCAGGTTCATGACCGGCAGATGAAAACGTAAATAGGTGTTTTTGGAGATGATAATTGCCATAAAACATTGTAATAAACATGCTAGGGTCCACATTTTGTTCGACGACCCTGTTCAGGTTTTTCAGCACCTGTGAAGGAGACGTGCCCGAATCCGGCAGAGAGTCCATCGCATATTTGATCATCGACATGCATAACGCGGCCGGTATTCCTTTTCCGATCACATCTGCAATGGCGATGTTAATCGATTCCTTGTCCCGTACAAAATGATAATAATCACCGCTCATTTGCTTAGCCGGAACACTGACCGCTCCGATTTCAAGCGCTTCAACTTTCGGGATCTTCGTCTCGAGCAGCGTTTGCTGGACATTTGCGGCAATTTCGATTTCCGATTTAATTTCCTGCTGAATTCCTCTTAATGTCTGATGTTCTTGATAGGCCAAACCGTATCCAATCATCACTTCAATTAAAAAATCGAGAGAATGGAACACATGGTCCGGAAGATCCGGATATAATTCAGACAGAACTTTTCGGTGTATGCTGATAATCTCTTCCGGCGGCACTTGATGTTCAATCGTTTTTCTGCTGAATTTCTGCCCCTGATAAAGGGATGTCTCTGTTAATTCAGATATATAACGGCTAAGCAGCTGTCGATAGCGCTGCTCAATCACTTCCCTGAAATCCATTCCTTCCCTCCTACCGCAGCCACTTTATGGCTTGTATATCCGTTCCATTTTCCGCGTCCGAATGCAATTCAAATTGGTCCATCAGACGCTTGACTCCCGGCAGGCCCGCTCCGAGACCGCCTGAGGTTGAAAAACCGTCTTCCATCACTTTTTTGATGTCAGCGATTCCCGGCCCCTCATCCTCCGCTACGATTTTCAACCCCTTTTTTCCTTCTTCCTGAACCTGTTCGATGCAGATTCGGCCTTTTCCGGCATACAAATAAATATTACGCGCCAGCTCTGAGATGGCTGTTGTGATTCTGGCCTGGTCCACTGTGCCGAACCCCAGTTCTTTTGCGACATTTCGCCCGAGCTGTCTGGCGGCCACTATGTCCCATTCTGTCAAAATCTTCACACAGGATTGGTCTGCCATATTTATTCCCCCAATTCCCGCTGCAATGTCTCGAGCCCCTTTTCGAGATCGAGCGCCGTCTCGATCTCATCCAAAGAAATGCCGAGTTCAATCAATGTCACCGCAACAGCCGGCTGGATGCCAGTCAGAACGACTTTGGCGCCCATCAGTTTTGACATTGTAATAACATCGCCAAGTACTTTGGCGATGAATGAATCGATGATGTCCACCGAAGTCAGATCGATCACCACTCCGTTCGAACCGGTTTCATATATTTTGTTCAGCAGGTCCTCTTGAAATTTCAGAGCGGTTTGGTCATCGAGCTCCACTTGAATGGATACCAATAAACAGTTATATAGCTTCAAAATTGGAATGTTAGGTATCCTCAAAACTTATTCCTCCAATGAAACAATTTTTCGGTCTGTCATTTCTAATGCGGTTTGAATTCCTTTTTGCAGGGTATTTTTTGTAATAACCTGAGTTAAATCGATTCCCAAATTCACAATCGTCTGCGCGATTTCCGGGCGGATTCCAACGAGCAGGCATTTTGCGCCGACCAGTCTGACAGCTTCGGAAGCCTGCATGATGTGGTGTGCGACCATCGTATCGACGACAGGCACGCCCGTAATGTCAATGAGGACGACTTCGGACCGGTGTTTGACGACGCCGCTCAACAGGTTTTCCATAATCTTTTTGGCCCGCTCTGTGTCGATCGTGCCGACGAGAGGCATCACCGTAATATTTTCAAAAACCGGGATCAGCGGCGCCGAGAGCTCCTGTAATGCGACCTTTTGAAGAGCGACGGTTTTCTCCCAGGAGATCGCATACTGATTCAAGATTTCGCTGTTGATCGGTTCGATAAATTTATCGATTTCCCATATCAGATCATAGCATTGCTGATCTTCCGGGACGTCCTTGTTCATTTCATAGTACAGGTGCTTCCAAAAAGCTGATAATCCCGACGACAGAAGCTTCAGCGGAACGCCGAGCTGTACGGCTTTTGAAGAAAACTGGTAGATGGTGTCGATCGATTTTTCATTCCCGTCCCCGGACTCATTCATAAGGATATGAATGTATTCATTGCTGATCGTCTCATACATGTGTTCAGTCAGCTTCACGTTTGTCATGTTGCTGTTTAGGTCTTTCAGAATATCCGCCAAATTCACGGCGAGTACATTTTGGTTCTCCGAGATAAATTTTAACACTGCTTGATTCGACATGTTCATCCCCCTAACTACATCTGATAACATTTTTTGGACTAACAGTTCCATTATATCGTTTGTTATTTTTGAACACAAAAAAAGTTGCTCTTTCGCCTCGAGCAACTTTCATTAATATTAAAAATCAATGAGTGCCAAACTGATTTGTAAGGCTTCGTTGACCTTTTCCATCATTTCATCATCGAGATGGGTGATTTTGTCCGTTAATCTTTGCTTGTCAATCGTCCGAATTTGTTCGAGCAATATAACGGAATCTCTTTCAAAACCGTAGCGTTTCGCATCAATTTCGACGTGGGTAGGTAATTTTGCTTTCTGTATTTGGGCTGTTATGGCTGCAACAATAGCAGTTGGGCTGAAGCGATTGCCGATGTTGTTTTGAATCACTAAAACCGGGCGCACCCCGCCTTGTTCTGAGCCAACAACAGGAGATAGGTCAGCAAAATAAACATCGCCGCGTTTAACAATCAAATGATTATCCTCCGCTTACTAAGCGCTCTACTGTGTTTTCAGCCTCATACTCTGCAAATTGAGCCTCAGAAGAGATGTTCAAATTAATCTTGGCCATCTCCATATAACCGCGTCTCATCGATTCCCGAATTTGTCGATTTTTGCGCTCGCGCAAATACATTTTTGTGGCTTGGTAAATCAGTTCATTTCTGCTCCCGTTATCTTGCATGACGACACCATCCAGTTCTGATACTAAAGCTTCTGGCAAGCGAATCAATATTTCAGTTGTTGCGCTGGATTCAGACAAAAACATACACCTCCACCAAACTTACGGATACAACACTCTATCCATTCCATCCATAATGATATCATTATTCTTTTCGCAAGCAAAGTTGTTTTTCCGCTAATTCATCAATTTTCAGGATTGATCAGGCAAGATCGGATTCCTTATTTCCATTATACTCCCATTTTCCAAAAACATACGGGGCACCCTTGAACTTATCATACAGGTAATTTCATAATTGATCGTCTGCAAATGTTGGGCGATTTCGTCGACTGAAATCCATTCGTCTTTTTGCTTCCCGATCAAGGTAACCTTTGTGCCGACAGGGTATTCTTCGGCGAGGGAAATCATGAACTGGTCCATGCAGATTCTCCCTGCTATTTTTTGGCGTTTTCCGTCGATCAGCACTTCCGTCCCGGCCAGGCGCCTCAGCCATCCATCAGCATACCCGACGGGAACTGTCCCGATCCATTCGTCGCGTTTGGCCGTATATGTCGCCCCGTAGCTGACGCTCTCGCCTTTTTTAATTTTTTTCACATGGGTGAGTTCGGTATGAAGCGAAAACACTTCCCGCAGACGAAACGGCAGCTCGTCTTTTATTTCGGTTGACGGCGCCAAACCGTACATGCCGATGCCGAAGCGGACGGCATTAAAGAGCTGTTCCCTGAAGCGCAGACCCGCGGCGCTGTTTGACGAATGCACCATTAAACGGTCAAGCGGGAGAGGGCTGATCAATTCTTTAAAGCGGTCAAGCTGCATGTCGAAATAATCGGTGTCCTTTTCGTCCGCCGTCGCGAAATGAGTGAACACGCCCGTACAATTGAGTTTATCGCTCGATTCGGTCATCTCCATCATTTCTTTGATCTCTTCTTCCGTTTTGCAGCCAAGGCGGCCCATACCCGTGTCGATCTTCAAATGATATTCAAGAGGAGCTTCGGTCTCACCGAGAAAACCGAGCACGTCTTTCAGCCAGCCGGCTGAGTAGCCCGTCACGGTAATGCGCTTTTCCGCGGCAATGCCGGCATATTCGGGCGGCACTGCGCCGAGGACAAGAATCGGTTCTTCAATCCCCTGCGCTCTCAGCGAAAGCGCTTCATCCAGTAAAGCCACAGCAAGAATGGACGCCCCTTCTGCAAGAGCCGCCTTCGCTACCTGTGCATCCCCGTGTCCGTAGGCATTCGCTTTAACGACGGCCATCAAGTGGACATGCTCGCCGATGTGCCGCTTCATATTGCGCACGTTTTCTTTTAAAGCCGTTAAATCGATTTCGGCCCATGTCTTTCTATAGAATGGTTTTAAGCTCATCATGACACTTCCTGTTCCTTGTTTCAATCGTCCTTCCCATCATACTAAAAAGTTCGGAGAAAGGGAAATTTTGTACGGGAACAACTGCCCAGAACAAGAGAAAAATTGCTGGCACGCTATACATTTTACGGAAAAACTGTCGAAAACATACGCTTGCCCCGGAAATATAAAAACAGCCTGCTTTCCGCTTCCGGGCGGAAAACAGGCTGCTGGATAGGCACAGTCTATTTTGAAGACTGGCCTTGCATGCTTTTGGCAACCATCAGAAGTTCATCTTGAGAAAGGTCTTCTGATGAGATGAAATAGTCGACTCCGTCATAAGTCCATGACAACGATTTATCCGTCAGTGCGCCGACCGTGAAGCCGAGGTCAACCGGCTCTCCGTTCATGGACACAGAAGTAGATGTTTTGGCGACGCGGGCTTTTTCCTGAATCAATGTAAAGGACTTTTCACCGCCGTATGTGATGACGATTCGTTTGCCGTCTTCAGTCGCCATTTCTTTCTCCTCAAGCTTTTTCACGCCCTGAGGCACATCGAGCGGCGTTTTGACGGCGAAAGAGTCTGACACGTCCGCGCTTGTCGCTACGTCAATTTGAGACAGCGTCATATTTTTCTTTTCATCAAATGCGTCTTTATCGAGCGGCTTATCGAATTCAAAGCTTGTAAACTCAACCTTTACCATCGGTTTGCGGTCCGTGTCCATCACCTTAACCGATGAAGGAGCCATGTTTTTTTTATGGAAAACGATTTCCTGGGTCGGCAGCATCTGATTATGCTGATAATTCGTCTTCGTTTCAAAAATGTATTTTGAATCCTTTGCGGAAAAAGAAGCTTCCCCATCATTTTTGACATCTTTTACGAGCGATTCGAATAAGTATACTTGGCTGCTGTTATTAGGCCAGTCGCTGTGGAAGCGGAAGCTTTTATTCAGCGACGGAGTCAAAACAAACACGCCGTTTTCATTGCGCAAGATCACCTGGCTCTGGTCTTTTTTCGGGTTTTCCAAATAGACCCGGTAAAGAGAAGGTTTTTTATGCCAGATTTCCACATTGTACTCCTGCGGTTCATTTCCCGTTTCAATCGTCATTTTCGCTTTTGCCTTATAGGACGTGTATTCTTTTGCCTTCTTGTCGAGCCCCGTCACAACATCTTCTTGCGATTTTTGGCCGCAGGCAGAAAGCATAAGGATTACAAGCAGCCCCGTTAAAAGCAAAACAAAGCTTTTTCTCACCTTTTTTCAACCCCTTTTTAATCATTGATGTAAAAAGGAAGAAACCGCTTGTTCGACTTTAACGGTACGCCATAAGAACAGGGCCGGCTGTATCGGCGTGCGTACCATAAAAGCCTGCAACGACTCGTCTCCCTTATTGCACTACCCAATATATGAGCGTGTCTCAGACAATATGCAGACTAGCATGACAACCTTTCAAAATCATTTTTCTCCTCCGTACTAATCGCCGCTGCCTGTTCATAAACGTGTTACTATATATGTACGAGATCATTGTAAAGGGGCTTAAATCATAAGCATGTTTATCAGAACAGAAAATTTTCAGACGTTTATCAGGCTCTACCCGGTCACATCCGCCATACTGGCCCTGCAGCTTGCCATCTGGATTCTTTTTTTACTTCCGTTGACGGCCGTACAGATGTGGTCTGATTTATTGATTGGATTTAACTGGGGGATAGCCAATGGAGAATGGTGGAGGTTTGTGACACCGATCTTTATTCACGCCGGGTTCGGCCATCTGCTCTTTAATTCGATGTCGATCTTTTTATTTGCCCCCGGGCTGGAACGAATGCTCGGGAAACTCAAGTTTCTCATCGTTTATATTGGCACAGGAGTGATCGGCAATATCGGCACGTATTTCATCGAACCGCTGGAGTATATGCATGTCGGTGCTTCAGGAGCGATATTCGGATTGTTCGGTGTGTACCTGTACATCGTGCTGTTTAGAAAAGAGCTGATGGGAAGCGCCAATTCCCAAATCATCGTCACCATCCTCGCCATTTCGGTTTTGATGACGTTTGTCAACCAAAATATCAATATCATGGCGCACATCTTCGGACTGCTGGGCGGACTCGCTCTGGCTCCTCCGTTGTTAAATAAAAGAGTGAACGGCTTTTAACCGTTCACTCTTTTTTCATAAGAATACCATGCAAAAATATCGTCCGAATCTTTCTCCTCGACATCAGCCACCGAAAACTTCTCCATTAAAGCAGATGATTTTGTTGATGTATGGATCGAAACAAGCTGTCTTCTGCGCTGGAAATACGAGCGGCTGACTTCGAACACCTGCATGCGCCTGCGCTGAATGACAGCGGTTGTTCTGCCGATGAAGCGCGATGACATGATGATTTTGCTGCCGCTGATCTTCCAGCCGGCATCGCGGTATGATAAGTAGCCGATGATCCAGTAAAAAGGAATCAATACAGCGGACAAATAGCCCCACGGCGGAAACAGAATAGAAAGCGGAACGACGGCGAGGACCGGCCAGGATGAGCGCAGGATATAACGGCGCAGTGCGCGTTTCGGCAAGCGGTTCAAATCGTCTTCCGGCGCATAATCCGGAATGAGTTCTCCGAGGCGCTGTTTGATCATTTTTTTGCTGATAATCGGAAATAGGACGGCTGATTTATCTTCTTCCAAAACGTTTCCGCCTGCGCTGACGATCGTGACGGCTGCAAGTCCAAAAGGCTGCCTGATCAGACTCTCCTTAATTTTAATCGCTTGAATCCGCTGCAGCGGAATCGTGATTTGATGCTTTTCAATCAGCCCTCTGGAAATGACGATTTCTTTCTCTTTACGCACGACTGTAAAATTCGCGTATTTCAAAAGCATCCCGACAATGCTGAGAAGCCATGCAATGAAAAGGGCAACAAAAGCAGCTAAGGCGATGACAGTCGCTCCAGCGCTATTCAAAAAAGCAAAACGGTCATACAGCCAGTCCAAATCAAAGAAGTCGTCGACTTGAGTGAAAAAAGCGAATACCCCTGAAATAATGACGCCGATCCCGCTTGATGTTGACGCTGCAGTTAAAAGCTCCTGCCCGGTCATTTTGTACATCATTTGCGGTTCTTCCGCTGTTTCCTCCGCCTCTGCAGCAGTCTCTTCCTGCGGATCCGTGACATCGGCTCCAGTGCCTTCCACCGCTTTTTTCCTTTCGAAAAGCGCTTGCTGAATACGTTCGGCTTCTGCCTGGGTAATGGCGACCAAGGAAACTTCCGCTTCCGTTCCTCCGCTTGCCGTTTCGACTTGAAGCTTCACCAGCTTGAATATTTGCTGAATGAGGCCAGCGCTCGTGTTGATCGTTTGAATCCGTTCGATCGGAATATACCTTTTTTTCTTATTAATCAGGCCTTCCTCTATTCGCAATTCATCCTCTTCGATACGGTATGTAAATTTGCTCCACTTGATGATGCTCGTCACGACCAAAGCAATGAAAAACAGCACGGCCGCGGCGATCGCCAGCATTTTGACTGTGTGCGACTGATTTAAAAAAAGCACTACGCCAAATGGAATGATAAAGTTTTTAACGGTCTCAACAAGGCCTTTGATAAAGTTGAGAATGACGGCGGCGGGGTGCATGCGTCTCGGTTCAGACATCATCTTCAGTCACCCTTGCCAGCCTGGAAATGGAGTCCCTGAGCTGATCCGCCTCTTCAACATCCAGAGCGGGAATGGAATGGGTCGTCGCGGCTGTTGAAATTTGCACGGAGGCGAGATTATATTTTCTGAGGATGGGGCCCTGCGATGTATCAACATGCTGGACTCTGACCATCGGAACGATCACGCGGGTCACCACAAAGATGCCGTGCTGAATATCGATTTCGTTCTCATGGACTTCGTAGCGCCATATTCTGTGGCGGATATTCGGAATAATAATAATGATGACAAATGAAATCACCAGCCAAACGGCTGCTGACAAAATGCCGATCCATACCGGCCATTTAAATATCAACCCTGCGGCAACAAGGCCTGCTGCAGCCAGCATTAAAACGAATGATGTGATACAAGCTGTAATTCTCCAGACTTTTACGCCATCGCGGCTTATTTGATTTTTCGGCTCGCTTCTCAAAACTCGATTCCCCCAATCTAGTTCTATTTACGGTCTTAGGCTGAAAATGTTTCGGATAAAGACTTTCGTTTTTAAAAAAAGGCGAATCCGTAAAAAAGGATCCGCCTTTTGATTATGAATTATATGATTTTTTTTGGCGTCTGTCATTCGAAGAACGCTTTTTATCATAAGATGAACGATTGTTCTTTCCTCTGTAGCCGCCGCCGTCTCTGCGTTTTGATGAACGGGGGTGGTGACTTTTATTTCGCTTCGTTCTGAGCGGAGCCTCTTCCGTCAAACGGACAGGCGTGTTGTCCGGCTCTTTGGTCATCATTTTAATGGCAGCCGCAACAACTGTCACAGAATCATGGTCTTCCAATAATTCCGCTGCAGCCGTCATATAGAAGTTCAGGTTATTTTCCTCGATGATCGTCCGGAGGCGGTCAACCGTCACCTGCTGCTGTCCTTCAATCGCCTCATCTAGAGTCGGTGCTTTCATGCGGTCCATTTTGCGTTTTGTCGTCTGCTCGATGGCGCGGAGCATGTCTTTTTCGCGCGGTGTAATGAAGGTCATCGCCATTCCTGTTTTGCCTGCGCGTCCCGTTCTTCCGATGCGGTGAACATAGCTTTCAGGATCTTGCGGCACATCGAAGTTGTAGACGTGCGTTACCCCTGAAATATCAAGGCCACGCGCCGCAACGTCTGTCGCAACGAGCACTTCAATTGCGCCTTGCTTAAATTTCCGGAGTGCCACCATTCGCTTCGCCTGAGTCAAATCGCCGTGGATTCCTTCAGCTGTATAACCGCGCAGATTAAGCGCTTCTGTTAGTTCATCGACGCGGCGCTTTGTCCGGCCGAATACAATCGCCAGTTCAGGAGACTGGATGTCAAGAAGACGTGTCAGCGTATCAAACTTTTTGCGTTCATGTACTTCAAGGTAGAACTGCTGAATGTTTGATACTGTCATTTCCTTCGCTTTCACTTTCACGTGCTCCGGGTTGGTCATGAAACGTTCTGCAATCCGTTTAATCGGAGCAGGCATTGTTGCAGAAAACAGCAATGTTTGATGCTCAGCGGGCACATTGGAAAGGATGGATTCGATATCTTCGATGAATCCCATGTTCAGCATTTCATCCGCTTCATCAAGCACAACGGTGTTCACTGTTTGAAGACGCATTGTGCGGCGGTTGATATGGTCAAGCAAACGGCCAGGTGTTCCGACGATAATATGAGGATTTTTCTTAAGCGCGCGAATCTGGCGTCCGATATCCTGTCCACCGTAAATCGGCAGCACGCGAGCGCGTTTATCCTGTCCAATTTTATATAGCTCTTCAGAAACTTGAATGGCTAATTCACGAGTAGGTGCGATAACAATGGCTTGAATGTTAGGAGACTCGGGGTTGATTTTCTCAACAAGGGGGATGCCAAATGCAGCCGTTTTTCCTGTTCCCGTTTGCGCTTGTCCGATCACATCTTTATTTGCAAGGCCGAGCGGAATCGTTTGTGCCTGAATCGGTGTTGCCTCTTCAAATCCCATACGCTTGATCGCTTTTGTGAGATCAGAACTTAATTGAAAATCTTGAAACGTTATTGTCAATGTATTCAAACTCCTTCTGCTTACTGTTTCAGTAATCGTGTTTTATCAATAAAAACTGCCCTTTGTGCAAAGGACAGGTCCATACTTATGCAAAGCCCGAATTACTTTACATGTTATATTACCATTCCGTTATACGTTTTTCAACAAGATGAAAATGAGCAGTGTGCTCTCTCGCCGGTTCGGCAGCCATCTATAGACCTCTGGGACAACCGTCCGCGAAACGTCAAGCCCGCCTGTTGACGTCTTTTACACATTGTAACACAGGCTTGTGCGGCTTTCGACAGCATACACTCATTTTTCTCTGCCCGCATCCCCGATTATTTTTTGCAGATTGCCGTTCAATTATTTATTTTTTTATGGATTCAATCGGCGTTTTTTTGAGAAACGCCTCAACGGTTTGAAAGAGGACAGCGGAGTTTTCTTCAAGGCAGACATGGTGCTTGGATTCCGGCAAGAGGCACAGCTCTTTCTCTTCGGAAGGTATGGTTTCATAAAGATAATACGCGCTTGACAGCGGCACGATTGAATCGCATTCCCCCTGAACAATGAGCACAGGGATGCGGAGGTTTTTCAAAGCAGGCTTTGTCATCTTAACGAGCTTGCGAAACTGAAATGCTGAAGACACCGGGGTGCTTGTCAGCTTTTGTTTGTACCTTTTGTAAAGCAGATTATCCTCAAGCTTGCCTTGCAAAGAATCTTTGATCACATTCTTCAAATCCTGGATCAGCTGTCCCGGGCTGATGTACTGGGCAGCCGCGCTCAACAGGACAAGGCGGCTGACCGGATATTTTCCGGCTAAATAGGCGGCAATCATCCCGCCCATTGAAAATCCGATTAAAAATACCGTATCACACGTTTTCAACAAACGGACAAGCTCCACTTCTGCGCAAGCGATCCATTCCTGAAAACAGACGCCTTTTAAAACCGGCATCTCCCCGTGCCCGGGCAGCGTGATCATTTCGACTCGCCAATCGGCCGTTTGTTTTAAATGAGAAGCCAGCGGTTCCAATTCATACGGTGCTCCGGTAAATCCGTGAATGCATAAACATCCTATCATGACCATTCACCCGTTTTCTTTTACTGATGATCACATAAAAAACGACTTTATGATTCAATGTTCCCTTACAAATCTTTTATAACATCCTCAAGACGCATGCCTCTGGACGCTTTGACAAGGATCAGATCCCCTGTATTCGCTTTTTCTTTCAATATCTTTTTCAAACCGTCTTTGTTTTCCGGGTTGAAATGAAGGACGCGGTGTTCGGGAAAATGTTTAAGCGCCCCTTTTGCAATATATGCACCGAGATCCCCGTACGTAAATAAAAAGTCGATTGAGTCCGGATTGACTGCCTGCCCGATGTCTTCATGAAACGCTTTCTCTCCTTCGCCGAGCTCCAGCATATCGCCGAGAACGAGCATTTTCTTGCCGTATCCCTTCATCTGGTCGACAAGCTCGATCGCAGCTTTCATCGATGTCGGACTTGCATTATAGGCGTCATTAATGATCGCAACGCCGGCCCGTGTCTTTACAAGCTCAAGCCGCATACCGGTCACTTTCAGTTTCGTCAGCCCTTCTGCAATATGAGTCCTGCTGACATTCAGAAGGTCTCCGGCCGCAATCGCAGCTAAAGCGTTTTTCACATTATGCTTTCCGAGCACCGGGATGAAGAACCGGTTTTCGATCCCTCTGACGCGGAATGCCGTGCCCTCTTCCGTCTGCGTCATATCCTCAAGCTGATAGTCGAAAGCCGGATCCTCTCCAAACGTCTTTGTCTCGTAAGGCGGCTGGTTCAGCCTTTCGGCGAGCAGCGGTTCATCTCCGATATAAATGAGTGTGCCCTCTTTTGAAAGCCCATTGACAATTTCGAGCTTTGCCTCTGCAATTCCTTCTCTTGATCCGAGTTCAAGGAGGTGCGATTCGCCGATGTTTGTGATGACGGCGATATCAGGACGCGCCAGACGTGTCAGAAAATCAATTTCCCCTTTGGCGCTCATCCCCATCTCCAAAATGGCGATTTCCGTATCTTCCGGCATCGCCAGAATCGTCAGGGGCAGGCCGATGTGGTTATTATAGTTTCCTTCTGTCTTATGCACTTTATACTCGGTGCCCAACACAGCATGAATCATGTCTTTTGTCGTCGTTTTCCCATTTGAACCGGTCACGCCGACGATTTTCACGTCCAGCTGATGCCTGTATGCCTTCGCAAGCTTCTGCAGCGCTTCCAGCGTATCGTCAACTAAAATGACCGGCTTCCCTTCCGGAGGATTCGGTTCGCTCCGGTTCCACAGCACGGCTGCGACGCCTTCCTGAAAAGCCTGCTCTGCAAAAACGTGACCATTGAACCGCTCGCCTGCAAGCGGAATAAACAGTTGGTCTTTCGCCAGTTTTCTCGAATCGGTTGAGACGCCTTTGACGAGACGCCCTTCAAAAGCTTCATTCGTCAAAACGCCTTCCGACATTTCAGCAATTTCTTTTACCGTTCTCGTTATCATGTATGTCCCTCTCTTTCTCCAGCAAGGAAAAGAGACACTACCACAAATAAGGATAGTGTCTGCAGCTGTATATAAGGGCGAACCGCTTTCCCCCGGATTCGGTCCGCTCCGTCCCGTTAAAATGTATGTTTGATCTGCTGTTTTTCTTCGTGCCGATCGATTGCCAAAGCGACAAGTTTTTCAATCAGTTCAGCATACTCAACCCCTGATTGCTTCCAGAGAAGCGGGAACATGCTGAACGGTGTGAATCCCGGCATCGTATTGACTTCATTGATCAGGACCCTGCCTTCGTTTGTAAGGAAAAAGTCCGCTCTCACAAGGCCTGAGCCGTCAATCGCCTGAAACGCTTTGACCGCCATGCTGCGCATTGTTTCGTATTCGTCCTCTGTCAGGGAAGCCGGAATAATCAAATCAGTGTCGCCGTCTTCATATTTTGCTTTATAGTCATAAAAATCTTTCTTCGGAGCGATTTCCCCCGCGACTGAGCAGACAGGTTCATCATTCCCCAGAACGCCGAGTTCTATTTCGCGGCCGATGACGCCCTCTTCAACGACAATTTTCCGGTCATATTGAAATGCAAGCCCAAAGGCTTGGTCAAGCTCTTCACGGTTTCTGCATTTGCTGATCCCGACGCTTGATCCAAGGTTAGCCGGTTTTACGAAGCACGGATAACCAAGCTCAGCTTCCACTTGATCATAGCTTTCTTCTTTGGAGTGACTCCATGTTTTTTTCACAAATGAAACGTATTTCGCCTGGTCAAGCCCTGCCTGTGCAAACAGATGCTTCATGACCACTTTATCCATGCCCGCAGAGGAAGCTAAGACTCCGTTGCCCACATATGGCACATTCAATAGTTCAAGCATGCCTTGAATGGTGCCGTCTTCCCCATTCGGTCCGTGCAAAAGCGGGAAAACAACATCAATCGAGTCTTCTTTTACATCAGCTTCGCCCGGAAACATATCGCGGTTCAGCAATGCCGGAGAAAATGTCTGGCCCGTCTGTTCAAACTGAAGCATTTTCACATTTGAAACCGGTTCTGTCAGTTGCGGCCCTCTCACCCACTCGCCTTTTTCTGTTATATAAATCGGGTGTATATCAAATTTTTCAGTATCTAATGCTTTCGTGACGGCCAGCGCGGTTTGCAGAGAAACGTTATGCTCCGCTGATTTTCCGCCGTATACCAATCCTAATCTTGTCTTCAATTCGTACTCCCCCCACTGGATTCATCTTTACTATCTTATCACTTTCCCGGGAAAATGATCTAATTATTTTAATACGGTCTAAAAACAGCATATAAAAAGCATTTGTATGTAAATCCTTTTCATTTTATATTAAAATGGCATTGAAAAGGAGAGGTTGCAATTGAAAAAAATCACAACAGAAGCACAATTTAATGAACTGATCCAATCCGATAAAGAAATCATCGTCAAATTTTATGCTGACTGGTGCCCGGACTGCACACGCATGAACATGTTCATTGGAGACATTCTTGAGGCTTATCAGGAAAATGACTGGTATGAGCTGAATAAAGACGATCTTCCTGAACTTGCCGATAAGTATCAGGTCATGGGCATTCCAAGCCTGTTGATTTTCAAAAACGGCGAAAAAACGGGTCACCTTCACAGCGCAAATGCCAAAACACCTGAAGAAGTGAACGAGTTCCTGGCTGAACATATTAGCTAATTCGTTTAAAGTTCTGATTTTTTGTCTGAACCGCAGGACATGGGAGCGCCCATGTCCTTTTTATACAAGACGGGACAGCAGCAATATTTGTTTCATAAAAGTGAGCTTTCATTAATAATTCGACACGAGTATTTCCCGGGAAACGAAAATGTCGAAATTTCGCAAAAAGTTCTTGATTCGTTTTTTATATTCAGGTAGAATGTTTTTTGTTCCTATTTTGCAATTATTTTTTCTAGTTGTGAAGCCCTTGTCGGCTTCTTTTTTTATATACGTTTTTGGATAATAATTCATATTTTTCAATTTCTTTCAATATTATTTTAAGGATGTCTCTTTACATTTGGTGATACTATTTAGTATAATATCCTTTATTGATAATGATTATCAATATCACTAATGGTTGACGAGGTGATCACATGGCCCCTCAATTAAAGAAAGCGGTGGAAATGAGAAAGAAACAACTCATTCAGCGGCTTATCCAGCTTGGCATATATAAAAAAGAAGAGCGCCACCTTTACGAATTGTCTTTAAGCGAACTCGAAAGCGAATACCAATCCAACAAGAAAGGCGGATAATCATGTCAAAACGGAAGATTAAAACCTTTCATCAGCTTGTCGAAGAATATAAGAAAGAAATCGCCAAGAACCCGAAAGAAATGGAAGTCATTTATGACAAGATCGACCGCAGACACGAGAACCGCCTTTTGGCAATGTCTAAAGCAAAACAAACTTAAAAAAGAAGCCGCTCATTTTGAACGGCTTCTTTTTTACTATTCACTGAATGCAATACCAGCAAGCTTGCCGATTGTCGCATCATCCATCGGCGGATTGTGGAGGCCCGCCCGGACATCGCGATAGAATCTTTGGAGCGGGTTCGTTCTCGCCAGACTCTTCGCTCCGACGACTCTCATCGCCCTGTCTACGACAGCAATGGCCGTATTCGTTACTGTATGTTTAACCGCTCCAAGCTCACCTGTTAAAAAGGCGCGGCGCTCCGGGTCATCATAAAGCTCTGCGACATGATACATAAAGTGGCGGGCTTTCATGAGTTCCAAATCGATTTCGCCGATATGACGCTGAACAGCAGGCACTTCTTTAATCGGACCTTTCAAACTGTTCGGCTGATAGTCTTTTGCAAATTGGACGGCATAATCTCTCGCTGCTTGCGCGATACCTAGATAAACAGCCGGTATATGAAGCAGCCAGCCGTTGACTTTATCCGTTCTTTTACCCGCCAACAGCTCGACAAGCATGGATTCGTCGAGACGGACATCGGTCAGCACCAAATCGTGGCTTCCCGTACCCCTCATCGCCGCCATATCCCACGTTTCTTCTATTGCCAAGCCTTCCGCATCTTTATGGATCAAGAAAACGCCAATCGTTTGCTTCTCTTCAATCCAAGCGGTGACAAGAAAGTAGTCGAGAACCGGAGACATCGTTGTAAATGTTTTACGTCCGTTTACAATCCATCCGCCATTCTTTTTAACCGCATGGGTTCCGGGGCGTCCTCCTCTTGTCGGGCTTCCCGTCTGCGCTTCACTTGCAGCTCTGTTGATCAGCGCGCCCTTTAATGCTTCATTTGAAATCGATGAAAACACATGCCGGTCCCAGCTGTTTCCTTCCGCCAGTTCTCCCATCACGCTCAAGTGCCAGCCGATGCTGAGAGCTGTCGGTCCGTCTCCTTTGGCAAGCCGTTCCTGAAACAAAAGCATATCGTAGAGTGAAATGCCTTCTCCCCCGTATTCTTTTCCGACCGTCAGCGCTGTGTAGCCTGAATCCCGCAGCTTTTGAATATGTTCTGCGGGAAATTGGGCATGTTCGTCATAATACGCTGCTGTTTTCTCAAATTCATCCGCCAGTTTCCCGATTTTACCGAGCCATTCCTGCTGCCTTTCCGTTTTCACAAATATTGAACACACACCGGCATCCTCCTGACCAAATTCCGATAGATTTAATAAGTATTATAGTTCGTTCACGGCTTGTTGTGCAAATGATACCCTTGGCAAAACAAAAAAGCGCACCTTCAGCGAGGTGCGCTTTTGACTAAACGGCTTGACCGCCGCGACGGTCAACCTTCATACCGAGATAAATCAGCATGTAGGTTAAGTAGCCCATCGTGATCGTGAGACCGCCGAAGAAGAAATCGGAAAAAAGCGGTTCTTCATATGCGGCGATTCCGGCCAGCACGACCCAGCTTCCATAAAGATACGCCATAAAGAAGCGGACGCCGTTTTTCAATTTATATAGCAGAAACAAACCTGCGAGCGAAAAGAGCCCGAGCGCAAGTCTAAAATAGACAAGATGATCGAAATTAAAGGCAAAAGAAACAAATGAAAATGACAACAGCAATACAATCGGCAATGCCGTAATAAATTTTTTCATGGATGTCTCATCCCCCATTCCCTTATCCTAAAATTATAATTTAGAATAGGAAATTCACACGGTAATTACGACATATTTCACAAAAATGTCATTCCTTTTGTCACACTTTAGACAAAATATTTTATACTTTCATATCGCGTTTACAAAAGGCCCACCACGCCGTTCCGAGAAAAAACACGAGATGGAGAAAGACGATGACGAGTGAAAACAAAGGCGTCATCCCGCTAAAAAGCGGCTTGGCCTCACCGGCGTATTGCGTTAAATCAGTATTAGCGAACAACAAAAATTTACCGAGCGGTTTTTCCAAATAAGACATGATCGTCACAAGCATTTTGGCGCCGTACAGCACGACGATCGACACCATGATGCTGAGCGCGCTGCTTTTAAACAATGCAGAGCATAAAAACGCAAAGGAAACCATCATCCATACTTCAAACCACTGCGTACCGATCATTGTCACCGTATTGATAAAGAGCGGCTCCGCTTTTTCGTCGAGCTTCACGCCGAAAAAGAGCAGACCGAACAATAAAGAAAATCCGTAGTAAATGATAAAGAGCCAAATGCTTGCGAGCACGCTCGTCACGTATTTTGAAACAAGAATTTTTTCTCTTCTGACAGGGCGGATCAGCAAAAATTTGATCGTCTTTTTATCATATTCAAAAGATATAATTGAAGCCGCCACCACAATCGAAAGCCCCTGCAAGAGGATATTCAGGTTTGGGGTGAATGAAAAATAGCCGATGAAATGATCCTCTGTCCCGGCGCTCATCAGGATTCTTTTCGTTATGAGCGCGAGGAGAAATTGAAAGACTGCGATCAGCGCCAGCGATACAAATGTTACTTTTCGCTTCAGCAATTTAACATGCTCGTTTTGAATCAGTTTAAACATCAGTATTCCTCTCTTCCGTTCCATTCGTCCGCGCCATATATTCATCCTCAAGAGACTGCTTAAACGGAGCGATCGAATAGACGTCAATCTCATTGGCGACAAGCTGTTGATTTAAAGCAGGAATTTGCGCTTTCGCGACCTTTACGGCGAGCAAACCTTTTTCGGCGCGGGCTTCGTATCCCTGGTCTTTCAGCCACTGAAGCGCTTTGTCATAGGGCTGTACCTCCAGCATCGCCTTTTCCTGCTTTTCATCTGCATCATTGAGGACGACGGTTGATTTGATTTTCCCTTGTTGAAGAATGACGACCCGATCGCACAAATCTTCCACTTCCTTCAGCAAGTGGGTCGCAAACAGGATCGCCGTTCCTTCTTCTTCGGCAAGCTCACGCAGATGCTCGCGGAAATCTTTCATTCCCGCCGGGTCCAATCCGTTCGTCGGCTCATCCAAAATCAGCAGCTTCGGACGGTGAAGAATCGCCTGGGCAATACCGAGGCGCTGTTTCATCCCGAGCGAGTATGTTTTGACCTTGTCTTCTGCGGCATCTTCTAGCCCGACCCTGCTGATCACTTCCGCCAGTCTATCCCGACCGATTCCAGCGTGCATATTTGCGTAGTGTTTCAGGTTTTCATAGCCTGTCAGATACGGATAAAATTCAGGATTTTCAACGATGGCTCCGACCGATCGGATCGCTTTTTCAAATTGGCGGTCAATCGGAAAGCCGTTTATGACAATTGATCCGCTCTTCATTTTAATTAACCCGGTGATCAATTTAATGAGGGTCGTTTTTCCTGATCCGTTCGGACCAAGCAGGCCGATGATCTCCCCTTCATTCGCCGTTAAGCGGATATCCTTCAATATCGTTTTGCCGTCTATGATTTTATCAACATTTTCTATATGTAAAACAGGCTGCTTTGTCATAGCCCCCTCCTCTTTCCCAAAAAAATAAACAGTGCCGAAAAGGCACTGTTTGATTATATCATTTTTGAGTTACACGGACACTTCACTATGAGGGGCTTCGATTTTGCCGTGTTTCTTTTCCGTCTCGGTGACGATGACAGCGCATGCTGCATCGCCTGTTGTATTGACAGCCGTACGAATCATGTCCAGAAGTCTGTCAATTCCCAATATTAGCGCAATTCCCTCAACTGGAAGGCCAACTGTTTGAAGAACCATGGCGAGCATAATCAGTCCGACACCCGGTACACCCGCTGTTCCAATGCTGGCAAGCACTGCGGTGAGAACAACCATCAACAGCTGTGTCAGTGACAGGTCATTGCCGTACACCTGAGCGATAAAGACCGTCGCTACCCCTTGCATAATCGCCGTGCCATCCATGTTGATCGTAGCTCCAAGCGGCTGAACAAAGCTTGAGATCGGCTCTGGCACTTTCAGCTTTCTTTGAGCGACATCCATCGAAACCGGAAGCGTCGCGTTGCTGCTTGACGTACTGAAGGCAACAAGCATAACCTCTGAAAAATCTTTAAAGAATGTGAGCGGGTTCCGCTTTGCCAAAAACGCAATCGCTGCGCCGTATGTGACGATGGTGTGTATGAAAAGCGCCAGAATGACGACGATCATATAAAGCCCCATTGCTTTAATGGCGTCCCAGCCTTGGCTTCCGATCGCCCCGGCAATCAAGCCGAATGTACCGTACGGCGCGAACTTCATCACGAGATTGACGAGATACATCATGAGATCGTTACCTTGTTCAACCACTTTGAGAAGAGCGTCCGCTTTTTTGCCGAGCATCGTAATTCCGAGACCGACCAAAATGGAGAAAGCAATGATTTGCAGCATATTTCCTTCAGCCATTGCCTGAACCGGGTTTGTCGGAATGATATTCAAAAGCGTTTCGGCAATGCTCGGCGCCTTCTCAGCTGAATATTCCGCTGCGCTTGTATCATACGTTCCGATGGTTCCCGGTTTGATGACCAACGCTAAAATAAGTCCGATAATAATGGCAATTGCAGTTGTAACTAAAAAGAAAGAAATCGTTTTGGCACCGATCCTGCCAAGTTTCTTTGGATCTCCAAGTCCTGCTACCCCTAAAGTGAGAGAAAAGAAAACAATCGGTACAACGAGCATTTTAATTAAGTTGAGGAAGATCGTGCCGAGCGGCCCGAATAAAAATGTATTAAGCTTGCTAAATAAATCCGGCGAAGTGACGTTCAGTATAATACCGACGACTGCACCGAGTAATAGAGCGATAATAATTTTTGTTGCTAACTTCATATAACATGTCTCCCCTTTCCAAAAAAAGCCCATGAGAGATCTCCCATGGGCTTTTACCATTAAAATTGGTTCCACATGACTCTCTTCACGTTGATGAGGTTAGCTGACGGGTTCGGACGAAGAGATGTCCGTCTTTCAGTTCGCACGGGAACAGAAAAATTCACCCCAAATGATCGGGTCCCCCACTCCTACTAAAGGATTAAACGTGTGGCGCTATTTCGTTATATAACAGTTATACCTGAAAATTCGAAATATGTAAACCAAATTTTCTGATTTACATATATGCTATTTTCCGGTGCCCGCTGTTCGGCTTTTCTCTTGACTTGTGACATCAAGGATATCAAGCAGGAAAACAAATATCGGAATACCGATAATTAAACCCCAAATCCCTATGAAATGTTCAGAAAAAATCAGCACGATAAACGTGAAGAAAATCGGCAGCTCCGTCTTGGCGGACATTAGTTTCGGATTGAGGAAATAGGCCTCTATCGCATGGACGATCATGATGACCAATACCAGTGATACGATATAAGCGATTCCGCCGATACTGTAGGCGATAATGCTTAACGGAATAAGGGAGAGCACAACGCCTGCGACCGGAACCAGCCCGAGGAAAAACACCATGACGGCAAGGCCGAATAGCTGAGGAAAACCCATAATCGCGAGGGCAATGGTCGTCAATGCGCAATTGATGGAGGCGATAATAAACTGAGCCTCAAGCACCTTTCCGAACGTTCTCGTGAATTTTTTACCAAAGTAAGCAATTTCCTCGTAGAAAATGGCTATTTTGCTCGTCTTAAATTTATCCATTAAGCTCAAGACCTTGTCTTTTTCGATCAATAAGAACATGCTGAGAACCAATGACATAACCACCTGCAGGCCAAACGCGCTAATATCTGTGATATATGTATAGATAAAGTTAAGACCTTTTTCCAAATAGGATGTCAAATTGATATCGCCGAACATACCGGTGATCATATCGAGAAAAGGAATGCTGTCAGGGTGAGAAGCAATATACTTTCCTTGTTTGATCAGCTGCTGAATCTGGGTGACGATCACGGGGTAATAGACCACACCGCCGATCGAAAGCGCGATGGCAAGAGCCGCATACAAACAGGAAATAATCAGTCTCTGGCTGACTTTAATAAAGCGGTTTAAAAAACCGCGGATCACATTTTCCAGACGGTTCATCAAAAACGTAAAGATAAATGTGAGCAATATGAGATTCATCATGCTGCGGAACAGATATAAAACTCCCGCCAATACAACAAAAACTGAAAAACGCCTGACCCCAGGATGCTGAAAAAATTTAATCAACGCTGCCATTCGGTACACTCCCACCAGTACTTTAGTCCTTAACTTTTAGCATTCAAACTTTTATAATTACAATTTGATGCATCATCTGTAAATTATATAACAAAACAGACCGGAAATCTCTTCAGAAGATCAATAATTAATAATATTTTAATATGAGCGCTCGTGCGGCAGCGGCAGGCATCTTCCATAAAAAAGGAGGGGCTGATGTTCAGCCCCTCCAGATTATTGACAAAATCCTTTCAGCGTGACCCTCAACCCTTGCAGTCTAGGAAGGCCGAGCATTGGGGCGGAGCGAATGTTGCAATTCGTGAGCACCGACGCGCAGGCCTGACAACGAATGCGAGGGTTTGTCGACACGCTGAGAGGGACTGTTTGTCAGCCCCTCTCTTCACTGTACATTAACCGCTTCTTCTTTGACGTCCGCCTTTTTCACCGTTTTCTTGATAGAACTCCTTGTCATGGTTTCGGCTTGTGGCTTCTCCGCCTTTTTGACCGATCTCCTGGTAGAATTCTTTGTCATGGTTTTTGCTTGTGGCTTCTCCGCCCTTTTCACCGATTTCCTGGTAGAATTCTTTATCATGGTTTCGGCTTGTGGCTTCTCCGCCTTTTTCACCGATTTCCTGGTAGAATTCTTTGTCATGATTACGGCTTGTGGCTTCCCCGCCTTTTTCGCCGATTTCCTGGTAGAATTCTTTGTCATGATTTTTGCTTGTTGCTTCTCCGCCTTTTTGACCGATCTCTTGGTAGAATTCTTTATCATGGTTTTGGCTTGTTTTTTCTCCGCCTTTTCTGCCTGCTTCTTCCCTGCTCATTTTGTTGTTGTCATTATTGTTTGCCATTTTCGATTCCTCCTTTTGAAGTGTTATGGTTTTTACATTCCACATTTCAAAAAGAGTAAACACAAATAGCACATTCACGAAAGAGTCCGGGAATCATGCAATCATCCGCTGCCTTTTACCGTCCATTCCGGTACCGGAGCCGGCGTATTGTTCTGCAGCGTCTTAGATATCTCGGCAGGCTCTTCAAACAGGGTAATGTTGATGGATTCGAACGTACCTTTCTGATTCGTTCTTTCATATATTGCATCATGATGATCGGCCATAAAGTTCAAATAATCGCGCTTTGATTTCCAAAGCACGAGGACAAGGGCTTCCGGCCCGTTTTCTGTTTCCATCCATCCGCCCCACTGTCTGATGAATCCGCTGACGTTTTGCAGCGGAGCCCATTTGGCCTGCGCCTCGCTGAATGCATGAAGCTGTTGTCCGGCTGGTTTGCACCGTATCAGCTTCAGCACATTCCCTTCCGCGAACGGGACGGTTTCCGCATTAGTTTTTTCTATACAAAGGTTAACCGACCTTACATCAGCGCGCGTCCGGTGAATGACGCCTTTCGGAATCAGCAGGGAATCGTTCGCTTTCAGGACTTCTGTGGGACGGTCCTGAAAGTCGATCAACAGCTCTCCTTCCAAAACAATAAACAGCTCATCTGAGCCGGGATGGAAATGCCATACGTATTCGCCCTCCAAAACAGCAATTCGCATACAATGGTCGTTCACTTCCGAAACGGAAAAATTGGCATGCTTTTCTGTGACTTCCTTTGTCAATTCAAGAAGACTCGTTTTGCGATCCATCAGCTTCACTCCTCTTTCATTTGATTTTCTCCCGAACTTATTTTACCATTTGACTTTTGAGCGTTCGCCTTTTAAAGTGTTGGATATTGGTGAAAAAACGGTTTGAACCTATAGAAGAGGTGTACATCATGCAAAATCAAAACGGAAAAGCTTCAGGGCTTTTGCCGCTGTTTTTATTTGTTTGTTTATTCGTTGGATCAGGCTTGATCACAGGCGATTTTTACAGCCTGCCAATCGTGGCCGCGGCGCTTGCGGCATCGGTTGTCTCACTGGCGATGAACAGTAAGGAGAAGCTCAGCCAAAAGACGGAGTGGTTTGCGAAAGGCGCTGGACACCCCGATATTATGATCATGGTGATGATCTTTATTTTGGCCGGCGCGTTTTCATCAGCCGCAAAGGCGATGGGGGCCGTCGAATCAACCGTTAATCTTGCGCTTTCGTTTGTACCGGGGCAGTTTATGGTTGCCGGTTTATTTATCATCGCTGCGTTTATCTCTGTGTCGATGGGCACGTCAACCGGAACGATTGCTGCGCTCGCTCCGATCTCAGCAGGGATCAGCGCCGAAATCGGCGTTCCGGCGGCCTATTCGGTTGCTGCGGTTGTGGGGGGCGCGATGTTCGGTGATAACTTATCATTTATTTCCGATACGACCATTGCCGCTGTCCGCACACAAAAGACGAAAATGTCGGACAAGTTTAAAACGAATTTCCTGATCGTCCTGCCTGCCGCGGTTGCCACGGTCATCCTGCTGATGGTGTTTTCAGCCGGAGGGCATCCTGCCGCACAAGCCGGGACTTACAGCTGGGTGAAGGTGCTGCCGTATCTCGGGGTTCTGATATTCGCCCTTCTCGGATTTAATGTTATGGCCGTTATTTTCGGCGGCATCGTGTTAGCCGGAGTAATCGGTATTTCCGACGGCAGCCTGACGCTTCATACGTATTTAACCGCGATCACCGAAGGCATCGGCGGGATGTCCGAACTGATCATTTTATCGCTTCTGATTGGCGGAATGGCGGAAATGATGAAGCGAAACGGCGGGATCGCATTTCTCCTTCAATTTGTATCGCGGAGAATCCGTTCAAAAAAAGGAGCGGAAGCGGGCATTGCCGGCCTTGTCAGTGCGGCAAACCTGGCGACGGCCAACAATACGATTGCCATTATTACAGCGGGGCCGCTGGCAAAAGATTTATCCGACCGGTACGGAATCGACAATAGGAAATCGGCGAGCATCCTCGATATCTTTTCCTGTGTGGTACAAGGATTGATTCCTTACGGCGCGCAAATGCTGTCAGCTGCACAAATCGCGAAAATATCGCCTGTCAGCATTCTTCCTTATTCTTTTTATCCGATTTTGATCGGCGTCTGCGGCATATGCGCGATTATCTTCAGACTGCCTCGCTTTACGGAAAAAGCGTAACTCCATGAAAAATGCTGCCGTTATCGAAACGGCAGCATTTTTATCACTCTGTTTCTGCGGCGTCCAGCTCCGCAAGCCTTTCCATGATCCTCCGTTTTTTATACATCATCATTCCTGTTTCGGCAACGCCGTTCACCATTGAACGGTTTGAGATTGCGCCAAAGAGGATGCCTGCGACGGGCACCATTTGAAACAGCTTTTTCCATCCGAAAGAATCGCGGTATGTATAAACAACCTCCCGCCAGCCTTGAATTTGCGAAATCATATTTTCCCGTGAGCCTGACTGTAGATGGTATCGGCTGAGTTCCTGAATGATCGCCCTTTTCCCGACAATATCAGCGGCGCTGAGCTGCAGGCATTTAATAATGAACATCCGCTCCGTTTTTTCTTTAGGATCGTAGCCGTAAGACACCGCGATGTCCTGTAATGTCTTCAATGAAAGGCCGAGGATGGCGGGAATATCGACGGCAAGCGTGAATAAGCCGCCGACACCTGTTGTCGCTCCTTGGACAGCCGCGGTATTCGCCCTGTTTTTTCCGAGGTTTTCACACATTTGATCCATCACTTCCAAAGGAGCCCTTTGAATATCTTCGACCGTTTCGATCGTTTCATCCGGCAGCTTTTTTTGAAACTGGCGGATCAGATGTTTTTCGGACGTTAAATATTGGCCGCCGTTTTGAATAAAGCCGCCGATTTCGTCGAGCAAGAGACCGATTTTATCTTGAATGAATGCCGGTGTAAGCTTGTCCAGAACCTTGAACGGCAGCCGCCCGATCCTTTCCCAAAACCACGCTTTCTGCTGTTCTTTTTCCCATTTTTCAATTTTTTTCAGTTCGTTTTCCAAATCTGTTTTATCGTTGCGCACAGAAGGTTCGCCCTCTCAATCGTGTTTTTTTATAGTATACAATGATTCACTTTATGAATCCGTGTTTTTTGATCGGCAGCCGGAGGGTAAACCTTTATGTAAAAGGAGGAATGATCAAATGCCATGGTCAATGGAAGACTATCCCGCTTCATTGAAGCATTTGGACAAACCGGTAAAAAAGAAAGCCATTGAAATTGCGAATGCAATGGTAGACGAAGGATACGACGAAAGCCGGGCGATTCCGATCGCGACGAGTCAGGCGAAGGAATGGGCGGATAACAGGAGCAAAAGCGAACTCAAATCCTATGCGGGGGAAGCTGATGAAACGGTACGCGGTGACAGCGGTTCGAGCAGCAGGCCGGAGCTTGCGGAAAAGTGCGAGCATGTCATTAAACACGAAAAAGGCTGGGCAGTCAAAGCCGAAGACGCCAAGCGGGCCAGCGAAGTAAAGGATACAAAAGCAGAAGCCGTCGAACGGGCGAAAGAAATCGCCGAAAACAAAGGCACTGCCGTCATCGTCCATAAAAAAGACGGCAGTGTGGAGCGGAAGATCAGGATGAATTAACGGGGCGCTCCGTTTTTGGAGCGTCTTACTTTTTTCCCCGCCAACTCCAATACAGCATCAGCTGCTTTTTGATAGCCGCCGGCATCGCGGAGCGAGCGGCCGATTTTGGCGGCTCCGTCTTTATAGGAGCGGTTTTCAAGCATATCTTTAATCGTTTTTTGTAAAACAGCCGGAGAAAGTTCATTTTTATCAAGCTTGATCCCGGCCCCTGTCCGTTCCACCTGAGCTGCGACGAAAAACTGGTCAGCACCCATCGGAATGACGATGAGCGGCGTATCAAAATACAGGCCTTCATTTGTACTGTTCATGCCGCCGTGGGTGACAAATACATCGGCTTTTTTCAAAACCTCCAATTGCGGGATATACGGCCTCACGATAAAATGATCCGGTATGGTGCCGAGATCCGCGGGGTCCGTTGATTTCCCAACAGCCATAACCACCTTGCCGTCAAAGTCTTTCAACGCTTCGATACACATATGATACAGCTCTTTTTGCTGATTAAAGATCGTGCCCATCGAGATCACGATGACGGTTTCCCCCTCCAGCTCAGCGAACGGGAAGCTGCCTGGATCCTGTCTGCTCGTAATCGACGGCCCGACAAACAAATAGTCATTTCCAAATCGCTCGGCATGAGGCTGAAACTCCCTGGAGGTAAAGACAATCGTAATGTCCCCCGGACAGGAGAATACGTCAAACGGCTTGTCGAGACTGACGGGGTACCGCTCACTTAATTCGCCAAGGGATTGCTTCAATTTTTCAAAATACGGCGAGCTTTCAAGGTCGCCTTGCAGCGTAAACGTTTTTGCGAACGTCTCGTCCATTGCAAATGTCGTACATAACGAAACGCTCGGCAGCCCAAGCATTTCAGCAATGATTTTCCCCGCCAAAAAGTGATGGTCATATATCACATAATCATAAGACTCGTCCCTGACTTCCTGGCAGATGAGCTGAACGATCTCATCGACTTTACCTGACATATTGTATACCAACTCGGCAAAGTCCATCTTTTCTCTTTCTTTTTCGGGTGATAAAGCCTCTCTGAAATCCGGGTATAAACGGACTTCCGCCCCTGTTTTTTTAATTTTTTCAGCGTATTCCTCAACTGCATAATAGACGATGCTTTCTCCTCGTCTTTGCAGCTCCTTTGTGACGCCAAGAGAGGGATTGATGTGCCCCTCCCCCGGGAAATTGATCATCAGTACATGTCCCATCACAGCTCTTCCTTTCTCATACGAAAATTTATATAAGGAAATTTACTACAAAAAGACAAATGAAGTAAAGAAATTTAATTAAGTTAATAATACATAAACATAACTATATGACCATTTGTCTGTTTCTGCATATCTTTCCTTTAAATTTTTTTGCCATGCAAATGAGCGTATATTATTAGAGAAAACAGGCTCTTTATTACTTGACAGCCCCAATCAGAAGACGATTTTCCTTTTTTTAAAAGCAAATTAAAACACGGCCGATCGAGGCACAATACATCATAAGAAACAACCTACGGAGGTTTTGCCATGGATACGAAAGCAACCAGGATCGAAAAGGATTTTCTAGGCGAAAAAGAAGTTCCGGCTGACGCCTATTACGGCGTACAAACCATGAGGGCCGTGGAGAACTTTCCGATTACAGGCTACCGGATTGATGAAGAGCTGATTAAAGCTTTGGCAATGGTCAAAAAAGCGGCGGCTCTCGCCAATATGGATATTAAACGTTTATATAAAGAGCTCGGCGAAGTCATTGTAAAAGCGGCCGGCGAAATAGCGGAAGGGCTCTGGCACGATCATTTTATTGTCGACCCCATTCAAGGGGGCGCCGGCACTTCAATGAATATGAATACAAATGAAGTTATCGCAAACAGAGGTTTGGAGCTTTTAGGAAAAGAAAAAGGTGATTACTTCCATTTAAGCCCGAACACACATGTCAATATGGCCCAATCAACGAATGATGTGTTTCCGACAGCCATTCATCTGGCCACATTGAATCACTTAAGACAGCTTATATCGACGATGGAACATATGCTGGATGCCTTCCGCCAAAAAGCGGAGGAGTTCGATTCCGTTATCAAAATGGGCCGCACTCATCTTCAGGATGCCGTTCCGATCAGGCTCGGTCAGGAATTCGAAGCCTATTCCCGGGTCATCGAACGCGATATTCAGCGGATCAAGCAGTCTCAGCATCATCTCTATGAAGTCAATATGGGAGCAACCGCAGTCGGCACAGGTTTAAACGCTGATCCGAGATATATTCAAAGCGTTGTCGAACACCTATCAGATATCAGCGGCTATCAGCTGAAAGGCGCTGACCATCTTGTCGATGCCACACAAAACACGGATGCCTACACAGAAGTATCGGCTGCATTGAAAGTCGGCATGATGAACATGTCCAAAATCGCCAACGATTTGCGTTTAATGGCGTCAGGCCCGAGGGCAGGGCTTGCCGAGATCCGGCTGCCCCCCCGCCAGCCCGGCTCCTCCATCATGCCCGGCAAGGTGAATCCGGTGATGCCTGAACTGATGAACCAGATCGCATTTCAGGTGATCGGCAACGATCATACCATCTGCCTTGCATCAGAGGCGGGGCAGCTTGAGTTAAACGTGATGGAGCCCGTACTCGTCTTTAATTTGCTGCAGTCGATTAAAATCATGAACAACGGATTTCGCGTATTTACCGATTACTGCATCACCGGGATTGAAGCGAATGAGATCAGGCTGAAAGAATTCGTCGAAAAAAGCGTAGGAACGATTACGGCCGTCAATCCGCACCTCGGCTATGAAGCTGCCGCACGAATTGCAAAAGAAGCGATCGCCACAGGACAATCCGTGCGCGAGCTGTGTTTGCTCCATGATGTTTTGACAGAGGAAGAATTGGATCTCATTTTGGATCCGTATGAAATGACGCATCCGGGCATCGCAGGCGCTTCGCTTCTCGAGGAATAGCCAGCCGTCTTTCTCAATATGCTTTCAAGCGTTTATAGACGCCCGAGACGGGCTAAACATGTAATATAAATCAATTGAAAGAGGTGGAAAGACAATGTTAGGATTTCTCGTTTCTTTAATCGTAGCGATTGTCATCGGTTTAATAGGAGGCGCAATCGGAGGCCACGGTGCACCAGGAGGTATTATCGGCTCCATGGTTGTCGGCTTTATCGGAGCCTGGATCGGCCACGGGCTGCTTGGAACGTGGGGGCCTGATATTGCGGGATTCGCCATCTTTCCAGCGATAATCGGAGCCGCAATTCTCGTCTTCATTTTAAACCTAATCTTCCGCGGGAGAATGGGTTCTCAGGCATAATATCCGGCCAGCATCGCCCAAAAGCGGTGCTGGTTTTTTGTTTGGGCGAAACCGTTCGCGCATATACTATAACATCTTATGGTTGACAATTGATCATCGCGGGCATATGATGATGATATAATTTTTGCACTAAGGAAACTTTTATGTACAAGGAAAAACAACTGAGAATCTAGGTGAATCAAATGGTCAGTCACGATTTGTCCAAACACTCGCAAATATCAAAAGAAGCTCAAGATGCACTGGACGGAAAAAGCAAAGGCTTCAAAAGGCTGCTCCCTTTTTTGGGTCCGGCGTTTATCGCGGCTATAGCTTATATTGATCCCGGCAATTTCGCCACAAATATCGCGGCTGGTTCGAAATACGGCTACTTGCTTTTATGGGTGATTCTTTTTTCAAATATTATGGCTTTGCTGATTCAGTCGCTGTCTGCCAAGCTCGGAATTGCAACGGGTAAAAATCTGCCCGAAGTCGCCAGGGAAGAATTCCCTAAACCGGTCTCCATCGGCTTGTGGATTCAGGGAGAGCTTGTCGTGATCGCGACCGACTTGGCTGAATTTATCGGAGCTGCTCTCGGTCTCTACTTGCTGTTCGGCATACCGATGCTTGAAGCCTCGATTATTGCAGCCGCCGGATCTTTCGCGATTTTGGAACTGCAAAGGCGCGGCGTCAGGCCGCTAGAAGCGGCGATAACAGGAATGCTGTTCATCGTCGTGATCGCTTTTGCCTTTCAAACCTTTTTTGCAAAACCTGATATCGGTTCGGTTTTGGAGGGCATGTTTGTTCCCCGCTTCGATGGTGCAGACAGCATCCTGCTGGCGGCGGGAATCTTGGGAGCGACCGTGATGCCGCATGCCATCTATCTCCATTCCGCTCTCACCCAGCGGAGAGTGATCGGAAAAACGGAAGCGGAAAAGAAGAAGATATTCCGGTTTGAGTTCATCGACATTTTAATCGCCATGCTGATTGCCGGAGCAATCAATGCGAGCATGCTGATCGTCGCCGCTGCACTGTTTTATAAGAACGGCATTTTTGTCGAAGACCTTGATGTGGCCTTCAGCCACTTCAGCAGCATGGTCAGTCCGCTTTCCGCCGTACTGTTCGGCGTCGGCCTGTTAATCGCTGGTTTATCAAGTTCGTCTGTCGGAACGCTTTCAGGAGATATTATCATGCAGGGCTTCATTAATTTCAGGATTCCGCTTTATTTAAGACGGTTCATTACGATGTTGCCGCCTATCGCTATTATTGCTTCAGGGGTGAATCCGACAACCGCTCTTGTCTTGAGCCAGGTCGTCCTGTCATTCGGGATCGCCTTTGCCCTTATCCCGCTTATCTTATTTACGAGCAATAAACGCATTATGGGGAGCCTGAAAAATGCGAAGTGGATAACAGCCCTCTCTTGGCTGATCGCCGCCTTAATCGTCGCCCTTAATATTTTCTTGATTTATGATACATTTTCTGGTTAAAGCCGACCTTGGTCGGCTTTTTTATATTATACTGAAGAAAAGGGGGATTCTGGATGTTTAAATTAATGGTGCGTGATGATCTTTATTTAAAAATGCTCGAACCAAAAGATGCCAAAACAGTTTATATGCAGATCCAGCAGTCTAAAGATGTGTTGCGGAAATGGCTGTTTTGGGTGGACGGCACAAAGCAGCTGGAGGATACCGAAGCTTTTATCGAAGAATGCATGAAACAGGCCGCTGCGAACAACGGGTTTCAAGCGGGAATATGGCATCAAGGCAATTTTGCCGGAATCATCGGACTCCATTATATTAATTGGATCAACCGTACGACTTCGATCGGCTATTGGCTGGGGGAGCCTTTTCAAGGAAAAGGGCTGATGACTGATGCCTGCCGGGCGCTGATCGACACGCTTTTCAGCGAATACGATTTAAACAGAATTGAAATTAGAGCCGCTGTTCAAAACGTAAAAAGCCAGGCTATTCCGGAAAGGCTCGGCTTCACGAAAGAAGGCTGCCTCAGGCAATGCGAGTGGCTCCACGACCACTTCGCCGACCATTTCGTATACGGGCTCCTGAAGGAGGAATACCTCGCCCGCAGCAAATGAGTCCGGGATTTGTCACACGCATTTTATACTGCAATCTGGTATGATAGATAAAAAAATATGGAGTTTTGATTATGAAAGTATTTATACTGTTTTACCTATGGATTGTCCCGCTCGTCATCGGGTTGATATTTTTCCGGGTGACCCAGCGGACAAGCTTTAAAAAAAGGTTTTATCCAGGCTATATCATGATCGGTCTTGCTGCGGCTGTATTTGCCGTCTGTTACCTGATCGGACAGCCTTACCTCGGGAATTTCTTCGGCGGCACGATGCTGTTCGGCACCCTGCTGCCGTTCATGGCTGCCGCCATGAAGAAAAAGAAATAAAGAATACCAAAAACCCCGGCTTTCCCAAAACATGCCGGGGTTTTTGATTACTTATTTTCTCTGTTTGCACCAAAACCCGCTGATTCACAAATCGGTTTTCAGACGACTGGGCTTTATTTGTTCACTAGATCAACGTCGATCACCTGATAGAAAGCGTTTTCAGTATCAGCCACATCCCAAACGGCCAATATCACATGATACCCGGAGCGGTCTTCTGGAATGTAAATTTGGTGAGATAAATGGCGGGATGCAGGGGAACCATCATGCGGAACGGTTCCAATCCGTTCGAAATCTGCACGCTTTAGCGGTTTGTCAGGATCCCAGCCTTTTTTGGTGATATAGTAGTGCCATTGGCTGGTGTTGTGGGGGGCGGTATATGTCCAGGTAAAGGTGTGTTCCCCGCCGGTCATGATATGTTTAAACCAGCGATTTTCCGACTGCTGATCAAGAATCCCGCCGAACAGTCCGCCCGCAGATGCTATTTGTCCGTCTGCCGGGCCGTCATGCGGAAACCCTTTTTTCGCTTCCAGGCTTTGCGGCTCATACATCACGCTTCCGCAGTTCAGATTGAGAAGTCCGTAAGCCTCACTGCACAGAGCCGCTCTGCTCCCTGGTTTTTCGACAAAACCATGAGCGAAGGCGTGCTGAGGAATGATTGACATCAACAGCAATCCGGCTGATAGTATGAAAGCTGTACTGAAGGTACTTTTCTTAAAATAACCCACGTTTCAATCCCCTCTCTTTTTATCGTGTTGAGACGGGTTTTGATGCAAAAAGAAAAAACGCGGATATTCCAATACTATCCATCAAATTTTAACATCTGAACATGATAAAGCCAAGGGACGATCTCCCTTGGCATCATACTAAAAAATCCTTTTCAAACTTTTTTTCAGCGGCGGCAAGTCGAGCTCTTTTTTCTCAACCAGTTTTTTGATCATATATTTGCTGTAGTTGACAGCTTGTGTATAAGATATTTTTCCCGGAAGCGGCGGTTCATCTGCTATGGCCACATCGATAATCGACGGCTTTTGTGATTGAAAGGCATTTTTCAAAGCCGGAATGAGCTCTTCGTGCTTTGTCACGCTGAAGCCCTTCCCGCCGCAGGCCTCGGCAAACTTGGCATAATCGACATTTTCGAGCGCTGTTGCATAATTAACATGCCCTTTTTCCTGCTGTTCATATTGAATCATTCCCAAGTTCTGATTATTTAAAATCACGACAACAATGGGGAGGTCATATTTGACAGCAGTCGGAAAATCGTGCATGGACATGCTGAAGCCGCCGTCTCCGCACACGGCTACAGCTTGGCGCTCCGGATTGGAAAGCTTTGCGGAAATCGCGCCTGGAAGACCGCATCCCATCGTGCCAAGCCAGCTTGAAATCAGAAAATCCTGATTGGTCATATTAAAATGGCGCGCCGTCCAAACCGTCACATTTCCGACGTCAACGGACAGGACCGCATCATCGGCGACTGCGTCCTCAAGCCTTGCAATCACCTGCTGAGGCTTGAGCGGTTCTGTCGCCACCTGTTCGTCTTTTTCAATTTCATAGCGCCACTTCCTCATATGTTGTATACAGCTTTCCAAAAATGCGCGGTTCGATTTCCGTTCAATGGTTTTCGTCAGTTCCATAAGCCCTTTTTTCGCATCGCAGACAAGGCCGGCGGTGACAGGATACCGTTTGCCGATTTTCGCCGGGTTGTTATCAAGCTGAATAGCCGGCGCATCTTCCGGAAGATAATCGCGGTACGGAAAAGAAGTCCCCAGCATGATCAACAGATCGCTTTCCTCCATCGCTTCATATGCGGGTTTTGTACCGATGTGTCCGAGATTCCCGAGCATGTGCGGGTGCCGATCGGGTACGACTCCTTTCCCGGGGAGCGTAACGATGATCGGTGCGGCCGCTTTATCGGCAAACTCGAGCAGCTCATCTCTTGCCGATTTCATTCCCTTTCCGGCTAAAATCACCGGCTTTTTCGCATGATTAATCAATTGTGCACACTGCATCAGCTGGCTTTGCTTCGGTTGAAGATCGCCTTCAATATAAAGCGCAGACGTATAAACCGGCTTCCGCTTAATCTTTTCCGCAAACAGATCATCGGATACGCTCAGTACGGCGACCCCTTTTTGGCTGTAGGCGGTACGGATCGCCTGATTTAAAAGGTCAGGCAGGGCTTCGGCCGAATGAACCTGCTGATTAAAGACAGCCACATCCTCAAACATTCGTTCAAGACCGATCTCCTGAAAGTAATCTCTTCCGATTTCATTTGAAGACACCTGCCCTGTAATCGCCAGCACAGGCGCCCCGTCAGCTTTGGCGTCATACAATCCGTTCAGCAGATGAACGGCACCCGGGCCCGCTATCGAAAGGCAGACGCCGATTTTGCCTGTCAGCTTCGCATCAGCTGCGGCAGCGAGAGCAGCGGTTTCTTCATGGCGTACTTGAATGAAGCGGAGGCTGTTTTCTTCATGCCGCAATTCATCGATAAATTCGTTGACGCTGTCCCCCGGCATGCCGTAAACATGATCAATATTCCATTCCTTCAGCAGTTCTGCAGCTACTTTTCCTGCGGTTTTGTTTGCCATATCACGTCCTCCTTTGTTTCTTCCATACCACTTTTTCGCTGCCGGGAAACGTGATCCGGCATGCTGACGAAAGTGAAGGAAACCAAGACAGCGGCTGTTTCATGCTTTGTGTTCCCAGCGGTGCTCATCTCGCATAAAGATCTCTCCGCCACACTGCTGAACTTGAAGCCATGCCCGGTAAATCCGGCGGCACCTATCCTAAGCACCACTCCATGTATACATGATCAAATCTACTAAAAGGCTGCCGCTCATTTTGATATGCCCCAGCGAAGTTAGACAATAAAATGTCATGAAGCGGTTAGACTGGCATGAGTCCGGAATTGTATGGCACTCATGCCTTTTCATTTGGTCTTCATCCTTTAGAGCAATTGCGGCGCAGTTCATTCACACAAGTGTTGAAACTTTTTTTAATATTTAAATTGTTATAATTTAGGTTCAGAGTTATAATTTAACAGAAATAAACCGAATTTGCATAGCATCGATGAAAGTTAAGATTGTTAAATCCTTCGTCAAACACAGGGGTGGTCGTGGCGGCAACTATTATAATCTGCTTTTATAAAATTTTTAGCATTTGATACTGGATTGTTTATCCAATCATCCTGATCTGATGGGTCAGCAGTGCTCGTACGTATGTGAATCCACCTGTCATGCGGCATTGTATCAAGGTTACTCCATTTTAGAAGGACAAGCTGGTCTATTCTATTAATGCAGATACCACGACAATTTCAATCCGCTTGTTAAGTCTCCTCGGCACGTTAGGTATTCATAATGCTGCAGATTATCAGTTTCAAGTGCTGTGGAAGCCATCTGTCTTCGAGATTCGGTTGTTGCGATCTGAAGGTAATTTCACTGAAACTATAGTCGAAACACTCAAATCTTCTTATCTTATTAACCGTATACTTCATAGTCTAAGTTTCGGGTGAAAAGGAGAGGCGCGGATCGTCAAGGTAAAGTCCCTCTCTTTTATCAAAAGAATTTAGAATTGGAGGCATTTACATGTTATCAGAAATAGAAAAGGGGCTTGAGGGCCTGCGTGTAAAACTTGATCGTATTGATGAACAACTGTTGGATACATTGAAAGAACGTTTAGAATGCTGCATTAAGATTGGATTATACAAACGCGAGTATAATATTCCGATGATGCAGCCGCACCGAATTAACTTTGTCCAGGAACGGGCAGCTCGATACGCTGACGAGAATGGTTTAAGTCAAGAGTTTTTGCGTAACCTTTATGAGCTCATTATTTCTGAAACGTGCAGGGTTGAGGATATCGTAATTGACCATTCAGAAAATCGGAGACAGGACATTTCTTCAAGCCTGGCCGGCCAAAAAAGAAAAAGGGAGGAATTGTTTAATGGGGGCAGGGATACAAACACTTCTAATTGACAACTATGATTCATTTACTTACAACCTCTATCAATTGATCGGCGAAGTAAATGGCCGACCGCCAATAGTTGTCCGTAATGATGTGGACTGGTCACAAGTGCCGATTGATGAGATTGACAACATCGTGATCTCCCCAGGCCCCGGTCGACCGGAACGGGTTGAGGACTTTGGTATTAATGCAACTATTATTCAAGAAGCTAAGCTGCCAGTCCTCGGAGTCTGTCTTGGACATCAAGGCATAGCTCATTTGTTTGGCGGGAAGGTGAACCACGCTTCTGAGCCTATGCATGGACGAACATCAGTCATTCACCATTCAGGGGTTGATATCTTTGACGGGCTTCCTCCTGAGTTCTCTGTCGTACGCTATCACTCCCTTATCGTTACTGATCTGGGTGATGATGTGGAAGCAATTGCGTGGACAAAAGATGAGTTGATTATGGGGCTTCGACACCGCAATCTGCCGATTTGGGGTGTGCAATTCCACCCCGAGTCAATCTGCAGTCATTATGGGCGCGAGTTGCTTGCCAACTTTAGAGACCTGACTCCGAAGCGCACTGAACGATCAAGACCGTCTCCCAAATTAAAGGAGCCTTCCCATTCTAAAAGCGATTTCTACCGGATCCATTTTCGAAAATTATCGGGATTTCCTGACGCTCAGTTAAGTTACCAGACACTATTTGCTGATGCACCTCATGGATTCTGGCTTGACAGCAGCAGTGTCATCGAAGGCTTGTCACGATTTTCCTATCTTGGCGATGGTGCGGGAGAGAATGCTGAATATTTGACCTATAGAGTAGCAGAAGGTGTTGTAAAAGTACAACGTTCGGGTCAAGAGACGGAGTTCATTCAACAGTCATTTTATGATTATCTTGATGAGCAAATCCGCCGTCGGGCAACATCTACTCCGGAAGGCCTTCCCTTTGACTTCAATCTCGGCTATGTGGGCTACATTGGCTATGAGCTAAAAGCTGAAACTTGCGGGAGCAGCCGGTATCAATCTGAGATTCCTGATGCAGCCCTGCTTTTCGTTGACCGCATGCTTGTTTTTGATCATCTTGAACAGGAAGCCTATCTGTTGTGTCTTTCGACTGGGGATGAGGATAAGCAAGCACTCAACTGGCTAAATACGGCAGAGCGAATCTTGAATGACATTCCTGCTGCAGCAAACGATTCGGACAAGGATTCAATCCTTACATCCGTGCCGGACCACAATATCCCAATCGAATTTCGGCATAACCGGCCCTCTTATCTTCAACTGATCAACAATTGCTTAGAAGAAATCCGCAATGGTGAATCCTATGAGATATGTTTGACTAATTCAGCAACTGTTTATACCCCTATAGATCCTTGGATTACGTATACGCACCTAAGAAGAATCAGTCCGGTTCCCTATGGGGCATTTTTAAACTTTGCGGATGCAGCAGTACTAAGTGCCTCTCCGGAACGGTTCCTCTCAATCGGTGCTGATCGTATCGTTGAGTCCAAACCGATCAAGGGTACCCGGATGAGAGGCAGGACTTCTGCTGAAGATCACCAATTACGAAATGAGTTGCTAAGTGATGAAAAAGATCTCGCAGAGAACTTAATGATCGTTGACTTAGTCAGAAATGACCTTAACACTGTTTGTGAAATAGGATCTGTTCATGTACCTAAGCTGTTCGATGTAGAAACATATGCACCAGTTCACCAGTTGATCTCGACGATTCGCGGCACTATACGTCCGGACAAATCAACGGTTGATTGCGTCCGCGCTGCTTTTCCAGGCGGTTCGATGACCGGTGCTCCGAAAATTCGGACGATGGAAATCATAGACCGACTCGAGAAGGGCCCCCGAGGTGTCTACTCTGGCAGCCTCGGCTGGTTTGGACTGAGTGGAGCTGCGGATCTTAGTATTGTTATCCGCACAGTTGTTGTGACCGGTGACAAGGCGACTTTTGGTGTCGGAGGAGCGATCGTAGCATTGTCAGATCCAGAAGAGGAATTCAAAGAAACTCAGGTTAAAGCGCGAGCTATGGTCTCAGCTATCGCAGCAGCGGAAGTCTCTGCAGTGGGAGGTTCAAGATGAGTCAGGAAATAAGGCAGTGTGTGATTGCGGGAGGAGCCGGCGGCGTTGGCGGGATGTTTGCAGACCTTCTTGAAGAATCGGGTGTTGAAGTATGTATTATCGATATGAATCCTCCTTCCGTTCGTCGACAATTCATGAAATGTGACATTACGGTTCCGACTCCACAGGCCAAAGATAAGATCCAAAAGGCCGACATGGTGATGCTCGCTTTACCAGAGACCGCGGCTCTTCAAGCAGTAAAAGTTGTCGGGGCGTTAATGAAGCCTGATTCTCTCTTGGCGCACACTCTTTCTGTACAATCACCCATATTTAACAAAATACACGCTTTGGGTTTGCCTTTCGAAAGCATAGGTCTTAACCCTATGTTTGCTCCCAGCCTTAGTATCGTGGGTAGACCGGTAGCTGTCATCGTTCAAAACGATGGGCCTAAAGGAAGTCATTTGATTCAGATGATTTTAGATTGGAAAGGTCGTCCGGTGCTATTAGAAGCTGAGGAGCATGATCAATTGGCCGCGGCTTTGCAGGCACTCACTCATGCAGCGATACTCACCTTTGGATTGGCGCTTGCAGAATTAGATGTTGACATTGCAAAACTTGGTTCTCTTGCACCCCCTCCGCATGCAACTATGCTTGCGCTACTGGCACGGATTAGTTCTGGAACACCGGATGTGTATTGGGACGTCCAATCCGTGAACCACCAAGCAATGACGGCTCGTGCTGCACTGGCTGAAGCAGTTGCATCGTTGAATGAATCGGTGAGGGATCAGTCCGTATTCACCGAACTGATGCGTAAATCCCGAGAGGTATTTGGATCTGAAATAGCCCATTACCAAGATCTCTGTACTAGTATCTTTGAAGGTCCAATCGCACCAGGGAAAGCACAGCCAAACCAATCCCCCGGTTAATTGAATTTTATAAACAACTGATTCCTTTGAACAGCTTTCCGGGATAAATAGAAGTATAAAAATATCGTGTAGATTCGCGACTTTTCCACTGACAAGTTCGCTAGTTTTGTGATATTTGGTCACATTAAAACAGCCTGCCGTTTCCGGCAGGCTGTTTGATGATTATTGATCAAGCTTCAGCTTCTTCAGCTGTTCGGCGAGCGCGTTGTTGATTGGCTCATCTTTGTTTTGCTTTTTCATGTAGGAGTGTACATCGCGTTTTGATGCTTTTGAATTTTTGTCTTTTGCCCTGCGCTTTTCGAAAACGGAGAGTTTTTCTCTGTGGCCGCAGACGCAGGCGAATGTCTGGCCTTCTCCGTGTCCTCGCAGTTCCATGCGCTTATGGCAGTTCGGGCAGCGGGCGTTCGTCTGTTTGGCGACTGTTTTGCGGTGGCCGCACTCCCTGTCCTGGCAGACGAGCATTGTGCCGCGTTTGCCGTTTACTTTCAGCATCAGTTTTCCGCAGTCAGGGCAATGGGTCCCTGTGATATTGTCGTGCTTAAACGTTTGATTGCTGCTTTTGATTTCTCTGATCGTCTGCTTTGCGTACTCCTTCATTTCTTTGATAAAGGCGGAGGATTTCAGTTTTCCTTTCGCAATGCCTGACAGCTTCTGCTCCCATTCAGCGGTGAGGGCAGGAGATTTTAAATCTGACGGAACAAGCTCAAGGAGCTGTTTTCCTTTTGAGGTGATATAGATATCTTTTCCTTTTTTCTCGATCAGGAATGTGTTGAACAGCTTTTCGATAATGTCGGCGCGTGTTGCCACCGTCCCGAGTCCGCCCGTCTCTCCGAGAGTTTTCACAAGTTTTTTTTCTTCTCCCTGCATAAATGCGGCCGGATTTTCCATCGCAGACAGCAATGTTCCTTCATTAAACCGCGCCGGCGGTTTTGTTTCACCCTTCGTCTCTGTCAAAGACCGGACGGACAGCGTGTCGCCTTTTGCGAGTTTAGGAAGGGTTTGATCCTTTTCTTCCTCGTCATCATCTTCGTCTGCGAAATCGTACACCGCTTTCCAGCCTTGCGACTGAACGGTTTTCCCTTTTGCCGTAAAGGTTTCTCCACCGATTTCGGCGAACACTTTAGTTTCTTCATATTCAAACGGCGGCATTAAAACGGCGAGAAAGCGCTTCGCGATCAAATCGTAAAGCTTTCTTTCCTTTTCGCTTAACGCGCCGAGCGCAAGCGGCTCTTCCGTCGGAATAATCGCGTGGTGATCGGATACTTTCGCATCGTTAACAAAGCTTTTATTGACTTTAACGCCATGCTTTAAGATCCGGGTCACATGCTGAGCATAAGGCTTCACCTGCATGCCTTCCAAACGGTCTTTCAGGGTAGGGACGATGTCATTAGAAAGAAATCTTGAGTCCGTCCGCGGATAGGTGACGAGCTTATGCTGCTCATAGAGCTTCTGCAAAACGGACAGCGTTTCTTTTGCGGAAAATCCATAGCGTTTATGGGCGTCCCTCTGCAGCTCGGTCAGATCATAAAGTCCGGGGGCAAAGCTTTTTTTCGCCGTTTTTTTCAAGTCGACGATAGCGGCCGGTTTGCCTTGCAGCGCTCCTGCAAGCTGTGACGTCACAGACGCGTTGAAAGTGCGAGTCTGCTTCGTTTTCTTGTCCTGCCACGTCAGCGTCATACCGTCAACCGCTGCACGCAAGCCGAAATAAGGGACGGGTTTAAAGTTCTTGATATCTTCCTCTCTTTTCGCGATCATCGCCAATGTCGGCGTCTGTACGCGTCCGCAGGAAAGCTGGGCGTTGAATTTCGTTGTCAGCGCCCTCGTCGCGTTGATGCCGACGATCCAATCGGCTTCAGCTCGAGCCACGGCTGAATGGTAAAGGTTTTCAAAGTCTTTGCCGTTCTTTAAGTTTTTAAATCCGTCTTTAATCGCTTTGTCTGTGACCGATGAAATCCACAGGCGCTTCAATGGCTTCGTAATCTTTGCTTTTTCGATGATCCAGCGGGCGACAAGCTCGCCTTCCCGGCCGGCATCGGTTGCTATGACGATGTCTTTGACGTCTTTTCTGATCAGCTGCGATTTAACCGCCTGAAACTGCTTTCCGGTCTTT
This sequence comes from Bacillus sp. AK124, assembly GCF_053903085.1. Lineage (NCBI taxonomy): Bacteria > Bacillati > Bacillota > Bacilli > Caryophanales > Bacillaceae > Bacillus > Bacillus sp. AK124. The sequence goes on from NZ_CP096378.1 coordinate 3,780,974, forward strand.
TTAATGACGACGAGCTTTAAAGGCTCGGGGATGATTGGCAGATCTTCAAGCCGCCAAGACTGGAATTCCTTTCCGTATCCTTCAGGGTCCGCCAATGTGACCAGATGGCCGAGCGCCCATGTCACGATATAGCGGTCGCCTTCAAGATATCCGTTTCCTTTTTTATGACACTTCAGCACGCGGGCCAAGTCACGGCCGACTGAAGGTTTTTCTGCTAAAACGACTGTTTTAGACAAGTCCATCACATCACTTTCTTGTTCATGCATCCTTTTATTATAACAGATCATACAGATGCAGCTCTAATGTTCATGATTCCTTTATTTCAATTTCAGAAAAAATGACGTGTGTCACGGTTTGGGCATATGGTGATGTTTCATTGATAAACGCTTCGATCTGCGTCAGGCTCTCTGCATTGATTTTCAGCATATAGCAGGCGGCTCCCGCGATCCGGTAGCAGAATTCAATATTCGGGAGGCGTTCGATATACGCTTTAAACCTTTCGTATTCCCCGTTTTTCACCGTTGCTTCAATGATGCAGGATACGGGAAGGCCGACCTTTTGGTAATCGATGTCAAGCGTATATTTTTTAATGACGCCGAACGATTCGAGCCGCCTGACTCTTTCGGTCACAGACGGCGCGGAAAGGCTGATCTTCCTGCCCAGCTCCCGCATCGATAAACGGCTGTCTTTCTTTAATTCGGCTATGATTTTAAAATCGAGGTCATCAATTTTCATATGTAACTTTATTCCCTTCATTCTATTTCATCATTTTAATATTATCATGAAAATTCTTTCGTTCGAAATTCATTTTTCACTTCTGCTTATATATGATTATGAAGAGGTGATCATCATATGACAAGAATCAATTTTTCAGACAGAGGAGAGACGCCGTTTCAGCGGCTGCTCGGACACTCCGAAAGCCTGATGTCAAACTGGACGGCTTTAGCTGAGGAGCTGTCAGGAGACGGCTTTTTATCAAAGGAACTAAAGGAGCAGGTGCGCCGCGTGCTGGCTCAGGGAAACGGATGCGAATATTGCAAGGCAAAGGGGAAACCCGAGATCCCGAATCAGCAGAAAACGAGCTTTGCAATGGGGTTTGCAGAGGTCTTTTTGGCGCAGAGGGAGCGCGTGTCAGACAGGCAGTTTGATGTTTTAAAAGAAGTGTTTTCAGAAGAAGAAATAACGGAATTGACCGCATTTATTTGTTTTACGACTGCTCAGCAATATTTCGGCGCTTTAATGAAGCTTCCGGCAGACGCATAAATCCAACGGAGAAAAAACCTGTCATATTTGTCCCCTTTTGGTTTATAGTATAAAGGTAGACTATCACTCCACAGGAGGTATACTATGCTGCAAACGCCGATTGGCCGCCTTCGGTTGATGGGTTTTATTGAAGGCATGTCGCTTTTAATCCTGCTGTTTATCGCCATGCCGCTTAAATATTGGGCGGATTATCCGATGGCCGTTACGATTGTCGGATCGCTTCACGGCGGATTGTTTATTTTGTATTTGTTTGTTCTGTTGTATGCGACTTTTGTGCTGAGGTGGTCTGTGAAATGGCCGGCTGCCGGTCTTGTGGCCGCATTTGTTCCGTTCGGCAATTTCCTTTATGACCGGGGACTAAAAAAATATGATCAGTAAAAACCGCCGGGAAACCCGGCGGTTTTTTTGATCACTCATTTAAAAAGCGTTTCAGCTCTTCCTTGTTTTGTTCAAGGTCTAAATCGAGGACCGCCCCGTATGTTGGATCGTCTTTGTTCGTGAATGATCCGTCAACCGGGAGCCTGAAGCTTTTGGTTTCTTTTACGCTTCCGAGCAAAAAGTCTTTGCCGAGGGAGAAGATGACGCCGTTCGGAATGTTTGTTTCAATATACGGATCGACGAGCCCCCACAGCTTCGGAAGCTGGGCGATATTTCCGATGCTCATCGCTTCTTTTTGAAGCTCTGAAAAGATTTCCTGCTGTCTTCTGACCCGTCCAAAATCGCTTTCTCTGTCATGCCTGAACCGGACATAGCCCAGCAGCCTATCACCGTGAAGAATTTGTTTTCCCGGCTGCAGTGTCATGCCGATTCCGTACGACATTTTTTTCGGAACGTCGACTTCGATGCCGTCAGGCGCCACCGCATCAACGATTTTGGCAAAACCTTTAAAATCGATGATGGCATAATAGTTAATGTCCAAATCAAAGGATTCTTTTAATGTTTTTCTGACGAGTTCCGGGCCTCCGTATGCATAAGCCGCATTGACTTTTTGCTTGTCATATCCCGGTATGTCGACATAGCTGTCCCTCATAATCGAAATCAATTTAGGCTGTTTCTGCTTTTTATTATAATGGATCACCATCATCGAGTCAGACCTTGAATGGTCTTCCCCTCTTGAATCGATCCCTAGAACGAGGATGTTCACTTCATCAAGATCAGAGCCTTCCCCGTTAAATTCAAACTGACCGTCTTCTTTAAAATCCCCGTCAGATTCGGATAAGCCTTTTTTGTATTCAAAGTAGGTATAACCCGCTGCTGCTATGATAACCAGCAACATTAAGGTAAACAGGCGCTTTATGATTTTTCGCCTTTTTCTTTTCGGTTTTCTTACTCTTACTCTAACCCTCTCCACTTTTATCACCGCCACACATAAGACTATCACAGGATCAAACAGCGGGCAATTAATAAAAGAAAGATCAAGCCGTCTAATCGTGTCGAAAAAGATAATCTTTTATTTTCATTTGTTTCATTTTGAAAGAAAAATGATCGAATTTTGATCTTTTCGTCAAAAATCGACTACATCCACTTCGTCATCCATGCGATATAGTAAGAAGCCGGGATAAACAGAACTTGGGCAAAAATCGTCCCGGCCACCCTCGATGTTGCCATCGTGATCGAAGCCCATTTCAAATAGGTGTAGCTCCGCCTCCCTTTTGCTACGTCATCTGCAAGTACCGAAACCTTCGGATCGACAAACAGCGCCAGCAGCATCGTCGCCACCCCGTTGACAAGGCCGGAAGCCATCACCGCGGTCGTATGCCTTTCGGGCACGAGGACGCCCGCATAAAGAGCGGCAAGAACGCCGATTGTATAAATCGCCGTGATGGCCATGTTCAAGACAAACAGCCGCTTCGGTATGTAGCAGAACCGAAAGTCTTTCACATATTCCAGACTCGGTCTTCTCGCATAATGCTTGGCATGCTTGAAGATATTTTTTGAGAACGCCTTGCGAAACACTTGCAAAACGGAGCCGTTTTCCCCTGCCAAATGAACAATCGCTCTCGAAAATACGGCGACAAACGTCGGCAGAAGCAGCATTCCGAAAATTGTACCGACGGTTGAACCAAAGATTAAAAACCGAAATTGGCTGCCGACGAGGGAAAGTGCGTCCGCACCCGCAACATCGACAAGCTTCCCCGTCACAGGCTGCTGAACCATGTTTGACATTCTTGAGACGATGACCATCACATTAAATAATGACAGCGCCGATGCGATAAATCCGACTCTCGCGCCTGACAGACGAGCGGCGTATGCGAGCGTTTCGATGGAATGGATCAGCAACAGAAAACAAAAAATCAATAGTACCTTAGATGTTAAAAAGTCCATTTCTCTTCCTCCAGTCTATAGGTAAGACTGTTTTCAAAACGCAAACGTTTCGGCAAATCAAAAACCGCCCCGGCAAAAGCCGAAGCGGTCTCAATTATCATATTTATTCGAGCAAATAATTTATCCGCTGCCAAAGGCGGTCATTTGAATTTCGTAAAAGATCAGCATCTATCGTTCCGAGTTGAAAGTAAACACCATGGAATTTCTGATACAAGACAACGAAAGCCCTACCTCTCATTCGTCCTTGCGGCTCCGAAGCCGCGCCAGTGTGAATTGTGAAACAAAAAGTCTTTTTTCCCTCTATCCTGTTAGGGGCGGGTCAGAGGAAGAAATCAGTATCTTCTAAGAAAGAAAAAAGAAGTCTACTTTCCATTTATTTGCTCTTTTGCGTGTTCCTGTTTTTTATTATACTACAGTTCGTCCTTGATGACAAACTGTTAAGCACAGCGCGCTACAGATCCAGCGTGACCGGGGTGCTTTCACCTTCATTCATCAGTCTGATTTCCGAAGGCTCAATCTCAAGCACGGTCAAGTTCGGATCGTCTTTTCCGTCAAACCAGCGCTCAAGCTTTTCATCCCAGATTTTGTCCTTTAAATCTTTTGAATGGTTGAGCTTTGCCGTACCTGTGATTTCAAGGTATGCATCGCCTAATCCTTCGCCGTTATAACCCAACAGCACGTGGACGTTCGGATTGTTATCAATTTCTTCTGCCTTGTGCGTCTCATCGCTTGTCGGTGTATAAAGCGTCAGCCCGTCGTGGAAAAAGGTCATGTAGCGGGAATGAGGTTTGCCGCTTTCGACCGTTGCAAGCGAACCGATTTTATGATGATCGAGAATGTCGAGCACTTTGTTCTTCAATTGCTGCTGATCCATTTTAAGTTCCCTCCTTTGTATCGTCTCCACTGTTACTTTTCCACAATGTCTTGTATATTAAACAATTGAACGGAGGTTTTTGACGTGAATATTTTCATATCGTTTGATTCTGAGGCTGATATGGGCTACATTGCTTTGACGGAAAACCGTGCCGGGTCTGCCGCAGCAACCGATGATATCGGCAATACGGCTTTGGCTGCAGACTTTGACCGCCATCAGCGGATGATCGGTGTCGAATTTCCGGGGAAGGCGGCTCCGGAAATAGCGCGGCTTGGAACGCTGACCGGCAGAAAACACAAACTTGAACCGGCTTTCCTAAACGGCGCCCGCGTTCATCGGTTTCGACCGACGTCACAGGAAGCGGTCAAAACACTTTGTGTGAACGGTGTTCAATTTTATTTTGCCGATCATGACGGACAACGCTTCATCGGCTTTGATGTGTTTGATCGGACGGAAAAAAGCGAATGAGATTGGCTCCCATTCGCTAAATTCTCGGGTCTGTAAACACATCGTGATCATCGGTGCTTGTTGAAGAAAACTCCGTAACCACAGCACCTTCACTCCCCGCTTTGAACCAATGTTTCGTATCCGGCGGAATCGTGTACTGTTCGCCGGGTGTGAGCTGAATTTCGTGCCAAACGGTGAAATGCTCGATATCCTCGTGCGGCGGCAGAACGGCCGGGACTTCCGTTTTTTCTCCTTCTACATACAAATACACTTTTCCGTATCTGCACCTGAATGTCTCTTCTTTCCCTTCCTGCCCGTCTACGGGAGGATGCCGGTGTTCGGGGCATGTTTGTTCAGGGAATAATACAAGCTCTTTGGCACAGTAGCGGTCTGTGTTGACATAGACGAACAGCTGAAGTCCCAGCTTATTCAGCTTATTTAAACCGTAGTCCATGATTTGGATGTTTTCTTTATCATCGTCGCTCAGCGCGATGCCCGCTTTCTCGTAGTATTCGATTACGTCTTCCTTTGTCACCTTCACACGAGCTTCCCCCTTTTATGTCGTGATAAAGTCTCCGCCGTTGACGTGGAGGGTCTGCCCTGTCATATACGAAGAATCGTCAGATGCTAAAAGCACATAGCAGCCCACATGATCCACCGGCTGACCTGGACGGCCCATCGGTGTATTTGTACCGAACTTCGCCACTTCCTCACCTGAAAATGTGGACGGGATCAGCGGCGTCCAAATCGGTCCCGGTGCAACGGCATTGACACGGATGCCGTCTTTGACGAGCGCCTGTGACATCGACCGTGTAAATGCATTGATCGCACCTTTTGTTGCCGTGTAGTCAATCAGCTGCGGATTGCCCCGGTAAGGGTTGATCGATGTTGTATTGATGATCGCGCTGCCCGGCTCCAAATAATCGATCGCTTTTTTTGTAAAGTAGAAATAAGAGAAGAAATTTGTTTTAAATGTTTTCTCAAGCTGTTCACTGGAAATCTCTTTAATGCTGTCTTTTGGATGCTGTTCGGCCGCATTATTGACAAGAATATCAAGACGGCCCAGCTCCTTTACAGTCTGTTCAACCGCGTCATTGCAAAATGCTTCGTCTCTGACGTCTCCGGGAAGCAGCATGCATTTGACGCCTTCTTTTTCAACCCGCGCTTTCGTCTCCTGAGCGTCCTCATGTTCATTTAAGTAGACGATCGAGATGTCCGCGCCTTCTTTAGCATAGGCAACGGCAACTGCCCTGCCGATTCCGCTGTCGCCCCCTGTAATCAGTGCGACCTTTCCTTTCAATTTATCCGTCCCTTTGTAATTTTCATCTTCATAGATCGGACGCGGGTTCATGACGCTTTCGATGCCGGGCTGACGGTCTTGCGTCTGTGCCGGCTGTCCGTTTGTCTGCTGATTGCGCAAATCCATTTGTGATTCCTCCCTTTAGCTGATATTACTAGACTTTTAACCGGAGAAATTTTTGTTTAAACATGACCGTGTGCGCGAAAAATGAAGAAAGCCCCGGGTGACCGGGGCTTTTACCACTCTTTATCCTGTATAAACCGGTGAAACAACACGTTCAGCCTTCCGTACAGCTGCTCGCGGTCTCCGGTCTGGTACGCTTTTATACTTTCGTCACTTTCAATCATCGAAGAGCTGATCAAGCTCAAAATCTCGGAACCTTCCGGAGACAGATCGGCCGGCGCCAGCATGATAAGCATCCGCGTCATCTTCATGACGCTTCCGTCCATCCCTTTGATCTCGAACGGTTTGGATAGATCATAAGCTTTAAAGAGGGGAATCGCGGCCGCTTCGCTTTTTAAATGGAACAGTGCGAAGGTGGTTCCGGGAATGCCGAGGCCCCCCTGTGCTTCTCTTGTCATCAGCCCGCCGGCCATCTGCCCTGCATCCGTAACCAGACCTTGATCTTCAAGGGTGCTGCAAAGGCGTTTGACCGTATGTTCCAGGCTTGATTCAGCTTCCAGCGTTTCAACTGTAAAATGGCTCAGTAAATGTTGAATGCCGGCTGCGTAATGGCCGATTTTCCGCGCAATCTGAAGCATATCAGGAAACGGCTCCGGTTTTTTGGGAGCCATCCGCTTTTTCCGAAGGATGAGCGGGATTTTCCGGGTGAGCTGGTGTTTGATCTGTTTCACATCTTCTGTGTCAAGGAGCGGACTGACGGTGACGCAGTCAATGTTTTCATATGGGATCGGCACGGTTGAAACGATGATGTCATAGGCACCGGTATTTTTCGATTTCAGCTCCATCAGCGAGGATATCTCAAAGGAAGCGATTTCAGGAAGCTCTTTTTTCAGCCGCGAGGCCAGCATCTTTGATGAACCGATTCCGCTCGAACAAATCACGAGCGCGCTGATGTCTACTTTTTGTTTGCTCATCTCAAGCGCCGATCCAAAGTGAAGGACGATAAAAGCAATTTCTTCATCTGGAAACCGGATTTCCGGAAAAAATGTTTCGACGCCTTCCTCTATGGCCATATATAAGAGAAAATAATCTTTTTTGACCTGTTCTGTTAACGGATTATGCACTGACATCTTTTCTTTGATCCGGATGATCGCCGGTTCAAGGTGGGCGATTAATCCTTCATAAAGCGAATGGTTGCCTGTTAAATTCGTGCCCGTTTTTTGCGAGATGAAATCGATCAGCTTTTTCGTCCTGAGGGCGGTATCCAGCTCGATATCTTCCGCTCTGTAGTCGATTTTGAAGCTTTTGTTGGCACTTCTTAAATGCATCGTTATATAACCCGCCTCAGCTTCGGGGATCTTCACGTGAAACGCATTTTCAAGCTCCTTTGCAAGCGCAAGCGCCAGTTCAAACTCTTTCGTACGCTTCAGGTCCGTCAATTCTTCTTCATTCATATTAATCATTTCACCGAGCTGTATCCGCTCGATCGCAAACGTCAAGTGGACGACGAGAGCGATGTATGCACTGTCGGAAAGGGAAAGCCCATACTTTTCTTTCATCTGAAACAGCACTTTTTCCGCTTTCAGCAATTTCCCCCTGCTGACGACACCGAATATTTTCTCCGGCGCTTCGTTCTTGCCTTTAATATTCATTTCGATTGTTTCCAGAAACTGCTGAACATCGAGCTTGTCGGCCATCAAGTTTCCGACGATTTTTCGCTTGGCATCCTCCGGCCCCCTCAGCTCTATGCCGTAGCCTCTTTTTCTGATCAGCGACAGGCCGAACGGAGCGATCCACTTCTCCAGCTCGTCAAGATCGTTGCTGATCGTTGCCGTCGTCACCTGCAAGTCATTGGCGATTGTATAAAGCTTGATCGGTTCTCCCGCTTCAAGCATCGCGCATAAAATCAAAAGCTTTCGTTCATCGGCACTGTATTCGACATGGCTGTCCCGGGACAGATCTTCAAGAAGCCGCTGTTTGTCTCTGTAGACACCGACCAGTTTCAAGCCTTTTCCCGGCTGCTTATCAAGTTGAAGACTGTACTTGTCCAGAACGGATTTAACCGCTTTGAGCTCGCGGTGGACCGTTCTTGTGCTGACTTCAATATAGTCGGCAATTTCATTGACTTTGACATAGCGGTTTTGATGCAAAAGGTATTTCATCAATTTTTGTTCCCTTGCTGTCATATACATAAAACGCCGCCTCCGGTGTTGTCGTTTTTGCGGGAGTGAAAGGGGGTCCGGCGGTTGAAACGGTATCCCTATCATAAAACGCTGTTAAGAAATCTTCAATTCGAACTAATTAATTTTTTATTAAAATCTTCAAGAAGTGAAGAAACATCAGCCCACAGCTGATGTTTCCAGGTTAGGTTGCATCTGCGCCGCCCTGTTCATACATTCTGTTTCGGCAGCCCCCGCCCGGCTGCCGAACTTTTCCCGATTCTATCTGAAACTATGCTTTCAAATGGCTGATCACCAGTTTGAATAAAGAATGATCCTCTTTTAGTCCGCATACATCTCGAAGCACGCCTTCATAGCCTTTTTCAGCGATCATGCTTTGAAGCTCAACGGCTTCCGGATCATCGGCACAATCAAACTGCAGCGCCAAGGCAATACCTTCTGCAAGGCGGACAGGTTCAAAGCCGAGGTCGCAAAGCTTTCTGGCCGGGCCGACAAGACGGTCATCCCTGCCAAGCTTGCGAAGCGGCGACCTGGCCACACGGGTGACATCGTCTGATAGGCATTCATTTTCAAAGCGCCCGATAATTTTTGTCATATATGCCCGGTGCTCTTCCTGTGTAAAATCGTATGTCTGAACAAGGTACCGGCCTGTTTCTTCAAGCGCGCCTGCTACCGTTTGACGGACCTCCGGGTGGTGAATGGCGGCTTTTATCGTCTTCAAACCTTTCTTATAGCCGGCATACGCCGCCATGGCATGTCCGGTATTGACCGTAAACAGCTTTCTTTCGATGAATGGCGCGAGATCCGGTACATATGTCACACCTTCAATATCCGGCACTTTTCCCGCGAATTCCGTTTGATCGACGGCCCATTCGAAAAAAGGCTCCACCGTTACTTTCAACAGATCATCATGATGCTGGATCGGCACAATTCTGTCGACTGCCGAGTTCGGAAAACCGACTGAATCGCTGATTGCGGCGCGCTCTGTTTCAGTTAAGCGGGCAAAAATCTCCTCGCGAAGATGAGCGCTGCCTCCGATCATATTCTCGCAAGCTATGATGTTTAAAGGCTGTGTATTTAGTTTTATCCGGCGCTTCAAACCTTCTGCAATCGGCTCTGCGATCAGCTTAAGAACCGCAGGACCCACCGCAGTGGTGACAAGGTCGGCTTTCGCTATGAAATCATACAATTCGTCAAGCTGGGTCGCACTGTTGATCGCCCGAACCGGGCCAATCGTTTCCTGCTTCCTTCCGGCATCGGCCAATTCGACGAAATAGCGGCCCTTGTCGTTCAGTTCCTTGATCACGGCATCGTTTACATCGGCGAACACGACATCATACCCCGATTTGCAGAGCAAGGCTCCGATAAATCCCCGGCCGATGTTCCCCGCACCGAAATGTAGTGCAATCATATTTGGTCACCTTCTTCAAAAACCGCCATTAACTCGTCTTCATTTTTCGCATTGATGATCCGTTCGACGTTGTCCGCTTCTGAGCAGACGATCGCAATCTTTGACAAAATGTCCAAATGCTCATCATTTTTCCCGGCAATGCCAAAGATCACTTTAGCGATATTGCCATCGCCGTATTCGACACCTTCCGGAAGCTGGATCACGGATATTCCGGAGTGAAGAACATCCCGCTTGCTGTCTTCCGTACCATGCGGAATAGCGATTGCGTTCCCCATGTAAGTGGAAGTGAGGCCTTCCCTCTCCAACATTTTCTCGATATAATCCGCGGTCACATAGCCGGCGTCAACCAGCGCCTTTCCGGCCAGCCTGATCGCTTCTTCCTGCGTTGCGGCAGATTGATTGAGATGAATGTTTTCTTTTGCAAGTACTGGTTTCATTGGGAAATCACTCTCTTTCATACATGTTGTGTGAGCCTGATTGACAGGCTCACGGATTCTCAAACTTTACTTTTTAAGCTGATTGATCAGTTCATCGTATTTTGGACTGTTAAGGAAATTTTCCACTGATATGTGTCTAGCGTTTGGAAGCTTCGCTTTTGCGCGTTCCGTTAAGTCTTTATGCGTAATGACGATGTCGGCATCTCCAGGCAGATTATTGATCGATGTATTGGATACGTCGATATCGAGTTCTGCTTTTTTGACTTTGTTTTTCAAAATCGATGCCCCCATCGCACTGGAGCCCATTCCGGCATCACACGCGAAAATGATCTTGCCGACATTTTCGTAAGTTGCCTCTGATTCTTCCGCTTCATCAGCCGAAGTCAATGCAGAAACGGCTTGGCTCTTCTTACCTTTCATTTGCTGCATTTTTTCCGCTGCGGCTGTTAAATCTTCTTCGCCGGCTTTAGACGTTTTCAAAATCAAAGAAGCTACAATGAATGAAACGGCTGCCGCGACGAGAACACCAAGGATCACACCGATGTGGTTGCCTTTCGGCGTCATCGCCAGCACCGCAATAATGCTTCCCGGTGAAGGAACAGCCGCCAGCCCCGCATTAAAGATGGAGAATGTCAGCACACCGCTCGCTCCGCCCGCTATTGCAGCCAGGATTAACAGCGGTTTCATCAGAATGTAAGGGAAATAAATTTCGTGAATCCCGCCAAGGAAGTGAATCACTGCAGCGCCCGGGGCGGTCTGCTTTGATGTGCCTTTTCCAAAAATCATGTAAGCTAAAAGAATCCCGAGACCCGGACCTGGGTTCGCCTCCAAAAGGAATAAAATCGATTTTCCTGTCTGGGCGGCCTGTTCAATACCAATCGGGCTCAAAATACCGTGGTTAATCGCATTGTTAAGGAAAAGAACTTTCGCAGGCTCTACAAAAATACTTGCCAATGGAAGCAGATTCGCATTGACGATCACTTCCACGCCGGCCGCCAATGTTTTGTTCAAGCCGAGCACCACCGGACCGATCGCAAGAAAGCCGAGCACTGCCAAAACGAAACCGAGAATTCCGGCTGTAAAGTTGTTGATCAGCATTTCAAATCCGGAACGGACCTTATCTTTGAAAAGCCTGTCCGTCAATTTCATCAGGAAGCCGCCCAGCGGCCCCATGATCATCGCGCCGAGGAACATCGGAATGTCCGCACCGACAATAACACCCATCGCTGCAGTCGCACCGACGACGCCTCCGCGGTGGTCGTACACCATCTTACCGCCCGTGTATCCGATCAAGAGCGGCAGCAGAAATTTGATCATCGGATCAACCAATGAAGCAAGCGCCTCATTCGGCATCCATCCCGTCGGAATAAACAGGGCGGTAATGATCCCCCATGCGATAAATGCACCGATATTCGGCATGATCATTCCGCTCAAATAGCTTCCGAAACGTTGAATCTTTACTTTGAAATCTGGATTTTGTCTTTCTTCCATTTCATAACCCTCCTTTGTTGTCCTTTAAAGCCTGTGATAAAAAAATGATGTCGAATAATGTCGGCTCCTTGTCTTTATATTAAAACGCTTACAGATGACTGCTCAATTGAAAGAAAACGGCACTTTGGCAGGAGCCGTGTGACAAAATTTAATAGTTTCATTTTTTAGTCTGGTTTCGGCTGCCGCGGCCGACTCGAGGAAAATAAAGGCTCGCTGAAGAATTGCATAAAAAAAGACCATTCCTGATTGGAATGGTCTTTCTTCATCATATTCAGCTTTTCAGCGGCCCGTAGCCCGACGCTCGCAAATTTTCCGCCATCGCTTCATACCCTCTGCTGTTTGGATGTACGCGGTCAATTGACAAATATTCTTGTTCGTGTCCTTTAAAGACAGCATAAGTATCGATCACCTTGATTTGCGGAGCGGACTCGAGCTGTTTTAAATGCCTGTTAAAGCCGGAAATCCATTTGTCCGCTAATTCGATCGACGGAAAAGGGTTGTATAAATTGAGAAGACGGACGAGGTAACGCGTATCTTTGTCTCCCTTTATGTCTCCGATTTTCTCAAGCATGCCTGAGTAGTTTTTCTGACAGTGTGAGGAAGCTTCCAAAAAGACGTGTTCATCCTTTTCTTTTTCATATATCTCCAGCGATTGCAGAAGGTCATTGCCGCAGCCCGTTATCGTGATGACGTCCGCTTTTTTGACCTGTTCCATGATGAACGGCTCGTTCAGCATCGCCAGAATGTCCGACGTTTCAAGACCCGATTTCGCAAATACAAGCAAAGAAACGCATTCGTTCAAATCCTCTTCCATTTTCCTTTTATAGCGCTGGACAAACCCCGGCTCAAACAAACCTGCACCGACCCCGACGGTTAGAGAATCGCCGAGAGCCGTATATTGAAGCGTCATATCCTTTCCCCCTCCGGTATGCCGTTTTTTCGCGGCAGCTACCATATATGTACTCGGGAGAGGCTCGAAAGGATACTTTTCTTTTTTCCTAAAAACCTAACTTTCTCGAAATGTCAAGCGCCGCCTTTTTCACTCTTTCGGTCAAATAAGGAAGACGGTCTTTCTGAAAGCGGGCTTCAAACCCGGCGATGCTGATCCCCGCCGCGACTTCGCGCTTATGATTGAAAATCGGCGCGGCGATCGCAGAGGTGTAGTCTTCGAGCTCCGAATGACTGACCGTGCAGCCGCTCCGGTACGACTCATTCAAAATGCGGATCAGCTCGTTCTTATCCCGGATCGTACCGGAAGCGATCGGCACCAGCTCTGTTTTCTTGATATAGGCATCCCGCTCTTCTTCAGGCAAAAATGTCAGAATGCTTCTTGCGCAGGCTCCGGCATATAAAGGGGACCGCCTCCCGATCGCTGTATAGAGGCGAACGGTCTGCGTGCCCTCAATTTTTTCTATATACATCGCTTCATTTCCCTGCCTCACGATCAAATGGACGGCTTCATCCACGTCATCGCGGAGTTCTTCCATGATAGGCAGAGCGATTTTTCGGATATCAAGCCTTTCTGAAACAAGGTGGCCGTATTGCAAAAACAGCAGTCCTAAAGCATACATCCCGTTCTCGTCACGGTCGAGAAAACCCATTTCTTCGAGAGAACAAACCATGCGGTAGACAGATGTTTTCGGCATGCCTGTCAGCTCAATCATGTCGCCCAGTGAGAGCCTTTCTCTCGTCAGGAACAGATTGAGCAGGGTCATAGCTTTGACAACTGTTTTGTTTTTATGTTCCATGCCTTCCCCCTCCTGATACACATCACACCTATCATAACATGTATTCAAGCTTCAATCGGGCGGAAAGTTCGCTGATTTTCGTCTCCCGTTCGATGTAAATGCGCTCTGCTTCCTGAAGGCTGACAAGCTGAAACTGTACCTGCTCGCCCGGCATCATCTGCGTCACCTGTGAAAAATCGGCGGATACGATATGGGCGATTCTCGGATATCCGCCCGCTGTCTGTCTGTCTGCGAGAAGAACGATCGGATTGCCGTCAGGCGGCACCTGAATCGTTCCGAACGATACCGCTTCAGAGATCATTTCCAGCGGCTGAGTGAGTTCGAGCGCTTCTCCTTGAAGACGGTACCCCATCCGGTCGGATTTGGCCGTCACCCGGAATGTATCCGCGAAAAAGCGTTCTTGCGATGATGAGGTGAAGCAAGCGAACTGATCGCCTTTGATGACACGAATGACCGGATTCTTTTTTAACGGGAGAAAATATTTGCGGTCGACAGCCCACTTCGGAGCCCCAAAGCCTAAGCCATCGCCATGGTCTGCAAGCTTTCTGTACATCGCTTCCGACAACGGCGTCGGGCTGCCTAGCGATAACACGTCTCCCTTTTGAAGCGCCCTTCCTTGAAAACCGCCGAGCCCTGCTCTGACATATGTGCTTTTGCTTTCCATCACAGGCGGCACATCAATCCCCCCGGCTACCGCCATATATGCACGGCTACCGCGCTTGCACATGCCGAATGTCAACACACTGCCTTCTTTGATGAAAACCGGACGCCAAAGCGGGACTTCTTCGTCATTTACCATCAGTGAAAAGTCAGCGCCCGTCACCGCTATAAGAGCCGGTTTTTGAAAGCGGAGAGACGGCCCCGGTCCCATCAGCGTCACTTCAAGCGCAGCTTCGTTCTGGCTGTTCCCCGCGAGCAGATTGGCAATCCGCAAAGAATCGGCATCCATGGCCCCGCTGACAAGCACGCCGTATTTTTGAAAACCTGCACGGCCCAAGTCTTGAACCGTCGTCATCAGACCCGGCTTTAACACTTCTATGCTCAAGATTTTCCCTCCTTCAGCGCGTGATACTCCTCTTCTGTCACGCTGACAAATTTCACGATATCCCCTGCTCTCAGAAGGCTCGGAGGCTGTTCATAAGGCTTGAATAATTCAAGCGGCGTATTGCCGATCAGCTGCCAGCCGCCCGGCGTTGAAAGGGGATAGACGCCTGTTTGCATGCCGGCGATTCCTACTGAGCCGGCGGGAATCGTAGTCCGCGGAGAGGACCGCCGCGGCGCGGCTATCTTTTCAGACATTCCGCCTAAGTAAGGGAAGCCCGGCGCAAAGCCGATCATATAAACGAGGTACTCACCCGAGGTGTGAATATCGATGACTTCCTGTGCAGTCAGTCCGTTGATGTCGGCCACTTCCTCCAAATCAGGGCCGAAACGGCCGCCGTAACAAACCGGAATTTCCACCGTACGCTGATTTGTTTCTTCTTCCATTGTGAGCTCTTGGAGATGATGTTCGATGAGGGCTTTTACCTTTTCATACGGAGAATCAACAGCCTTGCCGCTCTCCATCTTGCGGTATACTTCAAACGGCTGATAGAAAACGGTCACACTCGTGAAAGCCGGCACACACTCAATAAAACCGGGAAACGGATCGTTTTCAATCCGCTTTGTCAGTGCACTGACGACACGATGCGTCTGTTCGCTTATCCCCTCTCCGAGCTGAATGATAACCGCGGAGTCGCCGAGCGGAGACATTGTCACATTCGATAGATTTTTCATTCTGTTTCACCTTGCCTTTCATCCCCTTAAATCAAAAATCAATACAGATAAACCACTCTGTATTGATTTTGAGATCCTATAACACGCCAAATTGTTCGTCCCGAACATCGGTAACAAGCATATGGCCGGGCGAATGCGTGATCATCAGCTCCGGCTTTACGTGCATGGCGACGGCCTGAGGGGTGACGCCGCATGCCCAAAATACCGGAACTTCTCCTTTTTTTATCGTGACCGCATCGCCGAAATCGGGTTTTGCGATGTCTGTTATACCGATGGCTTCAGGCCTGCCGATATGGACAGGTCCTCCGTGAACAGCGGGAAACCTTGATGTAACCTGAACGGCACGCACCGCCTGCTCTTCCGGAACCGGCCTCATACTGACAACCATCGGCCCTTGAAAACGGCCTGCCGGGACACAAGGAATATTCGTTTGATACATCGGAACATTTCGCTTTTCTTCAATGTGTCTGACAGGGATTCCGTTATTGATTAACGCTTGTTCAAACGTAAAGCTGCAGCCGATTAAAAAACCGACCATGTCGTTTTCCCATAAAGAATGGATATCGGTCACTTCATCCGCCAATTCGCCGCGCCTGTATACGCGGTATTTCGGAAAATCGGTGCGGATATCGGCATCCGGCGCCGTGATGGACGGAACCGGAGATCCGGGATCTGTGACATCGAGAATCGGACACGGCTTTTGATTGCGCTGGCAAAACAGCAAAAACTCAAAAGCGAGCTCTTTTTTCAAAATCACCAGGTTTGCCTGGGTAAAACCCCCGGCCATCCCGGCTGTCGGACCCGTTATTTCGCCTTTTCGAATCAGGGCCCTGACTTCGTCAGGGCGCATTTCATTTACATGACGCAACGATATCATCCCCATAACTTAGGAATTTCATTGATTAACGTATAGCCTCCCATGATGGCCATAACAATAACGACCAGAACACCCGGAATTGTAAGCCAGATCGGATGCCTGTAGTCGCCGACAATATTCTTCTTATGCGCGCCGATCAGAAGGGATCCGAGTGCGATAGGCAAAATTAAGCCGTTTAATGCGCCGGCAAGAACGAGAAGGTTGACCGGCTTTCCAATTGTTACAAAACAAAGCGTTGATACAATAATAAAGACAATTATAATGCCGCGCGAATTCTTTTCGATTTTCGGAGAAAACGTTTTAAAGAATGATACCGACGTATAAGCAGCGCCGATTACAGATGTAACGGCAGCTCCCCACATGACGAGGCCGAAAATTTTGTAGCCGATATTTCCCGCAGCAAGCTGGAAGACAGAAGCCGGCGGGTTATCCGGATTAATGTGCAGGCCTTTTGAGACGACTCCAAGTACAGCAAGGAAAAGCGCAATTCTCATGACAGATGTGATCAAAATGCCGGAAACAGAGCTTTTCGTTACTTCAGGAATCGCAGCCCTCCCTTTAACACCCGCATCAAGCAAACGGTGTCCGCCGGCAAATGTAATGTATCCGCCGACCGTACCGCCGACAAGCGTCACAATCGCAAGAATGTCGATATTATCAGGCATGATCGTTTTTGTTACTGCTTCTCCAACCGGAGGACCGGTCGTAATCGCAACGTACACCACTAATAAAATCATGACAAAGCCCGCGATCAGCGTAAACCGGTCCATCGCTTTTCCCGCTTCTTTAATGACAAAGATCAAAACCGCGATCGCGGCGCTGATGATCGCACCCGTCTGCGGTGTAATGCCGAATAAAACCTGGAGGCCGAGACCGGCGCCTCCGATATTGCCGATGTTGAAAGCAAGCCCGCCCAGAACGACGAGAAATGCGATGACATAGCCGAGTCCCGGAAAGACGAGGTTGGCGATTTCCTGCCCTCTTTTTTCAGAAACCGCAATGATTCTCCATACATTGGTTTGAACGAAGATATCTAAAATGATGGAAACGAGGATGACAAAGCCGAAGCTTGCAGCCAAGCTCTGTGTAAAGACTGTGGTTTGCGTTAAAAATCCCGGCCCGATTGAGGATGTGGCCATTAAAAAAGCGGCGCCCAAAAGCAACGTCCAGTTGCTTGATGACGCTTTTGTTTTTTTATTTTGTTTCAAATGGTATTCCTCCTTTTGTCAACATCATGTAGAAAAAGCTTGTATTTTAATATCTGCTGCTCTGAGTTCACGGCGGATTTTTTTCGCAAACTGAAGCGCGTGTGCACCATCTCCGTGAATGCACACCGTATCTGCTTTAAGGCTGACATCCGTTCCTTGCAGGCTGCGGACTTTGCCTTCTTTGACCATGCGGATCACCTGACCGACGGCTTCATCATCATCATGAATCAGCGCATCATTCTGGCGGCGGGAAGTCAGCGTTCCGTCTTCCTGATATGTACGGTCGGCGAACACTTCGTGAGCCGTTTTCAAACCGGCTCTTTCACCGGCAAGCACAAGTTCGCTTCCCGCCAAACCGAATAAAATCAGTTCCGGGTCTGTTTGATAAACTGCACGCGCGATCGCATCCGACAGTTCCCGGCTTTGCGCCGCCATATTATACAGTGCGCCATGGGGTTTCACATGCTGCATGGTCACACCTTCGGCTTTTAAAAATCCTGAAAGCGCACCGATTTGATACACGACAAGATCGTATGCTTCTTCAGGCGTAATCGCCATATTGCGGCGCCCGAATCCCGCTAAATCGGGAAGTCCCGGATGCGCGCCGATTTTCACGCCTTTTTCCGCCGCCATTTTGACGGTTTTGCGCATGACGCCAGGGTCTCCGGCATGAAATCCGCAAGCGATGTTGGCTGATGTAACAAATTCGAGAATCTCCTCATCGAGCCCGATTTTATAAGCGCCGAAGCTTTCTCCAAGATCGCAGTTTAAATCAACTTGATTCATCAAATCCCCCCTATATATTGATGCACATTCGGTCGAATTTTAGTATATCCCTCATTTTGTTCCGATTTTCGGAACCTTAATTCCGAATAATCAAACTTGAATAGATTATATCAAGGATTTGCCCGCTTGGCATCATATTGTTAGAAAACCTCACATAAAATAAATCATTTTTCCTAAAAAGTTTTAGCTGAAAAACCTGATTTCACAAGGTTTTTTCAACTTGCTTCAGTCCATGAATATTTTTTATTTTGCACAAAAAAAAAGAGCCGTAAATCGGCTCTTTTTTCGGCTAGGACAATACCCAATGCCTGATCGCTTTTGCGACTCCGTGTTCGATATTGGAATCCGTGATCCAGTCTGCGGTTTCTTTGACGATTTCCTGGGCGTTCCCCATGGCAACGCCTAAACCCGCTTCTTTGATCATGGCGATATCATTTAAACTGTCTCCGACCGCCATCACGTGTTCCATCGTAAAGCCGAGGCGCTCGCATACTTTTGCCAAAGCGGCCGCTTTATTGATCCCGATGGCGTTGACTTCAATATTGGTCGGGCTTGAATTGCTGACTTCCAATTCTTTGTTCTTTTTCAGCTCTTCCAGGACCCGGTTTCTGACGTCGTCATCCGGAATATCAAAGCCGAATTTCAGCCATTCATACGCCTGAATATCCTCAGGAAACTCGCCTCTCCACACTTTATCGACGCTGGCGGCCCAGAAATCGGTGTTGTGCAGATTGCGCAAATCCCACATCATTTGGACATGATCGGGATGAAGCAGCTGACGCTCGACCAGGTTGAAAGACGAATCCCAAATTTCACTGCCGTTTGCCGTGATCAAAAAAGAAGACAGTTCGAGCGACTCCGCCAACTCCCGGCACGTCATCAGCGTGCGGCCGGTACTGAGCACGACATAAATCCCTTTTTCCTCTGCTTCTTTAATCGCATTTCTGTTTTCATCAGAAATGGTCTGTTCATCATTTAATAGTGTTCCATCCATATCCAGAGCTACTAGCTTCACATCGATTCGATCTCTTTGACTGACTGACACGATATTTAAGATACCTCACTTTTTTTAGGCTTTTATCTATTCTAATATAAAAATCGGCCAGGACAAAGAAATCTTAAACGAGCTGTTCCGCCGCCCGTGCGATATGCTCTGCGGTCAAACGGTAATATTTTTTCAAATAATCGATCGTCCCGACCTGTCCGAAGGCTTCATGAACCCCGATTCTCTTGAGCGGAGCGGGATGATGTTCACTCAGCACTTCCGCGACTGCGCTTCCCAATCCACCTATGACATTATGGTTTTCTGCCGTGACAATCGCATTCGTTTTTTGTGCATAGCGAATCACGGTTTCTTGATCGATCGGCTTGATGCAATACATATCGATGACCGCTGCATCGATCCCTTTTTCTTTTAGCAGTTCTGCCGCCCGCAAAGCTTCTGCGACCATGATGCCGCTGGCAAACAGCGCCGCATCGCTGCCGTCTTTGAGAACTTTTGCTTTTCCATCTGCAAATGTTTCATGTTCATCATAAAGTCTGACCGCCTTTTTTCTGATCGTCCTGATATAGTGAATGCCGTACTCTGCCGCAGCCTTTTTGATCAAAAATTGGAGCATTGCCGCATCGCTCGCTTCATAAACAAAGGCATTCGGGATTAGCCGGGCGAGTCCCAAATCTTCAAAGGCCATGTGTGTTCCGCCGTTATGTTCAGCCGTAATTCCCGAATCTGAACCGAGAATCTTGATGTTTGTTTTGGCATAGGCACCTGAAACAAACAGCTGATCAAAGCAGCGTCTTGTCGCAAACTGGGCGAACGTGTGAACAAACGGGATTCTTCCGGTTAACGAAAGCCCGGCCGCAATCCCTATCATATTGGCTTCCATGACCCCGCAATTGATCACTCGCTCGGGAATGCGCCGTTTAATTTTGTCCATGGAAATCGAGCTCATCAAATCCGCTTCCAACGCCACGATGTCCGCGTTTTCCTGAGCCAGTTCATAAACGGCCGAGCTGTATGCCTGCCTCATTTCGACAGCATCCAGCTTGACATTTGCTGCCGCCTCATTCATGCCCTCACTTCCTTTTCTTCAAGCGTCATCATGATCTTTTCGATTATGCGATTTTGTTCATCATTCGCTCTAATGTGGTGGCTGTTCTCCATATTTTCAAAATAAGGGATGCCCTTTCCCTTCACCGTATCAAGGATGACGGCAACCGGCCTTTCCCGCTGAGCTTCTCCTCTTTTGATCGCTTGATAAATCGCATCCGGTTCATGTCCGTTTACCCTTTCGGAATAAAAACCGAAGGCTGAAAATTTGCTGACAAAATCCAGCGGATCAATAATATCTTTAGTCGGACCGTCCAGCTGTTGTTTATTATCATCCACAAACACATAAAAATTGTGGAGCTTATGGTGTGCCGCGAATTGGATCGCTTCCCAACATTGACCTTCATTCAGCTCCCCGTCGCCGACAATAACAAAGGTCCGGTTAGAGCGTCCTGAAAGCTTGTGCGACAGTGCGACTCCTGCCGCAGCCGAGATCCCCTGGCCAAGCGACCCGGTCGTCATATCGACTCCCGGTGTTAAATTCCGGTCAGGATGCGACGGAAGAGCCGTGCCGTTTCGGTTTAGCGTATATAGCACACCTTCTTCAAAATAGCCGGTAAGATGAAGCGCTGCATACAAGGCGGGGCCGCCGTGCCCTTTTGAAAGGATCAAGAAGTCCCGATCTTCCCACGACGGATTGGCGGGATCTATTTTCATCACCTTTCCATACAAAACGGCCAACACATCGGCGATTGACAAGCTGCCTCCATAATGCCCAAAACCGAGGTGATGAAGCTGTTTCAGTGTCAGCAGCCTGATTTGATCACGAAAACGTTCCATATTGATTTCCCTCACTGACATCATTGCCCACTCCTTTACGCTTCAGCTTTATGATCGGACTTCTCCGCCTTTCCGCGTTTAAAGCCCAGTAAGACCGCTCCAGCCACTACTGCTGCGATTCCAATTACAACTCCTCCAGACCCCAGCAGTTTCAACGCATGCCCAAGCACGATTCCTGTCGCGGCAAAGTCGGTATCGGAAAATGTCGTATTGGCAAAGCCTAAATCACCCATGACCGGCAGCAGAAACACAGGGAAAAACGTAATGATCAGACCGTTGACAAAAGACCCCAAGACCGCTCCCCGTATCCCCCCTGCAGCGTTTCCGAAGACGCCGGCCGAGGCTCCTGTGAAAAAGTGGGGAACCACTCCGGGAAGAACGATGACGGCTCCGGCTGCTCCGAGAATCAACATGCCGGTGATGCCGCCAATGAAGCTGCAAAAAAAGCCGATTAATACGGCGTTTGGCGCGTACGGAAAAATGATCGGACAATCCAGTGCCGGCTTGGAATCCGGCACAAGTTTGTCAGATATGCCTTTAAAAGCCGGAACGATCTCTGCGAGCACGAGTCTGACTCCCGAAAGAATAATAAACACCCCTGCCGCAAATGTGACCGCTTGAATAACGGAGAAGACAAGGTAATGTGTACCGCCGCTCAACTCGCGCTCCACATAGCCCGCCCCTGCAAATAAGGCTATCAAAACGTACAAGATGGTCATGGTGAGCGCAATGCTGACAGAACTGTCCCTTAAAAATCCGAGGCCCTTCGGAAACCGGATTTTTTCAGTCGAGCGCGAGCCCTTGCCTGCTGCTTTGCCGATTAACCCGGACACAGCATAACCGATTGAAGAAAAGTGGCCGAACGCGACCTTATCATTACCGGTTATCTTTTTCATAAAAGGCTGAACCATCGCCGGAAACACACTCATTGTCAAACCGAGCGAAACCGCTCCGACGCCGATCAAAAACGGACCCTTTAAACCCGCCACCGCCAGTATGACGGCGATTAAACAAGCCATATACAATGTGTGATGGCCCGTCAAAAAAATGTACTTTAATCTGGTAAAACGGGCGATTAAGATGTTGGACAGCATCCCGAAAAACATAATCAGCGCTGTCGCCGTCCCGTATTCGTTGAGCGCCATCGCGACAATCGCTTCATTGTTCGGAACGACGCCGTTCACATGAAAGGCCGCTTGAAACATCTTTCCGAACGGCTCAAGCGAACCAACAAGAATACCTGCCCCGGCTGAAATCACGATAAAACCTAAAAACGATTTCGTCGTCCCTTTCACGATTTCATTGGCCGGCTTTTTTTGAAGCAGAAGACCGATAAGAGAAATAGCTGCAATTAATACAGCTGGCTGGCTTAACACATCCATCATCAGCTTTAGCGCTCTTTCACCCATTTGCAGTTCCTCCTTTTCTGTGATTAAAGCACTCCTTTTTCCTGCAATGTTTTAACCAGTTTTGTTTTCAGTTCATCCATGTCTATAATGCTTTCAAGCACGACGATATCCCGCAGGTGGGCTGCTCCTTCCGCGATATCTTTGGCAACGACAAACAAATCCGCTTGATCAGGAGACGCTGAGCTCAAATCCGAATGATCCACCTCGATCTCCATTAACCCCATTTCCTGCAAAATATCTTTAATATTCATTTCCAGCATAAAACTGCTTCCGAGTCCTGATCCGCAAACTGCCAATATCTTCATGTTATCCCTCCTGTTTTTAATTGGATGAATAGGCTTCGATTAAACGTTTGATATGATCCAACGACTCGGTTTCCTTTAAGGAGTCCTGATTTTCTTTATTGCTGAGAAGCCGGGTCAGTTGGGAAAGTGCTTTCAGATGTGTCGTATGGTCAACCGCCGCAATGCAAAACAAAAGCCTTACCGGATACTGTTCATCATCCAAAAAATAGACTGGCTCCTTCAGTTTCAGGAGACTCATTCCCACCTTTCGGACGCCCTTTTCAGGTCTTGCATGAGGAACGGCAATCTCGGGGCCGATGATCATATAAGGTCCCATCTTTTTGACATTGTCGATCATGGCATCTGTGTATTCCTTCAAGATCACCTCCTTATCAAGCAAAGGCTTTGCCGCTGTTTGAATCGCTTCTTCCCAGCTTTTGATTTGGTCAGCCATTTGAATGGTTTCATCTGTCAGCAGATCTTTCAGCACTGGTCGTTTCCCCCTTGTTTCCGTCACTTTTTGAATAAATACAATATTTTCTAATGCTTCTCTCAGGCCTTTTTCGTCTATGATATTGGCATGCTTCTTGAGGATGTGAAGAAATTCGTCTGTCAAAAGCTCCTTTTGCTTCACGCCGAACAGTTCCCGATACACTTCATTGACAAGCCTGCTTTTTTCAGCGGGTGTCATCAGCGGCCCGACCATGTAGTATCGCTTTTTGGTTTTAAGCTCAACGGTGGAAAACACGGCATCATAACGGTCAAAGACGTCAGGTGTGAATTCCTGCAAAGACATCGCCTTCTCAACGACAATCTCTGAAAATAGCGATTCAAGCTGGCGCCTGACCATCAAGGATGAGCTGACGCCGCTCGGGCAAATGACGACAGCCGTCTTTTTCGATGATCCGGACTGTACGGGCTGTTCAAGCAATGCACCAAAGTGAATCGTGATAAAGCCGATTTCTTCTTCTGGAACCGGTTTGTTCAGCAGCGCTTCAAGGTGCCGCATCAGCTTTTGAACGATGGTAAACAATTCTTTGTGCTCTTTCTTAATTTTGCTGAGCAGGGGATTGTGAATCGGGATGCGGTATTTCATTCTGAAATATGCCGGCTTCAAGTGCCGATAAAGAGATTCCGCCACCTCGCGCCTCCTTGGAAATGTGATGCATGCTCTTGATTCAAATTCAAACACAAGCTTTTCACACAGCTGATAAAGCGGATCATGCGCCGGCTGTTGTCCGAATGAAAGCCCGAGCAGCTGGATCAAAATATAACAAAGTTCGGTTTCATGGACGGGAATCCGAAGTTCATTCACAAGCCTTACGGCTGCGTTTTTCAGCGGACTTTGCTTTAAAAGCTCCCCCTCCTCCTGGTGAAAACGGACAATTTTTCCTTCGGCCACTCTGATCGAATACATCATCAGAAAGTAAACAAATTCATTGAGCCTTTCTTCAACGAGTTGAATCCTGTATTCTTTGTAGACAAGTTCAACCGCTCTTTTCGTTTCTTGTTGTGTGTGACCGCATGAGCCGGAAACTTTTAAAATATAATGAAGGATTTCTTTGCCGTAAGGCTTTTGCAGGAAAGAAGAAAGGTGGTGCATGACCGGAACTCTTTTATCAAACTCGCTTCCTATTAAATGATAGCCGCGCTGTCTTGTATATCTGATCGCCACCAAAAACGGAGCCAGCGCCTCATTCGCTTTTTTCACATCATTCATGACCGTATTTTTGCTGACCTGCAATAACTGTGTGAGATGAGCGGATGAAATCGGCTCCCTGCGGACAAACAGAAACATGTACAAGGCTTTGATCCGCTCTTCCTGCGTAAAAATAAACGAGCGGCCGATGTCTGAACAGGCTTCGGAGAACCGCAATTCAAGCAATTTTTCCGGAACGGCCAGCCGGTTCTTTCTTTTATACTCGATTTCAGGCAGCTGCTTGCCAGTCAGCCAATGATTGATTTTGTCCAGGTCATAGCAGATTTGCCGTTTTGATAATTGAAAATGATCAAGCAGCTGATGCATTGTCGCTTCTCTGACACGCAGCAAATATTGAAGCAATTGAGCCGGACGTTTCTCGTTGATCATTTTTGCGCCCCCCTTATTGTCATCATATAATAAAGCGTTTTCATTTTGTTTGCCGATTGGGTCCAATTCATGGGACTTCCGATCTTCAAGATTGGTCTGATATCCTTCTTTTTTATCGTACAAGCATGAAAAAAACCTCTCAGAGGATGTTGAGAGGTTTTTTTCTATCAATCAGCTGTCATGCCAATATACTTTCATCAAATCTTCCGACCACTTCGGCTGTATGATTTGCCCTTTCGGAAGAAACTCTTTCATCACAGGTTTGATATCGATTACAGGTGTTCCGTCAATCGCATCCAACCCTTTCACTACAAGCTTGCTCCCGGATTTTTCAAGGAGTGTCACAACGGTTGCGCCGAGCCTGTTTGGCCTGTTTTTTCCCCGTTGGGCAAAAATGCCTGTCTCAGGATAGTTTTGATTGTTTCTCGGGCGCCTCGCCTGATATTGTATTTGATCTTCTTTTACTTGATGAAAGTAAAAGATAATGTCCAGATGAGAAAATGCTTCGATCCCTTTTAAAGCGTCCGGATGGATATCTTCAGCCAAATTAATTTCAGAAATCACATCGCCCCAATGATCATCCTTCGGCACAGTCCGCAAGTTTTTCACAAACGCGACAGGCTTTATTTCTATCAATTTTATCCCCCGCTTTCACTTCGCTTCCATAAAAATCCCGATCTCCGCTTTCGCTGCCGGTTTTCCGTTTACTGAGGCGGTTCCGTTGCCGAATAAAAACCCCCTTTTAAAGCGGGAAACTTCAAAATAAAGATCAAGTTTGTCTCCCACAAAGACCTTGCCGGTGTATTCAGCTTTTTTCACCGAAGACAGAAAGCCGATCTCAGCTGAGTCTTTGAGCGCAGTAAATGCAGCGGTCTGAGCCAGCGCTTCAATGATGATGGAAAACGGCATTTCCTTTTGGTTTTCCGTCATAAACCAGTCGTTTTCCGTTATGAATTTATATCCTTTCACCCATTTTCCCGGCTCGCTTTCTACTACGCGGTCAATGAATAGAAACGGGTATTGATGCGGCAGTACAGAATTGTTCACGCTGATCATCCTTTTTTACATGATTATACCGTACTCTTTTAATTAGCGCGATGACACAGAATGAAGCTGCTGAGCGCCCAAAAATTCCACCAAGACAAAAAGACCGGGGCCTAAGCCCCCGGCTTTGCTTCATCCATTCGATTTCAGATTGTCCGGGAAGATGGTCAGATCCACTCCCCATAAATTCGGCAAAATGTAGAACACAGCTCCGACGATTAAAATCAGTGTGAAAATATTAATGACAAAGCCGGTTCGAACCATCTCGCTGATCTTCAATTTGCCCGATGCGAAAATAATTGCATTCGGCGGCGTGCCGACCGGCAGCATGAAGGCGCAGTTTGCCGCCATTGCAGCAGGCACCATCAATGCGTACGGGTGGACATTCAGCGCTAACGCGAGCGAGGCCAGTACAGGCAGAATCATAGTCGCTGTAGCCGTATTCGACGTAATCTCCGTCAAAAACAGCACCAATGCCGCTGAGATGACAACAATGACCACAAAATTAAATCCATCTAATACCGTAAGCCTTCCGCCGATCCACTCGGCCAGACCCGTTTCTTTAAAACCGGTCGCGAGCGCCAGGCCTCCTCCGAATAAAAGGAGAATCCCCCACGGCAAGTCCTTCGATACCGACCAGTCCAATACCCTGCCCCCTTTATTGAGCGAAGGGATCAAGAAGAGCAATGAAGCTGCGAATATCGCAATCATTGTATCGTCAATACCCGGTATTTTGTCATCCCATAAAAACGTCCTCGTCACCCACATAAACGCGGCAAACCCGAAGACGAGCAGAACCATTGTTTCTTCAAAGCTCATCTTTCCGAGCTTTCTTTTTTCTTCGAGAATCAATTCTTTTCCGCCCGGAAGCTCCTTCATCTTGATCGGATGCGCCACTTTCGTCAAGTACAGCCATACCGCTACAAGCAAAATGACAACGACCGGAACGGCAAAAGCCATCCATCCACCGAAAGACACTTCAACTCCGTACAGCTTCTTAATATTGGCCGCCAAAATAATGTTCGGCGGTGTGCCGATCAGCGTACCGAGTCCGCCGATCGTTCCCGCATACCCGATGCTGAAGATCAGCGCTTTTGAAAATTTCGCTTCTTCTCCGGCTAAATCTTTTCTTTCAGATTTCATGACGGCTGATACCTGATGAATGATAGCGGTCCCAATCGGAAGCATCATCATCACCGCGGCCGTATTTGAGACCCACATCGACAAAAACCCTGTGGCCGCCATAAAACCGAGGACGATCCTTGACGTGCTCGTACCCACTACAGAAATGATATTGAGCGCGATCCGTTTATGAAGATTCCAGCGCTCCATCGCAAGTGCAATTAAGAAGCCTCCTAAAAATAAAAAGACGATCGGATCACCATAGCTTGACGTGACAGCTGCCCCTTCCAGCGCCCCGGTCAGCGGAAGCAGCACGATCGGCAGCAATGATGCAGCCGGAATCGGAACAGCTTCTGTAATCCACCAAACCGCAACCCACAACGTGGTCGCCAATACCATTCTTCCTTCATAGCTCAGTCCCTCGGGAAAAAAGAACAAAAGGACGGCGAAAAACAATGCAGGACCAAGCAGCAGCCCGATTTTCTGAGGCGTTTTATAGCTCGGCGGTTTTTCTCCCTTCATGGTTTGCTCAGACTTGATCTTTAAATCGGCATCTTTTCCCGCCCTGACAGGCATGGCGAATAAAAGCAGCCTCTTTGCTTCCCGGTGTGATCTCCAAAGCATATCCCATGCTGACACAACGCTTGATTTCATCAAAAATCCCCCTTCCCCTCTATCGATAAAGCGCTTACAATAGTAACTAAAAAGTAAGCTGCCGACTGTCGACAGTTATAACTTCATTATAACGGACAGCTAATGGCAGTCAACACTTTTTTGTCACAAAATACTCAATATTATGGTAATTTTAGGTTGGTGGTATTTTTCTCTTTTTGCTAGACTATTAGTGATTTCCGCAGTGAAAAATAAACGAGGTGAACAGCGTGAAGTTTTCGATCCAACGTGCAGTCTCTTATCATGATCAAGTCCATCATTATTTAAAAGATATGATTATTAAAGGAGGGTATCGGCCCGGCGAACGGATCTACGAATCCAAAATTGCCAAGGAGCTGCAAGTGAGCCGCAGCCCTGTCAGGGAGGCGATTCGGACACTTGAACAAGAAGGTCTGTTATTGATAGATGATAAATCAAAAATTACAGTTTATGAACCGACAATCAAAGACCTTGAAGAAATATACCAATGCCGCCAGGCGCTCGAATCCCTGGCCGTTTCATTGGCTACCCGCCTTGCTTCAAATGCAACACTGGAGCATATTTCCGAAACGCTCTCTGAAGCGCGTAAACACCAAGAAAGCCAGAGTCCGGAGTCTGCCAATGCGCTGCTTCTCCTAAATACGCGATTTCATGATCTCATCATCGAAACGAGCGAAAACGAACGCCTGCAAAAACAGCTGCTTGATTTGCGGTCGCTGACCTTTTTTTACCGGAGCAAAAACCTTGAAAAACCGGAACGCACCCTTGACATCATCAATCAGCACGAGGAGATTCTGCGTCACATGCAGGACAGAAATGACGCCAAGGCTGCCGAATCAATGTGGAAGCATATAGAGGCAGACCTTTGCTATTTAAAAGAGGTGTTGTTCGGAAGCAGTTCCGCACGCTAAAAAAGCAGGGTTACCCCTGCTTTTTTCAGCTCTGGCAGACAAATTCGGCTGTGCGGTTGATCCCTTTGATGACATCCGGAAGGCGGTCGCATTCATTCGCAACATGAACGCGCTGAAACCCTGCGGCTGCAGCCTTCTTCCCCGCTTCTTCCGTGAGGCAGACCGCCTGCAGGCGGGCAGCCGTTTTTTCCGGATGGAGGCCGATTGTCTCCGCCTCGTTTATGAACAGCTCGACGCATGTGCGATTCGCAAACATCACGATATCAACAGGAAACTCCTCGATCTCCCGTTTAACGATCGATGTAAAGCGGCTGTCGATCATCCTGTCATGTGTAATCAATATCTCACACCCGGAGTGCGGTTGATGTTGCACGGTTTCCCGGCTGCCGATCAGCAAACAGCTGCCCGAAACCGGCATTTCCGCCTGCAGAAAAGCGGAAAATCCCCGTTCTTCAAGAGCTGCTTTTACATGCAGATCTGAAGCGTAGAGCCGGCCGCGCACTTCCCTGACATCGATCTTCAAAGCGGCAAGCCGGCTGAAAAATCTGCGCAGTGACGCACTTGACGTGAACAGCAGGCTGTCAAAAGAAGCAATTCGATCTAAAACCGTATCGTCAGGCACCGTTTCGGCTGATTTCCATTTCGGCCATTCAACAACTTCAGCGCCTTGTTCACGAAGCGTCTCCACCGGGACTCGTTCTTCTTCACAGCTTTTGACCGCCATGATGTTCAGCCCGATCAAAGGCTTTTCTTCAAACCAGCTGTTCTGCCTGAATGATACGATGTCGCCGATGACGATGATCGCGGGATTTTTGATTTGATGCTCGGTTATTTTTTCCCTGATATTCTGCAATGTCCCTTTCACGCTCCGCTGCCTGCCCCATGTGCCCCATTGGATGACCATCGCGGGAACAAGGGGAGACTTGCCGTGTTTCATCAGCTGCTCGCATATATAACCAAGGTTTTTGATCCCCATGTAAAAGACGAGGGTTTGGACGCCTTTGGCCAGCCCTTCCCAATTCATCTCCGGTTTGCCCGATTTATCATGGGCGGTGACAACGGCAAAGGATGAAGCGAAATCGCGGTGGGTCACAGGCAGTCCGGCATAAAGAGGCGCGGCGATTCCCGATGTAATGCCGGGCACCATTTCGTACGGGATGCCGTGTTCGCTGACGGCTGCCGCTTCTTCTCCGACTCTGCCGAACACGCTCGGGTCTCCTCCTTTCAGCCGGACCACTTTGAGGCCTTTCAGCCCCTTTTCAATGAGCAGTGCATTGATTTCACTTTGTTTCATATAATGGCGGTCCGGGAGCTTGCCGCAGTAGACAAATTCACATGATGCTTTTGCATGCTCAAGCAGCCGGGAATTGACGAGCCTGTCATACAATATGACATCCGCCGTCTCGATCAGTGTTCTTCCTTTTAATGTGATCAATCCTGAATCGCCCGGTCCGGCCCCGACAAAATATACTTTCCCATTCCCCATCAACTGTCATCCTTCCATCTGCCGATTCTGTGAACGCGTTTGTTTTTTTAAATAAAGAGGGATCACATTGAGCGACCCTTGTGGCTGTTGACAAAAATCGCGACACGTTCGATATCGCTTGTTCAGCCGTTTAATAAACGATATATAAATCTTCACCTTCAACGACCGTTTCGTATGTCTGAACACACCCTGTGTCAGGCTCTTGGACTTTGCCGTCTTCAAGGCTGATCTTCCAGTCGTGCATCGGACAGAAGACGAATTTGCCGCTTACCATTCCTTCGGCAAGCACGCCCCCTTTGTGGGGGCAGCGGTTTTCAATCGCACGGACATTGCCGTTAGAAAGCTTGAATACCGCGATTTCCTTGTCCTCGATAAGCACTGTCTTCCCAAGCTGATTCGGCAAATCCCCGATCTTCGAAACAAACACCTTTGTTAAGTTCTTGTTCACCATGTGAATTCCTCCTCAAGTTGATTTCTCATTTTAAGAAGTGACAACATTTTCGAATAGCTGTTTTGTTGTCTTTTCGTCTTCCAAAAAGTCTTTCCACGGGTCTTTATGGACAGACAGCGCTTGATTGATGCGGTCATTCAGTTCTTTGCGTTTTTCTTTATCATTCAATATGGATTGGACGTGGGACAAGCCGACACGTTCAACCCATGCAGATGTCCGCTCTAAATAGTTGGCTGTTTCACGATAGTATTGGAGATATGCGCCTGTAATTTCGATGACTTCTTCAGCCGTTTTGACTTTCATTAACAGATCGCCTGCGCGCAAATGCGTGCCTCCGTTTCCGCCGACGTAAATTTCCCAGCCGCCGTCGATGCCGACGACGCCGATATCTTTAATGCCGGATTCGGCGCAGTTTCTCGGACAAGCGGAAACCGCCATTTTAATTTTGTGAGGCGTGTAGAGCCCTTCAAATTTTTTCTCAAGGTCAATTCCGAGGGCCATTGAGTCTTGCGTGCCGAAGCGGCAGAACTGTTCGCCTACACACGTTTTTACGGTTCTGAGCGTTTTTCCGTAAGCAAATCCTGAAGGCATATCAAGATCAGCCCATACTTTCGGAAGATCTTCTTTTTTGACGCCGATCAGGTCGATCCGCTGGCCTCCGGTCATTTTCACTAGCGGAATTTCATATTTGTCGACGACATCAGCGATGCGCCGCAAATCATTCGAATTGGTAACCCCGCCGTACATCCGCGGTACGACTGAATATGTGCCGTCTTTTTGAATGTTGGCGTGCATCCGTTCATTGACGAAGCGGGACTCTCTTTCATCTTCATATTCCTTCGGATTGATCATGCCGAGGTAGTAGTTAAGCGCAGGGCGGCATTTGGAACAGCCTTCCGCCGTTTTCCAGCCGAGCACGTTCATGACTTCTTTCGTATGGGTCAGCCCTTTTTCTCTGATTTCAGCCACGATTTCGTCTCTTGAAAGGTCCGTACATCCGCAAATCGCTTCTTTTTGTGCTGAAGCATCAAACTCTGAGCCGAGCGTATGCTGCAGAATCTCAGCGACAAGCGGCTTACATCCTCCGCAAGAGCGTGATGCGCCTGTGCAGGCTTTAATTTCATCGGTCGACGTGCAGCCCTGCTCTTTGATCGCCTGAATGATCATCCCTTTCGAAACGCCGTTGCAGCCGCATACGATCTCATCGTCGCTCATCGCAGCGGTTAAGCTCATGCCTTCCTCCTGATTCAAAGGCTGCAAGATTGAAATTTTAGAAGTATCTGAAATATCTGCTCCTTTTTGAATCATGGAAAACAGCCTGTTGCCTTCGCTGCTGTCTCCGAACAGTACGGCGCCGATCACCTGATTGCCGCGCAGAACGATTTTCTTGTAGATTCCGTCCTGTTCGTCAAACACTTTGAGCGCTTTTTTGTCTTCTCCTTCATCCTCATTAAAGTCACCGGCGGAAAAGACCTCAACACCGGAAACCTTCAGCTGGGTTGATAAAACAGATCCTTCATACGGAGCCGTTTCAACGCCGCAGATTTTTTTGGCAAGCACTTTTGCCTGTTCATAAAGAGGCGCGACAAGTCCGTAGGCAATGCCTCTATGTTCCGCACATTCTCCGACAGCGTAAATGTTGGGAACTTCGGTTTCCATGTAATCATTGACGACGATTCCTCTGTTTACCGGAAGGCCGCAGTCTTTGCCGAGCTGAACGTTCGGTTTGATTCCGACCGCCATGACGACCAAATCGGCTTCAAGCGTTGAGCCGTCTTTGAATGTTAAGCCTTCGACACGTGTTTCTCCGTAAATTTCTTCTGTCTGCTTTTCCAGCAAAAATTTCATGCCCTGCTTTTCCAGCTCTTTTTGCAAAAGCCGTCCTGCGGTTGCATCAAGCTGACGCTCCATCAAATATGGCGCGAGGTGGATAACGGTAACATCCATGCCAAGGTTAAGAAGTCCGCGCGCTGCTTCCAGTCCCAGCAATCCGCCGCCGATAACGGCTGCTTTTTTGTACGTTTTGGAAGCTTCGAGCATAATATCCGTATCCTTGATATCACGGAATGCTGTTACACCTTCTTTATCCGCTCCGGGCAATGGCAGAATAAAAGGGAGAGAACCTGTCGCCAAAATCAGTTCATCATACGGCTGGACTCTTCCCGTATCCGTGATGACGGTTTTGGACTCCGGATCAACTTTAACGACTTCTTCACCTGTATACAGCTGAATCCCGTTTTCTTCATACCAATCCCAATCATTCAGTGTAATGTCCTTAACATCCGTATCTCCTTGAAGCACTTTGGAAAGAAGAATCCGGTTATAGTTTGGGTGCGGTTCGTTTCCGAAAATCGTGATCTGAAACTCTTCGTTTGAAATTTTAAGAATTTCTTCAACGGCCCTGACCCCGGCCATACCGTTCCCTACAAGGACTAGCTGCTTTTTTTTCACTATGATCCTCCCCTTTTTCAAAACAATTCACTATACGCCCTAAACAAGTATTCTGTTTACATCTTTAAAACTATCACAAATTATAGTTAATTTTGTAAACTTTTTATGACTTTTTATGACAATTCATTCACATAATTGTCAACTGACGGACGAATTTTCACGGAGCAAACCTTAAATCCCGGCATTCTGCAAGACGGATCTAGCGTTTCCGCTATCAAATCGTTCACATTTTGCGAATCCCCCCAATGCATCGGTACAAATACGGTATCCGGCCTGATGGCTTCCGACCATTTGCTCCTGACAATGATGCTGCCTCTTTTTGACTCCACCCTGACCAGCATCCTGTCGCCAATGTTGTACTTTTCCGCCGTTTTCGGATGGATTTCCATAAATGATTCAAAGTGCCTGGCCTTGAGTGCAGCGCTCCTTCTCGTCTGTACGCCGGTTAAATAGTGAGACATTACCCTTCCGGTCGTCAGAAAAAGGGGATACTCCTCAGTCGGTTCATCTTTTTTGATCTTTGGTTCGTTCGGGACGACGCACATTTTCGCTTTTTTGTCCGGGTGGGCAAAGGATGATTCAAACAGGCGCTGTGTCCCGGGGTGCCCCTGTTCGGGACAAGGCCATAAAATGCCGCTTTCCTTTCTCAGACGTTCATAAGTGATGCCCGAATAGTCGGCAATTCCGCCGCGGCTCGCTTTTCTTAATTCATTAAAAACATCCTCTGCCGATCGATATGAGAAATAACGGCCTTTTCCAAGAGCTGCGGCGATATCGCAAATCATTTGCCAGTCATGCCTCGCTTCACCGGGGCACGGCTTTGAGGCTTCCCTTAATGTCACTCTGCCTTCCAGATTGGTCATCGTTCCTTCGTCCTCGAGATAGGATGATGCGGGGAGAATGACGTCCGCGAGTCTTGCCGTTTCA
Organism: Bacillus sp. AK124; assembly: GCF_053903085.1. Lineage (NCBI taxonomy): Bacteria > Bacillati > Bacillota > Bacilli > Caryophanales > Bacillaceae > Bacillus > Bacillus sp. AK124. The sequence continues at coordinate 3,814,935 of NZ_CP096378.1, forward strand.
GAAAGAAACAAATCAACGGCTGCAAAAAACTTTAATTTTCCCAAAGCGGATTTGACAAAGCCGGCATTCGGGCTGGATACAACAGGGTTTGAACACATTAAAAACATCCCGGTAATTTCCCCTTCATGAACTTTCTCCATCATTTCATAAGCGGATACACCTTTTCCCGGAAGGTCTTCAGCTTTTATGCCCCAAACATCCGCAATATAGGCGCGGTCGGCTTCGTTTTCAATCGACCGGTACCCCGGCAGCTGATCTGCTTTCTGGCCGTGCTCCCGCGCGCCCTGTCCGTTTCCTTGTCCGGTGACGGCGCCGTAGCCGCAGGCAAATTTGCCGATTTTTCCAGTTGATATTAGAATATTCAGTAAATTTCTGACAGCAGCCGTTCCGTCTGTTTGCTGTTCAACCCCTCTCGCCGTGAACAGCATTCCCGTCTCCTCGCGGGCAAATTTTACTGCAGCTTTTTTGATCTGCTCGATTTGTATTCCGGTTTTGGCCGCAATGTCTTCAAGTGATAAAGACGCCACATGGCGCTTGACCTCTTCAAAACCTTCCGCTCTCTCTCTGAGAAAAGCTCCGTCTGTCAGCTGTTCTTCAATGATGACTTTCAGCATACCGTTTGCGAGCGCTGCGTCTGTCCCCGGCTTGATTTTCAAATGCAGATCGGCGATCTTGGCCGTTGCCGTTTCGCGGGGATCGATGACAATGATGTAGGCCCCGTTTTGCTTCGCTTCTTCAAAATACGGCATGATCGTCGGCTGGCACTCTGCGATATTCGTACCTGCGAGGATGATGACCCTTGCATGGGGGATCTCGGAAAGGGCATTTGTCAGCCCCCGGTCCATTCCAAAGGTTTGATTTGCAGCTGTGGCGGCCGCCGACATGCAAAGCCTGCCGTTGTAGTCAATATGCTTCGTCTTCAAGGCGACGCGGGCGAACTTCCCGAGCAAATACGCTTCTTCGTTTGTAATAGACGCGCTGCCATATACGCTCAAAGCATCACAGCCATCTTCATGCTGGATCGCTGTTACTTGCTCTTTGATGTACTGAAGCGCTTCTTCCCATGTCACACGGACGAATTCGCCGTTTTTTTTGATCAGCGGATGGGTGATCCTCTCTGAATGAAACGCGTGCTGGTGGGCGTTCATCCCTTTCATGCACAGCCGTCCTTTTGTCGTCGGATTGTCTTTTCCGACCGCCGTGTATTTTTTTCTTGTCACAATCGTCTGTTCAATGAGCTGCATTTTGCACTGCATGCTGCAAAATGGACATTGGGTGTCATACGTTTTTTCGGATTGCACTTCTTTTTGCTTTGTGCGAAAGTACTTTAGCAATCGTTCTGTCAATTCACATCAGCCCTTTTATCGTTTCTTGCTGAGCCAGCCGCTTCTCTTTTTCAAGCCGTTCGATCAGCTGGCCGCGAAGTCCGTTGTCAAATAAAACTTCCCGGATATGAATGATACCGGCGCGTTCAATCCAATGCCCGACCTTCTCGAGATAATTTGCTGTTTCGCGGTAATATTGAAGCAGGCCTTTCATGAATTCCCCCGCTTCCTCCGCCGAGTCGGCTACTGAAAGCAGCTCTCCCGGAGCAGCATGCTGTCCTCCTTGGCCGCCCGCATAAATCTCCCAGCCCCCGTTTACTTTGAGAAGTCCAATGTCATGAACTGAAGCGTACACGCAATCGTCCAAACAGCCCGACACCCCGATCGAGACCTTGGCCGGAATGAGGAGGGATTCTGCCGCTTTTTCCAAGTCTGCTGCCAATGTTTGAATCTGCGGTGATCCGCACGTGCACGTTTTAACCGCGGCGATCCTATGCTGAGGCGGCGGGCAATGCGGCATGCCGAGTTCTTCTTTCACGCGCTCTATATACTCCGGCTTGATACCAGCAAGCTTTAATCTCTGATGGTGTGTCATGTACACCTCTTGAATTTGATATTTTTCAATCACTTCTGCAATGCGCTTCAGCTCTTCGGCATTCGTTCGGCCTCCGTACATTTGCGGAATGATGGTACCCATCTCCTCTTCGTGCTCCTCATAGATGATGTCCGGACGGATCATTTTTAAATAGTAGTGAATGGCGGGCACGCAAATTCGGCAGCCGCTGCTGTTTTTCCAGCCGAGCGCCGAGATGACTTCGTGAACGGAAGAAAGATTTCTTATCTGTATTTCGTTCACGACTTCATCTTCCGTGAATGAAGTGCAGGTGCACATCGGCTGTTCCGCCGCAGATACGTAATCATCCTGTTCAGCGGTATGGAGCAGCAGTTCTTCAAGCAACGGCCTGCAGCCGCCGCATGATCCGGAAGCATTTGTACAGCCTTTGACCTCCTCGGCCGTCTTTAAACCGTGCGTCTGTATGGCTTCCATGATCGCGCCTTTGGAAACCGCGTTGCATTGGCAGATCGTTTCACTAAGCGCCATAGCAGCGACTGAACTGTTTTCTTCCGATTGAAACAGCTCTTTTTTGACAACGGTAATATCTCTTTGCTTGATAATGCTTTCCAACAGCCGTTGGCTGCCGCTGGTGTCTCCGTATAAAATCACGCCGGCCATTTTATCCCCTTGAAAGACGGCTTTTTTATAGACTCCTGACGCTTCGTCTAAAAGTTTAATAGCCGTTGTCGAGTCGTCCTCTGTGATTTTCCCTGCCGAAAAGACGTCGATGCCGGACATTTTTAGAGCTGCAGACTGGATGGAGCCCTGATAACCGGCACATGCGAGCCCGCAAATATGTCTGGCCAGCACTTTCCCCTGTTCAAACAAAGGCTTGACTAGACCATAGACCGTTCCGTTATGCTCCGCGCATTCACCGACGGCGTAGACATTTGGAATATTTGTCTCCATATAGTCGCTGACGATGATCGCCCGGTTTGTTGCAATACCGCTCACCTTGGCCAGTTCGATATTCGGTCTGACACCGGCAGCCATGACGATGAGATCGGCGCTGATCTCCGTCCCGTCTTTAAACCGCACACCCTCGGCGCGGGATCTTCCTAAAATCGCCTCTGTATCTTTATCCAAAAGAAAATGGATCCCTTGATGCTCCAGCTCTTTCTGGAGCATGGCAGATGCCGGCGGATCAAGCTGATTCTGCATGATGCAGGAAGAGTGGTGAATCACATCAACCTTCATCCCGAGGTTTGCCAACCCTCGCGCCGCCTCAAGACCCAAAATTCCCGCGCCGATGACGGCCGCTTTTTCAAACCGCTTTGATGCCTTTATCAATGCCCGGCAATCGTCTATTGTTCTAAAACCATATACCCCTTCTTTGTCCGCACCATGAACCGGGAGGATAAACGGGGAAGAGCCCGTCGCAATGATCAGTTTGTCATAAGCGATTTCGCGGTTTTGATCTGTCGCCACCGTCTGTTTCACCGTATTGATTGCGACAGCTGTTTCCCCTGTATAAAGTGTAATCCCGTTTTCTTCATACCAACTCCGGCTTTTTGTCATCACATCGTTCCAATCCGTTTCCCCCTGAAGGACAGAAGACAGCAGAATCCGATTATAGCTGAGGTGTGGTTCGCTGCCGATGATGACGATCTCAAACCGGCTCCCGCCGTGTTGTAAAATTTCTTCCGCCGTGCGAACCCCGGCCATGCCGTTTCCTATCAAAACCAGCCTTTGTTTCCCCATTTTCTCCCCTCCCTCTGCAGCTTTGCTCTGGATTATTATTTCACATTGCATCGCTAAAGCGTTTAAACCTGTTACATTTCCTTACAAAAAATTTTAGAAACAGGACGGTTTGACCAGCACCCATTGATGACGATTCAACGGCTTTGGCCGCGATGTTAAAGTTCAACATTTTATCACATTTTTTATCACGTTCTGCTTGTTTCTTTTCCTGCAATCTACTAGGCTTAAAATAAAGAACATAAGAAATGGAGGAGGAGAATGCTACCGATTAAAAGAAGACAGCAGATATTGGCGTGGGTCAAAGAAGAAGAATCTCTGCGCATTTCGGACATTTCGAAAAGGCTGAACGTCTCTGAAATGACCGTTTACCGCGACATTAAACCGCTTGTTGAAAACGGACAGGTCATCAAGACGGCAGGCGGAATTACGCTAAACAAGCCGAAGCAGCAGCTTGGGCAGCTTTGCGTCGTTTGCGGAAAAGGGACAGGCTCGAGGCTTTCCGTGCAGATTGTAAAAAACGACAGTCAAATTGAACAATTTTGCTGTTCCCATTGCGCAATGCTCCGCTATGAGAAAGTGAAAGATGACGTGTCACAGATCATCTGCAGAGATTTTTTGCTGGATACGACGATCAGTGCCAAAGCCGCCGTCTTTTTGCTGGATACGGATCTTCATTTGAACTGCTGCGAGCCGCAGGCGATCCCTTTCGCTTCTGAAGCGGATGCGCGGAAATTTAAAAAAGGCTTTGGCGGACAGCTGTTATCGTTTGACGATGCCGCGCTTCTCATCCAGAAAACGATGAAGAACAGCTGCTGCAGCCTGAAGACGTGAAATTTTGTTAAAAGATTGGATGAATGTGATGAAAAGAGCAACACTCTGGACAGTTCTCGCTGTTCTATGTATCATTCTGCTGCCAAAAGCCGCTTTTGCTCACGCATATATCGTAAAATCAACTCCAGCTGAAAATCAGGAGCTGAAAAAAGCGCCTGCAGAAATCAAGATTGAATTCAATGAAGCGATTCAGAACGGGTTTCATTCGATAACGGTCAGAAATTCGTCAGGTGAGCGCGTCGATTCCGGCAAAACGGAAATCGACCCGCAAAACGCCAAGATTATGACCGTCAAACTGAAACCGAAGTTAAAGGATGATATCTACTCGGCCGAATGGAGAGCCGTATCCGCAGATGGGCATCCCGTATCAGGCACGATCCCTTTCAGCATCGGAAACATTCAAGGCGGGCTGCCGAAAGATCAGCAAAATCAAGCATCAGGACTGCCGGCAGCCGATACCGTCATGGAACGCGTCCTTTTGTATACCGGTTTCTCCCTGTTCATGGGGGCCGCTCTTTTGCAACTCGTATGGCATCGCCCTGAAAACGGCTGGCCGGGTGACAAACGGCGCCGGCTGAAGCGGATCAAGAATGCGGCGCTCATATTGACAGGGGCCGCCATCATCATTCAGCTGCCCCTGCAAACAAAAGCAAACGCGGGCGTTTCCTGGAGCGGGGCTTTCCAGCCTTCGCTTTTGCATGAAACGCTTCTGAATACGACAGGCGGAATGCTGTGGCTGATCAACATCGCCATCATCGCCGTGCTTGTTTTTTGTTCGAACAGAAAAGATCTGAAGAGCGCGATCTTGAGCCTGTTCCTTTTTGCCGGACTTTTGTTCGTCAAATCGCTCGACGGCCATGCTGCTTCGACGAGCGCCGGCTATATGACGATCGCGATGAACTTCATCCATCTGAATGCCGCTTCCATTTGGACGGGCGGACTCGCGATGATTGTGCTGTTTTTCGGAAAAGACTGGCTGAAGCCTGACAAAAGTTTGATATGGGAAACCATTCGGCGCTTCTCGCCATGGGCGCTCGCTTCTGCAGGGCTTCTCATATTTTCGGGCCTTTTCAACAGCTTCTTCATTGTTCACACACTGGATAACCTGCTCGGGACGGCTTACGGAAAAGCGCTCCTTGTGAAAGTGGCGCTCGTTCTTCTCATGATCGGACTCGGAGCATTTCACTATTTCCGTTTTAGAAAAGTGCCGAAACAGCAGGGCGGCCGTTCGCTGAAAGCTGAATGGGCGGTCGGGCTTCTCATTCTGCTGACCACGGCGGTTTTCACCAATCTTCCAAGTCCGCCCGCGCCGCTGCCGCAGCCTTTCAGTGAGACGAAGCAGCTGACGGAAGGAAACACGCTGTCGCTCCGAATCAGCCCGAACATGCCGGGCTCAAATGCGTTTGAGGTCACCGTCAGAAACAGAAAAGGGGACGTCGTCAAAGATATTCAAAAAATCGAATTAACCGTTGAGAAAACCGGGCTTTTCGGGGATGACAAGGAGAGTACGTTCAGCCTCAGCAAAAATAAAGTCGGCGTTTTCCAAACGAAAAATTTAAATTTAAACGAAGACGGCATCTGGAAGATCCGCGTTCACGGATTAACGGCGTCATTTGAGGAAATCAGAACGGTTTTCAATGCAAAAATTAATAAAAAGGAGTTTTGATTATGTTTAAAAAAACTTTATCGCTGGGTGCAATCCTAGCATCATTTTTGCTTTTCTCCGTGCCTGTCAGCGCACATGTCACGGTAAAACCGGCCGAATCAGCAGCAGGCTCATGGGAAACATACACCGTCAAAGTACCGGTTGAAAAAGACAACGCCACAACCAAGGTCGTTCTCAGCATGCCGGACGGTGTTGAATTTCAGCAGTATGAACCGGTGCCGGGCTGGAAAACGAGCACTAAAACCGGCAAAAACGAAAAAGTGACAAGGGTGACGTGGGAAGCAAAAAACGGCGGCATTCAGCCTGGTGAATTCCAGCAGTTTACCTTCACCGCCAAAAACCCTGACAAAGAACAAAAGGCCGCCTGGAACGCTTACCAATATTATAAAGACGGCACGATTGTCGAGTGGACCGGTGATGAAAACGCCGATACCCCGCATGCGATCACAAGCATTGTCGACGCTGCAAAGCTCGGACACGAAACGGTTAACGCACACGGCGCTTCAACGAAACAAAACACTGCCGCAGAAAATGAAGACGGTCAAGGAGGACAAGGGATTCAAACCGCTTCCCTCATCCTGTCGATCCTCGCCGTGCTTCTTGGGGGTGCTGCACTGCTCTTGACAGTGCGCAAAAAGAAATCGTAAAAATGAAAGGCAGTCGGAAATATCCCGACTGCCTTTTTGTACCCATTTCAGTCCGAATCCTGCACAATCTGATAATACATGCCCGTTTTTTGATCGACCACCGGCTCTAAATAAAGCCCGTCATCAGTCTCAAATGTTCCATTCAGGCGAGCGGCATCCCCTGTATATAACGTGTACTTTCTTCCCTTTGGCGTTGTGAACGGTGAAGAAGCTTCCGCATTCTCCGTTTCCGGGTGATCCGATTTTACAATGACATAATTCAAGTCGCGGTACCATTGATATTTGCCGTTTTCCCGTTTGATGTGAGCGAGGCAAATTCCCTCTCCCTCCGAATCGCCGAATCGAAAGACGACGACTTGTTCGCCGTTTAAATCGATTTTGTCTATAATATCGTCTTTTGTGATGTTCTCGTAACGAATACCGTCCTCAATCGCTTCCTGTTCGCTGTTCACCCTTTTGGTTTGTTTCTCAGCTTCTTGAGCGCTCGCACATCCGGCGAGCCAGATCACCAAGAAAAATAAAACTGTTCGTTTTTTCATCCGCTTCCTCCGACTTTAATTGTTTTAGGCCCTTATATGTATTCGGCCAGCGTTGAATATTTCCTCTGAAAGTTCCGAAGCAGCGATTCAAAAATCAGCCAATTTATCTTACAATAGAAAAAGTTCTGAATGATTGAGTGGGGAGAGATCGGAGTATGAAAGTATCGGTTCTGTTTGTCTTGCTTGCGGCCATTTTATGGGGAACGACGGGAACAACCCAGGCGTTCGCGCCTGAAGAGGCGGCGCCTCTTGTGTTCGGCGCTGTCAGAATGGCGGTCGGCGGCATCACCCTGCTCTTGTTTGCGGCTTTGCGCGGTCAATTGAAACACAGCGGCTGGCCCGTTAAAACACTGATCATCGCAGCATTGAGCATGGCATTTTACCAGCCTTTCTTTTTTTCAGCCGTCAGCCTGTCAGGGATCGCTGTCGGAACGGTCGTCGCCATCGGCAGCGCTCCGATTATCGCCGGCTGCCTTGAATGGCTCGTGTTCAAAAAAGTTCCGCAGACGAAATGGTGGATCGCAACGGCTGCAGCGATAGCAGGCGTATCCTTATTATTCATCCCCTCCGCCTCATCGGGCGGGAGCTTTCTCGGCATACTGCTCGCACTCGGCGCCGGTCTTTCCTTTGCCGTCTACACGCTGACAAGCAAAAAGCTCCTGCAAAAGCAAAAGCCGGAGGCTGTCACAGGCACCGTGTTCTTTTTAAGCGCTGTATTGCTTGCCCCGTTGTTGTTTCTGTACGATATGAGCTGGATCTTATCGGTTCCGGGAATGGCTGTCAGCCTCTATATCGGCGTCATTGCAACCGGGGCCGCGTACCTGTTATTTACGACAGGATTGGCAAAAGTGCCAGCCTCAACGGCGGTGACGCTGTCGCTGGCTGAACCGCTCACAGCGTCGCTTTTGGGAACCGTGCTTGTCAGAGAATCGCTGCCTCTTGTTTCCTGGGCCGGGATCGCACTGCTTCTGCTGGGCATTTTTTATATTTCCTATCAGCCCAAAAAGAATAAAATAAACGCTGAACAGGTGAAAGCGTAAAAAAACCCGCCCGTGGGTATGCGGGCGGGTTTTCATGCTGTCTTGTTATTCATCCAAACCGATGGACAAATATTTCGTTTCCAAATACGGCTCGATGCCTTCCTGTCCGCCTTCGCGTCCGATGCCGCTTTCCTTCATGCCGCCGAAAGGCGCTTGAACGGTTGACGGTCCGCCGTCATTCCAGCCGAGAATGCCGTAATCTAGATTTTCGGATAAATAGATGCCGCGGCGGTAGTTTTCCGTAAAGAAGTATGCCGCTAAACCGTAAGGCGTATCATTGGCGAGCTTGACCGCTTCGTCCAGCGTCTTAAAAGTCGTAATCGGCGCAACGGGACCGAATGTTTCCTCATGCATGATCGTCATTGAAGGATCAACATCTGTCAGCACTGTCGGGTGGACAAAGTAGCATGATTTCTCATCATCGCTTTCGTATTCAGCGCCGATGAGAACTTTTGCCCCTTTATTCACCGCGTCATTGATTTGGTCGACGATTTTTTGGAAGCCGTTTTTATTGATGACCGGGCCGATTGATACACCTTCTTCAAGTCCGTTCCCGACTTTCAGCTTGGCAACTTCGGCGCGGAGTTTTTCTGCAAATTCATCCTTAACCGATTCATGAACGATCAGACGGTTTGCACAGACGCACGTTTGTCCGGCATTCCTGTATTTCGACAGCATCGTCTGTTGAACGGCGAGGTCAATGTTGGCATCTTCATCAACGATCAGCGGGGCATGGCCGCCAAGCTCCATTGACACATGCTTCACCGTCTCGGCGCTGTTTTTCATTAAATGTTTGCCGACAGGCGTAGATCCGGTGAACGTAATTTTGCGGATCAGCGGATGGCTTGTAAAAATAGAACCGATCTCTTTTCCATCGCCGATCACACACTGAAGGACGTCTTTCGGAATACCCGCTTCGTGGCCGAGGCGAACGAGCTCAAGCGCCGTTAAAGGCGTGTCAGGCGCCGGCTTGATGATAAAGGTACAGCCCGCCGCCAAGGCCGGCGCCGCTTTTCTCGTGATCATCGCCGCCGGAAAGTTCCACGGGGTAATCGCCGCAACAGGACCGACCCCCTGGCGCGTGACGATGATGCGCTTGTTCGTCACAGATGCGGGAACCGTTCTTCCGTAAATGCGTTTCGCTTCCTCCGCATACCATTCGATATAGCCGGCGCTATATATGACTTCGCCTTGTGCCTCGGCATACGGCTTGCCGTTTTCAAGCGTAATCAATTTTGCCAGCTCGTCCTTCTGCTCCACAATCAAATCGAACCATTTTTTCAGTAAGCCCGCTCGTTCTGAAGCCGATGTTTTCGACCATTTTTGAAATGCTTCATGCGAGCGTACGACTGCCTCTTCGACTTCTTTTGCGGATTGCTGGGGAACCGATTTGATTTTTTCTCCAGTCGCAGGATTATATACTTCTAGCATGCTGGTCATGTTGAATCTCCTCCCCTTTACGTTTTGAACTGCTGTTGAATAAAAGAAAACCGATCAATGTCCATCCCGCCAAGATCAGCCATTCATACGGCCATGTGAGCGCGGCCGGCATACCTGGCAAATAAAAGGCGAGAAAGATAACACTTAAGAGAATAGCAGATATACCCGTCGTTTTCCACTTATTGATTTTATACGGTCTGTTTAAATCCGGCTCTGTCTTTCTCAGCTTCATGAATGCAATCGAGACGATCAAATATCCGACTATAATACCTGTTCCCCCTGCATTGACGATCCAAACAAGGGCAGGGCGCCCGAGCAGCGGCGCAAAAAACGCCAGCGCTCCCAGAAACAAAATCGCGTTCGTCGGTGTTTTATACTTCGGATGGATGAAACCGAACCATTTCGGCACCATGCCTTTTTCCGACATCGCAAACAGAATGCGGCTCGCGCCGATGATAAATGCGTTCCAGCTCGTAATGATGCCGGCGACTCCGCCAAGGACAAGCACCGTGCCGAACAGCTGGTTCCCGAGCAGATTGACCATGGCATCCGCGGTCGCCAAAGAAGTCGTTGCAAGCTCGCTTTCTGACAGCCCCATCGTCACCCCGAATACAATCAGCAAATAAAACAAGACCGCACTGACGATCGAAATAATCAAAATTTTGCCGATAATTTTTTTCGGAGCATTAATTTCAGCCGCAACCTGAGGGATGACGTCAAATCCGACAAACAGAAACGGAATCATGACGAGGACGGACATCATCCCGGAAAATCCGTCTTTAAAAAGGGGCTGCATATGTTCAACATTACCGTTGACCAAGGCGCCGCCCAAAAGGAGAAAGCCTGTGGCGATAATCGCGATCGTAAAAACTGACTGAAAAATCGCGGCCGGCTTGACGCCGAAGTAATTGAGCGCGGTCAGGACGACCGCACCCCCTGAACCGATCAACACCCAAGTGACATACACGTCCCAGCCGCTTAGCGACCAGAGAAAGCCCTGATGTTCGACAGGCAGGACGTAATCAATGACGGTCGGCAATGCGACCGCCTCAAATGTAATTACCGAAACATAGCCGAAAAGCACACCCCAAGCCGCGACAAAAGCCGTTTTTCGGCCGAACGCCCTGTAGACGAATATCAAGCCGCCTCCCGTTTCAGGGATGGCGGAAGACAGCTCCGCGTACGTTAACCCGATTAAGATGACGAGAATGCCGCCGATGATAAACGCGACGGTGCTGCCCATAAAGCCGGCTGTCGAAATCCAGTCGCCGGAAAGGACGACCCAGCCCCAGCCGAGCATCGCCCCGATCGCTAAAAATAGCACATCCGTCTGCGACATCGTTTTTTTCATTTGCTGTTTTCCCATCAAAATCCGCCCCTTCTTTTAGAAGATGTCAAACTAGAGCTGTTCCAGCGCTTCTTCGATGATGCCGAGTCCTTCCTCAAGCAATTGATCAGTAATGACGAGCGGAGACAGAAAACGGATAATGTTGCCATTGATTCCTGCCGTCAACAAGAGCAGGCCGTGTTCATTGGCGTACTTAGCAATCTTGGCCGCAGCTGCTTTGTCCGGCTCCCGCGTCTTTTCGTCCCGGACAATTTCAATCGCCGCCATCGCGCCAAGTCTGCGGACTTCCCCAATCTGCGGAAATTTCATCTTCCATTCAAGCGCCCGCTCTTCGATGGCTTTACCGATTTCTTCAGAGCGCTTGTTGAGCTGTTCCGATTCGATAATATCGAGCACTGCCAAAGCGGCTGCGCACCCAAGCGGACTTCCGGCATATGTGCCCCCGAGTTCCCCCGGGTCCGCCGCATCAAGCATTTCCGCCCGGCCGATGACACCGCTGAGCGGAACGCCGGCAGCCAGTGATTTTGACACCGTCACAAGGTCAGGAACGACATCAAAATGCTCAATCGCAAAATATTTGCCCGTTCTGGAAAAGCCTGTTTGGATCTCATCGGCGACAAAAACGATGCCGTGTTTTTGACAGAAGGCTGCGACATGCTGCACAAACCGTTTGGAAGGAATAATAAATCCTCCTTCTCCCTGCACCGGCTCCATGACAACGCACGCGACCGTCTCCGGAGCAACAGACGAGACGAAGAATTCGTCAAACGCCTGAATCACCATGTCATCGTAGCTTTCATCAGTCATCCCTTCAGGCTTTCTATAGTAGTAAGGAAACGGCGCCTGATATACTTCAGGTGCAAAAGGACCGAATCCGAATTTGTATGGTTTCACCTTGCTCGTCATGCTCATCGTCATGTTTGTGCGCCCGTGGAATCCGCGGGTAAAAGAAACGACGGCTTGACGCTTCGTATATTTTCTGGATATTTTTACGGCGTTTTCGACGGCTTCCGCCCCCGAGTTCAGGAAAATCGCTTTTTTCTCATGGGCGCCCGGCGCAAGCCGGCATAGCTTTTCCGCCAATTCGATATAGGCCTGATACATCATGACGTTAAAACCGGGATGAATGAGCTGTTCGGCCTGCTGCTTGACAGCTTCTACAACTTTCGGATGTGAATGCCCGACATTTAATGTGCCGATCGCCCCGGCAAAATCGATAAAACGGCGCCCGTCAATATCATATAAAACGGCACCTTCCCCTTTAGCGGCCAGATGACGGTTTCCGTTGGAGACACCCCTTGCCACGAATTGATCCCGTTTGGCTTGCCAATCTTCCGTTGTGAATGCTTTTGTGTTCAGACTCATAAAAAATCTCTCCCCCACTCTTATTTCTTATAATTCTGAATATTTTTTGGTATGATGAAAAGTACCAATCATTAATTTTCGATGGTACCAGAGGGAGGCGCTATGATTACGATACCGATTGACCGCTCCAAGGATGCGGATTATATTTATCACCAAATCTATCAGCGGATTAAAGAAGAAATTTTCAGCCGCAACCTGTTACCGGGAAAAAAACTCCCTTCCAAGCGCGAGCTCGCCGAAGCATTGAACGTCAGCATCAATTCGGTCAACGCTGCCTACCAGCAGCTTCTTGCAGAAGGTTATCTTTATTCACGTGAAAGAAAAGGCTTTTTTGTAGAGCAGATCGAAACGTTCCACGCCAGCCGCCATCCCGGCCCCCTTCAATTGGAAAAAGAACTGGTTGAAAAGCCGGAAAGCAAAGACGGCTGGATATCGTTTTCCCATATGAGCGTCGATACGGTGCATTTTCCGTTTAAAACATGGCTTCGCTGTGAACAGAAAGCGGTTTCTTCTCATATAAACGAACTCGGAGAAATGACGCATCCGCAAGGTGTCTACGAAGTGCGCCAGACGATCGCACGCTTTATCGCTTTAACGAGAGGCGTCAAGTGTCACCCCGAACAAATCGTGATCAGCGCCGGCACGCAGTCCTTAATTCACACGCTTCAGGATCTTCTCCCCGCCTCAGCCGTCTATGCGATGGAGGAGCCGGGATACAGCCGGATTTATCGACTGCTGAAAAATGAAGGGAAAGAAGTGGCCACGATTCAGCTCGATCATAAAGGAATGCGGATCAGCGAGATTCACCGTCTGAATCCGGACGTTTTATTTGTCACGCCTTCACACCAGTTTCCAACAGGAATCATTATGCCGGTATCGAGAAGGATTCAGCTTTTAAACTGGGTTTCCGACGGGGAAAACCGCTATATTGTGGAAGACGATTATGACAGCGAATTCAAATACGGGAGCGATACGATCCCCGCCCTGCAAAGCCTTGACCGCTCTGAAAAAGTCATCTATATCGGCACGTTTTCAAAATCGCTTCTTCCGGGCCTGAGAATCAGCTATATGGTACTGCCGCAAAAGCTGCTGAAGCGATACAGAAAAAGGCACCATTTCTCGATTCAATCGAGCAGTGTTTTAACGCAGCTCGCCCTGCAGGAATTGATCGAATCGGGGGAATACCAAAAGCACATCAAGAAAATGAACCAGATTTACGAAGAAAAGCGGACAAGGCTGATCGGAAGCCTTGTCAAAATCTTTAACGGCCGGGTCAAAATTAAAGGCGAAAGCGCAGGCCTACACTTTGTGGCCGATTTTGAAACAGATAGAAGTGAAGAAGAGGTTTTATCAAGAGCAAAGGATAGACGAGTCGAGGTTTACGGCATGAACCGGTTTACGTTAAAGAAAGAGCAGACAAAACATGAAGGAACGGTATCGCTCGTGCTTGGATTTGCCAAAATCGCTGCCGATCAGATCGACAAAGGGACTGCCAAGCTTTATGAAGCGGTATGCGGTGATGAGAAGCTTTAAAAAATACCGGCAGGTTCGCTCCTGCCGGTATCTGCTTGGCTTTAGAAAGCCGACGTCTGCCCGTTTACCACCGTTCCTTTTCTACCTGGAGAATCGCCTCGATCAGTCCCGGAAACTGCTCCTCCAATTCCCGTTTGCGGAGGGAGTAATAATGATGCTTCCCTTCGATGCGGACTTTGAGCAACCCCGCTTCTCTCAGCACCTTGAAATGGTGGGACAGCGTAGACTTTGCGATATTGAGATTTGTGCATGTACCGCACGTTTTTTCGGCTGTATCAGCCAGCGCTTTGACAATCTCAAGCCTGTATGGATCACTCAAGGCCTGGAGAACGGATATTAACTTCATTTCATTTGTTTTCATGGGTTAAATGTATCATAATCCTAACTTCAAGACAATTCGTCAAGGAGGCAAATGAGTTGCCGGCAATGCAAAGACATGTTACGATGCAATTGTTCGATGATTTTCGAACAATAAATTCACTGTGTATACAACGAATACGCAAAGGAATTCTAAATGACATGACGGAGGTTTGAACCGATGATCGTATTGCAAGCCTATATGAAAGTAAAACCAGAAAAACGCGACGCCTTTCTCGAAAGCGTACAACCGCTGCTTAAACATTCAAGAGCTGAAGCCGGCAATGCCCAATACCAGCTGTTTGAAGATACCGAACATGCCAATACATTTGTCATGCTTGAGCAATGGAAAGATCAAAACGCAATTGACGCCCATAATCAGACAGAGCATTTTCAAGCTTTTGTTCAAGCCGCGGGCGACCTTTTATCAGAACCTCTGAATGTGGTTAAAACGCACACACTTGATTAAAGAAAGGATGACGTTTACATGAATGAAGTATTGAAAACATTGACAGACCATAGATCGATTCGCAGCTATACAGATGAGCCCGTGAACCCTGAACAGCTGGATAAGATCATTCAAGCCGTTCAAGCCGCTCCGACTTCAATCAACGGCCAGCAGGTCACCGTGATTACGGTTCAGGATGAGGAACGGAAAAAGAAAATCGCCGAATTGGCCGGCGGACAGGTCTGGATCGAGCAGGCCCCCGTGTTCCTTTTGTTCTGCGCGGACTTCAACCGTGCGAAAATCGCTCTTGAGAAAAACGGCGAAACGCTTGCGATCACAGACGGAATGGAATCCGTGCTTGTCGGAGCTGTCGACGCAGGCATCGCCCTCGGTACGGCCACAGCGGCCGCTGAATCGATGGGGCTTGGCACTGTGCCGATCGGCGCTGTCCGCGGCCGTGCAGAAGAGCTGATCGAACTGCTCAATATTCCTGAATACGTCTTCCCTGTCGCAGGACTCGTCGTCGGCCATCCGGCGGACCGCTCCGCGAAAAAGCCGCGTCTCCCTGAACAAGCGGTAAGACACAGCGAAACCTATCAACCTGACTTAAAACCGCTGATCGACGCGTACGATGAAGAAATATCCGAATATATGACAAAACGGACAAATGGACAGGAAACAAGAAACTGGTCTCAGGGCATATCCGCTTATTACAGTAAAGTGTATTATCCTCACATCCGTGAAATGCTTGAGAAACAAGGATTTAAACTCGAATAGATACTTAAGGCTATCGGTGATCGATAGCCTTTTTTCATGCGTTTCATTCCACATTTCGATGAGCATCGAAGGTCTTTACCTTTACACTATGTAAAAAAGGAGTGGAACACATGAAACCATTTGCAAAATATAAAGCATTTCTAGACCTCCACCATCAGTCAGGCCCATTCGTTCTGCCGAATGCCTGGGATGCGGCCAGCGCCAAAGCGTTTCAAAACTGCGGTTTTAAAGCAGTCGGCACAACCAGCGCCGGAATTGCCATGTCCCTCGGCTATCCCGACGGCGAACATCTCCCCTTTGAAACATTGCTTTCCGTACTGAAAACCATCACAGATGCCGTCGATATTCCCGTCAGCGCAGATCTTGAAGCGGGTTACGGCCAATCACCGGAAACAGTTGCTGAAAACGTGAAAAAGGCCGCAGCGGCCGGCGTTGTTGGCATTAATATTGAAGACGGAATGAAAGACCCCTGCCGGCCGCTTTGTGATGCAACATTAATGGAAGAAAAAATTGCGGCTGTCAAAAAACTGAACCTTCCTGTTTTGATCAATGCCCGTACGGATGTGTACTGGCTCAATGCAGATGCTCCCGGCTCCCGGCTTCAAACAGCCGTCCGGCGGGCAAATCGGTACAGACAAGCAGGTGCGGACTGCATTTTTATCCCCGGAGCCGGTGATACAGACACCATTGCCGGGCTGAGAAAAGGTATATCCGGGCCGCTCAATGTGCTGGCCGGCTCACACACCCCCTCTTTACAAATTCTTTCCGAACTCGGAATCGAAAGAATCAGCTGCGGATCCGCCCCGTTCAGAGCCGCACTGTCGCTGGTGAAAAAGATCGGTGAAGACATCATCAGCCGGGGCTCCTTCAGTCATATGACGGACGGCGTGCTTTCATACGGCGAAGCTGCTGATTGGATCAGCCTTCATCGGAACCTAAAACAAAATCGTTGACCGAAACAGTTCGGTCTGTTAATATTTCATTTATGAAAACTCATGGGTTTTTTCGTAACCCATGAGTTTTATCATTACGAAAGAAGGAGCCGGAATGAACGAAAAAAGAGCAGCAGTCTTAAGGGCCGCCAAAAAGCTGTTTGCCCAAAAAGGCTATCATAACGTTGCAATGCAAGCGATCGCTGAAGAATGCAAAATGTCAAAAGCATCTATTTATAAACTGTTTCAATCTAAAGAAGATCTTCTGCTGGCATTGATCAAGTTCAGAAAGCATGAAATGCTGAACAAAAGCGCCATCATCAATACGGAAACCTCGCTGACGCCAAAAGAAAGACTCGCTAAAAAAATCGCTTTGGAGATTACGGAATTCAGGGAAAACCGCCAATTTATCAATTTCCTCTCCAATGAGGGATCATCTCCGGATACCGCGGTATTTAAAAAGCATCTGAAAGAAACAAAATCGCTGATCATCAGCTGGCATAAAGATTCTATCATTCAAGCGTACGGCGAAGAGGTGGAGCCGTTTATATGGGATATCGTCATCATTTTCCACGGTTTGATGAGAGAATTCCTGTTTTTAGTCGGCACTGGAAAAGCTCAGCCTGACGTTACAACGATTCCTCCATTTATTATGTCGGTTCTGGATCTCTTCATAGAGAAAAAGCTGAACGAAGATCAGAAAAGTTCATTAAATGAAGACATTATTGCCTCCTATATGAATTTCTCATCATGCTGGGCACCGCCCAAAAAAGAGGAATTGCTTGAAGACCTTTTGCAAAAACTGAAAACCAAGATTTCCTCGCTGTCACAAGACGATGTTTCCGTGACAGAACTGCTGTCAACAGCAGATTTGCTGAACGAGGAGCTTTTCAGCAAAGAGCCGCGCACGTATTTAATCACGGCTCTCCTTGATTACCTTGGAAAAATCGAGGCGCTCCAATGCGATGTTTCACAAATACAAACGATTAGTATCAAAGAATAAGAGGGATTGATATGAATACAGAAACTGAACAACAGACATACAACAGAAATATCATCGTAGGTTTGCTTATTGCCGGGGCGTTTATCGCGATCTTGAACCAAACGCTTCTGGTTACGGCACTGCCGCATATTATGGCAGACTTGAACATAGACGCTACAAAAGCTCAATGGCTGACAACGGCGTTCATGCTGACAAACGGGATTCTCATTCCGATTACCGCCTTTTTGATCGAAAAATTTTCGAGCCGCGCGCTCGTCATCGCTGCGATGAGCATCTTTGTGGCGGGAACAGTCGTCGGCGCGGTTGCGCCTAACTTCCCGGTTCTCCTGACGGCGCGAATCATCCAGGCCGCGGGCGCGGGAATTATGATGCCGCTCATGCAGACGATCTTTTTAACGATTTTCCCGGTTGAAAAACGCGGGGCTGCAATGGGTATGGTCGGTTTGGTCATCGCATTTGCACCGGCCATCGGACCGACATTGTCAGGCTGGATCGTCGACAGCTTTACATGGAGATACTTATTTTATATTATTCTGCCAATTGCGCTGATTGATCTTGTGCTTGTCATCTTGCTGATGAAAAACGTTACGAAATTGAGAGAAACATCAGTGGACATCATATCTATTATCCTGTCCAGCCTGGGTTTCGGCGGTTTATTGTACGGCTTTAGCAACGCCGGATCAGAAGGCTGGGGAAGCAATACCGTTTTGATTTCCTTTGCAGTCGGTGCGGTCGCTCTGTTCTTCTTTATCTCTAGACAATTAAGAATCAAAAGGCCGATACTCGAGTTTCGCGTGTTCCAATCGTGGACTTTTACGATAACAACGCTCCTCGGTATGATCGTTTTTGCACTAATGATCGGTACTGAAACCATTTTGCCGCTGTATACGCAAAACGTCAGAGACGTGACAGCTTTCGATTCCGGTCTGATGCTTCTGCCGGGCGCGATAGCAATGGGCATCATGTCGCCGATCATCGGCCGGATTTTTGACAAGATCGGCGGAAAAGGTCTTGCGATTATCGGGTTTGCCGTCTTGCTGCTGACGTCGATCCCGTTTGCGGATCTGCAAATGGATACTTCGCTGACATTTATTATCGTTATTTATACGCTGCGGATGATGGGAACTTCCATGATTATGATGCCTCTCACAACCGCTGGCATCAATGCACTGCCGATGCATCTCATCCCGCACGGAACAGCGATGAACAATACGATGCGCCAGATCGGCGGTTCAATCGGCACGGCCGTTTTGATTTCCGTCATGAGTAATTCAGCCAAAAACGCTGCCGCATCTAACCCGTTAAATGCGCTCATTCACGGCATGAATTCCGCCTTTATCGTGGCCGCTGTCTTGGCGCTGATCGGATTTATCCTTTCGTTTACATTAAAAAGGAAGCCGCAGGCCGACAAACAAGGGCAGCCGGCGCGCTGATCATGACACGCCAGTTCAAATCGAACTGGCGTGTTTTTTGATGGTTTGATATCTAACTAAGTTTTGGTCCCTTGCGGCTGCGTCATCTTTCATATGATTTGAATACAACGATTTCAATCGACTTCTTCTCCTTGAACAGACAAAAAGGCTGCCGGATATACACCGGCAGCCTCGCTCTTTTATTTTAATCCATTTTCAACTTCTGTCACCATTTCAGATACGGACTCAAGACCTCCGCCTGACAGGTACCAGTAACCTGGATCAAGATATGTGATATGGCTCTTTTTATAAGCTTTTGTTGATTTTACAATTTCATTTTCAATGACTTCTTTTGCTGTTCCTTTTTCGCCGATGGCAGCGCTTCGGTCGATGACAAACAGGTAATCAGGGTTCTTTTCAGAAATATACTCGGAAGAGACGCTTTGACCGTGAAGGGAAGCCTCGATGTTTTTGTCGACAGGTTCAACGCCGAGCACATCATGGATCAAACCGAATCTTGAGCCGCTTCCATATGCGCTGATTTGTTTATCGCTTGTTAAGACGACCAATCCTTTGCCGCCTTTTTCTTTCGCAAGCTTGTTGGCTTTCTCTACTTTATCATCGATTTTCGCAAGAGCTTCTTTGACAGCATCTTCTTTACCGAAGATTTTTCCAATATTTTCGGTATTTTCTTTAAAACTGTTCATGTAGTTCTTCTGGTCAAGCTCGATGTCGATCGTCGGTGCGATCCTTTTAAACTCGTCATACTGCTCAGACTGTCTGCCTTCGATGATGATCAAATCGGGGTCAAGCTCTGCAATTTTTTCAAAATCAGGCTCTTTTAGTCCGCCGACGCTTTCGTATTTACTGTCTTTGTATTTTTTCAAGTAAGACGGGAGGGTTTGTTTCGGAAGGCCGACAACGCGATCGCTCAAGCCAAGCTCGTCAAGCGTGTCAAGCATTCCAAAGTTGAAGACAACGACTTTTTTCGGGTTTTTCGGTACATCTGTTGTACCGCTGTTATGTTTAATTGTGACGGTTTCTTTTTTAGAGGAAGATTTTGCATCTGTATCAGCAGCTTTGTTTCCGCAGGCGGATACGACAAGAACGGTTATCAATGCCATAATCAATAAAGATAGTTTTTTCAATTCAAGTCACCTCATCATTTAAAATATACACAGATTTTTTGGTCTCCGATTTGTTGGATCGGAATGTCCATATCATAGATGTCTTTCAGCACCGGCGTTTGGATAATGTCTTCGGCCGGCCCCTCTTTTACAATCCGCCCGTTTTTCAGGGCTGCGATTCTGTCTGAATAAACCGAGGCAAAATTAATGTCATGAATGACAATGACGATCGTTTTACCGCGATTTTCGACAAGGTCTTTCAAGAGCTTCATTATCTCTACTGAATGTTTCATATCGAGGTTATTTAATGGTTCATCAAGCAATATATAGTCGGTATCCTGAGCGATGACCATTGCGATAAAAGCACGCTGGCACTGGCCGCCGCTCAACTGATCGAGGTGTTTATGCTCAATCTCTCTCAGCTTCATATAATCAATCGCTTCGTCGACATATACCCAGTCCTCTTTCGAGAGCCTTCCCTGTGAATAAGGAAATCTGCCGAAACTGACGAGCTCCCTGACAGTCAGCCTGATGTTGATCTGGTTGGACTGCTTTAAAATGCTGATTTTTTTGGCTAAATCATTGCTTTTGTATGCGCTGATTTCCTTGCCGTCAATCAGCACTTTTCCGGCGTCCATGCCGATCAGCCTGCTGATGATGGACAAAAGCGTGCTTTTCCCCGCTCCGTTCGGTCCGATGAAGGACGTGATCATTCCTTTTTTTATCGTTAAAGTCGTGGGATGAACAACGGTCTGCTCTCCGAATTGTTTCATGATATCTCGTACTTCTATCATCATTTACGCTCCTTCAGCAACAGGTAAATAAAATAAATCCCGCCGATAAAATCAATGATCACAACAAGCGTCACCGTTAAACCAAACAGTTTTTCAACAATGAACTGGCCCCCGACAAGCGCAATGATGCTGAACAAAACCGCTCCGGGAATCAGGACGCTGTGCTTATACGTTTTAAATACTTCCCGCGCCACATTGACGACGAGCAGCCCCAAAAATGTGATCGGCCCTACAAGTGCAGTAGACACGGAGACGAGAACGGCGACGACGATCAGCATTTTCTTCACCGTCCGGTCGTAATCGATTCCGAGGTTGACGGCTTGATCCCTGCCGAGCGAAATGACATCAAAGTACGGATTATACCGCCAAGCGTAAACGAGAATCGCCAGAATGATGAGCGAAGCAAGCATTAAAATGTCCGTGTTCAAATTGTTGAAGCTGGCAAACATCTTGTTTTGAACAACTTGAAACTCGTTCGGATCGATCAGCATTTGCATAAAGGATGACAGGCTTCTGAACAATGTGCCGCATACGATTCCAACTAACAGCAGCAAGAAGATGTGCCTTCCCCCGCGGCGAAACATCAGGAAAAACAACACAAATGAAAAACAGACCATCAAACCGGTTGACAATAAAAAATTGCCGTTTTTACCAAGATCGGCAAGTTTGGCTGCACCGAAAAAGTAAATAATCCCGGTTTGCAGCAGAACATAGAGAGAATCGAGTCCGAGAATGCTCGGCGTCAAAATTCTGTTGTTTGTGATCGTTTGGAAAATCATCGACGAATACGCAATGGCTGTACCGACAACGATGATCGCAAAAACTTTGGCAAACCTCCGCGGAAGCGCATATTCCCATACAGACGGCAATCCGTAGAACAGAAACAAGCCGATGCAGGCTGCCGCTATCACGATGAGTATAAGCATTTTCTGTTTATGACGCATAGGCTTTTCTCCTTAAAAGCAAGTAAAGAAAAACGCCGCTCCCGATGATGCCGACCATCAAACCAACCGAAATTTCGTACGGGTAAATGACGAGACGTCCCGCTATATCGCAAAACAAGACAAAAACGGCTCCGAGAACCGCCGTATGAGGCAGGCTGTTTTTCAAATGATCTCCCCTGTAGATGGACACGATGTTCGGGATGATCAATCCCAAAAAGGGAAGCGTACCGACCGTCAGGATGACGACGGACGAAATAATAGATACGATGATCAATCCGATATTGACCACCCGCTTATAATTCAATCCAAGATTGATGGAAAAAGACTCCCCCATCCCGGCCAACGTAAATTTATTGGCGAACAGATAGGCAATGATAACGAGCGGTATACTCAGAAATAAGAGCTCATACCTCCCCTTCATGACCAGCGAAAAATTCCCTTCAAACCATGCATTGACGTTTTGAATGATATTGTACTGATAAGCCATGAAGGTGGAGATGGCGCTGACAACACTTCCGAGCATCATACCGACGAGAGGGATGAAGATCGCATCTTTGAACTTGATTCTGTCCAAAATTTTGACGAACAAAAAACTGCCAAACAGTGCAAAAACAAAGGCAAACAGTATTTTAACCACAATTCCTGCAGACGAAAAAAGCACGATCGCAATGATCACACCGAGCCTCGCCCAATCCATCGTTCCAGCGGTGGTCGGTGAAACAAATTTATTGCGCGTCAGCTGCTGCATGATCAGCCCGCAAATGCTCAAGCTCATTCCCGCAAGCACGATGCTAATCAAGCGCGGAATTCTACTTATGTAAAGCGTTTGAATTTCGTCCTCGTTAAAGCGGAAAAGATCAAGAGGCGAAAGCTCCTTAACGCCGATGAATATCGAGCTGATTGAAAGAATGATGAGCATTAGCAATAAGTATCGTAATTTCATGCTGCAGTAGCCTCCTTGCACAACAAAGCAAACCCCTCCGCCGACGTTAATGATTATCATTATCAATAAGGGTCTTCATATATCTTACCATTTTTTCTGACATAGTCAATAAGATTAATAGATACAAAGGTTGAAACCATGCGATTTCCCCATCTTTAGTCCTCCTCAAAAATACATTTGTTCATTCCCGAAAGAAAAACCTTGATTCTTCTTGTAAAAAGCGCAATAATTAAGATTAAATTTATTTCGAAAATTTAAACTTTGGGAGATGTAACAAATGAAAGTCGTTAAATTTGGGGGCAGCTCGCTCGCTTCAGGGGCTCAGCTAGAGAAAGTATTTCAAATTGTCACTTCTGATCCGGAAAGGAAGGCCGTCGTTGTATCAGCACCCGGAAAACGGCACCCCGAGGATACGAAAGTAACGGACCTTTTAATCGAATGCGCCGAACAGTACTTATCATCAAAAAAAGCGCCCGATCTGGTTGAGGCGATTGTCGGACGATATGCCGATATCGCGCTTGAGCTCGGACTTGACGATGTCGTGATCGACCGGATCCGGGCCGACCTGCTTCAGCTGCTCGAAGGTGATAAAACAAATCCGGAACGGTTTATCGATGCGGTCAAAGCAAGCGGCGAAGATAACAATGCCAAATTGGTAGCGGCTTACTTCAGGCACCAGGGAGTTGAAGCGCACTATGTCAGTCCAAAAGACGCCGGGCTGTTTGTGACGAGCGAGCCAGGCAACGCACAAGTCCTGCCCGAGTCGTATGACAATCTGTTTCAGCTGAGACAGCAAAAGGGCATCATCATCTTTCCCGGCTTCTTCGGATTCAGCCGGGAAGGCGAAGTCATGACGTTTTCGCGGAGCGGTTCTGACATTACAGGTTCCATTTTAGCGAATGGATTGAAAGCCGAGTTGTATGAAAACTTCACTGACGTTGACGCCGTTTATTCTGTCAACCCGGCGATCGTATCCAACCCGAAAGAAATCCGCGAGCTGACATACCGGGAAATGAGGGAGTTGTCGTATGCAGGCTTTTCCGTCTTTCATGATGAAGCATTGATCCCTGCTTTCCGGGCGCGCATACCGGTTCAGATCAAAAATACAAACAATCCGGACGCGGAGGGGACAAGAGTTGTCACCACACGCGACAATACGAACGGACCTGTCGTCGGGATCGCCAGCGACAGCGGATTTTGCAGCATTTACATCAGCAAATATTTAATGAACCGCGAAATCGGCTTCGGACGCCGCGTTCTGCAAATCCTTGAAGATGACGGACTGACGTATGAACACATTCCATCCGGCATTGATGATATTACGATCATTTTAAGGCAGGATCAAATGGATCAAGCAGCAGAAAAGCGGATAATCAAACGGATCAAGGAAGAACTGGATGCCGATGAAGTGACGATTGAACACAATATTGCCCTGATTATGGTCGTCGGCGAAGCCATGCGCCATAACGTCGGAACGACGGCAAGAGCGTCAAAAGCATTGTCCGATGCGCGCGTCAACATCGAAATGATCAACCAGGGCTCCTCGGAAGTCAGCATGATGTTCGGCGTTAAGGAAGCTCAGGAAAAACAAGCGGTCCGCGCGTTATACCAGGAATTTTTCGCAAAAGTTCTCGTTTAAAAAACCCCTTTTTTTATGGGGTTTTTTTGCTGTCAGAAAATATACCCTTCCCTAAAATTGCCTGCCTTAAATTCATTCACAAAACCGTTTTGAAAGCCGATATGTAAAGTAAATAAACTGATGGGAGAACACTTATGAATCTGTTGAAAAATATAAAAATCAGAAGCAAACTATTTGTCATCATTATCATTTCAGCGCTGGCTTTGTCGATTGTCGGCATCCAGGGGATAGGCGGGCTGAACAAGCTTTCCAAAGGTTCAGAGATCATCTATCAAGATCAATTGGTTCCCAACCAGTTGTTTGCAAATTTAAAAGCGAACAACCTTGATATTGATACGTACAAATTCGAGCTGATGGTGACGAAAGACAACGATCGAAATGAAACATTGCAAAAACACATTAAGGAAAAAAACGAAGAAAACAGCACCTTAATGGAAAAAATCGATCAGCTGAAATTAATGGACAACGTCTCTAAAAAATACGAAAATTTCAAAACCGAATACAAGAAATTGCAAGATATCAGCAGCGAGATGCTCAGCTTGGCGGTGAAGAACGAAAATGATAAAGCATATGACGTCTATCTAAAAAAGATGGAGCCTCAAAGAGAAACGGTCAACCAGCTCATTGAAGACATTCAAACCTTAAATGCTGATAACGCCAAAACAATCTATCAGCAGGATTCTAAAGAAGCCGGTTCAATCATCACGCTTCTCATCATTGTCATTGCTGTAGCGCTTGTTTTATCCATCTCGATCGGCCTCTTAATGACAAGGCTGATCACAAAGCCGATCAAAGACATTCAGGCGCTGTTCGCAGAAACTGAGCAAGGCGATTTTACTGTCAAAGGAACATATCAATCGAAAGATGAATTGGGATTGCTGACATCATCATTTAACAAAATGGTAGCAGGCGTCCGTTCGATCATTGAAACGGTCGGCGAAACGTCGCACCAAGTTGCTTCTTCATCACAAGAGCTGAGCGCCAGTGCGGATGAAAGCACAAAGGCGAGCGAGTACATCTCAACAACGATCCAGGAGCTTGCAGTAGGCTCCGATCAGCAGGTGGAAAGCGTTGAAAACAGCAGAACCGTTATTATGGGAATGACCGAGTTTGCCGGAAGAATTTCTTCAAATGCCGAAAAAGCGGCCGCCACCGCTGACCAGACGGCGAAGATGTCGCTTGAAGGCACGAAAGCCATTGATAAAGTGAGCACTCAAATGAAGTCTATTAATGAAACGGTCGTCTCGCTCTCAGAAGCATTTAAACATTTAACAGAGCGTTCCAATGAGATCGGAAATATTACCGAAGTGATTACGAGCATCGCTGAACAAACGAACCTGCTTGCTTTAAACGCGGCCATTGAAGCGGCCCGGGCGGGAGAACAAGGAAAAGGCTTTGCCGTCGTCGCGGATGAAGTCAGGAAATTAGCCGAGCAATCGGCCCGCTCAGCAGAACAGATTACAAGATTGATTACGATCATTCAAAACGATACGAAGCAGACAATGAACTCGGTCATTTCGGCAACCGGCGAAGTCAAAGAAGGACTTGTCGTCGTTCATGAAGCGGGAGGCGCGTTCCAAAAAATCGAAAACTCGATTACGGAGGTCGTCACACAGATCAATGACGTGACAAACTTGGTGAAAAACCTGACAGCCGGCGCAAGCGAAATCGAAACCGCCATTTCCGGCGTCAAAGAAGTAGCCGAAACAGCAGCGGGAGGCACGCAAACGGTTAGTGCGGCAACTCAGGAGCAGCTTGCTTCAATGGAAGAAATCGCCGCCGCATCACAGATTCTCGCGCAAAACGCCGAAGAGCTGCAGCACCTGATCCAGAAATTCAAAATTAAAGATTAACAAAACCCGCCAGACGCTGTCTGGCGGGTTTCTATTCATCATCATCTCTCGCTGTCAGCGGCAGACGGATGATAAATTTTGTTCCTTTGTTTTTCTCACTTTCAATCTCTACCGTACCGTTGTGCAGGGCGACGAGCTGTCTGACGATCGACAGCCCCAGCCCGTATTCTCCGTAAGGGGTGTTCGTCCGTGATAAATCTGCTTTATAAAAACGATCCCAAATGTTTTCAATATCCTTTTCATCAATGCCGATTCCGGTATCCTCTATTTCGATCACCGTCTCCTTATAGTCTTCCCGGCCTCTCAGCCAAACGGTTCCGTTCGTTGTGAATTGAATACTGTTTTTCGTAATATTGACGAGTATCTGGATGAGCCGGTCGTAATCGGCATTGACCATCACATGATCCTCCACATCGAGGATCAGCTGATTCTGTTTCTCCTCAGCCTGAAGCGCCAGCTGCTCTTTAATGATTTCAAACACTTCGATCAGCGGATAATGCAGTTTTTGCAGTGTAATCTGATTGGAACGGATTTTTTCATAATCAAGGTTTTCGTTGACGAGGCGAATCAGCCTTTTTGTCTCCTCCGTAATCAGCTTCATACATTTATCCTGCTGATCTTCGGGTATCGTCTGGCTGTTCATCCCTTCCACTAAACCGCTGATCGTCGTCAGCGGCGTCTTCAGCTCATGTGAGACGTCAGTGATAAACTGCCTTCTTCGCTTTTCAAGCCGGTCGATTTCTTCGCTTGAGCTTTTTAACTTGCGGGCCATAATGTTAAAATCGTCGCCCAAATCACCGATCTCATCCTTATTGCGGTTTTCGATATGGATGTCATAATCTCCGGCGGCGACTTTTTTCGTTGCATCGCGGAGCTTCTGAATGCGGGCGACATGGAATTTGGACGTCAGCCAGCTTAGAAGAATAGCGACTAAGATAACACCCGCCGCCGTAAAGAGCATAAAGCGGTTCATGTCGCTGATCATTTCCTCGGTCCCGCTGATCGGAGCGGTCAGCAGAATGCCTCCCTGAAATTCATTGTTGACGATGTTGGGCAGCGCCACAACCGATACTTCCTCATTAAAACGGTTAAAATCGGTTTTGACGACCACGGCCTTTCCATCTTTAAGCTCTTTCCATTCTTCATCACTGAGCAGCAGCTTTCGCGGCCGCAAATCGGCCGGCGTCATCAAGACCTCTTTCTTTTCATTAAAAAGAAAGAAGCTGATCTTCCTGCTTCGCAAAATTTCCTCAAACGGCTTCATAATGGCCGGTGCGCCTTTTGGCCGCATCTCCATTTCGCCCATGATGCGATAGCCGTATGAAGACAGCTCATCGACTTTGCTTTCGTATGCAAAGTCTTTGACAAAGTGGGAAAACAGCGCCCCGGTAATGAGAAAAGCCATGATTAATATAGTGATGTGACTGGCCAGCAGCTGATAGAGATACTTAATCTTCATCGAACTTGTACCCTACTCCCCATACGGTATAAAGAAACGGCCGCGAGTCGCTGCCAAGCTTTTTTCTCAGCCTTTTAATATGAACATCAACCGTCCGCTCGTCTCCGTAGAATTGATATCCCCAAACCTGCTCAAGCAGCTGCTCCCTTGAGAAAACCTGTTTTGGACTTTGCACCAGGTAATACAATAAATCGAACTCCTTAGGCGTCAAATTTTGAATTTGAACGCCGTCCAAAAACACTTCTCTCGTTTTTTTATTGATTTTAAAATGTTCCGTTTCAAGCGAGTCGCTGTCAGCGGAATCCTGCGGGCCGGCACTTTGATACCTCCGGCTCACCGCTTTGATTCTCGCCACAAGCGCCAAAGGGCTGAACGGCTTTGTCACATAATCATCAGCTCCGAGCTCAAAACCGAGCACCTGGTCTGATTCCGTATCTTTTGCCGTCAGCATAATAATCGGAACCGTGCTCTCTTCCCTGACCTTTTTGCAGATCGTGACCCCGTCCATGGACGGCAGCATGATATCGATGATCAACAAATCCCAATCATCCGATTTAAAACGGTTATATCCTTCAAGTCCGTCATGGACGAACTCT
This sequence comes from Bacillus sp. AK124, assembly GCF_053903085.1. Lineage (NCBI taxonomy): Bacteria > Bacillati > Bacillota > Bacilli > Caryophanales > Bacillaceae > Bacillus > Bacillus sp. AK124. The sequence continues at coordinate 3,843,270 of NZ_CP096378.1, forward strand.
GTTTCAAATCCTTCTTTTGCAAAAAACATTTCTGTCATTGTACATACGCTTAAATTATCCTCAATCATTAATATTTTCATCGTCAATATGCCTCCGCTAGACAAACGTTAGATTCATTTTACACAGGGCTCAGCCATTTCTCAATTCCATTATGAACATTTAAAGGACTGGCAACAGTTTGGTCATAATTTATTCATAAGTAGCGGCTAAGATGAAATCAAGCATAAGGCAAAAGTCCTGTTGCCGTTTGACTTCGCAGCCATAATAAATGAAATAGATACGGAGGAATCACGCGTTATGAATTTTTTCAAACGAGCCTTTTGGAGCATGAAAGCGAAAAAAGGAAAAACACTTTTACAATTGTTTGTTTTCACGATGATTTGCGTGCTCGTGCTGACAGGAATTACGATCCAGTCGGCGGCCGTGAAATCGAGCGAACTGGCAAGGGAGCAGCTTGGAGGCAGCGTCACGCTCAAAGTTGACAGGGAAAAAATGATGAAAGAACAGCAGGAATCAGGAGAACGGAAAAGGTTTGAATCGACCCCCGTTTCTGTTAAATCAGCCGAGAAGCTTGCGGGCCTTGACCATGTCAAAAGCTATAACTACATCTCCTCTACGTCTGCTTTAGCGGACAATTTCGATCCGATCGAAAGCGGTGACGAGGATTCTTCGGCCTCAAACAGCGAGCAGCCGGCCGGACCGGGCGGCAATGAACAGGGCGGCCGGCAAATGATGCAGGCTGACGTATCAATCGAAGGTGTGACAAGCACAGCCCTTGTCGACGAATTTTCCAACGGGACGTCCAAGATCACGGAAGGCCGTGCTTTAACAAAGGATGATGTGAATAAAAAAGTCGCCGTGATTGAAGAAACGCTTGCCGAAGAAAACGCTCTGAAAGTCGGCGATACGATCAAAGTCAAAACGAGCAGCGATGAAGCTACAACGATCAATTTGAAAATCGTCGGAATCTATCAAACGACTTCATCCGGAGACAATCAAGCGCAAAACTTCGCCTTTTTAAACCCTTATAACAAAATCTACACACCATATACGGCGGCATCGGCCTTAAAAGGCGACGATGATCAAAACGCGATTGATGAAGCGGTCTACAATATGGACGACCCCTCCAACATCGACGCTTTCATTGCGGCTGCCAAGAAAACAGGCATTGATTTGGATACATTTACATTGGACGCCAATGACCAATTGTACCAGCAGATGGTCGGCCCGATTGAAAATGTCGCGTCCTTCTCGAAAAATGTCGTCTATCTCGTCACAATCGCCGGAGCGGTGATCCTCGGACTGATCGTCATGATGTCAATCAGGGAGAGAAAATACGAAATGGGCGTTCTGATGGCGATCGGTGAAAAACGCTGGAAACTCGTCGGACAGTTTTTGACCGAAATCTTAATGATCGCAGTGCTTGCCATCGGCATCTCAGCATTAACCGGCAGCTTGATTGCCGGGCAAATCGGGAATCAGCTCTTGAGCCAGCAAATCGAACAAACGTCAGCTAGCCAGTCTGCAGGCGGAATGATGGGTCCAGGCGGCGGAGGCTTATTCGGACAAAGTACCGCTCAAGTCTCAGCCATTGATCAGCTCGACATCCAAGTATCCTTCGGGGACTTGATGGCACTCGGCGGCATCGGCCTTTTAATCGCGCTGTTCGCGACGCTCCTTCCGTCAATATCTGTTTTAAGGCTCCATCCGAAAACGATTTTATCAAAACAAGAATAGAAAGAAGTGAAGATCATGGGTACTATTTTAGAATTTCAGAATGTCGGCTATTGGTATAAAAATCAGAATCAGCCTCTTTTCGAAAAGATCAGCATTCAATTCAGCCAAGGGCTCTTATATACGATTGTCGGGACTTCCGGCTCCGGCAAAACGACCTTTTTATCGCTGGCAGGCGGACTTGATGTACCAAAAGAGGGAGACATCCTGTATAAAGGAGAAAACATTTCAAAAATCGGGCTGACCAGCTTCCGCAATCAAAATGTATCGATCGTTTTTCAATCGTATAACCTGCTGCCGTATATGACGGCTCTCCAAAATATCACATCGGCCATGGAAATTACCGGATCTCAGGTCAAAAACAAAGAACAATACGCTTTGGAGATGCTCGAAAAAGTCGGCATCGGCGAAAAGCAGGCCAGACAGAAAGTACTGACATTAAGCGGCGGCCAGCAGCAGCGTGTCTCCATCATCAGAGCGTTCTGCTGTGACACGGACTTAATCGTCGCCGATGAACCGACAGGCAACTTGGATGAAAATACATCAAAGGACATCGTCCGGCTCTTCCAAAACCTTGCCCACCAAGAAAACAAATGTGTCATCATGGTCACCCATGATGAACAGATCGCAAAAGTATCCGATGTCAACATCCGGCTTTCAAGGGGCGGCTTTACCGTCAAAAACCGCAGATCCGCAGGATAAGAGGAACGGCATGAGCCGTTCCCCTTCTTTTATTATGAAGCAAAAGCTTCTGCAGCAGCCGCCAAATAATACGAGAGGCCGGTTTGCTGATTTTCAAGCATCCCGCGATGAAAATCATCTTCGATAAAGAAGCGTGTCTGCGTCTGAAAATCACCGGGTGTGATCCCTAAAAACTTGAGGTGCCGTTTAATAGCGGTCTTTACTTGTTCATGGTCGTGTTTGACTCCATCTCTGAGCGCTTCGGCCATTCCATTCATAAAACGGGCCGCCTCTTCAGCTTTTTCATTCATTTCTTCCGCGATGATCGGTTCTCCTTTCAACAAATCGACGTCATATGCCTCCTTCAAATAGCGGTTCTGTTCAGCGAGTGCGTCCTCCCATTCCCTGCTGCTTGAAAACCCTTTAAACATTTTTGATTGATCCATTGCTTCTCCTTTCCCGGCCTGCTGAATCGAGAGATCGATCGTAGAAATCAGCTGTTTTATCCTGTCCAAACGGGCAGAAAAAAGACGTTTCTGCTCAGACAAAATCGTCAACCGATCAGCTTTGCCGTCCAGTATTTGCTTAATTTCCTTGAGCGGAAATTCGAGCTCCCGATAAAACAAGATATGCTGCAGCCGTTCCAGCTCTTTTACCCCGTACAGGCGGTAGCCGGCATCCGTCACTTCCGCGGGGCATAAAAGGCCGATTTTATGGTAGTGGTACAGCGTTTTGATCGTGATATTCGCCAACCCGGCCACTTCTTTTACCGTATAGAGCATCAAACTTCACCTCGTCTGTCATGTTAAAGGGTGCCCTAAGGGCGGGGTCAATCCATTACACGGCCTTTTTTTTATTTTTTTTCATTTTTACATAAGCGACTAGGCAAATAAAAGCGGGAAGGATCACCTGCATCGGCAAATGGACATATAAAGGAACAAACTCGATTCCTTCTTTGACATGCTCCGAAATGTTGCTGGCAATGGAGACAGATAAAATCAAAATGATAATGCCGATGACATGAACGATTTTGGATGGGTTTTTAAGCTTGAATAAGACGGTCACGCCTTCGGTTACGGCATACATGAAAATGCTCATCTTAAAAAAACCGCCAATTACCAACACGAGCATGAAAAATACATCAAGCCTGTCCAGAAATTCGGCTACTTGAATCGTCTGGATCGTACTCAGCAATGGGAAGCGCGACCTCATATTGAGGTCGACGCCAAGCACGCTGATGTTCAATGCCACATTAAAAGCCAGGATGATGCCGCTGATGGCGATTCCCAACAGCCCCGCTTTTTTCGCCTGTTTCTTTTCTTTTAAATACGGCAGGATCAATGTAAAGACGATAATTTCGCCAAACGGAAAATACAGCGTTTGCGTGAACACGGCATGAAGCATCGGACCGGGGCCGTTTCCGAGAATGGGCAAAAGCTCTTTCGGTTTAATCAAGCCTGACGAAACAATTAAGATGAGGCCCGTGACAGCGAGCCAAAACATGATGCCAAACAGCAGCTCCCCTGAACGGGCCAGGACTTCGATTCCTTTCCTCACGGTAAAAATACAAACTGCAATCAACAAACCATTCGCGAAGATAATCGGCGTATTCGGATAAGCCGATGTCAGCAGCATTTCGCCAAAATCGCGCAGAACCCTTGCCGCAATATAACAATAATAAACAATGTAGATAAAAGTCAGGCCCCAGCCAACCGGTTTTCCAAAAATATTCATCAGCGTTTCATAGGGAGAGGCATCAGGATTCACTTGGTAGAAAAAGTGGTGCATCATAAACAAAGCCAGTCCCCCGGCTGTTCCGAACAAGATCGCGATCCAGGCGTCCTGTTCTGCAGATTGTCCCGGAAAAATCAGCAGCGAGCTGCTGAGTTCAAACAAAACAATCAGCACGAACAGCTGTGAAGCACTGATTTTTGCTTTCTCCATTTAAAGCCCTCCTCTCTCTTTCATTCAAGAACGCCCTTCGTGATGATTCAAAATGTTCGGGTTGTTCCTTAAACCCGTTCTCCTTATATATGCGTTAACCGTAATGTCGACATCTGTGTCAGGAAAGTACCGGTTGCTCCACTCACCCTCCATCTTTTTCCACACTTTCGGGTGGTTGCGATACACAGTATCACCGAATTGCAGAACATCCGTCTTGTTTCGCTTAACAATGTCAATCGTATTCTGCAATTCATTTTTCAGTTCCTTTGCCACCTTCCTTTCGATGTCGCTCAGCACTTTTGGATCATCCAAGTGAATCGGCACAGTTGTTTCGCCGATGTCCCCTTCCATGTCGACGTCAACCGAAATCGCCGGCTTGCCGTTTTTCAGGTGAGATCTGACTTTTGTTTTTTGGCGGATGACATCAAATGTGACGGCATCTTTCTCGTGATTTAATGTAATTGTCAGATACGTTCTGCTGATTTTATTGCGCAGCCATAAAACGCCTCGCGCGGTTTTGCCTTCAAGCCAGTTGACGAGCTTGCCCTCTTTAATGACTGCCAGCCCGTCCGCTTCGACTATTGCCTCAGGAGATGTAGACTGCACGTTTTCCATCTTTTCACCCTTCTCCTTGTTTCCGGTTACTTTAAAAGAAGAAATAATCGGGTGTTTTGCCTTCGATGTCAAGCACTTGACGACATCCTGCACGCTCGTTTTCATATGTTCTCCCAAATGCTCTTCAGTAAATTGCAGTGTCTTGTTTACTTTATTTGACGGGATCTTATCGATCGGCGTCAGCGTCCGGATGAATGTTTTCGCTTTTTGGCCGCGGGAAATAATAATCGTCGCCGTTGAACGGAAGTCGGTGTCCCGGTCAAGAACATTAAGAATTTTGATCAAGCCTTCTCCCTTGGCGAGTTTTTCATCAACAACCACGAGGTTCGTGTGGGAGTAATAAATTTCCCGCGACACTTTCGCCGACGCGTGCCTGCTCATTTCCGTCAGATTGTTGCCCGTCACAGAATAGCTTGAAACCGGCGGCCTGTCTCCTCCCTGTCCGCCTTGAAGGCCGCCTGTCACATTGATCGGATTGACGATCTGATAGCTCAATTCGTAATCTGTATCTTTACCTTTATCAATACCGATGGCAGTGATCAGCAGCAAATCTGTCAGCTCTCTTTTATCCCAGCATCCTTGAAGAAGAACAATGGCGGCCAGCAGGAGCACAATCTTAAGGCTTCGTTTCATTTGGATCACCATCTTCTTGTTTTGTCTTCATATCGCCTGAATCCGGAGGCTCGGGTTTCTGGTATTCTCCTTGGCGCACCTTATTGTCATTGCCGATCAGTTCAGGCCGCTTCTCATGTGTCCACCAAGGCAAACGAATGATGGAGTCGCCCCAGTTTTTCAAAATAAACGGCGCAAAAGGCGTCATATATGGAACACCGAATGAACGGAGGCTGCTTAAATGGACAAACATGATGATCAGTCCAAGAATAATACCGTAGAAACCCGTTGTCGCCGCGGCTAATATGAAGAAAAACCGAACCAGCCGCGCGGATATCGCCATGGCGAAGGAAGGTGTGGCAAAACTTGAAATCGCTGTGATCGCTACGACGATGACCATCGCCGGCGACACAATCCCCGCCTGAACCGCCGCCTGTCCAATGACGATGGCTCCCACAATCGAAACGGCAGAACCAATCGCTTTCGGAAGCCGGATGCCCGCCTCTCGCAAAATTTCAAACGAAATTTCCATGATCAGCGCTTCCACCACAGCCGGGAACGGCACGATTTCACGCTGCGCGGCAATTACGATCAAAAGCTCCGTCGGGATCATTTCCTGGTGAAACGTCGTCGCACCAACGTAGACGGCAGGCGCAATAAGCGAAATAAAAAAGATCAACACGCGTAAAAAGCGGATGAACGTCGCAATGTCAAAACGTGAATAGTAATCCTCAACAGATTGAAAAAATTGAATAAAAACGGCAGGGACAAGCAGGACAAACGGTGTACCGTCAACAAAGATGGCGATCCTTCCTTCAAGCAGATTCCCTGCGACCATGTCCGGCCTTTCGGTATGATATACCGTTGGAAAGGTCGTAAATACAGCGTCTTCGATAAACTGTTCAATATATCCCGATTCAAGGATGCTGTCGATCTCAATGCCAGCCATCCTTTTTTTGACTTCTTTCACCGTTTTCGGGTCGCACACTCCGTTGATATACATGATCGCCACATCGGTTTTTGTGACGCTTCCCATCGTCATTTTTTCAACCCAAAGATTCGGGTTTTTAATGATTCGGCGCACCAAAGAAATATTCGTGTCGAGAGCTTCGATAAATCCCTCACGTGAACCGCGGAATGCCTGCTGATTTTCAGGCTCCTTGATCGAACGCTTTTCCCCGCCTTTCGTGGTCGTAATAACCGCTGTTTCCGTTCCCTCGGCCAAAATGATCGTATCCCCTGCCATCAAAGATTCAAGCATCTTGTCCAATCGCTTTTCTTTTTCAACACCGCCCAGTGCGACGGCATCACTTGCAATCGTCTCAAGAACATCCCGTCCGTACTCCTTTTTCGCTAATTCTTCAGAGCTCATGATCGATTCCAGCAAAAAGTCGTGAATCGCTTTCTCATCTGTAATGCCGCCGACATAAACGACGGCTATTTCGATTTTCTCGTCAGCGCCCGTTTTTAATTTGCGGATGACAATATCCGCGCTGTTTCCGGTCGTTTCTTTAATCACGCTCAGGTTTTCGGCAAGCAAGGGGCGCACAAACCCGGATACATTTACGGTTTCTGGGTTTTTATCTCCGCTCATAAGAGATTCTTGTTTGTTATCTTTTTGATGACGACCTTTAAAAAAGAATGGCATGGCTGTCAGAATCCCCTTTTCGTTTTTCATATTTTTCCTTACGAAAGCACATTTATACTATTCCCGGGGGAATAGTGCTTTATGAAAAGAGAAAAAATAACGGGGAACGGAGAGTGGTGAAAAGTTGAAACTGATCGGAATCGGGCTTTTATTATTTGTTTCCTTAGAGACTTTTGCCGTCATGCTGGATGTATTTCAAGGCATGACCCTGCAAAGGGCCGTATTAAACTCCCTGACGTTTGCCATCTTAGAAGTGGGCGAGTGGATCATGATCCTTTTATTTTTATTTATCATTTTTCTCGAAGCCTCGGCGAACTTCCGCAAGAAGAAAAAAAGGACATAAAAGGCTCCCTATCAAAGGGAGCCTAAACTTCGATATTTCCATTAACCGTATCTGTCTCGTGGGAATGGATCATTCCTTTGACAATCGTATTGCCGATGATCAGGGTTTGTCTTGACGTATTGGTTTGAATTGCCGTTATCCTTGCGGCCGTATTGCTGCGGAGCGTGTTGTTGAGGATCGCCGAATCCGACGATTGGTCAAGATAAATGAGGATAGCCGGCAAGGACGGCCTGCTGAGCGTGATCGTATTGCCGATAATCTCGTGTGTTCCGCGGGTGAGATACATCGTGACGATCAGCGGTGAATCTTCGATGTCGTTTCCGATTATTTTTGTATGCTGATTTGTCGAGCAGTATATTGGAAAGTTTCTGAAACGGGTGAAGGTGTTTTGCCGAATGACTGCAGAAGCCGTATTTGTGATGGAGACAGCATATGACTCCGTCACCGTTTGAAAGCCGGCCGGCGAAATAAAGTTTCCTTCTATCACAGCATTTCCTTGCGATATCCAGATGCCTCTGGAGAATTGCTTGATGACGTTATCCTTTATTTGAACGTCATTGCCTGTGCTCCTGACCGCAAGAACGACATTTGCGATCTGATTGCCGGAAAACGTTACATTGTCTGATTGCATAATGCTGAGAGCGGTGCCGGACCTTTGCTCAGGCACGTCGTTTTCGATATCATTCCCTTCAATAAAGATTTGCGACGCTTGATAAGCAAGAATTCCGGCATTTACAAAATCACGGATTTGATTTCCCGTGACAAAAACGCTTTTTCCGCGGATATCGATGCCTGTCGAAAAACCGGAAATCAAATTCCCCTTGATAACGGCATCGCTTCTTGCTTCCAAAGCCCCTACACCGAGGCCGTTAATTCCGATGCCCTGTCCGGTGGATTCGGAGTTTTTCTTGATGATATTGTTTGCAATCGTCGTACTCGTCCCGTATCCGTATGAAATGGTGCCGTCTGCGATATTGCCTTCGATGATAACAGAAGTCCCGTTGAAATTGGAAATGGCATTGTTGACATTGCCTTTTAACACGTTGTTTCGGATGATGACATTGACGGGTTCTTCATAGACAATGTCTCCTTCACCGTAGCCTTCTATATCAATGCCAAAACGCGGAGCCGTGCCGTTGCCTGTCCCCGCATCTGCAATTTCGCATCCTTCAACAAGAACATTGTCGCACCCTGTGATTGACAAATTATTTCTTCTGGAGCGCCTGATTTCACAATCGGTTACCTTAATACGCTCCGACGGCTTATAGCCGTCTCCTCCGTTGCTGATAATGATTCCGTCTCCTGTAAAATCGGCTATTCTCACATGTTCAATGACGACATTTGACGCCCCTTCGATGCAAATTCCAAATCCCCATTCATGGGTCGGTCTCGGCGCCGGTGTATATGTGTGTTCATCCCTTTCCCCAATGATGCTGCCTCCGGATATTTTCACATTGGATGTTCCGCCTATATAAAAAGCAGCGTATCCCCATGAGCTGTTCGGTTTTACCTTGATGACGGCCTCCGCGTCCATCAAAATTTCAATATTGCCCGGAACATTGATGCCGGCGCCGCGAAACGGAGCACGCCGGTCGCCGTTTTTCGTCCCGTCAATCAGGTACGTGCCGTTCGGTATCCATACCGTGTTGTATCCCATCGACTTTGTCCATGCCAAACATTCGTTGATTGCATTTGTGGAATCTGTTTTGCCGTCGCCGACAGCACCGAACTTTGTCGCGTCAACCACTGTCATTCTCATTTCCTCAGGTTGCTGCTGCACGCTGTTTTCAGCCTCCTTTTGTAAAACGGTTCCTGATATATATATGCCATTCTAGTAAAATCCGCTTGTACATGAGATAGATAAAATTTTATTAAAAAATCTTTTCATCCAAATTTTTTTTCAAAACTTTTTACTATCCGCTTGTAAAGCGCTTCACAACTTGTTGCATCATCGATCATACATTCAAATCGATTGAAGGTGTATTGACACGAACATTATATAAGAATATGATTTTTATAATAGACATAGAAAGAGAAGGAGTATTGCGAATGTCAAACCATCAAAAAGAAACTTTTCAAAACATTCCGCAAAAGGGGTTTTTTGGACATCCCCGCGGACTCTTCACTTTATTCTTCACTGAATTTTGGGAGCGTTTTTCATACTACGGTATGAGAGCCATCCTTATCTACTATTTGTATACAGAGGTGTCAAAAGGCGGCCTCGGGTTTGATCAAACCACAGCGAACTCGATTATGGCCGTATACGGTTCCCTCGTCTATATGTCCGGCATCATCGGAGGCTGGATAGCGGACAGGCTCCTCGGAACTGCAAACACCGTGTTTTACGGCGGCGTGCTCATTATGTTCGGACACATTCTTTTGTCATTCCCGGGAAGCGTCCCCGCGTTTTTCATCAGCATGTTCTTGATCATCATTGGGACAGGCCTTTTAAAACCAAACGTATCAAGCGTTGTCGGCGATTTATACAGCCCTGAAGACACCCGTCGCGATTCAGGTTTCAGCATCTTCTATATGGGGATCAACCTTGGCGGATTTCTTGCGCCGATTATCGTCGGCACAGTCGGCCAGTCATACAACTACCATCTCGGCTTCAGCCTTGCTGCCATCGGCATGCTGTTCGGGCTGCTGACCTATTTGGCGACACGGAAGAAAAATCTCGGTTCTGCTGGAAGAACAGTGCCGAATCCGCTGACACCCGCTGAAAGAAAAACGGTGTTCGGACGGATTGGAATCGGTGTTTTGGTGATCGCTGCTATCTTTGGCTATTCCGCCTTTATGGGCTGGATGACAATCAAGCTGTTTACGATGATCGTCAGCTGTCTCGGTATTTTGATCCCGCTAATTTATTTCATCGTCATGTTTAAAAGCTCCAAAACGACGAGTGATGAACGTTCCCGTCTCACAGCTTACATTCCGCTGTTTGTCGCATCGATGATGTTTTGGGCGATTCAGGAACAAGGCGCCAATATTTTAGCCACCTATGCAGATAAACGCACTCATTTAGAATTTTTAGGTGTCCAATTGCACTCATCTTGGTTCCAGTCGCTGAATCCGTTGTTCATCGTTGTGCTTGCACCGGTTTTCGCATGGATTTGGATGAGGCTCGGCAACCGTCAGCCGTCAACGCCGACGAAGTTTTCACTCGGCTTGATTTTAGCCGGACTGTCATTTGTCGTCATGATTTTCCCTGCTTATATCAACGGCACTGAATCGCTTGCCAATCCAATGTGGCTTGTGCTCAGCTTCCTGATCGTCGTTCTCGGGGAATTGTGCTTGTCTCCAGTCGGGTTATCCGCAACGTCAAAGCTGGCTCCTGCGGCATTCTCAGCGCAGACGATGAGTCTATGGTTCCTGTCAAACGCTTCTGCACAGGCCATCAACGCACAGATCGTCAGATTTTACAGCGCTGATACAGAGATCGCCTACTTCGGCGTCATCGGCGGTGTATCCATCCTGCTCGGAATCATTTTGATGTTGCTGTCACCGAAAATTCAGAAATTTATGAAGGGTGTCAATTAAAAAGCAACAGGCCGATACTCCTTTTCTGAAGGATTTGCTTCTTGTCCGGCGAATAACTGAATAACCAATCGGTGCAGGATGGGAGGATAAAATTTTGGCGATCAAAAAGACAGCAAAGCCCGGATTTGTTGGTGTTGGCTTTTCACAAACCGTTTCATTCGAAGAAGCCCGGGCGAAAAAGCTCCACGGCATCATTCAGCAGCTGAAAGACCGGCGCGGAGAAATAGTCGGTGTTCAAGAAGACAGCGGTATGTGGGCCATATCGGATCATCACGGCGAAGGGGAATTCACTTTTTATATATTAATGGAGACGGAGAGCCTCCCCGAAACCCTTCCGGAAGGAATGATCAGCTATCAGGCGCCCGCTCTGACATATGCTCATACAAGACATCCGCAGCATGAGCGGCCTGAAGTGACTTATCAAAAAGTCTATCAATGGATCAAAGATCAAGGTCTTCGTTTAAACTGTGACGCTTTTACACAATTGGAATTTTACCCGATGGATCAGGATTTAAACGAACTTGCGTTTGAGATATACATTCCGATTCAATGAGAGATAGCGATGTTAAAGGCAGCCCCCGGAAAAAATTCCGGGGGTTTTCTTTGCGGTTTCGCACTCTAGAGTATCGGCGGTCTTTTTTAGCCATCGCTTTTTAACAAAAGTTTACATCCCCGCAAATGATAATTTTCATTGGTTTGCTAGGATAAGTGTTATCAAAAGGAGGTTAATATATGAACTTTTACAAAACGCTCGCCTTATCAACACTTGCAGCATCTTTATGGTCTCCCTCATGGAGCAGTCTCCCCCATAACGAAGCTGCGGCTCACAAAGAATTCACGGTGACTGCCGATGCGGAGACAGAGCCGGTGGATACCCCTGACGACGCGGCAGATGACCCGGCGATTTGGGTTCATCCGAAGCAGCCTGAAAAAAGCAGGCTCATCACCACAAACAAAAAATCGGGCTTAATCGTCTATGATTTGAAGGGAAAACAGCTTGCGGCCTATCCATTTGGCAAATTAAACAATGTCGATCTGCGCTACAATTTTCCGCTCGATGGCAAAAAAATTGATATTGCCGGGGCCTCAAACCGGTCAGACGGCAAAAACACGGTTGAAATTTACGCCTTTGACGGCGAAAAAAGCAAGCTGAAGAACATTGTCAATCCTCAAAAACCTATTCAAACCGATATCGAGGAGGTATATGGCTTCAGCCTGTATCACAGCCAGAAAACTGGCAAGTTCTACGCCATGGTGACCGGAAAGAACGGAGAATTCGAGCAATATGAACTGTTTGACAACGGAAAAGGACAAGTCGAAGGCAAAAAGGTCCGCTCATTCAAAATGGGCTCTCAAACAGAAGGGCTTGCGGCAGATGATGAATACGGCAAAATGTACATCGCCGAAGAAGATGTTGCGATTTGGTCTTTCAGCGCCGAGCCGGACGGCGGAGATAAAGGAAAAATCGTCGATCGTGCCGACGGACCGCATCTAACCGCTGATATTGAAGGGCTGACGATTTACTACGGAGAAGACGGAGAAGGGTATTTGATCGCGTCCAGTCAGGGCGATAACCGTTATGCCATCTATGACCGGCGCGGGAAAAACGACTATGTCACCGCTTTTTCAATTGATAATGGCAAAGAAATCGACAGGACAAGCGATACCGATGGAATCGACGTCATCGGCTTCGGTCTCGGCAAAACATATCCATACGGCATCTTTGTCGCCCAAGACGGCGAAAATACGGAAAACGGACAACCGGTCAATCAGAACTTCAAAATTGTCTCCTGGGAAAAAATCGCCGACGCGCTTGATGACAAGCCTGATATCGATGATCAGGTCAATCCCCGAAAACTGAAAAACCGAGCCAAATAAGGACGGATCCGCGGGTATTTCCCGCGGATTTTTTACATCCCTTCATGTTAAGATAACAATTAATGGAGGGATAGTATTGCGTCTAAATCTTTATGCTGTAGTGTTTATTATGTTGGCGGTTTTATCAAATGTGGTGCTTCTCTTTATTTTCGATCAAGGTGTGTTGGCGTATATTTCAGCTGTCATCTTCCTGCTCGCTGCTGCATGTTGCACGAAGCGCCGGCCTGAAGAATGAGGCTTCCTAGGCTTTGCGGCTTCTCCGCAAAATGCTCGTTCCGTATGGAGGCAGTTTGAGAGCGCCTTTTTTCCGGGTTCCTTTTAAGACGTCCGTATATGTTTCTTCCGGAAGCGAGACCGTGCGGTTTTCCGCTGTAAAATTCATCACGAAAATATAATCGTGGCGGCCGTCTGTGCGGAGCTGGGCGGTGACGCCTTTCGGAAGCTCTGTATCGAGCACTTTGGCAATCCCGCACTCTTCAATGAGCCTCGATATAAACGCCTCTTGGAACGCCGCCTCATTCCTTGAAGCGATATAGTAGGCCTTCCCGTCTCCGAACAAATTGACCGTCAGCGCCGGCCGGCCCGCGTAAAAATCTTCCCCGTACAGAGCGAGCGCTTCGGCTCCTTCTAAATGAATCAGATCGCAAAGCTCGCTGGCTTCATAGCTCCCGCTTAATCCGAGCCGGTTTTCTGCATCCAGCACGATGGTATTATTCTGCCCGTCATGAAGCGCATCGATCTCCTCAGACCAAATGCCGAGCGTTTTTCTTAAGCCTCCAGGAAACCCTCCCAGGAACACAAGATCATCCTCATTGACAATACCCGACCAATAAGTGGCAACAAATGTCCCCCCGTTTTGAACGAACTGTTCAATCCTTTCAGCGGTGCCTTCTTTCAGCATGTAGAGCATCGGGGCGACCAAAAGCTTATAGCGGGAGAAATCGGCCTCCATATGAATCACATCAACCGGTACACCTTCCCGCCAAAACGGCTCATAAAACGATTTGGCCGTCCGTTCATAATGCATGCCGATATTGCGCGGACCTTGGGCGTCTTCCAAAGCCCAGCGATTCTCCCAGTCAAATATAATCGCGGCCTCGGGTTCGACTGTCGTTCCTGCGACATCCTCAAGTTTTTCGAGCTTTTCCCCAAGTTTTTTCACTTCCTGAAAGACGCGCGTATGCTCTGATCCCTCATGATCAACGACTGCCCCGTGAAATTTTTCGCTTGAGCCGCGGCTTTTCCGCCATTGAAAATACTGAACAGTGTCCGAACCGTGAGCGACTGCCTGTAATGATGACAATTCATGCATACCGGGGCGCTTCAGCTTGCTGACATCCTGCCAGTTCGTCATGCTCGGCGTACTTTCCATCAGCATGAACGGCCGGCCGCCTTTAAGAGACCGATTGATGTCATGAACAAAAGCAATATCGGCTCCAAGCCGGCTGTCTTCCTGCCGGCTGTTGTGCCATGCCGGATAAGAATCCCACGAGATGACATCAAGCAAATCGACAAACTTCCAATAATTCAATCCGGCATACGTTCCCATAAAATTCGTCGTCACGGGCAGTTCAGGGTTAAAAGAACGGACATGGGCGATTTCATGCCGGCAAAAATCAACCGTCTGATCTGTGACAAACCGCTTCCAGTCCAAATTCAGACCGTGAACGGCATCCTCGCCGTGCGGAGCCGGCGACTCGATTTCGTCCCAATCTGTATAGGTGTGGCTCCAAAACGATGTCCACCATGCATGATTAAGGCGGTCCAGCGTTTTGTATTTCGCGAGCAGCCACTCTCTGAACTTATCTTGGCAAAGTTCACAATGACACTCTCCGCCGTATTCATTGGAGATATGCCAGCCGATGACAGCCGGGTGATGCGCATAGCGCTCCGCAAGCTTTCCGTTTATGATCGCCGTTTTCCTGCGGTAGACAGGCGACGTATAGCAATGATTGTGCCGCTTTCCGTGAAGGTTTCTGATCCTGTTGCGCTCCGTTCTCAGCACCTCGGGATACTTTTTGGACATCCAAGCCGGTCTGGCGCCGCTCGGTGTAGCCAAGAACGCATAAATTCCGTTTTCCTTGAAAGTATCAAGAACCTGATCGAGCCAATCAAATGTAAATCTTCCTTCTTCAGGCTCGAGCGAAACCCAGGAGAAAATGCCGACAGACATCACATTGCAGCGGGACAGCTTCATCAGGCGGATATCTTCTTTTAAAACGTCCGGATATTTAAGCCATTGATCAGGGTTGTAATCGGCTCCATGCAACAGTCGGGGAACTTTCCGGCTGATCGGGGGATACGGTTTGACCATCGTAAAGTTTCATCCTCTCTTCCTCGTTTTCATATGACGCGGAGACAGACATTAAACGCTTTCAAAAACAGGTTGTTAGATTATATACTCTGTTTTCTTCCCTCTTTCCTGCCTGGTGGATGAATTTTCCTGTATGATTGAATTTATCTTTCTTTATTTGTAAAATATAATCTATCATTAACATTTTTAACTTTATTTCCATACACTTGACTAAATCAACTATTTTATTATAATTGATTAAAGCAACGATTTATAGGGAGAGAGGTTTTGAGATGACAGAAATCAATCATTCTATCACGTTAAAATTCAGAAAGTTCAATCGATTCTACACAAATGTGCTCGGTTTTCTGAATGAACATATTTATGACAGCCCTTTTTCATTGACGGAAACCCGGATATTATTCGAAATTCACAATACGGCCGATTGTACAGCCAAACTGATTCAAGATACGCTCGGTCTGGACCGGGGCTATGTCAGCCGGATCCTGAAGCGGTTCGAAAAGGAAAATATGGTCTATAAAAAGAGAAGCGAGGAGGACAGCCGCAACCACTATATCTATTTAACAAGCTTCGGCGAATCCATTTATAAGAAGCTGGAGACAAAAGCCAATCAGCAAATCGAATACATGCTGAAGCATATCGACGGCCCCCATCAGGAAAAGCTGACGGAGGCGATGAATACAATTGAATGCATATTGTCGGAACACCTGCCGCCCGAGAAATCGGACGTTTCCATAAGAGATTACTATATATCGGACGATATCAAACTGATGATCGAAAAACAGCGTGCGTTTTACGCGGAGACACATGGCTGGGACGATTCATTTTTGGATTACCTTCACGAAACATTTGATGCCGATATCGAAAACATCTGGATCGCGGAGAGCGCCGGAAGGTTTGCGGGATGCGTCGGGCTCGTCAAACATCCCGGCAAAACCGGACAGCTCAGATGGTTTCTGGTCGACGCCGCTTTTCGGCATCAGGGAGTCGGCACGCGCCTTTTGAAGCAGCTGATCGATTATTGCAAAGACAATCAATTTGAGCGGATTTTTCTATGGACGGTAAGTACGATGGCTGAAGCGCGGCCTTTGTATGAAAAATTCGGATTCAGACTGACGGAAGTGAAAGACGAGACTTTATTATGGGGACAGCGGCTCCGGGAAGAACGCTGGGATGCCGAGTTAGGCTGACGAAATGGAGGATCTATGAAACGGAAAATACACTACGCCTGGATTATCGTTTTTGTGACGTTTTTGACGCTTTTGGCCGTTCAAGGGGTGCGCCTTTCTTTCGGGGCCTTTATTCAGCCTTGGGAAGAAGAATTTTCAATGGACAGGGGCACGATTTCGCTTATTTCCATGCTGAGCTTCATTGTCTACGGCGTATCCCAGCCGGTGATCGGCAGGCTTGTCGACCGGTTCGGGCCGCGGATCATTTTATCTCTCAGCACGCTTCTGGTTGGCTTGAGCATCTTTTTTACATATCTCGTGACTTCTCCGTGGCAGCTGTTTATTTTGTACGGCATCATCGTTTCTCTCGGCGTCGGCGGTGCGTCGAATGTCGCATCGACCGTGATCGTGACCAACTGGTTCAATGAGAAGCGGGGGCTTGCATTCGGCATTATGGAAGCGGGATTCGGCGCGGGGCAGATGCTGCTTGTCCCTGGATCGCTCATGTTGATCCACTGGTTTAACTGGCAAGTGACCGTCATCGTTCTCGGATTGTTTTTAGCTGTTATCGTATTTCCGATCGTCATCTTGTTATTGCGGAATCATCCTTCGGAAAAAAATGTACAGCCGATCGGCGGCACTCAGGGCGGCGAGATAAAAGAAGAGCCGGACGCCCAGCCTAAAAAGATTCCATACAAAGCCGTTTTTCTCAAAAGAACGTTTTGGTTCCTCGTCTTGCCGTTTTTCATTTGCGGATTTACAACGACGGGGTTAATGGATACCCATCTTATCCCTTTTTCGCATGACCACGGGTTTTCGACCGAAGTAACAAGCGCCGCTGTCAGCCTGCTGGCCGGGTTTAACATCATCGGCATTTTGATTTCCGGCGTCGTCGCTGACCGCTGGAGCAGCCGAAAAATTTTGTGCTTTTTATATGCCGTAAGGGCGCTGTCGCTTGTCATTTTGTTGTCGAGCCACAACTCGGTCCTCCTGCTTTGCTTCGCGGTTTTGTTCGGTTTGGTCGACTTTGCGACCGTCGCCCCGACGCAAATGCTCGCAACCCAGTATTTCAGGCAGTACTCCGTCGGGTTCATTCTCGGCTGGCTGTTCCTCAGCCACCAGCTCGGTTCGGCGCTCGGCGCTTATTTGCCGGGCGTCTGGTACAGCCAAACAGGCAACTATAACCTGTCTTTCTACCTTTCAATCGTTATTTTGGCGGCAGCAAGCATTTTGAATATCCTGCTGCCGGAACCTAAAAAAATAAACCCCACACTGAATCAGGAAGGACGTTCAGTCCAGCAATAATGAAAAAACCTGTTTTTGATGTTCAAAAACAGGTTTTTCTTTATCAATTAAGAAGTTTTATTCTTATTGTAAATATCAAATGCAACGGCAATCAGAAGGACGAGGCCTTTAATTGCTTGCTGCCAGTCGATGCCCAGACCGAGCAGCGACATGCCGTTGTTCATGACCCCCATGACAAGGCCGCCGATGATGGCCCCGCCGATCGTGCCGATTCCGCCGTAAGCTGAAGCACCGCCGATGAAGCAGGCCGCAATGGCGTCAAGTTCAAACAGGTTTCCTGCTTTCGGAGTGGCCGCGTTTAAACGGGCGGCAAAAATCAATCCGGAAAGAGCAGCTAAGACGCCCATATTGACGAAGACCATAAAGGTAAGCCGTTTTGTTTTGATTCCTGAAAGCTCGGCTGCTTTTTCATTGCCGCCGATTGCGTAGATTCTCCGCCCGATGACGGTTTTTTTCATAACGAATGTATACCCGGCGATTAAGATGAACAATGTGATCAAAATGAGAGGTATGCCTTCGTACGTCGCGAGAATGTAGGTAAAAAGGTTGATAATGGCGATGATAAAAAACACCTTAACTGCAAACAGACCTTTTCCCTGCAAGTCAAATTGGAATTTCTTCTGCATGTTTCTCTGCTGAAGCTGATACACGAGATAAAGAATCGACACTCCCGCTCCGGCGACAATCGTCGTCATATGGAGCGCGCCTCCGTTCAGCCAGTCCGGGATAAAGCCGGACGCCATTTTTTGAAAGGACACGGGAAATGGAGCAATCGATTTCCCCTCAAGCACGATCATCGTGAGTCCTCTGAACAATAGCATTCCCGCCAGCGTCACGATGAAGGCTGGAATCTTGACATAAGCGATCCAAAATCCCTGCCAGGCGCCGATTGCCGCTCCCAGAAGCAACGACAGAACGACCGCCGCAAACAGCGGCATATCGTTTTCGATGATCATCATCGCGGAGACGGCGCCGACAAAAGCGGCGACTGAACCGACTGATAAATCAATGTGTCCCGTAATGATGACGAGCATCATCCCGATGGCTAAAATGAGAATGTAGCTGTTTTGCAAAATCAAGTTCGTAATGTTCAGCGGCCTCAGCAAAATTCCGTCTGTCAGTATTTGAAACAGTAGCATAATAAACACGAGCGCAATGACCATGCTGTATTTCCGGATGTTCTGCTTATACATGTCGCGAAACAGCTGAAAGTAACCGGGCTGAGCGCGGTCTTTATCAGTTTGCACCGGTGTCTGCATACGCCTCTCCCCCTCTCTTCATGCGGATGGTCATATATTTCATCAGCTTCTCCTGATCAGCTTCTTCTTTGGAAAATTCGGCGGTGATTTCCCCTTCACACATCGTATAAATTCTGTCGCACATCCCCAGCAGCTCGGGAAGCTCCGAAGAGATCATCATAACCGCTTTACCTGCTTCGGCAAGCTGATTGATGACCCCGTAGATTTCGTATTTGGCGCCGACATCGATGCCGCGCGTCGGTTCATCCAAAATTAAAATGTCAGGCTCCGCAAAAATCCACTTGCTCAGCATGACCTTCTGCTGGTTGCCTCCGCTTAAATTTCCGGTCCGCTGGCCGATATCGGGCGTCTTGATGTTCAATTTCCTGCGAAAATCCTCCGCTTCATGTTTTTCGCGGCGCTCGTCCATCACCAATCGGCTCGACACTTTCTCCAGTTTGGACAGCGTAATGTTTTCTTTAATGCTGTCATCCAGAATCAGACCGTTTCCTTTCCGGTCCTCCGTCACATAGACGATGCCGTTTTTAATGGCTTCCTCAGGGTGGCGGATGTAAAGCTCCCGCCCGTCTTTTTCGATTGTGCCGGAGATGTTTTTTCCGTATGATCTTCCAAAAATGCTCATTGCCAGCTCCGTCCTTCCGGAGCCCATCAAGCCGGCAATTCCTGCAATTTCGCCTCTTTTGACGGAAAGGGCCGCCATGTTTACAACTTTGCGGTCCTGTTGAAGCGGATGATGAACTGTCCAATCCTTCACTTCAAAGATGACGTCTCCAATCTTGGCGCTTCTGTCAGGATAGCGGTTTTGCAGCTCCCTGCCGACCATGCCTCTGATGATCCGGTTTTCGGTCAATTGCCCGCTTTGCACATCAAGCGTTTCGATCGTCTGTCCGTCACGGAGCACGGTAATCGAATCTGCGACGTTCGTGACCTCATTTAATTTATGAGAAATCATAATTGAAGAGATCCCCTGTTTTTTCAGTTCGAGTAAGAGCCGCAGCAGATTCTCGCTGTCCGCTTCATTTAAAGCCGCAGTCGGCTCATCCAAAATTAAAAGCTGCACCTTTTTTGCCAAAGCTTTGGCGATTTCAACAAGCTGCTGCTTTCCGACGCCGATTTGGGAAACAAGCGTATCCGGAGATTCTTGAAGCCCGACTTTTTTCATTAATTCGAGGGTTTCCAGCTTTGTTTTTCGCCAATTGATGACGCCGCGGCTCGCCTGTTCATTGCCCAAAAAAAGATTTTCCGCAATGGAAAGCTGGGGGACGAGCGCCAGCTCCTGATGGATGATGACAATCCCCGCTTCCTCACTTTGCTTAATATTTTTGAATTGGCATACTTCCCCTTTATACAAAATGTCGCCCGTATACGTACCGTACGGATATACACCGCTCAGCACCTTCATCAAAGTCGACTTGCCCGCCCCGTTTTCACCGCAGAGGGCATGGATTTCGCCCGCTTTCACGCGAAGGTGGACATTGTCGAGCGCTTTGACGCCGGGAAACTCCTTCGTGATGCCTCTCATCTCCAAAATGCAATCTGACATCGGATCACTTCCCTAATTCCGATTCTTTATAGTAACCGCCGTCAACGAGCACTTTTTTATAGTTCTCTTTATCGACGACGACCGGATCAAGCAGGTAGGACGGAACGACCTTCTCTCCGTTGTCATACGTCTTTGTATCATTGACTTCCGCCTTTTCGCCTTTTAAGACGGATGTCGCCATCTCAACGGCTTTTTTCGCCAGCTCTCTCGTATCTTTGAAAATGGTTGAGGTCTGCTCCCCTTTAATGATCGAATTCACGGAAGCAAGCTCCGCATCCTGTCCCGTAATAACCGGCAGCGGCTTCTTGTCCGATCCGTAGCCCGCGCCTTTTAAAGAGGAAATGATTCCGATGCTGATCCCGTCATACGGTGAAAGCACCGCATCAAGCTTCGCTTTTGTATAATGCGCGCTCAGCAAATTGTCCATCCGGGATTGCGCGGTTGCGCCGTCCCATCTGAGCGTCGCGCCTTGCTCAAATGAAGTCTGGCCGCTCAATACCTTTAACTTGCCCGAATCGATATAAGGCTTCAAAACAGACATGGCGCCGTCAAAAAAGAAATGCGCGTTGTTGTCGTCAGGCGATCCCGCGAATAATTCGATGTTGAACGGTCCTTTTTTGTCTTTTAAGCCAAGCTTTTCTTCAATATATTTCCCTTGGAGTTCACCGACTTTATGATTGTCAAATGTCGCATAATAGTCGACATGTTTGCTGTTCATAAGCAGCCTGTCATAGGAAATGACTTTAATATCCTGCTTATTTGCTTTTTCAAGGACGTCTGTCAGCGCTTCCCCGTCAATCGAAGCAATGACGAGCACATTGACGCCTTTTGTAATCATGTTTTCGATTTGTGAGACTTGGTTTTCAACGACATCTTCCGCATACTGCAGATCCGTTTTATACCCGAGCTTTTCAAACTCTTTCACCATGTATTTCCCGTCATACACCCAGCGTTCCGATGACTTTGTCGGCATTGAGATTCCGACGTAGCCTTTGTCTCCCCCTCCGCTCGCCTGATTCCCCGAACAGGCGGAAACAATGAGACAGAATAGCATTGCAGTGATCAACAGCCAGCATTTTTTCATGCTTGGTATCCCCCTTTTGATTTCTCCCATCATGAATCATGCCAACTGTACCATGTCTTTCGAATGTCCGTCTTTTGAATTAATTAACTATTTTTATAAAAATCAGACTTTTATAAAGCGCTTACATTACAATTTTCTCCCTGTTCGTTCAATTCCCGACATGCGTCGGTACTGATTGGGGGATACCCCCTTCGTTTTTTTAAATACCGTGCTGAAATAGTGCTGTGTATCATAGCCCGTTTGTTCGGCAACATCATGAATCGAAAGCGGGGTTGTCTCTAATAGATGAACCGCTTGGTCCATGCGCATCTCTGTCAAAAGCTGAACAAATGTGATGCCGAGCTCCTTCTTCATGATCCTGCTCAAATAGACGGGCGAGACTTGAAGTGCATCCGCCGTCTGTTTTAAAGAAAACTCCCTTTCAGTGAAATGCTTTTTCATATATTCTTTGGCCCTCGTGACAACCGGCAAGATATTAAATGCTTTCGAGACTTGCTGTCTGCAATGCTGATAGCATTGCGCAGCTGAGCGGCCGTTTTCGGCAAGCTTCGCGAAGCAGACGGCGGCGCCTGCCTGCATTTCAGCTTCGATCATCTCAGCAAGCGCCCGCTGTTCAGCTTCTGTAACAGAACGCCACAGGCAGGCGGCGATCAGACGGTCTCCATCGAAAAAAACAGCCTTATCCCGCTCATCGATAAAGAAGCGTTCTACTTTTTCTTTCAGACTGTCGGCTTCAGACGGCTTGTTCCATACATGCCCGGCCGCGATGACACCGAGCGTCTCAGGATAACGGGCCGGCAGCCGAAGGCATTCGAGCTGCCGGTAAACGTCTTCTTCGTCTGCCCGGCCTTCGATCCAGCTTCTGAAAACATGCTCTTTCAAAAGACCGAGGTTTTGTTGAATATGCTGCTCGGCAAGCTTTTGCTCGCTGAGCTTCTTTTTTTCAGCTGCCAGCGACACGCTGATCTTTTCGAGCACTTGTTCCAGATGAGCGGGATCGACCGGCTTTAACAAATAATCATCGACATTCAGCCGGATCGCTTCTTGCGCGTATGCAAACTGATCGTAGCCCGTCACGATGACAAAGCGGCACTGCGGCAGGACGCCGCGGAGCTTTTTCATCAGCGTGATTCCGTTGACGATCGGCATATTCAAGTCGACAATCAATAAGTCGATGCCGTGTTTGAGAGCGAGCTCAAATGCCTCTTCACCATTCTCCGCTTCAGCTGACACCGACATTTGATAGCGCTCCCAAGAGACGGCATCCCGTATTCCTTCCCGAATCCATGGTTCATCATCGGCAATCAGTACGCGCCAACATTCACTCAAGGCTTGTTCCCCCTTTTGTTAAAATTGGAAGCCGTATTGTGACGGCGGTTCCGGCTCCTTTTCGGCTTTCAACCGTTAAACCGTACGGCTCGCCAAATGTAAGGGCGATCCGTTCATGGACGTTGATCATGCCGTAGCCCGCTGTATCGTCCCTGTGTTTGAATTGATCGGTTATTTGCTTTAGCGTCTCTTCATCCATTCCGGCTCCGTCATCCTCAATTTTGATGATCAGCGAGCCGTCTTCCTCCATGCCTTTGATCGTAATATGCCCCTGCCCCTTTTTTTCTTTAATTCCATGATAAATCGCATTTTCGACAATCGGCTGAAGCACGAGCTTTAATATCAGGCGATCATCACAAAGCCCGGTCATTTCGATTGAGTAGTTTAATTTATCGCGGTACCGCGCTTTTTGGATTTTCAAATAGTTTTCAACATGTGCAAATTCATCAGACAGCGGAATGATATCTTTCCCTTTGCTCAAGGAGATGCGGAACAGCTTGGATAAAGCCTGCACGAGACCGCTGACCTCTTCCGCTCCTTTCTTCCTCGCCATCCAATTGATTGTATCCAGTGTGTTGTAGAGAAAATGAGGGTTGATCTGTGCCTGCAGCGCCCTTAATTCAGCTTCCCTTTTTTGGCGCTCTTGTCTTTCTGTGACCGACATCAGCTCCCTGATTCTCAACATCAGGCGATTGAAGCTTTTTCCCAATAGCCCGATTTCATCTTCCCTTTCCTCCTGATAACATGTTGAAAAATTCCCGCTTTCCGCCGTTTTCATGACAGCATTCAGCTTCAAAATCGGCCGCGACATGGAATGGGACAAATAATAGGAAGCGGACATTCCGAGAAACGCCGCCGTCAGTAAAAACAAAAGCACATACAAGTGGATTTCCTTCACTTCGAATACCGGTTCACCCGCTTTAAAAACGCCGACCGTTGTCCAGTTCGTAAAGGAAGACGTCTCATAAATGAACTGATACTCCTCTCCCTTAATCCGCTTCGAAAAATAGCCGGACCGGTCTTGACTGAACCACTTTTTCGGCAGAAACAGCTTTGAGGTCTCCGGTGCATAAATATTGCCGCCATTCTCATCCATGATCATCAAATAACCCGTTTTCCCCAAGCGGATATTTTTTGTCGCTTCTGCGAGGACGCGCAGCTTCAAATCGATGAGCACAACGCCTTTCACACGCTGTGTCTCAGGATCGATAACAGCTCTGACGGCAGAAACGACCTCGTCTTCCCTGTAATGCACATGGCTTCTGATATTCCGATTGACAGGCTTTCCGATCATCTTGAAAATTCCTTCATTAGCGACAGCCGCCAGATACCACGGTTCTTTTGTCAAATCTGTCGGCGTGCGTTCATACATCTCATTGCTGATCATCTCACCCTTATCATTGACGACGAGAATGCCTGCGGCTTCAGAATATAAAGAAGTCAGGCCCTGCAAAAACGTCCTTCTCTTATAATCCGCCTCTCCATCCTCTTTTTCATGATTAAAAAACGCTTCCATTTCTTCATTCATTGATATTAAATATGTCAGGTTTTGCATGTGGCTGACATATACTTCAGCCGTCTTGTTCACTTCGCCGATCAGCTGCAGCGTTTGGTCGATCACCTGTTTTTCAATAATATTTTCAACGGCCCATCCCGATAAAATGCCGAGGCCGATCGTCGGCAGCATGCTGATTAATAAGAGAAGGCTGATCAGCTTATGACGGATCGGCGCATTGTTAATCAAACGTTTAATCATTCGCATAATAGGCTGCCACATTTTCTTTCGTTATGATCGTAATGCCTGTATCGATCGCTGCCGGAAGCGGGCGTTCATGCTTCAGATGGTGATTTGAGAAAAACAGCATGTGCAGCGACCAATAGCCCATTTGCCATGTGTCCTGACCCATTGTCGCGGAAATCGATCCGCTTTTGATGCCGTCCAGCGTTTTCTTGTCTTTATCAAAGCCGATGATGCATACTTCCCCTTCAAGTCCCGCCGCCTTCACAGCGCGGGCCACACCGCTCGCCCCATTGGCTTCTGTCGTGAAAATTCCTTTGATGGACGGATTTTTTTCCAGAATCTTCGCCGCTTCTTTTTTCGACGTCAGCTCATCCCCTTTTCCGTCCAAAACCGCGGCGACCTTCATGTTCGGGTACTTTTGCTTGATCGTTTGTTCAAAGCCCTTCGTCCTTTCCTGGTGATTGTACTGACGCGGCTGGGTAATGATGGCGGTCTCTCCCTTTCCATCTAAAAACTCGGCCATTCGCCTTGCGGCCTCAGCACCCGCTTCCATATTATTTGTGCCGACATATGTAGAGGCTTTGCTGAGCGGAGCGTCTGAATCGAATAAAACGATCGGAATGCCCTGCTCGTGCGCCTTGTCGATGACAAGGTTTAAAGCTTTCGGATCTATTGCCGAAAGCGCGATCCCCGCCGGCTTTTTTGCAATCACCTGCTCAAGGACGGTCGTCTGCTCATGGACATCATAATGGGCCGCCCCCCGATACTCGACAGAGACGTTGAAAAGCTGCGCGGCATCCTCAAAGCCTTTCAGGCCGCTCTTCCAATATTCGATTCCCGATTGAAACGTAACCATCACATATTTTTCGGACAGACTTCCGGCCGCCGGCCTTCTGCTTGCTTCTGTAGATCCTGTTTTATCGCCCCGGGAATAGTCGTAGACATACAGAAAAAACAAACAGAGCATCACGGCATAAACAACTAACAGCTTCTTCATCTTCATCCCCCTGTTGGTCAGAGGACAAGACAGCGTTTACAATCTATCATAAAGTATATATTTAGCCGCATATTTTTCTTAGAATCCAGCTGAGGCATCCTGACAGAAATTCCGCCCGTCCCCTTTTTTCATCACAAACAGACAATTTCCCCCCTTGTTTATATGAAATATCTAATCTATTTGACATTTTGTTCGAAAAACCCTGTTTAGTATTCGACAAGATCGCCTCTTTCTTAAAATTACCTTAAAGTTTGTGAAACAAAAAATAAATATCATAAAAAACACAGCCCTAAGAACCATGTCTTTTGCCCTTGGAGGAAAATGGAGAAAAGTGCAAAATCGCAGTCACAATAAGGAATTCCCTGCTTAGCCGCTCGACTCGATTCTTTAATCACGGTACATTTTTCCTATTCAACTCATTTATACCATGTTGTAACATTAATAAGGTCCTTTAACGAACGGATCCCAACAGGTCATTTGAATCAAATTTTCCGGGAGGTGGCAGTAACATGATCTGGGAAAAAACAGTTTTATACGGGCTGCAAGGTACACTTCTCATCAAAAAACAACAGCTCGAACAACTGAAAAATTGCCAAACTGAATTAGAAGCAGATAAAAAGGAATTTGACGATTCAAAAGACAGCATCAAAAAGCCCGAACTGTCGCCGACAACATGGCAGGGCAGCCTTGCTGATTCTTTTAAAAACGTCAGAAGCGATATGAAAACGGCCTACAATGATATTTGCGGAAAACAGTTAAATGAAGTGTTTAAACAATTAAAAGAGAAAATCTCTTCCTTAAATGATGACATTGATTCACTAGGTAAGGATATCAGCTCATTAAAAACGAAAATTGAAAAACTGGAAAAAGAAGAAAGAGAAGCCCGCCGCTAAAGGAGTGATTACGATGGGTCAAGAAATCAAAGTCAAAACAGGCGAAGTCAAACAGGCGCTCTCGAAGCTGAAGCATTCAGCCCAAGCTGTGAAACCGAATGTGCCGACAGATATCAGCGGCAAAAACAACCTTGACGTCGTCAAAAAAATCGAAAGCATGAACAAAGATTTGAAAAGCCTGACAAAAGCATACGCTTCGGCTCTTGCCAAACAAATTGCGCAAACCGAACAGGCTGTCAACGCTATAAAAGACGCCGACAAAAAGCTGTCGTCATCGATCAAAGCCAAGTAGAAGGAAGGGACTACGCATTGAAAACTCTAGATGTTCAGGCTTTTCAAACCGGCCTAGACAAAACGCTGACCGAATTAAAAAACCAGACTGACGAGATTTCAAAAGTCAAACAAAGCGTCAAAGGTCTCACCTCCCTTGACGACGCCTTAAAAGGCGCGGGCGGTGAAGCGATCCGCTCGTTCTATGAAGAGTGCCATACCACTTTTCTTCTTTTTTATGAATCTTTTATTTCCGACTATAAAGGACTTTTAGAAAAGACGAAAAGCGCACTTCATTCCCTTGAACCGAACCAAAACGGCTTTATCTCGCAAACCTTTCTTGAAAACGAACTCCATGACGGCGTCAGTCAAGCCGAATCGCTGACAGGCAGATTGACGTCAAAAGCCAATATGACTATTCTAACGGTCAAAAACATCGTCGACCTGCCCGACCTCGACGATTCAGCCGTCAACGAGAACGCCAAAAAAGCCCAAAGACAAATCAGCGAGACGCTTGAAAAGCTTCATACCTTTGACCGCGAACAGACAAATGCGCTAAAAGCGGCGAGGGATGACCTCGACACAATGAAGCAATACATCCAGCAGCTGGAGAGGATGTATACGGGGCCGAAGATTGAAATCTCGGAATATAAAAGCGGTTCAATTTTAAAAAGTGAATTAAGCGACAGCGAAAATCTGGATGATTTTACAGACAGTCCAATGAAGAAAATGTTGGAAAAGGTTAATCAAAGCACCAATAATACAAGTGCTGAAAATACAGAAGAGGTCAAAGACAATTCAAATACGCAAGATGAGGACATTTCATTCGATTTTGATAAAAGTGGACTTTTAGGATTTTATGGTACTGGAAATGTTCAAGGTTCTTTTGAAACAAATGAGAAAAAAATCAAAGCGAATTTTGGATTTAGTCTATTCGACACAAATAAAGCATTTAGAGACAAAGGGGAGCCTGAACACCAAAGTTCATTTAAGGCAATTGATTTGGAATCAAAAGCTGCTTTTCCAAAAAATCAAAACATACCGAAATATCTTTTAGCTGGTCAAATGATTGGTGCTAGTGCAGAAGGTAATCTAGCAGACATGGAAATTGGACATGAAAAGTTTCCAGTTTCGTTTGAAGCTAAAGTCGGTCACGCTCAGTTAGATGCAAATATATCTGAATATAGTGCCTCTTTAGGAGGAGAAGCAAGTGTAGCCGAAGCTGAATTAACCATCACCCCTTTAAATTGGTTAGGTTATGAGCCATTAAAAGAATGGTTTGGTATTGACATAGATCCCTATATTGGTGTAGGTGTATCTGTAGGTAGTGTAGGAATTGGAGGCAGCTTTGGCCTACAAAATGAAATTTATGCAGCAGATGGTGTTGGCGTGTCTTTCAAATTTGGTGCTAAACTAGATGATGAATAAGGAGGGTCTTGATGAATAAAGATTTTTTAGCTAAAAGAGTGAATTCAGCTATTATTGTTGCATCAATCTTTGGGCCGTTTGTATGGTTGTGTATGTTTTCAGCTTTAATTTGGATCACTATAGAAAACAAACTCCCATTTCAAGCCTTTATTGAATTTACAATATTGATCTCAACGTTTTTTTTGTTATTGCCAATATGTTTGCTTATTTACAGAAAAAAAGTTTTATTTAAAAAACATCCTCATCTCGTTAGACAAAAAAGTAATCGTTAGGAGCTTAACAGATGAAAAACATAAAAGAGTATTCCTGGTTACCGATCGGCAGCGTAGTCAAATTAAAAAAAGTGGAAAAACTAGTAATGATTTATGGTCGACACCAGATTCAATCTTCAAGTAAGGAAAGATTTGATTACGTTTCAGTGCCTTATCCGGAAGGAAATATAACCGAAGATTTCAATCTATTTTTCAATCAAAATATGATTGAAGAAGTTTTATTTAAAGGTTTTATTAATGACGAAGAGAAGATTATTCAAGAAAAGTTAAACGAGAAAAGAAAAGAGTCTTTAGACAATAATGAGGTGTAAACTTGTCTAAATTTTTAGAGAAGCGAAGAAATAAAGCTATCTTAATTATTTATTTTATTTTTATATTTTGCATTACTGTGTCTACTTTAGCGGTACCCGTTGAGTGGAAAGGGAAGTTATTTTTGTTTTGTTTTAATACTCTTTCAGCCACTGGGTTCACTTTTATTATTTACATTGTTATGAATAAAATAATGAAAGACTAGTTTAACAAACATCCCTTTCTCCAGGAATGCCTTTTATATAAAAATTAAAATCAAAAGTGGCTTTACATCTAGAAATCCTCGTCAATATTCACTAGCCGTAAAAAAGCTGAGATGACCTGCAATATCGTACAAATACCAGAGCCATATGGGAGCCACTGGAGTTGTATGTTTTTTTGTTATCTTGTATTATCACAAGAACCCAATTACGTTTTGTTCTGTTATAACTTTTTATGTATCACCGTGTCTTTATTAATTTACGTGATTGTGATTTTAAGTATGGCTACATTACCTTATCGTTTTCCAAAAATGATGATATTGATTCGTTAGGTAAAGATATCAGCGGCAAAAAACAACCTTGACGTCGTCAAAAAAATCGAAAGCATGAACAAAGATTTGAAAAGCCTGACAAAAGCATACGCATCAGCTCTAGCTAAACAAATTGCGCAAACCGAACAGGCTGTCAACGCCATAAAAGACGCCGACAAAAAGCTGTCGTCATCGATCAAAGCCAAGTAGAAGGAAGGGACTACGCATTGAAAACTCTAGATGTTCAGGCTTTTCAAACCGGCCTAGACAAAACGCTGACCGAATTAAAAAACCAGACTGACGAGATTTCAAAAGTCAAACAAAGCGTCAAAGGCCTCACCTCCCTTGACGACGCCTTAAAAGGCGCGGGCGGTGAAGCGATCCGCTCGTTCTATGAAGAGTGCCACACCACTTTTCTTCTTTTTTATGAATCTTTTATTTCCGATTATAAAGGACTTTTAGAAAAGACGAAAAGCGCACTTCATTCCCTTGAACCGAACCAAAACGGCTTTATCTCGCAAAGCTTTCTTGAGAACGAACTCCATGACGGCGTCAGTCAAGCTGAATCGCTGACAGGCAGATTGACGTCAAAAGCCAATCAGACGATGGCAACTGTCAGCCACATCGTCGACCTGCCCGACCTCGACGATTCAGCCGTCAACGAAAACGCCAAAAAAGCCCAAAGACAAATCAGCGAGACGCTCGAAAAGCTTCACACCTTCGACCGCGAACAGACAAATGCGCTAAAAGCGGCGAAGGAAGACCTTGACACGATGAAGCAGTACATCCAGCAGCTGGAGAAAATGTATACGGGGCCGAAGATTGAAATATCGGAATATAAAAGCGGTTCAATTTTAAAGCCGCAAAATGACTCAACAATCAGTCAAGCTCCCGGCGGCCTGCAAAACGACCTGCAAAACCCCGGCGAAACGCCGATGGAGAAGATGCTTGGGCGGTTTAGCGAAAAAGACGAAAAAGGCAAAATCGACGACACAACAAAAGAAGACCTTCCATTTGAGATCGATTGGACGTATCCTGTAGCTAGTGCAGGAAGTTTGTATGGGACGACTACTGCTGCGACGGATTTTGGGAAGAATGTGAAGTATGTTGTTAAAGATGGGGTTAAAATTGAAAAAGGCATAGAAACCAATAGCGGCAGGAAGATAAGCGGATACAAGGTACAGAACGGTCAAGCGATAGGAATCAAAGGAAAAAATTACCCGGAAACTTGGACTAAATCACAGTTAAAAGTGGGGAACAACCCGAAAATCGCTGAGTATACAAGGGCTTCTTCTGCAGTTAAAGGTGCAATGAAAAGCAAGTTGGGTTGGGCAGGCGTAGCCATCACCACTGGAGAAGATTTAGTGAATAATGTAAACGACCCTAATGTCTCCACTGAAAAAATAGTTGGGGATGCTGCAGTAGACGTGGGATTAGGTGCTGCAACAATTGGAGTTGGCGCTGTTGCAAGCGCGTTTGTAATCGGAACGGTCGGGGCCCCTGTGATAGTCGGCGCAGCTGCAGCTCTGGTTGTGACAATTGGTGTATCAGAACTTCTAGGCGGCGTAAAATGGGGAAAAGACAAAAAAAGCATTACGGATATGGCAAAAGACTCTGTAGAATCGGGATTAAAAACAGTTGCAGGGTGGTTTAAGTAATTTCACATGGGAGGTAAACCGTCTTGTTAAGATTGGATACAGATACGACATTTAAAAAATTGCCTAGAGATATCAAACGCCATTTAATTGCAGATGAAGCATCGTCCCAAGATAAGTGGTCAATGTTATTTTGTATTGTTGTGCTTTTAGATTTAATTTGCGGTATTCCTCTCTTTGTAAATGGCGAAAAAACGTTCACAATAATAGCATTACCTTTTATGATATTTATCAACTTATGGACAATCATTTTGATGTTTACAAAACTCGATAAGATCAGTCCTACTTACTTTGGTTTATACAAAGGAGGAACTGGAGTTGTTTCTTCGATTTGTTATTTTATACTCTCTCTAAAGTATGTTTATTCTGTGTTAGGGTATAATCCTATTTTTATGATTGCTTCATTACTTACTTATTTCATTGTTACACTTGGGTTTATCCGATACTACGTAATTGTTTTACCAAAACGCAGCAAAAAAGAGAAAAGAAGCGCTTCATGGGGAACCTATTTATTAACAATAGGACCGGGATTAGGCTACATCATTGCACAGTTCATGTTTCACTTTTCAGATTCAATTGTTAATTTGTTTATGAGTTATATTTATTTATTTTTAGCATGCTTTTTTTCTTATATGGGGGTCAAATTCATTCACCAATACCTTTTCATTAAAGCCAATCAACATATATTTAATGGAAAATAAGAAAGGAGAACTTCTTCGATGCTTGAAAATAAGCTTCTGCCTTCTGGCTCAATCGTCTTACTAGAAGGCGGAACAAAAAAATTAATGATTTACGGAAGAAAACAGATCGTCGTGAGCGAAGATCCGAAAATGTTTGACTATATCGGCGTTTTTTACCCCGAGGGCTACATTAATCAAGAATACACTTTTGCTTTTAACCATTCAGACATTGAAAAAGTGATTTTCGAAGGTTATGAGGATGAAGAGGAACGAGAATTTCAACATGTTTTAAAAGAAGCAGCCATCGATTAGAAACGGAAGCGTCTCATACATGGGACGCTTTCTTTTTGGATCGTTGTATGCATTTGAAAATAATTTTATATGAGCATCGCTTATCGTGGATATGAGTGTTCAATTCTACCGAAATGAAAGAAAAGGCAAGTGAAAAAGATGCTAAATCAAGATTCGCTCGAGTATATCTTTGAGATTATCCCCAGAACTCGTTTACGTTTTGCTTGGTTATAATCTTATTCATCTTTATTAGGGTAGTGATTGTAATTTTATGAAAGGTTCGATACTACCTTATCGCTTTTCCCATTAATAAAAATAAGAAAGAAATCTGAACGTGGTTAGCAACAAGCGTAGACCTTTGCTTGTAATTACCTGGACATTAATAGTTTCCAAGGTGCTAAGAAAGGGAGCTTTTTATGAAAAACGAAAAAAATTTTCTATATAAAAAAATAAACGAAGCAATGATCATCTTCTCTATTTTATTTCCTGTAGGGGGTATCTTTTTAGTCATCATGACGATATGGGCGGTAGGAGCAAAAGCACCTTCAGAAATTCCCTTATTTGTTTCGGTTATCAGCTTATTTTTTTTCGTTCCTCCACTCCTATTACATATCTACAGAAAAAAAGTCTGGCTGAAAAAATACATGCAGAATTATAAAAATTCAGAGGGATAAGCGGAGGAAAGTAAGTTTTGCTGAAATTAAAAGAAACAGTTGCATACAAAGATTTACCTACCAATATTCAGTCTCATTTGACAGCTCCCATCAGCCGGGAAACGAAATGGGGAATGGCGTGTTTTATCGTGTTGATGCTGGATATTTTAAGCATATTACCTGTGCTGGTGAACAAAGTAGATTTTTTCACATTCGCCGCTGTTCCTGTTGCTATCCTGATCAATATATGGATGATCATCATGAATACCAAAAGCATGACCGGATATCATCATCACCTTCAATATGTTCGCTTTATGGGCGTATCATTCAGCGGTACGTCATATTGCCAGTTGATCACAGCGCAAAAAATGATGGTTTCTGCTATCGGTTTTCATGTACCGCTGATCAGTCTGTCATTATTCATTTATGCCGCCGTTATTTTCCTCATCATTCGGTATTATTTGGTTGTTTTCCCTGATTCTAAAAAAGGCAAAAGGGAGACAGCAGCTCCGACAAGGATGCTCCTGGCAGCTGTTCCGGCAGGCGGTTTTGTAATAAGTCATGCCGTTTTGCGAGTTTCCGAGTCTGCCGTTTATTTGTTGATGAGTACCGTCTATCTGCTTATGGCTTGTTTATTTTCTATGATGGGGGTCAAATTCATCCACAAATACTTCTTCATCAAAGCGAATCAAGATATCATCAGACAGCATAGGATTTAAGGCACAAGGAGAGGTCATGTTTGAAAGGCAGAAATAAAATCATTCTCTCAGTTTATTCCCTACTTGCAGCAATCATTATTTTGACCGGCCTTGTCAAACCTTCAATGAACTGGAAGGAAAAGCTTGCCGTCATCGGCTTTATGTTCGTTTCAATTTCTTTATTCGCCTTCATCACTTATGTGTTCATAAATAAGCCGAAGAAAGATCAAAGCGCGCCCCGATGCAACATCGTCGCGAAAATCTTTTGGAAGAAATACAGAAAACCGTTCATGCTCTCTTTCTACTTCGTCGGCATCCTGATTGTGGGAACATCCGTGTTTTTCATGCCCGAACTCTCACTCGCTTGGAAATCCGGCGTGTTTGCAATTTTGTTTGCCGTGATATCTGGCGGCTTTTTTACTGTTTATCAAGCGGCGAATCAAATGCTGAACCGGTCTTATTTGGAAAGAATGCCTGACGAAGAATGAGAAGCTTTTTTTAGCAGAAAAAAAAAACGCTGGAGTCCGCCATTCATAAAGGAGTAATGATGTCACCAGAAACTTTTGTTGAATATACCGAATATTTCATCGCCGGTATGTTGGCCGCTCATTTCGCTTACAGTTTGGGTTTTTTAATCATTGCGAGTCACATGATCATTGAATATGAAAAAATGGTCTTTTTAAAACCTGAAAAATGGTCCCATAAAATCACAAATACATTCGTTTTTCTTCTTGTCGGAACCGGTTACTTTGTTTACAAACGGCTATTAAAATACAACTGGTTCCTGAGAAAACTGTATTTCGCCCTCTATCTTCTGGGCAGAGGCATTTTAAGCATCATCATCTTTTATATTTTTTCTTTTCTGATCCATCTCATTTTCAGCGTTTAAATCATTTACGATTGGAGAGATCTGAATGTCTAAATTTCTACAAAAACCAAGAAACAAAGCTATCTTATCCGTCTACCTGTTTTTCGTATGCGGCTCCGTTCTCAGCTCTGTTCTGAATCCGGTGATGAGTCTGGGAGAAAAGCTGTTTATCCTCTGTTTTAATATTTTCTCGGCAACTTTATTCGCATTTCTCATTTATGTGCTGCTAAATAAACTGATGAAAGATGAAGACAGCAAACACCCGGCAGCCCCCGAAAAAAACGGGATTAATCAAGTAATTTGGAAAAAATACAAAAAGCCGCTGATCCTGTTTGTTTATTTTGGCGGCGTGTTTTCCGTCTGCGCTGTTATTATTCCCATGTCGATATATACCGTTGCTGAAAAGCTCGTGATCCTTTCGATCGCGATTATTTTCATTACAATTGGCTGTACCTTGGCTTATAAAGTGACGAATAAGATGCTGCAGAAATAATTGAAAGGACCATGGTTCGCCATGGTCCTTTTCTTCAGTTCCTCAGCTCCTCCAGCGTCTCTTCCCACCGCCGCAAAACCGCCGCTTCATCCTTCAGCTCAATCTGAACGCCGGACATGATATCGGCGTATTTTGCGATATCTTCCCGGGCCGCTTCGACGGTGCCGGCGAAGCGCGCTCTCGGGTGTTTGGCGTCTTTTAATTCGGGCAGTTTCTTTAAAGACAGCCGCACATAATGTGCTTTGCCTTTCCAGCAAGTGACGAAGAGCGCCCGGCCTGTTCTCGCGATGTTCGCGGTTGTCGTTGTGCCTTGCCAGAGAGCCAGGCGGATGTCGGTTTTGTTCAAGGCGAGGATTTCGCCGGCGCTGATCATCGCTGTGTGCGGCCAGCCTTCTTCTGTGACGGTCTGGAGCATCATCGCTTCGCGCCGCTTTCCGGCGAGTTTCTCTCCGTTTAACAGCTGAAATAATTCGTTTGATAGCTGAGCCATGCCGGATGCCTCCCTTTAGATTTTCCGATCTGGAACCGCTGGCACTTGTACGGCTGTTTCGACTTCAGAAGGGTCGATTTTAAAGGCCGGATTGTATTTTTCAGGATTTGTGATCGTCTCCGGCTCCGATGATCTCCAAGTGAAAAAGCAGTGCTGACATTGATAAACTTCCCAGGCTCCTTCAACGGGTGACTTGCTGACGGTTTCCGCTTTTTTTAATTCGCAGCGCGGACATGTATGCATGATGAAACACTCTCCTCTTTTATTGATTTAGCAGATTCATTAGTTTCGCTTCCCACTCTTTCGTTCCTATAGGGGAATCGAGCGGTTGTGAATAGTGTCCTCTTGTTTCCGGGGCCACAGGTGTTGTCGCGTCCAAGATCATTTTGTGGGTGATTCCCGCCGGTTCAGAACCCGGGTCAAGCGCCAGAACGGATAAATCCGGGATAATGACTGCATCGTGTTTTGGATGCATTTTCGTTGAAATGGCCCACATCACTTGCGGGAGATTAAACGGATCGACGTCTTCGTCAACGAGGATCACCATTTTGCAGTAGCCGAGGCCGTGCGGCGTCGTCAGCGCGCGCATACCGACAGCTTTGGCGAATCCGCCGTAGCGGCTTTTCGTTGAGACAATGGCGATCAAGCCGTGTGTATACATCGCGTTTACCGCGACAATTTCATTCGGATAGGCCTCTTTTAGCTGCTGGTAAAGCGGCACACATGTATTAATGCCGACCATGTAGTCAACCTCAGTCCAAGGCATGCCTAAATAGAGGTGTTCAAAAATCGGGTTGTTGCGGTGGCAGACGCGCTTGATTTTGATGATCGGCATGCTTCTTCCGCCTGAATAGTGGCCGGTAAACTCGCCGAACGGGCCTTCATACTCGCGTTCGCCCGCCAGGATCTCACCTTCGAGAACCACTTCCGCGCCCCATGGGATATCTAAGTTAGACAGTTTTGATTTGACGATTTTATAAGGTTCACCTTGCAAGGCCCCTGCCATTTCGTATTCTGATTGATCGTATAAGAGCGGTGTGGATGCCGCCGTTGCAATGACCGGTTCGCAGCCGAGCGCAATCGTGACAGGCAGGTTTTCGCCGCGCTCTTCAGCCTGACGCAGGTGGATTGCAATATCATGCTGCGGGACGGGCTGAATGCCGAGACGGTCTTTTCCTTTTACCTGCAGTCTGTACATGCCGACGTTTTGTTTGCCGAAGTGTTCCGGATCCTCGACATCTCTGGAAATGACGCATGCCTTGTCTAAATAAAAGCCGCCGTCGCCCTGATTGATGCGGAAGAGCGGCAGAATGTCAAACAGGTTGATGTCTTCTGTGATGTCGTTTTCGTGAAACGGCGCTGTCTCCTCTCTTTGCACTTTTACAGGAAATTGATCATAGCGGCGTGCGAATTCAAAGAACTGTTCTTTGACCGGCGTGTCTTTCGGAAGGCCGAGCATTAACGCGTGGTTCGGCCAGGAGCCGATGACATTCAGGGCGATTTGGGCATTGTTATAGCCGTAAATGTTGTTGAATAAAAGAGCGGGTGATTTGTCTCCGAGGTTATTGGCGGCGCGTGCAGCGGCACCCAAATCGGGTTCCGGCTTCACCTCTTCCTGAACTTCAAGAAGCTGTCCTTCTTTTTTCAGCGTGTTTAAAAAATCTCTAAAATCTTGATAAGCCATTCTGTTATCCTCCTTATTTCTTCTGTTTCATTCCTTCCCAGCGCTTCGCTTCAGACAGATGGATTCCAAATTGGTCCAGCGTCCGGAATACGATATGGTCGACCATTTCGGTCAGATTTTGGGGATGATTATAAAAAGCCGGCATCGGCGGCAGGATCACCGCGCCCATTTTTGTCAGCTCAAGCATGTTTTCAAGATGAATCTGGTTCAGCGGCGTCTCCCTTGTTAACAGCACAAGCTTTTTCCGTTCCTTCAGCATGACGTCCGCCGAACGGGTCAACAGGTTATCCGCCATACCGGTGCGAATGCCCGCCAACGTCTTCATGCTGCACGGTGCGACAATCATTCCGTCCGTTTGAAAGGAACCGCTTGAAATGCGGGCCGCCTGGTCTTTGTGGGAATACGTAAAAGATGCGAGCTTTTCTACGTCTTTCATCGTATATCCCGTTTCGTGCAGAATCGTTGCCGCTGCCCACGGAGAGATGACTAGGTGTGTCTCTGCGTCGGTTTTCTTCAGCCACTCCAGCATCCGCACGCCAAATATCGCGCCGGTCGCGCCCGTAATTCCGACGATGATGTTCATATGCGCCCCCCTTTCCCTCTTGGTGCTTCAGTTAAAATGATACGCCTCTATTTACCATATTGAAAATATCTGTTAAATCTATATATAATACTTTAAAGGTATAAAAAGGAGTGCCGAGAAAATGGATATTCGCCAGTTAAAGTACTTTGTTACGATCGCACAGGAAGGAAAGATTACAACGGCGGCGAAACGGCTTCATATCGCCCAGCCGCCCCTCTCCAGACAGTTGAAGCAGATGGAAGAGGAGCTCGGAGTCGTTTTATTTGACCGGAACAAAAAGAAAAACCTGACGCTGACCTATGAAGGAGAAGTGTTTTTGAAAAGAGCAAAAGAAATCCTGCACAAGCTTGAGGATTCCATCTTGGAGGTTCGGGAGCTGCGTGAAGAAGTCAACGGAACCCTTGCCGTCGGTTCAACGATTTACTGTGCGGCTCTATTGCTCTCAAAAGTCTCGAAGATCAGGGAAATGTACCCGAATTTAATGTTTAACATTTGGGAAGGTGAGCCTTCACGGCTGAGCGGGCTCTTGGAAAACCGGCAGATCGATGCGGCGGTCACGACAACGCCTTTCCACAGCAAAAATATCGAAGCAAAGAGCCTGCCGGAGGTCCCATGCAAGCTCGTTCTTCCGGGGAATCAGTCGTATGGCTTAAAAGGGGAAGCCGGAATGAAAGAAATTGCCGGTCTGCCGCTGATTCTGCTCAGACCGTCGCACGGAAAAGGGATTTATGATGAGGTCGTCCATCACTTTCACTCATTGGACCTTGAGCCGAGGGTCGTCTGTGAGTGCCATGATTCTACAACGCTCCTCAGCCTTGTCACCTCGGGATTCGGAGCAACGATTCTGCCGCTGTCCATGCTGCCGGCGCATTTTGCGCGTCATGTTCAGACATTGGAGATTCAAGACAATCCGTTTATTCTGCAGCCATCTGTCGTTTGGCGGGCCGGCAGTTTTCTGCCGAAGCCCGTAAGAGAGTTTTTGGCTTTATTTTGATAATAAAAAAGAAAAGGCATCATGCCGATGCCTTCTCCTTTTCATTGGTTATAGCAGCTTCTTCCCTAACAGCGATTCGATCAGTTCGACGGCCGCCTCACCGGTTTTATTTTTATGATCAAGTATCGGGTTGACTTCAACAAACTCGGCAGAAGTAATGATATCTGCGTCATAAAGCATTTCCATCGCCAAATGGCTTTCCCTGTAGCTGATGCCTCCGACGACAGGGGTGCCGACTCCCGGAGCGTCGCTCGGATCAAGACCGTCCAGATCGAGGCTCAGATGAATCCCGTCGCAATTTGCTGACAGATACTCGATCGTTTCCTCTATCACCTTCGTCATGCCAAGCCTGTCGATTTCGTGCATGGTGTAGACTTTCATGCCGGTTTCACGGATATATTTGCGCTCTCCTTCATCAAGCGAGCGCGCACCAATGATGACGACATGCTCCGGCTTGACTTTCGGCGTATAGCCGTGAAGGTTGACCAGCTTTTCGTGGCCGACACCGAGACTTACCGCCAGCGGCATACCGTGGATGTTGCCTGACGGCGATGTCTCCAGCGTATTTAAGTCGCCGTGTGCGTCATACCAAATCACGCCGAGTTGTTGATAATGCTTGGCTACCCCCGCCAATGTCCCGATGGCTATGCTGTGGTCTCCGCCCAACACGAGCGGGAAGCGGCGCTGCTCGATGACATTGTCGACGATATCAGCCAGCTTGCGGTTTCCTTCGAGTACGGAAACTAAATTTTTCAGCCCTTCGTCTCCTTTTGGCTGATCGCGATTGATCGGCACATCGCCCAGATCATCGATATCATAGCCAAGCTCGGTCAGACGTTCCACGATATGAGCGTAGCGAATCGCGCTCGGTCCCATATCCACACCGCGCCGCGCCTGTCCCAAGTCCATCGGCATTCCAATCAGAGAAACTTGCTTATTCATCAATAACCACCTCATCGTTTGTTTTGTTTTGATAGATCAATGCTTCTTGTCGCTCAAGACCCTGGCGTTTTTTCACAAATACGTGATAAACAAAGTAGCAGGCCGACATGAACAAAATCCCGCAGTACAATGCCATCCTCTGCTCTGAATCAAAGGCAAGGCTCACAAGAACGGCGCTGTTTAAAATAAATCCCGTCAGCGGCAAATAAGGGTAAAGAGGCGTTTTAAATTTCAAGTCTTCAACCTTACCGCCTTCTTTAACATATCTTCTGCGAAATAGCAGCTGTGATACCGTAATCGTGATCCAGCCGACTTGTGCGCTTAAACCGGCTAGAGACAGAAGCCAGATGTAGAGCGTTTCCGCGGCAACTACGCTTGAGACGAGGGACAAACCCGCAAAACCGAGCGTGATCCACAGCGCATTCATCGGGATCCCTCTTTTATTGACCCGGCTTAAAGCCTGAGCGGCCATTCCTTCTTTGGCAAGGGAGTAAAGCATCCTCGTCGATGCGTACAAACCCGAATTCGCCACCGATAATAAAGCAATTAAAATAACAAAGTTCATCAGATCGGCGGCATACGGAATGCCAATTTGTTCAAATACGACAACGAACGGGCTTTCAACAACCCCCGCTTTTTCCCATGGAATCAACCCCGCCAGGACAAATACGGACAGGCCGAAAAACACAAGTGTCCGCCAGACCGTCTGTTTGATGGAGCGGGGCACCGTTTTTTCCGGATTTTCGCTTTCCCCCGCCGCGATCCCGATCAGCTCTGTCCCTTGAAAGGCAAAGTTGACGGTGATCATCGTGATAAAGATCGCGCCGAATCCGTTTGGAAAAATTCCGTCTCCAATCAGATTGGAAAAGAACGGTGCAGCCTGTCCGTCTTTCATATCGATAAATCCGAACATCGCGCCTCCGCCGAGGATAATAAACAGAAGGATGACGATAATTTTAATGCCGGACAGCCAAAATTCCGATTCCCCGAAGGCTTTCGCCGATAGCGCGTTAAGCGAAAAAAGCAGCAGACCGAAAATCAAACACCATATCCAGACGCCGACATCGGGAAACCACCTTTTCATCAGCTGCCCCGCCGACAGAAATTCCAAAGCAACCGTAACCGACCAGCCGAGCCAGTAGATCCAGCCGACGGCAAATCCTGTGGCAGGCCCGATAAATTTTGTCGCGTACGTCTGAAAAGAGCCTGAAACCGGCATTGCCACTGCGAGCTCCCCGAGGCAAAGCATCGTAAAATACATGATCATTCCGCCCGCTAAATAAGAAAGAATCGCGCCGATCGGCCCGGCTTCATTGATCGTATATCCTGTTCCAAGAAAAAAGCCGGTTCCGATGACGCCGCCAAGCGAGATCATAAACAAATGGCGTGATTTCATCGTTCTTTTCAGTGTATATTGTTCACGGTTTTCATGGTTCAAACCGCCTTCACCCCTTCCGTTTCCATTCTCCCTAATGTCATCTCCCCCTATGACATATAGACTATTTTTTAAATCTTCTGAACATTTTCCTGATATTTCAATTTTTGACAAACTTCGCACATGCGGCGAAAAAACGGGCTGAACAATCCCCTTATTGTTCAGCCGTCCGCTTTACTTCGACAAAACACGGGTAATCTTTTCAATCGCCCAATCCAAATCCTCATTTGAAATAACAAGAGGAGGCGCAAAGCGAATCACCGTTTCATGCGTTTCTTTGCAGAGCAGGCCTTCTTCTTTCAAACGCTCGCAATACGGACGCGCCGCCTCGGTCAGCTCAACCCCAATGAACAGCCCTCTGCCGCGCACTTCTTTGATTTTTGGATTATCGATTTGCGAGAGCTTCTCTTTAAAATATTCCCCGAGCTCCAGCGACCGTTCAGCGAGCCGCTCATCATCCAACACTTCAAGGGCGGCGATCGATACGGCGCATGCAAGCGGGTTCCCTCCGAAAGTCGACCCGTGTGAGCCGGGATTAAACACGCCAAGCACATCCCTGTTTGCAGCAATACACGATATTGGGAACACGCCGCCTCCGAGCGCTTTTCCTAAAATGTACATGTCCGGTGTGACATCCTCCCAATCAGAGGCGAACATTTTGCCTGTTCGCGCAAGCCCTGACTGTATTTCGTCAGCGATAAACAAGACATTGCGTTCTTTACAGACTTCTGCAGCCTGTTTCAAAAAGCCTTCCGGCGGAATGACAATACCCGCTTCACCCTGAATCGGCTCAATTAAGAAAGCGGCCGTATTCGGTGTGATCGCCTGTTTCAGCGCCTCCAGATCCCCGTATGGAATCAGCTTGATGCCAGGAAGCATCGGCCCGAAACCACGTTTATACTCTTCTTCTGATGAAAGCGACACAGCCAGCATCGTCCGGCCGTGAAAATTGCCTACACATGCGATAATTTCAGCCTTATTGTCCGGAACGCCTTTTACATCATAAGCCCAGCGCCGGGCTGCTTTAATCGCGGACTCAACCGCTTCCGCTCCGGTGTTCATCGGCAGAACCATATCTTTCCCCGTTAATGAAGCGACCTTTTCATAGAAAGGACCGAGCTGGTCATTGTGAAAAGCTCTCGACGTCAAGGTGATTTTGTCGGCCTGATCTTTTAACGCCTGGATGATTTTCGGATGCCTGTGCCCTTGATTCACTGCGGAATAAGCGCTCAGCATATCCATGTATCGGTTGCCTTCCGGATCTTTCACCCACGCGCCTTCCGCTTCAGAAATCACGATCGGCAGAGGATGATAGTTATTCGCGCCAAAATGTGCGGTTTGCTTCATAATTTTCTCGGACTTTGATAGAACCGTCATTCTGATTCCTCCTTCTTATTTTTGGACATACATGCCAGATGTCGTATTTTGTTTCACACTATTTTATATGCAAGGATCGTGCCAATCTTAAAACCGCAAATTTTCAGAACATTGCATGTATAATTCGCAAAAAATTTTGCGGTTTTTATTCAAAGGTGCAAAAATAAATGCATATTTTTTTGCACCCTTATCAAATCTTCACTTACAATGGAGAGACAGTTACGAACAAAGGGGGATGTCACTTGCTGAAGAATTATGATTTACTCAAGCTTATTTTTCAAAGAATTATAGATGAAATCGATATCGGCTTGCATGTCGTCGACGAAAACGGCACATCTGTTGTCTATAACAAAAAAATGAGCCAGATTGAAGGGATGGATGTCAACGATGTGCTCGGCAAAAACGTGCTGGACGTGTTTACCTTTGCCAGCCAATATGACAGCACTCTCCTGCAGGCGCTGCATCACGGGAAAACGAACAAAAACGTCAAGCAGACCTACTTCAATAACAAGGGCCAAGAAATTACGACCGTCAATCATACGTTTCCCATTATGGAAAACGGGAATACGAAAGGAGCGGTTGAGATTGCCAAAGATGTCACAAAGCTTGAACGGCTGATCAGAGAAAATATGAACAAAACAGAAAACACAAAGTATACGTTTGACAGTCTGATCGGCGTCAGCCCGGCGTTCAAGGAAGTCATTGAACATGCAAAGCGGGCGACCCGGACCTCTTCCTCCATTCTCATCGTCGGCGACACCGGAACCGGAAAAGAACTGTTCGCCCAAAGTATACATAACGGAAGCCAGCGGTCGACTGGCCCATTCATCTCACAAAACTGCGCAGCCCTCCCGGAAAGCCTCGTCGAAGGCCTTTTATTCGGCACGGCCAAAGGCGCATTCACGGGTGCCGTCGATCGCCCGGG
The DNA here is from genome assembly GCF_053903085.1 of Bacillus sp. AK124. NCBI lineage: Bacteria > Bacillati > Bacillota > Bacilli > Caryophanales > Bacillaceae > Bacillus > Bacillus sp. AK124. The sequence goes on from NZ_CP096378.1 coordinate 3,886,457, forward strand.
TCTTTTCGAACAAGCAGACGGCGGCACACTTCTCCTTGACGAGATCAATTCTTTGGACTTCAGCTTGCAGGCAAAGCTTTTGCGCGCCATTCAAGAAAAAACGATCAGGCGGATCGGCGCTTCGAAGGATACTCCGATCGATGTCAGGATCATCGCGACGATGAACGAAGATCCAGTCGACGCGGTCAGCGGGCAAAGACTGCGAAAAGATTTGTATTACAGGCTGAGTGTCGTCACCTTGTTCATTCCTCCATTAAAAGATCGAAAGGAAGATATCATGCCGCTCACCCAGCATTTTATCGACAAATACAACGCATTGTTCCAAATGGAGGTCAAAGGTTTTGAAGAAGAGGTGCAGCGGTTTCTGCTTTCATATGATTGGCCGGGAAACGTCAGAGAACTTGAACATTTAATTGAAGGCGCCATGAATTTGATGTCTTACGAAGACAAACTCGAGCTGACGCACCTTCCATTGCAATACAGGACAAAACCAGCGGCAAAAAAGCAGCTGCCGCAGCAGGGCTATGATCTGTTCGCCCCGCTTCCTTCCGTCTCGGCAGCTCCTTTGAAGGAACAAATCGAGAATGCCGAAAAGTATTATATTCAAAAAACCGTTAAAAAATGCAATTACAATGTGTCCCAAGCGGCGCGGGTTCTGGGGATCAGCAGGCAGAGCCTGCAATACAGGCTTAAAAAATGGAAGATCCGTTTTGATCAGGAATCAGAATGATTATCACTAAAAACGAATTTCTTGACTCATACTAAAAAAGGTTTATGCTTTACTTTTGTAAGACCGTTAAGTACAATCATATCAACTAAATCCAATCAGAAAAGTGGGGAATAAAATGAAGAAAGCAATATTCGCTGTATTACTGACGCTGTTGATCACCGTGATGGCCGCATGCGGCGCGTCAGGGGACAATTCCAAGGATAAAAACGCAGCAGGCGACAGCCTCTGGTCTTCAATTAAAGATAAAGGCGTTTTGACCGTCGGTACTGAAGGAACGTACGAACCATTTACATTCCACGATAAAAAAACAGATCAATTAACAGGTTATGATGTCGAAGTGATGCAGGAAGTCGCCAAGCGCCTCAACCTGAAAGCTGAATTTAAAGAAACGCAGTGGGACAGCATGTTTGCCGGCCTCAACTCCAAGCGTTTTGACGTCGTTGCCAACCAAGTCGGGAAAAAAGACCGTGAAAATCAGTATGATTTTTCCGATTCATATACAACTTCCCAAGCCGTCGTTGTCACAAAAGCGGACAACAACGATATAAAAGCTGAAGGGGACGTCAAAGGGAAAAAAGCTGCACAATCTTTGACAAGCAACTATAATGACCTTGCGAAAAACGCCGGCGCTGAAATCGAAGGCGTGGAAGGAATGGCTCAAGCGTTTCAGTTGATTCAGCAGGGCCGTGTCGACCTCACCTTTAACGATAAACTGGCGGTGCTGAACTATTTGAAGACATCAGGAAACAAAAACCTGAAAGTCGCTTTTGAAACAGGCGAGCCGCAAACTACGCATTTTGCTTTCCGCAAAGGAAGCGGCGAGCTGGTTGACAAGGTCAACTCCGCGCTGAAAGACATGAAAGAGGATGGCACACTCGCGAAAATAGCGAAGAAATGGTTTGGCGAAGATGTTTCTAAATAATATACAAGCGGCGGCCATCGGCGCGGCGATCCCCTGGGATCTTGTGCGTGAATCATTTTGGCCGATCTTTTTAAGGGGAATCTATTACTCGATTCCCCTTGCCATTCTCTCTTTTATATTCGGTATGATCATCGCATTGATCACGGCGCTGGCGAGAATGTCCAAATCCCGCATTTTAAGAGCGGTTTTCGGCATTTATGTCTCAGCGATCCGCGGAACGCCGCTGCTCGTTCAGCTATTCATTATTTTTTACTTGTTTCCAGCATTTCAAATCACGATTGACCCGTTTCCGAGCGCGATCATTGCCTTTTCATTAAATGTCGGCGCATATGCTTCGGAAATCATCAGGGCTTCCATCCTTTCCGTTCCGAAAGGGCAGTGGGAAGCGGCTTATTCGATTGGAATGACTCAAAAAACGGCCCTTACCAGGGTCATCCTGCCGCAGGCTGTACGCGTGTCGATTCCGCCATTATCCAATACATTCATCAGCTTGGTTAAAGACACATCGCTTGCGTCACAAATTCTTGTTGCTGAATTATTCCGGAAAGCCCAGGAAATCGGGGCCAGCAATCTAGACCAAATTTTAATCATTTATATGGAAGCCGCATTCATCTATTGGATCATCTGCTTTGTTCTCGCGCTTGTTCAGCAGCAGATTGAACGGCGATTGGACCGGTATGTGGCCAGGTAAGGAGGGAAATAGACAATGCTTGCGATCAAAGGGCTGAATAAATCCTTCGGCGAAAACGAGATCTTAAAAAAAATCGACCTGAACATCGAAAAAGGAAAAGTGATCGCCATCTTAGGGCCTTCCGGTTCCGGCAAGACGACGCTGCTTCGCTGCCTGAACGCTTTGGAAATTCCGAACCGCGGCATTCTTTCTTTTGACGATTTTACCATCGATTTTTCCAAGAAAAATAAACCGGCTGACCTCCTTCGACTGCGGAGAAAGTCGGGAATGGTGTTTCAGGCCTATCACCTGTTCCCGCACCGCACCGTGCTTGAAAATGTGATGGAAGGGCCGGTAAAAGTGCAAAAGCGCAATAAAGAAGAAGTCAAAAAGGAAGCCGTTCAGCTTCTGCAAAAGGTCGGCCTAGAAGACAAAATGGACCTTTATCCATTCCAGCTTTCCGGGGGACAGCAGCAGCGCGTCGGGATCGCCCGTGCTCTGGCCATCAAGCCAGAACTGATGCTTTTTGACGAGCCCACATCGGCGCTTGACCCCGAGCTGGTCGGTGAAGTGCTGAAAGTCATGAAAGACCTTGCAAATGAGGGCTGGACGATGGTTGTCGTCACCCACGAAATCAAATTCGCGCAGGATGTCGCAGACGAAGTCGTCTTTATCGACGGCGGCGTCATCGTCGAACAGGGTCCGCCTGAACAAATTTTCTCAGCCCCTAAGGAAGAACGAACAAAACAGTTTTTAAACCGGATTTTGAATCCTGTATAAACATGACCCCCTGATCTGACAAGATCAGGGGGTTTGTCATTTTTTACGTTCAATCAAATCTCGAATTATTTTGCTAGAATGACGAAGTCCTGTGGATTAGACCGGATGAAAGAACTAATTCTTTTCAGACTGCCGGAAACGATCCCTTGAAACCGCTCGTATAACTCATTCATTGTATCAGCATTATGCCCATTAATTTCAATAACCTGCTTTGTATCTTCGAGTAGCTTCAACAGGTTTTCATCACCGAAATAGCGCAAAGCCCCGGTCACACCTGTCCAATATCCCGGTGCCTGCAATAAATAGGACACCCAGGAGTAAAACTCTTGGGCGGAGTCCTTTGCATGGTCATAGAAAACCCTAAACATGCACAGGGCCTGCTGACTCCTGTTCAAACTAGTAATCGCTTCTGATTTTGCCGCGGCATCCTTTCCACGAATACTTAGTAGGGTAGACTCAACACATACCCATCCGAGCCTCTCATCGCTTAATGTATCAAACTCCGCTTGTGTTATCGTTACTAATGTCATTATCCACATCCTTTCTTTTGACTTACACAAATGTTAATAAAAAATTCACTCTGCTCTTACGATAGATAAAGCAGTTTCTGTAACTTCCATTATAACAGTCATCAACTGATGATTTTCTGTTTGCTCTGCTGTTCCTTTTTGTTGTTGCTCCTGCTGCAGTTGCCCTAAGTAGTTCATACCTTGTGATATGGCTCCCCAGAATTGCATAGCCATAAGATTTACACTTCCTTGCCGTATCGAACCTTGTTGCATGCCTTGTTCAATGACCGAAGCGATGGGTTCAATAAATGCTTTTACCCATTCAAAAGGAGAAAGCTGTTCTTCGGTATACAGCAAATGAATGTCTAGACTGATTCTCATGTAAAAACGTGAAAGGGCTGGTTCCTTCAAAACCTGCATGCATACTAATCGTGCATACTCGCTTAATAATTCCAAAGGAGGCCGATCCTGCTGAAAGTGAGACACCGTCTTCTGCTTGGTCTGGGCCATTATATCCTCATACAATTCACGGAACAAGGTTTGCTTGTTCTTAAAATAGTGATACACCAACCCACGCGCCAGGCGAGCCTGTGCTGCAATGTCGCCAATTTCGGTAGCTGAGTACCCTTTTTCAGCATACACCAAGATGGCTGCTCGTAAAATTTCCTGTTTCCGCTGTCTTCGAATTTCTTCATTCTGTTCCTTTGTACGTGGTGACAAGAAAAAAACCTCTTTTCATTGACATTCATGTCAATCAACATTATAAAAGAATATCGAGAAACTGTCAACAAAAGGAAATATCATTACGGTCTCTTGGGCGTTTAGTAGCTTCGGTAGTAAAAGGAATCAACTCGACCGTCACTGCTTCCGATTGATAAGTAAAACTCGCCCAACCGCGACGAAATTAAACTCTTTATTGTCAAGTCTCTGCTAGTAGAAAACCTCTACACCTTCCCTAGGAATCCGTTAAGAAGTTGAACGGTTCGAATAACGCTTGAATCAAAGATTTATTTATTCATTTTTTGCCGCCTCATTTATTCAAACTGAAAAAGGTTTGTCGACACAACAAAACAGCCTGATCTCTCTGGATCAGGCTGTTCTTTTTTATTCTGCGGCCAGTTTAAACTTGGATGCCGCTTGATTCAATTCTTCCGACAAAGCGGAGAGCTGCTGAATGGCCGATGCGATTTCCTGCATGCCGGCGCTTTGCTGCTCCGCTGCTGCCGCGACTTCCTCAGAACCTGCCGCCTGCTCTTCGGTAACGGCGGAAATCTGTTCCATCGCAGCCGAAATGTTTTGATACGATTTTTCGACTTTTAACAAAGACTGAAGCAACTGATCGGTCCGTTCGGCAAATTGAGAGATCCCTTTAAAAATTCCTGAAAAGTTCTCGTAAGTGCCGTTGATTAATATTTGCCCTTTGTCAACCGCTGCGTTTCCTTCCTGAATGCGTTCCATGACAAGCCGGCTGCTCTCCTGCGTGCCCGCCACAAGCTGGGAAACGGATAAAGCGGCATCTGCCGAGCGTTCAGAAAGCTTTCTGACTTCTCCCGCTACAACAGCAAAGCCCTGGCCTTCTTCACCGACCCGGGCGGCTTCAATTGAAGCATTGAGCGCCAGCAAATTCGTCTGTTCGGCAATAGAGGAAATCATTCCGATGACTTTTTCAATTTCTTCGGTATGGTTTTGCATCTCTGCTGCTGCTTGTTTGGACTCTTCCATCACGTTTTTAATCGTCTGGGTCTGCCGCAATGTTTCTTCGACAAGCTCCTGTCCGGTCTTGGAATCCTTGCTGACGCCTTCGGCAACATTCTTCATCTCGTTCACTTCTTCTGTGACGTGTGTAAGCTGATGATCGATTTCGGCAGCCGATGTGTGGCAATCCGAAACGGACGAGACCACTTCGTTGATCCCCTCGCTCATGCTGTTCATCGATTCAGCCACCTGGGCCGCGCTTTCGCTCGATTCAGCCGATACATTTTTCAGCTGGAGACTCGTCTTGGATACCTCTTCAGAGGAAGCTGAAATTTGTCCAATCAATTGTTGTAAATTTTCGCTCATCCGCTTGAACGATTCGGCAAGCTTTCCGGCTTCATCACGGCTCTTGACAGAAATGTCGGCCGACAGATCGCCGTCGGCAATTTTTTCTGATGCCTTCATCAGCTGCCTGATCGGCTTCGCGATAAAAGAACCGAGAAAATAGGCCATGGCCATTCCGAGCAGCAAGACAAATGCTGCGATCGCAATTGTATACCACTTCGCTTTTGCAGCCGTCGCCGGAATCACGGAAGCATCAAGATCGATCCCCAAAATTCCCACCTTTTCGCCGGAGCTGTTCTCAAGCGGCTGAAAAATTGACTGGTGAATGCCGTATTCATCCTCATACACGTCGCTTACCGTCTCTTTGTTTGTCGTTAAGGCTTCTTTCATTTCAGGAGAAAAACTGTAATCCGTGCCGAAATCATCGGACGTATCCGACAGCACGAGAATCCGCTCCTTCCCGCCCTCATTGGAAAGGATATAGATATTTTCAAGATTGTTTTTCTTTTTCAGGTTGTCCACAGCCATTTTTGTCTGCTTGTAAAGCGGATTGTCCGCAGAATCGATTTCAAGCGGATTCCCGTCCAGACGTTTGATTTGGTTTTCAGCAAGATGAATATCGGTATAAAGACGGTTTTGGAACTGCTGTCTCAGCTGCTCTGACAAGTCTTTGCTGATATAAGTAAACACAGCTGAAAATGATGCGATCGTGATTAAAAGCACTAAGGCGACGCCAATCATAATTTTGACTGAAATGTGTTCTGTTAGCTTTTTCTTCAACGTTTTCATCGTCTATATCCCCTTTAATTTGTCATGAGAGATCCATGCTCCCGGCAGACTTCCTCAATATTTTCTTTTAAATAATCGATAATTCCCGGGACATGTTCAGGCATGGTATACGGAGAAATGACGAAAAATTTGCTGACGCAAAGCGGTATCTCAGTCCCTTCACAGGATTTCACAAGCAAGTGCTTTTTCGTATCGCCAAAAAACATCTTGTCCCTTTTTGTTCCGAGCTTTTCAAATAGTTTTTCAGTGAGTGCATTGTTTCTTTCCAGCTCTTGAATGGTGCATGCTCCCGAAATTTCGTCTTCAAATCTAGGGGCACCTTCAGGATAAATGCGAAACAGCGTAGACATGCCGAAGTTGTCCGGGTTCACAATATCGGCCTCCGGAATCTGCTGAGAAAGCTGTTCCCTAAAATGCAGGTTGACTTCAAGAAACTGTCCGAGCAGCTTTTGATAGCCTTCATAGCCAAATGCCATCAACGCGCTGTACATACTGATCGAACTGGCCATGCGCGAACATTCCAGCGTGTAGCCCGTATGGTAGTCCCCATAGCCGCGGTGGCCGACATACGGCGTCTCATCAGGATCCAGATCGATCCGTTTTAAGTCATTGCGATCTTTCACAAGAAACAGGCTCGTCACATAAGGCGTCTGTCCGAGCTTCTGAAAATCAAAACAAAGCGAATCGGCTGCGTGCAGATGCCTCATTTTTTCCTGAATCGGCTTGATCATGCTGAGAACACCGGGACTGAAGGATAAAGCGTTCTCATTCAGATCGTACTCATTAAAAAAGGCAAAAAATCCTCCCAGGGCGGAATCGGCGTGGATATGCGGAACCGGCAGCCCGAAGCTTTTCGCCGTTTCTTCAGCCGCACGGCGGACAGCGCTCACATCATCGATGCCGATCGCATCTGTCGTTCCTGTTGTAGCTACGATATAAACGGGAATCCCCCCGGCTTCGCAGACTTGTCTAAGCTTCGCACGCAAATCTTCCGTATCCATGGAATGGTCGAGATTTGTTTTGACTTTAATTAAATGATCGCTCCCGAGTCCTGCGGCTTCCATTGACTTATACAAGCTGTAATGAGCCGCTTCAGAACAAAACGCGTAGAAATTGCCGGGAACCCCTTCTTTCAGCGATGACGGCGCCATTTTGGCAATCGCGATTCTGAGGCCGCTGTATACCGCACCTTGTCCTCCCCACGTCGTGTAGCCTCCGCTTGTTTCGGCATCATACCCCGCAAGCTTTGACATCATCGCCGTAACTTTCACTTCCGCCTCCGCTCCGGCTGGACCGTACACATCCCACAGGTTGTTCCCATTGACCATGAACGCCGTAAGCATGCCTAATATCCCCGGGATGCTCGCCATCGGCAGAATGTTTGTGAAAAAGTATTTGGTATGATACGGATGGCCGTGCAACAGCTTCAACAGCTCTTCGTTGACCTCTTTCATCGGCGCACCTTCGTGCGGAATCCGGCTCTCTGCGACCAGCTTTTCATAAAAGAAGCCCTCACGGTTCTTCTCGCCGCCAAGGTTGACCTGATCTGGATTTTTCAGCTCGTCCACTCCCTCGATCAGCTGTTCAATCAATGATAGGAATTCATGTCTTTTCGCTTCATTTCCGTCCTCGCTCGGAAACCATTTCTGTACATCCGGTGTATTGCGTTGCTGCATGATTTTCTCTCCTGCCTTGTCTTTAATATTTCGGAAAAAGTTTTCACTTGCCATATCGGTATAATATTCCTATATTTTTAGGCCTTCGCTCAAAAAGTTCATGAAATTGTTTAATCTTTTACATTTTCTTTTAAATAAAAAAACTTCTTAACGATATATTAAGAAGTTTTCGAAACATTTGAGCGCTATTTCCGTACAATAGAATGATAAATTCATATTGGAAAGGATTTCTTTAAAATGAAACAAGAAAATGAGAAAAAAACATTCAGTATGAGAATGCTGCTCAATATGGTCGGCCTATTCGTCTTTACCGGCATGATAGTCAGCGCATATACCCAGGCTTTTTACTTGGATGAACATCTCGAGATCTGCCGCTTTGTATACATGACGGCAAGAGAGTGGAAAGAATTTTTTTTGTTTGTGTCCGGGACGGCCATCATCTATTTCGTTTTGGCAAATGTTCTTTCATTCAAGAAAAAACGCTGAAGAAAAACTTAGTGCTTTCGTCTTCTCCATTCCTTCGTTTCCTCTTTAAAGGCAAGATACAGACAGACGATCAAGGCAATGATCAAAGCAATCCAAACGGGCATCGCCAGAAAAGGTGCATAGTTCAATATAAGCAACAGTGCGAGACAGGCTAAAACGGAAAGACAGATCAGCCTTACTAAAAAAATCAACGCCATTCCCCTCCTTTTTTCATAACATCTGCTGTTTTTTCCCTGCAAACTGCTGAACCGCAATGACAGCAAAGAGCCAGCCTACAAGAACGGCCCAAGCGCTCGGTTCGCCCATTGGCTCTGTCGAATAGAACTGGCAGATGATGCTTCCTCGAAAGAAACAAAAGGGTCCAGGACCCTTATCAGACTCTGAATTTCTCCCCTCCACAATGGAAAATGTATCTCTACAGCTATCATACATCATTTTCATCAATTGGAATATAATCATAATTATGTAAATTGAAGAGCCGCATTCCGAAATCCGCATTTATCCGTTCTGAAGAATGTGATACAATGACAATCGATTGTTTTTTTGAAAAGAGGGGAATCCATTGAAGCGGGAACTTGTTTTGCGCTGGCTTTTTTATTTTGTCGGATTGATTGTTTTGTCTTTTGGGGTTTCTCTTACGATTGAAGGGAAAGTGCTCGGCATCGGTCCTTGGGATGCATTTCACTACGGGTTGTATATGCTTTTGGGCCTTACAGTCGGCCAATGGGCGATTATTGTCGGGGCGGTTATCGTAGGTTTAACGTCCTTATTTACAAAAGCATGGCCGAAAATCGGCGCCGTGCTTAATATGCTGTTAATCGGTATTTTTATAGATTTCTTTACTTATATTCTTCCAGACCCGGAAACGTATATTTCAAGCACTGTCGTATTCGTGATCGGCGTCATTTTTATCGGTTATGGAGTCGGCATTTATGTGTCGGCAGATCTTGGTGCGGGTCCGCGCGACTCCCTGATGCTTTTGATTTCCGAGAAAACGGGCTGGAACGTTCAGTGGGTCCGCAACGGAATGGAGCTGACGATTTTACTGATCGGCTGGCTGCTCGGCGGGCCGATCGGCATCGGCACTGTTTTAACCGCCATTTTAACAGGCCTGATTTTGCGGTTTTCTTTGCCTCAGTCCAAACAGCTTTTAAAAACAGCTATGACAGGAAGGCGCATCAGAGCTGCCAAGCCTGTACATATGTCGCTGAAAAAAAACGGATGAGCGTTTCATCCGTTTTTCTCGTTCAGATTATTTCTGTTTTACCACCGGTATCCAAATTTCGGTGATATGGTCTTGCGCCATAATATTCCCGTCCTTAGGATAGGATTCAAATTGCGGAGCGTTTGCCAATTCATAGCCTGTCGCCGGAAACCATTCTGAGAAGATCCTTTCCCATGTGGCTTGAACAGCCGAATTGACGGGGCCGACGGCTTCAAATACGGCCCAAGTTGCGGCGGGAATCGGTTTCTCGACACAGCCGGCAGGCGTGTCAGCGGATGTTTTTTCGACCCCGATGACATAATGGAACGTATCAGCTTGATCATTAAAATCCATGCAGACGCCAAGGAAGCCGAGCGGGCCGATATCCGGCTTTAAAGAATCGGTAAAGCCGTTGTGATTTAATTCGTTCCAAAAAGCCGGAATGTCCTTTTTGTTTTGATCATCCTTCACCGTAACCTCCAACGCTTTGCCGATCACCTGAAACGGTTCTTTTTCAACAATCTTGTAATTCATATCCTCCACTCCCTTTATTTGAATATGAAAGGATAGACGCGGAAATGCCCTGAGCGTCCTGCCTTTTTCACGGGCCTGTGAAGGGCTGATACCGTGAAGGCGGCTGAATGCCTCCTGAAAATGATTCCGGTGTGTTGTAGCCGTATTTAAAAGCAGCATCAACCACTTTTATATGTGAAGCAGCCAGCTCCTGCGCGGCGACTGTCAGCCTTCTTTTCCGAATGTAATCGGCAAGGGTAACACCCGTCAGCATGTAGAACATCCGCTGATAATGAAATTTCGAACAGTATGCGATTTGGGCGATTTCTTCGTGTTTCAGCGGCTGATCCAAATGCTTTTCAATATAATCGATGCTTTCAGCCAAACGATTCAGAATGTCCATTGTTTCCGCTCCTCTCATTTACAACGATACTTCATGCCAATCAGAAATTCCGGTCATTCCGTGCGTTGTTGTGACAGGAGCCGAACAGCCATTTGACGGCTTCCGGAAAACGCTTCGCAAACCTCTCAAGCCGATGTGAGCCTCCTTCATCAATGACAAACTTCAGTTCTTTTTCGAAGGCGGCGCTTTCGGTTAACAGGCTGAAGGCTTCCTTCGTCCTCGGTATCATCTCCTTCTGCAGATTATCCCTGTCTGCTCCTTCCATGCTTCCAACATCCATATAAATGCGCAGATGCTCATTTTCAAAGCGGTTATTCTTCATAAACTCGGTCATTCCTTCAAACCAGAAAGACCCTGACAAAGATCCGATTTTCCCAAATGTCTTAGATGCTAAATACGCCGTGTAAACCGAGATCAATCCGCCGAACGACTTTCCGATGATTCCTGTATGTTCACGGCTTGGATTTGTTCGGTAGCGCCTGTCGATATAGGGCTTAAGCCGATTGGCCAAAAAAGCGGCATATTCGTTGCCCTTCCCGCCGTACGCCCGTTTATTCGGCAGCAAATGCGGTTTGGGAAAAGGCGTGTATTCGCTTTCCCTGTCTTTCGGAGCCACTCCGACCAGCAGCAATTCCGGCACTTCCTGATTCGAAAACAGCTTTTCGATTGAGGGCAAACTGCCGCTGTGTGCCGGATCGAACAAATCGCCCAGATCGTGTACGTATAGGACGGGATAGCGGTTATTACTGCTTCCGTATGAAGGAGGAAGATAGATCAAAAGCTCCCTCCCGAAGTATGTATCTTTTATCAATGTTCCGTCTATCATGTTCATCACTCCATTCTGCACAGGTATCATGCCTATCTTTTCTGCTGCCTGTTTGCTAAAATGAAAGCAGAAAAAATATCATGTGAAGAGGTTGCATTTGATGAAGATTTACGCCGTTTATATGGATCAGCTGCCGGAAGCCGGCCAATTTAACCGAATGATGGCCATGGTCTCTGAAGAAAAGCGCAAAAAAGTGGGCAGATACAGATATCCCGAAGATGCCAGCAGGACGCTGATCGGGGAAGTGCTGGCGAGGCACATCATCAGTGAAACGTTTCATTTACCGAACGATCAGATCCGTTTTACGGAAGGAAGGTACGGCAAACCGGCTGCTGAAGGTCTGAACGACTTTCATTTCAACATTTCCCACTCCGGAAACTGGATCGTGTGCGGAGCTGGCACCAAGCCGATCGGAGTGGATGTCGAAAAAATCAAGCCGATCAATTTCGACATTGCCGAGCGGTTTTTTTCTCCTTCAGAGCACCATGATCTCATGGAAAAGGACGACTCAGAGCGCCTGTCGTATTTCTATCATTTGTGGACGATGAAAGAAAGCTTTATCAAACAGGCGGGAAAAGGCCTGTCTCTGCCGCTTGATTCCTTCTCCGTCAAACTGAACGATCAAGGACGCGCTTCGGTGGAAACTCCCCCAGGCTATCCGCCTTGCTATATCCAAGCCTATGAAATTGACCCAGGCTATAAAATGGCGGTGTGTTCCGCCGCACCTGAATTTCCAGACCGCATTGTGATGAAAAGCTGCGCTGAACTGTCAACGCTTTAAAAAGTTCCGCTCTAAAAATAAGCGGTTTCCACCGCTTGCCGCAAGCGGTCGATGCCGCGGCGGATGTCGTCTTCCTTTACATTGGACGTATTGATTTTTAATAGATTTCTTTTTGGAAAGGCCGACATATAATGAGCGTTTACCGGTTCGAGCAGGACGTTCCGTTTTTGTAAGCTTTTGATCAGACGGGACGCCGGGATCGTCCGGTCCAATTCGATGTGGGTGTGGATGGCCGGATGGCCGTGTGGATGGAATTCAAGCACATCCCCCAGTGACGCGGCACATTCTTTTAGCAGATCATGCAGAAGGCATGATCTTTTTTGATAGGAAGAACGGATCTTTTGCTTATGCTTTTCAAACATCCCGCTCTTCAAATAGATCTCCAAAGCGGCCTGAGACAGCATGGAACTGTCAATGTCGAGCAGCTGTTTGTACCGGTTGAACACATCTGTCAGAGAATCGGGCAGCACAGCGGCTCCGACCCGCAGACCCGGAAAAATAATCTTGGAGAAACTTTTCAAATAAATGACGTGTGAAGAAACGTCATAATAATGTAACGGGTCCGCCTTTTTATGATTCTCCAAATCTCCTAAAAAATCATCCTCGGCGATATAGACGTCATACTTTTCCGCCAGCTTGACGATGGCCATTTTTTCCCGTTCCGTATAGGAAGTCCCGAGCGGATTGTGGAATCTCGGCATCGTATAAAAGAATTTGATGTCTTCGGTTTGGAAAATTTGCTCCAGCTCGTCCATATCGATGCCCTCAGCGGTTCTCTCGATGCCGATTGCGGGTATGCCGTGAACTTCAAGGTATTGAATCAGTAAATGATAGCTCGGCTGTTCGATCAGAATTTTCCGCTTCCGGTTGGGAAAAGGCATTGAAGCGAGCAGAGCGAGGGCCTGCTGCACGCCTGATGTAATAAAAATGTGTTCCTCTTTCGCAAACACCTGGCCGTTGGCAAGCTCTTTTTGTATGGCCTCGATTAATGACGGAAGACCTTTCGGCGTCCCATAGATAAACAGATCGTTTTTGTATGTGTCAATGGCTTTATTGATGCAATGCTGAAAATCGATGTATGGAAAGACATCAGGATCAGGAGCAGATGCTGAGAAATCGATCACAGCCTTTCCGGGATTTGGTCGCTGATTCGTTTTTTTCACGACGTAATAGCCGCTTTTCGGCACTGAGTAGATGAGGTGCTGTCTCTCCAGCTCGCTAAACGCCCTGATGACCGTGCTTTTGCTTACTTTGAAGCGTACGGACAGCTCGCGGATGGACGGCAGCCTGTCCCCTTCCTGAAAGGATTTGTCTTCGATCATATCCTCCAATTCGTTCATCAGCGCTACATATTTGTGCATGTTCGTCTCCTTCGCCAATCTGTAACGGTACAGATTCCGTTTTTTTGTATTGTATCAGATTTCGCTTCCGTATAAGATGACAGAAGCCGGTAAAATATATGTATTGCATGCATACTTTAACGGAGATGATCGACTTTGAACAAATCTGCTTATGCGGCAGCTTTGCTCTATGCTTTTATCATTGGGTTTTCTTTTTTCTTTGTCAAATTGGCTCTCACTGCAGCGAATCCGGTCGATATTCTGGCCCATCGCTTTACGGTCGCTTTTTTGGCCGCGCTTTTTCCCCTTCTGCTTGGATGGGTAAAGATTGGCATCAGCATGAAAGATGCGCTGAAGGTACTGCCTTTAGCTTTATTTTATCCTGTCATGTTTTTTGCTTTTCAAGTGTTTGGGCTCGTCTACACGTCTTCGTCTGAAGCCGGCATCATTCAAGCGGCGATCCCGATCTTTACGATGATATTCGCCGCTTATTTTTTAAATGAACGGTTTACGAAGCGGCAATTCTTTTTCACCGTCTTGTCAGCGGCGGGGGTGGCCTGCATCTTTATGATGAAAAGCGCAGGCACCGGAAGCTCCGATTTGAGAGGGGCGGCGCTGATTTTGCTTTCGGCGCTTTCATCGGCGGGCTACAGTGTGCTCGCGAGAAAGATGACACGCACCTTCAATTCGCTTGAATTAACATATGTGACCACTGGTGCGGGATTTCTCTTTTTCAACGGCATCGCCGGGATCAGTCACATGGCAGACGGCACGCTGAGCGGATTTTTTGCTCCCTTCACTGATCCGGTGTTTATTCTTTCGGTTTTGTATTTGGGCGTGTTGTCATCGTTTGCGACATCATTTTTATCTAATTATGCTCTCTCAAAAATAGAAGCTGCGAAAATCAGCATGTTTAATCATCTGGCGACACTGGTGACGATTTTGGCTGGGATCATATGGCTGGGAGAATCACTTGAATGGTTTCACTTCGCAGGAACGGGGATGATTATTGCCGGACTGATCGGAGCGACGATGGTCAGGCCGGAAAGTCGGCTGAAAAAAGGCTAAAAAACGGAAAATCGGCTGTTTCAACACACCGATTTTCCGTTTTTCTTTATATTGCCGGGCGGGGCCTCCTTGCGGCTGGCCGCGGCAATCGTTTTGATCTTCGCGGCTACTTGTTCCGTTTTTGCTAAAAGATACATATGGCCGCCTTTGAAATAGTGGAAATCGATCGTACGCGCCCACTTTTTCCAGCCATGCGCATCCTTCATGCATTTCTCATCGCGATCTCCGTTCAGGATATGAACAGGCGACATGAGCGGCGTATGATCCGTATGGCAGAACGTCTCAAGCGCTCTGTAGTCCGCTCTGAATGACGGCAGGAAAAAGTTCATGACTTCCCTGTTATCTTTCAGTTGTTGGGGTATTCCGCCAAGCTGGATGAGATGGTCGAGAAATGCGTCATCATTTTTGTGAGACACTTTTTGCCGCTGAATATGAGGCGGCTGAATCGCTGAAATCACCGCAGCTGCCGGAAAGATGCCTTCTTGTTCAAGCTTTTGCGTCAACCTGTAAACAACCATCCCGCCCATGCTGTGGCCGAACAGTACGAATGGAGCGGAGAGCCTCGGCTTGAGCGCCGCTATATACAGATCGACGAGTTCTTCCAAATTGTCGACAAACGCCATTCGATTTGTTCCGTGTCCAGGCGGTTCGATGGCCAGTACTTCAAAATCTGCTTTTAAATGTTCATAAAGCGGTCCGAATGATGCCGAATATCCCCCGGCAAACGGGAAACAGATCAACTGCGTGCCGCCTGCCGGCGCTCCAAACTGCTTAATGATCTCGTTCATTTATCATGCACCCCCGATTACAGCGGCACGTTCGCCCAAAATCTGTCTGATCAGATCTGCATTGGTTTTGACAAAGACGTCCGCGAGCATTTCATCATGTCTTCCAGCACCTTGATATTCATCATAAGAAGACTCCGTTCCTTCTTTCCACGTCGAAAGCCATTCCGGGAGCGGTTTCGCGTGCTCTGATTTGATCAAGTGAATCTCGCAGCTGACCGTTCCTTGATGGACAAGGTTAACAAAGTAAGAATAATAGGCTGCCATCTTTTTGGCGATGCCATCGGCAACCGTCTTGATTTTCATATATTCATTGTCCTTGTTGGCTTCCATCAGAGCAGCTGTATCAGCTTCAATTGACCGCCCTTCTAAATCGCTGACACCGTTCTTCATATATGAATCGATCATCAGCAGCTTTTCGACTTTCCGCCCGTTCTTTTCGAGTGTTTGCGCCACTTCAAAGGCGAGTCCGCAGCCGGCCGAATAGCCGATCAATGTCAGCGGCCCTTCTGGCTGAAGGCCGGAGATGGCTTCTGCGTAGCGCACGGCGCGGTCATCGCTTTCTATAAAGTCAAACGCATGAATCTTATATTCCGGCATTTGTTCGGCCAGTTTGCCGTACACGATGCCATAGCCGAGGACAGGTGGGAATGCGAACAAATGGCGGGTGCTTTCCTGATTGAAGACGGTTTTTTTCACGTCATCCGCATGTCCGCCCTGGTCGATATAAGCCGCGAGGCCCTCGATTGTGGGCATTTCAAACAACACATTCACCGGAACATCGATGGCGAGGTCTTTCAGCATCCGGGAGGTGACAGCCATAGCTTTCAATGAATGTCCCCCGATTTCAAAAAAGTTCTCGTCTATTCCAATCTGCTGTCTGCCGAGAACCTCAGACCAAATGATCGCAAGCTTTTCTTCCGTCATATTGCGAGGTGCACGGTGCTCTGTTGGATTCGGCCGGCCATCTGCTTCAGGAAGAAGGCGGCGGTTGACTTTTCCGTTTGCGGTGAGCGGCAGCTCTTCAAGCATGATATATGCATCCGGCACCATGTAAGCCGGGAGATTCCGAGCCAGTTGGCGGCGAACCTCCTCGTTCGAAACCACAGCTCCCCGCACCGGGACGACATAGGCGGTGAGCGCCGCATCCCCATTCCCGCTTTTCTTGGCGATTACAACGGCTTCCTTTACGCCTTGACAGCGCATCAGCTCCTCTTCGATTTCACCGAGCTCAATTCGGTGGCCGCGGATTTTCACTTGATCATCGATCCGGCCGATGAAGTCGATATTGCCGTCCGGCAGCCAGCGGGCCAGATCCCCTGTCCTGTACATCGTTTCACCGCTGTTGAACGGATGCGGCGCGAATTTTTCCGCAGTCAGTTCCGGCCTGTTTAAATAGCCGCGCGATACCCCTGTACCGCTCAGACACAATTCACCTACCGCTCCAATCGGTTGAAGCCGGTTATTTTCCGTCAGAATG
Organism: Bacillus sp. AK124; assembly: GCF_053903085.1. Lineage (NCBI taxonomy): Bacteria > Bacillati > Bacillota > Bacilli > Caryophanales > Bacillaceae > Bacillus > Bacillus sp. AK124. The sequence continues at coordinate 3,903,459 of NZ_CP096378.1, forward strand.
TATGCATTGGTTTCGTTTATCGGCTTGCCGATCGGAATGGAAACCGCGCTGTCCTCAATGCGGTTGACCGGATAGAACGTCGCGAAGACGGTCGTTTCCGTCGGCCCGTATACATGAATGATCCTGTCCGGTCCCATGGCGGCAAATGCTTTCTTGACATGGCTGACAGATGAGCGCTCTCCGCCGAACAGAACTTTGCGAATCCCTTTCATCCACTCTGTTCCCGCATCGACCAGGAGGTTGAACAGCGCCGTTGTCACAAACATGACCGTGATGTTTTCCTTCTGAATCGTTTCTGTCAGCTTGCCGATATGGAGAATCGTCGCCTGATCGGCCACTACCAGCTTTGCTCCGTTTAAAAGCGCGCCGTACACATCAAATGTGAAGCCGTCAAACGCATAGTTTGAAAGGGACAGCAAGGTGTCTTTCTCGGAAAGGCTGATGTAGTTTGTCTCTTTTACAACTCTTGTAATATTGGCATGGGTCGTCAGATTGCCTTTCGGTTTTCCCGTTGTGCCTGACGTATACATGATATAAGCAAGGTCGTCCGGTTCGGCGGCAATTTCAAGGTTTCGCCCGCTTTCTGCAGACACCGCCGGATCGTCGATCAAGATCGTATTCTGATGAAAAGAAAGCGACGCCGCCTGTCCGGCAAGCTCTTCTTGTGTCAACATGCAAACAGCCCCGCTGTCCTCCAGCATATACTGAATTCGCGCTTCAGGATATTCCGGGTCAATCGGCAGATAGGCGCCCCCTGCTTTTAAGACGGCGAGTATCGCGATGACCATTTCCGGCGAACGGCGGAACAAAAGAGCGACAGGTTCGCCGCGGCCGACGTTCTTTTTGCGCAAAAGATGCGCGACCTTGTTCGCCTGTTCGTTCAATTCCCGATATGTCAGCGTCCGCCCGGCCGCTGATACCGCGGGTTGTTCCGGGAGCGCTTCAGCACATTGCTCAAACCGTTGCGGGATCGTCAGCCCGGTTTGCTTCCGTTGGACTTGGCCGTTAAATTCATGGAGAAGGCGCTCTTTTTCCTTTTTGGATACGACACAAATGTCGTCAAGCGGCTGCTCCGGATTTGTGATGATCTCGCGAATAGCTGTCAATAGCTGTTCTTTTAGCTGCAAGATGAAAGATGGTTCGAAGACATTCCTGTTGTATGCGAGTTTCAGCAGCATTTCTTCCCCCGGTGAGGCGAGCAAATTCAGATCATAATTCGATTTTTCAAAAACGGTGATATCATCCATTGTGAAGCCGAGATTTTTTTCTTCGTGCTGTTTGTTGGCTTCTTGCAGCGGATAATTTTCAAAAACGATAATGTGGTCGATCAAGTTCGGCGCTGCTATATGACTTTGGATATCATAGAGCGGCATATATTGATGCGGCTCAGCTTCAAGCGCCTGCTTCTGCAATTCAGCGACCAGCTCTGTAAAGGTCGTTTGCGCGCCAAAGGTTACCCGTTTCGGGACGACATTGATAAACAAACCGACCATGTGCTCGACACCTTGAATGTCAGCGGGGCGGCCTGACACAACTGTACCGAAGATCAGATCGCGGGATCGCTGATAGCGGCTGAGCAGCACCGACCACACCGCCTGAAGAGCCGTGCTCAACGTGGTATGATGCGCTTTTGCAAGCTGTGTGAACACTTCTGTATCTTCTTTTGGAAGTGTAAACAGCAGTTCTTCCGGCTGATTGCCGGCTTGCTCCGGTTTTTTCCGCTGTTCGCTGAATGTCGTCTGCCCTTCGAATCCGGCTAAATGATGTTCCCAGTAAGCCAGCGATCTTTGTTTGTCCTGACTTTCGAGCCATTTAATATAGTCTTTGTAAGGTTTGACGGGCCCGAGGCTGTATAGCCTGTTTTCGCGGAGCGCGTTGTACACTTCAAACAGTTCCTGTACGACGATCCCGAAGCACCATCCGTCCAGAAGAATATGATGATAGCTCCACACCCATTCGTAACGGTCCTGTCCCTTTTTAAAAACCGCGGTTCTCATCGGAATGTCTTTTGAGAGGTTAAACCCTTTTTCTTTATCTTTTCGTTTATAATCTTCGATTCTCTCATTTTGTTCTGCTTCAGAAAGTCCTGATAGATCAATTTCTTCTGCCTGAAACGACCTTTCCTTTAAAACGACTTGAACCGGACGTTTCATTTTTTCATGAACGAAAACGGTTCGGAATATATCATACCTGCCGATGATGACATTCATGCTTTTTTCCAATATATCTTTTTGAAAAGAGCCTTTCACCTGCATGCTGATTTGTTCAATATAAAAGCTTTGTCCCGGATGCAGCAGCGTATGAAAAAGCATCCCTTCCTGCATCGGCGACAAATAGTATATGTCCTGGACATGTTCTTTTTTGAACTGGCTCAAAATCGTATCCCCCTTTCATAGGCTCGCCCGCTTAACAAGCGGGCAAGTCCTCGGTGTTTATTTCAAGTTTTCTTCAAGAACGTCAAACAGGTCGCCCATTTCTTCCATCTCAAGATCGCCGGCAGAAAAATCACTCGGTGTAAATTCGCGCTCCTCTTTAGCTGTACAATGATCGATCAATGCCGTTAGGGAAGCTTTGAATCTGTCCATCAGCCCTTGTACGGTCTGTCTGTCATATTCCTCTGTATTGAATGAACATGACAAGATGAATTTTTCCTTGCTGATGATGCCGCTGAAGCTCAGCGCATAGAGCGCTTCAGACCTTTCAGAAACCTGTCTGCCCATATCATAAGAAGAAGGTCCGAAGAAATCGGTCTGCACCTCCCTGTCGATCTGCCCCAGGTAGTTAAAGCTGATGTCAGGCTTGATCGAGAAATCGGCACCGGCTTTTTTCCGGTCTGTTAAGTAGCGAAGGATGCCGTAGCCGATTCCTTTGTCAGGAATGCGCCGAAGGGTTTCTTTGACGTTTTTAATGGTCTCAGGCAATCCTGCCGCTGCTTCGCTTTTTAAAATAACCGGATATTGCGCGGTAAACCATCCCGCCGTTCTCGAAATATTCATCCCCGGAATAATTTCCTCCCTGCCGTGCCCTTCCATATTGATGCAAATATTGGAGCCGTTCGTCCATTCTCTGATTGTCAGGCTGAGGGCGGAAAGCAGGATGTCGTTGATATCCGTTCCATACGGCTCATGCACTTTCGTCAGCAGCAGACGCGTCTCCGCTTCGCTTAATTCAAACGTAACTGCAGAAGTGTTTTCCGCTTTTCTTTCTGCGGCAGCCCGATCTTTCGGCAGCTCGCAAATGCGCTCTTGTTCAAGTCTGCGCCAATAATCGGCCGTTTTAAGAAAGCGTTCGGTTTGTGCATATGCCTCAAGCTCTTTTGCCCAATCTTTAAACGAATTGGTTTTGTCGGGGAAGACAATGTCATGCTGCTGTGCGGCTTGCGAGTAGCCTGATGCAAAGTCTTCCAGCAGAATTCGCCATGACACGCCGTCGATCACCAAATGGTGAATGACGATCAGCAAATGGTCGCCTTCCGCAGTCTGATACTGTTCTGCCTTTACAAGCGGCCCGTTTTCGAGATCAAGGCTTGCCTGAAGACGGTTTGCCTGGGCGGCGATTTCCGTTTCAATGTCAGTGACATATCGAAGGTCAACCACTCGAAAGGCGAACGAACGGTCGCCCGGCCCGCGGTTATACTGAATGAGGCGGCCGTTTTTCTTTTGATACACCATGCGCAATGCATCATGATGCTCTGTCAATGCCGCCAATGTCTGTTCAACGAGCTCCGGGTCAAACCCTGAAGGCGCGTGAAGCATAACCGACTGATTCCAGTGATGCTCGTTCGTAAATTTGCGTTCAAAGAACCAGCGCTGAATCGGCGTCAATGTGACTTCCCCTTCGACAGGTCCTTGATTGATCGGTTTAGCATCGGCCCATTCAATATACGAACTGATCTCTCCGATCGTCGGGTGCTGAAACAAGTCCTTCATCTCCAGCTTCCACCCGTGCTGCTGAAGCCGGCTTGCCATTTGAATTCCTTTGATCGAGTCTCCGCCGAGCGCGAAGAAATTGTCTGTGATCCCGATTCGGTCTATACCGAGAACCTCCTGCCAAATGTCCGCCAACAGCTGTTCCGTTTCTGTAAGCGGCGCTTTGTATTCGGCTGTCTGCGCTTCGACGTCAGGCTGAGGCAGCGCCCTTCGGTCGACTTTTCCATTCGCCGTAACCGGGAGCTCATCAAGCTGCACCCAGAATGACGGTACCATATAGTCCGGGAGCGTCTGCGCCAGCTTCCGGGCGAGGCTTTCTGTATCAAGCTGTTCATTCGCAACGACATAGCCGCACAGCGCTTTGTTGCCGCAGGCGTCTTCGATGTCGGTGACGACGGCTTCCTGCACTTCAGAGAGCCGCGCGAGCTGGACTTCGATTTCAGAAAGTTCGATCCGGAAGCCGCGGATTTTCACCTGCTGGTCGATTCGGCCGATGTACTCAAGCCGTCCATCTTCCAGCCATTTGACCGCGTCCCCCGTCCGGTACATGCGCTCGCCCGGCACAAACGGGTCTTCCGTAAAACGCTTCGCCGTTTCCTCTGGCTTGTTCAGATAGCCGCGCGCAAGCCCGCGGCCGGCGATGCACAGCTCACCCGCGACACCGACGGGCTGGACTTCGTTGTTTTGTCCTAGCACATACACCCGCGTATTGGCGATCGGCTTTCCGATTGAAAGCATTCCTTCATCAGGATCAATCGCCGCGCTCGTCGCGACGACCGTGTTTTCCGTCGGTCCATAGTTGTTGACGAGCGTGTAGGAGCGTTTTGCGATCCGTTTCAGCTTGTCTCCGCCCGTAAGCAGCACGCGCAGCGACTGGTTGTCCAGCTCCATGAACTGTTCGCACAACTGTGTCGGCAGGAACGTGATCGTTATTTTGTTCTCTTCAAAGTATTGATTTAAGCGCGTAATATCCATTCGGATCGCTTCATCAATGATGTGAAGCTCCGCTCCGGCGATCCAATACGGGAACATCTCCCAGACGGAAGCGTCAAAGCCGAAGCCGGCATATTTCGCGCTTTTGTCGTGTTCGGTGACCTTAAAGGCGTCATTATGCCAATAACACAAGTTTACGAGCGACCGGTGTTCGACCATGACGCCTTTCGGCTGGCCGGTCGTGCCCGATGTGTAGATCAAGTAGGCCAGGTTGTCAGACTGAGCTTGCGCGTTTGGATTCATGTCATCCTCTGGATAAAGCTCGCCGTCCAGAATGGAGCCTTCTCTATTCAAATCGATCACGTCTCCGGTAAATGTGTCTGGCACCGTTAATCCGCTTTGCGTCAAAAGCAGCTCTGCTCCGCTGTCTTTCAGCACGTATCCGATCCGCTCGGCCGGATAGCTAGGATCGATCGGCACATAGGCCGCTCCCGCTTTCAAAATTCCGAGCACGCCAGCGGCCATTTCAAGCGAAGGCTTGACCATGATCCCGATCCGCTGTTCAGGGCGGGCCCCTTTTTCGATCAGCAGCCGAGCCAGGCGGTTCGCCCGCGCGTTCAGCTCTTTGTATGTCCACTCCACGCCGTTGTACACCGCTGCCCCGCGGTCAGGCGTGCGGAGGACTTGCGCTTCGAACAGCTCATGGACCGTTTTGTCCTCCGGCACATCAAGCTTCGTCTCATTCCAATTTTGAACGATCCGCCGTTTTTCCGCTTCATCCAGAAGCGAAAGCTCTGAAAGGCGGGCATCCGGGTTTTCGGCAACCGCTTCGAGCAGGTTAAGCAAATATCCGCTCCAGCGTTCAATCGTTTGTTTCTGAAACAAATCTGTTGCATATTCGAACTGAAGGCCGATTTCATGATCTTTTTCAAAAGCCCCCAGTGTCAGGTCGAACTTGGCAGCAGCATGTGAAATCTCATACGGCTTGATTGTCAGACCGTCTAAATCGAGCGTCTCTTTATCAGGATCTTCCGTTGTCAGCATGACATTGAACAGCGGATTCCGGCTCATATCGCGCGGCAAATCAAGCTTGGCGATCAGCTCTTCAAACGGATAGTCCTGATGGTCGAGGGCTGCGAGGCTGTTGTTTTTGACCTCTTCCAAAAACTCGCTGAATGATGCTTGATCAGGTACATGGTTTTTCAGCGCCAACGAATTGACGAACATCCCCGGCATGTCTTTCAGATCAGCATTCGTTCTGCCCGCTGCCGCTGTACCGACGACAATATCCTTTTGGCCGGCAAGGCGGCTTAAAAACAGGTTAAAAACGGCGAGCATCACAATATTCAGCGTCGTGTTCGTTTCCGCCGTCAAACGGCGGATTTTAAGGGCGGCGTCTTTTGATGCTTTAAAGCGAACCCGGTCACCGGCAAAGCTTTGGACAGGAGGACGCGGAAAGTCGAGCGGAAGGCTGAGTTCCGGAACGCTTTCCTTAAACTGACGGAGCCAGAAATCTTCCTGTTTCCGAATGTTTTCTTGCTGGTCAGGTTCTTGCTGCCACACCGCATAATCCTTGTAGTGCAGCTTCGGCTCAGGGAGCGAAGCGCCTTTATAAAGCTGAGCGATTTCTTTGACGAAAAGGCTTCTGGAAACGCCGTCCGCAATAATATGATGTGTATCAATCAAAAGCAGATGGCGCGTAGAGCTGATGGAAAGCAACTCGGCTCTGATCAGCGGAGCGGTGCTGAGATCAAACGGTCTGATAAAGCGGTTGATTTCCGCTTCTGCGTCCTCTTCACGAATATGAATAACCTTTAAGTCAATGTCCGCTTTTTCATGCACAATTTGAACGGTACGGCCATCGATTTCAATAAATGCGGTTCGCAATGATTCATGGCGGTTCACCAAGTCGGCGAACGCCCGTCTTAAACGATCCGTATCAAGCACGCCTTCCATCATGAGAACAGACGGCATGTTGTAGCCCGTTCCGTTCTTTTCAAAATGGTGGAGGGCATACATCCGTTGCTGAGCGGATGAAACCGGATACCAGTCGCGTTTTTCGGCAGGCTGAATCGCGCTTTGTTGTGACTGTCCTTCGGATGCTTCAATACTGCGGGCGAGCAAGCCGGCGGTCGGACAAGCGAACAACGTTTTTAGCGGTACTTTTTTTCCGAGCCTGGATTGGATTTCCGCTATCAGCATCATACCTTTTAATGAATGTCCGCCAAGATCGAAGAAATTGTCGTCAAGTCCGACCTTCTGAACGCCAAGCACCTCTTCCCAAATGCCGCAGAGGGCTTTTTCAATTTCGGTTGACGGCGCTCTATACGAATCGCTTCGTCCGTTTAGACCTTGCGGCTCCGGGAGTGCGCGGCGGTACACTTTTCCGTTTGCCGAAAGCGGCATTTTATCCACCGTTACGAAGTATGACGGGATCATGTACGACGGCAGCCGCTCGGAAAGACGCTCTCTCAGTTCGGAAACCGGCAGCTGTCGTTTCGCTTGAATATAAGCGCACAATTCGTCTAACCCCGAGTCAGTCGTAAAGGAAAGAACGATAGCCCGCTCTATATCATCAAGCTCGTTAAAGGCTTCTTCGATTTCTTTCAATTCGATTCTGTAGCCGCGGATTTTCACCTGATCATCCGTCCGCCCCAAAAATTCAATCTCTCCATTCGGAAGACGGCGGACGAGATCCCCTGTCCGGTACATGAATGTGCCCGGCGTGTAAGGATTTTCGACAAACTTCGCAGCCGTGAGTTCCCGGTTGTTCACATATCCTCTTGCAAGCCCGCTTCCCGTTATATACAGCTCGCCTGCTGCTCCGGCGGGAACAAGCCGGCGGGAGGCGTCTAATACCAGTGCTCCGGCGCCCGAAATCGGCCGTCCAATCGTCGGACGCTCGGCGAATTGTCCGATCATGTCCGGCTCGACCGGTTTAGCGATTGCTCCGATCGTCGTTTCCGTCGGACCGTAATGATTGATGAATCTGGTGTCCGGATAGCGGGAATGAAACCGCTCGACATCTTTCGGATTGATTTTTTCTCCCCCTAGTACAATTAGTCTCAATGACTGAAGCCCCTTTGCCAAAGCAAAGCTTTGCGGCTGAACGACCGTATGGAAAAGCGACGGCGTCAGCTTCATATATGTGATCCCTTGTTCACCGATATAATGAGTAAATGCCTCCGGTTCTGTATACGTTTCTTTCGGGACGATATGCAGCTCTCCTCCGGCAAGCAGCACCGGGAAAAAGCTCGTGTATCCGAGATCGAACGCATAGGAAGACAAAAGCATCGTTTTATCCGAAGCTGACAGGTGCGCCTCACTGATAAACCAGGAAACATAGTTTGCCAGATTCCGGTGTTCGAGCTGAACACCTTTCGGCCGGCCAGTCGTTCCGGATGTGTAGATGATGTACGCCAAACTCGCTCCGTCCGTAGTTGGATGCGGCCGTTTATTACTTGCCATCAGCGTGTCTTTTCTGACATCTATCAGTCTCCCGGTATACCAATCTGCGAGATCCGCTTGATGGGAAGGTTCTGTTAAGAGCCAGCGTACTCCGCTGTCTTCCAGCATATATTGCACCCTGCTCGTCGGCATTTCCGGATCAATCGGCAAAAAAGCGCCTCCTGATTTCATTACACCTAGAATCGCTGCGGCGACCTCTGCAGAACGATTCAGCATAATGCCGACAACATCGTCTTTTCCGACGCCTTCACTGCGCAGCACATTTGCGATCTGATTTGCTTTTTCGTCGAGCACGCGGTATGTGAGGATCGTTTCCCCGCAGACAACGGCCGGCTGATCAGGCATTTCGTCCGCCTTTTCTTCAAACTGTACATGAAACGGCCGCTCCTCAAGGCGCTCCGCCTGGCTGCGCCTCGCTTCTTCGAGCAGAAGTGCGCGCTCTTTGACTGAAAGCAGTTCGATGTCCCTGAGCTTAATGCCGGGGTTTTCGCAGATTTTTTTAATCACATTTAAGAAGTGACCGCTCCAGCGCCTAATCGTTTCTTCTTTAAATAAGGATACGGCATAGTCAAAACTCAAACCGATTTCGCCATCATGCTCCACAGCCTCAAGCGACAGATCGAACTTCGCCGTGCGGTGACGCACCGAGTAAGACGAAATCTGCAAATCTCCGAGTTTCAGCGTCGGGACCTCCATGTTCTGCATGTTGAAAAAGACGCTGAACAGCGGATTTCGGCTTGTATCCCGCGGCAATGGCAGTTTTTCAATCAGTTCTTCAAGCGGATAATCCTGCTTGGCAAAGCCTTGAAGACTTGTCTCTTTGACTTCCTGCAAAAACTGCTTAAACGTTTTTTCTCCTTCAGGACGATTGCGGAGCGCCAGCGTATTGACAAACATGCCCGGAATGTTGTGCAAATCCGGATGGGTTCTGCCTGCCACGGGCGATCCGACGATCAAATCATCCTGTGACGCATACTTGGAAAGCAGGATATTAAATGCAGCCAACAGGAACATATAAAGTGTCGCATCAGCTTCAGAAAGCAGCTTTTGAATGTCTGCCGTCAGTTTTTGATCGATTCCGAAGACGACACGGTCACCTTCAAAGCTGCGTTTTGACGGCCGTGGAAAATCGTACGGCAGATCGAGAACAGGCAGCTCGCCTTTAAAAACGTCAAGCCAATACTGTTCTTGTTCTTTCAATTTCTCCTGATGCTCCGGTCCGTTTTGCCACACAGCGAAATCTTTATAGTGGAGCTTAGGGGCAGGCGCCTCTTCTCCGTGGTAGAAGCCGGCCAGGTCGCGAATCAGTATGCCGGTGGAGCTTCCGTCCGTAATAATATGGTGCATATCGATCATCAGCAGATGGCGTTTTTCTTCAAGCTTCACGAGCTCCGCCCTGACGAGCGGCGCCTTATTCAGCTCAAACGGCCGGATAAATTCTCTGATCGCCGCTTCGGCTTCCGCTTCTTCCGCCACTGATTCCGTCAGGTGAAAAACCGCGTCTTGATGGATGCTTTGAACGATTTCTCCATCGATTAATTCGAACGATGTCCGCAATGTTTCATGGCGGCCGATCAAAGCCCGAAACGAGGCTTCCAAACGCTCCTTATCTAATTCGCCTTCCAAAAGCAGAACCGCCGGCACATTGTAGCTCGTGCTTGCTTCTTCGAGCTGATTGAGGATGTACATGCGCCGTTGGGCGGACGAAACCGGGTAATTCGGACGGGATGGAGCCGGCGTAATCGAAGCGGTTTCCTCTTTTGTTTCTCCTTGAAGAAATTCGGCCAGCTCTCTGATCGTCGGTTTTTCAAATAATACTTTGATCGGCACCTCTTTTTGGAGCTGCTCTTGTATTTTGGCAGTCAGCATCATCGCCTTCAGCGAGTGTCCGCCGATGGAAAAGAAGTTGTCATCGATTCCCGGCTGCTTGATGCCGAGAATCTCTTCCCAGATTGCCGCCAGAATTTCCTCCGTTTCATTTTTTGGCGCTTCGAATCTAGCAGTCTCTTCAGCGATAGGAGCCGGAAGCTGACGTTTGTCAACCTTTCCGTTGGCTGTCAGCGGCATGCTGTCGAGTTCGATCAAATGAGCCGGAATCATATACTCCGGAAGCGACCGGGACAGCTCTGTCCGCAGCTGTGCGGCCGGCCTCGCGCCAACTGCAGTGTAATAGACGCAAATCTCGTTTTCTCCGGCGTTGTTTTCCCGAATGACAGCGGCCGCTTCTGAAATCCCCTCAAGGCGGGCTAAAGCCGCTTCAACCTCGCCTAATTCGATCCGGAAGCCGCGAACCTTCACTTGATGATCAATTCGGCCGAGGAATTCGATATTCCCGTCGGGAAGCCATTTTGCCAAGTCGCCCGTACGGTACATCCGCTTCCCTTCGGCAAAAGGATCGCCGACAAACTTTTCATCTGTCAACTCAGGCTGATTCAAGTAGCCGCGCGCCACCCCGTCTCCGCCGACACACAGTTCACCGGGCACGCCGATCGGCTGAAGCGAGCCGTGTTCATCAACGATATAGGCGGTTGAATTTCCGATCGGCTTTCCAATCGGGATCGTTCTCTCATATGCTTGATCGATCAAAAAACAGGTCGAAAATGTCGTATTTTCGGTGGGCCCGTATCCGTTCCAAAGCGACAGTTCCGGTGATTCGCGTTTGACTCTGTTGACGATTCCCGGAACAAGGGCATCTCCGCCGATAATCAGATCGTTCAAGGTTGCAAACATTCCCGGATCCTGCTGAGCAAGCTGATTGAAAAGAGGCGAAGTCAGCCACATTGTTGTGATTCCGGTTTCCTTCAGAAACATGTTGAACCTTTTTCCATCAAGGAGCGTCTCTTTCGGGACGGGATAAAGGGTTCCTCCGTTTAGCAGTGCGCCGAATACTTCAAATGTACTGGCATCAAAGCTGACAGCCCCTGTCTGCGCCATCTTCACGCCGCTCTTCAGCGGGATGCAGCCCGCATTTTTGACAAGGCGGACGATATTGCGGTGTTCGACCATAACGCCCTTCGGCCTGCCCGTCGATCCGGATGTATAAATGTAATAGGCAAGATCTTCGGGCTTGTTGACATGTTCAAGGTTGGCGGCATCTTCTTTTTCTGCATCCATCGCATTTACGGCGAGCACCTCATACCCTTCCAGCGAAATCTGCGTACTGTCTTTTGTAAGGACGATCTTTGACCCGCTGTCTTCGAGCAAAAAGCGAATCCGCTCTTCAGGATATCCGGGATCGATCGGCACGTACACGCCGCCTGCTTTCAGCACCGCCAGCATGCTGACGGCTGCTTCAAGCGACCGCTCCATCATAATGGCGGCGGCATTTCCGTGCATCAAGCCTTTAGCTTTCAGTCTTCTCGCGAGCTGATTGGCTTTCTCATTCAGCCTGCGGTAAGTCAGGCTTCTTCCGTCAGCGGCAACAGCCGTTTTGTCAGGAGACGCTTTAACCTGTTCTTCAAACAGCTCCGGGATCGTCTTTTCTCTTGGATAATCGGATTTTGTTTGATTAAAAGCGAGCAGCGTTTGTTGCTCCTGTTTTGATAACATGGCGGCGCTGGCTGCTTTTGACTCGGGATTTGCAATCGCCTCTTCTGCAAGTCTCGTTAAATGCCCGGCGGCCTGCTCAATGAAAGCCGCATCAAAAGCCGCACCGTTGTATTTCAATTTGATCGTCCACTCAGCTCCCGGATAAACGATCAAATTAAAGTCGTAATTCGTTTGTTCAAAAGCTCCGGCAGCCTTGATGGAAAAGCCGAGCCTCTCATGAATCGTTCCGTTTTCAAGCTCCTTATCAAGCGGATAGTTCTCAAACGCGACAAGATGGCTGATCAAGCGGCCGTCCAATGCCGACCGCTTTTGAATCTCATAGAGCGGTAGGTAGTCGTACCGCTCCGCGTAAATCGCATGCTGCTGTGCTTGTTTGAACAGCTCGGCAAACGATGCGTTTTGATCGACCTTTAAACGGACAGGGATCGTGTTGATGAATAGCCCTGCCATATGCTCGATTCCGTCAATTTCCGACGGGCGCCCGGACACAACCGTGCCGAACACCACATCATCGGTTCTGTTATATTTGGCAAGAACCGCTCCCCAAATCGCCTGAAAAAGGTTGGGAGCTGTGACATGATAGCGGTTTGCCGCCTGTTGAAGGGCATCCACCATATTCTTGTCCCAAACAAACGTAAACTCCTCGTTCCGGTACGATTCTGAATCCGGCCGCGGTTTGCCGCCGGGAATGACGCTCGGACTTTCTAAACCCGAAAGGCGGTGTTCCCAGTAGGATGCCGCTTCACCCTTATCCTGCCGGCCGAGCCATTTAATATAGTCCGCATACGGTTTTCCCTGATCAAGCGGAACCGTCCGGTTTGCTCGAAACGCTTCATAGTTTTGAAAAAGGCGTTTCATTAATATCCCCATGCTCCAGCCGTCCATCACGATATGATGGTTGCTCCAGACGAGAAGGTACTTATTCCGGTCAAGCCGAAAGACCGCCGTTTTAAACAGCATGTCTTTCGCCAAATTAAACCCGGCAGCCTGTACCTCTTGTTTATACCGGTCAATGCGGTTTGTTTGCCTTTCCTCATCCAAGTCCGCAAGATCCTCAAATTCCACTATTGCCTGCCGTTCAGCCAGGACAACCTGGCGCGGTTTTTGCAATTGCTGGTGAACAAAAACCGTTCTGAGAATATCGTATGAACGCACGAGCTGATTCACGCTTTTTTCAAAGATCCCCAAATCAAATTCCCCGTCTATGAATAGCTCCAGCTGTGTGAAGTAAGAGGAAGATTCCGGATCAAGCATTGCGTGGTACAGCATCCCTTCCTGCATCGGTGTCAAAGGATACACCTTTTGAATCTTTTGTTTCCCCATAAGGCACCTCGTTTTTTTGTTAGAAAATCTCCATCAATTTATCTAATTCTTCAAGCGTGAGTTCGTCATCTCCAAGATCGCTCGGGGTCAGTTCGCCCCCATCCCGCTCTAAGCAATGATCGATCAATTGCAGCAAATAAGTTTTAAAGCTTGCGGCGACAGCGGCGACGGTGCTTTCTTTATATTCGAGTGAATGATAAGCGATTGACATTGTCAAAATACCGTCTTCGATATAGCCGACGATGTCCAGCGCATTCGGTTTTTCCGTTTCCGGGCTGAGCGGATCGCCGGATGGCAAAGTTGATCTCGTGAACAGACCCGAATCCGCCATCTCTGTAAACTGGCCCAAATAGTTGAAGCTGATATCATGCTTGATCGGCTTCGCCTTTTTGCCTTCTTCGGTCAAATAACGATAAATGCCATAGCCGATTCCTTTATTCGGAATGTGGCGCAATTCTTCTTTGATCTGTTTGATTTGATAGCCGATATCCCCTGAATGGCGCATTTGAATCAGCGCCGGGAACTGGCTTGTAAACCAGCCGACCGTCCGGGAAATATTCAAGCCGTCTATGATGTCCTCCCGGCCGTGTCCCTCTAAGCAGATGATAAAGTCTTCCTGCCCCGTCCACTCTTTCAGCGCCAAGCCCAACGCCGTAAGCAAAATGTCGTTCATTTCCGTGTTATATGCTTCATGAACTTTTGTCATCAACTGTTCCGTTTCTTCTTTTGAGAGGGAAAACTCAGCCGTTTTCGTATGGCGCATCCGCTTGTCCTCTGCTTCATCGTCTTTCGGGAGCGCTGCCGTCTCCGCCTGTTCGATTTCCTGCCAATAGCCGATTTCTTTTGCGAAAGCTTTTGACCCTGCATATTCTTCCAGGCGAGCCGCATATTCAGCAAAAGAGTGCGTCTTGTCTTGAAGAATAATCGGCTCCCCTTTTTCAGCCTGGGCGTACCCGGCGGCGAAATCCTCAAGGAGGATTCTCCATGAGATTCCGTCCACAACGAGATGATGAATAACAATGAGAAGATGATCGCCTTGATCCGTTTTAAAGATCGCCGCTTTCAAAAGCGGGCCTTCGGTTAAATCGATACTGCTTTGAATCCGGTTTGATGCCTTCAACACGGCAGCTTCAAGTTCAGCGCCCGATTCATTGAAGCGGATGACTTCAGGGCGAACCGCTGTTTCTTCCAGCCCTCTGTTGTACTGAACAATCCCGTCTCCATTTCGTTGATAAACCATGCGAAGTGCGTCATGATGTTCGATCAGCTTGCTTAAAGCCTTGCCTGCCGTTTCCGGGTCGAATCCCGTTAAAGCGTGAAGCATGACCGACTGATTCCAGTGATGCTCGTTCGTAAATCGGCGCTCAAAGAACCAGCGCTGAATCGGCGTCAATGTGACTTCGCCTTCGACAGGGTTCTGATCGATCGGCTGATCGTCAGCCGCTTGAACATAAGCACTCAGCTCTCCGATCGTCGGGTGCTGAAACAAGTCCTTCATCTCCAGCTTCCACCCGTGCTGCTGAAGCCGGCTTGCCATTTGAATTCCTTTGATCGAGTCTCCGCCGAGCGCGAAGAAATTGTCTGTGATCCCGATTCGGTCTATACCGAGAACCTCCTGCCAAATGTCCGCCAACAGCTGTTCCGTTTCTGTAAGCGGCGCTTTGTATTCGGCTGTCTGCGCTTCGACGTCAGGCTGAGGCAGCGCCCTTCGGTCGACTTTTCCGTTCGCCGTAACCGGAAGCTCTTTAAGCTGCACCCAGAATGACGGTACCATGTAGTCCGGGAGCGTCTGCGCCAGCTTCCGGGCGAGGCTTTCTGTATCAAGCTGTTCATTCGCAACGACATAGCCGCACAGCGCTTTGTTGCCGCAGGCGTCTTCGATGTCGGTGACGACGGCTTCCTGCACTTCGGAGAGCCGCGCGAGCTGGACTTCGATTTCAGAAAGTTCGATCCGGAAGCCGCGGATTTTCACCTGCTGGTCGATTCGGCCGATGTACTCAAGCCGTCCGTCTTCCAGCCATTTGACCGCGTCCCCCGTCCGGTACATGCGCTCGCCCGGCACAAACGGGTCTTCCGTAAAACGCTTCGCCGTTTCCTCTGGCTTGTTCAGATAGCCGCGCGCAAGCCCGCGGCCGGCGATGCACAGCTCACCCGCGACACCGACGGGCTGGACTTCGTTGTTTTGTCCTAGCACATACGCCCGCGTATTGGCGATCGGCTTTCCGATTGAAAGCATTCCTTTATCAGGATCAATCGCCGTGCTCGTCGCGACGACCGTGTTTTCCGTCGGTCCATAGTTGTTGACGAGCGTGTAGGAGCGTTTTGCGATCCGTTTCAGCTTGTCTCCGCCCGTAAGCAGCACGCGCAGCGACTGGTTGTCCAGCTCCATGAACTGTTCGCACAACTGTGTCGGCAGGAACGTGATCGTTATTTTGTTCTCTTCAAAGTATTGATTTAAGCGCGTAATATCCATCCGGGTCGCTTCATCAATGATGTGAAGCTCCGCTCCGGCGATCCAATACGGGAACATCTCCCAAACGGAAGCGTCAAAGCCGAAGCCGGCATATTTCGCGCTTTTGTCCTGTTCGGTGACCTTAAAGGCGTCATTATGCCAATAACACAAATTCACAAGCGACCGGTGTTCGACCATGACGCCTTTCGGCTGGCCGGTCGTGCCCGATGTGTAGATCAAGTAGGCCAGGTTGTCTGACTGTGTACCTGCCTGTGGGTTCACCTCATCGTCTTTTGTGATTTCTTCGCTCAGCATCGAATCGAGAAGAAGTGTTTCACCGCTGAATTCTTCAGGTGCGGCTAAGTTTGTTTCCGTCAGAAGCAGCTCTGCGCCACTGTCTTTCAGCACGTATCCGATCCGTTCAGCCGGATAGCTAGGATCGATCGGCACATAGGCCGCTCCCGCTTTCAAAATTCCGAGCACGCCAGCGGCCATTTCAAGCGAAGGCTTGACCATGATCCCGATCCGCTGTTCAGGGCGGACCCCTTTTTCGATCAGCAGCCGAGCCAGGCGGTTTGCCCGCGCGTTCAGCTCTTTGTATGTCCACTCCACGCCGTTGTACACCGCTGCCCCGCGGTCAGGCGTGCGGAGGACTTGCGCTTCGAACAGCTCATGGACCGTTTTGTCCTCCGGCACATCAAGCTTCGTCTCATTCCAATTTTGAACGATCCGCCGTTTTTCCGCTTCATCCAGAAGCGAAAGCTCTGAAAGGCGGGCATCCGGGTTTTCGGCAACCGCTTCGAGCAGATTGACCCAGTACCCGCGCCAGCGCTCGATCGATTCATGCTTAAAGAGAGCTGTATTGTATTCCATTTCAAAAACGAGAAGTCCGTCCTCTTCCGCCGCTGTCAGCGTCAGGTCAAACTTCGCGGTCTGATGGGCAAAATCATACGGCTTGAGTGTGATCTCTTCCATTGACAAGTCCTTCAAATCGGCATTTCGCATTGAAAAGACGGCATCAAACAATGGGTTTCGGCTCATGTCGCGCTGGATGTTCAGCTTCTCGATGAGTTCTTCAAACGGGTAATCTTGATGCTCAAACGCGCCGAGCGTCGTTTCTTTCACTTCCTCAAGGAATGCAGAAAACGGCTTGTCTCCTTCAGGACGCGTTCTTATTGCAAGCGTATTGACAAACATGCCGATGATCCGGCTCAAATCAGTATGCGGCCGCCCGGCAGCCGGAGAGCCGACAATGACCTCGCTCTGTCCGCTCAGTTTGGATAAAAGCGCGCTGTATGAGGCAGCGAGCACCATGTATAAAGTGCTGTCCGTTTCCTTGGCCAGTTTTCTCAGCTGCTGGACAAGCTCCGGTTTCAGCGCAAAGCTGAGACGGCTTCCTTCAAACGTTTGAATAGAAGGACGCGGATAGTCTGCCGGAAGCGTCAAAACAGGCAGCTCGCCGGCCAGCTCCTTGAGCCAGTATTCCTCCTGCACTTTGTGCCGTTCTGTCAGCAGATGCTGCTGCCATACAGAAAAGTCTTTATACTGAATCCTCAGCGGTTCAAGCGCCTCTCCCGCATAAAGCTTTGTCATTTCATCGATCAGGACGCTGACAGAAGCGCCGTCTGAAATGATATGATGCATATCCACAAGCAAAAGATGTTTTTCTCCCGTGAAACGTATGATGCTCATTCTAAATAACGGGGCTTTTGTTAAATCAAACGGCCTGATGAATTCTTTAATCAGCTTTTCCGCTTCTTGTTCATCTGCATCGATGACATCAATGGTCAATTCCGCAGCTTCCCAAATCCGCTGAACAGGTTCGCCGCCCTTGATTTCAAATGTCGTGCGGAATGCTTCATGGCGCTTGATCAGCATTTGCGCGGCAGACTCGAGGCGCTTCAAATCAAGCTTCCCTTCAAGCTGGAGAACGGCCGGCATGTGATAGCTTTTCTCAGCGCCTTCGATCTGCTGTAGGACGTACAGCCGTTTTTGCGCCGAAGATACGGGGTACGTTTCCTGATCCGGCGCCGCTTCAATATAAACGGCTGATTTTTTCTCAGTTTTTTCCGCAGCCTGCGCCAGGGTTTCGATTGTCGGCGCCTGGAACAAATCTTTCAGCTGCAGATCAACATTCATCTCTTGCTGGATACGGGCAATGAGCGTCATTCCGATTAAAGAGTGTCCGCCAAGTTCAAAGAAATTGTCATGCACACCGATTTTCGGTACATTGAGCACCTCCTGCCAAAGATCGGCAAGCTGTGCTTCTGTTCGGCTCCTTGGCGCCGTATATTCCTTTTGCGCGGCCTGCGTGACATCCGGCTCAGGCAGCGCCCTTCTGTCGACCTTTCCATTGCCTGTGAGCGGAAGCTCCTGCAGCTGCATAAACACGGACGGGATCATGTAGCCCGGCAGACCTTCTGCCGCATATCGGCGAAGCTCTTCACTAGAAAGCTCCTGATCGGCCGTAAAGTAAGCACAGATCATTTGATCTCTCTTCCCGGTGTCAACAGCAAGAACAGCGGCTTCCTGAACCATTTCATGTGTGAGGAGATGGTGCTCGATTTCGCCCAGCTCGATCCTCTGTCCGCGAATTTTGACCTGATGATCAATCCGTCCGATAAATTCGAGACATCCGTCGGCAAGCCATCTCGCCATATCGCCCGTCCGGTAAATCTTCTCACCGGTTTTGAACGGATGTTCCGTAAACTTTTCAGCCGTCAGTTCCGGGCGGTTAAAATAGCCGCGGACAAGGCCGTCTCCGCCGACGCACAATTCTCCCGCAACCCCTGCCGGCTGTACATTGCCGAATGAATCAAGAATCAGAACCTCCGTATTGCTGACAGGCTTTCCGATCGGTATAGCCTGGGCATCGTCCGGCACTTCGTTGACTGGATAATAGGTTGTAAAGACAGTGCTCTCAGACGGGCCGTACATATGAAGCAGCCGTCCTTTGCCAACTGTGTTCAGAGCTCTTCTGACATGATCGACAGATGCACGTTCGCCGCCGAACAGAACCCTGCGGAGTCCCTTCAAACTGTCCGGCCGCATGTCTGTCAGCAGATTGAATAATGCGGTCGTGATCATTAAGACGGTAACCTTTTCTTTTTCAAGTACATGTGCGAGCCGGCTCATATCAAGAATTGTGTCTTTTGGAGCTATCACCAGCTTGGCGCCGTTCAGCAATGAACCGAACACATCAAACATAAAGGCATCAAACACGTAATTTGAAATTGAAAGAACGATATCGGATGTCATCACATCCAAGTAATTTGTGTTTTTTACCGTACGCAATATATTCCGGTGAGAAACCATATTGCCCTTAGGCGTCCCAGTCGTTCCGGATGTATACGTTAGATTGGCCATTGCTTCCGGTGAAATCGGAAGGCGCAAATCAGACGCATCTCCCAGATAAAGGTGTTCATCCTCAAGAAATAGAATGTCGCCGCCAAATTCAGCCGCCTCAGCGAGCGGCTTCATCGCCTTTTGCGTTAAAAGAACCGCCGCTCCGCTGTCCTCGAAGAAATGTTGCACACGTTTTTCAGGATGATCCGGATCGATCGGCACATAAGCAGCGCCGGCTTTCAGCACAGCGAGAATACCGATGACCATTTCAGCCGACCTGGCAGTGAGAATGGCTGCCGTCGTGCCGGGCTGCACACCTCTTTCGCGGAGGCGCCTCGCCAATTGGTTCGCTTTCCGATTGAGCTCACCGTATGACCATACTTTGTCTTCAAATTGCAGGGCGGGATGTCCGCCTCTTTCCGCCGCCTGTTCCTCAAATAGCTGAACGATCGTTTTCTCCCGCGGATAATCGCTTGCCGCGGGGTTGAACGCGACGAGCTGACGATTCGTTTCCTCTTCTGTCAAAAGGCTGTACTCGCCGATTCTGCGCAGCGGATCAGCCGTCATGCCCTCCAGAAGGTGCAAATATGCTTTCAGCATCCTTTCTGCCGTATCTTTTTTAAACAGCTTCGTACTGTAATCCAAATCGAGAATCAATTCTCCCTGCTCTTCTTTCGCCTGCAGCGTTAGGTCGAACTTTGCAATATTGAAGTTCGTTTCATAAATCGAGAGGTGCAAATCGCCGAGCATCGGAATGTCTTCCCATGCATTTTGCAAAATAAACATCGTGTCAAAGACGGGATGACGGCTTAAATCGCGCGATGCACCAACCTTTTCCGCAAGCCGCTCAAACGGATATTCCTGATGCTCAAAAGCGTCGATTACCGTTTTCTTTACATCATGCAGGAAGTCTCTGAACGTTCTGCCCGACTCCACTTTTGAACGGATCGCCAGCGTATTGACAAACATGCCGATGATTCCTTCCAGATCGGAATGTCTGCGGCCGGCCGCCGGCGTTCCGACGATCACATCTTCCTGCCCGGAGTACTTTGCTAGCAGCATGTTGTATGCGGCCAGCATGACCATATACAATGTCGCGCCGTTTTGCTCTGCCAGCACGGCTAATTTTTCTTTCATGTCTTTTGGCAGGACTGCGGATACCCTGTCTCCTTCAAAGCTTTGAACAGACGGCCTCGGCTCATCCGTTATCAGCTGCAGTACGGGAAGCTCGCGGGCGAACACGCTTTGCCAATAAGCCTCTTCTTTTTGAAAACCTTTTTGTGCCTGCGTCCTTTGCCAGAAAGCATAATCTTTGTAATGCAAATTCGGCTCCGGCAGTTCTTCCCCTTTATACAGTGCGGCCAGCTCATTCAATATGATCGAAATCGATACGCCGTCAGACACAAGATGATGCATATCGAACAACAGCACATGTCTACCGTCTGCGAGACGGACGAGACCTGCTCTCATCAGCGGAGCTTTGGCAAGATCAAAGCGGCGGACAAAAGATTTCGCCATTTGTTCGATCGGCTTCCCATCTGCTTTAACCTTCTCAATCTTGAACTGAACCCTTTGATGAATGTTCTGTCTCGGCTCGCCATCGACAACTGTAAACGAAGTCCGCAGCGCCTCATGCCTATCAATCAGTTTTTGAAAAGCAGCTTGAATGCGCTGAACATCGAGGGTGCCCTCAAGCATCGCCGCGGCCGGCATATTATAGCCGACTCCGGCATCCTCCAGCTGGCTGACGATATAAATTCGCTGCTGCGCCAATGAGAGAGGATAATCGTCACTTTCCGGCGCCGGTTCAATTACCGTGTATCCGTCTTTCTCCGCTTCAGAAACAAAGCCGCTTAACGCCGCCACTGTCGGTTTTTCGAACAGGACTTGCAACGGAACCTCGACACCGAAAGCTTTATGAATTTTTGCCAGCATGGCCATCGCTTTGAGAGAATGGCCGCCCAGTTCAAAAAACTGGTCGTGGATTCCGACTTGTTCAGTTCCGAGCACTTCCTGCCATATACCCACCATTTTTTCTTCATATTCATTTCTCGGTGCCGCATACTCTGCAGTCCCGCTGACAGAGACTTCATGGCGAAGCAGCGCTTTCCGGTCGACTTTGCCGCTTCCCGTCAGCGGTATTTCATCAAGCTCGACAAAGTGGGAAGGTATCATATAGTCAGGCAGATGCTTGGATAAATGCTCCCTCAGCCCCTGAAGGTCAATTTCCCCGCTTTGTTTTGGCACGACATAAGCGCAAACCTCAAGGCTGCCGCCGGTTTCGGGCCGCGCGAGGACAACTGCTTTTCCGACAGCAGGGGCTCCTTGCAGCACCGACTCTATCTCGCCAAGCTCGATCCGGTAGCCGCGGATTTTCACTTGATCGTCTTTTCGGCCGATGAAATCAACCGTACCGTCAGGAAGCCAACGTACTGCATCCCCTGTTCGATACATGAAACCTCCGGGGACAAACGGGTCTTCCAAGAACTTGTCTGCGGTCATGTCAGGTAAGTTCAAATAGCCTCGGCCGACTCCGTCTCCTGCAATATACAATTCCCCTTCGACACCATCAGGAAGGAGTGCACCGTTTTCATCCAAAATATAAAAACGGTTGTTTCCAATCGGTCTGCCGATCGGGACATAGGCCGTATCGCCTTGAAGATCTGCGTGGTTTGTCATCGTAAAAGAAGAAGCATCCACACAAGTTTCAGTCGGGCCGTAAACATTCGTTACAGCAGGCACGGATTCAGCTGTTTCTGCAAATAATTGAAGCAGCCTTTCCGTTGCGACCCTTGATAATGCCTCTCCTCCAACAAGCATATGCCTCAGTTTGACACCTGAAAGATCATCGGCAGCAGACAAAAGCTGCAAATGAGCCGGCGTACCGTCTGTCACATCGATTTGATGGCGGCGGTAATAATCCGATAAAGCGCGTCCGTCGGAAACCGTCTTTTTCGGTACGATGTACAACGTTTGGCCAAGCAATAGAGACGTAAAAATCTGCTGAACGGAAGCGTCAAAATGAAACGGAGCCAGAAGTGCCAGCTTCAAATCATCCTGATCATATGCACCAACGGCCTGCTGAAGCCCTCTTACAAGGTGGTGGACCTGCCTGTGTTCAATCATGACGCCTTTTGGACGGCCCGTTGTCCCGGAAGTATAAATGATATATGCAAGGTGCCCGGCGCCTGCCTCTGAAGACGGATGACCGTTTTCCAGCGATTCAGAAAGCGCTTCGCTGAACCGCACAGTTTCGGCCGTTTCAAAAGTCAGACCGCTGTCTGTGATAACCGCTTTGACCTTTGAATCCTCCAGCATAAAGCGAATTCTTTCTTCCGGAAATCCGGGATCGATCGGTACATAAGCTCCGCCGGCTTTCAAAACGCCCAGCATCGCCGTAATAACCCGCTCTGACCGCTCCATCACTATCGCAGCCGGAGCGTCAGGCCCGATACCTCTTCTTCGAAGCGCCCTTGCCAGACGATTCGATTGTTCATTCAGCTCACGGTACGAAAGTTTTTGTCCTTCATATACAACGGCGGTTTTTTCGGGATGATCGGCTGCTTTTTGTTCGAATAAACCGTGCAGGGTCATGTTCTTGTCATATGCGATGGTTTGGCTTGATGCACGCTTTAACAGCCGCTCTTTTTCAAATGCGGGAACAATCTCCAGTTCAGCGATTGTTTTTTGCGGAAACAACAAGGCATCTTCAAGCAGCGTCATCAGCCGTTCATATAAAACGGCCATTTCTTCACAGGTGAAAAGCTCCTCCCTGTAATCAAAATCAATCGCAAGCGTCCCGGTATCCCATCTCTCTTTCACGTGAATGGAAATATCGTTTACTTCACTGCCGCTGAAAATCGGCTCAGTAAGAAATGACAACGTTTCTTTCCTCTGCCATTGCATAACTTGATATTCCAGTGAGACGGCGAACAATTTGCTGACATGCGGCTGTCTTTCCCGCAAATCATTAATCAGCAGATTGTACGGATACTTTTGATGCCGAATGATCTTCAGCTGATCTTTCATTCTTTCCTGCACAAATGCACTAAAGTCCTGGTGTACATCAATGGAGGCTTTCATTGGAATCGTCGATACGAACATCCCGAGCATCTGTTTTTCTTTTGCATTTGTCCGGTTACCCATAAAAGTTCCGAGAACGACGTCTTTTTGTCCGGTTATCCGGTGCATATAAATGTGCAAAATGGATAAGAACAGGGAGAGCACACTTATGTTGTGTTCCTTACAATACGTTTGAATTTTTTTATACAGGACAGGGGAAATCTCTTTTGAAAAGCGGGCTGCATTCAATTGGATCTGATACGTATCGCTCGCCTTTAACGATACGGGCTCCGGAATCACTTCATATTGTGCGTTCCAATATGCTTTATCCTTCTGGAACCGCTTCGAATTTTCATACTCCAACTCACTCTGAATATGTTCCGTAAATGATGACTGAACAGGTTCGAGGCCGGTTTCCCCTTTAGCAAGCTTCAAATAAATGTCTGTAATGCGGTTGCCCAAGATCGTCATCGAAATACCATCGGAAATCATATGATGAACTTTTGCAAAAAACCAGCTTTCTTCCTCACTGATGCGAACGACGGCAAATTTAAACAGCGGACTTTCATACAAAGGCAGGGGTCGGCGCGCCTCAGCTTGTCCCCATTTAAGAACGCCGTCCGCTCCTCCGATTTCTGAAGCGTCGAAATATTCAATCCGGAAAGGTTCGTCTTCCGCTATATATTGCTTCGGCTCATCCCCTCCTTCAAACAACAGTCTGAATCGCATGGTTTCATTTGTACGGACAAACTGGCGAATGGCTTCAGTCAATAACCCGGAATCGATTCCGGAGGCAGATTTTAATTTTCCAAAACCGCTCAAATTTGAAACACTTGTGCCGGGATAGAACTTTTCAGTGTACCAAATTCTCCTTTGAGCATGTGTCAGCGGGTAACATGTGTTTCCCATTTTTTATTCCTCCTTTATCTTTTGCTATGTATGACGATGCGAACAGCCAAGCCGCAATGCAATGTTGCGGTATTGCGATGAGCGAAAAACGCTGTCACAGATTTGTCATTTCCAATAAAACATTATTTTGGAAATAAAAAAGAAAAGAGTCCACCCGAATAAAAACGGGCGAACTCCCTGTTTATTCGGCAACCTGTCAACCGTAGCACCGTCAGTACCTTAGGCCATGGCTTTGCGTCCCTGCGTTTCCGCAGGTTTGCCTTTATCTGCTTTTATTGATATAAATTCATTTTCTGCTCACAGTTCACTTTAAATGAAAATTTTGTTTTTTTCACCGAAAAATAGGTGAAAAGTTTCATGCGGGATGCCGAATGTTATCCATGAATGTTAATGCGTGATACCGAAATCGACAAAAAAATATGCGGGAAAACGAAAAAAACCGCTTAATTCCGCAAAAAATTCCAAATCCTAGATAAAGAATATATTAAAATATTAAAAAAACAGCCTTAACTTCATGAATAAATCATGAAAATCCGTTAAGGCTTAGGCGTTTTCTTTTACAATGTTCATTCAAATAAAACGTTTCTTTTACCCAGCCGTTTAAACTGATACGAGAAAAGACAAACAGCTTGCGAAAACATTGAAGCAGAACGGAAAATCACTGAACTGTCTCCTCCTAAACGGTATCTTGAAATACTTTCGGTGTTCCATACAAAAAAGCAGGCTGAGTTTCGCCTGCTACACGGTTTTTGAAAGCCCGATCGTCCGCTCGATGATGATCAGCGCGATCACTGAAACTGTGATAAAAATAACCGAAATCGCATTAACACTCGGATCAAACGTCTGGTCAATATAGCTGAACGTGCGCACCGGTACAGGCGTGACAGCAGGTGAAGAAACAAACAGACTGATTGATACTTCCCCGAATGACGTCACAGCGGCAAAAACGGCTCCCGCAATGATTCCCGGTTTAATGAGCGGCAAGGTAACATGAAAAAAGGTATACCATGGACCTGCGCCGAGATTCATGGATGCCAGTTCAAGCTTCGGATCCACGTTCGCCATGCTGACCCCGACCGTCCGTAAGACATACGGAAGGCTGATCAGCATATGCCCGGCAGCCAGCCCGGCAAATGTGCCGTTTACCCCAAGCATTGTCAATAAATAGAGAAATGACACGCCTAATGCGATTTGAGGAATCATCAACGGCGATAAAATAAAAGCCTGAATGCCCTGTTTTCCAGGAAAGTTCAGCCGCGCCAATGCATAAGCTGCAACTGTTCCGAGGATCACCGCAAGAGGCGTTACAACGAGAAGCAGCATACCGCTGACCCAAATCGATTCCATCCAGCCGCTGCTGCTGAAAACTCCGGCAAACCAGCGCAGCGAGACGCCGGATGGCGGGAACTTCGGATATTCGTCCGGGCTGAAAGCCGACAGTATAATCACAAATACAGGCAGCGCCAAAAAAAGGTATACCAATAAACCCGCCGCCCAAACGCACACATCAATCCACTTTCCCCCAGACAAACGGCGCAATTGTCTACCCATTTATTCTCGCCTCCCAACGCTTTTGGAAAAAGCCAAGGATTCCAATAACCACGCTGACAACGGCTAATAAAGTAATCGACATAGCTGCTGCAAGAGGAAGATGAAAGACTTGCATGACCTGCTGATAGATTGATAACGGCAGCAGCGGCTGCATCCTTCCGCCGACGAGAAGAGGCGTAATATAGCTTCCGGCCGAAAGCGAAAACACGATCATTGCTCCTGTCAGCAATCCTGGAACCGTCATTGGCAAGGTCACGAAAAAAAATGTCCGCAGCCTCCCCGCTCCAAGGCTCATCGAAGCAAATTTAAGATCCGGTTTCATTTCGCTTAAAGAACCGGCAAGCGGCAGCACAGCAAACGGCAGCATAACCTGGACATATGCGATGATGACGGCGTTCATATTCCATAAAAGCGGCAGGGGCTTTTCAATCAGCTTCAAGCTGATAAGCGCCTCATTGACGATCCCGTTTTGCGAAAGCAGCACAATCCAGGAAAACGTCCGAATGACAACACTGGTCAGTAAAGGAGAAACAAGCAATATATAAAACAAAGCCCGCAGCCTGCCGGTCGGCGCCTTAACGAGTAAATATGCTGCCGGATACGCCATCACAAGGCATAATACAGTGGTCTTCAACGCCGTCCAAAGCGTTATACCGATTGTTTTCAAATAAATGTCCGAAGAGAACACTTCGACATATTGAGAAAAACTGTACGTATCGAGCGTATTCATCATAGCGTCCACGTCTCTGAAACTTAATAACAGCAGCAGAACAAGCGGCAACACGAGAAAAACGCCGAGAAATAAAAGGACGGGAACAAGCAAAACCCAATAAAACCGTTTTTGTTCAAGAGCACCCATCTGCATCCTCCTTTACATCGAGCGGAACAAAATCGTCCGGATCCAAAGAAAGATACACTTGATCCCCCGCCTTCGGCAATCTTGGAAATTGAGGATCGGGCGCCTGAATGATCCATTCTCCTTTGAAAACAGCGGCTTTCAGCCTGAGAGCATGCCCGGCATAACTGACTTCCGTTATCGTTGCAGGCATTTCAATCAGCCTGTTCTTCTGCTTCTCGAAAGAGACTGAGATTCTCTCGGGCCGCACCATGAACAATACAGAGGGTTTTTTTAAGAGATTCCGGCTTATTTCAAAAGTCAGCGGAACACCTTCATATATTTCAAAATCGACCGCTTCATAGCCATAAACGCCTGATGAAGGCTGTATCTCCGACGCACGCGCTTTCAGCAAATTGACCTGTCCGATAAATTCGGCGACAAATTGATTAGCAGGCGTGCGGTACACGTCCAACGGAGTGCCGAGCTGCTGAAGCCTGCCGCAGCCGAGGATTCCAATTCTGTCAGATAAGCTTAAAGCCTCCTCCTGATCGTGCGTCACTAAAATCGTTGTAATGCCGACGCGCTTTTGGATGCTGCGCAGCTCCGTCTGCATTTCTTTTCGAAGTTTCGCATCCAAGTTGCTCAGCGGCTCGTCTAGCAGTAGCACAGACGGCTGAATCGCCAATGCCCGGGCAATCGCCACCCGCTGCTGCTGGCCCCCGCTCAGCTGACGGGGCATGCGATTAGCAAACGCTTCAAGCCTGACAAGAGCGAGGCTTTCCATCACCCGTTCTTCAATCTTGCGGCGGGGCCATTTTCGAACTTTCAATCCGTATGCAACATTGTCAAATACGCTGAGATGCGGGAATAAAGCATAATCCTGAAAAACCATTCCAATATGTCGGTCGTATGGCGGCAAATCAGTTACATCTCTTCCTCCTATATATACAAACCCTGACGTCGGTTCAAGGAACCCGGCAATGATATGAAGGAGCGTTGACTTTCCGCAGCCGCTCGGACCGAGGAGAGAGAAAAATTCCCCTTCTTTGACTTCAAGCTGTACGTCTTCCAATGCGATGGTGTTTCCGAAATGCCGGCTGACATGCTGAATCTGAATTGCGCTCATGTTTGTCACCTATTTTCCGCCAAGTACTTGATTCCAGCGATTTGTCCAATCGCCTAGATCTTTTGCCGCGACTTCATAGTCAACCCATTTTAAATTCCTGTAATAGTCCTCCCCTACTTTAATCTTTCCTTTTAATTTATCGCTGTATTTCACTTTTTTATTGGCCATGCCGTAAAATGTTCTATCGGCAAAATCTCCTTGCACTTTTGGACTGAGCAGGTGATTTAACAGCTTGTATGCGTTATCCTGATTAGGGCTTCCTTTCATCAAAGCCCAGCTTGCAACTGCTGCGACGGCACCTTCCTCGGGATATGCAAATCCCAGGTCAAGACCGGCGTCCTGCAAAGAAAAAGCGCGTCCGTCCCAAAACGGGACAACCCATGCATCCCCGCGTTCCAAAAGTGTTTGTATCGAGCCCGGATTATCGGGATAGGCTGTTATGTTGTTCTTTAAATCCGTCAAACTGTTGAACGCTTTATCCACGTCTTTCCCATTTGACTCCAGGCCGCCCTGGGCATTGATTAATCCTACAAAAAACTGAAGTCCCGCCGAATAAGCCGGCGATGATATGGCCACATGACCTTTATAGCTGCTGTTCCAAAGATCCGTCCAGCGTTTAGGCTCCTGCGGTACAAGGTCCTTTCGGTAGACAATTCCGAGCTGCCCCATACTGAAACCGGCCGCATACTGCTTTCCATCATCAGTGAAGCGTTTCTGAACGGAATGATACAGATCGCGGACATTCGGAACCTTTTCCTGATCAATCGGCGCCAGTAATCCCGCCGACTGTGCCCTGTGAATCGTATCCGGCTGCAGGATTAAGAGATCATACGGAGCATTTCTGCCATTTGCAGCTTTGAGCTTTGTAAACCACTCAGAGTCTGTCCCTGCGACGACTTTGACCTTCAGCCCTGTTTCTTTTTCAAAAGATTCGAGGCTAGGCTTAATATGTTTTTCCCAATCGCCTCCATAGACGCCGATAACGACTGTATCTGATTGTTTGCTTTCCTGACTACCTTTTCCGCCGCAGCCCGAAAGAAGGAGCACCGCTACAAGAGACAGAATAAATAAAGCAGAAATTTTACTTTTCATTGTCATCTCACCATTCCCGTGTTATTTTTGCCAGCCAGTTTTTCCACAGCGGCCGCAACATCGCCTTTGCTGATCGAACCGTTATGTTCTTTTGAAAAATAACGGTGGACTAGATGTTTAACATGTGATCTTTGATGAGCCGGAAACTGTCGCAGAATCCGGGCCAATGTGCTGCTGGCTTCCTCTGTCCAGCACCGTTCGTATTCTTCTCTAGCAAGCCCGAAATCCCAATGTTTCCGAGGTTCGCCTGCTTTCTTTTTTCTGATTTCAGCTGTTTCTTCCAGATCAATAATGAATGAGCCTGCATCGTTTTCTTTTACAGCCGCGCCGTATTGATGGTATGCTGCTTCCGGGCTCAGCAAGCCCGATTCAACTTCCCTCAAAATCGATTCAGCTTCCCGGCTGTATGGATCTCCCCAGCCTCCGCCGCCAGGCGAATGAATGCTGATAACATCCCCTTTGTTGAGCTTTAGAACGTCGATCTTCGAAATCGTTTTCTCCTGAGGCTGCTCCGGATAAAGACGCACCCGTCCGAGCGCTCCTGCCGTTCCCCCGGCGAGCCCCCACGGATGAAATCGCATTCTCTCCATCCCTCTTGCGGTCACAATTGATTCTGGCGCCGTCGCTTCAAACTCCAGCCCGATTGCATGGCCGCCCCTGTGAAAACCGGCTCCGGCGGTATCTTTAATCAGCTCATAGCGGCGGACATGGATGTCAATGTGCTGTTCAAGGCTTTCAATCGGCGTATTTTTTAAAAATCCGGATGCATGGTCAATACCGTCTGCTCCGTCCATGTCATGCTGGCCGCCTCCTCCGCCTCCCATCGGTTCGACCACAGACATCTTCCGGCCGCCCGTTGATTCGCCGGGAACCGACAGTACGACAATCGCTGACTGACCGGCGCCTGCTGCAGGCACAGCTTTCGGAAGCGCCTTGGCCAAAGCGCCCAGTACGGCATTATAAAGTCTCATCGTAATCGAATGACGAATTCCGACGGCCGCTGGATATTCCGGATGAACCAGTGTACCTTTCGGAGCGATGACTTTGATCGGCCTTGTCAGTCCCCCGTTAACCGGAATATACGGGTCTTCACTTATGATAAAGTTGATCAGGCCCTGAAATAGAAATGAATGTTTGCTTCCATTAGTGACAAGGTTAAATGCGGTTTTCACCTGGGGATCACAGTCTGAAAAGTCCAATGTGATTTCCCCTCCCGAGACGTTTGCCGTAACAGCCAAGCGGATCGGAACGTCAGAAATCATATCGTCATCAAGATAGTCTGAAAAACTGTATGTGCCTTCCGGAATCCCGCTGATAACCCGGCCGGCTCTCATCGCTGCTTGTTCGAGCAAATCATCCATTCCTTGTTGGACCGCTTCTTTTCCAAACTTGCCGACCATCTCTGTCAATCGGTTCTCCGCCGTATTGACCGCGGCCACCATCGCATGAATATCCCCTTCATTTAAGTCGGGAACCCTGCTGTTTGCCCGCAGCACATTCAATATATCGCGATTTTCTCTTCCCGTTTTGTAAATTCTCACCGGCGGTATCCTCAGGCCTTCCTGATGGATGTCTGTCGCTGTCGGCGAAATGCTTGCCGGAACAAGGCCGCCGACATCGCTGCAATGGACAAAACACCACGCGTAACTGATGACCTCGCCCTCCATGAAAATCGGCTTCACTACATGTATATCAGGCAAGTGGGTCGCTAATCCGTCCGTTGTATAGGGATCATTTGTGAGGATAATGTCTCCCGGTTCAAATGGGCCGCTTTCTTCGATGATACGTTTTAATGAAAGGCCTAAAAAAATCGTGACGCCGACCGTTTTCGGATAAACGAAAAACTCCCCTTCCGGCGTCGCAAGCGCAGTAGCGAAATCAGCTGACTCTTTTACAAATGTGGTAAAGGACGTCCGTTCAATAACGTGTCCCATTCCCGCGGCTATCGCGTTAAAGTAGCTTCTCATCATTTCCAGCCGGGCAGGATCTGTGCGCATGGTCAGCTCTCCTTCCGTTCAATGATCAAATTTCCGGCATGATCAGTTTTTCCGCTCCAATTTGGCAAAATCAGCGTCGTTGTATCATCTTGCTCAACAATGGCCGGCCCATTTATTCTCTGACCGCAACTTAAATCTGAACGTTGGTATACAGCGGTTTGATATGTACCGCCTTTTATGATGATCTTTCTTTGGCTGACCGGTTCAGCCTCGGGCAGATCACTTCGGCCTCCTTTACCGCCTGGCGGCTTCGGTGTCTTGCCTATGATGCGGACGCGTATATTCATCAACTCAATGCTTGCTTTCTCATCGCTGTGTCCATATTGCTTTTCATGTAAGAGGTGAAAGGAGTCCGCGATTTCACTCGTGCTTTTGCCTTCCAGGCATTCCGGTGAAACAAGGAGCTCAATTTCGTATGCCTGACCTTTATAACGGGCATCAAGCAAGTAAAGAAGAGAGGTTTCCGGCAGCATCTCCGCCTGCTGTTTCCGCAGCCATGTTTCCGCTTGCTCTTGCAGCCTTACAAACTCCGCTTTTAACTCGGCCGTTTTTATTTGTTCAAGCAGCACCTGTCTTGAACATACAGCATCATAAATAAAATCCGCCGTCAGTGCGCCCAAAGCGGACAAGGTTCCCGGATGCGGCGGGATCAGCACATTTTTGGCCTGAATTTCCTCAGCTAAAAAATTAGCAGTGACCGGTCCTGCGCCTCCAAAGGCCATGAGGCTGAATTCACGCGGGTCAAACCCGTTTTGCTCCATAACATTGCTTAGTTCCGTGTACATATTGGCAAGCGCAACCTGAATCATCTGATCCGCGGCCTGCTCCACATCTGTGCCTAAATATTCGGCAACCGGGAGGAGCGCTTTTTCGGATCTTTCCCGGTACAGTTTCATATTTCCTGATGCAAACCGGTTTGGATTTAAATAATGACATATAAGAAACGCATCTGTAAGTGCGGCCTTTGTTCCTTTTCCGTAACAAGCCGGCCCCGGATCAGATCCAACTGACTCCGGTCCTACTTTCAAGAGACCGCCGCTGTCAATCCATGCCACCGACCCTCCGCCAGCACCGATCGAATACATCGCTACAGACGGAATCGTAATCGGAAATCCAGAGATTTGATTTGACTGTGTAAAAGTCGGCTCCCCTTCTTCAACAATCGAAATATCCGCGCTAGTTCCTCCGACATCAAATGTGATGATATTCGCCTCTCCGGCGGTTTCCGCCGTTCTGATGGCACCGATGACCCCTGCTGCCGGTCCGGAAAAAAGCGTTTTGACAGGTGCCTCGGCAGCCGATTCAATGTCCATCAGTCCTCCGTTAGACTGGGTGATAAACGGCTGCGCTGAAATTCCTTCCAGGGCGAGCCTCTCTTTCAGCGTTCGAAAGTAGTGATGGACATTCGGTTTGATGTATAGGTTTGCGACGGCCATAACCGTCCGTTCGTATTCCCTCATTTGCGGCCAAAGCTCCGCAGACGTTGCAACCTCAAGCTCAGGTGCTATTTGTCTGATCCGTTCTGCAGCCTGGCGTTCATGAAGCGGATTCCGATAGCTGTGCAAAAAAGAAACAACGATTCCTTTTAATCCTTTTCTTAAAACTTGTCCAACCGCCTCATCGATCTCTTCCTTATGGAGCGGCAGCTTTTCAGAGCCGTCATAAAGCATTCTTTCTTGAATGGGAAACACGTTTTTCCGGGGAATAAGGGGCTCCGGCATTCTCGATCTAAAATCGTACGGTATCGGAAGCCGGAGGCGTTGAAGCGAAAGAATATCACGGAAACCTTCGGTTACGAATAAAGCAATATCAGCCCCTTTGCGTTGTAATAATGTGTTCAAACCGATTGTCATGCCGTGTACGAAGTGATGAATTTCTGAAGGGTGAACACCCTGGGTCTTCAAGAGAGCCAAACCGTTGATGATCCCTTGGGCCGGATCTTCGGGAACGGTCGGCGTTTTAACTGCGGTCATGCTCCCGTCCGCCTGGTTTAACAATGTAAGATCGGTAAAAGTTCCTCCAATATCAATTCCAAGCCGGTAACCTTCTTCATTCAATCCCGATCCCCCCTTTTAAAAATATCCTTTTTTAAAAATATTTTACTATTATACTAATCAAGCATGAGAAAGTAGTCAATTATGTTTAATTACAATATTCCGAGTCTTTTTTATTTAATATTTAATTTTAAGATACCATATCATCACATTTTCAATTGTGTTGTTCACAGTATTTCACATTTTTAGTTGTCTGCTTTTCTTCAGTCCGACGACACAACTCCGCCATAAAAGGGACTAATTAACTATTAAATCAAAAGTCTCCTATCACGACAAAAAGCCTAAAGAGCTTACAAATTTGATCACAAAGATTCATTTTCATGGATATTCAGGATTTATTGCCCAATCCCCTGTGACAAAGTGGTACACTCTGTACTATATAAGTCGCAGGAAGGGCAGATTTCCAATGAAAGTCTACGAAGCGGAAACCCTATTATCAGCTATGAAGCAAAGATCTGATGAATATAAAAACTTGAGAGAACAGCTCGTCAGCTTAAAACAATCGTTAAACAGCGTCACAGAACTTGATGAGTTCCAAGGAAAAGGCGCTGATGCCATTAAAGCGTTTTACAGAGACCAATCAGGGATCGTAGACGGCTGGCTGGATTTAGCTGATATGCAGATTCAGTTTCTGAATGGTGTATCTGCTGCGGCCGAAAATGCCGGACTTTCAGAGGACACATTCGTTGATGTTCAATTTCTTGAACAGGAGCTTGCAAATGTCCACATTCACTCTCAAAACATGGTCTCTGCACAGCAACAAGAACTGTCGAATATTTTAGGACAGATTGATGATTTAATATCGCTACAGCCATTCTCTTCCGATGAAATCAAACAGCAGCTCGATGCTGCAAACCAAAACAGAAAAGACACGATTAAAGCTGTCGAGGATCTTGACGGGCTGCTCAAAAGAGAATACTCGGCCTCTGAGCAAATTCAGCAAATGATCCAGTCCGACTACTCCGCCTTGATCGACGCAACAGGAAAAGGGAAAAATGCATCTCCGCTAAACTACAATTCACATATCTATCAAAACAGCGAAGTCTACAAACTGAAACAGCGTATGCATCAAGAGGCCAGAAGCTACATCGCAAATAAACAAAAACAGTATGAAACAAAAAAAGCCGAAAAAGCAGAGGAACTTTAGGCTTTCAAATTGTTTAAAACCCCGTTTTCACAACGGGGTTTTTTGTTCATCTTGTCAAAACGTCTCCGTCTTAACCGATATGTATTTACTGGTGAAACAAAAAGGGGAATGCAGTGAAGAGCAAACGATTTAAGTTGAAATTGGGGACAAAAATTAATCTTCTCGCGTTGACAAAATCCCAAAACGACTTTTAGTTTTGGGATTTTGTCATCCTTTCAGCGTGACCCGCATCCCTTACAGTCTAGGAAGGCCGAGCATCGGAGAAGACTTTCACAGGATATAATGACGCGGTATTCAGGCAGGACGCCTCAGAACGTCAGCCTCCCGATCCTCCTTCTATTCGTCAGACCGACTTAGCAGGCCTGACAACGACTGCGAGGGTTTGTCGACACGCTGGGCTGTCGTTAAAACGGCTGCTTCATCTTTTTCGCCGTACAGGAAGTCAAGTCGCCGATAATATCTTCTGCACGCTCATACGGCTGATCAATTTGCAACATCTTCCTCAGAACGGATGTAAACCCGGACGATAGGCAGAGTTCTTCTTCCCAGCTTTTTTCTTCCTCGCCGGACGGAGTAAACTCGGAGTACAGGAGAAACAATGCGAAATGTCCCAGCGCATAAAAGTCACTTTTGACGGAAACAGCACGCATCAGCCTTTTTTCCGGGTGCCGGTCATCAACACGTTCTCTTTCAGTCAGATGGCATGCTAGTCCGAAATCTATAATGCGGATCGTTCCTCCGCTCACAATCAAATTGGGAATCCTCAAATCGCGGTGAATAATCCCTCTCCTGTGAAGAAATGAAACGCTGTGAAGCACTTCCTTCAATATGCTGATCGTTTGCTGTTCATCAAAGACATGTCCATCATAAAAGAGCAAATCTTCAAAGGTTTTTCCTTCGATATATTCCATTACGATAAACCGCTCGCAGGCCGCTTGAAGCACCTCATATATACGGGGCGCGGCAGGCAGATCCAATTCCCGCAAAATTTCAGCCTCGCGGTTGAAAGACCTCCGGCCGGCTGATGTCCATGCTTTTGTCTTTCTCTGCTGCTTGATGACGCGGAAACCGGATCTCCCAAGTTCTTCGGCAAGATATGTGATACCGTAGCTGCCCATCCCGAGCACACGGTTGATTCGATATCTCCCCTCCAAGACGGTTCCTTTTTTGAGCGGGCGGTCAAACAGCCATCTCATCAATGTTTTCACGCGATTTAGCTGCTGCCGAAAAATTTCTTATGCTTTCTTTTGTAATGGTGATGACCGTACCCTTTTCTTTTATAATCGCTGCTGCTGTATTTTTTGTATGATTTCCGTCCGTAGTCACTGCTGCTGTATCGTCGGTTTTTACCGTTTTGAAGTGCCTTCAATAGCTTACGAAGCAACTCAGTCAGCTCCTTTTCTGTCTTGTATTTCATATCATTCGCGCAGGAAAGCTTGATAAAGGGGGCTCGAAAGTTTTTCTTCCATATGAGAAATTTAAATTTTGAACCTCTAAAACCTTCTAAACGAACCGGCAAAATTTTAAAAAAAGGCGATATGATAGACTAAAATTCAGCTTTTCAGGAGGAAAAACCTATTAATCTCCCCTTTATTTCTCAAATCATTTTTACGATAATAAAGTTGTATTTACTTCCGGCCCGCTGCGGCTGAGTGATTCAACTTATAAGAAAGCAGGACAACACGAATGGACAAAATTAAATCTTTGCTGATCACCTTGCTCGCCGTCGCCGTCGTGATCATCGGCATTATATCCGGCGATTTTTTCACTTCAGAACACCAGCCTTCAGGCCGGCAAAACGGCTCAGACTATGATGAAGTGCTGATTTTCCCGTCGGACCGCTATCCTGAAACAGGCGCGCACATTCGAAAGGCCATCAAGAAAGGGCATTCTAAAATCTGTACGATCGACA
The DNA here is from genome assembly GCF_053903085.1 of Bacillus sp. AK124. NCBI lineage: Bacteria > Bacillati > Bacillota > Bacilli > Caryophanales > Bacillaceae > Bacillus > Bacillus sp. AK124. The sequence goes on from NZ_CP096378.1 coordinate 3,939,146, forward strand.
GGGACGGAGCCGACGAACGCCGAAAGGAATCGTTAAAAGATGTTCCTTCCAAATCGGGCTATGACCGCGACGAGTGGCCGATGGCCATGTGCGAAGAAGGCGGAACAGGTGCTTCCGTCGAGTATATCAGTCCTTCTGATAACCGTGGAGCAGGATCTTGGGTGGGCAATCAGGTAAGCGATTATCCGGACGGCACGAAAATACTTTTCAAGATTAAATAACACTGGAGGTACGTTCTTTGATCAAAAAGTGGGAAGCAGAAGAAATGACGATGTCATACCATCAGTTTACCGTTTATCAAAAAGGCGGAAAGCCGCCCGTTATGGATTGGACAGACGAGGATATTAAAAGAGGCTACACAGCGGGAGAACACGCGGTCTCGTTTGAAGCTCTCGATAATACGGCATCATTAGTAGAAGTTCGTTTGAATGTCCAGGAACAGGTTCCCTCCTTTAACAGGCGCGTCACCGTTTCTTTCGACGTGCTTCATGGCGGGGTCGAAATTGCAAGCGTCCTATCCAAGAAATTGTCATGCGACATCCCGCAAGGCGTCTATCAGCTGACATGCTATACGATTATGCCTGATCAAAGCAGCACTGCGAAGATCACCTATATTCTCGATTTTAAACAGGCCTGATCAAAGAATAAAGGCGCCGGTGTCACCGGCGCCCTTCTCCTAAAGCTCTTCCCCGTTTGTCTGAATGACATTTTGGTACCAGTAAAAGCTGTCTTTTTTAATCCTCTTCAAGTCCTTTACATTCTCTTCATCACGATTAATATAAACGAAACCGTATCTCTTCTGGTAGCCGTTCAGCCAGCTCAATAAATCTGTAAAAGACCAGCTGCAGTAGCCGATTAAATCGACTCCGTCGTTTAAAGCCTGTCTGCACTGTTCAAGATGCGCACGCAAGTAGGCAATTCTGTAATCATCATGAATTGTGCCGTCATTTTCAACCTTATCGAATTCCCCAAGCCCGTTTTCCGTTATGAAAAGCGGAAGCCCGTAGCGGCTGGAAATCCTGCGAAGCCCGATTCTTAGACCGATCGGGTCAATGGCCCAATCCCAATTCGATGTCTCAAGATGAGGATTCCTCTTTGTTTTGTATAAACCGGGCATACCTGTTTCCTGGTTGCTGCCCTTTTGGCCGGTCGTATTCATCTTTCCTTCCGCTACTCCGTCTAGAGGATTCATTTCATATGTGATGGTTTGATAATAATTCACACCGACGAAATCAGGTTTTCCTTTTGCTAAAAGCTCCATATCCCCCTCCTCAATTGTCGGCGCCCAGCCTTTTTCCTTCAGATATTTCAAAGGAATGCCCGGATATGTTCCCCGGCAATACACATCAAGCCACCAATAATTTGTAAATTCCTCAGCATTTTCGAAAGCGAGGATATCATCCGGACGGCTGGAGAGCGGATATGCAGGCGAATAAGCAAAACTCGGTCCGATTTTTCCATCGGGAACATACCGGCGAAAAGAATCGATTGCCTTTGCATTCGCCAGAAATGCAATATGGTTAGCCTCATAGAAGCGTTTCCTGTCCTTCACACCCGGAGGATGCATCGCTGTGATAAAGGCATGATTAAAATTGTAATTTTGCTCGTTAAGGGACACCCAATATTTGACCCTGTCCCCATACCGCTTATAGAGCGTCACGCAATACGTATTGAAATCCTCTATAATCCTTCTGGATTCAAAGCCGCCGTATTCATCCATTAAAGCCTGGGGAAGATCCCAATGATAAAGCGTCAAAACGGGTTCAATATCATGAGCAAGGAGCTCATTAATCAAGTCATCGTAAAATCTCAAGCCCGCTTCATTGACTTCTCCCCTGCCTTGGGGAAAAATCCTCGGCCAGCTGACTGAAAAACGGTATGCTTTTAACCCCATCTCGGCCATTAAAGCAACATCTTCTTTAAAACGGTGGTAATGGTCGACCGCAATGTCTCCATTGCTTCCTTTAAACGTTTTGCCGGGAATCTTTGTGAACACATCCCAAACCGAGAGGCCTTTGCCGTCTTCCTTCCAGGCTCCTTCGATCTGATAGGCTGCTGAAGCTGATCCCCATAGGAAATGGTTTGGAAATGGGCGTAATTGCTGATGAATCATATGGCTCACTCCTGTTTCGTATTTTGATCCGGATGCACTTTATCATATCCTATGAAACGCGTTTCAGATCAAACATCATCTAAAAACAGCTCCGCCAGAAGCTTTTCCCGGTGCTGAAGAAAATACTTGGTTAAGGTGTAATGATCCGTATCCTCATAGTTCAGTTCAGTGATTTGTTCACCATCAAAACTGAAGATGTCGGCTTCCGGATACCCTAATAAAATGGGGGAGTGAGAGGCGATAATAAACTGAGCTTGGTTTGATTTCGTCAAATCATGAAGAATTTTCAAAAATGCCAGCTGTCTTGCCGGGGACAAAGCAGCTTCAGGCTCATCGAGAAGATAGATACCCTTCTCTTTAAAACGATGTTTGAAAAGCGATAAAAAAGATTCACCGTGTGATTGCTCGTGAAGAGATCTGCCTCCGTAGCCTCGAAAACCGGTGATGTCTACTTCATCAATATGAGTGGCAAAATGATAAAAAGATTCGGCGCGCAGAAAAAAGCCGTTTGTTACTTTAGGAAGCCATGACAATCTAATATAGTCTCCCAAATCCGAACCGGAACCGTACACTTCATATGTATTATTTCTTCCCCCGCCAGCCGTGTTAAATTCGCATTTATCTGCGATTGCTTCAAGCAGCGTCGATTTGCCTGATCCGTTTTCCCCCACAAAAAATGTTACGTTTTTTTGAAACGTCAGTTCTTTTAAATGTTGAATAGCAGGAATTGAAAATGGATATTTTGCATAAGAAGGAACTTTTTCCCGAAGTAAAGTCAGCTTTTTTAAAAACATGCGAGCACCCCCTGCTTTGCTTTTACTCAACTGTATCACGTTTTCTTAGCGGATAACGAAAAAAGAGGTTTGCGCCTGAGCACAAACCTCTTGACTTAAATCGAAAATACTTCTTTTAAATGGGCGTCCAAATCAGCTAAATATTGATCTACTTGCGGATTGCTGATGACATCATGAACAGAGAATGTTTTTAAAGGCTTCATGCCGACGAATTCCTGCATTTTGTGCAAATGAAAGAGCGCTTCATCAAGGCTTTTACCTTCGAAGAATGTCCCCTCTTTGGAGAATACATCCTTGGGCGCGTTCCATGTGGTTGAAAACATATACTTTTTGTCTGTAAACAGCCCGCCTCTGCCGTAGTCTTCAGACCCTTGATAAAAAAGCCCGTACTCATAAATTTCATCAATATATTTTTTAAATAAAGCAGGAACACTGAACCAGTAAACAGGCGTCTGATAAATAACAGCATCAGCCCACTTGAATTTCTCGTGCTCCTCAGGGATTTGATATCCGTCTGCCACCACTGTTTTTTTCACTTCATATTTTTCACCCAGCTTGTCCGCCAACGCTGTAAAAATAGTGTGATTAAGCTGTCCTCTTGCATGGGGATAGGCTTCATGTCCGTTGATGATTAAAATATTTTTCATCTTTTCTTATCCTCCTTGTGTTTCAATTTACCAATATCTTTATGATTCCATCTTTCACCTTAAAAAGTAAAGCAGGTTGCACTATCAATTATTTTATTTTTTCCCAATACTAATTATCTTATTGCCTAATCCCTACTTCAGTGCTATGGTTTACTTGACTAAAGGAATAGGAGGATTTTTTAAGTGAATAAATTGCATACGTATAAGCGCATTACATTGTTGATAACGGTGTTAGCGCTCGCTCTTATAACAGCTGCATGCAGCACTACTCAAAATAAGGCTGAAAATCAAAAAACAGCCTGGGATGAGATAAAGGAAAAAGGGAAGATCGTTGTGGCGACTTCGGGAACCCTTTATCCTACTTCATATCATGACACTGATTCCGGCAAAGACAAGCTGACCGGCTACGAAGTGGAAGTCATCCGTGAAGCGGCTAAACGGCTCGACCTGGATGTCGAATTTAAAGAAATGGGCTTTGACGGCATGCTGACGGCGGTCGGGAGCGGACAAGTGGACGCTGCTGCCAACGATATTACAATGACCGACGACCGCAAAGAAAAGTTTTTGTTCTCTACGCCTTATAAATATTCATTCGGAACGGCTATCGTCCGCAAAAAAGATCTATCAGGCATCCACACGCTTGAAGATTTAAAGGGAAAGAAAGCCGCTGGCGCAGCTACGACAGTTTACATGGATATCGCGCGCCAATACGGAGCTGAGGAAGTCATTTACGACAACGCAACAAATGACCAATTTTTAAAGGATGTAGCGAATGGAAGAACCGATGTCATCTTAAACGACTACTACCTTCAAAAACTCGCGCTCGCCGCAATGCCTGATCTGGATCTGACTATTCATCCCGATCTTAAATACTATCCGCATCAGCAAGGCATGATCATGAAAAAAGGAAACGCAGAACTAAAAAAACAATTCGACAAAACGATTGACGAAATGCTGAAGGACGGCACAATCAAAAAGATTTCGAAAAAGTTTTTCGGCGGTGCCGATGTTTCGAAAAAGCAGGATATCGACTTTGTCGATGTCGATGTGAATAAATAGAGGGATGTCAATTGGGCTCTATTCAATGGGAGTATATTTTTAATGCAGAATTGGCTGCGAAATCGTTTCCTTATGTGATGCAAGGCATATGGAATACGCTTTTTATTTCATTTGCGAGCATGTTTGCCGGTTTAATTCTCGGTTTTTTCATCGCGCTTGGGCGCATGTCGGAGATCTCTTTGCTTCGTTGGCCGGCAAGAATCTATATTTCGTTTATGAGAGGCGTTCCGATCCTTGTCATTCTATTTATTCTTTATTTTGGTTTTCCTTATATCGGAATCCAATTTACGGCTTTGACTGCTGCCTTAATCGGCTTCAGCATGAACAGCGCCGCATACATTGCCGAGATTATCCGCTCGGCCCTGTCGTCCGTTGACAGAGGGCAGTGGGACGCTGCAAAATCGATCGGCTTTTCCTACTGGCAGACGATGTGCCACGTGATTGTCCCTCAATCGGTTAGAATTGCACTCCCGCCTCTTGCAAACGTAATGCTTGATCTCGTTAAAGCGTCTTCCCTCGCCGCCATGATCACCGTGCCTGAATTGTTTCAACAGGCAAAAATCGTAGGCGGACGGGAGTTCGACTATATGACGATGTATATTTTAGTTGCCTTGATTTACTGGGCCGTTTGCTCGGCGATCGCTTTGCTCCAGGATTTCCTGGAGAAGCGGACAGAGGTTTATATCAAAAAATAGCAAGAAGCTGCCGGGTGCTCCGGCGGCTTTCCATACTGTGAAACGGAGGCGGTATTATCCATATCCTCAGATCGACTTATTTTCACGCAGATCACCTTTGTACGATCGACAGAAACAAATTAAGCTATCAAACCGATCCATCAGGCCATTTCCAAGCATCATACGTCTGCTGCAACCATACGAATGCCGAAGACCGCATCCATATATCCGTTTTCTTTGAAGGAAATGACCGGCCCTCGCAAACCTTTCCATCCATCGTTCCCGCTCATTCGTCCAAGGAAATCAAAATCAGGTTCCAGCATGTTCCTGCGGGCAGACACATCGTTTATATCATCACCCAGTCCTTCATGTTCGACCTAAAGGCTGAGCACGATTGCAAATGGAATCGGGATGCCGACGATGTAGCACCCTACTATTTTGAATTGATTTCACATGCCCCGCATTCTGACCGGCTCTCGACTCATCCTGCTTGCATTGAACCTGTTAACTGTCAAATGAACAGCGGCAGCCCATCTCAAACAAGATTGATTTACTTGTCTGACAAAGCAGGAAACCCGGTTAAAAAAAACGGCCGAGAAGATCTGTATATCTCTTTGGTCAACCAGGAAGCGCATCGTTTAAAGGGCTATTTATATTGCTTTGAAAACGGGGAATATCAAAAGTTCATGGTCAGTCAATCTAAAGCTCAAGCATTCTCCTATGAACTCGCTCCTGAAACCGTCCAGACTTATCCGATAAACTTAAAAATACTCGGGAACCATTATTTCCGATTTCTGTCGACATCCATCCCGCCCGAGGGGCCATACAGAGACGTTCCTTTTCCGGCGAGGATGATTTATTACTCCAAGCTTTATACGTGACAGTCTCATACAGGGGGGTATGCCGCTCCCTGATCGTTTCAGCCGCTTGTGCGGCAGCACAAGCGGCTTCTTATTCCATTCCCCTTCACCCGAATATCGCATGGATGAGAGCCTTTTGCAGCATTAAACACCCGCCCCATCCGCATACTCCAAACACAACAGAAATGACAACCGGAAATGATGCTTTTAAACTCAAAACCACGATCAAAAGGAGAACCGCCGTGGCGGGAAACCCCCATAGCACGCCTTTCGCGAATTGGCTTAAATGCTTTAAAGATTCCCCTTGTAAACTAAGCCAAAATAAACTCAGCAGACTGACAAGAGGCAATGCCGCAATCATTCCGCCCATTTCAGGCGATTTTCGTGCAATTTCGGTTATAATGGCGATCAATATTGCAGAAACCCCGATTTTCACTATTAAAAACATGATTTTGCCTCCCGGCTCAACAAGGAAAATGCTGTTTTAATCATTTCGACTTCTTCCTCATTTAATTGCTCCAGCACCTTTTGCAGTTTTTTCGGATGAAGTCTCGTATGCCGTTTCACTGCTTCTTCACCTTCAGGCGTTAACGTGACGTAGACTTTGCGTTCATCGCTGCTGTCCCGGTTTTTCTGTACAAGTCCTTTTTGTATCAGTCTTTTCACATGTTCTGATGCCGTATTATGAGAGACATCCAATAATTTTGCTAAATGGCCAATGGTCACCAAGCGGTTTTTTTCGATATGCTGAAGCATTCGAACCGCGTGGTGAGACAAATGATCATCATGCTTTGTGTGCAGATGGTAGTAAATATCCGTCCAGTCCTGATTCATCATTTCTATGATTTTCTCTGTATTCATTTTCATCACCCTCTCTAATTATATCTTATAATACGATATATTCTTAAATCAAGACATAAAAAAACCCGGCTTCACCGGGTGTTCACTTTTATTCATTTCAGGTGCTTTCTCAAAAACGCCAGCTTTTCGGTTTGGAACGGCGGGATGTATTCGTGTCCAAAATAGCGGTACACTTTTATTTCTTTATCCGTTTTCAAGTGATTGTAAGCCGCAAAGACGGTGGATGGCGGTGTGATGGTGTCAACCAGTCCGATCGACATGAGAACGGGCGCTTTGACCGCTTGAGCAAGGTTCATGATATCAAAATAAGACAGGGTCCGCATGGCCGCCTGTTCAATATTCGGGCTGGTGTTTCTTCTGAAAAAGGAGTTGATTTCGAGATAAGGCTGGTCGATCGCTATATCGATCGCTCGTTGAAAATTGCTTAAATAAGGGTATTCGGACACGGCTGCTTTTGGAATATCGGACAGCGCCGAAACCGCGACAGCCAGCCCGCCTCCTTGGCTTGCCCCGATCACTCCGATCCGCTTTTCATCGACTTCAGCAAAACCGCTGACCACTTCGACTGCTCGTACGGCATCTAAATAGACCCCTCTGTAGTAATATGTTTTCGGATCGAGGATTCCTTTTGTCATCCAGCCGGGTACATGTCCGTGTTGAGAGGTCTCTGTATCTTCACTGCTGCTCTGCCCGCGGACCAGCATACCGAATGCCGCATAGCCGTGAAGAGCCCAATTGACAATATCATGAATGTCTCCGTCATAGCTGGCGTTATAGCCGTGATATTTGACGATCGCAGGATGCGGCCCTTGGCGGTCGGGTACTGCATACCAGCCTTTGATTCGCGCTCCCCCGGTGCTTCTGTATGTAAGCCAGTAGACTTTTACCCCGTCAGCCGGATATTCATGCGGTTCAAGCTCAGGCTCCGCTTTTATATTTGACAATTCCTCCAATGAACCCTTCCAGAACTCTTCAAAATCAGCCGGTGCCGTCCGTTCCGGTTTATACTGGTAAAGCTGTTCTAGCGGCATATCATAAGGCTGCTGCATCTTGTCTTTCCCCTCTTCTTTTCATTTTTTGAATATTCTTATCATAACATTCCCCTTCAAGGCTGTGTATGGATTTTATATGTATTAATTCTGTCACTTCTGCTCCTCCCATTATCTGACCCCGCCGCACAAAACCGCTTTTTCAATTTATGTTATAATGCTAGATTGAAACTAAAAATACACATTTTCGCGGAGGTTTTTTTGTGGCTTCACAATCCTTTCTGCAGCTGAACTCAATATTTATCAGTATATTAATAGAAGCGATTCCGTTCGTTTTGATCGGGGTTTTTATATCAGGTTTGATTCAAATGTTTGTGACGGAGGAGATGATGGCGAAAATCATCCCGCAAAACCGATTTCTCGCCGTTTTGTCAGGGACATTTGCCGGGGTATTGTTTCCGGCTTGCGAGTGCGGCATCGTTCCGATTGCCCGCAGGCTGCTTTTAAAGGGCGTACCGCTTCACGCAGCGGTCGCCTTCATGCTGACGGCCCCGATCATCAATCCGATTGTTTTATTCTCGACATTCATCGCTTTCGGGAACAAATGGGATGTTGTGTTCTATCGCGGCGGGTTGGCGATTGCGGTGTCTCTCATTGCCGGGCTGATCATCTCTTATCAATTTAAAGGGAATCAGCTGATCGAGAACGGGACACGCGGCCATCACCACCATGCCCATGTGAACCAGTCTTTCCTGCAAAAGCTCGGCGGGACGCTCCGCCATGCAGTTGACGAGTTTTTCTCAGTCGGAAAATATTTGATCATCGGCGCATTTGTCGCAGCGGCAATGCAGACGTATATTAAAACATCTACCCTTTTGGCGATCGGGCAGAATGATGTATCTTCCTCCCTTGTTATGATGGGGTTGTCATTTGTGCTGTCCCTTTGTTCAGAGGTCGACGCTTTTATTGCTTCTTCTTTCAGCAGCACGTTTTCACTCGGCTCACTTATCGCCTTTCTTGTATTCGGAGCGATGGTGGACATCAAAAATCTGCTGATGATGCTCGGCATCTTTAAAAAACGCTTTGTGTTTGTCTTAATCGCCTACATCGCCGTTATTGTCTTAGCCGGATCACTGTTGGTAAAGGGGTGAGAACATGTTTCGCACATTCATTTTAATGTTGTTTACGTTTTTCTTTTTTCATCTTCATGCATCCGGCAATCTGACAAAATATATTAATATGAAATATGCTTACCTTTCATACATCGCTATTTTTCTTCTGGCCATTTTGACAGCGGTGCAATTCTACATTTATATGAAAGGCTCAGACGAAAAAGGATGTGACCGCGACTGCGGATGCGGCCATGATCACGATCATGAAAAAGATAAGCCTTTTCTGAAAAGGATGTTCATTTATTTCGTGTTCATCTTCCCTTTATGCACCGGACTTTTTCTGCCGGCAGCGACGCTTGATTCCAATATCGTCAAGTCGAAGGGCTTCTCGTTCAAAGCGATCGAACAGCCGGAGCATTATGCCCAAACCCAGTACCTGCGCCCTGATACAAGCATCTACTACGGCGAGGAAGGGTACGATGAATTGATGAATAAAGCGCTGAAAAATTATAAAGGAAAACAGCATATTTCATTAAAAGACGATGATTTTTTGAAGGGCATGGAAACGATCTATCAATATCCGGGAGAATTCCTTGACCGAACGATCGAATTCGACGGTTTTGCCTTTAAAGGGGAAGCGATCAATGATAAACAGCTGTTTGTTCTCCGCTTCGGAATCATTCATTGCATCGCCGACTCGGGAGTCTACGGTATGCTGGTCGAATTCCCTGAACATACGAATATTAAAGACGATCAGTGGCTCCATGTAAAAGGAACGCTGTCTAACGAATACTATCAGCCTTTCAAATCTACGATTCCCGTGATGAAGGTGAAGGATTGGTCTCCTATAAAAGAGCCGAAAGATCCTTACGTTTATCGGACATATTAAAAGCCGGCACTTCATGCACCGGCTTTTCTTTTTCTGTTTACGATTTGTAGCCTGCTTTCTTCATCAGCATTAAATCGATAAACAATTGACATCTAGTATTAAAATCATTGAGATCGATCGATGTCATTTCTAATATTTGTTTGATACGATAGTTGAGCGTGTTTTGGTGGATAAACAGCTGTTCTGCGGATGGCTTGACCTTGCAGTTGTTGACGAGATAAATTTCAAGCGTTCTCAAAAATTCGGTGTGGCTTTCTTTATCTTTTTCTTTCAGCAGCTGAAGGTCCGGGTTTACATATTGCAGATGATCGTTTTTTGCGGCGATTTGGTCAAGATACCTGAAAAGCCCGAGCTTTTGGTATTCATAGGGAATGTGTTCCTGGCTTCCCGTGATTTCCGCTGCTTTCGTCACTTGGAGCGCCTCTCTGTAGCTTCTGCCAAGGGACAGCGGGCTGCTGTACTCATTGCCGACCCCGATTAAAATAAGAGGCAGCATTTGCGAGCGCAAATGGGTCAACAGACGGTTGATCAGTTCTGAGGCCGCAGCCAGCGCGGAACGCTTGCGCGACACACTGCCGACAATGATGGCGATATTTGAATGATCCTCCAATACGTGACTGATATTATCTTTCAGGTTTAAATAAGACCGGATCGTTTCCTTCAGATCCTCGAGCAGTTCATCCTCCCCGTCAACGACTTGAAGCACCATGACGGTAAACACGGCCGGCAGGACAACGCTCGCCTTATCGGCGGCTGCTTTCAGCTCTTTTTCCGTTTGAAACTGATCGTTAATTGCCTTTTTGTAAAGCTCTTCCGCCTGTTCTTCTTTTTCTTGTTTGAGGCGTTTTTTCTTATAAATGATCTTCCCGACATGAAAGGATGCTTTGTATAAGAAATCAAGCTCTTCATCAGACAGGTCGTCTTCAATCTCCTGCACCCAGATATAGCCCATAATTTCGTCTTTATACTTGGCGCTGACGACAACCCGCTGGTTTAACCCGATTTCTTCAATCTGTTTTACCCTAAAAGGAGTCGGAATCGTTTTCAATTGATCAATAATGCCTTCTTCGACGAACTTTTCAAAGATCGGCAGCGGACATTTTTTGGAGAAAATCGTTTGCTGGTTTGCTGCATCAAAATGGTTAATATAATAGGAGTTATAAGCTAATAAGAAAAAATCTGCGCTTTCCAGTATGACCGGCTTTTTCAGCTCGCCGCTGATAAAGTCAATGATCTCATTAATGTTTGAAAGAGAAACAACTTGTTCTAATAGCTCTTCCATATCCTTTCTCCTACTCGTTTTTAACTTAATCATACTTCTCCTTTACACTCTTGTATAGACTTATATGCGACTTTTAAAAAAATGGGATCAATCCCCTGTTAGAAGGGGGGAGAAGGCCTATAAAAAGAGAGACGGAGAATGGTTCCCCATCTCCATCATCGTTGCAGTGTTTGTTTGTATTGCTCGAATTCATCAAGCACCTGCTGCTCCGGTTTTGATGTCAATAGACTGACGACAAACACAAACAGCAAGCTGGCGGCAAAGCCCGGAATCATTTCATAAAGAACATCGGAAAGTCCGGCTTCCGCCCAAATGATAACGGTAACTGCTCCGGCAACCATTCCGGCAAGCGCCCCCCATTTTGTCATCCTCTTCCAAAACAAACTTAAGATGATCACTGGGCCGAACGACGCGCCGAAACCCGCCCAAGCATAGCTGACAAGACCGAGAATCGTATTGTTTTTTGTCCAGGCGAGACAGAGTCCGACAATGGAAACCGCCAGAACCGAAAGCCGTCCGAAAAAGACGAGTTCTTTGTCAGATGCAGAGCGTTTAAATAGCGTTTTGTATAAATCTTCAGTTAGAGAACTTGATGTAACTAGCAGCTGGGAGGAAATTGTACTCATAACCGCTGCTAAAATCGCCGAGATTAAAAAGCCTGTGATCAGAGGGTGAAACAGGATGTTCCCCAATTGAATGAAGATCGTTTCCGGATCATCCAAGTGAAGCCCATTCTTCGAGTAATACGCAATACCGAGCAATCCGGTCAGCAGTGCGCCCGCACTTGAAAAGATCATCCAACCCATGCCGATCCGGCGCGCTTTCTTCGTTTCCTTGACAGAGGATATCGCCATAAAGCGCACGATAATGTGAGGCTGTCCAAAGTAGCCGAGGCCCCATGCAAACAAGGAGATGATGCCGAGGACACTCGTTCCTTTAAAAATATTGAGGAGGTTAGGATCGATCGACTGGATTTCGCTGAAGGCTTCTATCGGTCCCCCCGTCTGAATGAACGTAACAACCGGAACAAGAACTAACGCGACAACCATAATGATACCCTGGACAAAGTCCGTCCAGCTGACGGCCAAAAACCCGCCGAAAAGCGTGTAGGCCACGACGACACCCGAAATGATCCACAGCCCTGTATGATATTCCAAATGAAACATGCTGTTAAATAAAACGCCGCCGGAAACCATTCCTGATGATACATAAAACGTAAAAAAGGTAATAATAACGACTCCGGAAAATATCCGCAGGATCTTTGATTTGTCATGAAAGCGGTTTTCTAAAAATGCAGGGATGGTAATCGAATTGCCTGCTACCTCGGTGTATGACCTTAAGCGCGGCGCCACAAAAATCCAGTTTGCCCATGCGCCGAGCACTAGGCCGATGACAATCCATGAACCGCTCAGGCCTGTTGCAAACATGGCGCCCGGCAGCCCCATCAAAAGCCAGCCGCTCATGTCTGATGCGCCGGCGCTGAGCGCCGTGACAGCAGGCCCGAGCGTCCGTCCGCCAAGCATATAGTCTGAGAGATTTGCTGTCCGTTTGTAAGCGTAATACCCAATATAAAGCATCCCTACCATGTAAATTACGATGGAAATGATCAATTGTGCGTTCTGAATAAGAATCTCCCCCCAAGATGCCGTTTATCTAAATTTTTAGACTAATTTCTCTTTTTTTGAAGGCAGCCTATGAAAGGCTGCCTTCGTCCCCTGTTTAATCCCTTTTCTTACACCTTAAAACGTTTCGCTGATCGTTTTCGCCTGCATATGAAGCGCAAGATAATCAGGTCCGCCCGCTTTAGAATCGGTTCCCGACATTTTGAAACCGCCAAACGGATGGTAGCCGACGATCGCCCCTGTACAGTTGCGGTTGAAATACAGATTTCCGACATGGAATTCTTGTTTTGCTCTGTTGATATGGTCGCGGTTTTTAGTAATGACCGCGCCTGTCAGGCCGTATTCGGTGTTGTTGGCAACTTCCAGCGCCTCATCAAAGCTGCTGACTTTTGAGAAAGCAACAACAGGTCCGAAAATTTCTTCCTGCATTAACCGGGCTTTCGGATCCAGATCGGCAAAGATCGTCGGATCGATGAAGTAGCCTTTTGAATCATCGCCTTTTCCTCCGCTGACTAAACGGCCTTCTTCTTTTCCGATTTCGATATAGTCCATGATTTTATTATACGATGCCTGGTCGATGACAGGTCCCATATAAACGTCCGCACTGTCAGGCTCTCCGACTTTCTTGGACTCCGTAATCTCGATTACACGCTTCAATACTTCGTCATATACCTTTTCATGCACGACAGCCCGTGAACCTGCTGAACATTTTTGGCCTGCAAAGCCGAAGGCAGATGTGAAAATTGATTGTGCAGCCAATTCAATGTCACAATCCTCATCAACGACGACCGTATCTTTTCCGCCCATTTCAGCAATCACTTGTTTTAAGTGTGTCTGACCAGGCTGAACCTTCGCTGCACGCTCAAAAATGCGCGTTCCGACTTCCCTTGAACCTGTAAACGTAATGATGCTTGTTTTCGGATGATCCACCAGGTAATCCCCGACTTCAGCTCCGCTTCCAGGGACGAAGTTGACTACTCCTTTTGGAAGTCCGCTTTCTTCAAGCACTTCAACGAACTTGGCAGCAATAACAGGCGCTGCGCTTGCGGGCTTCAGAACAACCGTGTTTCCTGTCACGATCGGCGCAACCGTCGTTCCGGCCATGATCGCGAACAGGAAGTTCCAAGGCGGAATAACAACCGTTACACCAGTCGGTGTGTACACATATTGATTTCGTTCGCCTTCACGGCTGTTAACCGGCTTTCCTTTCGCAAGCTCAATCATTTGCCGCGCATAGTATTCCATAAAATCGATCGCTTCTGCCGTATCCGCATCCGCTTCATTCCAAGGTTTACCTGCTTCTTTGACTAGAAGCGCAGAAAACTCATGCTTTTTGCGGCGCACATTGGCAGCCGCGCGGAATAAAACAGCCGCTCTTTCTTCAGGATCTGTGTATCTCCAAGTTTCAAACGCTTTCGCAGCCGCCTGAATGGCCTTTTCCGCATGATCCTGAGTAGCCTTGGATACCGTGCCTACAACTTCTTCTTTGTTTGCAGGATTGATCGATACGATCTTGTCTTCCGTTTCATACCTTTCTCCATCGATAACAAGAGGATAGGACTGACCCAGCCATTCGTTATTTACCGTTTCCAGAGCTTTTTCGAATGCCTTCCGGTTTTCTTCGATCCCGAAATTTGTAAATGGTTCGTGTTTGTAAGGTGTTGTCATGCTAATCTCCCCTTTTTATCGTTTTATTTCTTCGTCATGCCTTTAAACGCAAAAGCGATGTTGGCAGGCCGTTCGGCAAGCCGTCTCATAAAGTATCCGTACCAGTCGTCTCCGTAAGGAAGATACACACGCATATTGTAGCCTTCCTTCACCAGTTCCAGCTGAGTTTTGCTGCGCATCCCGTACAGCATTTGAAATTCGAAGCGGTCTTTGCCGATTTGATGCTCTTTCGCAATTTCTTTGGTGTAATCAATCATCTTGTCGTCATGAGTTGCGATGGCTGTGTAATGGCCGCTCAGCAGCTGCTTTTTAATGAGCTTTTTGTAATTCTCATCCACATCTTTTTTGTCAGGAAACGCCACTTGTGGCGATTCTTTATAAGCTCCCTTCACAAGACGGAAAAACGGATTATACGGATTAAGCTCCTCCAAATCCTGTTCGGTCCGGTACAAGTAAGCCTGCAGGACCGTGCTGACATACTCGTATTTCTGCCTGAACTCCTTAAAGAGGTCAAGCGTCTTTTGGCAGCGTACTTCATCTTCCATATCGATTGTAACCATCACTTTGTGCTGTTCAGCACATTCCAGAATGCTGGTCATATTATCCCTGACAAGGTCAAGGTCAATATCGAGCCCCAGTGACGTCATCTTTAATGAAACATGTGAATTAAGCTGTTCCTGAGCAATCAGCTGAATGGCCCGAATGCATTCCTGCGTGCGTTCCCTTGCGACTTCCCTGCTGTCTACAAATTCGCCCAAATGATCAACTGTGACAGTCAACCCTTGTTCGTTCAGCCCCTTAATAATCGGAATTGAAGCTTCAAAATCTTTTCCTCCGATAATTTTTCCGGTCGCGACGGAACTCCCCCAATTTCTCGCCAGGCGATTCAGGATGCTGCTTTTAGATAAGAATAGGAAAAAGTCTCTTGTTATCACTTCCATTATCACACCCCGCCATCTCATGAAATATTTCTTTATATTCTTAATTTTATAAGAGCAAAGGGTCGATTCACAATATTTCGAAAAAACAAAAAAGCTGACGATTTTTGTGGTTTTTCCACAATGTTTTACATCTGCTGGGATTTTTTCAGAAACTTTCTTCCTAAAACTTGGATGGTATACGACAATAGAATCAGGAAGAAACTTCGGTAAAGAACAGGATGCGTTTTCGGCGAACCCGTTTTTGCGAATGCCCTTTCTGCCGTTCCGCGCCGCTTTATTTGAAAACGCTTTCTGTTATACTCAACCATTTCCCTATGAATGCAAAGAAAAAACCCTTTAAGAATACTTAAAGGGAATATTATGTTATGCCCACACCTCGTCTAGCGTTTCTCTAAACAGCCGGTCAAGCTCCTGCGTCAGATCTTCATGATCTGTTTTATATGCTTTGGCAACCGTCTGAAGCCGCTCCAATTCACGATCAATAAATGCGTGGAGGATAGGGTTTTGAGGTTCAAGATTGAACTCCTCCCCTTTCTTTTTCCTCTCAAGCAGCTGTTGGATTTCCGTTTTCAGCGGTCCATCTTCCGTAAGTTCGTTAAGCAAAACCTGAAATTCAATCGGAGGAACCGTCCGGCGGCTTTCAATCCACTGACAAGCCAGAATTGGGCGGAGCACATAAAAATACTTTTTGATTTTCACTTCTTCCCGCTGCAGATAGTGGCGAAAATTCCCTGATGCCATATTGAGATAATGGTACATGCAGGAGACTGGAGAAAAGGCGCGGCTTTTCAGCTGCCTCATGTTTTCCGCCAGCGAATAGGCTTCATAATAAACCGTTCCCGAGGAAAGCCATTCGAGAAGCGGAGGGTTTGATTTCCTAAACAATCTTAACGCTTTTGTCAGCTCCCAACCGCTGATATCGAGAGAATCGTCAATCGGCAGTTCAATCACATCGCGCTTTGCATCAATTGACAGATACCAATCTTTTTGATGGACATAAATAAATCTGACATCGTAATCACTGTCCTGTGAGGGAAAGCCCCAGGCTCTGCTGCCCGATTCAACCGCATAGAGGATTTTAACACCGTATGTCGCTTCAATGTTTTTCAGTTCTTCTTGAATTCGCTGTTTCATAATAAGTGCACCGCCAGTTTATCGTTTCTATTATTTACATTATAGTGTCTGCTCAGGCATTAAGCGACTTTTTTGCGGTCGCAGAGCCAGAAAAGATCTTATCCAGAGAAGTGGCTGCCGTGTATCTTCGGCCTGCCCGTTTTTATGGCGGCGGGACGCCAAACGGTCAAACAAGACCGAAAGAGCCTATGATCAGACAAATCATTGGCTCAATATATTGACACAGCGATAGAAACAGCTTAATTAAACGTTTGTTTAAGATCAGCTAAGCCCCAGCATCTCCACAATGTAGTCGGCCGTTTCCTCGGCAGACCGGTGATCTGTTTCGACTTTCAAGTTGTGGAATGCATACATGCTCTTTCTCTCATTAAACAGCTGTTTCATTTCTTCGATTGAGCGGTTATGAAGAACCGGCCTGTTCTCAATCAAGAGATCCATCCGCTGCTTCCAACTCTCCCATGTTAAATCAAGAAAGATGACAAAGCAGTGTTCGAGACACTTCTTTCTGATGTCCTCCTGTTGGAAAGCGCCTCCCCCTAAAGATACGATGCTGCCCATTGTATGTTCGCACATCTGAAAAATATATTCTTTTTCAGTCTGTCTGAAAAACGCTTCCCCTTTTTGTTTAAACATCTCCGGAATAGTCATTTGAAAGTCATTTTCAATCTGCTGGTCGATATCGATAAAGTCGCGGTCTAATTTCTTTGACAGAAGCTGACCGATGGTTGTTTTCCCGACGCCCATAAACCCGATCAGCACGATATTCTTATCTCTCATTGCGGCATTCATTTCCAGCTTCTACTCCTCCTTGCATAAAGGAATCAAATATCTTAATTATATGGCAAATCCAGCTTGAATGATATAGGGTGCCTGTTAATAAAAAAAGAGGCTGAAGTCAGCCTCTTTTTTGCTATTTCCACCAGTCGTCAAACATTGAAGCAGGGACTTGGCGTTTGTGCTCGGATGCCTTATAGCGTTTTTCGATCGCCTCGGCCACCTCGCTGGAGACGGCTTTTCCTTCAAGGTAGTCGTCGATGTTATCATACGTCAGGCCGAGCTCTGTTTCATCGGATTGCTGAGGTTTTTCATCAAGCAAATCGGCGGTCGGAGACTTCGTATAAAGCCGCTCCGGCGCTCCCAGTTCTTCCAGCAGGCTTCTGCCCTGGCGCTTTGTCAATCCTGTTAGCGGCAAAAGGTCTGCCCCTCCGTCTCCGTATTTTGTGAAGAATCCGGTAACAGCTTCTGCAGCATGGTCTGTTCCGATCACCAGCAGCTGATTTTGACCCCCGATCGCATATTGGGCAATCATCCGGACTCTTGCTTTTACATTGCCTTTGTGAAAATCGGCAAGCGCCTCTCCCGTGACTGACTGATATTGATCAGCAAATGAGCCTACAGTTGAAGCAATGTCAAAAGCAAAAGACTTGTCAGGCTGGATAAATTTGAGTGCCAGCTGGGCGTCATCTTCATCCTGCTGAACGCCGTAAGGCAAGCGGACCGCAATAAATTCCGCCTGAACGCCTTCTTCTCTCAATTCTTCAACAGCCAGCTGGGCAAGCCTGCCCGCCAATGTGGAGTCCTGTCCTCCGCTGATGCCTAAAACAAAACCTTTGGCACCCGTTTTTTTCAAATAGCTTTTTAAAAAACCGACCCTTTTTTCAATTTCCTGTTTCGGTTCGATAGAAGGCTTTACATTCAGTTCCTGCATGATTTTTTCTTGTAAAGTCATCCGTCATTCCTCCTTTTGACTGAATGAACCGTAATGATTATGTCTTTAACTATAGCATATGTTTTATTTCAAAGTGAATATTGAGGTGCGCAGAGAGCCTTTCCTCCCTCTTTTCTTCGTGAATAAAAAAGGCGCCCCCTGGCAAAATAACAAGAAGATTTAGAGGGGTTGAAACGATGAAACGACAAGCGAAAAAAGGAGATTTAAAATGGTGGCAGCTCTCCATGATCGGAGTCGGCTGCACAATTGGAACGGGGTTTTTTCTCGGTTCAAGCATCGCGATTAAGAAAAGCGGCTTTTCCGTATTAGCCGCCTTTCTTCTTGCTGCCCTTGGCACTTTTCTCGTCTTTCAGCAGCTGGCGAAATTAACGGCGGATCATCCTGTTGAAGGGTCTTTTTGTTCTTATGCCAGGGAGGCCTTCGGCAATTGGGCGGGGTTTAGCAATGGCTGGGTCTACTGGTCATCGGAAATGCTGATTATCGGGAGTCAGTTGACGGCGATCTCCCTGTTTACACGCCATTGGTTTAACCAGGTTCCGCTGTGGGTGTTCGCCTCCATTTATGCGGTTCTCGGGCTGATCGTCATTTTCACAGGGCGCAGCAGTTTTGAAAAAACGGAAAACATACTGGCCGTGTTGAAAACGGCGGCCATTTTAATGTTTATCATCATCGCTGTCTTGGCATTGTGCGGGCTGTTGCCAGGAAAAACGCCTGACGCGCAGTTCCCTGACCGGGTTCACGAATTGTTCCCTTTCGGCTTTATGGGATTATGGACGGGGTTGATTTACACATTTTACGCCTATGGAGGAATAGAAGTCATGGGTCTGATGGCGATTCACTTAAAAGACCCGAAAGATTCATCAAAATCAGGGAGCCTGATGCTCATAACCCTTGCTGTGATTTACGTCGCATCGATCGGGCTGGCCATGCTCCTAGTCCCCCACGGGGCATTTACCGAACAGAACAGCCCGTTTATTACGTCATTAAAAGACTTTCATCTCGATTTGATCATGGATATTTTCAATGGCATTTTCATTATCGCCGGTTTTTCAACGCTGACTGCTTCCCTGTTCGCTGTCACCACACTGATGGGAACAATGGCGAAAAATGGAGATGCACCGGCCTGCTTTGCGAAAAAAGAAAAGGCGAAAGTATCGTGGCCGGCACTCGGCCTGACGGTGCTCGTTCTCGCTGCTTCCATCGTTCTGTCGCTGCTTTTGCCGAAGCAGCTTTATGAACATATGACAACGGCCGCCAGCTTAATGCTGCTCTATAACTGGATGTTTATCCTGCTTTCCAGCAAAAAGCTCACAAAGCCAAAAATGAAAGGGAATGTCCAGATTATCACAGCGCTTGTCCTGATTTTATTTGCCGTTTCAGGTACGTTATTTGAAAAAAACAGTAGACCCGGCTTTTTTGTGAGCCTTCTGTTTCTTGCCGTTATTGCTGTTGTGACAATGCTGATGAAAAAAAGGTGGGCCCATCAGGAACAGAAAAACGGGCAGACATAATCAGCCTCCCGCCTTCAGCAGTTCGAGCATCCCCTGATAGCCGAAGTAACATCCGAAAACAATTAGACTGATGCCCGCGAGCCAAGTCGTTGCTTGGATCATCCGCGGGCTTAAAAATGTTCTGAATGTCCCCGCAAGAAAAGACATGGCCAAGTCCCACAAAAAAAGTCCGATTAAAATGCCTGAACTGCATATTAGCAGCTGGTATGATTCGTACGTCTCTACCGTTTTCGCCAAAATGCTTCCGTAAATGCCGAGCCAGAACATGATGCTCAGCGGGTTTGAAAGGGAGATCACCAGCCCAGACAAGAAAGATTTGCGGTATGAACCTTTCTCTCCCGCACCTCTCATCAGCGATACTTCCTTCGCCTTGACCAGGCTCTCGATCCCCGTATAGGTCAAAACAAAAAAACCAAACAGCCATAAAAATGTTTTTAAAAATGGCGCTGTCAAAAATTGAGCGACTCCAAAATAGATCAAAGCCATATATAAGACATCCGCCGTCACAGCGCCAAGACCAAACAGCCAGGCATGAAAGAAGCCACCTTTCATCCCCCTGTCGATCTGCGCCGCATTCACAGGGCCGACAGGTGCGGCCAAAGACAAGCCCAAAAACACATAACTCAGGAAGATGTTTATCATATCTCGTCCTCCTTCCGCGGATAACTTGTACAATGTATTCAAAAAGAGGAGATGATAGAACAAACAGATTAAAAAGCCTTTTCCCATTGCGGGAAAAGGCTCTTCTTTATATGCCAAGCTTTGAAAGTGCAAATGTCCAAATGCAAATGATGAAAAGCAGGATCAAGCTATATTTAACGGTTTGGCTGAAAAGCTTTGATTCCTGCCCTGTCTCTTGGACCGCGGCTGTTGCAATCGCAATCGACTGCGGTGAGATCAGCTTGGCCATCACGCCTCCCGCGGTATTGGCGGCAAGCAGCAACGCTGAGCTTGTCCCGATTTGCGCTCCGGTGACAGCTTGCAGGTGGCCGAATAATGCATTGTTGCTGACGACTGAACCTGTGATAAACACGCCGATCCAGCCCAATACGGGACTGACGAACGGAAAAATATCCCCTGCTTTGGCAAGCGCCAGTCCGATGGTTGAACTCAATCCGGCATAATTGGCCAGGTTTGCAAAACCCATCACAAAGCAAATGGTCAGAACAGGAAGCCACAGTTCCTTGACCGTCTCTTTCAGGCTGGAAAGTCCTCCGCGGAAACTGATGTTTCGGCTCAGCACAATCGTGAAGATCACGGCGATCAGTATCGCCGTACCCGTCGCTGAAATGAAGTCAAGCTTCATCACGGCATCAAGCGGTGCCGGTTCCGGAGCGATTGGCGGCGTTTTCAGCACTTCCCGGTGAAGAAAAGGCATGTTGAATAAAATCGTCGATTGTTTCAGCCATCCGCCTTCCTGAAAAAGTCCTTTAAAACCGGGCAGGCTCCACACCGCAATGACGGCGGTCAAGATATAAAACGGAGACCAGGCTTTCATAATGTCTGCTGCATGATATTTTTCAGCGGGTTCATGTTCATTCCCGGTTTCTCTGTATATGTGGCGCGGCTGCCACTTTTTCAAAAACAGCGCCAGCGCTCCCATACTGATTAAAGCGGCCAAAATGTCCGCAAGTTCCGGCCCCAATCCAATCATCGTTATAGTCTGCACCGCCGTATAGCTTCCGCTTAATACAAGGAGAGCCGGCAGCGTTTCCCTTATTCCTTTAAACCCGTCCAGTATGAAAACGAGCAGGAACGGGACAAAGAAAGTGATGAACGGCAGCATCAAAGCGAGCGTTCTGGAAAGCTCAACCGGTGTCAAGCCTCCCATCTGTGCTCCTGTGATTACCGGAATTCCGATCGCTCCAAAGGCCCCGGATGCCGCATTCGCAATTAAACATAGAGATGCCGCTTTTAAAGGTTTAAAACCAAGCTCGACAAGAAGAACGGCACTGATCGCAATCGGCACGCCGAAGCCTGCCGCGCCTTCCAAAAAGGCATTAAAACTGAACCCGATCAGCAATAACTGAAGCCGCTGGTCAGACGAAATCCCGGCAATGCTCGCTCTGATCACTTTAAACTTTCCGGTTTTGACAGAAATTTTGTAAAGCCATACAGCCATCAGGACAATATATCCGATCGGCCAAAGACCGTTTACAATTCCAAGTAAAACGGCTGAGACAGCTTTCGCAGCCGGCATGTGAAAAAAGAAAACCGCTACAATAAAGCTGACCGCCAGCGTCAAAAATGACGCGATGATTCCTTTCATCTTCAGCACGGTCAATGCAAGGAGAAAGAAAAGAATCGGCAGAATGGCGGCAAAAGCGCTGATAAACAGATTCCCAAACGGATCGTATATCTGCTGCCACATTTTCATCATCTCGCAATCTTCATGGTGTTAGTATCTTCATGATGTTCAGTTATGCCTGCAGTTCAAAATGCGGTTTTAAAATTGCTTTTAACACACCTGCGCTATACTTGAATTGCTGTTTTTCCTTTTCATTCAGGTCGAGCTCAATAATTTCCCTCGCTCCGCATCGGCCGACAACCGCCGGAACTCCGATATAAACATCATTTTCCCCAAATTCGCCTTCAAGATGTGCGCTCACGGTTAAAATCGCTTCTTCATTGCGGTAAATCGCTTTCGTGATACGCGCGAGGCTCATGGCAACTCCGTAGTATGTCGCACCTTTTTTCTCGATAATGTGGTAAGCGGCGTTTTTGACATTGTCAAACAGTTCATCAAGATCTTCTGCTTTGTATTTCTCATTTCTTTTCAGCAAGTCGCTGACGGGAACTCCGCCAATATTCGCGTGGCTCCAGACAGGCAGCTCCGTATCTCCATGTTCACCAATGATGTAGCCGTGCGCATTGTGGGCAGCGACACCGAAATACTCGCTGAGCAAGTAACGGAAACGGGCTGTATCAAGTGTTGTACCGCTTCCGATCACGCGTTCTTTCGGAAGTCCGCTGAATTTCCAAGTCGCGTAAGTCAAGATGTCGACCGGGTTTGTAGCGACAAGGAAGATGCCGTCAAAACCGCTGGCCATGACTTCTCCGATAATTCCTTTGAAAATTCTCAGGTTTTTTTCGACAAGATCCAGACGGGTTTCCCCCGGCTTTTGGTTTGCTCCGGCGCATACGCAGACAATGTCGGCGTCTTTGCAGTCCTCATATGTGCCGTACCATGTTTTCACAGGATGTGGGGCAAATGCTTTACCGTGGTTTAAATCCATGACATCGCCCATTGCTTTGTCTTTATTTAAATCAATGATCACAAGTTCGTCTGTGATACCTTGGTTAATTAACGTAAATGCATAACTGCTTCCAACAAAACCCGCACCGATCAAAACTGTACGGTTGACTTTTTGGTTTCTCATGACTCATCATTCCTTTGCCGTTTGTTTTAAAATCTAAGCTGTTTGTGAAACTCTTCACATTCATATTGTGCAATACTTCACATACTTTTTCAAGTGATATACATTTTTATTTATGTCTATTTTGTGTCTCTACATACTTCTTCCTTAAATTTGTACATTTTTTGGTAAAAATATGCCTTACAGCTAAAGAAAAATTGGTAAACGTGCTGCAAAAGACTGCTTTATCTGCAAGTGCATCAGGCCCATTCCAATCTAAGTTTCCCCTTTTCAACAGTCATAACACCTCAAATCTTCAGCAACATTCAATCATCGCCGGGTATAATGCCGTCCAAATTAACATTTTAAATATTCAATCTTTTAGTTTGTTAGTAAAGCTGACAAAAATACTGCCAACCCTATTCTATTTTGTCATGATAAATTCTAGAATCTATCGGATGGGGAGTGTTGCAATTGAAATTGGCGGATTTGAGGAAGAGCGGACACGCGCCTTCCTTGTTGTCATCTTTTTTATATTTCGATGTCAGCTTTATGATTTGGGTGTTGCTGGGGGCGCTTGGTGTTTATATTACGGCTGATTTTGATTTATCTCCATCACAGGTCGGATTGATTGTCGCCATACCTACTTTGGCCGGATCGTTTTTCCGGATTGTGCTCGGCATTTTAACCGACCGTTTCGGACCGAAAAAAACGGCTATTGGCGGAATGCTGGTGACGATGATTCCGCTGATATGGGGGTGGCAGTTCGGTTCATCGGTCGCCGAGCTGTATATCATCGGAATTTTACTCGGTGTGGCAGGCGCAAGCTTTTCCGCATCCCTGCCAATGGCGAGCCGCTGGTATCCGCCGCACTTGCAAGGCCTTGCCATGGGGATCGCCGGAGCGGGAAACAGCGGAACACTGCTCGCTACACTATTCGGCCCTCGCCTGGCGGAGCAAGTGGGCTGGAACGGCGTCATGGGATTGGCGCTGATTCCTCTGATACTCGTGTTATTCAGCTATTTCCTTATGGCAAAAGAACCTCCGAATCAGCCGGCGCCTAAACCGCTCAAAGACTATTTTGCTGTTTTCAAAGAAAGGGACACTTGGTATTTTTGCCTTCTCTACAGCGTAACATTCGGAGGTTTTGTCGGCTTGTCCAACTTTTTAAGCTACTTTTTTGCATCCCAGTATGCCGTTCCGGCGGTAAGGGCCGGCGAATTTGTCACGCTCGTCGTTGCATCGGGAAGCTGCCTCCGCCCTGTCGGCGGGTTGATTGCCGATAAAATCGGCGGCGTGCGTCTGCTGCAATTCCTCTTTATCGGGGTGGCTCTGTGCATGTTCTCAGTCAGTATGCTCCCGTCTCTTGGCGTTGTCACAGCCGCATTATTTATCGGCATGGGCTGCCTCGGGATGGGGAACGGCGCGATATTCCAGCTTGTACCGCAGCGATTTCAGCAAGAGATCGGGATGGTGACGGGAGTCGTGGGCGCTGCGGGGGGAATCGGCGGATTCTTCCTCCCGAATATTCTCGGAACGCTGAAGCAAATCACGGGTACGTATTCAAGCGGATTCCTCACCTTTACCGTTATCGCATTTTTGGCACTCGGACTGCTTTTGCTTGCTCAGGCCGGATGGAAAAAACAGTGGAAAACCGAGGAGAAATCAATTCGAATATAAAGGGAGCCGCTCGATTCTTTTCGAGCGGTTTTCTATTCCTGCCAGGACCGTGACGATTGGATGCTCGTGTGAATAGAAGCAGCGTATATCACCCTGATCCTCCCGATTGTTGAAATGAAGATTCAAGCACTTTTTTCGCGAATTCCAGCATCCCGCTGTAGAGCGGATAAAGCCCGTTTGGCTCTTCAGATTTGCGAACCTTCCAAAATCGATTGGCTAAATCCTCATGTCCCTTAAATGAGTGATCAAACAAGCACTTGATATCCTCCGCGATTTTGCTGTTTTTCACAATCTTACTCACATAAGCTTTTCAAAAGAGATTCGTCAAATTCGAATACCAGATATTCATCCATATCATGTTGTCCGTATAAAGCAGGATGCCGATGACGATCATCAGCGCGCCGCCGATTTTCATGAGCATATTCGAATATTTCATAAGCGGCCTGATGTTTCCGATAAAAAACGCCATGAGCAAAAAAGGAATGGCAAAACCTAGAGAATATGCGGTGATCACCATGAATGCGCTCCCAAAATCAGGGTTCTGAAAATTTGCATATGCGATCGTTCCGAATATAGGCCCGATGCACGGCGTCCAGCCCGCTGCAAAAACCATTCCGACAAGCATTGAATTCAACAAGCCTATTTTCCCTCTTCTAAACGAAAGGCGCCGCTCCTTCATCATGAAAGCCGGCCGGAAAACGCCGAGGAGGAACAGGCCCATGACGACGACAAATATTCCACCCAGCATGCGGATCAAGTTATGGTATTGCAAAAACAGCAGGCCAAACGAGCTGGCGGAGAAACCCAATATGTAAAAAATTACAGAAAAGCCGACCAAAAAAGCAGCCGCGTGAATCATCACCGATTGTTTGATGCGCTTTGCATCTCGGTCTTTCAAATCGCTGACCGAAATCCCGGTGATGTAGGAAATAAATGATGGATACAAAGGCAGGCAGCACGGAGAAATAAACGACAGGAAACCGCCGCCGAATGCCAGCCATAAAGCGGCCATATACTTCCATCCCCTTCATGTTTATATATTTTTTACCATGCGATTCTCTTTCTCTAGCATAACATAAAAAACCGCCTATCATGGCGGTGATTTTTTGTATATTTGAAGCCGTCGCCAGATCATCCGGCGGACGGCTTCTTCACTATCCTTTTTAACCGTTTAAAGCGGCTTTTTTCATATTGTCCTGAAGTTCCAATATGCGTTTGGCCCCTTCTTCGCGCAGGCGTTTGTTCTCATCTTCAATCTGCTTCGTCTCCTGCATGCCTTTGACAATCGTATTCCAAGACTGTTCGATCGTTTCAATATCGATGCTCGGCCTTCCGGACATTCTCGCGATTTCAACGGACTGGCTCGAAATATTTTCCGCGTTTCGCTTCAGCATTTCGTTGGTGCGGCGGTCGAGTTCGCTCATTGAATCGGCGACAAGCTTTTGGCGCTTGGCGGTCACGGCCTGGATGATGCCGTTTTTGAAAATCGGAATCGTAATGATGAATGCCGAGTTGATTTTTCCGATCAGCTTTGTGTTTCCGCGCTGAAGCAGGCGGATTTGCGGCGCGGTTTGAATCGCAACCATCCGCGCCATATCGAGATCATACACCCGTTCTTCCAGCGCTTGAATGCCATTTCGAAGCGTATCAAGCTCCATCTGTGCCATTTGGTTACCGCTGGCCGCTTTCGCTTCATATTCAGGGATGAGCTGCTGCAATTCTTCTATTTTCATCTGGCCGGCTACGACGTATTTCTCCAGCTCCACATAGTAATTGAGGTTGCTTTCATACATTTCATCAAGCGTCACGGTCGATTTTGTCATTTCATCTTTATATTTCGAAATTTCGACGTTGATTTTTTCGATTTCACCGCCGAGCGTTTGATATTTTTTAAATATTTTCTCGATCATGCTGTTGCCGCGCTTAAATAACTTGGAAAGCAGGCCTTTCTGTTCTTCAAAGTCATTCTTGTCAAAGCGGTCCATGATTTTTCCGAGCTGCGTCAACATCGCACCTGAATCTGTCACACTGTTTGTTCTCATCATAGAGAGAATACGGTCTGAGAACTTGGATATTTCAAGAGCGGGCTCTTTTCCGAATTCTAAAAGCTCCACTTGGTTTTTCACGTCAATTTGCCGTGTCAGAGCTTGCACATCGGGCTCCCGGCGGAGTTTGGCACGGATGTCTTCCGCTTTTTCAATCGTGATCTCTTCCTCTTTGCTGATATTGACGATGCTTGTTTCATTTGGATTTGCCATCAGAGTGGCTCCCTCCTTAAAAGATTTTATTGATGAACTTCCGGACGATTGACGGCTCTTTAAACTCCTGGTTGAAGGACATGTCATCAAGCCAATGGATATCGAAATGCTGTCCATCGATATAGCGGTCAATACACTTATAGCCCGGCGGATTATAGATGATGATATCGATGCCGATTTCATTTAACAAAAGCAAGGCGGCCGCGTCTGAACGGGTGAGTGTTCCCGTCTGTTCAGTGTGGTACAAGATCAGCTTCGGCACTGTCTGTGAATAGTCAAATGTCTGAATCATATTCAAAAGCGCTGCCGGAAGCTGTACCGCCTGGGTGAACAAATACAGCTGCACATCGGCTGATTTTTCATTGTTCAAGGCCAGCATCTTCGGGCTTTTGCACAGCCTGGAAACCGCTTGGGCAATGCCGCGCTGCACTCCCTCAGGCAAATGCTTGTAGCGCCATATATTGCTCTCCATTAATCGGCCCGGATCGATCGTCCCCGTTTGATCAAGCGCATGGCTGTAATGGAATTGATAATTGGACGTCTCTTCCTTTGTAAACGGGAAGCGTCGGATCGTATGCGACTCCTTATACTCCGTCAGCGTCTGCAGACGGTCCCAGTATTCTTTTTCATTGCCGGAGACGCCCATGACCATCGCGAATAAGTTCGGAATGTTGACCGTTGATTGAGACGCTTGAAAATCGGGTCTGATAAAGGCGCGTTCCTTCGCAATTAAAAACAGTTCATCATACGTGGTCTTCAAAGTCACGGAGACCGGGGTATGCTCCCTGAACTGCCAAGGTTTGTACATGAGCGAATCCTCATTGTGCAGAACAGTATCCAGCTCCTTCGCGGAACGGTACGCCACCGTTGATTTTCGCTGAGGCTTTTCAGTCGGGAACGGCTCTAATGCAGACGTGCCCGGGTATGTGAAAACAAAAGAAAGCTTTTGCTCAGGATCAAGCTGGCGAAATTCGTCTTTTCCCTCCGGATGAAACAGCAGCACATCACATCCGACAAGCATCAAATAGTATAAAAAATACCGTTGGCTCTTTGTGGTGTCCCCATACCAAACCACTTTCGGCATCGCATTTTCGCAGTCGGCTTCTTTCAGCCACTTCTCCAAATGATTGCCCATCCATTTGACAAGGTCGAGGAGGACCCGGCGAAACTCCGGATCGTTCAATCCTTTTTCATGAAAGGACTGAAACATCTGCAGCACTTCGATAAGCGCCTTCCTTAAATGGCGGTGCATCGCGGCGTCAGGGTGCTTAGGAATGAGCTGCTCCCCGTCGAGAAAAGCGGCAAACCGATTGACGGAAAGCCCTTTTTCTTTCTGATTGACCATATGGATGCGCTGTATGGCCTGAAACCTTTCCGGAGAAATGGTCTTATCAAGCGTCTCGCTTAACACATGCACATCACCGGACTCATACAGCTCATGGAGATATATGTAGTAATCCGTTTCATCGTGCGGCGTTCCGAGAATCCGTCCCGCCAGACGGCTTATCATCAGATGTCCGTTTTTTTCATACGGGGTTCTCTCCGGCAGCGGCTTCTTGATGATCTGCTTCCATTCATCATCATTGACCAGGGCGTTTTGAATATTAATCTCTTGATTCATAGCGCTCAGCCGTCTCCCCTTTCTTCTGAGTCAGTGTCACTTTTCCGTCCAAATACGGCACACATGCCCGCTCTTGTTACGGCATAGGTTGTCCCGAACTTTCGGATTGTTCCTGCAGGAAAATCATGCGCTCTCTTTCGGAGCGTAGACGAATCAATCCCCCACTCTTCACAAGCCTGCTGGGAACTGAGAATCTCGCTGCTCGTGAGATCGACTATTTTCATCATGGCTGTTCATCCTAAACATTCATTTGTTTTCTCCTGAGAATATTCACAATATATGATGCCGTCTGCGGCTCTTATTTTTGAGACCGGAGTGATGGTGCGGCATTTATACAGCAAAGGCGCTTTGCCCATTTCTCAACACCCGGCCCGGCCTAACTTCCGAACGATCCAAGATTTGAAAGCGGTTTGGACGCTCTAAGTATGTCTGTATAGCTGCGGTTTTCATGATATACACCGTAGATTTCAGCCTTTAATAATATTTTTTTGGCCCAGCTGAGGTACGGCTTGATTTCGATCATTTTATTTGAAAAAGAGCTTTTCACAACGCCTCGGGTGCCGTCGGCACTTTCGACGATGCTCAGGGCATCCAGATAATCTTCCATTGAGATAACGTGCAGGCTTTGGACCGCTTTTATTTGTGACGGATGAATCACGCTCTTGCCGTGAATGCCGTTGGCCAGATCAAGAAGCGTTTCATTGATCAATCCGTCTATATACCGATTGATCACAAGCGAAGATTCCCCCGCATCAGCCCAATTCGGCCCAAAAGTCTGAACTGTTCGCGAAGCATCTTCAAAGTACTCCCAGACAGGCCCCGAAATCACAAATTGCAAGCCGAAATAATTGACGATATCTTTGATGAAATCAGAGATGACCAAAACGTCATAAATCGGCGTTTCCGGTTTTCTTCTTATCCCATACAGACCGCACAAATCAGTCGCGCCGATCCTAATATTCAGAACGATATCTTGATAAAAGCCCAGCGTTGATTTTAATTCCTGTAACGCCTTTGCCCTCGTTTCCATTGCCAGCAGGTCGGGTGTCTCAAAGATCGGCATTCCGTACAGCACAATGCCGGATTCTTGCGACAATTTCGTTAAAGTATCAAGATAGTGCTCCGCATTCAGCATCGAAAACTTCGGAAATACGAATCCGGTAAACAAGTGAAGCGCGCGGCCGAGCTTGTTGCCCAATTCGAGCATTTGCTCAGGTTCCCGCACCCGGATAAACATCAGCGGCAGCACATCGCCGCTGATGTTCTGCAGTTTTTGCGCCTGGTAAATCATGTCGGCCTGACTGACAAGATTGTTTTCAGCCTGGAGAACCTCACAATCGCCGATCGAATCTTCAAGGCAAAAAACGACCGAGCACAGCTCAGGATACTTGTTATTGATCATGACATCTGCTATATCTTTTCGGTTCCCCGGAACATAAAGCGCAGCTCCAAGCGCATGCTCCAGAATGTGCTTCGGAGAGTCTTTAGTAACCGAACCCGGCAGTTTGAAAAAGACATCTTCTTTTTGAGAGGCGGATAAAAAATCAAAGTATTGCATATGGGTCACCTTCTTTGAATAAGAATCATACACCCCTTTGATGTAAAAAAGGGCGGAGCAGATATACTCCCCCCTTTATGTTTTGCAGTTTGTTATTCTTCCTTTGACGCCGCCGTTTGCTCTTTCACAGCTTTTTGCTTGTTCATATAGTGAATGATGAATGTCACGGCAAAAGCGATAATCAGAATGATAAAGAAGACGCTGTGCGGCATTTCAATATGCCATACACTCGCAGCCATTTTCAGTGCGATGATCCCGATTAAAACAAAGGCCGTTGCTTCAAGTTCAGGCACTTTGTCAATCAGCGTCAGGAAGAATTTCGCAACGGTTCTCATCATTAAGATGCCGAGCATGCCGCCGATCAGAAGCACCCATACCTTTTCAGATACGGCAAATGCCGCCAGGATGCTGTCCACCGAAAATGCGAGATCCATGAGTTCTACCGAAATGACAGTCGCCCAGAAGACCCCGAAAACGCGTACCATCCAGCTGTCTTTTTTGATGGCGTTTGATTCATCATCGCCCTCACCGATGAAGAAGTGCTTGATGACGAGCCATGCCAGATATGCGGCTCCGAGCAGTTTGATCCACCAGAATTTAATCAGGATCATACCAAGTCCAATGAATAGAAACCTAAAGAAGTAGGCTCCGATTAAACCGTACGTCAACGCTTTTTTGCGCTGTTTTTCCGGTAGGTGCTTTACCATGACGGCGAGAACGAGAGCGTTATCCGCCGATAAAAGCCCTTCCAGCACGACCAGCGAGCCGATCAGCCCCCAGGAAACGGGGTCCGTTAATACTTCCACCCACATTTCCCAATCGAAAAATGAGGCGTAAACTGACATAATATGATGAAATAAATCCACTTTGGTTACCTCCTAATGATGAAAAAGCAAGACTGAACCACGCAAACGTGATTCAGCCGGCAAAACTAGACTTGCAGGCCGTAGTTGCGGCAAAGCGATGCCAATCCGCCGGAAAATCCGCTGCCGATCGCATTGAATTTCCAATCGGCTCCATGACGGTACAATTCGCAAACAACCACCGCTGTCTCAATCGAAAAATCCTCTCCCAAGTCAAAGCGAAGCAGCTCCTCATTTGTTGATTCATCAACGAGCCGGACAAACGCATTTGAGACTTGTCCAAAGTTTTGGCTGCGGCTTTCCGCCTCGTGAATCGTCACCGTGATGCCGATCTTTTCAACATGGTCGGGTATTTTTGAGAAATCGACGATGATTTGCTCGTCATCGCCTTCACCTTCTCCTGTCCGGTTGTCACCCGTATGAATCACGGCGCCGCTCGGATGCTCGAGGTTGTTGTAAAAGACGAAGTCGCGTTCATTGATGCAACGATCGTTCTGATCGACAAGAAAAGCCGACGCATCCAAATCAAAATCGGCGCCGCCAGTATATTTGTTTGTATCCCAGCCTAAACCGATCAGCGCTTTCGTCAAACCGGGGTTCGTTTTCGTTAAATCGATCCTTTGCCCTTTAGATAATTGAATCGCCATCGATAGGACCTCCTTTAAGAAATGTCAGGGACCGGACAAACGGACGCCAGGGCGGCGACTGCTGTCCGGATCGTCAAAATCAGCCGACCTGCAGGCCGAAATCGGTGGCGATCCTCGCCAGTCCGCCTTGATAGCCTGAGCCGATCGCTGAGAATTTCCATTCTTCTCCGTGACGGTACAGCTCTCCCGTGATCAGCGCTGTTTCAATCGAGAAATCTTCACCCAGATCATAGCGGATTAACTCTTCATTCGAGTCTTCATTGATCACGCGAACATAAGCATTTGACACCTGTCCAAAGTTTTGGCGGCGCGCTTCCGCTTCATGAATCGTAATCACAAAAGAAATCTTTTGAATGTCGGCAGGCACTGCATTCAAATTGATTTTTACCTGCTCATCGTCTCCTTCGCCTTCACCTGTTCGATTATCGCCTGTATGTATGACAGCTCCGCCTGCGCCTTCGGTCTGATTATAGAAAATAAAGTCCTTTTCAGAAGCGCATTTGCCTTCTGCATTGAGCAGAAACACGCTCGCATCCAGGTCAAAATCAGCGCCGCCGTCATATTGATTGACGTCCCAGCCAAGGCCCACGACGACTTTCGACAATCCGGGATTTGTTTTTGTTAAATCGATCTTTTGTCCTTTCGCTAATGAAATTGCCATGTTATCTCCCCATTTCTTTTATGAATGTCAGGCGTAGCGTTTGACGATTTCCGTAATGCTCGTATCGTTTGTGCCTTCTCCGACAGCGGTGAATTTCCACTCGGCGCCGTCACGGTAAATCTCGCCCGCGATCAGGCTTGTCCGTCCAGAATAATCGTCCCGCAGATTGTATTTGACCATCTCCACGCGATCGTTCATATTGACGATGCGTATGAAGGCATTTTCAATCATTCCGAAATGCTGGCTTCGTTTCACGCAATCGTATATATTCACGACAAAGACAAGCTTATGAATATGCGAAGGAACTTTTTGCAAATCTACGATGATTTGTTCATCATCTCCGCTGCCTTCCCCTGTCAGATTATCTCCGGTATGTTCGATGCTGCCGCATCTGCTCTTCAAGTTTCCGAAATAAATGACGTTCTTGTTCTCTGTGACTCTTCCGTTTTCCAGCATCAGCACGGATGCGTCACAGTCAATATTCGGGGCTCCTCCTCCAAACAGCTTTCCAAAAAAACCGCCGCTTCCGGATGCTACCGGGTCCCAGCCGAGACCGACCAAAATCTTCGAAAGCCCCGCTTTCCCTTTTGTTAAATCAATCCGCTGACCTTTCTCTAAAGAAATAGCCAAACTGTTCACTCCTCCGTTGAATCATGACTTTCAAGATCACAGTGCTGGATGAGAATAAGAGTTTGATAGATCCAATTATCACGCCAGCGTGATTCATATCTTCACAACTACAAGACCAATGAATCTTTATTTAACCTGCTTAACTATATATACGGAAAGATTCAGGGGAAAGTTTCGCGGTTTTTCGATATTTTTTTATCATCTTTTCATCCTGGCCAAAAGAGAGACGACAATAGTAGCGATTGCACGAAGTCATCGTGTTTGGTATAGTATATCTAAAAGATATATATCAAAAAGATACAGAAGGCGGTATGTATGACAAAAAGAAATCACACGACTTACGCTCTCCTTGGATTGATTACGGCCGGCTACCGGACGGGTTACGAAATGAAACGAATGATCGACCAAAGTTTGAATCATTTTTGGAAAATCAGCTACGGCCAAATTTATCCCGCGCTGCGCCAATTAACAGAAGCAGGCTGGGTCGCTGCATCTCCGACGCTCTCGGACAAAAAGCCGGACAGAAAAGAGTACCTGATTACCGATGAAGGTCAAAAAGCGCTGCATAGCTGGCTTGAAGAACCGATCAATGGCATCGCCTCAGAAAAAAACGAATTTTTGCTGAAGCTGTTTTTCAGCGAGGAAGAAGAGCGGGAGAAAACCGCTTTGAAAGTCAAGGAGTACCAACGAAAGCTTGAAGAACGGCTTGAGGCATATCAAGCAATCGAGCAGTCAATTCTTTCATGCAGCTCCCATTCAAAGGACAGAGAGTACTGGCTTTTCACTTTGGATTATGGAAAACGCACCACCTCGGCCGGAATTGAATGGTGTGAAGCCACAATCAACCGGCTGAATGGAAAGGAAGGGACCAATGGGTAAAACGATCATCAACAAGCCTTTTACTGCCGCCCCTGAAGATGAAGTCGTTGTATTTGTGATCGGGATGAGAATAAACAAGTGGCATGCTGTTCATAAATGGTGGCCGGTTTTTACCGCCATGGCCCCTATGATAAAAGAGCTTCATCAAAACAAAGACCTCGGCTTTCTGGCAACGGAATCATCCATCAATTTCAGGACGATTTTTCTCATTCAATATTGGCGTTCTTTCGAAGATTTGACAGCATATGCAAAGGCTGATAAACATATGGCGGCTTGGCGCCGTTTTTATCAGAAAACTGCCGCATCAGGAGCCGTCGGCATCTATCATGAAACGTATACAGTTCCAAAAGGGCGCTATGAGGCATTTTACAATAACATGCCGTTGTTCGGCTTGGCAAAAGCGTACGGACATCAACCTGTCACCAGCAGAATCAAAACCGCTGAGCAGCGAATGCGGGGATCAGATATAGCGGGGAAATAAGCAGAAAGGAGCCTTATCGGTTACCCGATAGGCCCCTTTTCTGCTTAAAAAGCTCCTGCCCCGTCGCCTCCGCCCGCTCCGGGACCTCCCGCATCATATGCCCCGGCGTGCTCCTGCGAAGACGGCAGCTGCCAGCTGTAAAACGGATAATGCAAACAGCCTGCTGCGGCCATACCCAGGACAGGGGAAGCGTAATCAAGCCTGTTTGCTGATTGATTAAACCATCCTGCAGATTCATCCTCAACTTCAAGCACAATTGCATAGATCATCGTCTTTTCGTTTTGAGACAGGCTTCTCCCTGAAAACAAATCTTCTTTTCTCAGATGGTTTCTCCAAGAAAGAATCGATCTTCGGCAGATGGAAGCGTACCTGCTCTCTTTTACGGCCGGAATGAAGGCAATCAATAAGATAGACAGCCCGACGCATATGCCGTAATACAAAATGGTATGGATGCTGTCGATAAACACAGATGCTAAAAACAAGCCGGCCAAAAACAAAATCGTATACAGCTTTGATTTTGCAAGAACAATGCCCGCCGACAGTGCAAAGCCAAATATGACGCAAGCCGCCATGAATCCGGCCTGATGCACCACGTCTGCATACAGGATAAAGAGCAGGAGTCCGGTATGGACCGAAAGCAGTGAAAGCGACAGCATTCTCAGCCAGCGGTTTTCTTGAAACAGCTCCTTGAATTCAGGCGCTTGTCTGACACTTTCCGTCCATTTTTGAACCACGTTTTGAAGAATGATCCTCTTTCGTTCATATTTGCCCAGCTGTTCCTTATGCTTGCATTCTTCCTCAGTCGGCCCGCTGAGGGAATCCAGCCTGAACATATAGGTATCGCTGCCCGTTTGCTCAAAAAGTTTTTCAATTAAGAGCTGATCAGGCTTTGGCAAATCCGCCTTGCTCCCGGAAAATTCGAATTGGTATGTGTCATCAGGCGCCTCAGGATCGTTAAGAAACCTTTCTTCCGCCTGTACCTTCCGCATAGTGACCAATCCCCGTTGATAAAGCGAAAGCATGCCGGCCAGGAGATCACGGTCTGTGAAACGGCCTTTTTTGTAAAGAAAAGCGACAAGTACAGGATCTAAGGACTCGAGTTCTGCAAGCGAAAGCATGGCACGGCGTCTCTTCTTCAAAAACGAAAGCATGACAGCCATGATGACCATGAACCCGACAATCCCCGAAAATATCCAAATCATCCTGTCTGCGCCGGCAATCCGTTCATCCCGATCGGCGTAGCGTTTCGCCTCGTCTTTCTCCTCCTTCAGCAGCTCATCCTTTGTCTGATAAGAAGGGTGCCGGACCGCCTCTTTCAAGGCGCTCTGCGGAAAATATATCCTCAGTTCCGAGCCCGTGCCTGCGCGATAGAGTCCTGTCTCGTAGATGACTGATGAATCGTTCACCTTCGTAATCTTTCCGTTTCCTTTTTCACGCAAAAACGCATGAATATCACGTGCCTTTACCGAATCAGGCAGATGCACTTCAATCTTTACCCGGCCGAAATCCGTATTTGCCTTTTGGTAAAATGAATGAATCAAAATCGACGTGTCTTCAAACTTTTGGGCGGCATCTTCGATCACATAGCGAAACATCACTTTTTTTGTTTCATCCTTTGATGCCGAATAAGCATAATAAGTCCCGTCTTCTTTCTTTGTCTTCAACGGGATGGCTTGATCGCCTTTTTTTTGATGATTGGGAAGCAGATAGGCTTTAAAATTCTTCAAGCGGCTCGCGGTTTCTTCGCTGAACGATCTTGTCGCCCCTTCGAAAGAGCCTTTAAAATCGTATGTGTAAACTTCCTCTACGCTTAAATTACCGTTTTCTTTTACTGTCGCGCGTATATCAGCCCGCTCGATCGAAAAGGATTTGCCTGCTTCAGAAAAGCCTGTGACGAGAAAAAAGGCAATGAACATAAAAAAGAAAAAGGAGTGCTTCATCGTTTAGTAAATCCTTTCGTTTTTTGTATCTGCCTTATATACGGAAAAGCAAGGAAATTGTTTCAGCGGTTCACAGAAATGACAGAGATGACAATTTTATTATAAAAGCACATCTACGGTCTGCCGCACAAGCCATAAAAGAAAATATGCATCATTTCCTCTGTAAACTGTCTGTTTTTTTCAAAGGCTTCACCCAGAGTTTTTGAATGTTCAATGATCATATTCATAAAGATGAGAAAGCTTTCCGCGGTGATCTTGGGAGAGATTTCGCCTGACCGATGACCTTTTTCAATCATTTGGAGCATAAGGGGAATGATTTTTTCATCGTATTGCCGCTTTACATAATCCATTATTTCACTGTCTTCGATCATCACCTCTTTGACGACCGTTAGAGCAAATTTTTGATTATTGGCTTCCCTTTTCTGCAAAATCATCAATTCGATCTTTTCTTTAACGGAAATATCTTTGTTCATATATTCTTCAAAATCGCTGATGGACTGATCGATATAGTCTTTGAAAACCTCTTTCAGGAGCGCTTCTTTGCTTCCAAAGTAATTATAGATCGTCACCTGCGAAACATTTGCCGCTTTTGCGATATCGGTTATCCGGATGCGCTTTGGCTCCCATGTTTTGAGCATATCCAAAGCCGTCTTTTTGATTTTCTCTTTAATCAGCAAAGCCCTTTTTTCAAATCCGTTCATATAACCATCCTTACATATCTTTCTTAATGAAATTATAACATAAAAATATTTCACTAATTCCGTTGACAAAAAAGTTCATAAGAACGTAAAATTAGTTTTGTAATTATTAATCACTATTATTTCATAATTTTCATTTTGGAGGTGTCACATGCTGACAGTTGAACGTCTTACGAAAAAGTTTTCCAATGGCAAAGGTATATTTGATGTTTCATTTCATGTTCAAAAAGGTGAAGTGTTTGGATTTTTAGGTCCAAACGGAGCTGGAAAATCAACAACCATTCGACATATCATGGGGTTTATGAAGCCTGATCAAGGCGATATCAAAGTAAACGGAATGAACATCCGGAATCATCAAGGCGACATTCAGCGGCATATCGGCTATCTTCCCGGAGAGATTGCATTTATCGAAGGAATGACGGGAAAACAATTTCTCGATTTCATGGCAAACATGCATGGTTTAAAAGATACAGCTAAGCGCAATGAACTCATCGAACGGCTCCAATTCGATGTTCATACGCCGATCAGAAAAATGTCGAAAGGAATGAAGCAAAAAGTCGGGATTGTCGCTTCCTTTATGCACAGCCCTGAAGTCATCATTCTTGATGAACCGACCTCAGGCCTCGATCCGCTGATGCAAAAAGTGTTTATTGAAATCGTGCTCGAAGAAAAAGCGAGAGGAACGACGTTTTTAATGTCTTCCCACAGCTTTCCTGAAATCGAACGAACCTGTGACAGAGCCGCCATTATAAAAGACGGCATCATCATTGCCGTCAAAGATATCCATGAACTGCAGTCGATGCAGCGAAAGGTATTCGAAGTTACATTTGAAAACAAGGGCGACATTCCCGCCTTCATGAATTCGGGTCTGCAAATCGAATCCCGGACGGACAATCGTGTCAAAGTGGCCGTTTTAGGGAACCATGATCAATTTATTAAAGAAACCGCCAAATATCACATTCGGCACATTGATTCTTCTTCACAAAGCCTGGAAGAGATTTTCATGAACTACTATGACAGAAAGGGGACAGTGAAATGAACTTCTCCCTGTACAAACAAATGATGAGAACAAACATGAAAGGAATCATAAGCTACGGGGCAGGCTCCGCTTTCTATATTCTTTTGATACTGGGCATTTATCCAAGCATCGCGGGCAACGCGGAGGATATTGAGAAAATGATCAAATCAATGCCGGAAGGCTTTCTCAATGCTTTTGGGTTTGAAAACGGACTGGGGAATCTTGAAGATTTTATGTCTGGAGAGTATTACGGTTTAATCTTTATCGTGATTTTGTCGATCTTCTCTGTCATGCTGTCGACTAAGCTTTTGGCAAAGCTCGTGGATCAAGGGTCAATGGCCTATATTCTGTCTGCGCCGACAACGCGCGGCAAAGTGGCTTTCACCCAAGCAGCCGTTTTAACGACAGGTCTTTTGATCATTATGGCCGTGACGACAGCGGCCGGGCTGGCTGGCTACCATTTGATGCTGGGCGGTGATTACGATTTTAATGTGTCAAGGTTTCTCGTTCTGAACTTGCTCGGCTTTCTGCTCTTCTTTGCCGTCGGCGGCATCTCGTTCCTCTTTTCGGCCATTTCAAATGACGAAAAAAGAGCCCTCGGACTTTCCGGAGGCATCACGTTTTTATTCTTCAGCTTCGACTTGCTCGGCAAACTAAGCGAAAAGACGGAATGGATGAGGAGCCTGTCGGTTTTCTCTTTATTCAGACCTGGCGATATTGTAAACGGGAGCGCCGATATCGCTCAAGTGTCTCTTGTTCTTGCCGCGGTCGGTTTTGCCGCCTTCGCACTCAGCATTCTCATCTTTAAAAAGCGCGACTTGCCGCTGTAATATAAAAACGCCGCTCCCGATCAGGAACGGCGTTTGTTTCTGTATGATATTTTATTCAACGACCCGTCTGACAACTCCGCTGAAGGCTTTCTTCCAATACGGGTTGCTCATAGAATCGACGGATACCCCGCGTGAGCTGTTATCGTTCAAGAATGTGCCATTGCCAAGATAAATACCCACGTGGCCGTTCGTTTTGTATGTGTCAAAGAAGACCAAGTCTCCACGCTTCATTTCAGACGCGCTCACAGCTCGTCCTTTGCCGACAAGCGTGCTTGTTGTCGCACCGAATCCAAGCTCTACGCCTGCTGATGCATAAGCCCAGCGTACGAATGATGAGCAGTCGAAACGACGGTTGTCGATATCAGCTTGAGAACGTCCGCCTCCCCATACGTACGGAGATCTGCCGACGATGCTTGAACCTGTGCTGATGGCAGCTTCAATTGCGTTTCCATTGCTGCTGACAACAGAACCGGAAGAGTAGTTTCTTGACGGGCTGCTGCTTTTCTTGCTGCTTGAAGAACCGCTGTTGGACGATCCGTTGGATTTGCTGACTGAACCTGAGTTTGATCCTGAGTCTGACTTTTCAGCCGTAGCAGATTCTTCTTTCGCTTTTGCTGCTGCAGCCACTGCAGCTCTTTCTTCTTTAAGTTTTTGTTCAAGAGCGGCTTCTTCTTTTGTCAGTGAGCCCGCTTCTTTTTTCAGATCGCTCAGCTCTGATTCTGCTGCCGCCTGTTTCGTTTGCAGCTGCTTAGAAAGGTTCGCCTGTTCTTTCAGCTGTTTATCAAGATCCGATTTAAGCGTTTTTAAATCGGCTAAAGTTTTTTGGATTTCATCCAGTTTTGTATTTAAGTCAGACATTGCTTTTTCAAGCTTGTTTTTATCTTTTTCCTGCTCGTCAAGCAGGTCTTTATCCGCGTCAACAATTGTTGAAACAGCCGTTGCACGAGTGATAAAATCTCCGAAGCTTTGTGCGCCCAGAAGGACATTCAGATAGTTTTGGGATCCGCCGTTTTCCTGCAGGCTGCGCACGCGATTTTTAATCACTTTTGAACGCTCTTCAATCCGCTTTTCAGTTTCTTTGATTTCTTTTTTCAGAGCTTCCACTTCTTTTTTCGTTTTTTTGTTTTCTTTTTCTTTGTCTTCGATTTTGTTGCTTGTTTCAAGTGCTTTTTTATCAAGCTCTTGGATTTTGGCTTCAAGCTTTTTCTGCTCGTCTTGCAGCTTGGCGATTTCTTTCCGCTTGCCCTCGATGCCTGAATTCACTTCAGAACGCTTTTGCTGAATTTCTTGTTTTTGCTGAGAGGTTTCTGCCGATGCCGTGTTGTTCATAAAGGGGGTAAATAGACTAGCTGTTCCGAGAATCGACGCTAAACCAAAAGTATAAACCTTTTTTTTCACTTTCTACTCCTCTTTCCTTTATGTATTCTTGTTTTTTCATTATGTAAATTCGCTTGAACATTATTAAAAAATGAATCTTATGACCTATGATTAATATATCCGTTACCGATGTACAGACGTTATTATACCATCTATTTTCGACAATAGGCGTCAATTTATATTACATTTATATTTCGTTTTTGTTTCAGCAGTGTCATGTTTTGACTCATCTTGTTTTAACTCTCGTATTCTCTTCGATTTGACCCTTCCTGCTGTTTTTCATATGCTTGTCTTACTGAAAAGGAAGGCCGGTGACAAATGATGCAGCTCAGTGTTCTTGACCAGGTTCCAATATCAAAAGGCTCAGATGCGTATTCAGCCTTGAAGCATTCTGCAGAGCTGGCAGAGCTCGCGGATCAATGGGGGTACAAAAGGTATTGGTTTGCCGAGCATCACAGCACACGCGGACTTGCCAGTACCGCTCCCGAAATCATGATCGCACACATTGCGGCAAAAACTGCAAATATTCGCGTCGGTTCGGGCGGTGTTCTGCTTCCTCAATACAGTCCCTTTAAAGTGGCTGAAAGCTTTCGGCAGCTTGAAGCCCTTTATCCCGGGAGGATTGACCTGGGGATCGGCCGCTCTCCGGGAGGCACAGCCAAAACGAGGCTGGCGCTGACAGACGGGGTTCATAAAAGCCTGGACGAATTCCCGAGACAGCTTCAAGACTTGTTGGGCTTTTTGACTGATTCCGTCCCTTCCGGACACGATTATTTCGGAATCAAAGCGGCCCCTTTGACGGATTCGCCGCCGGAGGTGTGGCTTTTAGGGCTTGGAGAAAACAGCGCGAAATTGGCCGGTGACATGGGAGCGGGATACGTATTCGGACATTTCATCAATTCCGCAAGAGGGAGGAACGCCTTTCAATTATATCGGGAAAGCTTTCGGCCTTCTCCTTTCTTTAAGCGCCCCCAATCTTTGGCCGCCGTTTTCGTCGTTTGTGCGGAATCCGATGAAAAAGCTGAAGAGCTTTGCTTGAGCCAGGATTTATGGCTTCTAAGAGTTGAAAAAGGATTGGACAGTCTTGTCCCAAGCATTGAGGAGGCAAGATCTGCCGCTTACACCGCTGCCGATAAAAAAAAGCTTGCCCACAACCGCAGCCGTATGGTGATCGGGTCTCCTCGAACGGTCAAAAGAAAACTGCTCGAGCTCTCTGACCGATATCAAACAGATGAGTTTATGGTTTTGACGAACGTTTACCGGTTTGAAGATAAGAAGCAGTCTTACGAAAGACTTGCAGAGTTATTTTGATCAAAAAACATCCCTTTTCAAAATCCGTTGAAAAGGGATGTTTTTATTAAAACGTATTATAGACATTCTCACACTCTTCCGCTGTCGGCTCATAAAAACAATGCGCTTTAAAGCGGCCGACATGCGGCTGATTATACCACTGTGCGGGACACGCCCCTGCCGGTCTGAAATACCACAAACTGAACTTTGCCGGCCAGAGCCGCTCTCCGTTGATCGCCCTGCGCGCCAAGCGCCTTTCGCTTTCCCGTGCCCTTTGATAGAAATAACCGTGCGTCACGGCTTCAAACGCATGCGGCTGATGGATCATCTGCGGAATGGTGCGAAGTCCCACAAAGTCGGAACAGTTTGCCCTGATGCGGTTGATTCCGACATTTCCGACCATCAGCATTCCTTGCACACCTTCACCTTCAGCCTCCGCTCTCAAAAGTCTGGCCAAAAGATTGATATCTTTAGAAGAAGCCTTAACTACTGCCATTTTAGTCACCCCCATGATGTCGTCACCTTTATCATATTCTGTTTCATTTAGGTGATGACGATTTCGGGATTTATCTTTGACATTCCCCATGAAAGAAAGCTATTCTTCTATTATCAGAACCCGAGAAAAAACAAAGGGGAGCGGAGGGATCGGATTGTCAGTATTGAAAAGCCCTGAATGGGTATACAAACGATTAAGGGAAAATCCGGACCAAACGGTTATTGTCGATGTGAGGTTTCATTTGACAAAACCGGACGAAGGCCGGAAAACGTATACGAAAAGCCATGTGCCGAGAGCCGTTTACATTGATTTAAAAGAGGATCTGTCGCGTAATGCGGAAGTGCACGGCGGCAGACATCCGCTTCAAGACCCTGACCGTCTGGCCGCAAAGCTTGGGAAAATCGGCATTGACCGGGAAACAGATGTCATTGTTTATGATGACAGCGGCGGCATGTTTGCAGCGCGCTTTTGGTGGCAGCTTCACTACCTCGGGCATGACAGCGTCTATATTATGGATGGGGGGCTGTCCAACTGGATCAAATCGGGCTATGCGATGACCGCCGAGGTTCCCCGTCCTATCCAGCGCGAGTTTAAGCCGGCGCTCAGAGAAAACGAACTCCTTGATGCCGGAGACGTGCTGAAGCGAATCGGCAGAAAAGGCTCCATCCTGATTGATGCGCGTGATCCTTCCCGATACACAGGGGAAAACGAGCCACTCGATCACCGGGCCGGCCATATTCCCGGAGCCAAAAACTTTTTTTGGAAAGGCAATCTGACCGAAAGCGGATTATGGAAAAGCAAAGAACAACTCAGACAGCACTATGCTGTTTTAGACCCGGACAGTGAAATTGTCGTCTATTGCGGATCGGGCGTATCAGCCTGCCCAAATGTGCTCGGCCTGAAA
Source organism: Bacillus sp. AK124 (assembly GCF_053903085.1). Classification (NCBI taxonomy): domain Bacteria; kingdom Bacillati; phylum Bacillota; class Bacilli; order Caryophanales; family Bacillaceae; genus Bacillus; species Bacillus sp. AK124. The sequence continues at coordinate 3,982,218 of NZ_CP096378.1, forward strand.
GAAGCCGGATTTGAAAATGTGAAGCTGTATGCCGGCAGCTGGAGCGATTGGATCAGCTACCCCGACCATCCGATCTCCACTGGGACAGAGGACGACACCTGATCTTACAAGAGACGGCGGCCGGGGGCCTTTGTGCCTTAGCCAGCCGCCGTTTATTACATGTTTTTGCTCATAAACGCCTTTCCGTCATGGGCATCGATAAAGTACGGGTAGACCGGCCGGTAAATAAGCCTGTAGAAGTCATCCTTTTCCCGACTGTAATCCCTTTCCCATTGCAGCTTCACATCAAATGCCGCTGCAAAAACCGCTTTCGCTTCTTCCTCTGAAATAGATGGCGAAGGACTCAGATCGGCCAGCGCTTCCGGCTCGATTTCCGGACCGTTATAACCGACGACCCTGCCGGTTGTCCGACTGATACTGATATTGGCAGAGCCAAGCCTTAACGGCACCTCTTTGTATTGAAGATCAAATTGAAAAAAAGCGTTTTGCCTGTCCCCGTCATTTTCCGCCGGATGCATTCGAAAAAGCTGATCTGCGCCGGGATAAAGCTTGTACAAAAATTGCAGCGCCCGTTTCAAGCAGTCTTCCACGCTCAAGGAAAGGTGTCCTTCTGATTTGATGAAAGAAGCTACCCCTTTGAGCTTCCCTGACTTTTTATCTTTCATGATTTTCAACGTATTTTTGTTCCATGTTTCGAAATAGCCGGCTATACTCCGGTCTCTCGGCTCAGGTTCGTTTCCCAGGCGCCATACCGTTCCAATTGACTCTCCCATATCGGTTTCACGGATTTTCCGCATCGAAGGAGTATAGCCGATCATGTCATCGATATCAGCATGACGGTCAGCCTCAGGCAGCAAAGGGAGCGGCAATGTTTCCTCCTCTTCCTCTTCATCCGCCGCAGGCTTCATATGGCATTTTCCCGTGATATCGGCAGGATAGCTGAAAAACGGCAAGTCTGCTTCGTAAATGAGATGCGGGCGATCATCTCCCCCTTCATAAAGCTCACTGCGGACTTTTTCGACCGCCAATTCGAATTGAATATGTTTAAGATAATCGGCTGTCACCGATTCCTTATCAGCGATCTGCTTTGGAATGGAGAAAGAGCTTGTTCCACCGTTATAGCGAAACTCCATCACCTCTCCGTTCTTGGCGACCTTGACGTAAAAGCCTGTTTGCGGCAGCGGAAGATCAAGGACAGTCTGAACATACGTAAAACGGACGAATTGTTCTGTTTCCTTCTTTTCATGGTAAACAAATTCATGAGACGCACTCGGGTAATGCTGTTCTGTAAACTGAAGGGCGATTTTCAGCAGCCTTTCCTCTGGAAGAGATTCCTCGACCGCCGGTTCATACTCTTTTGTCAAACTGATTAAGCGGCCGTGATGATCTAACTCTACCGATATGTCCTGATCCGGCTCTTCAATATCCTGCCAGACGAAAAAAACCGGCCTCTCTTTTTCGTCCTTTTCTCCGTAATCTTCGATCATGAGCTGATAATGTGAGGGAACCTTACTGATGGACTGCGCTTTTTGTTTTAACTGTTCACGAACCAAATCCTGTCTACCTCTCTTTCATTTTCGTCTCCTTATGTATACGAAATATACCATTAATCGTTTCATGAAAATTAAGATAATTGGATTTAAATGGTGAACTTAAATGGCGATTTTAACCTTATGCTAAAATATCTCATTCCTTTTGGTACGCCTTCCATCTCAAAAATGCCTTTGCGGATCAGCTCTAAAATGCGGTACTCGATGAATTCATCTCCGATGTTCTCCTTCAGATGGCCAATGACTTCGCCGATCAGGCGGGGACAGTTGATAAAGGTATTGGTTGAACGGTTTTTTTGAAGCTGTGCGAGCTTGCCGATGATGAACGAATCATAAAAGTCTTCTTTCACGCTTTTAATTCTGCCGTCTTCCCATACTCGCAACACGCTTGTCTGCTGAGACAGCGCTGTCCATTCCTCCGCAAGGCCCCGTCTTTCAGCGGCTGTCAAAGCCGACTGATCCCCTTGTTCATAAATGAATCTCAGTTTTTCATCATTCAATTCACCAGAACTTCGGGTATAGGGAAAGTACTTCGACGTATTCAGATGGAAAACAGCCAGGTTCATTTGCCGAAGGATATGATGTACAAATCTCAGGCCCGTTTGTTCGTGTGCATGATCGCCCGTCCACATAAAGACGGAGGCTTGCTCCTGAATACGGCTTAATGCAGAAACCGCATCTTCAAAACGGCTGTATATCTCTCCAAGCTCGTGAAATCGGTCATTGAGATATGTTTTCAACCATTCATAACGATTGACCCTGCCTTCTTTAATTTCCAGGTTTTGAAGCGGCCCGATGGAAAATAATTCAGGAAGGACGATCAGACTCTTTTCCTGGGTTCCTCCCGACTGTTTGAGCATCATGTTAATACTGCCGCCGGCAGATTCGCCGAAGGCAATGTGAACGACATTGTTTTGCATTATAATCTCCTTGTTAGTTAAGTTGTAATAGCATTAAAGCTATTAAACTCATCTTTTTAACTATTATATACAAAAACAGGATATAAAAGGTGACGCAATAAAAAACCCCCATTCCGCCATTCGAAAAAGGCAGAACGGGAGCTGAAAAATGCACTTGCTATTCCAGCTGTGACGGGTAAAGCGTCATACCGCCGTCAACGAACAAAGTCGCGCCCGTTACATAGGCGGCTTCTTTCGACACAAGCCATGCCGCTGCGGAAGCCACTTGTTCAGGCTCGCCAAATTCGTTCATCGGTATCTTTTTCAGCTGTGCCGACTTGTGGCTTCCCTCCAAGTCTTCATTGCTTTCGGTTGCGATCGTTCCCGGCGCGATCGAATTGACGCGGATTCCTTTGTCCGCATAATCAAGGGCAAGCGTTTCTGTCAAAAGCTTCATTCCGCCTTTTGAAGCGGAGTAATGAACATTTTTCGGCCTCGGAATTTGCTGATGAACGCTTGATATATTGAGTATGCTCCCTTTCATGTGGCGGTCCGCCATATATCTTAAGGCTTCCCGTGCGCCGAGAAACGTACCGGTTAAATTAACGTCGATCACTTTCTGCCATTCACCAAGTTCAAGTTCGTGCGGGAGGGCTTCTGCGCCGTTAAATCCTGAATTATTGACCATGACATCAAGTGAGCCGAAATGTTCAACTGCTGATTTAATCAGCTTTTTTATATCCTCTTCAGAAGACACGTCAGCTTCTACCGCAAGGGCGTTTCCGCCCGCTGCTTGAATATTGTCGACGGCTTCCCGTGCGCCTCCGGGATCGCTGTGATAATTGACAACCACATTCATCTTTTCTTTTCCAAACCGTTCTGCAACCGCCTTGCCTATACCTTTTGAAGAACCGGTCACAATTGCTGTTTTTCCTTTTAAATCACTGTACAACTTAAACCCCCCTCAATTTCTTTTCTTCATGTACATTACCCGGTATCAATATGATCAAACAAAGTGTGAATACATGCCTCTAGTATGATCTTTTTTAAACATATGGAAAATTCAGAATTATTTTGTTAATATCTAACTTGAACTTACAACAAAATAAGGAAGTGATACGATTTGGTTAGTGTTAAACGAGGTTTGATCACAGGTCTCATTGGTATTTCTATTTATTCTTTAGGTATCCACCCGGCCCAAGCCGCACCATCGCCTCATTCTCCTGTTTCAAGCGATCCTTCATACAAAGCGGAAACATCGGTTACCTATGATCCAAACATGAAAAACGATCAATACGGCTCGTATTCAAAGGCATTTACAGGCACCGGCAAAGTGAATGAAACAAAGGAAAAAACGGCAAAAGAGTCCTCCGCCAAAGCTCCTTACAGCATTAAATCGGTGATTGGTTCTGATGATCGGACAAGGGTGACCAACACAAGCGCATATCCGTACAGAGCGATCGTTCATATTTCAAGCAGCATCGGTTCGTGCACCGGATGGATGATCGGTCCGAAAACCGTCGCAACAGCCGGACATTGCATCTATGACACATCAAGCGGTTCATTTGCCGGGACAGCTACTGTTTCGCCGGGACGGAACGGGACAAGCTACCCTTACGGCTCTGTTAAATCGACGCGCTACTTTATTCCGTCAGGATGGAGAAGCGGTAACACCAATTACGATTACGGTGCAATCGAACTAAGCGAACCAATCGGCAATACTGTCGGATACTTCGGATACTCGTACACCACTTCATCACTTGTCGGGACAACTGTTACTATCAGCGGTTATCCAGGCGATAAAACAACAGGCACACAATGGCAGCATTCAGGACCGATTGCCATCTCCGAAACGTATAAATTGCAGTATGCAATGGACACGTACGGAGGCCAGAGCGGTTCACCGGTATTCGAACAAAGCAGTTCAAGAACGAACTGCAGCGGTCCATGCTCGCTTGCCGTCCACACAAATGGAGTATACGGCGGCTCTTCGTACAACAGAGGCACCCGGATTACAAAAGAAGTGTTTGACAATTTGAGCAACTGGAAAAACAGCGCCCAATAACACACGAAGACAGCCCGCTTCCTTTTGGAACGGGCTGTTATATCTAACGGCTGCACACTTACTTCACATTAAGCCTGTACTTTTTTCCATCTATTGATATCGTGAAATTTGAAGGGCCGCTGATCGGCAAATAATAAACAAGCTGAAACTCCGCCGCCTCACCAGGTTTAATCGTTTTCCAGCTAGATAGAGTCACTCCGATGCGGTGGAAATCTCCCGTCAGTCCGCCAATGTTCGGTCCCGTATGCCCTTTAGCAATCACTTCAACTTGATCGCCGCTCCAGCTTCCAAACCGAGGGGAAGTGGATGTCGGCACATCAAATTCGATAACAGAACCTCCCGTAATCGTGACATCGCTGTTATTGATCAGCTTCATTACCGGGTGGATCGGGTAATTTTGATCTCCTAATGGAAAGTTCGTCAGCTCTATGTCTACATCCAATGATTCATCAGGAAAAGGCGATGTGCTGAGCCGGTTATCGTATGGTGTTGTATCCGAGAATTTGTGATACAGCGTGCTCGTTAAAGTATTGCCAATATCGTATTCTCCTTTATTGCCGTTTCGTTCGGGATACCAGTCATAATCACCGCTCAAATCCCAAAACATGACACCCCCGATTCCTTTATCAACGACATAATCCGCCTTCGTTTTGATCGATTCCTCATCCTCTGTCGATAGAAACACTTTCTTTTCTGGATTCCAAAGCCAAGGCGCTGCCAGCCCCGCGTCATAATGCCTTTGATAAGCGCCTGTCAAATCAGCCTTGCTCAATCCATACCTTTCCAGATAAGAACCGGCAATGCCCTTTTCAAGGTTTTTGGCGTGCCACATCGGGTTTGCCCCTGCTCCAATTTCATTCCCCTGCTCATCTTTATCGTGCCAAATATTATCGATTCCGGTTGCTCCGTCACCGCATTGCCTGAGTCCCTGAGGACAATCTGCGCTTTTGGATGTTCCCCACAGCCCGTTTACTCCGCCGTTCACATTCTTCCAGCCTCTCGTATAATAAGGAACACCGATATTGATTCGCCCCGATTCCATAGCTCCTCTAAAATAATGGTAAGCCCAGTCCGTATTTAAATATCCGATCCCTTCGTATTCCGGCGTAGTATATATGTTGGAATGCTTGAGTTCGGCATCTTCGCCGTTATCGAATAAAGAAGCGTTCGGTCCGACAAACTCATTCCAGGCTCCATGAAGATCATAGGACATGATATTGACATAATCGACATATCGAAGCGGCTTAAACGTTTCCATCCCTCTCAGTAAATATGCCGATGATGGCGCTGCAATGGTCAGCATGTAGTACTTTCCATCTTCAGCGGACGCTTGATCAAGCTTTTCTCTTAATATTTTCATCAATGCCTCAAAGCTTTTATTTAACCCGTTGCGCCGCGGATTGGCGATGTTCCAATCTGCAGGATTCCCTGCATCCTGCATTGATGTAGGGTACTCATAGTCAATATCGATTCCATCGATCTCGTATTTTCTGAGAAACGCAACGACCGACTCCGCAAAGGTGTGAATACCCTTGTGGTTTACAGATCCGTCTCCATTCGTTGTCATCGAATAAAAGCCGCCGCTTGGAATCCGCTTCCCGTCCCTGTCAACATAACCGCCGGTTTCGGCCCAACCGCCGACAGCCGCCAAAACTTTTACATTCGGGTATTTCTCTTTATATTGATGGATAAGGTTAAAATGCCCCTTATACGGCAAGGTTTGATCCATTTTTACATCGGAATGCTCCGGCCAGGTCATCCCGATGGACGGGTTGTTCTCATCTGTCTCATCTCCGACTGAAATCCGATGATCTTCCCCGATGTGGGCAAACGCATAATTAATGTGGCTCAAGTACTTCCAGGGGATATCATTTACTAAATAACGATCTTGATTGCCTTTTCCAGTACGCCAGCTTGTAAAGTACCCGATGATTCTCCGGTCTAACTGATTGGCAAGCTTTTCACGGCCGTCCCGGTCGTATACATCGCAGTACGGCACATGTTCAACGCCTGAGTCCCAAAGCCCTTCCGGACGGCAGTCCGGTTGTTCATTTGAAGTCTCTGCAGAAATGTGCCGGTTCGGGATAAAAAGCGCAAGGAGCAGCACACAGGATAAAATAGATGAAGCGGCTATCTTCATGTTTATTCAGACTCCTTTGTCCATAAAGAGAGACGTGAGAAGCTTTTTCCCAAATCTCTCTTTATCGTTTTCTATCCATTTGACTTTCTGTTATTCGCAGCCTCCGACCAGCCGCCATACGCCCCATTCACCGGATTGATCCGGCCGGTCGCCTTTCGTCCACCATTTCGCTTCATACACTTTTCCGTTAAATGCAACCCGCTCTCCGCCCGTGTATGCGTTCGTCTCTTTCCATTCGTCATATGAACATGCCTGGTCAGAATTCGTCGTGACCTTTACTGTTGGTCCGGTATGGAGCTCTCCATCGGCATCCTTTGCTGAAACTGTAAATGAGTAGGCCGTACCCGGCTTCAAGTTGCCGATTTCCGCTGATGTTTCTTTTACAGATATCGACCGGCTTTCAAATGACACGACATATTCCGTAATGTTTGTTCCGCTGCTCGGCGCATCCCACGCCAGGCTGACACTTGTAGCAGTTTTTCCGGTTACACGCACATTCACAGGTGCCGATGAAGGCGGCTCCGGATTGCCTCCGTCCGGTGCAAAATCTAAATCGGCTGCCAATTTATTGAGAAGCGTCCGATTGGAATCGCCGCTGAAATCCCAGAACATCGCTCCGCTTAATCCGTTTGCTTTAATAAAATCCGTTTTGTGGCCGAATGATTGTTCATCATCATAAGTGATGAAATTGCCATTTTCCGCGTTATACAAAAACGGCACTTTCGCTTGATCGTTCCAATACCTTTTATAGCCGTTTTGATTTACATAGTTCTTTTCAAGATCTGAAAAGTCGAATACTCCATTTTCCCACGTCCCTTCTTTCGCCGGTCCGCACTTCTGATATTCTCCGTGGCCGCCGGATTCACAACCGCTCCAGCCCCTTCCGTAGAACGGTGTTCCAAGCACTAATTTGTCCCCCTTAACACCGGCTTCCTTATAGCGTTTCACAGTGTTTTCAATGTTGTAGGTCTCAGCATTTGGAACGCCTGCTTCTTTTGCTTTTGGATCATAGAACAGCGGCGCATTATGGGCGCTTATGCTTTGCCATCCGCCATTAAAGTCATAGGTCATGATGTTAATCCAATCCACGGTTTGAGCAATTTTATCAAGCTCAGTGTTGCTCACATACTCCGGACTTGCGCCGGATGCGATCGTCAGCAAGTATTCCTTGCCGTCCTTTGCTTCTGCAGCATCAAGTTTTTTACGCACCTCTTGCAGGAGCAGCGTGTAATTTCTTTTATCTTCCGGCCGTGTGCTATTCCCCGGCAATCCTCCGCTGACCGGGTATTCCCAGTCAAGATCGACCCCGTCAAACCCGTATTTCCTTAAAAATTCAACGGCCGAAGCGGCGAAATTCCCCCTTGCCCCAGGATCTGCCGCGACATCTGAAAAGCGGTTAGACCAAGTCCATCCGCCGACCGATATGAACGTTTTCAAATGAGGGTGGCTCTTTTTCAGCTTCAGCAATTGTTTAAAGTTGCCGCGGATCGGTTCATCCCAGACATCCCCGGGATTTGACTTTTGTGCGTCAATCCAGGGATCGCCCATTACGATTGTTCCATTTGGCGCGTCGATCACTCCGTTTTCATCCTGACATGACCATGTTTGGGGATTGGGGCCTGTAGGATCGGGGTTCCCGTGCCTTCCTTCCCAGCAAATATCAGCAAAAGCATAATTAATGTGGCTGACTTTTGAAACGTCCATATCCCAAACTTGAAAATTCCTTCCGTAAGCACCCCATGATGGATAGTAGCCGATGATTTTATAGTTTTTTCCGGAATCGGCCTTTGCAACTTCCCCATTTACAAATGACAAGCTCAGCAACATGACAAAAATGAAAGAAAAAACGAAAAACTTTTTGCTTTTGTTGACCAACACGATGTTCATCTCCTTTTCATCCAATTTTTTTGACAAACTATGAAACTAGAAATCTCCTATTCCTCACCGCCTTTTTTGTTTGTTTTATATTTTCCTTGTCATCTAATAGCTGCAGCTGCACAGAAGCCAACAAGGGAAAACGCTTACATAAATGAGATTGACATCATGATTTCATTAAAATTTCGGGTGTGTTCGTTTGGTAAAGCTGGTTGTGCTGAGGGTGAAACACGTATAGATGTCTATACATTTGCGTATAAAAGAAGACTTTTTAATGGCGAAGGGTTGCTGAATTTGTTATGACAAATCTATATTAATCAGAATTTTCTGAACTGTCAACTTGAAGACATTGACTACACAACCGCCGCTTTCTACTCCATTTAAGGAATAGAAGCGGCGCCTCTAGCCTCTTCATAGACTAGCGTAAGACGTAAGACGAATATCCGGACATTGTTGCAAAGCCGATTTAAGAGAAGGTTCCGTCAGCAGTGAAAGTTCATATACCCGAGGATAATGGAAAGACGATTTTTCAAGCAGACATTTATCGACGTAAGCCGGATGGCACATCACTTCAATCACTGCTGCGTCTTGATAATCACGAAGGATGCTCGAAAGATCCTTCAATCGATCGACTTTCAGCTCAAAAGCATCGTTCGACCTTACACCCTTCCACAGTGAAGGATGATCATGATTGACCTTTCTGCATGGCAGGTCATACTCTTTCGCAAGCTTTACAAACACCTCAGGGAGATTTCCGTATGTATGAATATGATGATGGCTGTCGATATGTGTCGGATTTAAACCGAAAGACAAAGCTTTCTCTATTTGCGCTTTCCACTCTCGGTATACTTCATCAAGGTCAATGTCGAAGAAACCCTGGTAGTACAAAAGCTTGCGAAAATTCCCTTCTTCATCCGTTATCATATGCAGTCCGCCGAGAATCGGGCGCCCGGCCGTCAATGTCAAGTGGACGCCGACTCCGAGTTCACGATTTTGCCGTGCGAGTTCGACGGCATGCTCCGCTTCTTGCATATTGACCATGAGCGTAGTCGATGTGAGCACCCCGTGCTGGAAAGCTTCAATGATTCCAAGGTTGACTCCCCTTGAAAATCCAAAATCATCCGCATTTATGATTAGAGATTTCACCTTTCATTCCCCCTTTGTTCATAATCACGTTCAATGAAGAACTCAACACGGTCACCGCGAAAATAGGCCATAGAATACTCGACGACTTCTTCCGACGCCAAAAATGTTTGCGTCGATATCTGGAAGCAAGGTGTGCCTTGTGTAATATTTAAATGTTGTGCAATCTCCTCATCAGAAATCACAATTTTGATTTGTTCCTCTGTTCTTTTTATGTTGTTTCCTTGCCTGCTGATGCACTGGTAAAGTGAAATATTCGCCATTTCTTCCGTTACTTCGGGGACGAGATCCGTTCTGATATAGGCTGTTTCAAACTGGATTTCTTCATCGTCCGCATAGCGGATTCTTTTGATTTGATAGACCATTTGTTCAGCGTCGATTCCGAGGAGGGTTTGGATTTTTTCAGACGGCTTTATTTTTTGCAAATCAACAACTTTGATTTTCGGTTTAAAGCCTTGAGCCTTCAATTGCTCTGCATAACGGAGGCTGCTGGAGCTCAAGATCTGCTTTACTTTTCCTTTGGCGACAAATGTCCCTTTTCCCTGCTTTCGGTAAATGGCCCCTTCCATAAGCAAATGATTCAGCGCGGTCCGCAGCGTCGTCCGGCTGACATCATACAGTTTGCAAAACTCGGACTCCGTCGGCAGCAGGCTGCCAGGCGGATAATAACCGCTTTCAATCTTATCTACAATATCTTGTTTAATTTGACTGTGGAGCTGTGGTTGTTTCGCCATACATGTTCTCCTTTGGGGTGTGTTCGTAATTATAGAATAACACAAAAGGTTCCTAAAAAAAACAATTTGTCATAACAAATATGTATGGACAAATTTGTTATGACATGTTAAGTTTCAATTGTGTGAAGCGCTTTCATATAAAGAGAATGAAGGAGGGGGATTATGGCGCTGAAAGTAGTTGTTATAGGCGGAGGGTCCAGCTACACACCGGAAATTATTGAAGGCATCATCAAACGGCAACATCAATTTCCGGTGAATGAGATTGCACTTGTTGATATCGAGGAGGGCAAAGAAAAACTTCGCATCGTCTCAGAACTCGCGAAGCGAATGATCAGGCATGCGGGGGTTCCCATCGAACTGAGCCATACAATAGATCGGGCAGAAGCGTTGCAAGGTGCCGATTTCGTCACGGTTCAAATCAGAGTCGGCGGACTGAAGGCGAGAGCTTTAGACGAAAAAATTCCGCTCAGCCACGGCCTAATCGGGCAGGAAACAAACGGAGCCGGCGGTATGTTTAAAGCTTTCCGCACAATTCCTGTCATGCTGGATATCGCTCGCGATATCCAAAAGATTTGTCCCGAAGCATGGCTGATCAACTTTACCAATCCGGCCGGCATCGTGACGGAAGCTTTGCTGAAGCACGGACCTCATCAAAAGGTCGTAGGGGTATGCAATATTCCTTACAACATGAAAAATAGCATTGCAGAAATATTCGGCGTGGATGTGAACCGCGTCATGATTGAATTCGCAGGCCTCAACCATTTTGTTTTCGGAAAAAGGGTATGGATCGACGGCATCGACCGGACGGAAGAGACGATTGAGCATCTGTTGAATGATTACCTCGGCTACTCGCCCTCCAATATTGCGGCGTTGCCGTGGAATCGCCAATTTCTGCGGTCTTTACGTATGCTTCCGAGCCCGTACCATCAGTACTATTATCAACATGAAGATGCGCTCGCAAAAGATATCGAAGCGTACAATAACAACGGAACACGAGCGGAAACCGTCATGGAAGTGGAGCGGCAGCTGTTTGAGAAATACAAAGACGCCGAGATCCATGAGAAGCCTAAAGAACTGGAAGGCCGCGGCGGGGCTTACTATAGTGAATCAGCCTGCTCATTAATGAACTCGCTTTATCATCATTCAATGGATATTCAGACCGTGAACACACTGAATAAAGGAAGCATACCAGACCTTCCCGATGATGCGGTGATCGAAGTCAACAGTGTCATTACAAAAAGCGGACCGATTCCTCTGACCGTCGGAAAACTGCCTGCTGCCATTTGCGGGCCGATCTGCCTGATGAAAAAATTTGAACAATTAGTGATTGAAGCTGCGGTCACCGGCGACTACAATACGGCATATTCAGCCATGATCACCAATCCGTTGGTCTCCTCTGATCACAAAGCTCAAAAGGTACTGGATGAAATGCTCGAGGCGCATAAACGTTACCTCCCGCAATTTTTTGAGGAGGTCTGTGAACATGAAACAAAATAAAATGATGGCATTCATCGAAGCAAACATCATGCCGATCGCCGGAAAGATCGGTTCCCAAAGACACCTGATTGCAATACGCGACGGATTCATCGCCATTATGCCTCTTATTATCATCGGTTCCCTCGCCATCCTGGTTAATAATTTTCCAATACCGGCGTTTCAAAACTTTATGACCGGCCTGTTCGGAGAGGGATGGACTGCTGTCGGCGGGGCGATATGGAATGGCTCTTTTGCTCTGTTGAGCCTTTTAGCCGTTGCGGCTGTCAGCTTTAAGCTGGCCGAGTCCTATCACACAGATGGCCTGTCTGCCGCATTAATCGGGATTGGCGCATTCGCCGTGCTTACGCCGACCACTGAAGACTTTGGCTTTTCAATGACTTGGCTGGGAGCACAAGGCCTGTTCGTCGGCTTAATCGTGGCTTTGCTGTCGACGGAAGTCTTCCGGCTGTTTTCACAAAATGAGAAATGGAAAATCAAAATGCCTGAAGGAGTGCCTGACGGCGTCACAAAATCCTTGAATGCTCTATTGCCGGCTGCCGTCATCTTATCCACTGCCGGGCTATGTAATGCTCTGATTGTTCATTATTCGGGACAAAGCATCCATGAGCTTGTTTTCAGCACGATTCAAGAGCCGCTTCAAGGTCTTTCCAACACGGTTGGGTCAGCCTTGATTTTCACTTTCTTGAATCATTTGCTCTGGTTCTTTGGATTGCATGGAACAAATATCCTCGGGCCGATCATGGAATCCGTCTACCTCCCGCTTATTCAGGAAAATCAACACTTATTCTCGCAAGGAATGAGCGCTTTTGAAGTGCCGTATATTGTAACAAAGCCTTTCTTCGATTCTTACGTATTTATGGGGGGATCGGGAACGACATTGGCTCTGCTTGCCGGCATTTTAATTGCCGTGAAATCGAAGCACTACAAAACGATCGGGAAGGTGTCTCTCGCACCCGGCCTTTTTAACATCAATGAGCCCGTTCTGTTCGGACTTCCTATTGTATTAAACCCGATCATGTTCATTCCGTTTATCTTGATTCCATTAATTTTAACGATTACGTCATATGTCGCTTTGGCTTCCGGTCTCGTCCCGAAAACTGTCGCGATCCTTCCGTGGACAACGCCGCCGATTGTCAGCGGGTATCTCGTCACCGGAGGATCAGTCCGGGGAGTCTTATTGCAAATCTTCAACCTGGTGCTGGCCACCCTGCTCTACCTCCCGTTTATAAAAGCAGCAGAACGTTCCGCCTTGCACCAGACAGAAAACGAATAAGTAAGGAGTGAATGTTATGGCAGATACACTACAATTGGAACAGGTCTCATTTGAAATCATTCTTCACGCCGGAAATGCGCGTTCTTCTGCAATGGAAGCATTGCAGCTTGTGAAACAACACGAATGGGAAACCGGATATCAAAAAATACAAGAAGCAGAATCGGAGCTGAGCCAAGCTCATCAGGCGCAAACCCGCCTTCTGCAAAAAGAAGCACAAGGCGAAGGCCTTTCACCCAATCTATTATTAATCCATGCGCAGGACCATTTAATGACAGCCATGACTGTAAAAGATTTGGCGAAAGAATTGATTCATTTATATCAAGAGCTTCAGAAAGGAAGAGAAAAATGAAGATCGCACTTGTATGTTCAGCTGGAATGTCTACGAGTATACTGGTCAAAAAAATGAGGGAAGAAGCGAAAAAACGTTCATTGAAGGCCGAAATTAATGCATATGCGGAGGCAGATTTGCCAAGTCATCTGGATGAAATTGATGTGATACTGATTGGTCCGCAGGTCCGGTATTTAAAAGGGCAAATGACAGAGCGTGCCGAGCCTTATCATACGCCCGTGGCCGTCATTGATCAAATGGCTTATGGAATGATGGACGGAGCAAAAGTGCTGAATCAGGCAATCAGCCTTGCAACCTGATGCCTCCTGCAAAGAACCGCGTTTTCTTTGAAAACGGGTTCTTTTTTTTTTGAAGTTTAAAAGAATGATTTTTTGAAAGCGTTTGTTTTTGTATAATAATTGGTAAAGGATGTGATCATACATGATTTCCTCACAAGTGAAATCCCAGTTGATTGAAATTGTCGGCTCTGTCAATTATGACGATTCGAACGCCGGACGGCTCGTCTATTCTTATGATGCGACACCCCAGTTTCAATCGATGCCTGACGCGGTCATAGCCCCGCGCAGCACAGAAGAAGTATCGCAAATCGTGAAAATCTGCAACACGCACCGCATTCCGATTGTGCCGAGAGGTTCAGGTACAAACCTTTGCGCCGGCACATGCCCGACTGAAGGAGGAATTGTCCTCCTGTTTAAGCATATGAATCGAATTTTAGAAATCGATGAAGAAAACTTAACGATAACCGTTCAGCCCGGCGTGATCACGCTTGATTTAATTCACGCCGCTGAAGAAAAGGGATTATTTTATCCGCCCGATCCGAGCTCGATGAAGATCTCGACAATCGGCGGCAACATCAATGAAAACTCGGGCGGCCTCCGCGGGCTGAAATACGGAGTGACACGCGATTATGTCATGGCGCTTGAAGTCGTTCTCGCAAACGGGGATATCATCCGCACTGGCGGCAAACTCGCCAAAGACGTTGCCGGCTATGATTTGACGCGTCTTTTCGTCGGTTCTGAAGGAACGCTCGGCATCATTACTGAAGCAACATTGAAACTCATCCCGGCACCCGAAACAAAAAAAACCGTCCTCGCCCTCTATCAAGATATCGACTCTGCAGCCCAAACGGTTTCAAATATCATCGCACACAAAATCATTCCGACGACGCTCGAATTTCTCGATCAGCCCACGATTCAGGTGATCGAAGACTTCGCGAAAATCGGCCTTCCCGTCCATGCCAAAGCGGTTCTCCTGATCGAACAGGACGGCACCGAGGAAGCAGTCCGCCGTGACATTGCCCTGATTGAAGAGATTTGCACAAAAGGAAATGCTGTGTCCGTTCAAACCGCGCAAACAGAAGCTGAAGCGGAAAATCTTCGGGAGGCCCGCCGCACCGCACTTTCCGCTTTAGCCCGTTTAAAGCCGACGACCATTCTGGAGGATGCCACGGTACCGCGCTCTGAAATTGCCGAAATGGTAAAAGCAATTAATACGATCGCCGAAAAGCACAAAATATCGATTTGTACATTCGGGCACGCAGGCGACGGCAACCTTCATCCGACCTGTACGACAGATGTCAGAAACAGTGAAGAAATGAAACGGGTCGAACAGGCTTTTGAAGACATCTTTAAAAAAGCGGTTGAGCTGGGAGGAACAATCACCGGAGAACATGGGGTCGGCGAAATGAAAGCTCCTTATCTGGAACTGAAGCTGGGCAAAGCGGGAATCGCCGCCATGAAGGCGGTAAAACAGGCGCTGGATCCTAACAGCATCATGAATCCCGGGAAGATATTTGCGAAAGACTCCCGCAAGCGGGTGGTGGTGACAAAATGACGACAGCTAACGAAAGAAAGGTCATTGAACAGCAGTTTAAAAAAAGAATGGACGAGGAAGAGCTGCTGAATTGCATGCGCTGCGGCTTTTGTCTGCCGTCATGCCCCACCTATATCGAATCCGGTTTTCAGGAAAGCCATTCACCGCGCGGACGCATCGCGCTCATGAAAGCGGTCGTCGATGGGGCGATTGAGCCTGATGAGGATGTCGAACGGTCACTGGAGCTTTGCCTCGGCTGCCGGGCGTGTGAACCTGTATGTCCTTCAGGCGTAAACTACGGGCGCTTGCTTGAAGAAGCGAGAGATATTATTCAGCAGAACAAAAAACACACCCTTCCGGTTAAAGTGCTTCGCCGCGCGGTATTCAAAGGGCTTTTCCCCCACCAAAACAGAATCAGGGCGCTGACTGGAATACTCGGCGTGTATCAGCGTTCCGGCATGCAAAATGTGATTCGCAAATCGGGCTTACTTCGTCTTTTGCCGGACCATCTCGCGAAAATGGAGGCTGTTTTGCCGAAAGTTCCCGATATGAAACAGCTGAAAAAACGGCCGCACCTGCTCCCTGCGATCGGAGAGAGAAAAAAACGGGCCGCCTTTTTCTCGGGCTGCCTCATGGATACGTTGTTTTTAGATACGAATATGGCAACCATCGAGCTGCTGCGGCTGGCCGGCTGCGAGATCATCATTCCCGAACAGCAGACCTGCTGTGGTGCCCTCCACGGACACAGCGGCGAAAAGTCTGAGGCCGTCCTGCTCGCAAAACGAAATATTCAGGCATTCGAGGATTCAAACGCGGACTTTATCGTGACAAATGCAGGGGGATGCGGAGCATTTTTAAAGGAATATGATCATCTCCTGAAAGATGACTCTGAATGGCGGAAACGGGCAGCGGTTTTTACAGGGAAACTGAAAGACTTTTCTTCCGTCCTGTTGGAGCTGAACTTTGATCAGCAATCCCTTGAACTGCCGCAGCAAATCGTCACCTACCAAGATTCGTGCCATTTGCGAAATGTCATGAACACCTCCGCTGAGCCGAGATACCTTATTCGCAGCATCAACGGCATTGAATTCAAGGAAATGAAAAATGCCGAAAGCTGCTGTGGATCAGCCGGTATTTATAACATTGTCGAATCCGAAATGTCGATGAAAATTCTCGATACAAAAATGGAAGCAGCAGCAGCGACCCGGGCCGCTACGATCGTTACAGCTAATCCCGGATGTCTGCTGCAAATGAAGCTCGGCATTGAACGAGCGGGGCTTACAAACCAAGTGAGAGCTGTTCATCTGGCGGATTTACTGCTGGAAGCCGTCCAGGAGTGACGAGGCGGCTCACACTTGGTATATTTCTCGGGAAATAAATCGAAATATGTCTTCTGCTGCTATTTCCGAACAGCAGGAAATTCTCCATTCGGCTGGATGAAGCGCAAACCTGTTACCTGTCCGGAATCGCCGGCTTCGAACCGGACGCTGAAACCCGGCAGGTTTTTGATTTGAAATGTCAACTCACGGTAAGGCTCAAGTTCGTAATCAGGCTGACCGGGCAATGAAACCCAGAGCGTCCGGTTGTTTCTGAAAGACACAACGACATCTGTTCCGGCTTCCAATGCATATTCGCCCGTTAAAGAAGCAAGAAATTCAGGATCGTACAACCGCTGATCCGGCTTCCTGACAAATTCGATTTCTCCAGCGCCTTCCGCCATTTCAAACGGTACGGAAAGGCGGCTGATATGTCCGTGTATATCAGCGCTGAAAGATGAGAGCATCGCCATCTCCGTGAGCGGCATTTTCATCTCGAATATATTGTAATGATAATGCTTCAAAGGCATCACAAACGAATTGAAGAGCGCCTGTAACATACCGTCTTTACACTCTATTTTGATTTCACCGTAGCCGGGGTGCTCGTATACACCTGTGTAGTCCTTCAGGTCATGAGAAGGCTTCGTTCCTTCAATTTTGGTAAGATCAGCGGTTCGATCCACCCCTAAAGCCGCTTTCATTATTTTTTCCGCTTCGCCTTTCAGCCGGCCGTTCCAATCAATCTCTTCCAATCCAAGCAAGCGGTCAAAAATATTGTACGCCAGAACATTTGGGAGAAAGCTGCCGTTCATATTTGTCAAAATGGCAATCCCGATTTTTTCATAAGGCATGAAAGCAACAAGCGATGAAAAACCGTCAATATTTCCGCCATGATGAATCATATGACGGCCACGGTACGGTTCAACAAACCAGCCGAGCCCATAGCTGCAGACAGGGAGTTCCTTCGCTTTAAGAATGGAGTCGCAGGAAATGCAAGGCGTATGCAGCTCATGAAGGCTTCCCTCTGATAGAACACCGCTGAATTTGTCGCTGCCAAGCTGAAGCAGCACCCAATTTGCCATATCCAAGGCATTGGAATTGATCGATCCGGCCGGCCCGATCACATCGATATTGCGAAAAGGAATTTTTTCAACTGTTCCGTTTTTCTCTTGATATGGAAAGGCAAAATCGGAAAGCTTTTGCATATCTTCGACCGAGAAGCTGCTGGATGTCATATGCAAGGGTTTGAAAATCCGCTCATGAACAAACTCCTCCCATGTCGTTCCCGCTATTCTTCCTGCAAGATAACCGGCCGTCATGTACATCAGGTTCTGATACTGCCATTTTGATCGAAAATCCAGATTCGGCTCAAGGTAGCGGAGCCGTCTGAAAAGCTCTTCCCTTGAAAAGGAGGAATTATACCACATCATTTCGTGTCTTGGGAGGCCCGAACGATGGCACGCCAGATCACGGGGAGTCATCCGTTCGGTTGCCACCGGATCATACATCTTAAACTCCGGGAGGTATTCCCTTACCGGCTTGTCCCATTCCATTTTCCCTTCATCAGCCAAAACCGCCATCGCCGCCGTTGTAAATGCCTTGGAAGCGGAACCGATCGCAAATACCGTTTCCGGGTTCACTTTTAATTTCCGTTCTTTATCCCTGAATCCAAACCCTTCCGCCATGATGATCTCGTCTTCCTTAATGACTGCAACAGCGGCTCCGGGAACGTTCCACTCCTTCATTTTTTCCAGGGCAAATGCCCGAAAGCCTTTTAATTCCTTTATAGGCTGTCTCATTTTACTCTCCTCTCTTGATCTAAGCGTCTTATGCCTGTTCCAGGTGTCCGTATTCCATACGTTTGTTCGCCCGAATGGTTTCATTTAGAGAAAATTTGTATATTTATTCACGAATTCCAAAAGATAGGTATAAGGCTGAAAATGTCTAAAAAACAAGGAGGTTTTGTTCAATGTTTGGATTTATTTGGTCATTGATCATCGGCGGAATTTTAGGCTGGCTGGCCGGCCTCATTATCAGACGTGATGTACCCGGAGGAATCATTGGAAATATTATCGCGGGATTTATCGGTTCATGGCTCGGCTCCATGATTTTGGGACGCTGGGGTCCGATGATCGGCGGATTTAATATCATTCCGGCTCTGATCGGTGCGATCATTTTGATTTTCATCGTCAGTCTTGTCATGAGAAGTATGGGCGGACGAAACCGCAATGCTCAATAATGGATGATTTACGACGGTTTCATTAGAAACCGTCGTTTTTTATTTCATTCTGCTGCCGTCTTTTATATAATTAATTAGAAACACGAAATATTTTCAAGGGGAGGCTGTACATTGGAAAAAGTGGCAGAAAAAAGACCGAAGCGCTCTGAGGTGCCGCAGGAACTGACTTGGAATCTTACTGATTTATTTTCTTCTTATGAAGCTTGGGAAGACGCACTTGTGAAAATTGAGGAAGATCTCGTATCCATCGGCTCATTTAAAGGAAGGCTTCACGAAGGAGCTGACGTGTTGCTCGATTGTTTAATGCTGCAGGAGAAACTGCTAGAGCGCCTAGTCCGGGCCGCCGCCTATACTCACCTCAGAAAGTCCGAAGATTTGACAAACCCCGTCAACCAAGCCGACGCTTCAAGGATGGCCGCACTTCAAGCAAAACTAAACGCCGGGCTTTCATTTATCCAATCGGAAATTCTCGAATTCCCCGAAAATCAAGTGGAGACGTACATAAAAAATGAGAAAGGACTGGAGCCTTTCAGCAAAATGCTGTCCGAGATAATGGAGCGCAAGCCGTATAAGCTTGCTCCCGAAACAGAGGAAGCGTTAGCCGTTTTAGGCGAAGTGCATGATGCACCGTACAAAATTTTCGGGATGGCGAAGCTTGCAGATATGCAATTTTCACCGATTCAGGACCGGAACGGCAATGAGTTGGCCAATTCGTTCGCGTTATATGAAGGAAAATACATGTTCTCTCCTGATACGCATATTCGCAGAACCGCCTTTGCCTCCTTTACAAATACCCTGCAAACATACAAAAATACCATCGCCGCCGTCTATGAAACAGAAGTCAAAAAACAGGTCGGCATGTCAAGGCTTCGCGGATATCAATCCGCCACCGATATGCTTCTTCAGCCGCAAAGCGTCACGCTCGAAATGTACCACAACCAGCTTGATGTGATTAAAAACGAACTTGCACCTCATATGCGCAAGTATGCCGCCTTGAAAAAACGCGTATTAGACCTCGACGACATGCGCTTCTGCGATTTGCAGGCTCCGCTTGATCACGACTTCAGTCCAAAGACGACTTACGAACAGGCCGGCCGGATGATCTTGGACGCTTTACAAGTGATGGGACCCGAGTACGCGGAAGTCATGGAAACCGCATTGACTGAGCGGTGGGTTGATCTCGCTGACAACATCGGCAAATCCACGGGTGCGTTTTGTTCAAGTCCGTACGGAGTGCATCCCTTCATTTTGATGACATGGACGGATACGATGCGGGACGCCTTTACCCTTGCCCATGAACTCGGTCATGCCGGTCATTTCTACTTGGCAAACCGCAAGCAGCGCATCATGAATGTCAGACCGTCTCTATATTTCATCGAAGCGCCTTCTACAATGAACGAAATGCTTCTCGCCCAGCATTTGTTTTCCAAAACAAATGACCGGAAAATGAAGCGCTGGGTCATCAACCAACTGATGGGCACGTATTACCACAATTTCGTCACCCATCTGCTCGAAGGGGAATATCAGCGGAGAGTCTACGAACTCGCCGAACAAGGGTGCGCACTTACCGCTTCCGTACTGTCTGAACAAACCACCGCCGTGCTGTCCGAATTCTGGGGCAGCGGAGTGAAGCTTGATGAAGGGGCAGGTTTAACATGGATGCGTCAGCCGCACTACTACATGGGGTTATACCCTTACACCTATTCAGCCGGGCTGACAGCATCGACGATCGTCTCGCAGCAAATTAAAGAAGAAGGCCGCCCTGCCGTCGAGAGATGGCTGGACGTTTTAAAAACAGGCGGTACAATGAAACCGCTGGACCTGTTGAAACACGCGGGTGTTGACATGTCGACGGATCAACCGATACGCCAGGCAGTTGCGTATGTCGGAACATTGGTTGACGAGCTCGAAAAACTGTATGATCCAAAAGAAGACCGGCCTGATTAACAGCCGGTCTTCTTTTATGCGGTTACAGACTGCCGAACTTCGGATTGCCTTTCATTCCGATCCATAAGTCTGATTGCTCTAATAAATGTGCGGTGCGAAGCAGCCAATGTTCCTTTCCTTTCGGTGCCGTCACTTGAACGCCGAGCGGTAAACCTTCATTTGTGAGGTGGACCGGGACGCTCATCGCAGGCTGTCCGGTTAAGTTGGCAAGCTGTGTGAATGGTGTATATGTCAAGCTTTTCAAAAACATTTGATAAATCAACGACTGCTGCTCATTTTTTTCCAGCTCACTCACTTTCAGGAGCGCTTCGGCTTCTTTTTCGGTATGAGTAAGCTCGCCGACCTTTGGAGCGGGGTAAGCCGTTGCAGGGGTCACATACAGATCATAGGTCTCATGAAACGCCGCCATTTGTGCAGCTGCTTGATCCCAGGAAGCAAGGCTTGCCGTAAATTCGGCTGCCGACACTTTTTTGCCTGCTTCATTAAGCACCCATGTGACAATTTCAACATCCTGAACAGTGATCGCTCTTCCAAGCGTTTTTTCCATTCCTAGAATCATCGCGGAAATTTCACCGCTGTTCATTAAGTAGTAGTTCTCCATTAACCGGAGTCCATCAACGCCGTTCGCCTGCTCTTCGACGCGGTGTCCCTGCGCTTCCAGCCATTTAACGGTGCGGTGGACGGCTTGTTTGGCTTCATCACTGACAGGCGTTCCGACGGGTGATTCTACAGAAAATGCGATATTCAACGGGCGCTCCAGCCCTTTTTTCATATCCTCTTCATAATGGCCCGGAAATAAAGGCGTTTGAAAAGCGGCTTCAGGCTGAACGGTTTGCAGGATATCAAGGAGCGCAGCGCTGTCCCTGACCGTACGGGACAGCGCAAAATCGATCGATGCTCCCTGCCATTGCCGCCCGACGCCCGGTCCTACAGGCGTTCTGCCCCGGGTCGGCTTCAAACCGAATAGCCCGGTAAATGAAGCGGGGATCCTAATGGAGCCTCCCCCGTCACTAGCTCCTGCAAGGGGAACGATTCCGGCCGCCACCGCTGCAGCGGAACCGCCGCTTGAACCGCCGGGTGAATAATCGGTGTTCCAGGGATTTCGCGACGGCCCGTATAATTCAGGCTCAGAAATATTTTTCAATCCGTATTCGGGCGTATTCGTTTGGCCGAGAAATAAAAAGCCGGCGCCGCGCAATTTAGCAACGAAATTCGAATCGCGCTTTGGTTGATAAGATGAAAGCAGCTTGGCGCCGGCAGTAAGAGGCTCCCCTTTCAACGCTTGGGAAATGTCCTTTAAAAGGATCGGCACCCCGGCAAACGGCTGCTGTCTGATATCGAGCTGTCTGCATTCATGTTTGACTTGTTCTTTTCTCGTCCGAACGACCGCATTCAGTTCTGGATTGACTTCTTCAAGGCGGGAAAAAGCAGCATCGATTAATTCGTTCACCGTTACTTCCCCATGTTTGATAAGCTTAGATAAAGCAACTGCGTCATGCTTCATATAGTCAGATATATTCATATCAGTACCTCACTTTACTGTTCGCTTGTGTTTACTATTGTGCATGAGCCTTTTGAGGATTTCAATGTTTTCAGTTTAGATCAAAAAGGAGATGAGTGAAATGAATATTCGAAGGTTACACCCAGAACATGAGCCGCCGCTTGATTTACTGTTGACGGCAGACCCTTCCGAAAAACTGGTTATCGATTATCTCAAACGGGGACAATGCTATACAGCAGAAATCGACCGCCGGATTGTAGGTGTCTATGTGCTGCTGCCGACGAGACCAGAAACAGCAGAGCTCGTCAATATCGCCGTCAAAGAAGATCTGCAGGGAAAAGGAATCGGCAGACAATTGGTTATGCATGCGATTGAAACGGCAAAATCACAAGGATTTAAGACAATTGAAATCGGAACCGGGAATTCAAGCATCGGCCAGCTTGCGCTCTATCAAAAATGCGGATTTAGAATCACCGGCATCGACCGCGACTTTTTCTTGAGGCATTACGAGAAACCGATATACGAAAACGGCATGCGCTGCATCGATATGGTTCGCTTAGCGCTCGATCTTTAAAAAATCCGCCGGGCTCCCCGGCGGATTCTCGTCAATATTCTTCAAAATAGGACTGGATCTTTTTCGGATCATCTGTTTTGGTCAGCGCCAGCATCAGCAAAATCCGGGCTTTCTGCGGGTTCAAAGAGTTGGAAGCCAATATGTTTTCCTTTTCAAGATCAGGATTGGGCGTGACAACCCCGCTGCCGGTGCGTGTAGAACGCACGACTGCCGCCCCTTTTTTCACCGCTGCGACTGCCCCTTTTTTCGCCTCGTCAGAGACTGAACCGTTTCCGCTTCCCGCATAGATAATGCCTTTCGCTCCCGCCTTGATTGCAGCGTCAAACAGATAGCGCCCGTCGTTTTGATACCCGTATATGATGTCGACTTGAGGAAGCAGATTGATCTTGGAAATATTAAAATCGGTATCTTTCGTATGCTTTTTTGTGATGTCATTATGAAAATAGATGCCGTCGGCAATATTGCCGAGGTACCCCATTTCTTCCGACTTGAAAGTGTCAGGAGCTGTCGTATGGGTTTTCGTCACATATCTTGCCGCAGCAATCCGGTCATTCAGCACCACCATGGTTCCTTTCCCGTAAGCTTCCTTGCTCGCAGCGACCTTTACAGCATTGTACAAGTTGGCAGGCCCGTCGGCTCCAATCGCTGTGGAAGGCCGCATAGATCCGACCACAACGACGGGTTTATCGCTTTTGAGGACGAGATTTAAAAAATAAGCCGTTTCTTCCAAGGTGTCCGTTCCGTGAGTGACGACAATTCCATCGACATCATCTGAAGCTAAAAGCTTCGCAGTGCGCTTGCTCAATTTCAGGAGCGTTTTATTAGTCATATTCTGACTTCCGATGTTTGCCACTTGTTCTCCGCTGATATTCGCGATATCCTTCATTTCCGGAACGGCTTCGATGAGCGTATCAATCCCGACTGCACCCGCTTTATAATTGGTCGTCGACGTTTTGGACTGATTCGCTCCGGCAATTGTCCCCCCTGTAGCCAAAATTCTTATGTTGGGCAGACGGTCATTTCCTTGGGCAGTCTTAACAGAAGCAGTTTCCGTCTTCGCCCGGGCCTTTGTTTCATTTCGAGATTCGTTTGAACCGGAGCACCCGGCATTGATCAAAAGCAATAAGCCTAACACAATAAATAACATTCGTTTTTTCGTCATGTTTTGATCTCTCCCTGCTGCGAAGTCCGCTAATTATATATGTATTTTCTCTTTCCTCCTCTCTTTCATACCAGTTTAAAATGCATTTATACGTTGTCTATTCATATGTTAGATTTTCTTCTGCGTTTTTTGACATTAAAAAAAGGGAAACCTCGTTTCCCTCTTCAGACCTTCTATTGTTTTAAAAAGCTGAATTCTTCCTTTATTTTTCTCAACAGCTCTTCATTGGTGAGCACATCATAGGCCGTGAATGCCATAGATTTTGCGCCGAGCATTAAGCCTTCGAACCCTTGGCTGCTCATGGCTGCCTCCCGAAACTCGGGTGTGTGGCACGCGTACGGTTCATCGCAAATTTGTACATAAGGATGAATGGAAGGTGCGATCTGGCTGACATTCCCCATATCAACTGAACCTCCTCCGTCCGCTTTTTCATGAATCGAATCGGGATCGACGCCCAACTCGATCATGTTTTGTGTAAAGGCGTCTGACAGCGTTTCATTTGTTTTCAAATCATCGTAAGACAGCTCGTAAAAAGAGCTCTCAAGTCGGGCTCCAGTCGCAAGTGCGGCTGCTTTTGCACAATTTTTTACTTTATCAAGCAATTCATTGACATAAGCACGTTCCGTTCCTCTGACATAAAACTGGGCAACCGCATAATCCGGCACAACATTTGCCGCTTTCCCTCCCTCTGGGATAATCCCGTGAATCCGGGCATCAGGGAGAATATGCTGTCTGAGCGCATTAATGCCGTTGAATGTCTGAATGACGGCATCGAGCGCATTGATTCCTTCGTGAGGCGCTCCCGCCGCATGCGAGGCCTTTCCGAAGAATTCGAATTGAATCGCATCCATCGCCAGCGATGTTCCGCTTTTTTCATGCCTGCAATACGGATGAACCATCATAGCGGCGTCCAAGTGATCAAAAACCCCTTGTTCAGCCATGGTTACTTTTCCGCCTTTCGTTTCTTCCGCAGGCGTTCCGTAAACATACACTTTCCCTCCGCATGATGCGATGACTTTGCTGACGCCGATTGCGGCGCCGACCGCCATCGTGCCGATCAAATTGTGCCCGCAGGCATGGCCAAGGTCAGGTAATGCATCATATTCAGCCATAAACCCGATGGCAGGGCCGGGACGGCCGCTGTCAAATTCGGCCGTAAACGCCGTCGCAAGGCCGCATGTTCCTAATTCCACCTGAAAACCGTGTTTTTTCAGCTCCTCGGACAGAATCTTTGAAGCTTTGAATTCTTCATGCCCCAGTTCAGGGTGATTGCCTATATACTGGCTGATATGCAGCAGCTCTTCACGAATATGTTCGATCTCTTTCTCAATTTGTTTTTTCATAACGGTTCTCCCTTCTCCATTACCGGAAGTTCTTTTCCAGGGTTGACAAAGTAAAGCTCATATCCTCAAAATGATTAAATATATAATTATATGAATATTAATACATTATAAAGGAGACGAACGGAATGAGCAATGGCACCCCCCAGAAAATAAAACTGCACTTCCCTCATACTTATGCTTTGATTTTTTTCATTATCATTTTAGCTGCACTGGCTTCATACTTCATTCCATCAGGAGAATTTGAACGGGTTGAAGAAGACGGCCGAACGGTTATCGTACAAGGGAGCTACACACAGACTGACGCCGGTCCGGTCGGTTTTTTCGAGATGTTTAAAGCCATACCGGAAGGCATGATTCAATCGGCGGATATTATTTTTTACATCTTTTTAATAGGCGGAGCTTTCGGCATCATCCATCAGACCGGGATGATTCGTGCAGGTGTTCATGTGCTCGTGCAGCGCTTGAAGAAACGCGGTTTCCTCCTGATTCCCGTCACCATGTTCGTCTTTTCCATCGGAGGCGCAACGATCGGTTTATCTGAAGAGACGATTATTTTTATTCCGATCGGCATCGCTGTTGCAAGAGCGCTTGGCTATGATTCAATGACCGGGCTGGCGATGATTTCCCTTGGCGCGGCTGCAGGGTTCACCGGCGGCATGTTGAACCCGTTCACAGTCGGAATCGCACAGACAATTGCGGAAGTCCCAGTGTTTAGCGCCCTCGGTTATAGATTGGCCGTTTATGCCGCCATGCTCGGTTTCTCCATTTTTTATGTCATGCGGTACGCTGAAAAAGTCAAAGCGCACCCAAATACCGGTTTGATGTATGGAAGCGAAACAGAGATGAATGAAGAGACAGCCGCAGGACACGCTGATCTTTCCTTCACCGGAAGACACGGCCTCGTCCTGCTGATTACAGCATTGGGCTTCGGCATCAATATGTTCGGTGTATTTCAATGGGGGTGGTTTTTAAGCGAGCTGTCGGCCGGCTTTCTCATCATCGGCTTTGCCGCCGGCCTTGCGGGAGGACTCGGCATCAACAACACCTTCCATTCATTTGTTGACGGTATGAAACAGGTTGTATACGGAGCGCTGATTGTCGGCTTCGCCCGTGCCATTGTCATCGTATTGGAAAACGGACAGATTATCGATACGATCATCAACAGCCTTGCTTCAGCCATCAGCTCACTTCCGAACGAAATCAGCGCCATTGGCATGTTCGCCGTGCAAATCGTGATCAACACATTTATTCCATCCGGAAGCGGACAGGCAGCCACAACGATGCCGCTTATGGCGCCGCTGGCCGATTTATTGGGATTCGAACGCCAGATTGCCGTATTCGCGTATCAATACGGAGACGGAATCACCAACTCCATCATCCCGACCTCCGGTGTACTGATGGCTTCGCTGTCAATCGCAGGCGTCACTTACGAACGCTGGGTCAAGTTTGTCTGGAAGCTGGTCGCAGGCTGGATTTTCATCGGCGCCGCCGCAATTGTTATCGCCATGATCATCGGTATTAAGTAAACATCCGGTCCACAATATGCAGCCGGAGCCCCCGGCTGCATTCCTCATACATGTCTCCGTCTCCCTGACCATAGAGAAGCCTAAACCATCAAAACCGGCGTTTCTGAGACGATTGATCTACTAAATTTTAAGCTCAGGTTAAGAAAACCCGAAAACAGGACTTTTTATCCACCATAGTCCAATTTCAAAATTCATCAACAAAGTGGCGGATTCTAAACAAAACACTTATATTTTTCACCTGTTCTGCCTTGTCATGGCTAAGGTGGAAAATGGATCAATCTCAATTAAATGCACCGTTTTGTAAGTCATTAGTTTTAGTCTATTCATACTACCCAAAGTTTGAAAACATGCCTAATCTTGCAAAACATTGACCAAAATTAGTATTTAACACCTATTTATTATTGATTCTTCAAACCTTAAAATGAGTGATGTTGTTTCTGTTTTTTTAAAGAAACTAAGGAAAAAGGAAGAATTATAATCAAATTTTCACTGTTAGATAAATGAAATGACCGGGACTTGAGTAAGATTTGTCCCGATGAAGGGCCTTTTTACCCTAACCACCCCATTCTTTTCATTTACATAACATTGAAAAAATAATAATAAAAAAGGAGACAGACCATGCGAAGTAAAAAGTTTTTTCTAATGATGCTTTTGATGATTGTAGCAGTCGTGTCAACAGCCTGCGGAGGCAGCAAAAGTGCGAGCGGAGAGAAAGAAGATACGAAAAAAGCAGATAATGCAGAAGTTAAAATACTAAGCTCCGAATATACGCTTCCGGATGATTCATCAACAAACCTGCACGAAAATGAACTTATACTAAAGATCAATGTTTCCGTTAAAAATACAGGAAAAGAACCATTGATGGTTGATAAAAGCCAATTCAGCCTTTACGAAGGCGACTCAAAAATGTCGGACGTCAGCGTATATGATGAAAGAAACAAGAGACTTCGTTCTTCCACGCTGAATTCTGACAAGGAAGTCGACGGAAATATCTATTACATCGTTGAAAAGGGCAAAAAGTTTCAGCTTGAATACACACCTGACATGTACGGTGAAAACAAAGCCGATCCTGTCAAATTCGAGATCGACGGCGGCAGCGACGATTTGCTGAAAACAGCCAAAAAACTTGAAGATCCGGCAAAAGCTTTGCTGGCTTACACAGATGTAACGATTTTCGGCAAAGATAATGATAACTTTGATAAACTGGTCGACGAAAATAAACGTGAAGTCGTTACCGATTACCTTGAAGGCGCTCAAAAATCAATCGTTCGCTCTTTAGGATATTATGATGAAGAAGATGTCGATAAAAAGAAATTGAATAAACTGATCAGCGCCATCCAAAACGCTTATCAAGAAAAATCTCAAGTCAAAGCAGTTACAAAATCAATTTCAGGCGATGAAGCAACTGTTGAGGCAACCGTTACACCAATCGATAATACGGATGTCCAAAAGAAAGTGAAGAAAAGACTGGAAGACTATGTGAAAGACAGCGGCAAAAACTTCATGTCCAGAGATGAATTGATCAATCCTGCGATTGACATCATGAGTGAAGAAATCAAAAAAGCACAGGCGACTTCAAGTGAGAAAACCGTTGAAGTTAAGCTTGAAAAATCAAAAAACGACAAATGGAAAATGGATGCTGATAATTACAAGACCGAACAATACTTCTCAAGCTTCCTTAAAAGCAACAACTAAAAAAAGCACCCTAGTGGTGCTTTTTTTCAATTACAATAAAACAAGTGCTGTCCGGCAGCGGCACGCGTCGGCCGAGCCGGTCTGTCAGCTCGATTTTAGGGTTAAGGTGTTCTTCATACCCTTCCTGTACATAGTGTTCGAACACAAGAATGTTCGCGCGTTCCCCCAACTCTTTCTCAATACAGCGCCGGAATTCAGACGGCGTAAAATAGCCGAACTGCTCCTGCACTTCATGCGAATAGGCTTCTTCTCCCCAAGTATATGTATAGAGGAATTCCATCGCGTCATTCACAAACAGTACAGCCGCATCCTTTTCAGCCTCAAGAATTTGCACCTTTCTCCCTTTAAAATCATGGATATACCGTTTCAAGAAATCCATTCCATCCGGGTCTTTAAAGCGAATCCGCCGCGTTTCCTCTTTGTTTTCGGTCATGATTCCGTCCCTGATGATGATTCTGCCTCCCCGCTTCAGAATATCAAAGGAACTTTTTAACGCTTGGACAATGACGAGGTGATTAAATCGTTTTCCTTCATACGGAATGTATGAGAACAATTCGTGCAATATCGATGAAAATACAATCGTGTCGACGCTTTTCTGTTCGAAGTACTCAGGAAGATCCAACGCATCAGCCTGTTTCACATGCCACGGCTTATGTTCGCGCACTTTTCTTTTTTGGAGCTCCTCAATGACATTGACGGAAAGGTCGATGCCGATGACCTCTGCTTCAGGATGCTGGTCCGTCAGCAAATCAAGCATCACGCCGCCTCCGGCTCCGATGTCGAGCATTCTTTCTCCAACAGCATAATCGGCAATCTTCTTTTTATAATCTTCCGCACCGTTCATGTCAGACAGATAAGCCGCTTCATTTTGCAGCCGGTCAAACGAATCCTTGCGAAACTCAAAAAAATCATAAAGCAGCACGATCGCCCGTTCATATAAAGGCGATTTCTCCGCTTCCTGGCAAAATTCAATCAGCTTCAGTCCGGCCTGCGAAAACGAAAACGTGACGCCGACAATCTCGGAAGCCTGATCAAACGGCTGAACAGCAAGCGAAACGTGTTCATTTACAGGCACCCCGCCGAAAAGCAAATCGCTGATCGACATCTCTTTTAAGCACGCTTCGATAATCCGTTTTTTATAAACATTCGTATGACGCACACCCTGGTAATCACGGTACATGTCCTTCATCAGCGGCTCAAAGCTGATATGCTTGACTGATAAAGGATTGACAGAACGAAGCACTAGCAAAAAGATTTTGACAAACTCTTCAAAACTGAACGATGACAAGGCGGATTCCACATACCATAAATCGACCCGCTGAAAGAAGCGTCTCAGCACATCTTCCGCGGCATGTTCCCTCAAAAACCGCTCGTACCGGCTGCTGTCTTCGCCGGAATCGAACGCCTGTCCCCGCAGTTTTCTGATCCTTTCCGCAAACGGCCAATCTTTGTTTCTTTCTCCTGTGCAGATTTGGCCGATTATCCGGTTCACGTCTTGTTCAATCGATTCCCAAAGTGCCGGCGAAACCCCTTCAATGATACATTTGTTCAGAACGTACAGAACCCGCCTGATGTCGATGTGCTGAAGTTCGGATGCTTCAATCCAATCGATAAGAGGAGTGAATTGGCGATACCTTGATTCCCCGCGGATATACTGCCCGATGAGTCCATGCGTCAAAATCAAAATATAGATGAGTTCGTCAATATCCTGCCGCTCCGGCATATACGCCTGTCTTCGATCAGCATAAATCTGCGCCGACCCGATATTATGGATCGCAAGCTGAAAGCCTTTCTCACGCCATTCCTTTCTTTTATGAGGCTGGCCGCACTTAGCCGTTTCACTCCATATGAGAACCTCTTCAATGATTTCTTTTTCCCGCTCAGGAATGTCCGCTTTCTCCAAGATGGAGAGCGTCTGTTCCACATAAAGAAACACGGGATTCTGAGGCATGTTCTCCAGCGAAGATATCCGCTCCAGATTGACATTTTGTTCTTCAGTTAAAACAAGATACTTGAGCCATTCGGCATCACGCAAAACATGATAATCCCCGCTTTTCACTTTTTCAATGGCTTCTAACGATTGTAAACGCCTCATACGTTCTTCCCTCTTTTTTCTATTTCGATATGACTAATCATAAGGTAAATGGTTTCATATAGAAATAGGATAATAGACTTATAACCGCTATAATGTTTGGCCGCAGTCCGCCGTTAAGATTTGACCAGTAACCGTTTCTTGTTCGAGCAGCGCGCAAATGAGCAAGGCGATATCTTCCGGCTTTGCGATCCGTTCAAGCGGGAGCTTTTGGCTGAGCCGCTTCATTTTCTCTTCATTCCCCTCCCACCATCTCGTCGATACAGCGCCAGGTGCCACACAGCTGACCCTGATATCCGGAGCGAGCGCATGCGCCAATGATTTCGTCAGTCCGTGGACCGCCGCTTTTGATACGGCATAGGGGAGCGAAGAACCTGAGCCCGTCAGTCCGGCGATGCTGCCGACATTTACGATGGCGCCTTGCTTATTTTGCTTCATTAAAGATGCCGCCGCTCTCGCGCAATAAAACATCCCTTTGACATTTACCGCATACAGTTCATCCCAGACTTCTTCAGAAGCTCCATCCAAGTCATCAAGCTCGATATGCCTGGTGATGCTTGCATTGTTGACGAGCAGATCGACGGTGCCGAACTCACGGGCCGCCCGATCAAACATGCCTTGAACTTCATTGACCTTAGAAACATCGGCTTTAATCGCGAGCGCGCGGCCGCCTTGATTTTCAATCATCCCAACCGTCTCTTCAGCCTCCGCTTCGGAACGCGAATAGTTGACAATAACCGCTGCGCCGCGGTTTGCCAAAGCGAGCGATGCCGCTCTGCCGATCCCAGTGCCGCCTCCTGTGACAAGGGCTGTTTTATTTTTCATTTCCATTTTTCATCACTCCCTTTTCAACTGATGCAAGCTGTGCTGTTCCATTCCCAAACGACCAGTTCTCTTTCACGTTTTCGGCCGCAATGATCATGACGTCCTCTTGGCGGATGCCGGCGTTTTTTTGTAAACATTCTGCAATGCGTTGATACAGCGCCAGCTTTTTTTCGACCGGTCTCTCTTTCATTGTGATGTGAATATAGATCAAATCCTTCGTCCGTTCGATATTCATATAGCCGGGATCGAAAAAGAATTCTTCCTCATCGTGCTGGGTGATGACCTGAAAATAATCATCTTCCGGAACATCGATCGTCTCCGTCATCGCCTTGTGAACCGTTCTGCTGATCCGTCGAAGCTCTTCGTTTGATCTTCCTTTTAAAAGATCCATCCTGACAAATGGCATATATTTATTCCTCCTTTGTATTGTTTAATAGTGTATAACGGTTATATCATTTTGTATAATTGAATCATTTGAAGGATTCATTCAATTTTATTGAACTTGAGGTGATGGGATGGATTTCAAAACGTTAAAGACGTTTCATAAAATCGTGGCTTGCGGAAGCTTTAACCGCGCGGCTGAAGAACTGAATTATGCGCAGTCCACAGTCACAATGCAAATCAAAAAACTCGAAGAAGACCTCGGCATCTGATTGCTCGAGCGGGGGAAAACATTCCGACTGACTGAAGCCGGCAGGCTTTTTTTTGAAGAAAGCAGCCATATTGTCAAGAATATGGATCACCTTCAACATCATATGGCCGACTTATTGCTTGGCGAAGCGGGAAATATCCGTCTAGGAGCGGTCGAACCAATCGCGAGCTGTGATTTGCCGCGGATGTTGGGGAGATTTTTAGCGGATTATCCGAAGATCCGGGTTTCCGTAGATATCGCCAACTCATCGACATTGGGGGAAAGGCTGGTTCAAGGCAGCCTGGACCTTGCCGTCTGTTCGACTCCGGCAATGGGAACTGATCTTTATTTTGAACCGCTATATGCTGAAGAGCTCGTAGTGCTGCTTCCTGAAGGACACCCCGCCGGAAACAATGAACACATCCATCTGAAAGATCTTAGGGAGCACCGTCTACTGATCACAGCCAACAATTGCACCTACCGGAAGAAAGTCGAAATCGCGTTTCAAGAGCTGCCGGGAAGCCAAATGAACACGATGGAGATTGGAAGCATGACCGCTTTGAAAAATTATGTTGCCGCTGGACTCGGCGTTGCCCTGATTCCGAAAAGCATCGTCTCCCCTCCTCCTCCCGGAACGATTGTCCGGTTTATCGGCGATGACCCGATCAGCGTAACCTTCGGCATCCTTTGCAAAACCGCGTCTTTCCCGCTGAAACAAGCGGACGCAAAGCTTTACCAATATTTGAAACAGGAACTGGGAGAACCGAAAAAACCTTCCGGCTGATGTCGGAAGGTTTGGGATGATGACATAATGGGACATTGAATGATGATGATCTGGTCTCAGAGGGGGATGGTTACTTGCACCTGTCCGCCCCCCGCTTCACCGTTTTTAATCGATAAATCGCCTTGATGAAGCTTGACAACACGAAGCGCAAAGGTAAGTCCCATACCGTAATGCCCATTCGATGTCCGGCTTTTATCTTCCATATAGAAAAGCTCGGCAGCTTTCTGCAGGCCTTCTTGAGAAAATCCTTTTCCGCTGTCAGTGATTGTGAAAATCAATTGATCATCCGTACACACAGCTTCAAAATCGATTCTCCCGCCTTCTGGTGTGTGATCTGCAGCGTTCGTCATGATGTTCATCAACGCTCGATGAAGCAGCTGTTTGTCCAACAGTGCTTTTTTATCTTCAAGGTTCTGTTCCTTCAGCACAATGTCAACCGATTTGTTCCCTATGTATGCTTCAGTGTCATTGAGAACACTTTCGACTAACGGTTTCACAGCACTTTCTCTATAATCGATATTTAATGCTTCCTCCGTTTTTGACAAATGGATTAATTGGTCAATGTACTGATCGATTTTTTGCCCCGCATCAAGTATGTATCTGATATATTCCGACTGCTCTTGATTTTGCGGTGATAAGCTCAGCAATTCCGCATTACCTTTAATAATGGTCATTGGAATTTTAATGTCATGAGCCAATGCGCCGATCTGTTCTTTTTTCGTTTTCTCTAAGTGCCACTGCGCGCGGAGGGAGGCTTGAAGGGCATTCCTCATGTCTATCAGGGAACTGATCACATGATCAAATTCCTTAATATTCGAAAACTCCGGAGTGAAATTTAAATTTTGTTTTTTAATTTGCTCAGCGATGGTGTTTAATGTTTGAAAATGATCTTTTAACCTGTTTGCAAATCGGGTTGTTACCGCAAAAACGACCGTAATTAGAAGCAGAATGATGATGCATAAGCTTGTCAGCTCATAGTTCGGGAGAAACCGTCTCAGCAGGGGAGACCGAAACTCAGCGCGCAAAGGATACTCCAACACACAATACTCGTCTTTGCGTTCGATGATCATATAGCCTTTTTGACTTAAGGTGACATACGGCCTGCTCTCAATTTTTTTCCGTACAATTGAAAGATTCGTTTCTTTCATGTTTCCCGCTGTCTTTTGTTTCGACTTTTTATCCAATATGGCATACAGCATCGTATCAGGTATCATGTCTTCCGTTATCCGTTCAGCCGATTGAAGCTTGGGCTTAAGCTTTTCAGCTTCGATTTCATTGTAATTGGCAGGATAAAACAGCCCTGCATTCATTCCGATCATATTGATCAAAACATATACAGCCGTGATCGCGATCAGGCTGAAACTCAAAGTGAGCATATATTTGATCAGTTCTCTGCGCAGCGTCTTTTTTTTACGGATTATTCCCATCTGTACCCTACGCCCCATACCGTTTTGATCGGATCTCTTTCGTGTTCTTTGCATTTTTTCCGAATCGTGCGGATAAATTCGGTTATCGTGGAGTATAATGCATTGCCTTCCAGCCCGTATACATGATCATAAATTTCTTCTCGTGTAAAAGTTCGTCCTTTATGCTGAGCCAACAGCTCACATATTTTAAATTCATTTTTTGTTAAATTCAGCTTTTGATCATGAATAAATACTTCTTTGCTGTCAAAGTGAAATAAAAAACCGGAAATCACACGTTTAGTTTCGTGTTTCTCTCTTCTTTCCCTTCTCAAGTGTGCATTTACTCTCGCACTGAGCTCAAGAACGCCGAAGGGTTTTGAAATATAGTCGTCTCCCCCAGTCAGGAGGCCCTTAACGATGGCCTCTTCCTCCGTCTTAGCGGTGAGAAACAGGATCGGACAATCTACCAGCGGCCGGATTTTCTCGCATAATTCAAATCCGTCCATCCCCGGCATCATCACATCAAGCAAAATTAAATCATACCCTGAAAACACGTCGAGAGATTCGGCGTTAACTTGACTCAATGTATGAACTTGATGCTGATCGCGGCGCAAAATATTTTGTATGAGTACAAGAATATCTTTCTCATCATCTACTGCCAATATGTTCGCCACTTGCTGACCACCCTTTTTCATTATTCATAAGCTTTTCTTCCTTCCCAGCGGATAAACCAAACGATGCTTAGAGCGAATACAGCTATTATAGCAAACACCATGATGAAAGCCCCCTGCTTGATTTCCCCGTCTAGAACAGAACGCAGAGACGGATCAATTTGGACAAATCGGTCAATCCCCTTATACCCTGTCAGCCTGATTCCCCATGCCCAGGGATTATATTTCCAAATGACATCGCCCAATCCCGTATTCATCAGTGCTGTCATCAAAAGACCTGCCCCGCCTATTAAAATCGAAGCCCCCATTCCAAATATGCAGCTGATCAGAAAATAAATGAAATAAAGTGTGACACTTCCGGCTGCCAGCCATGCCCCAGCCTCTAAAAAAAGGGCGATTGTCAGGTTCGGTACATGAAATAGAACTTTGAGCCCCAATACATAGAGTCCAATAGCCAAGAATACCGCACACAAGTTCATGAACAGAAGCAGTGTAACTTTGCTTAAATAAGCCGTTAATTTGGGCGCCGTGCCGCCCAACAGCACTTGAAAACGGCCTGCCCGCTCCTCTAATGAAGCCGTCATTCCGCACACTATTCCAATCAGAAGCGGCAGGGCAATCGCAATTGCCTCAAAATACGTGCGGTATAATTGATATGGATCATGATCTCTGTTATAGAAATAAAGCAGAAAAACACTCGCACAGATAACCGGAACGGTCAAGTGAAGCCAAATAAAAGATGTGCGCTTTGTTTTTTGAAAATCAGCCGCAAGGCATCTGAAAAATAGCAACAAATCAAACCGCCTCCCGTTTTATCGATTTGCGATCAACGGCAGGGGAAAAAGACCGCCTGGTCAGACGCGCCAAAATAGCAAATAAAACAATAGATAGAACAACAGCCGGAGGAACGACTGCCCAGCTTGTTAAAGGATCGCCATTTTCAAGAGGCACACCGTTTGGATGGATGCCAATTGTCGGACACATGACCCTGATCGGCCAGCTCCACGGATTCAGCCACCAAAAAGGACTTGATGCCGACATGATGCCCAACACGATACTGCACAGCATATTGAACAAAACGGCAGATATAAACCCAAATTTTCGCGCTATCCATAAACAGATGGGGATCTCCCACAGTGTCGTAAGCCAAAGCAGCAGATTCGCGGAAATGACTGTCAAATGAATGCTCGAAAATTGAGGAATGACAAACTGCATCACAACCATGAACCCTAAAAAAACAGCTTGAGACGCTAAAGAATAGAGCGCAATGACGCTTATTTTTGCAGACCAGATCATATGTAAATGTACGGGAGAAGAAAAAATGCCGTTATAATTCGACGCTTTCATTTCTTTCTGGTGTGATAATGCACAAAGCAAGGCGATCATGACCGGCATCAAGATGACAGACCACCAATTATACGTACCTGCTACAAAGAATCCTGGATTCATTAAAAAGGCGAAGCAAATATTAATCAAAGGCACAATGAAGATCATCTTTCTCGAAAATGTTCTTTTAAACTTCAGGTTTTCCGCTTTCGCATAATATCCGATCATTGTTCTCCGCCTTCTTTCCCCCGCGTTGATTTGACAACATCCATAAAAAGCCGCTCGAGATCGTCCCCCTTATTGATTTTCCCCTGATATCCGAGGTATCCTCCGCTGATAATCCCGATATGGTCTGCGATCTGCTCGACTTCCGACAAAATGTGGCTTGATAAGATGACCGTCATCCCTTGCTTTGGAAATGACCTGATCAGTTCCCTTAACTCTTGTATACCGATCGGGTCGAGACCGTTCGTAGGCTCATCAAGTATGAGTAATTTAGGGCGATTTAAAAGAGCGATGGCGATTCCCAGCCTTTGTCTCATCCCCATAGAAAACTGCCCCGCTTTTTTCTTTCCGGCATGATGCATATCAACAGTTTTAAGCACCTCTGTTATTCTCGCATCAGGAAGACCCAATAATGTGGCATGCACCTTGGCATTCTCGTAGGCTGTTAAATTATCATACAGAGGCGGGGATTCTATTAAAGAACCGATGTCTTTTAATACAGACCTTTTCCATTTCCGCCCCTCAACCAAAATGTCCCCGGCAGTCGGGTTTAAGATTCCGGTTAAAAGTTTTAAAGTCGTTGATTTTCCTGCTCCATTCGGTCCAAGCAGACCGTAAATACTGTTCTTTTTAACTGACAGTGAGACGTCTGAGACCGCTTGCGACCTTCCAAACTTTTTTTGAAGATGCCTTGTTTCCAATAGAATTGTACTCATCTTAATCTCTCCTTGTTTGATCTGATCGGTACCGATATCTTAAAATACCTTTCTCAAGATTTAATCAGAATCAAACACAAAAAACCTTCCGGTTCCCCGAAAGGTTTAGCGGCCTTTGCCTTAAGAAGGCATAAGCTCAAGATGATGATCCAGTTCGTCCTGCAGGACGGCTTCAATATCTTTAAAACGATTCGATACAGTCGAAGCGCTGACGCCGTATTTTTTTGCAAGCTTCGCCTGGGATAACGATTTTTCCGATTTGGAGATCGTATTGATAAAATACTCCAAAGCAGCTGCAAAGGCTTCTGTTTTCTTGATGACCGGCGCTTTTTTAACACAATACGATTTCCAAAGGCCGACCGCCCAGGAGACAAATGATTCAGAATGTCCTTCGTCAAGCATACCTTTCTCAAAGACAAACGCTGTTTCTTTCTCCATCTCATTGGCCCATTCGATGTCTTCCGACCCTTGTTCAGACGGTGCACTCTCTTCCTGACGGCAAAGCTGCATTAACACATGATGAAAATCATCTCTCATCAGCTGTTCTTTTGTTCCGCCTTCTTCTGTGAAACGGCTTAAAGCATCGTTTAACCTGTCTTTGAGAGCATCCGCCATTTTTGCAGGATAGATGGTGAATTGTAAGAAGAACTCGGTATGGCTTCCGATCTTGATCGGAAAGCCGAGCACGTACTCGCCTACAAAAGGCCCTTCCCGCTTCACATTCATCCTTATAGTGAGCTCTTCATTTGTTACAGCATCCTCAAAGCGAATGCCGCCATCTGTTATATGTTTCACACGCAGCAGCGCAGGGGAGAGGTCTTTCCACGATTGAACGGCTTCCTTAGTCTGCGATCTGAGAATCGAAGAACCCTTTTTCTGTAAAAAGTCTTCGAAAATCGTCAATCCTCCGTCTGCCAACGGCCGGGAAAATACTCCCCACACGCCCAGATTAAAAACACATATCTTTTGTGCAGACTGATCCAAGTCTGACAGAAAAGAATACTGATTAAGAAATTGATCGATTGTGTCTTTATGTTCCGTAAAAGCGAATTCCATGACGTCTTTCTGGATTTGTTTCAATTCCTGCACCGCGACAGCCGGAAACGCTCCCTCTGCTTTGCCGCAGCATTTTTTATATTTCAGCCCGCTGCCGCAGGGGCAAGGCATATTTCTCTTTACTTTTCCCACGTTTAAACCTCCGTATCTTATACTACAACTTATTTATTTTATCAAAACTTTCAGGAGGGGGAAATCCGATAATGAAAATCAGTATGATTTAGCTGAAAAGTAAAATTTTATAAAAGAGGACAAATAGAAAAAAAGACTATAAAATAGTTAGTTCTGTGTTTTTATCATCCATTTATGACAGAGGGTGTTATACATTTTGCAATACGCTGGTTTTTGGGTTAGAGCGGGTGCATTGTTGATCGATTGCGTATTGGCGGTCGGATTACACTTTTCATCCGCATTGATTTGGAGACGGATCTCCTGAGGTCGGTGCAACAGCACTGCTGGTATTCGTTTTTGTATCCGCTTTTGATGCCGCTGACAAAGCTCCGGGGCACATTGGAAGAGCACTTTTTAGAATTCGCATTGTTTCTGATGATACAGGCTGACGGATGAAGCTATGGCAGGCTTTCGTGCGCTACATCGTCTCATGGGTGCATATTGCTTTCGGTCTGCTGTATTTAACCGTCGTTTTTTCAGAAACGAAACAAGCTGTCCACGATTTTGCGGCTAGAACTTATGTTATGAAAACAGGCGACACTGAGTAAACGATCTTTATGTATTTAAGTGCATACAGAAAAAGGGATATGAATCCCTTTTTCTATTTCCGGTATTCCAGCAGACTGATGGTCAGGAGCACAAAGAAGCACCCCAGCCACTGAATGGATGTTAAACGTTCGTTTAAAAACAAAACACCTCCGAAGATGGTAAGAACGGGGCCGATCATAGAAATGACGGCTCCCCGCTCCGCTCCTATCCGCTTCATGCCTTCCAGCATGAATAAAAAAGGAATGACCGTCGTCACTGCTGCAATGATCATAAAAAAAACATACATTGCGGGAGGATAAGAAAGCAGGATTCCCGGCTGTTTTCCTGTTGCGCGAAACAGCGCATAACCGGCCATCGCAAGACTTGCCGCCGACATTCCATAGGCATTCATCCGAATCCCGCCGATTTGACGGACAAGGCCTCCCGCCACAACAAGATAAACCGCATAGGCGACAGCGGACAATAAGATCAAAAAAGCTCCTGACAGGTTCGCTTCAAATGCTTGCACATCCCATCCGCCGACAGCCAAGAACAGCCCGGCATTCACAAGCAAGATGGCAGCAAACGTTTGACCCGAGATCATTTTTTTATTTACAAAGGCAGTGATGATCAATACGAACATGGGATAGCTCATCACAATCATCCGTTCAACGATTGCCGAAACATCATGAAGGCCGATAAAATCAAGCAATGGCGACAGAAAAAAACAAAGCAATCCGGCCGCATAAGCTTTAAAAATCTCCGCTTTTTCTGGTTTAGCCGGAAGCTTTGAACGATACACAACAAAAATCAGCCAAAACAGCGGCGCCGCAAATAATTGCCGGTACAACAGCACCGCTTCCGGCTGTGCACCTTGTTCATAAGCCCATTTGACAAAAATGGATTTTGAAGCAAAACACATCGTCCCAAAGACCATAAAAACGACCCCGGCCACTTTTCGAACGCCGCTTTGAATATGGCCGCTCTGCTCAGCTGTACTCTTCTCTTCTCGACTCAACTTTCAACACCCGTCCTTTTTATTCGTGGATATGTTTTTTTATAAAATGGAGCAATGTGCTTCCCTGGGCCGTCAAAATCACACCTTTTCCCGAACATTTTGGACAAGGCTCCGGCTCTTCTCTTCCGCTTCCATTGCAATTTGGACATGTCGTTTCCAAATCGTCCGTTGCAATCACCATTTACCATCACACCTCCGTTTCCGTTTAATATGATGCGGCCACTCCGGCCAGCCTTCCTCCATGGCCACCACCTCCTTAAAAATACAAAAAACCCCCGTCACAAAAGGACGAGGGTCTCGCGGTACCACCTTTATTAATCGCATCAACGATTCGCTTGGAACATACGGAAAGGGAACAGTCAGCCCTTTCGATACGCTTCTCTTGATAACGGAGAGAACTATCCCGGCTTCGCCTACTGTCCGTTTCAGCGAAGCGATTCAGAAGCCCATTCGGCGTCAGAAGGGCATCGGTTCACACCAGCCACCGACTCTCTTAAACCCATGCTCTGACACGTACTTGCTCTTCCTCAATATCGTTTAACCGTACATGATTTGTAAAAAATATATTACTCTGAAAATTAGCATGTGTCAATCAGCATTAAATTCTTGTTTTTTTACGAACCTTTAATATACACACGGTCAACAGACACAAAACAAGGAGATTGAATGCTGCTATCCAATAAAAATATCCAGGGATGCCTATGACGAGAAGCGGTAGTCCCAAGCTGAGAAATACACTGGCAAATGCAGCATACAGCACTTTTAGTAAGCCATTATATTTTTGTGCTTCAGATTCGCGGTCTGTATAAATAGCATTTGTTTGAACTTGACTGGGATCAGCCGCAAAGTAATGCCAATTTAAAAACTGTGTCACATGCTTCCAGCCTGCATCCTCGTATATATGAATATATTCTTCCTGATCCAGGTTTGATGTTGTCTTATAGTCGAGCCGATATACTGTATTGCTTGGTTTTGTCTTTTCAAATATATAGATAAATAAAAAGAAGGACTTTAACATCCACCCCTGTTTTGCCATTTCATTCAGCCAGTTCTCTTCCTTCCGGTCTTGCCAAGCAAGAAAAAAACGGAATTTACGCTTTCTTTTTTTACTCATGACTTGTATCTCCCTCTTTTTGAAAAATAGATTGACTGATCGCCACCAATTTGGATAGGCGTTTAAATTCGAGTTCAATCACCTGCCATCCTTCATTCGTTAAAATATACTGCTTTCGCCGATTATCGCCGGATTTGCCTTCCTTTCTAATCAGCCCCTGCTTTTCGAGTTTGCTTAATGCACCATAAAGAGTGCCAGGCCCTAGTTTGACCTCACCCTCACTCATGCTCTCAACCCTTTGCATAATGCCGTAGCCATGTAGTGGTTGAGTTAATGACAATAATATGTAATACGTAGCCTGCGTAAGCGGTAAATAGCTTTCCGCCGTTTTTTTCTTCACTTTTCGCACCTCATTTTAAGTATGGCGTTTTTCATTTATATATCTCATGAGCAGTACAACACCTATTAGATTGAAAATGATGCTGCCGCCAAGAGCTAGTCCCCACCATACACCGTTTATTCCTGATAAAATTGCTAAATTCAATAAAAAAATTCCGCTCAAAACAAATAACATCTGTGTATTCAAATCATTCGCCTCCTTATTTTACATCGCCTTACGATATATCGACTGACGATATAATAACATATTAGAAGATTCGACACAAATCAAACACAGCATTTACCCTGCAAATCAAATAAGTGAGCACAGGCTATTGCCCAAAAGGAATAGCTCACATTAAAATTAAAAAAACCGCCTAAAAGGTCATTTCACGACCTTATCAGGCGGTTTCCAGCGATTATTCCTTATTCCTGTCAGCAAACACCGTCATGGCGTCGCACATGAACTTCGCCAAGCCGGCGCCGTATTGATCAATGTTTTTCGTAAAGCGCTCGTCAGCGACATACATTTGTCCCAGACCTTTGAAAGCTTCGAGCGAATAGCTGTGGCCGGTGTTATTGTTCAGAAAGTCGTACCATTCCTTTATAGCCGCCTGTGCTTCCTCTGAGTCTGAGGCGCCTTTTCTGAGGGCGGCGATTT
The DNA here is from genome assembly GCF_053903085.1 of Bacillus sp. AK124. NCBI lineage: Bacteria > Bacillati > Bacillota > Bacilli > Caryophanales > Bacillaceae > Bacillus > Bacillus sp. AK124. Next base: position 4,024,400 of record NZ_CP096378.1, read on the forward strand.
TTCTGTAAATGGCATCATATTGCTGTTCCATCTTTTTCCGTTCACCTTCGGGCATGGATTCGATATAGGCCTTCGATCTGTCGACGGCTTCATCGCCCCAGCGTTCCCGCGCTTCTTCCTCATACGGGTTTTGACTGAAATCAAATCCCGCGAATTTTTCCTCGTTTGTCATGTTGATTTCTCCTTTCGCGAATTGGATCGTTTTATCGATTGTCGCAATCATTTGGTCAAGCCGGCTTCTTTTCTCCAGCAGCGCTTTGCGATGGAGCTGAAGCGCCTCATTCCTGTCAAATGAAGGGTTCTCAAGAATGCTTTTAATCTTTTTTAAAGGGAAGTCAAGCTCTCTGAAAAACAGGATTTGCTGCAGCTTTTCCAGATCGTCATCTGAATACAGCCGATACCCGGCTTCGGTCGTCTCCGACGGAGCTAATAATCCGATTTCATCATAATGATGCAGTGTGCGCACACTGATGCCGACTAAGTCGGCCACTTCCTTTACTTTCATTTTCATTTATCTGACCTCCCTTCAATATCGACTATAAAGTATCCCGCAACGTGAGGGTCAATGCGAAATTTGAAATTTTTTTTATACAAACAAAAAACCCGGCAAAATTGCTTCGCCAGGTCTTTTAAGAATTGTTCAGCAAGACTTCTTTAAGAAACGGATCATCCAGCCACTCGTTCAGCTGGCCCGCGGAGAATCCTTTTGATACATTGAGATCGATGAGCGTTCCGCCGGCATATCCGAAAGAAGCCGATCTGTCCGCAATGGTGTCCGGCCCTTTCGCCAGAACATTCTTCAGCTTCTTCAGCATGTTTTGAAAGCTCTTCTCCAAGTCGCTTTTCGGGTCTTTGGCAGAGTCAATCACTCTGATGAGTCTCTCATTTCCGCCTTCAAGCTCTCCTTTTTCATCCAAACTGACATCAGCCAAAGACAGACCGGCAATCGTTTTCAAAAACTCATTCACATGCCATTTTTCATAAGCTTCTTTATCCAGCGGCGTTCCATTTTGTTCACCGATCAGTTCCGCATGGCTCAACAGACGGGCGCCAAACCGTTTATCACTGTTATTTAAAACGGCTTCGATCCGGGTTCTTTTTTGTTCATCTTCGATGCCTTCAACTATAATCCGGTTATTTCCGTCTACATGCAATGTCAGATGTTCACTCTCGGAAAGAGAAATTCCGCTCTCGCGCAGCGTCTCATCGATCTGGCTGTTCAAACGCTGCCTGTCCACATAAAGATTATAGATCTCAAATTGAACGCCGTTCATTTGTGATCGTAATGACGGTGCATTTTTTTGAGCCGCTTCAGCCTGTTTGCTGATGGAGAGGGTGTCTGTTTGGCTGCCGGCCATTCTCTTGGAACCTGTAGTCTTAGCCGGCATCTCCGCGGCGGCAGGCTTCATCAGCTGCTCGGAATAAAGCGAAAGTTTTACCCTGTCTCTAATATTCATGGGAGCTCCTTTCATGCCAATTACATTCGATTACTTTTTATATCGGACGGAATTTGGATCTGTTTACCAGCCGTATGTTGAATCATATTGATAATTGATCTTCAGCTGCGGCGATCTCCATGTTGAACTGCTCCAAGCGAGCGAATAGTATCTCACATTCCATGTCGTTTTGACCGGAAGCGCAAGTTCAGGCTTTAGATCCGGAAACAGTGTGCCGCCGGAAACCGATGTGTGCCAAACGCCTTCTTCCTTGTTCAGAACTTCCCTGTAGGTGTGTCCGAGGCTCGGAGAAATGGTTCCCTCGGCGGAAACGCTTTTCACAGTCGCTCCTTCGGGAATGGCCGAGACATTGGCAAGATTGACGGCGGCAACCGGAGAAACGACTCCCTGTCCCGGGCTTGAGATGGATGATGGAGACAAATTCGCCGTATAAGCACCGCTCTTCATTCTGTCGATAAATTCAAGTCTGTAAAATCCCCAACCGTCATATGAACCGTCTTTAGACGTGACGACCGCAATGTACCGGCCTGTCTCCGGAACATCCAAGCGGATGATTTCATTTTGGTTTCCCGTTCTTTCAGAAGATCCTACTGCAGGATAGCCGTAAGAATCTTTAAATAAGTAAAGATCATAGTCTGTATTTGCTGGGATGTTCTTTAGGTGAATGGCAAGCTGTTCTCCCTTTGTCGCGTAAAATTTGTAATAATCTTTATCGCTTTCGCTGTGAATCGTCGCCGAAATCGTCTTGTATTTCCACAATCCTAAATCGTAAGCCTCAGCGAAAGAATTGTTGGGTTCATACTCATCTTCGTAAACATTTGCCGAAGCCGAAAATGCTGGAATCGCCATCAAAAACACACTGAACACGAAAAGAAACAAACTTTTTTTCATTTGTCATTGCCTCCCGTTTATTCATCACCATAAAGGAACTCCCTTCCTTATATCGGTAATTGAATTGGAAGTTTAATGAATATTTTATAAAATAATAGATTTTTTCCAAGTTTACTCATCCGACGGCTCTGCCACACTGCCCACAAAAAGGTTCATTCCGGATGTTTCATCAACAATCGCGAAATAAAACGGGTGGTCTGCAGTCATCGTCACTTCAGGGACGGGAGCTGATTCGATGATCTCAACCGCCGTTGCCGCGGATGCTTCGGTACCCGCTTCATCTACTTTGATAAATGTTTTATGTCTGACTTTATCAATTTGAGCGGCGCCTTCTCCGGCAAACATATTTGAAAAATCCGCGCTGCTAAACACGGTTTTCATTCCAAGCCGTTTAAGCGGTTCATTTAACATGTAGTCTGTTTGAAATGAGAAGCGCGGCAGCTTGAGCTCCACCTGTTTCATCGTCCAGCCCTTATGCAAGGCGCGCCATTGATCATACGTCATGCCAGCTAGAAGCTGTTCAAGATTTGCCGCTTTTTTCGGCAGAAAAACAGCCAATGACAGACCTTCGTCTTGAAAAGGAAGCTTGACGGCTTGAAAATGTTTGTTTTCCAGATAAGGAAAGCGGTTTGTCTGCGTCATCATGGGGTGTTTTTTTGCGGAGCCGTCCGCAGAATAAAATGGCTGTTCCGCTGTCATGTGAGGATCAAATGGATGCTTCCAGCTTTCTCTAAAATAGACGGCATTAATGATGTAGGCAATCGTATTCGACGAGACCTTGTCAACGATCTGATCAATGCGGTCTTTCGTTTTCTTTTTGACCCAGCCGTTGATTTCTTCTGCTGCCCGATTTGGATCATCATGAAGCTGATAGGCGTCGCCAAGGCCTTTGATCGCGTCTTGAAAGCTTTCTTTCAGCTCCCTTTTGGACCATATCGAATTGGCCGATGAAAATTCGCCGTGAGGCAGCGTTTCTAGCGAACGATTCACAGATTGTGACATCCTGTTGATCGATGTCATATCCGTCTGGTTGAGGTTTAAAGTGCCGAGCAGTTCCTTTCTGCTGTCTCCCGCGGCACCGTTTGCCGTCATCACAAGTGCCTGGTGAATACTGTAAGGCGAGAGGAAGATGTTTTTCCGGCTTCCTTCCTCTTTTATCATGTCTTGAAACAATGCGAGCGCAAACCGCTGTTCAGCTTCAGATAACGAGGCGTCCGTTTTTTGCGCGGATCTGACGGGGGGGGGATCGGCCTCCTTGTGCACTCCGCATCCGGCCAACAATAAAAGACCGGTCCATATCACCATCGCACTCCATTTCGATTTCAATTGTCAACACCTCCTACTGTTGTAGTGGGTTTAGCATTGGAAAACGTTACAAAAAACGGCAGCAAAAAAAGCTTATCCAATGCTGGATAAGCTTTCTGTTACTGCGCTCACTGTCCTTTAACAGCCAGTTCGCGCAAATCTTTTTTGACGATTTTGCCGAGCCTGTTTTTCGGAAGGCTGTCGGTAAAAACGATTTCAGGAATTTTATAGTCGGACAGGCGCTCTTTGCAATACGCGATAATGTCCTCCTTCTTAAGGCCGGAGCTTTCGTTTTTCACCACATACGCCCTCGGAACTTCCCCGTACATTTCATCCGGGACGCCGATGACGGCCGATTCGACGACTCCGGGCACTTGATCGATGATCTCCTCCACCTGGTCAGGATAAATGTTGTCGCCTCCGTAGACAATGACGTCTTTATACCGGCCGGTAATATATAAAAATCCGTCTTCATCAAGTTTGCCGGAGTCCCCCATATAAAACCAGCCGTCTTTCAGCACCTTTTGCGTGGCGGAAGGATTTTGGTAATACCCTTCAAAAACATACGGGCTTTTGACGACGACTTCTCCGACTTCGCCCCTTGGCAGCTCTTCATGTGTATCAGGGTCTTCGATTTTTATGCTGACTTGCGGAATCGGCTTGCCGGCTGAATTGACTTTATCCCAGCCCATGTCAGGCCGCCATACGCTAACCGTCCATGCTTCTGTGCTGCCATACCCCTGCACCATCAGGATTCCCATGTCATTGTACTCCTTAATCAGCCGCGCCGGCACCTTGGTGCCGCCGGAGACAAGCATTTTCACAGACGACAGGTCGAATGGATGTCTTTTCATTTCCTCCAGCATGTAAGTGTAGACGGAAGGAAACGCCATCATCATATGAATGTGTTTCTTCTCGATCTCCTGCAGGATTTCAAACGGTTCGGGGTCCCATAAGAAATGAAGCCCAATTCCTTCAAAAGCCGCCTGAAAAACATGGTTGAGCGAGCTCATATGATAAAGCGGATGGCTCGCTAAAAAGCGCATGCCTTTCAGCTGTTTCGATTTCACGTTCACCTCTGTCAAGTATGCGGCCAGACTGCCGTGGTTGACCATACAGCCTTTCGGATTTCCGGTCGTGCCCGAGGTGAACAGCATTAAAGCCAAATCATGCTCGGTCACCTGGTCGGCCTCCACCTCCAGCGGCCTGTTTTTAAATAGGCTCTCAAACTGTTCAGTCGTGTTCATTCCCGCACCCGCTTCAATCATCAGGCAGAACTGAAGCTGTTCGCGGAGCGGCGTTAGTATATCGGCAAATTCCAAGTCATAAAACATCACCTTCGGCCGGCAGTTGTTCAAGATTCCTTTTAATTCATACGATGTCAGCTGCCAGCTTAACGGCACGACTGTCGCCCCGATTTTAAGAGACGCCAGCAAAATGACGGGAAAATGATGATTATTTTTACATAAAACCGCGATGTGGTCTCCTTTTTGAACACCCTCCTCCAGCAGATAATGAGCCAGCTGGTTCACCCGTTGATGATACGCTTTGAACGTAAACGTTCGATCTCCTCCGGACAATGCTTCCAACCCATCTGACGTTTCCATATGATGATTGATTAATTGCTGAAGTGTACTCAAAATTTTCATCTCCAAATTTTCATTGTTTCTCACAAAACCTGGTGAGATTATGTGACGCACAAATTCATTCTAAAACAAAATATATCCATTGTAAAACTATTTCATAATAGAATTATTATCTTTATGAATTGATAACAAAAGAAATTAAATGACTCATGTTAAAATTCATAAAATCGTTTTTTGCGGAGCATTCGCTTATGATAAAATAGACCTATGTTTGTTTGACCAGCATAAAATTGCTGATCTACTACACGATGTCGGAAATGAGGAAACCTTCATGAATCACCATCGGATTGAAGCGAATCTATTGGATCATGCTTTCACGAAATATTTGCGGTCTTCAAAGAAATTGGACGAAGAAACGATTCCGAAAAGTATCACGAGCGGCAAAGGGTTTATTTTGCGTATCATTTACAGACACGGAACATGTACGATAAAGGAGATTTTACAGGAGGTCGCCCTGTCTCCATCAGCAACGACAACAGCTCTGAACCATTTGGAGAAAGAGGGCTTTGTGATCAGATCGAGAAATAACGATGACCGGCGCACCGTCTGGATCGAACTGTCGCAAGAAGGCACGAGGATCGCCGCACAAATGGTGGAAAACCGCCAGGCCTTGATCGACAAGCTCTTCGGCAAATTGTCAGAGGAAGAAAAAAAGGTTTTTTTTGCTATAATTGAAAAAATTATGATGTGAAACGGGCCGTCGATCGAAATCGACAGCCCTTTTTTTATTGTCTGACCCCAAGCGCGTCCAGCGCCATCTTCAAGTGCTCTTCTTGTTTTGTCTGCAGGGCGAACATGCCGATTTCGATGCCGTAGGCGGCCTGCAATTCCGTAATATGCTCTTTCATCCGCGGCCAGACCCGGCCCCCTTCTTTTTCATAATAAGAGATGAGCCGGGCGGTTTCGGCTTCTCCTAAAATCGTCTCGTATAATAGAAAATCTTTTGCCGGGTCGGCGATTTTCGCTTCCGTCCAATCCAACAGCCCAGTTATGCTCTGATGCTGGTCAATTAAAATATGCGGGGGATGCAAGTCGCTGTGGATAAACGCAGTATGTTCAGGCCAATACGAGTCGTCGGACAGCCACTTTTGCCATCTTTCCCAGAGCTCGCCGCTAACCCCGAGCTCTCTTTTGATCTGTTCCATCTGCTCTGCTTTTGACCGCCTGACGCCATCCGGATTCATCACATGCATGCCCGCTTCTTCTGCGGCTTTATGATCAATGCTGTGCAATAGCGCGAGCGTTTTCGCCAATGACTTGACAAAGGCTTCAGCCGGAGGCTCATGATCCATGTTCCATACGTAATTCTTCACCTCCATGTCAATGACCGCGGCAGGAACCCCCGGAAGCTCCGGATATGCAATCAGTTCGGGAGTATGAATGCGCCAATCCGGCACAGCGGCGGGAAGATGGTTTTGCAGCAGCTTCAGCACTTTCCCTTCATACACTGCTCTTTCAATCACATCGTCGCGCCGCGGTTTTCTCAAGACCCATCTCTTGCCTGCTTCATCTTCGGCAAAGACGACTTGAAAATCCATGCCGGACTCGTTGATTTCCGCATGCTTTCGTTTCAGCCGAAGGCCGTGTTTTTCCGCAAGTTTTAATATTTGTTCAATTTGTTCATTTACAATTGTCATATACGATTTTCCCCTTTACTGAAGGTTTTTAATAAAAAAAAAGCACAGGTCGTCTGCCTGCGCTGGAAAGTAAACGGAAAAAGATAATATGACAAATAAACTGAAGGCAAGCTTCAGATAAGCTATTTTTAAAGGCAAAAAAAGAGGCGCTGGAATCCGCGCCTCTCCCTCTGTTATTGCATAAAGGGTCCCCTAAAAACAGGCAGACTGATCCCGATTACCCTGCACACAGGCAGAGACTTTGTTCACGATTTAGTTAGCGAGGACAAAGTTCAATCGGAATCTGATGTATGCCATTTGGGAAATCCCTCCGTTCTTTAAAGTTATCCTTATTTTAACAGGTGGCAGGGTGACCCGCAACGCAAAATTCAATTATTAAGAAAATCAACCTGATAGAGGAAACCCATATGTTCCTGCCTAACTAATAATTAACACCCGTTCGGCGCTTTAATTCTCTTAGCCAAGCCGTATCCCCGGTTCCATAGCTTTTCTTTTGCCCTGTATCCCGCAAAGATCCGTTGCTGTAGTCAATAGATAAGATAAAATCCGGAACAGAATCATATCCGGCTTCTGCAAGTCTGTTCAGCTCTGCTCCATAATGAGCGATTGCGAAATGAGCCGTTTTCTTTTGGACAGGGTCCTTCTCCAGCTCTTCTTTATACACATCTAACAAATCACGGCCGTCAGGTGTTACATATCGGCCATCAACCACTTCCAAGTCCTTCAGGTGATAGCCTGTCACCTCATATATCTCGCGAACTGTGTGATATTTTTGCTGCGCTTCTTTGGAATATTGGGCTGAATCGCTGCTCAAGCTTTTCATGATATGCAGAAATAACTGTTTGCTGTTTTCTCCTGATTGCAATATATGTTCAAGTTGATGGATGAGCTGCTCATCATCTGTTCCGCTCACTTTTACTTGATAATCAATCGGGGAAATTGTAAAGGTGAGCGCCGTATCCGCAGGAATGGCAATATGATATTGATCCAGCAGCGCTTGAAGCTGTTTGTTGACTTGGCTGCGCTGATATATTTTCTCATTCTCCGCCTCTACTTCCCCATTAAAATTCACATTTCGAAACGCGGCATCCTGCATATTATAGTTTTGCGCTTTTCCTTTGAACAGCCACTCAGTTTCATTGTCATATGCAGCTTGTCTTTCTGCTGCCGACAGGTCATTTCTGAAATAAGGGGAATTGGAATTTTTGTATTTATCCTTAATATAGCCTAAAGGATCAGGTTTCGTTTTGTTCATTGCATTGATTTTGCTGTATTTTTCATCTAAGATTTTTTTCCTGATATCACTTTCTGACTCATAGGGGTTTTGGGCATTGATCTTCGTTTCTTCCACAGTTTGATCATTTGCTGCTTCGTATGCCCGCCTGAAAGCTTCGGCATGATTCACAATACTGTCCTTTGAGTAGTTCAGCTTACTCAAACTTTCCTTCGATGGTCTTCCCGCTTGACTGCTGGCCTTCTTCGCAAAGGCAGTGATATCGGAAGAGACATTTTTTACAGTTGTATCAGCCGCATTCCTTTTCAACATATTCTGAATCATCAGCTGTGTACGGATGTATTGACTATTGAGACGCATTGGGTACCTCTCCTCAATTCTTTCTATAATCCCTATATCGGCTTGATTATGTTTATATTAACCTTATTAAACAGTAATTTACATAGCACCCTCATCAATTTGGATGAAAAATCAAAAGGCATCCGAAAAAACGGATGCCATTCCTTATTTCTAATCTTCCCTGTCACTTTTATTCCGTATCCGCTCAATCACCTCATGCAGTCCCTCAGGTTTATAAAATTCCACCGGAGAACTGCCCTTTTCAAAGGAAATCGTCTCGGCTTCTATCAGCGCGACATAGCGCCCGTTTACCTTGGCAAGGTGGATCGAATCTCCGAATTCAGCCAGCAGTCCTTTAATCTCGGTTGCTCCCAGCTTCATTTTCAGCTCTGCCTCAGGCATATGCTCAACGATCTGGGCGGAGGCTTCGATGACTTGATGGGTGTCGAGGCGTTCCTGAATCTCCCGCTTTTCGCTCGCTTCCCAGATTTCGAGATCATGTTCAAACTGCTGGAGTTCTTCGCTTTTGTCTTCAAATGCTTCGTACACATGCTCCTGCACCATGTTCATCACTTGGGACTTCATGATTTCCGGCATCGACTCGCCGTACTCGACGAATTTTAAGAAGTCTTCAAAGTAGCGGGCGTGCGAGGCCTGGTGGATTTTCACTTCGCTTTCCTCTGTCATGCCCTCTTCAGGCATGTGCGGATACTGGATCGATTTCATGTTTTTCGTCGTGATCGCCATTTCGACCTTGCGGATCAGCGATGATTCATCGGCGATCGAAGCGACCTTCGGTTCAAAGTCGCACTTCATGACAAAGACAAATGTATCATCGAAGTATTTGCGCGGTACGGCTGTCGCCACCAAAAAAACGCCTCCCCTGACGGCGCTCGTGTCGAGGTATGTGCGGACGAACTGTTCGCTCAGCTCATTGAATTCTTCCTTTGTCTCCGCCAGTTTTGTTTTGTGAAACAGATTGTAGTTCGGATTAGAATCAAGCTCATGCCCCGGCTCTGTGATGAAGCGGCCGATTTTCGTCGGCACCTGCTCTGATTTCGGATGGCGTTCGGCTTTCCGCTTCACGATTTTTTTCAATTCCCCGTCTAAGAAATCCTTCAGTTCGCTGGTTTCAAATTCCTCTGTATCCAGCGTCTGAAAATGTTTATATTGCTTGTTGGCCTGCTCATCCTTGCCGTCGACCTGAATGACGTAAAAAGAAATATAGCGAATTTCAAATTCCATGACATGTTCACCCGTTTTCCTTGTTGTTTCAGTTCTTCAAGTATAGGTAAATGCCTGGAATCCGTCAATTTGCACCTTCACTATATAATTGATCCATTATAATACATCTTCCCGGTCAATTTTTCGGATCGACCAAAACGCAATAACAATCCCGATTACAGCCAATGAAACAGGAATATAAATAATAGAAGCAATTGAAAATCCAGGACTTTGCTGACCGATCAGCGCAATCAAAATGCAGGATGTCACAATAGTGGCAGGAACGGATTGTTTGCGCATCCCAAAGTATAGTGGAATAAAACTCAACCCTGTCGAAGAAGCAGCGTAAATGAGCATACTGCCAATCTCATTTCCAATGGCTTGCAGCGTCAGTTTTTCCGGGCTGAATTGATAGATATCATTGAGCTGCGAGAAAATAAACGCAAGAATCAGTTCGGACACGATCATTGTCAAGAAGGTCAATCCGCCGGTGAGCAGCAGTTTTGCGGCGATCAGTTTTTTTCGGCTGACCGGATATGTAAACATGACCGTGATGGTTCTGTTTTTATACTCTCCGATGATCAGTTTGGCAATCAGCACGCCTGCAAAGACAATAAACACAGACCTTACAAAAGTTCCGAGAAGCAGCAGCGTGGATCCCGCGTCAGCCATCGCCATTTGGTCTTGAGTAAGATTTTTTTCCTCCGATCCGATCAGGCACAAAAAACCGAGTATACATAGATTTGCAATCACTGCACCTTTGTAATACCACCCTAGTTTCGTTTTTTTAAACTCCAATTTAATTAAATTCAGCATTGAACTTCAACTCCGTTAAAATACATCTATTTTTTCGATCCGCCTTACTGCCAAAAAGGAAAAAATCAGACCGACAGCGGCCAGAGATAAAGGAATATAAACAATTGAAGAAATGGAAAAGTCCGGGCTTGTGGAACTGATCAACATGCTGATCACGACAGACGAAATGATCGTTGCCGCAGCGGAGTGCTTCCGCATTCCGAAAAAGATGGGCACTAAACTCGTTCCTGCGGCGCCAAAAGCAAAAACGATCATTTTCAGAGCCTGCTGAGAAACCATAGAAGCTGTTAATTCGCCGGGGATGACCCCATAGATTGAATTCAGCAGAAAAAAAGCAGCGGCAACGCATGCATTTGATATCAATATCGTAATGAAAGTCAGCCCGGCTGCGATCAGCAGTTTAGCAGCCAGCAGTTTTTTTCGGTTGATCGGGTACGTAAACATCACAAGTATTGTCTTGTTTTTAAACTCTGAAATGATTAATTTTGAAATCAGCACGGCTCCGAAAATGATAAAAACCGCTCTGACGAAAGTGCCGATCACAAGAAATGTTTCATCAATCGTTTGGAACGTATCCTTGCCTTCTGTGAAGGTCACCATCCACAGAAAACCGAGGATGATGAAATTGGCAAAGACGGCTCCGCGTACATACCAGCCAAGCTTCATCTTTTTCATTTCGATTTTCAATAAATTCAGCAAGCATCTCCGCCTCCTTGTGCGCTGGCCGCATTGCCGTTGATTAAACTGAGGAAGTAGTCCTCAAGCGAAGTATGCTTTTTATTCATGGACTCAATTTCTATATCATTCAAAATCAGAGCTTTAGAAATGGCTGTTTGAGAAGCTTCGGCATCATAAATTCGGATCGTTTTATCATTTAGTATTTTAAAATTAGCAATCTGAAGCTCATGTTCAAGCACAAAGCAAGCCCGCAATTGATTCGGCGTCACGAGTTCAATGTACTCTGTGTTCCGGCCTCTTACGCTTTCCATCGATACTTCTTCAACAAGCCTGCCGTCCCGAATCACTCCGATTGTATCTGCAATCTGCTCTACTTCGTTCAGGATATGGCTTGAGATGAGCAATGTCATTCCATATTCTTTGCTCAATACTTGAAATAAGTTTCTGATTTCTTTAATCCCGATGGGATCAAGGCCATTAATCGGTTCATCTAAGATGAGCAAGTCGGGTTTGGTAAGAATGGCACGCGCGATTCCAAGACGCTGCTTCATACCAAGCGAGAATGTTTTGACAGGTTTGCTGTCGATATTTTTTAAATTCACCATGTCCAGCACTTCCTGAATCTTGGCTTTATTGTGATATCCCATATACTCACAGTGCAGATTTAAATTTTCATTGGCTGTCAGATTTTCATAAAAAATTGGGTATTCGATCATGCTGCCTATTTTGCCGAGAATCTCGTATGATTGATTTGTCAGCTTATGCCCGAGAATATTGATTTCCCCGCTTGTCGGTTTTACGAGGCTCGTCAGCATCTTCATGACGGTCGTTTTCCCGGCTCCGTTCGGGCCGAGAAAACCGTATATTTCTCCCTTTCGTATATGCATGCTTACATTTGACACAACTTCTTGACCTTTGAATGTCTTGGTAAGCCCGCTTGTTTGTACGATGTAAGTCAACTCTGTTTCCCCTTTCCTGTCTTTGCTATGTGTCTATTGTAGCGATGGACGCTGTCTTTTTTATTTCTTGTTTCTTAAGAAATTCTTACGTTTGCTAATAGGTCATTCGTTTTAGCGTGATGGAAAACGCTGTCCGTTCATACGGCTTGCTTTGGAGAGAGATGCCCCCTCCCATTTTCTCAATGAGCCTTTTTGTAATTGTTAAGCCGAGCCCGCTTCCCTGGAACGCTTTATTTCTCGATTCCTCAAGGGTGTACAGCCTTTCGAACACCCGCTGCTGATCATACTCGCCAATCCCTTTCCCACGGTCCCAAACCGTAATAACAATCTGCGTGTCATCATATGTAAGGGACAATCCGATCAGCTTTCCATCTGCACCATATTGAATCGCATTTGATAAAAGGTTTTGCAGAACCCGGTCAAGCGCTTCTTCATTTCCATGTGCATAAACCGGGGTATCCGGGATGTCGATGACAGCTTTAAAACCTTTTGCCTGAACGGCATCATAGTGTTGGAGAATGTTTTTTCTGCATATTTCGTTGATATGTATTTTCGTGAGCAGTATTTGCTTATCTTCTGATTCGAGTTTGGCCAAGTCGAAGAAAGAATTCATCAGCTGAATGATTTCTCCTGTTTTTTGATAAAGTTTTTCCAGCAGCCTTTCACGCTCTTCTTCCGCCATATCCGAGTCATTTTGAATCGCCTCGATATATCCGAGCACAACAGTCAGCGGGGTTTTCAGATCATGGGACATATTGGTCAGCATTCGTTTCATTGACTGCTCCGTTTTTGCAAAGCGGGCTGTTATGCGTTGACGCTCCTCAACAAACAGGTTCATTTGCACGAGCAGATCCCGCAGTACTTTATCATCCGTCCCTAATAAAATTTGATCAGCCGCCTGCTCATTTAGCATCATACTGAGCTTTTCCGTGATGTACTTCAAGTTTTGGTCCCGCTGTTTTTTCATTTTATATTGAACGATATTGAGAGACGCCAAAATCATCAGCATGCCAATCCATAACATTATCATGCTAAAACTCTCCTAATTTATAACCGATGCCCCAAAGCGTTTTAATATATTGCGGAGAGGAAGGATCATCCTCTATCTTTTCCCTCAAGCGCCTCATATGGACGTTAATAATATTTTGATCGCCAAAATAATCCTCATTCCAAACCGAACGATAGATTTGTTCTTTTGTGAATACTTTTTTAGGGTTTGTCACAAATAAGGTCAGCATTTTCCATTCCGTTGATGTCAGCTGAAGCGGTTCACCATTTTTTTGTACGGATACATTTTCTATATCAATCGTAAGCTCGTGAATACGTACTAGTTTTTGATTTGCCGGCTCACTGGCGGAATACTGCGTTGCGCGCCGAATGGCGGCTTTTATTCTTGCAGTCAGTTCGATCATCGAAAACGGCTTGGCAATATAATCATCCGCACCAAAACCCAGCCCCAGCGCTTTATCGACATCCCCGTCTTTTGCAGAAATCATTAAAACCGGGACCTTGCTCTGTTCACGGATCAATTTCAGAAAATCCATCCCGTTCAGTTTAGGAAGCATGATGTCGAGCAGAATCACATCATAATTGCCCTGCTGAAACAAGCGAACGCCCTCTTCTCCGTCAAAAGCAAGCACGACCTCAAACCCTTCTTTTGTTAAATAATGATCGACCATTTCACTGATCGAATGATCATCTTCAATAAGCAATATGCGCTGCATCTTGTTCACCTATCCTTTTCAACATAAAAACACACGTGCAATTACACTCATTGTAATTGAAAAACGTGTGTTTTTTACAAAAATTATTTATATTTCTAGTTGAATCCTCTTGTAGCTTCCGGATCTATTGACCGATACCAATCTACTTTCCCACTAACACGGATCAAGTCACAGGCGCGGGGTTGTACAAACACAAGTCATTGGAACAAAAAAATGACCTCTGATATCAGGGGTCATCTTTTATTGATCAAGGGGCTTATTCTTTTTATAGTAAAGTGTTACGTTTTGCTTCCGCAAAGTTTCAATCATGTCATGATAACTGTTTGCAAACTGCTCGTTGTCTGATTTCATCCGGGTGATGACGGTTTTGCGGTTTTCACTTTTGTGATCTAATTCTTCTTTAATTTTCGTGATCATCATACCTTTTTGCCCTTCGATTTCGCTTTTTAGCACTTTATCAAATTCTTTCAGTTCTTTTAAAACGCTTTTCAGCGGCGCGTTCAGCCGGGCCGCTTTATCCTTTGCTGAAATACTGCTTAAAAACATATATGTCGCTGAAACTGTTTCAGTTTCCTCCAATAACGGTTTTACCATCTTAATCCCCCTCCCCTATGCCTTAAAATCAAACAGCGCCGAAATTTGCTCATCTTCATCGAACAATTTTTCAATGCTGGCGCGAATGCTTTTTACAAATTTCTTTTTGCTGGAGGTTTGTTTTTTTAATTCGCTGACGACGCCGTCGCACTGAGGAAGCGGGGCCGTGTGGTACGAGTCGTGGACGACGATTTTATTCAGCTTTCCGTTTGATCCGGCGAAGCCTGAGGCGAGCTTGAACTGAATGTCGAATTGGTAGCGGGAAGGATTGGCTTCCATGTCATGAATGGCTTTTGTCAACTCAGATTTTTTAATTGCGAAATGATCGTGGATTTCATGGTGGAAAACACGTTGGTAGCGTTCAATTTCAGCCTCAATCTTTGAAATGGCAGCCATCCCCGCCTGGTAAATCCTGATGGCAGATGACAGATTGACCTTTATCTCTTTTCCGTCCTTGCCTTTCTTAGAAAAATAGATGTCTCCTCCTTTGTAGCTGATGCCTTTCTTTTTGGATAGGGCGTTTAGAAGCGGGGTGATGCTGTGGCCTTCGCCAATAAGATTGAGAAGGTCTTTTGTGTCTTGATCCAGTTTGCCTAAGGCTTCTTCCAATGCTTTATAAGTTGAATAAAATTCGATTAAATTTTTCATTAGTGATTGAGAGAGTTGTCTATTATTTAGAGTAAATATGACAGTCTTCCAGTCGACAAGAAATTTGATCTCTTCATATAAAACGTCAAGCCTTCCTGTCAGTCGCTCTACTTCGGCAATGTCTTTTTGAATGGTCTTTTTTTTCGCTTCATCAATATAACCGTTTGCTTCAAGCTGATTGAGAACAGGGCCGCTGTAGGCCTTGACTTTCGCAAAAAATGCTTTAAACTCTGGCAGCTTTTTATCAAGTGCACCCACCATATTCAAGAGGCGGGCCGGATGTTTCAAGCAATATGCTATTTGCTGAGCTGTACCCTCTTCATTCATTATTCCGTTTAAAAAATCCATATCTACGCCGATTGCTTCCATAGCAAAACCCTGAATGCCGCCCTTTCGATAATCAGCAGCATATTTTTGAAAGTACCCTTTCAGTTTGCTCACATCTTCATCAGGAATATGATCAATGACACTTCGGAATCCTTTTATATCCGGGTGTGTGTTCGTCATCTTCACATCGCCGAACGTAATAAAATCAGCCTTCCCGCTGACACCGTAGAGCGGATCGTTACTGGAAATGCGCTGGGTGATGTTGGCTGTGACGCCTTTGTCGTTGTAGTATTTGATGATGGCTTTTTTGAGTCTGTCTTTTGGGATTGTTGATAAATCGTTTACTTGATACTTCTTTCTTAGTTCCCTTGCCATTTTCTTATCAATCAACAATAAGTGATCTACACTTATTTGGGCCCCATTTACACCATAAACCTCATCAAATTCACCATTAACTAACTGCACTAAAACTTGGTTATTGTTTGCGAGAGAATGGCCCATAGCATAAGTTTTTAACTCTTTAGAGTTACCGACCTTTCTCTTGGAGGCCCTTGAAAATTCCCTTGTAGCCTTATATTGTCTGTTATCCATTCCCAAAAACAATCCAAAGAAATTATATTTCCAATCTTCATTATCGGCGCTGCCCTCGGAAATAATGTGGAGCTGATCGATATGTTTTGTCTTATCCTTTATATGAATAGCTGTTCCATCATAGCCTGATTGACTGATTGTTTTATCCTTACTATGTTCTAGAATTTCTTTTGACGTAAAAATCTCTATATTTTCTTTAAGTTCATGATTTGTTTCCTCTTTATAAATTCTGCGAACATCTGCCTCGAAATTATCTTTAGCTTTTTTCACTTCATTTGGATTATTTGAAGCAAACCTATTTTTATAGCTGTATTCCAGGTTTATTATACGAAGTTTCACATTTTCATTTTCAAATATATTTTTAGTTGCCATCCTATTTCTCCTTACCAGTTAAAAATACGATGGATTTGACTAACTTCTTAGCTTTCTTTTCAGCAGAATCAACATCAAGTGAACAAGGTTTAGAACTTTTTAGACAAGTAAAGTCAAATGTAAATTGTATGCCAACATAATTCTGTTTATTTATATAACCAATATAGGAATGAGTCTCATTATTTTTTTGATTTGTATCGTCGTGAACAGTTTTCATATACGCAAAATAAATATCCTTATCTTTTTCCTGGAACTTTTCAAATTGTCCTTTATATCCATTTTCCTCCCTCACTTGTTCTAACATTTCATTTGGATTATTGATGAAAGATTGATTTAGGTAATATTCTACAGAAGCATTAAGAGAAACATTCGTTTTTTCATCGTAGCTATAAAAAGAGATTATCTCTTCATCTTTTCCGAGAGAGGATAAATTGTCATCATATTTCCCATCCTCCGGAAACAACATCGTAAACCCTTTCAGTTTAGACTCAAGCAAATAATAGCCCGGCTCGACTTCCTTTGTTGATGCCATGTATTCTCTTGTTTTCTCATCCTGGAACGCCGGAACCTGCGGGAGGTCTTTCGGGTCCATATCTTTCGGCTTGACCGCTTCTTCTTGATTGCCGTTCTTGCCGTTTTGGCTGTCGTTCATACTGCATCCTCCTGTAAAGATTAGTATTATAGAAAAACACAATATCATCATCTTTTTCATTTTATTAAACCTCCAAGGGCTTTTAAGTTAAGCTGCAAGCACTTCATTTTAATGCGAATGACATGCTTGAAAATGATACTTTTTTATGTTACAACATGGAATAAATTAGATAAATAGGAAATAAGAATCACCACCCTGCAAATCGTATGCCGGCCCTCTGAAAAAACAGGCAGTATGGTTGATGCGCCAAGATTCCGAAAGGTACTGCGGTTTAGTTTACCAAAGAGGAAATATGAAAAAAGAACCACTTTATACTTCTTGTTAAAAACGAGTTCACAATTAAAAAAGCACCTTATCAAGGTGCTTTTCGATCAAGTCACAGGCGCGGGGTTGAACAAACACAAGTCATTGGAGAGCCCCCAATGTTCCGCCCATGTTTTCCTTCCGCTTGCGACGTTAAGGATCGTCCTGAAAATTTCCCAGCCGACTTCTTCTATTGAAGCTTCACCTGTTGCGATCCGTCCAGCGTTAACGTCGATTAAATCGCGCCAATCTTCTGATAATGACTGCCGGGTTGCCACTTTCATAACCGGAGCCATTTCAAGGCCGTACGGCGTTCCTCTTCCGGTTGTAAATACTTGCAAATGCATGCCCGAAGCCAGTTGCAGGGTGCCGCATACAAAATCGCTTGCAGGTGTCGCTGCAAAAGTGAGTCCCTTCTGTACAGCCATTTCACCTGGCGCGAGTACGGCATTGATCGGGCTGCTTCCCGATTTCGCGATCGAGCCGAGCGATTTCTCAACCACGTTTGCCAGCCCGCCCCTTTTGTTCCCTGGCGACGGATTGGCGCTTCGGTCTGATTCGCCTCTTTCCAGATAGCGGTCATACCAAGCCATTTCCCGAATCAGGGCGCGGCCGACTTCTTCATTGACAGCGCGCGGTGTTAAGAGATGAACGGCATCGCGGACTTCGGTGACTTCCGAAAATAAAACCGTGGCCCCTGCCCGGACGAGTAAGTCGGCCGCATATCCCGCCGCGGGGTTTGCGGTCACTCCTGAGAAAGCGTCGCTGCCACCGCACTGAAGGCCAATCACCAGGTCTGAAGCGGGACATGTTGTCCGCTTCCGTTCATTCAGCCTTTTTAAGCGCTCTTCGGCCATTTCCATAATCGATTGTATCATTTGCTCAAACCCTCGCCGTTCCTGCAATGAAAGAATGTTTTCAGCGTCTCCTTCCGGCTCTATCCTCGTCGGAAGGAGCTTCTCGCAGCCGAGTCCGATCACCATCGCTTCCCCGCCGAAATTAGGGTGTCTGGCGATATTTTGAATCGTTCGGATCGGGATTTTGGCTTCCGGCGCATTAATCGCCACACCGCAGCCGTACTGATGATTTAATGCAGCGACACCGTCAACGTTCGGATATTTTGGAAGCAGTTCCTCTTTAATTCGTTTAACTGCGTAATCGAGAACGCCTGCGACGCATTGCACGCTTGTCATAATGCCAAGCACGTTTCTCGTGCCGACGCTCCCGTCTTCATTCCGGTATCCTTCAAATGTGTACCCTTCAAGAGGGGGAGCGGGTTTTGGAACTTTGTTGGCGATGGGCAGTTCATCGAGCGGCGGAGCTTCCGGAAGCATGATATGCGACTCGGAAATCCCCCCGCCTTTTTCGATTGGTTTGACGGCATAGCCGATAACCTCACCGTAGCGAATAACGGCTCCGCCCTGTGTAATGTTCGTTAAAGCCACTTTATGACCTTGAGGTATCCGCTCCTGCAGTTTAAGCCCGCAAGGAAACACCGTCCCTTTCGGCAGTCCGCCGGCATTGACGATGATTGCGGTATTGTCTTTTTCGTTCACCTTAATGTACAGCGGGGTTTCAGTTTGATTGACAAGCATAAGTATTGATCAACTCCCCTTTTCGATCAGCGCCTTTCCACAGCCCTTCTCCCGCTGCGGCACATGTTAGAAAGCGCTGTCAAACAACTTAATGATTGTTTTTTTCATCACGAAGACCATTCAGTATTTTGTCACGTACAAATTTTAAGTGCTCATACATATGGTGATAGGCTTGATATGGGTCCCTTTGTTGAAGGGCTTTCAAAATATTCGTATGATATTCGACAGTCCGGTCCCTTTCCCTGTATGGAATCTGGCTGTCGATTTTGGCGTGTGTGATCAAGAGTGATTGAATCATGCCCTCAAGCACCGGGTTGTTCGCGCTCAAAGCGATAATCCGGTGAAATTCTTTATCTGCTTCTCCATAATGATTATCCGTGCTGTTTGCAATGATATCGATCGTTTCCTGCAGCCTTTCGAGCTGACTGTCATTGATCTTTTCTGCGGCGATCGTGACAAGCCCGAGTTCCAGCGCCATCCTCGCTTCAATAATGGCCGGCAAATTATCAACCGCCAAAGCCAGCATGACAGAAAACGGCTGGATGCCGATTTTATCATTAAAATACGTGCCGTCCCGGGTTTTTCTTTTAATAATTCCGAGCGTTTCGAGTGATATTAAAGCTTCGCGGAGAACGGGTCTGCTCACATTCAGCTTTTCCATGAGCTCGATCTCCGTCGGCAGTTTGTCCCCCGGTTTCAATTGGCCGCTTGATAATAAATGGACGATTCGTTCTACAACCTGTTTCGCCAATGTCTTGCGATTGACTGATTCGACCTGCAATGTTTCCATATCTTCTTCCACGACTGTGGGCCCCCTTTCAGTTGTTCATATTGTAAGACAAAATATCGCGTATGACAATGTCGGCTAGGGGCCTCTCAAACCGCTGTTTCCGCAATTAACGAACAAGACAAGGACGTTTAGGGTCGAAACGCCAATTTTCAATCAAAAACTGCATGGCAACGGCATCATTTCGCTCGCCTGCTTTCATTTTCTCATACCGTTCATTTGCTTTTTCCACCTGTTCCATGTCGATTTCAATGCCGAGCCCCGGCTGATCAGGAACTTGGACATACCCGTCAGCAATTGAAAAAGGCTGTTTTGTCAGACGCTGTCCATCCTGCCAAATCCAATGCGTATCAATCGCCGTGATGTCGCCGGGAGCTGCTGCGGCAACGTGGGTGAACATGGCCAATGAGACGTCAAAATGGTTATTGGAGTGAGAACCCCACGTCAGCCCCCATTCATGGCACATTTGGGCAACGCGGACAGATCCCTGCATCGTCCAGAAATGCGGATCTGCCAGCGGTATATCAACAGCGTGCAGTTGTATCGCGTGTCCCATTTGCCGCCAGTCTGTCGCAATCATATTCGTCGCTGTCGGAATGCTTGTCGCACGGCGGAATTCGGCCATGATTTCCCGACCCGAGTATCCGGCTTCCGCTCCGCAAGGGTCTTCCGCGTAGGCGAGCACATCCCGTTTTCCCTTACAAAGCGCAATCGCTTCTTCCAATGACCACGCGCCATTCGGGTCAAGGGTGATTCTCGCCTCGGGAAACCGTTTTGCCAAAGCGGATGCCGCCTCGATTTCTTCTTCTCCCGAAAGGACGCCGCCTTTTAATTTAAAATCATGAAAACCGTATCGTTCTTGAGCTGCTTCAGCAAGACGGACGATCGCCCCGGGTGTCAACGCTTCTTCGCGGCGGAGGCGGAACCAATCGTCACTTGCCTCTTGCTCACTAATATAGGGAAGCGTTGTGCGCTTTCGGTCGCCGATGTAAAACAAATAGCCGAGCATCTTCACTTTTTCCCGCTGCTGGCCTTCCCCCAAGAGCGACGCTACAGGGACGCCGAGAAATTTCCCGAGCAAATCGAGCAAAGCCGCTTCCAATGCGGTCACTGCGTGTATTGTCGTCCGCTGGTCAAAGGTCTGCACCCCGCGTCCTCCGGCATCCCGGTCTTTAAAACGACGCCTGACAGACTGCAAAATCGATTGAACAGCGCCGAGCGGCTGACCGATGACAAGCGGCTTCGCCTGCTCCAGCGTCTGGCGGATCCGTTCGCCGCCCGGAACTTCGCCGACACCGAGAGCGCCTGATGAATCTTTTAAAATCACGATATTCCGTGTGAAAAAGGGGCCGTGAGCTCCGCTTAAATTCAAAAGCATGCTGTCGCGCCCTGCCACGGGTATGACCTGCATATCAGCAATTGACGGTGTTTGCGATGCTTTCTCCTCTTTTACATGCTGGTGGATGTTTGTATTCATATCGATTTAGCCTCCCTCTTGTTAAAGCGCTTACATTTCATGTGGATAAAGTGGTGTCCGCAGGGTCTTCCTCTTTCTGCAGTTCGATGCGCTTGATCGGCCCGACGAGAAACAGATAACTTAATACCGCGGCAATCGCGTTGGCACCGACAAACACAAGCGCTCCGTTAAATGAGCCTGTCGCATTCACGATATATCCGATGATAATCGGTGTCGTGATGGACGCAATATTTCCGAAGGTGTTGAAGATGCCGCCGCTCAAGCCGGCACACTCCTTTGGCGAGGTATCTGACACAACCGCCCAGCCCAGCGCGCCAAATCCTTTTCCGAAAAAGGCAAGCGACATGATGGAAACGACCAGCCAAGATGAATCTGCATAGTTGCATACGATCATTGAGCAGGACATCAGCATGCCGAGGATGATCGGTGTTTTTCTGGCAACCGTTATCGAGCAGCCCTTTTTCAAAAGGAAGTCTGACACGAACCCGCCCAGCAATCCTCCTAAAAATCCGCAGATTGCAGGAAGCGATGCGACAAAACCCGCTTCAAGGATCGACATGCCGCGTGCCTGAACGAGATAGACCGGAAACCAGGTCAGAAAGAAATAGGTCAACGTTGTGATGCAGTATTGGGCGATATACACCCCGAGCAGCATCCTGCTTCTTAAAAGCTGCTTAATGTAAGGCCATTGGGACTCCTTTTCCTTCTTTTCCGCGTTCTTTCCCTCATCCATCGAGACAAGCGCGCCGCCTTCTTCGATGTACGCCAGTTCGGCGGCATTGATTCTCGGGTGTTTTTTGGGTTCGTAAATCGTTTTCAGCCAAATAAACGACATCGCAATCCCCAGAGCACCCATAATGACAAAAACCGTATGCCAGCTGAATGAGTGGGCGAGCCACCCCATCAGCGGTGAAAAAATGACAAGTGCAAAGTACTGCGCCGAGTTGAAGATCGCCGATGCTGTTCCGCGTTCAGAGCTTGGAAACCAGGAAGCCACCACCCGGCCGTTGCCCGGGAAGGACGGCGCTTCTGACAGACCGACGAGAAACCGGAGCGCAAATAAAAGGATAACGGCCGTTCCCGCGGCGAAAAAGCCAAGCGTTCCCTGCAAAAGGGTAAACAATGACCAAAAGAAGATGCTGGCGGCGATGATGATTTTCGACCCAAAGCGGTCGAGCAGCCAGCCTCCGGGAATTTGGCCGACAACATACGCCCAGCCAAATGCGGAAAAGACATACCCCATCGCCACCGAACTCAGCCCAAGCTCATGCTGCACAGAATCGCCGACAATCGAGAGTGTCGCACGGTCGGCATAATTAATGGATGTGACGAGAAACAGCATAGACACGACAAACCAGCGGACAGAACTTCTTTTCCCCGCGGTATGGGGGGAGGCTGCACGATTTTTTTTCATAGCATCTTCTCCTTTATTCATTTGTACCGAAACGATTGATTTACGGTTTGAAAAATACGGTTTTCACAGCTGTAAAAAATTCTTTTGCTGCCTCCCCCTGTTCCCGTGAATGTGAGCTCGATTGTTTAACGCCGCCGAATGGCGCCTGCAGTTCGACACCGGCGCTTTCGGCGTTGACGCGAATGAGCCCCGCTTCAATTTCATCTATGAATGACAGCATCCAGCCGATGTTTTGCGTAAAAATGGAGGCGCTCAGGCCAAATTTGACGTCATTGGCCGTCTCCAAAGCTTCCTCAAGTGTATCCGCCTTGATTAATGCGATGACCGGGCCGAAAATTTCTTCTTGGGCAATCGTCATGCCGGAAGTGACATTGTCAAAAATGGCTGGCCTGATATAATAGCCGTTTTCGTATTTTCCATCTGCCAGCCTATCGCCGCCGAAAATGAGGTCCGCTCCTTCTTGCTTTCCTTTTTCAATATAGGACAGGCAGTTGTCAAGCTGCTGTTTGTTCGCAATCGGTCCCATCCAGACATCTTCTTTTAAGCTGTCGCCGATTGTAATTTCTTTTGTTTGTTGAAGCAGCTTTTCTTTAAACCGGTTATAAACACCGTTTAAGACGATGACGCGGCTTGTCGCCGTACACTTTTGACCCGTCGACCGAAACGCTCCGCTGATGACCGCTTCAACCGCACTATCAAGGTCGGCGTCATCTGCTATGATCACCGGGTTTTTGCCGCCCATCTCAAGCTGATACTTCGCCCCTCTTTCAAACGCCGTCCGGCCGATAATTTTTCCGGTTTGGTTCGACCCTGTAAATGTAATTCCGTTCACATCCGGGTGTTCGGCAAGCCTTTGGCCGGCCGATGATCCTGGCCCTGTCACCGCATTGACCACGCCTGACGGAATCCCTGCTTCTTCAAAGCACGAGATAATTTTAAGGCAGGTGACTGCGGTTTCTGTAGCCGGCTTGATGACGACCGTGTTTCCATAGATGAGGGCAGGCGCCATTTTCCAAATTGGGATGGCAATGGGAAAATTCCAAGGCGAGATGACGCCGACGACACCGAGCGGCACCCTGTCGGTGTACATGAAAGCGGATGTGTCGGTGGAGGGAATCACATCGCCCGTTTTCCGCATTCCCTCTCCGGCATAGTATCTGAGAATCGCGATTCCCCGCGCTGTTTCTCCTTTTGCTTCAGGCAGTGTTTTCCCCATTTCACGCGTCGCACACTCGGCAATTTCATTGAGGCGCTGTTCCATGATATCAGCGGCCTTGTAAAGAAATTGACCGCGCTCCGCTCCCGACAGCTTTCTCCAAGCCTTTTTGGCCTGCTTGGCCGCTTCAACCGCCCGGTCTACATCCGCAATCGAAGATTTTTGCACAAGCCCGACGATATCCCGTGTATCTGCCGGGTTCAAGCTCTGTTCCATCCCGCCCGATTCAGCCTTCACCCAGCGGCCGTTGATAAAGTTAAAATACGTTTTATTTTCAGCTGCAACAGACATCTTCAAATTCCTCCTTTTGTTTATAGGGCAGCGGTCGTTTTCGGATAACGCCCCATCGCGTTTTTCAGAATGTTTTCGAGCTGCCGGCAATGTTCTTTTTCCACCGGAACGATCGGCGGTCTCGCCGTGTTTTTCACATGAAGGCCCATGATTTCCATACCGGCTTTGATCAAAGACACGGCATAGCCCTTCCGAAGTTTGCGGATCTCGTTAATCGGCATGATGACATGCTCATAAATCTCTTTGACAAGCTGGTCGTTGCCGTTTAATAATGCCTCATAAAACATCCTTGAAATATGAGGAATATAATTGGATATCGCCGAAGAATAAGACGTGAAGCCAATCGGAGCATAGGCCGGCATCGTGACTTCAGCCATCGGCATTCCGTTGAGCCAGCCCAGCCTGTCTCCTATCGTATACGACAAACTGATATTCAACGCCATATCCCCTATGCCGTCTTTGAGCCCGACAAGCTGCTCGAGATCGGTCAGCCGCTGAATCTGTTCAAGTGTCAAAACCGCATTGTCTCGCTGATAAATGATGGCGTTTAAATCCGTGCTTTCAATGATTGTTTTCGTATACTGATAGAGGCCTTCCTGCTCTCCGTGTATCAAGTATGGCGGGAGAATCAGATAGCCGTCAGCCCCTTTTTCCTCGGAAATCCGCGCCCATTCCAAAGCGGTGCTCAAGTTGCCGCCCACTCCTGTGTAAACAGGCACCTTCCCGCCCGCCGCCGAGACGGCAATTTCGACCATTTGCTCATATTCCTTTGCGCTGAGAGACTGAAATTCTCCTGAGCCGCAAGCGATAAAAACCGCCTCAAGCCCTTCATCCAATAAAAAGCGGATGTTTTCGTAAAGTGCTTCTTCCTCCAGTTTTCCTTCCTTGTTGAAGGGTGCCACCGGGAAACCTAATATGCCTTCCGGCGCCTTCCGTAATTGACTCATCTCCGTCATCCCCCTGTCGTTCATTTCCTGAGAAAGCGTTATCATTCAGTTGAAATGCGATGTTTCTGTTTTAGAAAACCCCTCCATTCATCTTTTTGTTTAATTGTAAGACAAATAAACAAATTGTCAATATCATTATTTTCTGATTTTTTTATATCAAGCAAAAAAAAAGAGACTGAAGACACGGTCCGTCTTCAGCCTTGGGCCTCAGCCCCTGGTTGCACAGCGGTTTTTTTTCGGTAAATCAATGCCGATAAAGAGATGCTTAATTCGTATAATACAAGCAGCGGGACGATCACCAACACATCCGAGATAAAATCGGGCGGTGTGATCACAACTGATACGACGATCAGCGCAAAATAAGAAATTTTTCTCATTTTACTGAGCTTGGCCGGATTTAAAATCCCGAGGCTCGTTAAAAACATCACGATGAGGGGCATTTCAAACAAAAACCCGAATGGCAGTGTCAGGTTCATCATAAAGCGAAAATAATGCTCCGCCGTAAACATCGTTTGAAAATGGCCGGCGGATAATCCGATTAAAAACTGAAGAACGAGCGGAAAGAGCACAACATAACCGAATACAATCCCTAAAATAAAAAAAGTGAACAGCCCCGGAATATAAAATAATGCCGTCCTCCGTTCGCGGTCGGTCAGCGCAGGCGCCACAAACCGCCATGTCTGAAAAGCGGCCACCGGTATGGTGGCTGCGACCGCCAGCACCCCCGCAATCATCATATATACCCAAAGAATATCCCCCGGCCCCAGTACAGCAAGCTTTTCATCAAGGTCTCTGATCAGCCAGTCATAGATGTCCTGAACAAACAAAAAGCCGGTGATGAGAAACAGAATAAACGTCAGAAGCGTTTTAATGATTCGCTGGCGCAGCTCTTCAAGATGGGCAATCAAATGTGTTTCCCTTTTTTTCACCTTCGACTTCCTCCCCTTCACATGCTAAACAGAAAAAAAGAACAGACGGGTTCACCCGCCCGCTCTATTGATCATCTATTTTGCCGATGGATCGCTTTGCTTTTTCACATTAGTCTCTTGTCCGATCTCATTGTCATCGGCAGATACTAATGACTTTGTCGCGCTTTTGAATTCGGTCAGCGTTTTTCCAAAAGCCCGGCCGATTTCCGGAAGCTTTGAAGGCCCGAAAATGATCAGCGCAATTACCAGAACCAGGATGAGACCCGGAATACCGATATTTGAAAGCATTTTGCTGTCATCCTTTCATTGATTACTGGGTTACTTTTTTCTCCTTTTGCTTCACTTGCTTCTGATGGGCTCTTGTATGTGCGAGGAAACGGTCTTCTTCGACTTCGTTTGACTTCTTCACGCCTCCAGGCACAATGTTGGAAGCGGTCCGTTTCAGCCCTGTGTAGTCTTTATGATAAACATAGGAAGCTCTTGTCGAAATCGCGGCACCCGGTTCTGTCACATATGGGACCACGCGGTAATCTGTCCGCCATTCTTCCGGTGTGACCGTACAGCGCACATAGCCGCGGTAATCATTGAAAAACTTTATATGAGGATTGTTCGATAAAATCTTATCCGTATCCGCTCTTTTATCAGCGCCGTTTCCTCCAGATGTAATTGACGTCCCGACGAATTCCACACCGAAGATGTCCGATTTTGGATTGTCAAAGTCAACGAGCAGGTTATTTGCCCAGCTGGCATGCACATCACCGGTGAGGACGACGATGTTGTTCAGTTTTTGAGATTTGATGAAGTCGATCACCCGCTTGCGCTGAGCGGGGTATCCGTCCCACGAATCCATGCTGTAAATCGGCGCCGCGCTTGTCCCAAAGTTCCATTGCGCAAAGAAAATCTGCTGTGCAATGATGTTCCAGTGCGCCCCGGAACGACTCAGGTTGTCAAACAGCCAAGCCTCCTGTTCGGCTCCAAGCAGTGTCCGCTTCGGATCATTCGATTCATCAGAAGGAGGCTTATTGCCATCTCCATTGGCTTGGTCATCGCGATACTGACGGGTATCAAGCACGCTAATGTCCGCCAGATTTCCATAGGAAAAATTCCGGTACAATTGCATATCAGGACCGTTCGGCAGGGATTTGCGGCGGAGCGGCATATGCTCGTAATAAGCTTGGTATGCGGCGGCGCGCCGTTTAATAAACGCTTCTACTGACTGGCCTTTTTCAGGGATGACATTCGCATAGTTGTTCTCCACTTCATGGTCGTCCCATGTGACAACCCACGGGAAAGCGGCATGCGCGGCTTTCAAGTTTGCATCTGAACGGTATTGGGCATGGCGGTTTCGGTAATCAAGCAGCGACATGATTTCAGGACCGCTGTGTGTCCTGACATTGCCTGTTTTTGAAACATATTCATTCGGACCGTACTCATAAATATAGTCGCCGAGATGAAACACAAGATCGAGCTTTTCCTTCGCCATATGCTGATAGGCGGTATAATAGCCGTGTTCGTACTGCTGGCATGAAGCAAAAGCGAATGTGAATGTAGCAACATCTGCCCCTGCCGCCGGAAGCGTTTTTGTCTTGCCGACGGGGCTCAGCTGGCTGCCGCATTTAAAGCGGTAATAGTACACATGATTCGGTTTCAGTCCGGATACCTCAGCATGTACCGAATGTGCAAGGTGCGGTGTCGCTTTTTCGGTTCCCCGTTTGACGATACGGCGGAAGCGTTCGTCTTCCGCGATCTCCCATTTCACGGATACAGCTTCATTCGGCATCCCGCCCCCGTTTAGCGGATCGGGCGCCAGCCTTGTCCACAACACGACGCTGTCAGAAAGCGGATCTCCCGATGCTACGCCAAGTGTAAACGGATATTCGGAGAATGTCGGTGCTGCATTGACTTCCATTGCCCCCATCGATTGTGCAATTGCAAGTCCGAGCGAAAGCCCGGCTATTTTGCCGGCCCCTTGAATAAAACGGCGGCGGTCAAACGTATTGTCCTTGAGGCTTTCCTCGCTCAGCTTTTTCATCCATTCCTCCAGCGGTCCTTCATGTGTCATTCGTATTACCCCTCTCTATACAAATGATTGATCGGGTTCTATTATAGGCAGAGTTTATTAACGAACTGTAAAGTATTGTAAACAGGAGGAGAGACGCGGTTGATGGTCCATCAAGTCGCACCGCCAATAGATGTGTCGAATTTTGTCACAATCCAACCCATTCGCCTATGATTTCGACAAAAACCCGGTCCTTTCCCGCAGACCGATTTTCCCGTTTTTCTTCACATGATCTTTAAAGAGAGAAAACAAAAAAAGCCCACACCATTGCCGGACAATGATATGAGCTTGATCACCAAGTGACTTTATGTAAGATGATGTTTTGACGGATTCATCGCAATGTTTTTATTTGCCGTTCATGTTTAAGGCTTTCATTACCACCTTTGTTGCCTCTGCAATAAGTTTATCATCATACTTGGCGTCCTTTTTATCCCTGCTGGATAATACTGCAAGAACGACAGGATCTCCTTTTGGCGGCCAAATGATGGCAATGTCATTCCGGGTTCCATATGATGCCGCTCCAGTTTTATCAGCCACTTCCCAACCGTCCGGCACACCGGCACGGATTAAGGCGTCTCCAGTGGTATTTCGTTTCATCCAATCGATTAAAAGCTCGCGTTTTTCACTTGGAAGTTTATCTTCAAGAGCAAAGGCTCGAAGGCTTGTGACAAGTGCTCTTGCTGTACTGGTATCCTGAGTTTCACCCGGATTCACTTCATTTAACTCTGGTTCGAATCGTTCGGGATTTGTAACCTCATCACCAATCTTCCTCAGTTCCTTTTTCAAACTTTCAGGTCCGCCAATTTGTTTAAGAATGAGATTCTGTGCCGCATTGTCACTATATCGAAGCGAAGCATCCGCAAGCTCTTTGAGCGTCATTCCCGTATCAACGTGCTTTTCCGTAATCGGGTTGTAGTTTACAAGATCATCACGTGTATATGTTATTCTCTGGTTCAGATCTTCTATTGATTTCTGTTGCAAAAGCACGCCTACAGTTAAAGCCTTAATCGTCGAAGCAAAAGCAAAACGCTCATCCGGCCGATACGCTACCGTCCGGTTTGTACCTGTATCCAATGCAAAGATCCCGAGTTTTGCATCAAATTGTTCCTCAAGTTTTGCAAAATCATCTTTCATCTCCGTCTTTTCATTCTTCTCGGCAGGTTGCGAGGCATTCGTTTGATTGTTAGCGCATCCTGCAAGCGCGACGCAAGAGAAAAGCAACACTGCTGCAGCCTTTTTCAGTTTTAAAGTACTGAACCATAATTTCATCAAAATCGTCTCCCTCCGTTTGAATATTTGATTGATCGTAACCAGATGAAGCACTCTTTCCACTATCCCTATAGTGTTATGGCTTGAACGATCACGAAACAATAATTGGTACGTACGATCTTTCAGCCGACTCAAACATCAAATCTTACAAATGTAGTCTTTGAAAGTATTACATATGTAAGATTTAAATGCAACCGTTTTTTCGGAAGGAAATGATGACCTCGTTTCCACCGGGGACAAATGAACGGAGGGAAGTGATGGAATTAAAAATGCAGAAACTGCATGTTCACTCCAGTTAAATTGACTTCTTAAAATGGCAAACCTATAATGAGAGTATTACATTTGTAAGTATAGGATGATTAAAATGAAAAAAATACCTCAAATCTCTGATGCGGAATTAGAAGTGATGAAAGTCATCTGGAAGCATTCTTCGATCAATACCAATGAGGTAATTAAAGAGTTATCCAAAACCAGTACATGGAGCCCTAAAACCATCCAAACCATGCTGCTGCGCCTCATTAAAAAAGGCGCATTAAACCACCATAAAGAAGGACGGGTTTTCGTTTACACACCAAATATAGACGAAAGTGATTATATAGAGGTTAAGAGTCACAGTTTTTTAAACCGGTTTTACAATGGAACTCTTAATTCGATGGTATTAAACTTTTTGGAGAATGATCAGCTGTCAGGTGAAGAAATTAATGAATTGTATCAAATATTAGAAGAACATAAGAACAGAAAGAAGGAATGAAATGAGCAGTTCTTTCTTTATTCCCTTTTTGGTTAGTCAAATTCTATTGTCTCTGTTTTTTTCTATCATCTTACTCATTAAAAAACTGCTCAGGACTCAAATCACTGTAGGCACCCACTATTATATTAGCGTGATTTCTCTTTTGGCATTGATCGCTCCTTTTATTCCCTTTCATTTTCTAAAAAGCCATCATTTTGACTGGATTCTGAATTTAGGAGGAGCTCAATCGGCCTTATCCCAAACCCACTCCACAGACAAGACGACAGAAGCAATCGGCCAACATGTAAACTGGGTGCAGGACTTTTCGTTGTCGATTGAACAATCGTCTTCCAAAATGATAGATTCAGCCTTTTTCGCAGTTTGGATATTGGGCGTTGCCGTTATGCTTTTGGCTACTCTTTATAGCAATCTAAAAATCGGCAAAATAAAAAAGAACCTGCAAATTGTTAACAACAAAGAGCTATTATCCCTTTTTCACACATGTAAAGAGGAAATACGCTTTCATCAAAAAGTCATTTTGGGCCGTTCTCCATTGATAAAATCCCCCATTACATTTGGGGTCATTCGTCCATATATTATCTTGCCAAAAGATATTTCAATGTTTTCAGCCGACGAAATGAAATGTGTTTTGCTTCATGAACTGTACCATTGCAAACGAAAAGATATGCTTATCAACTATTTTCTTTGCCTGTTGAAAATCGTCTATTGGTTTAATCCTCTCGTATGGTATTTATCAAAGGAAGCGAAAACGGAGATGGAGATTTCTTGCGACTTTGCCGTATTAAAAACGCTTGATAAAAAGTTGCACCTCAAATATGGCGAGGTGATTTTAAAATTCACTTCAATTAAGCAAAGAACATCGTCTTTGTTAGCCGCTTCTGAATTCAGCAGCTCATACAAACATATCAAAAGACGGATTGTTACAGTTGTCAACTTTCAGACGGCATCACCTTTGCTAAAGGCGAAAAGCGCCTTAGTGTTCACTCTTGTTCTTGGGGCCATATTAGCCGGTACTCCTTCTGTGTCTATATTGGCCATGCAAAAAGAAACACGCTTTTTACCCGGCACCAATGTAGAATACGAAGATTACAGCACTTTTTTTGATAAATTTTCAGCCTCAGGGGGCTTTGTCCTGTTTAATTCTAATAGGAAAAAGTATACAATATACAATAGGAAAGAAAGCACCTCCAGATTCGCACCTGCTTCCACCTACAAGGTGTTTAGCGCATTGCTCGCACTGGAATCCGGGATCATCACGAAGAACGACTCTCACATGACTTGGGATGGGACTCAATATCCGTATAAAGAATGGAATCAAGACCAGGATTTATTCTCTGCGATGAGCAGCTCCACAACATGGTATTTTCAAAAATTGGACCGGCAAATTGGGGAGGATCATTTACGTCATTATCTCAAATCTATACATTATGGAAATGAGGATTTTTCAGTCCCAGCCGATTATTGGCTGGATGGCTCTCTTCAAATTTCCCCACTTGAACAGGTCAATATATTAAAAAAGTTTTATGATAACGAATTTGATTTTAAACAGTCTAATATTGAAACTGTGAAAGATTCAATACGTTTAGAAGAATCAAATGGCAGGGTTTTATCCGGTAAAACCGGAACCTCGGTAATCAACGGGGAACTCCATGCCGGTTGGTTTATCGGGTATGTAGAAACTGCCGATAATACTTTTTTCTTTGCTGTTCATATTCAAGGTGAAAAACGGGCTGCCGGAAGCTCCGCTGCCGAAATTGCACTTTCCATTTTAGATAAAAAAGGGATTTATCCCTCCGTTTCCCGATAACAGTTTACTTTTTATTCTATGAACATGAATGATGCGCAAATCGATGAATGGTCCTTTCACATTCCTAATAATACGGAACTTGGAGGCAAGAACATGGAAACCCTTTATACAGAAAGATTGACTTTGAGAAAAATGGAATTGGAAGATGCAGATGTCCTCTGTCAATACTGGTCAGATCCGGAAGTCACAAAATATATGAATATCACGCCTTTTACAGACGTCTCACAGGCGCGGGACATGATCCAAATGATCAATGATTTAAGCCTTGAAGGGCAGGCAAACCGCTTTTCAATCATTGTGAAAGAAACGGATGAAGTCATCGGGACGTGCGGTTTTAATATGATCGACCAGGAAAACGGCAGAGCTGAAATCGGCTATGACTTAGGGAGAAATCATTGGGGAAAAGGCTTTGCTTCCGAAGCTGTTCAAAAGCTGATCGACTACGGCTTTACAAGCTTGAACCTCAACCGGATCGAAGCGAAGGTAGAGCCCGAAAACACGCCTTCAATCAAACTCCTCAACTCGTTATCCTTTCAAAAGGAAGGACTGCTAAGAGATTACGAGAAAGCGAAAGGAAGACTGATTGACGTATACATGTTTTCGCTGCTGAAAAGAGAATACGCTGGGTAACCGGCATGCAGAAGAGCTTCCTCTAAGGTGAGGAAGCTCTTTTTAACCCCTTTTTCCGGCGCTTTCGCTCAACCGCTTGGCTTCCAAAAAGAAAACCTGAATAAATTTCTTCGTGTTGACGCGGGCGGACGGCAAGGCGGCGGCAGAGTCTTTCTGCAGCTCTTTCATTTTTTTGCTGATGACAGTAAAGTCAAAAAAACGGGACGCATAGCTTTCAAACCGCGGATTTGAAAAATCTGTTAAACCGAGTGATGCGAAATGGTTTAGCGAATGGCTGACCGCCCGCCGTATCCGCTGCTCAGACGCTTTAATCTCCCTGTTGATCTCCACGGGTGAAGCAGCCGGCCCGAGCTTTTGCTCGGCAATCTGATGAAAAATCTGTTTGAGCGGCGGAAAGTCCTTTTCATATAATGAAGTCTGTTCATCATCAAACAAATACTGAAGGATGGCGAGTAAATCCTGGGACCCGCTCTCCCCGACGATTCCGAGTTCAGAAAGGAGAAATTCGCCCGTTTCCTGAATGCTTTTTTCCCTAAAGCCGTTTTTTCGTCCGCTGCCGAGACTCACGAGCCGGTTCAGCGAAGATTGTATGTCATGGATCGACCTTTCCAGCTCGATGCGCTCCTTGACTTTTTGAATGACGTTCAAGATTTCAATGCGGTTAATCGGTTTATGTATATAATATTCAATCCCCAAAGAATAGGCTTCACCGATCATTTCCTTCGATTCCACCTGGGAAATCATGATGATCTTCCCTGAGAAAGCGCCATACAAATGACGAACCGTCTCAATTCCGTCGCGGAGCGGCATTAAAAGATCGACAAACAAAATATCAATTTGCTGCAAATTCAGGACGTGGCCTTCCAAATCGCAGCCGTCTTCCGCTTCTCCGGCCACTTCTCCCAAATCTTCGTCTTCAATGATTTGTTTTAAAATCGATCGCACAGCACGGTCATCATCTGCAATAAAAAAACGCACAGGCCTTCACCCTTTCTGAATCAATTGTTGGACCGGAAGTCTGATCGTAAACACAACACCGCTTGCATCACTCTGAAATCGAATGCTCCCCCCGAGCTCCTCGACAGTTTCCTTCACATAAGACAAACCGATTCCGGTTGAAGGGGTTCCGAATTCATCATATTTTGACGTGTATCCCGGCTCAAACACCACATCCCCGACTTTCTCTGGAATGCCCGGTCCGTCATCTTCCACGCGGCATTCCAGCATGTCATCGGCGCGCCTATAGAGGCTGAGGCGGATGGAGCCCTGTCTTTGAATCGCTTCCACCGCATTCGCCATAATATTATTAATCACGGACAATACAGTATACACGTGGTATTTTGGATGTTCTCCGCCTATCGAATAATGAAAGTCAATGTCTTTTTCGAGCGATTCGGCATACTTTCGATTAATGCCGGTCACAAGCCGGACCAGATCTTCTGCCGCCATGTAGTCTCTGAAGCTTTCTTTCGAAATTAGTTTTGAAAGCCCGGCGAAGATGCGCTGGTTGTCTTTTTTGACCTCGTGGATTTCACCGGCGAGGCGCAGCACCTTCTGGCTGATCTGCCGGACAGAGGAATTGTTATCGCTCTGTCTATTTAAGAGCCTGTACAGCTGATAGGATTCGTTCGTAATCTCTTCAGTATTCTTCAACGTCTTTTTCAAATGAACGGTTTCTTCGTATAAATTTGAAACGATCATCAGCATGTGCTCATTTTGTTCGCGGATCTGCTTTTCCCGCGATTGCGTTTCATACAGCTTCATGACATTAAAAAAGCTCAGCACAATAAAGCTGTGGGAAAAAGCAATCGCCATCATGTCGCGGATCTTTCCCGGGGTGACGGTAGACTCGAACATCATATATTGAACGACCAGTTCGGCTCCATCGGCAATCAGTTCAATTCCGAAGCCCAGAAACCCGATGTAGAGCGGGCGAAATTGAAATCGCTTCACTTTTGCCAAGTAGAATAGAAACGCATATGTGAAATAAAAGAAAAAAGTCGGATAATGGTGATAAAAGGATGACAACCAATCGATCTGCCCCGGGCCGAATGCATCAAGCAGCACCCGAAACCCGACGACGGCCGCTCCCGTTAAAAAGCCGGACAGCACAGCCGGGACATTCCGCAGCAGCAACAAAAGAAAGAAAAAAGTTGGAACGCCGAAGCTGACCCGGAAGGTCTCGTTCAACGGATAAAACTTCAGCTCTCCTGCGAGCGGCACCGTTAACATCATCACTGTTAAGATATAGCCGTCTTTCTTTACAAGCCGGGCCGCCTGCTTCATCACGCTTCCCCAATTTCCACCCATCATGCTGATCCTCCATTACAAACGTGTTGCTTTATTTTGACTTTA
The DNA here is from genome assembly GCF_053903085.1 of Bacillus sp. AK124. NCBI lineage: Bacteria > Bacillati > Bacillota > Bacilli > Caryophanales > Bacillaceae > Bacillus > Bacillus sp. AK124. Next base: position 4,059,324 of record NZ_CP096378.1, read on the forward strand.
ACCGCACGTTTTCCGCAACTCCCATTTTACCCACAGTCGATTTGATTTTTAAATCAATTGGCTTATTTTTTAAATATTTTTGTCGCTTTTTGTAGGTTTATGTAGGTTCTATTATAAATTGAATGTATATTTTCTCTATTTGAAAACGCTTATATTTTCCCGCAACTCACTCCCTTGCGCAACCCAAACCCCTTTTCCCAGGAAAGAACAGGCTTTAAAACAACTTGTGCGGCAGAGGCTTATACCCCTTTGCCTTCTGCCGCCATGCCCTAATCACCGCTTTTTAGAGCCTCGTATTTTTTCAGCAAACCTGCAAGCTTTAACAGGTCAGATTGGAGGAAATTCGATGAATGAAGTATTGGAAGAACGCTATGACGCCCGCTTCTGGCAATCCCGCCTTGAAGATTTGGTTGAACATTACCGTCCTTTTTCCGCAAGCGGACGCAACGCCGAATACATTCCCGCTTTAGGAAAAATCGACTCTAACCAGCTCGGCATCTGTGTGATCGGTTCTGATCAAACGGTGATCAAAGCAGGAACTTGGGACGTATCATTCACACTCCAGAGCATCTCAAAGGTGGTCAGCTTTATCGCAGCGTGTTTGACGAAAGGGATTTCTTACGTATTAGACCGTGTTGATGTAGAACCGACGGGAGACGCGTTCAATTCAATCATCCGCCTTGAAATGCACAAGCCGGGAAAGCCGTTTAACCCGATGATCAACGCCGGAGCGCTGACCGTTGCGTCGATCCTACCCGGTGAATCGGCACTGGAAAAAATGGAGTCGCTTCATGAAGTCATTGAAAAAATGATTGGAAAACGGCTTGAAATCAATGAGGAAGTATTTCGGTCAGAGTGGCAAACCGCCCATCGGAACAGAGCATTGGCCCATTATTTAAAGGAAACCGGCTTCCTCGAAGCAGACGTCGAAGAAACGCTTGAAGTCTATTTGAAGCAATGCTCCATGGAAGGAAGCACTGAAGACATCGCCTTGATCGGCATGATTCTCGCAAATGACGGATATCACCCTCTCCGCCAAGAGCAGGTGATCCCGAAGGATGTCGCCAGGCTGACAAAAGCTTTAATGCTGACGTGCGGCATGTACAATGCTTCAGGAAAATTCGCGGCCTTTGTCGGCATTCCGGCAAAGAGCGGCGTCTCCGGCGGAATCATGTGCGCGGTGCCTGCCAGCATGAAAAGAGAACAGCCTTTTCGGCATGGATGCGGCATCGGCATCTACGGTCCGGCGATTGACGATTACGGCAACAGCATGACGGGCGGAATGCTGTTAAAACATATAGCCCGTGAATGGGATCTCAGTATTTTTTAAAATCACAAAAAAGAGGTGAAAGCATGCAGCAATTCCTTCAAGAAGTCATTGTTGTCACAAATGATTTTCTTTGGTCAAAACTATTAATTATTATGCTTCTGGCTTCAGGACTGTTTTTTACTTTTAAATCGAAGTTCTTTCAAGTTCGCTTGCTGAAAGACATGTTCCGGGTTTTAAAGGAAGGAGCACCCGACAAAAACGGAATCTCTCCTTTTCAGGCTTTTTGCATTAGCATGGCCGCGAGAGTAGGCACAGGAAATATTACGGGGATTGCGATCGCCATTGCCTTGGGCGGACCCGGCGCTATCTTTTGGATGTGGATCATCGCCATCATCGGTTCGGCGTCAAGCTTTGTCGAAAGCACGCTGGCGCAAATTTATAAAATAAAGGATAAAGACGGCTTCCGCGGCGGCCCTGCTTACTATATGGAAAAGGGTTTGAAAAAACGCTGGATGGGTGCGCTGTTTGCCGTCTTGATTACATTATCCTTCGGAATCGTGTTTAACGCGGTCCAGTCCAATACGATAACGGTCGCTTTTGAAAACTCATTCGGCACAGACCGTCTTACACTGGGGATTATCATTACGATTGCCTTCGGCATCATTACCTTCGGCGGTATCAAACGGATCGCCAAGCTGTCCGAATATATTGTCGTATTTCTCGCCGTCTTATATATCGGCGTCGCCGTTTTTGTCATGCTGATGAACATTACGAAACTGCCGGACGTCATCTCTTTGATTGTCGGTCATGCGTTTGGCCTTGAACAAGCGGCAGGCGGAGCCATCGGCGCAGCGCTAATGAACGGAATCAAACGCGGCCTCTTCTCAAATGAAGCCGGGATGGGCAGCGCGCCGAATGCAGCAGCCGCAGCGACAACGAGCCATCCTGTCAAACAGGGTCTTGTCCAGGCTTTAGGGGTTTTCACGAGCACTTTGGTGATTTGTTCAAGCACAGCTTTTATCATTTTGTTTTCCGATGCGTATCAAGAACCGGGGCTGAGCGGAATCGAGTTGACGCAAGCATCGCTCAGCACGCACATCGGAGCATGGGCCTCAGGCTTTCTTGCCATTATGGTGTTCCTGTTTTCTTTCAGCACCTTAATCGGAAACTACTACTATGGAGAAACGAATATCGAATTCCTGCACACGAACAAAGCATGGCTCTTCATTTACAGAATCTGTGTGCTTGCGATGGTTATCTTCGGATCGGTATCAAAAGTCCAGCTTGTGTGGGACCTCGCCGACTTGTTCATGGGCTTGATGGTCATCGTCAACTTAATCGCGATTTTCCTGCTGTCAAAAGTGGCATTTGCCGCCTTGAAAGACTATGTGAAACAGCGAAAAGCTGGAAAAGATCCGGTCTTTTATAAAGATGTTCTTGAAAACCATGAAGGCGTCGAATGCTGGGAACGCTCCGGCACCGAACAAAAAACCGAAAGCAAAAATGCGATATAACACAAGCCGCCGTATCCGGCGGCTTTTTTCGTTCATTTTAAACCGTCCAAAATAATAAAACGTTTTTCCTCTTGTATCCGTCATGTCTCCGAAGATTTACTTCACCTGCTTTGGCAGAAAAGGGGTCCAGCCATGAATATGAAAAGAAGCCGTATCCGCCGGCTTGCGCTGATATTCGCAGCGATGGCGGCGGGGCTTGCTTCAAGAAAGGCGGCCGATATGCTGCCGGACATCGTGAATGCCTATTTAGGGGATGCGCTGTGGGCGCTGATGATTTTCTTCGGCGCAGGCTTTTTGTTCAAAAACGCGAAGACAGCTTCAGTGGCGCTGATTGCGCTCGCGTTTTGTTTTTTAATCGAATGCAGCCAGCTGTATCACGCTCCATGGATTGATGATATCAGAGCCGTTCCGCTCGGCGGACTCATTCTCGGTTATGGATTTTTGTGGAGCGATTTATTGGCTTATGTGCTCGGCGTTTCCGCAGGTGCCGCGGGCGAAAAGCTGTTTCGCAAACGAAAAAGACAGCCGTAACGCTGTCTTTTGGGGAATATTTACGCACTTTGATTTTGAGTCTTTTTACAGTTTAAAACAAACATAGCAAGTCCGATAATAAGAAGGATGGGTCCAATGAGTAAAGCACGGTACAGGCGATTATTTCCTGTATTCGGCAGCGGGTTGCCTCCTGTTTTTTTTGACATGTCCAATGTCTCTATCCTTTTTGGCAGGAGGAGCTGCGGTATTTGTCTCTTCCTTATGATTTTCTACCGCATGCTTTACGATTTGCCCATCTTTTTTGAGTTTCAAATTCGAACGTCTCTTCATTTTAAATAGATCCCTTCGGGGCAATCGTTTCCGTGTGTGTCAAAGCGAGCGATCCCGTTTTCATCGTTTTTTCTCCTTGCAATTTCTGCGCATTTTTCGTTATGACTGTGGCAATAATAAAAAGCCGGCAACAGAAGAGAAGCGCTAATATTATTCGTTAAGCTGTATGATGACGGTTACTAATGCAGCCAACATCAAAAGAATGATAATGGCGAAATAAGTCCAAAGAATGGAAGTAAAGGGATTGAGCGGCCTTTTTGTCCTCTCATTCCAGTTTGCGTTTTTACGGTTATTGGATTTGAGTTGTGCCAGCTGAAATATATTTAAAAACACAGATATAACTAATGCAACTGCCAAAGATAGATTCAAAGTTTCAACCTCCCTTAAAATAAGTCGAGGAGTCATCCAAGGCAAGCTGACCGTAAATTTCCTCCTCTAAATGAATCATTTCCTTTGTTTTTTTAGAGATGAAAATGGTAATCGTCTTGAACGCTTCCTAAAACCTATTCCATTGCTTTATTAGCCGTTATCTCCCCATATCCTCTTTTTTAGTTTCAGACCGCCGCCCATAAATATTATCCCGTTTTTTAGACAGACTACCTGAATAAAGGAGGCAGGTCATATGAAATTAAGCAACAAACTCATCCTCGGGTTAACGGTTTCGTCACTCGCCGGGAAGTTTCTTGAAAAGCTGCTGATCCAAGACAATGTCAGCCCCAATATTACCGCGTCATTTAATCAAGAAGCTGATATTCCGGATATTGATGCGTCCTCATACATCCATCATTTCGCCTCGGTCATCGGCAGTGTGGTCATCGGGCGAAACGTTTTCATCGGGCCTTTCTCTTCGATCAGAGGAGACACGGGATTAAAAATCTACATCGGCCATGATTGCAATATCCAGGACGGAGTTGTCTTGCACGGTATGAAAAACTATGAATACAACAACCCTGTTACTGAACAATCCGTTTTTAAGGATCGTGAATCGTATTCCATTTACATAGGCGAGAAAGTATCACTCGCCCCGCAATGTCAAATTCACGGCCCCGTACGAATTGACAACAATGTTTTTGTCGGAATGCAAAGCCTTGTTTTTGATGCCTATATCCAAGAGAATACGGTGATCGAACCGGGAGCAACAGTAATCGGTGTTACAATTCCCCCAAAACGGTTTGTTTCGGCGGGTCGTGTGATTTCAAACCAGGAGGATGCCAACCGGCTTCCTGAAATAAGCGATTCTTATCCATATCATGACCTCAACTCGAAAATGACGGCCGTCAATCTTGAATTGGCAAAAGCGTATAAAAAGGAAGCGAGAAAATGGAAACTATGAAAGAAATTTTGGTTGTCTACGGACGAATCATCACCATCCTTCCCCTTTTATTGGCTGTTACATTGCTAATGGGAAAACGCTCAATCGGCGAAATGCCTGTATTTGATTTTTTAATCATTATTACATTGGGGGCTGTCGTCGGAGCTGACATAGCCGATCCGAGGATTGAACATTTGCATACCGCCGCTGCGGTGGTTGCGATTGCCCTATTGCAAAGACTCGCTTCAAAAATCATGATCAAAAACAGAACACTCGGACGTCTGATTACATTTGAACCGACCATCGTCATCAAAAATGGAACGTTTATTGTCGGCAATTTAAAACGAATCAGATATTCGGTGGATAATGTTCTGCAAATGCTTCGTGAAAAAGATGTTTTCAATGTCAGCGACGTAGAAATGGCGTTTATAGAGGCGAATGGAAATTTAACGGTATACAAAAAGCCAAATAAAATGGAAGTCACGGCTGAAGATATGGGGATTCAAAAAAGCGGCGGCGAATTTTCATATCCGGTCATCATTGAAGGGAAAGTGTACACATCTGTCCTTCACCAATTGAATGTAACGGAAAACTGGCTCAAAAACCAGCTGAAGAAGAAAGGGCTTGAACGAATGGATGAAATCTTTTTCGCTTCTGTTAATCAAAACCATCAACTGCATGTTTCGCTTGATAATGAAACGGCGAAAATTGAGCCGGAGCTTTTGCATTAAAAGCTCCGGCGGATTTTTTCATCGGCCGTTTTCGGGACAGAAATCGTTGTGAATCATGTAATATTCGAACACCTGCTGCAGCCACTCATCCTCTTCTTTTGTAAAAGGTGAAGAAAACTTCTCTGCCAGCTGCTGCGATTCGATTGTCTCCATCTGTCCTAAAGCCGACAGCACGCCCTCTCCGACAAATTCCAAACTCGTCTTCATATATCGGTCCGCCATTTCCTGCACTTCGGGGTCATCAACCGGTTTTCCCATGAGCCGCTTGGCTTCCTTAGATAAACGAACATACTCTTGATCCAATTTGGCCATCTCATCTTCTGATTTGCCGAATACATCATCGGCAAAACGTTTGGACACCTGCTGTTCAAGCCATATGCGCTGCTCCTTCTCAGTCTGGATGCTGTTCAGCAGGCTCATGAAAACAGAACTGTCGATTTCCTCTTCCTCCTCCAGAAGACCGATTGTCCTGTTTATCGCTTTCAGCCCTGTTTCAATATGTTCCTTTTTCTCCTCCAGCACCTTTTTCTGCTCCTGCAGCGCCTCAATCAGACCGGCATCAAAGCATGCATCCTTCATGAAAGCGCGAATTTGTTCAAGACTGTACCCGAGAAACTTAAAACATGTGATTTTCTGCAACTCTCTCGCATCTCTGTCTGTGTAGAAACGGTGGCCTGTTCCCGGCTGTTTTTCAGGCTTCAACAGGCCGATTTCATCGTAATAATGGAGCGTCCGAATGGATGTCCCTGTCATTTCTGAAAAAACACCGATTGAATAATATCCGTCATTTTCCATAAAAATCCCCTCCAACTGACGATTTATTCCTATCATAACGCCTCACGCTGCTGGAGGTGCAAGCTTATTTTTCGCAGACTCGTGATTTTTCCAAAAGGTACGGGACAATCAACTCCAGTTTTTAATCCGGCGGAGTCTCCCCGATTAAGTTCTGCAAATCTTTTTTCACATTCCCAGCATCCGTTCCGATCACAATCTGGATATGATGCTGGTCAATTTTGACCACACCGTGCGCTCCTAATTGCTTTAATTGCGCTTCATCCGCCAAGGACGTGTCTTTTAATTTCATTCGCAAACGGGTTATACAGTTTTCGCAAGTCACGACATTCTCACGGCCGCCGATATGCTTAAGAATGCCTGCAGCCATAGACTGATGCAGCCGGTTTCCTTCAGGTGTTTCCTGTTCCCTTCCGATCACCGGAATGTTTCGCTTTATAATCACAAAGTAAAACGTAACATAATAGAGAGCAAAAAAGGCAAGGCCGACGGGTATGATCCATAATCCGCCGTCTGATAAATTAAGGTTCAGCAAATAATCGATTACGCCTGCTCCCCATGAGAAGCCGTGACGAATCCCAAGCAAACAGAGCACCGCTCCGGCAAGTCCCGTATAGACCGAGTGAAGAAAGTACAATAAAGGCGAAGTAAATAAAAACGTGAATTCAACTGGTTCCGTAATCCCGGTGATCAGTGATGTGGCTGCTCCTGAAGACATGAGCGCTTTCGTTTCCTTTTTTCTCGTTCTGGCTGCATGCGCGATTGCCAAAGCGATCGCCGGAATGCCAAACATCATCGTGATAAAAAAGCCGCCGAGAAAGTAGCCGGCTGTCGGGTCTCCATTCAAAAACCGCGTAATTTCCCCTGTCACCGCTTCGCCGGATGCCGTCTCATAGCGCCCAAGCCCAAAATAAATATACGTATTCATGACATGGTGAAGGCCGAACGGCAGCAAAAACCGATTCAGAAATCCGAATACAAACACCCCGAAAGCGCCAAGACCTACAAGCGACTGGCTAAAAGTGTCGATCGCCGCTTCTGCATAAGGCCAGACGATTGAAAAAAAGCCTGCCACCGGAATCGTCACCAATACGATCATCGTAATCGGAAACTTCTCTCCGCCAAAAAATGAAAACATGCTTGGCAGTTTCGTATGTTGAAACCGGTTATAAATGAAAGCCGCCATCAGGCCGGCGAGCACCCCGCCGAAGACGCTCATATCAAGATCAGGATTCAAGATGCCGAGCCCCTCTTTTAATACGGTTATCGCCAAATATCCTGTCAGCGCAGGAATTCCTTTATCTTTTGAACGGGCAAAGCCCATGGCGATGCCGATTGCGATCAGGACATCCATATTGTTCAATATCACGCCTGACGCTTGAAAAAGCGGTATATTCAGCATATCTTCCGCAGAAAGACGCAGCAGCAGGCCGGCGATCGGAAGAACGGTAATCGGAATCAGCAAAGACTTTCCCAGCAGCTGAAAAATATGTTTCATTCCGGCATTCTCCTTATGTCAAATTCCTAAATGATACGAGCTGGACATCAGTAAGCTTATTCAAACGGATGACAACGTCCGGATCGGTTAAAAATTCAAGTTCATCGACTCTCGGATAATTATAAGAAGAGTTCGTCAAAAGCTCCTTATCGAGGTATGCCGGGTGGGTCATGACCTCCACGGTATCATGCTCTTCAAACAGTTCAGAGACGGCTTCTTCATCCTTTAAAGCCGCTTCGAGGACAGGTGAAAAAGAGTCTGTTGTTTTCACTCCTTTTTCCGTGATCACAGCACTCTCCATATTGCGCCTGACAGGCAAACGATACTCTTTGGCGAGCGTCAAAAATGCGTCTGAGATGCCCGGGGAAGCGTTGATGTGATGGTGGCTGTCCAAATGATCGGGTTCCAAGCCCATGTTGATGCATGTTTCAATCTGCGCTTTCCACTCTCGGTATACTTCATCAGTATCAATTGTAAAAGCACCTTGATAAAATGCGAGATTGCGAAAATTCCCCTTTGCATCGACGATCGTCCGGTGGTCAGACAAAAGCGGTCTTCCGCAGGTCAGCACCAAATGTACGCCGATCCCGAGCCCGGGCGATTCGCGAGCCAGCCGCGCCGCATGACCTGCGCCCGGCATATTTGTCATGAACGTCGCTGATGTTAAAATCCCCAGCTTATAGGCATCAATAATTCCATAGTTCACGCCTCTTGAATATCCAAAATCATCAGCATTGATAATCAGTTTTTTCATCCATCCAATACCCCTTATCAGTCTTTTTTAAAAAAAATATGCGGAGACGTACCGTTTTACCCTAAATAGAAAACGACAAAAGCTACTAGTAAAAACTGATTTTTGGTAGATTGACAAAAGCTACTGAAGTCTTTTAAACTATTTTTCATATATTTTTAAAAACTCTAAAAAAGGAGGCCGGGGTCTCAAACGACAGATCCTCAACAATGAGATGACCAATCCGATCCAATCGATTTTAGAACAATTTCCTATCATCACACTTGACGGCGCGATGGCCACCGAGCTTGAACGGTACGGCTGTGATTTGAACGACAGCCTGTGGTCTGCAAAAATGCTCATCGAAAACCCCGAGCTTATCAAACAAGTGCATCTGGATTATTTCCGTGTGGGCGCCGATTGCGCGATGACAGCCAGCTATCAGTCGACGGTTGAAGGTTTCACAAAACGCGGCCTCAGTGAACAAGAAGCGCTCCACCTTATCCGGGAGTCTGTACGTCTTGCTGTAGAAGCACGCGATGAATTTTGGGCGGTTCCGGAAAACCGCAAAGGCCGGCCCAAACCGTTTGTAGCCGCTTCAGTAGGCCCTTACGGCGCTTTTTTAGCGGATGGTTCCGAATATCGGGGGGATTATGACGTCACAGAAGACGAATTGGCCGATTTTCACAGGCAGCGAATGGCCGCTTTAATCGATGCAGGCGCCGATATGTTAGCCTGTGAAACAATACCGTGCCTTTCAGAAGCAAAAGCAATCGTTCATTTATTGAAAGAATTCCCTGACACACATGCGTGGATCAGTTTCAGCGCTAAAGACGGACGTCATATCAGCGACGGCACGAAAGCCGGCGAATGCGCGAAATGGCTCGATCAGCATGACCAGGTTGCGGCAGTTGGCGTAAACTGTACGCGGCTGGAGCATGTCTCTTCGCTCATTGGCGGCATCAAAAAGCATACAGCTAAACCGATTATCGTCTATCCGAATTCCGGTGAACAGTATGATCCGGAGACAAAAACATGGCATGGTGCGGCATGCAAAGCTTCCTTCGGAGAAAGCGCCCGCAGCTGGTACAACCAAGGAGCACAGCTGATCGGCGGCTGCTGCAGAACAACACCTGAAGACATAAAAGCCGTCGCCGACTGGGCGAGAAAGCTGGAGATATGATGGAACAGTCAAACAACAATCGTCAGAACTTTCAAAGAAAAATGCAAACGAGACACCTGATCATGCTCTCCTTGGGAGGCGTTATCGGCACGGGTCTTTTCTTAAGTTCCGGCTATACGATCTCACAGGCGGGTCCTGCCGGAACGATTTTAGCCTACTTAGTCGGGGCTCTGATTGTCTACCTTGTCATGCTCTGCCTCGGCGAATTATCGGTCGCCATGCCTGTCACCGGATCGTTTCATATGTATGCCTCCAAATTCATCGGGCCGGGCACCGGATTCACCGTCGCCTGGCTTTACTGGCTGACCTGGGCTGTCGCGCTGGGTTCGGAATTTACCGCTGCCGGGTTATTAATGCAGCGCTGGTTCCCCGATACTTCGGTGTGGATGTGGAGCGCGGTTTTCGCTGCACTGATTTTCGTGTTCAATGCTGTCTCAGTGAGATTTTTTGCCGAGTCCGAATTTTGGTTTTCGAGCATTAAAGTACTTGCCATTATATTGTTTATTATTTTAGGCGGAGCGGCGATATTCGGCATCATCCCGCTACAAAATACAGATTCCGCACCGCTTCTTTCAAACTTTGCAGGAGAAGGCGGGCTCTTTCCGAACGGTTTCCTTCCAATTTTTATGGCGATGCTCTCCGTGAATTTTGCGTTTTCGGGTACGGAGCTGATCGGGATTGCCGCCGGAGAAAGCGCCGAACCGGAAAAGAACATTCCAAAAGCGATCAAGACAACACTCTGGAGACTGGTGCTTTTCTTCATCGGAACGATTTTCGTGCTCTCATGCCTCATTCCGGTCAAAGAAGCCGGTGTGATCAAAAGCCCGTTCGTCGTCGTTTTTGACCGTATCGGTGTTCCATACGCGGCCGACATTATGAATTTTGTGATTCTGACGGCTCTGCTTTCCGCGGCCAACTCAGGCTTATATGCTTGCTCCCGGATGCTCTGGTCACTGTCAAAAGAAAAAACGTTACACCCCGTTTTTCAAAAGCTGACTTCACGGGGAATTCCGTTGAACGCGCTGATTTTCAGTATGATCGGCGGCATTCTGTCGCTGCTCTCCAGTGTTTTTGCACCTGATTCCGTCTATATCGTTCTTGTATCAATTTCAGGCTTTGCCGTTGTTGCCGTCTGGATGAGCATTGCAGCCTCGCAGTTCATGTTCCGCAGACGCTTTTTGGCTGAAGGAAACACCGCAGACGGCTTAAAATACCGGACACCGTTTTATCCGGCAGTACCGATTGCCGCTTTTCTATTATGTCTGGCATCCTGCATCGGCATTGCCTTTGATCCGAACCAAAGAATCGCCCTTTTTTGCGGTGTTCCATTTATGGCGTTATGCTATATCATCTACTATGCAAGAAACAGAAAGAATGGCGGAAAAATGTCTGAGCCCGTTAAAAAAGCAAGTTTGCATGTTTCGTTTTCTGAATACGAGGAAAAGAAAAACTAAAATCTCGTATAAAGGAGCGAATTGTTATGGAACATGTGAAAGCCCTTGCCATTAAAGGCATCATGACAATTGTGATACTGTACCTTGTTCTCGGGCTCGGGTTTAGTTTCAGTTTTGAAAACACCCTCTTCATCACAATTGTTCTTGGCGCGGTATCCTATTTGCTGGGTGATTTGTTTATTTTGCCGAAGACCAATAACATCACAGCCACTTTAGCCGATTTAGGCGTCGCTTTTCTTGTCGTTTGGCTGATGGCTCTTGCGATGGGAACGGCTGCAAACACCGCTGCATTGGCCGCGTTTTTTGCAGCAGTCGCTATGGCAATCGGTGAATACATTTTCCATTTTTACTTGATGAATAAAGGCCTTGGCTCTCCCAACCGCAGAATGGAAACGAGAACGGAATAATATATAAAAAAACGTCCAGCAAACTGGACGTTTTTTAATCAAGAATAGAGATTTTCCCAATACGGCCGCACTCTTCTGCAAACCAGATCGATTGGGCTGGTCCGGCCGCTATCCCGTGCGGTTCAGACTCGGCCGTCGGAATTGGATATTCCGTAATATCCCCGTTGACTGTAATGCGGCCGATTTGACCCGCACCCCATTCCGTAAACCACAGGGCACCATCGCCGCCGGCGGTAATCGCGTGCGGGCGGGCATTGGCTGTCGGAAGCGGGTATTCGCTGATCTTCCCTGAGACCGCAATTCTCCCAATTTGATTTTCGTTTATTTCTGTAAACCACAAAGCTCCGTCCGGGCCTGCAGTGATTCCGACCGGTCCGGATTGTTCTCCAGGAAGCGGATACTCGCTGATGTCTCCATCTGCCGTTATTCGCCCGATGGAGCCGCTTTGATTTTGTGTAAACCAGAGTGCATCGTCTGCTCCCCTTGTAATAAATGACGGGAAGGCTCCCGGTTTGGGCAGTTTATATTCAGTGATTTCGCCTGAAGATGACAGCCTGCCGATTTGATGTCCGGCCATATCGGTATACCACATGGCATCGTCACAGCCTACGGTGATCCCAAACGGGGCAGTACCTGGAGGAAGGGCATACTCAGTTATTTCCCCTTGAGGCGTCATTTTTCCGATTTTCCCCGCTTTATACTCCGTAAACCATAGCTCACCGCTAATCCCGGGAGTAATAATCGAGGCGCCTGCGCTCTTCGTCGGAATCGTATATTCGGTAATATCTCCAGACTCTGTGAGCATACCGATCCGGTTTCCCTTTTGTTCAGTAAACCAAATGCGCCCGTTTGCACATACGGCGATCCCGTACGGACCCGACTCGGGGTCGGGAACGTGATATTCAGTCATGCGAATCTGCATGAGCGACCCTCCCTTTATTCCATTTTCCTTGAGCATCTGACCTTTCAGAACGCTCCCAGGCATTTCTCATTTTCATGTTACCTCAGGCGGAGCATGCAGTGAAACAGAAAGTTCCATTAAATATAAACTGTACAGGCATGCTCTAGTATCATAAGATTGTTTTAAAGCATAAACTTATTTTTCTATATATGGTTCAATAAGGAACCGTCTGCCAGATCTTATCATTTTGAAATATATTCATATTATCGCCCTATCAATTCATTGGTGACGGCATACTTTGTGTATAAAGGCAACCGCTGTCTCAGGCGGACCAAAACAAAGAAAGAAGTGGATGTGTTCTGCATGTTTGAAGATGAGAGACTGAATCGCTTGATTTACCTTTATACCCCTCTTTTTGCGAAAGATTTTCCGATCATTCTGTTCTGGATTCCAAAAAGCGGCTGCACGACGCTGAATCGCTGGTTCTTTTTCCAAAACGGACTGCTTGAAGATGTTGGCCGAAGATGCGCGGGGGAGGTTCATCACTACAGAAATACGATCTATACGCAGCAGCCGGATTATGTGAAGGATCTTCTGGCAGAATTAAAAGAGGGAAAAAAGGACACTTACAAGCTTGTGCGCAACCCTTTCCGGAGAGCAGTCAGTTCCTTTCTGGCGGCAATTTGCTCCCCGAATTTTATCTGTCTGTTCAACAGTGACATGAATACAGGGCTGTCTTTCACCCAATTCTTGCATTATTTAAAAGATTTGGGGCCGGAAATCAGCGCCATTGACCGGCACCTTGGTCCTCAGTATCTCGAAGGAGAAGAAGAGTTTGTTACCAATTATATTTACCTCGAGCAATTCAGCGCGCAAATCAGAGAGATTGAAAACAAATACAAATTATTGAAATCTCCGATATCACAGCTGTCGAAATCACCGCACCATCTTTCCGATACTATGCTCAAAAAAGGAAAATTCGCGGACACCGTTTTCACCATGTCATCCTTCGACTGGGTGTTACCGACTTTTGAGAGCTTTTACAATGACGAAACAAAAGAGCTGGTGCAGGAGATTTTTGCGAAGGACTTCGAAGTCTACGGCTTTGATCCGAAACATATCAAGTAAACCGGAACTCGGCCATCACATTACGATCTCCTTTCAATTCGATTACATTTTGGAAAATTGATTCCAAATGGTTTCTTTTTCAGAGACGATCGTTTAGAATGCCCACTAAAGGTCATTTTAAGAATCACTTCTGTTTGAAGAAAGGAGATATATTATGAAAAAAGGCATATCATCTCTCATGATTGGATTATTGGCTGTCGTATTGGGCGCCTGCACTTCAAATCATGATGATCAGCAATCCAAGGCAAACAATCAAGAAAAAACAGCCCAAAGCGGGCAGCAGGATCAAGAAAAGCAAATGAAAGCCATGCAGAAAAAGCTTGATCAGCAAAAAGTCGATGATACAAAAACAGTGGCTGTCGTTAACGATGAAAAGATCACAGGCAAGGACTATAACAGCGTATTATCAACCGCACAAATGCAGTATCAGCAAACAGGACAGGATCCGACTTCAAAAGATGCGGCACAGCAAATCAAAAAGCAGGCCATCGACAGCCTGGTCGGACAGGCTTTAATTACCCAAGAAGCGGACAAAAAAGGCTACAAAGCATCTGAGAAAGAAATTGAAAAACAGCTGGACGAAAGCAAAAAGCAGTATAAAAATGAACAAGATTTTGAGGAAGCTGTCAAGAAAGCCGGCTTAAACATGAACACGCTGAAAAGTGACATTGCCGACAATATCAAAACAGAAAAATATATTGACAAAGAACTGCCGGCAGATCAGGTCACAGACAAAGAAATCAAAGATTACTATGATCAATTTGCCGCACAGCAAAAAGACAGCGGACAGAAAAACACACCTGCGTTTGACGATGTCAAGAAACAAATCCAAGACATGCTCAAACAGCAAAAAAGACAGGAAAAACTCGGACAGCAGGTTGAAAAACTGAAAAAAAGCGCCGATGTGAAAGTGGAAATTTAACAAAGTCAGCCATCCGTTACAGGATGGCTGACTCGTTTTATTTATCAGGTTTATTCAAGCGACTCTATCGCCGCCATCACATCAGCTTCATGAAAAGATCCCATCAGACATAAAGATTCATCCGGACGCACGGCATGAGCGGCAACGGTCCGTTTTGCCTCTTCAACGTTTTCTAAAATGCCTAAATCGCTAAGTCTTCTCGGAAAACCGAGCCCTTCATAAAAGGGAATCAGTTCGGCAATTTCATCTGTCCGTCCTTCTAAAGCAAGCTGCACGAGTATCCCGTAGGCTACCTTTTGGCCATGCAGCACACGATGGGTTTCGGGGATGAACGTTAAGCCGTTGTGAATGGCATGGGCTCCGGCCATTCTGCCATAGCGTCCCGCATATCCGCCTACTGTGCCAGCCAGCGCGATAACCGCTTCGAGGACATGTGCGAAAGATGAGGAGGTTTCGCCTTTTTCAAGACTTTCTATGGCTTTCAGACTTTCTGTCAACAAAATATCCCGAATATAGACAGACTGTCTCAGCCCTGTCTGAACCATGATGGAAAGCGAATCGGCCGTATTTCTGATGATCGCTTCGGCCTCATACCATTTCGCAAGCGTATCACCGATTCCGCTTTTCACATAAGCGACCGGCGAAGAAAGGAGAAGCAGCGGATCGACCAGCGTCAAATAGCTTGAGCGCTTATGGTATTGGACGCCCGAAAAGTTGCCGTCATCATCATAGATCACGCTTAACGGCGTGCTTGCCGCGCATGTTCCCGGGATCGTCGGAATCATCATGACTTCAATGTTCAACAAATCGGCGGCTGCCTTCGCCGTATCTAAGACGGTTCCCCCGCCTATCCCGATGATGACATCTGCCGATTCTGCTGCTTCTGCTGCTTTTTTAATCTTATTTAGGGAACTGCAGCCCGTATGCTGAACGACTTTCCAATCGTTTGGAGGCGTTGTATAACTCGTAAAAGCTTTAAACGATTTGACTCCAGTAATGATGACGGGCCGTTCGAATGCATTCGCAAATGACGGCAGTTCTTTCGCGATCCCCTCCCTGCAAACGTACTGGTTCGGACCGCTTCTGACAATATCTTCAGGCTGCATATTTCCCACTCCTTCTATTATTTTCTAATATTTATCATCTCACTTTCTAACAAGATGTCAAACGATATCACAAACCGGTCACCGGTTTCTTTCTGAATTAAGCAAGACTCTCTTCCTTCCCATTCAAGCTCAAACAGCTGTTCCAAATGAAATATTCCGTGTGGAAAGCTTCCGGTATACAAAGCTGACGCGGCTGCAGCGGCTGTCTGTGCGGTAATGAATGATTCATTTTCGCCGAACAGCGCGATGCCTGTCCCGGCGCTCCGGCCGTTTTTCAATCCTTCAGCATCCACCTTTACCGCGTATTGCGCTGATCCGATGTTGAGCGCCCCCAGCATACGGACCGCCAGATTTCGAATTCCCTTATTGTTTAAGAGCTTGGCTGCGCCGATTTTTTGCATGGCCGCAATCAGTGCGGTGGCAGGCCTTGAATCAAAGCAAAGCCGGGTAGAAACAGAAGGGACGGCTAATGTGCCTGGCAATGTCACCTGATCGGAAAAAGGAAACCGGTAGGCTGTCCGGCGCCCCAATCGCCCGCCGAAGTTTGTCCGCCGGCCGTCTGTAAAACTGCTGACTTCCATCAAGTGTCCATTTTCTTTCACATCATACACCGTATTCAGATGGTCAACTGTCCACTCGATCGCCGCTTTTCCGTGGCTGTCACCTAAACCGAGCATGATCGCAATATCAATCCGACTCGTTTCATCGAGAGCCTGGGCGGCTTTCTGCGCAAGTAAATTGGTAAGCCCCGGAGCCAGGCCGACGCTTAATAATCCAGTGCCGCGGCATGCTTTGTCATTCAGCTGTTCAAGCTGAGCTAAAAATGAACCGTTCGCCGTAATGTCGATATAATCCGTGCCGCTCGCCAGACAAGCCTCTGCCAACTCAGTGTTTTCCTGATCGATGCACACGATCACCAGCTTCGTCGTCTTGAGCCAATCCCAGTCAGCCGGTGCATCTCTGTTGAAACGCATCGGCTTCACTTGGCCGCCCGTTTCCTGACTAAAACGCTCGGCGTGATCCAGGTTTCTTCCGGCAGCATACACACGGCCCGGATATTTTTCTCCGAGACTCCGGCAGATTTGGGCGCCGACATGACCGTACCCGCCGATCACGACAATATGTTTCTTCATTGTTTGCCGCCTCCTTTCACAGCAAACCAGCCGTCGATTACATAAGCGCTGAAAAATCTCGTTACGTTTGTAAAGCCTGCTTTGCCGAGCAGATCCTCCACCTCTGAAGCCGGCACCGGATGAGAGCGGCTGCCGATTGAAGCGGAAAAGCTCTCCCATTCCTGTTCAGAAATCCCGCCTGCCAGCATATGCTCCTTCCAGGCACACATCTGCCACTTGAATGCCTCTGACGTCATGTTGCCTTGAATGGCCGCAATGAAAAACGGAGCGCCATCCGCCAATCTTGAGGCGATCTGCTGCAAAAATTCAAGCTTATGGCGGACAAAGTGAAGCACAAGCATGCATGTCGCAGCATCATATTGAAATCCGCACTCAAGCTGATGTACTTCTCCTTCAATCAGATCGGCTTGAGGCTGAATTCCGGCGAGCTCCAGCCTTTTTCTCGCCAAACCGAGCATGCTGGCAGACGGATCGACTCCTGTATATGACCAATTCGGGTGTCTTTTTGCAAGCGTCACGAGCTCCTGCCCGCCTCCGGCCCCGACGACCATCACATTAGCCGCATCTTCAGAAAGCCGGACCGTCAACAAGCGATCCATCATATCGTAGAGCATTTCATAGCATGGGATTTTTAAAGGGATTTTCTTTTCGTATTGATAGACATCAGGATGATTCCAGTCCATGTTCATGACAAGCCGTTCTCCTTTTAGTAAAATTAATTAAGAATTGTTCTCAATTATAAAGGAGTTTCAACAAACCACCATCCCTTAAACCTGGGATTTTTAAAGAGGAGGACCGACATGAACCGGCCGTTAAAAGACATACTGAACGAACTGCAGCGCACAACCCGTTCTTCGCCCCAATATATCGAAGCCATGCTGTCTGCATTAAAACAGGCGATTCCGTTTGATGCATCATGCTGCACGGCTGTAGACCCCAAGACCTTACTGTCCATCGGAGCCGTCACAGACGATCAAATTGAAGCGATCCATCCGCAATTATTCGAGCTTGAGTACACGCAGGAGGATGTGAATCGATTCGAAGCCTTAATTCATGCACGGCAGACAGCGGCTATATTAAGTGAATCGGTCAAAGGAGACTTCCGGCAAAGCAAACGCTACAGCAACATTTTTGGGCCTGCAGGCTATGAAGATGAATTGCGCGCCATTCTGCTCAGCAAGGGGGAGTGCCGGGGATACCTTACCCTGTTGAGGAAAAGAGGACAGCCGCTGTTTACAGAAAAGGATAAGAGCTTGCTCGCTTCACTCGCACCGCTTATCGGCCGGCACCTTCAGCAATTCAGACACCACCTGTCAAAAAAAGACGTGTTTCACATGAAACATGTCGGAGGCATTCTGATTTTGTCGGAAGACCTGCAGCCCTTGTCATGCAACCGAGCGGCCCTCCATTGGCTAAATATCTTGCGCGGCTGGGAAAGGATCGGCAGCGATGCCGTGCCGAGACCTGTCCGGGCCGTCTGCACGCGGGCAGCGGCTGAAACTGCCGATCCGGCAAAAACGGTCATCTCGATTCCGGGTCATTCCTGCCTATCCATTAAAGCGAGTCGTTTAGACGGCTTTGGTCCATCAGGCCAGATCGCCGTTTCATTCGAGCCTGCTTCACCGGCAGAAACCATACCGCTGATAGCAGAAGCCTACAACCTGTCCGACCGGGAAAAAGACATCGTGTACCGGGTCATCCGCGGACTTTCAACAAAAGCCATCGGAGACGAATTGCATATATCAGCTTACACCGTTCAAGACCACTTGAAATCGATTTTTTTGAAGACGGGCGCAGGAAACCGGAGGGAGCTGATGTGGAAGCTGCTTGATGATGTGCTGGAGTGAGAATAAGGTGGAAAACTGTTCTCAACTCCGATTCCACAGACAAGACACGCAGTGTTTTTCACTATGTCTTATCTTGGAGGAATGAAGACCAGCAAATTCAGAGGACTTAACTTTTTCTTCATTCCACCCCATCCTGTTCATTGAACAGCTCGTCCAAACGCGCCACAGCATCCTGTTTTTCAAAGGTGCTGAACCATAGGTCGTCATACGAATCCAAAATGCGGTAATGGTGAGAAATCAAGTTTTGCTGAAGGCGAAACTCGCCTTTTTTCTCAATGTCCCGCCACCACACTTTTCCGCCGAGCGTCTTCCCTTTTGGTCTGTCGATGCTTCGGTGAGCGACAGTCTCCACCACCTCAAGGGGCTCATCCCCGAGCACGGCCTGCAGCACCTCACTGTTCCGAAAAAGCGCGCATACCGCGACAACATGCGCCCACCCCGCTGCCGACCTGCCCTTTTCAATTTGCACGAGCGTTTTCTTCGACATCCCGAGCACGTTCGCCATTTTCTCCTGCGTATAGCCGCTTTCCGCACGGATTAATCTTAACTTGGATGAAATGAGTTCGGTTATGTATTCTTTATCCATGGAGGAACCTCCGATGTTCTTTTTAGTGTAATATTACACTAAAAGTTACAATGGTTCAATTTTTATGACCCTGTAATTGCTGTCAGTTTAACACTCTCCTTATGATCTTCACCATTGTGATTCCATTCCACGACAGCTTTAAATTGCTCATTCTTTTCACAAAAAATACGATTTTTTCATTAAGCAACATCATACAAGAAATTTCTCAAAAACATGATAAACTTAAACATCATCACACCAAGGAGGCCCGACATGCGAAATGAAACCCGCACGCTTTTCCTCGACCCTGATCTAAATGTTGAAGCCTACCGCTTTAAAGGCATTATGCAGAAGTTTCCGAATCACTTTCACGAGTACTTTGTGATTGGTTTTATTGAGAAGGGGCAGCGCTATTTGCTTTGCAAAGGAGAAGAATACATCATTAATCAGGGCGACCTCGTGCTTTTCAATCCTTATGACACGCACAGTTGCGAGCAGATTGACGGAAAGGCGCTCGATTATCGCTGCATAAATGTGATGCCTGACGTTATGAGAAAATTTGTGAAGGAGATCACCGGAACCGACAGCCTCCCATATTTCACGGAAAATGTCTTGTTCCGTCATGAGCTGAACGCCAGCTTGAAGGAGCTTCACATTCAAATATTGCAGAAAGAAAAAGCTTTGAAAAAAGAGGAACTTTTTCTCAATCTTCTCGAAGAGTTGATTCGGACGTATTCTGATGTTGCGTTTCTCGAAAATACGCCTGAACCGTCCGACGAAGTCAAAGCGGTGTGCGGTTATTTGGAATCCCATTACCAGGAAAACATTACGCTTGAACATTTAAGCAAGCTGGCAGGCTGGAGCAAGTATCACCTCCTGCGGTCGTTTACGAAGCAGAAAGGAATTTCCCCCTACAGCTACTTGGAAACCGTCCGTATCAATCATGCGAAAAAGCTGTTGGAAGAAGGCGTAAAACCAATCGATGCCGCTTTCCAAACAGGCTTCAGCGATCAGAGCCATATGACGAAATTTTTCAAGCGGCAGGTCGGGCTGACGCCGAAACAATATATGAAAATCTTTGAATATGACAGGCAGGAGATCAAAGGATGAAGATAAGACGCGAAACCGCCGGACACCTCGCAGCTGTTATCACGATCATCATCTGGGGTACCACTTTTGTCTCGACAAAGGTGCTGCTCGAGGATTTTGCGCCCGTAGATATATTGTTTTACCGGTTTCTCATCGGATTGATCGTGCTGATTATGGTGCATCCGCATGTGCCGACATTCCGGAGCTGGAGGCAGGAAGCGCTGTTTGCGGGAGCAGGTTTATGCGGGGTGACGCTTTATTTTCTGTTGGAAAACATCGCGCTTACCCTTACCTACGCCTCAAACGCCGGCATGATCGTCGCAGTTATTCCGATGATCACCGCGGTATTGGCGCATTTTTTCCTTTCGGGCGAAAAGCTGGAGCCCCGTTTCTTCATTGGATTCGCCGCCGCTTTTACAGGACTTGCGCTCATTTTCTTTAACGGACAAATGATGCTCAAGCTGAATCCGCTCGGCGACATTCTTGCTGCTGCCTCTGCATTCGTCTGGGCGGCATATGCGATTTTGATGAAAAAAATCAGCACATTCGGTTATCATACAATCCAATGCACACAGCGGATCTTTCTGTACGGCTTGCTATTCATGGTTCCCGCTCTGTTCCTGTTTGATTTCCGCTTCGACGCCAGCCCTTTCGCCTCCCCCGCCAATTGGCTGAATATCCTGTTCTTAGGTGCGGGCGCTTCTGCGCTTTGCTTTGTGACATGGAACTGGTCGGTCGGTGTGCTTGGGGCGGTAAAAACGAGCGCTTATATCTATATGGTACCCGTCATCACCATTGCCGCATCCGTCGTCATTCTGCAAGAAAAACTGACATGGGTTGCTTTTTGCGGAGGAGCGCTCACATTGGCCGGTCTTTATATTTCTGAATCAAAAACAAAACCTCAGCTGAAGGAGGAACAAATTTGATAGAAGAGACAAAATGCGCATTGATCATCGATGAAAGCCTGCCGCTCGGGCTAATTGCCAATACAGCTGCAATCCTGGGGGCTGCACTCGGCAAAAACAAACCCGGCCTGCTCGGAGAAAATGTAACGGACGGCTCGGGAATCGACCATTTGGGTATCGTCAAACTTCCAATCCCCATTTTAAAAGGCAACGCCGAGCTGCTTCATCAATTAAGACAAAAGCTGTTGACCGACGAATTCAACGATATTCTGACGGTCGATTTCACCGATGTCGCGCAAGGCATTCATACATATGAAGAATTTATTGAAACATTTCAAAGAACCGCAGCTTCCGATTACCGCTATTTTGGAATCGGCGTTTGCGGCGATAAGAAAAAAGTCGCGCGGCTGACAGGAAGCTTGGGGCTGTTGAGATAAACAAAATACGGAAATTGATTTCGCTTCATTTAATGAAGGAGTCAATTTCCGTATTTTTTTGTCAATAGTAAAAAGAGGAACAATTGGGGTTGCAGTTGGAGGAATTATCATAACAACAGCTGGTGTAATTAGCTGGAACTCAGCATCTGAAATTGCTATTGGCACGGCGGTGTCTGCTGTGATATTTAGATAACTAATATCTCATTAATTTCCTTATTTAATGAAAGCTAAATAAATACATATTATAATGTATTTATTCAGTTTTTCAAAATTAAAGTATCGTGGAGGTATTACATTGAACACAGACAAACAAGTATTCATTGAAACGCAAAAAACAGCCAAAACCCTTAAAACTTACCGCGATAAGAGTGACGAAGAGTTATTAGCCTTTCTCGCTAAACAAGATTCATTAACCTTAAATCAACTGAAAGTCTATTACTCAGATCCTTCATTTGCGCTTCATTATTTCATTAGTGCGGCCTTTTTCAGTATAATATTGGCTACCTTCATAACTGCAATTCTTTCTGGTCAAGCAGCTTCGATATTCCCTTTCATTTCCGGCATCTCCATTCTAATATTAGCTGTCATATTTGCGGGGTGTATCTTCTGGGTGCTTAAACAGCTTGTCATCCTGAAAAAAAAGCCGATTCAATTCATTACCCACTTTTCCAAGAAAGCCGAGTTTGCACGTATCATAAAAATGATTGATTATGTTTTACAACAAAAATACCAAAAGGTATTGAATACACCGTACCAATAAACTCTCATGTTTTTTATGAAATAGGAGTGACAATCCAATGAGTAACGAAAAACAATTATTTCAAAAAGCTGAACATACAGCCAAACTCCTTGAGTCTCACAAAAGTGACGAAGAGCTGCTTACATACCTTGCAAAACAAGATTCTATTGCATTAAATCAGCTAAAAATCTATTTTTCAAACCCCAGCTTTACATTAACGTATTTTATTAAGGGTATTTTTTTTAGCAGTATGACTGCTGTAATTATGGCGGCCTTTTTGTCTGGCCAAGTCTCCTCCTTCAACCATGGTCTTTCAAGGCTATTTTCATTCTGCTTCATGTTCTATCTGATGTTCTCTTTGCTTTGGATCGTCAAAATGCTAATCACCTCGCGAAAAGGACCCATGCAAACAATCCTGCATTTCCAAAAAAGAGCGGAATATTCCAGAATCACGGGTATGATTGATTTTATTTTAGAAGAACGTTTTAAAAAAGAACTCAATTAGAAAGCAGAGGAACATTCACCTCTGCTTTGATTCTCTAACAATCAAACAAAAAAAGAAGGGCAAATGACATGCAAACAGACAAACAATTATTCGAAAAAACAAAACAAATGGCAGAAGCTATATTATTATCAAAAGCTGAAAACGATGAAGAGCTGATGGCATACCTCGAAAAACAAGATTTATCCACGTTAAACCGGCTGAAAGTTTATTTTTCGGGTCCTACGCTAAAAATTAGCCACGTGATCAAAGCTTCGCTTTACAGCTCCTTCACCGCCAGCATTATAACTGCTATATTTTCTGGTCAAGTCGTTTCCATTTCATATGACATCGAGCATAATTTTTTTCCTTTGATATTAACAATATTACTTTTAGCCAGCTCCATCTGGGTGTTCGGCACAATCACTAAATCGCAAAGAAACAAAGACCAAAACTTTTTACACTTTAGAAAAAAGCGAACCATACAAAAATTATTGGAATGATTGACTTCGTTTTGGAAAACAAACATAAAAATATTTCAAATTAAAAAAGCATCCCTAAAGATGCTTTTTTCATGTTTACTCACCACTCGACAAATTCTGTCTTCTCTCCTGCTCCGCGATGATTTCATTATCCTCAGCGTTGTCTCTCGTCACTTTCTGCGTCAAAATCGCGCCGACCGCCACTAAAATCATCACAGCTATGTAATAGCCTTTTTCATTGAGCTGCAGGTTGTCCGCATTGTAAAGGCCGATACCGAACAAAAAGACCCCCGCAAAAAATGTGAAATATGACATAACCGTAAAGGCCGTTGTGTTTCTTCTTCTGTGTTTCTGCATCTTAATACCTCCTAAAGAATAAAACTATTATACTTTATTTAGGTCAACAGAAGAAGAATGTTCTTCCTTCCCACACATAATTTAGTATATATGTCACACAGTGATAAAAAAGGCCTACAAAATAAAAAACCGGGAATGACTCCCGGTTTTTAATGCTTTTCTTCGCCTAAAACAGCTTCTGCAATATTGACGGCATGGTCGCCGATCCTTTCCAGATTGCTGGTGATATCGACGAAGATCACGCCTGCTTGTCCGCTGCATAATCCGTCGTTTAAGCGAAGAATGTGCTTTTTGCGAAGCTTGCGTTCCATTTTATCGATTTGATTTTCTTTTTCGACTACACGTCTTGCGGCATCTTCGTTATTTTCTCCAAGAGCTGTGATAGACTCCTTAACAGTGGAAATAGTCAGATCAAGCATTTCTGTTAAGTCCGCCATTGCCGCTTCGGAAATTTTCACCCTGTTGGATTGCTGGTACTCGCCAAGCTCAACCAAGTTTTCAAAGTGATCGCCGATTCTTTCAATGTCTCTGACTGTGTCCATTAACATATGATGTTCTTCAGATTCTTGTTCAGAAAGAGTGGTCGCTGACAGTTCGATCAAATAATCGGTAATCTTCCTGTCCAAATTGTTAATCGCGTCTTCTATTTGAAAAGCCCTTTGCGCATGTTTTGCCTGATTCGTATTTAAAAACTCTTTTGTTTCCTCAAGTCCCTTTACCGCAAATTCACCCATGCGCAATACTTCTTCTTTTACCTGACCCAGCGCAATTGAAGGAGACTGCTGAATGAACAGCGGATCCAGATGTGTTGCTTTATAGTCCACAACCGAATCTTTGCCCGGAATCAGCTTCGTAACGATCAAAGCCAATATGCCGACAAACGGAAGCTGAATCAGCGTATTCGACGTATTAAAGATCCCGTGGGCAAACGCAATCACCATCTTAGGGTCCAGCCCTAAAGAGGATTGAAGCGTTAAAATCAAAGCTGTGAACGGCTTCAGCAAGATCAGGAAGATAACTGTCCCAATCAGGTTGAATAATACGTGAACAGCCGCGGCCCGTTTGGCTGCAACGGAGGCGCCAAGAGATGCCAGTACGGCGGTAATCGTCGTACCGATATTGTCTCCAAATAATACAGGCAGAGCGCCGTTGAGATCTATTAATGAATCGGCAAACAGCCCTTGCAGGATCCCGATCGTTGCACTTGAGCTTTGGACGAGAACGGTGAAAAGGGTGCCGACAATCACACCGAGAACTGGATTCGCACTCATGCTGACTGTTAAATCATGAAAAGCTTCAACCGTCCGAAGCGGCTTCATCCCGCTGCTCATTAACTCCAAGCCATAGAAAAGTGCACCAAATCCAAACAGAATTTGTCCGATGTTCTGGAGCTTTTTGTTTTTAAAGAAAAACAGCAAAAATGAACCAATGGCGATGATCGGAAGCGCATATGCCCCAACGTCAAAGCCGATAATAAAGGCTGTGGCCGTCGTTCCGATGTTCGCACCCATAATGACGCCGATCGCCTGGCGGAGGGTCATAAAGCCGGCGCTGACAAGACCGACAGTAATAACGGTGGTGCCGGAACTGCTTTGAATTAAAACCGTGACAATCATACCTGCCAAAACACCCATCAGAGGGTTGCTTGTAAAACGATCTAAAATGTCTCTCAGCTTATCTCCGGCTGATTTTTGGAGTCCTTCTCCCATAAACTTAATACCAAGAAGAAAAATCCCGAGACCTCCAATGAATTCAAAAAGCAATTTCTGCACATCTATTTCCAAAGTCGTTGCCCCCCTAATTCGACATAAATCTACAAACCAAACACTATGATTATGATGGAGATTAAAGCCTATGTAAACGATTCAAATCGAAAATTTACAATAACTTAACATTGCCGGCTGATGATTTACATTCCCTTAACATTGCCTGGACTGATCGCAAATATACCTTATTCCAACAGGCAAAAATCCCGAACTTTTTCATGGGTTAAACCGTATTTAAAACTAAAGGAGAGATCACATATGCCAAACAGAGCTAACGGTACTCACATTAAAATTAAAAAGACAAAAGGGGAACGGGTTTGGAACGCATTTGGCTATTTCTTTTACCTGGGATCAATTATCTTTTTGGCCGCTGTCTGGGGAGCACTCCCCGAAAAAGTGCCTGCACATTACAACGCACTCGGTGAAGTCGATCGCTGGGGATCAAAATGGGAGCTTTTGATATTGCCGGGAATCGGATTACTTATCCTTCTGTTCATGCAATTCTTAGAAAAGCACCCTGAGATTCATAATCATCCAAAGCGTCTGAATGAATCAAATGCTGAAGACTTCTACCTGCTCAGCCGAAAGTTGATCAACCGCTTAAAAAATGCATGTTTAATCATTTTTTCTCTCATATTAATGGAATCTGTGTCAATCGCTTTAGATTGGGGAAGCGGATTTGGCGGATGGTTTCTTCCGGTTGCCTTACTCGGCACCGCCATGCTTGTGGCCGTAAGTTTAATACAGCAACAAAAGATCAAATAACGGTCAGGTGCATATTTGTAAAGATTCAAAATGGTCGTCCCCGACGGATTTTTATTGTTAGTCGAAACGGAGGTATTCAATGTTCGAAGCAATTATTCTATTTATTTTAGGGGTCTCGGTTCTCGCAGCCGGCTTTTTATCTTTAAAAAGAGAGCTGTCAACTGAATCTGTTTCTATATCTTCCACTGATGAAGCTAAATCCGAATATAAAAAAATGTTAGATGATCACGGCTGGTTTTACCTGACCGGTATCGCCCTTTTCATGCAATTTATATTTCGCGGATTTCACTTTACATTTGAACACTTTTTTTACGCCTTCATCATTAGCTCTGGAATCCAGTCGATTTTTTACTTATTTAATAAAAAGAATTTGGGCTATAAGGTATGCGCGGTGATTGTGGTGAGTTTTTTAGTTATCTATCTTTAAAGAAAGAGTGATGAACACTGTAATCTTGTTCATCACTCTTTCGAATGCCGTTAATTATTTCGCTTCTGAGATTTTTGCAACGATTTGAGCCAATCCTTCTTTAATTGGAGTGAGCGGACGGCCGAGCACTTTTTCAAAATCATCGCTTTCGACTTCAAGTGTGCCTTCACGAATGCCTTTTTGGATTTCGACAACCATCGGAATCAGAAAATCCGGTACACCCGCATTTTTCATGATATCGCGATAGGCAGCATCGTCAACATGCTGAACGGATACTTCTTTGCCCAATACTTCTCCAAGGGCTGAAGCGATTTCTTCCTGAGTTAATAGTTTGCCTGAAAGTTCGTAGACGGTGTTTTCGTGGCCTTCGCCGGACAGAACCGCTGCCGCTGCATCCGCGTAATCCTGCTGCAGCGCCCAGCCCACCTTGCCGTTCTCTGCTGACGTCACCCAAGGGGCTCCCGCCAAAACACCTTGAATACTCGACATTTCATTTTCCAAGTACCAGTTATTGCGCAAGAAGGAGTATGGAATCCCCGTTTTCAAAATCGCTTCTTCAGTTGCTTTGTGAGTAGGCGCAAGGAAGTTTTTGCTTTCGCGGGCATTCGCAATACTCGTATAAGCGATAAACCGAACTCCCGCGCGTTCTGCGGCGGCTACCGCATTGCCGTGCTGACGGATTCTCGTCTCATTGTCTCCATCGGCAGAGATGATCAGCAGACGGTCAACGCCTTGAAATGCGGATGCCAATGTTTCCGAGCGGTCAAAATCCCCTTGACGCACATCGACTCCTCGCGCCTGCAGCGCTTCCGCTTTTTCCGGATTGCGCACGCTGACCGCCAACTGATCCGCCGGTACAGTTTCCAGCAGTTTTTTCACAACTTTCGATCCTAATTTTCCAGTTGCTCCTGTTACTAACATTTTCATAATCAAATTCCTCCTAATGTTTTAATGTCGAACTGTAACAAAAAACGTTACACTTGATGTAACTATCATAATTACAAATAGACTGATTGTCAACAGGAATGTCTTTCACTTGGCTAAAAAAATAAAAGTAGACGACATACGCCTTCCTGGCTCTCTTGTCAATATGGAAATAATAGAGTAAGATGTTATCATTGATTTTGGTCGACCAGATACCGTCGACCCTCAGATGATGCGAAATCAGTTATTCATAAAGGGGAAGAAGCAACATGTTGATTGTGTTGGTTATGTTTTTATTAGGTCTTGTGCTTGGCTTTGTCGGGGCCGGCGGAGCCGGATTCGTCATCGCACTGTTAACGATGATGTTTCACATTCCGATTCATACAGCATTGGGAACATCTCTGGCCGGTATGGCTTTTACGAGCTTATCAGGAACGTACAGCCACTTTCGCGAAGGAAATATCAAGCTGAAAATCGGCTTAACCGTCGGCTGTTTTGCTGCAATAGGATCCTTTGCAGGAGCTAAGCTGACTTCTCTGATACCTTCAAGTTCATTGCACTATATGACCGCAGGAATGTTATTCTTATCGGCCATTCTGATTTTAATCAGATTATTCTTTTTGCAAGAAAAAGAAGCTGACCAGGAAACGAACCTTGCCTTTTGGATCAAGGCCAGTTTATTGGGAATCGTAGCCGGCATCCTGTCCGGAACGTTCGGAATCGGCTCGGCGCCTTTTATTCAAATCGGGTTGATGATGATGCTGAACCTGTCTATTCGCCATTCCGTAGGAACGACGATGCTCGTCATTATTCCGCTCTCGTTAGGCGGTGGGGCGGGCTATATTTCAGAAGGCTTCGTCGATTATGTTCTGTTGGTCAAAATCTTGATCGGTACGATGTGCGGCGCTTATGTCGGAGCTAAATTCACCAATGTCCTGCCGAAAGTCGTCTTGAAATCGGGTTTATTTTTAACTCCCGCCGTTTCAGGGTTCATTCTCTTATTTTAATTAACTTGGAATGGCTATAGCGGGAGATCACGAAGGAACCTGTGGTAAAATACGAAATGAAAACGAATACGAGGATGAGAAGCGTGATTGAAAAACCAAAACCGTTTTATGAACAATCCTACCATGCGATTAAGCGAATGATATTTGAAGGGAAATTAAAGCCCGGTGAACGAATCGCCGAAGCGAAGTTAGCTAAGGAGCTCGGCGTCAGCAAAAGCCCTTTGAGAGAAGCGATCAGAGTTCTGGAAAAAGAGGGGCTCATCGTCATCGACTCAAGAGTGAAGGTCTATCAGCCGACAATCAAGGACGTTGAAGAAATCTATTTTTGCAGAACGGCGCTTGAATCATTCGCTGCGGGATTGACGGCAAGAATTGCAACGGCAGAGGAACTGAAAACGATTGAAGACGTTTTGCAAAAAACGGAGGAAGCCATCCTTCAATCCAAGGATCAAAACACAATTATCCAATTAAATGATACATTTCACGACTTAATTATCCAATATACACGAAACAGTCTATTGCGGAAGCAGCTCAACGATTTGGAAGGATTAATTTATTATTTCCGCATTTTGAATTTTGAAGGAGAAAAACGGGCTGAAGCCATTTTGGAGCAGCATCGGGAAATTTTCCGCCATATGAAACAAAGAGACGACGAGCAGGCATCAAAAGCGATGATTCGCCACCTTAAGCTTGATCTTGACCACTTAGTCGAAGTACTGTCTCACCGCGGGGAAAAATGATAAAGAGGGCTGCCTGTCTTAAGGCGCCCTCTCCTTTTTTTAATAGAAAGAAACAAATTCATTAACCGGCTTGCGATATCCTCTCAAGCGTCGGCTGCTTTCTTTTTCTTTGCCGATCGTAATCATGAGGACGATTTCATGTGTATCCGGGATCTCGAGCAACTCGCGGACCTGATCGCTGTCAAATCCGATCATTGGGCATGTGTCCCACCCCCGGTTTTTGGCGGCAAGCATAAACATCATCGCAGAAAGAGAAGCATTGCGAATCGCTTCTTCCTTCATGAATGGCTCCCCGCGCGTCTCGTAAAATTGGGTATTGTTTTCAACCATTTCCTGCAGCTCAAAGTCCTTAATAATTCCTAAATCCCTCATGCCTTCGTTGATTTTTTCCGTTTGCCGGTAGGCGTAGCGGTCTCCCGTCACTAAAATCACGGCAGAGGCTGAATGCACTTTATATTGGCCGCTCGCAGCTTCCCTGATTTTTTCTTTTAAATCCTTCTCCAATACCACTTTATACTCTGCGTGCTGCAAATTGAACGCTGAAGGCGCTAGCTTGATATCCTCAAAGATAGGCTCCAAATCTTTCACCGTAATTTGAACATCTTCCAGAAAATTATTTGCAGAGTGACGCGTTTCGATAAGCTCGTTAAATTCCATTTTCAAAAAACTCCATTCATCTATCCTTTTGCATCAATATCCTTACTTTTATGATCGGCGATAAGCTACCTATTGTTTAGCGACGCTCACATGAACCAAAGAGAACGCGGCGTGGTGTCGGGCTTCTGTCGATAGACATGCTCAAATGTCTTGTGACCGGCGTCATAGCAGCTTCTGTCACCACATTATTTTTTTCCTTCGAACCTTATATACTCAGCAATCAACCATGATACGCCAAAATCAAAATGCTATAATTGAGAAAAAATGTGAAAGAAAGCAGCGTGTGAACTATGAAACTATCCTTTTTGCCCAGTAACACTTTTATCGATCCGAACGGACAGAATATTAAGGAAATATCGATTCTTGTTGATCAAATCGTCAAATTTGTCATTGAGCACACAAGCAACGCCGGAAATCACCGCACTTTGCCTTCTCCGGAATCATCACATTACGGCGATATACCCGAGACCGGAATCGAATTAGAAGAGCTCTTAAAAAAGTTGCAGGCGATTGTAAAAAACTCCATGAATCCTCTAGGCCCGAATTATATGGGGCATATGGATTCCATACCGACTCTAATGTCTTGTCTGGGCGAATTCGTCAGCACTTCAATCAATAACAATATGCTGAGCCTTGAAATGTCGCCTGTCTTTTCGAAGATGGAAGTACAGCTTTTGGGCACCATTGCCCGTATGTTTGGATATGACGACAACTCAGGGGGTGTGATGACAAGCGGCGGAAGCCTCGCGAATCTTCAAGCGCTCGCAGCAGCACGAAACGATCAATTGAAGGTAAAGGAATCGGGGTTATTCGGTCTTTCCGGACAGCCGGTCATCTTTGCTTCAGACGTCAGCCATACTTCCTTACATAAAGCAGCGATGCTGTTGGGACTGGGTACCTCCAGCGTAATCCCGGTGAAAAGCAGCAGCGATTCGAAAATGGATCTTGACGATTTAAGAAAGAAAATCAAGCAGGCAAAAAATGAAGGCAAGATTCCTTTTGCAATCGCAGCCACGGCCGGAACGACAGTCACAGGAAGCATTGATCCCATTCGATCGATCGCTGACATCGCAAAGGAAAACGGATTATGGCTGCATGTCGACGCGGCATACGGAGGAGCACTCATTTTTTCAGAAGCTTACCGCGATAAGCTGAACGGAATCGAAATGGCAGATTCCATCACATTCAATCCGCAAAAATGGATGTACATTGCGAAGACTTGTGCAATGGTTTTATTCAAAAATCACGGCGTTTTGGAAACCGGTTTTCGCATTTCCGCCCCTTATATGAATGAAACAGCCTTTGCTAACTTGGGCGAAATCAGTGTGCAGGGCACGCGGCATGCGGATATCCTAAAGTTATATTTATCGCTTCAGCACATTGGATTAAAAGGCTACAGGGAGCTGTTGCATGAAAGCCTCGCATTAAAAGACGAGTTTACCAAGCAGGTGAAACAGCGCCATTATCTCGAACTGTCCAGCGAGCCGGATACAAACGTTGTCTGCTTTAGAGGGATCCCGCATCACCTTGATGAAGCTCAATGGGATAACTGGAATCTCGAATTGCAGCAGTTTTTGTTGAATGAAGAAAACGTCTTCTTTTCATTGCCTGCATATAGGGGAAACCGCTGGCTCCGTGCCGTTTTGTTAAATCCTTTTATCTCTAATACCCTTATTCAAAGGGTCTTTGAAAAAATTGATCAGTTTTATGATCAGGGGATATCGTGTTAAATGAATAAACAGACTTTGAAAAGGAGGAGAAATATGACAAAGAAAATTGGCACAGAAGAAGCCATTCAAAGATGGAATCGATTTGCCGATGCGTATGCCGCCAATCATACCGAACTTGGAGACATCCACAAAGAAGTGTTTTTAAATCCTGCTATTTTTTCTCTCATTGAAACGGTAAAGAATCAACGTGTGCTCGATGCCGGGTGCGGTGAAGGGTATTTCAGCAGGCTGCTGGCCAAGGCCGGAGCCAATGTAACGGCTGTCGATTACTCGCCGAGAATGATCGACATTGCCAAGGAAAGAACGCCGGATGATTTGCCGATTGAGTATCAGCACGGGAACTGTGAAGACCTGAATATGTTAGAAGACAAAAGCTTTGATTTAATTATATCGAATATGGTCATGCAAGACCTTGCGGATTATGAAAAAGCGTTTCAGGAAATGCATCGGCTGCTGACAGACCGCGGATTTTTTATTTTTTCAATTTTGCATCCCTGCTTCATTACGCCGGAAAGCGGCTGGGAAAAAACAAAAGACGGAAAAAAACTGCATTGGAATGTAGACCGGTATTTTTATGAAGGTACATACGAACAAAAGCTTGGCGATCGGGAGAATATGCTGTTCTTCCATAGAACCTTGACGAGCTATATTAACACTTTGAGGAAAACGGGCTTCGTGCTCGAAAGCATAGTAGAACCAAAGCCATCAGAAGAAATACTGAAAAAATATCCGTCATTTGCAGAAGATTTCAGATGTCCTGATTTTATCGTTTTTAAATTAAGAAAGCCCGGCGGCGATGTCCGATAGGCCTCATATCGATGGATTCTTTTCCTACCCTTTTTGAGTGTCTGTTTTTCTTCGCGACCAAATGACGGATGGAATCAGAGCCAGGGATAACAGCCCTCCCGCCAATGCGATCAAAACATCATGCATTCCTTGCCCTTTCGCACGTGTTGAGGGCAACGATCAATAAAGGGATCCAGCGCCACCACTGCACCAGCGAGCAGTAAGGTTACTCCTGAGGCGATGCTCATGGCTGTCCGGCCAATTTTGTCAACAAGAACCCCTGTGACAAGTGATGGAAGATACATTGACTATGAAAACCTATCACGATCCCGACATCTCCAAGCTGTGTCCGTGGCACTGCATATGAACGGGAGTCATGGTCATAATCGCAACCATCACAATTTTTCGTTTATGAATAGTTGAATTTTTAAAAAAGCACCTTTTGTAAATTTGTTAAGAGCATGTCCCCTTCAACATTTTATGAACTGAATCTATCCATATTCCGATTTTAGATTGTGGTGGCATTTCGGTTTCAGGTATTAAAAAAACTAGTCACCGAATCAGTAACTAGTCAGATGATGTTCTGTTAATTCTTGACTTGCGACAACTATTAAATCTTCCTATTTACACTTGGTACATAAAATTTCGTGAGCAAATTTAGATAACACTCTGTCTAAAGGACCGACAGGCATCCGCCTTTTATTCGGCATTCTAATAGCTACAGTCATCTCATCATTTTCATTTATTTCTTTTCCACATCGAGAACATTGTAGTTTTACGTCCTTAAAAAAACCTTTAAAAGAAGCCGTCATATTAAAAACCTCTATCCTGTACATTTTAAGTAATCACAGCAAACAAATTTAACGTTATCTTTATTCGTATACTAGCTACTATATTAAAATTGGAGCCTACATGGTATTTATTAATTCCTCAATCGAATAAATATCTTTCAAACTAAGAAGTGCAAAACGATGATTCTCGAAGCGACTGCTGCAATATGCTTTATTATTTTGTTTTAAAAGTAAGTTCATAATATTTCCCCCACTTTTTTGTATTTCGTCTTTCCAAAAATCAAGTTTTAAGATGTGTCCAATAATAAACAATAATAAATAGCGGTTACAATTAAAATAGCAAACCTGTATTTCCTATTTTAACATAACTTACCTTTCAACATGTCTTCTCAACATAGAAATTATTCTATTCACATAAACTGTGTACCTTCAAAATCCCCCTAATAATATATGTTTAAAAGACCTTTAAATTCCAGATCAAAAACGATAATACAGCGACAACAGCCGCCCTATCGAAGATATACTTAACACACCCACAATCTTTTGGCGGTCCCCTTTAAGGGAAGAAGCGAAGTGAAAAAACAAGATTGTGCTTTGTGCATTTGCTATACGTCCTACCAATTTTCTTACTGGAAGTCCCCTCCTA
Organism: Bacillus sp. AK124; assembly: GCF_053903085.1. Classification (NCBI taxonomy): domain Bacteria; kingdom Bacillati; phylum Bacillota; class Bacilli; order Caryophanales; family Bacillaceae; genus Bacillus; species Bacillus sp. AK124. The sequence continues at coordinate 4,093,368 of NZ_CP096378.1, forward strand.
TATGATTGGATAGTTTGGTCTTCCTTTAAAATACAGTTTTAGCACCTTTATTTGCTCTTTAACAAGATTACAGCAATCAAACTCAGTCGCAAATCGGTTCTTTTTTCACTCTTGAAACGGTCATCCCATCGCCGATCGGCATCGACAGGTATTCTAATTGAGGATGGGCGGCGACCGCTTGATTGAATTTCTTCATGGATTCGGTATGACGCTTCGGTGTAGCATCATCGTCTCCTATACTTCCCCCTGCAAGTACGTTATCGGCAACGATTATAGCGCCAGGTTCCGCCAATTTGATGCAATACGCCAGGTAATGTTCATAATTTCCTTTGTCTGCATCGATAAAGAAAAAATCGAATCGCTTTTGATTGCCGGCTAATGTTTCAAGGCTTTCCAGAGCCGGTTCTGTCATATCCGATACCTGGCTGCCGAATCCCGCTTTAGAGAGATTGCTGTGTGCCAGGTCGATGGAAGGAAGACTTTTTGAAATCGGACAATAATATGATGGTGCACATTACAAAAATTAGAGAAAAAATAGAAGAAGACCCCAAACACCCTATAACATTAAAACTGGAACGGGATATAAAATATGAGGAAGTTTGGAATTAAGCTGGTTGCAAAGCCTCTTGGCGCGATTGCAATTAGTTTTCTTAGAGGTCACCATACTTACACCAACACGCCCACAACCCCGTCGACTGGAACCCTTTTCAAAAAACGAAACACGAAAAAAGCCGATACTTGCCAGCATCGGCTATTCGACTTGTCATTAATAGCCCGGGATAATCAACTCGTGTGGAACATCATTAAAAGATAACAGCAGCCATTTTAAACGATAATGCCATTTGTTCAAATAATACAGTTTACCTTTTATGTCATTCATTTTTTAAAACCTGTCATCCGTAACCATGCGGTAGCAGGTTTTTTTATTTGCTTGACTTAGAGTTAACTCTAAGTTGTAAACTAACTTTAATCAAATGAGAGGGATGATGTTTGTTGTATTCCATTAGTAAAGCTGCTGAGAAGACTAGTATTAGTTCGTATACATTAAGATATTATGAAAAGATTGGGTTACTTCCACCACCAAAACGAAAAAACAGCGGAAGGCGTTTTTATACGGAGACTGATATTCAGTTCATGTTATTCCTGAAAAGTTTAAAGGAAACAGGTATGTCTTTGGAGGATATTAATGAGTTTGTCAAAGACGGATGCATTTTGGAAAAAATCAGTTCGGATGTTAAATCGGCACAACTCTCCCCATCTATAAATAAACGTATTGAGATTTTAACCAAACACTTAGAGAAAATGGAAATTAAAAAAAGGGAGCTGGAAGAAGTGATTTCTACTACAAAAGGAAAATTGGATACATATTATTCAATTTTGAAAGAGGAAGTGGAAAACAAATGAAACATTTAAATATATACATGATGTTACTTGGTTTCTCTATTTTCACGGGAGCTACTTTTAATCTTGCAAAATATACAGTTGGATATTTTTCTCCCTCGTCTTCTGCGGCATGGCGTTTCGGTTTAGCGGCTGCAGTGATGCTCATCATTTTGATTTTTACTGAAGGTATAAACAAGAGTCAATTACGGAAAAACGCCGTTTCATACATTGTTCTTGGAATTATAGGGATCTTTGGATTTAATGCATTGTTTTTTGTTGGTTTGAAATATACATCTCCCGTTAACGGAGCATTAATAATGGGGCTGAATCCTTTATTAACAGCAATTCTCGCTCGAATTATCTTAAAGGACAAAATGACAAAAAAACAAGTGCTCGGTATATTCTTTGCTTTCATCGGTGTATTGTTAGTTATTACACAAGGTTCTATCGAAACCATTAAAACCTTATCAATTTCAGGCGGAGACTTAATAATCTTTACAGGTAACGTTTGTTGGGCACTTTATGGTGTAATTGGACGTCGGTTTGTAAAGGATGGAACTCCGCTATCTACAACCACTTATACGATGGTTATCGGTGCTGTTAGTTTAATAGTAGCTTCCTTATTTACATCCAATCCTGCTTCTTTACCGAACATCCCGATTGGAGTTTGGGGAGCAATTGCCTTTATGGCTTTCTTTACAAGTGTTTTGGGTTACCTATGGTGGAATCAAGGGATTAAGGAGATTGGGGCAAGTAAAACATCTTTATTTTTCAACCTTGTTCCCGTTGTAACGATGATTATTTCATTTGCTGTTGGAACACCGATAAAGGCATTGCAAGTTATTGGGGCTGTGTTAGTTATATTGGGCGTTCTAACTGCTTCGGGGGTAATACGCATTCCTAAGTACAATACTAAAGAACAGTCAGCTGTATAAAGAAACAGGGATTATTTTTGAAAAAATGTGTTAAGTTAAATATACACTAATTCTAGGAAGAAGGTGATCCCATGCCAAACAAAAGTAAACCCAATAGATTAATCGCTGAGAAGTCACCATACTTACTCCAACACGCCCACAACCCCGTCGACTGGTACCCCTGGGGCGAAGAAGCCTTCGAAAAAGCGAAACACGAAAACAAGCCGGTACTTGTCAGCATCGGTTATTCGACTTGTCATTGGTGCCATGTCATGGCTCATGAAAGCTTCGAAGATGAAGAAGTTGCGAAGCTCCTGAATGAAAAATTCGTCTCTATTAAAGTGGACCGCGAGGAGCGGCCTGATGTGGATTCAATTTATATGACGATCTGCCAGATGATGACGGGGCAGGGCGGCTGGCCGCTGAACGTGTTTTTAACGCCTGATCAGAAGCCGTTTTATGCGGGTACATATTTTCCGAAGACGAGCAGGTTTAACCGGCCGGGATTTGTTGAGGTGGTGAAGCAGCTTTCCGATACTTTTGCGAACAACCGGGAACATGTTGAGGATATTGCTGAAAAAGCCGCCAACAACCTGAGAATCAAAGCGAAAAGCGATGCCGGCGATTCGCTCGGCGAAGACATGTTGAGACGGACGTATCAACAGCTGATCAACAGCTTCGATGCGGCGTACGGCGGTTTCGGAAGCGCACCGAAATTTCCGATCCCCCATATGCTGGCATTTCTGCTTCGCTATCATCAATACAGCGGCGAGGAGAACGCGCTGTACAGTGTGACGAAAACGTTGGACAGCATGGCGAACGGCGGCATTTACGATCATGTCGGCTACGGGTTCGCCCGCTATTCGACAGACGACGAATGGCTCGTTCCCCACTTTGAAAAAATGCTTTACGATAATGCTTTATTGCTGATCGCATATACTGAAGCCTATCAAATCACGAAAAACGAACGGTATAAACAGATTTCCGAGCAGATCATCACATTTGTCCGCCGCGAAATGACCGATGACAGAGGCGCTTTTTATTCAGCGCTTGATGCCGACACAGAAGGCGTGGAAGGCAAATATTATGTGTGGTCAAAAGACGAAGTCCTCGAAACGCTCGGGGATGAACTAGGCGAATTGTATTGCGCTGTTTACAACATCACGCAAGAAGGGAATTTTGAAGGCCACAATATCCCAAACTTGATCTACACCAGGCTGGAAAACATCAAGGATGAATTCGCGCTGACAGATGAAGAGCTTCAGAACAAGCTTGAAGAAGCGAGAATAAAACTTTTTGAAAAACGGCAGGAAAGAACGTATCCCCATGTCGACGACAAAGTGCTGACATCTTGGAACGCTCTGATGATCGCGGGTCTTGCCAAAGCGGCGAAAGTCTACAATGCGCCCGAATACTTGGAGATGGCGCGAGCTGCAGTCGCGTTCATCGAGAATAAATTGATTCAAGACGGACGCGTCATGGTCCGCTACCGTGACGGCGAGGTGAAACATAAAGGGTTTATCGATGACTACGCCTTCCTGCTGTGGGCCTACATCGAATTGTATGAAGCATCACTTGATTTAACCGATTTGCGAAAAGCCAAAAAACTCGCAGAGGACATGACGGGGCTGTTCTGGGATGAAGAGCACGGGGGTTTTTATTTTACGGGAAGCGATGCCGAGGCTTTGATCGTGCGTGATAAAGAAGTATACGACGGCGCCCTCCCGTCCGGAAACGGCGTCCTGGCCGTGCAGCTGTCCCGGCTTGGTCGGTTGACCGGCGATTTAACGCTCCATGATCAAGCGGCAAAAATGTTTTCTGCATTCAATGGAGATGTCTCCTCTTATCCGAGCGGCCATACAAACTTTCTCCAAGGCCTGTTGAGCCATGTCATGCCGCAAAAAGAAATCGTTGTGCTCGGAAAGCGCCATGACCCGGACAGACAGAAGATCGTAAGCACTTTGCAGCAGGCTTTCCAGCTGAATTACGCCGTCCTCGCCGCAGAATCGCCTGACGATTTCAAAGGGATTGCCGACTTTGCGGCCGAATACAAAGCAGTCGATAACAAAACGACTGTCTATATTTGTGAAAACTTCGCCTGCAGACAGCCGACCACGAATATAGACGAAGCGCTCGATCAGTTGGTTTAAACGGATGCCATCATGGGAATAACATCTGCAAACACCTAATCAGAAAGGGGTTATGACCATGAAGCAAAAGAATCTGATCTCAGGTCTCGCCGTTGCCGCCGGAGTCACCGCATATATGCTCAAAGACGAAACAAGAAGACAAAAACTGAAATCGTACTTGCAAAGCGTCAAAGAAAAGATCCCTTACTTTTCGGAAAAACACAACGTAGATTCATTCCCGGTTGAAAAAGCAGGCCATCCGTCTCCGCATGATATCGAAGATAACAAAATGGTATCGGAAGGATCCATGTACCCTGTTCAATACTACGATGAAAAGAAAAAATAGCGATGCATGAGCTGTCATATTTATGGCAGCTTTTCTGCTGCCGTTGTAAAAACTGCAAGCGGATGATAGATATCAAAATCCAAAAATAAAAGCCGCCCGTCGGCAGCCTCTTCAAACCTTATATTTTATTTTCATAGCAATAATGATTGACAAGCTCTTCAATTAAATCATGTTCTGGAAACTCTCCGTGAAACTCAAAGGGAATCTCCTCGACAAACCGGCCGCGCCGGTATACATGGATGGCGCCGTTTTGTCTGGTCACGCTGTATTCCGGTTCAAACGTGTATCCGTTCCGCTCTATTGCACCCATTGTTCATGCCCGCCTTTCAAAACAACAGTTCATACACTTCGTTTAATTCTCTTGTTCGTTTATGGTCCTGTTCATTCAGCGCATATTTCATCTCATGTTCAAGCACTTGATTCAGAAATTCCATTTCCCGCTCCTCCAAGTGCTCGACAAACTCTTCTTCATTGGCATATCGCCTGGAAACGATTTTTCTGTAAATGTTTTGTCCTATGCCGTGTTCAAGGTGATTCGACAGTGACTCACGGAGGTAGCCCAATGTTGTGTCCATGATTCAATCTCCTTTTTTACCTTATAGGTTGGGTGAATTCTTGATGATTCATGCATGAGCGGCCTAAATTTTCAATAAGAAAAAGGCGATACACCATGATGCTGTGCAGATAAAAACTTTCTCCTTCCCAGATGGTAGGCACCTAGAGCGAAGAAGACTGAACACGCAGCAATGAGAAAGACGGCTTTTCCCCCGTACAAGGCAAGCATCATTCCCCCCAGCCAAGGCCCTAAAAATTCACCGATGTTGTATAAGTTTTGCATGCCGTAATACGCGCCCTTCATATGATCCGGAGCAAGCTCGTCCAAAAGGACATTCATTGAAGGAAAACATAAAATTTCGCCGATTGTCAGAACAAACATCGAAAGCATAAAAACAATCCAGCCATTTGCGACAGAAAAACCGACATTCCCCAACATGCAAAAAACGGTTCCAATTGATATTGTTGTTAAGGATTTATACTTCTCAAATAAACGGGTGAGCGGCACTTGTAAAAGGATGACCGTCACTGCGTTTAACGTAATTAAAGTCGAAAATATTTTAACTCCGTTTGCAAAGTCGTAATTTAAATACTGCAGCAAAGTACTTTCCATTTGCGAATAGCTGAACAAAAAAAGGATGCCGCCGGCTATGTAAAATCGAAGAGCCTTGTCTTGCTTTAACGTTTTCAAGACGGAACCTGCCTGAATTTTTTCAGAAGCGGTTTTTGTCTCTTTCACCGTGATCAGCCGAATCATCATCAAGCTTAAAAGTGCAGCATAGCCAAAATAGACAAGCCCTGTGATGATAAACGGCGTTCCGGTTTTGGCAAGACCGAAATAAGTGCCCAATAAAGGTCCGACAGCGGCTCCAATATTAATGGCCAAATACCGCAAAGAGAAAATGCGGAATCTCATCTCCCGTTCCGATAACTCAGCCATCAAAGCCTTTGACACAGGTTCAAAACACGAATGGCAAAGCCCGCTTAAAATATTTAGCAATAAAAACCACATGAAATCATGGACAAGTCCAAAAAGAATGAATACAAAGCTCCAAATGAAAATGGATGAAAGCATCACTTTTTTTCTGCCGATTTTATCTGAAAGCGCTCCTCCGACTACCCCTCCTACAGTGCTTGAAAAATAGCCGAAACCGATCACAAGCCCGATGGTTCCAAAATCGGCTCCCGTTTTCATATGAAGATAGAGTGCCAAAAACGGGGTTGTCATCGACTTAGCCGCCTTTGTGACAAGCGTGCCTATCAGCAAAAATCGGATCAACGGGTGAAGGCGGCTGAATGCTTTAAATTGCGCAAACATCCGAAGTCTTTTCCCATTCGGTATGATCATGAAACCACGTTGCAAGTCGGCTGATGCGGCCGCTTAATTCGGCTTCTGTGTGCCCGGTAATCAAACAGCCTGCTATTGCGTCTACACTGGAAGACGAGCCGTGGAACCTGTCTCCGGCTTGAGCGAAAATATTTTGTTTCGCTAGCCAGTCTGTAGCTGGTGCCGGCATGATTTCTTTCAGCACGCCGTCTTTTGGTGGAATCAACAGCCAGCCGCTTAGGCGGTGCGGATTGTTGTTCACCGCCGGAATATGAAAGTCCAGGCCGCATTGCGCTTTAACACACGCTTCATTGATATCAAAGCCGAAAGTCTGCGCAGTAGCTTCACGGACCATAGCGCCGCCGGTTCTGCTGGCCACTTCACAAAACACCAGTTCATCATCCGGTGTATGAAACACTTCAGCATGGAATGTTGTAATATCCGGAACAGGAAGGGCAGCAAGCGCTTTTTGAACAAAATCAGTCAACCGCCGGGTGAGCGGATTTTCCCGTTCAAGCTGGAGGCTGCCTAAAAACTGTTGTTCTTGAAAAGCCAAACATCCGTTGATATAACGCGACGGCCAGCTGAGGACAGTCTCTCCATCAAGGATCAGACCGTCTATATGATACATATCCCCTTCGATAAACGACTCAACCTCCAGATGATCAGGAAGACCTTTCGAAAGAAAATTCCACACGTCCTGCCGATCCCTTAAAACGGTTGTATCAACAGACCCCGATCCGCAAATAGGCTTAACGACCACAGGAAAACCGAAAGTTTGAACAAACGTATATAAGTCGGCCGCCGAGTCGATTTTCTTAAAGTCCGGAACCTTTACACCGGCTTTTCTGACCTGCTCTTTCATTAATATTTTGTTGCGGAACAACAGAGCGCTTTCGTAAGACTGCCCTTTTATACCCAAAAGCGACCTCAGCTTCCCCGCCCTCAACATATCAAATTCTGATGATGCAATAATCGTTTTAAAGTGATACGTTTCATTCAGCTCCAAAGCACGTATTTCGATGCATCCATTAACCGGATAATCGTCAAACGCTTCGATCACATCATAATTTCTGCATTCATCCGCACGATCGGTTGAAGTCAGCATGGCCACCGGTTCGTTCAATTCCTCCAGCCATACATCATACGGAGACTTGCAATAAGCTGTTTTATTTAGGATAAGCGTACTCATAGCCGTTTCTCCTTTCTTGTAAAACATGTTGTTCAACTTTATAATAGTAAAAGTATTTAGATAACTCTAATATATCTTTATTTGATATTGATAACTTTTATTTATAAATAGAGGTGTGAAATATGAATCTTCATGCACTGCGATTGTTCTATTCGGTCGCGGAAACAGGCAGCGTCACCCAAGCTGCCAAACAGCTAAACATCAGCCAGCCTGCCGTCACCTCCCAAATTAAGAAATTAGAACGCGAGATCGACTGTACCTTATTCGTTCCTAAAGGCAGGGGGATTCTGCTGACACAGTCCGGCGCAGAGCTTGCAAAACAGGCAAAGCGGCTGTTTTCACTTGAAAAAGAAATTGAATTGTACGTGGAACAGTTAAGGGAAGGGTCAATTGGAAAACTGCGTATTGCCGCCACCTTCCTCCCCGCCAATTATTTGCTGCCAAGATGGCTCAGCCGCTATAAACAGCAATTTCCCAAGACAGAAGTTGAAATCACGACAACGAACTTTCAAAAAGCTTGTGAACAGCTGATCAACTATGAAGCGGACATTGGCCTGATCGGCGGGACAACGGAATTCGATCCTTTCATAAAAGGGACGCTGCTTTTAGAAGATGACATGCTGTTTGTCGTCAATAAAAATCATAGGCTTGCATCACAGTACACGACATTGGAAGAAGTGGTGAAAGAACCGTTTATCTTTCGTGAAGAAGGAAGTCTTTCCCGGGAGAAATTAATTTCTTTATGCACATTGCATCATGTCGACAAACCCAGAATAGGTATACAAATAAACGGATTGAATGAAACGATCAGAACGGTTATGGAAGGTTATGGAGTCGCTTTCACATCCTCTCTTGAAGTAAACGAATATATTGACCGGGGAGATATAGCGCGGGTTCATGTCAAACAAGTCGATTTAAAAAATCCTATTTCATTATGCATTAGAAGAGATGATCACCTTGCTCCTTCCGCCAGCAACTTTATTCAAATGATTCAAACGGCTTCGTATAGGCCTTAGCCGGCAAATGAAGAAACGGGTTAAAGCGCTTTAAAGGAGAGGATCATAAACAAAAAAAGCTCTCGCAAAAAGCGAGAGCTTTCTTTATGATTTGATCCAGTCAAGCATCACGTTCACGATCTCCTCCTGCTGTTTAACAGCTGGGATCTTCGCGGGACGATCCCCCCTTTGTTCGCCGTACATACCAAATTGGGCGTGGTTTCCCCCTTTGATTTCCTCAAACACTGTTGTATCAGGCAGGTTCTTTCCGGAGGCTGCTGTTTTTTCTTGAGTTGAAAGGCCATCGCGTTCACCTGATATAGAAAGAACACGGTACGGCGCACTTTTTATCGATTGTGAATCAGAAGGATAGGAGGCGAGAAAATAAAGCCCGTCAATCTTATCTGGATGCTTTTTGGCGTACATGGCTGCTGCCGCACCTCCTAAAGAATGTCCCCCGAGATACCAATGATCAATATTACTGTTATCTGTTATCATTCTTTCTGCTTGATTCGGATTGAATATGGCCAAAGAAAAAGGCATGCGCGGGATAAAGACACTGTAACCATTTTGTTTCAGCTTTTCGCCGATGTAAGCATAAGCAAGCGGTTCAACTTTTGCCCCAGGATATAAAATGATCCCGGTATTTGCCCCATCCGCTTGAAAAGTGTAAACACCGTTTTTACTTTCGACTTGATCAAGGTTGATCATCTTTTTGAGTTTGTTTGATGGTTCATATGTGAAACGGCTCCACACAAAAAACGCGCTGAATAACAGAACAAAAACTGCGACTAACGAAAAAACCGCAGTTTTCAAAACCTTTCTTCGTTGCATGTTTCACCAGGCTTCCTCTGCTTGGTTTTAATTTAGCTCCCGGAAAATCCACCGCAACTCGGCCGTCGGAAGTTCAGCTTCCGCATCCTCCCTGTTGCAGTTTGCAGACAAAGGTAATGGAAAACCGATTTACTCGTATCGGCAGCAATCAGGCCGAAGGTACTTTTCCATGATTTAAAATGTGCTGGAGTTCATTAAGCCTTTGAATTTGATAAGTCGGCTCAATGTCCGTATGATTCGCTGACATGTCTGGATTCATCCAGCATGTATCCAATCCGGCCAGCCGCCCCCCTTTTATGTCCGCTGTCAATGAATCCCCGATGATCAGCCCTTGATCGGCAGAAAAATGAGGAATTCGTTCAAAAACGTAATCAAAGTATTCTTTCATCGGTTTTTGAAAACCGGTGTCCTCTGAAACAAAAATCCCTTTAAACATCGGGTATAATCCCGAAGCTTGCAGACGCTTATACTGCGTTTTTGAAATACCGTTCGTCACGATATATAAATCATATTGATCCTGCAGGCTTTCAATTAATTCAAAAGCGCCGTCTATCAGTTGATGCCCTTCTTCAAGGAAGCTGCGATACTTCTCCTCAAGCAAAACGCCGTCAGCCTCTAGACCATATTCTTTGAATAAAAGGGAAAAACGCGTATTGACCACTTGGCCGCGGTCTATCTCCCCTTTTTCAAACGCCCTCCATAAACCTTGATTGATACGTCTATAATTCGCTTCTATTTCAGCTGTTAAAGGAATTTGCTGTTCCTGAAAAAGCTTCCGCAGTGCTGACTTTTCCGCTGCACCGAAGTCTAATAGTGTGTCATCCACATCAAAAAATAAAGTACGATAATTTTTCACAGATGTTCCTCCATTTAGCTTTTTAACAGTCGATCTTGCTGTCCTCTATGGCCTCAAGCTCGTTTTTCAGCAAGCTCATCGTCTCTGCCTTTTCATTTTCTGTCTGAATGTCAAACGCCAGCTGCTCTGTAAACTCCCATATGTCCTCCAGTCTTCGCCTGATCTGATAAAACCGCAATGCGTTCTGATCAATTTCAAACCCTTTATGAGTCTCGCGATAAACCCGCAAAAACTCTTGTACATACGGTTGATTGGCAAAAAATATCAGATCCGCTTCAACAGGGGCCAATTTCAAGCCCTCCCAATCGATCAGAATCAATTCCCCGCCCGTTTTCATCATATTCCATCCATGAATATCTGTATGGCACAAAGCCAATCTTCTGTCGCTGCATTTCAAATCATCCGCCAGGGACAAGGCTGCCTCCATCATCTCGCGGATTGATCCGATGTAGGGTTGAATGAGTGGCGCCAGCTCACAAGGAAGGTGATCAAGCCATTGTTTCATCTCGCCTAAAAACGAAATATCATAGTTTTCTTTTATTCTTTCTGTCTTCACCGGGATCGTCTCGTCATATCGGTGCAGCTCCGCTATGATGCTGGCGAGCTTCTCCTCGCAGCCTTTGCCGAGCGGCCGGCCACCAATGGTTTCCCCGGCGATGTATTCATAAAGCACATAAACCGCATCATCATCTTCGCACTTGTATTCTCCATTTGTTGTTAAAAGCGGCACAGGCAGCTTCCCGCTGAGAGCGGTGCGGTCACTCAGCCACCTGAGAACAGGCATATAATCATCAATCAGAGCCGTCCATTTCGCTGTCGATGCCCTATTTTTATCATACACTTTTAGAAAGAAAGCGGCTTTTCCATCGGTTACTTGATAAGCGAGTGCTGTCCATCCCCCTTGCTCGGGAGAAATGTTCACACTGTCGATTCCATAATGCTCCTTCAATATTTTTTTAAGACTGAACATGGCGTTCACCTCCGCAAAAAACACACTCCCGGCTCACCTGCCGGGAGTGCGGCCATCATCTGATTAGTCAATTACCTTTGCATCAGGCTTCAGCTGCTGAACGCGTCTCACGTACTGTTTGACTTTCTCGGCTTCTGCGAAAAGATATTGTTCAGCCAGATGTTCAGCGACTGCTGCCGCTGTCTCTTCAAACAGATCCCACATCTTAAACAAACTGTTCCATACACGCTCATAATCAGCTGGCGGATACGTCTCCAAAAGCCTTTCCCACGTATTTCGATCAACATAGCGATCAAGAAACTTTGCATTCTTGCCTATGCTCAGCAAAAAGCCCGTTTCAAAACCGACCTTCCATTCGAGCATTTTCAGCAGCATGGCCCTGACGAGGTTTAAATGATCGAGTGCATAAAGAATTTCCTGCCGCCACAACCCTTTGGCCACATATGTCGACGTCCACCAAAATTCATTGCAGCAGTCGGCGAAGCATTGCGGGGACGGTTTTTGCACCCAATATTCCCGATCCGTCGGCGGCGGGATAACGGGCAGGTCCTGATCCTTATCGAGCAGGATCACGGTTAATCCGTCTTCCCGGCAGTATTCCAGCTTTTCTTCAAGAGGCACAAGAATCAAATCAATGCGGCTGCCGTCAGTAAATAACATTAAATAAGAAAAGCGGTTGCCAAGCTCATTCGGAAACAGCTCCATCGCTTCCGGCGTCTGCATGATGATCCGCTCCCCAAAAACGTCAACCCAGCCCGGCTCATCAAGAAAAGACTGCATATCTGTTACAACATAGACCATATCATAATCGCGAAAAGGGTCTTTCGGAACATTCGGATTCGTCCGCGAACCGTTCATACCGACCGCTCTAACGCGGTCGTCCTCCCGTGCGACCTTCAGCACCAAATCGATGATTTCCTGCTCTGTACGCATGTATATCAACCTCCTCTTTTTAATGGTTATAGAAAAACTTGATGAGGAGGTCCGCGATTACGTGGTTATATGAAATGCTCAGGAAACGTCGTCATCAATATACCCTCCCTCTTTTAACGAATGGCTTTCAGATCGTCTTCAAGGCGATCCAGCTGTGAAGAAAAGCCTTCGGCCATCCCTTTATCATGATTTGTTGAAGATCTTCCTCTCAAGAAACTGTGAACGCGTTACCAGTTTACCTTTGGAGTTCTTCATATTTCTCCTCAACCACCATCTCCGGCATCTCGGGAACAGGATTCCCTTCCTCATCTGCCGAACATATCTTTTCATGGATGTCCTGATAAACGCCTTTACCAAAAGTTAATACGTCCATGAAATTACCCTGGGTCTGACTTGTGCACTCTATGCAATAATCCCATTCACCATTGAAAACCAAAAAAACAGCTTTCAGTTTTCCTCCCTTTGGCCGCCACCAGCAATTTAATATAACGAAAAAGTTCTTTTCCCAACAAAAAATTCCTATAAGCAGAGATCTTCACCTTAGAGGTTATGCTTAACCCGTCAACATCCTATTCAACATTAACAACTGCTGGGGTTACTTTTTTAAAGAATAAAACTCCGTCATACTGTTGAACCGGCTTGAAAGAAATACGCAAGCCTCCTCCCTCAAAAGCCTTCCACTTTTTCCCCCCCCACTTTGAAGCACATGGTATAAAAAAATTGGGATGGGGTGAATTGCTGAGCAGCCACTCCATGTGCTTTTTGTTAACTTTTTTGATAGGATGATCGCCTCCTTGGTTGTCACCCATTCTTCCTTCTCCCGCGTAAAGACCAATAACAAAACTGTCCTCTTTCATAAATTCCGGAAGGTTTTCTACAAATGATCGATATGGTGAAAACCGATTGACGCTGCTTTGTTTTTTGATGTGAAGGTTGTGAGCCCAAATGATAAATTTCTCATCAGGATAAACATGCTGAGATAAAAATTCAAGATTCTTCGCCATTAATTCATCACGATATTCAAACAATTTTGAAAAACCTTTTGTAAAATTCGCCTTAAAATAATTGAGTCTGTTTTTCATCGTCTGTAACACGACATCACGAAGCATAGCAGAGGGGAAAGTCTGTTTTTCAAGCTCCCTTATCAGTCCTTGGCCTATTCTTTCAATTTCTTCTACTGTTTTCCTAAAACGCCGCTTTAACATATAATCTTTATCGAGCATCTCATTTGTACGCGTATCAAATGTTACAAACGTTTTCCTGAGATCCCCTGTCAAATGCGAACGCATGTAGGAGGAAAAGTGCTTATCCATGCTCTGCTGAACATCAACGCCTGTTAAATGCAAAGGCTGCCGCTGTTGAGTTTCCTTCATATACTCAAACAAATCAAGCATAAATTCGTTTTGCCAAACTTTCCCGATGGAACCGGACATATTTTCTTTGGCACTAAGTTCTTCTGAAAGATAATTTCCTATGCTGCAATCTCCCAATTCACTTTCGAAAGCAAGAATACGAAATCCTAATTCCTGATGCAGATATTTGATCAAGCTTGCCTTCGCCTCAATATATTCTTTGACGCAATGGCTGCTTTCACCAAGAAATACAAATCTTTTATTTCGCAATATCTCTTTTAAGGAGCCGAATTTGTAACCATCAATCCCCCCAATATTAATCGACTCATCTCTTATTTCATCAAATAAATCATTCACTGTTTTAGCCTCCTCCCACAATCGCTTGGTCATTGTTTGAATTGTACAATTTGGTGTAAAACCCTTGGTTGCGAATCAATTGTAAATGGTTGCCCATCTCTTGAATCTCTCCGTCTTTTAGCACTAATATGAGATCTGCATCCTTAATCGTACTTAGCCTGTGAGCTATGACAATGCGCGTGCACTGATTGAACATCTAAATGAACCGGCCGAAAAAAGGTGTGAAAACCCTGCGCCAGCAAATGTTTTATTTACGAATCTTGACCAGCTGCCGCTCCTCAAAATAAAACATGCCTGCAATTTCATCCATGTATTTCTTTTTATCCAGCTTGACATGCTTGCCCAGCTGAAGAGCGTTTATATCAATGAAAAAGTCTAAGCGGTCGTCTTTTTCTCTGTCTTCCTCACCGTCCCAGCAAGAGTAAACTTCTATATCTTCACCCTCGGGCATATTTGAATTGATATAGCTGAATAGCGCCCTTATGTCATTTCCCGGTCTATGTAAACAGCCGGTCGCCTCATATACAAACGGCTTGCTGAATTTTGTTTTGACCATTTCGTACCCTTGATCAAGCTCAGCGATACTAATCAAACCTTCTTTTGTTTGGTCCTGGAAGCTCCCCAACGGAAGCTCCTGATCGGCTGCAATAAAATGGTGGAGTGTCAACTGTCTTCCCTCTTCTTTCCTGTATAAAAAAAGAACCCTATTAAAGGGTTCTTCAAATGGCTCATTTTTCCTGCTTAGCAGTTGTTTCCGTCAAGGTCGCACTGCAAGCCGTCAACAGGTTTTTGTTTGCTTTCTTTTTCGATCACCTGTTCAAACACTTCCCTTGCCGCGGCCCCGGCGATCCGTTCATTGCCAATGATAAATGTCGGAACGGCCGTGATGCCGGCTTCTTCGTAAGCGTGTTGGAGCGCCGTCCGCTGCACGTCCTGATATGTTCTGGAGTTTAAAGCTTCTTTAAAAGCCTGCTCATCCAGTCCGGCTTCTTTAGCCAGCGCTGTTAATACGTCGATGTCGCCAATATTTTGATCTTCCTGGAAAAAGGCTTGATAAACCCGGTCATTGTACGCTTTCGCTTTACCGTGTTCTTTTGCAAAGTGATAGCCTTCATGAGCCAAATCTGTATAAGGATGCGGAGAGACATTCGGCAGCTTCATGTTGACGCCCCAAGCCTCGATTCGCGGCTTAATAGCGCCGTCCCACATTGCCAATTTTGATGGATCATTTAACGGATCAAGCTGCTCAGATGGACGCGGCCTCAGTTCGAATGGCAGCCACTCGACTACCACATCTTTGCCTTCGATCGCTTTTTCGAATTGGTCTTTTCCGAGGAAACAGAATGGACAGACATAATCGGAGTATACTTTAATATTTATCGTCATGTTTTTCTTCCTTTCTTATATTCAATCAACCATATGTAACAATAATAGTTACAATCATCTCTCCTGTCAATCTTTTTAGCATGAAGCTAAAATCGGCAATGATCGGGAACTTTCTGCTGTTTAAATCGTAATATGATGAGTTACAGCTTGCGCCATCCACTTCTTTGACATTATATCGATAAGGAGTTTATCAAATGAAAACAGAAAACAACAATAGCATGAAACCGTTTTTCTCCATGATTCTCACATCCGGCGTACCCAGGCTGGCTTTAACCGTCGGTTTGACCGCAAGCCTCGTCACTACATTGGTCGGCCTGTCCATTCCGCTGTTGACAAGAGAAATGGTTGACGGCTTTTCCGCCAATTCGATCAATCTGGCCTTAGCGGGAATCCTTGCGCTCGTTTTTATCGTTCAAGCGGTCTGCGACGGGTTTTCGACCTATTTTCTTTCCTATGCCGGGCAAAAAGTGGTCGCTTCCCTGCGCGAGCGCATGTGGTTCAAGCTGCTGCGCCTGCCTGTCCGCTACTTTGACGAAAAGACGAGCGGTGAAACCGTCAGCCGTGTTGTCAATGACACCGGTATTGTTGAAAGCTTGATTTCCGACCATTTTCCGCAGTTTGTTTCCGGCATCATCACCATTGTCGGATCGGTAATCATTTTGCTGATCATGGATTGGAAAATGACACTGCTCATGCTGATCTCCGTTCCGATCACGACCTTCATCATGATCCCGCTCGGCATGAAAATGCAGCGAATCTCCAAAACGCTGCAGGATGAAACAGCTTCCTTCACAGGACATGTCCAGCAGACATTAAGCGAAATCAGATTAATGAAAGCATCAAACGCCGAGCATACAGAAAAAATGAAAGGGTTATCAGGCCTTTCGAAGCTCTTTCAATACGGCCTCAAGGAAGCCCGTATATTTGCGCTCGTCTCCCCGTTTATGCACCTTGTCATTATGATTGTGATCGTCGCCATCATCGGCTACGGCGGCATCCGCGTCTCTGAGGGGACGATGTCGGCAGGCTCGCTGATCGCCTTTTTGCTTTATCTGTTTCAAATCATCTTCCCGATCACATCGTTCACAATGTTTTTCACTCAGCTGCAAAAAGCAAAAGGAGCAACAGAGCGGATCATCGAGATTTTGCATACTGAAGAGGAAGAAGGCCAGGAAGGACTTGAGATGGATATCTCCAATCTGCCGATACGTGTCGAGAATGTATCTTTCTCTTACGGCGATGACGAGCCTGTCTTGCGGGAGGTATCTTTCGACGTCGATCCCGGGCAGATGATTGCATTTGTCGGTCCGAGCGGCGGCGGAAAAACGACGATGTTCGGCCTCTTGGAACGATTTTACGAACCGGACTCAGGGGCCATTAACATCGGGGAAACACCGATCAATAAGCTGTCGATGAAATCGTGGCGCAGCCAGATCGGCTACGTATCTCAAGACAGCCCGATGATGTCCGGCACCATCCGTGAGAACTTGTGCTACGGCTTGGATCACGCCGACAGCATTGACGATCAAGAACTGTGGAAAGTCGCGGAAATGGCGTATGCCGACACATTTATTAAACAATTTCCAGAGCAGCTTGATACGGAAGTCGGCGAACGCGGCGTCAAGCTGTCCGGCGGCCAGAGACAGCGGATCGCCATCGCCCGCGCCTTCCTGCGCGACCCGAAAATTTTAATGATGGACGAAGCGACAGCCAGCCTTGACAGCCAATCAGAAGCCATCGTCCAGCAGGCGCTTGCCCGCCTCATGGAAGGCCGCACCACCTTCGTCATCGCCCACCGGCTATCGACAATCGTGAACGCGGACCAAATTATATTTATCGAAAAAGGCGAGATTACAGGGCGGGGGCGGCACCACGAGCTGATTGCTTCGCATGCGCTGTATCGGGAGTTTGCTGAGCGGCAGTTGACGTGAACTTTTATGAAAGGAGGTCATTCACATGAACTTTCAACTCGAGGAAGCAATCGAAATCCTAGAGCGCACACCACAAACGTTGAGTCAGCTGCTGACCGGATTATCAAACCCCTGGATCAGCTGCGATGAAGGCGAAGACACGTGGAACGCCTTTGATGTCGTCGGCCATCTGATTGAAGGAGAAAAAAACAATTGGTTGCCGCGGATCAAAATGATCGTGACAAAAGGAGCAACGGAACCTTTTCCGACGTTCGACCGCTTCAGCCAGTTGAATCAAAACGACGGGAAAACGATGGAACAGCTGCTTAACGAATTTGCTGAAATCAGACGGGCGAATCTGAAAACATTGCGGCAGATCATTAATCCTGAAACCGACTTCGAACAAACGGGGGTGCACCCCGAATTCGGAATCGTTAAGCTGAGAGAGCAGATCTCAACATGGGTTGCCCACGATCTCACTCACATCTCGCAAATCGCAAGAGTGCTGGCGAAGCGGTATCAGGACGATGTCGGGCCTTGGAAGGCTTATTTGGGGATTTTAAACAGCTAAACGATACTCATTAACGTTGTTAGACTATAACAAACTTGGCGAACATATGGCTGAACCCATGATTTGTCATAGATTCCAAAACCCAGGGAACGGCATTTAATGTTAGGAAGTTCTTCTGGATATAAAAATTCCCCTTTGGCTGCCTACACCAAAGGGGCTTTCTCATTTTTACTGGTCTGACTATCCATGTTGTTTAAATATTCACTTTGCAACTGACCCATATGCACAATATCATGCCATACCCCTTCCCTGAAAAGCGCCTCCCGGCTGATTCCCTCATGGCTAAATCCTAGTTTCTCATATAAACGAATCGCTTTTTTATTGAATGAAAACACTCTAAGATAAACCCGGTGCAGATTCATTTCTAAAAATGCGTAGTTCAACAGCAAGGTCAAAGCTTCTCTTCCGTAGCCTTTACCCCAAAAATTCTTCTCTCCAATGTCGATAATACATTCAGCATTTCTGTTCTTATGATCAATATTTATTAATGATGTAATGCCAATCGTTTTTTCATTTACCCTCTCGAGAATCATATAGCTTTTGGCTGTGTTGGAGCCCAGAATCACTTGTTCAATAAAGTCTCTCGTTGCTTCAATGGAATAGATATCTAAAAAAGGATTTGTATTTCGCATCACTTCTATATCATTTCTCCATATATGATAAAGCTCTGCATCCTCTACCGTAACTTTTCTCAGCCTAACTTTGGAAGATTCGAATAGCATGACGATTCACTCCTTTTCCAGCGGGTTAATCATTTGTTCAAGAGAAAAAAGCAATACAGACAGTTGCTCCTTTACTTTTGTTTTTTCATTCCCCAATTGAAAGGTATCCAGCATTAAACCGTTAATGAACGAAATGAGGTATCGCGAAATCAATGATGGGGGCAGCTTAGGTTGACATTCACCCAGTTCCGCCCCTTTATGAATAGCTTCTTCAACAGCATCAGCTGTTTGCTGATAGCGTTCAGATATGTAAGGAAAATCACCTTTATTTTTCATAAACTTTGACGATAAGAAAAATTCGGCCCTAGCAAATATTAACGATTGATCGACTGCTTCAATTTGAGTCTGCATCTCTCCAATCCAGCGTTTAAATGCCGGCCACAACGGACCCTCATCTAAAAACAGATCAATTTGATCCTTATCGTCTAATTTAAGAACTTCCATAAAAATATGGTCAATATTATCAAAGTAATTATAAAGGGTTCCTCTGGAAACATTGGCCTCATCCATAATATCCTGCATCGTAGTGTGAATATAGCCGTTTTTTGTAAATACTTTTGTTGCCGCTTTTAAAAGTGTTCTTTTCTTTTCCTCCCTATATTCTTCATCGACTTTCGGAGCCATAAAGATGTCACCTTCCTTTTAGAACACAAACAAAAACTATACACATGTGTCATTTTTATATTCCAATTATAAATGACACGAGTGTATAGTTTCAACCTTAAAATTGAGAATGTTACGGCCTTAGCTTGGAAGAACATTCTTTACCCTATGTGTGTTAATACCCTCAACTAAACCATGGAACCTTCAAAGCTGATCAAGGCATCGTTATTGATTTATTTCTTTTAAATTCGAAGCCCTTTGATTAGCATGCGAACTGAAAGTCACCAAAACAACAACAATCGCAATCGTAACCTCCAGTGCCCCAAACCATGTAATAGAAGCCAGCGATATTTTTTCTACAAAAATCCCTCCGATTCCTGCACCTGCGGCCATGGCGAATTGCATCATCGATTGATTGATGCCGAGCAATACACCTGACAATTCCGGTTCGAGCGTCGCTAAGTGATATTGCTGTGTCGGGCCGGTAGACCATGCGGCAAACGACCATAATATGAGAATCAACAGTACTCCGACATAGGAATGGGTGACAAGCGACAGCAAAATCAGTGCGATGATATGCAGTGTCATCCCGCCAACGAGTGTAAAGGGAACGCCCCATTTATCGGTACTATATCCGCCAAACTTCGATCCAACCAAGCTGGCGATTCCAAATATAAGCAAAAAGCCGCTAAGCAAATTGCCGCTTATCCCTGAAACGGTCAGAAGGTAAGGAGACAAATAAGTATATGCAACGGAATATCCTCCGAGCCAGAAAAAAGTGACCGATAACCCCATTGCTACTTTCCGGTTCTTTAAAAGAGAAAGCTGTTGAAGCAAAGGAACGGGCTTATCGCCTTCAGTATGCGGCAAGATTAAGAATATAACAATCATTGCGATGAATCCCAATAAAGCAATTCCTCCAAATACAGACTTCCAGCCTAAAGCTTCTGCAGTCATTCTTCCGAGTGGTACACCTATGATCAAAGAAGCGGTAAACCCCATGACCACTGTAGCAATTGCACTGCCCTGCTTACCCGCCGGTGCGATTTTGGCGGCAATCGTTAATGCCGTGACCACAACCATGCCTGCCCCCAATGCCATAATGACCCGCGCTGCAACAAACCAGCCATAGCCAGGCAGGGTAAAGGCCAGAATATTTCCTATCACAAACAAACCGAGAGCATACATCATTAACTTGCGCCTATCCATACTTGCCGTCAACGCCATGAGAACCGGTGTGAAAACTGCATACACAAGTGAAAAGATCGTAATCAGCTGGCCCGCGGCAGCTAAAGTTATCCCGAGTGTGTGGGCGATCTGATCCAAAATCCCGGAAATAATATACTCTGAGGTCCCTACCAAAAAACTGATGATCGCTAAAATATAAATTTTCCAAGCACTAAACATAATCGTTCGCTCCTTCATCGCTTTATATATTTACATATCAAGAAATAACGATATGTAAATCAAAAAAATAAACACATCGGAATATGTCGATATGTATGGCGTAAAAATAAACACCTCTTGATGATGTTTATTTTTTGAATGCTCATATCTCTGTTTTAAGAAAGTCAGCAAGCTTTCTGATGGCCTCTTCGTCTCTTTTGTAGTACGTATACTTTCCGATTCGTTCCGCCTTAATCAAGCCGGCTCTTAAAAGAATGGCGAGATATTGGGAAGCCGTCGATTGCGTCATTTTCAATTTGTCTGTAATTTGGCTGACACATACCCCGATTGTGTTCATATCAATCCCTTCATGGGGTTCAAAATGACGATCAGGCTCCTTCAGCCATTGCAAAATTTGCAGCCTTGATTCATTTGATAAAGCTTTGAAAATTTCAATAGGTTCCATACCAATCATTATATCTTCATATCGCAAATTGTCAATATGTATGGTGCCCTTTTATCCTTCATATCATTTCCTGGCTGACAGTTCACTCCCGTTATTCAAAGAGTACATAAAAAAATCGTTGCCATTCAGTCAATCTTTGTGTATATTGTACATATTGTATATATTGTGTATAACCAAAAGAGGTTTTGAAATGAAAATTATAATTTCGAATAGTTCAAAGCAACCCATTTATGAACAAATTTACACCCAAATTAAAGATCATATTCTTGCGAATGAATTGAAACCGGGACAGCCGCTGCCTTCTATGCGCCAATTGGCAAAAGATCTAAATGTCAGCCTTATTACGTCAAAGCGCGCCTATGAAGAACTTGAGAAGAATGCCTTCATTTATTCCGTAGTCGGGAAAGGCTCTTTTGTATCAGATCAGAATAACGAAATGATGAAAGAAGGAAAAATGAAAGCAATTGAAGAGCAGTTGACAGCAGCGATAAAAAACAGCAAAGACATTGGCGTTCCCCTTACAGAATTAAAAGATTTGCTTACCATTTTATATCAGGAGGAAGAATGATGGACAATGTAATTGAACTCCGGCATGTTCATAAATCGTTCGATGGTTTTCAACTAAAGGACTTTTCAATGAATGTAAAAAAAGGTTTTGTCACCGGATTTATCGGCGGAAATGGCGTGGGGAAATCGACAACGATTAAACTGATCATGAACTTATTGCAGCCTGACAGCGGAACGATTACGGTATTTGGCTTGAATTACAAGGAGCATGAGAAAGAAATCAAACAACGAATTGGCTTTGTATTTGATTCGAACATATTTTATGAACATTTAACATTGACTGAAATGAAAGATATTGTGAAAAGATCCTATGTCAATTGGGATGAACAAGTATTCAATGATTATGTGAACACATTTAACTTGCCGCTCACTAAAAAAATCAAGACGTTCTCAAAAGGGATGATGATGAAAGCATCATTAGCCGTCGCTTTGTCCCATCATGCGGAACTAATTATTATGGATGAACCGACGGCCGGACTGGACCCGATTTTCCGCCGTGAGCTGTTGGAAATCTTGCATCAGCTCATGCAAGATGGGGATAAAACGATCTTTTTTTCAACTCATATAACAACTGATTTAGATAAGATTGCAGATTATATCACGTTCATTCATAAAGGAGAGCATATCTTTACAAAGGACTTTTACGAGATTGAAGAACAATATGCAATTGTAAAAGGCGGCATGGAGTTGTTGGACCGGGAAACCGAACAGGAGTTTATAGCGGTTCGAAAATCAACTCATGGATTTGAAGCATTGACTGCGAATAAATCACGAACAGAAAACATTTTTGGGGATATGGTGTTAATTGAAAAACCGACTCTGGAAGATATTATGTTTTATACGAAGAAAGGAGCTAAAGAGCATGTTCAACTTAATACGTAAGGACATTGTCTTGCAGAAAAAAACATTGGCAGTTTTATTTTTGGGGTTATGTGTTTATTTAACATTAGATGCTTCCCCCATCTGGGTTGGAATTGCATTTAGTATTGCTATTTTTATGAATACCATGTCAATAGATGAAAAGTCTTCTATACATATGCTTCTCAATTCTTTGCCTTATACACGAAAGGAAATTGTCAGTTCAAAGTATATTGTCGTCGTTCTCTTTACATCTATGGTGGCTGCAGCCATATTGATCGTAAACTTTATCATTCACCGGGAACTTACGATCTGGAAAGACATTTTGCTAATGGTCGCCATTGTGATGACAGCTGCTTCATTCATGCTGCCATTCTGTTATAAATTCAAAAGTAACTATTTGTTGATTGCTTCTATTGTTGCATTTGGCTTGTATATGCTAACGGTTAATTTTGTTGTCCAAAATTTGAACGATCAAATTAGAGAGTTGATTCACATGCTGCTATCCTTACAAAATGCTCTGCTGTATCTGATCGTTGCCATATCAATTATTACGCTATACGGGTGTTCATGGCTTCTGTCGATTCGGATTTATAGAAATAAGGTGTTTTAGGCTTTTTCTTTCATCGACACCGCTTCATATTCACCTGGGGATAAAAAACTGCACCGTCACACTTTTCGTCAGGTTGTTACGGTGCAGCGTATGATGGCGATGATGCAGACCAAAGCTGCTTGCAACCGCCTATTCCTGCTCAATAAACGAATACTTTTCTGGATCGGCCAATACATAAAAAAGTCCGAAGAACATCTTCCATCCACGAACCGGACTTCCGCATCTAAACTTTAAAGCTTCTCCTTCATCTAACGTAAACCTCAAAGCTTGGCAATTTTCACTTGGATCTCATGTTCGCCAGGCTCCAAATCAATTCGCAGCCTCCCGCCATCTTTGATTTTCCCAGCCTCGACACCATCAATCAGCACTGAGAATTTTCTCATTTTATTCATAAGCTGCGATGTTCTGTTGACTTCAATGTACGTCTCGTTGTTCATGGTTACACATCCTTTCAATTATAATCTAGCGCACTTTCAGACTACCAGAGTTCGATTTTTGATAAGACTTATTTCTCTTTCAAACACAAAAATACCCCTCCAGATCATCCAATCCAAGAGGGGTACAAACTATTATTTCAAACGTCGCCTTACTCCACCGTCACACTCTTCGCCAAGTTCCGTGGCTTATCAACGTCACAGCCGCGGTGCAGCGCTGCGTAGTATGCGATCAGCTGCAGCGGGATGACGGAGACGAGCGGTGCGAGCTCCGGATGCACTTCAGGCAGGACGAAGCGGTCGTCTGCTTCTTCCAGGCCTTTCAAGGAGATCACGCAAGGGTTGGCGCCGCGGGCTGTCACTTCTTTGACATTTCCACGGATGCTTAAATTGACGTGCTCCTGTGTCGCAAGGGCAATGACTGGTGTGCCGTCTTCGATCAATGCGATTGTACCGTGCTTCAATTCACCGCCGGCGAAGCCTTCAGCTTGAATGTAAGAAATTTCTTTCAGCTTCAGGGATCCTTCGAGGCAGACGAAATAGTCGAGACCGCGGCCGATAAAGAAAGCATTGCGTGTTACTGTCAAGTATTCACGTGCGATCATTTCCATTTCGTCTTTCTGGTCGCAAAGGGCTTCCATCGCGTTTCCGATGATGCCGAGCTCTTTAACAAGATCAAAACCAAGTGCTTTTCCGCGGGTTTCCGCAGTCACAGCTGCCAAAATAGCAAGAACTGCGATTTGCGCCGTATATGCTTTTGTTGACGCTACTGCGATTTCCGGGCCGGCATTCAGTAAAAGCGTATAGTCCGCTTCACGGGAAAGCGTGGATCCCGGTACGTTGGTCAATGTCAGCGCTTTGTGTCCGAGCTTTTTCACCTGTACGAGAACCGCGCGGCTGTCAGCCGTTTCTCCGCTTTGAGAAATAAAGATAAACAGCGGCTTCTCGGAAAGCAATGGCATATTGTAAGAGAATTCACTTGCGACATGGACTTCAGCCGGAACTTTCGCCCATGTTTCGATAAATTGCTTGCCGACAAGACCGGCATGATAGCTCGTTCCGCAGGCGATGATATAGACGCGATCCGCTTCTGCAACAGCATTTGCAATGTCTCCAGGAATGGAAAGCTTGCCGTTTTCATCTTGGTACGTCTGAATGATTTTCCGCATGACAAGCGGCTGTTCATCGATTTCTTTTAACATGTAGTGAGGGTATGTGCCTTTTTCGATATCGCTCGCATCAAGCTCTGCAATATATGAGGCACGTGACATCAATTCTCCGTCAAGGTTTTTGATCACAACTTTTTTGTCTGTGACAATCACCATTTCTTTATCCATAAGCTCCACGTATTCGTTTGTCACTTGAAGCATCGCCATCGCGTCAGACGCGATCACATTGAAATTGTCTCCAAGGCCGACAAGAAGCGGGCTTTTATTTTTCGCAACATAGATTGTTTCTTTGTTTTCATGATCGAATAATGCAATCGCATAAGAGCCTTTGAGCAGCATAAGCGTTTGGCGGAACGCTTCTTCCGTGTCAAGACCGTTATTGACGAATTGCTCGATCACTTGAACGACAACCTCTGTATCCGTATCACTTTTAAGGGTTACATCTTGTAAATATTCGCGCGTCAGCTGAACATAGTTTTCGATGACGCCGTTATGAACAAGTGTAAATCGGCCTGATGCGCTTTGATGCGGGTGAGCGTTTAGACGGCTCGGTTCCCCGTGAGTCGCCCAGCGTGTGTGTCCGATTCCCGCTTGCGATATCACATTTGCATCAACGACTTCGCGAAGATCGGCAATCCGTCCTTTTTCTTTAAACACGTGTACGCCGTCTTCGTTCGCTACAGCGATTCCAGCTGAATCGTAGCCGCGATACTCCAGCTTTTCCAAACCTTTAAGTAAAATTTCCTTTGCATCAAGCTGGCCAATATAACCTACAATACCACACATAATTTTCTTCCTCCTAAAGTCGTAGGCAGGAGACGAAGAAAGTCTGCTTATCAGGCGGGGACATTCTTCGTCCCCTCCTACATGTTTTTTATGGAAGATCATGCGATTTCCCTTTGTTCAAAGAGTCGCCTCTTTGGTTTGAGGAAATCCTTGCGGCTGTGATCTTGTGGTCAGCCGGGAGGCATCCGCCGAAAATTCGATAAACCTCCATCCTCGTCAACTAAGCTGTTTCATCCGCACGCTTAGTCCGGGCGCTATAACTATAAAAAATGGTTCTGCCCTGCCTTTCCTTTTAAATTAAACAAGACAAGCTGATTTTACTATACACTAAAGGAACCGTCAAACATTTTTCAAAATGGTTCACATTTTTTCCAAGATTGAACGGTTCCCTTTATCTTATGTCAAATCAGCATGTCTCGTTCGTCAGTCTTCTGCGGAAAATCACTCCGCTCCCATTTCAGCTTTCACGACATCTGCAATGCGGCCTACGTATTTCTCGCAAAGCTCCTTCGTTTTCGCCTCAGCCATAACACGGACAAGCGGCTCGGTGCCGGACGGGCGCACAAGGATGCGGCCGTCACCGTTCATTTCCTTCTCAACCTCTTCGATGACCGCTTTTACCTTTTCGTTCTCCGCTACTTTATGTTTATCGGTTACTTTCACGTTCAAGAGGAGCTGCGGAAACTTCTGCATCTCTGCCGCAAGCTCTGACAAAGACTTACCTGTCATTTTGATCGTGTTCATCAGCATGATCGCAGAAAGCAGTCCGTCGCCTGTCGTATTGTAATCAAGGAAAATCAGATGTCCCGACTGTTCTCCGCCGAAAGTAAACCCGTCCTTTTTCATCGCTTCCACTACATAGCGGTCGCCGACAGCTGTCTGAACGCTTTTAATGCCTTCCGCTTCAAGCGCTTTGTAAAAGCCGAGGTTGCTCATCACCGTAGAGACAACTGTATTGTCCGCCAGGCGCCCCTCGCTCTTCAAGTACTTCGAACATATGTACATGATTTGATCGCCGTCTACGATATTCCCCTTTTCGTCAACAGCGATCAAGCGGTCGCCATCCCCGTCAAACGCCATGCCGACGTCAGCTCCCTTTTCTTTCACAAATTCGGCCAGGGCTTCAGGGTGGGTCGAGCCGACTCCGTCATTGATGTTTAATCCGTTCGGAGAAGTTCCCATCGTCGATACATCTGCGTCAAGATCGGCAAACAGGTGGGTCGCCAGCGAAGATGTCGCCCCGTGCGCACAGTCAAGCGCGACATGAATGCCTGTGAAGTCTTCATCAGCAGACTGCTTAAGAAACTGCAAATATTTCTGTCCGCCTTCAAAGTAGTCGTTCACCATACCCAGATCAGCGCCTACAGGCCTTGGCAGGTGATCTTCAGGCTGATCCATCAGACGCTCGATTTCAAGCTCCTGCTCATCGGAAAGCTTAAATCCGTCGCCGCCGAAAAACTTAATTCCATTGTCCTCGACAGGGTTGTGGGAAGCTGAAATCATTACACCCGCTTCCGCGTCCATAGCCTTCGTCAAATATGCGACGCCGGGCGTCGAAATCACACCGAGACGCATGACTTCTGCTCCTATCGAAAGAAGGCCCGCAACAAGGGCACCTTCCAGCATATGCCCGGAAATGCGCGTATCACGGCCGATCAGCACCTTGGGGCGCTCCTTATCTTTTGTTAGGACATATCCGCCAAAGCGTCCGACTTTAAAGGCCAGCTCGGGTGTAAGTTCACTGTTTGCCACGCCTCTTACACCGTCTGTACCAAAATACTTGCCCATTAATATCGCTCCTTTTTGATTCATGAAGGTTGTGAATCCTTTTCAGAATGATTCTCTTCTTCTTCATTCTGACCATTATTTTTTTCGTTTTGGGTTGTTTGAGATGAGATTTTCACTCGAATGCTCTGCCGCGGCAGCGACCATGTCATGTTCTGCGGTCCGTTTACTTCCAGCTTCACGTTATGCTCGCCGTCATCGAGATCCGCCACATTGACATAGAGCTCGACGTCGGAAGGCTGGAGTTTTTCGATCGCGGCTGTCGAGCCCTTTGCCGTGATATCCAGCTTGCCTGACTTCGGATCGAGAAATTCAAGATCCCGGCTGTCATTCAGCCCCGCGGTTTTAATTGAAACGTTCTTCAGTTTTTTCTCTTCTTCCTTGTCAACTTTCACCTTGATTTTCACTTTTTCGGGTGACACTTTTTTAGCGCCGTCCGGCACTTTAATGTTGGCTTCCAACTCAGTGTCATCTTTCATTTTACTTAAATCAACCTCATCAGCCTCGACAAATTCTAACGAATCAAGAACATTTTGCGGCCCGTAGACGGTTACCTCTCCCGGACTGATATCGAGGCTGGAAATGCTGATACCGTCCGGAAGGCTCCCTTTCCGGTCAACTTTGACGGGAATCTTTTTGCTAGGGCTTGTCACGGGAACGGTGATTTTAACGACGGATGGACTGACTTCAACCGGAAGAACATTTCCGTCCCTGTCGTACACTGTTAGCTTGGCTTCTTTTTCAACCGTCTGGTCGACGCCCTCTAAATTGATCGTCGCCTTGATGTTTTGGATTCTGTCGATCACGGCTTTTGAGCCGGTGACGCTGACGTTTTTCGGGTTGATAATCGGCAGCTCCGGCGTGTAGCCGTCTTTCATTTTGTTTTTATTATAAAAATCAACCTCGACCGGGAATTCCTTCGTCGTTTTTTCTTCGATGGTCACGGTTGTCACCGATGGATTGATGGTCAGAGTGAGGCCTTCGGCAACATTTCTGGCCTTCAGCTCAACTTTGTGCCTGCCTGTTTTCAGATGCTGCATATCGGCATAAATCTCAAAATCCTTCACTTGTCTGACCTTCTTGACGGTTCCTGTCGGGCCTTTAATCGTGACATTCACCGTCTGCGGCACGCCTGTTACGACGTAGTTTTCATCATCATAAAACGATTTGACCGGTATATCGGTGAGCGTCGCTTCGTCTGTCGTCGATGTCGGGAAAAACGATTCACCTGGTTTCTTCGGAGTCGGCGCTTGAGCGCTGTGGACCGCAAAGTAAAGAAGAAACGCGAATAATAATGCGACTACTTTGACAGCCCAGGGATTGTTTAAGAACTTATCCATTTTTCTTCGCCCTCCAATACCAGCGATTTGAGGAAGTTTCTCGCGAATTTTTCTTGAATTCCGCTTCAAGCATGTTTTTCAATGCCTCTTCCGATAAATCACGGTGAAGGTCTCCGTTTTTGGCGACGCTGATGCCGCCCGTTTCTTCGGATACGACAACCGTCAGACTGTCGGTCACTTCACTGATTCCCACTGCTGCTCTGTGCCTCGTCCCAAGCTCTTTTGAAATAAAAGGGCTTTCAGAAAGCGGAAGGTAGCAGGCGGCTGCAGCAACCTCATCATTTTTCATAATTACGGCGCCGTCATGAAGCGGTGTATTCGGAATAAAGATGTTGATCAATAGCTCAGAGCTGACCTTTGCATTTAAAGGGATCCCCGTTTCTATGTAATCGCCCATTCCCGTCTCCCGTTCAATCGTCAGAAGCGCGCCAATCCGGCGTTTCGCCATATATTTAATCGCTTTTGTAATCGCATCAATCGTTTTCTGCTGCTGCTCTTCCTCAGGTGTTCCGCTCCTCGAAAAAAAGCGCCCCCGCCCCAGCTGTTCCAGCGCTCTCCTCAATTCAGGCTGGAAGATGATAATGATCGCCAGGAACCCCCATGTGATCGCCTGGTCAACCAGCCACTGCAGGGTGCTTAATCCTAAATATTGACTGGCCAGCCTGACGAGAACAATGACCACGATTCCCTTTAAAAGCTGAACCGCCTTTGTCCCGCGGATGACCATCATTAATTTATATATTACGTACCAAACAAGGAGAATATCAACGGCATCGCCGAGGTACTGCAAGAAAGGGATATCCTCAAAAGCCATTTCCTCGTCCTCCAAGAATTCAGTCATTAGTAAGGTTAATATGTTTCAAAATGGTATGATCTATTATTTTTACATATACAGACGCTATTATAGCACAAATTGATTTTCCAAGTGAAATGGCGGCCCCTCATAAAAAAAGAGCAAAGCTCATTCGCCCGCTTTGCTCTACTCTTTAGACTCCTTCATGTCAAAAACCGATTTTCCGGTCGATTTAATCTTATACCACATCCAGTCGAACACTTCGTTGATCTCATGGATCTGACCAGTGACTTGTCCTGCTGAAGCCGTATATTTTTCGCCATTAACAATCGTGACATCGCCGTCGACTTTGCCTTCTATAATCAGCTTTCCGTTTTTCACGGTCACATCGCCTTTGACAACTTTGCCTTCAGGTACGATGACCGTGTTGTTTTTCACTACGAGATTGGGCTGGCTGGATACGCTGAAATCCTGATCGTTTTTCCAGCTGGAGAAAAAGCTGCCGCCCATCAAAATGATAAACAAAGCTGCCGCCACTAAAAACGGATGAGCTTTAAGCCACCTGTTGATCGATGCCGTTCGCTTTTCCTTCGGCAGATTCGCCAGCACATCGGCTGTAAAGTTCGCCGGAGCTGTAAGATGTGACGTGCTCTGGACAAGAGCGATGGATTTTTCCATTTCATGAAGGTGCTTTTTGCAGTCTTCGCATGATTGGAGGTGCTCTTTTAATTGCGATTCATCTTCCGGTAGTATGTCTCCGTCAAGGTATTTATGCATAAGCTGAACAATATGCTCCGGACAGCTCATTTCATCACCCCACTTAAAGATCCCTTAATTGTTTTCTGAGAGCCTCTCTGCCCCTGTGTATCCTCGTTTTCACCGTACCTACGGGAATATTAAGGATTTCACTGATCTCAATGAGTGAGAGCTCATCAATGTACTTTAATACGATGACCGTCCTGTATTTATCGGGAAGCCTTAAGATTTTTTCCTGGATGGTGCTGTGCAGCTCCAAAGAAACCACTTCATCCTCTGGAAGCGCAACATCCGCCGCAACCTGGGAATACATCGTCAGTCCTTCAGTCCCCGCCACCTCTGCATCCAAGTAATAGTCCGGCTTTTTTTTACGGATACGATCGATGGTCAAATTGGTTGCGATTCGATAAAGCCATGTGGAAAATTTCCGGTTGATATCAAAACTGTCGATATTCACGTATGCTCTGATAAACGCTTCCTGCGCAATATCTTCCGCCTCATGCGCATTGCCGAGCATACGGTAGCAAAGCTGATAAATTTTGTCTTTGTAAATATCCACGATGTCTGCAAATGCATTACGATCGCCTTTTTTCACCTGTTTGATTCTTTTTTTAATCATTGTTTCCATATTTATCTAACCTCTGCCTTCACCGGTCTTTATGTATACGAATTGATTTTTATTAGGTTTCATTAAATTCATAAAAATAGTTTATCAAATTTTTGGCAGGGTGTAGATGCTTTGACAGGGATCATGCGCTTAATATTAGCTTAAAATTATTATACAATCTAAATATTATGAAACTGAGACTTTTTTATAAAAAAAGCAGCCTAAGGCCGCTCTTCAACCGCACCTAAAGCAGCTTTTCGCCAAACAGCGACCCCATTAAGGCGACTGCCGCTTCAGCCGTCCTGTTTTTCTCATCCAATATCGGGTTGACTTCGACAAACTCAGCGGACGTAATCAGCTTCGATTCTTCCAGCATTTCCATCGCCAGGTGGCTTTCCCTGTAGCTGATGCCTCCCGCTACCGGGGTTCCGACACCCGGGGCATCGTTCGGATCAAGCGCGTCTAAATCGAGTGACAGATGGACACCGTCCGTTCTGCCGCGCAAATAGTCTATCGTTTCTTCCATCACCCTCGTCATACCGAGGCGGTCGATTTCATGCATTGTATACACTTTGATCCCTTTGTCGCGAATCAATTCTTTTTCCCCGTCATCAAGTGACCTCGCACCGATGATGACGATGTTCTCCGCTTTAATTTTCGTTTCTTTTCCATAGATGCCTGTCAGCCCTTCATGGCCGATCCCCAGGCTGATGGCGAGCGGCATGCCGTGAATATTGCCTGAATGAGACGTTTCTTTCGTATTTAAATCAGCATGGGCATCATACCAGATCACACCCAGGTTTTGATAATGCTTCACAAGGCCGGCCAGCGTTCCGATCGCTATGCTGTGGTCACCGCCCAGCACGAGCGGAAAAGCACCTGAAGCCACGATCTTATCAACGGTCTCAGCAAGTTTTGCACTCGCTTTTGTAATCGCTTTCAAGTTTCTCAGCTCTTCAGATGCCGGCTCCCCGCCTTCTTTCTCATCCTCTCTTTGCCCGATTGTCATATCGCCGAGGTCTTCAATATCCTGACAAAGGCTTTCCAACCGTTCATTAACACCGGCACAGCGAATCGCGCTCGGTCCCATATCGACTCCCCGCCTCAGCTGACCGAGATCCATCGGTACGCCGATCATTGAAATCTGCTGTTTTAACATATGATATCCCCCTTTCAGACCTTCATTGTACCTTCCAATTCGGAATTGACTCAACAAGACATTTTTTTGAATAGTTATACAAAAAAGACAAAATAAAAAGGACATCCTGTTAGGATGTCCAAAAACTGGGCTAGCTGGATTCGAACCAGCGCATGACGGAGTCAAAGTCCGTTGCCTTACCGCTTGGCTATAGCCCAATAATGGTGGAGGGGGACGGATTCGAACCGCCGAACCCTGAGGGAGCGGATTTACAGTCCGCCGCGTTTAGCCACTTCGCTACCCCTCCAAAAACAGTGCCGGCCAGAGGACTTGAACCCCCAACCTACTGATTACAAGTCAGTTGCTCTACCAATTGAGCTAGACCGGCATGATACGGTATCTTATGCAGTTACCGGCGCGGTTGTGACAAAAACCGATCCAGAAAAATGGTGGAGGATGACGGGATCGAACCGCCGACCCTCTGCTTGTAAGGCAGATGCTCTCCCAGCTGAGCTAATCCTCCGCAGTACAGGACGTACAAGTGCATGCGTTGCAACAGGACGTTGCGATCTTAGCATGCCTTCCTTGCCGTTAAAGTACAAGTGCGCGTTGCAACAGGACGTTGCGACCTTAGCATGCCTTCCTTTTAAAAATTCCGGCATTCGCAGCGTGCTGTCCAAAAAAGAATGGTGACCCGTACGGGATTCGAACCCGTGTTACCGCCGTGAAAGGGCGGTGTCTTAACCACTTGACCAACGGGCCATCATCGTGTTTCAAGCAGCTCTCGTAAAGCTGACAAAAGTTATTATATACAGGTTCCTCCCCATTTGTAAAGGGGTAAATTAAAATTTTTATTTTCAAATTTTTTATTCATAAACATTGAGAAAAACGCAGAAATTTTGTTTAAAATAGGGCTATCTGATGTGCAAGAGAGGGGACGCGAAAAATGATACTGGTAAGTTCATGTCTGGCCGGGGTGGAATGCCGCTATAACGGATCGCACAGCTATGTGGGGAAAATCAATAAGCTTGTTGAAGAAAAAAAAGCGGTGATTGCTTGTCCCGAGCTGCTCGGCGGATTTCAAACGCCAAGGGAACCGGCCGAAATTATAGGCGGGTCGGGAGAAGACGTTTTAGACGGCAGGGCGGTGATCAAGACACAATCCGGAAAAGACGTAACAGGCCTGTATATAAAAGGAGCTTATCTAACATTGGAGATGGCAAGGCAAATCAAGGCTGATACGATCGTGTTGAAGGAAAACAGCCCGTCTTGCGGTAGCGGCCATATATACGATGGAAGTTTCTCAAGCCAAAAAATAGCCGGCAACGGCGTTACGGCGGCGCTTCTGAAAAAAGAAGGCTTCCGCGTGATTTCCGAACACCAAATAGACGAGCTGTAATACCTGAACATAAGCGCAGTTCATCTGCGCTTTATTTTATGTCGGCAATCCGTTGTTTAGAACTTCATTGAAATAAAATTTTAATATTTACCTTTTGTTATTGAAATAATATTCCACCCTTAATATACTGAAAATTAAGAAATATATGCACTTCATCATCAGGAGGAGTTGTCGATGGAAAACAGCCATTTAGGTTCATTAACGACCGAACGCCGGAATGAAAGATCCAGGCGCATTCACCAGTCAAAGACGATTGATATTTTGAAAATCATCAATGATGAAGACAAAACTGTGGCCGAAGCTGTACAAGAAGTCTTACCAGAAGTTAAGACCGCCGTTGACTTCGCCGTCGGGTCGTTAAAGAAAGGGGGACGGATCATCTACATCGGTGCCGGTACAAGCGGGAGACTCGGCGTACTCGATGCAGCTGAATGCCCGCCGACGTTCAGCATATCTCTCGAGTCGGTCATTGGCATCATTGCAGGAGGAGAAAAAGCTCTGTACAAAGCCGTGGAAGGCGCTGAAGATCACGAGGCATTCGGCAGACGGGATTTATCAGCCGTTAACCTCTCAAACAATGATACCGTAATCGGAATCGCCGCCAGTGGTCGGACTCCATACGTTCTCGGCGCTTTGAAGTATGCCAGGGAAAGTGGCGCCAAGACCGTCTCACTGACATGCAACAAAAACTCGGCGATCAGCCAGGTGTCAGATCACAGCATAGAAGTGGTCGTCGGCCCTGAAGTTATTGCCGGATCGACGAGAATGAAAGCAGCAACCGCTCATAAAATGATTTTAAACATGATTTCAACGGCGGCCATGATCAAAATGGGAAAAGTCTATGAAAACCTCATGGTAGACGTAAAAGTAAGCAATGACAAATTAAAGGAGCGGGCGATTCGCATCATCCAAACGGTCACAGGTGTTCCAAAAGAAGCGGCGGCACTAGCGTTAGAAAAATCCCATAACCAGGTCAAAACCGCCATCATCATGCTGAAAACAAACGAAGATGCGGCCGCTTCCGAAAACCTGCTTGAGAAATCAGAAGGCGATATCGAAAAAGCTCTATCCATTTATGAAGACCAAGTTTAAAGAAGAAAGGAAGAAACAATGGCTGCAGGAGGATTGGAAATCATTCAGAATATGCTTCACAGATTGCCGCAATCTGAACGAAAGCTTGCCGAATACATTTTGAAAAACCCACACGAGGTCGTAAACGGCACCATTCAAGAGGTGAGCTCTTCGGCTAAGACAAGCGGGGCGGCGGCAATACGGCTCTGCAAATCTCTGGGGCTGAAAGGCTTTCAAGATTTAAAAATGAGGGTCGCCGGCGATTTAATGAAACCGTCTGATCATGGATACCGGGATATCGAACCGCAAGAGCCGCTCCATTCAATCGTTCAAAAAACAACCAGCAATTCGATTCAGGCGATTCGCGATACCTTTGAAAACATTGACCACGAAGATCTTCAAAAAGCGATTCAAATACTGATCAACGCAGAAACGGTTCATTTTTGCGGGATCGGGGCTTCAGGAATCGTCGCACAAGATGCCCAGCAGAAATTTTTGCGCATCAATAAAAAAGCCACCGCTTTTAGTGATATGCATCTTGTCGCGACATTAATCGCCAATGCCGGCGAGAATGACGTTCTGTTTGCCATATCCCATTCAGGAGAAACACATGAAATCGCCAATGCAGTCAGACTCGCCAAAAAACATGGCATTAAAACCATTGGACTGACGCGGTTTGGACAGTCTGCTGTCTCTTCATTAAGCGATATCGCCCTGTATACGTCATGCTCAAACGAAGCGCCGTTTCGCAGCGCCGCCACCTCCTCTCGTTTAACTCAGCTTTACATGATTGACATTCTGTTTTTAGGCATAGCCGCGGAGCGCTACGAGGACATCATTCAGTATATTGATCAAACAAAAGCGGCCATCCGCATGATGGGAATGAGCGAATTGTAAAAAAGGGGGATATAAAATGAGCGATGAGAAAAAATATGCCGGCCTGGCAAAACTGATTTTACAACACATCGGCGGCCCGTCTAACGTCGCGGATTATACCCATTGTATGACGCGCCTGCGCATCACGCCTGTCAACAGTCAAAAAACCGACATCGGCTCAATCAAGGCGCTTGAAGGCGTGATTGGCGTCGTTGAGGAGGAAACGCTTCAGATTATCCTCGGCACCGGCGTCGTACAGCACGTATCAGACGAATTCGGGAAGTTGCTTCAATCCGCGGAAGACGTTGACTTAAAACAATCCGCAGCCAAACATAAAGCTGAGATTTCCAAGAAAAACGCGACGCCTTTTAAATTGTTTCTTCGGCGGATCGCAAGCATTTTTATACCGCTGATCCCCGCTTTGGTCGCCTCAGGCTTGATTACCGGAATCACCAAAGCCGTTATCCAAGCAGGCTGGCTCGCTGATACATCACAAACCGCCATTATTTTAACGGTAATAGGTTCAGGTTTATTTACGTATTTAGGCATCCTGGTCGGGGTCAATACGGCGAAAGAATTTGGCGGCTCCCCCGCACTCGGCGGATTAGCCGGTATTTTAATCATTAACCCGGCCGTTGGTGATATTTCGCTTTTCGGTGAAGCGCTTTTGCCGGGACGCGGAGGTTTAATCGGTATTTTATTCGCAGCTGCATTTATCGCTTTTCTCGAAAAACGGGTCAGGCGCATTGTACCTCATTCACTCGACATCATCATCACACCTACAGTCTCCCTTCTCATCACAGGAATCGTCACTTACGTTGTCTTCATGCCTGTCGGCGGCTTGATATCTGACGCCATTACGTCAGGACTTCTCGCCATCTTAGATCTCGGCGGCATTATCGCCGGCTTTGTACTGGGGGCCACCTTCCTTCCGCTCGTCGTAACCGGACTGCACCAGGGATTGACACCCGTTCATATGGAATTAATCAATTCAATCGGCGATGACCCGTTGCTGCCGATTCTGGCTATGGGGGGCGCAGGTCAAGTAGGCGCCGCTTTTGCGATCTATTTCAAAACAAAAAAAGCAAAGCTCAAAAGAGCCATTGCCGGCGGACTGCCGTCAGGCCTGCTCGGAATCGGTGAACCGCTCATATTCGGTGTGACTCTTCCACTCGGACGTCCGTTTTTAACCGCGTGCCTCGGCGCCGGAGTAGGTGGAGCCTTTCAAGCGTATTTCAAAATCGCGACCGAATCGATAGGCGTATCAGGTCTTCCTTTGTCATTTTTAGTCCATACCCACCAAGTTCTTTTGTATATTCTCGGTTTGTTTATTTCCTATGCTGCCGGCTTTGCCTTAACATATCTCTTTGGTTTTAAAGACGATATGGCAGTTGAATTTGATTAAACGTTTGTTTAAAATTCCCACTATGCATTTTTTGACAGAAAGGAGTGAAGCAAGCTGAAAAAGTTTATGATCAGCGCTGCAGCATCGTCCCTATTGCTGCTGACATGCTTTTTCCCGCTTCCGTCATCAGCACAGACTGCAATTGCGAACGAGACAACAGGTCAGCTGACATATCCCGTATTAACGAAGGCGAAAACACCTGAAAAAGCCGGTTTTTCTTCGGAAAAGCTTAAAGCCGTGGACCGTCTGATCGAACAGGATGTCAAAGCGGGCTTTCCCGGGGCTGCCTTGATTTTGATAAAAGACGGAAAAATCGTCAAAAAAGAAGCATACGGCTACAAGCAGAAATACAACGGCCTCTCGACGCTCAAACATCCAAAAAAAATGAAAGCAAACACGATGTTTGACCTCGCCTCCAATACAAAAATGTATGCCGTCAATTTTGCCTTGCAGCATTTAGTGAGCACCGGAAAGCTTGACTTGAACAAAAACATTTCACATTATCTTCCTAATTTCAAAGATCACCCGGAAGACGATGTAAAGGGAAAAAACCGGCTCCGCGTCATTGATTTGCTCCACCATCACGCAGGCTTCCCTGCAAGCTGGAACTATTACGACCCGAAAGCAGCCGGACACCTCTACTCTCAGTCACGGAGCAAAACGCTTGAATATCTTGTCAAAACCCCCTTGTCATATGAACCCGGCACAAAACAAATTTACAGTGACATCGACTATATGCTCCTCGGGCTGATCATAGAAAAAGTCACAAACGAGCGTTTAGATACCTTTGTTGAAAACCAATTTTACCGGCCTCTCGGGTTGCGGCATACTTTGTTTAATCCGCTCCAAAAGGGCTTTAAACCGCCGCATTTTGCAGCTACGGAACGAAAGGGAAACACCAGAGATGGCACCATCTTGTTTCCAAATATCAGAACTTACACGCTTCAAGGGGAAGTCCACGATGAAAAAGCGTTCTATTCAATGGAAGGCGTCTCTGGGCATGCCGGCCTTTTTTCCACCGTTGACGACGCAGCAGTGCTCCTTCAAGTCATGCTGAACGGCGGGGGTTACGGGAAACAGCATCTATTCAGCCGTTCGGTCATTTCACAATTTACTGAGCCGTCAAAAACAAATCCCACATATGGACTAGGATGGCGGCTTAACGGCAATACCGATATGGAGTGGATGTTCGGCAAGCACGCCAGCAACAAGGCATACGGCCATACCGGCTGGACGGGAACCGTCACTATCATCGATCCCGTGTATCAAATCGGCATTGTGTTGTTAACCAATAAAAAGCACTCTCCTGTCATCAACCCTAAAGAAAACCCGAATCAATTTGAAGGTGACGCATTTGCAACCGGAAAGTACGGCAGCGTCATTACAGCTATTTACGAGGCGTTACATCACCAATAGGAGGCGACCCTTATATGAAAAGATTTCTTCAATGCGCGTTGATTGCATTGCTGTTATCGTCTCTCGCTTTGCAGCCCGCCGCTCGCGAAGCAGAAGCTAAACAGCAGCCGGAACAACACCTCAAACAAATGGTCAGCAGCATGTCGCTTGAAGAGAAAATCGGACAAATGCTGATGCCTGACTTTAGAAACTGGAAGAAAAAAGGGGAATCGAACGCCAAAGGATTAACAAAAATGAATGACGAAGTCGCGGGAATCATTCAAAAATACCGGCTCGGCGGTGTCATTCTTTTTGCTGAAAATGTCACAGGCACAGAGCAGACTGTACGGTTAACGGACGGCTTGCAAAAAGCGAGTCCTGACATTCCGCTCTTTATCACGATCGATCAGGAAGGCGGGATTGTCACCAGACTTGAATCAGGCACAAACCTGCCCGGGAATATGGCAGTCGGTGCATCGCGAAGCAGCAAAAATGCCTTCAAATCAGGAAAAATCATCGGAAAAGAATTAGCATCGCTGGGCATCAACGTGAACTTCAGTCCTGTACTTGATGTCAACAACAATCCCGGCAACCCGGTCATCGGCGTTCGTTCTTTCAGTTCCAAGCCTGAGCTGACTTCAAAGCTCGGCATCCAGATGATGAAGGGCCTGCAGGACGAGCAAATGATCGCTACAGCAAAGCACTTTCCCGGACACGGCGATACAGCGGTTGACAGTCATTACGGATTGCCGCTTGTTCCGCATGATGAAAAAAGGCTGAGAAACATTGAACTTGCGCCATTTCAAAAAGCGATCGATGCAGGGATTGACATGATCATGACAGCGCATGTCCAGTTCCCCGCCTTTGACAATACAACCTATAAAAGCAAAAAAGACGGCGAGGACATCATGGTGCCTGCAACACTTTCCAAAAAAGTCATGACAGACCTTCTCCGCAAAGACCTCGGCTTTAAGGGCGTTGTCGTAACAGACGCTTTAAATATGAAAGCCATTTCTGATAATTTCGGACAGGAGGAAGCCGTCGTCATGGCTGTCAAAGCAGGAGTCGACATCGCCCTCATGCCCGCACAAGTCACATCGCTTGAGACCGAAAAAAATCTAGCGCGTGTATTCGAAGCTCTTCTGACAGCCGTTAAAAAAGGTGAGATCCCTATCGAACAAATCGATCAGTCGGTGGAGCGAATCCTTCAATTAAAAATAAACCGCGGTATCATCGATCACACCGGCTCCGAACCGCTTCAGAAAAAAATCAAATACGCCTTGAAAACGGTCGGCAGCAACAAACACATGAAATCCGAAAGGAAAATGGCAAGAGAAAGCGTCACCATTCTTAAAAATGAAAAAAGCACCTTGCCATTCAAACCGAAAAAAGGGGATACCGTCCTCATTCTCGCCCCATACGAAGAGCAAACAGCAGCAATCGCCAAAACCATCAGCAAAATAAAGAAAAACATCAAGGTCGTCGAATATCGATTTGCAGAAAAAACGTTTGATGAAGAGATTCAAAAGAAAATTGACGAGGCCGATTATGTCATCACAGGATCATATGTAGTCAAAAACGATCCTGTTGTGAACGACGGTGTCATTGATGACAGCATTCAAGACTCAAGCAAGTGGGCAACTGCTTTTCCGCGCGCCGCCATGAAATACGCTCAGGCAAACGGGAAAAAATTTGTCTTAATGAGCTTACGAAACCCTTATGACACGGCAAATTTTGAAGAAGCCGCTGCCGTGATCGCAGTATACGGCTTTAAAGGCTATGCAAACGGGCGCTTCAGGCAGCCGAATATTCCGGCCGGAGTGGAAGTTATCTTCGGAAAGGCAAAGCCTAAAGGAACATTGCCCGTAGACATTCCTTCGGTCACACGCCCCGGAGAAACCCTTTACCCGTTCGGCTACGGGTTGAATATTAAAAACGGCAAGCCGCTTCACAAAGGAGGGGCAAAATGAGAAAAAAAGCGATCTGGCTGCTTGCGGGAATGTTTGTTTTCAGTACATTAACCGCAGCAGCGGCCTTTCCGGACAAAGAAAAGAAAGCAAAGGTCTCACCGGGTATTGAAGTGATCATGAACAAGAAAAGCATATTAAAAGGAAAAAGGGTCGGTCTCATCACAAATCCAACCGGTGTCAATTCAGCATTAACAAGCAGCATCGATTTGCTTCACCAAGCCCCTGGTATTGAGCTGACCGCTCTCTATGGTCCAGAGCACGGTGTAAGGGGAGACGCTCAAGCCGGCGATAAGGTTGACTCTTATATTGATGAAAAAACCGGTCTCCCCGTCTACAGCCTTTACGGAGATACGAGAAAACCGACACCGGAGATGTTGAAAAACGTTGACGTCCTGCTATTTGACATCCAAGATGTCGGAACGCGGTTTTACACTTACATTTACACAATGGCTTATGCGATGGAGGCGGCAAAAGAAAACGGCATTCCATTCATTGTTCTTGACCGGCCAAACCCGCAAAGCGGCTTAAAAGTTGAAGGACCTGTCCTTGATCCAGATTATTCTTCATTTGTCGGAATGTATCCCATCCCTTTAAAGCACGGAATGACCGCAGGAGAACTGGCAAAGCTGTTTAATGACGAATTTAACATCGGCGCCGATTTAACCATCATCAAAATGAAAGGGTGGAAGCGACAGATGTTCTTTGAAGACACTGGTCTTCCTTTCGTCCTGCCTTCCCCGAACATGCCGACGCCGGATACGGGCATCGTCTACCCGGGCACAGGTTTAATTGAAGGAACCAATATGTCAGAAGGAAGGGGCACGACAAAGCCTTTTGAATTAATTGGTGCGCCCTACATGAAAAGTACGGAACTCGCCGAAAAATTAAACGGTCTGAAGCTTCCTGGCGTCCGATTCAGAGCCGCCTCGTTCACTCCGACATTTTCAAAGCATCAAAATAAACTGTGCCACGGGGTGGAGCTTTACGTGACAAACAGGTCCGCTTTTAAGCCTGTAAATACCGGTATCGCGATCATCAAAACCGTCCATGACCTCTACCCGGACGACTTTGAGTTCCTCCCTTCAGGCAATTTCAACCGTCTGATCGGGAATGGATGGGTCAAAGCTATGATTGAACAAGGCGCTTCAATTGATGAAATCGTCAATAAATACGAAGCAGATCAAAAACGGTTTATGAATATCAGAAAGAAGTATTTGCTTTATTAGGAAGAGCGGGATCCGCTCTTCTTTATTTTTTTAGACTGTTCAATGATTCTCATCTCATGTAAGATATGTAAAACTGCCTTTAGGGCAGGAAGGTCATTTTAAAGGGGAGAGACATCGGATGGAATTTTACCTTGTGGACGTGTTTGCAGAAACAAAATATACAGGAAACCAGCTCGCCGTTTTTAAAGCAGAAAAGAACCTATCAAGTGATAAAATGCAAAAAATAGCTAGGGAAATTAATTTTTCCGAAACAACATTTATATTAGGGAAACAGGAAAACAGCGGGTATGATGTCCGAATCTTC
Organism: Bacillus sp. AK124; assembly: GCF_053903085.1. NCBI lineage: Bacteria > Bacillati > Bacillota > Bacilli > Caryophanales > Bacillaceae > Bacillus > Bacillus sp. AK124. Next base: position 4,135,047 of record NZ_CP096378.1, read on the forward strand.
ACCCCGGAAAAAGAAATTCCGTTTGCAGGACATCCGACGCTGGGCACAGCGTTTATCATAAAGAATGAAATCGAAACTGAACCATCTTCAAGCGTCATTTTAAATGTTCGAGCAGGCGCAATACCGGTATCGTTTGACAAAGGTGAAGATCAGATCATTTGGATGAAGCAAAATCCGCCTGTATTTAATCGAACTTTTGATAAAGAAATGATGGCAGAAGTACTCGGTATCGACACATGTGATATGGATTTGGATTTCCCGATACAAGAGGTTTCCACAGGTCTGCCAGCAGTTATCGTCCCGTTAAATTCGCTAAGTGCAGTTAAAAAATGCAAAATCAACAAGGATCGGTTTGAAGCTTTTATGAAAGAAACAGAAGCCAGTCTGCTCGTTTTTTCTACGGAAACCTATCATGAACAAAATCATATCAATACACGAGTTTTTTGCGACTGTCTCAGCGTTCCCGAAGATCCGGCAACAGGAAGCGCGATCGGGGATCTCGCAGGATATTTACTGCATCACGGTTATTTTAATCAAAATGACCTCAGCATAAGGGCTGAACAAGGGTATGAAATAAACCGGCCTTCCCTGCTTTATATTGAAGCGCATACAACGGAAAACAGCATAGAAATTCACATCGGGGGAAACGTCCACCTGATCGCAAAAGGAACTTGGCGAACTTGAACACAACGCGGGAAAGCGGTTTTTAAATATTAGAAAGAAGCAGCCGATGACGGCCTGCGAAAAGCGGCGACTAACCAAATCACATTCACGATCGCTGACAGAATGCAAAGGCATACGACGCCCAATAAAGCAGAAGCATATCCGCCAAAAGCGCCAATCAACATAACCACTGGAATCATGGTCAGCGTGATGATTAATCCAATTCCGCAAAGAACAGCCATTACAAACTTCATCGCATCAAACCCGGCCATATAAACAGCAAGGGGAAGGATATAAAAGAGTAAAACGGTTCCGATTGCCGCCCACATCCCCAAAGTGCCAAACTCATTAGCATGGGGGCCTGAATGAGCGAGCGGAGAAAGTGAAGCTGTGACTAATAAAGAACAAAACAAAAATGCGGAAATTAAAGTCCACATCATCACACTTACCCTATTGGTTTTCATTTTTTTCACTCCTGTAAGGTTTGAGTCTGCCAACTATGAGGGCAGACTCGTTTTTTTGTCTAAATGATACGTTTTTTTCAGCTCGCTTCTTGCAAGCAAATGCCCATATAGCGCAGCCAGGATCTGCTGAAACAGCATGCCGATGACAACGGGCACCGCCACTTGCGGCGGAAAAAATCCGGTGGCCAACACAGCGCCGGCGCTAATATTCCGCATTCCTCCGGTAAAAATTAAAGCCACGATTTCCTCCTGGGGCCGTTTCATCAGCCGACCGATCAGCCAAGCTGTCATGTAGCCAGTAAATGCCACCAAAAAAACCGTAACGGCTATCGTTAAAAACTTTAAATCGACGTTTTTCAGGTAAGGAGCGACAACTGAGCTGTTAATCGCCACCACGGCGGCTAACCCGATTTTCGAAAATGGAGCGCAATTTGCGCTTAAACGCGCTGTCCGCTCCGGTATTGAAAATTGATTGACGAGCATTCCTAACAAAGAAGGAATCACAATCATTCCGACTAAACCTTTCATCATACCGATTACATCCATTTCAACATGCGCCCCGGCCAGGATGGAAAGACTGAACGGAACGATGAAAGGCGAAAGAATCGTGTCCACTAAAATAATCGATAGGGTTAAGCCGATGTTTCCTTTATACATGGCAGCCCAAATCATACTCGTAATACCCGTCGGAATGACAACACCAAGGGTAAGCCCTGTAATCGTTAATGAATCTCCGCTAAACACAAGATGCCCCGTGCCCCATGCCAGAACAGGCATAAATATGTGCAAAACAAATAAAGCGAGTAGCATCGGCAAGGGATGAACCATCGCTGTTTTCAGCGACTGAAAATTTGCCCCAAGGCTGCCGGCAAATGTCATAAACGCAAAAATCCACGGCACAAGACCGGCCAGCCCATTTAAGTAATCCGCAAGCAACACCCCGCTGACAACACTTAAAGGCGTCAGTAAAGGCATAATCTTACCAAGTGTTTTATTGATCGTCTGAAGCATAGATGTAAAACGCCCGCTCTCTTTAAATCGAATTTACATTCATTATAACAAAAGATGGAATATCAAAACAGGAAGGGAATACAGAAAAGAAGACAGCAAGATGAAAGAGCAGCTTTTAGGCATAATGAGCTATGCTTCTTTTTTTATAGGGGAACACGGTTAAAATGGCCTCTATCTTAAACATTCTGAACTGCTGTTTTTGGAAGCAAAATGCTTTCACATAACCGTTTTTAATTTCTTTCACGAGAATCGCCCGTTTAGAAAAACTACTTTCTTTCATGTAAATGATTTCTACCGGAAAACCGTCTTCCATTGAACGATACAACAGCTTATTCATCGTCTCACCTCACATCTTTATTTTATAGGAACATTTGTTCTTATTCAAGTGTAAATAAAATGTAAATTTTGGCATTATCCCAAACTATGTATGAAAATATTAGCATTTTGAAGAAACTTTTTAAGGGGTTATTGCGTCAGTAAATACGTCACATATAAAAGAAGGAGTACCCGCCATGGCAAGAACATACAGAACGCGAATAAAGAAAAGAAAAAAGAAGAAAACAAAAAGAAGGCTCATCATTCTTTCCTTTCTTCTTGTTTGTGGGGTAATTTATCTTGCACTTCCAAGCGGTATGCGAGATCACCAAGAAAATCAACTACAGGCAACTGAAAAAAAAGAACAGCCTGAAGCAAAGAAGAAGACAAATCAAAATGAAACAAAAAAGAACCCTATCATCACAAAAAATGATAATGCTCAATTGGATCAATATTTAAAAAGCATTGGATTCAGCGGCACAGCATTAATTGTAGAAGACGGAAACGTTGTGACAAGCAAAGGGTATTTATATGCAAACCGCGAGGAAATGGTCCCCAATACACCGGACACCGTCTTTTATGTTGGGTCATCACAAAAAGCAATTATTGCAACGGCAATTTTACAGCTTGAGGAAAAGGGATTGCTATCAGTAAATGACCCCGTTTCTAAGTATCTTCCTGACTTTCCAAACGGCTCAAAGATCACCCTTTATCATTTCTTGACACACACATCAGGGATTAGGGGGCACAAAGAAGGCCACGGATATATTTCGCCGGAAGATTTAATGAAAGATATCGAAAAACGAGGCGTAAAATACCCAACTGGGAAATGGGATTATAGAGACTCCAATTACTCGGTTCTGGCATACATTGTCTCCATGGTAAGCGGTGAACCAGTCGATCAATACATCAAAATGCACGTTTTTAAACCTGCTGGTATGAAACACGCAGGCTTTTATAAAACATTTGCTAAAGAGTCAAATCCATCGACAGGGTATAAATTAAACCCGCAAAAAGAGCTTTATACGCCTGACATGCCGAATTTATCACAGCTTTATGGGGCTGGTGATATTTATATGACCGCTTATGATATGTATTTATTTGATAAAGCACTTTACGAAAGAAAAATCATTTCCAATGAAAGTTTTATGAAAATGTTTACGCCAAACAAAGCAACATACGGTATGGGCTTTTATGTGTCGCCGGGAAGCTATTCTAGTCACGGTGTCATGCCCGGCTATAACATATTAAACAGTTTCAGTCTGACAGGGAGCAGATACGTCATTCTATTTTCTAACATCCAAAACAACATCAAATCTTTTGGCAGTGTAAACAATCGGATCTTCTCTATTTTAAATGGATTTTAAACATATTTAAACAAGCTCTCTGTCATCCGAGTCAGAGAGCTTGTTTAATAGCAGAAAAAGTTTTTACGGTTAAAAGGGATTTTAATTATAAATATGGAAGATGGATAATAAATAATTTTCAATATAAAGGAAGGTTGTCATGTCTTTATTAACGCTTAGCAAAATCGTGACCGTTATTGGCGTTGTAGCATTATTTATATGGACTTTTAAAGACTCAAAACAGCATGAACCTGATACGTTAAAGTACGGGAGTTATATGTTGTTCCTTCTTGTTTTAGAAGTCGCAATTAACGTTTTATATGAGAGGGTATAGCAGTAAGCAGGCGTTAAGCCTGCTTTTATACATTCTATAAGTTGAAAGCAAAATATCATAAAACAAAAAAAGCTTTCTCCACCATAGGAGAAACCTTGTCATATCAACGTATTCACTTAAGCTTCCAAGCGGGCTCGAACCGCTGACCTCTTCCTTACCATGGAAGTGCTCTACCTGCTGAGCTATGGAAGCATTGGCTCCGCAGGCAGGATTCGAACCTGCGACCGATCGGTTAACAGCCGATAGCTCTACCACTGAGCTACTGCGGAATAAGATAAGCTTCAATTCATGCAGGGTAAAGATATATAAACAGCTTGGCGGCGTCCTACTCTCACAGGGGGAAGCCCCCAACTACCATCGGCGCTGAAGAGCTTAACTTCCGTGTTCGGCATGGGAACGGGTGTGACCTCTTCGCTATCGCCACCAAACTATTGCCTTCAGGACGAAGGTACTGGGCGTTCCTCACAGGATGTGAGGGCCTTTAGCCGAGTTTCCTTGCCTTTGGCTTTCTGAGAGGTGTTCTCTCAAAACTAGATAACGGTCAGACGATTCACAAACATTTAGGTTAAGTCCTCGATCGATTAGTATCTGTCAGCTCCATGTGTCGCCACACTTCCACCTCAGACCTATCAACCTGATCATCTTTCAGGGATCTTACTTCCTTGCGGAATGGGAAATCTCATCTTGAGGGGGGCTTCATGCTTAGATGCTTTCAGCACTTATCCCGTCCGCACATAGCTACCCAGCGATGCCCTTGGCAGAACAACTGGTACACCAGCGGTGCGTCCATCCCGGTCCTCTCGTACTAAGGACAGCTCCTC
>NZ_CP096378.1:4142500-4225000 GCF_053903085.1 Bacillus sp. AK124
CCTATGAATTCAGATATGGATACTGCTCCATTACGAGCAGTGGGTTTCCCCATTCGGAAATCTCCGGATCAAAGCTTGCTTACAGCTCCCCGAAGCATATCGGTGTTCGTCCCGTCCTTCATCGGCTCCTAGTGCCAAGGCATCCACCGTGCGCCCTTTCTAACTTAACCGTTAAAAAGAATCACTACGTGATATCTTGCATTACGAATTGAATGTGATGTCTACTGTTATCTAGTTTTCAAAGAACAACGCACAGGAGGTGCTAACACATGCGTTGCCACAGGATGTGGCGCATTTAGCAGGTGTCTCCTATGTCTGAAGGAATGATCCTTCAAAACTAAACAAGATCTAAACGCACCTGTCTATAAGACCGCAAGGTCTTATATTCCGTATAATATCCTTAGAAAGGAGGTGATCCAGCCGCACCTTCCGATACGGCTACCTTGTTACGACTTCACCCCAATCATCTGTCCCACCTTCGGCGGCTGGCTCCAAAAGGTTACCTCACCGACTTCGGGTGTTACAAACTCTCGTGGTGTGACGGGCGGTGTGTACAAGGCCCGGGAACGTATTCACCGCGGCATGCTGATCCGCGATTACTAGCGATTCCAGCTTCACGCAGTCGAGTTGCAGACTGCGATCCGAACTGAGAACAGATTTGTGGGATTGGCTTAGCCTCGCGGCTTCGCTGCCCTTTGTTCTGCCCATTGTAGCACGTGTGTAGCCCAGGTCATAAGGGGCATGATGATTTGACGTCATCCCCACCTTCCTCCGGTTTGTCACCGGCAGTCACCTTAGAGTGCCCAACTGAATGCTGGCAACTAAGATCAAGGGTTGCGCTCGTTGCGGGACTTAACCCAACATCTCACGACACGAGCTGACGACAACCATGCACCACCTGTCACTCTGCCCCCGAAGGGGAAGCCCTATCTCTAGGGTTGTCAGAGGATGTCAAGACCTGGTAAGGTTCTTCGCGTTGCTTCGAATTAAACCACATGCTCCACCGCTTGTGCGGGCCCCCGTCAATTCCTTTGAGTTTCAGTCTTGCGACCGTACTCCCCAGGCGGAGTGCTTAATGCGTTTGCTGCAGCACTAAAGGGCGGAAACCCTCTAACACTTAGCACTCATCGTTTACGGCGTGGACTACCAGGGTATCTAATCCTGTTCGCTCCCCACGCTTTCGCGCCTCAGCGTCAGTTACAGACCAGAGAGTCGCCTTCGCCACTGGTGTTCCTCCACATCTCTACGCATTTCACCGCTACACGTGGAATTCCACTCTCCTCTTCTGCACTCAAGTTCCCCAGTTTCCAATGACCCTCCCCGGTTGAGCCGGGGGCTTTCACATCAGACTTAAGAAACCGCCTGCGCGCGCTTTACGCCCAATAATTCCGGACAACGCTTGCCACCTACGTATTACCGCGGCTGCTGGCACGTAGTTAGCCGTGGCTTTCTGGTTAGGTACCGTCAAGGTACCGCCCTATTCGAACGGTACTTGTTCTTCCCTAACAACAGAGTTTTACGATCCGAAAACCTTCATCACTCACGCGGCGTTGCTCCGTCAGACTTTCGTCCATTGCGGAAGATTCCCTACTGCTGCCTCCCGTAGGAGTCTGGGCCGTGTCTCAGTCCCAGTGTGGCCGATCACCCTCTCAGGTCGGCTACGCATCGTTGCCTTGGTGAGCCGTTACCTCACCAACTAGCTAATGCGCCGCGGGTCCATCTGTAAGTGGTAGCTAAAAGCCACCTTTTATAATTAAACCATGCGGTTCAATCAAGCATCCGGTATTAGCCCCGGTTTCCCGGAGTTATCCCAGTCTTACAGGCAGGTTACCCACGTGTTACTCACCCGTCCGCCGCTGACCTAAGGGAGCAAGCTCCCGTCGGTCCGCTCGACTTGCATGTATTAGGCACGCCGCCAGCGTTCGTCCTGAGCCAGGATCAAACTCTCCATGAAGTTTGATAATGACTACGCACATTCGCATGTGCGATTTATTTAATGAATTAACAGGTACGTTTGTCTTGTTTAGTTTTCAAAGATCATTTCCGCTTCGTTCAGCGGCTTTAATAATATAACATCAAGCCCACATATTTGTCAATAACTTTTTTCAAAATTATTTGTTGGAGCTTTTTCATGTCAGCTGTTTATCAGCGACGAATAATAATATAACATGTTAATTCAAATCTGGTCAACCCTCTTTTTAATTTTTTTCTTAAGATGAATTATTGTTATGTTCTATTTTAAACAAGCATAGGATGAATACAAAGCAGCATGGACAAGGAGGAGTTTCTCTGTGAACCATTTTTATGTGTGGCATATGAAACGGATTAAGCAGTTAATCATTATTATGATAGCCGCTTTTGCGACAGCAAGCTTTTTTTATGTACAAAACCTGCTCCCTCTTCCTGTGTTTTCTACAGAAAGCGGAGCAAAAGCGGTATATAGAGGAGACTCAGATACAAACGAAGTCGCTCTTACCTTTAATATCAGCTGGGGAGATCAAAAGGCCATGCCTATTTTAGATACATTAAAAGCAAACGGTATTAAAGATGCGACCTTTTTTCTTTCAGCTTCATGGGCGGAGCGCCATCCGGATGTCGTGGAAAGAATCCGTAAAGACGGTCATCAGATCGGGAGCATGGGCTATGCTTATAAAAACTATTCGCAAATGAAGAAAAGCGAAATCAAAAAAGACTTAACAAAAGCACAAAACTCTTTTCAAAAACTCGGTCTTGAGGACCTCACGCTTTTAAGGCCGCCGACCGGCCAGTTTAATAAAGACGTACTCGATGTCGCTAAACAGTACGGCTATACCGTCGTTCACTACAGTATTAATTCGGATGACTGGACGAACCCGGGGGTTCAAAAGATCGTACAAAACGTAAATGAAACGGTGAGCGCTGGTGATATCGTGCTCTTTCACGCTTCAGATTCGGCCAAACAAACAAAAGAAGCCCTGCCTGAGATCGTGCACCACCTCAGAAGCAAGGGACTCAAAAATGTAACCGTCAGCGATTTAATCGCAAATACGGATGCAAAATCATCAGAAGTAAAATAGCAACCGGTCTAAGCGCGGGCCTGAAATTTTGGGAGCATTAAAAGTTGAAAAGCGTTGCAGGCTAATAAAGGAAGCAGCATTAAATAGAGCCAGTCCTCTTCATTGACCCTTAACGCCGGGAACCACTCCATCACAGTAAAAACAAACATTAGAAATAATGCGGAAACGAACGTTTTTTTAGAGGACTGTTTTTGCTTTGCATAAGCGGCCGCAATGCTTACCGCCAAAATAAAGAGCGGCAGCCAAATATACGGAATGATGGAGCCTCCCTCTTTTTCAAAAAACAGAAAACGCAAGTAAACCAAATCAAACGCGACAAATACAATCAAAAACAGCTGAATCGAATTCCACAAAGAATGAGATCTGAAGATTTCCAGTGCAAAACGGTGAATCGTTAAGAAAATCACAAACCCCATTTGAGCAATCACGCTAAAGATCATGCCAACCCCGATAAACCAAAATAGAACAGAAAGAATCTCCAATACCTCGAAGGAAAGAAACAGCTCCTTATATCTTCCCCACTCAATGGCAAAACCGACAATACTTGTAGTCAAAGCTCCGACACCCAACACGGAAAAGAAAAATCGGACGAGATTACGGCTTTTCATTGTAGACTTCCCAACCCCTAAGTAAACGCTGTAGCAGCGATATTTTGTTATGTATAAATTTATAAAAGACATTCATATTAAAGGTAAGACGAGTTTTCGAAAGGAGCTTAAGCATGTTCAAGACCACAATGCTATCGATAAGCTGTTTTCTGTTTCTATCTGTAACAGCTTGTGCTCCCACGGACCAAGCAGCTGAGATGGACTATGATCAAACCAAAAAGATGGTTGTCGATATATTAAAGACAGATGACGGAAAAAAAGCGATTCAAGAAATATTAAATGATGACAAATTAAATGAAACACTTGTGATGGATGAAAAAACCGTCAAAGAAACCGTTGAAAAAACAATGACCTCCAAAAAAGGAGCTGAATTTTGGAAAAAAGTCTTCGAAGATCCAAAATTCGCAGAAGGCTTTGCCAAAACACTTCAAAATGAACATGAAAAAGTGCTGAAAAAACTGATGAAAGATCCTGAGTACCAAAAAATGCTGATGCAGGTCATGCAGGATCCTGAAATGACCAAAAAATACGGTGAACTTGTCAGAAGCCAGGAATTCCGAACCCACCTGCAGGAAGTCATATCTGACACTCTGTCAAGCCCGCTCTACAGAAAGCAGTTTGAAGAGGAACTGAAAAAAGCTGCTTCTGAAAGCATGAAAGAAGAAATGAAAGGCGGCGAAGAAAAACAAAGCTAAGCCGCTTTTCATTCACTAAAAGCTTCTTCCGCGGAGGAAGCTTTTTCTGATCTTTAAGCTTTTACGCCAATGCTTTCGTCGATTTTTTTGGCGATATCCAAATAAATGGCACCGGTCGGATGACTTTCATCATAAACGGACGGCGCAAATTCGCTGTCATCCCAATCGGGCTGCTTCAGCGGAATTTTGCCCAGAATCGGAACACCGAGTTCTTCTGCGAGCTTCTCGCCTCCGCCTTTGCCGAATACGTATTCTTTTTCGCCTGTTTTGACGCTTTCGTAATAAGCCATATTTTCAACGATTCCCAAGATTTCATGATCGGTCTTCAAAGCCATCGCGCCCGCTCTTGCAGCGACAAACGCGGCAGTAGGGTGCGGCGTCGACACGATCACCTCTTTGCAGCTTGGAAGCATTGAGTGAACATCAAGCGCTACATCGCCTGTTCCCGGCGGCAGGTCTAAGATAATATAATCGACATCTCCCCATTCAACCTCATGGAAAAAGTTATTCAGCATTTTTCCAAGCATAGGGCCTCTCCAAATGACAGGGGCATTGTCTTCAACAAAAAATCCCATCGAAATTACTTTGACTCCGAATCTTTCAACCGGCACGACCTTTTCTCCTTCAATCGTCGGCCGTACAGTGATTCCCATCATATCCGGAACGCTGAATCCGTAAATATCGGCGTCGATTAATCCGACTTTCTTTCCGATTCGAGCCAAAGACACAGCCAAATTGACGGACACCGTCGACTTGCCGACGCCGCCTTTACCGCTTGCCACCGCTAAAAACACAGGCTGTTTTTCACTATTCAGCAGAGATTGATCCTGCCCTTGGGCAGACTCTTGATTATTCATCACGACTTCTTCAGGCAGCTCCTCAAAACGCAGGCCGACCGTCTCTGCACCGGCTTCTTTTAACCGTATGACGATTTCCTGCTGAAGCTGCATTTGTTCGGCAGATCCCGTTTTTGCGAGCGCCACCTTTACGCTGACGTGCCGTTTTTCGGGTTTTATTTTAATTTCCTTGACGGCATCCAGCTCTCTGAGCGGCTTGTGAAGAAATGGCTCGTCCAAATCGCCGACTATTTTTTTTACATCGTCTTCTCGCAACATTGATCTCACCCTTTGTTGTATTCGTTTACAAAATAAGTATAGCATATCTTTCCTTATAGTGTCTTTGACACAAAAAGAAACCCTCTTATTCAGGAGGGTCTCTGTCTTCTGTAAAGTAGCGCAATACACCTTTATATACGGATGCCGCGATTTTGTCCTGATATTTGGGCTTGGCCAGCTGTTTTGCTTCTTTCGGATTTGACAAAAACCCGATCTCGACGAGGGCCCCCGGCTTTTTCACATTTTGCATCAAATAAATGCCGTGTATCCGCTTTGCCTTCCGCGTCGTGTTTTCAAGATTATGTCTTAATTCATCCTGAATAAACTTGGCGGCCCGTTCGTTTTCTTCATATTGCCCGTAAAAGAAGCTTTGCGCACCGCTCCATCGGGCGGAAGGAATCGCATTCAAATGGATGCTGAGGTAAAGGTCGGCTTCAGAATTGTTGATCACGTCGACCCTTTTCCGCAAGTCTTCCGCTTTCCTTCTGCTGAGCCCCTTCGTTTCTTCAGGAGCGAGATCATGATCGTCCTCCCGCGTCAGCAACACCAAGGCGCCCTGTTCCTGGAGATAGTCCCTGATTCTAAGGGATACTTCAAGCGCCACATCTTTTTCAAGGAGTTCACCGCTTGATGCTCCTCCATCCGCGCCCCCGTGTCCAGGATCAATATAAATGATCTTGCCGCTCAACGGAAGATTCCATGACCGCCAAGAATCATCATTGTGAAATTGATATTGAAATAAACATAATAAAACGACAAAGCCGAGTAAAAACCCGAGCCATTTTATTTTTTTCTTCATCCCTTTCCCTCCCGCTCGTCCTTACTACAACATATGGGACAAGGAAAGGAAATATGATTCAGCTTGGCCGCACTTTTACATAAATTATCTGAGCCGAAGCTTAAAGCGTCTTTCCCGCTCGCTGAAGCCTTCCTTCCACCAGCTTTGGATGAAGTATTCGCAAGCATAATAGAGTGGTTCATGAGCCGCTTGAATATTAAAAGCCTCAGACCAGCTCACCGCATATTCATAAAGCTCGTGCAGAAGCTGTTTTTCTTCTTTTTCTGAGCGGACCATCGCTCGTTGAACGGGCTCTCCGTGATAGCCGAACTTTCCGTACTCGGCTCCCAGCAAATAGGCCTCAATGGCAAAATCGATGCAGCCGTCATACAAAATATCCGTGTGCTTAGAAAAAAAATGAAAAAGAGGAGCAAAGCATTCCTCCGCAGAATTCAGCATTTTTTCCAAAGACAGTTCGCGCAGAAGCTTTTTTTCCAAATTGATCTGCTTCTTTTGTTTTTCATTGTTAAAAGATACGACCGTCCCCATAGAACCGCCTCCTTTTTACCTTGTATTGTGCAGTCAGGAGCCGGAAATCATGCTTTTCTAAGGAAGGGAAACGGAGGAAGAAGCCGAAAATATTAGGAGAGGTTAGTTTCAGCTCATTTATGCGCGCCATCCATAAAGTGTTCTGCAAAGGAAAATCAGTTTTTAGTCTTTTCTTATTTTCAATACTTGTTTAATCATCTGTCCAGCAGCATAAATAAAGGCGCAATGATCGATTGGCTAAATCGATTCATCGTGCCTTGTATCAAGTAAAAGTTTTACTTTTATATCACCGCGGTGAGAAGTTCTTTGAGCTCACGGTATTTGTTACGGCTCACATTGATAATCTTTTTGCAGTTTTTAATTTTTAGATTATACGACTTCATGTAGGTGTCTTGGATGATTTCCTCAATCTTATCCAACGGAACGAGGAAAGACTGATGGGTTCTAAAAAAGTTGCTCCCTTTAAGCATTTCCTCAAGGGTCATCAAACATTGACTTGACTTAATGATCTCTCCATTTTCAAGATTTATGCAGGATTTTCTCCCCACCTTTTCAATATACAAAATGCTGTCTACATCTACGAGATGAATTTTGCCGCTAGAACTGATGCCTATCTTTTTATTGTTTCTTTTTGAAAAAGCCTTATGATTTCGAAGAAGCTCTACAGCTGATTTGAGTCTTAAAATGTTAATCGGTTTGACTAAAAAATCAATAGGATAAAACTTATATCCATCCAGAGCGTATTCTGTGTAGGAACTCATGAACATGATGCTGATACTGGGATAATACTCTTTCAGATATTCAGCTAAATCGAAACCGCTTGACTGCTTCAGATTGATATCGATAATGACCAGATCGACTTCATTCACAGACTCCAGGTGGGAAATCAACTCGCTTATTTCTCTTGTGATTAATTCAAATCTAGCATGACTGATGCTGTCCGAAACCTCTTTGAAAAAATCAAGAATATCTTGATCATCATCAATCACGCATATTCTTACCGTCAATGATCGTCACTCTTTAAATCCTCAGGCAATTCCGGTTCATAAGCAAACCAGAAACAGCTGCTTAGTGAAGTAATTGAATTGAAAAACAAAGCGGATACACCAATCAAATAAGTAATAAATTTCACCATTTCCCTAGTCCCCTTTTATTTTTTATTAAACCTCTTATCAAAAGATAAGATGATTTTATGCCATGAGTCAGTCAAGGTAATGCTTTGCATGATCATTGCGATCCAAATGCCGTATTGAAGCTGGCTGTCAACCAAAAGGCTGACCAGCATGAGACCCAGAAAAACGCAAATCGACCTATATTTAATCTCTGTTCTCTGTTGAGGACTGAATACCTGCATCTTTTTATGCAGTTTCGGTGATTTTTTTAAGAAAATGAAAAATGACAAGACAATCAGGCCAATCAGCATCCATTTCATCCCCCGGGAGAAGTGAAAAGCAAATTCTATGGATATGTACGTGATCACCATAATTTGAAACGTGCTGAAAAATAAACAATAATAATAACCTTTAAAGTGGCTTCCCCCTGAAAACATTCTCAAAAATCCGCCCGCCGACAAGATGACCATGGCTTGTATCACGCAGTCAAAATAACAAGCTATAATAAATACCAGCAGTATTTGATTGATGGCGGCAAGCATCCACTCAAGCCCGTATCGTATGCTATCTTGCCTACTACGAAAATCAGGGTTGTAATAAATGATCTGTTCCGAAATTTTTTTTGACAAGTAATTGGGTGTGAACTTAACCATCGCCTAACTCCTTCGGAATCCTGACTTTGAAGACGATCATCCTATCGATGATCTCCGGAAAGATGAATCCTTGATGCTTCTCAACGACTGATTTAACGATATGGAGGCCATATCCCCTTCCCTTCTTGCCTTTCGTAGAAAATCCTTCTTCAAAAATCCGATCTACCACCTCAGCGAACCGCTCTACGTCTCCAAAGTTGCCTACATCTATTCTGTAGTAACCTTCTCCGGAATCAATCTGGACATATACTGTCCGTTCTGGAATATCACCGAGTTCTTTTACGGCTTCCACTGCATTCATGATCAGGTTTCCAAATATTTTATTTGTTTCAAAAAGCTTGCATGGAAAATCCCTCAGACTATCGCTGATTTTATAGTGAATACGAATATCTTCCTTTAAGGCTTTATCCTTATACGAAAGGAGCAGGGCGCTGAGCGCAATGGAATGGATAGGAAGTATGTCGCTGATTAAAGCGGAGTCCTTCATCACGTCACTTAGATAATGTTTCGTTTCTTCATAATGCCCTTTATTAAGCATTTGTTGAATTGCGATAAGATGATGCCCCTGATCATGGTTATGTTTTTTTATGAAGTGAATGTATTTGCCAACCTCCTCATATTGTTCCTCTAAAGAATTCTCAGCGTTACGGAGGTTTTTGTAGAAAATGCGCCTCATGATAATCAAGGTGAAAAAAGTTAATGAAACAAGGGCAATGCTCCAAAAAAGATTAATAAAGCCCTCTACTTTTTGGTTCTTATAGATGATGAAATAGTATAGAAGCAGCAAAGAAAATGACAGTATCAAAATCATGTACAATTTTATGTCCAAGTCTTTCACCTGTTTCTTCGGTGAAATTAAAACCACTCTCTTTTTTCGAATTAGGAAAAGCATGAATAAAAGGATACAAAAATGGGGCAATGCCGTACCAAGGCTTCCCTCTTTTACATTGAGAACTGGCTCGGCAACTCTTAACATTGCGAAGCCAATCACTTCGGATACGAGTAAACAAACAGCACCCAATAAAACGCCGATTATCGATAACAGAATTCTGAGGTTCAAAAAAAGCGAAACCGGTAAACTGATCGCCAAAACCATAATGGAAAGGTACAGCAGAGGAGGAAAAGAACTTTTCACCAGATACAATACAATGCTTCCGTAAAGGCTGATTAAGAGCAGGCTGAAAAATTTGTTTTTATAGCTGACATTCAATAACGAAATACCAATCGTTATAATCAAGAATGTTTCAAGCATACCTCCAATTAATTGGGTTGGCAGATCCATTACTAACACTCCTAAAATATACATATTAGGTATTTCATCTCAATTATACAAAGAAGGAAAGTTTATGTATAGATATTTTCGAATATTTAACTTATTGGACACAATAATTTTGAAATAGGGCATTTTGCACAAGAAATAATCCAAAATAGCCCAAAAATAATCCAACAATTCTAATTATTGTTATAATAATGCTGAGCTCCCAAAATTAATTAAGAGGTGAAGGAAAATGTCAAAGATCGAAGCATGGAAAAATCCTGTTGCACGTATGAACAGCCAAATTGTAAGTCCTGCCGGTGACTTAATGGACGAGTTGTCAGACAGTGAAATGGAAATGCTTGCAGGCGGCTGCGAGTGGTATAACATCAGCTGTCAATTAGGTAACAAAGGTCAATGGTGCACTCTTACAAAAGAATGTCAACGGAGCTGCAAATGAAACCCAGCCGATATTAACGACTGTCTACAAAAATAATGTTAATAAAGAGATGTAGGAAAACTTCAAATTTGGAAGCATGGAAAAATCCTATTACACAACTGCCAAGTGACCAACCCTGCGGGTGATTTAATGGACAAGCTGTCAGACAGTGAAATGGAAATGCTTGCAGGCGGCTGTGCTTGGTGCAACATCAGCTGTCAATTAGGTAATAAAGGTTCCTGGTGTACTCTTCAGTACAAGATATTAGTTGAATCTGGCCGGCATTTTGCCGGCCGTGTGCATCTCATTCAGAAAAAGGTTAGGAGTGAAACAATGGACAGCATGTTGAAGGGAACGGATTCAGAGCGGTTAGAGCAGATCAAATTTTGGAGCCGTTTCTTCTACAATAATGAAGAGTATATGAAAAGAAGCCTAAATGAAATATCTGGAATAAACATTGATCATATATTAGCCTTAAAGTTTGGCGGCAAAAAGAGTGCTGTAGAAAATGTTCATCCCTGGTTTGATGATTGGGATTTAATCCTTAAGGGAGCGCTTGATCCTCTGCCGGCACGCCAGACGGAACAAAATAAAAAGTTCGGTACATTCATCGATCATTTCCTGAAACTAGCTTTCTCCAAACTTAAAACTTTATACATACATAACCATTCATTCGATTTTTCAGAAAACGAGTTATATTCAGACTTGCTTGAACAAATGAATGACGACATCTATTCTATCTGCCACAAGACCCTCGTGCTTGAGCTGAATGTATACCGAGAGCAGGGACTCCTGAAAGGCAGCACCCCCGAAGAGCGGTATGACTATTTCGAACATGAAATTTTGACAGATAAAAAGTTCCTATCCTCATTCGGAAGCGAGTATCAGAGCCTCATCTCCCTTTTGATCCACAAAGTCAATAGCTCAGTTAGCTTTATTAGGGATATTGTTGAGCATCTAGAAAATGACTGGCCCGTGCTGATTAAAACCTTCCCGAAAATAGGAAGATTAAGGAAGATTCACCTTGGTAAAGGGGACACACACGACAATGGAAAAAGTGTTTCAATTTTGGAATTCGAAGGCGGCCAATCGCTCGTCTATAAACCAAGACCCTTGGACGCAGACCAACAATATCAGAAGTTGCTATCTTGGCTAAATGCTCAGGAGAACAATATTCCGAATTTCTACAAAATGAAGGTGGTCAATGCAGATGATCATGGTTGGACGGAATTTATTCAATATAAAGCCTGCCAATCAGCCGAAGAAGTCAAAGATTTTTATAAACGTATGGGCGCTCAACTTGCTGTACTGTATGTGTTGAACGCAACTGATTTTCACTATGGAAATATCATTGCAATGGGTGGTCACCCGGTGTTCGTCGATATGGAATCATTGTTTCATCAGAATATTTACGATGACAGTTACAGCAAAGAAGCTCTTGGACAAGCCGATAAAATGCTCTCGAAATCGATTATGGCTTCCGGCATGCTACCTAATTTGCTTTATCAGCGGAAGGACCGGAATAAATCAGGTGTTGATTTAAGTGGATTGGGAGGGAAAGGAAATCAGCGCCTCCCGTTTGAAGTGGCCCAAATTGTCGATAAGGGTACTGACCAGGCATATTTGAAAAAGGGGATAGCCTTTTTGGAAGCCGGCCTCAATCTGCCAAGCTATAATGGGAAGTTCGTGAATCTTCACGATTATCTATCTGAAATTGTCGAGGGCTTTACGGCCGTCTACCGATTTATGGCTGCAAACAAAGTAGAGCTTACCAGCCAGTTGCAAGGATTCAAGCAAGTCAGAGTCAGGACGATTTTAAGACCAACAGCGGTCTATGGAGAATTCCTGCGTAGTCTAGTCCATCCTGATTTGCTTCGAGATCCAGTTGATCAGGAAGTTTTTTTACACAGGCTGTGGCTAAAGTGCCTCCAGGTTCCAAAAATGGAGAGTATTATCATTGATGAAATGGAAGATTTACGCCGCCATGATGTCCCTTTATTCACAACCAGACCGGGCGAGCGGCATTTATGGAGCTCAAACGGAAGAGTCATCAGAGACTTCTTTCTTTCCCCTGCGTTTGACCTTGTCTTGGAAAAGATACGAAGTCTTGACGAAAAGGACTTATACGGGCAACTACAGGTTTTGCATATGGTCATGCTCGCCTCAAGTGCAGATCATTATGCGGATGTTGAGAAAATTGATCCATTCTGGAATAAGACAGCTCCGGCTAAAGAAGATTTCCTAGAACAGGCAGTCGATATAGGAAATTACTTACTGAAGACAAAAATACAAGGGGTGAACAGGAACAAAAAGGATCTTACCTGGATCAGTACCGTGCTGGAAGGAAACAATGAAGTGATATGGAAAATTTCTCCCGTAGGACTCGATCTTTATAACGGCAACAGCGGAATAGCCCTCTTTCTAGCTTACCTCTCGTATTTTACAGGTGAACAACGATTTAAAGAGGCGGCGGAACAAGCAATTGTTCCGATTCTAAATGATATGAAAAAATTCAGCGAAAATCCAACTTGGAGCCTCGGGGCATACAGCGGTGTAGGCGGAAACCTGTTTACAACCATCCTACTTGCAGAACTCTGGAATGATTCATCTCTTCACCAACAGGTGGAAAAAGCCTTGCCAGGATATATCGCGATGATCAACGAGGATACAATCTTTGATTATATAGGTGGTGCTACGGGAGCACTTGACATCCTGCTGTGTATTTTCCATCGAACAGGAAGCATCCAAGCGGTTAAGGGAGCTATTTCATGCGGAAAACATCTAATGAAACACGGTCGTGTAATGAAAAGCGGCGGAATGGGCTGGCCTTCTGTCTTGGACGGCTCAGTTCTGACAGGCTATTCGCATGGTACGGGAGGTACCGCTGCTGCTCTTTCCTCTCTCAATTACTGGACTGAAAACAAAGCAATCCTTCCGTATATATCGAAAGCCTTGGAATATGAGCGGACATTTTATGATGAAAAGGAGAAAAACTGGCGAACGCCAGGAAGGGATACATCCTCATACGCCTGGTGTCATGGAGCTCCGGGAATACTATTGTCAAGGCTCCGCCTGAAGGAAAATGGCTGGACGGATCCTTTGCTCGACAGGGAAATTGAAGTTGCGCTTGAAACGACTTTGCACAAAGGATTTGGTAATAACCGCTCTTACTGCCACGGTGACTTTGGACAATTAGAAATTCTCCTCTATGCCAAACAAGTACTTCAGGATCGTGAACTGGACGTTTATATCGAATCTGTCAGATCGCAATTGTTGGAGATCGTTAAACAGAAAATGTGGAATTATGGTATATCAAGGGGAACGGAAGCTAAAGGGTTAATGACCGGGCTGGCTGGCATCGGAATGGGGTTATTGAAGCAATATGACAGTGAGGCGGTACCGAACATATTGAATCTTGAAAACAAACTACTTGAAAGGAGGTGAAACGAATGTCACATCGTGAAATGGCTGCAATTTACCGTGATGCCAACAAACGTGCCAATCTTGAGTTTTCTAACCCTGTCGGCGAGGTCAACGAAGAAGAATTAAAGAACCTTGCAGGTGCTGCGGATGTTACACCGCACACTACTCCTTCTTCATTGCCATGTGGAACATTGGTTACAGCTGTTTGGTGTCCGTCTAACGCATGTACATCTGATTGCTAATTTGGCCAATGCTAGTATGAGAGGGATTTAGAATGGGAGCTCAGATCCTTCTTCTTACATAACGTTTGGCCGGAAAATGAAAAACAAGGGGCGGTTGGTCATGTTTTATCGAGGCCAACCGTTTCGTTATCTATTATATCCAACTTTTCTTAAATGTATGCATAAAAGAAAGGGGAGATTAACATGACTGTTGCAAAAATGAAGGATATGTTCAGCCGTTCTGCTTATCTGAATGAACGAAAAATTACCGGCACAAAAACGCCAGCTGTTAATATAAAAGAGTTCAATAAGTGGAAAAGGGCTATACCCGAAGGAATGCTCGAGAAGCGGCTCAAAATGGACCGCTTGACTATAGAACAGCTGATGCAGTACATAGAAGAGAAGGATAATCCAGTTGTGGAGAAAGAATTGCCGTGGACTACGGTATTTGAAAAAGTGATGCATACATATAAATCAACTCCATTGGATTACACCAGCTTTCAAGCATTGGTTGATCCTTTCATCCAGTATGCGAAAAAGCGGCTTGCTGATGCACTCAGGCATATTAACACCAGCCTGGTAAACCTTGAAACCATAATCAAGTCGATTGCTAATACACTTTATGAACGGCTTCATTCAATGCTGATGAAATGTGTGATTCTCGAAGTCAACATCGCTAGAAAGGTCGGGATGCTCGAAGGAGAAACGGGTGAAGAACGATTTGAGCACTTTATGCGCCAACTCAATGAGGATCATGAACTCAGGATGGAATTCTTCGGAAACTATCCAGTCCTTTCGCGGTTGATGACTGAGAGCATGCAAAATACTCTGGACGTCACCGTGGAACTAATCCAACGTTTTGTGAAAGATCACGAGAGCATCAAATATCAATTTGGGAACCGTCTCCATCGATTAGAGAGACTGAAAATGGGCCTCGGTGATACACATCAAAACGGCAGAACTGTTGCTCTACTGGAATTTGAAACCGGCAACAAGCTAGTTTATAAACCACGACAGATTTTGATCGATAAAATTTTCGAAGCCTTGCTGTCTTGGCTGAACGGGAAAGGTTTGCAGTATCCTCTCCAATCAGCCAAAAGTTTGGATTGCCGAACCTACGGCTGGCAGGAGTTTGTCCCGTACGAAAAGTGCACACATGAAGATGAGGTGAGTCGCTTTTATTATAGGCAAGGAGCTTATACTGCGCTGTTCTACATCTTGGGCTCCTCCGATTTTCATGCAGAAAATATTATCGCGCACGGGGAATACCCAGTTCCGATAGATTTAGAGACGCTTTTCAGCCGAAATCTGGAAATGATGAAACAGCTCAGAGTCCAGAGCCGACTGGCACTTGAGCTAAACGATTCGGTCTACTCAACTTTGATGCTTCCACTCCCTTCTTTTGAGCATTCAATTATTGACTTTGACTTGAGCGCCCTAGGCGCAGGTCAAAACCAGGTATCAAAAAAAATAAAGAGCCTCCATCTTGAAGGCGAGGGAACCGATGAAATTAAGATGACCCGTGTTCCCGCAAAGTCGGGTGAGTACAAAAACAAACCGATGTTTAAAGGGAAAACAATGTCCGCCTTCGATTATTCGGCTGAATTGGAAACAGGTTTTTCAGACATGTACAAACTGTTTCTTCGCCATAAGGAAGAATTCATGAGTGTTGATGGCCCTTTGCAGCCTTATGGTAAAGCCCATGTCCGCCAGGTATTCAGGCCAACACACGTGTACATGGAATTCCTCCATAACAGCCTGCATCCCGATTATGTACAGAACGGGCTTGACCGAGTGCAAATGTTCGATATTCTGTGGCAAGTGACCAACCAAAGCTCAAAATTCGAGGAGCTAGTCAAGCATGAAACAAAGGATCTGCTAAGACATGACGTTCCGTATTTCTATTTTACACTAAACAGCCGTGATCTCTATAACAGCAATGGACACCTTATCTCCTCTTTCTTTTCTGAAACAGGGTTTGAATCTATTTTCAAAAGGATCAACAAACTTAGCAAAAGCGACTTAGAAAAACAAACACAATATTTAAGGTGGTCTCTCGCATCCATGCTGGGCGACGTATGGAAATTTCATCAGACCGTCCCAACCCTACCTAAAAGAAAAGGGAACCTTTCTCCTTCCTCTATCATTAAGGAAGCATTGGAGCTAGGCAGACAATTAAAAGACAGGGCTATTATCGAGGATAACCTTGAAGTGAACTGGCTTGGATTAAATTTAAATAAGGAAACAGGCGTTAACGTGTCGGTCAAGAGCTCTGATCTATATGATGGATTACTTGGCTATGCTCTCTTTTTGGCTTATTTAGCGAGGGAAACAAACAATTGTCAATACGAAAAACTAAGCCGTGGTGCGATCAAAACAGTTATTCGAAAAGCCGGCGACAAACCGCTCAACCCTTCCGTTTCGGCTTTCAGTGGAGAAGGCGCATTTTTGTATGGACTGGTTCACCTTGGACTACTATGGAATGACCGCGAACTGATCCGGCGGGCAAAGGAAAGGTTGCCTTCTTTACATGATATCATCCGTGATGAAAAAAACCCTGATTTCTCAGGAGGTCTGGCCGGTTTTATCGTGATGTCGCTTAATATCTATCAAGAAACGGGAGACAAAGACTATTTGGATATGGCTCAATTTGCAGGAGATAGACTCATGCAGCTGCTGACTGAAATCGATGAGGGGACCGGCCTTGCTCATGGAGCATCGGGATACGCCTGGGCACTCGGCTCACTTGGAAAAGTAACAGGGAAGAAAATCTATAAAGATAAAACTGAAAAATTACTTTTATATGAAAATACATTTTACGATCCAGCCACAGGCAATTGGGACTCGGCTGCAGCTTCCGAAAATCAGAAACGAAAAAGAGTTTACTGGTGTCACGGAGCGCCGGGCATTGCCCTATCCCGACTGATGCTGAAAAACACATCAAATTTAGAACTTATCGCAAAGGACCTCGACATATCTTTGAAAACGGTCATATGCGAAGGGGTAATAGAAAGCCACTGTCTTTGCCACGGAACTATGGGAAACGCGGACATCCTCCTAACAGCCTCCCAAGAGCTGAATGACGTAAAACTGGAAAAGAAAGCAAGGGATTTAGTTGATATTGTTCTTTCCCAGAAAAAGACGTACGGTTGGAGGTTTGGCTTAGATCCTAGAGCGGAGATGGATGGCTTCATGCTTGGCCGGACGGGGATTGGGTATAGCCTGTTGAGGTTCAAAAACCCCGAAATACCATCAGTTCTGGCTTTGGAGCTGCCAAAGGGAGGAGCCGTATGTTAAAGAAGAAAAAATTATTTCCAACTCGCAGGCGTGTTCCTTTCATTGAACAGATGCAGCAGACCGAATGCGCACTTTGTTGCATCGCAATGATTTCGTCCTATTACAAAAATGACTTATCCATGTACGAGGTTCGGGAGCGAATGGGAAACGGCCGTGATGGAACGACTTTGTTCCATCTTAAAAAGTTGGCGGAGCAGCTGAATTTCGACACGAAATCGTATAAAGCTGATAGCCGGCAACTGGGGACTCTCATACTGCCAGCAATCCTGTACTGGGAAAACAATCATTTCGTTATTCTCGAGAAGGTTGCACAACAAGCTTATACAATCGTTGATCCAGGTTCTGGAAGGAGGAAGCTGAAAGAGAAAGAATTCACGGAGAAATATTCGGGATACGTACTTACTTTATATCCCAACAAAAATTTTGAACGCCGGAGCAGAAAAAACGTCTGGGCATCCTTCTCTTATTTAGTGACGAATAGGCCAAAGATTTTCATTAGTATCCTGTTTCTCACATTCTTGCTACAGATGTTCACAGTAGCGATGCCAATCTTTATCCAATTTGTCATTGACAAGATTATTGTCCCCGACTATCGGGATCTACTGAATATATTCTTAGCCGGAATTGGTGGGCTGATCCTATTCAATACCCTATTTACGTTTTTACGGGGGAGAATTCTGATCACTCTTCATAATGCGCTTGATTATGAGATCCAAACTAGATTTTTCAGTCACCTTCTCAGGCTGCCGTACCAGTTCTTCCTTCTGCGTTCCTTCGGAGATTTGCTTTTTAGGGCGAACAGCATGAAGGTGATCCGCGACCAGCTGGCCAACCAGGTAGTAAAAGGTCTGCTGGATTCCGCTGTTTTGCTGGTCATCCTATTGTATATGTTCTTGCAATCGCCTCTAATGGTTTTTATAGTCGCTTTGATAGCATCTACCAATGTAATACTAATCGCCGTGAGCCAAAGATACCTCGCAGAGACGAATCAGATGGAGATTAAAGAGCATTCCGAAGTGCAAGGAGCGCAGACAGAAATGCTCTATGGAATATTTGGAGTAAAGACGTCCGGTGTGGAAAGCAAGATTTACAATAGATGGCTTCAGAGATTCAGGAATCTTCTTAGCGCTTATAGGAAGAAAGAAATTGTACTGAACCGCGTAAACACCGCAAGCAATACAATGCAGCTTATGGCTCCCCTGATCCTCTTATGGGTTGGAGCACACCAAGTGTTTGCAGGAAGTATCACGCTTGGGGTATTGGTAGCATTTCATGCCATTTCAAACCAATTTTTCATGTTGAGCGGCAATATCGTTCAAACGATCAATTCTTTTATCTTGACAACATCCTACCTAAAACGAGTTGAAGATGTCCTCGATGCACCTGGAGAAATGGAGGGAGACAAGATGAAAAAAACACTTGAAGGCAATATTCTGTTAAAGAATGTCACTTTCTCCTACTCTAAATACAGCGAAAATGTGATTCATAATGTTACACTCGATATCAAGAAAGGACAAAAAGTTGCTCTTATTGGACAGTCAGGATCAGGAAAAACGACACTCGCCAACATGATAATCGGGCTATTCGCACCGTCTTCGGGAGACATCTATTACGACGGCGTTAGCATGAAAGAGCTTGATCTGGGCCACCTGCGTCGGCAAATTGGTACCGTACCTCAAAATGTCATGCTGTTTAATAGAAGCATTTATGATAATATAATTCTCCATAATCCAGAGGCGTCTCCCGAAGAAGTAATCGAAGCCGCAAAGGCTGCCCAAATCCATGAAGAAATTATGAAGATGCCAATGCAGTATCATACAATGGTATCTGAGATGGGCATGAATATTTCTGGCGGGCAAAGGCAGCGAATCGCCCTCGCAAAGGCGCTTCTTGGAAAACCGTCGATTCTCGTCCTTGATGAGGCAACCAGCTCACTTGATCATTTAAATGAATCAAAGATTGACGAGTATCTCTCTGATATTAACTGCACAAGAATTGTGATTGCCCATAGACTTACGACAGTAATGAATTGTGACATGATTGTCGTTGTCGACAACGGAAGAATCATCGAATCGGGCACACACCATGAGTTGCTGAAAAAGTCCAGTTTCTACAGTGAATTCTATAAAGAAATGATTTCATAACACGCTCTTGGATCGTCAAGAAGCGTGTCTTTTTCTAAAATTCGTAAAGCACACTTTACAATAAGTGAAGTTTACTTTACAATTTAATTGAAATAACTA
This sequence comes from Bacillus sp. AK124, assembly GCF_053903085.1. NCBI lineage: Bacteria > Bacillati > Bacillota > Bacilli > Caryophanales > Bacillaceae > Bacillus > Bacillus sp. AK124. The sequence goes on from NZ_CP096378.1 coordinate 4,161,945, forward strand.
ATTATGGAGGATGATTACCATGAATATCGAACAGATTGCGGTATACGGAAATAGTATTGGAGGAGTGGTGATCCTCGCCTGCCTGGCAATTATCTGGATAGTATCGAGGCGTATGGGCAGGGATGAACGGTCAGAAGCAATTTTCCTAAGAGTCTACTCATCTATGTTTTATGTGCTTGCAGCGCTTATCGCACTGAGTATTTTCTTCGGATTCGGCCATGACATCAGTGGACTAATGTATCAAAAAATAACGTCATTAATGTTTGCACTAAGCGTAATTTTCGGTACTATCTATCTGTTCATTTTGAAAAGAAAGTACTGATTCCACATTTGACGAATAAAACAAGGAAAAATGCGATCAAGGGGATGAAAAAATGGATGAACATCAATATATTCTGGAAACGAGACAATTAACCAAAACATACCGTAAAACAGATGTTGTGAAAAACGTGAATTTGTGCATTCAAGAGGGAGAAATTTATGGCTTCCTCGGTCCAAACGGTGCAGGAAAAACGACGACGATTCGCATGCTGCTCGGACTCATCAACCCGACAAAAGGCGAAACGAGAATCTTCGGGAAGGACTTGAAAAGCAATCGGCTTGACATTCTGCGAAACGTCGGTTCACTTGTGGAATCGCCGTCATATTATCCTCATCTCACAGGCGAGGAGAATCTGGAGGCAATCCGGAAGATACTGAATGTTCCGAAGTCTAATATTGACGATGTGCTTGAGATGGTCAGATTGACGAAAATGGCGGACAAGAAAGCGGGAGAATATTCGCTCGGCATGAAGCAGCGCTTAGGCATAGCTGCAGCGCTGCTCGGATATCCGAAACTCGTCATTCTCGATGAACCAACAAACGGATTGGATCCGGCGGGAATCCTTGAAATACGCGAGCTCATCCTCAGACTGCCGTCCGATTACGGCATTACCGTCATGATCTCCTCGCATTTGCTTTCTGAAATTGAACAAGTAGCCACCCAGGTAGGAATCATCGCCAACGGAGAAATGCTCTTTCAAGACGCGATCGGAGAGCTCCGTTCGAAGGCCGATACAAAGATTGTATTTTCGACAAGTGACACGGACGGGGCGTTAGACATTTTCTCGCGTGAGGGCGTAGAGGCGGTTAAAACACAGCGCGGCCTGATGATTGAGGACAGGACTGATATGGAAATTTCCCGGCTCGCCAGAAAACTCTTTGAAAATGAGATTGACATCTTCCGAATTTACGACGAATCGAAATCACTTGAAGATATCTTCCTCGACATGACTAAAGGGGGAGAAACACTGTGATCTCTGAATTGTTGAAATCTGAAATTCTGAAGATCAGAAAACTGACATGGGTAATCGTCATTTTCGGCCCACTCGGAGTCGTCGCGATGCAAGGGGCCAATTATGCGCTCCGCTTTGATTACCTCATGTCGCGGAACCCGGATAAATGGCTGTTCCTGCTTGAAAACATCCATGCCTACTGGCCGCCTTCCCTCCTTCTCGGAACAACGATGATCAACTCGCTGCTCGCGGGAATGGAACATCATGCAAATATGTGGAAGAAACTCTTTTCCCTCCCCGTTAAACAATGGAAAGTGTACCAGTCCAAGATTATCATCATTATCACCATGATGCTGATCTCGACAGCTATACTTCCTGCGGGCACATATGTGCTCGGCAGACTGCTTGGATTTTCGGAGACATTTCCGCTCGGGGATGCGTTGATGATGAGCTTTTATACATTATTTGCAGCACTACCTTTCGTTTTTTTACAGTTTTGGCTCTCGGTGAAATATTCCAATCAAGGAATCGCTTTGACAATCGGCATCGCAAGTGCAGTGTTTATCATGTATGCTCACGGACTGCCTGAGTGGATGCCATGGAAATGGCCATTGTTAATAGATGGTATAGGGCAAAGCACCCTCTCAGTCATAAAGGGATTGGCCGTGGGACTGCTCATCTATTTATTTGCCTTGTTATCCCTATCACGAAAGGATGTCGCATAGTATGTTCTATCAACTATTGAACTCCGAGTGGCTGAAACTAAAAAATTCAAAAATCTGGTTTATCGTGCTCGCCAGTCCAGCCCTTTCCGCTGTCATCGGTTTTTTCCCGCTCTTCAGCATTGGCTCGAGCAAATGGCTTGCACTGAGCACACAAATGATCCTTACGCACAGTGCGCTGTTTTTGCCATTGTTGACAGGTGTACTTGCCGCTCTACTGTGCAGTAACGAGCATGCCCACGGCGGATGGAAGCAGCTGTTGACCCTGCCGGTGAGCAGGGTTCAAGTGTACGCTGCCAAATATGTCATCATCATGATCTTGCTGCTATTCACGCAGCTGTTTTTCCTGATCGGCATCTGGTTTGTGGGAAGCGTTCAAGGATTCGGCTCTCCGTTCCCCTGGTACAGCCTGGTCATGAGCTGCCTTATGGGATGGCTGTCGTGCCTTCCGCTTGCCGCCCTTCAGTTTTGGCTTGCGACCTATTTTAAAAGCTTTGCCGGTCCAAGCACCGTCAATGTAATGCTGACATTGCCGGCTATCCTCATTGCCAACTCGGAGCTGTTGGGACCTCTTTATCCTTGGTCTCATCCAATGCTCAGCATGACACAGGCTTTTTCAGCTGCAATGGGCGGAGATGCTGGCTTTTTGGCGAATGAATCAGCTTTTTATCCGACGCTGATTGTCAGCTTCGTTGCATTCATCGGCGGCGGTGCTTTATATTTTCACAAAAAGGAATGGACATAGAAATTGATCAATGGGGGACAGGTATGAATGCAGAAAACAAACAGAAAAAAAAACTGACGAACCGGCTTCCGGAATGGCGGGCGCGCACCAAGATGACCCAGCAGCAATTAGCGGAACGGGCGGGTGTGAGCAGGCAAACAATCATCTCAATTGAAAAAATGAAATACACCCCTTCCCTCACGCTCGCATTTGAAATTGCACATGCGTTCGGCTGTTCGATCGATGATGTATTTGAATACAATAAAGAAGATGTGTAACGAAATAGAAAGGAGCGACGATTCTTGATCATCGAAACGAAAGGCGTGACGAAAACATACAACCGCATCGATGTCGTGAAAGATGCCGGTTTGCTGGTTCCGGAAGGAGAAGTATACGGATTCCTCGGACCTAATGGCTCAGGAAAAACAACGATGATGCGGATGTTGATGGGCTTGATCCGCCCCGATTCCGGTGAGATTCTTATGTTTGGAAATAGAATGCCTGATAACCGGATTTCAATTCTAGCCAAGACGGGCGCCCTGATTGAAAAGCCCTCCTACTATGAACATCTGGACGGACGCGATAATTTACGTATACTGGCCACCCTGCGCGGAATCTCAGACAACAGGGCTATCGACTGGGCGCTTGAAAGAGTCGGTCTGCACCGCGTCGGATCTAAAAAAGTAAAGTCATATTCACTCGGCATGAAGCAGCGGCTAGGCATTGCCAGCGCGATTCTTCACAACCCCAGGCTCCTGCTGCTCGATGAGCCGACAAACGGATTGGATCCTGAGGGAATCCATGAAATACGGGAGCTAATCCGCGAACTGCCGAAAAAAGAAGGTGCCACCGTTCTTGTATCGAGCCATCTTCTTGGAGAGGTCGAGCAAATGGCAAATCGGATAGGTGTCATTTACCATGGAAACCTTCTGTTTCAAGGAGAAATGGCGACATTGCTCTCCGATCAAAAATCTGGTTACATCATCCGCTCAACTGAAAGCGGAAAAATCATCGATATTCTGCACGAACATGGCTTAGAGACCCGCGTTGACCGGGCTGAGCAAGTGCAAGTTTCTGGAGCAGTAAAAGACAAAATAGAAGGCATTTTGATTGAAAATGAAATAACCGATTTTCATATAAACGAATCTCCAGGGACGCTGGAAGAAGCCTATCTACAGCTAATCCGTTCCTCCGAGGTGTCTGTATGAAAAGCGTTTTTGCAGCCGAGTGGCGGAAACAAAGGCCCGCAGCCCTCCTGCTGCCATTATGTTCCGGACCGCTCCTGATTTTTGCGGCCTGTTGGACAATGATGCTCTATTTGACAAAAAACGGGCGAACCGCGGAACAGGCCTTCCGCGTCCTTTATGAGCTTTGCACCTTGACTTGGAGCTATCTCATCATCTTTGTGGTGATGATGTTCACCTTGTTAGTGAGCGGGGTTGAGCACAAATCGGGAATGTGGCCCGTTCTCCTTTCCACTCCGCATGCAAAGTGGAAGCATTTTTTTGTAAAAGTTATTCTAGCCACCTTACTTGTCCAGCTATTCGGTTTGATCCTGTGGCTGCTGATGGGCGGACTAGGCTTCATATTCGGAGGGACATTCCCTGAACCATTGCTCTACACGGCATTTCTGTTTGCACTTCCTTTTGTTGTCTTTCAGACGTCTGCGACAGTCGTGGTTGAAAATCCGTATATTTCCGTCAGCATCGGGATGGCGGTTTTCCTCTTTCATGCTGTGCTGCCTTATTGGTGGCTCCCATGGGGTCCGCTTGCTGAACTGTTGCGGGCCGGAACACAGGCAAACAGCTTATTACCAGTTCTCATGCTGGTGTCGACACTGGGGTACGGTATGTTATCTTTACTGATTTTTTACCAAAAAACCTTTTCTTCCGGAGGTGAGTGAAATGGCAAGCTTTCAGCAGGCGTTTTCGGCAGAATGGATCAAAATTAGAAAAATGAAAATCTGGCTGATGATCATTATCCTAGTTGTCCTGCCTGTCATCTACGGATGGATTATTCATACAAAAATCATGATTGGAAAGTACGTTTACAATGAGGCGAATTCTTGGCAGATTCTTATGATGATGACCCAGATGTTTTATGGTACGGTCTTCTTTCCGATTATCATCTCCCTGATTACGGGCACAATGTCCAAATATGAAAAACAAGCAAACAATTGGGAGCATTTGCTGATGATTCCTGCAAAGGGAACAGTGTTCTTTTTAAGCAAGATGGCTTGGACCGTAATCATCATTCTGTCCGCACAATTGCTGATGTTCGGTTTGCAGATTGTCCTTGGCTATGCTTCTGGATATACGGACCAAATCCCAATAGGCACTTACTTATCGGCCGTAATCCTTGGAACGGCCGGGGCAACCAGTCTCGGAACGCTCCTGTTCTATTTTTATCTACGAATGAAATCCGCTCGGACGGCCCTGATGATCAGCATATTCTTAAGTTTTCCCTCCTTCTTAGCCTTTTCGAACAATACGGACTCGTTGATACCAGTCCTTTATCCATGGGCACTGCCGCTCTATGGGATGACAAATGTATATGCCGGCACCGACAGGCTGGCAGTATTTTTTATCGTCTGCGTCGCGATGACCGCGCTCTTCTCGCTGCTCAGCATTAAAAAGTTGAATAACAGAACCTTTTATTCATGATAGCCTGATACTAAAAGCCAATAAAAACTACTAACTTCTCGGCGAATTCAACATGTATGGTAGGCTGGGAGGAAAAATCATGAACATAAAACGAATTCACATATTATTATTGTGCCTGCTCGTCGTGATCATCTTTGCCCTGCCCGGGCAGGCTTCCGCTAATGACAGTCAACTTGATAGATATACGATTTACCTAGAGAGCCCAGCCCATCACGATGATTGGGTGAAGACACTTAATGAACGAAACATAAAACTTGTATACTCAGTCGAAGAAATCGGGCTTTATCAGATAGAAGGCAGACAAAAAGAGGTTCAAGAATTGGCGGCTGAAATAAACTATATAAACAGCCATAACCAATCTGTAGCCATGCAGCCTGCCTCACTGCATAACACTGCTCCGGCGGAGGCGACGATATTTGGGGGCACCCCTACTCTATGGGACGACTTCCAATGGGATATGAGAAAAGCGACTAATAATGGACAGACTTATCAAATCACCGAAGGAAGCAAAAACACAATCGTGGGTATCATTGATTCCGGAATTGACATGAACCATCCAGATTTGAAAGAAAACATCCTCTCCGTCCGAAACTTTGTGCCTAAAGGGGGACTGAGAGGACAGGAACCATATGAAAAGGGTGACATAAACGACAGCACAGATTACCTGGGACACGGAACATTTGTAGCCGGTCAAATTGCGGCAAATGGATTGATGAAAGGGATCGCTCCAGAAACAGGAATCAGATCTTACAGAGTATTCGGCGGGAAAAGCGCTGACACAGTCTGGATTATTGATGCGATCATCCAAGCGGCGATCGATGATGTCGATATTATCAACGTCAGCTTCGGTACATTTCTTGTAAAACAAAATCGGAAGAACAAACAAATGCCTGATACGAATGATCTGGCTGAAATTAAAGCTTTTAAAAAAGCAGTCTCATTTGCCCATAAAAAGGGCAGTGCCGTTGTAGCCTCAATTGGAAATGAAGGCCTTGACTTGAAAGACAAAAATGCCGTATTTGAATATTGGCGAAGTACCAAACAGGAGGACTTATCGGCAGACGGCAAAGTCATTTTGATTCCGGCCCAATTGCCGAATGTCGTCACCGTTTCCTCAATAGGTCCAAGCGGAATGAGATCCGTCTTTTCCAATTATGGAAAAAATGTCGTCGACATTGCAGCCGATGGAGGCGATCTCCGTCTTTTAAATGAAGTGGGCGAGGATCGATATTACGGAGAAGGACTGTTCAGGCAGGAATACATTCTCGGTGCAGCTCCCGGAGTAACCTATACATTCTCAATAGGCACTTCGATCGCGGCCCCAAAAGTATCCGGCGCTCTGGCCCTTCTGATTGATCAGAAACAATTGCATGACAAACCAGACAAGGCTGTTAAAATCCTGTTAAAAAATGCTGATCGGAACGCTGACAAAATAGACACCGGTGCGGGAGTATTAAATGTCTATCGAGCATTGACTGATTGAGTGTGCGAAACTAAAAAGTTTCCCCCTTCCCTTTGAAAAAGCAAAAGAACTCATTGGTTCTTTTGCTTTTTTTATAGCTGGACCATTATTTTAAGCCCGTTTTCACACATCATCCGGGGGGCTATACCCTCTCGCTGCCCTCCCTCTCCTCAACAGCCTCAATAAACGTTTACAGCTCCGCTAAGAGGTCAAAGGACCAAGGCACAATCAAAACATTTTCAGAAGGCTGAGAACCGTCTTTTAAAGGCTTTTCTATGTCTGCTTATCTTATACAATCGTCGTGGCCTCCAATCAAATGATTTGAGAGCATGTAACATGCTATATTTACGTTTTTAAAACTGAGGTGCACGGGTACGTTCTTATTCGCATCGCGAGTCAGAAGTAGAGCGCGTTTTAGAATTGAACGGTATTCCGGATCTGCTTCAAGTAAAAATGAAAAATAAACGCCGGAAAATTCAATTGATCAGTTTCCTTTTATGCAGTTTGAAGCCCGATTTTCAGGAGAAGGAAAAGTCCGAACAGATAAAGAGATGTGAGGCAATGAATGGATTGTTTCAATATAATTGGCAGGTTCGCAATGAAGGGTTTGAATGGTGCTTGCATCAGTTACAAGAGGAACTCGAAAAAAGGCATTCAGGCGGTATGGAAAGCATTTTGAAAAACTTGTTTCATATTGTCGATGTTGAGGTGAGCTGGATGTATGCCATTTTAGACAAGCCGGACTTCACTCCCGAGTTTTCCGACTACCCGTCGATTCAGCACATTATCAGGTTTTCTGAAGCGTATCGTCCCGAAGTTGAGAGCGTGGTTTTTCATTTTTCCAGCGCAGCCGAACAAAAGCCTGTCAAAACGTCTTGGTCAGAAGATACCTATACACAAAGTGACATTTTAAAGCATTTGATCGCCCATGAAATTCATCACATCGGACAAATATCCGTCTGGGCGCGGGAGATGAACCGTGTTCCGGTATCCGCTTCATATGTAGGACGGCAGCAATAAAAAAGACCCCCAAGACAAAAGTCTTGAGAGCCTTTGAAACGCCAGAAATTAACGTTTTGAGAACTGAGGTGCACGGCGTGCGCCTTTAAGTCCGTATTTTTTACGTTCTTTCATGTCCCGAAAATCCACCGAAATTCGCCATAACCCCAACGATCACAAAAATAAACACTTTACGAGTAATGCCGATATATCCGACTTTACTTTTCTCCGTTTATTCCGGCAGCCATCAGACCGCTTGCATAATCAATCACAAGTACAGACAAAATAGTAAGCAGCACGCTCCAACCTCCAAAAAGAAATCCGGCAATTTCACCCGCAACAGCAATGACACCTTTATAAAATGTATCCATTGTATGGACTCCTTTATACAAAATAAAAAAGCCGCTTATCTCGCCGCTTCTGCTCTTTTTTCGTGATATTCTTTATTTACTTCGATTTGATTCATTTCTATCACTTCATCTTCCGCCTGTGAATTTCCGATCCGCTCTTCTTGAAGCTCTTTTTTGAGCTTTTCGTTTTCCTGTTCTAAGTTCTGACTGATCTGTCTTTCTCTTTGGAGAAAGGCTTTACAATCAGCTATTCAAGATATGTTTTATCAAGATGGTATTTCATGCTTCCGGTTTCCGCGTCTTTCACGATGAACAATTCATACAAGATCGGGAATTCATCGTCTCTATTTAAACTGATAGAAACGGCGTCAAAATGATGTTTTGTGTCACCGTCGATCAGGAAAATTCGCTTATAATGATCCCCGTATCGGTTTCGGTGATTTCGACCCCGTCCATATATTTGTGATAGGAATAACCTTTATAATCGATAGCCATTTTAAAACCTCACTTTTTTTACGGTACTTCGTAAAACATACAGACTAGCACTCGCATAATCTTATCGCTGCCCCCTGTTAATGTTCCAGTTCCTCGCACATACACTTAAATCCTGTGCTAGACATGGCCTCAACGCCTGCCGTACAAGCATTAGAATAGCCCCCGTATGGTTGGGCGAAAACAGCAAAAATATTTTCAGCTTTTTTGGCGTTTTCATCTTGAAAAAAGTATTGCGTGGAACCGTAGGCGGCAGAATCCGAGCCTAGATGAACATCTACATAATCAGCGGAATCATTCGGTTATACTGTAATCCGCCATATATCTCTGTAAGTTCTTGCTTGCTCGTATTGGCTTGAGGTATCTCTTCCGCCTAACATAGTTTTAGCAGGCAAGTGAACAGTTGATCCTAGCGAAACCCTTTCGCCACTGCTGATCGATATAACTCCTGTTGAATCGATCCAAGTGTGCCCCGTTGTATCCATTTCGAAATGACTGCCGTTTTTTACTATAAATTCCCCTTTTGGATTATCTAATGCAAAAACATTCCTTGCCACCCTTGATGGAGAATTTACACAGGAGATTTAGATGCTGCTCTTGAAATCATGACGGCGCAACTGAAAGAAGGCGGGAAAAAGAAATCTGATTAATCACAGACGTAACTTTTTACAAAATTGGTATTGTTCCGTTGAATTTGCGGGAGTTTTGTCCTATGATAAAAGATATACCATATAAATGAACTGGGGGGCTTTACTTGAAGAAATTTTTAATTTTATCCCTTGCGCTCTGTTTAGGGATTATTTTAGGGGCGTGCGGTTCTAAAGACACCGCAAAAAAAGATGATACCAAAAAAGAATCATCAGCAAGCGAAAATAAAGACACTGACAACAAAAAAGAAGATGTACAGGAAGACGAAAACCTCAAAGGGAAAAATGTCTATACTAATAAAAAACTAAATATAAACGGAACTACAGGTCCTATTAAATACGAAATCAAAGCTGTACAATTGAAAGAAATGGAGCCAAAAAACGAAGAAACTGCTGATCTGCTCGGTGTCAAAGTAGGTGAGAAAGTGAATGCTGTCACAATTGAACTATCTGGCGAAAACACATCAGAAAAAGATGTTAACTTCTATTTAGGACAAGCCACAATCGTCACAAACACTAAAGAGCAGCTGGAACCTGAAATGTTATTGTCTGAACACATCGAGGGTGAATACTTAGGCAAAGTTAAAAACGAGGGGCATAATGTATATATCTTAAAAAAGTCATCTGTTAAGGATTTGAAATCCATTGAACTGCGTGTTGATGCTCCAACAGATAACAATTTCGAGCCTCTTGGAAAAGACATCAAGCACACAATCGAAGTCAATAATTAAGAAATGCCCTTTTTAGGGCTTTTCTTTAACACCAAAAACAGAACAAACGTTCTTTTCAACTTGTGCAATTTACTAATTGAGCATAGGAGGCGTTCATATTGGTTTTTACCGCAGGAAGAAGAGAAACGGAACTTTTGGGAAAAGGACGAAATCAAAACCTTTCTCGAAAAAGCGCATTCGCAACTTGAACAACAAGATTATGTTATGTTTTATGTTCTTATTTTTACCGGTATGCGTAAAGGGGAACTTCTTGCCTTGGAATGGAGGGACGTTGACTTAAAAGAGAAAACAATAAACATCAAACAAACAATGTTTTTTGAAGACGGTAAAGAAGTCATCCAAACAACAAAAAAATATCATTCTAAGCGAATTATTACGATTGATTATCATACGGCCCAAATACTTACAAAATGGCGTACGTAGCAAAAAGAAATACTCTTATCTAATGGGATCACCTCAGAAGCTAAATACGCGCTTATACGGGGCGATATGCGCCCTCTAAGGCTTTTCCCTCTTAAACCGTATGATCGCTAAAAATAAGCTTCACAGAATCACGATTCACGGTTTTAGACATTCTCACGCATCGATCCTTTTTGAAGCAGGCGCATCCATTAAAGAAGTACAAGCCCGTTTAGGTCACAAAGAAATTCAAACGACTATGAACATCTATACACATGTCACGAAAACCGCAAAAGAAAAAACGGCCGAAACATTTAAAAAGTACATGGAATTATGAGAAATTCATTTAAACGTGGTCAAAATGTGGTCAAAAATCATTTTAAAGCAAAAAACAAGCCCTCTTCCGAGTAACCGGATGAGGGCTTGAACGTTGGTATATTAACGTTTTGAGAACTGAGGTGCACGGCGTGCGCCTTTAAGTCCGTATTTTTTACGTTCTTTCATACGTGCGTCACGAGTCAGTAGACCGGCACGTTTTAGAGTTGAACGGTATTCCGGATCTGCTTCAAGCAAAGCGCGGGCGATACCGTGACGGATTGCTCCGGATTGACCGGATAAGCCGCCTCCATGAACGTTTACTAAAACGTCATAAGTACCAGCTGTTTCAGTCAAATTTAATGGTTGTTTGATATCTTCGATTAGAGCTGCAGATGGGATGTGCTCGCTGATTTCACGATTATTCACGATGATACGGCCTTCTCCTGGAACTAAACGCACACGCGCTACAGAGCTTTTACGACGGCCAGTACCGTAATATTGAACCTGTGCCAAATTGGTAACCTCCTTTTTAATTAACCGCGAAGTTCGTAAACTTCAGGTTTTTGTGCTTGGTGTGGATGCTCAGAACCACGGTATACGTTCAATTTTTTGAACATTTGACGACCTAGAGAACCTTTTGGAAGCATGCCTTTGATCGCAAGTTCAAGCATTTTCTCAGGGTAGTTTGTACGCATTTCAAGAGCAGTTCTTGATTTTAAACCGCCTGGATGTTGAGTGTGACGGTAGTAGATTTTGTCCGTTAACTTTTTACCAGTTAACTCGATTTTTTCAGCGTTGATGATGATCACATGATCTCCAGTGTCAACGTGTGGTGTGTAAGTTGGTTTATGTTTTCCGCGAAGGATAGATGCAACTTCTGTAGAAAGACGTCCTAGCGTCTTGCCAGCAGCATCAACAACTAACCACTTGCGTTCAATATTACTTGCGTTAGCCATAGGTGTTGTACGCATTAAATTTCCCTCCTAAATAAATCTGCCATTTTCAATAAACTTCAATTACGTTCTATTTCAAAACACAATAAGTTTCCGGGGCTTATCGTGGGGTTGAAATACATACCATATGATATCTTATAACTTTCTGTACTCTCTGTCAAGAAAATGTTACACCTGGTTTAGTTGTCATAGATAACACGCCATAAATACAAGCCGTGCGCCGGTGCAGTGCGCCCTGCGGCATCGCGGCTTCTGGCAAGAATCATCTTTTCAATGTCTCCAGGGGAAAATTTTCCGGTTCCTACATCAAGAAGCGTGCCGGCAATGATTCTAACCATGTTATACAAAAATCCGCTGCCCACAATCCTCATCTGCAGTCCGTCCCCTGTGTCAGACCATTCGAGTTCATAGACCGTTCTAACTTTGTCCTTCACTTCGGTTTTGGTTGCACAAAAGCTTGTGAAATCATGGGTTCCAACCAGAAAGCGGGAGGCTTCTTGGACTTTTTCCATATCAAGGTCATACGGAACATGGTATGCATAGTGGCGTTTAAAAACGTCCGGATGTCTGCCCCTGTAAATCATATACCGGTATTCTTTTCTTTTTGCAGAAAACCTCGCATGAAATTGATCATCCACAGCTTCCGCATTGTGGACCGATATATCATCAGGCAGCAGGGCATTCAAAGCATACGGCCATTTCGCCTCAGGGATGGATAGCGGACTGTCAAAATGAATCGTCTGTCCGACCGCGTGAACGCCGCTGTCGGTGCGCCCGGATGAAACGACAGGAATACGCTCCTTCGCTTTATGGAGCGTTTGCAGCGCTTTTTCAAGCTCATCCTGCACCGTTCTTTGACCAGGCTGCACTTGGTAGCCGTAAAAAAGGTGTCCGTCATATGAAATCGTACACTTCATTCTCATCGTCTATCACCTAAGTCCGCAATAAAATTAGCAATACGCCAAGACCAGCTAAAATGAGGAGCACGGAAGTATCCTTCCATTTCCACGTCAGCTGCCTGTATTTTGTACGGCCTTCCCCTCCCCTGTATCCTCGCGCCTCCATCGCAGTTGCAAGCTCTTCGGCTCTTTTAAAGGCACTGACAAACAGCGGAACAAGAAGAGGAACGATCGCTTTGACACGTTCTTTGACCGGGCCGTTCGTAAAATCAACGCCTCTTGCCATTTGCGCTTTCATGATCTTATCCGTCTCTTCGAGCAGAGTCGGTATAAATCTGAGGGAGATGGACATCATGAGAGCGAGTTCATGAACGGGAAGCTTTAATTTTTTAAACGGACCGAGCAAATGCTCCAAACCATCGGTCACTTCGATTGGAGTCGTCGTCAATGTTAAAATCGTTGTGATCATGATGAGGTAAACAAAGCGCAGCGAAATAAAAATCCCTTGAACAAGCCCCTGCTCATAAATTTTAAACAAGCCGAGATCGGCGAGAAGCGGCCCTTCCCTTGTCATAAAAATATGAAGAAGAAACGTAAACAGCACAATCCAGAACACGGGCTTCATCCCTTTTAAAAGGAATCGCACCGGAACGCCCGACAAAGCTGCGGCTGCGACCGTAAACAGGCCGAGCAGTGCATATGTTTCCGTATTATTCGCGAAAAAAACGATAAAGACAAAAAGGAAAATGGTTAACAGCTTTGTACGCGGATCAAGCCGGTGAATGATCGATGTCCCGGGTACATATTTGCCGATAATGATATTGTCCATCATAGGGCATTTTCCTCCTGAAAAAGAGCTTTAATTTCGGAGGCTGCTTCTTCAATCGTCAAGATCGGCGCTTTGAACGTAATGCCCAGCGTTTCTTCAAGACGTTTTTGGAATTTAATCGTTTCCGGCAAATCAAGCCCAAAGGCAGCGATATCGTCTTTCCTTGAAAAAAGCTCCCGCGGCGTCCCTTTTGCTTTGACCGTGCCTTTATGCATCACAATCAGTTCATCTGCATACGCCGCCGCATCTTCCATACTGTGGGTGACGAGAATCGTCGTCAGATTCCTCTGCTTATGGAGGCTGTAGAACATGTCCATGATCTCTTTGCGGCCTCTTGGGTCGAGCCCTGCCGTCGGTTCATCGAGGACGAGAACCTCCGGCTCCATCGCCAGCACTCCCGCAATGGCCACGCGGCGCATTTGCCCGCCGCTTAGTTCAAACGGGGACCTGTCGGACAGCTCCTCATCCAAACCTACAAGCTTCAGCATTTCCCTCGCCTTTTCTTCCGCCTTCTCCCGGCTCATGCCGAAATTGATCGGGCCGAATGAAATGTCCTTTAAAATTGTTTCTTCAAACAGCTGATGTTCAGGAAACTGAAAGACAATCCCGACCTTTTTCCGCAAAGCTTTTAAGTGTTTATTCTTTTTGCCTGCTTCAAGAACGTCCCCGCCGAGGCGTATCTGTCCTTTTGTCGGTTTTAAAAGCCCGTTCAGGTGCTGAAGCAACGTCGATTTTCCCGATCCTGTATGGCCGATCACTGCGACATAGCTTCCTTCTTTAATCACGGCGTTGACATCATAGATCGCAAGGCGTTCAAAAGGCGTTTTCATTTGGTATCGGTGCTCTACATCTTTGATTTCAATGTCCATAGCTCATTCACCAATCCTTCTTGTGTCAGATGATCGCCTTTCAAAGCCAGACCGCTTTCCTTCAGCATTTGGCTGAGCTGAAAAGAAAAAGGCAAATCAAGCCCGATTTTTATCAGGTCTTGATTCAGACGAAAGACTTCCTGCGGTGTGCCTTCGGCAAATTTTCTTCCGCCGTTCATGACGATGATCCGGTCGGCCTTAGCAGCTTCGTTTAAGTCATGTGTAATCGAAATGACCGTAACCATTCCCTGGTCTTTCAGCCTTCTGACCGTATCCAGCACTTCTTCCCGTCCCATCGGGTCGAGCATGGAAGTCGCCTCGTCGAGAATCATGATGTCAGGACGGGCGGCAAGCACTCCCGCAATCGCAACACGCTGCTTTTGCCCTCCAGAGAGATGGTGCGGCTCTTGATCGAGAAATTCTTGCATGTTCACCTGTTGAACGGCCCAATCCACCCTTTCCACCATGTCTTCTCTTGGAACTCCGTTGTTTTCTAAACCAAAAGCCACATCATCGCGAACGGTTGTCCCGACAAATTGGTTATCCGGATTTTGAAACACCATGCCGATTTTTTTTCGGACATCCCAGACCGTCTCTTCCGTCAGCTGAATACCGCCGACTTCAATCGATCCTTCGTCAGGCAGGATCAGTCCGTTTAAAGCACGGGCGAGCGTCGACTTCCCTGAGCCGTTGTGACCTACGATCGCAAGCCATTCTCCTTTCGACACTTGGAAAGATACATGATCAAGCGCAGGCCTGTCCGCATCTTTCTGGTAGCGAAACGTGATATCCTCTGCAGCTATTAATCGATCTTGATTCATTTGCCCGTCCGGCCTCCTCTCCTCTAAAGCTCTGCTTTTCTGACTATTCTTTTATCATAGAAAATTCCCCGGTATCTAAAAAAAGGGCATAGATCCAGTTAAAAACTGTCCCGCCCTTCTTTAGACACACAAAATATGTGATTAAACCAATTCGATGATAGCCATTGGTGCTCCGTCACCACGGCGAGGACCAAGCTTCATAATACGTGTGTATCCGCCTTGGCGCTCTTCATAACGAGGTGCTACATCAGAGAAAAGTTTTTGGAGTGCATCTTGGTCTTTCTCTGCATCTGCAACCTCATTGCGGATGTATGCAGCTGCTTGGCGGCGTGCGTGTAAATCTCCGCGCTTGCCAAGTGTAATCATTTTTTCTACAACAGAGCGAAGTTCTTTCGCGCGAGCTTCTGTTGTTTCGATTCTCTCGTTGATGATCAAGTCTGTTGTAAGATCACGCAGCATTGCTTTACGCTGTGCACTAGTGCGTCCTAGTTTTCTGTATGACATGTGGTGTCCCCTCCTTTATTGAAATACTCGATCTGAAATAAAAAACACACGAAAATCCTAGTTCACATGGAAACTAGTCAATCGTCTTTGCGAAGGCCAAGTCCAAGTTCTTCAAGTTTCGCTTTTACTTCTTCAAGCGACTTGCGACCCAGGTTGCGAACTTTCATCATATCTTCTTCAGTTTTGTTCGCAAGTTCTTGAACTGTATTGATTCCCGCACGCTTCAAGCAGTTGTAAGAACGGACTGAAAGATCGAGCTCTTCAATAGTCATTTCAAGAACTTTTTCTTTTTGGTCCTCTTCTTTTTCAACCATGATTTCAGCATGCTGAGCTTCGTCGGTCAAACCGACAAAAATATTAAGGTGTTCAGTCAAAATCTTTGAACCAAGCGCAATTGCTTCTTTTGGTCCAGTGCTTCCATCTGTCCATACGTCAAGCGTAAGTTTGTCATAGTTTGTAATCTGACCCACACGAGTATTCTCAACTTGATATGTTACACGAGAAACAGGTGTAAAGATGGAATCAATCGGGATGACCCCAATTGGCTGATCGTCTCTCTTATTCGAGTCAGCTGGTGTATACCCGCGACCTCTTTGAGCGGTTAAGCGAACTCGAAAACTCGCATTTTGGCCAAGAGTCGCAATGTGAAGATCAGGATTCAAAATCTCAACATCACTGTCGTGGGTAATATCAGCAGCTGTTACAACTCCTTCACCCTGTACATCAATCTCAAGCGTCTTCTCTTCTTCAGAGTAGATTTTCAGTGCAAGTTTTTTAATGTTTAAGATAATCGTTGTAACATCTTCAACGACGCCTTCGATCGTCGAGAATTCATGCAGTACACCATCTATTTGGATCGATGTTACAGCGGCACCAGGGAGTGAGGATAAAAGGATACGACGTAAGGAGTTACCCAAAGTTGTACCATATCCACGCTCAAGTGGCTCTACGACAAATTTACCATACTTGGCATCGTCGCTGATTTCAACCGTTTCGATTTTTGGTTTTTCAATCTCGATCATTTCATAAAACCCTCCTTCAAAACGTCGAAACCCCGGAAAGAATTTCTCTGATTCTATCCGAAATTCCCCATTGTTTAGTCCCGTATGTGCTCAGGCAACGAGTGTGCATTCGTTTTATAAATTAACTGTATCATAACCCATTATTGACAGGGACACAAAATCTATACAAACAAATTACACGCGGCGACGTTTTGGCGGACGGCATCCGTTATGAGGAACAGGCGTTACGTCTCTGATTGCTGTAACTTCCAGTCCAGCAGCTTGAAGTGCACGAATTGCAGCTTCACGGCCAGAACCAGGTCCTTTTACAGTAACTTCAAGAGTTTTAAGTCCATGTTCGATAGAACCTTTAGCAGCTGTTTCAGCGGCCATTTGCGCAGCAAACGGAGTGGATTTTTTAGAACCTTTAAATCCAAGAGATCCGGCGCTTGACCAAGAAAGAGCATTACCATGAACATCTGTGATAGTAACAATCGTGTTGTTGAAAGTTGAACGGATATGAGCAATTCCAGATTCAATATTCTTTTTCACGCGGCGTTTACGCGTGTTTGTTTTACGAGCAGCAGCCATTGTTTAATTACCTCCCTTGCTTATTTTTTCTTGTTAGCTACAGTACGACGCGGACCTTTACGAGTACGCGCGTTATTTTTAGTATTTTGACCGCGAACAGGCAATCCGCGACGATGACGAATTCCGCGGTAGCTTCCGATTTCGATCAGACGTTTGATGTTAAGAGACACTTCACGGCGAAGGTCACCTTCAACTTTCAATTTGTCAATCACGTCACGGATTTTACCAAGTTCTTCTTCAGTCAAATCACGAACGCGAGTATCTTCAGAAACTCCAGCTTCTTTTAAGATTTGCTGAGCCGTTGTACGACCGATTCCAAAGATGTATGTTAATGAAATAACAACACGTTTATCACGTGGGATATCTACACCAGCAATACGAGCCATCTCTCTCGCACCTCCTTAAAAATTATCCTTGTTTTTGTTTATGCTTTGGATTTTCACAGATCACCATTACTTTTCCTTTTCTGCGAATGACCTTACATTTTTCACAGATCGGTTTAACTGATGGTCTCACTTTCATGTGTTTCCAACCTCCTTCAATTTCCGGAGTGCTTTATTTGTAACGGTACGTAATTCTACCACGAGTTAAGTCATATGGAGATAATTCTACCGTAACTTTGTCTCCAGGTAAAATGCGAATGAAGTGCATGCGGATTTTACCAGATACGTGAGCCAAAACCGTATGACCATTCTCAAGTTCAACTTTGAACATTGCGTTTGGCAGCGTTTCGACTACAGTACCTTCCACTTCAATTACATCGTCTTTCGCCATTCAAGTGTTCTCCCTTCTTCAAATCAGTAACTTGCTCTCTGACAAATTTCAAAAGAGAAAATCTCAATTTTCCGTTTGTCACACGCCCTGTTTCGTTTATACTGTTCTGAACTTCCGGAGATACGCAATCATAAAAGGTTAAATGATTGATATTCTTTTTCTTAGGAGAATGAAATTTACGCTTTTCTCCGTCTGCTACCAGCACATGATGATGATCGACTATATCAATAACAACTGCGTATTGGTTCATTTCGCGGCCTCTTGCTATGCGTACGAACTGTCCAATTTCAGGTGTTTTCCGATACATCTCATTTCACCTAGGCTTTTGTCAGTATCTCAAAACCGGCTTCCGTTATGGCAATCGTGTGTTCAAAGTGAGCACACTTCTTCCCGTCCACAGTTACAACCGTCCAGTTGTCAGCCAATGTTTTGACATAGCGTGTGCCTGCATTAACCATCGGCTCAATGGCCAGGACCATGCCAGGCTTTAAACGCGGGCCTTTGTTCGGCGGACCGTAGTGAGGAATTTGCGGATCCTCATGAAGATCCTGCCCTACCCCGTGTCCTACATATTCCCTGACGACTGAAAATTGTTCGCTTTCGACATACGTTTGAATTGCGTGGGAAATATTCGACAAACGTTCTCCCGGTTTTGCTTCCTTCAAGCCTCTATATAAAGACTCCTCTGTCACATCCAGCAGCTTTTGATCATCATCGCTAATCGTACCCACTGGATAAGTCCATGCAGAGTCACCATGATAACCGTTCAGCTTCGCACCGATATCGATGCTGATGATGTCTCCGTCGCGAAGGACCCGTTTTCCCGGAATACCGTGCACGAGTTCTTCGTTGACCGAAACGCAAATGCTCCCGCGAAAACCATTATACCCTTTAAAAGACGGGATTGCACCTTGCTTTGTAATAAAACGTTCGGCAATTTGATCCAGTTCTTTTGTCGAGATGCCGGGTTTAATGTGCTTTTTCAGCTCCTGATGAGTTAAAGCGACAATTCTTCCGGCTTCCCGCATGATTTCGATTTCTCGGGGAGTTTTACAAATAATCATTTGTCCAGGCCTCCGAGAAGCTCCTTTATATCAGCGTAAACTTCATTGATGTGCTTCTGCCCGTCAATGTTTACGAGATATCCTTTATCCGCATAGAAATCGAGTAAAGGCTGGGTTTGCTTCATGTTGACCTCTAACCGTGTAGATACAGTAGCTTCATTATCGTCTTCACGCTGATAAAGCTCTCCTCCACACTTGTCGCATACATTTTCTTTCGCAGGCGGATTAAAGACTAAATGATAAGTTGCACCGCAGTTTCTGCAGATTCTGCGTCCTGTCAGACGTTCCATCAATGCATCTTTATCGACTTGAATGTTGATGACATGGTCAATCGACTTGCCAAGTCCTTTAAGAATTTCCTCAAGTGCTTCAGCTTGAGCGACTGTTCTCGGAAATCCGTCCAGAAGAAAACCTCCGTCACAATCATTCTTGCCAAGTCTCTCCCTGACAATACCAATTGTCACTTCATCCGGAACAAGCTCACCTTTATCAATGTATGATTTGGCTTCGAGTCCCAGATCCGTTTCTTCTTTCATCGCAGCGCGGAACATGTCTCCTGTTGAGATATGAGGTATCCCAAAATCTTCAACAATCCGTTCAGCCTGTGTCCCTTTACCGGCCCCAGGCAGTCCCATTAAGACTAAGTTCATTTCGGATTCCCCGTCCTCTCTATTTTAGAGGGAATGGGCGCGCCCCATTTCCTCTAGTGCTTCATAAATCCACGATAGTTTCGTTTTACCAGCTGGCTTTCAAGCTGCTTCATTGTTTCAAGTGCAACCCCGATGACAATCAGCAAACTTGTTCCACCAATTTGTGCAGATGAAGGCAGCCCAGCAATATTAACGAACAAGACAGGAAGAATGGCAATCACGGCCAAGAATATGGAGCCTACAAATGTAAGTCGATACAAAATGCTCGTAATTCTATCTTGAGTCATTTTTCCTGGACGAACTCCCGGAATATAGCCACCTTGTTTTTTAAGATTATCGGCCATTTGCTCAGGGTTTACCTGCACAAATGCATAGAAATAGGTAAAGGCGATGATCAACGCCGCATAAACTCCCATTCCGACCGGATGCGTGTAATCAAACGTTTTTTGAATCCAATTCGTGACGTCATTGGTACCAAAAAATGTTGCCACGGTCCGCGGAGTGGTGATAAATGCTACTGCAAAGATAACCGGAATAACTCCCGCCGGGTTAACCTTCAGCGGCAAGTGTGTAGACTGGCCGCCAGGAACCGGTGAACGGCCTGAACCTTTCGCATATTGAATTGAGATTTTTCTAACTGCCTGTTGGATGAAAATAACGCCAACGACAATCGCCAAAATCGCAACCAATATAACGACAACCTTTATGATTTGCAAGAATAACTGATCTCCAGCATCTACAAACTGCTGAGCGTAGATCTGATTAATCGTCTGCGGAATGCCGGCAACGATACCGGCGAAGATGATAATGGATATTCCGTTACCAACTCCATGAGACGTAATTTGTTCTCCCAGCCACATTAAAAAAGCAGTTCCAGCAGTTAGTACAACCGCAATAAGCAAATAAGTACCGACTCCAGGGTTTGTAATCAACGCGCCGCCGGCCATGTTGTTAAACCCGTAAGACATACCTAAAGCCTGGATAAATCCAAGAACGATTGTGAAGTACCTTGTGAACTGTGCTAGTTTTCGGCGACCAACTTCTCCTTGCTTAGACCATTCGGTAAACTTCGGCACAACATCCATCTGCAGGAGCTGAATGATGATTGAAGCTGTGATGTAAGGCATGATTCCCATCGCAAGAATGGAGAAGTTGAACAATGCACCGCCGCCAAATGTGTTTAGAATCCCAAATACGCTCATTTGATCCTGTGCCTTTAAAACTTCTGTGTTTACATGCGGCACAGGAATGAACGAACCGAGACGAAAGACGATAAGCATTAAAAGAGTGAAGATAATCTTATTCCGAATATCCTTCACACGCATAAAATTGGAGATTGTCTTAAACAAGTTAGATCACCTCAGCTGTACCGCCAGCAGCCTCAATTGCTTGTTTAGCAGAAGCGGAGAATTTATTGGCTTTAACAGTTAATTTCTTTTCTAATTGACCGTCGCCAAGAATTTTCACTCCAGATTTCAACTTGCTGATTACACCTGTTTCTAAAAGAAGTTCAGGAGTAACTTCCGTCCCTTCTGCAAAGCTGTTGAGTTTGTCTAGGTTGACTACAGCGAAATCCTTGCGGTTGATGTTTGTGAAACCGCGTTTAGGAAGACGTTGGAACAAAGGCATTTGTCCACCCTCGAATCCAGGACGTACACCGCCGCCAGAACGAGCGTTTTGACCTTTATGACCTTTACCTGCTGTTTTACCGTTACCAGAACCAATACCACGACCTACGCGGTTGCGCGTTTTACGTGAACCTTCTGCGGGCTTTAATTCATGAAGTTTCATTTGGACACCTCCTTAGCCTATCGTTTATTTTTAAAGTTCTTTAACAGAAACTAAATGAGATACTTTGTTAACCATACCGCGGATTGCAGCGTTGTCTTCATGAACGACAGTTTGGTTTGTTTTCTTTAAACCGAGCGTTCTTACAGTAATACGCTGATCTTCCGGGCGTCCGATTACACTGCGTTTGAGGGTAATTTCTAATTTAGCCATTAATGTTCCCTCCTTATCCTAACAGTTCTTCTACAGATTTTCCACGAAGCTTCGCAACGTCCTCAGCGCGTTTCAGCTCGCTTAAACCTTGGACTGTTGCACGGATCATGTTGATCGGTGTGTTAGAACCTAAAGACTTAGAAAGGATATCAGCTACACCTGCAAGCTCAAGTACCGCACGTACTGGGCCTCCAGCGATAACTCCCGTACCTTCAGAAGCAGGTTTTAACAAGATGTTTCCTGCACCGAAACGTCCGATGATTTCGTGTGGAATTGTAGTTCCAACCATTGGTACTTCGATCAAATTCTTTTTCGCATCTTCAACAGCTTTGCGGATCGCTTCTGGTACTTCTTGTGCTTTACCAGTACCGAATCCTACGTGTCCGTTTTTGTCACCGACAACGACTAGAGCTGCGAAGCGGAAACGACGACCACCTTTAACAACTTTCGCTACGCGGTTAACGGTAACTAAGCGTTCTTCTAACTCTAATTTGCTTGGGTCAATACGACGCATATTCATATGTCCCTCCTTCTTTTATTAAAATTCTAATCCAGCTTCGCGTGCAGCATCAGCCAATGCTTTTACACGTCCATGATAAAGGTAACCGCCACGGTCGAACACGACATTTGTGATACCTTTTTCAGAAGCGCGTTTTGCAACAAGCTCGCCAACTTTTGCAGCCGCAGACGTATCGCTGCCATTTTCAGCGTTAAAGTCTTTATCAAGAGTTGATGCACTCACAAGTGTAACACCGTTCACATCATCGATCACTTGTGCGTAAATATGTTTGTTTGAACGGAAAACATTTAGACGAGGTCTCTCAGGGGTTCCTGAAAGCTTCGCGCGAACACGACCGTGTCTTTTAAGACGTGCAGCATTCTTGCTTGTTTTCGTAATCATCTGGGTCACTCCTTTCTCACATTAAGCGGTTTTACTTAGCAGATTTACCTTCTTTACGACGAACCATTTCTCCTTCATAGCGGATCCCTTTGCCTTTGTAAGGTTCTGGAGAACGTACAGCGCGAATGTTTGCAGCAGTAGCTCCAACACGCTCTTTATCTGTACCTTTTACAACCACTTTTGTTTGAGATGGAACTTCGATTTCAATTCCGTTTTCAGGAACGATTTCTACAGGGTGAGAGTATCCAACGTTCAAAACAAGTTTGTTTCCGGATTTAGAAGCACGGTAACCGACACCGACTAATTCCAAACCTCTTTCAAAACCTTTAGATACACCTTCAACCATGTTTCCGATGATGCTGCGAGTTGTGCCATGCAGCGCACGGTGTTCTTTATTATCTGAAGGACGCTCTACAGTAAGTACATTGTCCTCAATTTTAATCTTCATATCAGGATGAAACGTACGAGTTAATTCTCCTTTTGGTCCTTTCACGGTTACAGTGTTGTCGTTCAGAGTAACTGTAACGCCTGAAGGAATCTCAAGTAGCTTCTTACCTACACGAGACATACCAAACACCTCCATTCATGTTAAACTTCTTACCAAACGTATGCTAATACTTCTCCGCCAGCCTGTTTAGCGCGGGCTTCTTTATCTGTTAACACACCTTGTGATGTAGAAAGAATTGCGATTCCAAGTCCGTTCAGTACGCGAGGCACTTCGTTTGACTTAGCGTAAACGCGCAGACCTGGTTTGCTGATTCTCTTAAGGCCAGTGATGACACGCTCGTTGTTTTGTCCGTATTTCAAGAAAACACGGATGATACCTTGCTTGTTATCTTCAATGAATTCTACGTCACGGATGAAACCTTCTCTTTTCAAGATTTCAGCGATTTCTCTTTTCAACTTCGAAGCAGGAATTTCGAGCTTCTCATGACGTACCATGTTTGCATTACGAATTCGAGTCAGCATATCTGCAATCGGATCTGTCATAACCATTATTTAATAACCTCCTTCCCATAAACGGGGATTACCAGCTGGCTTTTTTAACGCCAGGAATTTGTCCTTTATATGCAAGTTCACGGAAACAAATACGGCAAAGTTTAAATTTACGAATAACAGAGTGCGGACGGCCGCAGCGTTCGCAGCGAGTGTACTCTTGTACTTTAAACTTCGGTGTGCGTTTTTGTTTCGCAATCATTGACTTTTTAGCCACGATTTCGCCTCCCTTTCATTGATTATTTCTGGAATGGCATACCTAATTGAGTTAACAGTTCACGAGCTTCTTCATCAGTGTTGGCAGTCGTTACGATAACGATGTCCATACCGCGAACTTTAGTTACCTTATCATAGTCAATTTCAGGGAAGATCAGCTGTTCTTTGATTCCTAGTGTGTAGTTTCCGCGACCGTCAAAAGATTTTTTTGAAATTCCGCGGAAGTCACGAACACGTGGTAAAGAAACAGAAATTAGTTTATCAAGGAAATCGTACATGCGCTCTCCGCGAAGAGTTACTTTCGCACCGATTGGCATTCCTTCACGAAGACGGAATCCAGCAATAGATTTCTTCGCACGAGTAACGACAGGTTTCTGACCAGCGATAAACGTTAGTTCTTCAACAGCGCTATCGATAGCTTTAGCGTTTTGAACAGCGTCACCAACACCCATGTTGATTACGATTTTTTCGATTTTAGGCACTTGCATCACAGATTTGTATTCGAACTTTTTCATTAATGCAGGTGTAATGTCTTTATTGTACTTTTCTTTAAGGCGGTTCATGAGATAGACCTCCCTTCCTTTATTACTAGTTATCTAGAACTTGCCCAGATTTTTTTGCAATACGAACTTTTTTGCCATTTTCCACTTTGTATCCTACGCGAGTCACTTCACCTGTTTTAGGATCGAGCGGCATTACGTTTGACACATGAATTGGCGCCTCTTGATTTAAAATTCCGCCTTGAGGGTTAGCTTGAGTCGGCTTTGAGTGCTTCTTCACCATGTTGACACCCTCAACGATTACGCGGTCTTTTTTAGGGAAAGCTGCAAGGATCACACCTTGTTTCCCTTTGTCTTTACCAGAGATAACCATTACTTTATCGCCTTTTTTAACATGCATCCTGATCGCACCTCCTTAGTCCGGCATTGATATCATTAAAGTACTTCTGGAGCTAGAGAAACAATTTTCATGAAGTTGTTATCACGAAGTTCACGTGCTACAGGTCCGAAGATACGAGTTCCGCGCGGGCTTTTGTCGTCACGGATGATAACACATGCATTCTCATCGAATTTGATGTAAGATCCGTCATTTCTGCGCGCGCCGCTCTTAGAACGTACGATTACAGCTCTTACGACTTCACCTTTTTTGACAACGCCTCCTGGTGTTGCTTGTTTAACCGTGCAAACAATGACATCACCAATGTTAGCTGTTTTGCGTCCAGAACCACCAAGCACCTTGATTGTTAATACTTCACGGGCACCAGAGTTATCAGCTACTTTTAAACGAGTCTCTTGTTGAATCATTATTTGTTACCTCCCTTCGGAAAAAGGTTTCCGAACTTTATTAGATAATAACAGCTTCTTCGACAACTTCAACTAGACGAAAACGTTTAGTCGCAGATAATGGACGAGTTTCCATGATCTTTACGATGTCTCCGATTTTAGCTTGGTTATTTTCATCATGTGCTTTGAATTTTTTAGAGTACTTTACGCGTTTACCGTAGAGTGAATGTTTTTTGTAAGTTTCTACAACAACAGTAATGGTTTTATCCATTTTGTCAGAAACAACACGTCCTTGGTAGACTTTGCGCTGATTGCGTTCGCTCATGTTTTAGAGAACCTCCCTCCGGAATTATTTGTTGGCAGCAATTTCTCTTTCCCGAATCACAGTTTTCATGCGCGCGATTGACTTGCGCACTTCACGAATGCGAGCAGTGTTTTCAAGTTGTCCTGTCGCTAATTGAAAGCGAAGATTGAAAAGTTCTTCTTTAAGAGACTTTACTTTTTGTTCAATTTCAGCAGTGGTAAGGTCACGAATTTCATTAGCTTTCATTTGATTCACCACCAATTTCTTCACGTTTTACGAACTTCGTTTTAATTGGCAATTTGTGAGATGCAAGACGAAGAGCTTCACGAGCGACTTCCTCAGACACACCAGAAATTTCAAATAAAACTTTGCCCGGTTTTACAACAGCTACCCATCCTTCAGGAGCACCTTTACCGGAACCCATCCGAACCTCTAGAGGCTTAGCTGTATAAGGCTTAGAAGGGAAAATTTTGATCCAAACTTTACCGCCACGTTTCATGTAACGAGTCATTGCGATACGCGCAGCTTCGATTTGACGGTTTGTAATCCAAGAAGCTTCTTGAGCCTGGATGCCGTATTCACCGAAATGCACTTCAGAGCCGCCTTTTGCACGGCCGCGCATTTTTCCGCGATGCTCTCTGCGATATTTAACGCGTTTTGGCATTAACATATTATTTTCCTCCTTCCTCAGTTTTCTTCTTAGTAGGAAGAACCTCTCCACGATAGATCCAGACTTTTACACCAAGCTTGCCGTAAGTTGTGTCAGCTTCAGATGTAGCATAGTCGATGTCTGCACGAAGTGTGTGCAATGGAACAGTTCCTTCACTGTAGTATTCAGAACGAGCGATGTCTGCGCCGCCAAGACGACCGGAAACCATTGTTTTAATTCCTTGTGCACCAGCGCGCATTGTGCGTTGGATTTGTTGCTTTTGCGCACGACGGAAAGAGATGCGGTTTTCCAATTGACGAGCGATGTTATCAGCAACTAGCTGAGCATCAAGATCAGCTCTTTTGATTTCAAGAATGTTAATGTGTACACGCTTGCCAGTAAGGCTGTTAAGGGCTTTGCGAAGCGCTTCGACTTCAGAACCGCCTTTACCGATAACCATACCAGGCTTAGCTGTGTGGATCGTAATATTTACACGGTTTGCCGCACGCTCGATTTCCACTTTAGAAACAGAAGCGTCAGACAGGCGTTGATTAATAAATTCACGGATTTTCAGATCTTCGTGAAGGAAGTCAGCGTAATCTTTGCCAGCGTACCACTTAGATTCCCAATCACGTATAACACCAATACGAAGACCGACTGGATTTACCTTTTGACCCACGAGTTATCCCTCCTTCTTTTCTGATACAACGATAGTAATGTGGCTCGTACGTTTGTTGATTTGGCTTGCACGTCCCATAGCGCGCGGACGGAATCTTTTCAACGTAGGGCCTTCGTTCACGTAAGCTTGAGTAACAACCAGGTTGTTTGCATCCATTTCGTAGTTGTGCTCAGCGTTAGCGATAGCAGATTTTAAAACTTTTTCAATAATCGGGGAAGCAGCTTTTGGCGTAAGGTTTAAGATCGATACTGCTTCACCTACTTGCTTGCCTCGAATCAGGTCCATTACTAGACGTGCCTTACGAGGAGCAATACGGACTGTTCTTGCGACAGCTTTAGCTTGTTGCATTTAAAAGCCTCCTCTCATTAGCGTCTTGTTTTTTTGTCATCACTAGCATGACCTTTGTAAGTGCGTGTCGGTGCGAATTCACCCAACTTGTGACCTACCATATCTTCAGAGATGTAAACAGGCACATGTTTGCGTCCATCATAGACTGCGATTGTGTGACCGATAAATTGCGGGAAAATAGTAGAACGGCGAGACCAAGTTTTCACAACTTGTTTCTTATCCGCTTCATTTAATTTCTCGATTTTTGTCATTAGATGATCATCGACAAATGGTCCTTTTTTTAAGCTGCGAGCCATTTTGGAACCTCCCTTCGTGATTGCACTACGGTCCGATATGAACCGTAGACAACCCCGTTATTTATTTTTACGACGACGTACGATGAATTTATCTGATTTGTTCTTTTTCTTACGAGTTTTGAATCCAAGAGTTGGTTTACCCCATGGAGACATAGGTGATTTACGTCCGATCGGAGCGCGTCCTTCACCACCACCGTGCGGGTGATCGTTAGGGTTCATAACAGAACCGCGAACTGTAGGACGGATGCCTTTCCAGCGTGAACGTCCTGCTTTACCGATGTTGATCAGTTCGTGCTGTTCGTTACCTACTTGACCGATAGAAGCGCGGCAAGCAGAAAGAATCATGCGAACTTCACCGGAGTTCAGACGCACAAGAACGTATTTTCCTTCTTTACCAAGAACTTGAGCAGATGTACCAGCTGAACGTACAAGCTGTCCGCCTTTTCCAGGTTTTAATTCAATGTTGTGCACGACTGTACCAACAGGGATGTTGATCAGTGGAAGTGCGTTACCTACTTTAATGTCAGCTTCTGGTCCTGACATGATTTCAGTTCCTACTTGAAGGCCCTTAGGAGCCAGGATGTAGCGTTTTTCTCCGTCTACATAGTTAATTAGAGCAATGTTAGCTGAACGGTTTGGATCGTACTCAACTGTAGCAACGCGTCCAGGTATACCATCTTTATCGCGTTTGAAGTCGATAATACGGTATTGGCGTTTATGTCCGCCGCCTTGATGACGTACAGTTAATTTACCTTGGTTGTTGCGTCCGCCTTTTTTGTGAAGCGGGGCAAGCAAGGATTTTTCCGGCTGATCTGTCGTGATTTCCGCAAAATCAGACGTAGTCATGCCGCGACGTCCGTTAGAGGTCGGTTTGTACTTTTTAATCGCCATTTTGAATTTCCCTCCTTCTTTTTACAAGTGATTAAGCTTCAAAAATTTCGATTTCTTTGCTGTCTTCAGTAAGCTTAACAATCGCTTTTCTGCGTTTGTTTGTCATACCAGAGTAGCGGCCGACACGTTTGAATTTCCCTTTGTAGTTCATGATGTTGACTTTTTCAACTTTCACTCCAAAGATTTGCTCAACAGCGTCTTTCACTTCTGTTTTGTTAGCTCTTACGTCTACTTCAAACGTATATTTTTTCTCAGTCATTAAATCAGCAGAACGTTCAGTAATGACGGGGCGCTTTAGAACATCACGAGGATCTTTCATTATGCAAGCACCTCCTCTACTTTTTCAACCGCTGCTTTCGTGATCACAAGCTTCTCATGACCGACAACATCGAGGACGTTGATTCCGTTAGCTTCAACAACAGTAACTCCTGGAAGGTTACGAGCAGATAGTTCAACTGTCTCGTTTGCATCCGCAGTTACGATTAAAGCTTTCTTCTCGATAGACAGACCTTTAAGGATAGCTGCCATTTCTTTTGTTTTAACCGCATCAAGATTAAGATCTTCAAGAACGATCAAGTTGTTGTCATTCACTTTAGAAGACAATGCTGATTTGATAGCCAAGCGGCGAACTTTTTTCGGTAATTTATATGCATAGCTGCGTGGTGTAGGACCGAATACGATACCACCTCCGCGCCATTGCGGTGAACGGATAGATCCCTGACGAGCACGGCCGGTACCTTTTTGACGCCAAGGTTTGCGACCTCCGCCACGTACTTCCGAACGATTTTTTACTTTATGA
Source organism: Bacillus sp. AK124 (assembly GCF_053903085.1). Classification (NCBI taxonomy): domain Bacteria; kingdom Bacillati; phylum Bacillota; class Bacilli; order Caryophanales; family Bacillaceae; genus Bacillus; species Bacillus sp. AK124. The sequence goes on from NZ_CP096378.1 coordinate 4,191,044, forward strand.
GTTCCTTGACGTAAGGAAGCTCTTTGCATAAGAATAGCGTCGAATACTACGCTCTCATTTGGCTCGATTCCAAATACAGAGTCGTTTAATTCGATATCACCAGCAGTAGAACCGTTTTGGTTATATAAAGCTACTTTTGGCATGATCAATTTCCTCCTTTCCTAAGAGAATTATTTAGATTTAACAGCGCTTTTAACAGCGACTAATGATTTTTTCGCACCAGGAACGTTACCTTTAACTAAAAGAAGGTTGCGCTCTGCATCCACTTTTACGATTTCAAGGTTTTGAACAGTGATTTGCTCTCCGCCCATACGTCCAGGCAACAGCTTTCCTTTGAATACACGGTTAGGGTCTACCGGTCCCATTGAACCAGGACGGCGATGGTAGCGTGAACCGTGAGACATAGGTCCGCGAGATTGTCCGTGGCGTTTGATAGCGCCTTGGAAACCTTTACCTTTCGATGTTCCTGTTACATCTACGACTTCTCCGTTAGAGAAAATATCAACTTTGACTTCCTGACCAACTTCATACGCATCCATATCCACTCCGCGTAATTCTTTAACGAAGCGCTTAGGAGCAGTTTCCGCTTTTGCAACGTGTCCTTTTTCTGGTTTGTTGGCAAGCTTCTCACGCTTGTCGTCAAAACCGATCTGAATCGCTTCATAGCCGTCGTTTTCAGAAGTTTTCTTCTGAAGTACAACGTTAGGAGCAGCTTCGATAACAGTTACCGGAATAAGATCACCGTTTTCTGCGAAAACTTGCGTCATACCAATTTTTCTTCCTAAGATTCCTTTGGTCATTCGTCACACCTCCTATAAAAATCATTCTATATTTTAGATTAAAGTTTAATTTCGATATCGACACCAGATGGTAAATCTAATCGCATTAGAGCATCGACAGTTTGTGGTGTTGGGTTCACAATGTCGATTAAACGTTTATGTGTACGCATTTCGAATTGCTCACGAGAATCTTTGTATTTGTGCACCGCACGAAGGATTGTGTAAACTGATTTCTCAGTTGGCAACGGAATCGGACCAGAAACGCTGGCTCCGGAACGTTTAGCCGTTTCAACAATCTTCTCAGCAGATTGATCAAGGATTCTATGATCATACGCTTTTAAACGAATACGAATTTTTTGTTTTGCCATTATTTTCCCTCCTTTTCGCCTACTTACATTAGACAATTCTCCGTGAGAAAAACCTGAATCACCTTGCCATGGCAAAGCGGCCGGGTGTGTCAGCAACCTCTCACTTCATCGCAGTCAAAGACCAACATGCACTATTATACAAAATTTATAGGCATGATGCAAGGTAATATTGAATATTACCGGCTTTTGCACACTTTTTTTATTATACAGATTCCAGCAAGGATAATCAAGGACTTCAGGACAAATAAAAAACGAGACCCGGTCGGATCTCGTTTTTTATTTTATAAGTATTATTCAGTGATAGAAGATACTACGCCAGAACCAACTGTACGTCCGCCTTCACGGATAGAGAAGCGAGTTCCGTCTTCGATCGCGATTGTTGAAATCAATTCAACAGTCATTTCGATGTTGTCTCCAGGCATAACCATTTCTACGCCTTCTGGAAGCTGAATGATACCCGTTACGTCAGTTGTACGGAAGTAGAACTGAGGACGGTAGTTAGAGAAGAATGGAGTGTGACGTCCACCCTCTTCTTTAGAAAGAACGTAAACTTCAGCTTTGAACTTTTTATGTGGAGTGATTGTACCTGGTTTAGCAAGTACTTGACCACGTTGGATATCTTCACGAGATACACCGCGAAGAAGTGCACCGATGTTGTCTCCAGCTTCTGCATAGTCAAGAAGCTTACGGAACATTTCAACACCTGTAACAGTTGTTTTGCTGTTTTCTTCTTGAAGACCGATGATTTCAACTTCGTCACCGACTTTAACTTGTCCGCGCTCTACGCGTCCAGTAGCAACTGTTCCACGACCTGTGATTGAGAATACGTCCTCAACAGGCATCATGAATGGCTTTTCAGTATCGCGCTCTGGAGTTGGGATGTATTCGTCAACTGCATCCATCAGTTCGAAGATTTTAGCTTCGTATTCAGCGTCACCTTCAAGAGCTTTAAGTGCAGAACCTTTGATAACTGGTACATCGTCACCAGGGAACTCATACTCAGAAAGAAGATCGCGAACTTCCATTTCAACTAGCTCAAGAAGCTCTTCGTCGTCTACCATGTCGCATTTGTTCAAGAATACTACGATGTAAGGCACACCTACGTTACGAGAAAGAAGGATGTGCTCACGAGTTTGTGGCATTGGACCGTCAGCAGCAGATACAACAAGGATCGCTCCGTCCATTTGCGCAGCACCAGTGATCATGTTTTTAACATAGTCAGCGTGTCCTGGGCAGTCAACGTGTGCATAGTGACGAGTTTCTGTTTCGTACTCAACGTGTGCAGTAGAGATTGTGATACCGCGCTCACGCTCTTCTGGAGCACCGTCGATTTGGTCGTATGCCATAGCAGTACCTTTACCAGATTTCTTATGAAGCACAGTTGTGATAGCAGCTGTTAATGTAGTTTTACCATGGTCAACGTGTCCAATTGTACCAATGTTGGCATGTGATTTGGAACGGTCGAATTTTTCTTTAGCCATTCTGAAAATCCTCCTTAAAAAGGTTAGTTTTTGTTATATAGAGTGATAGAAAGTGAAAGCGATGTTTCACATTCTCATCTTACAATAGTATTTATACTTTAATGAAGAGGCAAAATCAATTATTCACCTTGATTTTTTTTGATGATCTCATCAGCAATGCTCTTAGGCACTTCTTCGTAATGGTCAAAGACCATTGTGAACGTACCGCGTCCTTGTGTGTTTGAACGGAGAGCCGTAGCGTAACCGAACATTTCAGAAAGTGGAACCATCGCGCGAACGACTTGAGCGTTTCCGCGTCCTTCCATACCTTCTACGCGACCGCGGCGTGATGTAATATCACCCATGATGTCTCCCATGTATTCTTCTGGGATAACGACTTCAACTTTGGAGATCGGCTCAAGAATAACCGGGTTACACTTGCTTGCCGCGTTTTTAAGCGCCATTGAAGCAGCGATTTTAAACGCCATTTCGTTTGAGTCGACGTCATGGTAAGAACCGTCAAACAATTTCGCTTTGATGTCGATAACAGGGTAACCTGCGACTACACCGTTTTGAAGTGAATCTTCAAGTCCTGCTTGAACAGCCGGAATGTATTCACGAGGAACGACACCACCGACGATTGCGTTTTCGAACTCAAAGCCTTTTCCTTCTTCGTTTGGAGAGAATTCAATCCAAACGTGTCCGAACTGTCCGCGTCCACCAGACTGACGTACGAATTTACCTTCAACTTGCGCGCTCGCACGGAATGTTTCACGATACGCAACTTGAGGAGCACCAACGTTGGCTTCAACTTTAAATTCGCGTTTCATACGGTCAACGATGATATCAAGGTGAAGCTCACCCATACCGCCGATGATCGTTTGACCTGTTTCAGGGTCAGTATGCGCACGGAATGTTGGATCCTCTTCAGCCAATTTAGCCAGTGCAGTAGACATTTTGTCTTGGTCAGCCTTAGATTTAGGCTCGATTGCAACGTGGATAACAGGCTCAGGGAATTCCATAGATTCAAGAATTACAAGGTTTTTCTCGTCGCAAAGCGTGTCCCCTGTAGTCGTGTCTTTCAAACCTACAGCAGCAGCGATATCCCCTGCGTACACAGTAGAGATTTCTTCACGGCTGTTGGCGTGCATTTGCAGGATACGTCCGACGCGCTCACGTTTGCCTTTTGTTGAGTTTCTTACGTATGAACCGGAATCAAGTGTTCCTGAGTACACACGGAAGAACGTCAATTTACCAACGTAAGGGTCAGTCATAACTTTAAATGCAAGTGCTGAGAAAGGTGCGTCGTCAGAAGACTCACGAGTAACCTCTTCCTCAGAATCAGGCAGAGTACCTTTGATTGCCGGTACGTCAGTTGGAGCTGGCAGGTAGTCAAGAACTGCGTCAAGCACTAATTGAACACCTTTGTTTTTGAAAGCTGATCCACAAAGAACCGGATAGAACTCCACGTTACAAGTTCCTTTGCGGATTGCCGCTTTCAGCTCGTCAACTGTGATTTCTTCGCCTTCCAAGTACTTCATCATAAGCTCTTCATCAAGCTCAGCAACAGCTTCAATCAAGCTGGCGCGAAGCTCTTCAGCTTTGTCTTTGTACTCGGCAGGGATTTCACGCGCATCAGAGCGTGTTCCAAGATCATCTTCATAGTAGTACGCAACGTTTTCTACAAGGTCGATGATCCCTTCGAAATTGTCTTCGGCGCCAATCGGTAATTGGATCGCGTGAGCGTTCGCCTCAAGACGGTCTTTAAGAGTTCCTACAGAGTAAAGGAAGTCCGCACCCGTTTTGTCCATCTTGTTGACAAATACGATACGAGGTACTCCGTAAGTTGTTGCCTGACGCCAAACTGTTTCAGTTTGCGGCTCAACGCCTGATTGTGCGTCAAGAACGGCAACGGCACCATCAAGTACGCGCAGGGAACGTTCAACCTCAACTGTGAAGTCTACGTGTCCTGGTGTGTCGATGATGTTTACGCGGTAACCTTTCCACTGTGCAGTTGTTGCAGCGGATGTGATTGTGATACCGCGTTCTTGTTCCTGCTCCATCCAGTCCATTTGGGAAGCCCCTTCATGAGTTTCACCAATTTTATGGATACGGCCTGTGTAGAACAAGATACGTTCAGTTGTTGTCGTTTTACCGGCATCGATGTGAGCCATGATTCCGATATTACGAGTTTTTTCTAAGGAGAACTCTCTTGCCATTGGGTCTTTTCTCCTTCCTTCTTAGGGAATAATATTTTGTCGTGTGAGATTACCAGCGATAGTGAGCGAACGCTTTGTTTGCTTCAGCCATCTTATGAGTATCTTCACGTTTCTTAACAGCTGCACCAGTGTTGTTAGCTGCATCAAGGATTTCGTTAGCTAAACGCTCTTCCATCGTTTTTTCTCCGCGAAGACGAGCGTAGTTTACTAACCAGCGAAGTCCAAGAGTCGTACGGCGTTCAGGACGAACCTCTACAGGTACTTGGTAGTTTGCACCACCTACGCGGCGTGCTTTAACTTCAAGCACTGGCATGATGTTCTTCAATGCTTGTTCGAAAACCTCCATTGCATCGTTGCCGGTACGTTCTTTAATAATATCGAATGACTTGTATAGGATTGTTTGAGCTTTACCTTTTTTACCGTCGATCATCATTTTGTTGATCAAACGAGTAACCAGTTTAGAGTTGTAAAGCGGATCAGGTAAAACATCTCTTTTTGCTACAGGACCTTTACGTGGCATCTGATTATCCTCCCTTCTCTTGTTACGGGTTTACAGTAAGCAGAGGGATTTCACGGTTCAGCTGCCGGGATCAAACCAGCGCTAGGCGCGAAAAGCCTGATGCCCTTAACAGCATTGCCAGAACTCCTTGCTTTTAAAAACCCTTTTATTTGTATTTAAACGGAATTATTTTTTCTTAGGACGTTTTGTACCGTATTTAGAACGGCCTTGTGCACGGTTTTCAACTCCGGCAGTATCAAGCGCGCCACGCACGATGTGGTAGCGTACCCCCGGTAAGTCTTTTACACGTCCACCGCGGATCAATACGACACTGTGCTCTTGCAGGTTGTGTCCGATACCAGGAATGTAGGCCGTAACCTCGATTCCGTTAGTTAAACGAACACGGGCATATTTACGAAGCGCCGAGTTCGGCTTCTTCGGTGTCATTGTACCGACACGAGTACATACTCCGCGTTTTTGTGGTGAAGATACGTTAGTGTGCTCTTTCTTGAAGCTGTTGTATCCTTTGTTAAGTGCTGGAGACTTAGAATTTTCAACTTTGCTTACGCGTCCTTTGCGGACTAGCTGATTAATTGTAGGCATTTTGTAATTCCTCCCTTCATCATGTTTTATAACCCACATACCCAGGTGGTTCATTTAAAAGCAAAAAACAATGCCTTTGCATAAAAGCAAAAACAACGAGTACGTTATTGAATAATGGCAACAGCTGCAGCTCCGACTTCAATTCCGCAGGCTTTGCCGAGCTTTTTCATGGACTCTGCCATTGAGACGGGAATCCCTTGTTCATTTGCCAGGTTAATAACATCTGACGTCAGAAAAGGATCAGCGTCTTTTGCTACGACGACTTCCTTAACAGAATTGCGCTTCAGCGCTTTGACTGTCTGCTTCGTACCGATAATAATAGATTGAGCCTGTGATACTTTATCATAAGACATCATATATCCTCCAAAGTAACAGGTTTAAATTGAGCACCTTGGTTATATTATCATCCTGAAAGAAGGATGTCAACACATGATGACAATTTTTAGTGACATCCTTCTTTAGGATTTTTTTATTTATTCAGCCGGAACCATTTCATCAGATGATTGGACTTGCAATACCGGCTTCACTTTACGGTAGTTCAGCATACCCGTTCCAGCAGGAACAAGCTTACCGATGATAACATTCTCTTTCAGGCCGAGAAGCTCATCGCGTTTTCCTTTGATTGCTGCATCTGTCAGGACACGTGTTGTTTCCTGGAATGACGCGGCAGATAGGAAGGAATCCGTTTCAAGCGATGCTTTGGTGATACCGAGAAGCACCGGACGGCCTGTTGCAGGGCGTTTGCCTCCGAGCAGAACTTTTTTGTTCGCTTCGGTAAACTGGTGAATATCGAGCAGCGTGCCTGGCAGCACTTCCGTGTCGCCGGCATCGATGACACGCACTTTGCGAAGCATCTGGCGAACCATAACCTCGACGTGCTTATCCCCGATTTCAACCCCTTGCATACGATAAACCTTCTGCACTTCATGAAGGAGGTATTCTTGCACCGTCGTGATGTCAGTAACTTTCAGAAGCTCTTTCGGATCAACCGAACCTTCTGTCAGCACCTGGCCACGGGAAATTTTCTCTCCTTCAGTGACTTTCAGGCGCGCGTTGTAAGGCGCCGTATATGAACGGCTTTCGACTTCGCCCTGAACGACGATTTCCTGCTGTTTGTCACGCACTTCATTGATTTCAGCTACGACACCGTCAATTTCAGAGATCGTCGCTTGACCTTTAGGGTTTCGCGCTTCAAACAATTCCTGGATACGCGGCAAACCTTGTGTAATATCGTCTCCGGCAACCCCGCCCGTATGGAAGGTACGCATTGTTAACTGTGTACCCGGCTCACCAATGGACTGGGCAGCGATGATTCCGACTGCTTCCCCGACTTCGACGTCGGTTCCTGTTGCCAGGTTGCGGCCGTAGCATCGTTTACATACACCATGTGACGTATTACATGTAAATGCGGAGCGGATCCACACTTCTTCAATGCCTGCTTCGACAATTTCGAGCGCTTTATCTTCGTCGATCAGCTCGTTTTCATCCACAAGCACTTCACCTGTTTCCGGATGTTTAACAGGTTTTCTCGCGAATCGGCCGACAAGACGCTCTTCAAGACGCTCGATCACTTCTGTGCCTTCCGTGATGGCTTTGGCAAGAATACCTCGGTCTGTGCCGCAGTCAGTCTCACGAATGATGACGTCTTGGGCTACGTCTACGAGACGGCGTGTCAGGTAACCTGAGTCGGCTGTCTTCAGAGCCGTATCCGCAAGACCTTTACGCGCACCGTGAGTAGAGATAAAGTACTCGAGTACCGTTAAACCTTCGCGGAAGCTTGACTTGATCGGAAGTTCGATGATCCGTCCAGCCGGGTTGGCCATCAGACCGCGCATACCCGCAAGCTGCGTAAAGTTTGATGCGTTACCCCGGGCTCCGGAATCACTCATCATGTAGATCGGGTTGATTTCATCCAGGGATTTCATCAGCTTGCCTTGGATCGTATCTTTAGCTGCACTCCAGATGGAAATGACCCGTTCATAACGCTCTTCTTCAGTAATCAGACCACGTCTGAACTGCTTCATGACGTTATCAACTTTTCCTTGCGCTTCTTCAAGGATTTCCTGTTTGTCGTCCAATACGACGATATCGGAAACACCGACCGTAATTCCGGCTTTTGTCGAATATTTAAATCCAAGGTTTTTCATGCGGTCAAGCATTTTTGATGTTTCTGTAATATGGAATCTTTTGAAGATCTCCGCAATGATTTTACCCAAAATGCCTTTTTTGAACGGCTGGTTGATTTCCTGGTTCTTAATGGCTTCTTTAACATCTGCACCGTAATCCAAGAAGAAACGGTCAGGTGTTTTTTCTTCAATGTTGCTCTTCGTCGGTTCGTTCATGTATGGGAACGACGGCGGAAGAATCTCGTTGAAGATCAGTTTTCCGACAGTTGTAACGAGCAGCTTGGAACGCTGTTCTTCGGTAAATGTTTCATTTTTCAGGGAGTTAACCGCAACGGCTACTCTCGTATGCAAATGAACATATCCGTTTTGATACGCAAGAAGCGCTTCATCCGTATCTTTGAAAACCATACCTTCGCCGACTGCGCCTGGGCGTTCTAGCGTCAGATAGTAGTTTCCAAGCACCATATCCTGAGACGGCGTAACAACCGGTTTTCCGTCTTTAGGGTTCAGGATGTTTTGTGCGGCAAGCATCAAGATGCGCGCCTCAGCTTGCGCTTCTGCTGATAAAGGAACGTGAACCGCCATTTGGTCACCGTCAAAGTCAGCGTTGTATGCCGTACATACAAGCGGATGAAGACGGATGGCACGGCCTTCGACAAGCGTTGGTTCAAACGCTTGAATACCTAATCTGTGAAGCGTAGGTGCACGGTTGAGAAGCACAGGGTGTTCTTTGATAACTGATTCAAGGACATCCCAGACTTCCGGCTGAACGCGCTCAATTTTACGCTTCGCACTCTTAATGTTGTGGGCAAGACCTTTTTCAACAAGCTCTTTCATGACGAATGGCTTGAACAGTTCCAGCGCCATTTCTTTCGGAAGACCGCATTGATACATTTTCAGGTTCGGACCTACGACGATAACCGAACGGCCTGAGTAGTCAACACGTTTACCGAGAAGGTTTTGACGGAAACGGCCTTGTTTACCTTTCAGCATGTGAGAAAGGGATTTTAACGGTCTGTTTCCCGGACCTGTAACAGGACGGCCTCTGCGTCCGTTATCGATCAGCGCGTCCACGGCTTCTTGAAGCATGCGCTTTTCGTTTTGAACGATAATGCTTGGCGCTCCAAGATCCAAAAGACGTTTTAAACGATTGTTACGGTTGATGACACGGCGGTACAAATCGTTCAGATCGGAAGTTGCAAAACGTCCACCGTCAAGCTGTACCATCGGTCTCAGCTCAGGCGGAATGACCGGAAGAACGTCGAGGATCATCCAGGACGGCTTATTTCCGGAGTTGCGGAATGCTTCCAATACTTCCAAGCGTTTGATCGCACGTGTGCGGCGCTGTCCTTGTGACGTTTTAAGCTCTTCTTTCAGCATATCCACTTCTTTATCGAGGTCGATATCTTGAAGGAGCTTATGAATCGCTTCAGCACCCATTGATGCCTGGAATTTATTTCCGTATTTATCAAGGTACGCCCGGTACTCTTTTTCAGAAAGAAGCTGTTTTTTCTCAAGCGGTGTATTGGCCGGATCTGTTACGACATAAGAAGCAAAGTAAATGACTTCTTCCAATGCGCGCGGAGACATATCCAGCACAAGACCCATACGGCTCGGGATTCCTTTAAAATACCAGATGTGAGAAACAGGGGCTGCCAGCTCGATATGCCCCATTCTCTCACGACGGACTTTAGCCCGGGTTACTTCAACTCCACAACGGTCGCAGACTACGCCTTTATAACGAACCCGCTTGTACTTTCCGCAGTGGCATTCCCAGTCCTTTTGAGGACCGAAAATGCGCTCGCAGAATAGACCATCTTTTTCAGGTTTCAAAGTACGATAGTTGATTGTTTCAGGCTTTTTCACTTCTCCGTAAGACCATGAACGGATTTTGTCAGGTGAAGCGAGACCGATGTTCATATACTCAAAATTGTTCACATCCAGCAAGGGGCCTACCTCCCTTTTTATCTTCGGGTTATACCCTGTCACTTGCGTATAAAATTCGTTTATTCTTTTGTGACGACATCGCGCTCTGCGTCAGCAGAAACGAATTCTTCGGACTCTTCATCATTCGGCAGAGAAAGCCCTTCGTTTTGTTTCGCGTCTTCGTCGTCTTCCAAGTCTCTCATTTCGATTTCTTCTTCGTCGCTTGATAGGATTTTGACGTCCATACCTAAGCTTTGAAGCTCTTTGATCAATACTTTGAACGATTCCGGAACACCAGGTTCTGGAACATTGTCGCCTTTTACGATGGCTTCGTATGTTTTCACACGGCCTACGACATCATCCGATTTAACAGTCAGGATTTCTTGAAGTGTATATGCTGCGCCGTAAGCTTCAAGCGCCCAAACTTCCATCTCTCCAAAACGCTGTCCACCGAACTGCGCTTTACCTCCAAGAGGCTGCTGGGTAACGAGTGAGTAAGGACCTGTAGAACGCGCGTGCAATTTGTCGTCAACCATGTGAGCCAATTTGATCATGTACATGATGCCGACAGACACCCGGTTGTCAAACGGCTCTCCAGTTCGGCCGTCGTAAAGGACTGTCTTTGCGTCCCTTGACATGCCGGCTTCTTCAAGCGTTTCCCACACATCTTCTTCGCGGGCACCGTCAAATACCGGCGACGCGACATGCAGACCGAGACGGCGTGCAGCCATACCAAGGTGCAGCTCCAACACCTGCCCGATGTTCATACGCGATGGTACGCCCAGCGGGTTTAACATGATGTCAATCGGTGTTCCGTCAGGCAGATACGGCATATCTTCCTCCGGAAGGATTTTCGAAATAACACCTTTGTTCCCGTGGCGTCCGGCCATTTTGTCCCCTTCAGAAATTTTACGTTTCTGAACGATGTAAACGCGGACGAGCTGGTTAACGCCCGGAGGCAGTTCGTCTCCGTCTTCGCGGTTGAACACTTTTACATCAAGGATGATACCGCCGCCTCCGTGAGGCACACGCAGCGACGTATCGCGGACTTCACGCGCTTTTTCGCCGAAGATGGCGTGAAGCAGGCGCTCTTCTGCAGTAAGCTCTGTAACACCTTTAGGCGTTACTTTACCAACAAGAAGATCTCCGTCTTTTACTTCAGCACCGACACGGATAATTCCGCGTTCATCGAGATTGCGAAGAGCGTCTTCACCGACGTTTGGAATATCGCGTGTAATTTCTTCAGGTCCGAGTTTTGTATCCCGGGCCTCTGATTCGTATTCCTCAATATGAATAGACGTGTATACGTCGTCTTTTACAAGGCGTTCGCTCATGATGATGGCATCCTCGTAGTTGTAGCCATCCCATGTCATAAAGCCGACCATGACGTTGCGTCCAAGGGCAAGCTCACCTTTTTCCATAGACGGACCGTCAGCTAAAATTTCACCTTTTACAACCTCATCACCGACGCTTACGATCGGACGCTGGTTGTAGCAAGTTCCCTGGTTGGAACGAACAAACTTCAGCAGGCTGTATTTATCAAGGTTTCCTTTGACTTTCTGGCCGTCGACTTCTTCATAGCGGCGCACCCAGATGTTTTTCGCTTCCACCCGTTCAACGATTCCAGGATGGCGGCAAATAACAGCGGCACCGGAGTCTTTTGCAGATACATACTCCATTCCGGTTCCGACGATCGGAGATTCAGGCTGCATAAGAGGTACAGCCTGCCGTTGCATGTTCGCTCCCATTAGGGCGCGGTTTGAGTCATCGTTTTCCAAGAAAGGAATACATGCAGTCGCGGCAGAGACAACCTGTTTAGGCGAAACGTCCATATAGTCGACGCGGTCTTTCGGAACAACGGTGTTCTCCCCTCTGAAACGGGCGACGATGCTGTCATCCACAAAAGATCCGTCATCATTCAGACGTGCGTTAGCCTGGGCAACGACATAGTTGTCTTCTTCATCTGCTGTCAAGTAATCGATTCTCGGCGTTACTTTTCCAGTCTCAGGGTCAACGCGGCGATACGGCGTTTCGATGAAGCCGAAACGGTTCACTTTCGCGAATGAAGAAAGCGAGTTGATCAAACCGATGTTTGGACCCTCAGGAGTTTCAATCGGACACATCCGGCCGTAGTGGGAATAGTGAACGTCACGGACTTCCATTCCGGCGCGCTCACGGGTCAAACCGCCCGGTCCGAGCGCTGACAGACGGCGCTTATGCGTCAGCTCAGCAAGCGGATTCGTCTGATCCATAAACTGAGAAAGCTGCGAGCTTCCGAAAAACTCTTTGATTGATGCGATGACAGGGCGAATATTGATCAGCTGCTGTGGCGTGATCGTGTTTGTATCTTGAATAGACATTCTTTCACGAACAACACGCTCCATTCTGCTTAAACCGATACGGAATTGGTTTTGCAGAAGCTCTCCCACTGAACGGAGACGGCGGTTTCCTAAATGGTCGATATCGTCGGTATCGCCCACTCCGTGAAGCAGGTTAAAGAAATAGCTGATGGAAGAGATAATATCAGAAGGTGTAATATTTTTAACGCCTTCTTCAATATAAGCATTTCCAATCACATTGATTGTCTGCTCCCCTTCTTGATCTGTCGGGGCATAGATTTTAATAGACTGAAGCGTCACTTCATCTTCAACAACTCCGCCGTTCGGATACAGCTTTTTAAAACCGATTCCGTTTTCAAGGTAAGGCAGGACTTTGTCAAGCGTTCTTCTGTCTAAAATCGCGCCTTTTTCGGCAAGAATTTCGCCTGTTTCAGGATCGATCAGCGTTTCAGCAAGCCGCTGATTAAACAGTCTGTTTTTGATGTGAAGCTTTTTATTAATTTTATAACGTCCTACACTTGCAAGGTCATATCTTTTCGGATCAAAGAACCTTGAATCAAGCAGGCTTTTTGCGTTTTCTACTGTAGGCGGCTCTCCTGGACGAAGACGCTCGTAGATTTCAAGAAGCGCTTTATCGGTGTTTTCCGTATTATCTTTATCAAGCGTATTGCGCAAATACTCGTTTTCACCGATGAGATCAATGATCTCTTGGTCAGATCCGAAGCCAAGAGCACGCAAAAGAACCGTAACCGGCAACTTACGTGTGCGATCGATGCGTACATAAACAACATCTTTCGCATCAGTCTCGTATTCTAACCATGCGCCACGGTTTGGAATGACAGTCGCGGTAAAACCTTTCTTACCGTTTTTGTCTACTTTACCACTAAAATATACACTTGGAGAACGAACGAGCTGAGATACAATGACCCGTTCCGCACCGTTGATAATAAAGGTTCCAGTGTCTGTCATAATAGGGAAATCACCCATGAAGACATCCTGATCCTTTACTTCACCGGTCTCTTTGTTGATTAAGCGGACTTTAACACGCAGCGGAGCTGAGTAGGTCACGTCGCGCTCTTTTGATTCTTCTACCGGATACTTAGGCTCGCCCAAGCTGTAGTCGATAAATTCCAGAGAGAGGTTACCAGTGAAATCCTCAATTGGCGATATGTCTTGAAACATCTCTCTAAGACCCTCATCAAGAAACCACTGATAAGAAGAGGTTTGAATTTCAATGAGATTTGGTAATTCTAACACTTCGCTAATGCGTGCATAGCTTCTGCGCTGGCGGTGTCGTCCATACTGAACTAGTTGACCTGTCAACTGATTCACCCCTCAAATCATGCGTAATATATGTGTAACAAGCATTTCTTCCGCAAATATGTAAGAAATACTTTTACAAGACAAAAGAAAAAAGGGTTTCTAATTTAGAAAACCACATCCAAAAACAAAATACCGATTTTATTAGTGTTCCCAAAAATGTATATTTTATACAAACCTAGGCGTTTCTTAAAAACAGCAGCAAAATATATACATTGGCATTTTATAATATTAACATAGCTGAAAATCCGAGTCAAACTTTTTTTGCTTTGATGATATAGTACCCTTTCTTTTTGTGAACGACTTCAACGTCCGCAAAAAGTTCTTTTAATTTTTCAATGGCAGAAGGCCCGCCTTGTTTTTTCTGAATGACGACCCACAGCTCTCCTGAAGGCCGCAAATGTTCAGCGCTTTTTTCAAAGATGGCGTGCACAGTTTTTTTCCCGGCGCGTATGGGGGGATTAGTAATAATAGAAGCGAATTTTTTTGCAGGTTCGACGTTGGCAAACAGATCACTCTGATAGATCTTCGTGTTGTCGATCTGATTATTTAACGCGTTTTCCTTCGAAAGTTCGACAGCTCTTTCATTAACATCGATCATGTGAACCATTCGATCTTCGAAATCCGCAGCAAGCGAAAGACCAATCGGGCCATAGCCGCAGCCTACATCCAAAAAATCACCTTCTGTATCCGGTTCCCGGAAAGCTTCAATCAGCAGCCTTGAGCCAAAGTCCACTTCTCTTTTTGAAAAAACTCCGCTGTCGCTGATAAAAGTAAACGTCCGGTTTCTCAAGCGAAATGCCCACGTTGATCTGCTGCTTTTTGCTGAAGGTTTTTCCGAATAATAATGGTCAGTCATCACAGAACCTCCTCAGTTGGTGAACTCTCCAGATATCTTGAAACAAGATGGCGTATCTTATGCGGAAGGGACTACAATTAATTAGCAAAGAAAAAGCCCGCTTTTAAAAGCGAGCTTTCCCCTAAAGATTAGGTGAAGATTACTTAACTTCTACAGAAGCGCCAACTTCTTCAAGTTTAGCTTTAAGCTCTTCAGCTTCTTCTTTCGCAATACCTTCTTTAAGAGGTTTTGGAGTGTTGTCAACAAGTTCTTTAGCTTCTTTCAAGCCAAGACCAGTGATTTCACGAACAACTTTAATAACTTTGATTTTTTGATCTCCTGCACCAGCAAGAACAAGATCAAATTCAGTTTTTTCTTCAGCAGCACCGCCTGCAGCAGCTCCGCCAGCTACAGCTACAGGAGCAGCAGCAGTTACGCCAAATTCTTCTTCGATTGCTTTTACTAAGTCGTTCAATTCAAGTACAGTTGCTTCTTTAACGGAAGCAATGATTTCTTCGATATTTAAAGCCATTTGTAATTCCTCCATTTTGTTTTATTTTTTAGATACTGATGCTATTAAGCGCCTTGTTCTTCCTTTTGTTCTGCAACAGCTTTAGTTGCAAGAGCAAGGTTGCGAACTGGAGCTTGAAGTACGCTAAGCAACATAGAAAGCAAGCCTTCGCGAGATGGAAGTTCAGCAAGAGCTTTCACTTCTTCAACTGTAGATACTTTGCCTTCGATTACGCCCGCTTTGATTTCAAGAGCTTCGTGCTTTTTAGCAAACTCGTTAAGAACTTTAGCTGGAGCGACAACATCTTCAGTGCTGAATGCAATCGCATTCGGTCCTGTTAAGAAATCGTTCAAACCATCAAGTTCAGCTTGTTCAACCGCACGGCGAGTCATCGTGTTTTTGTACACTTTGAACTCAACGTTAGCTTCGCGAAGCTGTTTACGAAGTTCTGTTACTTCAGCTACGTTAAGGCCGCGATAGTCAACGATGATCGTTGATTTACTTTCTTTCAGTTTAGAAGTAATTTCTTCAACAACAACTTTTTTTGTTTCAATTGCGCTGCTCATGGTTACACCTCCTGTAAGATTCATCTGTGTAACACTTATACCGTTCGGTGATCACGTTCTTTAACGACATGTTCCATATAAAAAGCCTCCATTCGACATGGAGGCTGTATATACAAGCATACGTAACGCTAGAGCTGTGATATATATACACCTCGGTAGGAGATTAAGCCTTATCGGCACCTACTGTCTACGGTATAAATGGACATATTTTATTTTTACAACGTTTTGAATTATATCAGAACGTCTTATCAAAAGTCAATATTATTTTACGTTGAAAGTTGAAGGGTCCACTTTGATTCCAGGTCCCATTGTAGATGTAACAGAAACGTTTTTCACGTATACACCTTTAGCAGCAGCAGGTTTCGCTTTCAAAATTGTGTCGTACATTGTCGCGAAGTTTTCTACAAGCTTGCCTTCTTCGAATGACACTTTTCCGATTGGAACGTGGATGTTTCCTGCTTTATCAACGCGGTATTCAACTTTACCAGCTTTGATTTCGTTGACTGCTTTTTCAACTTCGAAAGTAACCGTTCCTGTTTTAGGGTTTGGCATAAGACCTTTTGGTCCAAGCACGCGTCCGATTTTACCGACTTCACCCATCATATCAGGAGTCGCAACGATTACATCAAAATCAAACCAGCCTTGCTGAATTTTGTTGATGTAATCAGAATCGCCTACGTAGTCTGCACCAGCAGCTTCCGCTTCTTTCGCTTTTTCGCCCTTAGCGAAAACAAGAACGCGCTGAGTTTTGCCTGTTCCGTTTGGAAGTACAACTGCACCGCGGATTTGCTGGTCGTTTTTACGAGGGTCAACACCTAAACGGAATGCCGCTTCAACAGTGGCATCGAATTTAGCTGTGTTTGTTTTTTTCACAAGCTCAATCGCTTCGTTTACGTCGTAAGCTTTTGTACGCTCTACAAGCTTGGCAGCTTCGACGTATTTTTTACCTTTTTTAGCCATTTTAAAATTTCCTCCTTAGTGGTTTTAGCGGAATAACCTCCCACGAATAAGGGTTGCGAACTTGTCTGATCCAAACTCGCAACCCAGCAAAGAGACAAAAATTAGTCTTCGATCACAATACCCATACTGCGGGCAGTTCCTTCAACCATACGCATAGCCGCTTCAACATCTGCCGCATTTAAGTCAGGCATTTTTGTTTCGGCGATTTCACGTACTTTATCGCGTTTAACGGTTGCGACTTTATTACGGTTAGGCTCACCAGAACCTGACTCAATTCCAGCCGCTTTTTTAAGCAATACAGCAGCAGGCGGAGTTTTTGTGATAAATGTAAATGAACGGTCTTCGTAAACCGAAATTTCTACAGGAATGATCAGACCAGCTTGGTCAGATGTACGAGCGTTAAACTCCTTACAGAATCCCATGATGTTAACACCGGCTTGACCCAATGCAGGACCAACTGGCGGAGCTGGATTCGCTTTTCCAGCAGGAATTTGCAATTTTACAACTTTAACTACTTTTTTAGCCACGAGACACACCTCCTTAAGTCCGTGATGTGGTAATAGGGTGAACCCTCCCACTCAAGGTCTCATTCTTTATATGAATGATGAAAATATCAAGCTAGCTGCCTTGACCTTTTTGCCAAGACGCACCTTTGTATATTATCACTTTTATATAGTGATTTCAAGCGCTTTTCCATTACAATTTGTCAACTTGAGTAAATTCGAGCTCAACCGGGGTCTCTCTTCCGAACATATTAACGAATACTTTGACTTTATTTTTGTCGTGGTCGATCTCTTCGATCGTCCCTGTGAAATCAGCAAACGGGCCGTCGATCACCTTGACGGTTTCTTTTAATTCAAAGTCGATTTCTGTTTTTCTTTCTTCAAGCCCCATCCGCTTCAGAATTTTTTCCGCTTCGCCCGGAAGCAGCGCAGTCGGCTTTGAACCTGATCCGGCTGAACCGACAAACCCGGTCACGCCAGGCGTATTTCGAACAACATACCAGGAATCATCCGTCATGACTAGTTCGACAAGTACATACCCAGGGAATACTTTCTTTTTAACGACTTTTTTCTTGCCGTTTTTAATATCGGTTTCTTCCTCTTCAGGTACAACGACGCGGAATATCTTATCCTGCATCCCCATCGATTCCACCCGTTTTTCCAAATTCGCCTTTACTTTATTTTCATAGCCGGAATACGTATGAACCACATACCATTTCTTTTCCATTCTCATTCAGGACCCTTTCAGTCCTTCCCTCCCCACACCTTAAAAGTTTTTGGCCGTACCGGGAAACTGACACTTTCTTTTATACGAGCCTCATATTTTGAAACAATGAAAAAACCCGTTAAACGGGTTTTTTGGCAAGTCATATTTAGATCTATTATAACACGTTATGCTGATCATTATTCAACTATTAAACGAATTAATTGCGTAATACCCGAATCGATGAGTGCAAAAAAGATAGCGAAAAAGATAACGGTGGTGATAACAGTGATCGTATAGCGCGTTAGTTCTTTTCCTTTAGGCCAGGTGACCTTTTTCATTTCTTTTCCGACATTCTTTAAAAATTTGATAATACCCATGGTAAGAAACCTCCACAACCTAAAAACAAAAACGCCTATTTTGTTTCCAGATGTACTGTATGTGAATTGCAGTTATTGCAGTATTTCTTTACTTCGAGCCGTTCAGCCAAAGCTGCGGAGCTTTTCATTGTCGTATAATTACGACTTCCGCAATTTTTGCAGGCTAACGTTACTTTTTTCTTCATGTTTACACCTTTTTCTGGACGATCATTTTCCTAAGTAACATATCACAGTCATAAAATGACTGTCAATATGCCATAAGCATTGGCTACAAGCTGATTTCGCGGAGCTCCAGGTACTTTTCAAGCTTTCTTTTGACACGCTGGAGCGCATTATCGATCGATTTTACATGGCGGTTTAGTTCTTCGGATATTTCCTGATAGGATCTTCCGTCGAGATAGAGCGCAAGAACTTTTCTTTCTAAATCACTAAGCAATTCTCCCATTTTCAGCTCGATATCATCGAATTCTTCCTGATTGATGATCAGCTCTTCAGGATTCATAACCTTGGCTCCGGAAATCACGTCGAGAAGCGTCCGGTCTGATTCCTCGTCATAAATGGGCTTGTCCAGCGACACATAAGAATTGAGCGGAATATGTTTCTGGCGAGTAGCTGTTTTGATAGCGGTAATAATTTGGCGGGTAATGCATAATTCTGCAAAAGCTTTGAATGAAGTCAGCTTGTCCTCTCTAAAATCACGGATAGATTTGTAGAGTCCAATCATGCCTTCCTGAACGATATCTTCCCGATCAGCCCCGATTAAGAAGTAGGATCTTGCTTTTGCCCTTACAAAATTACGGTACTTTGTAATCAAGTAATCTAACGCATCACTGTCTCCGACATGAACCATTTCAATGACCTGCTCGTCTTCCAACTGGCAAAAACGTTCTTTGCTGAACTGTTCTTTGCTGAATTTTCCCTGGTTGTTTTGTAAGTTCACTCCGATCCCCCCGACCGCACGTAGATAGAAATATTATACAGTAATGGACAAAAAAGCGTCAACCTAATCCAAGTCGCCACGCCGCCATTTTTCGAAGATCTTCAAGACGTCTTCTGACAATGGAATTTTCCCCGCGGGACGTTCTGAGGTGATTTGTTTCACCCTTTTTTCGATTTGCCTTTCGATCGCTTCGACTTCCCTGAGCAGCTCCCTGGCTGATTTGCGCAGGGCCCCTTGGCCGAAAATCGCCCATTGCTCTGTGTAGTCAGATGTGGCAACATGGAGTTGCGTCTGAATATTATTCAAGTCTGACACCAGTTTCTCGATCCGTTCATCAGCCGTTTCATTTTCCCTTGTGAATATCACTTCTACGCGATGATTGACCTTCTTTTTCTCGATTCCTTTAACGAGATGCGCATCAAAGACAACGATTACCCGGAACCCAGTATACGATTGATATTCCGCCATCTTCTGTATCAACAGATCCCTTGCTTCTTCAAAACTGTTTTCTTTTAAATCTTTCAACTGAGGCCATGCCCCAATCATGTTATAACCGTCGACCAACAGGATGTCCATTCCGTCTATTCTCCCAGAGGGCTTCGTTTCCGGTACACTTCATACATCAGGAGGCCGGCTGCGACTGAGGCGTTCAGGGACGTAACTTTTCCCGCCATCGGCAGGCGGATGAGAAAATCACATTTCTCTTTTACAAGCCTTCCCATGCCTTTTCCTTCACTGCCGATGACAAGCGCAAGCGGCATATTTCCGTCGAGCGACCTGTAGTCCTGTTTTCCAGACGCATCGGTACCGACTACCCAAATGCCCCGTTGCTTCATTTCTTCCAGGGTTCGCGACAGGTTGGTCACTTTGACGACCGGAATATGTTCGATGGCTCCTGTCGAGGCTTTGGCGACAGTCGTCGTAAGGCCGACCGCGCGCCTCTTCGGGATGATGATGCCATGAGCCCCAACCGCATCTGCGGTGCGCATAATAGAGCCCAGATTGTGCGGATCCTCAATCTCGTCTAAAACGAGGATAAACGGCTGTTCATTTCTGTCTTCGGCCTTTTGAAAAAGATCATCCAGTTCGGCATACTCGTAAGCCGCGACCTGAGCGACGACGCCTTGATGCTGTCCGGAAACCATTTGATCGAGTTTTTTTCTTGGGACATAATGAATCGTGATGCCTTTTTTGGCGGCAAGTTCAACGACTTGCTGAGCCTGTCCCTTCACTGTGTTTTCCGCCATCCACAGCTTATACAATTCCCGGCCTGACTTTAATGTTTCGATGACCGCGTTTTTTCCTATGACGTAATCATGCTGCTCACTCATTTGACTTCCTCCCTGCCATCCCGTTTTTCCAGCGCTACTTTGATGAGTTCATTAAGCCTATCTTCCCTGTTCTCAAGAAAAAGATACCCGATGACCGCCTCAAAAGCCGTACTGTAACGATATGTTTGAACATCCGTATTTTTCGGTACCGTTCCGGATTTGGCATTCCGTCCTCTTCTCAGCACAGCCTGTTCTTCCTCGGTGAAAAATTTCTGCTCCTCTAGCGCAAACAGCATGCTTGCCTGCGACTTGGCAGAGACATAGCGCCTCGACTGCCTGTGCAGATCATTGGGCCTTGTCATGCCTTGCTTTAAGAGGTGATGCCTGACGTATACCTCTAATACGGCATCACCCATGTAAGCAAGCGCCAAACCATTCAGCTGTTTGGCGTCTTTAATGGTTTCCAAATTCATGTTTACGATTCTCCTCTTTTCCAGCGCGTACCCTGTGGAGTGTCCTCCAGGATAATGTTCATGCTTTTCAGCTGGTCGCGAATCTGGTCAGATGTTGCGAAGTCACGGTTTCTGCGGGCTTCATTCCGCTTCTCGATCAGTTCTTCAATGTCCTTATCCAAAAGTTCCTGTTCCTTGAGGGAGAAGCCGAGCACTGAGCAGATCTCGTCAAACAGCTGTAGAAACGCCTGAATGACATGTTCTGAAGTATTCTTTTCCTGCAGATAGTAGTTGGCGTGTTTGGCCAGATCAAACAGGACGGAAATTGCATTCGCTGTATTAAAATCATCATCCATTGCCGTTTCAAAGGCTTTTCGCTGCTCTTCAATTTTTCCGAGCCATTCTGAATCGCCCTCTGTTAAATTTGTACTGCTTTTCAGGCGATGCTGCAAATTGCTATAAGCTGTTTTTAGACGCCCAAAAGCATTTTTTGTGTTCTCAAGAAGTTCGGCCGAATAGTTGATCGGATGTCTGTAATGAACAGACAGCATGAAAAACCGCAGCACTTGGGGATCATGCTCTTTAATAATGTCATGCACAAGCACAAAGTTACCGAGCGATTTTGACATTTTCTCATTATCGATATTAATGTAGCCGTTATGAAGCCAATATTTCGCGAAAGGCTTCCCTGTCAATGCTTCCGATTGGGCAATTTCGTTTTCGTGATGCGGGAAGGTCAAATCCTGGCCGCCGGCGTGAATGTCGATCGAATCGCCCAAATATTTTTTCGCCATCGCAGAGCACTCGATATGCCAGCCGGGACGGCCTTTTCCCCAAGGGCTATCCCAGGAGATTTCGTTATCTTTCGCCGCTTTCCATAATGCGAAATCGAGCGCATCTTCTTTTTTCTCGCCCACTTGAATCCGGGCGCCTGATCTCAGCTCATCGACTGATTGATGCGACAGCTTTCCATAGCCTTCAAACGATCTTGTTTTATAATAAACATCCCCGTCTGCCTCATAAGCATAGCCCTTATCGATCAGCGTTCGAATAAAATCGATGATTTCATCCATGTTTTCAGTGACGCGCGGATGGCAGTCCGCTTTTGTGCAGCCCAGTGAACCGACATCTTCGAAGTACGCCTTAATAAAGCGTTCGGCGATGACCGGCACTTCCTCTCCAAGCTCATTTGCCGCTTTAATTAATTTGTCATCGACATCTGTAAAATTGGAGACGTATTGGACGTCATAGCCTTTATACTCCAAATACTTTCTGACCGTGTCATAGACGATCGCCGGCCTCGCGTTTCCGATGTGGATGTAGTTATATACGGTCGGCCCGCACACATACATTTTGACCTTGCCTTCTTCAAGAGGCACAAACGGCTCTTTTTTTCGTGTGAGAGTATTATACAGTTTTAGTGTCACAGCTCATCTTCCCTTTCTTTTCTCCGGAGCTCTTGTTTCAGCTGCCTGATTTCGTTTTCCAATTCTCTGAAGCGGTCAGCCACCGGATCCGGCAAGTCCTGGTGGTTCAAGTCGCGTCTGATTTTCTTTCCGTTTTGTACGACGACGCGGCCCGGGATGCCGACAACGGTGGAACATTCAGGCACATCATGCAGGACGACGGAGCCGGCGCCGATTTTCGCCCCTCTTCCGATTGTAATGGACCCAAGCACTTTTGCCCCTGTTGAGATCAGGGCATGGTCCTCGATTGTCGGATGCCTTTTGCCTTTTTCTTTTCCAGTTCCTCCTAGCGTTACGCCCTGAAAAACCGTGACATTGTTTCCGATCTCACAGGTTTCGCCGATCACAACCCCCATGCCGTGATCGATGAAAAACCTCCTGCCGATCTTGGCACCCGGGTGAATTTCGATTCCTGTAAAGAAGCGGGCGATTTGAGAGATCGTTCTGGCGATGAAAAACCTTTTTCTTTTATATAAAGCATGTGCAATTCGATGCGCCCATATAGCATGCAAACCTGAATAAGTTAAGATGACTTCAATGTAGCTTCTCGCAGCTGGATCTTGATCAAATACGACATCTACATCTTCTTTCAGCATTTTAAAGAACACATGATTCCCCCCGTTCCCCGCTTCCTTTGTCTCTATCTATTGTCAAACCATATAAAAAAACGCCTCTGTCTAATGACAGAGACGCTTTTTGACGCGCGGTTCCACTCTGTTTAGAAAACAGCACAGCTGTTTTCTCAACTCTCATCCATAACGGCGGATACCGCCTTTGAATACTTGTGTAAAAACGTTCTTCAAAGGTCTCAAGAGGTGCATTTCTAAAGCCCGGCGCTTAAGTCTTTTCCAGCCGATGAAGACTCTCTCTTTAAAGGCCCTGGCTTTATACTTATCCCTGTCAACGATTTATCTTATTGAATAATGTTATTCAGCCGTTTTAAAACGGTGTCTTTCCCCAATAATTCAATGGACTGAGGCAGTTCAGGACCGTGGGTCTGGCCTGTCGTCGCTACGCGGATCGGCATAAACAGCTTTTTCCCTTTATGTCCTGTTTCTTTTTGAACGGCTTTGATGGATGCCTTGATCTCATCTGCCGTAAACGAGTCAAGCTGCTCAAGCGTTTCGGCAAATACACGAAGCACTTCCGGAACCTGCTCTTCTTCTAAAACTGTTCTTGCTTCACGATTATACTGGATATCGTCTTTAAAGAACAACTCTGTTAACTCGACGATTTCAGCGCCGTAGCTCAACTGTTCCTGATATAGAGAAATCAGCTTGCGAACCCATTCCTGTTCGCTGCCAGTTAGCTCTTCTGAAACCTTGCCCGCTTTTTGCAAATGCGGAACGGTCAATTCGATCACCTGATCAAGATCAAGTTTTTTCACATACTGGTTGTTGACCCATTTCAGTTTATGCGTATCAAACACCGCTGGTGATTTTGACAAACGGTGTACATCAAATATCTCAATAAACTGTTCTTTTGTAAACAGTTCTTCTTCTCCGACCGGCGACCAGCCGAGAAGAGTGATGAAGTTAAACAATGCTTCCGGCAAATAGCCGAGCTCTTCGTACTGTTCGATAAACTGAATGATGGACTCATCCCGTTTGCTCAGTTTTTTACGGTTTTCATTGACGATTAATGTCATATGTCCAAATGCCGGGATGTCCCAGCCAAGGGCGTTGTAAATCATGATCTGCTTCGGCGTATTGGAAATGTGGTCTTCGCCGCGCAGGACATGCGTCATTTTCATTAAATAGTCATCGACAGCTACGGCAAAGTTGTAAGTAGGCGTTCCGTCTTTCTTCACGATAACGAAGTCGCCGATGCCGTCTGTTTCAAAAGAAATTTCTCCTTTGACGATGTCATTGAAGCTGATGACTTCTCCTTGAGGGACTTTAAAGCGGATGCTCGGCTGTCTTCCTTCAGCTTCGAGCTTTTCCTGCTCTTCTTTAGTTAAATTGCGGCACTTGCCTGAGTAGCGCGGCATTTCTCCGCGGGCAGCCTGTTCCTCGCGCTCTTTCTCAAGCTCTTCTTCCGTGCAGTAACATTTGTAGGCAAGCCCTTTTTCAAGAAGCTCCTCGTAATATGTTTTGTAAATGTCGTTTCTTTCGGATTGGCGGTATGGTCCGTATTCTCCGCCGACATCCACGCTTTCATCCCAGTCGATGCCCAGCCATTTTAAATAGTTCAGCTGGCTTTGCTCTCCGCCTTCAATGTTACGCTTCCGGTCCGTATCTTCAATGCGGATGATGAATTTTCCGCCTTGGCTCCGGGCAAACAAATAATTAAAGAGAGCGGTTCTGGCATTTCCGATATGTAAATGGCCTGTTGGGCTCGGCGCATAACGAACCCGAACTTCGTTTCCCATCTGTCTAACTTCCTTTCGTCTCTAACAGAGTTCAAATTTATTTCCTATTCTATCATCAAATGAACCTGTCTTCAAAATGAATTATACCTTTTGGAGCAGAACGGAAGCCTGAGCGGCGATTCCTTCGGCTCTTCCCGTAAATCCAAGCTTTTCGGTTGTGGTCGCTTTTACGTTAATTTGGGACATTTCCGCCTCAAGCCCTTCGGCAATTCTGGCTCTCATGTCTTCGATATACGGCGCCATTTTAGGCTTTTGGGCGATGATTGTACAATCCAGGTTCCCGAGCGTATAGCCTTTTTCCTTCACAATCATCCAGACGTGACGAAGGAGTTTGAAGGAGTCGGCATCTTTGAACTCAGGGTCGGTATCCGGAAAGTGTTTTCCGATATCGCCCTCGCCGACGGCGCCGAGACACGCATCCGCAATCGTGTGCAAAAGCACATCGGCATCCGAATGTCCGAGCAGGCCTTTTTCGTAAGGAATCGTAATTCCCCCGATAATGAGCGGCCTGCCTTCCACTAGTTGATGGACGTCAAATCCTTGGCCTATTCTAAACATGTTCATTCCTCTTTTCCGCTTCTAATATCGCTTCTGCGACAAGCAAGTCATCCGGGGTCGTCAGTTTGATGTTTTGATAATCCCCTTGAATGATTGCAACCGTACCTCCGGCTTCCTCGACCAGACTGGCGTCGTCCGTACCGAGGAAACCTTTTGTTTCAGCCTCAAGGTGAGCATTCATCAGAATAGAAAGACGAAAAGCTTGTGGGGTTTGAGCGGCCCACAAGCTTGAACGTTCAATCGTTCCGGCTACTTCACCGTCTTGAACGCGTTTGATCGTGTCTTTAACAGGTACGGCAACGATAGCAGCCCCTGTTTCCTTCGCTTTCTCGACAAGCTGTTCGATATATTCCCGTTTAATAAAGGGTCTTGCTCCGTCATGGACGAGGACCGTTTCCTCTTTGCCGGCCGCTTTAATACCCGCAAATACGCTTTGCTGGCGTTCTCTTCCGCCCGGAACCATCTCGATCGGCGTTGTAAAATGATAGGTTTTTAAAAGGGTGCTGAATTCACCGAATTCCTGTTCATTGATGACAAGAATGATCCTTTTGCAGGCATCATGGTTTTCAAACACCTTTAATGTATGAATAATCACAGGTATTCCTTTCGCCTCGATAAACAGTTTGTTTTTCCCGGCATTCATTCGTTTACCTTGTCCGGCGGCAGGAATGACGACTTCGTAATTCATTTTATTTCTCCCTTTTTCAAAGCGCCTTTTCCAGCAGTTTTGGCTTGGCGAATATCATTCTGCCAGCCGCTGTCTGCAGCACGCTGGTCACGAGCACGTCGATATGTTTGCCGATATAATTTCGTCCTTCTTCCACGACAATCATCGTGCCGTCGTCCAGATAAGCCACGCCCTGATTATGTTCTTTCCCGTCTTTGATGACCTGCACCTTCATTTCTTCTCCCGGAAGCACGACAGGTTTGACGGCGTTGGCAAGGTCGTTGATGTTCAATACGGCAACCTTTTGGAGCTCGCATACTTTGTTCAAATTGAAATCGTTGGTAACGACAACGCCTGAGGTCAATTTCGCCAGTTTGACAAGCTTGCTGTCGACCTCTTGAATATCTTCAAAATCGCCTTCATAAATTTCAACTTTGATATCGAGCTCTTTCTGGATCCGATTTAAAATATCCAGTCCTCTCCGTCCTCTGTTTCGTTTGAGGACGTCTGAAGAGTCGGCGATATGCTGCAGCTCCTCAAGCACAAACTGAGGAATCACAATGACGCCTTCAAGAAATCCGGTCTGACAAATATCAGCAATTCTCCCATCTATAATAACACTTGTGTCTAAAATTTTCAGCTTTTTGTCTTCTTCAGGACGCTCTTCCTCAGCAGAACCTTTTTTCTTTCTCGATGTGAAAAGTGTCAGCATTTCATCCTTTTTCTTGAAACCTACACGGAATCCGAGATAGCCGAGAAATGCGGCCAACACAATCGGAATGACCGTGCTGATCAACTGATAAGGGATGTCTTTTAACGGAATGACATTGACGATAAGATAAGCGAGCATAAGTCCGAAGATTAATCCCAAAGAGCCGAACAATAAATCTGAGACAGGTGCTTTGATCAAGGAATCCTCAATTTGTTTCACCCAGTTGATGACATGATCCGCACACCAGATGCCCAGAAGAAAAAAGATGATAGCTCCTAAACAAGCGGACGCATACGGGTTTGTTACTAAAGGTATGTCCTGTACATTTAACAGCACAAACAATTCCGGTATGAGAAAAATACCGATAACGCCTCCCAAAATCGCAAAGAACGCTTGAACTATTCGTTTCAACATACCTTCACCTCCTTTAAAATAATCGTTTTAATTTTTATGAATGCAGCTGTTTCAACCGGAAAAAGGGAAAACAAAAAGTAAGAATAATATACCCATAAATTGCAAATTTTAATCACTTTTAGAAATTTTTCTCACAGCTGCCTGTCAGTATAATGTTTCTCCTGAAGTCTCTTTAACCCTTTCTTTATCTTTTGGGCACGGACCGCCCCAATTCCTTCCACTTCATCCAATTCTTTTACATCCGCTTCGATAATGAGCTTTAAATGGCCGAATGCTTCGACAACATTTTCTACGATCGGCATCGGGAGACGGGGGATTTTGTGAAGGAGCCTGTAGCCTCTCGGGAAAACGTATTCCTCCATATTCGTAGTTGCTGAATAGCCTAAAAGCTTAAGGAGAATCGAGTCATCCAGCAATTCGAAACTCGACATATCCTGTAGCTGCTTCAGCAGGACAAACGGGTCTTTGATTTTTTCTTTCACATAATCTTTAACGAACAGCGCCGCTTCCTGCTCCATATCAGTGATCAGTTCACTAACCTGGAGCCTGATGAGATGGCCTTCTGTTCCAAGCTCTTTAATATACATATTAATTTCGTTTTTGATTCTGAGCACCATTTCATATCGATGCAGAACAGAGATGACATCCCCAAATGTCACAAGCTCTTCAAACTCCAGCGCATTCAAATTGGAAATCGCATGGTCCAAAATGAGTTTGTATTTTTCGAGTGTCTGAATCGCCTGATTGGCTTTTGTTAAGATAAAGCCGATATCTTTGAGTATATATTTCATATTTTCCTGATAGAGCGTAATCACATTCCGCCTTTCAGAAATTGCAATGATCAGACAGCCGGTCTGCTTGGCCACACGCTCGGCCGTTCTGTGCCTCATGCCCGTCTCAGAGGATGGTATCGTCGCCTCAGGCATAAGCTGCGTATTGGCATATAGAATTTTCTGCCCTGAATCGCTGAGAATAATCGCCCCGTCCATTTTAGCCAGCTCGTACAGATGAGCCGGAGAGAAAGAAGAATTAATGTGGAACCCTCCGTCAACCACTTCTTTCACTTTATCATTGAAGCCGACCACGATTAATCCGCCTGTTTTGGCCCGAAGGACGTTTTCGATTCCCTCGCGAAGAGGTGTGCCGGGGGCGACAAACTGCAATATTTCTGAAAGGTCCTGTTTCGCTCCTTTTTTGTCTTTTTCCATATATTATGATCCTCCTAATGAAGCTCGAAGGGCCTCAGCTACATTTTCAACACCGACGACTTCAATTCCTTTCGGCTTTGTCCATCCTTCCACATTTGCAGAAGGAATAATCATTCTTTTAAAACCAAGCTTCGCCGCTTCCTGCACCCTCTGTTCTATCCTTGATACTCTGCGGACTTCCCCTGTCAAGCCGACTTCGCCGATAAAACAATCCGTCGGATGAGGCGGGGTGTCTCTGAAGCTTGAGGCGATGCTCACCGCAACGGCGAGGTCGATCGCCGGCTCGTCCAGCTTGACGCCGCCGGCGACTTTTAAATAGGCGTCTTGATTTTGCAGCAGCAGCCCCACCCTTTTTTCTAAAACCGCCATCAGCAATGAGACGCGGTTATGATCAATTCCGGTTGCCATCCTGCGCGGATTTCCAAAACTCGTCGGGGAAATCAGCGCCTGAATCTCTACTAAGACCGGCCTCGTGCCTTCCATTGAAGCCACGACACTCGAGCCGGCTGCTCCAGCCGAGCGCTCTTCGAGAAAGATCTCCGACGGATTCAGCACTTCTGTCAGGCCCTCTTCCCTCATTTCAAAGATTCCCATTTCATTCGTTGATCCAAACCGGTTTTTGACGGCTCTTAAAATCCGAAATGTATGATGCCGCTCACCTTCAAAATAAAGGACGGTGTCGACCATATGTTCCAGAAGTCTCGGTCCGGCAATCGAACCTTCTTTTGTGACATGCCCGACGATAAATATCGGAATCCCTTTTGTTTTTGCAATTCTCATCAGCTCAGCGGTGCATTCCCTGACCTGGGACACGCTGCCTGGAGCAGATGTAATATCACTTTGGTAAACGGTTTGAATCGAATCAACCACCACGAATGATGGATTCATCTCTTCTATAGAAGACGTAATATACTCCATATCGGTTTCAGATAAAACGTGAAGAGTGGGACTGTTGATGCCTAGACGGTCTGCTCTCAGCTTTGTCTGCTTGACCGATTCTTCACCTGAGATGTACAGGACATTTTCTTTTGAATCAGCGAGCTGGGCAGATACTTGAAGCAGCAAGGTTGATTTCCCGATGCCGGGATCGCCTCCGATTAAAACGAGTGAACCTTTGACAATACCGTTTCCCAAGACGCGGTTGAATTCGCCCAGTTTCGTTTTAATTCGCGGCTCTTCTGTTGTTTCGATTGAAGTGAGAGGTGAAGGCTTTTGCACCGTTTGAACGGAATGTGAAAAAGCGGTTCTTCTGTTGGCGGCGGGTTTTTTTATCGTTTCTTCCACCATGGTATTCCATGTGCCGCATCCGGGGCACTTCCCCATCCACTTGGCGGATTCGTAACCGCATGAGTGACAAATGAATTTAGTCTTTGTTTTAGCCATTGATTTTTCAAAACGCTCCCTTTATAAGAAAGTGAGGCATACTGATGAACATCGTATGCCTCTTTCTTTTGTCTCTATATTAGTTCGTTTTAGCTTCGGTTTTTACGACAAATTCTCCGCCTTCTACATCCAAAACAATATGCTGGCCTTTTTCAATATGGCCTTTCAGGAGCTCTTCAGACAGCCGGTCCTCCACGTGTTTTTGGATTGCTCTTCTGAGAGGGCGCGCCCCGTATTCGAGATCCACGCCTTCATCGGCAATTTTTTCTTTAGCCGCTTCAGTCAGCTCAATTGACAGATCCTGTTCTTTCAGACGCTTAGTTAATTGTTCTGACATGAGGGATACAATATCTTTCAAATGTTTTTTCTCCAAAGAGTGGAAGACGATAATCTCATCAATCCGGTTGATAAATTCAGGTCTGAAGGCACGTTTTAATTCGCCCATGACTTTGTCTTTCATATCTTTATAATTCTGGGTTTCATCCTGCACATTAAACCCGACGTATTTATTTCTTCTCAGTTCGCTCGCACCGACGTTTGATGTCATGATCAAAATCGTATTTCTAAAGTCGACCGTGCGCCCTTTTGAATCAGTCAGGCGACCGTCTTCAAGCACTTGCAGCAAAATATTGAAGACATCAGGGTGCGCTTTTTCGATTTCGTCAAGCAAGACGACGGAATACGGTTTTCTTCTCACTTTTTCAGTGAGCTGTCCGCCTTCATCATAGCCGACATATCCCGGAGGGGAACCGACGAGTCTTGATGTTGAATGTTTTTCCATATACTCGGACATATCGATGCGAATCATGGCTTCTTCATCGCCGAAAATGGACTCGGCAAGTGCACGGGCAAGCTCCGTTTTTCCTACGCCTGTAGGGCCGAGGAAAATAAAAGAACCGATAGGACGTTTTGGATCTTTTAAGCCGGCACGCGCGCGTCTGACTGCTTTGGCAACCGCAACGACAGCCTCATCTTGGCCGATAACGCGGGAATGAAGAATGCTCTCCATGTTCAGTAATTTGTCTGTTTCAGTCTGCGCAATTTTCGAAACCGGCACTCCGGTCCAGCTTGAAACAACCATTGCAATATCGTCGACGGTCACTTCTGAATTTTCCTGTCCCTGCTTTTCTTTCCAGGTTTTCTTGGTTTCTTCGACCTGTTCGCGCAGGCGCTGCTCCGTATCCCGTAATGACGCTGCTTTTTCGAATTCCTGGCTTTGGACAGCGGCATCTTTTTCTTTCCTTACTTCATCAAGCTTTTGTTCAAGCTCTTTTAAGTTCGGAGGCGTTGTAAATGAACGCAGGCGAACCTTTGAACCGGCTTCATCGATTAAGTCGATCGCCTTGTCAGGCAGAAAACGGTCCGAAATATACCGGTCTGACAGCTTCACAGCCGCTTCAATCGCTTCATCCGTAATCGATACGCGGTGGTGGGCTTCATAGCGGTCTCTGAGACCTCTCAATATTTGAATGCTCTCTTCAGGAGACGGCTGGTCAACCTGAATCGGCTGAAAACGCCGTTCGAGTGCAGCATCTTTTTCAATGTATTTGCGGTATTCATCAAGGGTTGTCGCTCCGATACATTGCAGCTCTCCGCGCGCCAGAGACGGTTTAAGGATATTGGAGGCATCGATGGCCCCTTCCGCTCCCCCGGCTCCGATGAGAGTATGCAGCTCATCGATAAAGAGGATGATATTTCCCGCTTGACGAATTTCGTCCATCACTTTTTTCAGGCGGTCTTCAAATTCACCGCGGTATTTCGTACCGGCGACAACCGTTCCCATATCAAGCGTCATAACTCGCTTATCGCGGAGAATCTCCGGTACTTCGTTATTGATGATCTGCTGGGCGAGGCCTTCGGCAATCGCTGTCTTACCGACACCGGGCTCCCCAATTAACACAGGGTTGTTTTTCGTTCTGCGGCTCAGCACTTCAATTACGCGCTGAATTTCTTTGCTTCTGCCGATTACGGGGTCAAGGCTGTCTTCTTTTGCAATCGCCGTGAGATCCCTGGCAAGACTGTCTAAGGTTGGTGTGTTGGCATTGCTGTTGGCGCCTGAAGCAGCGCCACCGCTCTCATTGCTGCCCAACAGCTGCAATACTTGCTGTCTCGCTTTGTTTAAGCTGACGCCTAAATTATTCAGCACCCTTGCTGCAACACCTTCCCCTTCTCGGATTAAGCCGAGGAGGATGTGTTCAGTTCCAACGTAGGAGTGACCAAGCTTTCTTGCTTCATCCATTGCCAGTTCAGTCACTTTTTTGGCTCTCGGTGTGTAATGGATCGATTGTGACATCTCTTGCCCTCGGCCAATGAGGCTTTCAACTTCTTTTTGAATCTTGTCAGGGCTGAGTCCTAATGCCTGCAGCGCCTTTGCAGCAATCCCTTCTCCCTCGCGGACAAGGCCGAGGAGAATATGTTCTGTTCCAATGTTATTATGGCCCAGACGCAGAGCTTCTTCTTGAGCAAGCGCCAATACTTTTTGTGCTCTTTCTGTGAATCTTCCAAACATCATATCGTTTCATCCTCCTGTCTATTGCCGTTGTTTTCTAATTTCAGACGCTCCCTGATAAGAGCAGCCCGCCTGATGTCCCTCTCGTTTGGCCTTAAGACTCCTCCTGAATATTGCTGGAGAAATCCAGGCTGCGTGAGGATCATCAGCTCATTAAGTATATTGCTGGAAAGACCTTTTATTATCCCCAGGTCAATTCCAAGACGAACGTCTGAAAGACATCTTGCTGTTTCTTTCGATTCGATCATCCGGCAATTGGACAGTACGCCGTAAGATCTGTAGACGCGGTCTTCAAGCTCGATTTGCGAAGTCTGATAAAGCGCCTTTCTTGCTGAACGCTCTTGTTCGATCAACTGAGCAACGACGCTGTTCAGATCTTCGACAATGTCGTGTTCCGATTTACCGAGGGTAATTTGGTTGGAAATTTGAAAGATATTCCCTAATGCTTCGCTGCCTTCACCGTAAATTCCTCTAACAACAAGCCCCAATTGATTAATTGCCGGAATAATTCTGTTTATTTGCCTAGTTAACACTAAAGCAGGAAGGTGCATCATGACAGAAGCTCTAAGCCCGGTTCCGACATTTGTAGGACAGCTGGTCAAGTAGCCTCTTTGTTCTGAAAAAGCATAGTCAATCCGTTCTTCAATCCAATCGTCCACCTGATTTGCTGCTTTTAATGCTTCTGAAAGCTGAAATCCCGGGAACAGACATTGAATGCGAATATGATCTTCCTCATTCAGCATAATACTCACTTCTTCATTTTCAGAAAGAAGGCATGCGCCAAAGGAAGCTTCCGTCAAATGCGGACTGATCAGATGTTTTTCTACAAGAACCCTTTTTTCCAAAGGCTGGACCTGATCCATTTTCACAAGCTCGAATTTCCCGATACCTGGCACTTCATAGCCTGTGAATTGTTCTTCAAACAATGTAATAATCGCTGAAGCCTCTTCGTTTGAAAAAAGCGTTGGAAAACGAACTTTATCCAAGTTGCGAGCAAGACGGATCCGGCTGCTAAGCACGATGTCACTTTCAGGGCCTTCCTGCCGCATCCAATTGCTTAAAGCATTCTGAATAAAATGCTGCAGTGACATCAGTCCTCCTCCTCCTTGTTTGCATTCAGGTTTTGTTCAAGCGACCTGATCTGGTCTCTAATGTTGGCTGCTTTTTCAAATTCCTCCTGCTGAATTAATTCTTTCAGCTCTTTTTTCAATGCTTCAATTTGTCTTCTTACATGCAGGTTACCGCCGATCCGCTTTGGTATTTTACCGGCATGGACCGTGTTCCCGCTGTGAACTTTCCTTAAAACCGGAGTGATATAGGAATGGAAGGTTTTATAACATTCCGAACATCCAAATCGGCCTGTTTTTCGAAATTCCGGAAATGTCATATTGCATTTTTTGCATCTCAGAACCTGGTCCGGCTGTTGAAAAAGCTGAGCCTCGCTGCTGTTAGTAAAAGACGAGTCAAAATTCAGCAGTCCGGATAATAAATTATGGATGGAAAATCCGCCACTTTCATTCATAGAATATGACTCACTGTTTTCTTTCGCACATTGTTCACAGATATGCATTTCTTTTTTTTCGCCATTAATGACTTTCGTAAAGTGAAAAGTTGCTGGTCTTTCTTTACACTCTTGACATATCACGCTTCTCACCCGCTTTACTTAAATTTAAGTGACGTAAGCATGGCTTTCATCATTCTTGCTCTTAATTCGTCTCGTTCAGGCAAATCAATATATAATACAGAACGATCCATGACACTCACCATCAATTTTGCTTCACTTTTTGTAATGACACCATTTTCTAACAGCCTTAAAATGATATCGTCTGAAGCAGCCTGGGAGAGCCTTGTATAGATATGATTCATAATGTTGTCAATCAAATCAATTTTATCGTTCATTTTAATT
>NZ_CP096378.1:4227500-4230000 GCF_053903085.1 Bacillus sp. AK124
ACTTAACGTATACTTTGGGACCTTAGCTGGCGGTCTGGGCTGTTTCCCTTTCGACTACGGATCTTATCACTCGCAGTCTGACTCCCAAGGATAAGTCTTTGGCATTCGGAGTTTGACTGAATTCGGTAACCCGGTAGGGGCCCCTAGTCCAATCAGTGCTCTACCTCCAAGACTCTTACCTTGAGGCTAGCCCTAAAGCTATTTCGGAGAGAACCAGCTATCTCCAGGTTCGATTGGCATTTCACCCCTACCCACACCTCATCCCCGCACTTTTCAACGTGCGTGGGTTCGGGCCTCCATTCAGTGTTACCTGAACTTCACCCTGGACATGGGTAGATCACCTGGTTTCGGGTCTACGACCACGTACTCATGCGCCCTATTCAGACTCGCTTTCGCTGCGGCTCCGTCTTTTCAAACTTAACCTTGCACGGGATCGTAACTCGCCGGTTCATTCTACAAAAGGCACGCCATCACCCGTTAACGGGCTCTGACTACTTGTAGGCACACGGTTTCAGGATCTCTTTCACTCCCCTTCCGGGGTGCTTTTCACCTTTCCCTCACGGTACTGGTTCACTATCGGTCACTAGGGAGTATTTAGCCTTGGGAGATGGTCCTCCCGGATTCCGACGGAATTTCACGTGTTCCGCCGTACTCAGGATCCACTCAGGAGAGAACGAAGTTTTGACTACAGGGCTGTTACCTCCTATGGCGGGCCTTTCCAGGCCTCTTCATCTACCTCGTTCTTTTGTAACTCCGTACAGAGTGTCCTACAACCCCAAGAGGCAAGCCTCTTGGTTTGGGCTGTTCCCGTTTCGCTCGCCGCTACTCAGGGAATCGCATTTGCTTTCTCTTCCTCCGGGTACTTAGATGTTTCAGTTCCCCGGGTCTGCCTTCTCATATCCTATGAATTCAGATATGGATACTGCTCCATTACGAGCAGTGGGTTTCCCCATTCGGAAATCTCCGGATCAAAGCTTGCTTACAGCTCCCCGAAGCATATCGGTGTTCGTCCCGTCCTTCATCGGCTCCTAGTGCCAAGGCATCCACCGTGCGCCCTTTCTAACTTAACCGTTAAAAAGAATCACTACGTGATATCTTGCTTACTAATTGAATGTGATGTCTACTGTTATCTAGTTTTCAAAGAACACGCTTTGAAGGAATGATCCTTCAAAACTAAACAAGATCTAAACGCACCTGTCTATAAGACCGCAAGGTCTTATATTCCGTATAATATCCTTAGAAAGGAGGTGATCCAGCCGCACCTTCCGATACGGCTACCTTGTTACGACTTCACCCCAATCATCTGTCCCACCTTCGGCGGCTGGCTCCAAAAGGTTACCTCACCGACTTCGGGTGTTACAAACTCTCGTGGTGTGACGGGCGGTGTGTACAAGGCCCGGGAACGTATTCACCGCGGCATGCTGATCCGCGATTACTAGCGATTCCAGCTTCACGCAGTCGAGTTGCAGACTGCGATCCGAACTGA
Organism: Bacillus sp. AK124; assembly: GCF_053903085.1. Classification (NCBI taxonomy): domain Bacteria; kingdom Bacillati; phylum Bacillota; class Bacilli; order Caryophanales; family Bacillaceae; genus Bacillus; species Bacillus sp. AK124. The sequence continues at coordinate 4,228,987 of NZ_CP096378.1, forward strand.
GAACAGATTTGTGGGATTGGCTTAGCCTCGCGGCTTCGCTGCCCTTTGTTCTGCCCATTGTAGCACGTGTGTAGCCCAGGTCATAAGGGGCATGATGATTTGACGTCATCCCCACCTTCCTCCGGTTTGTCACCGGCAGTCACCTTAGAGTGCCCAACTGAATGCTGGCAACTAAGATCAAGGGTTGCGCTCGTTGCGGGACTTAACCCAACATCTCACGACACGAGCTGACGACAACCATGCACCACCTGTCACTCTGCCCCCGAAGGGGAAGCCCTATCTCTAGGGTTGTCAGAGGATGTCAAGACCTGGTAAGGTTCTTCGCGTTGCTTCGAATTAAACCACATGCTCCACCGCTTGTGCGGGCCCCCGTCAATTCCTTTGAGTTTCAGTCTTGCGACCGTACTCCCCAGGCGGAGTGCTTAATGCGTTTGCTGCAGCACTAAAGGGCGGAAACCCTCTAACACTTAGCACTCATCGTTTACGGCGTGGACTACCAGGGTATCTAATCCTGTTCGCTCCCCACGCTTTCGCGCCTCAGCGTCAGTTACAGACCAGAGAGTCGCCTTCGCCACTGGTGTTCCTCCACATCTCTACGCATTTCACCGCTACACGTGGAATTCCACTCTCCTCTTCTGCACTCAAGTTCCCCAGTTTCCAATGACCCTCCCCGGTTGAGCCGGGGGCTTTCACATCAGACTTAAGAAACCGCCTGCGCGCGCTTTACGCCCAATAATTCCGGACAACGCTTGCCACCTACGTATTACCGCGGCTGCTGGCACGTAGTTAGCCGTGGCTTTCTGGTTAGGTACCGTCAAGGTACCGCCCTATTCGAACGGTACTTGTTCTTCCCTAACAACAGAGTTTTACGATCCGAAAACCTTCATCACTCACGCGGCGTTGCTCCGTCAGACTTTCGTCCATTGCGGAAGATTCCCTACTGCTGCCTCCCGTAGGAGTCTGGGCCGTGTCTCAGTCCCAGTGTGGCCGATCACCCTCTCAGGTCGGCTACGC
>NZ_CP096378.1:4235000-4292500 GCF_053903085.1 Bacillus sp. AK124
CACCGGCAGTCACCTTAGAGTGCCCAACTGAATGCTGGCAACTAAGATCAAGGGTTGCGCTCGTTGCGGGACTTAACCCAACATCTCACGACACGAGCTGACGACAACCATGCACCACCTGTCACTCTGCCCCCGAAGGGGAAGCCCTATCTCTAGGGTTGTCAGAGGATGTCAAGACCTGGTAAGGTTCTTCGCGTTGCTTCGAATTAAACCACATGCTCCACCGCTTGTGCGGGCCCCCGTCAATTCCTTTGAGTTTCAGTCTTGCGACCGTACTCCCCAGGCGGAGTGCTTAATGCGTTTGCTGCAGCACTAAAGGGCGGAAACCCTCTAACACTTAGCACTCATCGTTTACGGCGTGGACTACCAGGGTATCTAATCCTGTTCGCTCCCCACGCTTTCGCGCCTCAGCGTCAGTTACAGACCAGAGAGTCGCCTTCGCCACTGGTGTTCCTCCACATCTCTACGCATTTCACCGCTACACGTGGAATTCCACTCTCCTCTTCTGCACTCAAGTTCCCCAGTTTCCAATGACCCTCCCCGGTTGAGCCGGGGGCTTTCACATCAGACTTAAGAAACCGCCTGCGCGCGCTTTACGCCCAATAATTCCGGACAACGCTTGCCACCTACGTATTACCGCGGCTGCTGGCACGTAGTTAGCCGTGGCTTTCTGGTTAGGTACCGTCAAGGTACCGCCCTATTCGAACGGTACTTGTTCTTCCCTAACAACAGAGTTTTACGATCCGAAAACCTTCATCACTCACGCGGCGTTGCTCCGTCAGACTTTCGTCCATTGCGGAAGATTCCCTACTGCTGCCTCCCGTAGGAGTCTGGGCCGTGTCTCAGTCCCAGTGTGGCCGATCACCCTCTCAGGTCGGCTACGCATCGTCGCCTTGGTGAGCCGTTACCTCACCAACTAGCTAATGCGCCGCGGGTCCATCTGTAAGTGGTAGCCGAAGCCACCTTTTATAATTGAACCATGCGGTTCAATCAAGCATCCGGTATTAGCCCCGGTTTCCCGGAGTTATCCCAGTCTTACAGGCAGGTTACCCACGTGTTACTCACCCGTCCGCCGCTAACATAAGGGAGCAAGCTCCCATCTGTCCGCTCGACTTGCATGTATTAGGCACGCCGCCAGCGTTCGTCCTGAGCCAGGATCAAACTCTCCATGAAGTTTGATAATGACTACGCACATTCGCATGTGCGATTTATTTAATGAATTAACAGGTACGTTTTGTCTTGTTTAGTTTTCAAAGATCATTATTAAAGCGACTTTTATATTATATCCAATCTCGGATATTAAGTCAAGAACTTTTTTTAAGTTCTTTTTTTCTTTCGCCGCCGTTTTGCGGCAACGAATAATAATATACCACCGTATTTATGATTGTGCAATACTTTTTTGAGAAAAAATTTAATTTGTTTTAAATGCGCAGCAGCCGCTTGTTACACGGCTGCTGCCCAAACGTCATTTAACGATGTCTCATTTGCGGGAATAGTAAAACGTCCCTGATTGAAGGAGAATTCGTCAAAAGCATAATCAGTCTGTCAATGCCGATTCCAAGTCCGCCGGTAGGAGGCATTCCGTACTCCAGTGCTTCGACAAAGTCTTCATCCATCATATGCGCTTCATCGTTTCCTTCTTCACGTTCTTTTAATTGAGCTTCAAAGCGTTCTTTTTGGTCGATAGGATCATTTAATTCAGTAAATGCATTCGCGTGTTCACGGCCGACGATAAACAGCTCAAAACGGTCTGTAAATCGAGGGTCTTCAGGGTTTTTCTTAGCAAGCGGAGAAATCTCCACAGGGTGTCCGTATATAAAAGTAGGCTGAATCAACGTTTCTTCAACTTTTTGCTCGAAGAACTCATTAATGATATGTCCTACTGACATGCTTTCAGAAATTTCAATTCCGTGTTCTTTCGCGAATGCTCTTGCTTCTTCTACCGATACTTCTTTCCAGAAGTCTACACCAGTGGCTTCTTTAACAGCATCGACCATATGAAGTCTCTTCCATTCAGGCTTGAGGTCAACTTCATAATCTCCGTATTGAACGGTTGTAGTGCCAAGCACTTCTTGTGCAATATGAGCGATAAGGTTTTCCGTCAAGCTCATAATATCTTTATAGTCAGCATAAGCTTCGTAAAGTTCAATCATCGTAAATTCAGGATTGTGCCGTGTGGAAACTCCTTCATTTCTGAATACACGTCCGATTTCATAGACTTTTTCCAATCCGCCGACAATCAGCCTTTTCAAATGGAGCTCGATAGCGATCCTCATGTAAAGCGGCATATCAAGCGCATTATGATGCGTAATGAACGGACGGGCAGACGCTCCGCCCGGAATCGCGTGCATCGTAGGCGTCTCAACTTCTAAGTATCCGTGGTCATCTAAGTATCTTCTCATCGATTGAATGATTTTGCTGCGCGTTATAAACGTATTTTTGCTTTCCGGGTTTACGATCAAGTCCAAATAACGCTGACGGTAGCGCTGTTCGATGTCTTTTAATCCGTGATATTTGTCCGGAAGCGGACGAAGTGCTTTTGTTAATAAATCAAAGGATGTAGCTTTGACAGACAATTCGCCAACATTCGTTTTAAACATGACGCCTGTAACGCCGACAATGTCCCCGAGGTCAGAGCTTTTAAACCATTCGTACTGCTCTTCACCGACACTGTCTTTCCTGACATAGATCTGAATCTGGCCCTTTAAATCCTGAATGTGCGCGAATCCCGCTTTTCCTTTTCCACGCTTTGTCATCATCCGGCCGGCAATCGTCACTTCAATTGCTTTTTCCTCTAATTCTTCTTTTGAGAATTCATTATATGATTCAATGAGATCAGTTGATTGATGGGTGCGGTCAAAACGCTGCCCGAAAGGATCTTTCCCGTTTTCTCTCAATTGATTCATTTTATCGCGTCTGACTTGCAGCTGGTCGTTTAATTCTTCATGGTTATGCTCTTCATGACTCATCATTTATCACTCCGTTACTTTTAGTCTTTCAGGAAAAAAGCAGAAAAACTGCCAGTGAAAACTGGCAGTGAGCAGAGGTCGGATTTATCCTACTTTTGCATCCTGAAGCTCTTTTGCCTCGGCTTCAATCGTAAACGCGTCTAAAAGCTGAACGAGCTCATCCCTCGTTTCGCAATGATTAATTTCATTCCGGACCTTTGCGTTTCCTCTTATGCCTTTTAGATACCAGGCTGCGTGCTTTCTCATTTCGCGAACCGCAACATTTTCGCCTTTCAGTCCGATTAATCGGTCAAGGTGAAGTTTGCAGACAGACATTTTCTCACGCACTTTCGGCTCATCTTTCAATTCGCCTGTTTCTAAATAGTGAACCGTACGGTAAATCATCCACGGGTTACCCAGCGCTGCACGGCCGATCATGACACCGTCAACCCCTGTTTCATCAAGCATGCGTTTTGCATCTTGCGGAGTTTTGACATCACCGTTTCCGATTACCGGTATTGAAACGGACTGCTTCACTTCTTTGATAATATCCCAATTTGCCGTTCCTTCGTACATTTGCACGCGGGTCCGCCCGTGAAGAGCGACCGCTTTTCCGCCTGCGCGCTCTACAGCTTTCGCATTCTCAACGGCAAAGATATGGTCTTCATCCCAGCCCATTCTCATTTTTACGGTCACCGGCTTGTCAACAGCCTCCACTACTGCAGAAACCATTTCATAAATTTTATTCGGATCAAGCAGCCATTTGGCTCCTGCATCACATTTTGTAATCTTTGGCACCGGACATCCCATGTTTATATCAATAATATCCGCAGTTGTGTTTTGGTCAACAAACCTCGCCGCTTCGACAAGCGTTTCTTTTTCGCCGCCGAAGATCTGCAGGCTGAGCGGTTTTTCACGTTCATCGATATAAAGCATTCCCATCGTTTTTGCATTATTGTAAAGGATCGCTTTATCGCTGACCATTTCGGCGCAGACCAAACCCGCTCCGAATTCCTTAACCGTCAAGCGGAAGGCGGAGTTGCAGACACCGGCCATCGGCGCAAGCACAACCCTGTTTTTTAATTCTATATCACCGATTTTAAACATTTTTAGTCCTCCTTTCTTATTCTTCTGATGGAGATAATTCCTCCACTGTTATATTTAAAGTATTGGCTACATCCCTGAGCATGCTCTCCGACGGCATACGATTCCCGCGTTCTACTTCACCAAGCACAGAAACGGATATACCCAATGCTTTTGCAAACCCTTCTTGAGTATAACCCTTCAGCTTTCGATATGCACGAATTCGTCTACCCCAGATTTCTGCTTCCATACTCTTACACCTTCTTGATTTTTCGCATGATTGACAGCTCCCTCAAGCTCGGGATAAATCTCCAGCAGCGGGATGAGCACAAACAAACGTTCATGCATTCTAGGATGAGGAACGATAAGTTGCTCTGTCTCAATATTTTCACGATTATACAACAAAATGTCAAGGTCTACAGTTCTCGGCCCCCATCTGATGTCGCGTTTGCGGCCGAGTTCTTTTTCAATACGCTGAGTCAAATCAAGCAATTCAAACGGTGAAAGAGATGTTTTAACAGCTGCAGCCATGTTTAAAAATAGATCTTGGTCTGTATACCCGACAGGATCTGTTTCATAAATCGACGAGATGTCTGTCACCTGTACAGACGGATGTTGATGGAGGAGAGAGACAGCTTTTTTTAAATATTCTTCCCGCTGGCCGATATTCGAGCCGAGCGCTATATATGCCGAATTGTTCATTGTCGTTTCCTCGTCATCTCGATGGCCACCGATTTATAGTGTCCCGGTATAGGCGGGTCAGGCTTGACGACTTTGACCGTGCATTCCTGAACCGCTTCAAAATGCTTCAGCACTTTTGCGGCAATCGTTTCTGCGAGGGTCTCCACAAGGTTGACCGGCTCTCCCTCCACAACCTCTTTGCACAGCTTATACAAATCAGCATAATTAATGGTGGCATCAATACGATCCGTTTTTCCGGCTTCGCTTAAGTCTAGAAATGCTGTCAGATCAACGCGGAATCTTTGGCCAAGTTTGTTTTCTTCTTTGAAAACACCGTGATATCCGTAAAACTCCATGCCCTCTACATACACTTTATCGATGATAAACGCCTCCTTTATCAATCATGGCATCCATCATTTTTGCCATCCTGGAAATTTGCTTGACGTCATGCACCCTGACGATATCGCACCCTTTTTGAATACCGAGGCATACCGTCGCGCCCGTGCCTTCCGCCCTCTCCTCAGGCGGCAGATCCAGAACGCGGCCGATAAATTTTTTGCGTGACGTCCCCAATAAAACCGGGTATCCGAGTTCGCTGAATTTCTCAAGCTGGTTCATGACCGCCAGATTGTCATGATACGTTTTGGCAAAGCCGATACCCGGATCAAGTACGATGTGATGATCTTGAACGCCTGCTGATTTTGCAATGCTCACACATTCCATCAAATCAGACAGCATGTCCGGGATCAAGTCCTTATAATTCCGTTCCTCGCGGTTATGCATCAAGATAATCGGCACATTATGAGCGGCCGCAACCCGGGCCATGTCAGGGTCTGCTTTTGCTCCCCAGACATCATTGATAATCGTTGCACCGGCCTTAAGGGCTTCATCCGCCACTTTTGCTTTATAAGTGTCAACAGAAATCGGCACGTCGATTTCCTGAACAAGTTTTTCAATTACAGGTATGACCCTTGACAGCTCCTCATCAAGAGAAACCTTTTCCGCCCCCGGCCTCGTTGATTCTCCTCCGATATCAAGGATATGGGCGCCGTCTTCGATCATTTGCTTTGCATGAATAACGGCGCGGTCGATGCTGTTATATTTTCCGCCGTCTGAAAAAGAATCGGGCGTCACATTTAAAATCCCCATGATCAATGTTTTATCTTCATAAGACAATGTGTATTGCTTTGCGGTCAACTTCTTTGAACGCACCGCTGTTTGAAGCGCCATATCCTTCACCCTTTAATTGAAATATAGTCTTTTGCTGCTTTTCTATCGTTAGTGTATGCCTCTTGCAGACGTTTCGACAAATTTCCATCCTTTCCCGGAAATTGAGTGCTGCCGATTCTCCGGAATGGAACGATTTCCTGAACGGAATTGGTCATCCATGCTTCGTCCGCAAAGAGAAGCTCCTTTAAAGGGTATACCCCCTGCATAACTTCGATTCCCATATCTGCAAGGCGCTCGATGACATAACGCCGGGTGACGCCGCCTAATATGCCGGTATCAAGAGAAGGTGTATACACACAACCGTCTTTTCCCCAAAAAATGTTGGAAATGATCCCTTCGGCTACAGCTCCGCCTTCGGTAAGAAAAATCCCTTCTTTGGCAGCGTCTGGTCCGAGCTCTCTTTTTCCGAACAGATTATTTAAAAAGTGATGTGATTTCAAGCGGAACGGACCTTCTGGCGTATTGCGTCGGACCTGTAAAATGACACCCTCCTTTTCAACCGGAACCGATTCAGGATGAAAAGGATTCATCATCACCATAACACCGGGTTTTTTGTATGAATCAGGAAAAAGACCTGATTCACCGGGGCCGGCAGATATATTTAACCGGACCTTGGCATCCAGATTTGGGGGCTGATTCAACTGAAGCAGCCTGTCAAGAATGGCAAGCACTTCGCTTTTTGTCAGCTCAAGCTCAATTCTCAGCTGTTCCAAAGCGTTGTTCAGTCTGTCCATATGCCAGTCTAAAAGGAAGGGCTCCCCTTCATAAAGACGGAACGTTTCAAATACCCCGATTCCGTATAAAAAACCATGGTCAAAAGGAGAAAGTCTTGCTTCCTCCTCCTTCACATATTGACCGTTCAGGTAAATGATCATGTGTTCACTTTCTTTCGGTAAGTCTCAATAAAATTCTTCAGCATTTCTTTTCCGGAGGCAGTCATAATCGACTCCGGATGGAACTGAACGCCTTCAATAGGCAGTTCTTTATGCCTGATGGCCATAATCTCCCCTTCTTCCGTCCAAGCCGATGTCACAAAACAACCGGGCAGCGTATCCGGTTTGACGATCAACGAATGATACCTCGTGGCCGTGAGCGGATGTTCCAAGTCTTTAAAGACCGTCAACCCGTCGTGCAAGATCTCGGAAGTTTTCCCATGCATTAACCGTTCCGCCCTGACGACATCGCCTCCGAAAACCTGGGCGATCGACTGATGTCCGAGACAGACCCCGAAAATCGGTATCTTCCCGGCAAAATGGCGGATCACTTCAAGGCTGATCCCGGCCTCATCCGGACTGCAAGGACCGGGAGATATCATCAAAAAGTCAGGCGACAGATCCTCTATTTCCTGAAGCGTGATCTCATCGTTCCGCTTGACGACTAACTCCTCGCCAAGCTCACCTAAATACTGAACCAAATTGTACGTAAATGAATCGTAATTGTCGATCATTAGAATCATATCTCAGCTCTCCTCTGCTCTTTTTTCTCTTCTTCACTCAACTGCAGCGCCTTTTTCATCGCCAGGGCCTTTTTAATTGACTCTTTATATTCATGCTTAGGGTTGGAATCGATGACGATTCCAGCTCCGGACTGCATGAACGCCTGGCCCGCTTTCACATATATCGTTCGGATAACGATATTAAAGTGCATATCCTGATTATATCCGAACCATCCTATAGAACCAGTATAAAGCCCCCGTCTCGTCGGCTCAAGCTCCTCTATAATTTCCATCGTTCTAACTTTCGGCGCTCCTGTAATCGTACCGCCGGGAAACACGGCATGGATGACATCCACGGCATCGCATTCGTCCCTTAGTTCCCCGCACACATTAGAGACGATATGCATGACATGGGAATACTTCTCAATCACCATGAATTCATCGACCCTGACCGAACCGTACTTGGAGACCCTGCCGAGGTCATTACGCTCTAAATCAACGAGCATCACATGTTCGGCGCGCTCTTTTTCATTCATGATCAGTTCGTTCGCGAGCGCTTCATCCTCCGCTTCATCCGCCCCGCGGGATCTCGTCCCGGCAATCGGTCTTGTCTCAAGCCTGGTGCCCTTTTTCTTAATGAGCAGTTCGGGCGACCCGCAGATGATTTGAAAATCCGGGGTTTCCAAGTAGGACATGTACGGCGAAGGGTTGATTTCTCTTAACATTTTGTATACCTCATAAGGAGGCGCAGACAGGCGCTCCGACTGGCGAACAGAAAGGTTCACCTGAAATACGTCGCCGCTTGCAATGTATTGCTTCACCTTCTCAACGGCCTGAGAAAAGCCGGCTTCTGTAAATGAAGCTGCGAATGACGGGCTTTTATTATCATTTGATTGATGACCGCCAGCGGTCTTCGGATGTTCCGTCTTCCACATTTGCTCAAGCCTGTCCAGTTTCTCTTCCGAAGCGGCCGGCGATTCTTCAACGGTGTGGGTAATCACCCAAAGCTGCTGCTGCTTATGATCATAGACGGCTATATCATCAAATACGAGAAAGAATAAATCCGGCGTTTGCAGATCATCGATAGACAGGATTTTGAATTTCTCAATATATCGGGCATAGTCATAGCTTAGAAAACCGACAGCCCCGCCCTGAAAGTCGGGAAAATCTGCAACCGTCTCCGTTTTCAGCGTTTCAAACCACTGAGAAAACTGCTGAAACGGATCCCCCTCTTTGAATATGATGTCCCCTTTGTATTGAATCGTCGTGATGCCGTCTTTCCCTTTTGCTATTGCGACAGGGTCGAGCCCGGCTATGCTGTATTCTCCGCCTCTCGCACTTTCGAGCAGAACGCGGTATTGCTTTCCTTTCGACAGGCTTTCAAATTGCTCTAAAAACCGTTGATTGGAAAATGGGAACGCTCTGGCTACAGGCCTTCGTTGTCTCATCATATCATTCCTCTGCCGTTAGTCTAATGTCCTTATTGTAATGCATATCTTTTTTCTAGGAAAAGAGAATTTCATTTCCAATATAGAAAAAAGTCCTTGAGCATGTTCACTCAAGGACACCGAGCTTTTAAAAGGGCTTCGCCCGTGAAAAACAAAAGGCCGCCGACATTGTCGGCAGCCTCCCGTTTCAACTGGAGCCTATTCAAATTGATAAAGAGGCGTGCTTAAGTATCTCTCTCCGTTACTAGGAAGAACAGCGAGAACTTTTTTGCCTTTCCCAAGCTTTTTAGCGACTTGAAGAGCAGCACAGATCGCAGCACCCGAAGAAATTCCTCCGAGAATTCCTTCTTCTCTCGCCGCTTTACGGGCAAATTCAAAGGCTTCTTCGTTTTTCACTGTGATGATTTCATCGTAAATTTCCGTATTCAAGATTTTCGGAACGAATCCCGCTCCGATTCCCTGAATTTTGTGCGGACCTGGTTTTCCTCCGGAAAGAACAGGAGAATCAGTCGGTTCAACCGCGAAAATCTTGATGGACGGATTTTTTTCTTTCAGGACTTCTCCGGCACCTGTTATCGTTCCGCCGGTTCCGATACCTGCAATGAATGCATCTAAACCGTCTCCGAATTGTTCGGCGATTTCTTTTCCCGTTGTGCGGCGGTGAACTTCTGAGTTCGCAGGGTTGTTAAATTGCTGAGGCATAAAATAGCCGTGCTCCTCAGCCAGTTCTTCCGCTTTTTTAATCGCGCCTTTCATTCCTTCAGCACCCGGAGTCAGCACAAGCTCAGCTCCATATGCACGCAGAAGGTTGCGGCGCTCAGAACTCATTGTATCAGGCATAACAAGAATCGCTTTGATGCCCTTCGCTGCAGCGACCATGGCAAGTCCGATTCCCGTATTTCCGCTGGTCGGTTCAATCAGTGTATCTCCTTCTTTCAGAAGGCCTTTCTCTTCAGCATCTTCTATCATGGCAAGCGCAATCCGGTCTTTTACGCTGCTTCCAGGGTTCATATACTCCAGTTTCACATATACTTCAGCACTGTCTTCATCAACTAGTCGATTTAATTTAACGACAGGTGTATTTCCGATTAAGTCATAAACAGAGTTTGCAACGCGAACCATTTGAACACCTCAATTTCCGAGTAATTTTATTGGGATTATATCTAATTTATCAATATCAAAATATTTTGTCAATCTTTATTTTTTATCGTCATAAAACCAAGATACTTTCGCATCTTTCCAAAGTGTCTTCACCGAAGCTTTGTCGCCTAATTGATCCATCGCGATCTGCCTTCTGATTTGATTTTTCACTTCGCTGTAAGTGAAAGCTTGCCCCGGGAGCTTTTCTTTGAGCTGGATGATTGCATAGCCTTGGCTCGTTTTAATCGGTTCATCCACCCATTGATTTTCCTTTAGCTGCTCAGCTTTCTCTAAATATTCGGCCGGAATGTTTTCGTGCTGATCATTGACGAACCCGAGGTCGCCGCCGTAAGGAGACGTATACCGGTCAGTCGAATGTTCAGCCGCGGCCGCTTCAAAGCTGGATCCTTCCTTCAGCTCTTTAAGAACTTGTTCTGCTTCGTCTTTATCTTTGACAACGATATGCTTGAGGCGATAAGAATCATCGAATTTATATAAGTCCTTATTTTTGTTATAGAATGACTTCAATTCGCTGTCAGAAATGACAATATCTTTTGTCAGGAGCTCTTCTAGAAGAATATTATGCTTGATCTGCTCTTTCCATTCTTTTTCTGTTGTGGCTTCGTCTTCGTAGAAGGAATTGTATACAGCTTTAATCAGCAGAAATTCTCTTTCAATGTCTTCATCAGACACTTTGATCTTATTTTTTTCGGCCATTTGGGTAACAACGCGGTCGTTGATCATATCTTCAAGCGTTGATTTTCCATAGCGCTCTTCCATTTCGCTCAGCCATTCTTCACGCGTGATGCCGTTTTTTCCGATATGTGCAATGACTTCTTGAGCGGACGGTGAAGAAGCAGTCTGCGATTTCGTCAAAACATACGCGATCACGATACAGTTGACAAAGATCGCACCTAAAATAATCGGCCAAAGTGTTCTTGATTTCAATATGGTGTCTCCCCTTTCCCCATTGTAAAAGACCCGCTACTGCATAGCGGGCTTATATTTCATCTCGAAGCGCTTCAAGCTCTTCCTTTGTAAACAGATACTTTTCATTGCAAAAATGGCATTGAGCCTCAGCTTGGCCATCTTCATCAATCATCTGTTGAATTTCATCTTTGCCAAGACCGATGATGCCTCCTGAGAAACGCTCTTTTGAACAATTGCATGTAAACCGGACAGGAACGGTTTCCAGTATTTCCGGTTCTTCTCCCAATACCGCAGCCAGCACTTCCTCAGGTGTCAAACCTTTCTGAATCAGCTTTGAAATGGGCTCCACTTGAGAAAGGTTTGTTTCAAGCTTCGTGATTGTTTCATCGTCCGTGCCCGGCAGCAGCTGAAGGATAAATCCGCCTGCAGCTAAAATCGTATTGTCGGGGTTGACGAGCACCCCTACACCCACCGAAGAAGGAACCTGTTCAGAAGATACGAGATAATATGTAAAATCCTCGCCGATTTCTCCGGAAACGATCTCAACCTGGCCTGTAAATAAATCGCGGAGACCGAGATCTTTTACTACGCTTAGTGTGCCGGACGTACCGACGGCTCTTCTGACGTCCAGTTTGCCGTGTTCATTTAAGTCAAAATGAACGTGCGGATTGGACACGTAGCCCCTGACATCTCCTTTTGCATTTCCGTCAGCGACAATCGCGCCGATAGGTCCGCCTCCTTCAATCTTGACGGTAAGCTTGTCTTCGCCTTTCAGCATGGCACCGAGCATGACAGCCGCCGTCATCGTTCTTCCTAAAGCGGCGGAAGCGGTAGGCCATGTGTTATGCCTTCTTTGGGCTTCATGAATCGTTTCTGTTGTATTCGCTGCATATGCTCTCACTTTGCCGTCATATGCGATGGCTTTCACTAAATAATCCATACCTCATCCTCCTATACACTTTCAACACGATTCCGTTCATAAATAAGCTCTAGTCCCTTCAATGTAAGGAACGGGTCAACGATATCGATGCAGTCCGATTCGTCTGCTATCAAGGAAGCAAGACCTCCCGTCGCAATGACTTTCGGATTTTTCTTGGACTGCCATTTCATCCGTTTGACAATGCCTTCAACCTGTCCGACGTAGCCGTAAAGGATTCCGGACTGCATCGCGCTGACCGTACTTTTGCCGACAATATGATCGGGCCGTGCAATTTCAATTCTGGGAAGCTTGGCAGCTCTCGAATAAAGCGCTTCAGTTGAAATCGTGATGCCCGGCGCGATCGCACCGCCCATGTACTCCTTGCGCTCGTTAATATAACAGTACGTCGTAGCGGTTCCAAAATCAACGACAATCAGGGGGCTCCCATAGAGATGAATAGCCGCCACTGCATTTACAATGCGGTCTGCTCCGACTTCTTTCGGATTATCGTATTTTATGTTTAATCCTGTTTTCATTCCCGGACCGACAATCTGAGGCTCGATCTGAAAATATTTAATACACATTCTTTCGAGGGAGAACATGATCGGAGGTACAACTGATGAAATAATAATTCCTTCGATCTGGTCAAACATCAGTCCGACATAATCAAATAAAGAACGAAGAAGCATGCCGAATTCATCTTCCGTTTTATGGCGGCTTGTCTCAATCCGCCAATGATATTCGAGCTCTCCTTCGTGGTAGATGCCAAGGACGGTGTTTGTATTTCCCACATCTATAACAAGCAACATTCTGATCACCACTTTTGACTAGTTTCTCTTACTTGGGCATAAAACATTCTACCATCATACAATACACGATGCCGATTCTGTTTGTAAACGAATCAAATCGTAGTGAACAAAGATTTTCCAAAGAGGTTTTTTAACCATAAAAAAAGAAAACTGCCAAAAGCAGAGCTTGGCAGTTTTCCTGAAGAGGCGGAAATGAGTCGTTACTCTTTCTCATCCTCGTTTTTTTCTTCGTCATCTCGTTTATTGATGTTGACTTTCACATCGTCTGTCTTTTCCTGATCATCCGAATATGTGCGATCAGGAAGTCTTCCGTGCTCAGACAAATGTTTGATTTGCTCAGCGTCGAGCGTTTCAACTTCCAGCAATGTTTGAGCGATCAGCTCAAGTTTGTCGCGATTTTCAGTAAGGATTGTTTTTGCACGTTCATAACATTCCTTAATGAAGCGCTGAATTTCTTTATCGATTTCATACGCAATCGCGTCGCTGTAGTTTTGGTCATTGTTGAAATCGCGTCCCAAGAACACTTGCCCGCCTTGCGATTGTCCGAATTGAAGAGGACCGAGCTTTTCAGACATACCGAATTCAGTTACCATTCGTCTGGCAATGCCTGTAGCGCGCTGGAAGTCGTTATGGGCACCCGTGCTGACCTCACCGAAGATGATCTCTTCAGCTACACGGCCTCCAAGCAAGCCGACGATCTTATCGAGAAGTTCGGGTTTGGTTTGGAAATAACGGTCTTCCTTAGGAAGCATAACGGCGTATCCGCCCGCTTGGCCGCGCGGTACGATCGTTACTTTATGCACCATATCCGCTTCATCCAAGACAAGTCCGATTACAGTGTGTCCCGCCTCGTGATAAGCCACGATATTGCGTTCTTTTTTCGAAATGACCCTGCTTTTCTTTGCAGGTCCGGCGATGACGCGGTCTGTCGCTTCATCGATGTCTCGCATATCGATCTTTTTCTTATCTTGACGCGCTGCTACGAGAGCCGCTTCATTTAAAAGGTTTTCAAGATCTGCACCTGAGAATCCAGGCGTCCGCATCGCGATCGCTTTTAAGTTTACGGATTCATCAAGCGGCTTGTTTCTTGCGTGTACTTGAAGTACAGCTTCACGGCCTTTAACATCTGGGCGGTCAACTGTAATTTGACGGTCAAAACGTCCCGGACGCAGCAATGCAGGGTCTAAAATATCGGCGCGGTTTGTCGCAGCGATAATGATGATTCCTTCATTGGCGCTGAATCCGTCCATTTCAACAAGAAGCTGGTTGAGCGTCTGTTCACGTTCATCGTGCCCTCCGCCAAGACCTGCTCCCCGCTGGCGTCCGACAGCATCAATTTCATCGATGAAAATCAGACACGGTGCATTTTTCTTAGCGTTTTCGAATAAGTCGCGAACACGTGATGCACCAACCCCGACGAACATTTCAACGAAGTCAGAACCGCTGATGCTGAAGAAAGGCACCCCTGCTTCTCCGGCACAAGCTTTCGCCAGCAATGTTTTACCGGTACCCGGAGGTCCGACCAAAAGCACGCCTTTCGGAATCCTTGCTCCGAGTTCAGCGAACTTGCGGGGATCCTTGAGGAAATCAACGACTTCCACAAGCTCTTGCTTTTCTTCATCCGCTCCTGCCACATCTTTGAATTTGACGCGTTTCTTTTCTTCTGTATAGAGCTTCGCCTTGCTTTTTCCAAAGTTCATAACACGGCTTCCGCCGCCTTGAGCCTGATTAAGCAGGAAGAAGAAAAGAATGAAGATAATAACAAAAGGGATGATGGTGGTAAAGAACGTCATCCATCCATTTGCTTCCTGTGCAGGTTCTACTTGTATCTTCGTTTTTTTCACTTGATCAATAATTTGATCTGCCCCTTTTCCTTCAGGAACATGGGTCAGGAAATATTGATCTTTCTCATAGGTCGTCAGCTGTCCCCGAACCTCGTACACGCCCCTGACAGGCTGGATGGAGACATTTTCAACCTTCCCTTTATCTAGGTTTGAAACAAAGTCACTATACGTCATATTTTCTGTTTTCGGATTTGCGGTTTGGAAGTAGCTCACAACTCCGATCACAACTAATAAAATAAGTAAATAAAAAATGGTATTACGGAAGACCCGATTCATTCCTTACCTCCTCCCACAGTAAGCACAACTATGTTCAATAGTATCATAGAAAATCGTTCCAATACAACAGATATCCCTTTCGCTAACAAGCCCGAATCAGCTCTCATAAACCGCAGGTTTCAGCACTCCGATGTACGGAAGGTTACGATAGCGTTCAGCATAATCGAGACCATATCCGACAACGAATGCATCGGGAACTTCAAAGCCGACGTAATCCGCTTTGATATCCGCTTTTCGTCCGCTTGGTTTATCAAGAAGGGTTACGATCTTAATCGATTTTGCTTTGCGGTATCGGAAAAGCTCTACAAGATAACTCAAGGTCAGCCCACTGTCGATGATATCCTCAATAATTAAGATGTCACGGCCCTCTACAGATGTGTCCAAATCTTTAATGATTTTTACCTCTCCGGAAGAAACCGTTGAACTGCCGTAGCTTGATACATCCATGAAATCCATTTCCAAATATGTATCAATATGCTTCAAAAGATCAGCCATAAACGGCATGGCTCCCTTTAACACACCGATTGCCAGCGGAAACTTGCCGCTGTACTCTTCTGTCAGAGTTGCGCCCAGCTCCTTGACTTTCTTTTGGATCTCTTCTTCTGAGATCAAGATATTTTCAATATCCTGTTTCATTCTTTGCTAGCCCCCTACACTTTTCATGCTGTCTATATTGTAATACAATGCGATCATTGTTTGTAACATCAAGTTCCTCAAAAATGGTTTTTTTCAGACCAGGTATCCAAATAATGTTTCCAACCGCGTCTGTTACAATGGGCCAGCTGTCTCTTTTCGCAAGAGGCACTTTTTCATCAATAAATATATCTTTAACCTTTTTTGAGCCGTTCATCCCTTTAAGTTTGATTCGGTCTCCGTTTTGCCTTGTCCGTACATAAAGGGGGAATTGAACCTGCTTGGGACTTGTTGCAAAAACATCGTTTCCTTGCAGCTTCCGGGTTGAACCGGGTCCGCTCACATGAAGGGAGGAGCCGTCGGGAAGCTTCAGTTCTTCTTCGTCTGCCCCGCTTATTTCATAATGATAGGAAACATTTTCACATTGTAAACGCTGAAATGTAAACAAACATGTATGATAAGATTTTGCAACTTTTAGCCCATTCGGAAAATCAAGGGAACCGGATGGTCCACCTTGTGAAATCCAATCCAGAAACACTTGAATATGATGGGCTGAAAACGCTGATGGAACGTTTTCATAAAGATAGTTTAATATTAGATGAACTCCCCTTCTTTGTAAAGGCATAGGGAGCGCAAGAAGCCGATCGATGCTGATTTCGACACCGGAACTTGACTTGCTTGTGATTACTGTATTCATTTTGCCTTTCGTTAATGCCTGTAAGTATAATTCGTCTTCTGTCAGGAATTCACTTACGGATTGAAACCTTTTATGGACATCTTCCGACTCTTTCTTCAGAAAAGGGAGAACATGGTGCCTGAACCGGTTCCTTGTGTAATCATCCTCATTGTTGCTCGGATCGGTTCTATACGGTATTCGATTCTCTTTGCAGTAAGCCAAAAGATCATCCTTTGACAGCCTTAGAAACGGCCTAAGCAGCCAGCCGCTGTCAAAACGGCGCTTTGGCTGAATTCCAGCAAGCCCGAGCCCGACAGTGCCTTTTGCCATCTTCATCAGCATCGTTTCCACCTGATCATCGCCATGATGAGCCAGAACCAGGTATTCAGCCCGGCGCCTTTTCATTAATTCTTGAAAAAACGCATACCGGCATTCTCTCGCAGCAGCCTGTTTATTCAGATTGTTTTCCGCGGCAAATGTCTGGACATCGATTTGCACCGCCTCGCATTGTATGCCTTCCGCCTCGCAGTAGTCCTGAACAAACCGCATATCATGCTCAGACTCTTCGCCTCTGAACATATGATCGACGTGTGCGGCAATCAGCGTCGCCGAGGCAGGAACCGTACGTTGCAGAGCATGCAGCAGCGCCATCGAATCAGGCCCGCCGGAGACGCCTGCAACCAGTGTCGCTCCATCAAATGACAGTTCGTATTTTCTCATGAAATCTTCAATACTTTTCACAATGTCCTCCCACTAAGAGCAGGGTGTATTTCAAAAGATATAAATATCCTAACACTTTCAATCGGTCCCTGCAAAGAAGAGCTATCCGCCGGCAAAGCAGAGCTAAATAAAAAAGAGAACGATATACGCAAAGTAAAGGGCAAGAACGCTTACGACGATCAGCAGCGTTTCAAAAACACCGCCGGATTTAGAACTGTTTCTTTGCTTTCTGCGCCCGCTTCTTAACATTTGCTGCTGAGGCGTCCCCCGCTTATGCCGCGGGCCTTGAGACGGGGCGGATGCCGATGAAGAGCGGGCGGTTCTCGACTGGCGGCTGCTTTGCATTCTGGCCGGCCGTCCGATTGCCAGGAGGTCTCCCTTCATTTCATCAGCTGTTCGATAGCTTCCTTTTAAAGCAGAAGCAAGAACCGGCTTATACCGCTTTAAAAACGGCTGTCCGTCGATGACTGACATAAGCTGTTCCTGAGGTCTTGCTGTCTTTTTAAATTCTTTTTTCACCGCACAGTTCACCATAATCATGGCGACTGAAAACAGATCATACGAAGGCTCAGCCTTACGGGTTCCAAATTCCCAATAGCCTCTGTCAAAAAACTCTGTATATTCCTTGATTGCCCGGCCTTCTTTTGTCGTCCCGCCCACATCAATGCAGCGGATTTGCGGCGGCGGGCCCGTCACGATTAAATTCTCGGGCTTTAAATCTCCAAACACCCATCCTTCGCGATGAATGGCCGACAAACTTGAGAGAAGCTGGCTGATCAGCACCGGTATCCATTCCTCGCCTTTTTCGTTTACATATCTTAAAAGAAGCGGACCTTCAATATATTCCATGACATAAAATGAAAGTTTTTTGCCCGCACCCGCAACCATCATGTCATCCACATCAAAAAAAGAAGGCCCCATTGCTTTTGCCTGGGCCTTTGAGAAAGATTTCAGAACATTCACTTCCGAGGTAATGGACAGGCTGTCATCGCTCACTTTTAATGCAACGCGGCCCTTTCCCGAATCGGCCAGATACACAACGCCATTCGCCCCTTTTCCAAGCTGTCTGATGATCTTGTAGGAATGATTGTTCCACTTTCCAACAACGGCTGCACCCGGCTTTAGACTAGCCGCCAAACTCGTCGAAGCGTTTTTCATCGTCTTCTAACATTCTCCTTCTTGAGCCGATTTTGTTAAAATGCTGAATCGCCTCTCGTATTGCGGGTCCTGTCGGCGTAATGCCGCCGGCTGAAAGCTTGGAAAATATTGAAGAAAGAGATTCAAACTTCGGGGTCCAATCAAGCACAAGCTCGACCTCTTGTTTTTTCCCGGGAAATATAAGCATCGCAAATTCATTTTCGCCGATTCTTGAATTGAGACTGATGGAAAGGTCTATCAATGCTTCTTTAACAGTCGGCAGCTTCGGATTCATGCTCGCGCTTGTATCGACAAGAACCAATACATGAAGATGTACGGTCTCGCCGAGCTCATCTACGACTTCCATAACTTCACCGCGTTTATCAGGAGGCAGTTCATCCATTTCGGTATGCTTGCCGAGAATTTGTTTGAGCTCACTATTGACAACGCCTTGAAGGGTTTGCGTCATCGCCTTTTTTGTCACCATTTGAACGGTCTGCGACAGCTGCGACGCGTAAACAACCTGGTGAACTCCCCCGCCTGCGAGGGCGATCCCTTCAACTTCTTTCATCGCCTCCTGATCCATTTCATGCTCGTCCATAATCCCAATCACATTCACGGTAATTCCCTGCTCCTTCGCAAAGGCGGCCATGGCCTGCGGGTCTTCGCCGCGGTTTGAACAGCCGTCCGTCAAAAGCAGGATTTGATTCAAGTGCCCCTTTTTCATCGTTTTTATTCCTCCTGGACAAAGATATCTTGATTTAGTTCCATCATCGCCAGAAGAAATTTGATTTATACGAAGGCTAAGAAATCTCTTGATTCTTTTGGAAAAAAGACGGCGCCGGAATGGAGGCCCACTTTGGCGTATTATGGTCCAGCTTGATAACAATCACCGTCATATCGTCCTCAATCAGACCCGACCTTGTCCGAATCACTTCTTCCATGATCAAGTCGGCGATTTCCTGCGGCTCCTCGGTTTTCAGAGATTTCAATTTACGCTTCATCCACAGATCATGATTTTCAACATGTCTAGGCCCTTCAAAGATTCCGTCGCTCATCATAATCAAAAGGTCTCCCGCTTTTAATTGCTCGCTGACTACATCAACATCGAATTCTGTAATGATGCCGATCGGCAGATTGCTGGCCTCCACTTTGATAATCTGATCGCCTCTTTTAATAAAGCTCGGGGTGGAGCCGATTTTCAAAAACTTGCAGCTCGCATCCTGAAGATCGATGACCGATAAATCCAATGTCGAATATATTTCATCTGTCGTCCTTAATGAAAGAATGCTGTTGATCGTTTTAATCGCCACTTTTTCGTCGATGCCCGACTGAAGAATCTTTTCCAACAGCTTGATCGTCTCATTGCTTTCAAAATGGGCCCTTGCGCCATTTCCCATACCATCGCTGATGGCGGCCGCATATTTGCCGGTGCCGAGCTCCATCATATTGTAGCTGTCGCCGGAGACAAGCCCTCCTCCTTTTGCTGCATGTGCGGCTCCCGTCACCACCCTGTATGACTTCGCCGAACCGAAAGCAACATGACAATATCCATTCGGATGGCCGGCGCACTGTTCCGCTTTGACGATAATTTGTTCTTCCAAAATATCGGACAGCATCGGAGCGATGATTTTTTCACACTCCCCGTGGCCGTTGCAATACGGGATACTCATTTCGATATCGATATTTCCCTGCTCTAGGCTGTAAATTTCGACTTGTTGAATTTCAATGCCGAAATGCTGCAGCGCATCCCGAATTTGTTCTTCTTGAATAAAATGCTGCTCCCTCTCCCTTTTTATTTCCCGAGAAAAGTCCGCCATGACCTGAGAAACCCCGAGCAGCTGCTCTGCGACGAGACGCCTGCTGTCATGCACCTTTTGTTTTAATGTCTGGTTTGCCCTAAAATGAGACAGCTCGTCTTCCATCAGCGCTTCTACTTGCTTTGATTTGGAGCAGTGCTGATGAAACTCCTTTTTCAGCTTGCGGTTTTTAAAATATTGCTTTTCTTCTGTTTCCTGCATAACTCGTTTCATCAAGTCATATGTTTTATCAAAGTTCTGAACCCAGCACTTGTTTTTTTTATAACAGGACTGGCAGGAGTGTTCTGTTACAGTGCTCAAAAACAGATCGATCTCTTTTTCTTTTCCTTCATCATCCGGAACCGAATGATAAAAGGTAGCGAAGCTTTCGGATAATGCGTGAAAAACACTCGAAAACTGATCGACCTTCTGCGCGGTGACATCGCGGATTTTTCTTGCATATTGCTGCTGTTCCTGAGCGTGTTCAGTCGTTCCCGGTATATACTTAGCCACTTTTTTCGTAATCGACTGAGGGGTTAAAAGAAACAGGCCGATTGCAATCAGTGATTCATAAAGCGTCGGCACAAGTTCAGCTGAACCTTCTCCGTACAGAGAAATCAATAGAGATCCGATCAATAAGCCGACCGCTGCACCGAACTTTTTTCCTTCTTTTAACAAACCGCCGAGAAGGCCTGAAAAAGCCAGCAGGCTCATCTGATATAAATTGCCGATATTTGAAAGGCTGAGGATCAGCCCCGTCACAACCCCGACTGTACAGCCGATGCTCGCGCCCCCGATGAACGCGAAAGCGAGCACGACATAACGGGCCAATATCAGTTCAGCCTGCATGCCTTGAAAAGAAACGCCTGTCAAACCTGTGAGAACAGAAGCGATTAAAATCATAAAACAAATGATCTCTTCAATTTTCAGCGACTGTTTCGCCCGCTTTGATGTAACAATCGGCAGGCTTTGCAAAAAAATCAGTGTGAGGATAAACGATAACCCGGCTTCAACAAAAGCCATAATATAGTGATAACCCGAAACCGTTCCGTATTCGGCATATACGAATCCGCATCTTGTCACAGCCATCGCTAAAAAGACGACGACAGGCAGCGTTCTGACGCGATCTTTTATAATAAGAGACGTCATTTTGGAACATATCGCAAATGCAAACAGAGCCGCAAGCACGAACAGCGAATGCTGAGGCGATATGCTCAGAGCCCCGGCAAGAAGTGCCAGGCATGCAAGAAAAGCTTTATCTTTTTTAATTAAAAGCATCGCTCCGAAAAATGGAAGAGCAAAGGGAATGACCTCTGACAGAATGAAGGCTCGTCCCAATAAAAAACCGATGATCATATAGATCAGCCCTTTATAAAAAAAGAGGGAATATAAATGCTGCATTACAAGCTTCGTCGTGCTGCCAATCCATGAATACAATTTTTGAACAACAGGTCCAGCTATTGGGCTGTTCACTCTTCTTTCCGCTTTTTCCATGCTCTCATCTCCCACTCGTTTATTCGTTGCTTGCCATTATAACGAAAGATGAAATAGGATTTTGTCAAAAGAAGGTAATGAATTTAAAGAACTGTTCGACGCTTTTTGTAGCATGCTTCAATCACTCTTGATAAGTCGAGTCCATTCCCGTTATTTTGCGTATTTTTATGCAGCAAAAAAACCGGCTTCAGAAGAAGCCGGTTTCCGGAATGACCCGTACGGGATTCGAACCCGTGTTACCGCCGTGAAAGGGCGGTGTCTTAACCACTTGACCAACGGGCCTTCATATAAGTAGCGGCGGAGGGGATCGAACCCCCGACCTCACGGGTATGAACCGTACGCTCTAGCCAGCTGAGCTACACCGCCATGTTGTTGATTTCTTTTAACGCACAAGTTCTATAATACAAAGGATTGTCCTATCCGTCAATAGAAATTTTAATAAAAATTTTATAAGACAATAAAAAGGCATCCGTTGGGATAAGACGAATGCCTTTCGTATATATAGAAAGCAGCAAGTTAACCTCTTCTTGCTCCGCGCCCTCCACGTTTTGATTCCGTGTTGCGTTTTAGAGACGATAAGCGATCTTCACTGTCTTTTAAAAACTTATTCATTTTCTGTTCAAACGTTTCTTTAGAGCGGAAATCATTTTTAGGTCTCGCAGGTCTTGATGATTGAGGACGGTCTACAGCCTTTTTGATCGACAAGCCGATTTTCCCATCTTTCTCAACATTGATGACTTTAACTTCTACTTGATCACCAACCTTCAGATGATCATTAATGTCCTTCACGTAGTTATCGGCTACTTCGCTAATATGAACAAGACCTGTTGATCCTCCAGGCAGTTCAACAAACGCTCCGAAATTTGTAATACCTGTTACTTTCCCTTGCAACTTGCTGCCAACTTCAATCGACATAAAAAAAGTGCTCCTCCTTAGACTTAAAAAAGATCATTTGTTTAATTATACATAAAGAAAAAAATAAGTGTCAACAAGGCTACTTGCTCTTATCTTCAAACTTGAAGATGATTTCGCCATCTTTTGAGAGGTAATAATCCTTTCTGGCAAGCTCTGCAACGTAGTCCTCATCCTTTAATTTCACAATCTCATCTTTCAAATCCGATTTTTTTGCTTCCAGTTGTTCCAATTGTTTCAAAAGGTCTTCTTTCTTCTCTTGCTTCGCGCTGATATCCGAAGTCTGCGACCAAAGAGAACTGACAATCACAATCGCCGACAGCAGCACAACGGCGCCGAAAACCATCAACCGTCTGTATAGACCGCGTCTTTTTCTTTTCAGCTGCTGCTGTTTTCGCTCCATCTGCTCTTTGTATTCGTTCTGTATTTGCGATATGTTGCGTCTCATGGGATCATTCATTCCAGACGGCCTCCCCTCATTTTTTTAAAAGTTTTGCCTTAATTGTTATGAATAGTTTCTTCCCCTTTTCGAAAAATCCTGCTCCTTTTTGCAAAAAGCGTCTCAACAATCCCCGAACCGGGGCGGGAAGAAGCCTGCAGCATTGATATAGTATAAAATAAATCGGATATCCTGCAAATTTTAATATCTTATATAAACATACCGCAAAAAAACGAAAAAGAACATAGATATTTCTCATTGTAAAGAGAATGATGGCAAAAATAGCTTGAAACGTCCATACAACAGGCCGAAACACCATCATCTGCATCATCTTTGAGACCAGCCTGGAGATGAATATGAAAAAGGAAATCATCCATTCCAAAAGCTTGATATAGATCTGCTTAAAAAGGCTTTGATAAGCGGCAAATCCAAGCATGACCGCCAGAAAGATATAAATTCGGAATTCCCCTTCATTCACGCTCAGCAAAACATAGAAAAAAAGGAGACCTTGTACCACCCAAAACAAAAAGTCATGGAGAAACAACAGCCACCTTGCTGTTTTCGAGCGGACAACGAAACGGGTGTAGGTGTCAAGGGAAGCGCCAAGCCATGCCCCCATTCCGGCCATGGCCAGCATCGTATAGAACTGAGTGGTCAGCGTCATTTAAACAACTTGCTAAAAAATCCTTTAGCTTTCTCCCCCTGCTGCTCATCCAAATAGACGAGATCAAGCACTCTTCCCTTGATGGAGACAACGCCTTTTTCCACATCGAGATTCTTCATCTGCAGGTTTTCGCCTCTGACTGCCAGCATGCCCATGACCGTCTCAAGTAAGAATTCCTCATTGTCAAAGCTCTCGACCTGTTTGACACCGGATATATCCAGCAGCTTGCGGCCCTTCATCGTCACATTATGTTCAGGACCAGATGCCCCGCCGGAAGGGTTGTGCTGATCATAATATACATTCATCGATTCATCCCCCATATCCTCATACTAAAGATTCGATACTGCATTGTATGAGACGGGGGATTTTTTTAGAACAAGCCTATTCTCCTCCCAGCTTCTCTTCTTTGAGAACGGTATACATATCAGCGGCTTCTTCTTTTTTTGTCGTATCCTTCAATTCATTGACTTTGACGGTTACAAGCTTTTGGCCAAAACGCACCGCAAGCTCGTCTCCCGCTTTGACAACAGAGCTTGCTTTCGCCTGCTGGCCATTGATCGAAATTCTTCCCTGGTCAGCCACTTCTTTTGCAAGCGTCCGTCTTTTAATCAGCCTTGATACTTTGAGAAATTTGTCGAGTCTCATCACTTGTCAGCTCCTTTCAATGTCTTTCGCTTCATTCCACAATTCGTCCATTTCTTCAAGCGTCATACTTTCCAGATCCTTGCCCATGCGCTTTGCAGATTGTTCAATATGCGTGAACCTTCTGTAAAACTTGGCATTTGTCATCGCCAGGGCTTCTTCCGGTTCAATTTTATAAAACCGGCCGATGTTGACGAGAGCGAATAAAAGGTCGCCGAACTCTTCTTTCATTTTTTTGCTGGACTGTTCGGCTTCGGAAATTTCTGAAGAAAATTCTTTCATTTCCTCGTGAACTTTATCCCAAATATCCTGGACATTCGACCAGTCGAATCCGGTCTTTGCCGCCTTTTTCTGAAGCTTGTTCGCTTTTGACAAAGCAGGCAGCGGCTTTGGAATGTCGTCGAGAAGGGATGGATCGTCCGCTTGTTTCTCCTGTTTCTTGATCTCTTCCCAGTTTACCATGACGTCGGCCTCATCACGAACAGATACTTCTCCGAAGACATGCGGATGCCTTCTGATCATTTTTGCCGTAATGCCGCGAATCACATCGTCAATTGTAAAAAGACCGTCATCCTCGCCGATCTGCGCATGCAGCAGAACTTGGAGCATCACATCGCCGAGCTCCTCAACAAGGTGGTCGGGATCTTCTTCATCAATCGCCTCGAGCACCTCATAGCATTCTTCAATTAAGAATTTTTTGAGCGATTCATGGGTTTGTTTCCGATCCCACGGGCAGCCGTCCGGTCCGCGCAGCTTCCTGATGACGCTGCGGAACATCGAAAATTCCTGGTACAGAACCTCCTCGTCTTTGACCGGCGGAACGTAGACGCTCGTTAAATTATTGATACCGACACTTCTGTCCAATTCGTAAAGAGGCACTGTCCGAATGTCTTGCATACTGCTTCCGGCCGCTGTGACAATGACGACTTCATAGTCATCAGGGAGCTTTTCCATCAACGTCAGTTTGACCTCTGATGCCGTCATTTGATCATATACCTGGCAAATAATCAAATGATGACGGAGCTCGACTTCGTCAGCGGAAAACCGGACGGCGTCGACAAACTGAAACCCGTCAATCGGATCGATCTGCAAAGCATTTAATGTCGCATCAATAAAGCTGTGGCCTCCCTCGACAACGACATCGGCCTGATGAGCGCCCCGCCTCTCAAGCAAAAGCTGAACCGTTTTTTCAGCGACGAACGGATGGCCCGGAACGGCATAGAGCACATCGCGCTGCTTCGCCTCCTCAAACAGCCGCTCTACGATCTCCTCGTAAACATCTTCGAATTGATCATGCTTTTCATAGACCTCATCAAAAAAATGAATCTCAGCTATTTCTTTTTTCAGGTCTTCTATTAACGGATGGTCTTTCGTCCTGACATAAAGAACCTCCGCTTGTGTGAGCCGTTTATATACACCGAGGGTTAATTGATTCATATCGCCTGCCCCCAGGCCGACTACCGTGATTTTACCGGCCATGTCTGCCGCCCCTTTCTCGTTTTATTGTCAGGAGCTTGCTGCCAAAAGGTACAAGCTCAAGTTCTTTTTCTGAAAACACGCGTAATGTGAAGATACCGGACAAAAAGACAATGCCGCCGACGAATACGGCGCTAAGACTTTCCGCCGCCGCGATCCATCTGTTTTCATGAGGTATGGCCGCTTCAAAAGCAAAAAGCCACACCGCCAGAGCGGCCGACATGATCACAGCCGACAGCAAAACTCCCGCTATCCTGTATTCCGGCAACTTGATCCAGCCTTTCCTTTTCAGCTGAAAAAAATTGAGTCCAGCGACAGCAGCGAATGACATCATAGTCGCAAAAGCGGCGCCGGAAATGCCGAAACCGGGGATCAGGAACTCGTTCAATACGGCTTTCACAAAAAAGCCGCAGCAGACGGAAACAGCTGGAAGACATGTATTGCCGAGTCCTTGCAAAACAGCAGTCATCGTGATCGCCAACGATGCAAACAGAATCGACACGCTGAAAATCTGCAGCGCAGCCGTTCCATCGCTGTTCTTAAACAGCATGACATTCACCGGCTCCAAAATGCATATCAGACCGGCGGCTGCTCCAATGCCGATGACGAAGCTCATTTTTAGCGAATAACGGATCTTTTCCTCCAGAACCGCCGTTTCTCCATTTTTCTTCGCTTTTGTAAGGGACGGGACAAGAGCTGTCGCAATGCTCGCAGCAAAAACGGTTCCAAGCTGCAAAAGCGGCTGTCCTCTGTCATACACCCCTTTTGTATGTTTCGCCTGAAGTTCGTCCATTCCTTGTCCGGCCAGCAATGAATACAAGTTCAATGCGTCGACGAGCTGGATGAGAATCAGCATGAGGCCGGCCGTGCAAATCGTAACCGAATGCAGACACAGCTGTTTCAAAATATCGCCTGTACCGGCCTCTATCCCGGCGGCAGCGGGTTGCTTTTCACGCTTGGCCCAAAACACGGCGAGAATGAAAAACGCCGCAAGGCCGCCGACAAGGGAGCCAAAGGCAGCCCCTGCCCCGGCGTCATATAAGGAAAAGCCGTTTTTGACGAGCCACCACGTCAAAATGAGGATCGCCCCGACCCGGAGTGTCTGCTCTCCAATTTGAGAAAGTGCCGTCGGAAGCATCCGTTCGCCTCCTTGAAAATAGCCTCTAAGCAAAGACACGAGCGGCAGCAGCAAATAAGAAAACGACACGGCGCGGATCACCCCGGCAAGGGCGGGATCACCCATAAACCCTGCGATGGCTTCGGCTCCGGCAAACAAGAGAAGAAAAAAGCCAAGGCCCACGACCGACAAAAAAAACATAGACACCCGGAGAATTTTTGCCCGGTTTGCCGTCCCGTAATCATTCAACAACTTTGAAATGATGACCGGGAACCCGGAGGTGGCAAGCATCACAGATATTCCGATCATCGGATACACCTGCTGAAAAATATAAAAACCGACATCTCCAACTATATTTTGAAAAGGCACTCTATATACAGCGCTTAATATCTTTGATAATATCCCCGCCAATGATAAAACAAAGGCGCCTTGCCAAATCCATTGTCTTTGGCCTTTTAAAAACCCCATTCCTTTAAGCTCCTTCCAATGCGCTTTCTCTCAGCTTTCTAAAAAGCGCACGAAACGTGCTTATTATACCATATTCAAGACTCATACCCCGCCTGCAACTGTGAACTAAAAAAGAACAGCCCAAAAGGTGCTGTTCCAACTGCTGATGCTGATTCAAGCTGAGAAAAACGCTTTCGGCATTCCAGCTCGTTCGAGCAGGAATGTCAAAATAAAAGGAATGAGACCTATTGTTCCATTTGACGGGCCAAAAAACCAGCGGCGGTTTCAACCGCTTTATGTTCCACTTCGCCGATTGACTGGTCTTTCGAAAAAATGACAACCGCTCCGATCGGATCGCCGTTTGCAACAATCGGACCGACGGTATAAGAAGCAACCTCTTCGTCAATACCATCAATAAGCTGAATTGTCTTGGCGTCTCCTTCCAAAACAGAATTTCGCTGATCCATCGCCTTTTCGACCATGTCGCTGATCGATTTGTTTAAATAGTCTTTTTTAGACCCCCCGGATACTGCGATATACACATCCCGGTCGCAAATCAGCACGGAATGGCCCATGCTGTCATAAAGCGCATCAGCATACTCCTTTGCAAAGTCGCCGAGCTCGCTGATCGGAGAATATTTTTTTAAAATAACCTCCCCATCCCGGTCCACAAATATTTCCAAAGGGTCTCCTTCACGAATGCGCAAAGTTCTGCGGATTTCCTTCGGGATCACGACCCGGCCTAAATCATCAATTCGACGTACGATACCAGTTGCTTTCATCTCTGCTGCCTCTCTTTCATTTGATGATATATCTGGTGGATATAAACAGAGCTGTGTACTTATGTAACACTCTCCACTCTTGATTGGTTTTAGTATCCTTCACATCAAATGTAATATACGCGAGAAACAACAAATTTTTATGATGAAGCGATCGTTTGCTTTTTAACGTTTTGAAGGCCTTTCAATATTTCGAGAAGCGTTTCCAGCCACTCTTCCGGATTTCGGTTTTTCACTTGAATCGAAATTTTCAATTTCTTTCCTTCCATCCCGAGGCCGATCTGTCTGCCGTACTTACTGCCGAGTTCAAACAGTTTTTGGCCGTCTATTTCGGCACTAGCTTTTTCGTCAATCGTCAGTCTGACGGCGTCTTTATCCTGCTTGATCAGCTCGACGCGTTCGGTGATGGCATATACCTTCGCCTCTGCGATGGCGAATAGATATTCGACTTCTTTCGGGTACTCGCCGAAGCGGTCGATCATCTCGTCTTGAAGCTCGCTCTTTTCTTCAATGGTTGAAATCGCTCTGAACCGTTTATACATATCTATTTTTTGCTTGCCGTCTGTCACATAAGTCTGCGGAATATATGCGTCAAGCTCCAAATCGATTTCCGGTTCAAATTTTTCAGCTTGCGGTACATCTCCCTTGCGAGCTTCTATTGCTTCCTTGAGCATTTGCGAATATAAATCAAAACCGACAGAATCAATGAACCCGTGCTGCTGCGCACCTAAAAGGTTTCCGGCGCCGCGGATCGTCAAATCGCGCATCGCGATTTTAAATCCTGACCCGAGTTCTGTAAATTCTTTAATCGCCTGAAGCCTTTTTTCGGCCACTTCCGTAAGGACTTTGTCCTTCCGGTACGTAAAGTAAGCGTAAGCTACACGGTTTGAGCGCCCGACACGGCCCCTCAGCTGGTACAGCTGGGAAAGCCCCATCTTATCTGCGTCAAATACAATTAGGGTATTGACGTTTGGAATATCAACGCCCGTTTCAATAATCGTTGTGCTGACGAGCACATCCGATTCTCCCTCTAAGAAATTCAGCATGACCGATTCGAGTTCGTTTTCTGTCATCTTCCCATGGGCATACGTCACCTTGGCATCAGGCACAAGCATCGAGATTTCTTCCGCTTTTCTTTCAATATCCTCCACCCGGTTGTACAAGAAGTAAACCTGACCGCCCCTGGCCAGCTCGCGTTCTATCGCTTCTCTGACCAGTGCCCCGTTGTATTCGACAACGTACGTCTGTACAGGGAAGCGGTTTTCCGGAGGCGTTTCAATGACTGACAAATCTCTGACACCGAGCATGGACATATGAAGGGTTCGAGGTATCGGAGTTGCCGTTAACGTCAAAACGTCGACATTCGCTTTAATGCGTTTAATTTTTTCCTTATGCGTGACACCAAACCTTTGTTCTTCATCGATGATAAGCAGTCCAAGATCTTTGTACACGACATCCTTGGACAACAGCCTGTGAGTGCCGATTACGATGTCAATCGTTCCGTTTTTTAAGCCCTTGATCGTTTCATTTGCTTCTTTTCTCGTCCGGAACCGGCTGAGCAAACCGATATTAATCGGGTAGTCCTGGAAACGTTCCAATATCGTTTCATAGTGCTGCTGTGCGAGGATCGTAGTCGGCACGAGGATCGCGACCTGTTTTCCGTCTGCAATCGCTTTAAAGGCGGCGCGGATCGCCACTTCCGTTTTGCCGTAGCCCACATCGCCGCAAAGGAGCCGATCCATCGGTCTTTCTTTTTCCATGTCTCTTTTAATCTCATGGATCGATCTCAGCTGGTCCTCTGTCTCCTGATAAGGAAATGCGGCTTCAAACTCACGCTGCATTTCATGGTCGGGAGAAAACGCGTAACCTTTGCTTGCTTCCCTTTCGGCATAAAGCTTGATCAAGTCATCGGCGATATCCTGGACAGAGCTTTCAACCTTTTTCTTAACCCGTTTCCATTCGCTTCCCCCGAGTTTATAAAGCTTCGGCTCTTTGCCTTCGGAACCGACGTATTTTTGCACCTGATCAATTTGGTCAACTGGTACGTAAAGCTTGTCGCTTCCCTGGTAGTGAATATTCAGGTAATCCTTATGAATGCCGTTGATCTCCAGCGTTTCAATCCCTAAATACTTTCCGATACCGTGGTTCACATGGACGACATAATCGCCGATCTGAAGCTCCGAGTAGCTTTTGATCCGTTCGGCATTGGTCAGTTTTTGTTTGCGCGCCTGCTTTTTGACACGCTTTTTAAACAGTTCTTCTTCGGTAATGACGGCCAGCTTGATCATCGGAAGTTCAAAGCCGGATTGAAGACCGCCTTCCATAATGTAAATCTGGCCTTGGGCAAGCGCTGCATCCTGGTCGGCCTGGGCGGCTTCGATCTCATAATCGGACAATACAGACGCAAGTTTTTCGACGCGTTCTTTGCTGTCCCCTAGAAAAACCGTTGTATATTTCGATTTCTTAAACCGTTCAATCTCATTTTTGAGCACATTCATTTGTCCGTGAAAGCTCTGCATTTGCTTGCTTGAAACATTGACGATGTTTTGCGGACTGGTGTGCTGCACATGCCTTAAAAACAGCGAGTAATACAAAATCGGGCGGGACTGTTTTGAAATGAGGCTGTGAAAAGGAAATGACATTGCTGTATCATGAAGGATTTTCCCTTCTTCCAGCAGGCTCGTAATCCATTCTGCCTCTTCCTTTTGAAGCTGGTCTTCCATTTCATGAATACGGCTGATCTCATCTAGTATCAGCAAAGTATTTTTCGGGAAATAATCTAGTAAACTAGCAGGCCTCTCATAGAAATAAGAAAGGTATTTAACCATTTCCTGGCCGATATGACCTTCATTGAGCCGCTCTTTATCTTCCGCGATATTTTGATCGAGAATTTCCTTTTGTTTATCAAGCTTCAGCTTTTTAAGACTGTTGGCAAGACCTTTATCGATTTGTTCAAGCGCTCTTTGCCGATCTTCATCCCGCACGATCAGTTCCTTCGCAGGGCCGATCGTTACTTCATCGCGCGTTTCCAGTGAGCGCTGATCATCCGTATTGAATATACGAATCGAGTCAACTTCTGTATCAAACAATTCAATCCGGACAGGGTTTTCTTCGGTCAATGAATAGACATCGATAATCCCCCCGCGAATACTGAATTCGCCTGGAGCCGCCACCATATCCGTACGCTCATACCCCATTTGAACAAGCTTCTGAAGCAGCTGTTCCGGGTCGATGTCGCGCCCCGTCTCAATGCGAATCTGACTGTTTTGCCATACTTCGACAGGGGGCAGCATTCTTCTGACGGCTGCTGCCGGAGCAATAACGATAGGCGTTTCACCGCTTGCAAGCCGATTTAAGACATCAAGCCTTTGCGAGCGCAGCTCAGGGCTTGCCACCGCAATTTCAGAAGAAATCAATTCGTTGACAGGATATAAAAGGACAGGCTGATCTTTTATCAGCCCTGTCAAGTCATCTGTAATTTTTTGAGCCTGATAAAGGTTATGCGTAATTAAAAATACCGGCCGTCTTGTTTCTTTTGTAAGAGCGGCTGTAAATAACGACCGGGCAGATCCGGAGAGCCCCGCAAGCAGCTGTTCCTTCAGCCCTTCGTTCAAGCCGTTGACGATGGATTTAAAATCATCGCTTATTGTGATATAGGATTGAATATTGTTCAAATGAGCCCCTCCTCTCTTCCTCAAATAGAAAAATGCTTTGGTCTAGTCTCTACACCAAAGCTATTTATTGAATAAACGAATGATATTGGTGATAATCCGGGTTTCGCTCAAGCGCTTCTTGACAATCTTCACATATCGTCTTCACGTGTAAATCCCCATTATCCATATAAGAAATCATATCGTTTCTTTCATCGTTTGTTAAGTGGTTAAAGCCTAACTGTTCACTGTTTACATAAGAATGATCAAGACTTCCGACTTTAATGCCGCAATGCCGGCAATAATAATGTAAAGCCATAATGGAACCTCCATACCGAGTCTTTTTAAAACTAGTATGTTCCGTTCCCTTCTGCCTTATACCTTGGCATTAAATTCATTCATGACTTCTAAAAAAGGTTTTTCCAGAGAAGCTTCACAGGCCTTGGCCGATTGTCTGACGGCCTCTTGTATCGCCGGCTCTTCTTCATCTGTAAAAGCGCCAAGGACATAATCGACGATTTTCATGCCGTTGACCGGACGGCCGATTCCGATTCTGATCCGGTTAAACTCAGTTGTTCCCAGATGCTGAATCATCGATTTGATGCCGTTATGGCCTCCTGCGCTTCCTTTCGTCCTCAGACGGATTCTTCCGGTCGGAAGATCCAAGTCATCGTAAATCACTTTCAAATTGTCAACAGGGATCTCATAATAGTCCAAAAGCGGCCTCAAACATTCTCCCGATAAATTCATATATGTAAGCGGCTTAACAAGTAGAACCTTTTTGCCGGAAACAAATCCGATTCCGTATTGACCGTTGAACTTTGTTTTATCAAGCGGAATGTTCCACTCTTTTGAAAGCTCGTCGATCGTCATAAATCCTACATTATGTCTCGTATTTTCATATGTTTTACCCGGATTGCCCAATCCTGCAAACACAAGCATTATTCTATATCCTCCCTTAAGCAAAACCCTGCCTCAGCATACTGAGGGGGAGCATCCTAATTTCCCCTCATTCTAGCACAAAAGACGTAACCGCGGGAGGATTACGTCTTACGTACTTATTCTTCTTTTTCCTCTTCAGTGCCTTTTTCTGGTTCCTCAACGTCTTGAGCGGCTGATTCGGCTTCCGTTTCTTCCTGCTTTTGAGGAGGAAGAATGGATGCAACAACTTCATCAGGCTCATGGTTGTATGAATAATCGCCTTTAGACGGAATATCGCCGACGGTTAGAACATCGTTGACTTCGAGACTGGAAATATCGACCTCGATCGTTTGCGGAATGTTCTTCGGCTTCGCTGTGACAGACAGCTCGTAAAGCGGCTGCTGAAGAACACCGCCCTGTTTAATCCCCTCTGCTTCACCCGTAAGGTTTACAGGAACCGTCGCCTCCATTTCCGCTTCCATATCAACCACTTTAAAATCGGCATGTACAATTGAATCTTTTAATGGATCCGTCTGCAGCTCAGTCACCATAACAGAGTGCTGGTCTCCGTTTATATCCAAGTTGATAATCGTATTTTTGCCCTCAGCTCGCAAAATTTTTAAAAGCTCAATACTGTCTAACGCAACGGATTTGTTTTCCAGGTTTCTTCCGTAAATGACACCCGGCACATACCCGGATTGCCGGATCTTTCTTAAAGAAGACCGTCTGGAATCCGTTCTTTCTTCCGCTTTTAAAATTGCCATGTTCAGCACCATCCTATCGTTAGATTGGTCTTTCTAAAACCATACCCATAACGACAAAACTTTAAACCAGAATCAGCAAATTAATCGAACAGGAAGCTGACAGATTGTTTTTCATGCACACGAATAATCGCTTCTGCCAGAAGCGGTGCAACAGAAAGCTGCTTGAACTTCGCGATTTTCTTTTCTTCAGGAAGCTCAATGCTGTTGGTCACAACAAGCTCTTTAATTTTCGAATTGTCGATTCTTTCGATCGCCGGACCGGAAAGAACCGGATGTGTACAGCATGCATACACTTCCTCTGCGCCGCTTTCGACGAGCGCATTAGCCGCAAGCGTAATCGTTCCTGCCGTATCAATAATATCATCAATTAAAATGGCTGTTTTCCCTTCAATATGTCCGATGATATTCATAACCTCGGCTACATTCGGCTTAGGTCGGCGTTTATCGATAATCGCAATCGGCGCTTTCAAGCGGTCCGCCAATTTGCGGGCACGCGTCACACCGCCGTGGTCAGGGGACACGATCACGACATCCTTGAAATTTTTCTCTTCAAAATAATTACCTAAAATCGGAACACCCATTAAATGATCGATCGGTATATCAAAGAAACCTTGGATTTGCGGCGCGTGAAGATCAAGTGCAATCACACGGGTAGCTCCGGCGGTTTCCAGCAGGTTTGCCACCAGTTTGGCTGTGATCGGCTCACGGGAACGGGCTTTACGGTCCTGACGGGCATAGCCGTAGTAAGGCATCACGATATTAATCGTTTTCGCCGATGCGCGTTTCAGCGCATCTACCATAATCAAAAGCTCCATAATATGCTCGTTCACCGGTGCGCTTGTCGATTGGATGACATAGCAGTCGCAGCCGCGGATGCTTTCTTCAATATTAATTTGAACCTCACCGTCGCTAAAGCGTTTAACAGAACTCTTCCCCAGCTCAACTCCGACGATATCTGCGATTTCCTTCGCAAGACCCGGATTTGAGTTTAAAGAAAAAATCTTCAAATTGTCGTCTTCATATTTAGACATGGTAAACCTCCGATTTAGGATTATTTTTTGTGTATGTTCTCAGCGTAGTCTTCTTTGTTGACTTGTCTTGCTCTGGCAATAGACAAAGCCCTGCCTGGTACATCGTCGGTAATCGTTGAACCCGCAGCTACGTATGCGCCTTCGCCGATTGTCACCGGAGCGACCAAATTGGAGTTACAGCCGATAAATGCCCCATTTTCAATCTTCGTTTTGAACTTATGTTTCCCATCATAATTTACGGTAATCGACCCGCAGCCGAGATTGACATCCGTTCCGATTTCCGCGTCCCCTATGTAGCTTAAATGAGATGCTTTGCTGCGATCACCAAATTCCGATTTTTTCACTTCGACGAAATTCCCGATCCTTACCTCATTGCCGATCTTTGAATCGGGTCTGATATGAGCAAACGGTCCAATTGTAACATCGTCACCGACTTCACTGTTCACGACAACGGACTGCTTAATAACCGTTCTGCTGCCGATCGTACTGTTTTCGAGTTCGCTGTTCTGTCCGATGACCGCGTCCTCACCGATGACAACCCGCCCTTTAATAACGGTGCCGGGATAAATCACGGTATCTCTGCCGATGACGGCTTCCGGTGAAATATATGTGTTGTCGGGGTCGATTAAGCTTACGCCGTTTCGCATGTGGCGTTTATTGATCCGCTGCTTCATATAAATTTCCGCTTGTGAAAGGGCGACTCTGTCATTGACTCCGAGCGTTTCCTGGAAGTTGCCAGTCTGATAAGCGGCTACAGTTTCACCTTGATTTTTCAAGATCTCAATGACATCCGGAAGATAATATTCCCCTTGTACGTTGTCATTGGAAACCTGCTCGATCGTTTGAAAAAGAGCTTCGTTGTCAAAACAATAAGTTCCTGTGTTAATTTCTTTGACAAGTCTTTCCTCGTCTGTTGCATCTTTATGTTCGACAATTTTTGCAACATCGCCGTTTTCATTGCGAATAATGCGTCCGTAGCCTGTCGGATC
This sequence comes from Bacillus sp. AK124, assembly GCF_053903085.1. Taxonomy (NCBI): domain Bacteria; kingdom Bacillati; phylum Bacillota; class Bacilli; order Caryophanales; family Bacillaceae; genus Bacillus; species Bacillus sp. AK124. The sequence continues at coordinate 4,270,034 of NZ_CP096378.1, forward strand.
CTCCGCTACAGCGGTTAAAATCGTCACTTTTGCTGCTTTTTTCTGGTGCTCATTGAGCATGGCTTCCATCGTTTCGGCAGTTAAAAGCGGTGTATCTCCGCAAATGACGATAGTCGTTCCTTTTTCGCTTCCAAGAATCGACTTGGCCTGCTTAACGGCATGGGCTGTTCCGAGCTGTTCAGCCTGCAGGGCATATTCGCTTTTTTCCCCGAGCTGTTTTTTGACATCTTCGGCTCCATGTCCAACTATTGTGACAAGTTTTTCTAATGATAGCTTGCGAGCTTCGTCGACAACATGCTCGACCATAGGTTTTCCGCAAACCGGATGAAGAACTTTATAAAGCTTTGATTTCATTCTTGTTCCTTGACCAGCTGCTAACACAACTGCAAACCGCTTATCCATGTATTGGCCTCCATTATCCCTATTATCCATAGAAAAATATATCCTAAATATGAGTTGATTTCAAGCAAGCCAAAATGAGAAATCAGAAAATCAAGACAGCATATTTTGGATATTCAGAGTATATTTAGGATTCACTGATCAGGGAGACAAATTGATTCCTTCGGGATGGGATTCTCAAACCGCCATATGTTTTACCTCCTGTTTCTGTTATACGCAATCACAAACCATATATTGTCATTTTATTATGATAAGATTATTTTTTTTCAAAACAAAAAGGGCTTATCCATAAGCCCTTCTTTTTTTAAGAAGCTCCAGCTTCTTCATATTCTATTTCCTCAACGTCACCCAAACGATGATATTCATTTAACACCGCGTCCTGAATTTTTCCGCGGGTGCTTGAGTTGATTGGATGAGCGATATCACGAAATTCTCCATCAGGTGTACGCTTACTTGGCATCGCAACGAAAAGACCATTGTTTCCATCAATTACACGAATATCATGCACTACAAATTCGTGATCCAGCGTGATGGATGCAATCGCTCTCATGCGACCATCGGTATTCACGCGGCGTAATCTTACGTCGGTAACTTCCACAGTAGTTCACCACCTTTTCCCAATATAAAAACATTAGTGTAACTATTCAACGGTTTTTTTTGTTTTCCTGCATAATTAAAAATATTTTTGTAATATTGGGATAAAAAAACACTGAATTGACAAATTTTCCAAACAAAAAAGATGATTTTGGAGACCAAAACCATCTTTTCGGAGTTTTTTCTATTTTACTAATGCGACGACTTCTATTTCAACGAGCGCGTCTTTCGGCAGCCTTGCCACCTCAACACATGATCTCGCCGGTTTGTGGGTATCGAAGTACTGTCCGTAAACTTCATTCACCTCTGCGAACTGATTCATATCCGCCAAAAACACAGTTGCTTTGACGACAGTCTCCAGAGAGGCGTTCGCTTCTTTCAGCACGGCTTTTAAATTGCGGAAAACTTGATGCGTCTGTTCTGTGATGTCTCCAGTCACCATTTCACCCGACGGGGTCAGTGGAATTTGCCCTGAACTGTAAAACATATTATTGACAACAATTCCTTGTGAATACGGTCCGATCGCCGCCGGTGCTTCTTTTGTCTGAACAACCTTTGTCATCTCAAACTCCCCATTTCCTATTCATTGTCTGCAAAAAAACGCTGAAAGTTTCCGTTTTGGATTTCCACCTTTTTTTCCTTCATATCAATTTCAGAAAGAGTCAAAAGGGACATGTACTCATCGACCAGCCGCTCCTTGACTCCCTGAGCCTCCACAAGAACACCGATGCCTGCTACATGGGCATTGAATTCCTCGAGAAGATTGATCATACCGTTGATCGTTCCTCCCGCTTTCATAAAGTCGTCTATAATCAAAACGCGCGAGCCCGTCTGCAAGTTGCGTTTTGCAAGAGACATCGTCTGAATGCGGTTGGAAGATCCAGACACATAGTTAATGCTGACCGTTGAACCTTCAGTTACCTTATTGTCTTTTCTGACGACCACTGTCGGCACATCAAGGTAGCTGGCTACCGCATATGCCAGAGGAATTCCTTTTGTCGCCACCGTCATCACGACATCGATCTCCCTGTCTGAAAAAGCTGAAGCAAAAATCTTGCCGGCCTTCGTTAATACAGAGGGCTTGCCAAGGATATCGGTTAAATACAAATATCCGCCGGGCAATATCCGTTCCGAATCGATCAATGACTCACCGAGCGACTTTACAAATTCCTCCGCTTCATCGCGTTTTACCTTTGGAATGTATTTAACGCCGCCTGCTGCTCCCGGCACGGTCTGAAGCGTCCCGATCCCCTGCTGCTCGAAGGTCTGCTTAATAATGGTTAAATCTTCACTAATGGATGATTTAGCAGATTGATACCGTTCTGAAAAGAAGGTTAATGGCACTAAGACATGCGGATGGGTCAACAAATAATTTGTCAGATCCACCAATCTGCCGCTTCGACGAAACTTCATGCACTTACCTCCAAAATCCGAATATTTTTAAAAATAATATAACTTAACATACGGATTTAATCAAGTTCATTTTGTTCTCCGATCATCCGCACCGCATAAACCTGATCGCAAAACCCTCTTAATCCGTTATAGATTCTTTGTACTTTTGATTCGTATTGAACCAATCCGAACACAGTGGGGCCGCTCCCGCTCATCAGCACAGCATCGGCGCCAAACCGCTTCATTTGATTTTTGATCATCGCGACTTCGGGATGCATATTCAATGTAACAGATTCGAGAACATTGCCGAGTTTGTCGCACATTTTTTGAAAATTCTTCTCTTCGATCGCAGAAATCATACCTTGAACATCCGGATGTTCAATCTCATCGACTTTCAGCTGCTTGTACACTTCTGCAGTTGATACGCCGATCGTCGGCTTTGCCAGCACAACCCAGCAGTGCGGCGGAGTCTCGATATGACGGATTTTCTCTCCTCTTCCCGTTGCAAGAGCCGTTCCTCCATGTACGCAAAAGGAGACATCAGATCCGATCTCAGCGCCAAGCTCAGCCAGTTCATTCATCGAAAGCTTCAAATCCCACAGCCGGTTCAGCCCTCTGAAGACGGCAGCCGCATCGCTGCTTCCTCCCGCAAGCCCCGCAGCAACGGGAATCACTTTCGTAATAAATATAGAAACACCTTTTTTAATGCCGTATCGTTCTTTCATGAGCATTGCAGCCTGATAAGCAAGGTTTCGCTGATCGTCGGGAACAAAGCGGTTATGCGAGGAAACCGTTACTTTATCTTCTGCCAGCTCGGTTAATTCAATCCGATCCGCCAAATCAATTGTCGTCATGACCATCTCTACTTCATGATACCCATCTGGACGTTTGCGGCGAACGTCGAGCGACAAATTAATTTTAGCCGGCGCCTTCTCTAAAATACGCAATCCATTCACCTACTTCTCCATCTAAACATAAGTATCCACATTGTAACATATTTTGAAGTACAGGACGTACAAATGCATGCGCCCGCGCAGGACGCCGCGCTCTTAGCATGCGGTCATTCCCGCAGATCGCGATTGCCCCCTTCAGCGAATCCTCAAGGCGTTTGCAGCACCTGATCGGCTGAATGCAGATCAATGAAAAAAACGGAGGACAGAAGCGCCCTCCGTATGTCACTGTTTTAATGATTTTGCTGGTTTTGAGCCATATGCTGTTCGGCTAATTCAATGGCCCTCTTCACCATGTTACCGGCGTCTCTGGCCCGAATTCCGCCCCAGCCCTCGGTTTTTACCGTGTCGTAAAATCCAAGATCCTTAGCCAATTCATTTTTGAATTCCTCTGACATGATGCTTCGACGTCTGCCCATGCGAAACAGCCCCTTTCAAGTATCATACCATCCGTCTGACTCATCATAAAACAAGTGACATGTATTAGCTTTGCTCGATTTGTGCAGAACTTCCCCGAAAAATTCTGGATAAAAAAAGGCAAAACAAAAAGCAGCAAACATAAAGTCCGCTGCTTATTAAAGGGCTACTGAGCTGGTTTTATCATCAGAAAATCTCAATTCAACCGTCTCAGTAAGAATATCCGCATAACTGTATGAAACTCTTTCAAACGAATTCTCGTCTTGGTCTAGTTGTATCACAAAAACAGAAGGGTACGTCTCAGCTAAAATGCCCGAACGCTCAATCGTTTTTCGGCGGCCACCGTTTGCTTTTAACGTCAGCCTTTTTCCCAAATGTCCATCAAGCGATCTTTTAATATCGGACAACGTTTTCGCCATTGCATCCACCTCACTATATTCAGTATACACCAGAAGCCCATTTTTGTCAAATAAAATTTAAATTATATCAACGTTCATAAGCCTCTGTCAATAAAATATTTGTGACAAATTATACGCCGACTTTCCCTTATTTTCCTCATTTTTCGTTTCATTATGTATGTTTTTTAAAAAAAAGGTAAAAACATTCGGCTGTATGGCAAAAACCCGCCATCCGGCGGGCTCGTTTAATCGTTTTCTTTTGTTTTATATGGCATTCCGATTCGCAATACGCCTCGCGTCTCAATGCCTCCGAGTCCCTTTTCCCTCGTCAGGGTGTTTCTGAGCACTTCCCAGACGTTAATGCGGTCCATAAACGGTGTGAAGCTGATTTTTGCGACTATATAGACCGGATCAAGCGCATGGATGTTGACTCTTGACGGAGAGCTTGCAAAATTTGCACCGGCTCTGATCAGTGATTCAAAATGGGACTGGCATGCGCCTGCAAAAATGACAAGCTGATCAAGATGGGGAATTTTTTTTCTCGCTTTTTGAACGGTTTCGATAAAATCTTTTGAATGCCTGTAGGCATCCAGATTGTTAATATCACCCTTCTGCTTAGAATAGGCATCGTGTCCGGTGATGACGAGAAGATCCGGGCGGTACTCATCGATCAGTTCCTCGATGACCGATGACATTTTCTTTTCATAACAATGAATGCCGTATACAGGAACCCCGATCTTTTCATAGAGCGCCAGACATTTTTTTAAATAAGCCGAATCCCCGTCTAAATGAAGGACTCTTCCAGGCATATGAAAGTACTGCTGTTGATTGTTATATTGGTTTGTGGCGCGGTACTCATGTTTATTGTGAAGGAGTTTGTAATCCTGGCGGAGAAGATCGAGGGATTCCTTCATTCTCGATTCTTCTTCCCGCTTTCTCATCTGCCGCTCAGCCTCGCGGACCATCTCCAAGTCCGTTAAATATGCGTCAGCGATTAATCTGACCTCATCTCCGTGCAAAACGGCCACAGGTTCTCCATTTGCCGATTGATCAATTCGTATAATTCGAAATAAGATATCTCTTCGATAAGATTTTCTGACGACCATATCGCCTATTTTAAATTGCATGCTTTTCACTCCACACATAGACTAAGCCCCATCCTGATGAATATAAAGCAATGAAAAGTAAAGGTGCTTCTTTAGCCTATGTGCCCGCCCTTCAAGTGGTGAACGGATGACAAGCCTGATCAGGCTTAAAGCCCGGCTTCAAATAAAAAAAGCCCTCCATTAAAGAAGGACTGCTCTCAAGCGGTCAGATAAGACGGCGAACTCTTCAATGCTCAGCGATTCTCCGCGTCGTTTTCCGTCGATTTGTGAATCCTGAAGCGCTCTTTCAATTTTTGATTTATTCTCTTTGCCATTCGGCAGGTTGTTAACGAGGTTGTTGAAAAGCGTTTTTCGGCGCTGTGCAAAGCTGGATTTTACGACTTGAAAGAAAAAGGCTTCATCTTGAACCGCGACAGCCGGTTCTCCCCTCAGCGTCAGCCTGATGACCGCGGAATCCACGTTAGGCTGAGGGACAAATACAGTCTTTGGCACATTCATGACCGTTTTGGCTTCGGTATAAAACTGAACCGCGATGGAAAGGGACCCGTATTCCTTTGTAGAAGGTTTCGCAGCCATTCGGTCCGCCACCTCTTTTTGAAGCATGACGACGATCCCTTTCAGCGGCAGATTTTCTTCTAAAAGCTTCATGATGATCGGAGTCGTGACGTAATACGGGAGGTTGGCGACAACCATCACCTCATCGCAGTCTTGAAACTGCTCGTCCATTACCGCCCGGACATCGGCTTTCAGGACATCCTGGTGAATGACAGTCACATTATCATACGGAGAAAGCGTATCTTTTAAAATCGGCAGGAGCCTTTGGTCGATTTCGAAGGCCGTCACTTTCTTCGCACGCTTTGCCAGCTGCTCGGTCAATGCCCCGATCCCCGGACCGATTTCAATCACGCCGGTACGCTCCGTCACCCCCGCATGGTCGACAATTCTGTCCAATATGTTCGTATCAATCAAGAAGTTCTGCCCCAGGCTTTTTTTGAATGAAAATCCGTATTTATTGAGAATTTCCTTAGTTCTAATTGGGGTGGCGATATCTTTATTCATGCTCTTCCTCCCGCAGCACAACATCCAGTGCGCTTAAATAATCACTCTTTTTGATCTGAAACATTTGCAGCCGCTTTTGAAGCTGTTTCCCATTTGTATAGCCGATATTCAATATCTCGCCGAGCCGCTCCCGCCTTTGTTTTGCCAGAGGGCCCCCGATCAGGCCGGCTTCGATTAAATCCCGAGCCTCAATCTCAGGTTCCGTCGCCTCCATTTCCTCCTGAACGGTTTTTAAGCATTCGCGGATTGCCTCAAGCGAAGCATGTTCAACACCGATTCCGCGCTTATTTTTAGGCTTTGCCAAATGCTTGGGTAAAAATGCATGCTTGCAGCCGGGGACTTTTTCTGCAATCGTTTTTCTGATTTTTTCCCCCGGGAAATCAGGATCGGTTAAAATAATGACCCCGCGCGTTTCCTGGGCAAGCCGAATCCGTTTGATGACGTCTTCCCCTATGGCAGATCCGTTCGTTTCAATCGTATCAGCATCAACAGCCGATTTGATTTTTGCTGTGTCATCACGGCCTTCGACAACAATGATTTCTTTAATCTTCATTTCTTCCTCCGTATAGTGAAAAACCTTTTATTACATTTTTAAAATCATTGAAACCTTTTTGTAATAAAACCGTCTAATTAATTAGAAAACAAGATGGATCTATTATAACCAAAAAAACAGAGGGCGCAAAATCCCTCTGCTTATATAAGAAGCGTAATAAATGATATTTAGTTCAACACCTTGATTTTAACTCTTTTGTTACCCCAGCGGTAAGCTGTAGACTTACTCGGAAAGAATACATCGATTTTACGGCCTTTGATGGCTGAGCCTGTATCGGCTGCAACCGCGTAGCCATATCCTTCTACATGTACTTTAGAACCCAGCGGAATGACGCTCGGATCGACAGCGATCACTTTAGCACCCGGATTATTTTTCAAGTTAACGCCGGTCGCAGTGTGGCCAGAGCATCCGTTGCAGCTTGCCGTATAAGCTGTAGAGGATACATAAAATTCTTTTCCTGAGGATTGATTTCCGCGCGATACATTCGCGCTGACTGTAGCCACTGCGGCTTGCTTTGTACCGACAGCAATGATTTTGGCTTTGCTTTCAGCGGCTGTTTCCTCTTTAACCAGTTCTCTGGAAACTTCCTTGCCGTTTTTCATAACAACGGCATAGTGCTTTTTAAGCTTGCCATGTTTACCGTCCCGTACAACTTTTTCTTTCCCTTTTTCAAGTGAATCGTCCTCTTTTTTGCGGACTTCAAAAGGGATGTTCTCTTCCACTACATCGGTGACTTTTTTGATACGAGTAATGTGAATCGCCTGATCTTTTGTCAGCTTTTTATCAAGCGCAGGCTTAACTTCATCATCGCCTTTTATGCTGATCTTATGATGTTTTAAAAAGTCAGCGACCGTAGTCGAAGTCGTCCATATATCTTTATCTTTACCGGCATCCTTTACGGTTACTTTAAAAGCCCTTTGCAAAGTCAGCTTCATGTCTTTCGTTATTTCTTTATCAACTGAGGGTTCAATTTGATCGTGTTCCGCCAACTCTAGATTTAAATCTTTCAGCAGTTTGCCGACAGTACCCGCTGTTGTCCAGATTTCTTTTTCCTGTCCGTCGACCGCGAAATGAACAGGTTTTGCGGCAACATACTCAACATTCGTGTTCGCCGTTAATTTTGTATCTTCAGCGGGAGAGATGTGATCTTCTTTCCTCGTCTCGATGTCTAAGCTTTTCAGCAGTTCACCTACGGTTTCCGCATTCGTGCGAACATCCTGCTTTTTCCCGTTTATCGAAATGGTGACTTGCTGTTTAGCGAGCTCATGTGCTCCGTAAGCAGTTCCGCTTCCTGCGACAAGCAGTCCAGCAGCAATCAGTATCCATCTGCTTTTGCTAAGCTTTACGGAAAACAGCTTTTTCATTTTTTGTATGATGAAAAACGCCTCCTTCTCCTCGGGGAGATTATATAGAGTATCTACAAGCCTGTCAACCCTCCTCTCTATTTCTCCGCAAGCCCGCCATCTCTTTTATTATGGGAAAACCACCTCATAAAAGAAAGAAAGACTTGTCGACAAAGATATCCTATGAGTGCAAACAGACATGTAGAACTTTTTAGAACCGTCCCCCGAAGAGACAAGCTTGAACAAGGCTCGATATCAAATCGTGTCAGCTGATGCCGAAAAGTTTTTTTGCATTTTCTGTGGTGATGGCCGCTATTTCTTCATAAGTCATCCCTTTCAATTCAGCAATTTGTTCGGCGACAAGCTTCACATAGCTTGGTTCATTCCGCTTTCCTCTGTATGGATGCGGCGTTAAATACGGGCAGTCCGTCTCAATTAAAAGTCGGTCATTTGGTATTTGTTTGACCACTTCCTTCGGCTTTTTGGCATTTTTAAATGTGACGGGACCGCCGAAAGATAGGTAGAAATTCATATTTATGCACTCTTGTGCAATTTCGGCGCTTCCGGTATAACAGTGCATGATCCCGCCGACTTCCTCGGCCCCTTCTTCCCGCAAAATAGAAACGACATCCTCTGTTGCATCACGGTTGTGAATCACGATTGGCAAGCCGACTTCTTTTGCCAAAGCAATCTGTTTTCTGAACACCTCTTTTTGAACGTCCTTCGGCGACTTATCCCAATGATAATCAAGTCCCATTTCACCGATCGCCACAACTTTTTCATGGGCAGAGAGGTCTTTGATCCAAGCCAAATCTTCATCGGTCATATCAATTGCATCAACCGGATGCCACCCGATGGCAGCATAAATAAAATCGTATGCTTCAATCAATTCCATTGCGCGCTTAATCGTCGGACGATCGAATCCCACAACAACAATGTGCTCCACTTTTTCTTCCTTTGCCCGAGCAATGACTTCTTCCAAATCCTCATTAAATTGCTCGGCATTTAAATGTGCATGTGTATCAAATAACATCAAAATGCCACCTTTTTTAGATATTGTCGAAAAACAAAAGGTGTTCGACGAAATGTTACACGTGGAACACCCTTTGCCAACATTTATTTGATTCGCGTTCCGTTTGATAATGAACTGTCTACCGCTGCAAGCGACAGAACGCCGTTGTCTTCTCCAGCCAATATCATGCCTTGAGAAAGTTCTCCTCTTAGTTTGACCGGTTTTAAGTTTGTTACACAAATGACTTTCCGGCCGACAAGCTCTTCAGGTTTGTAGTGCTTGGCAATTCCTGAAACGACCTGGCGTTTTTCAAAGCCCAAATCAAGCTGAAGCTTTAACAGACGGTCCGCTTTTTTGACGGGTTCGGCATGGATGACTTCAGCCACTCTCAGCTCCGTGCTCATAAAATCGTCTATCGTGATTTCCGGAAGCCTTTCAATTGCTTTTTCCTCTTGTTTCGGTTCTTCTTTTGGAGCCGTTCCCTGCATTTTTGATTTGATATAAGCGACTTCGTCTTCCGCTTCAAGACGCGGGAACAACGGTTCTCCTTTTTGAACTTTGACCGATTTCAGCTGGCCGAAGCTTTTAATGCTGTCCCAGTTTTTCAATGACGCATCCGTAACACCGAGCTGTGCAAAAATCTTTTCAGGCGTCTGCGTTAAGAACGGCTGCAGCAATACAGCAGTGATGCGTAACGACTCTGCCAAATGGTACATGACCGATTGAAGATCTTTTTCTTTGTCCTTATCTTTTGCCAGTACCCATGGGGCTGTCTCGTCAATGTATTTATTCGTTCTGCTGACAAACTGCCACAATGAAGAAAGCGCTACAGAAAACTCCATATTTTCGATCGCCTGTTCGTACGCTTCAATTGTCTTTTGTGAGAATGATGACAACTGTTCGTCAAAAGCGGTAACCGGGCCTTCGTATGACTGAACCCGGCCGTCAAAGTATTTGTTGACCATGGCGACCGTTCTGTTTAACAGGTTGCCTAAATCATTCGCTAAATCATAGTTAATCCGCTCGACAAATCCTTCCGGTGTAAATACGCCGTCAGAACCGAACGGCACTTCGCGAAGAAGATAGTAACGCAATGCATCAAGTCCGTATTTGTCGATTAATGTGACTGGATCGACCACATTTCCTTTTGATTTAGACATTTTTCCGTCCTTCATCAGCAGCCATCCGTGGGCAAAAACTTTTTTCGGCAGCGGAAGGTCCAATGCCATTAGCATAATCGGCCAGTAAATGGTATGGAAACGGACGATCTCTTTACCGACAAGATGAACGTCTGCCGGCCAATATTTTTGATAATTTTCATCGTTTGCCGTATTAAAGCCAAGTGCCGTAATGTAATTAAACAGCGCGTCTATCCAAACATAGATGACATGCTTCGGGTTGCCGGGCACTTTTATTCCCCAGTCGAACGTCGTCCGTGAAACAGCCAAATCCTCAAGACCCGGTTTGATAAAGTTGTTGATCATTTCATTTTTGCGGGATTCAGGCTGAATGAATTCAGGATTTTCTTCATAGAAAGCGAGCAGCCGGTCCGCATATTTTCCCATGCGGAAGAAGTAAGATTCCTCTTTGATTAACTCAACGGGATGGCCGCTGTCAGGACTTTTTCCTCCGATTACCTCGCCTTTTTCGTTTCGCTCAACATCAACGAGCTGGGTTTCGGTGTAAAACGTTTCGTCAGGTATGCTGTACCAGCCTTCATATTCATCAAGATATATATCACCATTGTCAAGCAGCTTCTGAAAAACCTTTTCGATCACGTTTTTATGACGTTCCTCTGTCGTCCGTATGAAATCGTCATTGGATATGTCGAGCTTTTTCCAAAGCTGCTGAATGTCTTCTGCCGCACGATCGACCAATTCCTGCGGAGTAATATTTTCCTTCTCCGCCGTTTGCTGGATTTTTTGTCCGTGCTCATCTGTACCTGTTAAGTACCTGACATCAAAGCCTCTCAGTCTTTTATACCGAGCCATCGCATCACCGGCAACGGTTGTGTAGGCATGTCCAATATGTAGCTTTCCACTTGGGTAATAAATGGGTGTAGTGATGTAAAACGTATTTTTTTCTTGCGGCATGATGGAACCTCCCAATTAAAATGTCAAAAAACTCCCGCCCAAAGGACGAGAGCGGCATGTGTATTCATTCAGTATATACTCAATATATAATCCCTCTTTATATGATACCATCTTAGCCTTCAAGTTCAAGAAAATATACATTGTCGATCCATCATGAATACGGTCGATTACAAATTTTTTAACAGAAAGAAATATTATAATTCGACAAAAAAATGCTTTCATTGTCGAATAATGTCGTATATAATCGATATGAGGAAAAACCTTAGTTCGAAAGTCTTGATTTAAGGGCTTTTTTTTGATTGATCCTACTGTTTTATCATCTTCATTTCCCTTGTTACATCAGTTCTTCCAAGGTCTTTTGACTATATGATCTAATTTTTACAAACAATAGAAAAGAAAATGATTGACGTTTATTGGAAACCTTGTTATGCTAGGACTGTAAGGATTTTGTCGAATAATGACGAAGATAATAAACACCTATAAAAATAACAATCTTTCGGGAGGAGAATGAATATGAAATCTACAGGTATTGTACGTAAAGTTGATGAGCTAGGACGCGTGGTGATTCCGATCGAACTTCGCCGTACGCTTGGAATCGCGGAAAAAGACGCTCTTGAAATCTATGTAGATGACGAAAAAATCATCTTGAAAAAATATAAACCAAACATGACTTGCCAAGTTACAGGTGAAGTTTCTGATGACAACCTTAAACTTGCAGGCGGTAAATTGGTTCTTAGCCCTGAAGGCGCTGAGCAAATCATTAACGAAATTCAAGCACAACTTCAATCTCAAAAATAATTATTTTGATTATACAAAAACCGCTCTTGCCGAAGCAAGGGCGGTTTTTTTAGTTTTGAATATGATAAGCGTCATAAATCTTCCGTTTCGGAACGCCGCGGTCTACCGCGGTTTTTTTAATGGCTTCTTTTGAATGATATCCTTCGCTGATATAATGCTCGACATGTTCTTTTTCTGAAAGGTGCTCCCACCAGAACGATTCTTCGATCGTTTCTTCACGGCTTCCCTCGATCACAAGGCAAAACTCTCCGCGCACCTGTTCCTGTTCAGCCCATTTGAGTGCTTCTTCGATCGAACCTCTGATAAACTCTTCAAATTTTTTCGTGAGTTCCCTTGTCAATGCGATTTGCCGGTTGCCGAATACCTCTCTGATGGCTGACAAGGTTTCTTTCAGCCGATGCGGGGACTCGTAAAAAATCATCGTCTCCTGTCTGTTTTTCAAAGCCTCGAGCTGTTTTTTCCTTTCCCGTTTGTTACGGTCCAAAAAACCGAAAAAGAAAAACGGCTGCGGCGCAATGCCTGAGGCTATCAGTGCGGTCAAAGCGGCATTTGCACCGGGCAAAGGCACGACATAACCGCCCATTTCGATAAAATCGCGGACGATTTCAGCCCCGGGGTCAGATATTGTCGGCATTCCGGCGTCACTGACCAGCGCGACATTTTTACCTTCTTTCAGCCATTCCAAAATTTTGTGTCCGCTGCTTTCTTTATTGTGTTCATGGTAGCTGACAAGCTGTGTCTCGATTTCGTATACATGGCACAATTTCTTCGTCTGCCTCGTATCCTCCGCAGCGATAATGTCCGCCTCTTTCAACACAGAAACCGCTCGAAATGTCATATCCTCCAAATTGCCGATGGGTGTCGGAACGAGATATAACATGCCCATGTCTGATTTTTGGTCAAAGCTCTTTTGCCGGTTGATAATCAACACCCTCCCGTCTTTTTTCTTCTATATAACGTTCTTTGTTCTTTCTCGATAATTTTTTAAAATAGTATTCGGCCTGCATCGCCTCTCGCTTTGTTGAAAAGCACTCTGCATAATGGAGTTTTACCGGCAGCCTTGCCCTCGTATACTTCGCGCCTTTCCCGTCATTATGGGTTTTCAGGCGCTTCTCGATATTGTTTGTATAGCCGGCGTACAAGCTACCGTCCCGGCACGAAAGCACGTAAAAATAATGGCTACTCGTCTCCATATAAAATCTTCCTTATTTCAGGTGTATATTGATCTTGTTCATCATATACGAATAAAGGAGGCAGAATTTTCAGGTCAGGCCGGCCGTCTTTTATTCCTTCCACTAAAATGGTGTTGGCCTCTTTACTTTTTTTCGGGTAAACAAACTGGACGCGCTTCGGCTCGATTTGGAAGGCCTTCATCAATTCAAAGATTTCGAGCAGCCTCCCCGGCCGGTGAACGAGAGCGAGTTTGCCGCCCTGCTTTAACAGCTTGCTGCTGACGCGAACGACGTCTTCAAGCGTGCAGTAAATTTCATGTCTGGCAATGGCCAGATGTTCATTTAAGTTTTGCTCCGTTTTTTGCGGCGTCTTGAAATAAGGAGGATTGCATGTGACGACATCAGCTTTATTATATCCGAGCACCTGCGGCATATTGTTCAAGTCGTCCCTGATGAGATGAATCTGTTTTTGTAGGTTATTGTATTCCACGCTGCGGAGAGCCATGTCATACAGCCTTTCCTGAATTTCCACCCCGGTGATGGCGGCTTTTGTGCGGGTGCTGAGAAGCAGCGGAACAATCCCGTTCCCTGTGCACAGATCAATGATGTTTCCTTTTTGTATCGGAACATATGCAAATTTCGACAGCAGAACGGCGTCTAAGGAAAACGCAAAAACTGTCGGGCTTTGCACGATTTTCATATCTTCTGCAAGTAAATAATCCAGTCGTTCATCGTCTTTTAATTGAATCATGTCTTTTCCCTTTCCTAAACACATTTTACCGTTAAAAAGGCTTCCGTTCCGCCGGAAGCCTTTCTTATTTTTTATTTAAGAACGAGAGGCAGAACAGGCAGTCTCCTTCTTTGCGAACACTTCCGTAATGGATGTTGCAAATATGGAAACCCTCCTGATACAGGCGCGCCAAATTATCATGGCCTTCTCCAATATCAGCATGCCCTGTCTTTTCTGCTTTTATCTCTTTTTCATCGGATTTTGCGTTTTTTAGCCTTTGATCCGTTTCTTCCAGCCTCTTGCGCAAATGCTCGTTTTCAAGCTGTAAATGATTGTTTTCTTCAATCATTTCCCCGATATGCTGCTTGAGATCTCCAAGCTGGCGGTAAAGGGACCCGATTTGTTCTTCTAAACTTATCACTGTATCAAACAATTCTTTTTTATCCAAGGTTTCACACCTCGTTAATCTGTGGTTTGTGCAGATACGACACCTTCTTGCAACAGCTCATCCCACGTATATTCAACGACTTTGTCACAGTCTGTCAGTTCAACTTGGAGAATGCGTTCAAGAATATTCAAGCCGACGACTTTTGCCGGGCCGTTGGACGTGGCGATCACTTCCCCAATATCCGGAAGCTGTTCTTTTGCTGTTTCGTATTCATCGTTTTCATATTTCAGACAGCACATCAGCCGTCCGCATAGTCCGGAAATCTTCGTCGGATTCAGCGACAGATTTTGATCCTTTGCCATTTTAATAGACACGGGCTCAAAATCACCTAAAAATGTGGAACAGCAAAGCATTCTTCCGCACGGTCCGATGCCGCCCAGCATCTTCGCTTCATCCCTGACGCCGATTTGCCTCAGTTCGATTCTCGTTTTAAAGATTGACGCCAAATCTTTGACGAGTTCTCTAAAATCGACTCTTCCGTCAGCCGTAAAATAAAAAATGACTTTGTTGCGGTCAAAAGTGAATTCCACATCGACCAGCTTCATCTCAAGGCCGTGCTCGTTAACCTTTTTCTGGCAGACATCAAAGGCGGACAGCGCAGCTTCTTGATTCTCTTCAACGATCAGGCGGTCGCGCTCATCCGCAACTCTGATCACTTTTCTTAAAGGCAGCACGACATCGTTCTCGTCTACTTTCTTGTTGGCGATGACAACCTGCCCGTATTCAACACCGCGAACCGTTTCGACGATCACACAGCTGTCTTTATCTATCTGAAATCCGTTCGGATCGAAATAATATATTTTGCCCGCTTTTTTAAAACGGACACCAATAACGTTGTACAAGCTTATCCCTCCTGCAGCATTAAAACCAAGTGCTCCATTAATCCTTGAGCATTCACATTGGAATAAAGCCGTTTTTTTGCTTCTAAAACAGCAAGTATCTGGTTTGTCACTCTTTGTTGTGTTGTTTGCAGCGCATGCTGTTTTAATGATTGGAATAAGTCCTGAAATAGTATTTTATCTTCATGTCCCAACTGAATGGACAACACGTCGCGATATATAAATAAAAGCATATCAAGACCCATTTCTTGGTGGTCTTTCTCCTTGAAAAAGGGCATCCACTGATCTTGAATATAGAAAAAAGCATGTCCTTTTCGCTGGTGTAAGACTTCATACAATTTTATCACTTTCGCTCGCGACTCTGCAAATTGATCATTTCGACTCAATTCGAGCGCTTCCGATAAATTGTTTGTCATATTCGACAAAAGGGCAGCAATATTCGGTGAGACCTCTTGTTTGATCAGTTCCTTTTCAATTGATTCGGGCTGCAACGACTGAAAGGATAAAACTTGGCATCTCGATATGATCGTATCGAGCAATTTTTGCGGCTGTTCCGTTAAAAGAACAGCGATTGTATCGCTGCTCGGCTCCTCTAAAAACTTCAGAAGGCTGTTCGCCGCATTGACCGTCATTTGATCGGCATGGGAGATAATGTACAGCTTTTTATGCGATTCCAAACCGGTCTTTGAAAACTCTTCCTGAAGCGCCTGAATTTGTCCCTTTTTAATCGAAAGTCCGTCCGGATGCACGACGTGAACGTCCGGATGGTTTCCTGATTCAATCCGCTGGCAGTTCCGGCACGACTCACATGGCTCCGCTCCGTCTTCAAGGCAAAAAAAGCTTTTTGCCAGAAGGGTTGCCGCGTCTAATTTGCCCGTCCCTTTGCGCCCTTCAAATAAATAGGCATGGGCAAGCCGGTTTCTTTCTATACTATTTTGCAAAAGCTTCATGACCCGTGGCTGAAGCTTCTGCATTTCTGTCCAGGTTGTAGCCATACCATCACTCTCTATGTGTAAAGGTTTATCAGTAAACCCTTGATTTCGCCAATCTGTTCTAAAAGTTCGATAGAAGATTTTTCTTGGTCCATCAGGTCCTCTGTTAATTGCACAAGCTTTTCGTCCAGTTCTTTTACAATGCTCAATGTCCGGCTGTTTCCGTACAGATCGAAGCTTCTTGAATTCTCCACCGTCAGCCCGTTTTCAACGGTCTCTTTTACAAATCGTTTGATCAAGCCTTTGAATCTGGCCAAATCCTTGAAGTTCCTCGACTTTGATAAGCGTTTTCCGAACGCTTCAATATCTGTTAAAAGCATTGTCAGCTGTTCAACTCGTAGCTTGCCGCTTTGTATATTCATCTTCTCTTTAAATGAAGCAGAAACGTTTTCTCCTCTTGCAGGCGGAGTCTGCTGTTTCTCTATCATTGTACGCAGTTCTTGACTTATTTTCATATCCTCAACCCTTAAAATTGATGGAATTGCTCGATCGGCAGTACAAAAACGGTTGCTCCGCCCACTTCAACTTCAACGGGATAAGGAACATATGAATCGGCATTTCCGCCCATTGGAGAAACAGGGGCAATCAGCTGATCGCGCTTGCTTCCGTTTTCTTTTATCAAGCTTAAAGCTTTGTCTACTCGAATATCATCTACACCCAACATGAAGGTTGTGTTTCCCGATTTCAAAAAGCCGCCGGTTGACGCCAGTTTAGTCACGCGAAAATTGTGATCGGTTAAAGCCTTTAAAAGCCTATTGCTGTCTTGGTCTTGAACAACAGCGATAATTAACTTCATATGAAAAGCCCCCTTTTGGATGGAAACACTTAAGGATACTCTTGCTACCATTATAACAATGAATGGTAAACAGGTCACAACTGATTTTCTTTTAATGCTTCCTTAATGATGTTATTTACCCTTTTTAACACATGTTCAACATTCTGACTGGCATCCACGATCCGAAATCGGCCGGGAAACCGGTTCATAACTTCTTTATAGCCTTTTTGAACAAGCTGATGAAAATGGAGTTTTTCCAGATCAAGCCGGTTCTTCTCTCTGGCATGATTTATATTGATCCGCTTCATTCCCTCTTCCGGGTCGATGTCGAAATAAATCGTCATATTAGGCATCATATTGCCGATCGCAAATTGATTAACAGAAAATACTTCATCAATGCCGAGTCCCCTGGCATACCCCTGATAAGCAAGTGAACTGTCGATGAACCGGTCGCATAAGACGATTTTTCCTTCTTCAAGCGCCGGTTTTACTTTTTCGACAAGATGCTGCCTTCTTGCGGCTGCATATAATAAGGCTTCTGTTTTTGGGTCCATAGCCATATGACTTGGATTTAAAATAACCTCGCGAATTCGTTCAGATATTTCAATGCCGCCCGGTTCTCTTGTCGCAAGAACAGAATAGCCGTTTTTCGTCAATTGGTCTGCCGCAGCCTGAAGGATTGTCGTTTTCCCCGCACCTTCAGGCCCTTCAAAAGTAATAAATAATCCGTTCATGATTTCTCCTCTTCTATATATACAGTTAATTGCTTTTGTTTGAGCTGATTGCTGCCCTGAATGTGTACATTCAGGTCGACGAGCCGCGTCAGCCGGCTGATCGTCTCTTTTGTTATTCTCTCACCCGCCATAATCAACGGAATACCCGGAGGGTACGGTATGACCGGTTCCGCGCTTATTCTGCCCGCGGCTTCCGTAAAAGGAACCGATTCTTTTTTGAAGGCTGACAACTTGCTTTTCCGGTAAGGCAAAGCTGTGACTTTTTCAGAAGGGATTCCGATTCCGGCAGGATGATCGTGTTGAACAGCTGTATCTTTGATTTCTTTGCTGATTGTGCTGATCAGTTCCGGCGCAGGCTTGTTTTTTGCTTCAAGCGGCAGGATCAACAGGACTTGCCTTTCATCTGCCAATTCAGGATGGATGCCGTTTGCTTCAAATATGGATTTCAGTTCAAAACCGGAGTGGCCATACGCTGATCTGACAGACAGCTTAAGCGGATCTTGCTGGATACCGGCTTCAGCCGGCTCGACGATCTCGGCTCCGTTTATTTGAGAAAAGGCTTCTCTCATGTTGAGGAGCTCTTTCTCAATATCGGCTGTTCGATTTGTTTTCAAGATATCTTCGGCGTATGCCCTGGCTATATCCAAAGATGCCATGATTGGATAAGAAGGACTGCTGCTTTGAAGTACAGAGAGATAATATGCCAGTCTGTCCCTGTTCATCCTGCGGCTGTTAATATGCAGATAAGATCCCATTGTCATCGCCGGGAGCGTTTTGTGCGCAGACTGAACGACAACATCGGCGCCCGCTTTCAGCGACGACTGGGGAAATGGATGGCCCAGCACAAAATGGGCGCCGTGAGCCTCGTCGACTAGAACGGGAATGTCGTGTTGATGGGCCTCTTCTATGATCGGCTTCAGATCAACAGCATGTCCGTAGTAATTGGGATATGTCAGCACGATTCCTTTAGCGTGCGGATATTGTGAAATTGCATCTTTTGCCGTTTCGTACAGTATATGTGTGGGAACGGCCATCGCCTCATCAATTTCCGGCGTCAAAAAAACCGGATGGGCGCCTGAAAGTTCAATCGCATGAAATACAGACTTATGGCAGTTCCGCTGAACAAGTATCGTGTCACCCGGCTGACAAACAGCCATGATCATCGTCAGATTCCCGACGGTCGAACCATTGACGAGAAAAAAACTTTCTTCCGCGCCATAAAGCCGCGAAACTAAATCCTGCGCTTCTTTGATGACGCCTGATGGCTCATGCAAATCATCCAGACCCGTCAGTTCAGTTAGATCAACTTTGAGAATCGTTTCGAAAAAGGTTTTCGCTTCATCAAAAAAGACATCTCCATTGTGATGTCCCGGAACGTGAAAAGAATAATGATGTCCTTCAGCATGGTTCACCAATGCTGTATATAAAGGTGTCTTCATATAACCGATCCTTTAGTCATCTTCTCTATTTTCTTCGTCACCCTCGTGCTCCCGGGTGACGGTATGACATTCTGCATTTATTATACCCTTCAAGGCGGATTACATAAAGGGCGGACGTTTTGGTAAATGTTTATCTTGCTTATGATAATCGGTTTTGGTTTTCTTTCATGTCCAGCAGCTTAGCCTTGAGATCATCTTCCATTGCCCTTATTTCTTCTTCTGCCTGAAGGCGCTTTGAACGGCCTTCTTCTTGAATTTTAAGCGTCTCCTCAAGCGTTCCGATCAGATTGTCCTGCACTTGTTTCAATGTTTCGATATCGATAAAGCCGCGCTCATTTTCCTTGGCAGTTTCGATCGTGTTGGCCTTCAGCATCTCGGCATTTTTCAAGAGCAGTTCGTTTGTTGTGGCTGACACCTTTTTTTGAGCTTCTACGGCTCGGCGCTGCCTCAACAGAGTAAGTGCAATAGCAACCTGATTTTTCCAAAGAGGAATTGCTGTCATAATCGATGATTGGATCTTTTCCACCAGCACTTGATTTGTGTGTTGGATTAAACGGATTTGCGGGGCGCTCTGCAGTGTAATTTGTCTGCTCAATGTTAAATCATAAACCCGCTTTTCCAGCCGGTCGGCAAACTGAATCATATCATTTACATCCTGAACGGCCATATGATGATGTTCTGTTTTCGATTTCTCTTTTAATTCGGGTATGGTTTGATGTTTTAATTCTTCAAGCTTCAGCTGACCGGCTGCAATATAGACATTCAGCGCTTCATAATATTCTTTATTTTTTTCATACAGCCGTTCGAGCATCTTATTATCATTGATCAGCGCGCTTTTGGAATGCTCAAGTTTTACGCTGATTCTGTCTATTTGGGCGCCGGTTTTTTGATACCTTGATAAGACTTCTTGAACAGAATGGGATACTCTTCCGAAAAAACGGGAAAAAAAGTTCCTTTTTTCAGTTTTCAATTCATCAGGGCTGACCTGTTCAAGCTTTTTCATTAGGTCGCTTAAGACCTGCCCAATTTCACCAATATCTTTTTTTTGGACGTGCTCAAGCATCTCGTGTGAAAAATTCAAGAGTTTGGATTGAGCTTGCGTTCCATACAGAGTCATGCTGTCATGTTGTTTTGGATCGATCTGTTTGGCCAGTTGGAATGCCCGCCGGCGTTTTTCTTCGGATAACGTATCAACCAGATTTACTTGCTGCCCGCGGTGTTCTTCCTCCATGCCGGAAACAGACTTTTCTCCTTGTCCAAAAGGATCGGAAAGCAAATCATCAATTTTAAGCTGTGCGCCAGTTTTGTGTAACGATGGTTTATATTCGCTCATTTTCAGCTTTCCTCCGTCAGCCTTTTTTCATTGAATGCTTTGCGACGTCCAGTTCAAACTCCAAGTGGTCAATGTCTGTTTTCAGCAAGTCATAAAGGTCGTCTTCCAATTGCTTGGCAAGCTTATCGATCATCATGCGTGTTTCGCTTAAAGAAACTTCAAGCTTCGCATTACGTTTTGGCTGTGACGCCAAAAACGCATGCTTTTCCGTCAGTTCAACAATTGAATCAAGGCTTTGATAATAAAAGCGTTCAACCTGGTAAAAACGCTTTGGTTCGTTCTTTGTGATGCTGTAAATTTTTCTGACGATACGGAGAATTTCTATATTTTGTTTAATCGTTTGAATGTTTTTGACTGCGAATAAGGCTTTTCTTAACCGGGCGATTTTCAGCTTAGCTTCCCGCAGATTTTGCTTTATATAGGTATATTCCCGCCGTGTAAGCTGGTTTTCTTTTAAAAACAAATAGGTTCCGTACCATTTCCCGCCAAGATAAACGGCAACCCAGGTTCCGGCTGCATAAGCGGAAGACAGCAGAAACGTCTGGTTAAGCGCGAAGAAGCTGGTGAACCAAAGGAGCACGGACAATGCACTTGCAGCAGTTGCACGAAGCATAAAATGAAGAATCGGTTTCATTACACCACTACTCCTAATATATAAATTTCTTTTTTTATGATAAATCGGTCGTTTCTTTATACTACTTTCTAATACGGATATCGGCTAAACAAAGTTTCAGCTCGAAAATCATGGTGTATAACAAAAAAGACACCTTAACCGTGTCTTCATCACTTTCATTATACCTTTGATCCATACAGACTTAAAGGCTTAAAAAAAAGACCAAAAACGGTCTAAGAATATAATGGCGGTGTCCGGAGACTCTTTAATTTTTTGACATAGTCAGAGTACTCAGGATCTGATGTTGATGTAGATATAATCTTTTTCTCACAATCCGAACATAAAAATTTCGTATAAAGGTGAATGCCTTCGGTTTTATTTTCCTCACAAATGATACACGTTTCCCCATGATTAGACTTACTCATCCATTCCACCTCCATGGGTTTCAGTATGCCCAAAGAACAACATTTGTATACAAAATTAAGAATGTTTTTGAAGGTTAGATTAGTATATGTAGTCAGGAAGGGTTAGGTGTTTGTATCAATGAAAAAGACCAGCTTATATAAGCTGGTCTTTTTAAGTGCTTGGCGGCGTCCTACTCTCACAGGGGGAAGCCCCCAACTACCATCGGCGCTGAAGAGCTTAACTTCCGTGTTCGGCATGGGAACGGGTGTGACCTCTTCGCTATCGCCACCAAACTATTGCCTTCAGGATGAAGGTACTGGGCGTTCCTCACAGGATGTGAGGGCCTTTAGCCGAGTTTCCTTGCCTTTGGCTTTTGAGAGGCATTCTCTCAAAACTAGATAACGGTCAGACGATTCACAAACATTTAGGTTAAGTCCTCGATCGATTAGTATCTGTCAGCTCCATGTGTCGCCACACTTCCACCTCAGACCTATCAACCTGATCATCTTTCAGGGATCTTACTTCCTTGCGGAATGGGAAATCTCATCTTGAGGGGGGCTTCATGCTTAGATGCTTTCAGCACTTATCCCGTCCGCACATAGCTACCCAGCGATGCCCTTGGCAGAACAACTGGTACACCAGCGGTGCGTCCATCCCGGTCCTCTCGTACTAAGGACAGCTCCTCTCAAATTTCCTGCGCCCGCGACGGATAGGGACCGAACTGTCTCACGACGTTCTGAACCCAGCTCGCGTACCGCTTTAATGGGCGAACAGCCCAACCCTTGGGACCGACTACAGCCCCAGGATGCGATGAGCCGACATCGAGGTGCCAAACCTCCCCGTCGATGTGGACTCTTGGGGGAGATAAGCCTG
>NZ_CP096378.1:4297500-4315000 GCF_053903085.1 Bacillus sp. AK124
CAGCTGCCGATCCTTAAATTTCTTTTTTTTGCTTCCCGCAAATAAAAAAAGTACTTTGCCTCGGCAACCTTTAATTCGTAAAGAACTTCTGGCGAAGGCTCAAGACTGTTTTCAATCAGCCGCTTTTGCCTGTTCCATTCTTCCTTTTGATGGATCAGCTGTTCAATCAGCTTGTTATCAAATTCTTTTCTAAGCTTCTTTTTCCGAAGAAACCCCATGGTAATGCAATCTCCTCCCTCTACATTTCACGTCTGCCTTCAAGCGCTTTAGAAAGAGTGACTTCATCTGCATACTCCAAATCGCCTCCGACCGGAAGTCCATGGGCAATTCGTGACAGCTTGATACCAGACGGCTTTAAAAGCCTTGAAATGTACATGGCCGTTGCTTCTCCTTCTATATTCGGGTTTGTCGCGAGAATGACTTCAGTCACCTGATCATCCTGCAACCGTTTCAGCAATTCGGGTATTTTAATATCTTCCGGACCGATGCCGTCCATCGGAGAAATCGCACCATGCAAAACATGGTACAGTCCGCTGTATTCCTTCATTTTCTCCATAGCAATGACATCTTTCGGATCCTGAACAACACATATGACCGATTTGTCTCTTCTCGTATCTTCACAAATATAGCAAGGATCTTGATCTGTTATATGTCCGCAAACCGAGCAATATGTCAAATTGCGCTTTGCGTTTACCAATGCTTTTGCAAAATCTAACACGACGTCTTCTTTCATACTAAGAACAAAAAAAGCCAGACGGACCGCCGTCTTGGGTCCGATTCCTGGCAATTTCATAAAGCTGTCAATCAGCTTTGATATTGGTTCAGGATACTGCATTCTTATTTTCCTCCTAGAATAAACCCGGCATGTTCATTCCTTTTGTAAACTTACCCATCGTTTCATTTGTTACATCGTCGACTTTTTTCAAAGCATCGTTTGTCGCTGCAAGGACAAGATCTTGAAGCATTTCAACATCTTCAGGGTCTACGACTTCCTCTTTGATGATGACGTCGATGACTTCTTTTTGGCCGTTTACCTTAACAGTCACCATTCCGCCGCCCGCAGTACCTTCAAGTACTTTTTCTGCCAGTTCCTCCTGTGCCTTTTGCATATCCTTTTGCATTTTTTGCATTTGCTTCATCATTTTCTGCATGTTACCCATTCCACCGCGCATACTCAAATCCACTCTCTTTCATGTTTTTATTCTTTAATTTCAATCAGTTCCGCTCCGAACAGTTTTTTAGCTTCTGATACGAGCGGATCTTCTTCTTTCGGTTCATTTGCTTCAGAATCTTCCGGCTGATGATCCTGCAGAAATTCTTCTCTTATTTTACCCCATTGGGCTTCGGGAACGCCAACTATATCTATCCTTCCGCCGAGCATTCCATCCAAAATTTGCTCCAGGTTTGTCCTGACTCCATTATTGTCTTCAGCTACCATTTTACAGTGAATTTCGTATTTGAATGCGAGGACAAATGCTTTTGAAGATGCAGCCACCGGCTCGCTGTCATTTAAAAGGGCAGCATGCGATACTTTATTCTGCTGTTTAAGCTGGGCAAGCAATTGTCCCCAGCAGCTCTTCAATTTTTCGAGGTCCGGTCTTGTAGCATCTTTTAATATTTCATGAATACGGCCGACAGGCGCTTTATATGCGCTTTTCACGCTTTTTTGCGGACGGGACGTTTCTTTAGGCTGGGCGGGAGCCGAAGAAACCTGTACACCTTGTGTTTTAAGCTTCTCAATCTCCTGCTCAAGCTGCCGAACCTTGTTGACGAGATTATCCACTTCCGGCTGGGCGGCCGCGGATGCCCCTGCTTTTGGTCCCTGGCAGAGCTTCACAACTGCAACTTCAAAGAAGATACGCGGATGGTTCGTCCATTTCATTTCCTGATGGCTTTTATTTAATATATCGATCATTTCGTAAAGGTCTGGTGCAGGAATTTGCCGGGACAGAGCTTGGAACTCTTCGTCCACCTTCACCTTTTCAAGAACGCCTTCTAAATCAGGCGCCGTTTGATAAAGAAGCATATCCCTGAAGTAGAAAATCATATCCTCGATTAATTTTGCCGGGTCTTTTCCCTGCTGAAGCAGTTCGTTCAATGTTTCCAAAGCACCGGAAACATTTTTTTCGTGGAGGGTTGAGGCGAGCTTTCCAATATAGTGCTGTGACACAGCCCCTGTTATCAGCAGCGCATCATCCACCGTCAGCTCATCTCCGCTGAATGATACAGCCTGATCGAGCAGGCTCAGCGCATCCCTCATGCCGCCGTCGGCAGCACTGGCGATGATGTCTAAGGCGCCATCCTGCACCTTGAACTGTTCAGCTTCGACGATTTTTTCCATTCGTCCGACAATTGCCTGTGAGGTAATCCTCTTAAAATCAAATCGCTGACATCTAGAAATAATCGTTAAAGGAATTTTATGAGGCTCTGTTGTTGCGAGAATAAAGATACAATGTTCCGGCGGCTCTTCAAGCGTTTTTAGAAGGGCGTTGAATGCGCCGATAGAAAGCATATGTACTTCATCTATGATATATACTTTATACGTGACGGCAGACGGGGCAAATTTCACCTTGTCGCGGATGTCGCGTATTTCATCTACACCGTTGTTAGAAGCGGCGTCAATTTCAATTACATCTGAAATCGAACCGTTTGTAATGCCTTTGCACGCGGAGCATTCATTGCACGGTTCACTGACCGGAGCGTGCTCACAGTTGACAGCTTTGGCAAACAGTTTTGCGGCGCTTGTTTTTCCCGTTCCCCTCGGTCCGGAAAACAGATAAGCGTGCGAAAATTTCTTTTGTAAAAGGGCATTTTGCAACGTTTTCGTGATGTGCTCCTGACCGACTACATCTTCAAACAACTGCGGCCTGAACACTCTATATAAAGCCTGGTAACTCACAAACACGCCCTCCTCTTGTTTTCATCATTTCCATTATACATGAAGCAGCTTTCAAATCCAAAAGCTCTTCTTAAGAAAAAAACTCATCTATATTAAAATAGATGAGTTCTTAATTTGATGATTGATTTACCGTGCACCTTCTGTCGATTCGCTACCCTAAGCGTTACTTAAGCAGTTAGCTCAGCCCAGGCAACCCTGCGGCACATGGAAGGTTCCACTTAATGCTGCTTCCTTCCGGACCTGACATGGTTCATGGATTCCCATTGCGCAGGACCCAAGCGTCAACACCACTTGCTTAAGGCAGACCTTAAAGTAAACGAACCTCGAGAAAGGGATTCGGCCTCGCTCGAGCGGATTGCGAGTACAGGGCACCGCTACCTCCCCGCTTAGCACGGCAAAATAAATATCAAATTATTTAAGCTGCGTCTTCATGTGACGCACTCATTAGTATAACTTGTTTCACCCTAAATTGCAAATTTCCGTCATCACAGCTCCCTTTTCTTTTCCGCTTTCTTTTTTGCGCGGAGCTTTCTGAAAAAATCGCTTAGCATCCTGCCGCATTCTTCTTCCATTACGCCGCTTACGACTTCAGCCTGATGATTGAATCTCTCTTCCTGCAGGAGATTCATCAAAGTCCCCGCACAGCCGCCTTTCGGATCAGACGCTCCGAACACCACTTTGTCGATTCTGGAGAGAACGGCCGCTCCGGCGCACATCGGACATGGCTCAAGGGTAACGTAAAGAACAGATCTCTCCAGCCGCCAGGTTCCCAGCTTCCGGCATGCCTCTTCAATAACGAGCATCTCTGCGTGGGCAACCGATCTTTGCTCGGTTTCCCGCAAATTATGGGCGCGGGCAATAATTTCGCCATCCAGAACCAGTACGGCGCCAATCGGCACTTCGCCTTTTTCTTCAGCTTTTCTCGCTTCATTGATCGCTTCTTTCATATAAAACTCGTCTTGTGTCATCCGCATGCACTCTTTCAATGTTTTTCGCCCGACAGAATAGGCTAACTTATAGTTAAAGGAATATGCAATCTGAAAGGAGACAATCGCATTGTCCAATTCAGCTCTCATTATAGTCGACATCATTAATGATTTTCAATTCGATATGGGTGACGTTCTTTCCAAAAAGACCAGAAACATGACCGAGCATCTTCTGGCATTAAAAGAACACGCAGCCAAAAAGAAATGGCCTATCATATACATTAATGACCACTTTGGAATTTGGCAAGCGGATATTGCTGCCATTATCAAGAAATGCAAAAACGACAGAAGCGAATATATCATCGACCGGCTCGCACCGAATAACAACGATTATTTCTTAATCAAACCAAAGCACTCAGCTTTTTACGGCACCGCCCTTGAAACATTGCTGAATGAACTTCATGTCGACCATTTGATTATTACGGGAATCGCAGGCAATATTTGCGTGTTATTTACGGCAAACGACGCTTATATGAGGGAGTACGATATCACGATTCCGCACGATTGCATTGCCTCAAATAATGAAAAAGACAACAAATATGCGTTGACGATGATGGAAAATGTTCTGTTCGCCAATATTACGACGGTTAAAGAGATCACCGCCGAAACTTGAGCATGAAACACTTCCTTTCTTCATATAGTGGTAGCAATGAGAAAGGAGGCGTTTCCCATTCAGATTTATGTCGTGAAAAGAGGCGATTCCCTTTATCAAATCGCGAATCGCTACCGAACAACAGTTAATGAAATTGTCGCGACGAATGAAATTCCCAACCCGAATCGGCTTGTTGTCGGACAAACTATCGTGATACCGATCGCCGGCGAGTTTTATGAGGTCAGACAAGGAGATACATTAGCATTAATCGGAGCCCGCTTTAATATTTCTCCGGCTGAACTGGCAAGGATCAACCGCATTCAGGTTAGCGCTATTTTGCCTGTCGGGCTGCTGCTTTATATCCCCCCTCGGCCAAAACGGAACATTGAAACAAACGCTTATATTGAACCGCGGGGAGAAAGCGTCAGCCCCGCTCTACAGCAGGCGGCAAGAGAGGCTTCGCCATACTTGACCTATTTGGGTGCTTTCAGCTTCCAGGCGAAGCGGGACGGCACACTCGAAGAACCGCCGCTGAACAACTTAAAAGAAATTGCAGACAGACACCGGACTACGATGATGATGATCGTCACCAATCTCGAAAATGAAGCTTTCAGCGACGAACTCGGCAGAATCATTTTGACGGACCAGAATGTAAAAAACAGATTGCTTGATAACATTGTTGCAGCCGCCAGAAGATACGGTTTTAAAGACATCCACTTTGATTTTGAATACTTAAGGCCTGAAGACAGAGAAGCCTATAATCAATTTTTACGGG
The DNA here is from genome assembly GCF_053903085.1 of Bacillus sp. AK124. Taxonomy (NCBI): domain Bacteria; kingdom Bacillati; phylum Bacillota; class Bacilli; order Caryophanales; family Bacillaceae; genus Bacillus; species Bacillus sp. AK124. The sequence continues at coordinate 4,302,753 of NZ_CP096378.1, forward strand.
ATGCACGGGCCCGCTTCAAACAGGAAGGCTGGTTCATCTCAACCGCGCTTGCGCCTAAAACGAGAGCGGATCAGCCCGGACAATGGTATGAGGCCCATGATTACCGGGCTCACGGAGAGATTGTCGATTTCGTCGTACTGATGACATATGAGTGGGGCTACAGCGGAGGGCCGCCGATGGCGGTATCGCCGATCGGACCCGTACGGGATGTGATCGAATACGCACTCACGGAAATGCCCGCCAGCAAAATCGTCATGGGCCAGAACTTGTACGGTTATGACTGGACGCTCCCCCATACGCCAGGCGGGCAGCTGGCCAGAGCAATCAGTCCCCAGCGGGCAATTGCAATCGCGAGTGAAAACAATGCGGCGATACAGTACGATGAAACAGCCCAGGCTCCTTTCTTCCGCTATACGGACAATGCCGGCAAACAGCATGAGGTATGGTTTGAAGACGCCCGCTCGATTCAGGCAAAGTTTGATCTGATTAGGGAATTGAATTTAAGGGGAATCAGCTATTGGAAGCTCGGCCTGTCCTTCCCGCAAAACTGGCTCTTGATAGCCGATCAATTTAATGTTGTGAAAGAAACGTTCCCAAGTTAAAGGAACGTTTTTTTCATGGCAGAAGATGATGATGTGATACAATATGTATGGTTCACAAATGAATTTCTTTAGTAGGAGGACACCTATGAACACAGCCCCTTTCATCGCTGTCGAAGGCCCCATCGGCGCGGGAAAAACAACCTTGGCCAGCATGCTCTCCGAAAAGCTCTCACTCTCTTTGGTTAAAGAAATCGTCGAAGAAAACCCTTTTCTTGATAAATTTTATGATGACAAAGATGAATGGAGCTTTCAGCTTGAGATGTTTTTCCTCTGCAATCGCTATAAGCAGCTTGAAGATACCGAAAAGAAGTATTTGCATCACCACATACCCGTTGTTTCGGACTATCATATTTATAAAAACCTCATTTTTGCTGAACGGACGCTGGAAGGCAAAAAACTTGAGAAATACAGAAAAATTTATCATCTGCTTACAGAAGATCTGCCGAAACCAAACGTCATCATTTACATAAAAGCAAGCCTTCCGACGTTATTGGAACGGATCAAAAAACGCGGACGGCCGTTTGAACAGGAAATGGACAAGCAATATCTGGAACAGCTCATCAATGATTATGATGCTGCCATTAAGCAATTTAAAGAATCCGATCCGCCAATACCCGTTATTGAAATTAACGGAGATCAGGAAGACTTCGTGATCTCCGAAGCCGTTTTCAATCGAATTGCCGATCAAGTAAAGGAGTATATAGAATGAGTGTATATGCTATTCCGAAAGATGCTATCATTACTGTTGCCGGAACGGTAGGAGTGGGGAAATCCACATTGACAAAAGAGCTTGCAAAAAGACTCGGATTTAAAACTTCTCTTGAAGAGGTTGTGAACAACCCTTATTTGGAGGCTTTTTACCAAGACTTTGAACGCTGGAGCTTTCACCTGCAAATTTTCTTCTTAGCGGAACGCTTCAAAGAGCAAAAATACATTTACGAATCGGGCGGCGGATTTGTTCAAGACCGTTCAATTTATGAAGATACAGGCATTTTCGCCAAAATGCACGCCGATAAAGGCACAATGTCAAAAGTCGATTATAAGACGTATACAAGCCTGTTTGAAGCGATGGTCATGACGCCTTACTTCCCCCGCCCCGACGTTTTAGTCTATTTGGAGGGCGATTTGGAATCGATTCTCGACCGCATCAAAAAACGCGGACGAGAAATGGAAATGTTAACCGACAGATCGTATTGGGAGGAAATGTACACAAGGTACGAAAACTGGATCAGCGGCTTTAACGCCTGTCCGGTTGTCAGAGTCAATATTGATGAATACGATCTGTTCAACAACTCTGCCTCCCTCGATCCAATCATTGAAAAAATCAGTGAAGCTATTCAAAGATAAACAAGCAAAAAGAGCGGATTCCCATGAAGAGCCGCTCTTTTTTTGCTTGTGCATATAAAAAAACCGCTGCCCTATCCAGGCAGCGGCAACACAATCTCCAATTTATGCTTAGTCAATCACTAAAATGCAAATCAATAATGGCGGAGGAAGAGGGATTCGAACCCCCGCGGGCTTTGACACCCCTGTCGGTTTTCAAGACCGATCCCTTCAGCCAGACTTGGGTATTCCTCCGTATCGACAAGAATTAATATAACATGTCCTATCTTTTTAAGTCAAGAGATTTTTTCATAAAAAATTTATTTTATTGTTCACGCTTCTCATTATATGCAAAAATAATGATAAACGCAAAGGGTGATAGCATTGTGGAAACATTTTATAGAACGTTTGCCTCAAGATTACACGCTGAACAGACCTATTGAAACAGAGGAGCTTCAGAAAGCAGAAGAACTCCTCGGCGTCTCTTTTCCAGATGAACTGGTCAGCCTTTTAAAAACGACAGACGGCATTAATGATACATTCGGGGATCATCTCATTTGGCCTGCATACAGAATGATAGAAGAGAATCTAGACATGAGAAGCACTGACTGTTTTAAGCCGTTCGATTGTCTGTTATTTATAGCAGGTGCGGGCAATGGCGATTTATTTGCTTATTCGATTTTTAACGGCTCTATACAGAAAAATGATATTTATGTTTGGAATCATATAGACGACAGCCGAATATGGGCCGCATCTTCTTTAAAACCATTCATGAAAGGCTGGATCGAGGGAACAATCACCATTTAAAACAAGATCTTAGGCAGGAGCATGATGAAATGAATTATCTATCAAAAGAATTGGCGGAGGAAATTGTCGACAGGACCATGTCGATTATTCGGCACAACATTAATATGATGGATGAAAACGGGGTTATCATCGCCTCAGGAGACCGCTCGAGAATTGGTGATGAACACGCCGGAGCGAAGGACGCACTTGCAGCTGAAAGGGTTATCAGCATCACGCCTGAAGAATGCTCGGCTTTAACGGGAACAAAGCCCGGCGTAAACCTTCCCATCGTATTTCATGATGAAATAATCGGCGTTATTGGAATCACGGGGCCGCCTTCTGAAGTCAGCCGATATGGTGAACTTGTTAAAATGGCAGCAGAGCTGACTGTCGAACAGGCATTTTTAACAAAACAGCTGACATGGGATCAAAGGCTCCGGGAAGAAACGGTCATCCAAATGATTCAGGGGGCCGACCTAGCATCCCTTGACTTCCTTGAACGTGCGGAGCGATTGAATATACCGCTAGACGGCCAGCGTACTTGTCTTGTGTTTGAGCTGCCATCCGCTGATATGAAGCCGGCATTTATTAAAAAACTTGAAAAACATTTAACCGCGAAAGATTTGTACGCCAATATTTCTTTAAAAGAGATCACAGTTATTCTGGCAGGCGCTCCCGCTAAAAGCAGGGCTGATCTCTTTTCATCTTGGAACGGCTGGCTCAGCCAATGGAAAACGGTCAGAGGCGCGCTTGGCGAACAGGCGGATCAGCTTGAGCAGCTGCCATTCTCCTATCAAAGTGCAAAACAAACGCTCAAGATTGCTAAAAACAGCTCTAGTTTATACGATTATCGAGAGTTTGCGATCCCCGTTCTGTTATCAAAAATAGAGCGTCCGGATCAGGAGATTCATTTTCAAAACATCTGGGACCGCCTTTCCCAAGCAGATCAAAAGGGCGAATTAATCCATACCCTCCTCTGCTATATAGAAGAAAACGGCGAAATCGGGGAAACTTCATCAAGACTCTTTATTCACCGCAATACATTAAACTACCGGCTGAGAAAGGTTGAAATAGCGACAGGATGCAATCCAAAACGATTTGACGACCTATTCAAACTGTATACAGCCATTACGCTTTTTTCACCATTTTGTGCAAATGAACAATTTTAATATAGGATAAAGGAACGAAATCCGTATACCTGACCAATTCTCCCTTGTACAGAAAGCGTTTACAATGGGACGTAAGGGAGGGTATGCAGATGGATATTCAAATCAATGCAATAGGCGCCTTATGCGCATTAGCCATATCAATCTTTCTCATTCTGAAAAAAGTCCCGCCGGCTTACGGCATGATGATCGGCGCATTGGCCGGAGGCTTAATCGGCGGCGCAGATTTAATAGAGACGACGGATTTGATGATAGCGGGTGCTAAAAACATGATTCCTGCTGTACTCCGCATCTTGGCAGCAGGGGTGCTCGCCGGCGTTCTGATTCAATCCGGCTCCGCAGCGGTGATTGCAGAAACCATTGTCAATAAAATTGGAGAAAAAAGAGCGCTGCTTGCTTTAACATTGGCGACAGCCATCTTAACAACAGTCGGCGTATTCGTCGATGTCGCCGTCATCACAGTCGCACCGATCGCCCTTGCGATTGCAAGGCGGACCTTTATCAGCAAAGCAGCCATTCTGTTGGCGATGATCGGCGGAGGAAAAGCGGGCAATATTATGTCGCCAAACCCTAATGCCATTGCTGCTTCAGATGCCTTTCACATCCCTTTGACATCCGTGATGGCCGCCGGGATCATCCCCGCTATATTTGGACTGGGCGCCACTTATTTACTAGCAAAACGCCTTTCAAATAAAGGAACAGGAGTAGCTGCAAATGAGATTGAAACCCAAACGGCTCAACAACTGCCGGCATTTTGGGCGGCGATCAGCGGTCCGATGGTCTCCATCCTGTTGCTCGCCTTAAGGCCTGCGGCAGGAATTACGATTGATCCAATTATTGCTTTGCCGGCGGGAGGCCTCGTCACTGCGATTGCATCGGGACAAGCGGGCAAACTGAAGGATTTTGCCGCTTCAGGATTGTCGAAGATGTCAGGTGTTGCCGTGATGCTGATCGGGACTGGAACGCTTGCGGGAATCATCGCCAACTCCCAACTCAATTCTTTCATTACCGACACCCTTGTCGGCTTGGGTCTGCCGTCGTTTCTCTTAGCTCCCATTTCAGGCATGCTGATGTCGATGGCAACCGCCTCAACAACCGCCGGCACAGCTGTCGCCAGCAGCGTATTCGGCCCGACATTGCTTGATCTTGGCGTCGCCGGCCTCGCAGGTGCCGCAATGATTCACGCCGGAGCAACGGTGCTCGATCACCTGCCTCACGGAAGCTTTTTTCATACGACGGGAGGCAGCGTCTTCATGGCCATGAAAGAACGGTTAAAGCTGATTCCATATGAGTCAGTTATCGGCTTAATCCTAACCATTATCTCAACTTTGATTTTTGGAATTTTTCAATTCTTTATTTAAAAAGGAGCAGGTACCATGAAAATCGTAATCGCACCTGATTCATTTAAAGAAAGCATGACATCGTTTGAAGCGGCTAAAAGCATTGAAAAAGGCTTTAAAGCGGTTCTGCCTGAGGCCGAATACGTCAACATTCCGGTTGCTGATGGAGGCGAAGGAACCGTTCAAGCTCTGATTGACGCCACCGGAGGAGATATCGTACAGCAAACAGTCACAGGCCCTCTCGGGAAGCCGGTAAAGGCGGCTTACGGCCTGCTTGGCGACGGAAAAACGGCTGTCATCGAAATGGCTGAAGCGTCAGGCCTTCACCTCGTGCCCCCTGAACAGCGGAATCCCCTGTTAACGACAACGAGAGGAACCGGAGAACTGATTCTCAATGCTGCGGAAAAAGGGGTGTCCAACATCATCATCGGACTCGGCGGAAGTGCGACAAATGACGGCGGAGCGGGAATGGCTGCAGCACTGGGTGTGAAGTTTCTAAACCGCAATGGAGAAGAGATTGAAAATGGGGGCGGTGCATTAGCTGAGATTGCCAAGATCGATGTGAGCGGCCTCAATCCTCAGTTAAAGCATATCCACTTTGAAGCCGCCTGTGATGTCGATAATCCTCTTACGGGACCTCGCGGAGCCTCCGCCGTATTTGGGCCGCAAAAAGGGGCGAACAGTGAAATGACTGCTCTTTTGGATCAAAACTTAAAACATTATGCTGCTGCAGTCAAAGCAGAGCTGGGGTGCGAAATCGATTCAATTCCGGGAGCAGGAGCGGCCGGAGGATTAGGAGCAGGCCTCTGTGCCTTTTTAAAAGCGGAATTAAAAAGCGGAGTTGACATTGTTTTAGATACTTTGTCTTTTTCCGAACGTATTAAAGGAGCCGATCTTGTCATTACGGGTGAGGGAAAAATAGACGGCCAAACAGTCAGCGGAAAAACGCCGGCCGGTGTCGCAAAACGCGCCTGCAGCGAGAATATTCCTGTTATTGCATTTGCCGGATCGCTCGGTGAAGGCTGTGAGCTTGTTTATGATATCGGCATTTCCGCTCTCTTTTCGATTGTGCCAGGGATCAGCTCCTTGGAAAACGCCCTTGCCGATGGAAGTTCAAATCTTACGCGCTGTGCCCGAAATGTAGCCGCCGTCTGGTCTCTCGCATAAAAAAAGCGCGCCTCTTGGCGCGCACTTTTTATGGTTGAATAACATCTCTGTTCCCCATGTATGGACGAAGCGCTTTAGGAATGATGACGCTCCCGTCCTCCTGCTGGTAATTTTCCAATAATGCGGCAACCGTTCTGCCGACAGCCAAGCCGGAGCCGTTTAATGTATGGACATGCTCAGGCTTTCCTTTTGCTTCCCTTCTGAATCTGATATTCGCCCGTCTGGCCTGGAAAGCTTCGAAGTTACTGCAAGATGAAATCTCACGATATGTGTTTTGGCTTGGAATCCATACTTCGATATCGTATTTTTTCGCAGCGGTAAATCCTAGATCGCCCGTACACATGCTCATCACACGATAAGGAAGCTCAAGCAGCTGAAGAACTTTCTCCGCTTGATTTGTCAGCTTTTCAAGCTCTTCATATGAATCCTCAGGCTTCACGAATTTCACCAGTTCAACCTTGTTAAATTGGTGCTGGCGAATCAAACCGCGCGTATCACGGCCAGCTGAGCCTGCTTCTGAACGGAAGCACGCACTGAACGCCGCATAATTGATCGGCAACTCGGCAGCTGACAAAATTTCATCGCGATGCAGGTTCGTAATTGGCACTTCTGCCGTCGGAATTAAGAAATAATCTTCTTCCCTGATTTTAAAGGCATCTTCCTCAAATTTCGGCAGCTGTCCGGTGCCTGTCATGCTTGCGCGGTTCACCATGTACGGCGGGATGACTTCCGTATAGCCGTACTCGTCTACGTGAAGATCAAGCATAAAGTTATACAATGCCCGTTCAAGTCTGGCGCCTAGCCCTTTATAGAAAACGAAACGGCTTCCCGTAACCTTGCCTGCCCGCTCAAAATCAAGAATATCCAACTGATCGGCAATATCCCAATGAGGCTTCGGCTCAAATGAAAATCCGGGGAGTTCGCCCCATTTGCGAACTTCCACGTTGTCGTCTTCAGTCTCACCGACCGGAACAGACTCATGGGGGATATTCGGGATAGACAGCATGATTTTATCAAGTGAAGATTCGACCGTTCTCAGCTCTTCATCAAGCTTTTTAATGTCTTCACCGACTTCGCGCATTTCTTTAATGAGGTGGTCAGCATCTTTTTTCTCGCGCTTTAAAGCGGCAACCTGCTGAGATACCTCATTGCGCTTTCCTTTCAGCTCTTCCACTTTGACGATCAATTCTCTTCTCTTTGTATCCAATTCCTCAAATTGATCAAAATCTGATAAATCTTCTCCTCTGTGGGCAAGCTTTTGTTTGATTTCCTCCAAATTTGCCCGCAGCAGTTTGATATCAAGCATCTGCCTCGCTCCTTTTATACTGATTTGACCGAAAAAAAGAGCCCTTGTCCCCTAAATATAAGGGACGAGAGCTCTCGCGTTGCCACCCTGATTGAAAACAGGCGTCTTCCTCCTGTTTTCCGCTTCATTTTGATAACGGTTCTCCCGTAAATGCCTACTTTGACTGTTCAGCATTTCGCTCAAGGATGGATTCGGACAGCATCTTTCGCCGATTCGCACCAACCATCGGCTCTCTTGGAAAGAGAGGCTTCCTACTGCTTCCTATCAACGCTTTTCGATCTATATTGTCTTATAAATGTACTACAAGTTTTAACAGCTTTCAACCGTTTTATACGACGGCTTCCTGTTTATGCTTTTCCGCCATCTCGACAAATAATTTCGTCATTCTATGGTCATCCGTCAGCTCAGGGTGGAAAGAACAGCCGAGCAGATTTCCTTGTTTGGCAGCGACGATTCTACCGTTGTGCTCCGAAAGCACTTCCACATCTGCGCCCGCTTCCAAAATGTGCGGAGCGCGGATAAATACGCCTGTAAACGGTTCGTCAAGTCCTTTAACGGTTAAATCCGCTTCAAAGCTGTCCACTTGTCTTCCAAAGGAATTCCGTTCGACGGTTACATCTAGAACACCAAGATGGGCATCATTCGCTCCGGCGATATTCTTCGCCAGGATAATCAGCCCAGCACAAGTTCCAAATACCGGCTTTCCGGATGCGGCAAACTCCTGAAGGGGCTTCATAAACTGATACGTATCGATGAGGCGCCTCATCGTCGTGCTTTCCCCTCCCGGCAAAATCAAACCGTCGATTTCCTTTAACTCTTCCGGCCACTTAATGACTTTTCCGGCTGCTCCGCATGCTTCAATTGAGCGAATATGTTCTCTTACTGCTCCCTGAAGTCCAAGTACACCAATTGTCAGCATGTCAATCCGTCTCCTTCGTGTTTACCAGCCGCGCTCTTGCATACGCTGTTCTGGCAGCAGATTTGAGATTTCAATCCCTTTCATCGCAGTTCCAAGCTCTTTTGATAGCTCTGCAATCAGTTTGTAATCCGTGTAATGCGTCGTCGCTTCAACGATTGCTTTCGCGAATTTAGCAGGGTTGTCGGATTTAAAAATACCGGACCCTACGAATACGCCGTCAGCGCCAAGCTGCATCATTAAAGCAGCATCAGCAGGTGTTGCCACACCGCCGGCAGCAAAGTTTACAACAGGAAGGCGTCCTTCGGCTTTAATTTCCTTCAACAGCTCATACGGAGCGCCGAGGTTTTTCGCTTCTGTCATCAGTTCGTCATCGCTCATGCCGACTACTTTGCGCACTTGAGCATTCACCTTTCTCATATGGCGGACAGCTTCCACAATATTGCCCGTACCAGGTTCGCCTTTCGTACGAAGCATTGAAGCTCCTTCTGCGATCCGGCGCGTCGCTTCTCCGAGGTCGCGGCATCCGCATACAAATGGAACGGTAAATTCGTTTTTATTTAAATGAAATTCTTCATCCGCAGGAGTCAAAACTTCACTTTCATCAATATAGTCAACGCCGAGCGCTTCAAGAACACGCGCTTCAACGATATGCCCGATGCGGGCTTTCGCCATAACCGGGATTGAAACAGCGTTCATCACTTCTTCGACAATTGTCGGATCTGCCATGCGGGCAACTCCGCCTGCCGCACGGATATCAGCCGGAACGCGCTCCAGCGCCATGACTGCGACGGCTCCTGCTTCTTCTGCGATTTTTGCTTGTTCGGCATTGACAACGTCCATAATGACGCCGCCTTTCTGCATTTCTGCCATACCGCGTTTTACGCGATCAGTACCTGTTTGAGCCATTTCAAGGATCCCCCTAATCAAAGATTGAATTGTCAGATTTAATCCTATTGTATCTTATAATTCCACAAAATCATATGAAAAACACGAAGATTATTTCTATTTTAATAACAAATTGTTAGGATTGTAAATGGTAATTCTATCTGAATATGACAATAAAGAGCCCTATCAGATAGAGCCCTTTATTGATTAAAACCAGCCGGTTACCATTTCAACAATGCTGTTCCAAATACCGGCAAAAAAGCCGCCGATGCTTCTCATCGTTAAAATAAACCAGTTTGCTTTCTCATCATCTTCTTTTGTCACGAGGTTTACACCTGATACATCGCTGCCGAGAAATCCGTAGTCCTTTTCTTCTCCCTTATAGGAGGCCGTCAAGGTACCGACTTTTTCACCTTTTTTAACAGGTGCGGTCAGCTCGTCTTTGTTCAGCGTCACTTTCGCCTTGTAATTCTTTTCTTCACCGTTCTTCACAGGCATTGAAAAGGCTTTTTCCGTTACGACGCCGACTTCAGTTTCTTTCCCTTTGTCGACTGTGACCGTTTCGTTGCCTTTCACTTGTGCGCCTTTTGCGTAAAACTCTTTCATCGTGAAGTTATCAAATGCATAATCAAGCATTTTTTTCGTTTCTTTAAATCGTCCCGTATGAAGGTCGCCTTTCGCATTCATAACGACGGAAATCACTCTCATGCCGTTTCTTTCGGCAGTAGCCGTAAAGCATGATCCGGCAGAGTCCGTTGAGCCGGTTTTCAGCCCGTCCACACCTTTATATTCCTGAACTAGGCCTTTCAGCATAAAGTTCCAGTTCGGCATGTCCATTTCATCGTCTGTGCCTTTTCTGAACTTCGTTTTGGCAATGCTCGCCGTATCGAGGATTTCAGGATAATCGCTTACTAAATGATCGGCAAGGAGCGCCATGTCTCTCGCAGATACTTCATTTTCTTCATTGGCATTTGTTCCGCTCGGATGTTTGCCGTGAAGATCCTTGTTTTCCAAACCTGTAGCATTCACAAATTTGAAATCTTTCATTCCAAGCTCTTTGGCTTTTTTATTCATTAACTCTACGAACTTTGATTCAGAACCGGCAACGATTTCAGAAAGTGCAATAGCCGCCGCGTTTGCAGAGTAAATTGCAGTCGCCTGATAAAGCTCTTTTACAGTGTATGATCCGTCTTTACGAAGAGGAACATTCGATAATGAACGATCTTGGGAAATCTCGTATACATAATCGTCAGGCGTGTACTTCTGATCCCATTTCACTTTGCCTTCGTGAATCGCTTCCAACAGAAGATACTCCGTCATCATTTTGGCCATGCTGGCAACAGGAAGACGCTGATCGGCATTTTTGCTGTACAAAATTTTCCCCGATGAAGCTTCCACCAAGATTGCTGCTTTCGCGTCTACATTAATTGGATCATTTGCGGCTTTTGCTGTCGACATAGGAGAAAATGCACCTACAGTCACGGCAAAAGCAACGATCAACATGATCAGCTGCTTTATTCTCTTGCTTTTCAAATCGTGATACCTCCGCTTTTCATCAGACTAATAATCTATATCAAAGCCTTTTAAGACATTTTTCAAACACAACATTATAAATTTTATCATAAGGAAGCAAAAAAAAATAGACAGAGTATTACTCTGTCTACGGTTTAATTTTTGTCATATTTGATTAGGAAATGGTATAGTTAGGCGATTCTTTGGTAATTTGTACATCGTGAGGGTGGCTTTCCCGCAGGCCTGCGCCTGTCATGCGGATGAACTGCGCATCTTCCCTCAGTGCGTGCAAATCTTTTGTTCCACAGTACCCCATGCCGGATTTCAAACCGCCGACAAGCTGATAAACTGTGTCAGCAACCGGACCTTTATAAGGCGTACGGCCCTCAATGCCTTCCGGAACGAATTTTTTGTTTTCCTCTTGGAAGTAGCGGTCTTTGCTTCCTTTTTCCATTGCAGCTACTGAACCCATACCGCGATAAACTTTAAAGCGTCTGCCTTGGTAGATTTCAGTCTCGCCTGGGCTTTCGGATGTTCCGGCAAGAAGGCTTCCAAGCATGACGGCATGGCCTCCGGCAGCCAAGGCTTTGACGATATCTCCGGAAAACTTGATGCCGCCGTCTGCAATAATCGCCGCACCGTGTTTTCTTGCTTCAGTCGCACAATCGTAAATCGCTGTCACTTGCGGAACACCGACACCGGCCACTACGCGGGTTGTACAAATAGAACCCGGTCCGATACCGACTTTAACTACATTTGCTCCGGCTTCGATAAGTGCTTTTGTTCCTTCGGCAGTTGCGACGTTGCCGGCAATGATATTTAATTCAGGATAAGTGTCGCGGATTTTCTTAACGGTATCCAAGACACCTTGTGAATGGCCGTGCGCGGTATCAACGACGATCACATCGACATTGGCTTCCACAAGCTTTCTGACGCGTGTCATTGTGTCGCCTGTTACACCAACCGCTGCTCCAACCAATAGGCGGCCGTGAACATCTTTCGCTGAATTCGGGAATTCGATTACTTTTTCAATGTCTTTAATCGTAATAAGCCCTTTTAAAACACCTTGATCATCTAAAAGAGGGAGTTTTTCGATCTTGTATTTTTGAAGAATTTTTTCCGCTTCATCCAGGGTTGTACCAACAGGAGCCGTAACAAGCTCTTCTTTTGTCATAACATCGCTGATTTTCATGGAGTAATCAGAAATAAATCGCAGATCACGGTTTGTGATAATTCCAACCA
>NZ_CP096378.1:4320000-4330884 GCF_053903085.1 Bacillus sp. AK124
ATAAGACCGCAAGGTCTTATATTCCGTATAATATCCTTAGAAAGGAGGTGATCCAGCCGCACCTTCCGATACGGCTACCTTGTTACGACTTCACCCCAATCATCTGTCCCACCTTCGGCGGCTGGCTCCAAAAGGTTACCTCACCGACTTCGGGTGTTACAAACTCTCGTGGTGTGACGGGCGGTGTGTACAAGGCCCGGGAACGTATTCACCGCGGCATGCTGATCCGCGATTACTAGCGATTCCAGCTTCACGCAGTCGAGTTGCAGACTGCGATCCGAACTGAGAACAGATTTGTGGGATTGGCTTAGCCTCGCGGCTTCGCTGCCCTTTGTTCTGTCCATTGTAGCACGTGTGTAGCCCAGGTCATAAGGGGCATGATGATTTGACGTCATCCCCACCTTCCTCCGGTTTGTCACCGGCAGTCACCTTAGAGTGCCCAACTGAATGCTGGCAACTAAGATCAAGGGTTGCGCTCGTTGCGGGACTTAACCCAACATCTCACGACACGAGCTGACGACAACCATGCACCACCTGTCACTCTGCCCCCGAAGGGGAAGCCCTATCTCTAGGGTTGTCAGAGGATGTCAAGACCTGGTAAGGTTCTTCGCGTTGCTTCGAATTAAACCACATGCTCCACCGCTTGTGCGGGCCCCCGTCAATTCCTTTGAGTTTCAGTCTTGCGACCGTACTCCCCAGGCGGAGTGCTTAATGCGTTTGCTGCAGCACTAAAGGGCGGAAACCCTCTAACACTTAGCACTCATCGTTTACGGCGTGGACTACCAGGGTATCTAATCCTGTTCGCTCCCCACGCTTTCGCGCCTCAGCGTCAGTTACAGACCAGAGAGTCGCCTTCGCCACTGGTGTTCCTCCACATCTCTACGCATTTCACCGCTACACGTGGAATTCCACTCTCCTCTTCTGCACTCAAGTTCCCCAGTTTCCAATGACCCTCCCCGGTTGAGCCGGGGGCTTTCACATCAGACTTAAGAAACCGCCTGCGCGCGCTTTACGCCCAATAATTCCGGACAACGCTTGCCACCTACGTATTACCGCGGCTGCTGGCACGTAGTTAGCCGTGGCTTTCTGGTTAGGTACCGTCAAGGTACCGCCCTATTCGAACGGTACTTGTTCTTCCCTAACAACAGAGTTTTACGATCCGAAAACCTTCATCACTCACGCGGCGTTGCTCCGTCAGACTTTCGTCCATTGCGGAAGATTCCCTACTGCTGCCTCCCGTAGGAGTCTGGGCCGTGTCTCAGTCCCAGTGTGGCCGATCACCCTCTCAGGTCGGCTACGCATCGTTGCCTTGGTGAGCCGTTACCTCACCAACTAGCTAATGCGCCGCGGGTCCATCTGTAAGTGATAGCCGAAGCCACCTTTTATAATTGAACCATGCGGTTCAATCAAGCATCCGGTATTAGCCCCGGTTTCCCGGAGTTATCCCAGTCTTACAGGCAGGTTACCCACGTGTTACTCACCCGTCCGCCGCTGACATCAGGGAGCAAGCTCCCATCTGTCCGCTCGACTTGCATGTATTAGGCACGCCGCCAGCGTTCGTCCTGAGCCAGGATCAAACTCTCCATGAAGTTTGATAATGACTACGCACACTCGCATGTGCGATTTATTTAATGAATTAACAGGTACGTTTTGTCTTGTTTAGTTTTCAAAGAACTTCGTTGCCGCTCTCAAAGCGACCACTTAAATATAACATTTATGAGACAAGCGGTCAATACTTTTTTTCGGGAAAGTTTTTGTTGTTGCTTTTATAAGCGACCAAAAGAAATTATAGCACATCATCTTTCTGATGAAAAGATCTTATTTGAAAGATTGAATAGAAAAACATGCAGCCATTTGGCTGCATGTTTTTATGATTCGTCTGCTTCCTGTTCTTCTGTATCGTTCTCTTCATCTTTTTCAACTAAAGCGACAGTCGCAACATGCTCTTGTTCACCTAATCGGATAAGACGCACGCCCTGGGTGACGCGGCCGGTCGTGGAAATATCTTTAATATCCATCCGAATGATCACGCCGCTGGCTGTGATGATCATTAAATCTTCTTCTCCTGTTGTTGCTTTCACAGTCACAAGAGATCCGTTATTTTCTGTGATTTTGCAGGTTTTCAGCCCTTTTCCTCCACGGCTTTGAACCCTGTATTCTGAAGCCGGCGTCAGTTTTCCGTAGCCTTTTTCAGTTACGATTAGCACATGATAATCCTCTTCCAAAATCTCCATGCCGACGACAACATCATCATCTGTCAGAGTGATGCCTTTAACGCCGGCTGCTGTTCTTCCCATTTGCCTTACATCTGTTTCAGGGAAACGGATCAGCAGACCGTTCTTCGTGCCGATAATCATTTGTTTATTTCCGTCCGTCAAGCGGACGGCCATCAATTCATCCTCATCGCGGAGGCTTAAGGCGATCAATCCGTTATTGCGGATATTCGCGAATTGGGAAAGCGGCGTGCGTTTTGATATTCCGTGTTTTGTCGTGAAGAACAAATAAGACTCGTCATCAAATTCGCTTACCGGGATAATCGCGTTGATCCATTCTCCTTTTTCCACTTCAAGCAGGTTAATAATCGGAATTCCCTTTGCTGTCCGTCCGTATTCAGGGATCTCATATCCTTTCGCACGGTACACTTTCCCTTTATTTGAGAAGAAGAGAATGGTGTCATGGGTGGATGTTGAAATCAGGTGTTCAACGAAGTCGTCTTCATTTGTCCCCATGCCCTGAATGCCTTTCCCGCCCCGTTTTTGGCTGCGGTAAGTGGAAGAAGGCAGACGTTTGATATATCCGTTATGGGTTAAAGTCACAACGA
Source organism: Bacillus sp. AK124 (assembly GCF_053903085.1). Classification (NCBI taxonomy): domain Bacteria; kingdom Bacillati; phylum Bacillota; class Bacilli; order Caryophanales; family Bacillaceae; genus Bacillus; species Bacillus sp. AK124. Next base: position 4,322,822 of record NZ_CP096378.1, read on the forward strand.
TATTCTCGCGCGTGATGAGATCCTCGTCCTCAATCGTCTCAAGGCCTGATGTCACGATTTCTGTACGGCGCTCATCATTAAAGCGCTCTTTAACTTCCGTAAGCTCTTCCCGAATGATTTCAAGAACCTTTTCTTCGTCTGCTAAGATGGCTTTTAGCTCAGCAATCAACTCAACAAGACCTTGATATTCCTCTTCGATTTTTTCGCGTTCCAGTCCTGTTAAACGCTGAAGACGCATGTCCAAAATCGCTTGGGCCTGTTTTTCGGTCAAAGAAAACTTCTCAATCAATCCGTTTTTTGCGATTTCAGCCGTTTGCGAATTTCTAATTAGGGAAATAACTTCATCAAGATGATCAAGCGCCACTCTCAAGCCCTCAAGAATATGGGCCCGCGCTTCCGCTTTGCGAAGCTCGAATGCCGTGCGCCTTCTGATCACGACTTTTTGATGGTCAAGATAATGCTCCAGACACTGCTTCAGGCTCAATACTTTCGGCTGTCCGTCAACAAGCGCCAAAAGATTAATGCCGAATGATGTTTGAAGAGCGGTCTGCTTGTACAAGTTATTTAACAGTACATTAGCGTTTGCGTCCCTTCTCAGTTCAATGACGATGCGCATTCCGTTTCGGTCTGATTCATCGCGGAGATCCGTAATGCCGTCGATTTTCTTGTCGCGCACTAGATCCGCGATTTTTTCGATCAGCCTAGCTTTATTCACCTGGTACGGTATTTCCGTAATAATGATTACCGGTTTGCCGGAAGATGTTTCTTCGATTTGAGCTTTGGCTCGAAGCGTAATGGATCCCCGGCCTGTTTCATAGGCTTTCCGGATGCCGCTTCTTCCCAAAATCAGCCCTGCTGTAGGGAAATCAGGTCCAGGAATGATTTCCATCAATTCCGGCAGCGTAATATCAGGGTTCTTGCTGACCGCCAAGACTCCGTCAATGACTTCACCAAGCTGATGCGGCGGAATGTTCGTGGCCATACCTACAGCAATACCGGCCGCTCCGTTGACAAGCAGGTTCGGAAATCTCGCGGGCATGACAACAGGCTCTTTTTCCGATCCGTCATAGTTGTCCTGGTAATCGATTGTGTCTTTATTGATGTCGCGCAGAATTTCCATTGATATTTTAGACATTCTCGCTTCTGTGTAACGCATGGCCGCAGCCGAGTCGCCGTCGACAGAACCGAAGTTTCCGTGGCCTTGAACGAGCATGTACCGATAGTTAAAATCCTGCGCCATTCTGACCATAGCTTCGTAAACAGCAGAATCACCATGCGGGTGGTACTTACCGATAACTTCGCCGACAATACGCGCGGATTTTTTATACGGCTTATCACTTGTCATCCCAAGGTCGTTCATCGCATACAATATTCTTCTGTGCACCGGCTTCAGACCGTCTCTTACGTCCGGAAGAGCGCGGGAAACAATAACACTCATTGCGTAATCTAAAAAAGATGTGCGCATTTCCTGACTGATATTGACTTCCTGAACTTGGGGCTTATGTTGTTCACTCATTAAAAAACCTCCCTGGAGAATCTACATGAGTTGTGTGGGAGTAGATTTGTATTTATACTCTTCAACGAATTAGGCTATTCTCCATTATATCAATAATCTTGATTTTATACACATCAAATGATAGAGCGCCAAAGGCTCATTCTAGAAAAGACCTTATTTCAATTAAGCGAAAATAAGGTCTTACAATCATTAAATATCCAAATTCTTCACATATCGGGCATTCTCTTCGATAAAGTTGCGGCGCGGCTCAACCTTGTCGCCCATCAGCATTTCAAAGGTTTCATCCGCATCGATCGCATCTTTGAGCGTTACTTGAAGCAATGTCCGCGTTTCAGGATCCATCGTCGTTTCCCAAAGCTGTGTTGCATTCATCTCACCCAAACCTTTATAGCGTTGCAGGCCTGGCTTCGGATTTTGCGGAAGCTCTTTTAAAATTTCTTCGAGCTGCTGGTCATTGTACGCATACTCAACGCGTTTCCCCTGCTGTATTTTGTAAAGCGGCGGCTGAGCGATGTAGACATATCCTTGTTCGATGATCTGCCTCATGTAGCGGTAGAAAAAGGTCAGCAGCAACGTTCTGATGTGGGCACCGTCGACGTCGGCATCCGTCATAATCACGACTTTGTGGTAGCGGGCTTTTTCAAGGTTGAAATCTTCCCCGATTCCGGTGCCGAGTGCGGTGATCATAGAACGAACCTCATTGTTGGACAAAATTTTGTCCAGGCGTGCTTTTTCGACGTTCAAGATTTTCCCTCTCAAAGGCAAAATGGCTTGGAAATGACGATCGCGGCCCTGTTTTGCCGATCCGCCCGCAGAGTCACCCTCAACGATGTAAAGTTCGGAAATCGTCGGATCTTTAGAAGAACAGTCAGCCAGTTTCCCTGGCAGATTTGACACTTCAAGGGCGCTTTTTCTGCGCGTCAATTCGCGCGCTTTCTTTGCCGCCATTCGTGCTCTGGCAGCCATAACCCCTTTTTCAACGATTTTTTTCGCTGAATCCGGGTTTTCAAGCAGAAACTTTTCGAGCGCTTCTGAAAATAGCGCATCTGTTATCGTACGCGCTTCTGAGTTGCCAAGCTTTGTTTTCGTCTGTCCTTCAAATTGAGGATCCGGGTGCTTGATTGAAATGATCGCTGTCAACCCTTCCCGGACATCTTCCCCGCTTAAGTTTGGATCGCTTTCTTTGAATACGCCGTTCCTTCTCGCGTAATCATTGATAACCCGTGTCAAACCTGTCTTAAAGCCGGCTTCATGCGTTCCGCCTTCATACGTATGAATGTTGTTGGCAAACGAATAAATGTTGCTCGTATAGCTGTCGTTGTATTGGAGCGCCACCTCGACGGTAATGCCGTCTTTGGATCCTTCAATGTAGACCGGCTCTTCATGAACAACTTCCCGCGAACGGTTCAAGTGTTCAACATAGCTTTTAATACCGCCTTCATAGCAGTATTCATTCTTGCGTTCTTTTCCATCTCGCTTGTCTTCAATCGTGATTTTGACGCCTTTTGTCAAGAAAGCGAGCTCCCGGACACGAGTGGCGAGCGTATCATAGTCGTATTCAGTCGTTTCCGTGAATATTTCCGGATCAGGCTTGAAGTGAGTGGTCGTTCCCGTCACTTCCGTCTCTCCGATGACTTTCAAATCAGCTTTCGGAACGCCCCGTTCAAATTCCTGATAATGGACTTTTCCATCTCTGTAAACCGTTACATCGAGCTCGGTTGAAAGGGCGTTAACAACAGAAGCACCGACGCCGTGCAGACCGCCTGAAACTTTATATCCGCTTCCGTCAAACTTTCCTCCGGCGTGCAGGACAGTCATGATGACTTCCACAGCGGGACGGCCCATCTTCTCATGAATACCGACAGGAATCCCCCGTCCGTTGTCTTTTACAGTGATGCTGTTGTCTTTTTCAATTTCGACATTGATTTCAGTGCAGTAACCGGCCAATGCTTCATCGATGCTGTTATCGACAATTTCCCATACTAAATGGTGCAGACCTTTGCCGCTTGTCGACCCGATGTACATTCCGGGTCTTTTCCGCACGGCTTCCAATCCCTCTAGAACCTGTATCTGATTTTCATCGTAATTATTTTGCTGTTCCATTGCCACGCACATTCACCTACACTTTTCTTCAAACATAATAAATTTATAGTTAAGATTCTTTTATGAATCGATTTCCGGCTTGGATTGCGCCCGTTTTTTCAACGTGCCTGAGGCTAAAGGAGAAAAATAAATCGATTGTAATGTGACAACAATTGACTTCGGCGTGCTGTTAGAAGAGACAATCAGCTGTTTTTGCTTGTTTAAAAACTCTTCAACAATCGGCGATGTCTTTGCCTTGTAATCAAAAATAGCCACAATTTCACGCGTTGAGACGACAAAATCGTCACCTAAGTGGATATACAATCCCTCACCCCATTTTCTCAGTCCGATAGCGTGCCATTTTCAACTCGAAAGATTTCCGCTTCGTTTAAGGTTTTATGATCAATTCCATCAACGCTTGTCGTTGTTACGAAAGTTTGAACACGGCCTTGAATGGTGTGGAGCAAGTGAGACTGCCGATAGTCGTCCAGCTCTGATAAAACATCATCCAAAAGCAAAATCGGGTATTCTCCTATCTCTTCCTGAATCAAATCGATTTCAGCCAATTTAAGCGACAATGCAGTCGTTCGCTGCTGACCCTGCGATCCGTAAGTCTGCACATCACGGCCATTGACGTAGAAGAGAACATCATCCCTGTGGGGACCTGACAGAGATACCCCCCGTTCTATTTCTTTATCTCTTAATTTAGAAAACGTTTCTTGATAACTATTGATCATTTTCGACAAATCGGGCGAATCTGATACGTGAAGAGACGTATGATACTTTAGCGTCAGCTCTTCCAGACCTCTTGAAATTCCGGAATGAATGGGCTGAGCCCATTTTTCAAGCTGATCGACAAACTGAAGCCGTTTCATCACAACCTTTGCTGCGAATTCCGTAAGCTGTTCCGTCAGCACGTCAAGCATCGTTTGATCGGTTTGCTTTCTCGTTTGAAGCTGTTTCAGGAAATGATTCCGTTGTGAAAGGATTTTTTGGTAAAGAGAAAGGTCATGAAGATAGACAGGTGATACTTGGCCGATTTCCATATCGAGAAACCTTCTTCTGACCTGAGGACTTCCTTTTACAAGATTTAAATCCTCCGGCGCGAACATAATCGTGTTGACAGCCCCGACATACTGGCTCAGCTTCTGCTGTTCAATATGATTAACTTTACCTTTTTTTCCTTTTTTGGAAATCACGAGCTGAATGGGAACAGAACCGTTTTTTTTAATGACCCTGCCTTCTATTTTAGCATAGTCTTCATCCCATCGTATGAGTTCTTTATCATTTGACGTCCGATGGGATTTGGCCATCGCAAGCACATAGATCGCTTCCATCAAATTCGTTTTTCCTTGAGCGTTCTCTCCGATAATCACGTTCACTTTGTTCTCAAATTGAAGGTCAAGGCGTTCATAATTACGGTAAGACGATAATGTTAGATTTTGGATATACAATCAATACCACCTGCTTTTAGCCGACGACTTGAAATGAACCGAATCCTTCAATCGTCACCACATCTCCGACATACAGTTTTCGTCCGCGGCGGTTATCCGGCTCGTCATTGACGAGTACTTCATATTCCGATAAAAACCATTTTGCCATTCCTCCGGACTGAATGACATCCGCCAATTTCAAAAACTGGCCGAGGGTAATCATCTCTGTATCAATAGCCACCGTCTTTGTCATTATATCGACCTCTTTCAATATCACTAATATCTAATTGTACTAAAAAACAGGGAAAGAAGGAAAGGGGAAACTTGCGGTATGAACAACCAAGGCAGGGCGAGAGCGCTTTTCTCCCGAAAAAATAAGAGAAGCTGCCGGACCAGCCGGCAACTTTCTATTCCAACAAATTAATACGTCCGGACAGGAAGAATTAATTGGACGATCGAATCGTCATTCGGCGTACGGATCAGAAAAGGCCTCATAGCGCCCGTGAAACTCACGTGAATGTCCTCTCCTTCAAGAACTTTAAGGGCATCCAGCATATATTTCGGACTAAAGGATATCTTTAAGTCTTCCCCTTCAATCTGCTCGGCATTCACCGTTTCGACAACCTTTCCGATTTCCGGAGAGTTTGAAGAAATTTCGATCGACTCATTGGCGGCTGCGGAAAGTTTCACCACGTTGTTTCGTCCTTCTCTCGCCAAAAGTGAAGCCCTGTCAATCGCCTGAAGAAATTCCTTTGTATTGACGATCAGGTTCGTTTTGCTTTCCTGAGGAATCAGGCGGTTTGTATCCGGGTAGTTTCCGTCAAGCAGTCTGGAGAAAAACAGCACGTTTTTTGTTTTAAACAACACTTGTGTTTCGGTAATTACAATATCGACAAGCTCCTGGTGGTCATCAAGGATCTTGCTCAGCTCGGTTAAGCTTTTTCCTGGGATGACGACATTGTAAGAACTGTCTTCGTGAATGTCGAGCTTAGCTTTTCTTAGCGCTAGACGGTGACTATCCGTCGCAGTGCATATTAATTCACCGCTCGCGACATTCCAGTTTACACCTGTCAAGATTGGGCGTGTTTCTGAGGTGGACACTGCGAAAACGGTTTGGCGGATCAGGTTTTTTAGCAGATCGGTCGGAATTTGAAAAGCGTGATGCTCTTCAATTTGCGGCAAAAGCGGATATTCGCTTGCATCCAAACCGTTTAAGTTAAACTCTGCTTTGCCGGAGCGGATGATCGTTAAGTATTGATTTTGAACCTCGATTTCCACCGTTGACATCGGCAGCTTTTTGACAATTTCACTGAAAAAACGCGCTTGAAGCACAATGCTGCCGGGCTTTTCAATTGTCACGACCTCTAAATCGCCGTCTTCTTTCGGGATAAACGATTCAATCGAAATATCGGAATCGCTGCCTGTCAGAGAGACACCTTCATCAGAGGCCACGATTTTAATACCGGTTAAGATCGGAATCGTCGTTCTTGAAGAAACGGCTTTTAACACATCTTGGACACCTTCGACTAGGCGGTCTTTTTGAATTGTAAACTTCATAATCATCCTCCTTGCGGAAATCTATTAATTATTATGTTTTATAAAAATAGCAGAAGTACTAGTAGGGGCTGTGGATTTGTGGATAAGTGCTAAAAACGAACGGAAACACAGCCTATCCACATGTGGACAGACTGTGTAAGGCTATGTTCAAGTTATTCACACTTTCCCGCTCACCATTTATCTCAGCTGCTCTTTAATTTCTTTAATATGCTGCTGGAGCTGTTCATCATCGCTCAGCAGTTTTGATATTTTTTCGTGGGCATGGATGACCGTCGTGTGGTCGCGTCCGCCAAACTCCTCGCCGATCTTTGGAAGAGAAGAATCTGTCATTTCTCTTGATAGATACATAGCGATTTGCCGCGGAAAAGCCACCGATTTTGTCCGTTTCTTCGCCTTGAAATCCTCCAGCTTGATATTGAACTGCTGGCCGACGATTCTTTGGATGTCTTTGATCGTAATGACTTTCGGCTTTGAAGACGGAATGATATCTTTCAAAGCTTCAGCAGCCAAATCGGCGTTGATGTCTTTATTGATCAGGGAAGAATATGCGACAACCCTGATTAATGCCCCTTCCAGCTCCCTGATATTGCTGTCGATCTGATTGGCAATATAAAGCATGACTTCATTCGGGATATCAAGTCCTTCTGCTTTTGCTTTCTTCCTTAAAATCGCAATTCTTGTTTCTAGATCAGGAGGCGTGATGTCTGTGATCAATCCCCATTCAAAACGGGAGCGCAAACGGTCTTCAAGCGTTGGGATCTCTTTTGGAGGCCGGTCGCTGGAAATGACGATCTGCTTTGTTTCTTCATGCAGCGTATTAAACGTATGGAAAAATTCCTCTTGCGTCTGTTCTTTTCCGGCTAAAAATTGAATATCATCTATCAAAAGAACGTCAACATTTCGATAGCGGTTGCGAAAATCGACAGCTTTATTGTCACGGATCGAGTTAATGAATTCATTTGTAAATTTCTCAGATGACAAATAAACCACTTTTGCAGATGGATTGTGATCGATGACATAGTGCCCGATCGCATGCATTAAGTGAGTCTTTCCAAGTCCGACTCCCCCATAAATAAACAGCGGATTGTAAGCTTTCGCCGGGGCTTCGGCCACTGCCAAAGACGCCGCATGGGCGAATCGGTTTCCTGAACCGATAACGAACGTATCGAATGTATATTTGGGGTTCAGCATGTTTTGCGGAAAATCAGCCGGTTCTTCTTTCGACATTTTTTTGATTGGAGACTTAGGCATAAAATCTTCTTCATTTTGATTCTGAGGAATGACAAATTTAATGCTCAATTCTTCTCCTGTCAGATCGTAGATCGTATCGGCGATCAGGTGCAGGTATCTTGATTCAAGCCAGTCTCTGGCGAACTCGTTCGGTGCGGTGATGATCAGCGTATCGCCCTGCAATGAATGGGCCTTTGTCGATTTCATCCATGTTTCAAAGCTGGGCTTGCTCAATTTTTTTTCGA